>NZ_RBVZ01000002.1:612500-1271123 GCF_004000435.1 Alexandriicola marinus
ACCCCACCATGACACCAAGCGCCCAGAACCCATGTGCGCGGTTCATGATCACGACGTCCCGCTGTTTCTCGAGCCGCCCCGCATAGACATTCAGCGCTGTGAGAAAGACCGCAATCAGCGCGCCATAGGCGATCAAGGCGAAGAACAGGGAAATCTGACTGAAGGCGAGAAGGGGCAGGCAGACCACCAAGGCATGTGCCGGGAACGCCACCGCCAAAAGTCGCCGCGGCCCGAACCGCGACAGGATCGCCCCTGCGAACTGCAATGCGGGCAAGACACCGATGGGCAGCCCGATCAGGGCAATGGCCAACTCGGCCTTTGACAGACCGATCGCATCCTTCACATCCGGTATCTGTGCGAGCCATGCCCCGAAGGGCAGCGGCTCCAGCGCAAATACAAGGAACGTCAGGAGTATGGTGCGACGGGTCTGGTCCATGCGCGCGACGCTAGCGAGCGGCGGGACAACGGGAAACAAAAATCATCACGACCCGGGAATCGAAAAGGGCGCCCCAGACGGCGCCCTTGTCTATAGATGTAACCGAAGGTCAGGACGCCCGTCGTCTGACAAGCGCCAGTCCGCCCAGCGCCAGCAACATAAGCGGAAGTCCGGCCGGCAGCGGGATGGGCGCGATCTTGCTGAACTCAAGGCCGGTCAGATGGCTGAGCGTGGCGAAGCCGCTGTTCGTCGTGGTGAAGGTATAGAGCTGCCCCGACAAGAGTTGCAGCGGCCCCCCGATGAAGCTGTTCACACCGGGCGTTCCCGACAAAAGAAAGCCCTCGGTCGCGAAGCTGTTCCCCAGTGACGCGACACCAAGGCCCGTAACATCAAAGATCGCGCCCGTATTGAACTGCTGTGCGAACCCCAGAAACGAAGTCAGCATAATATCGGCCGAGACCATCAGTGTGAAACTGGAGGCGTTCCCCCCTCCCCCACCGAACGAAAGTGCGGCATCCGCGGGATCGATGACCGACGTCCAGGCGCCGATATTCCTGAACTGACCGCCAGTCGCAAAGGTAAAGGTCACACCATCTACGGCTTCCTGAAACCCGTTGATCGGGCCAGCGGAATCATATGTCACGGAGCCGGGAACGAATATTTCGTCAGTAAGATCGACGGTGGCAGCAGATGCAGCCGAAACAAGAAACAAAGAAACGATTGAACCAAGAACTGTTCTTAACATTACGCTAATCCACCCAAACACAATTAAAAATACTGACAAACGATAGCGTATGGACCGGTAGCTGAGTCAAGCCTCTACGAGAAGCAAGGCCGGCTCAGCCGGTCGAGATATCGGAGCAGCAGGCTCAGGTGATGGGTGGCCCCTCAGTCGGCTCAAGGACATGGCCAGCCGCGGCCCCGCGATGACCTAGGCCGCAACCTGTCGTCGTGGCAGTCGAACCCTCAGGGCCAGCAGTGCAAAGATGACGACCGCGTGGGCAATCGGCTCGATCTCGAACCCCTTCGCGATCCAGAGGTAGTGCAATGCGGCGAGAAAGGCGGCAGGATAGGTCAACTTGTGAAGTCGCCGCCACGCGACCCCCCCCATCCGGCGAACGGAAAGATTGTTCGACGTGATCGCCAGAGGGATCAGCGCAAGGAACGATGCCATGCCGACCGTGACGTACGGTCGCTTGACGATCTCCTGCCAGACCCGGTCGATGCTTTGTACATCCAGGACGGCAAAGACGAGGAAATGCGCCACAACGAAGAAGAAGGCCGAGAGGCCGATCGCACGGCGAAACTTCATCAGGTTCAACCCGGCGAAGCGGCGCAGCGGCGTTACAGCAAGCCCAAGGATCAGAAGCTTGATCGCAACCTCGCCGTATTCACGCTCGAGCGCGTTGATCGGCTCAACGCCCAGACCGCCAGTGATCGCCAGATAGAACAACCACGCAGCCCAGCCGGCGCTGGCCAGATACAGGCTCCATGCCGGAACTTTTCGAATGAGGCTGTTTACACTGTCCATCTTCGGACTCCGGGCGCTGATGCTGCGTTCGTTACCACTTGAGATGGTCGGCTGACTTTGTGAACCGCTGTGACAGTATCCTCACCGTCAATTCAGAATTGTTACGGTCTCCCACGGGCCATGCGCAGTATGGGCAGCGCGAACTTCACATATCCGGAAGAACTGGCCGGCCCTCGGGCGAATTGCCCCCGGCCACTGCCCTGCCTTGGGGGCAGGTCACGGCCGAGAAGCCAATAGCCGGATCTCATGGCTCAGAAATATTCGGACAGGTCCATATCTTCATAAAGCGATGCGACCTCGGATTCGTAGCCGTTGAACATCAGCGTCTCTTGCCGCGAGGCGAACAGACCGCCGCCGATCCGGCGTTCGGTCGCCTGGCTCCAGCGCGGATGATCGACGGTCGGGTTCACGTTCGAGTAGAAACCGTATTCCCGCGGATTGATCACGTTCCAGCTAGCCGGTGGCTCATCTTCGACAAGGCTGATGCGCACGATCGACTTGATCGACTTGAAACCGTATTTCCAAGGCACCACCAAACGGATCGGCGCACCGTTCTGTTTCGGCATCGGTTCGTCATAGATGCCCGTCGCCATCAATGTCAGCGGATGCATCGCCTCGTCGATCCGCAGTCCCTCGACATAGGGAAACGGGATAACGCGGCGACGCACGCCGGGCATGTTCTCTTCCTGCACGACCGTTTCGAAGGCGACATAACGGGCCTCAGGCTTCACGCCGACGCGGGTCAGGATATCCGCCAGCTCGTAGCCACGCCACGGGATCACCATCGACCAGGCCTCGACACAGCGGAACCGGTAGATGCGCTCTTCTTCGGTCAGACCATCGAGCAACTCTGCGAGGGAATACTCGCCCGGACTGTCGACCAGACCGTCGACCTTGATCGACCACGGTTCGATCTCGAGGGCGCCAGCGTTGCGGGCGGGATCTTCCTTACCGGTGCCGAACTCGTAGAAATTGTTGTAGGTCGTAATCTCTTCGAAGGTGTTGGGTTCCAACGCACCGGCCTGCGCAGCAACCGGGCCGCCAAATGCCGAGGCGAGACCAAGGCCCGCCGCGCCGCGCATGATCTGCCGGCGATTGAGATAAAGAGGCTTGGGCGTCACATTCGCCCGGGTCAGGTCATTCGTCCAGCGATGCGCCATATGGGAAATCTCCGTTTCTGGTCCTTCGGTAGATATGGGCTGTATAGCGGTAATTTCGATTTCAGTGGCGTCACGATGGCGTGGACTCCCTGAAATGAAGCCGCGATTTGATCACGCCCCGTCACACACCTCTGACATATTCGTGACTTGATCGCGGAAAGGCGCTTGGCTTAGCGAACAAAGCCTTTCGGTCAAGCACGTTCGGCAGTTTTTCTTGGTGATCTGGTCCGTGTTCCGGGACGTTTCCCTACCCGATGCCAATGACGGCATTGCGAACCAAAAAGGGAGATTTCTCATGCTTCGCAGAACGTTTCTTGCTCTGACCGCCAGCACCGCCATGGCCACTTCGGCCTTTGCTGCGGGCCACTCCAAAGACATCGTGGACACGGCCGTCGAGGCCGGGAACTTCACCACGCTGATCGCCGCCGTCGAGGCCGCCGGCCTTGTCGAGACGCTGAAGGGCGAAGGTCCGTTCACCGTATTCGCACCGACGGACGAAGCGTTCGCCGCGCTGCCCGAGGGCACCGTCGAAGGTCTTCTTGAAGATCCCGAGGCTCTGGCCGCCGTGCTGACCTACCACGTGGTAGCCGGCAAGGTGATGTCGGGCGACCTGTCCAACAACATGATGGCCACCACCGTGAACGGTGCAGACGTGACCATCATGACCGAGGGTGGCGTCATGGTTAACGACGCCAATGTTGTTGCCGCGGACATCGAAGCCTCGAATGGCGTGATCCATGTCATCGACGCCGTGATCCTTCCGCCGATGTAAGACGCTTGAATCGGCCCGGAGCACACGCTCCGGGCCATTTTTTTTAGAGGCCGCATACGGTCCGTTCCACAGCCAACGGATAGGTAAGACCGATGTCCACTGTCACCGAAATCGCCCTGGGCGATGAAAACTTCAGTATTCTAGTCGACGTCCTGACCCTGCTTGATGCGACCATCCCGGGGTCCGATCTCGTCAACACGCTGAATGATCCGTCTCAGGATCTGACCGTGTTCGCACCCACGAATGACGCATTTGCCGCCCTGGCCACCGATCTCGGCTATACAGGCGATCCGTCGGACACCGCAGCCGTGACCACGTTTCTTGTTGAGAATGTCCCGGTCGAGACCCTGAACGACGTCGTCCTTTATCACGTCTCCGCTGGCGAACAGTTTGCAAGCGATATCGCGGCCGCCGGCCAGGTAACAACGCTTCAGGGCGGAACGATTTCCGCCGATGAACTCCCCACCCTCGGCGACGCCGAGCCGGACCTTCTGGATCCGTCGCTGATCGCAACCGATGTGGACGCGACCAACGGTGTCGTGCATGTGATCGACCGCGTTCTGCTCCCCGGCGATCTGCCCGGTAACGATGCACCGACGTTCGCGGATGTGATTGCGGGTGACGGCTTTGACGATAATTCCGGCGACTTCGATATCCTGCGAACAGCGGCCGAAGTGGCCGGTCTTGACGCTGTTCTGGCCGATCCCTCGGTGGACCTGACGGTGTTCGCACCGACCGACGCGGCTTTCATCGCGCTTGCCGAGACGCTCGGTTTTGCAGGCGGCACGGAAGAAGAAGCGTTCGGTTTCATCGTCGACGCCCTGACGCTGCTGGGCGGCGGCGATCCGATCCCTCTGCTGACCGAGGTGCTGACCTATCATGTTGCGGGCCAATCGCTGCAATCGAGCCAAGTCCTTGCGGCGGGTGAGGTCGAGACGCTGCAAGGCGGCACATTGACGGTCGACGGCGTCAGCCTCGTGGACGCAGACCCCGATATTCCGGATCCGAACCTCATCGCACTCGACATTCAGGCGGCCAACGGGATTGCCCATGTGATCGACGGGGTATTGATCCCGGCAGACCTTCTGGCCTCTGACGGGTCGGGCGTTGTCGACTTCATCATTGCCGGTGATGATGACGATCGCATCTTTACCGCCAAGGATGCCGATTTCGTCAGCGGCCTTGGCGGCGACGACCTGATCGTTCTTGGAAAGGGTGATGACACTGGCCTGGGCGGCGACGGCGACGACATCATGGTCGGCGGCGCAGGTGCCGATCTGATGGACGGCGGCAACGACGATGACGTTCTCATCGGCGGTGACGGAAATGACATCCTTGTCGGTGGTGCCGGAGACGATGTGATGATCGGCGGCGACGGTACCGACACATTCGTTCTGACCGCAGGTGGGGGTCACGACAAGATCCTCGACTTTGACAAGGCCGACACGCTGGACCTGACCGACCTTGGTCTTTCGGAACTGAAAGATGTTCAGATTTCCCGCGATGGTGGTGACACCATTGTCACTGCGGGCGATGTGTCCGTCGAGCTAGAAGACATCCGGCCTTTCCAGTTGGATGACGACAACTTCCTCTTCTGATCAGGATCGAGACCCAACTGCGCGTCCCTGCCCCTGCCAAATGGGTGGGGACGTTTATCGTTTTGGGACATGCAATCGGGACTCACCCAACGAAGTCCGGTTCGGGCCGACGAACACCGGTTTGTCGCACTGCGATCCGGAAACAAAAAAGGCCCCCGTCGGAACGGGGGCCTTCTCATTGAGCGCAGGGTGCGTCAGTGGACGACGCGATCCTCCGGCCGGGGTCGGTCCGAGGTTCCGACGCGATCCCCGATGATAAGCCCATCAGTCCCAGCGGTAACCGTCAGGCTTTCACCGTCCTTGATGTCTCCGGAGAGCAGCATCTCGGCGAGCGGGTCTTGCAACGCGCGCTGGATCACACGCTTGAGGGGACGGGCACCGAAGACCGGATCATAGCCTTCCTCGGCCAGCCATTTCTTTGCACCATCATCCAGTTCCAGATCAATCTGGCGACGCGCCAGGCGCTTCTCCAGAAGCCCAAGCTGGATCTCGACGATGCCGCCCATATCCTCGCGGCCAAGCCGGTCGAAGATGATGGTCTCGTCCAGACGGTTGAGGAATTCAGGCCGGAAATGCGCCCGGACCGCATCCATCACGTCACGCCGCGCCTGGCTCGGATCGGCGCCGTCCGGCAGCTGGCTCAGGCTTTGCGCGCCAAGGTTGGAGGTCAGCACGATCAGCGTCTGCTTGAAATCGACGGTGCGGCCCTGACCATCGGTCAGCACACCATCATCCAGCACCTGCAACAGAACGTTGAACACGTCAGGATGGGCCTTTTCGACCTCGTCGAACAACACGACCTGATAGGGCCTGCGCCGCACGGCCTCGGTCAGGACACCACCCTCGTCATAACCGACGTAGCCCGGAGGCGCGCCGATCAGGCGCGAGACGGCGTGCTTTTCCATGAACTCCGACATGTCGATGCGGACCATCGCGCTGTCGTCGTCAAAGAGGAACTCGGCCACCGCTTTGGTCAGCTCTGTCTTGCCGACGCCGGTCGGCCCGAGGAACAGGAACGATCCCAGCGGACGGTTCTCGTCGTTCAGACCTGCACGGGCCCGACGCACTGCGTTGGATACGGCACGAACGGCCGCATTCTGCCCGATGACGCGCGAATGCAGCTGATCCTCCATCCGCAACAGCTTGTCCCGCTCACCTTCGAGCATCTTGGACGTGGGAATCCCAGTCCAGCGCTCGACAACCTCGGCGATCTGCTCGGGACGGACGGCCTCCTCGACCATCATGCCTTCGTCTTCCGCCTGTTCGGCCTCGTTCACCTTGCGCTCCAGCTCGGGGATGATGCCGTAAGACAGCTCCCCCGCACGGGCGAGGTTGCCCTCGCGCTTGGCGATATCGAGTTCGGCGCGCGCCTTGTCGAGTTGCTCCTTCACCTCGCGCGCACCTTCCAGGCGATCACGCTCGGCCTGCCATTTGGCCGTCATCTCGGAGGACTTGTCCTGCAGATCGGACAATTCCTTTTCCAGCCGGTCGAGCCGGTCACGCGAGGCATCGTCATCCTCGGCACGCAGCGCCTCGGCCTCGATCTGCATCTGAAGGATTTGCCGGTCAAGCGCGTCGAGTTCCTCGGGCTTGCTGTCGACCTCCATCCGCAAACGCGATGCGGCCTCATCGACAAGGTCGATCGCCTTGTCCGGCAGGAAGCGGTCGGTGATGTAGCGGTGCGACAGCGTCGCCGCGGCGACAAGCGCACTGTCCGAAATCCGCACACCGTGGTGCAGTTCGTACTTTTCCTTGATGCCGCGCAGGATGGAAACGGTATCCTCGACCGTCGGCTCCTCGACCATCAGGGGCTGGAACCGGCGTGCAAGGGCCGCGTCCTTTTCGACGTATTTGCGGTATTCGTCGAGCGTGGTCGCGCCGATGCAGTGCAACTCGCCCCGTGCAAGCGCAGGTTTGATCAGGTTGGCCGCATCCATGGCGCCATCGGTCTTGCCCGCACCAACAAGCACATGCATTTCGTCGATGAAGAGAATGATCTCACCCGCCGCGGCCGTGATCTCGTTCAGGACGCCCTTCAGACGTTCTTCGAATTCACCGCGATATTTCGCGCCGGCGATGAGCGCCCCCATGTCGAGCGCCATCAGCTTCTTGTTGCGCAGGGATTCCGGCACGTCGCCATCGACGATCCGCAGGGCAAGGCCCTCGGCGATCGCGGTCTTGCCGACGCCCGGCTCACCGATGAGAACCGGGTTGTTCTTTGTCCGACGGCTCAGGACCTGCATCGCGCGGCGGATTTCCTCGTCGCGGCCGATGATCGGGTCGATCTTGCCCTCGCTCGCCGCCTCGGTCAGATCGCGCGCGTATTTCTTGAGCGCCTCATAGCTGTCCTCGGCTGACGCACTATCGGCCGTGCGGCCCTTGCGCACGTCATTGATGGCAGTGTTGATCTTTTGCGCATTGACGGCTCCGGCCTCCAGCGCCTCCTTGGCGCGGGTCTTGACCAGCGCAAGCGCGGTCAACAGCCGTTCAACGGGAACAAAGCTGTCACCCGCCTTCTTGGCGACTTTTTCAGCCTCGTCCAGAACACGCACCAGCGACGGGTCGACATAGACCTGCCCGGCATCGCCGGTCACCTTCGGCTGCTTGGCCACGAGCGCATCGACGGCCTGCGTCACCTGTTCCGGGCTTCCGCCCGCACTGCGAATGAGATTGGCTGCCAACCCCTGGTCATCGTCCATAAGGGCCTTGAGCAGATGTTCGGGAAGAACGCGTTGATGGCTTTCCCGCATGGCGATCGTCTGGGCGGACTGAATGAAACCGCGCGACCGCTCCGTGAACTTTTCGAAGTCCATGGTTTTCTCCTTTTCCAAGCGCCCGTCTTTTCGGATGCCTGCTTCGCAGCGCATCACCCCTCGGGCCTCGACACATCAGATGGGGATTGGAAATCGCCTGCGCAAGATCATCAACTGCGATATCGAGCAAGGATTTCTATCTCGTCTTCCGATAGCGTCTTGTCCAGATATGCCCAGACCTCGGCCTTTTCCGCCGCTGTCAGATTCTTCTGGTGGAACTGGAAATCCAGCGGGTTCTTGCGGGTCTTGGCGCCACCACCCCAGAATTGCTTGCGCTGGTAGGATCGACGACTGGCTTCGCCCACCTGATCCCATTGGGCCACGACCTGTTCCCGAGCCAACGGCTGTGCGCCATGCCCGGGCGCGAGGTCGAAGAATGTCATCACGTCGAACATGGCATCGGGATCGGCCACCAGATCCTCATAGTGGACGACTTTCTTTTCAGGCGCGTTCGCTGCGACCAGAAACCGGATATTGCCGGCAAAGCAGGCGAAATGGTCAAAGGACTTGCGCGAAGAGCGGACGAACGTCTCCAGCGGGTCCCGAACGATCAGAAGGACGCGATTGCCCGACATCGCATCCGGATCAAGCTTGCGATAAGCCCGGCCCTCTTCGATATCGGGCCGCATGAACAGCGCGTCATGCGTGCGGACAAAGGCATGGGCCGACGCGTCATCATTCGGCAGGATCAGTTTCTTGCCAGGCGTCGGATGGCCCACAAAATGCTCGACGCAATATCGCGTCCAGTTCAGGCCACTTCTTGGGGCAGAAACCACGTAGTTCGTCATATTTTCGAGCCTCCTGCAGAGATTGCGACCTGTGAAGTCGAAGCGGGGTTTTTCCCCTTAAATCGCCCAATCGTCCAGCTATTATAACGTCGCGGTCCCCGGATCGCAGGGGGATCGGAAAGAGACTACTTTGTTGTCTCTGGTGATTTGTGAATGGTGCCAGCGTCACGATCCTTCGTGGCCTTTTGCCGATCCCCCGATTTTCCCCATTCCTTGACACTGCGCAGATCACGCGCCAAAGCCGGCGCAGGATACGCATTGCAACAAAGGGGGTCGACATGGCGGATGACAGGCTGATCGTCGCGCTTGATGTGCCAAACGCCCTTCAAGGCCTCGAACTGGCCGAAAAACTCGGCGATGCAGTCAGTTTCTACAAGATCGGTCTGGGGATGCTCACCGGAGGCGGGCTTGCTTTGGCCAACGAGCTGAAGTCCGAACATGGCAAGCGCATTTTTCTGGACATGAAGCTGTTCGACATTGGCGCGACGGTCGAGGCCGCTGTGCGGGGCCTGTCGCAATTCGATCTCGACCTGCTTACCGTGCATGGCGACCCCCATGTCGTGCGCGCGGCAAAAGAGGGTGCGGCCGACAAGGATCTCTCGATTCTGGCGGTCACGATCCTGACCTCGCTCGACAGGCAGGACCTTGACGATTGCATGATCCGCGATGGCGATATCGTTGATATCGTCACCGAACGCGCGGCCCGCGCTCTCGAGGCAGGGGCCGACGGGATCGTCTGTTCACCCCACGAAGCAGCGATCGTGCGGGCCCTGCCACAGGCAGAGGGTCGGTTGATCGTGACGCCCGGCGTCCGCCCCGCCGGTTCGGACGCGGGCGATCAGAAGCGGATCATGACCCCTGCCCAGGCGATCGCGGCGGGGGCCGATCACGTCGTCGTCGGGCGCCCGGTCTGGACCGCGGCCAATCCCGCCGTGGCCGCTCAAGCCATTCTGGCCGAGTTGAACTCGCCTCAGGCCGCGCGGCCCAACATCTGATCAATTCCCACCGGCACGAAAGTCGAGCCACAGACGGAGCCGAAGCGCGAGCGACGGCACGATCTGAGGAAGCGCCAGAACCTCTTCCACGGGCATGAGCCGCCAGAACTGGCCCTCGTCGCCAAACCGGATGTCGTCGACTGCCCCGGCGGGAAACTGAGCGACAAAGAACCAGCTGTCGCGGCCGGGCGCCGTGTCGGACGGAAGGCGTCTGCGCCACAGGATTTCTGCCCGATCAAGGTCGAGACCCACCTCTTCACGCATCTCGCGCGCCGCGGTCTGGTACCCCGTCTCCCCCTCATCGCGGCCGCCGCCCGGAAAATCCCAATGGGCCGGAAAATCGATCCCCGGCTTGTCGTCGCGCATGATCATCAGAAGGTCATCGCCGATGAAGGTTGCGGTCTTCGCCCCGTGGAATGGTTCAGTCACCTCGGCACCCGTCCTTTTGATCACACTGATCGCGCGAAAAGGTTCCCTTCCGACCGGATCAGGAATAAAATAGGAACATTCCTGCCGGACGCAAATCGCCTCCCCGATCGGGCAAAAGCCATGCCATCCCTCTGCCGAGATTGCCTGACGATGTTCGAAGGGCCGGGCCGCTGCCCGGCATGCCGCCGGCCGCGTGTCGTCACTCATCCCGAACTGTTCGACCTCACGATCGCGCATATGGATTGCGACGCGTTCTTTGCCAGCGTCGAAAAGCGCGACAATCCCGAACTGGCTGACAAGCCGGTCATCGTGGGCGGGGGCAAGCGCGGGGTGGTCTCGACCGCGTGCTACCTTGCCCGGATCAAGGGCGTCAGATCAGCCATGCCGATGTTCAAGGCGTTGCAGTTGTGTCCCGATGCCGTCGTGGTCCGGCCGCGCGGTGATGCCTATGCCGCCGCCTCCCGCGCGATCCGGGCGATGATGGATGAACTGACCCCGGTCGTCGAACCCCTCAGCCTCGATGAGGCATTCATGGACCTCTCGGGCACCCAGCGCCTTCACGGAGCGCCGCCCGCGGTGATGCTTGCGAAGCTGGTGAAGCGGATGAAGGACGAACTTGGCCTGACGGGCTCGATCGGTCTGTCGCACAACAAGTTCCTGGCCAAGGTCGCCTCGGATCTGGAAAAGCCGCGCGGATTTTCAGTGATCGGGCGCGCCGAGACGGTCGATTTCCTGCGTCCGCGCCCTGTCGGGCTGATCTGGGGTATTGGCCCGGCCGCGCAGGAAAGCCTCGACAAGGCCGGTATCCGCACCTTCGAAGACCTGCACCGCTGGGAAAAACAAGACCTTGAAGACAGGTTCGGCGGGATGGGAACCCGGCTCTGGCACCTTGCCCGCGGCGAAGATGCCCGGCGTGTCTCGGCCAATGCACCCATCAAGGGCATCTCGAACGAAACGACCTTCCACGAAGATACCTCTGACCCCGACATCCTCGACGGTCACATCTGGCGGATGGCCGAAAAGGTATCGGGCCGGGCTAAGGCAAAAGATACAGCAGGGCGAATCGTGACCCTGAAACTGAAACGCGCCAACCACAAACAGATCACCCGGCGCCACAGCCTGCATCATCCGACGCAGGTCGCCGACACGATCTACCGCACCGCACGCGCCCTGTTCGACCAGGTCGAACAAGGTCAGGCCTACAGGCTTCTTGGTGTCGGGCTGAGCGAGCTGAGCCCGGCAAGCGAGGCCGACCGCGAAGGCGACCTTCTCGATCCGGACGCCGCAAAGCGGGCAGAGGCCGAACGCGCGACAGACAGGATACGCGCCCGGTTCGGCAGCGATGCGATCATGAAGGGCCGCGCCCTGAGATAACGCTATTCCGCGGCGATCTTGGCGATTGCCGGACGCCCGATCTCAGCGATTTCTTCGATCACCTCGACCAGCAACGCCTTGAACGCGTCGAAATCCGGCGATTTCCGGATCGTCTTCTCGTTCATGTAAAGGCTTCGGTCGATCTCGACCTGAACGGCATGCTGCTTGCGGGACGGTCGGCCATAATGCTGCGCGATATAGGCACCGGCAAAGGGCGTGTTGCGCACGACCCGCAACCCGCGCGAGGTAAAGGCAGCCTCGATCTGTCCGATCACCGAACCGGCCGCCGCAGCGCCGAACCGGTCGCCCAGCACGACATCGGGCCGACGCCCGCCGATCGGGCTTACGGAATCAAGGGCCTCGTGCGGCATGGAATGGCAATCGACAAGGATCGCCTCGCCGAATTCGGCATGACTTTCGTCGATCAGGCTTTGCAACGCGTCATGATAGGGTCGCCAGAACCCGTTGATCCGACGATGCACCTCGGGCAGCCCGAGTTTGCCGCGATAGATCGCACGTCCGTTCGACACGACCCGCGGAATCACTCCAAGCCCAGAGGCGATCCTCGGATTATGAGCGGCACGGCGAACGCCCTCGATCAGGGCGGGATCAAGCTCTTCGGGCGACCGGTTGAGGTCGACATAGGCGCGCGGCGCATGGGCGGCGATCAGAGGCGCCCCGTATCCCGGGGCGTCTGCAAACAGCTCATCGACAAAAGCATCTTCCGAACTGCGGATCTCGTTTTCATCCAGCAAGGCGGCCCTGAGAAAGTCATCCGGATAGATGCGCCCGCTATGCGGAGAGGCGAAAACGACGCTTGTCGTTCGCCGTTCCGGCCGGATCAGATCAAACGCCGCATTGTTCATGACCGCTCCCTCGTGTTGATATGAACATAGCGCAAAGAAACGCGTTGCCAAAAGCCCTTGATCCCCTCTTCGACTCCTTTTATAGACCGCTCACCGACGCGGAGGGCTCCCGCGTCATCTTTGTTTGGGGGCCTTTCATCGTCCGGGCGGTTAGCTCAGTGGTAGAGCACTTCGTTGACATCGAAGGGGTCACAAGTTCGAACCTTGTACCGCCCACCATCGAATTCATCGCTCCTTACCGGGGGCACGACCGTAACAAGGCGCAATCGCCGCGCCGCGACATGAGGAGAAGGCCATGAAAGTCGCCAACTCGCTTCGTTCGCTCAAGCAGCGCCACCGCGATTGCCGCGTCGTGCGCCGCAAGGGCCGGGTCTATGTGATCAACAAGACCCAGCGTCGGTTCAAGGCCCGCCAGGGCTGAACCGGACACCAGACAGACAGATTTGGCCTCGCCTTCGGCGGGGCCTTTTCTTTTTGGCGGACACTGGCCCAGGCTGGTTTTCCAGACCTTTCAAGGTTTCGCGCTGGCCTTGGACACCTCGCTCCGATTAGCATCCAGACAAATGCCATATCGGAGGAGTGATTTTAATGTCGAAATCGAGCATTGGGCTTTGGCTGGCCGCAACGGCCCTCGCCGGCGTCGCGGCGCCCGCGGCGGCGCAATCGGGTTTGTGCGGTGGGGTCGGGGATAACGGTCAGTGGATCGGCGGCTCAGAGCAGTCATCCGACATCTCGACCGCCGGCTCCTACATGGAGCAAATGGCGCTCGTCCTTCTGGGCAACGAATATGTCGCACTCTTCACCGTATCGTCCCCCACGGAAGTGCGGGTCGAGGCCGCGGGCCGCGGCGGCGGCGATCCGGTGATCGATCTGCGCGACGCGGGCGGAACGATCGTCCTGTCGGATGACGATTCGGGTGGTGAAGGCAATTCACGGGGCGAGATGATGCTGTCCCCGGGAACATATTGCCTTTCGATGACAAGCTATGACGGCTCCCCCATGACGGGTTTTGTCCGCGTGAGCCGGACTGAACAGGACGCGCTCACCATCGGGACCGGACAACCGACGCCCCCGCCGCCGCCGCCCGGCCCCGACAACGACGACACCGACCCCATGCCCACGCCCGTTGGCGGCGGCATCTGCGGTCCGGGATCGCGCGACCTTGCCGGCGGTCCGATCGACGGGATGCTGGTCGGCAACGGCACCTCCGGCACCGCATCTGTCGATGAGGTGACGTCGTGGGGCTTCACGCTGGCCGCGCCGGCCGCGGTCTCGATCACGGCCGAGAACCCGAATGCCGACCCGCTGATCACGCTTTACGATGTGAACGGGAATTATCTGGCCGAAAACGACGATTTCGACGGTCTGAACAGCCGCATCGATATGACCTCCCCCCTGTCGGCCGGCACCTATTGCATCGACATGGAGGCGCTGAGCGACAGCAGCCTTCCAATCACTGTAAGCGTCGCGGGCTATGATCCGAACGCGGCCCTGTTCGGCCAGTACGAGCGGGGCGAGGCAAGCCCGCCTCTCGATGGGTCCTATCCCATCACGACCCTCGGACCGCTTGGCAACCGCGTCCGTCAGGACATCAACATCACCGATGTGATGACGTGGATTTCCTTCGACATCGATCAATCCGGTCTTGTCGTCGTCGAGGCTGTCTCGAACGGGATCGGGGATCCGATCATGGTTCTCTATGACGATTTCGGCAGACTCGTCGCCGAGAACGATGATTACGGTGGGGATCTCGATCCGCTGGTCGCCGCCCGCGTGACCACCGGCACCTACCTCGTGGGCGTCCGGCAATTCAACGACGGTGAAACGGGGCCGGTGCGCATCCTGTTCGAACGCTACGTTCCCGCCCAGTAATGACTGACTGAACGAGAGATGGCCCCGGAGTATTCTCCGGGGTCATCTTCCTTTCGGACAGGTCTCAGTTTCTCCGCTGACCGATCGTATCGGCCAACAGCCTCACCAGCGTCTGTTCGTTCAGGTATCCCGTCACCGGAAGGCCGCGATCACGCTGATAATTCCGCAACGCCGACCGCGTATGATCGGTAAACCGTCCGTCGACCGGTCCGGGGTTTAGGCCCAGCTGATCGAGCTTGGCCTCGACAAGGGTGCGCGTGATCGGGTTGAGGTTCAGGGCGGCTTCGGCGGCCCGGGCCTCGGATTCGGCCTGCGAGTTCTCGTCTTCGGCAACCAGCTCGGCGATGCGTGCCTCTGCCTCGGACTTGAAAACCCCGTCAGGAAACACCGCGAGGTAGGACCGATATGCCTGAAGGCTGTCGTCGTCGCGGGCCGCATCCCACGCCGCACGATCCTCGGCCTCGGCAGCCCGGCGTTTCTCTTCTTCGATGATCGCCAGCTGCGCCTTTGCGGCATCCGAGAACGCGCCATCAGGATATCGTTCAAGATAGGCCCGCAAACCGGGTTCATCCCCTTGGGCCCCGGTTTCATCCCAGAACGCCCGATCGCGGGCCAGTTCTGCCTGCCGCTGCCGTTCTGCCTCGGCCTCCAGCTCTGCTGCACGCCGTGCGGCCTGCGCATCGAGGCGCGCGATCTGTTCGCCGGTCAGGTAAGACGTCTGCGCAAAACCGTTCTGCTGCTGCCAGTTCAGGATGGCACCGCGCGTGCCCGGCCCGAAGATTCCGTCGATGCCGCGCGTGTTGTAATCGAGGATCGTCAGATCGCGCTGGATCTCGCGCCGCTGATCCCGGTCGAGGCCCAGGGCCTCTTCGGCAAGCCGGGCATCGCGATTCGGCTCTGCCAGGATCTCTTCGATCCGGGCGCGCGCCTCGGATGCGAACTCGCCATCGGGATAGCGTGTGAGGTAGTTCTGATAGGCCTCGACGGTATCAAGCGCGACCGCGCCTTCCCAGAGTGCCGCCTGTGCCGCCGGATCATTGCTGCCGGCTGCCCCATCCGGATCAGGACGCTCACCCATGAAGATGAATTCGCGCGGAACAAACCCCTCGGCCGAGATCGCGCGATCAGACGCAATGGCCGCAGTCAGATCACCCATCGGCTCGGCCAGATCGTCTTCGATGAATGCGGCCACATCCCTCGGCTCACCCCGCAAGACGGTCACACCCTGTGGAACGGCCAGCGACCCGATTCCCTCGCGCAGCCATGGATCGAACGCACCGTCTGCGTCGGGATCGGCTCCGAGGATCAGGAGGGCTCCTCCGGGATTCGATGCAAGGACCTGCAGGATGCCGTCCACCTCGATCGCCGCGGCCCCCAGCCTCAGATAGGCAGGCTCCCGGGCGTTCGTGGCAAGGAACCATGTGGTGTCGCCATCGGTCGCAAACCGACCCGACAGCACGACAACCAGCCGGTCCGCGCCGTCGACCAGAGGCAGGAACTCGGCAATGGCGCCCGACGCCTGAGCCGATCTGGCATTGGGCACGGAAAACACCTCGAACCCCATGCCGCGCAACGCCTCCCCCGCCGCCACGGGGGCCGACCCACGGCTGAGCCGACCAAGCTGATCGTAGCTTTCATTGCCCAAGATCAGGGCCGCATCCTGCGCCAGCGCGGATTGCGCAATAAGGGCAAGTGCCGGGGCAAGCATCAATTTGTACATTGTCTATCCTTCGGGTTCGAATGCGCTGTTCTGCATTCTCCCACTAGGCGGCGGCATGGATTGCTAGTCAATAACGCCCACCTTGCCATCGCCTTTCACGAGACTTTCCGCCGATCCGTCAAAGCCTTGCCCATACCTTGCCAAGTGATGCGCCAAACACTAGGCCAAGGGGATCATTCGGGAGGTTCGGACGGAATGGGCGTCATCACTCTGGTCAGGCACGGGCAGGCAAATTCGGCAGCAACCGACGAGGCAGGCTATGATCGCCTGTCGGATCTGGGCCATCAGCAGGCCCGCTGGTTGGGAGAGTGGATGCGCGACCAGTCAGAGGAATTCGACCTTGTCCTTTCGGGAAGTCTTCGGCGGCACAAGGAAACCGCCGCCGGCATGGGATGGTCCGAGCCCGAGATCGATCCCCGGCTGAACGAACTGGATTACTTCAACCTCGGTCAAGCGCTTCAGGACGCGCATGGCATCCCCCCGGCATCCCCGGAGAATTTCGTCGATCATTTCATCGAGGTTCTTCATGCTTGGCAACGGGCTGAAATCTGCGGCAACGAAACATTCGAGAGCTTTGAATCCCGGGTCAGTGGCATTCTTCAGGAGGCCGCCCAACCCGGGCGACAGGTCTTGTGCATCACCTCGGGCGGCGTGATTGCCATGATCCTGCGGCATCTTCTGGAACTCGACCTGACCCGGATGGCCCATGTCTCCCTGCCGATCCTGAACACCTCGATCCACCGAATCCATGTCCGGCCGGTCGGGACGATTCTGGCTGGGTATAATGCCGTGCCCCACCTCGACCGCGCAGACCGGGCCCATGCCCACACGCATTATTAGGCTGTCTGCCCACCGCGTGCGCAGCTAGGCTTGGTAGATGGATGTTGTGACCCTGGTATATTACGCGGCAATTTGCGGCGCGCTGAGCGTGGCCGCCCCCTATATGGGTAATAGGCTCGTGAGACTTGCACTCGGTGTCTTGGTGGGCCTGATCGCGGCGGCTGTGCTGCCGATGGCGCGCGCCGCGATGGCCGGCTACTGACGGCTAGTAAAGCTCGTCTTCTTCGTTGCGTGCCGCGATTCCCAAGGCATCGAGACCATTTTCCAGGTGATCGGCCAGGTGCGGCGATCCCATGAGATAAGTCGCCGTGGGGGACGTGGCCTCTGCCGCGGCTGTTTCGACCGCCTCGTCCCAATCCTCGGCATCATATGTGCCCCGCCCGATCCACATCAGCGCGACCAGTTCGGCCTGCTGATCTGACGGAAGCCCTCCGACGAAGGCCTTGAATTCGGGCGTTGCCCGTTCAAGTTCACGGGCAAGAATGATGATTTCGGCAACGGTGTCTTTCGCGAGATTGAGCATGGCGCAATCCTCCTTCTGTCGGAGTCATGCGCCACACCGCGCGCAGTCGCATTGATCTGGCGCAAACGCGGATCAAGCAACGCGAAAGGAGCCACGTCGCGACCGACGATCAGCGGCGGAAGAAGATCGCCTCGTAGACCGGTGTCGGCAGGAACCGCGAAAGCCGGAAAAGAAGGGAAAACGCGAACGGAAACGCCTTGTGGAAATGATCTGTGCACATGTGGTCGAACACTTCTTGTGCAGCCTTGTCAGGCGTCATCATGAAGGGTTTCGGATAGGGGTTGTCGTCCTGCATCCGGGTCTCGATATAGCCGGGATTGACCAACTGCACCCGGACATTCGTTCCCCTGAGATCCCCGTGCATCGATTCGGCAAGCGCCATGAGCCCCGCCTTCGACGCCGAATAGCCGATCGAACCCGGCAAACCACGAAAGCCAGACAGTGATCCCGTCAGGATGATATGCCCGTCATTGCGTTCGACCATCGGCCTGATCACCTGCCCGATCACCCGGGCCGCACCGGTCAGGTTCACGTCCAGCATCTGTTCGGTCTTGTCGGCATCCCAGTCCTGCGTCTTGAACAAGGTCGCGAGGCCAGCAAGAAAGACCACTCCGTCGATTTCACCGATTTCCGCCGCAGCCGCCTCGACGGACGCGCGATCCGCCACGTCGACGGGAACGATTCTCGACGGGCCCGGCAGGTCGGCGGCAAGATCGGTCAGCCGGTCGGCAGTCCTTGCCGAAAGGATCACCTCGGCCCCTGCCCGGCTCATGATCTGGGCGAGGCTACGCCCCAGACCCTCACTTGCACCGACGAGCCAATACCGCTTTCCAAGCCAATCCGTCACACTCTTTCCTTTCGTCAATTCTGTCTTCAGGCCGCTTCGCGCGGCCGCATCGTCGCGACCAGTTCCGCAACCTTGATTCCGTATTTGCGGAACTGGCTCCGGTTCATGATCGACCCATTGGGCGTCAGATACATCCAGTCGGTCGTATCGAGAACATGGCCACCGGCCTCGTCCGACAGCTTGATGCGGTAGTTCAACTGCACCACCGATCCGTGCTGTTTGCCCGAACCGGTTCCGATCACATCGGGAGCCTCGGCCTTTATCGTGCCGTCATTGCCAAGCGTCAGTCGCCACTCGCGGCGCTGTTCATTCCCGCTGTCATAGCGAAAGTGTTCCTTCATGACGCCGACATTGCCCTGCCAGCTTGCCTCGAAATCGGCAACGAAACGGGATGAGACCCGCCCCAGCGGGCCAAAGATCACACCTTCGCAGACGATCGGCCCATTCAGCTTTTGCCGAATGTCGAATTGTGGCCCATCGGCCGGGTAATCCTCGGGTTTCTGCGCCCAGAACGAAACATAGCGGGATTTCACGACTGCGGTTGCAACGGCAAAGACAATCGCCAGGCACAGTGCGAGCAGGATCGAGAACGTAATCGACATGGTGTCAGTCCTCCAGTTTTATGGCGAGGAGCATAGCGATCGCCGCCAGTTTCAGGGCCGACGGAACAAGTGCGTAGAGAACCGTCAACATCGTGAGGGCCGAAGCGGGAAGGTCTGTCTGCCCCGCCTCGAACCCGGACCAATCGAGAAGCGGCAAAAGGATAACCGCCGCAAAGGCCAATGAGAATTTCGTAACCAGCGACCAAAGGCCAAAGCCCTGACCGCCATTCGGCGAAACCACCGCCATCCGCCGCGCAAACAGCGCCGGCAGAAGGGTCAGATCGGCACCGATCGTGGCACCCGATGCCACACAGATTACCGCGAAGGGCACCCAGTCGCCCGCACCCAGCGTGTAAGTGAAGCCGAAGGACACGATCGCAAGGACCATGGCGGACAGCAGAACGGGTTTGCTCCCGAACCGGCTGGCAAGCCAGCTCCACCCCGGGGCGGAGAGCGCCGCCGACAGGAAGAACAGCACCAGAAGCGGCCCTTCCAGACCGGGTGCCGCAAGCCGACTTTCAACGAAGAACAGGAACAGGCTCGACGACACCGCAAGCGGGGTCGCGTTGATCAGCGCAAGGATCAAGAGACGCCGCGCCGGCCCATCGCCAAAGATCGTGCGGATCGGCACGGGATCGGAGATCGCGCGGCTTGCCTGCCATTCCGGAGCCATCGCCAGCGCCGCGACAACCGCGACAACCGCAAAGCCGATGGCAAAGGTCGCAAAGGGGGCGACGACCGCGCCGATCAGCAGCGTGGGCGCCACGGCTGCGATGCACACGCCCAGCAAGGCCCCGCTTTCGCGCCAGGCGGCAAGCCGGACATGACCGCCGCGGATATGCTCGGCCTTGCCGATCCCGGCGGCATAGAAGTTGATCGTCAGGAACGAAAACGAGGTGAAAAGCCCGGTGATCGTCAGACCGAACCACAAGATGGGCGCGAACGGCGGCGTCACGGCAAAGAGGCCGATCATCGAAAGCGCGAGAATTGCGACGCCGAACGCAACGGCAAGGCCTCGGGCCGAATCAAGCCGTTCCGAAATCCAGCCCAGGATCGGATCCTGAACAAAATCGAACAGGCGCAGGAAGAACAGAAGAACGCCAAGGCCGGCCAGACTGACGCCGAAGGTCTCGGCATAGTAGTTCGGCGCATAGATATAGATCGGCAGGCCAGCCGCCGACAGGATGCCGCCAAAGAGCGACCAGGCATAAAGCCTGTCGCCACGGGATGCGGCAAGAATGGTCACCTGCTGACCTCTGCATTCGGGGGCTCTGGGCGACGGCGGAATATCGCGCCCTTCCACCACAGCTTGAGCGCCTGCCAGTGGATCAGCGCCAACACCCGGCGGGACCCGAACGGACGTCGCAGACCGGCCCTGAGCATCGACACCGTCGTCAAGGGCTTGCGGTTGCCCACAAGCGTCGCGATCAGGCCGCCGTTTCCTTGGGTGTAATCGATGTGGATGTTGATCCGAGACGGCTCGATCCCGAAGCGAAACGTATATCCGCCCTCGATCGGCTGAAAGGGCGAGACGTAGAAGATCTTCGTCGCGCGCAGCGTTTCGTTTGCGGTGATCTCGCGCCCATCGTCATGACGGCAGATATACGAATGCCGATCACCGTAGGTATTGGTGACCTCGGCGATCACGGTGCGAAGAACGCCCGCGTCGTCCCGGCAGAGCCAGAAACTGACCGGGTTGAACACGTGCCCCATGACACGGGGTTGGGCCAGCAACTCTATCCTTGCCGGCTGCTCGATCTGGTGGGCCTCAAGCACGTCGCGGACCCAGAGCGGGCCCCTGCCCTCGCCGGGCGGCCCTCCGTGATCGGTATCCCAAAGCGACATGAAGCCTGCGCTGTCACGGCCGAACATTGCGGGTGTTGAGACCGCGGCTTCGGCGTCCAGCAGGACATAATCTATCGAGTAGCGAAAGGCGTTCTTCGTGCCTCCGCGGCGACCATGATAGGTCTCGCCGGCGATATGTTCGATCTGGTTCACTCGGCGGCAACAGCCAGTGCTGGCTGCCCTCCGATCCCCGCGACCACGTCGACGGCGCTTGCGATGCCATCCTCATGGAAGCCGTTCTTCATCCAGGCGCCACAGAACCACGTCCGGTTCGTTCCGTTGAGGGAAGCGACCTGACGCTGTGCCTGCAGGGCGGCGGCATCGAATACGGGATGCTGGAAGGTGGCCTGATCCCAGATCAGATCCTCACGGATCGGGCGCGTCGAATTCAGCGTCACGATCAGGTCATCGCCCTTGAGCCATGGCTGAAGCGAGTTCATCCAATAGCTCAGATCGATCCGGTCTTCCGATTTCTGGGCCCCCTCGGCATAGCACCACGACGACCAGACCTTGCGCGCCTTGGGCATGACCGAAGGATCGGAATGGAGCACCATGTCGTTGGGCTGAAACCTGATCGCTCCAAGTGCCTGGGCTTCATGTTCGCTCGGGTCTGAAAGGAGCTTGAGCGATATGTCCGAATGCGTCGCAAAGACGACCTCGTCAAAGCGCTCCCATTCGTCGCCCTCGGCCCGGATCTCGACGCCATCGCCTGTCCGGCGAACGCCGTTCACGGCGCAACCAAGTCGGATCTTCACGCCCTTCTGGGTCATGGCCAGACCAAGGCGGCTGACATATTGGACAGACCCGCCATCGACCGTGAACCATTGGTGCTGACCTTTGGAGTCCATAAGTCCATGGTTCTGGAAGAAACTGACCAGCGCATAGGCCGGAAAATCGAGGATCTTCTGCGTCGGCGTCGACCAGATCGCGCCCGAGAACGGCAAAAGGTAATGATCGCGGAAATAGGAGCCGAGCCTCAGCCTCTCGATCAGTTCGCCAATTGTCAGGGTGGGATCGGATGCGTGATCAGCCGCCCGCGCGTTGAACCGCAGGATATCGCGGCACATGCGCAGGAACTTGGGGTTGGCGAGGTTACGACGCTGGGCAAACAGCTTATCGAAGTTGGCTAGCGCATATTCGAGTTTACCACCTGCAAACGACGCACCAAAGCTCATGTTCGATTTCACCACCGGCACATCAAGATCAGAGAAGAGCGCGGTGAGGTGCGGATAGTTCACGTAGTTGAAGACGATGAAGCCCGTATCGACGGGCTGATCGGCGTGAGGCCCGCCCATCTTTGTTCTGGCATGGCCACCAAGCCGGCGCTCTGATTCGATCAGAGTCACCTCGTGCGTTTCAGAGAGTTTGTAAGCTGCGGACATGCCCGCGATCCCGGCGCCGATGACGGCAATTTTCTTCGGCGCGACAGCGCGGCTAATCATGTTCATGGAAAGGTCGTTCTCCGTACCCAGCAAGTCATTGTTATATCTACGGGCCTGAACCCAAAGCGGATGACAAAAGATTCTTTTGTCGTGAAGTGATCCATCGTTCGGATGCCCCCGTAATAGAAGTATGTTTTCAGAGACCGAGACCTTTTCTAAGGCCCGCTCAGGCTTTACTCCATTGGGAGGGGCTACCTCCATCAGGGGAAAAGTGGCCGCCGGCGAAAGGGTTTCCCGGACAGAGATGGAAACAGCGAAACGTTTGGAATGGAACGCCGAGATCACGGCGGTGCGCGAGGATCGCGATCAGGAGGCATTTGCCCGCCTGTTTTCGCATTTCGCCCCCCGGGTAAAGGCTTTCCTGATGAAATCAGGTTCTTCGCCCGAGTTTGCGGAGGAATGCACACAGGAGGTCATGGCGACGATCTGGCGCAAGGCGCACATGTTCGACGGCTCCAAGGCGAGTGTCTCGACGTGGATTTTTACGATCGCGCGGAATCGCAAGATCGACATGATCCGCAAGCAGCGCCGCCCCGAGCCCGAAGACCTGCCCTGGGGCCCCGAAGAAGAGCCTTCGCAGACCGACGCTTTGATCATCGAGGAAGAGACGGAAAGGCTGGGCAAGGCCATCGCGGAATTGCCCGAAAAACAACGGAAGCTGATCGAACGGGCCTATTTCGGCGAGCTGAGTCACAGTGAAATCGCCGAAGAGACGGGCCTTCCGCTTGGAACGATCAAATCGAGGATAAGGTTGGCGCTTGAACGGCTGCGCCATTCAATGAGTTGAAGATACGCACATGAAAGATATCAATCATCATCTGACCGACGCGCTGTTGATGGCGTATTCCGCGGGGACGCTTCCCGAAGCGTTCGACGTGGTCGTCGCCACGCATGTGTCGCTTTGCGACGAGTGCCGCGCCCGAATGCACGAGTTCGATGCAGTCGGCGGGTCCATGATGGAAGACGTGGGCACCGCAGAGCTGAATGACGACAGCTTTGAAGCGACGATGGCCCTGATCACCAGTTCCGACTGGGCCGAGGAACCCCGTCCGATCCGATCGACGAAGGGGATCTTCCCTGCGCCGCTTCAGGACTATGTCGGCGATGATATCGACGCGGTGAACTGGCGCAAGATCGGCGGCGGTGTGCAGCAGGCCATACTCAAGACCACGGGTGACGCGACGGTTCGTCTCCTGCGCATCCCGGGCGGTGTAGCGGTTCCGGATCACGGCCACCGCGGAACGGAACTGACGCTTGTTCTTCAGGGTGCCTTCCGGGACGAGACTGATCGGTTTGGCCCCGGCGACATCGAGGTTGCCAACGAAGATCTGGAACACAAGCCCGTTGCCGAGGACGGGGTGGATTGCATCTGCCTTGCCGCGACAGACGCACCGCTGAGGTTCAACGCGATGATCCCGCGCCTGACGCAAGGTCTGTTCCGCATCTGACGCGAAGCACGACTTCGGAAACGACAAAGCCCCGCATAATGCGGGGCTTTTTGCGTTTTGGAGCCGCGACTAGAAGGGGCCGGTCAGCGAATCCCATGCAAGGGGCACCGTTTCACCGCTCGACCGGACAAGCGCCCCATCACCACCCGGCGACAGCCAGAATGTCCGGTTATACAGACCCGAGACAATCACGTAATCCGGGGTCGATTCCACCCTGCCGCGAGGCCCATGCGCAGACCCCCCACAAACAGTCTCGCCACAACGAACGAGAGTGTAGGTGTGGATCTCGCCATGTTCGGCCGAGACAATCGACATCTCACCGAACTCGAACGGCATCTCCGAATAGGTCGACGCGAAGCTGCGATAGGCCGCGGTGTCGATCGCTTCGAAGGTATAGTTGGTGTTCAACTCGTTCTCGAGCTGCTCGACACTGAAGCCTTCGGTAAAGACATCACACCCCGAGAGCAACATCGCCGCGGCAGCAGCAGCCAGAATACCCGAACGCATTTCCTGTTCCTCTCATCAAATCCTAGCGCAAGTTATCCGCGCCGGGGGGGATCATGCAACGCCCCTTCACTCCGGCCCGCGCAATTGGACGACGGATTGCGGCCCCTCGACCTCCTGATCGCCGAAATCAAAAGCATCAAGCCGGGCGGCACGTTTGCCCGCCCGTTCTGCAGCCGTGGTGATCCCTTCAACGTCCCGGCGGGCCTGATCGAAATGAGTTTCCAGCTTGCCCGCCCGTTCGACAACGAGTTCGACATCCCGGTGCAACTGCGACAATGCCTTGCGAATCGCGCCCGCCTGTTCGCGCATCCGCGCATCCTTGAGGATCGCGCGCATCGTGTTGAGCGTCGCCATGCAGGTCGTCGGCGAGACGATCCAGACACGTTCGGAAAAACTCAACTGCACCAGATCCGAGAAATTGGCGTGGATCTCGGCATAAACGGCCTCGGACGGGAGGAACATCAACGCCCCGTCAGCGGTTTCCCCCTCAAGGATATAGCGTTCGGAAATCGCCTTGATATGCGTCCGGACCGCGCCGCGAAATGCGCGGGCGGCTTCGGTCAAGTCCCTGTCGGTCCGGGCGGCCCGCAAGGCCTCGTAGGCCTCGAGCGGGAATTTCGAATCGATGACGATCGGGCCCGGTGGATTGGGCAGATGGATCAGGCAATCCGCGCGACGGTTGTTCGACAAGGTCGCCTGCAGCGAATAGCTGTCCGGCGGCAGGGCCTTCGACACGATATCATGCAGCTGGATTTCGCCAAACGCGCCGCGGGTCTGCTTGTTCGAAAGGATGTCCTGCAAGCTGAGCACATCGCCTGACAGCTTGGTGATATTTTCCTGCGCCTTGTCGATGACCTGCAAACGCTGCTGCAATTCGCCAAGGCTCTGGGCCGTGTTGCGCGACGTGCTCGACAGGTTCTGGGTCATGACCTCGGTGACCTTCGACAACCGCTCTTCCATCAGGCGCAGAATCTGCGCCTGGCTTGCCGCCTGCGCTTCGGAGACATGGGTCAGACCACCCGATAGCTGCTGCTGCGCATTCGACAAACCCTCGACCCGGCTTCCCAGCGCACCAAGATTGCGCGCCATCTGATCGGCCATCGCCTCGGTCATGCGCGCCGAGCGGCCCGACCGGCCAAGCGTCACCCCGATCATCACGAAAAGTGCGAGGAGAAGAACCGCACCGATCAGCACCCCCAGGACAAGCGGGTCGGACAGGTCGTAGGACTGATCCCCGATCATGATCATCGGCGGCCAAACAACCGTTCGATATCGGCCAGCTCGAGAGAGACATATGTCGGCCGACCGTGGTTGCACTGCCCCGAATGCGGGGTTGCCTCCATCTCGCGCAGAAGGGCGTTCATCTCGTCGGCCCGCATCTGCCGGCCCGACCGGACCGACCCATGACACGCGACGCGGCTCAGGATGGCGTCCAGCCTGGATTGCACGGTGGCCGAGCTTCCCAGATCGGCCAGCTCATCGGCAATGTCGTTCAGAAGCGCCCTGCAATCCACATGGCCCAGGATGGCCGGGGTCTCTCGCACAGCGATGGCGGCACCGCCAAAGGGCTCGATCCGAAGGCCCAGCCGGTCCAGATCATCCGCAATCTCCAACACCCGCTCGGCGTCGGAGGGGTCCATCTCAACGATCTCTGGGATCAAAAGCGCCTGCGAGGCAACGCCCCTCTCGGCCATCTGCGTCTTGAGCTTTTCATAGACCAGCCGCTCATGCGCCGCGTGCTGATCGACGATGACCATGCCGGTTTCGGTCTGCGCCACGATGTAATTCTCGTGAAGCTGCGCCCGTGCCGCACCAAGGGGGCGGGCCTCGGCTCCGCTGTCATCCTGCGACGGCGCCTCGATCCGCGCGGAGGGCGCCTCGGCAAAGCCGGTCATTGGCGCCATCGACGGCGGCGGCGCGGAGCGTGGGGCAGGCCTGTCCATCTGGTAGATGCGCGGTGACTGAGGCTCCGGCGACATGGCGCCCAGCGTTTCGGCCCCGACCGTGGTGGAGGAACGGTGTCCTGCTTCGGCCAGCGCATGGCGCACGCCCGACACGATCAGCCCGCGCACCACCCCCGAATCCCGAAACCGCACCTCGGATTTCGCGGGATGAACATTCACGTCGACCTTGTGCGGATCGCAATCCACGAAAAGGACAGCCGCCGGGTGACGATCCCGGCTGAGAAAATCCGAATACGCCCCGCGAAGCGCGCCGATCAGCAGCTTATCCCGAACGGGGCGGCCATTCACGAACAGATGCTGACTGACCGACGACCCACGGGAATAGGTCGGCAGGGCGGCATAGCCCGTCAGGTGAAAACCCTCCCGCTCCGCATCAAGCGGCACCGCATTCTCGGCGAAATCGCGGCCCAGCACACTGGCCAGCCTGCCATGCAGCGCATCGAAGAGATCGCCTGTCTGCGCATCGGCGCGAAACCTGATCTTTTCGTCGCCATCAGACGCATCGCGCAGGATGAAGGTCACGAAGGGTTCGGCCATCGCCAGCCGCTTTACGACATCGACCAGAGCCTGACCCTCGGCGCGATCCGTGCGCAGGAATTTCAGCCGGGCGGGTGTCGCATAAAACAGATCGCGAAGCTCGACGATCGTGCCCGATCCAAGGGCTGCGGGCTTGACGGGCCCCACCTTGCCACCCGCGACGGTGATCGAGGCCGCGTCCTCGCCCTGCCGCCGGCTGGTGATCGTCAGCCGACCGACCGCGCCAAGGGAGGGCAAAGCCTCTCCGCGAAAGCCGAACGTGTGGATATCCAGTAAATCGCTGCCATCGATCTTCGACGTGGCGTGGCGCGACAGGGCAAGCGGCAGATCATCCGCGGTCATCCCGCAACCGTCGTCCCGCACCCGGATCAGGCTGCGGCCACCGTCGGCAATCGTGATCTCAATCCGGCCGGCACCGGCATCGATCGCATTCTCGATGAGTTCCTTGGCAGCCGATGCAGGCCGTTCGACAACTTCGCCCGCCGCGATGCGGTTGATCGCCGCTTCGTCAAGCTGCCTGATCGTCGGGTTTGTCCTGATATTGGGGTCATCGAGGGTCATGCCACAAGGGATAGCATGACCCTATGCGATTCTGACAGGGGGTTTGGCGACCGCCCGAGGCAAAATCAGTTGGTTTCCAGACCCTCCGGCTGACCGACGATCACGAAATGCAGCGCATCGGCATCCAGAAGTTCAGCGGCCACGCGGTTGATCTCTTCAAGTGTGACGGCCTCGATGAAATCGTTGCGGTTGACCACGTATTCGGGCGACAGGCCGACCTGCTGCATACCGACCATAATATCCGCGATCGGCCCGTTCCCGTCGAACCTGAGGGGGTATTCACCGGTGATGAACGTCTTGGCGGCATCCAGTTCGTCTTGCGTGACACCATCCTCGGCGATGCGGGACCATTCGGCACGAATCACTTCGATTGCCTCGGCAATCCGGTCATTCGACGAGGCAACCTGACCCAGAACCATCTCCGTCCTCTCTCGCGGGACGAGGAAGGTCGAGATGCCGTAGGTCAGACCACGCTTTTCTCGGACCTCGTTCATCAACCGGCTTTCAAAGCTGCCGCCACCAAGAATGTGGTTCAGCACATAGGCCGCAAAGAAATCGGGGTGATCCCGTTCGATCCCGTCGTGCCCGAACAGGGCCACGGATTGCGGGGTCGGAAAATCGACAACCGTCACCCCGCCTTCCAGACCGAATTCCACGTGCCCCGGTTGTTCGGGGGCCTCGGCCGGAAGATCGGCCAGCAGCATGTCGACAAGACGGGCAGCCTCCTCACTGTTCACGTCGCCGACGACCGAGACGTGGATTGCAGCCCGGGTCACCGTATCCCGGTGCGCCTGCAAGAGATCATCGCGGGTCAATGCGGCGACGGTTTCCGCCGTGCCATCCATGTCGGAGCCATAGGGATGATCCGGAAACGCCATGGCATAGAACGTGTCGCCGGCGATGCGGGACGGATTCTTGGCATCGGCCTCGATCCCCGCCAGAACCTGCGCCCTGACCCGTTCGATCGCATCGGGATCAAAGCGGGGCTCGACTAGCGCCTGCCGCAAGAGCGCGATCGCCTCGTCGGACTTTTCCGTCAGGAACCGGGTCGAAACGGTGACGGTGTCGTCATACGCCCGGAATGTGAAAGAGGCGGCGAGCGATTCGCGCGCCTCCTGAAATTCGCGCGCGTCCATGTCGGCAGAGCCCTCTTCCAGAAGGGCCATCATCAGGTTGACCGCACCGCGTTTGCCGGGGCGATCAAGATTGGCACCGCCCTCCATCCTCACCTCCATCGCGATGAAGGGAAGGGACCGCTCCTCGACCACCCAGGCGTCGATGCCCTCGGGCGTTGTGATCGTCTGGATCTCGACTGCGGCGCTGGCGATGCCCCCCGCGAAGACAAGGCAGATACCAAGGATGAAACGGCGCATCACAGTGCTTCCTCGCGGTTGTTGACGATCCATGCGGTGACGGACTGATTACGATCGAACACCAGTTCGGCCGCAGCCATGATGTCGTCGGCGGTGACCTGCTGAAGGATATCGGGCCAGGCCTGAACGTCCTCGACTGTCAGGCTTTGGGCCAATGCCGCGCCATAGCGCCGGGCCAGTGTCGACACATCATCCCGGGCATAAATCTCGGAGGCGTAAAGCTGGGTCCTGATCCGCTCGAGCTGATCTTCGTCGACGCCTTCCTCCATGAATTCGGCGATAGCACGATCCATCGCGTCTTCGGCCTCTTGCAGGCTGACACCCTCGGCGGGAACCACAGTGATCCGGAATGTCGTGTCATCAAGCGAGCTTCCGCTGTAGCCCGCGCCGGAGAACAGGGCGATGTCGCTTTCAAAGGTCAGTTTCGTGCCCAGAACGGACGTGAAGGACGACCCGCCCAGCACCTCGGCCAGATAAACAAGCGCCGCGGCGGTTTCCTGATTTCCGGGATCACGCTCGGGGGCAAGATAGCTGCGCGAGAGGTAATCCTGCGCGACACGCTGATCTTCATAGATCAGACGCCGCTCCGCGCGCTGGGGCGGTTCGGCGGGGCGAACGCGATCCGGCAGGTTCGGTTCGGCCGGGATGACGCCGTAATACTCCTCGGCAAGCGCGCGCACCTCGTCGGGATACACGTCACCTGCGACGACAAGGATCGCGTTGTTCGGGGAATAATAAAGATCGTAGAAATCGAGCGTGTCCTGCATCTGCAGCTGTTCCATCTCGTGCATCCAGCCGATGATCGGCGTGCCGTAGCGATGGTTCAGGAACTGTGCGGCATTGATCTGCTCACCGGCCAGCGCTCCGGGGCTGTTCTCGGTGCGCTGATTTCGCTCTTCGATGATGACCTGACGCTCGGTTTCGATGTCTTCGGGGGTCAGACGCAGATTGTTCATCCTGTCCGACTCCATCCGCATCATCAGGGGAAGGCGATCGGCTGCGACGCGCTGGAAATAGGCAGTGTAGTCATAGCTGGTGAAGGCATTGTCCGTCCCGCCGTTCGCCGCGACCGTCGCCGAGAATTCGCCGGCCTCAAGCGTATCGGTCGCCTTGAAAAGAAGATGTTCAAGGAAATGCGCAACGCCGGACACGCCCGGAGGCTCGTCCGCCGATCCGGTCCGATACCAAACCATATGCACGACAACCGGTGCACGGTGATCTTCGATCACCACGACATCCATTCCATTGTCGAGTGTGAAGGTCGTTACCTGCTCGGCGGCATACGCCGGAGCGAGGCGAAGGACAACCAAAAGGGCTGCAGTCAGGAAAAGCGCAAGTGGCCGGGTCATTGACGGAACTCTCCTCAAGGTCACACCGAAAGAACGTAGGGCCCTGCACCCTTCACGCAAGCGGCACAACGCGCTTGTGAAGATACGGTTTTGTAACCTGGCCGACAGGCCCTAGCGAGGTGGCGCTGACGGGACCTCTACGCCCAGCGCGCGGAATCTCTCCAGCTCGGCATAGGCGTCAAGCGCCCAGCGCCGGTAGGCGGGGAAATACTGATCCTGCCCGAGAATGTCGAAGCTGCGTGCCAACCGGGCCCGATCGCGGAATGCCGCGTCTTCCTCGGCGAGCGTGGCCCGGATCGACGGATCGACGCCATTGCGCGAAACAAAGCCGACAAGCGCTGCATCCCGGGCCGGAACACCGCCGGCGACGGTGGCGGCGGGGTTGCCGCGCAAGGCCCGGATCGCATCACCCAAGGGATCGGGATCGGTCAGGTTGGTGCCCCCCGGCGTCGGCGCAGGCAGGGTCAGGCTTTCCGGGGCCTGAAGCGGCAGGGCCGGAATCACCGAGAATTCATCCGGCCCGTTCCCGGAATCGACGACCATCAGATTATCCCGACCGCTACAGGCCGAAAGTGCAGCTATCATCGTTGCGACAAGTAATGTCCGGCGCATGAGCCTTCCCAATCAGGATTTTCCCGGTAATACCGCAGCCATCGGCATTCGTCACGCCGCCTTTTTGCGGGGCTTTCCCTTACCCTTGCCCGCCCCGTCACCGGTAAAGATCACCAGCCCGATCGCGCCCACAAAGATCGCGATATCGGCAACGTTGAAGGCATAGGGGTTTTCGATCCCGCAGCACGACATGTTCAGGAAATCGGCCACCGCGCCGTAAAGAATTCGGTCGATCACGTTTCCGATCGCACCGCCGACCAACAGGCCCGCAGACACAAAGGTCCAGCGGCTGCCCCCGTCGCGATGGACCCAATAAAGGACGAGGGCCGTTATCCCAAGGGCGATCCCGATCAGGATCCACCGCATATCAAGCCCCGAGAACAGGCCGAAATTCACACCCCGGTTCCAGGCCATCCGGAACACGAGAAATGGTGGGAAGACATCGATCGACATACGGTTGATCAGATCGAGCCAATGCACCACGACATATTTCGTCGCCTGATCGACGAGGAAGATCCAGAAAGATGTCCAAAGGGTCAGGCGCATGTCGGTCCCTTTTCGTTCAGTGCCGGAAATGACGCATTCCCGTGAATACCATCGCGATCCCGGCCTCGTCCGCGGCCTCGATCACCTTGTCGTCGCGCATCGAGCCGCCCGGTTGAATAACGGCCGTCACACCGGCTTCTGCCGCAGCCAGAAGACCGTCGGGGAAGGGAAAGAACGCGTCCGATGCAACGACGGAGCCGATCGCCGGGCTCTGATCGAGCCCCAGCTCCTCGCCCATCCGCGCGGCCTTGAGCGCCGCGATGGTCGAGCTGTCCACCCTGCTCATCTGGCCGGCACCGATACCGACCGACTGGCCGTGCTTCGCATAGATGATGGCATTTGACTTCACATGTTTCGCGACCGTCCATGCAAACAGCAGATCCGCGATCTCGGCCTCGGATGGGGCTTTGCGTGTCACGACCTTGAGGTCGGATGCGCCGATCCGGCCGATGTCGTCATCCTGAACAAGCCATCCGCCCGACACCTGCCTCACTGCAAGACGGGCCGCCAGCGGATCGGCCAGACCACCCGTCGTCAGCAGGCGAAGGTTCTTCTTGGCGGCAAAGACCTCATGCGCCTCGGGGCTGGCCTCGGGCGCAATCACGACCTCGGTGAAGATGGCCGAGATACGTTCGGCCGTCTCGCCATCCAGCATACCGTTCAGGGCAACGATCCCGCCGAAGGCGCTGGTCCGGTCACAATCGAACGCGCGCGAGAAGGCATCGGCGAATGTCTCGCCACGTGCCACGCCGCAAGGATTGGCATGTTTGATGATCGCACAGGCCGGACCGTTGGCGGGGTCGAATTCGGACACCAGACGGAACGCGGCATCTGTATCGTTGATATTGTTGTAGCTCAGCTCCTTGCCCTGATGCTGAATAGCGGTCGCGACACCCGGCGCATGACTTCCATCGGTATAGAACGCGGCATCCTGATGAGGGTTTTCGCCATAGCGCAGCGTCTGGGCGATGGTCCCGGCAAAGACCCGGCGGCGTGGCGCGGGTTCTGCGATGGCGCCGGCCATCCAGGTGCTGACGGCCGCATCATAGGCCCCCGTCCGGGCATAGGCGATCTGGGCCAGCCGCTGGCGGAAAGCGCGCGTTGTCTGCCCGTCGTTCGACTCGAGCTCGGCCAGAAGGGCGTCATAATCCTCGACATCCGTCACGACGGACACGAAGGCATGGTTCTTTGCCGCAGCCCGGATCATCGCCGGTCCGCCGATATCGATGTTCTCGATCGCGGTGGCATAGTCGGCGCCCTTGGCCACCGTCTCTTCGAACGGATAAAGGTTCACGACCAGCAGATCGATGGCCCCGATGCCATGCGTCTCCATCGCGGCGAGGTGTTCGTCGTTGTCGCGCAGGGCAAGCAGACCGCCGTGGACCTTGGGGTGAAGCGTCTTGACCCGCCCATCCATCATTTCGGGAAAGCCGGTGATCTCGGCCACATCGGCAACCTCGAGCCCCGCCTCGCGAAGCGTGCGCGCTGAGCCACCCGTTGACAGCAGCTCCACGCCGCGATCCGCAAGCGCGCGCGCCAGTTCGACCAGACCGGTCTTGTCGGAAACGGACAGAAGTGCCCGGCGAAGGGGGGTTAGGTCGGACATCCGGCGGCCTTTCAGTTCACATCCTCGTCTTGCATCTCGCGCCCGTCGGGGGTGTAGCCGATCGTTCGCGGATCGACCGCATAGTCGCGCACGGCGGTCGGCGTTTCCTGCGCCTTGGCCAGCGACCAGCGGATGCGCGTCGCATAGGACATTGCGCGGCCGGTTAAAACCACCTGTTTGGTAGAACGGGGCCGAAGTCGCCCTGTTTCGAGATAAACCGAGGATTGTAGCGCCAGTTGCTGCGCTCCGATCTGGCGCAGAATCCAGACCTCCCCGCTCTTGAGAGCCATGGAGACAGCCGCGCCGCCCATGTCGATTTCAGCATCCACATCGGGATGCAGATGAAAACGGATTGCATAGGGGATGCCCTGAAGTTTCTCGGCATCCATCGCGCGGTCAAAGCGGGTCTCGTCCGCGGCACTCAGCGTGGTGAGGTAATCCTCCCCCACCAGCGCACGCCCGTCGGCCGCAATCTCCAGAGTCCGCGCATGAGTCAGGCCATGCGTGCCCTGCCACCCGTTGTGGGCCATCTCGATCTTCTGGCTGTCGCTTGTTCGATGCGTCTCGAACGGGACAAGATCGGGAACATCCGACAGCATTTCGGCCGTTCGAGCGCCAAGCCGTTGCGGCGGCGCCAGACGGGAGGAGGAATATCCCTCGAGGCTCAGCGTCGAATGGCTGGGCGTGGCCCGGCCCGCCCGGCGCCATTCCTCTCCGAAACTGGCCCCCGACCCGCAATTGACGATCAGCGGTCGCCGCCCCGACGTCAGCTCCATCGCGAGTGTCGAGGCATGGGCCCGCGCGGAGGCCGGTCCACGCGGGGGCGGCGCCGCATCCGCGATGATCGAGGTCCGGCCGGCCAGCATATGGGCATAGCCCATGGCAAGCCCCGCCTCGTGGCGTTCGCGGGATCCGCTGCCCGACAGGGCGGCATCGAGCCAGCCATCCAGACCCCGCCCGCCCCCGTGAAACCGTGCGAGCGATCCGTCCGAATGCCGCAGCGCGCGCAATGTCGGCGCGATCTTCTGCCGCGCCTGAGCGACGCCCAGTGGCAGAGGCTGGCCGGATTGTTCGATTGCAAGCGCCGCCCAGTTCAGGAGCGTCAGAACCTCGAGGAGTTCTTCGGGATTGCGGCTTGGAATGCTGCCGTCTTCGTTGATCGTCTCGATACATTCGCGGCCCAGCGCCTGGATCGCGGGCGCGACAAGTTCCTGCATCCCCTCCAGGGCAAGACCCGCATAGATCACACCCGTCAGAGCCTCGAGCCTGTCGATGCCGGGATCGGCGATCTTCCAGCGCTTGACCAGAAACCGGGTCTGGCAAGACAGGCTTGCGAACAGGGCGTCGCCATCCTCTTTGGGACGCAGACGCATCAGCAGGATCGCATGGTTGATCCAGCGGATCAGTCGTCGGCCGGTGATCCCCGGCGTCCAGCCCGGCCCGGTTCCGCGCCCAAATCGTTCGATCCAGTCATAGACCCAGGTCTGCGCCCGCTCGGTCGCCTTGTGATCGCCAACCGCGGCGAGATCATCCAGCCACGCGCAGCCATGCAGCAGCGGTGCGAAAGGCGCATCCTCTGGAGCGATATCCCAAATCGATGTGTCTGGTGCCTCGATCAGGTGGCCGGCAAAAAGAAAGTTGCCGGCGATCAGCTGTCGCCCACGGGCATAAAGTCCGATTGTGCGCGGCTCTGGCGCCGTGACAAAGGCAGACGCGGGTTCGGCCCTGCCCGCCATCCGGACATGGAAACGATTCAAAAAGAGCGTCCCACGCTCCGCGATCCGACGGTACTGGGTCACACTGCAACTGCCTCTGAAGGATGTGTTTCACATCTCTTGATTGTGGTAAGTCTAGCCGCATCAATGCGCGAAGTCACGCAGGCTTTCGCAGGCAGGCGATATGGAAACCATCCATACCGCCAAGGTCGCTCCAGTAGTCGGGCCTGAGACGCAGCCCACCCTCTTCGGAAAGCCACGCGGTTTCGACGCCGGGAACAGTGAGCGCGGCCGTGTCGGCCTCCAGCCCGGGGTGACGCGCCAAGGCCTCCTCGACCTGAACCTCGCCCTCGTCGGGCAAAAGGCTGCAGGTGCAATAGACCAGACGCCCCCCGGGGCGCAGCAGCCCAAGCGCGTGGTCGATCAGCCGCGCTTGCAGATCGAAGAGGCCCGCGAATTCGGCGCCATCCTTGGCGAACGGCAGATCAGGATGGCGGCGGATCGTCCCCGTTGCCGAACACGGCGCATCCAGAAGGATCGCATCAAAGCCGGCTTCGGTGAACTCCAGCGCGTCAGACGTGATGACCCGGGCCACAAGCCCCGTCCGGCCGAGGTTTTCCCCTAGTCGCTCCAGCCTGTCGGAGGAAATGTCGACCGCCGTGACATCGGCGCCGGCGGCCGCAAGCTGAAGTGTCTTGCCTCCGGGGGCGGCGCAAAAGTCGAGGACACGTTCGCCGGGACGCGCCGCCAGAATACGTGCCGGGATGGCCGCGGCGGCATCCTGAACCCAGAAACGACCCTCGGCATAGCCGGGCAGTTTCGAGATCTGCCCGGTCGATCCCAACCTGACCGAACCGGACGGCAGGACCGTTCCTCCAACGTCGCGCGCGAGCGCTTCGGCATCCTCACGCGGGGTCAGGTCAATCGGCGGCGTTTGGGAAAAGACCCGTTCCATTGCCGCGATGGCGGGATTTCCCCATGCCTCGGCCAGCGGACCACGCAGCCATCTTGGCAGCTTCTGGGACGGAAGATCAGGCCAGCGCGCCGGCCCGGTCTCGGCCACCTTGCGCAGGACGGCATTCGACAGGCCGCGATAGCTAGCCGTTCGCTTGCCCTTGCCCACGATCGCCACGATGGAATTCACGACACCATGCGCTGCAGCACCTTCGCAAATCTCGACCACGCCAAGCCGGAGCGCATTACGCACCGCCAGAGGCGGCGCCTTTCTGAGCAGGGGCTTCAGGATCGCATCGGCCCTCGACAGTGACCTCAGCGTCATCAGCGCAAGTCGCTGGGCCCGGGCCCGATCTTCATTGGCGAGGTGATCCAGAGTGCCGCCTGCGATCAGTTCGGACAGAAGCCGGCCTTCGCCAATGATCCCGCCAAGCAGCCTCAGCGCGGCCTTTCTGGGTGCCAAACCCGTCTCGTCGACCTTGCGTTCCATGCTGCACCGACTTGTTGTAAGTGACCTGCGGCGTATATCACGCAATGCCAGTCCACAACTGCGAGTGAGGGCCCGATGACAGAGAAGACACCCGAACCGACAGATCTTCCGCCTGCTGCCCGGCGCGCGCTTGCCGAAGCCGAGGCCCGACGCAAGGCGCGCGAGGCCGACGGCTCAGACCGCCCGACCGAGATTGGCGGACCAACCGGACCTGAGCCCGTTCGCTATGGCGATTGGGAGAAGAAGGGGATCGCGATCGACTTCTGATGCGTGTCAGCGCAGACGGAAGGTCGCAGATTGGCCTTCGCCACGATCGACGGTGAACCGCATCTCGTTGGATCCCTTCACCTCGACCAATTGGCAATTATAGCCGATATCCCGCTCGCCCCAGTCCATGTCGCGGCAAAAATATCCGTTTTCCCAGCTCCAGTTGCCGGTCACCGTCCGGCCGACCGCACTTCCGGCGATGCGCCCATCGGGCAGGACATTCAGGCTCAGCCCGTAAAGTCCGATCCGAAGTTCTTTGCCGTTCACAAGGTCCAGAAATGCCGATCTATCCTTTACGGGAACGAAGTCCTGCGCGGATGCGGGTACAGCCAAACCAACCGCGACAAGGGCTGCAGCAAAAATGCGTTTCATGGAACCTCTCCTCTTGGCAACTGGTCTCTATACGGGACAAGTCACCAATCGGTTCAGTTCCCGCTAGGCGAGATCCCGCAAACCCAGCACGTCGATCATGTCATATTCGCCCGGTCCCTGTTCGTGCCCCCAAAGGGCCGCACGAAGCGCGCCGCGGGCAAAAATGGCCCGATCGGTCGCCACGTGTCGCAGGGTGATCCGCTCTCCCGGTGCTGCGAACAGCACATCATGCTCTCCGACGATGTCGCCACCGCGTATCGCAGTGAAGCCGATGTGCCCCCGTTCGCGCGCTCCGGTGATCCCGTCGCGACCCCGGTCGGCCACCTGGTCCAGCTCGACCCCGCGGCCTTCGGCGGCGGCATGGCCAAGCATCAGGGCGGTCCCCGATGGCGCATCGACCTTCTTGTTGTGGTGGGCCTCGATGATCTCGATATCGAAATCCTCGCCCAGTGCAGCCGCGACCTTTCGGGTCAACAGGGTCAGAAGGTTGACGCCAAGGCTCATGTTGCCGGCCCGCACGATGATGGCGTGCCGCGCAGCGGCGCTGATTGCGGCAAGGTCATCCGTGGAAAAACCCGTCGTTCCAATAACGTGAACGGCCCGCGCCTGTGCGGCAAGGCCCGCGAATTCGACACTGGCCGCAGGCGCCGTGAAGTCGATCACCGCCTGTGCCTTGGCAAAGGCCGCAAGCGGATCGTCCGTTACCGCGATCCCGACCGGGGCACCGCCCATCGCCTCGCCAACATCCCGGCCAACCCAGGGATGTTCAGGTCGTTCGAGGGCCGCCACCAGCTGAGCCTTGTCGGATCTGAGTACCTCGTGGATCAGCATCTGGCCCATTCGGCCGGATGCCCCGGTAATCACCACCGCAATTGTATCTGTCATCGATCATTCCCCAGACAATGCCTATGCTCACATAACGGGAAGCCCGCTTGCCCGCAAACGGGCCGCTTGGCAACGCGGCGCACAGATCATAGGTAGCGATCATGAAAAAGCATGGATCAAATGACGGCCACCCTGGTGCTGGCCCGTCTCAGCGGCAACTGCGGGTGGGGGAACTGATCCGCCGGCGGCTGTCGGAAATCCTTCAGCGCGGCGATGTGCATGATGCCGACCTTCTGGACATGTCGATCACCGTTGGAGAGGTGCGCGTGTCGCCCGATCTTCGGATCGCGACGGCCTATGTCCTGCCCCTTGGCGGCGATGACCGGGAGAAAGCCCTCGATGCTCTCAGGCGGGCGCGGCATGAATTGCGACGGACAGTCGCTGGCGGGCTCAAGCTGAAATATGCGCCCGAACTGCGTTTCGAGATCGACGACACCTTTGACCGAATCGACGCGACGGCCAGATTGTTCGCCGACGAAAAGGTCCGGAGGGACGTTGAGGAATGAGGCTCGCCCTCCTCGGCCTTGCAGTATCGCTGATCATCGGTAGCCCTTCGCAGGCGCGCGCCACCGAGTGTCGGGACATCATCTTCGAAGGACTGAGCTTCACCATCTGCGAGACGCGCCCGGCGCGCGACCGGATCGAGTTGTTTCACGCAGATGCTGACGGTGAGGTTCTGGGCAGTTTCGACGCGATCGAAGAGGCTGCAGCGCCGCGCGGCGTCATCCTTGCGATGAACGCCGGGATGTATCACCCCGACCGGTCGCCTGTCGGACACCTTGTCATAGATGGCGAGGAACGGATGCGCGTCATTGCATCGGCAGGTCCGGGCAATTTCGGGCTCCTCCCCAATGGCGTTTTTTGCATCGAGGCTGATCGGGCCCGCGTGATCGAGACATTGCGCTATCAGGATGCGCCGCCGGTTTGCACCTACGCCACCCAATCGGGCCCGATGCTGGTCATCGACGGCGAACTGCACCCCCGGTTTCTGCCGGAGTCGGAATCCCGGTTTGTGCGCAATGGCGTCGGCACCGACGATGCCGGCACGCGGGCCGTTTTTGTCATTTCCAACCAACCCGTCACGTTTCACCAATTTGCCCGGGTCTTTCGCGATGAGCTGGGGCTCGATCAGGCGCTTTACTTCGACGGGCGTGTCTCGCGTCTGCATGCACCGGGTTTCGGCCGATCGGACCCCGGCTTTGCCATGGGTCCGATCGTGGCCGTTCTGGACTAGCCGAACCGATCAGAAATCGAGGTTCTCGACGCTGAGTGCGTTGGTCTGGATGAATTCGCGGCGCGGCTCGACCACATCGCCCATCAGCTTGGTGAACAGATCGTCCGCCTCTGCCACGTCATCGACCTTGACCTGCAGGAGCGTCCGCCCGTCCGGGTCCAGCGTTGTTTCCCAAAGCTGATCCGGGTTCATCTCCCCCAGCCCTTTGTAGCGCTGCAATGTCAGACCGCGTTCACCCTCTTCGAGAATCGCCTTGAGCAGGTCGAGCGGGCCATAGATGATCTGGGACCGATCCTTGCGGATCAGGGTGGCGGGCAGGTTGTAGATCTCCTGCAGGGAACGGGTGAAACTTCCGGTGCGGCGCGCCTCGCCGGACCGAAGCATAGGCCCGTCAAGCGTGCGAACCTCTTCGACACCGCGCAGGATGCGTGCAAGTCGGATGCCCTTGTCCTGCGTGATCCGGCCCTGCCAGCCGCGTTCGTATTCCAGCGCAATCAGGTCAAGCCGCTTGGCCACCAGATCGGCCACGCCTTGCAGATTGGAATCCACGGCGCCCGGAACAAAGGCCCCGGCGATCGCGGCCTGTTCAAGGATGTGACGGGGATAATGAGTCGGGAACGCATCCAGCACGCGCCGCAATTGGCGGGCCTCTTCGACCACGCGGAGCAGATCGGCACCGGCCAGTTCAGTCCCGTCCTGCAACCGCAGGAGCGTGCTGTCGAGGCCCTGATCGATCAGGTATTCGTCAAGCGCTGCCTGATCCTTGAGGTAAACCTCCGACTTGCCGCGCGCGACTTTGTAGAGCGGCGGCTGAGCGATATAGAGATATCCGCCCTCGATCAGTTCCGGCATCTGACGGAAGAAGAATGTCAGAAGAAGCGTCCGGATATGCGCGCCGTCCACGTCGGCATCGGTCATGATGACGATCTTGTGGTAGCGCAGCTTTGCGATGTTGAATTCGTCGCGGCCGATCCCGGTGCCCAGCGCCATGACGAGGTTCCCGATCTCCTGGCTGCCGAGCATCCGGTCGAACCGCGCCCTCTCCACATTCAGGATCTTGCCGCGCAGGGGCAGAACGGCCTGTGTCCTCCGGTCCCGACCCGTCTGGGCCGACCCGCCAGCACTGTCCCCCTCGACGAGGAACACCTCGGTCTTCGAAGGATCCTTTTCGGAGCAATCCTTGAGTTTTCCGGCAAGAAAATTCACGTCCATCGCCGTCTTGCGCCGGGTCAGCTCGCGCGCTTTGCGCGCCGCTTCACGGGCCAGCGCGGCCTCGACGATCTTGCCGACGATGACCTTGGCTTCATTCGGGTTTTCTTCGAACCACTCAGAAAGCTTCTCGTTCATGAGGCTTTCGACGGCCGGGCGCACCTCGGACGAGACCAGCTTGTCCTTGGTCTGGGAGGAGAATTTCGGATCGGGAACCTTGACGCTCAGGACGCAAGTCAGCCCTTCGCGCGCATCGTCGCCGGTGAAATTCACCTTTTCGCGCTTCGCGATGCCACTTTCCTGAGCGTATTTGCCGATCGTTCGCGTCAGCGCAGCCCGAAAGCCCGCCATATGCGTGCCGCCATCGCGCTGCGGGATGTTGTTGGTGAAGGGCAGAACCATCTCGTTGTAGCTGTCATTCCACCACATCGCGACTTCGACGCCGATATCATCCTTTTCGCCGACCACATGGATCGGTTCGGGCATCATGCCCGTCTTGTGCCGGTCCAGATACTTGACGAATTCCCGAACCCCGCCTTCGTAGAACAGCTCGGATTTGAGAGGCTCGGCGGGGCGTTCGTCTTCGAGGATGATCCGCACGCCGGAATTGAGAAAAGCCAGCTCCCTCAGGCGTTTCTCGAGAACGTCGAAGCTGTAGTCGAGGTTCGAGAAAGTATCCGTCGACGCAAGGAACCGGACCTCGGTGCCTGTCTCACCGACGGCATCGCCGGTGACCCTGAGATGCTCGACCGTGTAGCCGCCCTCGAACCTTGCGAAATGCTCCTTGCCATCGCGCCAGACCCGCAGCTCGAGCCAGTCCGACAAGGCGTTGACGACCGACACACCAACCCCGTGCAGACCGCCGGAGACCTTGTAGGAATTGTTGTCGAACTTTCCGCCGGCATGGAGCTGGGTCATGATGACCTCGGCCGCGCTGACGCCTTCTTCCTCATGATGGCCGACGGGAATGCCGCGCCCGTTGTCCCGCACCGAGACCGAGCTGTCGGCATGAATTTTCACGTTTACATAGTCTGCGTGCCCGGCCAGAGCCTCGTCGATGCCGTTATCCACGACTTCATAGACCATGTGATGCAGGCCGGAGCCGTCATCCGTGTCGCCGATATACATGCCAGGACGCTTGCGGACAGCATCCAGCCCCTTGAGAACCTTGATAGAATCCGCGCCGTATTCAGGTTGGCTTGCGGGTATGTCGGACATGCTCGGAACCTTCGCTATTCAAACCCAAAATATAGGGATCCGGCGGCAGATTGTCACGTCGAAACCGCAATATTTCGTGTGTGCGCAAGCTGTCAGAATATCGGGCCGAGCAGATCGACTTGCAGGTCGGAGGGCCATGCCCGATCACGCATCTCAAGCACCATCAAGTCCGATGACGGCCCCTCTTCGATATCGATCGACCGACCGCCCTCGATCCGCAGGAACCGCACCGGATTGCCAACCGCCCGAAACCCGGCCGCGGGGTAAAGAAGCGCGGTGCCGAACAGCACGAAGAAGTCGGCCTTGGTCTCACGCGCCTCGGCGATCGCCCGGTCCAGCAGCATCGAGGCGATGCCTTCGCCCCGGCGGTCGGTCGCGGTGCTGACCTCGCCAAGTCCGACGATATCGACCATCTCGTCGCCGATCCGGATGGCGCGGAAACATAGCGCCATGTGGCCCACGAGCCGCCCCGCGTCGCGAGCCGTCAGCCGGACGTGATGGCGTTGCTTGTAAAAGGAATTGCCCCCGAATTCGGTATCAAAGGCTGTCAGCAAGAGGCCCGCGATCTCTCGGTCCAGTTCGGGCGTCAGATGCATTTCCTCGATCCGTTCAATCAGCATAGCGCACCACCGATTCTCCATTTTCATCCGTGACTTCAAGAAATTGGCCCGACGCGCCCAGATCGTCGAACAATTCCGGGCCGGTTCCCGTCATGAAGGCCTGCACGCCAAGGGCGCGGATCTCGTCGTAAAGGGCCGCGCGCCGACCGGCATCAAGATGTGCCGCCACCTCGTCCAGCAGCAGGATCCGCGGGGAGCCCTCGCCAAGCGCGCGGACATTGGCGAGGATCAGCGAGATCAGGAGCGCCTTCTGCTCTCCGGTGGAGCAATCGCGGGCGGCCATGTCCTTGGCCTCCCAGACGGCCTCCAGATCGCAACGATGAGGCCCGATCAGGGTCCGGCCCGCCGCGAGATCGCGCGCGCGCCCGTCGGCAAGGGCGGTCCTGAGCGCGTCTTCCCCGTCGGGCAGGTCTCCCTCTGCATGTGACAGCGACAGGCGCGAGGCGGGAAACACATCGCTCGCAACGGCCTGCGCAGACATCAGCGCCGAGATCGCGGCCCGGCGGCCTTCGGTGATCAGGTGGCCACTGGCCGCCATCTGCATCTCGAGCGCGGTATACCAATGGGAATCGCGCACCATGTCCTTGAGCAGACGGTTCCTCTCGCGCATGGCGCGATCATAGCTCAGCACCGCCTCGGCGTGGCCGGGATCAAGGCTCAGCGCGGCCCGGTCAAGGAAGCGGCGTCGTCCGTCGGCGCCTTCGATCCAGAGCCGGTCCATCGTCGGCACAAGCCACAATAGCCGGACGATGCGCCCCAACGCGACCTGCGGCTGCGCCTTGCCGTCGATCCGGACCTGCCGCCCGGCACCCGGCTCTGCCCATGTTTCGATGTCATGACCCGACCCAAGGCTTGCCGTGATCTTCCAGCCAAGCGCCTCGGGTCGCCGGACAAAATCATCACTCGTGGCCCGCCTGAGCCCGCGCCCCGGCGACAAAAGTGAAATGGCTTCGATCAGGTTCGTCTTGCCTGCCCCGTTGGGGCCGAAGATCGCCATCGGTCTGCCGTCGAATTCAAGATCGACCTTCCTGTGAGACCGGAAATGCCGCAGCCCGATGCGTGATATGACCTGGCGGCGCATTCCGTCCTCCGTTGATCGTGATGCGGATGGCTGAATGGATGCCGGGCGCTGCCCCGGATCGCGGATCAGACGCGCATCGGCATCACGACGTAGACCGCCGTCTCGTCATTGCCTTCACGCATCAGGGTCGGGTCGCCAGAGGAATTGAACAAGAACACCGCATTCTCACGGTCGACCTGACTGGCGATTTCCAGCAGGTATTTCGCGTTGAAACCGATTTCAAGCCGCTCATCGCCATAGGCAACCGCCAGTTCCTCTTCCGCAGCGCCGCTGTCGGGCGCATTGACGGACAGGACAAGCCGGTCTTCATCGAGGCTCATCTTCACGGCCCGCGACCGCTCGGACGAGACGGTCGCTACACGATCGACGGCCTTGGCGAAATCGGCGGCATCCACCTCGAGCCTGCGCGTGTTCCCCTGCGGAATGACCCGCGTGTAGTCCGGGAACGTCCCGTCGATGACTTTGGAGGTCAGGGTGATGGCGGGCGTCGCGAAGCGAACCTTGGTTTCGCTGACCGAAACGGCGATTTCCATGTCATCTTCGTCCAGCAGCTTGCGCAGCTCTCCCACTGTCTTGCGCGGAACGATGACGCCGGGCATCGCTTCGGCGCCGGGGGGCAACTCGGCATCGATCCGGGCCAGGCGATGCCCATCGGTCGCCACGCAACGCAGCACTTGGCCGCCGTCCCTCTCGGCCACGTGCATGTAGACACCGTTGAGGTAGTAGCGGGTCTCTTCAGTCGAGATCGCGAATTTCGACTTGTCGAACAGACGGCGAAGGACAGCGGCCTTTGCCCCGAAATTCGCGCTGTATTCCGAGCTGGCCATCACGGGAAAATCTTCGCGCGGCAGCGTCGCCAGCGAGAAATTCGATCGCCCCGCCTCGATGGTCAGTCGCCCCGACTGCGCGTTGTCCGACAGCGTGACAAGCGCCCCATCGGGCAGCTTTCGGACGATTTCATTGAGCGTGACCGCCGAAACCGTCGTGGCGCCGGCCCTTTCGACCTGCGCCGGGGCCCGGTCAACGACCTCGATATCAAGGTCTGTCGCACGGAACTGAACGTCGGACCCCTCGGCCTCGATCAGGACGTTGGCGAGGATCGGAATTGTGTTGCGCCGCTCCACCACGGATTGGGCCTGTGCAACGGCCTTGAGGAGCGCGCCACGCTCGATGCTGAATTTCATGTCCCTCGCTCCGCTTCTGGACGGACCATCCTGTCCGGGAGGGGAAACCTACCGGTTTTCCCTTCCTACTCAAGTGATGTTTGTGTTTTGGGCGAGCGGGGTGTGGCGGTCAAGCTTCGAGAGCGCGCCGAAGCAGTTCCACATCCTCGGCGATCTGGCTGTCGGTTGCCATCAACTCCTCGATCCGCTTGATCCCGTGCATGACGGTCGTGTGATCGCGCTTGCCGAAGCGCCGGCCGATTTCCGGCAGGGAGCGGCTGGTGTGCTGCTTGGCCAGATACATCGCGACCTGACGAGGCCGAGCATAGATCCGCAGACGTTTCGGACCCACAAGGTCCGACAGCCGGATGTTGTAGTGATCGCTGACCTTGCGCTGAATCTCCTCGATCGTGATCTTGCGATCCGAGGCCTTGAGCACATCGGCAAGGCAATCCTGCACCAGTTCCATCGTGATGGGTTTGCCAACCAGGCTGGCAAAGGCAAAGAGACGGGTCAGAGCCCCCTCGAGAACCCGCACATTCGACGAGATGCGGTGCGCCAGAAATTCCAGAACACCGTCGCGGATTTCGAGATTGGGATATTCAGACCGGTAGAGCTGCGCCTTCGTCTGAAGGATCCCTAGACGAAGTTCGTAATCGGTGGGATGCAGATCGACGACCAGACCGCATTGCAGCCGCGATTTGATCCGATCCTCGAGATCGGCAATGTCGCCCGGCGCGCGGTCGGCCGAGATGATGATCTGCTTGTGGCCATCAACGAGGGCGTTGAACGTATGGAAGAACTCCTCCTGCGTGGAATCCTTGCCGGCCATGAACTGGACGTCATCGACCATCAGGACATCGACAGACCGGAACAGCTGTTTGAAATCCATCATCCGCTTTTCACGCAGCGCCGTGATGAACCGATACATGAATTGTTCAGCAGACAGGTAGAGCACATTGAATTCGGGGCGGCGCGCGCGAAGTTCATGCGCAATGGCATGCATCAGGTGGGTCTTGCCCAAGCCCACACCGCCATAGAGGAACAAAGGGTTGAACGACACCGCGCCCCCCTCGGCCACCCGCCTCGCGGCTGCATGGGCCAGTTCGTTGGGTTTGCCGACGACGAATGTATCGAAGGTGAACCGGGCATCCAGACCGATCCCGTTGCCACTGTCTTTCATCCGGATACCATCCTGTTCGTCAGCCACGGGCAACGTCGGGCGCGGTGCGGGTTTACCGGTCGCTGCGAATTTCAGACGCTGAACCTCGGTCCCCGTCCGATTCACGTGATAGAGAATCTGGTCGCCGAAATTCTGTGACACGTAATTCCCGATGAAGTTCGTCGGGACCCTGAACGTCGCAACACCGTCCGTTATCGCGTCAAGTTCAAGCGGCTCGATCCAGTTCGAGAAGTTGTTTGCCCCGATCGCAAGGCGCAAATCTTCCAGAACTTGACCCCAGATTTCTTCAGTCATTATTGCCCACACCTATCGGTCGTTCCCGGCCATTACGCAGCTTGTCTGTCGCTGCTTACGGCACTTGCTTCATTCCGCGACCTCGTCATCCAAGCCTCCCGCCACTGTCCCGAATGGCGGGTGACGCACCGAACCGCCTGAAGGCGGCAAACGGCACTGGTCAAATACAGCTTTGCACCGGAGAGAAGACGGCCGCGCCGTCCGGCCCAAGCCGGACATAAAGACACTGCCTCCGGCGTGCCGGAGAGCCCGTGTCAAAACCTGCGCGCGCATCGACAAAAACATATCATTCCGAGCGAGCAGTTGCCCGGATGCGTCGATGAACTGACCGTGGTCATCCCCCCAGTAGGAACGACGTGAATCGCATGATGAAGCTACCAATCCCGGTCGCGCAGCTTCAACTGAACCTTTGGCTTGACTCTGTCTTTGCCAAATCGCGAATCTCACGGCCTGTTGAATCCGGTAGACTTAGATGGCGGGATGTGTCCCGCAGGCCAACCTCAATGGCGTTCACTGCCGATATACGGAAGCTTTCTTGACTCCTTGGTCGACTTGGGAACCCCAAGACAGGCGAGTGATTCCTGTGAACCGCAGACGGAAACGCAAACGGCGCGCGCCCTGTCCGGGGCGCGCGCCGTTTCTGTCGGGACTGATCCCGGGTCTTAGCCGAGCGCTTTGACGCGGCTCGAAAGACGGGAGACTTTCCGCGAGGCGGTGTTCTTGTGCATCACGCCCTTGGTGACACCGCGCATCAGCTCGGGCTGGGCGGCGCGCAGGGCGGCCTGTGCCGCTTCCTTGTCACCGGAGGCGATCGCCTCTTCGACCTTGCGAAGGAAGGTCCGGATGCGCGAACGGCGGGCTTTGTTGATTTCGTAGCGACGCTCGTTCTGACGGGCGCGCTTTGCAGCTTGACGGGAGTTTGCCATGTTATCGGCTCCGTTTCGTAAATGTCATTTCCATCACGCGGCGAAGCCGATTGACCGGGTTTTGGAACCGGTTCCGTCCGGCCAAAGCGGGCCTCACACGCATTTCTGCGCTCTCTTAGGACCAATCCCCAGGAAATGGAAGCCGGAATCTTCGGGCTGGTTAGCGATCCCGGAATTGTGCCTCGCGCTTTTCGGTGAATGCGGACATGCCTTCGGACTGATCCTCTGTCGCAAAAAGCGACTGGAACAGCCTGCGTTCATAGAGCACGCCTTCGGCAAGCGTCGTCTCGTAGCTGCGGTTGACCGCATCCTTCACCGCGCGCGCGGCAAGGAGCGACTTCTCGGAGATCTTGACCGCAGCGCTGCGCGCCTCGTCCATGAGTTTCTTGACCGGCACGACACGGCTCACAAGGCCCGATCTTTCGGCCTCTTCGGCATCCATGAACCGCCCTGTCAGATGCATGTCCATCGCCTTGGACTTGCCCACCGAGCGCGTCAGCCGCTGGGTTCCACCGATTCCAGCGACAACGCCAAGGTTGATTTCCGGCTGACCGAACTTGGCCGTATCGGCCGCGATGATGAAATCGCACAGCATCGCAAGTTCGCATCCACCGCCCAGCGCATAGCCGGACACGGCCGCGATGACCGGCTTGCCGACGTTGCAGATCCGATCGCTCGGGCCGGAGAACGGGTCGTTGTAGAACATCTCGACAAAGGTCTTGTCCGCCATCTCCTTGACATCGGCGCCAGCCGCGAAGGCCTTTTCCGATCCAGTGAGGATGATGCAGCGCACCTTGTCGTTCCGGTCGGCCTCTTCCATCGCCTGGGCAAGCTCGGTCATCATCTGCTTGTTCAGGGCGTTCATCGCCTCTGGCCGGTTGAGGGTGATCGTCGCGATATAGTCGGATATGTCGACAGTAATGGTCTCGTAGGCCATTGCGGCGCCCCTCGATCTCGTGTCCCGAAGCGTAGGACTAACAATTGCGGGGCGGGGATCAAGTCATCTTTGACATGACGGACAATAGAACGACGAGCGACCGGACTGGACAACACGGCGAATCGTGCCCCCGCACCCCTCGCCCCGGCAAGGCTCCCCCTCGCGGTCATAGACACGGAATGTGTGCTGGAAATATCCAAGCTCACCATCGGCTTGGCGATAATCACGCAGGGATGATCCGCCGGCCTCGATCGCGTCGTTCAGCACATCGCGGATGACGGGCACAAGGCCCGCGGCGCGGGCCGAAGAAATATTGCCTGCCTTGCGCCGAGGACTGATGCCAGAGCGGTGCAAAACCTCGCACACATAAATATTCCCCAGACCCGCGACGATTCTCTGATCGAGCAGGGCCGACTTCATCGGCGTGTTTCGCCCTTTGAGACGCCCGGCAAGATAGGGGCCGTCAAACGCATTCCCCAACGGCTCGGGCCCAAGGTCGCGCAGCAGCCAATGCTCTTCGACAGAAACCGTCGGTGCAAGGTCCATCGCCCCGAAACGCCTTGCATCATTGAAGGTGATCCGCGCGCCGTTCCCCATCTCGAGGATCACATGATCATGTTTTTGCGGGGCCGGGTGATCGTGGTGGAACTGACCGATCGCCAGACCCGAAATCAGCATTCTGCCCGACATGCCGAGGTGGATGATCAGCGTCTCTCCGGTCGAAAGATCCGCAAGGATATATTTCGACCGGCGGCGCAGGGCCGTTACCGTCGCGCCCTGAAGTCGATCCGCCATTGCCTCGGGAAGGGGCCAGCGCAGGTCGGGCCGGTTGACCTGTGCCTGCGCGATCACCTGCCCCGCCATTGCGGGCTCAAGCCCGCGACGGACTGTCTCTACCTCTGGCAATTCAGGCATGGCGCGCTTCCTCTGGTGCGGCTGGGGGTGTAAGCGACTTGAAGCGCTCTATAAAGAGAGCAAAGGAAAGGACGGCAAGACCTCATGTCGGACGACAAGGATCACATGCCCGGCGACGGGACGACACATTTCGGCTTCGAGACCGTGGCCGAGGATGAAAAGGCGGGCCGTGTTCAGGGCGTCTTTACCAGCGTCGCCAGCCGCTATGACCTGATGAACGATGTCATGTCCGGCGGCGTTCACCGCCTCTGGAAAGACGCCATGATGGACTGGCTGGCCCCGCGCCCCGGTCAGCGGCTTCTGGATGTGGCTGGTGGCACGGGCGATATCTCGTTCCGCTTTCTCGACCGGGCCGGATACGGCCATGCGACAGTGCTCGACCTGACCGAATCCATGCTGGTCGAGGGGCGCAAACGGGCCGAGGCCGCAAAGATGGGCGGCGCGCTCGACTGGGTGGTCGGCGATGCGATGGCCCTGCCATTCGACGACAACAGCTTTGACGTCTATACGATCAGTTTCGGCATCCGGAACGTGACGCGCCCGCAGGATGCGCTGTCCGAAGCCTTTCGCGTGCTTCGTCCCGGCGGACGGCTCATGGTGCTGGAATTCAGCCAACTGCCCAATCCGCTGATGCAGAAAGCCTATGATCTGTATTCCTTCAACGTGATCCCGGCGATGGGCCAGGTCATCACGAATGACAGGGCCAGCTATCAGTATCTGGTCGAATCGATCCGGCGTTTCCCCGATCAGGAAACGTTTCTGGGCATGATCCGCGAAGCCGGTTTCGAGAATGCCAAATTCCGGAACCTGACGATGGGTGTCGCGGCACTGCATTCGGGCTGGAAACTCTGACATGCGCGGCCCGCACAATATCTGGCGCCTTGTCCGCACAGGCGCGACACTCGAACGCGCCGGCGCCATGCGGCATCTTCTCGATGCGGTCGAGGCGCCCCGGATGGTACGGATTGCGGCCCGGACACTGGCGCTCCCCTTTCGGTGGCTGGGCTATCGCGGCGACCCCTCCGTCCCGCCCCTGACCCGGGCGCTGACGGCTCTTGGGCCCGCCTATATCAAATTCGGACAAATCCTTTCGACCCGCCCCGACGTCGTGGGCGACGAACTCGCCGATCAGCTGAAGGTTCTGCAAGACAAGCTGCCGCCCTTTCCCCGATCAGAAGCCAAGAGGATGATCGAGCAGGAGCTGGGCATCTCCGTCGACGAGGTCTTTTCCGATTTCTCGGAACCGGTTGCCGCCGCCTCTATCGCGCAGGTTCACAAGGCGACCCTGCGCAAGACGGGGCAGGACGTGGCCGTCAAGGTCCTTCGCCCCGGTATCCACAAGGCGTTTCGCAAGGATATCGACGCCTTCTATTTCGCCGCGCGCACGATCGAATTCCTGTCACCTGCCTCGAGACGCCTTCGGCCAATGGACGTGATCGAGCATTTCGCCGGTGTCGTCTGGGGTGAACTTGATCTGCGACTCGAAAGCTCCTCCGCATCGGAATTCGCCGTCAATACCGAGCAGGACGAAGGCTTTGTTCTACCAAAGGTCAACTGGGATCTGTCCGGACGGCATGTGATGACGCTCGGATGGGCCGAGGGGATCGGCGCCGGCGATCTGGAGGCACTTGATGCCGCCGGCCACGACCGCAAGGAACTGGCACTTCGGGTGCTGCAGCTTTTCCTGCGCCACGCCCTGAGGGATGGCCTTTTCCACGGCGACATGCATCAGGGCAACCTGAAGATCGCGCCCAACGGGGACATCATCGCCTATGATTTCGGGATCATGGGGCGGATCGATGAATATACCCGCCGTGTTTATGCCGAGATCCTGTTCGGTTTCATCCGGCGCGACTACCGACGGGTGGCAGAGGTTCATTTCGAGGCCGGGTATGTCCCAGCTGATCGCGATGTCGATGAATTTGCCCGCGCCCTGCGCGCCGTGGGCGAGCCGATCTTCGGGATGGATGCCAGCCACATTTCGATGGGTCGGCTGCTGAGCTATCTTTTCGAGGTAACTGAACGGTTCGGCATGGAAACGAGGACGGAGCTGATCCTCTTGCAGCGCACGATGGTCGTTGTCGAAGGCGTGGCCCGGAGCCTCGACCCGCATATGAACATCTGGAAAGCCGCACAGCCCGTCGTAGAAGACTATATCAAGGACAGCATGGGACCGCGTGCCATCGCGCGCGACCTGATCCAGACCGCGCGCGTCTTTGCCCGGTTCGGGCCCCGTCTGCCACAATTGGCCGAGGCCGCATTGATCCGGTCGACCAACCCCGAACCGGTCCAGCGGCGCGCGCGCATCCGGCCAGCATTGGGATGGATGGCTCTGGGCGCGGCAATCGCATTGGCTGCGACATCGGTTCTGACGATATTCTGGTGAGATCGATCACTGCGAAACGGCGCTCAGCGCGCTGACCTGGCTGGAGGCGACGGCAACGTCGCCGTCAAGCACAAGCAGGATCTGCCCACCTTCCGACACGACTTCCTGCACCTCGCCATAGACCTGCGCGGGCTCCTGCAGAATGATCTCGCCCTCGGAGTAGCTGACCACCTCGAAGAAATAGACGCCATCCTCGTAGGGAATGCCGTATTCATCTGTTCCCGACCAGTCGATCGGGTCGGCGGAGACGGGGATCTCGCTACGCTCGATCTCTTCGCCATCTTCGTTCGAGACGACCAGCTCGACCTTGTCCGAAATCGCCGCGGGGTTGGGCGCGATCGTCACCGGATCTCCATCGTAATAGGCTGGCATCGGAGCCCGGATCACGGTTCCGATCCAGTTGGCCATGTCGGCCACGCTGCTTGCCGCGAGTGTATCGCCCAACGCAACTAGCAGTTCGTTGGAAAGAACCTGCTGTTCCACGCCCGAGAAGGTGGCAAGCTGCACTGCGAAATCCGTGGATTCAAGCGGATCAAGGGGATCCTGGTATTTGAGCTGGGTCGATAGCAGTTGAAGGAACGTGTCGAAATCCGAAGTGATCGTCGAATTGACCGACGACGTCGATGTGGTTGGCGTGGTCACACTCACGCTGTTGATCGTGTCTGGTTCCATGAGTTTTCCTAAAGTCTGATGTCCACATGCCCGGTGGCAGTCTGCTGTACGGCCTGCTGCGGCGCAGTGAACCCATCCGTGCGGCTTTCGGTATTCTGGTTCATCTCGGTCGCGGGAACATGACGTTCCGGCTTGTCCCGGTCCGGGGCGTCACCGAAATCGAACGCGATATCCTCGTATCCCATGTCGGCAAGTTCGCTGACCAAATCCTGAATACTTCGCCGGATCAGCTCGAGCGTTTCGAGCCGTTCTGCATTGACGAACAGGGTCATCGAACGTTCGTCCCCCCGAAGCACGAGCGTGACCCGGCCAAGTTCCTCGGGCTCCAGCCTGAGGATCGTCTCGGAACCTGATGGCCCATGCAAAGCCAGACCGATCTGATAGGCAACCGGTGGCGCCGGGAGCCCAGAAGCGACCGACGCAGGCGTTCCAACGCCGTGAAGTGTCGGCGTCGAGCCTGGCACGGTTGACGAAACCGCGGTGTCGGGCACCGGATCAACTGTCACGGCCGGCATTCCGGCCCAGTCAGACGCGCGCGCTCCGCCCGGGCCGAAGGATGAAATCGCGGGTGCCGCGTTGTGTTGCACGGCCCCGCCGAAAGGTCGGGCCATGGTTTCGGTCGTCGCGACCCGCCCCCAGGTCGGTGCTTCCACGGGCAGATCCCGATCAATCTTCTCTGTATCTGTTCCAGCGGCGGGGGTAGCGGCGGAGATTTGAGCAGGATTCGAGTGCGACCATGGTGATCCTGAGCCACTGGGCGCGGCATGGGAGACGTGGATTGCCGCAGTATCAGAACGCTTGTTCGATTCCCGCAAGACAGGAACCCGGGCGTCTGATCTGCCCGATGTCGTTTGGGACGTCGCAAGCTCGGGCGCCGCCCGCCCTGCTGTTGGGGCCCACGCCTCAATGAGCGGCAGCGCCGGTTCCCGGGCCGACGATACACGCGCCATGCTGTCGTATGGGGCAGCAAATGGTCTGATTGTTGCTGGCTGGGCGCGGTCCTCCGATCTGAGCGTTCCGCTGTGCTGGACAACCGCGGAATTGACGAACGGAGACTTGGCCACAAACTGGCCCGGTGGATCCATATCTGACACTGGGTTTTCAACGACGGCCGGAGGCCGCGGAAGTTCGACAGGCCTCCCTTCCTTGAACACCGGGCCGTCTGGAGATTTGACGTGAGCCGCAACGACCGAATTCGCCAGCTCGGCACGCCATTCGATATGTTCCAGCCGCAGAGACGTTCGCACGTCGTGACCACCCCGCGAAGCATTCGAAACACGGTCATCAGAACCCGAGTTCGCAATTCTGGCCAAGGCCACTTCGCTGGGTTCTTCGGTCAGCAAGCCAGGTCCGAGAGTATGGCGCCTGTTGTTAGGGTGTTCGAATTGGAGCCCCGGATTTGCAATGCGATCGGTCTGTTCACGTCTGACGGCAGTGTCGCCACCCTGAGCAGTCAGCCCGAAGACCTGTCCATCCAACAGGGTATCTTTGCCCTTCAGTAGCGGTATTTGACCGGCATCCCCACCGAAGGGTCTCGACTTGTCCTCAAGAACCTCGACAGGCAGCGGTATTGCCAGTTCCGGAGCGGCACCTGACGGCAAAGGAACCAACGGGTCTTGTCCGGATACCGGTTCAGTGTCTGATGCGGGCGCAGGGAAGATGTCGGTTTCCATCTCGACGTCGAAGGATTCGTCTGTTCCGTCAAGGTCGGAAGCCCCCCCCGCGCCATCGAAGAGGGAGGTTTCATCAGTTCCGTCGTGGTCAGAAGACGCCAGGCTCGCTCGTGGAACCAAACTCCCGTCCGCTGTGGGCGCAGGTGACCGAGAATCTGGCGCTGCTTTGCGCATTTGATCCATGGAAACATACTCGGGATCTGTTCGATCGACCATCGACCGGAACCGTGCCGGATCCATCTGGCCCGCAGAGGCAGTCGCATCCCCCTTATCGAGATTGCGGGCGACGGGCCCCTTTTGAAGGCCAGTCCCATCCGAACCCGACAGATCGCCCCTTCCAGGAAATGAGAACATCCGGACTCCGTTCAATGAGTTGCCCGGATCAAACTTCACCAAGAAGCTTACTCATTCTTTACCGAAATGGGGACTAATCGACCAAACAAGATTGAATTGGAGACTTTCATGGAACTCACCGGCGCAAGCCAGAATCCGGCGCGCACGCCCGACCTGAACAATGCCGATCAGCGGTTGGCGGATCTCAAGGATGCCGCCATCCGTCTCGAGGCAAGTTTTCTCGCCGAAATGCTGAAGAGTGCCGGTATGGGCATGCCACGCGACGCCTTCGGAGGCGGCCACGGGGAGGAGCAGTTCGCCTCGCTGCTTGTTCAGGAACAGGCCGATCGCATCGCGCGGGCAGGCGGTATCGGACTGGCGGAAACGATCTTTGATGCCCTCAAGAGGCAGCCGGATGCCTGATCCTCATCATGATCTGAACAGCCTGCTTGACGCCGAACACAATGCCCTGCTGTCGGGCGACTACGCCATTCTCGCCAAGCTTTCTTCGCGCAAATTCGCGCTGTTGGAAAACGAAGCTGTCTTTGCGGACCTGGCGCAATCCGGCGAACTTCGGCGCAAGCTGGATCGGAACCAGACCTTGCTTGCCATGGCGATCAGCGGGGTCCGATCTGCCCGCGGCGATATCGATGCGATCGAAGGGCAAAGGGGGGGCTTCCAGGCATATGACAAATACGGCGGAAGAAACGTGGTCGGGGGGGCGCCATCCGGATTCGAACGGAAGGTCTAGACCCGTAGAATTTGCCGAAAAGCCTAATGGCATTAACCCCGCGCATTAAGACTTCGTTCAGCTCTGAAGCACAGTTTGCCTTCACATCCAGGAGGATACTCTCTGATCGCGGAAGCGGCAGTTGAACGTCAGAACGGCGACCCGAGCCGCCCGAAGGCGGGTTTTCGAAACCCTGCGCAAAATGCGCACGAAACAAGGACCAATTCTGATGTCCAGCATTCTGACAAACAACGGCGCGATGGTCGCGCTTCAAACGCTCAAGTCCATCAATGCAGACCTGGCAAAGACCCAGGACATGATCTCCACCGGCAAGGAAGTCGCCACCGCGAAGGACAATTCCGCGCTGTGGGCCATCTCGAAGGTCATGGAATCCGACGTCGCCGGCTTCAAGGCGATCTCAGACAGCCTTTCTCTTGGCGAATCCACCGTTGCGGTTGCCTCCGCAGGGGCCGAACAGATCGTCGAAGTCCTCAAGGACATGAAGGAACTTGCCGTTTCCGCGCAAAGCGAGAACGTTGACTTCGCCAAGATTCAGGCGGACATGGACGAGATGGCCGCCCAGGTGGCATCGGTCATCGGCGCGTCGCAGTTCAATGGCGCGAACCTCTTGGCGAGTGATATCGACGGGAACGGCGCAACCAGTCTCACTGTTCTGAGTTCGCTTGACCGTGTCGGCACCGGCGCGCCGACCGCCACGACGATCAGCGTCGACACGGTCGACTTCGAGGCCGATATCGATCTGGCTGCGGACCTGACCGCCATCACCGACACTGCCACCGCAGCAACGGCTCTCGGTGAACTGGAAACGTTCCTGCAAACGGCAATCGATGGAGCAGCCGCTCTGGGGGCCTCCGCCGCCCGCTTGCAGGATCAAAATGTCTTTGTCGGCAAGCTGGTTGATGCGATGAAATCCGGCATCGGCACTCTGGTCGATGCCAACATGGAAGAGGCGTCGGCGAAACTGCAGGCACTTCAGGTGCAACAGCAGCTGGGCGTGCAGTCGCTTTCGATCGCGAATCAGGCACCTCAGACGATCCTGTCTCTGTTCCGGTAACGGTGATGGAAAGGGAGGGGCCGGATTCGACCGGCCCACTCCTGCCCCGTCTTTTCGCGCAGATCGGGCGGAAAACCCGCTCACCGTTCTCTTATCGCTCCGGAAGGAAAGCACGTGAACGCTATCGAACAGGCGCGCCGAGCCTATGGCCCTGCCCACTCCCCCACCAAGAACGCCAGATCCGTCGAGTATCAGGCCTTCGTCAATGTCATAAGCCGCTTGAAGAAACACTCCGCAGCGGGCGCGAAAGAGTTTCCGTCTCTCGTCGCCGCACTGCACGAGAATCGGACGCTCTGGACGATCCTCGCGGCCGATGTCGCCGACCCGGACAATGCGTTGCCCGAAACCCTGCGGGCCCAAATCTTCTATCTCGCCGAATTCACGGACCTCCAGACCAGCAAGATTCTGCGCGGTGAAGGCACCGCCGACAGCCTGATCGAGATAAATGCGGCTGTGATGCGCGGACTCGCAGGTCATCAAGGGCCGGACGAGGCCGCAGACGACAGGCGCGCAAACTGATGGGGGGGCTTGTGCTGAAGCTTGCACCTCGAGAGCGGGTCCTGATCAATGGAGCGGTCATCGAAAACGGAGAGCGTCGTTCCCGGTTGTCGATCGTTTCGCCGAACGCAAACATCCTTCGCCTGCGGGATGCCATACGCCCGGGCGAGGCCAACACTCCGGTCCGCCGGGTCTGTTACATCGCCCAGTTGATCCTGTCGGGGGATGCGCCGGAAGACACCGGTAGCCGACAATTGTGCCAGGGGATTTCCCAACTCATGCACGCGCTGAATGACGAATGCAGCCTGACGCTCCTGCGTGATGCACACCGATTTGTCGAAGAGGGTGATTTCTATCGCGCAATGAAGAACCTGCGAACGCTTCTTCCAAGGGAGGAAAAGCTGTTCGAACTGGCGAGGAAGACGTCATGACCTTCCAGCCAGTCATCCCCCTGTCCGGCTTTGCCGGCTGGCGGTTTCTCGAACGCACGATGGAGGCGCAGAAGACCAGCTTTGTCGAAAGCATCGTCATCAAGCGGGCGACAGAGTATTTCGCCGAGGAAATCTCGACCATACGCACTGCCGAGGACCTTGTCGGCAACCGGCGTCTGCTCGAAGTGGCCCTCGGTGCGTTCGGTCTTGACGAGGACATCAACAGCAAGGCCTTCATCCAGAAGATTCTGGAAGACGGCACCATATCGGATGATGCCCTTGCCAATCGCCTCACCGACAAACGCTACCGACAATTCGCCGAAGCCTTCGGATTCGGCAATCTCGGACCTAGAACATCGCTTTCAAGCTTTGCCGGTGAGATCATCGATCGCTACGAAACCCGGCAATTCGAACTCGCCGTCGGAGAGCAGGATGGCGATATGCGCCTCGCGCTCAGCCTTGCCAACGGGCTGTCGGACATATTCGATCAGAACCTGTCGGACGACGGACAATGGTTTTCCATGATGGGCAACCCACCACTGAGACGTACCTTCGAAACGGCACTTGGATTGCCGTCGTCTTTTGGCCAGATCGACATCGACCTGCAGCTTGAAACCTTCCGGGATCGGTCGCGCGCAACATTCGGGATCGAATCCTTCTCGGATTTCAACGCACCGGAAACTCAGGAAACGCTGACAAGGTTGTTCCTTGTTCGGTCTCAGGCTGACGGTATCTCGTCACTGTCGAACGGATCTGTCGCGCTCAGCCTCTTGCAGTCATCCCGGATCAGTTTTGGATAAAGCGCCGAACCTGCTTCGGAGTGGGCCGTCGTTCCGACTGAGAGGAAGCCGAAAGCGCCCGCCTGAGGTCATCGAACACCAGTGACGGCGAAGTGGCACCGCGCTTTGTCAGGAATGCTTCCAGTGGTCCGGCGCAGGCGATGGCTGCATCAATATCAGGATCGCTCCCCGCGGTATAAAGGCCCGACTGGATCATCAGTTCGGCACGGGAATAGACGCCAAGATGTCGCCGGGCCTGCGCAATCAAGGTGTTTTCCGCCGGACTCGCACAGACCGGCAATGACCGGGAGACCGATCGCAAGAGATCGATCGCAGGAAACCGCCCGCGTTCGGCAATGTCGCGATCCAGCACGACGTGGCCATCGAGAACACCGCGAAGAATGTCGGCGATCGGTTCATCCATGTCCGATCCCGCGACAAGGACTGAATAGATGGCCGTGATGTCGCCCATCGTGTCGCTGCCCGGGCCAGCGCGTTCGCAGAGTGCTGCGATCTCTGGTCCTGTGCTGGAAGGATAGCCGCGCAGCATGGACGAATCGCCTGCTGTGGCGGCGATCTCCCGATGGGCCTCGGCGAAACGGGTCACACTGTCGATCAATAGGAGAACCTGTCTCCCTTCGTCCCGGAAATGCTCTGCGATCGAGGTCGCGGCCCAGGCGCACCGGCGTCTGAGTTGCGGCGACTTGTCGGAGGTTGCGGCCACGACGACAGATCGCGCCATCCCCTCCGGGCCAAGCACATCCTCGACAAAATGCCGGACCTCACGGCCCCGCTCTCCGACGAGCCCGATGACGATGACATCGGCATCGACCCCTCGCGCAAGATCGGCGAGCAGGGTCGATTTCCCGACGCCTGAGCCCGCAAACAGGCCCAGACGCTGCCCACGCGCAATGGGCAGAAGCGTGTCGAACACAGCAAGACCGGTTGCCAGGCGGTCACCCATCGGCCGCCTGATCCGCGCGGGCAAGGCGTTGGTCCTCAAGTCGCGGGGATGCGCGCCCGGTACAAGAGGTCGGCCATCAATCGGCCGGCCATCCGGATCGACCACGCGGCCGATCCAGCTGTCGTTCGGGGCAAAAGCGCGTCTTGCGCAAAGAACAACCGGGTCACCCAGATACACCCCATCCGCGGCGCCCTCCAAGAGGCACGAAAGGCCGCCTGTCGTGATCCGAACGACCTCGCCGGTACGGCGCGTTTGCGACAGACCCAACGAAACGCGATCACCCAAGCGTGCAGCCCCGGACAACCCCGACACCTGAACAAGCGCACCGCTTGCCCCCGTGACACGCCCGACCGGACGAACGGTTTCAAGCTCTGAGATCGCGCGGGTCATTCCTTCAAATATCGTCGAGGGCACGAACTTTCCTTTCGAGTTGGACGCAACAACCCGTTCTTAAGGAATCACGCTTAAGGCTTCCTTGCAGTCAGTCGAGGGAGAAGCCCCGATGTATCAGAATCTAGATTTGTTCCGGGTCTCAGGCCAAATGGCCACTCATGCCGGGAAACGGCAGGCCAACGTGGCCATGAACGTCGCGAACGCCGACACGCCGGGGTATGAGGCCACGCGCATTGCGCGGTTTTCCGAAAACTACCGGGCCGACGCCGTGGGTCAGCTCAGGACCACCCGAGTCTCACATTTTCAAGGCAGCGCCACATCATCCGCAGCTGCGCCCAAAGGCGCGGAGGTGGAACCCTCGCCCAATGGAAACTCGGTCTCGCTCGAACTCGAAATGCTCGAAAGCGTGGATGCCGCGCGTGAACACAGCCGCGCGCTAGCCATCTACCGGCATGCGATGACGATCGTCCGCAGCACGATAGGCCCGATGAAATGACAGAATTCAGCGACGCACTCGGCATCGCCTCGAGCGGGATGAACGCCCAAGCCTCCAGAATGCGCTATGTCTCTGAAAATATCGCGAATAGCGACACTCCGGGCTATCGGCGCAAGATGGTCGAATTCGAAGGAGATTTCGCGACGGGGGGCCAGACCGGCCGGGTCGAACTTGGCCCGGTCATGCTCGATCGCTCCGAGCTGGGACTAATCTACGACCCTTCCCACATCCTGTCGGATGACACCGGCCACTACGAGGGATCGAATGTCGATCTTCTCGTCGAGATCGCCGACGCCCGCGAGGCGTCGCGAAGCTACGAAGCAAACCTCAAGGTCTTTGATCAGGTCCGACAGATGTCGACCTCGCTCATGGAACTCTTGCGCAGATAGGAGACTGACACATGGACCTGAATTCAATCCTCGCCGCCCGGAACTATGACGCGAACCGGACCGTTACCCGGCCCGAACCGGATGCCGGTTCCGCCCTCGGTCAGACGCTTGGGAATGCCGCGTCCGACTTTGCCGCGACCTTGCAGGAAAGCGAGACCATCGCGATGCAGGCAATGACTTCGGGGGCCGATCCACACGCGCTTGTTCAGGCGTTGACCCAGACCGAGCTGGCCGTCGAAACGGCAGTCACGATCAGGAACAAGGTGGTCGAAGCCTATCAGGAAATCCTCCGGATGCCGGTCTGATCCATGCCAGAGGCCATATTCTACGACACGATGAAACAGGGGCTGTGGGTCGCTACGCTCATTTCCCTGCCGATCCTGTCAGTCGCCCTGGCGGCGGGCCTTGTCGTCGGCCTGTTTCAGGCACTGACCTCCATCCAGGAGATGACGCTGACTTTCGTCCCGAAACTGGCAGCCATCGTGATCGTCTTCTGGATGACGATGAGTTTCATGACCGAAGCGCTCGTATCCTTGTTCAGGGACATGCTGATCCCGATCGTAGCCGGAGCCTGACCCATGGAAAACGCAACCTACGCCTCGCTGACACGGCAATCGGGACTGATGTCGGAATTGCGCAGTATCGCCAACAATATCGCGAATGCCTCGACGACGGGCTATCGGGCCGAGGGCGTGATCTTTTCAGAACACGTCACCCGGCTTGGCCGCAACCATGCCTCCCTGTCGATGCCGCTCGCGCAGGGTCGCGACACCTCGTTCGAACAGGGCGGCCTGTCGCGAACCGGGGGCACCTTCGATCTTGCCATCGAAGGCGAAGGGTTTTTTCTTGTGCAGACGCCGGAAGGTGAACGCCTGTCGCGCAACGGACATTTCACGCCGAACGAGAACGGCGATCTTGTCACGGCGGACGGTTATCCGGTGCTGGATGCCGGCGGCGCACCGGTCTTTGTTCCGCAGGGGGTCACGGGCGTCGCGATTGCGTCGGATGGAACGATCTCCGCCGATGGTCAGCCGATCGGCCAGATCGGCCTTTACCTGCCCGAGGATCCCAATGGTCTTGTCCGGGAAGACGGCGTTCGGTTCCGCGCCGATGCGGGTGTCGGACCTGCGCCGCTTGCCCATCTTGTTCAGGGGTTTCTCGAACAATCGAACGTCAATCCGATCCTTGAAGTCTCCCGGATGATCGAGGTGCAGCGCGCCTACGAACTCGGCCAAAGCTTTCTCGATCTGGAGGATCAGCGCATCCGAAACATGATCCGCGACATCCACCGCTAGACCGTCACATCAAACCGGAGACCTGAACCGATGAGAGCCCTACAGATCGCAGCGGCCGGAATGTCCGCGCAACAAACCCGTGTCGAGGTCATCTCCAACAACCTCGCGAACATGAACACCACGGGCTATAACGCCCGTCGCGCCGAATTCGCCGATCTGCATTACCAGCAGGTGACCCGCCCGGGCACGATCAACGCCTCTGACGGGACGATCGTTCCAACCGGTGTGCAGCTTGGCCTGGGCGTCAGGGCGACCTCGGTCTCGGTCATTCTGGCGCAAGGGGCGCTCAGCTCGACCGGCGGCGATCTTGATGTCGCGATCGAAGGCGATGGATTCCTCGAGGTGACGCTGCCGGACGGTCGTGCCGCCTATACGCGGGATGGCGGTCTCAAGCGCACGGGCGACGGGCTTATCGTGACGTCAGACGGCTATCCTGTCGTGCCCAATGTCACGATTCCTGAAGATGCCCTTTCGATTTCGATCAATGCGGAAGGTGAGATCTATGCCTTCTTCCAGGATCGGGTTGAGCCGGAATTCTTAGGTCAGTTCACATTGGCCGGATTCTCGAATCCACGCGGTCTCGAGGCAATCGGCTCGAACCTCTTCGTCGAGACGGGCGCATCCGGGCCTTCCTTGGTCAATACGCCGGGGATAGATGGCCTCGGGACCCTGCGGCAGGGGTTTCTCGAGGACAGTTCCGTTGATCCCGTCAAGGAAGTGACCGACCTGATCGAGGCCCAGCGCGGATATGAACTGAATTCCAAGGTGATTACCGCCGCCGACCAGATGTTGAGCGCGATGGTCCAGATCAGATGATCCGCATCGTCGCCCTGACCCTGATCGCCGGCAGTGCAAGCCAGGCCGAGACTGTTGTCGCCGCACGCACGATCCCTGCGCAGTCGCTCATCATGGAGACCGATCTGGCGATCATCGATCAGACCGTGCCCGGCGCAATCGCCGACCCGGCAATCGTGATCGGCCAGGAGGCGCGGATCGCCCTGTATGCCGGACGCCCCATCAGAACGGGCGATATCGCAGCCCCTGCGGTCGTGGATCGCAACGACATCATTCCGCTGGTCTACCAGGGTGGTGCCCTGATGATCTCGACCGAGGGCCGCGCGCTGGAGCGTGCCGGTGCCGGAGAGTTCATCCGCGTGATGAACATCTCATCAAGAAATACCGTGACAGCGCGGGTGGCCCAGGATGGCACCGCCTATGTCTCCGCTCAGTGACAGGAGATCTGATGCGACAAAAATTCGCCGGAAGCCTCGCATTGTGCCTTGGCGCCGCCTGCACCACCCAACAGGGGCTGGGAACGCCACCGCCGCTGGAACCTGCCGAAATCTCGGCCGAATACACGGCCATGGTCACCCCCGCGCTTCAGGATCCTCTGAGCCTTCTGGAACAGCCTCTGCCCACAACCGCGTCACTGTGGACAGGTGAGCGTGGGTCGCTTCTTGGTGACAGGCGCGCCATGCAGCGCGGCGATATCCTCACAGTCGTCATCGAGATCGACGACAGCGCGCAGATCAGCAACTCGAGCGATCGCTCCCGAAGCGGCAGCGAAAGCCTGAACATAGGTGAATTCCTCGGAATCCCCCAGCGGGCCGACGAGGTCCTGCCGGACGGCCTCGGCATCCAGCCCGGTGTCGAGACGAATTCGGCCAGCGCATTCAGCGGCAACGGATCCGTTGCCAGGAATGAACAACTTACCCTGCGGATCGCCGCAACGGTGACAGATGTCCTGCCCAATGGTGTTCTGTCGATCGAAGGCCAACAACAGGTCAGGGTCAATTTCGAGATGAGGGAACTGCTCGTCTCGGGCTTCGTGCGGCCTGCCGACGTAAGCCGACAGAACGAAATCACTTATGACAAGATCGCATCTGCCCGAATCTCTTATGGCGGGCAGGGCCAGATCTCCGATGTTCAACAACCACGCTGGGGCCAACAGGTCGCAGATATCCTGCTGCCGTTCTGAGGAAAACCGATGAAACTTCTCTTGCCCGTGATTCTCCTGTTGCTTGGCGTCGGTGGCGGCGTGGGCGCGGGAATGATCCTCTTTCCGCCTGAGCCCGACCTTCCGGACATGGCGATCACAGATCCTTGTGGCCCCGGGATCGGCGAAAACAACCAGATTGCCGACGCCTCGGCCGAAAACGGCAACGCGGACGTCTCGACCGGAGAAAAGGATTATGCCCGCCTCAACAACCAGTTCGTCGTTCCGGTTGTCCGGGACGAAAAGGTGGCCAGCCTTGTGGTCGTCTCGCTGAGCGTCGAAGTGCCATTCGGACAACAGGAGCTGGTTTTTGAACGAGAGCCCAAGCTTCGCGATGCGTTTCTGCAGGTCTTGTTCGAACATGCGAACCTTGGTGGCTTTGAAGGTAATTTCACGTCGAACTCGAACATGAGAACCCTGCGCGACGCCTTGCGCAGCGCCGCGCGCGACTCTATCGGCCCCGAGGCAAGCGACGTTCTGATCCTCGAAATGGTTCGGCAAGACGTCTAGTCTAGATCTGTCCCGATCCCCGGTTTCGGATCAGCGCGCCCCGGGCTTCTTCGTAGATTTGCACAACGCGTCGATCGCGGACTTGCGACCGAACGACAGACGCAATTCAGCTTTCGCCCGCTCCTGATCGATCCTCAAGCGGAGGATCCGCTGGTTGACTTCTGTGCGACGGATCTCGGCCCAAGCCTGCCACCTCAGATCGGCGCCGGCCAGACTTGCTGGATCAACCAGTTCGCCTTCGCCAGTCTGCGCATGGCGGCCCGACAGGTCGCGCAATCGTTGCTGAAGCTCCTCCTCTTGCTGTTTCAGCTTGGCCAGGCTGCTCTGCCTTGAGCGGTATTCCGCATCGATCAGCGGACGAAGCCGCTCAAGCTGAGACCGTCGCGTCATGTTCGGGCCCTCCGCTTCAATCCTTCGGCAAATCGAATGGCCGCGGCGACGGCCCGGTAATGGTCCGAGGTGATCTCGTCACCCAGACCGATGCTTGAATAAAGCGCGCGCGCCGTCGGTGGATCAGACCGGATCGGCACGCCGGCCTCGTTGGCAAGTGCGCGAATGCGCTCGGCGACAGCATCCACCCCCTTTGCCACGCAGACAGGTGCCCGACCCGAGGCCCGTTCCCACTTCAGGGCAACCGCATAATGAGTCGGGTTCACGATCACGACGTCTGCTTCGGGGACATCTGCCAGCATCTGGTTCATCGCAAGCGATACGGCTTTCTGTCGCCGCTGCTGCTTCATCATCGGGTCGCCTTCGGATTCCTTCTGTTCATCCGTCATTTCTTTGCGCGACATCCGGTTCTTGCGCAGATGTTCCGCGCGTTGCCAGACCAGATCGATCAGGCCGATCACGAGTGCGATTACGAGAACGACGCTGACGAGCAAAAGGGTGAGTTTGAGAAACTGCGCCATCGCGATGGCTGGTGAAAGATACAAGACGCCGAGGATCTCGTCGGCCTGAAGAACAAGAAATGCGCCGAGAACAGCAGAATAGATCGACAGCTTCGCAAAGCTCTTGGCAAATTCGAACAGACCCTGTCGACCGAACTTGTTGCCGAACCCTTTGATGATCGACAGTCGGGAGGCCTGCGGTTTCAATTTCTCAGGCGCGAAGACAAGGCCTCGTTGGGCAAGAACCACAAGAAGCGCCACAAGGCCCGGAACCAGAACCCATGGCGACAATGCGCCACCAAGTTCACGGATCCATCCGCCGATAACAGGGCTCGACCGTGCGGTGAACAACTCAGATGCGATCGCCTCGGAGTGGTCCAGCATGTTGCGCAACCCACTGGCCAAGTTCAGCAACGAGGAGGATCCGACCGCCCATGACACCAGCAGAAACCCGGCATAACCGGCGGCTGTGGTCAGATCGGCTGACTTGGCGAATTCACCCTTCTTTCGCGCATCATCGAGCTTTTTCTGGGTTGGTTCATATTGCTTGTCGTTTTGGTTGGCGTCGTCGCTCATCAGCGTGGCCCGAACGGTGCGCGCAGAAATCCAAACAATTCCTCCGACCACAGGCCGACGATGACGGGCGCGGTCAGAAGGAGAAGGAACAGCCCTCCCGCGGTGATCGCCGGTGCGCCGACGAACGCCACCATGAGTTGCGGCATGGCGCGATTGATGACGCCCAACGTGACATTATAGAGAAGCGACGCGACCAGAAACGGTGCCGCAAGAGTGAAGGCCAGCGCAAAACTGTGGCCAATCTCCGCGACGCCGGCCTCGGCCACGATCTGCGGTGAAATCATGTGGCCAGCCGGGATCAATTCATAGGAGAAGATGAGGAACTGGGCCACCCTCACATGCAAATCCAGCAGCGCCGCCAGTGCCAAACCAGCCACCAGAAGAACGTGCCCCATCGCCGGCAATGGATCCGCTCCGGCCGTACCACCGAAAATCTGCGAAAGCGACGTCGACTGGGCGGCAATCGTTCCTGCGACCTGAAGGGTGATCACAAATAGCCTCAGGACAAGGCCAAGGAAGACCCCGGTCCCAGTTTCGGCCAACACAAAACCCGAAAGACCGATCGCGCCTGACGGCTGCGCCGGCAGCCCCGCTTGAATTGCAGGCCAGATGATCGCCGTGAAGGCCAGGCCCAGCGCAAGGCGCACCCGAACGGGGACCACTGTCTCGCCAAAAGCCGGAAGAAGAGCCATCATGGCACCGACACGCAGAAAGACGACAAATGCCGACCATGCGGCGCCCTCGGCCAGCGAGAGTGTCGCCATCAGGTCTTCGATCATGCCGGAACGAGCCCGACCAGCGCAGGGCGGGCTTCGACCCCGATCTCTTCGAAGGACATGCAGGGATTGGGGATCCCCTTGGCCTTCATGAGCGTGCGGAGGAACCGTCTTCGGCGGGTCGAGGTCACGACGGCAGGATACGTCCCCCGTTCAGCCGCACCGTCGAGTTTCTCGGCAAGGGATGTGGCAAGCCGATTGAAATCATCCGGGGGCAAGGCCACGTCGGGCTGCCCGGTTTCGGAATTGACCTGGTATGACTGAAACAGCTCTTCCCATTCGGGGGCCAGCTGAACGAGCGGGATCGTTCCGTCATCCCGACGCAGCTCCGCCACAAGCTGGAACCCCAGCCTTTGCCTGACATGTTCGGCCAGCGCCTCGGCGGTGTTGCGGGATTGCCGGCCCTCGGCGATTGCCTCGATGATCAACGGCAGGTTTCTGATCGAAACCGCCTCGTCCAGCAGCAGTCGTGCCACCGCCAACAGGACATCCGAAGGGACCTTGTCCGGCATCAATTCGTCCAGGAGTTTGCGATTGGCGGCACTTCTCGAGGGTTCAGAAAGGTTCACCATTTCATCCAGCAAACGCCGAAGTGCCTTGTGCGTCAGCAGCCGACCGAGATTGCGTCTGATAACCTCAAGAAGATGGGTTGCCAAAACCTCTGATGGCCAGACCGTCGTCAGACCCTGGGTCGCGGCCCGATCCTGCTGATCGGTTGAAATCCACCGGGCCGGCGCGCCGTAGACGGGCTCTCTCACCGGTTCACCGGGGAGTTCCGGAGAAGTGGCTTCGGGCAGAAGGACAAGCAACTGCCCAGGCCTCAGACTGTCGCGAACCTGCTCCACGCCATGGATGCGGATCGTGTAGGTATTGACCGGAAGCGAGGCATTGTCGGTCAGCCGGATCTCGGGAAGGAGAAGGCCATACGTTGTCGCGACATGATTGCGCATATTCGCGATTCGGGCGTCGAGACCTGTCGCAGGATCGAGGATCATGTCGATAAGGTCAGGCGAGAACTCGACATGAACGTCATCTATGTCAAGCAGGTCGCCAAGCGACGCCTCCGACGGCCGGGCCGCCTTTGATGACGATGCCCCCGTCGCGTCATCAGGCACGACCTTTGTCCGTCGTGAGACGAGTATGGCACCCGCGGTCAGACAGGCCGCGCCCAGCATGAACGGTAGGAAAGGAAGTCCCGGCACAAGCGCAAAGAGCGCCATCAGCGCGGCCACCGTCGCGAGTGCGGCGGGATGCCGGCCCAACTGCTCAACCAGCGCCATATCGGTGACGCCCCGCGCACCGCCGCGCGCCAGCAACAGGGCCGAGGCGATCGAGATTATCACGGCCGGGATCTGACTCACGAGGCCATCGCCAACAGTCAGGATCGAATAGGTTTCGAAGGCCTGGGCCACGGGCATATCGTGAATGAAAAGTCCGATGATCAGACCGACGACGAGGTTGAGCGCTGTGATCAACAACCCGGCAATGGCATCACCCTTGACGAATTTCGATGCGCCGTCGAGCGAACCGAAGAAAGTCGTTTCTGCCTGCTCAGTCTCTCTTCGACGTTTTGCCTCTTCGTGATCAATGGCCCCCGCCGCCACGTCGGCATCGATGGCGAGCTGTTTTCCCGGCATGGCGTCAAGCGCGAATCGGGCGCCGACTTCTGCCATTCGCGTCGCGCCTTTGTTGATCACGACAAAATTCACGATCAGAAGCACGCAGAACACGACAATTCCAAGAAGCGTCGAGCCACCCATGACAAACATGGCAAAGCCCTCGATCACTTCGCCGGCTGCATCGGTGCCGGTATGGCCCTCTCCGATGATGAGTTTTGTCGACGACACGTTGAGAGAAAGCCGAAGCATCAGCGAGGCGAGAAGGATCGTCGGAAAGGCAGAGAAATCCAGCGGCCGTTCAATGAAAAGCGTGACCGTGAAGATGAGGATTGCCAGCGCGAATGACAGCGCCAGACCAAGATCCAGAACCCAAGAGGGCATCGGAAGTATCATCATGACGATGATCGCCATGAGGGCAAGCGCAAGTAGAACGGTCGGTTGGAAGATATGTCTTGCAGAGATCGATGGCATCTTCTTCCTTTCTCAGGAAATACGCGAGACATATTTACGGAAGGATTAAATTGTATCTTTCACGGCACAAGTTTCTGAGCTTCCGTACGTTTCTTTCCCGAACCCGAAATAGACATAAATGCTATCATCGGCTTTCCAAACACACTCATTGGCAGAGAATTTTGGAAAAAACAGATGTCTATCTGTTTTCCCCAATCCACGCTTGCTTCTCGAGCATCGAGATCTCCTATTCTCCAAATCAATTCGAAATTGAGCCAAGTCTTCCTAATTTGGAGTTAACCGTTTTCGAAACTGCCACTAATCCGTGTCGCGAGTTGAATCGTCGAGGGAAAATCTGCCCAGCAGGTCTTGGGCCATTTCACGCGTACGAACCGCATCCTCGAGCAAGGCACTCCGGGCCTCGAGTTCCGCAAGATTTGGAGCGAGGAATGTTGGCTGTTGCGCCAGTCGCGAAACGGATTGGAAGAGTTCGTCTTCGGTCATCTCGAGAACCTCCCAGTCGCCGGCGCGCCAAGCAAGCTCGTCCGTCTGTTCCTGATTTTCACTGGCCAGCGTTTCTTCAAGAGCCGCTGGGAAATCCTCAACCTGCGACAGGGCAATGATCCTGATATCTCGGGCGCGATTATTCTGCAGGCCCTCAAGTTCCTGTTCGACCGATTGAACATTTCCCAACTGTGCCTGAGCGGACGCACGGAGATATCGACGCTCCAGCTCGGTGTCGGGATCGGATCCGGGCGGGATGAACCGCAGCGCCTCTTGAGGGAAACCCAACTCGATCAGTCGTGCAGCAATTTGGTCCTCGACCTGTAACCCCCGCAATGGATTCAGGTCAGCGAGCGCAAACTCCAGGAATTCCTGATCGGTCAGCTGACTGGCCTTTGCCGACAGCAGTTCGTTCACAAGCGGGCGAAACATGTCGGAGTCGGGTGGCATCGTTTCCTCAAGTACAAGCTCTGCCATTTCGATTTCTGAACGCGCGATCCACGCCCGGACGACGGCAGCGGAAAGAGCGACATCCCCGCCCGAGGGTCGGGCTTCGTGAAGGTAGACCTGCCCAAGCTCGATCAACTCCACGGGGGGTTGGCCGCCCAAATCCGTCTGGAGCTCCAGAAGCTCGGCCAAGGCTGCCGAAGGCATCCGAGCATTGTCTTCTGCCAGACCATCCAGCCGTTCCACCTGAGCGGAGGGTTCCCCCGCGGCAGCGTCCAGATCGGCCCGCACCAGTTCGACCTCAACCGGGGCAAGGCCGTCCTCCCTGTTTACATATTCAAGGATTTCCTGCCCACGTTCCGGCACGCCTGCATCAATGAATAGAGAGGCAAATCTTGGACCCAGATATTCACGCAAGGCCTTCGGAAGGTTGCGAAAAGCGCGGATGGCCTCACCCTGATCAACATCTTCTGCATCGGTAGCAGTGCCAGCCGCAAGGATACTCCATAGTGCTGCCGCCCCGCCACAACCTACCTGTTGAGCGAGGCGCCCGCCGGGAACGTCTGCACCGTCAACGACGCGCGCCAGTTCATCAAGAAGGAGCCTTTCAGCGGTTAGCGCACCGTCCAACGTCAGCACGCGCCGTGCCTCGATCCCGAAGCCGAAGAAGATGTAGGTTCTCGCAAGCTCTTCGATGGCTCCGGGCGGAAAGCGATCGAATTCCTGGGTCAGGGCCACACGGCGCTCAGAAATCTGCTCCGAAAAGCTGCGATCATCACCCCAGTTCGGGACATCGAATACTCTCTCTGGCAGACAGGCCGGCGTTTCCCGGGAATCTTCCCCATCCGACGTGATCGAATCGGTCAACGCAGTGCGCAGCACCAGTCCGGGGCTGCCTTCGCGGCCCAACAGGTTGCCGAGTTCGGACATCGGATCCGTGACCGGAGCCAGCCCGACGACACGGGGCTGACCGCCATCCTCTGCGCCATCTTCTGCAAACATCTGCTGAACAGGCTCGATCGGCAGGTCAAAGAAGCCCTCGGTCGCGGCGCGGGCGATGCTGGAGACCACCGCAATCTGCGCATCTTCGACCGTCTGGCCCGAGCGAAATGTCTGAAAGTTGAATGGCAGCACCTCTTCCAGATTGCCGTGACGCGCCCGGTCCGAGAACAAGAGAGGCAGTGCGACGCTACGGAGTTCCTCTACCGGTATCCGATCGCTGCCAATCACCAGCTGTCGCTCGTAGGGATTATCGGAGGGGGATTGCCCGTCCACGATATCAACCACCAGTCGATCGCTCTGCCAGAGGAAGGCGTCCGGATAACAATCGCAGACCAAGCGAAGCGCCACCAGATCACCGTCAATTGTCGCATCCGCAATCCGGTTGCGGGGGATCCGATCGAATATTCCGCCAATCGATATCCCATCCGGAAGGTCCTGAAGCCGAACACCGATCCCGCCGTCGATCCGACCAACCTCCCAAGCGGTGCCCTCCGGGATCGCGAAGACCAGTCGGGCAAAGCTGTCGTGATCACCGGACCGGATCGTCACTGTCTGCGCGAAAGCGGGGCCAGCCAGAATCGTAAACAGGATTGCGATCCGGATCATGCCGCATCCTTGGTTGCCTTGAGGGCCTCTTCGAGGTCGGCAAAACTCGGGCGAATATGGGTTGGGGTATTCTGGCGACCCACTTCTACACAGATGTTGGGGGAATGCTGATGCAGGTTCGCGACAAGGATCTCGCGGATCAATTGTTGGAAATGGGCCTCATCCTCAAGAACGGTCTTCAGTTTGGCTGCGAATGGCCCGACCAGCCCATAAGCGAGGAAGACCCCCAGAAAGGTGCCGACCAAGGCGCCGCCAATCATTTTTCCGAGAATCTCGGGGGGCTGATCGATCGAGGCCATGGTCTTGATCACACCGAGAACGGCAGCGACGATGCCAAGCGCAGGCAGGCCATCCGCAACCGTCTGAAGCGCGTGCGTCGAATGCATCGCATGGTGGTTGTTGGCCTCGATCCTCTTTTCGAGGACTTCCTCTACCTGATGCGGATCGTCATAGTTCATCGTCGCGGAGCGCAATGTATCGCAGATAAGCGCGACGGTTTCCCGATCAGCGACGATCTTGGGATATTTTGCGAAAATGCTCGACTCTGCCGGACCTTCGATATGCTCCTCCAATCCGACAGGATTGGCTCGGGCAAGTCGGATCAACTCGAAAAGGAGGCACATCAAATCCCGATAGTCATCCGGTTTCCATTTCGGACCCTTGAAGACCTTACCCACGTCCTTGAGCGTGTGCTTGATGCTTGATCCGTCGTTGGAAATGACAAATGCACCAACGGCCGCACCGCCAATCATGATCATTTCGAATGGCAGGGCTTTCAGGATGATGCCCATCTTGCCACCGGCAAGAAGATATCCGCCGAATACCATTACAAGCACGATTGCAATACCGATCAGACCAATCATTTCTGGCAGGCTCCTTGGCGAGAATCCATCTTCGACGTCATGGGAAATCTGGCACGAGACTCGTTAACGCAGCGTCATCATCCTGGGGATTTGCCCGTCATTCCCGAGGAGCATTCGCATTTCGCCCGGCAAGGACCACGCTGATCAAATAGGCTGTCTGCGGTTCAAGATTCGACATGATGGCTGCGGCGGCCTCGGGCTGCATTCGCCCCATGAAGCCGGCTGAAAAGACCGGCTCCATCGTCTCGAACAAGGCCGCTGCCTCTTGCGGTTTCATGTTTTCATAGACCTGCGTCAGACGGCCCAAGTCATCTTCGGCGGCTGTACTTGCGATGGCCAAGAGCGAGGCAAGGCTGTCTTCCGCCGCCTTCAGGGCCTCGAGCTTTTCGGTGATCTCCGCTTCTGCAACGGCGAGGGCCTGCATCCGATCGGCAAGGCGCGCCTCGCGATCCGCGATCCGGGCTTCGCGCTCTCTCAAGGCGTCGATGACAGCCGGGGACATCCCCTCGTTGGCCGCGGTATCCGCCATCATGTCTGCGGGCTGTTCGTTTTCCGGGACGGTTCTGTCCTGCGCAAGGACCGGCGCGGCATCGCCGGCGAACCGGACAACCGCGGACATGATGAACATCCCGGCGATGATGGGCAGGACACCCCGGTTTGCACGCCGTCGCATCAGCCGAGCTCCCCGCTTGCGGGATGGCGCACGAAGAAAGGATTTGACGGATCCTTTTGCGGCGTCGCGGCCGGCAGATCATGCAAGGAGGCCACCAGCAATTCCAGACGCTCTGCCGCTGCCTCGGCCCTGGCATTCACTTCGGTCAATGTCCTGACCGAACTGTCGGCGGTTCCCTCGGCTGCCGACAGCGCATTGGAGAGGTCGTCGACCTGCGCCGACAGGACCGCAACGGCACCGCCGACACCTTTTTCCAGATCCGTGAAGCGCCGCAGCCGGTTGGACAGCACAAAACAATAAAGCCCAGCGCCCAGGGCACCCGCCAGCAGCAGGATATCTGCGATGATCGACATGTGATGTCTCCTTAGTTGAGCACGAATTCCATAATGAGCAGGTCCCGCACGCGACCATCGCCGACGACAACCTGTATCCGCCTGAGCATCTGGGCCCTCAGCCGGTTCAGCGCGGCCGGTGATTCAAGATCACCCGGTTCAACAGCGCGCAAATACCCGTTGAGCACATCGATAACCCTCGGGCGCATTGCCTCAACCTCGGCCTGATATCTGGGAATGACCTCGATCTGGGCCGCGAACCGAAGGTATTGCCGATCCGATCCAGGAGGCAGATTGATCACCATCGGATCAAGCGGCACGAAAGCAGCGGCCGGCATCTCTTCGGCAGGCTGGTCCGCGTCGGCAGCGATCTCGGCATTGTCGCCGCTACCACCGAAGATGCCCGACCTGACGGCCATGAACCCGCCGGCCCCTCCTGCGATCGCGAGGATCAGTCCGATCAGCAAGGGGAGCTTGGACGATTTCTTCGCGACACTCTGGTCTTCGGGGTTTGTGGTGGCATCCATCTGCGGCTCCCTCGTTCCGTTTCCAGAACGTCATAGCCGCGAACTGGCTAACTGATTCTTAAGCCTGATCCTCCAATCATCGGCCAAACGTGCAAAACGCCGTCGGATGCTCAGGAGAATACCTTGGAGTCGCTCACTTCCACCTGGTCCAAACTTTCGGCTGGACGCCGAATCGTCATCGTACTGGCTGTCCTTGCGGTTGCAGCATCGGTCTACAGCCTGTCCCGCGGAGCAGGTGCACCGCAGATGTCTCTCCTCTATGGCGGGCTGGAACAACGCACAGCGGGCGATGTCATCACGGCGCTCGAACAGCGGGGGGTTGCCTATGATGTCCGGGGCGACGCGATCTATGTCCCGGCGAACCAGCGCGATGAACTTCGGATGTCTCTTGCCGCAGAAGGTCTGCCCGCAAATTCTGCGCAAGGCTATGAATTGCTTGATTCGCTGTCGGGCTTTGGCACGACCTCCCAGATGTTCGATGCCGCTTATTGGCGTGCCAAGGAAGGCGAGCTCGCCAGGACCATCATCGCAAGCCCACACATTCGCGCCGCGCGTGTCCATATCTCGAATCCCACGAACAGACCCTTCCAGCGGGAGAACCGCCCGACCGCAGCCGTCACCGTTACCACAACAGGGCTTTCGCTGACGCAACCCCAGGCCAATGCCCTCCGCTTTCTTGTCGCGTCATCGGTTTCCGGGCTCGTGGCAGACGATGTGGCCGTTATCGACACCAGCGGCGGCCTGATTACCGGCGAAGACCCGGCACCGGGCGGCGCGGGTCAGGCGATCAGCGATGACCTCAGGTCCCGTGCCGAACGGCTTCTGTTCGCGCGCGTCGGTCCGGGGAATGCCGTGGTCGAAGTCTCCGTCGAAACTATCACGGAGACCGAATCGATCATCGAGCGCCGGATCGATCCCGACAGCCGCGTCGCGATATCGACCGAAGTCGAGGAACGCACCAGCAACGCTCAGGATAGTGGTGGGGCAGGTGTCACAGTCGCGTCGAACCTGCCTGCCGGCGACGCGCCCGCAGATGGTGGAAACTCGAACAGCCAGGATAGCCAGACCCGGTCCCTCACCAATTTCGAGGTGTCGGAAACAAGCCGTGAAATCCTGCGGGAACCGGGTGCGATTCGGCGACTGACAGTCGCGGTATTGGTGAACGACATCGCAACGAGCGACGGAAATGGCGTGATCCAGACAAGCCCGCGCAGCCCCGAGGAGCTTGATACGCTGCGTGAACTTGTCGGCTCGGCAGTCGGCTTCGACGAAGCGCGCGGAGACGAGATCACGATCCAGTCGCTGCCGTTCGAAGCGACCGACACGATCGGCTCAGAGCCCCTGCCCTCGACAAGTCCGCCGCTGGACATGATGACCCTGATCCAGCTTGGTGTTCTGGCACTCGTCGCCCTGATCCTGGGTCTGTTCGTGGTGCGCCCGATCCTGTCTTCCCGCACCGCAACCGCACTGCCGGCACCCGTTCCTGAACAAGGACAGGAAATCTTTCCCCCAGCCAGAGAGCAAACAGACGGGGCCGGTTCCGCCGGCACGGACGGCCGACGGCTCATCGAGGGCGATCCTGCCTCCGAGGCAGACCCGGTCTCACGACTGAGGCAACTGATCGAGGAACGGCAGGATGAGACCATTCAAATCCTGCAAGACTGGATCGAGGAACCCGATCACAAGGAACGCGCGTGATGGGGCGGCCTGCACTGCTCGAGACGTTCGAGACCAGGGCGACAGCGTCCGTCACCGATCCCTCCGAGACAGATGAATCCTGGCAGGCGGGCTTCGAGGCAGGATACGAGCAGGCTCTGCAGGACATGAAGGCGGAACAGGTCCAGCTGTCTGCCCAGCTTGTTCAGTCGTTGAATGACCAGGCATTCGGCTATCACGAGGCACGGACGCATCTCCTCGATACCCTACGCCCGCTGTTCGACGAGCTGGTGGGGACTTTCGTCCCAGGCTTTGCCCGCGAAGCGTTCGTGCCGCTGGTCTCCGCGCACCTTCGAAAGATGGCGACCCACCTGATCGACGAGCCCATTCACCTGAGGGTCACGCCCGAACTGGAACCCCTCTTCCTGTCACTGGTTGAGGATGTCGGGGATCTGCCGGTGCGGGTGCAGAGCGATGACACGCTTGACGCGCTTCAGGCGGTCCTGACCACCGCCCGTGAAGAAGCGGTCATCGACCTGCAACCGGTCCTGCAAGAGGTCGGATCGATACTCGGCGCAATGACAACAACACAAACGGAGTACGCGGACCATGGATGATCATCTGTCCAACCCCTCGATGAACGACAACCACCCGCTTCGCTCCGTCCCGATCGAGGTGACGGTCTCCGTCGGCCATGCGCGCCCGTCGATACGGGAGCTGCTGGCGATGGGCGAAGATGCGGTCCTGACACTGGACCGGGGGGTCGATGATCCGGTCGAGCTTTATGTTGGCGGGCGTCTGATCGCGCGTGGCGAACTGCAAGAGGCGGATGGCGGCGAGCCCGGCCAACTGGCAGTCCGGCTGACAGAAGTGATCCGACCTTCCGGCGACGATCTGTGAGAACGGCCTGATGTTGCGCCTTGCTCTCATCACGATGCTGATCTTTTTCTCGGGCCCTGCAGTCGCGCAGGATTTCGGCATCGATTTCAGTGACCAGGGTGCCCTGGCAACCCGCTCGGTTCAGCTACTGATCCTGATAACGGTGCTGAGCCTCGTGCCGGGATTGTTGGTCATGATCACCTGCTTTCCCTATATCGTCACGGTTCTCGCGATCCTGCGCCAGGCAATCGGCCTGCAGCAATCCCCGCCCAATATGCTGATCGTGACGCTGGCACTGTTTCTCACCTACTTCGTCATGGAACCGGTGATGATCGAGGCATGGCGCCTTGGAATCGAGCCGGTACTTGAGGGTCAGATCGCGGTCGAGGACGGATTCATGCTTGCGATCGAGCCATTCCGCGGCTTCATGGCGAACCGCGTTGATGCCCAGACGTTCGAAACGCTGGCAGCGCTGAGACCCGATTTTCCAGCTCGAATCCCGGCAACGGATGCACCATTGTCAGTTCTTGTTCCCTCATTCCTGCTATCAGAGATCGCTAAGGCCTTTCAGATCGGGTTCGTCATCTTCCTGCCATTCCTGATCATCGATCTCGTCGTTGCCGCCATCCTGATGTCGATGGGTATGATGATGGTGCCACCTGCCATCGTCTCGCTTCCGTTCAAGCTGGCGTTTTTCGTCGTGGCCGACGGCTGGAGCCTGATCGCAGGCAGTCTTGTTCAAAGCTATTTCTAGGACCGTCAGCAAAACGTTCCGGCAGCAAGAGCTGAGGTTCTCAGCAACTGTGCCTTCCAGGATCGACGTTCTCGTCTCTTCATCTGACAATGAATTCGGCATGTAACGCACCGGCCGCACGGATGCTCTTGAGGATATCGATCATGTCGTTCGGGGCGACGCCAAGAGCATTCAGACCCTCTATGACTTCGGACAAGGACGCGCCGTCGCTGATTTCAGCCAATCCGATCCCGGGCTCTGCCTCGATATCGGCCCTGGTGCGCGGGACCACGATAGTCTCTCCGGGGGAGAACGGGTTGGGCTGGATGGCCAGCGGCTCCTCTGCGATCCGGATGGTCAATCCGCCCTGGCTGACGGCGACCCGACTGATGCGTACATCCTCCCCCATGACGATCGTCCCCGATCTCTGGTCGACCACGACGCGCGCGCGGCGTTCAGGCTCGATCTCGATGTTCTCAATCCGGCTCACCGCATGCGCCGGGGACAGGGCCCCCGTCGATGCGATGTTCAGTTCGACCGTTCCCGCATCCAACATCAAGGCAACAGTGCCCGGAAACGCCGCGTTCAAGGCACTCTCGATGCGGTTGGCTGTTGTGAAGTCCGGCGTTCGAAGCGCCAGCCTGATCGTATCCAGCTCGGCGAAGTCGAATGCGACCTCCCGTTCGACGCGTGCCCCGGCCGGGACTACCCCAGCAGTCGGCACACCTTGTGTAACCCGCGCACCATCCCCTTCTGCGGTGATTCCACTTGAGATGACCGACCCTTGCGCCACGGCATAGATTTCACCATCGGCCGCGTTCAGCGGCGTCATGATCAGCGTGCCCCCGCGCAGGCTCGACGCGTCCCCGATGGCCGAAACGGTGACATCAATCGGACTGCCGGCTCGGGCAAACGGCGGCAGGCTGGCCGTGACGAGGACCGCCGCGACATTGCGCGGTCGGAACTGCTCCCCCGTGACGTTGACACCCAACCGTTCGAGAATGTTGGTCATGATTTCTTCCGTGAACGGCGAGTTTCTCAATCCGTCGCCCGTGCCATCCAGCCCGACGACAAGACCATAACCCACCAGATCATTCGTTCGGACCCCGTCAAATTCGACGATATCCTTGAGCCGGACCGGCGACGCCATTGCGTAGATCGGCAGAGAGCCCATGATCGCACCGCATAGCAGCGCCCTGAACGCAGACATCACAGATACCTCGTCAGACTGAGCTGCGACAGCCGGGCCGTTACAGCGTAGTGAGTTTCAAGCTGAAGTTGCACCTGTTCGAGTGCGGTTGCCGTTTCGAACGGATCCGCCGCCAGCAGGGTGCTACGCATCAAGCCAAACGATGTCTGCTCCGCCGTCAGCCGGGCCCGCGCGTCATCGACCCGCTGCTGGAGCCCGCCCAAACGGCCGCGCAGATCTGCAACACCCGACGAGGCGCTGAACAAGGACTGGCTGGCCCGGTCGATCACCGCATCGCGCTCCGCATCCGAGAGTACGATCGATTGGTCTTCGGCAAAAAAAGCAAGGGCCGCGCCCGCCATCAACTCGCGAAGGGCCGGGTCATCACCGCGAAGATCGATCCTGATAGACGTCAGATCGTCGATCCGCCGTTCGGCGGCGTCACCGTTGTCGCCCAGATAGGCTATTGTTTCGAATCCACCGCCTGTATCCGCAAACCAACTGTCGATCGCGTTGATCAGATCATCGGCAGTCGTCACTCCGGCAATCGCGGTTCCGATATCATCAAGAATGACCAGAGCTGACGAGAGGCTTTGCCCGTCTTCGGCGACGCCGGAAAACAAGAATGATCCCGCAAAACGCGTGTTCAGGGTAGACACCATATCCTCGATAGCGCCCTTGCCAAGCCTGGCGGCATCCTGTCGCCAGTCGTTTCCGGAACTCTGGCTCAGCGAATTCAGCTGCCCCATCAGATTCGTCCCGATGGTCGAGATGTTCTCGAGGCTCGCCTGCATCACGCCAAGCCGATCAGCGATCTGGCTTGCCGAAGACACCTGACGATCGACGAGGGCAAGTCGGCGTTCGATCTCAGGCACGCGCGCCGCCTCGGCGCCAAGGTCGCGGGCCGGGTCGAGCTTCAATCCGGTGGAAAGCTCTCTTGCCAAAGCGTCGAGCCGGGTTCGAATATCGAAATTGACGCGGGATGACGTGAAGTAACGGGCCATATCGCCCAAGCCTGAATAAGTCATGGCGAGTTCACAGCTCCATCAGTCGGCGGATCATCGCATCCGCGGTTTCAATCACCTTTGCGTTGGCGGCATAGGCCTGCTCGATCTGAAGAAGCAGCTGCAATTCCTGATCAGTATCGACGCCGCTGGCCAGTTCGGCTTCGCGCGCGGCATTGTATCGGCCAGCTGCGAAAGCTGCGGAATCCTCAGAACGAACCCTGTCCATCGCGATCGAGGTGGCAAACTCGGCCGCATGTTCGGCCACACCAAGCGCCGATCCACCAATCGACAGGATCCGAGGATCGGTAAGCGCAGCAATCCAGGAGTTCAGCTGTCCGGCGTCACCCACCGGTCCCGGAGACACGGCGCCGACACCGTCCCTCAACCGGGTCAGATCGCCCCCATTCTCCGGATCCACGGCTGAATTCACTGCAATCCGGCCAGCAACGCCCAGTTCATCGGCGGGGTCGAAGGCTGCGCCGCTGTCGGTGAATAGCCCGGCGAGACCTCCGCCGATTGTGGGGTCAAAGGCGGGGTCCTGGAAACGCTCGATCAGGTCCCGCGCCATGGAATCAAGTTGCGCCTGTGCCGCCGGCATCGTTTCGTCGCGAATGCGAAACGCAGCACCAAGTGTGCCGCCATCAAGGTTGTTCGCATAGTCGAAGGGCACGCCATTTCGGGTCAGGCCAGACAGCGCTCCGCCGGACAGTGTCATGCCAGGCGTGATCGTGGCGGACCTGACAAAGCCGAATTCAGGGGCCTGTCCGTCAATCAGCAATTCACCACCGGTGGTCATCAGGGCGATGCGACCATTGCCCCGTTCGACCTCCCGAACAGGAACGATGGTCGCGATCGTATCGATCACGGCTTGCCGCTGATCCATCAGACCGGAAGCATCAGCGCCGCGGCTTCTTGCGGCGACAATATCGGTATTGAGCGTCTCTATGCGGGCAAGGGCCGTATTGAGCGTGTCAACGTCCCGGGCAATGCCTGCGTCGGCCTCTTCCCTCAGGTCCGAGATTGCCGATTGGTCGTCATTGAAGGCGCGGGCGAGATCCTGAAGTCGGTACAAGACCTCTTCCAGTTGGAGAGTATTCGACGGGTTGACGGCAGAGGAGGTTAAGGCGGCCTCCAGCGCGGCGACGCGACCGGCAAGGCTCGCCGCGTCGTCGATCATGCCGATTGCGGCCTCGAGACGGGACAGCGCCCCGCTGTGCGTGGATGTGAACCCCATCCCCGCTTCGGCAAGGCGGCGTTCGGCCAGAACGCCCCGGTCGATGATACGGCTGATCCCGTCGATCTGGACGCCGGCGCCCCGACCGCCAAGCTGTTGCGCCGAAAGATCCACCACCCGCCGGCCATACCCATCGGTCATGACGTTCGAAAGGTTCGATGACACGACCTCCGCCATCCGTGCGGATGCCGTCAGGCCGGTCAGGGCATTGGCCAGCGAATGTGAAATACTCATCCCTTAGTCTCCATCACTTTGCGGCTTACCGCTTGATATTGGTTGTCTCCTGCAGCATCTCGTCCACGGTCTGCACGACCTTGGCATTGGACGAATAGGCCCGCTGGGTTTCGATCAGGTTGGTCAGTTCCGTCGCGATATCGGTGGCCGAGGCCTGCAACGCATAGGCCGCGATGTCACCGACAGGTCCGTCGGCCGCATCCCAAAGGAAGAAGTCCCCGCTTTCAGGCGAAATCGTGTAGGTTTGACCATCTTTCACGAACAGCCCGTTGGGATTTGGCACGCCAACCAGCGGGACCTGATATACCTTGGTCGACATGCCGTTGTCGAAGAATGCGTAGACATTGCCATTCGCATCAACCTCGACCGAGGTCAGGTTGCCGGCTGCGAAACCGTCTTTGGAGATCGTGCTGGGCGCGAATTCATCGGCGAGCTGTGTCATGCCGCCGCTGGCGCCAAGCTCACCGATGGTGACGCTGATTGGCCCTGCGGCGACGTCGATCTCAAAGCTGCCAGTCGCCGGATCATAGGGGCCGCCGGAAATGGTCGTGACACTGTCCAGTGTTCCGCCATTGTCTCGTTCGGCATCGAAGGTCAGGACATATTCACCGACAACGGCCCCGGCCGAGGCGGAATCGGTGATTGTCATCGTCCATTCGTTGGAGGCATCGGCCGCCGGGATGGTCGGCGAAAAGGTGACGGTCAGTGTCTGCGATTTTCCGAGGTTGTCGTAATATTCGATGGTCAGCGTCTCGGGTGTGCCATCGGCATCGAACTCGGTCGCAGTGGCCGGCAGATTGACGATCATGTCGATTGCCGTCGTGGGCTCGCCCATGACCTGACCGGTATTGATCTGGATCGGCTCCAGCCCGACGGCGGTATCGCGGGGATAGTTGGGAATGTCCCCGTTTGCATCGGCGGGCCATCCCAGAAGAACAAGTCCGGAAGTGCTTTCGAGGTAGCCGTCCGCGTTCAGCCGGAAGGATCCGGTCGTGGCAAGCTCCATCGGCATCTCGCCGCTACCGATCGCGGAAAGCGACGTGACGGGAAGAAAGCCGCTTCCCCGGACCGCGAGGTCCGTGGGGTTCGCCGTGGCGATCAGGGCGGCCGACTGATCGATCAGCCGCATGACCGACAGCGTGACCCCCCCTGCAGTATAGAGCCCTGAACCGGTGTTATTGACCATCGAATGAAAATCAGCCGAGGCCAGCTTGTAGCCATATGTCGACGAATTCGCGATGTTGTCGGAAATGGTGGCAAGCTGACCGGCAGTTGTGGTCAGGCCGGCGACACTGGCATTGAGCGAAGAGGAAATGGTCATGATGAGCCTTTCTGCGTCATTAGCGACATGGATTGCGCCAAGCCTTAGCCATTCGCCTTTAACGCTGGCCTAATGACTAAAATCCAAAGCTCTTTGCCCCGTCATTCCAGGTCCCGCAGGATAGTGACTTCGATACGGTCATTGCGCACCGCAACCGCGGGCTCGACCGCGGGCGATCGGTCACCGTGACCTGTCATTCGCGCGACCCGGGCGGGATCGAGTCCTCCGTCTTCAAGGGCAAGCCGGGTCGCGGCGGCACGGCTTACCGTCAGATCCCAGACAGGCGACTGGGCAAGCACGATCGGCTGCGCCGGAACATGCGCGGCGACCGCGATCTCGTTCGGGACCAGTTCCGAGACCTGTGCAATCATCGCCAGAAGGTCGCGTGTCATGGGCGCGGGAGCCGCCGTTCCATCCTCGAATAGCGGCACATCGGGAAGAGAAAACAATTCGATGACCAGACCTTCATCGGTCAGCCGGGTGATGACATGGCGCAATGCCTCTTTCGCGATAAGGCTTTCCCCGCCCTGACCAAGAAGAACCTGTTCAAGGTCGCGCAAGGCCTGCACCTCGGCCGCGACCGAAGACAGCCTGTCGCTTTCCTCGTCAGTCATTTCCGACCTGGTTTCGCCGGTGATGAAGCCGCCACCCCTGCTCGACATGACAAGGGTGTCATCGCTCATGATATCGAGCCCGCCAAAGTTGCCATCGGCCCCGCCGGATGTCCGGCTGATCGCCACCGTGGGCGCGAAGTAATCGGCCAACCCCTTGCGTTGCTGCTCTGTCGTGGCGTTGAGAAGCCACATCAACATGAAGAACGCCATCATGGCCGTCACGAAATCCGCATAGGCCACCTTCCAGGCGCCGCCATGATGGCCACCGCCGCCGACGACCTTCTTTCGCTTGATGATTATCGGCGCATTCGACTTTGAACCCATCTCCACAACCCTTTTCCGTCTCACCCGGGGAATGGATAGACGCAGGGCGCTTAACGAGAGACCTAACGTCTCAAATCCGGATCAAAGGTCGCGTCTGCGCCATAATTCGTCAGGGCCGCAGAATTCGATCAACTCGTATCCTGCCGGTCGCATGATCTGGCCCAGACGAGGCGAGCCGGTGTTGTTCTCGATCGACCAGAGACCGACCCGGTGCCTGTCGAATGGAAACTCCGACAGGATCGCGATCTCCGCCCCCTCGACATCAAGAGAGACGAAATCAGGGTCCGGCACGCCTGCTTCGCCCAGCACAGCAGAAAGCGTTCGCGTGGGCACTTTGACAACGGTTTCCTTGTGCCGGGGGTCGGCCCGGACGGTATCGAGCAGCCCGGGATCGTAAGACGCGGCAAGGCCGCTCATCTGGGTGTAGCCTTCTGAAATCTCAATGAAATCTTCTTCTCCATCAACTCGCGCGATGGCAAGGCGCCGACACTGGCATCGTCGGATTCTTCGGGCTGCCTCCACCTGGGTGGTGACCGGTTCGATCAGGATACCGGTCCACCCCCGGAACATCTCGAGAAAGAAGGTGTTGGACCCGCTGACACCGTCATAGCCGCCGATATCGACGAATGTTCCACCGCGTTTGGCCTTGAACAGACGATCCACGACAAGGTCCTGCCCCGCCTGGCTGACAAAACGGTAGCCATCGGGCCGGAGCCTGCGGCGCAGGTCATGAAGCTGACGGTTCAACGCCCCACGGCGCCGGCCACGCTCTGTCTTGAGTTGGGCAAGAAGATCGGTCTCGGCGGCGCGCAGGGCGTCGATGGCCTCTTCGATCGTCGGGCGCATCATTCCTCGGCGGCCTTGTCGATCGAGGCATAGGATTTCTCCTCGACGATCCTTGAACCCAGAAGAAGGTTGATCTCCTTCTTCAATTCGGCACGCCGGTCGTTGGTGATATAAACGGCTCGGGCAAGCGCGATGAAACTCTCTCCGAAGTGGCGCCGTGCCTCGCAGCGGCGAATGTCGTCCTCAATGTCCCAAAGGCTTGAATTCGTATCAAGAAGCTCTTCGGTGAGTGCCGTCAGACGTATGTCATGAGGAAGCGAGCTCTGGGCGATGGAGTTCAACAACTCCAGTTCCCGCGTGACGTTTTCCAGCTTGGCGGGATCGGAAATCCGCTCGGACTTCAGGCGCAGGATAGTGATCTTGTCGACCAGTTCTCCCGGCGACACGGGTACGAGAATGTCCGTCATCTCCGGCCCTCCGCGAGTTTTGCAGCCACAAGATCAGCGACCCTGCGCTCGACACGGTGAAACACCCCGTCCCAGTCATGCGGCGATTGCTGACGCATCAGAGTCATCGACGGATACCACGGGGTGCGGTTGCCCGTATGGGTCCAGAGCCAGAACGGATCCCAGTGCAGAAGCGTCCAGACCGGCACGCCCAAAGACCCCGCGAGATGCGCCGTCGCCGTATCCGACGTGATGACAAGGTCCATCTCGAGCATGAGAGCGGCGCAATCGCCGAAATGGCGGTCCATGCTGCCCAGATCGACGATCGGGATCGCCGAGCCATCCGCCTGAAATGCCGCCAGTTCCGGCCCCTTGTAGAGCGAGAACAGCCGCAGACCTTCGAGCCCCAGCAACCGATGAAACTCGGTATGCAGGAACGAACGGAAGACATTGTTGCGATAGGTCGTCGAACCGGTCCAGATCACCCCGACGCGCACGTCGCTCCGATAGGGGGCGATCAAGGCCGCGGCACGATCCCGACTGTCTGACGGGACAGTCAGAGCCGCCGGCCGGGGCACCTTCTCGGTCGCGTCGAAATGCGCGATGGCCAGATCCAACAGGTTGACCCAGACGTCATATTCCTGAGGGTCGGGCATCCGGGACCCCGTCCAGTCGGCGCCATCGATGCCCTCATAGAGGCAAGCGACCGGTTTCTCGCAATAAAGCAGCACCTGTTCCGGGTCGAACCTTCTGAGCGCCGGAAGGAAGCGCGAAAACGCCATCGCGTCGCCAAAGCCCTGTTCCGGCAGGACGAGGATGCGTTTCCCGGCAAGGCTTTCGCCCTGCCATTCGGGGCGCGGCAGGTTCCGCGGTGTCAATTCGTCGGTCTGCCATCGGATGCGGAAGGATTTGAACCCGTTGGCATAATCCTGCGCCGCCAACTGCGCCATGGCCAGCTGGATGCCGATTTCAGAGTGATCGGGATGCTGTTCCCGACAGGTCGTCAGCCATGACACCGCATCGTCATATCGGCCAAGCGATCGGTAGGACTTGCCGATCAGCGCCTTTGTCATCGCATCGCCGCCCCCGCGGGACAACAAAGCCATGCGCAACTCGATCGCCTCTTCGTTCTGGCCCAGATCGGCAAGGATATTGGCCAGATTGTTACGCACTGCATCCGAGGTGGGCTCAAGACCCGCGGCACGCCTCTGGGCGGCAAGGGCAAGCTGGTGTCGACCGGACTTGCGCAGCAGCGCACCCGCATTGGACCACATCATCCCGTCCTTCGGGGCTAGTGCAAGATAGCGGGAATAATGTGCCATCGCCTCGTCGAGCTGGTCGGCCTTGTGGCATTTCAGCGCGAGATCACGAAGCCTGCCGAGACGGATTTCTTCGCTTTGCCCCATGGGTCAGTCACGCCGACGCGGGGACAGAAGCTTTGACGGACGTCGGGCCTCGGCCTCCTCGAACAGCGAAAAGGTCTGGTTCACGTAATTTACCGAACCCGAGATCATCTCCATGTAGTCGTTCAGTTCAGGGGTCACTTCGGCTTCGACAAGGGAAATGCTGCGATCCTGCGGTGCCGTCTCGAACGTGACATAGAACAGCGGCTCCCCGCGTTTGACCACGATCGGCTTTTCGGGCTCGTGCCATTCGAAGGCCCACATCAGGGGCCGGGGCCAGACATTGATGGGGAAACGGCCGCCAAAGATCGTGCCCGGAAGGGCCTCTTTCCGGTAATGCATGAACGGGGCGACCTGACTGGCATAGACGGGCTCATCCGAGATGAACACGTAAGGCAACGCCAGCTGGATTGTGGGCACGTCTTCATTGCGCCACTCTGCCTCGTTGGTGAGGTGAAGCTTCTCGCCCAGTTTCGACGCCCGGATCGAACTGCGTTCCCCCGCCAGATTGCGCAGGACAGGCTTCCCGTCCTTGTTTCGATCGAACCCGATGTTCAGATCGAATGGGCATTTGACGACGAAGTAGCGACTTTCGAGGTTGATCACCGCCGGGCAGCGCGAGGCCGATTTCGCGTGCCGCTTGTTCAGGTCCACCGACCTGACCCGTTCGGGCGCATCATAAATGATCGAGCCCTTGTTCTCGTTCAGGAACCATCCGACCGAGACGGGGCCCTTCCCTTCTCCGCCAGCGGCATTCTCGAAATGTACTGATAAACGCATCACGCAGTTCCTTGCCTGTCTATTGGTCCGGTCGGGGTCCGGTCGCAAAACGAACCATATCCGATTTCGCCAGCATCATGACGATTACCATGGCCCGGGTTACCTTCATCTTCATCAGTTCCGCCAGTTCCGCGACGCTGACCTCACCGTGTTGCCCAAGCATGGTGCAGGCGATGTGCAGCTGATCAAGAGGCACCGGATGCCGGTGATACAGCTGGCGCGCACTCAGCTTGTCGTGAAGTTCGATATCTTCTTTTCCCGGCGTCCCGTTCAGACGAACCCGGTCATCGGCCCGGATATGGCCGCTTGGATACTCCCGGTAGAGCGTGAAGGGATCGATCGCCATCGGATTGACCCGGCGTTCAGGCTTTGCCTGTCTCCGCTGTTCGGCGAGGGCTGCGGCCAGATCGAGGTATTGCGGGATCACCACCGACCAGTCGAGGGATGCCCGGACATGAGCCTGCCCCTGTGCGCCCATCCGCGCGCGCAGTTCTGCATCGGTGATCAGCCGCTCTAGCGCATCGGCATAGGCCGGCACATCGATCTGAACCTGTGCCTGAACCAGGGCCAGATGCTGGAGATATCCATCCTGCCCGTTGGCAAATCTCTGGGCCAGAACGTCGCCGGTGCCAGGGGGCATGGTGCGCGTCGGAACGAGAAATCCGGTCTTGCCGTTCAGCACGGTGTCGCGGAACCCGTCCCAATCGGGCATGACGACAGGCAATCCAGCGGCCATCGCCTCCACCGGGGCGAGGCCGAAGGTTTCCTGAATGCTGTCGACCGGAAGCGTAAAGATATCAGCCGCAGCCCAGATGTCGCGGCGAAGATCGGGCTCCCGCCCATCGAGGATCCGCGCCTCGACCCGATGACAAAGCCGGTCGAGGGCCTCGTGATGAAGCGCCTCTTCATCTTCGCGTTTGGTCCATCCGGTGACCCAGAGATGGATATCCTTGCCGGTGCGGTCCGCGACCTGCTCGAGAGCAATCACCAAAGGTGTCAGATTTGCCTTTTCGACGACGCTCAGTCGACCCATCGTCATTACGACGATTGCATCCTCGGGCACGTCGAACCGGCCCCGCAACGCCGCCCGTGCACCGTCGCGCGGGACAAAGTCGCCCGTGGCGATGCCCAAGGGAATGACGGGCAGTTGCGGCACGGGAACCCGGCTCGCACCGAACCGATCCATGTAAAACCGGCTTTCAGCTTCAAGCTGGGTCGCCACGACGGATTTCACGGCGCGTGACGTGCAGATGATCGCATCCCACGGCTGAACGGGTTGCGCCAGAAGGCTGTGCAACCCTTCGATGATCCGCCGGGTGGAGACCGTATGGGTGATCCCGACGAAGGAGGCGGAGTTCATCCCCTGCCGCATCCGCAGCCACGGAGCCTGCTGATAGCCGGGCGTCGGGAAGAAGATCGTGCCGGCGGGGGCAAGGGACGCGCCCGTTTTCAGGGAGAGGGCCTCGATCGGGCGGGTCTCGCCCATGGCACGCACAGTCTTTTCGAACGTGGCGCCCGCATTGGCAACATCGGTTACGATGCGAAGGGTGTCGCCGCCTGCGTGTTCCAGATAGCCCTTCAGAAAACTCGATCCGGCAGACCTGCGACCCACCAGTTCGCGTCCATCGCCCTCGATGGCATCAGGATGAAAATAGATGGCGGTTCCGCCGGTTTCTGTCATCTGCTCGGCCATCTGACGGGCAATTTTGACGTCAAACTGACCGAGCACAGAAGGGCTGGCAAGCCCCGAGAGGATCAGACCCGCTGATTGAGCCCGCCCTGCGCGTCGGATGCCACGGCAAGGTCCAGAACCCTTTGCAGCTTTGCTCCGCGCCGGAAATCGGGGAACACCTGACCACCGTCACGGATCGCATCGATGAACCGCTGATAATTCGTCCGGACCGGTGGGCAGTCGACGTCATGCCAGCGCGCGGTCATCAGATCGGGCTCAAGACAGGCGCGCAGGCGGCTTTCGTTCTGCTCGAAACGGACCTCGAGCCCGCCCTTTGTTCCAAAGATGCGCAGCGAAAGATCGTTGATGTGACCCGAGGCAAACCGGGTGGCGTGAACAACGCCCGTCGCACCGCCCTCAAGTGACATGTGCATCGCAAAGCTGTCATTCGCATCCAGAACGTATTCATCGATCCGACCGCCCGGCGCCTTGTCGAAGGTCGTCAGGCGGCACGAGACGTCGGCCACTTCGAGGCCCGCGGCATGGGTCGCGAAATCCACGATATGAACGCCGATATCGCCCAGAACACCGTTCGATCCATGCGCCGTCGACAACCGCCAGAGCCATTGGCTCTGTTCCGACCATTCGCCCCACGCGGGCTGGGTCAGCCAGCTCTGAAGGTAGGCCGCCTCGAAATGGCGGATTGCGCCAATCTCGCCTGCCGCGATCATGGACGCCGCGGTGTTGAGCGCAGGCACATTGCGATAGGTCAGGTTCACCATGTTCACCACGCCAGCCGCCGTGGCCTTTGCAGCCATCTCGGCCGCATCTGCCTCTGACACGGCCAGTGGCTTTTCACACAGGACATGCTTTCCCGCCGCGAGAAACGGCAGGGTCGTCACGTAGTGGACGGAATCGGGCGTGACGTTCGATACGGCATCGAATTCGCCCCAGGCAATCGCGTCTTCGACGCTCTGGAAACCATGGGGGACCGAGTGACGCGCGCGGAATTCCTTCAGCCTTTCGGCATGGGGGTCGATCCCGGCCACGATCTCGACCCCGTCCATGGCGGCATAGGCCTCGGCATGGGCATTCGCCATGCCGCCGGTGCCAAGGATCAGGACGCGGATATCGCTCAACGGAAGCCCTCCTCCCCATCGGCATGCAGCTTGGGTCCGCGTGCCTCGATGGGTTCGAGAGCCACCTCGACGGGGATGTTGGGCGCATCGGTCACTCCGCTGACGCGGGCCGCCGGGTTATGCGCCCAGTGAACGGCGTTGCGCAGAACCGTGCGGACATTCGCGTCGTAATAAGTGGGATAGGTCTCGTGACCGGGCCGGAAATAGAACACGTTGCCCGCACCCCGCCGCCAGGTCGCGCCGGAGCGGAACACCTCGCCTCCCTGGAACCAGCTGACGAAAACCGTCTCCATCGGTTCGGGGATGCCGAAGGGCTCGCCATACATCTCTTCCTGTTCAAGCTCGAAATGATCGGGCAGGCCCCGGGCAATCGGATGGTTCCGCGATGTCAGCCAAATGCGTTCGCGCTCACCGGCCTCGCGCCAGGTTAGGTTGCACGGCGTTCCCATGAGCCGTTTGAAGATCTTGGCGAAATGCGCGGAATGAAGCGCGATCAGGCCCATTCCCGACCAGACATGTTCCGCCACCCGTTCGACCACGTCGTCGGCAACGGCGCCATGGGCCGCATGACCCCACCACAACAGGACATCCGTCTCGGCCAGCACCTCTTCGGTCAGGCCGTGCTCGGGCTCCTGCAAGGTGGTGCTGCGCGCCGTGATGCCGTCATCCTCGTTCAGCGCGGCGGCAATCGCATTGTGCATTCCGTCGGGATAAACCCCTGCAACAACGGCATTTTCCCGTTCGTGAACATTTTCGCCCCAGACCAGTGCACGGATCGTCATGGTCACACTCCTTTCGTCCGAATCGCGCGCACTCTACCGGCGCGAACAAACCTTACAATGAGAAATGATATCGCTAACGGCCCGCTTTGTCAGAAGGCGCCCAACCCATCCCAGATCAACTTGAGCGATACGAAGAAGATGAACACATACATGACCGGATAGAAGACCGCCGGCTTGAGACGTTTGACGACGGCCGCGCCCAGCATCACGGCGAGAACCGCAATCGGGATCAGCACCGCCGACGTCAGAAGGTTTTCCGTCGCGAACTGACCCAGAAAGAAGTAGGGGCCCAGTTTCACCGCGTTCACGATGGTGAAGAACAGAACGCTGGTGGCGGTATAGGTCGTAGGCTTCATCCCCAGAGGAAGCGTATAGATCTGGTAGGGCGGCCCGCCGGCATGCGCCACGAAGCTCGTGTATCCGGACACCGCGCCCCAGAACGTGGCCCTCCCCGCGTGGTGGGGCCGCGGTGCGGCCTTCGGGCCGCGCAACGACCACGCCCAGCGCAACGCGAACAGAAGCGCGATCGATCCGACGATCAGCCGGATCGCATCATCGGAGACCATGGCCGCCGTCAGCCAGCCGATACCGATGCCGATCAACGCACCGGGCAACATGATCTTGAGGATCCCCAGATCCCATTGGCCCCGCCAGATCACGACGCCCACAAGATCCATGATCACGAGGATCGGCAGCAGGATCCCGGCCGCCTGAACAGGCGACAGTACCGTGGACAGGATGACCATGCCGAACAGGGCGGTGGCGCCACCAAGCCCGCCCTTGGCAAGGCCGACGAGCGTGACGGCAAGTGTCGCCACAACCATCTGTCCGGGCGTTGTCAGTGCAAGGTTTTCAAGAATTTCAGTATCCTCCTGATCGCCCTCAATTCCGCCCACGCCGCGGGAGTGTCAAGGGCCGCACCCCGCATCTTGACCGACGGCTCCACACCCGATAGCTGCCGAACCCTTAATCCTCGGAGGGATCATGGGACGTCGCAAGGGACGCAACATTTCGGGCTGGCTGATCATCGACAAGCCGGCGGGCATCACGTCGACCGCAGTCGTGAACAAGGTGAAATGGGCCTTTGACGCGAAAAAGGCCGGCCACGCGGGCACACTCGATCCTGCCGCGACGGGGGTTCTGGCCGTCGCGCTGGGCGAGGCGACAAAGACGGTGCCCTACATCACCGATGCCCTGAAAGCCTACGAATTCACCGTCAGGCTGGGCGAGGCGACCAATACCGACGACGCCGAAGGCGAGGTGATCGCAACTTCGCAGGATCGCCCGTCCGACGACGAGATCAAGGAGGCCCTCGCCCCCTTTGTCGGAGAGATCATGCAGGTTCCCCCTGCGTTCTCGGCGGTCAAGATCGACGGCGAACGCGCCTACAAGAAGGCTCGTGCAGGCGAGGAATTCGACATCGAGGCCCGGCCTCTCTGGGTCGAAGAGCTGCTGCTGATCGACCGGCCCGATCCGGATCACGTCACGCTCGAGATGACATGTGGCAAGGGCGGCTATGTCCGCTCCATCGCGCGGGATCTGGGCGAGGCATTGGGATGCCATGCCCATGTTCGCGATCTGCGGCGCGTCTGGTCCGGCCCGTTCGACGTTGAAGAGGGGATCGGCCTCGAGGTTCTGGACGCCGAGGCCAAGGATCCGGCGCTTGACCGATTTCTGAGGCCGCTCGAAGACGGTCTGGCCGACCTTCCCGAGCTTGTCTGCCCCGAAAGCAGCCTGGGACGGCTGCGCAACGGCAACCCCGCGCCCGTCCTGCCCGGAGAGGCGGCCTATGGCGATGAAGCCTGGGCCAGCTTTGACGGGAAGGCCGTGGCGGTCGGCAAGTTCATGGGCGGCGAGTTGCATCCATCCCGGGTCTTCGTCCCGGAGTGAGCAACGGCCCGGACGCCCCGGACCGGACGTCGGGGAGCCCGGCATCCGGATACCTTGGCCTTTCCGAAGATTGGGGCTACGTCTTGGCCGCGACAGGAAAGCAAGGAATTCCATCATGGCCGATACCTATACGCCCCCCAAGGTCTGGACCTGGGACAAGGAAAGCGGCGGCAAGTTCGCCTCGATCAACCGGCCTATCGCCGGCCCCACTCATGACAAGGACCTGCCGGTCGGCACCCATCCGTTCCAGCTCTATTCGCTGGCGACGCCCAATGGCGTGAAGGTTACCGTCCTGTTCGAAGAGCTTCTTGCCGCGGGCCATTCAGATGCGGAATACGACGCATGGCTGATCAATATCGGGGATGGCAACCAGTTCGGTTCGGGCTTTGTGGATGTAAACCCCAACTCGAAGATCCCCGCGCTGCTGGACAAATCCGGGCCGGAACCGATCCGTGTCTTCGAATCCGGCGCTATCCTTCTGCATCTGGCAGAGAAATTCGACGCATTCCTCGGGAACACCGCCCAAAGGGCCGAGATGCTGTCATGGCTGTTTTGGCAGATGGGGTCCGCCCCCTATCTGGGCGGCGGGTTCGGCCATTTCTACGCCTATGCACCCGAGAAATGGCAATACCCGATCGACCGCTTCGCCATGGAGACCAAGCGTCAGCTTGATGTTCTGGACCGCAACCTTGCAGAGCGGGAGTTCATGACGGGCGATCACTACACCATCGCCGATATGGCGATCTGGGCGTGGTATGGCCAGCTGGCGCTTGGCCGGCTCTACGACGCGGGGGAATTCCTCGACGTGGCGAGTTATGCCAACGTTCAGCGCTGGGCACAGGCCATCGACGCGCGTCCTGCGGTTCTGCGCGGTCGCATGGTGAACCGGACCTTCGGCGAGCCCGAACTGCAATTGCACGAACGGCACGACGCGGGCGATTTCGACACGCAGACGCAGGACAAGATCGGCGAATAATGTCCTGTGACGGACTGATCGAGCGGCACCAGAGGTCGGGTGGCGTGATCAGTTCCGCGATCTATTCGGATTGCGAGCGATACCGCTATGCCCTGACGCGCGAATGGGATGCAGGCGGCCCGCGGCTGCTGTATGTCATGCTCAACCCGTCGAAGGCCACCGAGGCGCAGAACGACCCGACGATCGAGCGCTGCGAGCGGCGGGCGCGCGCATTGGGGTTCGGAGCCTTCCGCGCGACGAACCTGTTCGCGTGGCGCGAGACCGACCCGGCGAAGCTGCGGCGCGCAGCCTCGCCCGTGGGTCCGGCCAATGACAGCATCATTCTGTCCACCCTCGAGACGTGGCTGCGCGACAAGGCAGACGTCGCATTGTGCAGCTGGGGCGTTCACGGAACGCTTCTCAACAGGGCCGATGATGTGGCGCGGCTGATGATCAGGACCGGTCGCCCTTTGGCATGCCTGGGCACCACCAAGGACGGCCATCCGCGTCATCCTCTCTATGTCGCCTATGCGACGAAGCCGGTGCCTTGGGACCCGGCGTCCGTTAACCAGTAGTTAAGATTTCCCGCCACCGGGCCGGTTCCCGATGGTACTGTCCTTTCGGTGTGGGGCGAGGGCTGGAACGACGGCCCATATGGGAAAGGAAACCTGTCATGCTTGCTGTCATGAGCCTTGTGACGCTTGCGTTTGCCGGCCTAGTATTTGGCCCGATCGCCGGGGCATTCTCGGACGAGGGAAACACAGGCACCGATGACGATGATTTCCAATTCTTCGGCGACGGGAACGATGCTTTCGCGGGACAGGGCGGTGACGATCTGCTGGACGGTGGTCTGGGCAACGATCTTCTGGCAGGCGGCATCGGCGAGGATGAATTGCACGGCGGCGGCGGCCTCGACATTCTTTTCGGCGGTGATGGTGACGACGATCTGTTCGGTCATGTGGGCGACGATACCGTGTTTGGTCTGACTGGCGACGACGAGATCAACGGTGGCAGCGGCCAAGACGTGCTTGCAGGCGGTACAGGCTCAGACGCGATATCGGGCTCGTATGACGACGATTCCCTGACGGGCGGCGCCGGCGAGGACGTACTGTTTGGCGGCGACGGGAACGACCATATCGACGGGCATCTGGGCGAAGGCGCACTGCCGGAGGCCGATTTTCTGAACGGCGGGGCAGGTGACGACAGGATCATCGGCGGTGCCGGTGATATCCTCAATGGGGGCCCGGGCTTCGATACCTTTGTCGCAGAGGCCGAGAATGGACCACTGATCGTCGAGGACTACACAAGCGGCGAAGATACCCTGATCATTCTATATGACGGCACCGGCCCCGACCCCGACATCACGATCGAAGAAGACGACGACGGCGTGACAGTCCGTGCCGATGGCGAGACGGTCGCAACGCTGCCCGGCCTGACGGCGGATGCAATGGGCCAGATCGAGCTTGTTGCGTCCTGAGATGGCGAGATTTTCTCTTTTCTTTCGATCCACGATCGCCTAAAGGCCTCGAATTCACTCCACGGGCCTTGCTGGACGACATCCCGGCCTGCGCCATAACCCCTTTTCTGAAAGGAGACCCCGATGTCGATCACAGTCGAAGAGAAAGCACGGCTTATCAAGGAATTCGGCACCAAAGAAGGTGACACAGGTTCCCCCGAAGTGCAGATCGCGATCCTCAGCTCGCGGATTGCCACGCTGACCGAGCATTTCAAGACCCACAAGAAAGACAACCATGGCCGCCGCGGCCTTCTGAAAATGGTCGCCTCGCGTCGTAAGCTTCTCGACTACGTCAAGGGCAAGGACGAGCAGCGCTATCTGGACCTGATCCAGCGTCTGGGCCTGCGTCGCTAATCCGGACCAACCTGATTATTCGATGGAACGCCCGCCTCGATCGAGGTGGGCGTTTTCCGTTTCGCGTCGCGAAAAAGGTTAATGCATCGCGCCGTAAGACAACCAAAAGTTGCAATTCGGCCCGGAATGTCATAGAACTTCATCGGCATAAACCAGTCCGACTTCGTTATGAGCCTCGACCTATCGCTTCCCTCCCGCCGTTCGGCAGCCAATCATCTCTCGAACGCGGTTTCCGGCGAAGGACCAAGCCATTATGCGCTCCTCGTCGTTCTGCTCGGGGTTGGCCTTCTTGGCCGACAAAGCAACCTTCTGGATGATCTTCCATACCTGTGGTTCGCCCCGCTGATGATCCTGACAGGCACGTCTGGCAATTTCAGACCGCTGATTTTCGGGTTCATGCTGACGATCGTTGGGGCGGCCTATACCGCCGACATCGAAACGAATGTCGAACTGCGGGACCTGCTGATCTCGATCACGACGGCATCGCTCTTTCTCAGCGGCATCGGGTTTGTCATCAGCTATCAGGGCCGCAAGGTCGCGGAAGCCCGGGCAGAAACCATCCTTGCCGAGCACATGCAGAAGGAACTGAACCACCGGATCAAGAACCTTTTCTCGGTGGTGATCGCCCTGATACGGAAACGCGCCCGCATGGCCGCCGCGTCGGCGGACACTGATCCGACCGCAGCCTTCAATGACCTTGTGGAAAGCATCGCCGCCCTCGGTCGGGCCCACGGGATCGGAAATGCGAAGACATTCGACGGGGGCTTCGACCTCGGTCATTTGATCCAAGAGATCATGTCACCCTATTCAGGACATTGGCAGACCAGCCGTCCCAGCCAGATCAGGATCAACGGGCCATTGATGCAGCTGCCTTCCCACATGCTGACGCCCCTCGCGCTCTTGCTTCATGAATTGGCCACGAATGCGGTGAAGTATGGGGCGCTGTCGTCAATTTCCGGGCGGATCGACCTTACCTGGAACGTGCATGAGGACATACAGGGCCAGCAATTTGTGAGCCTTGACTGGGTCGAGACGTTGAAGCCCGGAACCGAAACGATGCGTGATCAAACCAGACAGGGCTATGGCTGCCGTATCATCGAGGCGGCCATCAAGCAGCTGGACGCCAGACTGGAACGTCGCTGCACGCAGAACGGGCTGAGCCTAAGCCTCACCCTTCCTGCCATTCGACGTGCGAACAGGTAAACCATGTCCGAGCGGCACCATCATGGGACATCCGATTCCCCCGGGGCCGCCGATGCAGACCGCTCCACTGGCAAGGATGTCGCAAACATCGCGGACCCGAACGGTCTGTCCGACGGGCTTGACCATCTGCTTTCGTCGATCGAGGGACGGCGCATCCTCGTGGTCGAGGATGAGATCCTCGTGGCAGGCGAACTGGCCGACGATATCGAAGAGCTGGGGGGAGAGGTCGTTGGCCCTGCCTACAGCATGTCCGATGCGCTGCGCATATCCGGCAGTTCCGAGATCGACGCAGCCATTCTGGACATCAACCTCAACGGCAAAGAGGTCTTTCCGGTCTCGGATCTGCTGCAGGCGCGGGGCATTCCGTTCATCTTCCATACCGGAACGGTCAAGGGGCCGTCGGCCCTGAAGCTTTATGACGGTGTGCCGGTCGTCTCCAAGCCGTCGCTTACCATTGACCTGTTGCAGGCTTTGCAATCCGTTCTCGGCAGTTGACGCCGCCGGGCAGGATGGCCGCAAACGCGCGCCCTTCCCAAATCACCCGGACTCTAGTATGGCAAGCCCATCTGAGACGTAACGCATGGACCCCGGCGGACGCAGAAGGATAGGGGTCGGCGGCAATGGGGCCGCCATTCAATCGGGCACTCGGACCGCCGAGACAGGCCCAACGAGAAAGACGCTAGATGTTCAAAGAAGTGAAAAAATCCATCCAGTGGGGCGAAGAACAGCTCACACTGGAAACCGGAAAGATTGCCCGCCAGGCAGACGGCTCCGTCGTCGCCACGCTTGGCGAGACCTCGGTGATGGCGAACGTGACATTCGCCAAGGAGCCGAAACCCGGCCAGGACTTCTTCCCCCTGACGGTCCACTACCAGGAAAAGTATTACGCGGCGGGCAAGATCCCCGGCGGCTTCTTCAAGCGTGAAGCACGCCCGACGGAAAAAGAAACCCTCACCGCACGCCTTATCGACCGGCCGATCCGGCCGCTCTTCGTCCCGGGCTTCAAGCACGAAGTACTGGTGATGTGCACGGTGCTCAGCCATGATCTTGTGAACGATCCCGATATCGTGGCAATGATCGCGGCCTCGGCGGCGCTCACGATTTCGGGCGTGCCCTTCATGGGCCCGATCGCGGGTTGCCGCGTCGGTTTCGAAGATGGGGAATACATCCTCAATCCGACGATCGACGACATGCACAACCTGCGGAACAACCCCGAGCAGCGGCTTGACCTGGTTGTCGCCGGCACCGCCGACGCGGTGATGATGGTCGAATCCGAAGCCTACGAGCTGACCGAGGACGAGATGCTCGGCGCGATCACCTTTGCGCATGAGCAGATCCAGCCGGTCATCGACTGCATCATCTCTCTGGCCGAAGACGCAGCGAAAGAGCCGTTCGACTTCAGCCCCCCGGATTATTCCGATCTGTTCGAGGCCGTGAAGGCCGCGGGCGAAGACGAGATGCGCGCCGCCTATGCCATCCTCGACAAGCAGGAGCGGACATCCGCGGTCAGCGCCGCAAAAGAGGCGATCAAATCCAAGCTGACCGAAGAGCAGCTGGAAGATGCGAACCTCGGTTCGGCGCTCAAGAAGCTGGAATCGGTGATCCTGCGGTCCGCAGTCGTCAAGGAAGGCAAGCGGATCGACGGGCGCGCGCTCGACACCGTTCGGCCGATCGTCTGCGAAACCGGGCTTCTGCCGCGGACGCATGGCTCGGCGCTGTTCACCCGCGGTGAAACGCAGGGCCTTGTCGTGACGACGCTGGGCACCGGCGATGACGAACAGTTCATCGACGCGCTGCACGGGAATTTCAAATCGAACTTCTTGCTGCACTACAACTTCCCGCCCTACTCGGTTGGTGAAGCGGGTCGTGTCGGCCCTCCGGGTCGCCGCGAAATCGGCCACGGCAAGCTGGCATGGCGCGCGCTTCAGGCGGTGCTTCCGGCGTCGACCGATTTCCCCTACACGATCCGGCTCGTCTCCGAGATCACGGAATCGAATGGCTCCTCCTCCATGGCTTCGGTCTGTGGCGGGTCGCTGTCGATGATGGATGCGGGCGTTCCGCTGAAATCGGCCGTCGCCGGCGTCGCCATGGGCCTCGTGCTGGAAGATGACGGCTCCTACGCGGTTCTGACCGACATCCTCGGCGACGAGGACCACCTCGGCGACATGGACTTCAAGGTCGCGGGCACCGAGAACGGCATCACCTCGCTCCAGATGGACATCAAGGTGGCCGGCATCACGCCCGAGATCATGAAAAAGGCCATGGCTCAGGCCAAGGACGGCCGGATGCATATCCTGGGCGAGATGTCCAAGGCGCTGACCGGCGCGCAGGAATTCTCCGTCCACGCGCCGCGCATCGAGACGATGCAGATCGCCACCGACAAGATCCGCGAAGTCATCGGATCGGGCGGCAAGGTCATCCGCGAGATCGTCGAGGTTTCGGGGGCAAAGGTCGACATCAACGACGACGGCATCATCAAGATCGCAAGCCCCAACGGCGAAGCGATCCAGAAAGCCTACGACATGATCTGGTCCATCGTGGCCGAGCCGGAAGAGGGCAAGATCTACAAGGGCAAGGTCGTCAAGCTCGTCGATTTCGGCGCCTTCGTGAACTTCTTCGGCAAGCGCGATGGCCTCGTCCATGTCTCCCAGATCGAAAACCGCCGCCTGAACCATCCGTCGGATGTGCTCAAGGAAGGTCAGGAAGTCTGGGTCAAGCTTCTGGGTTTCGACGATCGCGGCAAGGTGCGCCTGTCGATGAAGGTCGTCGATCAGGAGACCGGCGAAGAAATGAAGAAGGAAGAAGCAGCCGACTGATCGCTGCTCCACCTTTGACGAAAGCGAAAGGCCCCGGAAAACCGGGGCCTTTTCATTTGGCCCGACACCAAGGCATCATCACGACGGGAGGACAACGCATGGCACAAATCGCAATCATCGGCGGAACAGGGCATGTCGGCACCTATCTGGTGCCGATGTTGATCGAGGGCGGACACAAGGTGACGAATGTCGCCCGTGGAGAAAGCGCGCCCTATCTTCCGAACGCTGCCTGGGATCATGTCGAAACCGTGATCATGGACCGGGACGCCGAAGAAAAGGCGGGGACCTTTGGCGATCGTATCGCCGCACTCGGTGCGGATATCATCATCGACATGATCTGTTTCAACCCAGACAGCGCCCGGCATCTGGCCGACGCCCTCTCGGGCAAGATCTCTCACCTGATCCATGTGGGAACGATCTGGGTGCACGGCCACGCGATCACCACGCCGACACGCGAAGAAGACGCGCGGGCGCCGTTCGGCGATTACGGCGTGAACAAGAGCCTGATCGAAGACATGCTTCTGTCGATGTCGCGCCGGGGTGGACTTCCCACCACGGTCGTCCGTCCGGGTCATATCGTCGGTCCGGGCTGGGCGCCTCTCAATCCGGCCGGGCATTTCAACCCGCAGGTCTTTCGCGACATTCGCGACGGAAAACCCCTGGCCCTGCCAAACTTCGGGCTTGAGACGGTGCATCATGTCCATGCTGAGGACGTGGCTCAGGTCATTGCCCTGTCGATCCGCAACCATGCGACCAGCGTCGGAGAGGCGTTCAACGCCGTGTCGCCCGCGGCGATCAGCCTGCGAGGCTATGCCGAAGCCATGTTCCGGTGGTTCGGGCACGAGCCACAGCTCGATTTCCTGCCGTTCGCAGACTGGGCCAGGACCCAGTCCGATGAGGACGCCGGGGCCACCTGGGAACATATCGCGCGAAGCCCCTGTCATTCGATCGAAAAGGCGCGATCGCGTCTGGGTTATGCGCCCCGCTGGACGAGTCTTGGGGCGATTCGCGAAAGCGTCTCGGTTCTGCTGAGAGATAAGTGACACCCGGGAACCCCTCGAATATCACGCAAATGTGGTCACCGGGCGACAACATATCCACCAATACGACGGCGAGGTTCCGCTCGGAGTTGATGCAATCCGTGTAAATGGGTATTTCATCTTTGTTCCGTCAGGTGTCGTTCAGGCGCCATGTTTGCCGTCCCGAAGGGGGGGATGTATTGATGAAGACCCGCAGAGACATTCTGGTCTCAACCGCTGCGTTCCTTGCAACGCCGGCAATCCTGCGCGCGCAGGATGCCGCCGCGCCGCTTCGACTAGAGATCAATGGCGAGGGCGAGGCTGTCGAACAGCCGCTCGTTCCGCCTTCGAACGACCCGCTTGCACCGACTCTCGTGAACATCCAGCCGGGCATTCCCGCTGGCGAAGTTCATGTCGATCCCAACCGGTTCCGCCTGTACTGGACGCTGCCCGACGGTCAGGCCATCCGCTATGCCGTCGGCATCGGCCGGCGCGGGCTCTATGAATCGGGAACCTTCCGCGTCGGTGCCAAGCGTGAATGGCCCAGCTGGACACCGACGCCGGAAATGATCGAACGCGATCCCGCCTCGTATGAGCGGTTCAAGGACGGTGTGCCCGGTGGCCCGAACAATCCGCTCGGGGCGCGCGCGCTCTACCTTTATGTCGGAAACCGCGACACCTATCTGCGGATCCACGGGACCAACGCCCCCAATACGATCGGCACCGCCGTATCGAACGGATGTGCGCGTCTGACCAACGAATATATCGTCGATCTGTATAATCGGGTGCCGATGGATTCGAAGGTGATCCTCTACAACCGGTTCACCTGATCCCGCCTGGTGCCAACGATCCTGACAGTCAGAAAGGCCCGGTGCATCTCTGCCCCGGGCCTTTGTTCATTCTGCCGCTCTGTCAGGCTTTCAGCTTGGTCTTTCGCAGATAGGGCAGGATGGTTTCGAACTCTCCGAACTTCGCAAGTGCGTCTTCGTCCGACACCGAGGTCGGGATGATGACATCCTCGCCCGGGTTCCAATTGGCCGGCGTCGCGACGCCCTGCCCATTGGCTGTCTGCAGAGCATCGACCGCGCGCAGCACTTCGGCGAAGTTGCGGCCCACATTCATCGGGTAGGTCATCGACAGCTTCAGCTTCTTGTCCGGCCCGATGATGAAGACGGCCCTGACCGTCGCGGTGTCGTTCGGCGTGCGGCCGTCCGGCAGATAGGCTTCCGCCGGCAGCATGTCGAACGCCTTCGACAGGGTCAGGTCGGTATCTGCGACGATCGGAAAGGCCGGTTCGGCCTTGCCCGCGGTCGCGATGTCCTTTTTCCAGGAAACGTGATCTTCGACCCCGTCAACGCTGATTCCCATCACCTTGACCTTGCGGCGGGCCCATTCGTCCGCCAACTGCGCGACGGCACCGAATTCGGTCGTGCAGACCGGGGTGAAATCCTTCGGGTGAGAAAACAGGATCGCCCAGTCATCGCCGACCCACTCATGAAGGCTGACAGGCCCGAGGTCGGTTTCGACGGTCAGATCGGGGATCGTATCATTGATGCGCAAACCCATTGGTCGCTCCTTTCGTTTATCCGCTAACCGTCACATATGTGTGGAGCAGGTGGGATTCCACCGGTACTCCGCGGTTCGTCAACAAGATGACGGGCGCGCGGTATTTCCCGCTCCGATTTGATCTGGATCAGAGTGCCCCCCGTCTCAGCCGGCTAGAAAAGATCATTACCTCCCTACTTCCGGGCCGGACCCGTGCAGCGCGCACGTTCCGGCCCTTTTCTTTGCGGACAGTCGGATTCGGATGCGACGCACAATGTCATGTTCCAAATTGCACAGAAGTGGTGCGAAATCTCTCATTTTGCGCGACTGGGTTTGTCCTATCTATGGCTCATCAAATTCAGGAGATGACCATGCTCAGCCAGATCAAGGGCCTTCACCACGTCACGTCGCTTGCCTCTTCGGCCAGTGAAAACAACGCGTTCTTCACGGGCGTCCTCGGCCTGCGCCGGGTCAAGAAGACGGTCAATTTCGACGCCCCGGATGTCTATCATCTCTATTATGGCGACGAGGTCGGATCGCCGGGCACCGTGATGACCTATTTTCCGTTTCCCGGTGCCGCTCCGGGACGGCGCGGTGCGGGCGAGGTGGGTCGGACGTCTTTCGCGATCCCCACGGGAAGTGCCGATGCCTGGGTCGAGCGTCTGGGCCGCTTCGAGGTCGGCAACCTCGCAAAGGACAGCCGTTTCGGCCAGACCCGCGTCCTGTTCAACGGGCCCGACGGGGACGGCTTTGCCCTAGTCGAAACCGAGGATGACCGCGCGCCATGGCTGGCCGATGGCCTCTCGGAAGAGATGGCGATCCGCGGCTTTCATTCCGCTGACATGACGATCACCGACGATGGCGCAACAGCGGAGCTGTTGGGGTTCATGGGCTATGACAAGCTCGACACCGAGGGCGACACCACAAGGTTCATCGTCCCCGGTGGCAATGCCGCCAACGCGATCGACGTGACGCAGGCTCCGAGGTCCAGCACGCGCGCCACGCAAAGCGCGGGCTCCGTTCACCATATCGCCTTTGCCGTCGACAACCGGGCACGCCAGCTTGAAGTGCGCGAGGCTCTTCTGGATACCGGATATCAGGTGACACCGGTGATCGACCGGGATTACTTCTGGGCCATCTATTTCCGAACCCCGGGCGGCATCCTGTTCGAGGTGGCGACGAACGAGCCCGGCTTTGATCGGGACGAAGACACCGCCCATCTGGGACAGGCACTCAAATTGCCGAGCCAGCACGAACATCTGCGCGCCCGGCTTGAACGTCAGCTTGAACCGCTGGGAGACTGATCGCATGACCTATGTCGCGGCAAGAACAGAAGGAGCGCCAGGCGCGCCCCTGCTTTTCACATTTCACGGAACCGGCGGGACCGAAGCACAGCTTCACCAGCTCGGGCAGGATCTTGTGCGCGGGGCGCATGTGGTCTCGCCCCGGGGCGATGTGTCTGAAAACGGCGCGCTGCGCTTTTTCAAGCGCACGGCGGAAGGCGTCTATGACATGGACGACCTTGCAGAACGGACGGCCGCCATGGCCGAATTCATCGCGGCGGAACGCAAGGCCGTCAACGCGCCCAGCGTCATCGGTCTGGGCTATTCCAACGGGGCAAACATCCTCGCCAATGTGGGGCTGACCCGGCCTGAACTTGTCGATGACATGATCCTGCTGCATCCGCTGATCCCCTTCGACCTCGACCCTCAGCCCGGCCTCGACGGGCGCCGCATCCTGATCACCGCAGGCGAGAAGGATCCGATCTGCCCGGCCGATATGACACGGTCTTTTTCGGACTACCTGCAACGTCAGGGCGCCTTCGTATCAGAACATTGGCACGAGGGCGGGCACGAACTTCAGCAATCCGAACTCGATGCGATCGTGCGGTTCATCTCCTGATCGGCGATTCAGAAAGGGCATTTCGCGGTGATCCGCGTGCCCTTTCCCCCATCGGGATGGCGAAATTGCAAGGTCTCGGAATGCAGCATCAGTCGCGGAAAATCACGCGCCGGGCCGGTAGCATAGAACGGATCCCCCAAGATCGGATGGCCGATTTCAGCCATATGCACCCGAAGCTGATGTGACCGTCCCGTCTTCGGCATCAGGCGCACCCGCGTTTCATCGCTCGCGCTTCTGACAACGCGCCATTCCGTCAGCGCGGCCTTGCCATCGACATGATCGACCTTCTGCTTCGGGCGATTCGGCCAATCGACGATCAGGGGCAGATCGATCTGGCCCGTCTTCTCTTCGATCCGGCCCCAGACCCGGGCGACATAGGTCTTTTTCGTCTGCCGCTTTTCGAATTGCAGGCCAAGATGGCGCTGCGCATGGGGGGTGAGGGCAAAGATCATGACACCCGAGGTGTCACGATCAAGCCTGTGGATCAAAAGCGCGTCGGGAAACGCCGCCTGCACCCGGGACAACAGGCAATCGGCCAGATGTTCGCCCTTGCCAGGCACCGACAAAAGGCCGCTCGGCTTGTTCACCAATAGCACCTCGTGATCGAGGTGCAGAACGTCCAGCGGAACGTCTGGCGGATTATAGTCGTGCGACATCAGCCGCGCCCGACAGGAACAGACACGGCACAGAAGGCGGGGGCATGGCGGGGCAACGCATGTCTCATGGGGCGGACCCTAGGCAAGGGTAGGCCGGGCTTCCACCCCTCTCAGCCCCGCATCCGTGATCCGCTTGGATCAAAAAGCGGCCTGAGCGATGCGGTCGCCCCGACCCGGGTTCCGGCAACATCGATTTCGAAACGGCTCGACAGAAGGTCCTCCGGTTCCTCGCCGCGACAGGGCACATAGCCCATGCCGACCGCCGCACCGAGGTAATGCCCATAGGCGCCCGATGACAGGTGGCCCACGATCTCGCCATCCCGCAGGATCGGTTCGTTGTGATACAAGAGCGGCTCGGGATCGCTGAGCAGGAACTGCACAAGGCGCCGGTCAAGCCCGGCCTCCCACTTGCGCAGAACGGCATCGCGACCGATGAAACCACCCTTGTCGCGACCGATGGCAAAACCGAGACCAGCCTCGAGCACGTGATCCTCGCAGCTGATGTCGTGGCCGAAATGGCGAAAGCCCTTCTCGATCCGGCAGCAATCCATCATGTGCAGCCCACACAGAACCAACCCGTGATCTTCGCCCGCCTCGATGATGGTCTGAAACACATGTGCGGCCATCTCGGCGCTGACGTAGATTTCCCACCCCAGTTCGCCGACATAAGACACCCGGTGCGCGCGCGCGGTGCACAGGCCAAGTTCGATCTGCTGGGCCGTCCCGAAAGGATTGGTGTCGTTGCTGAAATCGTTGGGAGAGACAGCCTGCATCAATCGCCGGGACTCCGGCCCCATGATCGCGAGCACACCTTCGGCGGCCGTCGCGTCCGTGATGACCACGAAGCGATCGCCCACATGGCGACGCAGCCACGCCTGATCCGCCAACAGCCGCCCTGACGGGGTCACGACCAGAAAGACCGTCTCGGCCAACCGGGTTACCGTCACGTCGGCCTCGATCCCACCGGACGGATTGAGGAACTGGGTATAGACGATGCGACCGACCGGCACCGAGACATCTGCCCCGCAGACATGGTTGAGGAATGCCTCGGCATCGCGACCCTCGACGCGAAGCTTCCCGAAGGACGACATATCGTAAATCCCGACACCGCTGCGGATCACCCGATGTTCACGGCCCACGGCATCGAAGAAATTCTGCCTTTTCCACGAGTAACGATAGCGCGCCTCCTCGCCGGGGGCGGCGAACCAGTTCGCCCTTTCCCAGCCTGCGGCCTCGCCAAAAACGGCGCCCCGGGCGGCGAGATCGCCGTGAAACGGGCTGCGCCTGACACCGCGGGCCGTTTCCTTCTGCCGATAGGGAAAGTGATCGGCATAGAGCAGGCCCAGCGTCTCGGTCGCGCGTTCGCGAAGATACCGCCGATTCGTCTGGAACGGATGCATCCGGGCGATATCCACGTCACCCAGGTCGAACGGCTTTTCCGCGCCGTCCATCCATCGGGCAAGAGCCATCCCCGCCCCGCCAGCCGATTGAATCCCGATCGAGTTGAACCCGGCAGCCACCCAGACGTTATCCATCTCGGGACAAAGGCCCAGATGATAGGCGTCGTCGGGCGTAAAGCTCTCGGGCCCATTGAAGAAGGTGTGAATGCCCGCATCCGCCAGCATCGGCATCCGCCGGACGGCGGCCTCGAGGATCGGTTCGAAATGATCGAAATCCTCGGGTAACTGATCGAATTCAAAGGTTTCGGGGATCGGGCCCCAGGGTTTCGCGACCGGTTCAAATGCGCCAAGCATCATCTTGCCGGCATCTTCCTTGTAGTAGGCGCATTCATCCGGAACCCGCAGCACCGGCAATTGCGTCAGGCCCGGGATCGGCTCGCTGACGATGTAGAAATGCTCGCAGGCCTGAAGCGGCACATGCGTGTTCAGCATCGCGCCGACCTCCCGGCCCCACATCCCGCTGCAATTGATCACCTGATCGCAGGTGATCCGGCCACGCTCTCCGGCCTCGTCTTCCCAATCAAGGGCGGTGATCCTACGTCCGTCACGATGGGCCGAGGTAACCTTGACCCTTTCATGGATCTCAACTCCCCGCTGCCGCGCACCCTTTGCCAGTGCCAGCGCGATATTGGCGGGATCGCCCTGCCCGTCAGTCGGAAGCCAGATCCCCGCCCTGACGCCTTCGAGGTTCAGATGCGGATACCTTGCGGCAACGTCGTCCGGGCCGATCTCTTCGACCGGAACACCGAAGGCCCGGCCCATGGCGGCGCTCCGAAACAGCTCTTCGCGGCGCTCCTCCGTCAGGGCAACCGAAATCGATCCGACCTGACGCATACCCGTCGCGATCCCGGTTTCCTCTTCCAGCCCGCGATAAAGATCGGCCGTATAGCGCGCCAGCCGGGTCATGGTGGACGAGGCCCGCAACTGTCCGATCAGACCGGCGGCGTGCCAGGTGGTGCCCGATGTCAGGGCCTTGCGTTCAAGCAGGACAACGTCCTGCCATCCAAGCGAGGACAGATGATAGGCCACGGAACAGCCGATCACACCTCCGCCGATGATCACGGCACGTGCCTGTTTCGGAACGGTCATTCACATTTCTCCGAGGCCAACTCTGTCATGCTTGATGAACACGCATTGAGGCGCCGGAGGCAAGCCGGATGCAGAGGCATTTCGATCGGCGTCCGTCGGGGTAGACTCGCCACATCGACCTGCGCGGCGTCGCGCCCCATGTCTTGCCCGAGCCGTTCGAAACCTGATTTTCCATTGCTCAGGGCGGGTAGTGAAGAAACCACATTTTTGCCTCAGTGCGATCACGGCGATGCCACGAGCAAACTGGATAAGCGATCTTGTAGCTGCATAGCTTCTCCCGGCGTCGCGTCGCATTGCCCCCACCCAGTAGCGTGGCGCCGGGAACTTCCCCCTTCAGATTGCATATGCCCCGACAAAAGCTATCTTCGCGAAAACCATTTTTTCGTCGAGGAGCAGGCGCAGTGCGAGACTTTCACTTTCCGGGCCGGTCAACAGTCTATGCCACCAATGGCTTGTGCGCGACGTCGCATCCCCTGGCCGCCAAGGTTGCCGTGCAAATCCTCGAATCGGGTGGCAATGCTGTTGATGCCGCGATCGCCGGCGCCGTTCTTCTGGGGCTTTGCGAACCGGCGATGACGGGGATCGGCGGCGATTGCTTTGTGCTTCTGAACCCGCCGGGCGAAGATCGCGTCATTTCGCTGAACGGATCTGGCCGTGCGCCGGCCGGTCTTGACCCGGCCCGCATCCGGGCCGCCGGACACAACGTCCTGCCCCGCCGGTCCGTGGATTGCGTGACGGTGCCCGGCGCAATAGATGCCTTCTGCCGGCTTTCAGCGGATTGGGGACGATCGGGGCTCGCCACATCACTCGCTCCGGCGATTCATTATGCCGAAGCGGGAATCCCCGTGGCGCCGCGCGTGGCCTTCGACTGGGAAGGCGGTCCCGATATCTTCACCGGCAAGGCCCGTGACTACTTCCTCCGGGACGGAAAGCCTCTCAGGGCCGGCGATGTCTTCCGTGCGCCGGGGCAGGCAGAGGTGCTGCGTCGTGTTGCCACTGACGGGCGCGACGGATTCTACGATGGCGAAGTGGCCGCCGATATGGTGGCCTCCCTTCAGGCGCTTGGCGGGACGCACAGTCTCGAGGATTTCGCCAACACCGCGTGTGATTATGGCGAACCGCTCGTCGGGACATATGGGGGCCTCGAGGTGCTTGAGCATCCGCCGAACGGCGCCGGGGCGATTGCCTTGCTGATCCTCAACATGCTCAAGAATTTCGACCTCTCGGCGCTTGATCCCTTTGGGGTCGAGCGGAACCATATCGAGGCCGAGGCCGCCAAGCTGGCCATGGATGCGCGGAACCGGTTCATCGCGGACCCGGACCACGCAAGCCGGATCGAACATCTGCTGAGCCAGGATACCGCAGATCGGCTTGCCGGGCTGATCGATCCCCGGCGCGCCCTGCCCATGTCACCACCCGGTGCCGAAGCCGTCCATAAGGAAACGGTTTATATCGCGGTCGTGGATGGCGACGGAATGGCCGTGTCGATGATCTATTCGATCTTTGACGATTTCGGCTCCGGCATGGCATCGGACAAGTTCGGCGTCCTGTTCCACAACCGCGGGGCAGGCTTCAACCTGACCGAAGGCCACCCGAACGAGGCCGGCCCGGGCAAAAGGCCGATGCACACGATCATTCCCGGGATGCTGCGCAAGGATGGCCGGATCCTCGGACCGTTCGGCGTCATGGGCGGCGGCTATCAGCCACAGGGCCATGCCCGGATTCTGACGAACATGATCGATTTTGGCATGGATGTTCAGGAGGCGATCGATGGCCCGCGTGTCTTTGCAGAAGGCAACGTCCTTCATGCCGAACGAGGTCTCTCCGAAGAGGTCAGGATAGGGCTTGCCGCGCTTGGCCACGAAATCGGCGTGCGGCGCGTTCCGATCGGGGGGGCGCAGGCAATCCTGATCGGCGAAGATGGCGTCATGTCGGCCGGCAGCGACCCGCGAAAGGATGGCATCGCCCTAGGATACTAGGGCAATCCACCCGGGCGGGCCGTCAGTTCAGCTGAACCTGAAGCGGATAGTGACCATCTTCGAACGGGCCGAACAGATCATCGAGATCCGGGTGATCGACAGGCTCGCCGGAATAGTCGGCAACAAGGTTCTGCTCAGAGACATAAGCCACGTAGTAGCTCTGATCGTTCTCGGCCAGCAGGTGATAGAACGGCTGATTCTTCTTGGGTCGGCTCTCTTCGGGAATGGCCTCGTACCATTCCTCCGAGTTGCTGAAGATCGCATCGACATCGAAGACGACACCCCGGAAGGGGTGCTTGCGATGGCGGACAATCTGTCCAAGATGATATTTAGCTCTCGTTTTAAGCATTCTAGAGCCCCCTGCCCTGCTTCTACGTCCGCAAAGGGGTCTGTGTCCACGGGTCGGACCCGATTCTTAAGGAAACAGTGTGTAACAACCTGTCACACAGTGAGACCCCCGATCACCCACAACCAATTGATGCCGAGCCTGAACACGGCCGTTTCCACACGTCACGCAATCGGCTAGTGTGCGAAAAAACAAACGCGATGAGAGGCAGATGAGCAGACTGTTTCGTGCCGCTATCCTGATGTTGCTACTCGCAAGCTGCGGGAGCGGGAACTACTCCGCGCCACGCGGTCTTGATGACGCATGCAGCATCGTGGACGAGCGGCCCAGCTACCTGCGCGCGTTTCGCGCGGCAGAGCGGAAATGGGGCGTTCCGGTCAACGTCCAGATGGCGATCATGTACCAGGAAAGCAAGTTCGTGGCGAATGCCCGACCGCCACACCGCTATGCGCTGGGCGTTATCCCCTGGGGTCGTCAGTCCACGGCGTATGGCTACAGTCAGGCGCTCGACGCGACATGGCAGGAATATCAGGATGCCGAAGGCGGATCGCGCGCCCGTCGTGACAGCATCCGGGACGCATCGGATTTCATGGGCTGGTACATGGCCGAGACCACCGAACGCCTCGGCATCGCGATCGACGACACACGCCGCCAGTACCTTGCCTATCACGAGGGCCGCACCGGATATGCCCGAGGCAGCTACAACCGCAAATCCTGGCTGCTGCGGATCGCCGGCGAGCTGGAAGGCCGTGCCCAGATGTACAAGGCTCAGCTGATCAGCTGCGGCAAGATGTAGGACGGCGCGCCCCGATCAATTGCCGAAATCGCGTTGTGCGGCCTGGATGTTGAACAGGGCGTCGCGCACCTGAACCCCGCTTTGCAGGTTGTTCAGGATGACCGTCGTCTGCGATCCGGCATCATCGGTGATGATCCACTGGCGCAGCTCGATCGGGTTGGCGGTAAAGACCAGCTGGATGTTCCCGTATTGCGGGTTGTCGGGATCCTGAGCCGTCACCGTCGTGGTGGTGCCGTCACTTGTATGACCCGTGACCATGCGCGCGCGCGTCAGATCGACATCGCGGGCAAGGATGATCGACAGCGGCGTCTGGTTCAGAGGATAGCGTTCCGACCCGGTATTGGACCGCGGATCGAAGATCGCGACAGAGCCGCCGCCTGCGATCACCAACGAATTGTCGGGCGCGTTATATTCGAACCGAACCCGCCCGGGCCGCTTGATGTAGATCTCGCCCGTCGAGATCGTCCCATCCCCGTTGATCTGGGTGAACCCGCCCTGCGCCGTCTGAAGCGCGTTGAGATAGTTCGACAATTCCGTCAGCGGGATCTGCTGCGCCGCTGCGGGCGTGGCCGCAAGCGCCGCGAGGGCGAAAGGAGCGAAAAGCGCGGTGCGCCGGGTCATCTTGGTCATGGCTTCCTACCTAAGTCACAAGGGGCGGGATTGCACCCTGCCCGATGGGGGAATCTCTGCCGCAAAACGCCCCGATAGGCGATATCACGCAACCAGACCTGTGTTGTCAGAGGATAACCCCGGCCTCAACACCCGCGATTGCCATCGCCATCGGCGAAATCGACGACAAGGTATTCCGGCTGCGCCCGGCCACCGCACAAAAGCACCAGAACGGAGAGTGGGGACCCCCCGGTGACAATGCGGGCGATCAGGGGATCGGTATCACCCCGGGCATAAAGCGCGGGAATACGCGCGCGGAGTTCGCGGTTGCTGAAGAACGGGTCGAGCTCGTCCCCGGCGTCGCGCCGTCCGAACCGGTGCACATTGGCCCTGTCCTGCTGGAGAATCGCACCAAGGTCGGTCAGGCGCACCCCCGAGGAGTTGAACATGTCGCGCTGGCTCAACTCGGCATAATAGGCCTCGATGATCGTTTGGGCCGGGGCGGATGTGGCAGCAAGGCAAAGGGCGGCTGTGGCAAGGAACGGACGCATGGGAAATCTCCAATCGGTCAATCAATGATCGGAAGACTAGCGGCCCGCAGCCGTCTGGATCAACTGCCGCCCGGCAACCGCGCGCCGTATCGTCCGCCCCCTAGTGCACCTCGGGGACCAGAACCTCGCGTTTGCCGACGTGGTTCGCCGATGACACGACGCCGTTATCCTCCATCTGCTCGACCAGCCGGGCGGCCTTGTTATACCCGATGGCAAGCTTGCGCTGGATATAGGAGGTCGAGCATTTGCGATCCCGGGCCACGATCTGAACGGCCTGATCGTAAAGCGCGTCTTCCCCGTCGGTGTTCCCACCAAGGCCAAGAACCGCGTCAATATTGGCCTCGCTGTCTTCGGGCGGGCCTTCGACGACGCCAGAGACGTATTCCGGCGGGCCGAAACCCTTGAGGAAGTTGACGATCTCTTCAACCTCTTCGTCGGAACAGAACGGCCCGTGAACCCGTGTGATCCGGCTCCCCCCGGCCATGTAAAGCATGTCACCCTGACCAAGAAGCTGTTCGGCGCCCATCTCGCCAAGGATGGTGCGGCTGTCGATCTTGGACGTGACCTGGAACGAAATCCTCGTCGGGAAGTTCGCCTTGATCGTGCCGGTGATGACATCGACCGAGGGCCGCTGCGTCGCCATGATCAGGTGAATACCCGAGGCCCGCGCCATCTGCGCCAGACGCTGGATGCAGGCCTCGATCTCCTTGCCGGCGACCATCATCAGGTCCGCCATCTCGTCGACGATAACGACGATGAAGGGCAGGACCTCGGGCTGAATCTCCTCGGATTCGAAGATCGGATCACCGGTTTCCTCGTCAAAACCGGTCTGGACCGTCCGTTCGAACGTCTCACCCCGGGCAAGCGCATCGCGCACACGGCCGTTATAGCCTTCGATGTTGCGCACACCCATCTTGGACATCTTGCGATAGCGCTCCTCCATCTCGCCGACGACCCATTTCAGGGCCACGACCGCCTTCTTGGGGTCTGTCACAACGGGCGAAAGCAGATGCGGGATGCCGTCATAGACGCTGAGTTCCAGCATCTTGGGGTCGATCATGATCAGCCGGCATTCCTCGGGCGTCAGCTTGTACAGCAGGCTCAGGATCATGGTGTTGATCGCAACCGACTTGCCCGATCCCGTGGTTCCCGCGATGAGCAGGTGGGGCATCTTGGCAAGGTTCGCGATGATCGGCTGTCCGCCGATATCCTTGCCCAGCGCAAGCGGCAGGCGCATCTGGCTGTCGCCGAAATCGCGGGCGGCAAGGATCTCGCGCAATGGCACCATTTCGCGGTGATCGTTGGGAAGTTCGATGCCGATCACCGAACGGCCCGGAACGGTCGAGACGCGGGCAGACAGTGCCGACATCGACCGGGCGATATCGTCGGCAAGACCGATCACGCGCGACGCCTTGAGGCCGGGAGCGGGCTCCAGCTCATACATCGTGACGACGGGTCCGGGACGAACGCTGACGATTTCACCCTTCACGCCGTAATCATCCAGAACGCTTTCCAGCATCCGCGCATTTTCCTCGAGCGCGTCGTCGGACAGCACATGCCTCTCGACGTTCGACGGATCGCTCAGAAGACTCAGCGGCGGCTGTTCGTAACCGGCAAAGCGGTCTTCGAGCGGCAACGCAGGCTGCGCTTCGGCGCGCGCCCGGCTTGACGGCGCGATGGAGCGTTTCGGATTGTGCTGGACAACGGCCTTCCTCGGTGCGGCGGCTTGCGGGGCCGGCGGCACCACGGGCGCCACGCTGGCCGAGACGACCGGCTGGGCCGGAACATCAGCATAGGCGGCAGGCGTTTCGGTCCAGTCCATCGAAAGGCCGAAATCGCCGTCGTCGATCAGGTCCGGCGTCTGGGGTGCCTGCATGACGGGCTCTTGCGGCGCAGGATTTGTCTGCAGGATCAGGGGCATCGGACGCTTGGGCCGCGTCACGACAGGTTCGACCGGCATGGCATCGGCCTCCTCGGCCGATCGCTTGCGGGCGCGGATGGCATCAGCGATCCGGCTCTTGATCCGGTCTCCGTCGACAGGGCCGGCATCGCCGGACCATGGCGCATTGTCCACGAGTTCGGGTTGCGGCATCCGCGCCGGATCAGGATCGGCGCGGCGAAGCAGCGACGGCATCCGCGAGAAAAGCCCGCCCGCGGGCGCGGGCTCCGGGCGGGGCGGTGCCGCAAAACTGTTCGAATGCGCCGCCGCCGGTGCGACGGCAGGTCGATGCGCCGCGGTCAGCGGCGGTTCCGGCAGGGGCGGCATCGCCGGTGAGGCCGCGGGTTGGGACCGTTCGGCCGGGTGCCCCGAAACCGGCGGCGCGGGCCTGACGACAGCGGCAGGGCGGCGGGGGGCATCTTCAGGCATGACATAGTCGCGCGGCATGGCCTCGGCCTGCTCTGTCTGACGCTGCGCCATGTTGGTCCGCCGGGCATCGATCCCGTCCTGCACACGGTTCTGGACCGACCGCGCAACGACGAACGAAGCCTGCGCACTGCGCCCCATCAGCCGCACCACAAGGTCATAGGCCATGATCAGCCCGATCAGGAACAGCTTCCAGCCACGGATGATCTCGTCCTTGGTGAAACCCAGAACAAAGGCACCCATGGCCAGCATCGCGACGCCGAAGATGAGAGAGAAGAGCCGGATCGCGAACTCCACGCCGATCGGCAACAAGGTCAGCAGGACACTCAGCACCGTATCGCCGAAAAACCCGCCCACGCCAAAGCTGTGGGGCCAAGCGGACGATGTCGGCAGCGTCGCCGCATAGATGGCGGCAATGGCAATCGCGATCGGGGCAAAGATGATCCGCCCGACGAACCTGTCTTCGCCATAGTGCAGCGCGAGCCGCAGCCCCCAGACCACAAGCGTCAGGGCAATGCCCCAAGTCGCGGCGCCACCGATCATGAATAGGGGCTGGGCCAGCGACGCACCGAACCGTCCCAGCCAGTTCTGCACCGGCGCATCCGAAGCCAGCATCCAGTTCGGATCATCGGGCGAATAGCTCCCGATCATCATCGCCACAAGAACGCCCAGAGCCACCAATCCGATGCCCAGCAATTCCTTGCTGCGCTTTTCGATGACGGCCTGAGTCGTGCTGTCCAGCAGTGGATCGCGCCCGCGTGTCTGATATGCCATCTCGCTCCCGCCTTCTTAATCGTACAAGCAGGTACGGAGCCTCTTGAGCCCCTCCTGCATCTGTTGTGTTGGGGCGACCATGGCCACCCTGATATATTTCTTTCCCGGGTTTCCCTCGGCTGTATCGGCGCTGAGATAGGAACCCGGCAGAACCTTTACGCCCGTCTCTGTCCAAAGGCGCAGGGCCGCTTGCTCGTCATCCTCGACCGGCAACCACAGAAAGAAACCGGCCTTCGGGCTGCGATAGCCTGGCACCGCGTCGAATATCCGATCGGCAAGCTGGTATTTCTGGTGATAGAGCGCGCGGCTTTCGGTCACATGATCCTCGTCCGCCCAAACCTTTGCAGACACGTCCTGCAACGGCAGCGGAAGCGGTGCGCCGGCATAGGCGCGCAACTGGCGCATCCGCGCGATCGCGCCGGCGCCGCCCGCGACAAAGCCTGACCGCAATCCCGGCAGGTTCGACCGTTTGGACAGCGAATGGAATGTCAGAACGCGCTCCGGATCGGCGCCCACTTCGGCCGCGGCCTGAAGCACGCCGACCGGCGGCGCATCGCGCCAGATTTCGGAATAGCACTCGTCTGCAAGGATCGTGAAATCGTGCCTCTCGGCCAGCGATAGCGCGGTCTTCCAATACTCCATATCGGCCACCGATCCCTGCGGGTTGGCGGGAGAGCAGATATAGGCAAGGGTCGTCCGATCAAGGACATCCCCGTCCAGCGCGGTCAGATCGGGCAGATGCCCTGTCTCTTCGGTGGCGTTGACATAAACCGGCTCGGCGCCGACGGACAGGGCCGCCACCGCATAGACCGAATAGAACGGGTTGGGCATCAGGACGACGGGACGCGCCCCGTTCTTGTGTTCGGGACACAGCGCCATTGCGGCGTTGTAAAGACCCTCTCTCGTGCCGTTCAGGGCAAGGATGTTGTCTGCCGCCAATTCGACGCCATAGCGACGACCGATCCAGCCGGTAATCGCATCAAGCAATGCGTCCGAGCCGTTATTGGGCGGATACTTCCCAAAGCCGGCCAGACTTTCGGCAAGGGCATCGCCGAGCCAGTCGGGATAGGCATGTTTGGGTTCCCCGATGGTCAGCACGATCGGATCGGCGCCCGGTTGATGGACGTCGAGAAGCCCGCGCAAACGCGGCCACGTATGTTCCGGTAGGTCCGAAAACCGCTCGGGGTAATTCATCTCTGCCTCAGATCGCGGGGTCGTTTCGCCCCTTTGCAATCAAACTATCGTTTGACCGGCGCGACTGTCCAGAACAACGGCGTGGTTTGGTCGGGCACGGTCCGGGTTTTGTGGCATTTAGGTCAGAGCGGCCTCGGCCGCCGAGCCAAGCCGCAGCAACCGCGCCTCGGCGCCCGGCGGTGCGCAGAACATGATCCCGGTCGACGGCACCCCGGTCGGAAGCGTCAAGGCCGTCAGCCCCATCAGGTTTCCGATCCGCGTATTGCGCAAGGCTTTCAGGTTTTCAGACACATAGTAGTCATCATCCGCGAGCAGATCAGCGACCTTCGGCGGCAGGCTCGGCACCGTCGGCATGATCACGGCGTCAAATCCGGCGGTTTCCCTTAGCCAGGTTTCGCGCATCATCCGAAGGTTCTTCCAGGCGGTGATATAGGTATGGGCTGCAAAATCGGCACCCGCGGTGACGCGCTTGCGCACCTGGTGGAACATCCGGTCGCCCGCACGGTCGATATGATCCTTCCAGTTGGCATAGGCCTCTGGCGGATAGAGCGGGCCGGTCATCTGAAAGGCATCCGCAAGGAACGGCAGCGGCATACGCGTGATCCTTGCTCCGGCGCGGGCCAGTTTCTCGACAGCCTCTTCAAAGGCGCGGGCCGGAGCATCGGACAGCCCCTCCATCGCGACCGTTTCACAGATCAGAAGCCGGGCGCCGTCGATTCTTGCGCCATCAAGCGTGATCTTCGGCCCGCCCAGCGCGGTGTAGGACAAGGCCGCATCCTCGACCGTCCGGGCCAGCGGCCCGACCGTATCGAACGACTGCACCAAAGCCACGACACCGTCGACCGGCAGAGCGCCATGGGTGGGTTTGAACCCCACAAGATCGTTCCAGGCCGAGGGCACGCGAACCGACCCCCCGGTATCGGATCCGATCGCCAGAGGCGCGATCCCGAACGCCACCGAGGCCGCCGCCCCGGATGAGGAGCCTCCGGACACCGCGTCGAGGTCGTTCACGCAGGGGGATGTCGCGGTAACAGGGTTGAGACCAAGGCCCGAGAAGGCAATTTCGGACATATGGGTCTTACCGATGCAGACCATGCCGTTCGCCGTAGCATTCACAAGGACCTGTGCATCCGCATCCGGCACCCGGCCCTCCATCATCGCCGTGCCGGCCTCTGTCCCGATGCCGGCCGTATCGAAAAGATCCTTCCAGCTGACTGGCACACCATCCAGCGGCGACAGGCGTCTGCCGGTGTGCGCCCTGTCCCGCGCAGCCAGCGCCTCTGTCCGGGCGCGATCCGGTGTTAGCCTTGCATAGATATCGGAGCCACGAGGATGACTTTTCGCCGCATCCAGAAATGCGTCTGCCAGTTCAACGGGATCGATGTCCCCCCGTTCGATACCGCGACCCAAATCCGCGGCACTCATCCCAAGCCAATCCTGCATTCCGTCTCCCCCGTTTCCCTGTCAAAACAGGTAGCGGCCAATTGCAGCATGGACAATCCCGGACAGAGCCCACTAGATCCTGCCATGACACAAAACGATGACATCCTGATCGTTGGCGGCGGCCTCAACGGACCCGTTCTTGCGCTGGCCCTGGCCAAGTCGGGGTTCGGCGTGACCATCCTCGATGCGGCCGAGCGGGACACCCATACCGATCCCGATTTTGACGGGCGATCCTATGCGCTTGCGCTGGCGTCGTGCCGCCTTCTGGCTGCGATCGACATCTGGGACAAGATCGAGGATCAGGCGCAACCGATGCGCGAGATCAAGGTCTCGGACGGGCGCGCGGGCGAAGGGCCGTCACCCTGGATCCTGCATTTCGATCATCGCGAGATGGAAGAAGGCCCTATGGGCCATATGATCGAAGACAGGGTCCTGCGGACCGCCCTTCAGGACGCGATAGATGCCCACCCCGCGATCACGCATCTGACCGGCGCCCGCGTCACGGCGCAGGAGGTGGGGCCATCGGGCGTGACGTTGACACTTGCATCGGGCGACACACTGTCAGGCGGAATGCTTGTCGGTGCCGACGGACGCCAGAGCGGGACGGCCGCGCGGGCCGGTATCGGGCGAAAGGGCTGGGGCTATGGCCAGACGGCCGTTGTCTGCGCCGTGTCCCACGAAAAGGACCATGGGGGCATCGCGCACCAGTTCTTCATGCCTGCCGGTCCTCTGGCGATTCTGCCGCTGACGCAGCGCAGATCATCGATTGTCTGGTCCGAAACGGATGCGCGCGCGGCAGAATTGATGTCCATGGACGATGCCGCCTTTCTGGACGCGCTGCGACCCGCCTTCGGAAGTTTTCTGGGCGAGATCGCGTTGACCGGAAAACGGTTCAGCTATCCTCTTGGCTTGACGCTTGCCGACAGTTTCATCGCACCCCGGATCGCGCTTGTGGGCGACGCGGCGCATGGCGTTCACCCCATCGCGGGACAGGGCCTTAACGCGGGCCTTCGGGATGTCGCGGCCTTGGCCGAAGTGCTTGCCGATGCCCGTCGACGCGGCGAGGATCCCGGCTCGGCCGGGCCCCTTGGCCGGTATCAGCAATGGCGCCGGTTCGATACGACGACGTTGGCGATTGCCACCGATACGTTCAACAGGCTGTTTTCAAATAATAATCCCGCCCTTCGTCTTGTTCGGGATATCGGGATGGCGGCTGTGAATTCGGTTCCAGGCCTCAGGACGACCTTCATGCGCGAAGCGGCCGGGCTGACCGGCGATCTGCCACGGCTCATGCGCGGTTAGGCGCCACTATTCGATGTTGCGGGCCTCGTCGATCAGCATGACGGGAATGCCGTTGCGGATGGGAAAGGCCAGATGGGCGGCCTTTGAGATCAGTTCCTGACGATCGGGATCATACGTCAGCGCCCCATGTGTCTGCGGGCAGACCAGAGCCTCGAGCATCCGCCTGTCAAACGGCTTTTCCTCGTGGACCTCGTTGGTGATCTCGTTCACTGCATAACCTCTTCGTCCGTGCCACCGCGAAGCGCGAATTCGATCAGAGTAACCAGCGTCTCGCGTCGTGTCACGAGCGACGGTGCCTCGAGGAGGGCCTGCTTGTCCTCAGGCGCGAACGGGCACAGCATCGACAGTGAATTGATCAGCAATTCGTCTTCGGCCTCGCGCAGCGATTCCCAGTCGGTCTCGAGCCCGCGATCATCGAAGAACCGCGCAAGAATGGCAAAGAACTTGTCCCGATCAAGGGACGTGTCCTTTTCGGTCGGCCCAAGGTCGCGATCAAAACCATCCCAGTTCACTTTGAACCGCCGGTAGGGCGTAAAGCCTTCGACCTCTTCCTTGATCCGAAAACGGGATTGTCCCGAGAGGGTGATCATGTATCGCCCATCCTCGGTTTCGGAAAAGGCCGTCACGCGACCGGCGCACCCGATCGAATGGACCTGACCCGGACTATCGGGCGCGTCGTAGGGCTGAACCATGCCGATCAGACGATGCGGCGTTTTCAGCACATCCTCCAGCATCGCCAGGTAGCGCGGCTCAAACAGGTGCAGCGGCAGCCTCGACCGAGGCAGCAGGAGGGCCCCCGGAAGAGGAAAGACCGCAATGGTTTCGGGCAAATCTGTCTTTCGGGTCATGACGGTGAATTAGCCCGCCGCGGCCGTCAGGCAAACACCAGAGAAGAGAACTTTCGCCGGCCGTTCAAAACAATCGGATCATTGGGGGGAAGGGCGTCGAAAATCTTGAACAATTGGGCCTTTGCCGCGCCTTCGTTCCATTCCCGATCCTTGCGGAACAGCGTCAGAAGCTCTTCGACCGCCTCTTCCGTCTTGCCACTGGCATGCAGCGCGGTGGCCAGTTCGAACCGGGCCCCGTGATCTTCGGGATCCGCCTCAACCTTGGCCATCAGATCGGCGACGGGACCAGCGGACGCGGCCTGCCGCGCAAGCTCGAGCTGGGCGCGCGCAGCCTCCAGTTCCGGGGTCTCGGTGATTTCGGCCGGTGCACCGTTCAAGATCGCCTCGGCCTGATCAAGATCGTTCAGCGCAATGTAGGACCGAACGAGCCCGCCATAGGCCGCGGCATTGTCGGGTTCTTCCTGAAGGATCGCGGCGAACGTCTCGGCGGCACCGGCAACATCGCCCTCCGACAACATGGATTCCGCGGCCTCGACCGCTTCGGCGAAACCTTCGTCCTCACCCTCGCCACCAAGCTTGGCGATCTTGGCCACGAATTCATCAACCTGGCTGGGGGGCAATGCGCCCTGAAACCCGTCGACAGGCTGGCCCTGCCAGAATGCATAGACAGTCGGGATCGACTGCACGCGCAGCTGGCCCGCATAGGCCTGGTTCTGGTCGACATCGATCTTGACGAGCCTGACCTTGCCCTTCTGCTTCGCGACCGCCGCCTCGAGAGCCGGGCCAAGCGTCTTGCAGGGGCCACACCATGTGGCCCAGAAATCGACGATCACCGGAACGGTCTGCGATGCCTCGACGACGTCGGCGACAAAGGTGGCATCGGTGCCATCCACGATGGGCGCGCCTTCTGGCGCTTTCGGGCTGTCGGAGAATTCCAGCATCTGCGTCTCCTGATTGCTGTCTGCGGCGCAAGCGCCTGTTCCGCCCTATATGTGCGCTATGACCCCAAAGGCCAAGAGGCTTGCCGCATCGAAGGCTGTGGCTCTAGGATGCCGGGACGATATTCCGAAAAGGACAGACGATGGCCCGCACCCTTCTTTGTTTTGGTGACAGCAATACGCATGGCTCCCCGCCGATGCCCGAACGTGCCGCGCCGTATGAAAGATATGGCCCCGGCATCCGCTGGCCGACGGTTACCGCGGCGGCCCTTGGCCCCGACTGGACGGTGATCGAAGAAGGGCTGCCCGGACGCACCGCGCAATTCGACGATCCCGTGATGGGGCCGCATATGAACGGCCAGATCGGGCTCAAGATCGCGCTGAACAGCCACGGGCCTTTGGATATGGTCGCGATCATGCTGGGCACCAACGATTGCAAGCCGCGATTCGGCGGCGACGCTAGAACCATCGTCGGGGGAATCGCCAGCCTTGTCGATATCGCGCAAAGCGTTGAGATGCAGGCGCGGCATGGCGGGCTGGATGTCCTGCTGATCTGTCCTCCTCCCGTCGAGGAGGCGGGGTGCCTGACCGGAGAATTCTTTGGCGGCGCAGAGTTGAGCCGTGCCCTCCCGCCGCTCTATCAGGCGCTGGCCGAGGCCCGCGGATGCGGGTTCCTCGATGCGGGCAAGATCATCGAGGTCAGCACGATCGACGGCGTCCACTATGCGCCCGAGGCACAGAGAACCCTGGGCGAGGCCATCGCCCGCGAGGTTGCAGCGCGGGCCTGAGTGGCGTCAAAGATCGAAGGTCGCCAGAACCGGCGCGTGATCGCTGGGCTTCTCCCAGCCCCGCACATGCCGGAGGATCCGGCTTCCTCCGCCGGCCTGCGCGATATCTGACGTGGCCCAGACATGATCGAGCCGCCGGCCCTTGTCGGCGGCGTCCCAATCGGGGGATCTGTAGGACCACCAGCTATAGAGGTTGCCATCGGGGATATCGGCGCGGGTCACGTCGACCCAGCCGCCCGCATCCTGAGTCTGCGCAAGATGCTCGACCTCGATCGGCGTATGGCTGACCACCTTGAGCAGCTGCTTGTGGTTCCAGACGTCATCTTCGCGCGGCGCAATATTCAGATCGCCCACGAGGATCGACCGGGCAGGACGATCGGCGTGGAACTGGTCGCGCATGTCTGTCAGGTAGTCGAGCTTTTGTCCGAACTTGTCGTTCTTGTCGCGGTCAGGAACATCGCCGCCGGCGGGCACATAGTAATTGTGGATCGTCACGCCATTTTCCAGCCGGCCGGCGATGTGCCGTGCATGGCCAAGGGCCGCATGATCTTCGGCGCCGACCTCTTCGATCGGCAACTTCGACAGGATCGCGACGCCGTTATAGCCCTTCTGGCCCCGCGCGATCATGTGGGTATAGCCCAGCGCTCTGAAGCCGTCGGTCGGTATCTTGTCGACCGGGCTTTTGCATTCCTGCAGGCACAGGATATCTGGGCGCTCTTCTTCCAGAAGACGCAGAACAAGCCCCTCGCGCAGGCGGACGGAATTGATGTTCCATGTGGCAAGGGTGAAAGGCATGCGATCCGCTCCAACTCTGTTCGAGGGCGGACCCTAGGCCGAGCCTGCATTCACCGCAACGCGATTGATCGCCACGGGCCGGATGGCCCGCAGCGACATCAATGGACGACTCAGCGGATGTTGATTGTCGTTGTGGAACAGATGTCGAAGGTGCCCGTCGACCAGACGCCATTCGCCAGAAGGGCTCTTACATCGTAGGAGCAATCGGCCAGACGGTTGATCCGCAGGCTGAATGTCTGACCCGGGCCCAGAACACGCCCCTGAAACAGATCGGCTTCCCAGTTCGGGTTGCTTGACGCAGAGGTCTGAAGCGCGACGACGTTTTGCCCACTTCTGTTGACGAACCGCAGGTCCACGGTCTGCGCGATGACAGGGGCCGCGGCAACCGACAGGGCCAGCGCGGTTACTGCGACTTTCAGTGAATTAAGCATCGATACCTTTCCCTCTTATCGAAAACTCATGAACTTTAATAAATTCATAAGGAACAATAGACACAGGGTCGGGAACTCGCCAATGCTGAAAAATTATCCCGGACGCAGGCTTCGGACAAAAAAAGCCCGGGTCGAAACCCGGGCAAGTCCAACAGGGAGGTGATGGCTTGACCCCGCCACCGAGGGATTCCGTCGACGCCGCTGGTTCAATCTAGAATCAAAAGCGTCCAATACGATTAACAAAACACGTCATCTGGACAACAATATGGCTTCGTTTTGCAAAATTGTCACTTGCGGCGAACAAGTCCGGGGACGTCAGGCCACCAGCCGATAGCCTCCGGATTCGGTCACGAGGAGCCGTGCGTTTGAAGGATCGGGCTCTATTTTCTGGCGGAGCCGGTAGATATGCGTCTCGAGCGTGTGCGTCGTGACCCCAGCGTTATAGCCCCAGACCTCGTGCAAGAGCACATCGCGCGGGACGATCCCTTCGGTCGAGCGGTAGAGATACTTCAGGATGTTCGTCTCCTTTTCGGTCAGGCGAACCTTTCTGTCGTCCTCGGTGATCAGCATCTTCTGGGCCGGCTTGAACGTGTAGGGGCCAAGCTGGAACACCGCGTCTTCGGATTGCTCATGGGTCCGCAACTGGGCCCTGATGCGCGCCAGCAGAACCGGGAACTTGAACGGCTTGGTCACGTAATCATTGGCCCCGGCATCAAGGCCAAGGATCGTATCGCTGTCGCTGTCATGCCCTGTCAGCATCAGAACGGGGCACTTTACCCCTGTCTTGCGCATCACGCGGCACAGCTCCCGGCCATCGGTGTCGGGCAGGCCCACGTCGAGGATCACCAGATCGAAAAGCCCTGCCTTGGTCTTGGCCATCGCGTCGGCACCGTCGACCGCTTCGAAGACGTCGAAGTCCTCGGTCATCATCAATTGCTCGCTCAGCGCTTCGCGCAGATCGTCGTCATCATCGACAAGCAGGATTTTCTTCAACTGAGCCATGACTTTCTCCGCTTTGTTCTCACCAGAGATGAGGCGCGCACTATGTTCAGGCAAGCTATGCTGCATTCCGCTCACGCGCTCGTGTCGGAGGGGCGGGATTTGTTTCATTTCCGCCGGTTTGGCGCTATCGACTGACACGAAACGAAAGGTCCCACCCCAAGATGAGCTTTGCACCCGACCTGACAGAACGGCTGGCCCGCGCCCGGTCGGACCTCCGCATGGGTGTGCCGGTGGTGTTGATCGCCGAGGATGGAACCGGCGCGCTGGTGCTTGCCGCTGAAACAGCGGGGGCAGACCGTGTGCGGCAATTCGCCGGACAAGGCACCGACGCCGCGTTGACCATCACCGCGCGCCGCGCCGAGACGCTGCGCGCCCGCGTCTATGACGGGGACCTTGCGCGCATCGCCCTGCCGCCGGATGCGACGCTTGGCTGGGTGCGTGGCGTGGCCGATCCCGCGGGCGACCTCGACACACCCATGAAGGGGCCATTCACCTGCCTGCGTGGAGGCGACGCCACCTTGCATCGCGCAGCGCTCAACCTGACGAAGGCCGCGCGCATCCTGCCGGCGGCCCTCGTGGTTCTTCTTTCCGATCCCGCCAGCTTTGCCCGCGACCACGCCCTGACCGAACTGCCCGTGGCGGCCGCGCTGGATACGGGCATGTCTCCGCTCCATTCCGTCGTCTCGGCCCGCGTGCCTCTCGAGGTGTCAGAGGCGGGACGGCTTCACGTCTTCCGCCCAGAAGACGGCGGAGAGGAGCATTACGCAGTGGAGATCGGGCATCCGGACAGATCGGCCCCGGTGCTTGCACGGCTGCACTCGGCCTGTTTCACCGGCGACTTGCTTGGCAGCCTGAAATGCGATTGCGGGCCCCAGCTGCGCGCGGCACTCGCCCAGATGGGGGCCGAAGGGTCGGGGGTTCTGCTGTACCTCAACCAGGAAGGCCGCGGCATCGGACTGGCCAACAAGATGCGGGCCTATTCGCTTCAGGATCAGGGGTTCGACACCGTCGAGGCAAACCATCGTCTGGGGTTCGAAGACGACGAACGGGATTTCAGGATCGGCGCCGCGCTCTTGGAAAAGCTTGGCTTTTCTCGGGTCAGGCTGATGACGAACAATCCCGCGAAGGTCGACCGCATGGAAAGCTGCGGGTTGGAAGTGACGGAACGCGTCCCTCTCAAGGTTGGTGAGAACCGGTTCAACACCGCCTATCTGCAGACCAAGGCCCGGAAGTCGGGCCATATCCTTTAGCACCGCCATCCACGACACGTCGCGGAGGGGTGGCCGGGCCGGAAGCCATGCTCCCGGCCCGCCATGTCATCAGGCGACGTCGAACTGAAGCGCCTTGACCTGCCGGAACAGGCCGGTGGCGCGCAGCTTGTCCAGAACCGCCTCTGGGACCTGCTCATCGACATAGAGAAGGGCAATCGCTTCGCCCTTTTCGGCGGTCCGCCCAAGGGTGAAATTCGCGATGTTGACGCCGTTTTCGCCCATCGTCTGACCCAGCGTCCCGATGATGCCGGGCACGTCTTCGTTGGTCGTGTAAACCATGTGCGCCCCGATCTCGGCGTCGATATTGATGCCCTTGATCTGGATGAAGCGCGGCTTTCCGTCGGAGAAGACGGTGCCCCCGATCGACCGCTCGCGCTTGGTCGTGACGACCGTCACCTTTATATAGCCCTCGAAGGCGCCGGACTGATCCTGTTTCGTCGTCGAAATCCGGATGCCGCGTTCCTTGGCGATGACCGGAGCCGAGACCATGTTCACATCCGGGTTGGTGCTTGCCATGATCCCGGCCACGGTGGCGGAGGTCAGGGCGGCGAGGTTCATCTCGCTCGCCTCGCCGTCATAGAGGATGTTGATCGCCTTGATCGGCTCGTCCGTCATCTGGCCGATGAAATTGCCCAGATGACCGGCAAGCTTGATCCACGGGCCCATGATCTTGGCCTCTTCGGCGGTGACCGACGGCATGTTGAGCGCGTTCTGCACCGCGCCCGTCAGCAGGTAGTCGGCCATCTGTTCGGCCACCTGAAGCGCCACGTTCTCCTGCGCCTCCGATGTTGCGGCCCCAAGGTGCGGGGTGCAGACGACGTTGGGCAGATCGAAAAGCGGGTTCTGCGTTGCGGGTTCCTCGGAAAACACATCAAACGCCGCGCCGGCGACGTGGCCGGACTTCAGAAGGTCGGCAAGCGCGGCCTCATCGACCAGACCGCCACGGGCACAGTTGATGATGCGGACGCCCTTCTTCGTCTTCTCGAGGTTTTCGCGGCTGAGGATGTTGCGGGTGGCATCGGTCAGCGGCACGTGAAGCGTGATGAAATCGGCCCGGGACAGCAGCGTTTCCAGCTCGACCTTCTCGACACCGATTTCGGTCGCCCGCTCCTCGCTGAGGAAGGGATCATAGGCGATGACCTTCATCTTCAGACCGCGGGCCCTGTCACAGACAATGGAGCCGATGTTCCCGGCTCCGATCACGCCCAGCGTCTTGCCAGTCAGTTCGACGCCCATGAACTTCGACTTTTCCCATTTGCCCGCATGGGTGGAGGTGCTCGCCTCAGGGATCTGGCGGGCGACGGCGAACATCATCGCGATGGCATGTTCGGCAGTTGTCACCATGTTGCCGAAGGGCGTGTTCATCACGATGATGCCCTTCTTGGAGGCCGCTTCCTTGTCGATGTTGTCGGTGCCGATCCCGGCACGGCCGATGACCTTGAGATTGTCCGCAGCGGCGATCAGCTTTTCGGTTGCCTTGGTGGCCGACCGGATGGCCAGACCATCATAGTCGCCGATCACCGCAAGAAGCGCGTCCTTGTCCTTGCCGAGTTCGGGCCGGAAATCGACCTCGATCCCGCGATCCCGGAAGATCTGGACGGCCGCGTCGGAAAGTTTGTCGGAGATGAGAACCTTGGGAGCCATGTATCTGGTCCTTGAACGTTTGAAGAGGGGGGACCGGACTCTTTGAAAGAGTCCGGGACGATTTCCTGATAGGAAATCGGGCTCAGGCGGCTTGGGCCTGCGCCTCGATTTCAGCGTGGAAGGCCCAGTCGAGCCACGGCAGCATCGCCTCGATGTCGGCGGTCTCGACCGTGGCGCCGCACCAGATGCGCAGACCTGCCGGCGCATCGCGATAGGCGCCGATGTCGAGCGCGACGCCTTCGGCCTCGAGGCGCTTGGCCACCGCCTTGGCGAAGGCCGCGCCATCCGCGATCGCGGGATCGGTGAACTTCAGGCAAACGCTGGTGTTCGACCTGGTCGCCGGATCCTCGGCCAGGTTCGCGATCCAGTCGCGGGAGTCGCAGAAATCCCAGATCGCCTGCGCATTCGCGTCGGCCCGGGCCTGCAGGGCCGCGAGGCCACCGATCGATTGCGCCCAGTCGAGCGCAAAGAGGTAATCCTCAACCGCCATCATCGATGGCGTGTTGATCGTCTCGCCCCGGAAGATGCCGTCGATGAGCTTGCCGCCCTTGGTCAGGCGAAAGATCTTGGGAAGCGGTCTGTCGGGCGTATAGCTTTCCAGCCGTTCGACTGCGCGGGGGCTGAGGATCAGCATCCCGTGCGCGGCCTCGCCGCCCATCACCTTCTGCCAGGAAAAGGTCGTCACATCGAGCTTGTCCCAGGGCAGATCCTGCGCGAAGGCGGCACTCGTGGCGTCGCAGATCGTCAGGCCTGCGCGATCCGCCGGGATCGCATCGCCATCGGGCATCCGAACGCCGGATGTGGTTCCATTCCACGTAAAGACGACGTCGCGATCATAATTCAGCGCGGCCATATCGACGATGTGCCCGTAATCGGCGCGATGCACATTGGCATCCAGCCTGAGCTGCTTGACCGCGTCGGTGACCCAGCCTTCGCCAAAGCTTTCCCATGCGACCATCTCGACGGGGCGTTCGCCCAGCATCGTCCACATCGCCATCTCGACGGCGCCGGTGTCAGAGGCCGGCACGATGCCGACGCGGTAACCATCGGGCACGCCCAGAATCTCGGCCGTGAGGTCAATCGCGCGCTTGAGGCGCTCCTTGCCGATCGCGGCGCGATGCGACCGCCCAAGGGGCGCGTCGGCTACGGCTTCGGGTGTCCATGTGGGGGGTTTGGCACAGGGGCCGGACGAAAAACGCGGGTTGGCCGGCCGCGTGGCCGGGGTTTTGATCGCCATTTCTGGTATCCTTACAGATAATCGCCCCTCGTTGGGGAGGGGTGTCCCGCCGCCGCTGATACGGCGAAGGCCGGCCTTCCACAACAGCCAAAATGTCGCTAGACCGCCGTTCGATCGCCTGAAAGCGACGTGTCTGTTCACGATAGGAAACCTGCCGATGTTCACCGTCTCGCTGATCGCACCTCCGGGGCGGCTTGATCCCGAACTCGCCACCTCCCTTCGCAACGCCTGGGGCGGCCGCGATCTGGACTGGCTGTCACCCGATGAGGCGGCGGAGTTCGAAATCGAGACGCGCCCCGCGCATGAGGACGATGTCTGGCAAACCCTGCAGGCCTCTTCCGTGGATCTGGCAATCCAGCGATCCGAAAGCCGCCGCAAACGCATCCTGATCGCGGACATGGATTCGACCATGATCCAGCAGGAATGCATCGACGAACTGGCCGCCGAGGCCGGGGTCGGCGAGCGGGTCGCCGCAATCACGGCCCGCGCCATGAACGGGGAGCTGGATTTCGAAGATGCGTTGCGCGAACGGGTGGGCCTTCTTGCGGGACTTCCGGTTTCGATCATCACCAAGGTTCTTCAAGACCGCATCACGCTGATGCCGGGCGGACCAGAGCTTGTCGCGACCATGCGGGCAAACGGGGCCTATGCCGCGCTTGTCTCAGGCGGGTTCACACGGTTCACGGGGCCCATCGCCCAGCGGCTCGGGTTTCATGAAAACCGCGCCAACACCCTGCTGGAAGAGCATGGCGTTCTGACCGGCAAGCCCGGCGATCCGATCCTCGGTCGCGAGGCAAAGGTCACGGCTCTCGAGGAGATCTCGGAGCGTCTATCCATCACGCCCGCGGATGCGATCGCAGTGGGTGACGGCGCCAACGATCTTGGCATGTTGCAGCTGGCTGGAACGGGGGTCGCCCTGCATGCAAAGCCCTCGGTTCAGGCGCAGGCGCGCATCCGGATCAACCACGGCGATCTGACAGCGCTTCTGTTCCTGCAGGGCTATGCCCGCTCTGAGTTCGTCGCCGGATAGGGCGAGGTGGAGGGGTTTGCCCCGCACAGCAGAACCGCAACCCGCTCCCCGGGCTCGGGCTTGTATGCACCGCTGATAAGCGCCGCAAGCGCCGTCGCCCCCGCAGGCTCGACCACCTGACGAAGCCTCCGCCACAACAGGTGCTGGGCCGCGAGGATATCCGCGTCTTCGACCAGAACCGACGGCATGCCCGTCGCCTTTGCCAGATCAAAGCAGATGCGGCCGATCCGTTGGGCCCCCAGCGCGTTGGCGGCAATGCCCGACACCTCGACATCGACAGGCTGCCCCTCGTGCAGGGCACGGTTCAGCGACGGGGCCAGAACGGGTTCGACCCCGACGACCTTGCGCCGTGTCCCGATCCAGGCGAGCGCCCCGGCGATCAGGCCGCCACCGCCCACGGCGATGAGGATCGTATCGGCCGCAAGGCCCTGCTCCTCCCATTCCGCCATGACGGTGCCCTGACCGGCCACCGTCTCGGGCGTGTCATAGGCGTGGATCTGCATTGCACCGGTGCGTGCCTGATACTCTTGTGCGGCCTTGTAGGCGTCGACATAGGCGCCGGGCAACACGGTCAGATCGGCACCCGTCTCGCGGATCAGGGCAATCTTTTCAGGGCCTGCAATCTCGGGCACGAAGATCGCGGCATGGTGGCCAAGGCGCGTCGCGGCATGGGCCACAGCCGCGCCGTGATTGCCGCCAGATGCCGCGACGACCCCGCCTTCCGGCACCTCCCCCGAAAGCAGCGTGTTGAAGGCGCCACGCGGCTTGAACGACCCGGTAACCTGGACATGCTCGAACTTCAGCTCAAGCTCCCGATCCTCGAGAATATCGTTCACGACCATGACCGGGGTCCGCCGGACATGTGGGCGGATGCGGGCGAACGCGGCCTCGACATCGGTACGGCTGCTCATGGAAGAGGCCCCTCGTGATTGGACAAGACCGAGCGACCCTGCCATCACTTCCCGGTAACCGGCAAGGATGATCAGTGATGAAAGACGATACCAGACGCCACCTGTTCCGCGACAGCCACGAAGACAGCATCACGGCCCGCGGGGTCCCCGAGACACCGCAAACGATAGCACCGTCGTACCGGCTTGCCTTTTCGGATGACGATTTCCTTTGCCGCGAAGAGCTCCGCCCCGTGCGGCTTCAACTGGAGCTGCTCAAGCCCGAAATGCTGATGAACGAGGCCGGCGTCGTCTCGACCATCGTGATGTTCGGCGGCGCCCGCATTCCCGAGCCCGCCAAGAAGGGCAAAGCCCGAACCCAGACGCTTGCCGACCTGTCGTCCTACTACGACGAGGCCCGCAAATTCGCGCGCCTGATCACCGAGAGGTCATCCCACACGAACGGGTCCGAGAACGTGATCGTCACGGGGGGCGGGCCCGGCGTCATGGAGGCGGGCAACCGGGGCGCGTCCGAGGCGGGCGGCAAATCCATCGGGCTGAATATCGTTCTGCCGCACGAGCAGGCGCCCAACGAATACGTCACCCCAGAGCTGTGCTTCAATTTCCACTATTTCGCGATCCGGAAGATGCATTTCCTGATGCGGGCCCGGGCGATCTGCATCTTTCCCGGCGGTTTCGGCACGTTGGACGAGATGTTCGAATCGCTGACCCTGATCCAGACCGGCCGGATGCAGCAGGTGCCGTTCCTCCTGTTCGGACGCACATTCTGGGAAAAGATCATCAATTGGGATGCGCTCGCCGAGGCCGGCACCATTTCGGAAGACGATCTCAAGCTGTTCCGGTTCGTCGAAACGGCGGAAGAGGCGATTGCAGCGATAGATGACTGGCCCGGCGCCGGTCAGAAGCGCGACGTCATTCCCGGGCGCGGATAGCGGCGACGACCGCAACAGACGTCATGGTGTCTGTTGCGGTCTGATCTTGTTATCGGGCAATCCAGCTTCCGTCGGCCGCCGAGGATTTCTGGCAGGCCTCGATGAACCACATGCCGTCGAGACCGTCTTCGATCCCGGGCAGATAGCTGCCATCGCCCTCGCCAAGGATGACGTCGGCCGCATCGGTATAGAGGTTCGCGAACCCTTCGAGATAGCCCTCCGGGTGACCGGGCGGGATACGGGTCCATTGAGCTGCACCGCCGCCAAGGCCAGCACCGCCGCGGGTGATCAGCTGCTTGGGCTCTCCGAACCGGGCAAAGGTCATGACGTTGGGGTTTTCCTGGCCCCATTCGAGGCCGGCCTTGTCGCCATAAATCCGCAGGCGCAACCCGTTCTCGTTTCCGACAGCGACCTGGCTTGCCCAGATCGTGCCGCGTGCGCCGCCTTCGAACCGCAGGCGGATGTGGGCGTTGTCGTCGACCTGCCGGCCTTCGACAAAGGAATGCAGTTCCGCCGAAAGAGCCTCGGGCGTCTGGCCGCTCACGAACATGGCGAGGTTGAACGCATGGGTCCCGATATCGCCGATCGCCCCGGCGCCCGCCTGTTTCGGATCGGTGCGCCAGTCGGCCTGCTTGTTCGAGGCGGGCTCGGTCAGCCAATCCTGCACGTATTCGGCATGAACCATGCGGATCTTGCCCAGATCACCGCGCGCGATCATCGCCTTGGCCTGCCGCATCAGCGGATAGCCGGTGTAATTGTGCGTCAGGATGAACCGCGCCTTGGACCGCTTGCAGGCATCGGCGATCTGCTGTGCCTGTTCGGCGGTGGCCGCCAGCGGCTTGTCGCAGATCACGTTGATCCCGGCCTCGAGAAAGGCGATCGCGGGGCCGGCGTGCATGTGGTTCGGCGTCACGATGGACACCGCGTCGATCCCGTCCTCGCGTGCGGCCTCTTTCGTGGCCATCTCCTCGTAGGATGCATAGGATCGATCCGGCGCGATCAGAAGCTCGGCCGCGCTGGCTGCCGCGCGATCGGGATCGGACGACAAAGCTCCTGCCACAAGGTCATAGCGGTCGTCGATGCGGCTCGCGATGCGGTGGACTGCGCCGATGAACGCGCCCTGCCCGCCCCCGACCATTCCAAGGCGAACCCGTCTTTTCGTCGTCATGTCATTGTCCTTCTTCAAAGTCCCAGCATGGTGCGGATCGCGGCCTCGTCGCGTTCCCCGCCTGCGAAATCGTCGAACGCCTTGTCGGCGCGGTCGATCAGGTGGCGCGCGATGAACGGCGCGCCCTCTGCCGCGCCCTGTTCGGGCGACTTGATGCAGCATTCCCATTCGAGAACCGCCCAGCTGTCATATCCATATTGCGTCAGCTTTGAAAAGATCGCCGGGAAGTTCACCTGCCCGTCGCCAAGGCTCCGGAACCGGCCGGCCCTGTCAATCCAGGGCTGATACCCGGAATAGACGCCCTGTCGCCCGTCGGGGTTGAACTCGGCGTCCTTGACGTGAAACGCGTTGATGCGGTCGTGATACAGGTCGATGAACGCGAGGTAATCCATCTGCTGCAGCAGGAAATGCGATGGATCATAGTTGATCATCGCGGCCACATGGCCCCCGCAGGCATCGACGAACATCTCGAAGGTGGCGCCGTCGAAAACGTCTTCGCCGGGGTGAATCTCGTATCCGATGGACACGCCGTGATCGGCATAATGGTTGAGGATCGGCGTCCAGCGGCGGCCCAACTCGGCAAAGGCCTCTTCGATCAGGCCGTCGGGGCGCTGCGGCCATGGGTAAAGATAGGGGAATGCCAGCGCACCGGTAAAGCTGACCGAGGCACTCAGCCCCAGCCGTTCAGAGGCAACGGCGGCCTTTTTCACCTGATCGACAGCCCATGCCTGCCGCTTGGCCGGATTGCCACGCATCGCCTCGGGTGCAAAGGCGTCGAAGGCAACGTCATAGGCCGGGTTCACCGCGACCAGCTGTCCCTGAAGATGGGTCGAAAGCTCGGTGATCTCGACACCGGCATCGGCGCAGATTCCCTTGACCTCGTCACAATAGGTCTGACTTTCGGCGGCCTTGTCGAGATCGAACAGCCGGCCATCGAACGTCGGGATCTGCACGCCCTTGTATCCAAGATCAGCCGCCCACTTCGTGATCGCCGGCAGGCTGTTGAACGGCGCCTCGTCCCCTGCGAATTGCGCAAGGAAGAGGGCCGGACCCTTGATCTGGCTCATCTATGTCGTCTCCTTTGACTGAAGTGTCAGGCCCTGGCCTGGTATTTCGAGTTCCTGCATCGGAGGCGCATCGGGATTACGGATCGCATCGATGGCCGCCATCGCGAGGAATTCACCCGCTCTCGCCACGTCCTCATACATCGCAATCACCGGTGGACGAAACATCTGAAGGACCGGAATCGCTTCTTTCGAAACGACGTCGAAATCCGTCCCGATCACGCGGCCCTTGGCTTCGAATGCGGCGATCAGCGCCATGGCCGACGAGGTAGAGCCGCAGATGATCCCGTCCGGGGCATTCGGCTCATCGAGGAGCTCGGCCACCCGGGCCATCACTTCGCTGCCGGGGCTGTCGCTTGTCACGCGAGACAGGACAGACATCCGCACGCCCAACTCCCGCGCCATGGTCATCGCGCCGTCGCGCATCTCCATCGAATAGTTCTGGGTCTTGGGCGGCGCGACAAGAACGATGTTCCGCCGGTTCCGCTTGGTCAGTTCAGAAACGGCCAATTGACCGAAAACCCCGTTGTCATAGTCGAAATAGGCATGCTGATCGCGCCAGTCGGACCGGCCATGCGTGGCGAAGGGAAACTTCTTCTCCATCAGGTAGGCGACCCGCGGATCCTGAGGTTCGATCTGGTTCATGACAATCGCGTCCGCCGACCCGGTCTCGACGATATAGCGGATCGGGCGCATCGGATCCTCATCGGGAAAGAACGGCGTCACGATCAGGTGAAACTGCGTGCCGCGCAGATGCCCCGCGAGCGACGAGATCAGCCGCGCCGTGTGATTCATCATGTCGTGCTGCGTCGACAGGACGAGGCTGATCACATTCGTCCGCCCTGTCCGGAGCCGCACACCCGCGCGATTCGGGACATAGCCGATTTCATCCGCAATCCGTCGGACCCGTTTCTTCGTTTCCGCCCCGATATCGGGCGCGTCGTTCAATGCGCGCGACACTGTTGGAACGGCAAGGCCGCTCAACATGGAAATCGTCTTCAGCGTCGGCTTCTCGCCGCGGCGAATCGGCGACTGCAGGCGTCTGCCGGGTTCGGGCTTCTTGGCCATCTTCTCCCCCACGCGACCCGCGAACCGGCCGCGACTCGTTCATCGGTTAAGGAAAAACCCAGTCAGAGCAAATGCCAACAGGGTTTTGAGATCATCCGAGATTACATGTTGCCACACGAAACTAAATCGATATAGAAATTTCTACAACGATTTAGAACCAGGGAGGAGAGAATCGTGAAACTGACAACAAAACTGCTTGCGGCGACCGCGATGGTGTCGGCTGCATCGGCCGCGAACGCGGTCGAACTCGAGGTCATGCACTGGTGGACTTCGGGCGGTGAAGCCGCCGCTGTCGGCAAGTTTGCCGAAGCCGTCAACGAGCGCACCGAGCACACATGGATCGATGGCGCGATCGCCGGTGGCGGCGATACCGCACGCCCGGTCATGGTGTCGCGCATCATCGGTGGCGATCCGCCGGCCGCGTTCCAGTTCAACCACGGCCGCCAGGCCGAGGAACTGATCGAAGCGGGCCTGATGCTTGACCTGACCGACGTCGCCGAAGCCGAAGGCTGGGAAGACATCGTCAACCCGCCGTCCCTCCTTGACGCCTGCACCGTCGATGGCCGCGTCTATTGTGCGCCCGTCAACATCCACTCGTGGCAGTGGATGTGGCTGTCGAACGCCGCGTTCGAGAATGCCGGCCTCGAGGTTCCCTCGAGCTGGACCGAGTTCGTTGCCATGGCGCCCGCACTGCGCGAAGCCGGCATCGTGCCTCTCGCCATGGGCGGCCAGTCCTGGCAGCAGTCCGGCGCCTTCGGCGTCATGAACGTCGCGCTTGCCGGCGAGGACCTCTGGTTCCGCATCAACCGCGACAAGGATGCCAGCGCCGTGCGCAGCCCGGAATTCCGTGCTGTTCTCGAAGCTTTCGGCGAAGCCCGTAACCTGGCCGAAGGCCTTGACGTTCTGGACTGGAACCTCGCCACCGCCGCAGTGATCGAAGACCGCGCCGCGGCACAGATCATGGGTGACTGGGCGCAGGGCGAATTCCAGGTTGCCGGCGAAGTCGAAGGTGAAGACTACACCTGCCTTGCCGGTCTTGGTGAGACCGCGATCCTGTCGACCGGTGGTGACGCCTTCTACTTCCCGGTCACCGGCGATCCCGAGATCGAAGCAGCCCAGAAGGAAATGGCAGCGCTGCTGCTGTCGCCCGAGGTGCAGGTTTCGTTCAACTCCGCGAAAGGCTCCCTGCCGATCCGTGGTGACGTCGACCTGACGACCGTCAATGCCTGCACGCAGACCGGCCTCGACCTGCTGGCCAACGGTAACGTGATGCCCGACGGCAACCAGCTGATCGCGCCCGACGCTCAGTCGCAGATCAACGACCTGATGACCGAGTTCTGGAACGATCCTGCCATGTCGATCGACGACGTGCAGGAGCGCTATGCGCAGATCATCGAAAACGCGAGCTGATAAGCCTCGTTTTCTGACATCGAGAGTGGGCTCCGCAAGGGGCCCACTCCTCACGCCGGGGATCGTGCGACGACAGGACGTCCCGTTGTCATAGGGAGGGCATCATGGCGATTGCCGAGAGCGGTGAGACGACGGTCACAAGACGGACCGCGGCCGCAAAGAAACCAATCCGACTTTTCCGCAACCTGTGGTCCAAGATCGCGCTGACCCCGATGATCCTGACCGCCGTGGTCGTGTTCATGGGCGGGACGATCTGGACGATTGTCTATTCCTTCACCAACAGCGGGCTTCTGCCGCGTCTGAACTGGGTTGGCCTCGATCAGTACGAACGCCTCTGGTCCACCGCGAAATGGATCGTATCGATCAAGAACCTCGCGATCTATGGCGTCTTCAGCCTCACCTTCACACTTGTGATCGGGTTTGTTCTGGCGGCCCTTCTGGATCGCAAGATCCGGTTCGAGGACACGTTCCGAACCATCTTTCTGTATCCCTTTGCGCTGAGCTTCATCGTCACCGGCCTTGTCTGGCAGTGGATCCTGAACCCCGAGTTCGGCATCCAGGGCATCGTGCGCGGCTGGGGATGGGAGAGCTTTACGTTCAACCCGCTGAACGATCCTGAAATCGTGATGTTCGGCCTTCTGATCGCCGGTCTCTGGCAGGGCACGGGCCTGATCATGTGCATCATGCTGGCAGGCCTGCGCGGCATCGACGAAGATATCTGGAAGGCCGCCCGCGTCGACGGGATCGGCGTGGTCAAGACCTATGTCCAGATCATCATCCCGATGATGCGTCCGGTCTTCGTGACGGCCGTCGTGCTGATCACCAGCGGCATCATCAAGCTGTATGACCTTGTCGTCGCGCAGACCGCGGGCGGGCCGGGCATCGCGTCCGAGGTGCCTGCGAAATACGTCATGACCACCATGTTCGGCGGTCAGAACCTTGGCCAGGGCTTTGCAGCCTCGACGATGATGCTGCTGAGCGTGGTGATCATCCTGATCCCCTGGGCACTTCTCGAATTCGGAGGACGCAAGCGTGGCTAACATCGACGCCCTGAACGCGACCGGCGCCGCGACCGCATCCGTCGCCCCCCGCCTGTCCGACGGCCCGCGCGGCCCGAAACCCAAGAGCGCGCTGAGCCCGCGCAACATCATGCTCTATGGCACGCTGTTGATCGTGTCGATCTACTACCTTCTTCCGCTTTACGTGATGATCGTCACGTCGCTGAAGGACATGGCCGAAATCCGGATGGGCAACGTCTTTTCCCCGCCGGTCGACGTGACCTTCCAGCCCTGGGTCAAGGCCTGGGCCGAGGCCTGCACCGGCGTGAATTGCGACGGGCTGAGCCGCGGATTCTGGAACTCGGTCCGGATCCTCATCCCGTCGGTTCTGCTCAGCATGACGATCGCCCTGATCTCGGGCTACACGCTGTCGAAATGGAAGTTCAAAGGCTCCGAAGTCTTCTTCACGATCCTTCTCGTGGGCGCCTTCATTCCTTACCAGGTGATGCTCTATCCGATTGTGATCGGCCTGCGCGAAGTCGGCGGTTTCATGACCGATATCTATCAGGGCACATGCGGGCTTTTCACCGCAGCCGAAGGTGCGTGCCGGGGCCGTGTCCAGCTTTTCGGATCGTTGTCGGGGCTTGTGATCGTGCACACGATCTTTGGCCTGCCGATCAACGTTCTGCTGTTCCGCAACTACTTTGCATCGATCCCCGATGAATTGTTCAAGGCGGCGCGTGTCGACGGGGCGGGCTTCTGGGGGATCCTGATCCGGATCATCCTGCCCATGTCCCTGCCGATCATCGTGGTGTCGGGCATCATCCAGGTCACCGGCATCTGGAACGACTTCCTGTTCGGGGTCGTCTACACCCGGGCCGAAAGTTACCCGATGACCGTCCAGCTCAACAACATCGTCAACTCGGTGCAGGGGATCAAGGAATACAACGTCAACATGGCGGCAACCCTTCTGACCGGGCTTGTTCCTCTCGTCGTGTATTTCTTCTCCGGCAAACTATTCGTTCGCGGCATCGCCGCCGGCGCCGTGAAAGGCTGAACCAAATGACCAACAATTCCGTCGAAATCCGTGACCTGGATCTGCATTTCGGGGCAGTGAAGGTTCTGCAGCAGCTCAACCTCGATATCCATGAAGGCGAATTCCTCGTTCTTCTGGGATCGTCGGGCTGCGGCAAATCCACCTTGCTGAACTGCATCGCGGGCCTTCTTGAAATCACCGATGGCCAGATCTGGATCAAGGGCGAGAACGTCACCTGGGCCGAGCCGTCGCAGCGCGGCATCGGGATGGTGTTCCAGTCCTACGCGCTCTATCCGCAGATGACGGTGCGCGGGAACCTGTCCTTCGGTCTGAGAAATGCCCGCGTGCCGAAGGACGAGATCGAACGCCGGGTCAGCCGTGCGGCCGAGGTCCTGCAGATCGGGCCGCTTCTCGATCGCAAGCCTGCGGCCTTGTCGGGCGGGCAGCGTCAGCGTGTGGCGATCGGCCGTGCGCTGGTGCGGGATGTGGATGTGTTCCTCTTCGACGAGCCTCTGTCCAACCTCGACGCCAAATTGCGCGCCGATCTTCGGGTCGAACTCAAGCGGCTGCACAACCAGCTTGAAAACACGATGATCTACGTCACCCACGACCAGGTCGAGGCGATGACACTGGCCGACCGGATCGCGATCATGAAGGGCGGCAAGATCATGCAGTTGGGCACGCCCGACGAGATCTATAACCGGCCACAGAACCTCTATGTCGCGGATTTCATCGGGTCACCGTCGATGAATTTCATCCAAGGCAAGGTCAACGGCATGACCTTCACTGCCGGCGATCTGTCGATGCCGCTCGATGGCTACCAGTTCAGCGGCCCCCAGACCGACGGCCAGACCGCGACGATCGGCATCCGCCCCGAACACGTCATCACCGGCGAGTTGGTGGCGAATGCTCCGATGCGGACAACCGTCAACGTCGATATCGTCGAACCGATGGGTTCGGACACGCTCGTCTGGGCCGATCTGGCCGGGAAGCCGTTCCGCATCCGGATGGATGGGCAGGCCACCGTTTCGCACGGTGACTCGCTCGAGATCGGGCTCGACCTCGCCCGCTCGTCCCTGTTCGATACGCAAAGCGAGCTGCGTCTGTGACACAAGCCGACCTGACGGGTGTCTGGTCATTGCGCGATGCACAGGGCACCCATAGTTGCGACTTCGCCCTGCCGGGAGACGGGATAACGGCCCTGCATCAAGCGGGCCTGATCCCCGATCCCTATTGGGGACGAAACGAATACGACCTGCGCTGGATCTGCGAACAAGACTGGATCGCCACGCGAAGTTTCGAGATCGAGGATGACGATGTCGTCCTCGTTCTTTCACAAGTCGATACGGTTGCAACGGTCAGCGTCAACGGAACCGAAGTCGCCCAGCTGGAGAATGCGTTTCGAAGCTATCGGATTTCCCTCGCCGGCATCGCGCGGACGGGGCGGAATGAAATTGCCATCACCTTTCATTCCCCCGTCGAGGCCGGGCGCAAGAAACAGGACGCCCATCCTTTCGAGATTCCTTGGTCGACGAATTGTCCGATCCCCTTCGGGAACTTCCTACGCAAGCCCGCCTGCGACTTTGGCTGGGACTGGAACATCGCGCTGGCGCCATTTGGTATCTATGGCGACATCCGGATCGAAAAGGCCGGTGCCGACAGGATCGCGCGGCTTGAAATCGCGCAGAGACACGACGCCGGCACCGTCACGCTTGATCTTGTGGCACAGATGGAGGGAACCGCGACCGAGGCGCGTTTTGAAATCGCGGATCAGGTCGCATCGGCGTCGGTCGACGGCGGCATAGCGCGGGCGCGCATCACGATCACCGACCCGAAACTATGGTGGCCCGCGGGCCAGGGCGATCAGCCGCTTTACGATCTGACAGTCAGCGCAGGCACGGCCAAGGCCCATCGCCGGATCGGACTGCGCCGCCTCGATCTGATCACCGAACCCGACGAGGCGGGCCTCGGCTTCAAGTTTCGGGTCAACGGACGGGACGTCTTCGCCAAGGGTGCGAACTGGATCCCTGCCGAGGCGCTCCCGGGACAGATCACGCAGGAGGGCGTCGCGGCGCTTCTGAAATCGGCTGTCGATGCGAACATGAACATGATCCGCATCTGGGGCGGCGGACGATACGAGCCGTCATGGTTCTACGATCTGTGCGACGAAATGGGGTTGATGGTCTGGCAGGACTTCATGTTCGCCTGCAACCTCTACCCGTCCGACCCCGCTTTCCTAAACGAGGTCACCGCCGAGGTCGAAGAGAACGTGGCCCGCCTTCATCATCACGCCTGTCTGGCCCTGTGGTGCGGCGACAACGAACTGATCGGCGCGCTGACATGGTATGACGTCAGCCGGAAGGATCGCGACCGCTATCTGGTGAACTATGACCGGCTCAACCGCACGGTCGAACTGGCCCTGCGCCGCACAGATCCTCATGCCAATTGGTGGCCCTCCTCGCCCAGCCCGGGACCGCTGAGTTTCGGCGATGCCTGGCACGACGACGGTTCGGGCGACATGCATTTCTGGTCGGTCTGGCACGAGGGCCGCGATTTCGAACATTACCGCGACGTCTCGCCCCGGTTCTGTTCCGAATTCGGGTTCCAGTCCTACCCTTCGATGGAGGCGATCCGCCGCTTCGCCGGGCCCGAGGATTTCAACATCGCGGCCCCGGTTCTGGAAAGCCACCAGAAGAACGCGGGCGGCAATGCCCGCATTGCAGAGACGATGTTTCGCTACTTCCGCTGGCCCGAGAAGTTCGAGGATTTCGTCTGGCTCAGCCAGCTGCAGCAGGGGCTTGCGATCAAGACGGCAGTGCAGCACTGGCGCGGCCTGCGCCCGCATTGCATGGGCACGCTGATCTGGCAGCTGAACGATACCTGGCCCGTCTGTTCGTGGTCATCGCTCGATCACGGCGGCGGCTGGAAACTGATGCATTACATGGCGCGGGATTTCTATCGGCCCGTCGCGGTAATTCCGGTCCCGGGCGAGACGGGAATCGAGCTTCGCGCTGTCAACGACGGCCCCCGCGAAGAACAGCTCAAGGTCACCGCCTTTGCCGCCGACATGAAGGGCACCGCCCGGCAACTGGCCGAGGCCGATGTCACCGTGGCAGGCAGCGCCGTCACCGCGCTGACCGTGCCGGAGAGCGCGCTTGGCGATCAGGAGATGCTGACCTTCGTCTGGACTGACAGTTCGGGACAGATGGCAGGTGACGTCTTTGCGCCGCGCCCTTACAAGACCTATGATCTCGAAGCGCCGAACCTGAGCCATACGGCCGAAAAGTCCGGCGACATCTGGAAACTGACGATCCGGACAGAGGCGCTGGCCCATTTCGTGACCGCCGAGGCGGATTGCCCCGGCAGGTTCAGCCTGAACGGATTTGCCCTTTTTCCCGGCCACCCGGCCGAGATCACCTTTGTCGCGCAGGACCCGACGGACACGCCGTCCTTCATCTTGCGCGATCTATATAACGCCACAATGGCGACCACGGAAGGAAGACCCCGATCATGACCACCATCGCCTATCAGCTTTATTGTTCCCGCAAGTTCCCACCTGTTTCGGCGACACTCAAGATGCTTGCAAATACCGGGTATACCGCCGTCGAGGGCTATGGCGGTCTGTTCGATGACGTCGATGGCCTTGCCGCCGCAATGGCCGAAAACGGGCTGTCGATGCCGTCTTCCCATATCGGGCTCGATATGGTCGAGGGTGATCCCGCAAGGACCCTCGAGATCGTGAAGAAGCTGGGGATCGAAAAGGTCATCGTGCCCCATATCGCGCCCGACCAGCGGCCGTCTGATGCCGCCGGATGGGCGGCGTTCGCGACCCGCGTGGCCGAGGCCGGCAAGCCGTTCCTTGACGCAGGTCTCGTCTATGGCTGGCACAACCATGATTTCGAACTGGTCGAACTTGACGACGGCCAGACCCCGCTTGATCACCTTGCAGGGCAGGACGGCATCTCGCTTGAACTCGACCTTGGATGGGTGCGCATCGCGGGCAAGGATCCGGCCTCCAAGATCCGCAAATACGGCAAGTCGCTGACCGCCGTTCACGTCAAGGACATCGCGCCCAAGGGCGAGTGCGCTGACGAGGATGGCTGGGCCGACGTGGGGCACGGCATCATGGACTGGCCAAAGATCAACGAGGCGCTTGCCAAGGTCGGTGTGACACATCTCGTCGCCGAACACGACAACCCCAATGATGACGCCCGCTTTGCCAAGCGGTCGCTCGAATCCATCAAAGCGTTCTGAAGCGGAGCCTCACATGTCCAAACTCGGAGTCGGCATCATCGGATGCGGCAATATCTCGACCAGCTATCTCAAGCTGGCGCCTCTGTTCAAATCCCTGGACCTTCGGGCCGTGGCCGACATCAACATGTCGGCCGCCCGCGCCAAGGCCGAGGAATTCGGCGTCAGGGCCGAAACGGTCGAAGACCTTCTGAAGGCATCCGACATCGACGTCGTGGTGAACCTGACGATCCCCGACGCGCATTTCGCTGTCACCAAGGCGATCCTTCAGGCCGGCAAGCACGCCTATTCGGAAAAGCCTTTTGTCCTGTCCATCGACGAGGGCAAGGAGCTGCGTGATCTTGCGGCCGCAAAGGGCCTGCGCCTCGGCTCGGCACCCGATACCTTCCTCGGTGGCGCCCATCAGCAGGCGCGTTCGCTGATCGACGCGGGCGAGATCGGACGCGTCATCGGTGGCACGGCCCATGTCATGAACCACGGGATGGAAGGCTGGCACCCCAACCCGGACTTCTTCTACAATCCCGGCGGTGGCCCCGTTCTGGACCTTGGGCCGTATTACGTCACCAACCTGATCCAGCTTGTCGGACCGGTGAAATCGGTGGGCGCGCTTGCCACGACGACGTTTGCCGAACGCACCATCGGCAACGGCGATCGCAAGGGCGAGACGCTGACGGTCAAGACGCCGACGAACATCCATGCCCTGCTCGAGTTCCACAATGGTGCGACGATCACGCTGTCCGCCAGCTGGGACATCTGGGCCCATACCCACCGCAACATGGAGATCTATGGCGAAACGGGATCGCTGATCGTGCCGGACCCCAACTTCTTTGGCGGAACGGTGGAAAAGGCCGGCGAACAGGGTGGCTTCGCACCGCTGGACGCGACCGATCATCCCTTCGGCGTGACCAACCTCAAGGACAATGCCGGAAACGATCGCGCCAACTATCGCTGTGCGGGCCTTGCCGACATGGCAACCGCCATCGACGAGGGGCGCCCGCATCGGTGCAGCCTCGAACTGGCGCTTCACGCCGTCGACGTGATGCTGTCGATCCTGAAATCGTCGGATGAACGGCGGATGCTGGACTTGACGACGACCTGCGATCAGCCTGCAGCCCTGTCACCTGACGAGGCCCGCGCCCTGTTGGCCTGAACGATCTGAGGGTCCCCGTCCGTCAGTGCAGGACGGGGGCCTTCGCCTCGGGCGCCAGCCCGCGCAATTCCGCGATCACGGACGCAAAGCTACGGGTCAGCGCGGGATCCTTTTCCCTCTCACCGGACATCATCTCCTCGATCTGCGGTTTCAGGTCCTTGGCGCGGCGGGTCAGCGCGATCATCCGGATCGAATGATTTGCCTTCGACCAGGTGGGGATCAGAAACGCCGGCGGCGGGCCGTCGATCGCGCTTTCAGCCTCTGGCGTGGCATCCCCGATGATCCTGTGCCCGAAGAGAACCTGACCCGGAACAAAGAGATAGATCGAAAGGTTGCGCGACGGCTCGATAAGTTCGACGACGTTGAATTCCGTCCGCATCAGGATCTCGTAGGACGCGATTTCATTGAGCGGTGCGAAATGGCCGAGCGGCAGGCTCTTTTGCGGCAGCTTGAGCAGGGTCTGAACCGATTGAAGCACCTCGGGCAGCGACCTGGCGCCGACGGTCTCGAGAAACCGTTTCATCATTGTCTGGGACGGCTTTTCGTTCTTGACGATCCGGCCGTCGGGCAGGGCCTTGGGCACGAAGAACCCCAGGCCGTTGGGCAATGGAACAGATCCTTTGGGCGACAGGCGCACCTGTGCCTCGCCCTTGCGGGTTTCCTTGTCCCAGGCCCAGACGATGGCCGAACGGCCCGCCGCCATCTGCGGGTCGGACAGCAGCGCGGAGCGCAGCCCCTCGGGGATCGAGCGAACCTCGAAGGCGATGCCACCAATGGTGATTTTCATGAGTGATCCAGTCCTGCCTCTGCCGCGATCTGGGCACGGCTCTTGCGCGCGCGTTCGGTCGCCGATTTCAACTGCCCGCAGGCAGCCATGATATCTTCGCCGCGTGGCGTCCGGATCGGGCTGGCGTAACCCGCCTGCATCAGGATCGTGGCAAACGCGCGGATGCGGTTGTTGGACGACCGTTCATAGGGCGCACCGGGCCATTCGTTGAACGGGATCAGGTTCACCTTGGCGGGAATGCCATCAAGAAGCTTGACCAGACGGCGCGCGTCATCGTCGCTGTCGTTCACACCGTCCAGCATCACGTATTCGAACGTGATCCTCTCGGAATTCGTGGCCTTGGGATATTCGCGCAGCGCATCAAGAAGCGCCTCGATATTCCAGCGCTTGTTGATCGGAACCAGCTTGTCGCGCACCTCGTCCGTCGTCGCATGGAACGACACCGCCAGAAGGCAGCCGATCTCATCGGCCGTGCGTGCGATCTCGGGCACCACGCCCGAAGTGGACAGCGTGATCCGCCGACGGCCCAGCGCGATGCCTTCGCCATCCATGGCGATCTTCATCGCGTCGCGCACATTCTCGAAGTTATAGAGCGGCTCGCCCATGCCCATCAGAACGATGTTGGACAACAGACGGGTCTCATCCTTGGGCGCGCCCTGCTCGGGCCATTCACCCAGATCGTCACGTGCCAGCATGATCTGGCCCACGATTTCTGACGGCGTCAGGTTACGGACAAGCTTTTGCGTGCCGGTATGGCAGAACGAACAGGTCAGCGTGCAGCCAACCTGGCTCGAGATGCACAACGTGCCGCGCCCCTCTTCGGGGATATAGACGGTTTCGACCTCGTGCCCGCCGGCGATCCGCACAAGGTACTTGCGCGTCCCGTCCTGGCTGACCTGGCGCGAAACAATCTCGGGCAAGGTTATCTCGAACTTATCGGCGAGCATCGCGCGATAATCCTTGGCAAGGTTCGTCATCAGCGCGAAATCACGGACGCCCCAATGATAGACCCATTGCCACAGCTGGTTCGTCCGCATCCGGGCCTGCTTTTCCGGCGTGCCGGCGGCAACCAGCGCCTCTTGCAGGGCGGGCCGGGTCAGGCCGACAAGGTTGACCTTCTCGCCTACGTCCAGCTTGCGCGGTATCGTCAGAAAATCCTGTGCAATGGGTGCCTTGGCGTCCGTCATCGCATTCATCCCGATTGAAAGACCAGCCTGATACCGCAAAAAACGGCCCCCGAAAAGGGACCGTCTTCAACGGTGGGACCTATCCTGTAACTGCAATCAGCCCGAGCAGCGGCGTTCCGCTTCTTCGACCGAGGCTGTAAAGCCCAGCAATGAGAATGTGTCCTGTGTCTGCGTTCCGCGACCGGACACGCCTGTCAGCACCGCCTGCGAGCCCCGCTTCATCGCAGCGACGATCCGGGCGTCTTCTTCCGGGGTCGCGGGCCAGGCCCATTCACCCTCGGTGAAAAGCTCGAATTCCGTGCCGTCGATATCAAGCGACACCGTGGAGCCGGAGGCAAACGGATAGCCGCCGGTAAAGGTCACCTGCCCCGCGACATTCTGGCTGGGGCGGTAGAACACGAAGAGCAGCGTCTCGCCGCGTCGCACCTGAACAGGTTCCCCGTTGCGGGTGTTGAGTTGTTCCTTGGGGGCGGAAACGCCAAAGCATTCCCGGGGATCGCTTTCCTCGAAGACACTCCAATCGGTCGCGGCAGCGACACGGTTGGTGGCCTCTTCCTGCGCTGCGGCGGCGAACGCCGTGCAGGTGAAGGCCGCTGTCCAGAGGATGCGCTTAAATCCTGAGGTCATCGTGAGAACTCCAAACTGTCCTTGCCTCTGTCGTCACCCCTGCCGCACAGGCGCGTCTTGCGGCGCCTTTTGCGCTGGAAGGAGCATGTTCAACGCGATAGCCAGAGGCATAGCAAGAAATTGCCCACAGGGGAAAGCCCTGATCGGGTGCCGGCGGCGGCGGATTGCCGCCCTCCATGCGATAGAGGATTTCGGGGATGAAAGGTGACGTCGAACTGATCGAGGTGACCCGCGGTGGTCGGGTCGAGTCGGTGCATCGTGGACATATCGCGATTTGTGACGGCGCGGGCCGGATCGTCGAGGCCTGGGGCGCGCCAGAAACCGTCGTGTTTCCCCGGTCCTCCTGCAAGATGATCCAGGCCCTGCCGCTGATCGAAAGCGGGGCGGCGGATGCATTCGGGCTTGGGTCGGAACAGCTGGCGCTGGCCTGCGCGAGCCATAGCGGCGCTCCCTACCAGACCGGCCCCATCGGTAAGTGGCTTGCAGAGCTGGGCCTGACCGACGACGCCTATCGCTGCGGCAAGCAGGCCCCTGACGACGACGAAACGAACAGGGCGATGATTCGCGCGGGCGAAGCGCCGTGCCGCATCCATCACACCTGCTCGGGCAAGCATACGGGCTTTCTCACGCTGGCCCGGCATCTGGGTGCGGGGCCTGAATACAACGATCCCGACCACCCCGTTCAGACCGCGTTTCTTCAGACCTTCGAAGAACTGACCGACGAAAAGAGCGAGGGATTCGGGATCGACGGGTGTTCGGCGCCAAACTTCACGACATCCCTGCAGGGTCTTGCCCGGGCAGCCGCCACATTCGCCACCGCCCGCCAGCGCGGCGACAGCCGGTCCAAGGCCCAGACCCGCATCATCGAGGCAATGATGGCGCATCCCCACCTTATTTCGGGGCATGGCACCTCCTGCACCGAATTGATGCGATTGGCGCAAGGCAAGGCCGCGATCAAACGTGGTGCAGACGGGATGTATGTCGCCATCCTGCCTGATCTGGGGCTTGGCATCGCGATCAAGATGTCCGACGGCGCCGATCGCGGCCGCAACGCGGTGATCGCCAATCTGCTTGACCGCTTCGGCGTCCTGCCGAAGGGCGCCGCCGCCGAACACTGGACGGCCCCGCCCGTGCACAATGCAGACGGGATCGAAACGGGACAGATCAGGCCGGCGCCCGCCTTCCTTGGCTGACGGGCTCGCACCAAACGGCGGCAGGCATTGTCTGCCCCGACCCTCCCCTATATAGACCGCCGAAACCGCATTTTCGGAGATTTCACGCCATGTCCAATGCCCAGCTCGAAACCGCCATCGAAGCCGCGTGGGAAGAGCGTGACACGATCACGCCTGCCACCACCGGCGAGACGCGCGAAGCGATCGAAGATACGCTCGATGCGCTCGACAGCGGGGACCTGCGGGTGGCAGAACGGCAGGATAATGGCGACTGGCACGTCAACCAATGGGCCAAGAAGGCCGTGCTTCTGGGTTTTCGCATCAAGGACATGGAATTCCAGTCGGGCGGACCGCAGGGTTCGGGCTGGTGGGACAAGGTAGACAGCAAGTTCGCGGGCTGGGGCGATGACGATTTCGGCGAAGCCGGTTTCCGCGCCGTACCCAATTGCATCGTCCGCAAGTCGGCGTTCATCGCGCCCGGCGTGGTTCTGATGCCGTCCTTCGTGAACCTCGGCGCCTATGTCGACAGCGGCACCATGGTCGACACATGGGCCACGGTGGGCAGCTGCGCCCAGATCGGCAAGAACGTGCACCTGTCGGGTGGCGTGGGTATCGGCGGCGTGCTTGAGCCGATGCAGGCCGGCCCCACGATCATCGAGGACAATTGCTTCATCGGGGCCCGGTCCGAAGTCGTCGAAGGCTGCATCGTCCGCGAAGGATCCGTCCTTGGCATGGGCGTCTTCATCGGCAAGTCCACCAAGATCGTGGATCGCGAGACCGGCGAAGTCATGTATGGCGAAGTGCCGCCCTATTCGGTGGTTGTCGCCGGTTCCATGCCCTCCAAGAACGGTGTGAACCTTTATTGCGCGGTGATCGTGAAGCGGGTGGACGAGCAAACCCGTTCGAAGACAGGCATCAACGAGCTTCTTCGCGACTAGGGTCGGATCGGGCCCATGTTCGACGGATCAACATCCGGCCGCGGGCTTGACTCGCAGGCCGGGTTGATCCTGTTCCTTGTCGTCGCTGTCGTGTCGGTCGTGTTGTGGTTCGTCTTCGAACGGCATCACCGGCGATCTGACCGTGACGACGACGATCAGAACTGACGCCTCGCGGTTGAACGGCCCGCCGGGATGCCCACCTTTGTCCCATACCAGACGGAGGACGACATCATGGGCCTTGGACTGATTGCATCGCTGATCGTGGGCGGGCTTGCCGGATGGATCGCCAGTTCGGTGATGAAAGCCGAAACAGGCATACTGGCCAATATCGGGCTGGGCATTCTGGGGGCAATCATCCTGAACGGAGCGCTTGGCCTGATTGGCATCTATGCCGAACGGGCGTTCCTGCCACAGCTCGTGGTGGGCGCGGCGGGGGCGTCGGCGCTGATATGGATCGCGCGCAAGCTGCGCTAACCTGTCAGGCCCCGTCGCCGATCTTGCCGCGCACACCGCCGGTCTGCGCCCTGTCCAGAAGCAAGTGGTCAAGCACCACGCAAGCCATCATCGCCTCGCCCACCGGCACGGCGCGAATCCCGACACACGGATCATGACGGCCCTTGGTCACGACTTCGGTCGGGGTGCCGTCTATGCGGATCGACTGCCGCGACGACAGGATCGACGAGGTCGGTTTCACCGCGAACCGCACGACGATGTCCTGACCCGTCGAAATGCCGCCGAGGATCCCGCCCGCGTGGTTCGTTGAGTACTCGGGCCCGGTTTCACCCATGAAGATCTCATCGGCATTGTCTCGCCCGGTCAGCGCGGCTGCGGCCATGCCCTCACCGATCTCGACGCCCTTGACGGCATTGATCGTCATCATGGCTGCCGCCAGATCGCTGTCGAGCTTGGCATAGACCGGCGCGCCGATCCCCGCCGGCACACCACGGGCGACAACTTCGATCATCGCACCCACGGAATTGTGGTCCTTGCGGCGCAGGAAATCGAGGTAATCCTCCCACTCGGCGGCGACCGCCGGATCGGGGCACCAGAAATCGTTCTGATCGATCGCGTCCCAGTCAAACCGGGTCCGGTCGATGACCTTGGGGCCCATCTGCACCATGAAGCCCTTGATGAACATGCCCGGCACAAGCGTATCGAGAACCTTGCGCGCCACGCCCCCCGCCGCGACCCGCGCCGCGGTTTCGCGGGCAGAAGATCTGCCGCCCCCGCGATAATCGCGGATCCCGTACTTCTGGTGATAGGTGATGTCGGCATGGCCGGGGCGGAATGTCTGCGCGATATCGCCGTAATCCTTGGACCGTTGATCGGTATTCTCGATCATCAGCTGGATCGGCGTCCCGGTCGTGCGCCCCTCGAAGACACCCGACAGGATGCGCACCTGATCGGGCTCCTTGCGCTGGGTCGTGTTCTTGTTCTGACCCGGACGCCGCTTGTCCAGCCACGGCTGGATATCGGCCTCTGTCAGCTCAACGCCCGGGGGGCAGCCATCTACGGTCGCGCCAAGTGCAGGCCCATGGCTTTCGCCCCAGGTCGTGACCCGAAACACATGTCCGAAGGTGTTGAACGACATCCGCGCCCTCCTTTTCCACCGCTCGGACTACGGCAAACCGTCCGGCGAGGGAAGAGCCATCCCCCACGAGGTCAGGCGGCATTTCGCCCCTGATCGACGGCCCGGCCGATATCTGACGATCCGACCGCTTGCCAAGGTCGGGCATGAACCCTAGGTTCCACCATACCTCGGGGTGCCCGCGATACGCGGGCTGAGATGCCAACCGGCGAACCCGTTGAACCTGAACCGGCTAATACCGGCGGAGGGAAGGTCATGAGTGTTACCTCACGCCCCGCCCCCGTCCGGCAACATGAGTGAGGAACCACATGAAACACCCTCTTTTCCATGTCGCAGGACTGACATTCGCAGCCTCGGCAGCAATGGCGCAGACCCCTGAACTGACAATCTATACTTACGACAGCTTTGTCACCGAGTGGGGCCCCGGCCCCGCGATCGAGGCCGCCTTCGAAGAGGTTTGCGGTTGCGATCTTGTCTTTTCCGGCCATGGCGACGGAGCGGCGCTCTTGTCGCGCCTGCGACTGGAAGGCAACCGGACCGAGGCCGACATCGTCCTCGGGCTCGATACCAACCTGACCTACGCCGCGGCAGAGACCGGGCTTTTCGCGCCGCACGGGCTCAGCCCTGATCTCGACCTGCCAGTGTCATGGGACGATCCCGACTTTCTGCCGTATGACTGGGGCTATTTCGCCTTTGTGGGCAACGAAGGCGGCCCCGCGCCATCCTCGTTCGAGGAGCTTGCCCAAAGCGACGCCAGCATCGTGATCCAGGATCCCCGATCCTCGACGCCGGGCCTTGGCCTCGCGCTCTGGGTCCAGCAGGTCTATGGCGACGAGGCGGCCGGCCTCTGGGCCGACCTGGCCGACAATGTCGTCACGGTCACGCCCGGCTGGTCAGAGGCCTATGGCCTGTTCCTTGAGGGGGAGGCCGATCTGGTCCTGTCATACACCACCTCGCCCGCCTATCATCTGATCGCCGAGGAAGATGCCTCCAAGATCGCGCTGCGCTTCGACGAAGGCCATTACATGCAGGTCGAGGTGGCCGGGATCGTGGCATCGACGGATCAGCCAGATCTGGCGCGTCAGTTCATGGAGTTCATGGTGTCGGACGCGTTCCAGTCGGTCATTCCGACAACGAACTGGATGTTCCCGGCGGTCATGCCCGAAGGCGGTCTTCCCGAGGGCTTTGGCACGGATATCGACCCCGAAACAGCCCTTCTGCTGCCCGCGGATGCGGCCGCAGCCCTGCGCGAATCGGCGATCGATGCATGGCGCACGGGTCTGAGCCAATAACGCGCGGCCTGCCCCTCTGGCCCGGCAGGATCGCTGCCGGGCTGGTTCTGCTGCTGACGCTCGGCACGCTTCTGGCCGTCGGGCTCAGGGCGGGGTCCGCCGGCCGCTTTGGCGTCGCGGATTGGGCCGCGATCAGGTTCACCCTCGTGCAGGCGGTCCTGTCGTCCGTGCTGTCGGTCGCCGCAGCGATTCCGGTTGCACGGGCGCTTGCCCGCAGGTCGTTTCCGGGTCGGCGGTTCCTGATCGCCGTTATGGGGGCGCCGTTCATCCTGCCAGTGGTCGTCGCGATCCTTGGCCTGTTGGCCGTGTTCGGGCGCGGTGGCGTGATCAATGACGCGCTGATCTGGGCTGGGCTGCCTGCCATCAGCATCTATGGCCTGCACGGCGTGGTGCTGGCGCATGTCTTCTTCAACCTGCCTCTGGCCGTGCGCCTGATCCTGCAGGGATGGGCCACCATCCCGGCGGAACGGTTTCGCGTCGCCGCGTCACTCGACATGTCGGTCTGGCGGTTTCTGGAATGGCCGATGCTGCGGGCGACAGTGCCGGGCATCCTTCTGGCAATCTTCCTCATCTGCCTGACAAGCTTTGCCGTCGCCCTGACCCTTGGCGGCGGGCCCCGCGCGACCACGGTCGAACTGGCAATCTACCAGGCGATCCGCTTCGAATTCGATCTGGGACGCGCCGCCCTTCTGGCGGGGGTGCAATTCACGATCTGCGCCGTGGCAGCCGCTGCCGCGTGGTGGATCGCCGTGCCATCGGCACTGGGCGGCGGACTGGACCGGGTGGTGCAACGCTGGGACACCGGGGGCTCGACCCGGTTTTCCGACGCATGTGCCATTGGCATGGCCGCGCTGTTCCTTCTGGTCCCGTTGACACTTGTGCTCTCGCGTGGCGTGACCGAGATCGCGGCGCTCCCGAATTCGGTATGGCTTGCGGCGGGCAGGTCTGTCGGGGTCGCGATCTTCTCGGCGCTGCTTTGCGTGGTTGCCGCCCTCGCGCTTGCCATGCTGCGGGGCTCTGCAGTCGCAGGGCTCGCGGGGACGCTGCCGCTTGCGGCGTCGGGGCTGGTGATTGGCACAGGCCTGTTCGTGGTGGTGCATCCGGTCATGGATCCCGCGCGACTGGCGCTCCCGGTGACAGCGCTTGTCAACGCGGCCCTCGCCCTGCCCTTCGCATATCGCGCGCTCTCTCCGGCCGTGGAGCAGGTCGAGGCGTCCCACGGTCGGCTGGCCGACACGCTCGGGGTTTGCGGGATGGCGCGGGTTCGGCTCGTTCTTCTGCCCCGGATCCGGGCGCCACTTGGATTTTCGCTTGGCCTTGCCGCCGCCCTCAGCATGGGAGATCTGGGTGTGATCGCACTCTTTGCCGGTGATGCCGAAGAAACCCTGCCACTTGCGATGTATCGCCTGATGGGCGCCTACCGCATGGATACGGCGGCGGGCGCCGGGGTCTTGCTTGTCTTGCTGAGTTTCGGCCTGTTCTGGCTTTTTGACCGAGGGGGGCGCCATGACCGCGTCTGACGGCCTGCAATTCGACCGGCTCGATTTGGGGCAGGGTGATTTTTCCCTGACGGCGGATTTCACCATGTCGCCCGGCGGTCTTGTCGCGCTGATCGGCCCTTCCGGCGCGGGCAAATCAACCCTGTTGTCCGCGATTGCCGGGTTTCTGGAACCGCGTCGCGGCCTGATCCGCTGGCATGGACAGGACATCACGCGGCTGGCCCCGGCACAGCGGCCCGTAAGCATCCTCTTTCAGGACAACAACCTGTTTCCTCATCTGCCGGTCTGGAAAAATCTCGGCCTTGCCCTCGATCCACGGCTGAAACTCTCCGAGGCTGACAGGTCACGGATCGACGAGATCCTCGACCGGCTCGGCCTTGCCGGCATGGGTGACAGGCAACCGGGCGCCCTATCGGGCGGGCAGGCAAGCCGGGCCGCCCTTGGCCGCGTTCTGCTGGCGGATCGCCCGCTTGTCCTGCTGGATGAGCCGTTCTCGGCATTGGGGCCCGGGCTCAGGCAGGACATGCTGCACCTTGCGGCCCGGATGATGGAGGAGGCCGGACGCACCGCCATCCTCGTCACCCATGACCCGGACGACGCCCGTCTTGTTGCCCAGCGCACGATGCTTGTCATGGATGGTATCGTTCATCCACCGATCGGGACCGACGCGCTTTTCGCCGATCCGCCGGATGGGCTGCGTCAATACCTTGGTCATTCGGGCGATATGTCCCGGCGTTAACCCTGGACAGGAAAAAGGCGCGCCGATAAGGCGCGCCCGATTTTTGTCGGTAACCGATCAAAACAGGATCAGCTGTCCTCGGGGTGCTTGACCGGCGCCCAGATCCGCTTGTTCGTGAGGTAAAGCAGAGCTGCCAGAACGATCAGGAAGATCACCCCGGTCAGACCGGCTTCCTTGCGGGCGTTCAGCTTGGGCTCTGCGGTCCACATCAGGAATGCCGAGACATCCTGCGCGACATGATGCAGGTCGGTCGAATGGCCGTCGGCATATTCGACGTCATCCCCGTAAAGCGGCGGCGCCATGGCGATGTAGGATCCCTCGATGGTCGGCTTTCCACTCTCGTCCTTGCAGGTCTCGGGAATGCCGCCATTGGCGAAGGCGGTGTTGTAGTAGCCGTCCATCGGCTCGCCTTCCAGGGCGCATTCAGGCTCTTCTTCATAGCCCGTCATGAGCGAGGCGATGTACTCGGCTCCGCCCATGCCCTTGAACAGCTGGTTCAGACCCGTGCCGTAAGGACCGTGGAAACCTGCCCGTGCCTTGGCCATCAGGCTCAGGTCGGGGGCATTCGACAGCTGACTTTCCGGGAAATGGTCGGACGGCGTTGCGGGACGCCAATCGCCTTCACCGTCGAACAGGGTCGGATCCCAGATCTCGTAGAATTCGGCATAGGCGCGCATCTGGTCTTCGGGAAGATGCGGGCCGCCTTCGTCCGCAAGGTTGCGGAACGCGACATAGCGTAGTCCGTGGCAGGCGGAACAGATCTCGGTATAGACCTGAAGACCGCGCTGAAGCTGCATCTGGTCATAGCTGCCGAAAGGGCCCTCGAAGGGGAAGTCGAAGTCTTCGACATGGGCTTCGCCGGCGGCGAAGGCCGGGGCGGCCATGCCGCCCGCAACCAGACCAAATGCCACGGCCGCGGAGAGTGTGATCTTTTTCATCATCGGTCTCTAGAGTCCTTTTCACTCGGCCGGGGCGGCCGCGGCGGAACCGGTGGCCTTGGCATCATTGACGCCGTAATGGGCATTGAAGTCTTCCTCGATGGTCGACGGCGGAACCGTCGGTTTCTCGATCACGCCAAGAAGCGGCAGGATCACGAGGAAGTAAGCGAACCAGTAGGTCGCACCAATCAGGGCGATGATCGGATAGATCCCTTCGGCCGGCATGGCCCCCGCCCACATCAGGACGATGAAGTCGACCACCAGCAGCGCGAACCACCATTTGAACATCGGGCGATACCGACCGGACCGGACGCTCGACGTATCGAGCCAGGGCGCAAGGGCCATGACGACGATGGCACCGAACATCGCAAGCACGCCGAAGAACTTCGCGTCGATGATGCCGAAGCTCACAAAGCTGGTCAGCTGCACGATCCAGACCGTATCATCAAAGGCGCGCAGGATGGCATAGAATGGCAGGAAATACCATTCCGGCACGATGTGGCTGGGAGTCACGAGGGCGTTCGCCTCGATGTAGTTGTCGGGGTGGCCAAGATAGTTGGGCATGAACCCGACGATCGCAACGAACACGGCCAGGATCAACGCGAGGGCGAAGAGGTCCTTGATCACGAAATAGGGCCAGAAGGGAAGCGTGTCCTTCTGGGCCTCTTCTTTCGAGGCCCGGCGCACTTCCACACCGGTCGGGTTGTTGTTGCCCGTCGAGTGGAAAGCCCAGACGTGAACGATCGTCAGGCCGAGGAGCACGAAGGGCAGCAGATAGTGCAGCGAGAAGAAGCGGTTCAGCGCAGGCTGACCAACGGCCGAAGCGCCAAGCAGCCAGGTCTGGACAGCCTCACCCACGAAGGGGATGGCGCCGAACAGGCCGGTAATCACGGCGGTGCCGTGGAACGACATCTGACCCCAGGGAAGAACATAGCCCATGAAGGCGGTGCCCATCATCAGAACGAACATCAGGATGCCGATGATCCACGTCACTTCACGCGGGCTTTTGTAGGAACCGTAGTAGAGCGACCGGAAGATGTGCGCATACACGGCAACAAAGAACAGCGATGCGCCATTCTGGTGGAAATAGCGGATCATGTGGCCGCCATTCACGTTGCGCATGATATGTTCGACGGAGGCAAAGGCCATGTCCACGTGCGGCGTGTAGTGCATCACGAGCACGACGCCCGTGGCGATCTGCATCACGAGCGTGAAGACAAGTACGATGCCCCAGATCCACATCCAGTTCAGGTTCTTGGGCGTGGGGATCATCAATGTGTCATACATCAGCCCGACGATCGGCAGGCGCTTGTGAAGCCATTTCTCGCCGGCTGTCGTCGGCTCGTAATGGTCGTGGGGGATACCAGACATAATAACCTCCTTAGCCGAGCTGGATGGTTTCTTCGTCCACGAAGGACGCGACGGGGATCGGAAGGTTCCGCGGCGCGGGACCTTTGCGGATCCGGCCGGCCGTATCGTAGTGCGACCCGTGGCACGGGCAGAACCAGCCACCGAAATCACCTTCCTCGCCGAGGGGAACACACCCGAGGTGCGTGCAGACACCCATCTGGACGAGCCATTTTCCTTCTTCGTCCAAGGTGCGGTTTTCGTCGGTCGCCGGGGCGCCCTCGTTGATGTTCTCGTTCCACGCGATCGGGTCGGGAAGCGAGTCGACATCGACCGCCCGGCCTTCTTCGATCTCATCGGGGCTGCGGTAGCGCACGAAGACAGGCTTGCCCTGCCAGAGCACCGTCAGCTGCGAGCCTTCCGAGACGCCGCTGACATCGACGCGAATCGAGGCAAGCGCCTGAACGTCGGCCGAGGGGTTCATCTGATTGATGAGCGGCCAGACGGCCGCGCCGGTCGCAACCGCGCCAGCACCAGCCGTCGCATAGTAAAGGAAATCGCGGCGTGTGCCCTGATGATCATCTGCATGTGACACGAGGGTTAATCTCCGTTTTTCAATGGCCCTGAGGCTCTTGCGAACAGGACTCCGCGGCGGATTCCGCCTGCCAGTCGCGCGCTGTTTAGCCATCCTTTGTCCTATCGTCCAGCGGACAATAGGGCGCAGGGTCTTGAGCCTTCGTTGATGACGATTCTAGTCGGGCCCGGCTGCTCATCAATTAGGCGCGCCATTCTGACGCAAGCACAGTATCCGCGCGTTCACGGCAACGTCTGTTGCCGCAATGCGGAAAATACCGTAGTTTTTCACAAGTTCTGCTGCTGAACGGTCTGGATACTGATTTGTTTGCTCTTGCGATGTCTAGAAAGGCCTTGCGCCTCGGATCGTGCGTCGCCGCGATCACGATGTCCTGCAGCCCGGCGGTCGCCGAATTCGAATTCAGCATCTATGGCGGCATTCAATCATCGCCGCATTCCCCCGTCACGATATCGGGTGACAGCACCATCGCGGATCAGGATTTCACGGCGGGATGGGAGGGACAGTCCTTCGAGCCGCCGCCCTATTACGGCATTCGCGCCACGTGGTGGCCAAGCGAATCGTTCGGGATCGGCGTCGATGTCAATCATGCCAAGGTCTATGCCGATGGCGAAACAATCGACGAGACAGGGTTTGAGCGGTTCGAATTCTCGGACGGCCTCAATATCGTGACACTCAATGCCTATCGGTCGTGGGGCCGTGCGATTGGCAATATCAGCCCCTATCTGGGCGGCGGGATTGGCGTGTCGGTGCCGCATGTTGAACTGACCGAAGGCGATTCCGAAACGTCAGGCTATCAGCTGACCGGTCCGGCTGTGGCTTGGATGGCGGGCGCGACCTTTCCACTGGGAGATCAGTGGGAGATCTTTGGCGAATACAAGGGCACGTTCTCAATGAACTCCGCCGAACTTGACACCGGCGGCACCCTCGAGACGGATATCGTCACGAATTCCATCAACCTCGGCGTCAGCTTCAACTTCTGATCCGGCAGGTCTCGCGATGTCGGGATATTGGTCGGAGTGAGAGGATTCGAACCTCCGACCCCCTGCTCCCGAAGCAGGTGCGCTACCAGGCTGCGCTACACTCCGACCGTGGCGGGGGACGTATCGCGAGATCCGGTTCTTGGCAAGCCCTCTCTTCAGCTCTGATTGCGTCGGGGCGGCCCCATTCCCGAACGCCCGGCAAGTCCGAAAAGATTGGGCTTTCGGGCAATGGTTCCGGTTTCGGGCCGTTGCCGGCTTTGCAGGACAGGGCGGTTCTGCGATGTGCCGGCCCGACTTTCGCGCAAGACGATGTAAAGGCCGCTTGCAATGATGACCGTCGCACCGATGACGGTTTGCATCCCGGGCAATTCGCCAAAGACCAGCGCGCCAAAAAGGGTCGCCCAGAGTATCTGGGAATATTGCATCGGGGCGACGATCACGGCTTCGCCTGCCTTGTAGGCCGCGATGATCAGAAGGCCGCCCGCCGATCCCAGGATCGCCATACCGGCGAAAAAGCCAAGATGGCTCAGCTCGGGCGGCTCATATACCCAGGGCAGCGCAATCGCCATGAACAGGAAATTCGCCATCATCGGATAAAGCAGCAGAACGACGGATCGTTCCTCCGGCCCGATCTTGCGCGCGATGACAGATGCCACGGCCCCGCCAAAGGCAGCAGCAAGTGCCGCGAGGTGACCCAATGTCAGATCCGCGCCGCTTGGATCGAGAACGATGATCACCCCGACAAGACCGACAAGAACGGCGATCCAGCGCCGGATACGCACCTTTTCCCCGAGGATCGGGATCGCGAGGATCGTGATCAGGAGCGGCGAGGCAAAGATGATCGCATAGACATCCGCCAGCGGCAGGACCGAAAAGGCATAGAACGCACTGATCCCCGTCAGCAGCGCGGCAGCGGTCCGCAGGGTCACCCACCATGGATGCACCGGCAGAAGCGTCCCCGGCCGCGCATCGCGCATCATGATCAGAATCGCGATCGGAAAGCTGAACAGAACCGAAAAGAAGATCAGCTGGAACGGCGAATATCCCACGCCCATCAGCTTTACGATCACGTCATGGCTTGAGTAGAGCCCGAAAGCCACCAGCGCCAGAAGCGCACCTTTCAGATTACCACTCATGGTAGGATACCCATCAACTCGGATTTTGACCGACTCGACAAGGTGCGCCCGTGCTTGTCAACGCCCCGCGGGCAACTTCGCCATCCGGCGACGCCATTGGCCCCGCGGACTTGCGTCCGGCAGGGCCAATCGCAGACATGTCAGAGGCTCGCGTCGAGCGCCGCGACGATCGCGTCGCCCATCTGCTTGGTGGTCACGGGATCCTTGCCCTCTTCGCCCAGAAGGTCGGGCGTCCGATATCCATCGGCCAGAACGGTATTCACCGCATCTTCAAGGCGCGTGGCCTCGTCGCCCTTGTCGAACGAGTAGCGCAGCGCCATCGCAAAGCTCAGGACACAGGCGATCGGGTTGGCCTTGCCCTGACCCGCGATATCGGGTGCCGAGCCGTGCACCGGCTCGTAGAGTGCCTTGGGCCGGCCATTGGCCATCGGTGCGCCCAGTGACGCCGACGGCAACATGCCAAGTGATCCGGTCAGCATCGCGGCGGCGTCGGACAGAAGGTCGCCGAACAGATTGTCCGTCACGATCACGTCGAACTGCTTGGGCCAGCGGCACAGCTGCATGGCGCCTGCATCCGCATACATGTGGCTCAGCTCGACATCGGGGTATTCCCGCTCGTGAACCTCGGTCACGACCTGGCGCCACAGGACGCCTGATTCCATGACATTGGCCTTCTCCATCGAGCAGACCTTGTTGCTGCGCTTGCGGGCCAGCTCGAACGCGGAACGGGCGACGCGGGCGATCTCGCTTTCCGTGTAGCGCTGGGTGTTGATGCCCACGCGTTCGTTGCCCTCGGTATGGATGCCGCGCGGCTCACCGAAATAGACGCCCGAAGTCAGTTCCCGGATGATCATGATGTCGAGGCCGGCAACCACGTCACGCTTGAGCGAGGAAAAATCGGCCAGCGCATCGAAACACTGCGCCGGGCGCAGGTTTGCATACAGGTCCATCTCCTTGCGGAGCCGCAGCAGCCCGCGTTCCGGCTTTACGCTGAAATCCAGATCGTCGTATTTCGGGCCACCAACTGCGCCCAGAAGAACCGCATCGACCTGTTGGGCCTTTTCCATGGTGGCATCGGTCAGGGGGGTGCCATGCGCATCATAGGCGCAGCCGCCAACGAGGTCTTCGGACACATCGAATTCGAGGCCGCGCTTGTCGCCGAACCAGCCGATGACTTTCTTGACCTCGTCCATGACTTCGGGGCCGATGCCGTCGCCGGCAAGGATAAGGAGAGAAGGGTTCGCCACGGGAAGGCTCCTTTGGGACAATTGAGCGTGAAGTGTTCCGCAGCGGCGTAGCCCCTTGCCCGAAGGCGGTCAAGTTTCGGCAGACCGGCAAAGCGCCCCGAGGTCGTCGGCAAGCCTGTCCCAGACCCGCCTGACCCGTGCGGAGCGACGCATCGCCTCATGCGCCGTCAGCCAGACCTCGAGAGGTGGCAGCGGAAGCCCGATATCAATCTCCACGAGTTCGGGATCGGACAGACCGACGACCGCCTGACCGAACCCGATGCCACATCCCGCCCGGACGAGCGCCCAATTGGCGAGGTTGTTGTCGCAACGGACACCGAACCAGCCTCGTTCAGCCGGCAGGCCGGCCATTCGCATCCCCGAGATGATCGCCTCGTTCGCATCATAGCCCACTATATCGTGCCGCCGGAGGTCATCGGCCGAACGCGGTGTTCCGCGTTCGTCGATATAGCGGCGTGCAGCAAACATCCTGATCGGAAGATCACCCAAATGGCGGGTCACAAGATCAAGCTGGGTCGGGCGATACATACGTATCGCGATATCCGCCTCGCGAAACAGCAGGTTCGATGTCAGATCAGATGGCACAAGTTCGATCTGGATCTCGGGATGGGCCGTGCGGATCCGGGCGATCATCGCGGGCAAGTGAAAAAACGACAGCATCTCGCTTGCGGTGACGCGGACCGTTCCCGAAAGATCGGCCTCTCGCCCAGCGGCTGCGAGGGCTATCCCGTTCACGGCCTCGCGCATCTGGCGGGCACGGGGCAGGATCGTCAGCCCCTCTTCCGTGAGCGACAGGCCCTTGGGATGCCGCTGAAACAGCTCGAGCCCGAGGTCCTGCTCAAGCGCGGCGATATGGCGGCCAAGGGTTGGCTGGCTCGTCCCAAGAACGCGGGCCGCCTCCGACAGGCTGCCGCCTTCGGCAACGGCAAGGAATGCCTCGAACAGGGACCAGTTGGGTGTTTTCTCCATTCATTATTGAATGTCCGATATCCGATTTCTGTCAATGTCTTTTCGAAATGGTATGGGGGATAGAGGTCTCACCTTTTCAAGGAGACCCAGACAATGACCGGAACCGTCCTCATCCTCGGCCCTTCGGGCAAGATCGGAACCCATGCCATCCGTGCCTTCGAGGCGCGCGACTGGACGATCCGGCGCTATACGCGCGGAACAGACATGACCACCGCTGCTCAGGGCGTCGATGTGATCGTCAACGGGCTGAACCCGCCCAAGTATCACGATTGGGCGAACCAGATCCCGGCCATCACGGCACAGGTCATCGCCGCCGCCAAGGCAAGCGGGGCGACAGTGCTCATTCCGGGAAATGTCTATGTCTTCGGCGAAACGGGCGGATCATGGGACGAGACAACGCCCCATCGCGCAACATCCCGAAAGGGCCGCATCCGGATCGAGATGGAGGAGAGCTATCGCCGCTCTGGCGTTCGGACGATCATCCTGCGCGCCGGAAATTTCATCGACCCCGACGCGAACGGGGACATCTTCTCCCTCGTCACGGTGCCCGACCCGTCGAGGCGCAGGATCACCAGCCTTGGCGATCCCACCGCCATGCAATCGTGGGTCTGGCTCCCCGATTGGGCCCGCGCCGCGGCGCAACTTGCCGAAATGCGGGGTGAGCTTGCCCAGTTCGAGGATGTGCCGATGCCGGGGCTGACCTTTTCGCATGAGGAACTGGCCAAGGCTTTGTCTGACGCAACGGGTCAGACCTTCCGGGTCAAGCGGTTCCCATGGCTGATGATGCGGATCACCGCGCCGTTCTGGGAACTCGCGCGCGAGATGGTGGATATGCGGGCTCTCTATGATACGCCGCATCGCCTTGGATCAGCGAAATTCGACCGATTGCTCCCGGATTTCGGGGCCACATCCCTCGATACTGTCCTGACCCGCCGCGTGCTGGGTGCGCAGATCAACCCAGACCATGCGGTGCGGGCCGGCGGCAAGGCCATCGTCACCGAGTAGCGCGCGTTCGGGCGCATCCCGCGCGGGCCAGAAGACGCCGGCGCCCGCAGCCTCAAGATTTGTCGACGGCAGGACATAGCTCACCCTAAGGTTACCGGGGGCGCCGTCGGGCCAATCGGCAGTATCAAGGGCGGGGTCGCCCCGGTGATCAGGATCGGCGGCCTCTGAACCGCCGACCGAGGCCGGGGCGGGGTCGATCAGCCTCGGGTCATCGAGAACGCCTTGCATGGCAGCGTGATCGCCATCGCCATCGGCCGGATCGAGGTTCGAATTCCCGATCACCACAAACCTGTCCGCGAGAGACCCGACCTTGCCATCCATCACATGGCCCCAGAGCCGCAATTCATCCCGCGCCCGAAGGCCGTTGCGATCCTCGGGCCCGTCGAAGACCGGCGGCGTCGCCGACCACGCCAAGAGATCGACACGCACACCATCGACCAGGACCGACACGATCCAGTGCGAGGTCGAGGACAGGCGCTGAACCTCCTGCGCCTCTGTTGACGGAAAGGCGGACCCATCGGGCCAGCGTGGCAAGCGCGCGCCGGGGATCTGCGCCCAGATCAGGTGGGACAGGTCCTGCACCGCACAAATCGGGTATCGGGACAGCACCGCAAGTCCCGACTGCCCGGTGAACCATCCGAAGCCCTGCGCATCGCGCGGCTCCCCAGACCGGCCATTGCCATCCAGATCGAACCCCGTCTCTAGCCCGGCATTTCCTGCACCGGCATATTGGTAAGGATAATCAAGACCGTCTTCCCGCAGCGCTGCGGCAAAGGCCGTCAAAGCGGCATTGTCCGCGTCCCAATCCATCGCGGTCAGAACGACGATATCGGCGGACACCTCGGTCAGGACGGAGATTGTGGCCGCGATCTGATCATCGTCGCCCCGAAGAATGTCGCGCAGAAGAAGCCCCGGGCCGTCCCGGCTGAGCGCGGCAGCATAGGTTGCGATGCGGACGACATCGTCGGGTTTGCCCTGTGCAAAGGTTTGCCCGGAGGCAAGCAGGACAAACAGCGCCGCGATCAGGAAACGGCGAGCGATTCCTGACCGGCCTGATTGGCGGATTTGGCGTGGGCGCGTTCGCGCTGACGGCTGATCATCTCGGCCACCCGGCCAAGGGCGATGCCGCGCATCAGAAGGCTCGCAGGAAGAAACGCCCATGCTGTTATCGTCCAGATCAGGGTATGCGGATTCGCAAGGTTGATCGGATCGATGAAATCCGAGGCCAGCTGTACAACGGCCGGGATAATGAAAGGCAGCAGGAACCCTAAGATAAGGTTAAGCTGGGCGTCCCGATTGAGGCGGCTGACCACGTCGCCGCCCGCCGTCGGATCGAAAGTCGGCAGGTTCACCCAGACATTGAAACTACCGGAATGGGCGGGCCAGCTGCGGATACGAATGTAGAAAAAGAAGATCGCGAGCGACAGGATCGAGATCAGGTAGCTGAGCCCGGCCGCCACCCGGACGCTCTCCACCAGAGCCGCGTCTGCGTTGGGCGGCAACATCAGGACGATCAGGCGCACGGGAGAATAGGGAAAGTCGATCGCGTCACCGATGATCGTGCCGGTGGTTTGCGAAAGCTTCGTCAAAGTCGTGGGTTCGACTTCGCCGCGCAGAATCAGACTCAGGCAGAAGACGGTGACGAACAGCGCGCCGAACCGAAGTCGGTTGAATGGCGGCGCGTCCCTGAATTCGACGAGGCTGGGGTAATGCGACTGGTATTCAACGATCGTGAAAATCGCGGCAATCAGCGCCACGAGGGCGACCGTCTGCGCCGTATTGCTGGTCGTTCCGGGTAGAAGGACCGACGGCAATGCAATCAACAACACTACCAGTACGGCCCGCAGGATTGCTCCTGAAAGTCGGCTCAACATCATGCCTCTGTCCTCAATCCGGCCAGGGGCGGTGCTTTGCCGCCCACTTGTTCCAGGTTGATTGCGCCGAAAGACGCTCTGCCTCAGTCTCGCCATGTTTTAGCCCCGCTCCGAAAACCCGGACAACGTCCATTAGGTAATGCTTAACGAACGGGGCAGTTTTGCGGCCAAGATGGTGCGGGAATGCAACCATTTTGCAGCTTTGGCGCGGCTCTGTGCGATCACTAACAATATGTTCCCGACCCACACTCGGCGTAACCTTCATATGCCCCAATCGTGCATATATAGCGGTTCTCCGCCGCGCCCTTGGCAGGGCTGGATCTTGACCTGATCTGTATTGTCCGGAGACCACCCCCCGGCGGACTCCAGATCAGGCCTTGATCACCAGCATGTCCAGTCTGTGGATCGGTTCAGACCCAGGGGCGTGCTTGCGCCGCTGTGGCCTCAAACGCATCGATCGCAGCCGCCTTTTCCATCGTAAGGCCGATATCGTCGAGTCCGTTGATCAGACAGTGCTTCTTGAAAGCATCCACCTCAAAGGTAAATTTTTCCCCTTCGGAGGTGGTGATCGACTGCTCTTCAAGGTCGACCTCGATCCGGGCGTTCGCACCCTTCTCGGCGTCTTCCATCAGCCTATCCACCTGATCTTGCGGTAAAACCACGGGCAGAATGCCGTTCTTGAAGCAATTGTTATAAAAAATGTCGGCAAAAGACGTGGAGATGATGCAGCGGATCCCGAAATCCGCCAAAGCCCACGGCGCGTGCTCCCGGGACGAGCCGCAACCGAAATTGTCACCCGCCACAAGAATCGACGCCTCGCGATACTGCGGCTTGTTCAGCACGAAATCGGGGATCTCGTTTCCGTCACGGTCATACCGCATCTCGTCGAACAGGTTCACACCAAGGCCCGAGCGTTTGATCGTCTTGAGGAACTGCTTCGGAATGATCATGTCGGTATCGATATTGACGAGGGGCATGGGCGCCGCGATGCCGGACAATGTCGTGAATTTTTCCATGGGTCGATCCTCTCTGGCCACTCCGCGCGACGGCTGATCACCGGGATTCCGTCCCTGTCGCGAAAGTCGTCGCTTTCTGCATCATGCCCCGATCCAGTTCAAGACGGCGCGGGCTTGATCCAGATCAATTATACATATTCAGATTTTTGTATATTACTCTCCGACTCAGAAATCGGAGGCATTCATGGACCATCAAGATCGACAACCAGCAGGCTATGCGCCGCTCTACTTTCTCGCCGCCCTCGGCGCGGGCGGGCTCGCCGTCACCTTCTTTCTCTACCTTCTCTTCTGGGTGCCGCATCCCGGCCAGCCGGTCCCCGTGTTCGAAGACATCATGGCGGCCTTTTCGGCAGGGTCACTTGTGACGAAAGCGATGATCGTCACTGCGTGGGCCGGCATCCTTGGCTTTTCCTTCATGCTCATCCGGATGCTGATCTGGAACCTGTCGACCCTGTCCCGCTATCGCCAGACCGACGCGTTCGAGACGCTTCTGAAATCCAACGCCGGCACGCAGTTGATGGCGGTTCCGCTGTCGCTCGCCATGACGGTTAATGTGGGCTTTATCCTCGGGCTCGTCTTCGTGCCGGGGCTCTGGTCGATCGTCGAATATCTGTTCCCGGCCGCGATGGCTGTCTTCGTTCTGATCGGCGCCTACGGGCTGAAGCTTTACGGAAGCTTCCTGTCGGCGCGGCTCAAGGAAGGCGGCTTCGACTGCGCCAAGAACAATTCCTTCGCACAGACCCTGCCGGCCTTCGCCTTTGCGATGGTGGCCGTCGGGCTGGCCGCACCCGCAGCAATGAGCATGGTCACCGCGACCGTTGCGATCAGCCTGATGCTGTCGACCTTCTTTGTCGTTCTCTCACTGATCATCGCCGGTGTGACCATGTTCCTCGGGCTGCGTTCGATGATGGAGAATGGCGCCAATGCCGAAGCCGCGCCGACGCTCTGGATCGCGATCCCGCTGATCACCGTTCTGGCCATCGCTTGGATGCGGCAGGCGCACGGGCTTCACGTTCACTTCGATGTGCATGGCGGTAAGGCCGGCAGCTTCACCCTCCTGATGCCGCTGCTGTCGATCCAGCTGATCGTTGGCCTCTTTGGCTGGTCGGTGATGCGGGCGCAGGGCTATTTCGGGCGCTTCGTGGCCGGACCGGAACGCAGCCCGGTGAGCTACGCCCTTGTCTGCCCCGGCGTCGCCCTGTCGGTCCTGCTGCAGTTCTTCGTGAACAAGGGCCTGGTCGGTTCCGGCGTGATCGAGAAGTTCTCGACAGTCTATTGGGTTGCGACTGCGCCCGCGCTGATCCTGCAGGTGGCGACGATCGCACTGGTCGTGATCCTCAACGCAAAACATTTCGGGCGGGACCGCACGCCCGTGGCGGCCCTCCCCGCCTGACAGGTCCCGGTGCGACCCGAGATGACAGCCCCGCCCGGAGTTGGCCCGGGCGGGGCACCTTGGCCGCAAGAACAAAAAGGCCGCCTCCTTTCGGGGCGGCCTTTTCGATTTTGGGCGGGCGAAAGCCTACATCAAGTCGCGCACATCCGTCAGACGCCCGGTCACGGCCGCGGCCGCCGCCATGGCGGGGCTCATCAGGTGGGTGCGACCGCCACGGCCCTGACGGCCCTCGAAATTGCGGTTCGACGTGGCGGCACAGCGCTCACCTTCGGACAGCTGATCGGGGTTCATGGCAAGGCACATGGAACACCCCGCAAGGCGCCACTCGAAACCGGCCTCCTTGAAGATATCGGCAAGGCCCTCTTCCTCGGCCTGTGCGCGGACAAGACCCGAACCGGGCACGACCATGGCACGCAGACCGTCCTTGATCTTCTTGCCCTTCAGTATTTCGGCCGCGGCACGCAGATCCTCGATCCGGCCATTCGTGCAGGAGCCGATGAAGACGGTGTCGATCTCGATCTCGTTGAGTGGCGTGCCGGGGTTGAGCCCCATGTAATCCAGCGACCTCTTGGCCGCCGCGACCTTGCCACCCTGAAATTCTTCAGGCGCGGGAACGGTTGCGGTGATCGGCAGCACATCCTCGGGCGAGGTGCCCCAGGTCACGACGGGGGCGATATCCTCGCCACGGATCGTCACGACCTTGTCCCAATGCGCATCGTCGTCGGAGTAGAGCGTCTTCCACCATGCAAGCGCCGCTTCCCACTGCGCGCCTTTCGGCGCATGCGGGCGGCCCTTCACGTATTCGAAGGTCTTTTCATCGGGCGCGATGAGACCGGCACGCGCACCACCCTCGATCGCCATGTTGCAGACGGTCATACGGCCTTCCATCGACAGATCGCGAATCGCCTCGCCGCAATATTCGATGACATAGCCCGTCCCGCCGGCGGTGCCGGTCTTGCCGATGACCGACAGCGTGATGTCCTTGGCGGTGACGCCCGGGGCCAGCTTGCCGGTGATCTCGACCTTCATGTTCTTGCCCTTGCGCTGGATCAGCGTCTGGGTCGCCAAAACATGTTCGACCTCGGAGGTGCCGATCCCGTGGGCCAGCGCACCAAAGGCGCCGTGGGTCGCGGTATGGCTGTCGCCACAGACGACGGTCATGCCGGGCAGCGTCCAGCCCTGTTCGGGGCCGACGATATGCACGATGCCCTGACGCACATCGGAGACGGGGTAATAGTGGATCCCGAAATCCTTGGCGTTCTTGTCGAGCGCGGCCACCTGAATGCGGCTGTCCTCGGGCATCTGGTCCGGGTTTTCGCGCCCCATCGTCGTGGGCACGTTGTGATCGGGCACGGCGATCGTCTTGTCCGGCGCGCGCACCTTGCGGCCCGCCATGCGCAGACCCTCGAATGCCTGCGGGCTGGTCACCTCGTGCACGAGGTGGCGATCAATATACAGAAGGCAGGTGCCGTCTTCGGCCTCATGGGCCAGATGGGCATCCCAGATTTTGTCGTAAAGCGTCTTGGGGGACATGGGTCCACTCCCGGTGATGTCAGAAGGTCGGAATCGTCGGCACGCGCGGGCCGCTATAGACGCGCCAGCACAGTGCGGGCCGCACCGTGAAACCGCTCGATCAGGCGGGTCCGGTCACAGATGGTGAAGATGCGTTTCATGCCAGACCGGATACACCCATGACCCCTTGCATCGCAAGGCCCGGATGATCCGCAGATCGGCGGTCCGCGTATCAATCATGAATGAACAGAGGTAACCTATGTCTATCCTGAGCCGAATGCTTGCTGGTGCCACGGCCGCCCTGCCCGTCGGGGCCTCGGCTGACAGCTATGGCAAATACGACTCGCCCCCCTACACGGTCGAGCAGCGGATCGGCGAGATCGAGATTCGCCAATACGCGCCTCATATCCTTGCCGAGGTCACGGTTTCGGGCGATCGCTCGGGCGCGCTGAACCGGGGCTTTCAGGTGCTTGCCGGGTATATCTTCGGCGGCAATACCAGCAGGGCAAAGGTCGCGATGACCTCGCCCGTTGCGCAATCCGAGCGGATCGACATGACCTCCCCCGTCGGGCAATCGGGCCGGGACGGGTATTGGACCGTGACCTTCATGATGCCCTCCGACTACACGATGGAGACTTTGCCCACGCCCGACAGCCCCGCCATTCGCCTTGTCGAGGCCGGCGGCGACAGGCAGGCCGTTCTGATCTATTCGGGCCGGCCGACGACAAGCGCCGTCGAGGCTCATGAGACCGAACTGCGCGAGGCGCTGGAAACAGCCGGTATCTCCTACCGTGAACCGGCACAGTATTACTACTACGACGCGCCGATGACCCCGCCGTGGCAGCGCAGGAACGAGGTTTCCTTCATCCTCGACTGATGCCACCGGCCCGCGCCCGCCGCTTGCTAAGGCATTTCCGGGTGTGCGAGGCTTTCTCACCCCAAGTCGCAGAGGACGCAGGTGGCCAACCATACCGAGGATGCCGTTCCACAGACCGAACCGCCGGGCGTGCCTGCGGATTCGTTCGGGGACGTGATCGATATCGGCCAGTCCCTTCTGGATCAGGGGCTGACCTTCGGCGAAAGCCTGTTCCGGACATGGAACCTGTACCAGATCGGGATCGCCTTCGGGATCATGGTCGCGGCGCATCTTCTGCGCGCGTTCCTTGGACCAAAGATCCGGAGCTGGATGGGCCAGCGCGAGAATTGGCCGAAATGGCGGATGCGCATCCTCGTTGTGATCCACCAGAGGCTGCGCGCGATATTCTTCGTGGCCCTGATCTGGGCCGTGATCTGGACAATGCGCGAGATCACCTGGCCCTCGCGCAGTTACCTTCTTGGCATCATCGCGACCCTCGCCACGGCATGGCTGGCCGTCGTCTTTGCCACGAGGCTGATCCACAGCCCGCTTTTGCGCAGGCTTGTTCGCTATGGCGCGACGATCTGGGTCACGCTCCATATCCTCGGCCTCAAGGAGGAGGCGGCCCAGCTACTGGATTCGCTGGGCTTTTCGATCGGGGAATTCCGGTTTTCGCTCCTGCTTCTGGTGCAGGCAATCGCGTTGCTTGGCGCCCTTGTCGCGCTGGCGCGTTTCGTGTCGCGCACGACCGAAAGCCGGGTCCGGCGAAGCGAGGATATCAGCCCCTCGATGCAGGTGCTGATCGTCAAGTTCGTCCAGATCGCCCTTTATGCCGCGGCTTTCCTGATCGGGATTCGCGCCGTCGGGATCGACCTGACCGGCCTTGCCGTTCTGTCCGGGGCCATCGGCGTCGGCCTTGGCTTTGGCCTGCAAAAGGTGGTCTCGAACCTTGTGTCGGGGGTGATCATCCTTCTCGACAAGTCGATCAAGCCCGGCGACGTCATCAGCATCGGCGAGACCTTCGGATGGATCAACACGCTGGGCGCGCGCTACACGTCGATCACCACGCGCGACGGCAAGGAATTCCTGATCCCGAACGAGGATCTGATCACCGGACAGGTGGTCAACTGGTCGCATTCCAACGATTTCGTCCGGCTCGATATCAATTTCGGCACGTCCTACGGTGACAACCCGCACGACGTGCGGCGGATCGCGATCGAGGCTGCATCATCCGTCGATCGGGTTCTGACGTCGCGCCCGCCGGTCTGTCACATCGTGGGTTTCGGCGATTCAAGCGTTGATTACGTTCTGCGGTTCTGGATCCGCGATCCGACCGGCGGCCTGACCAACATTCGCGGCAATGTATTCCTTGCTCTTTGGGATGCATTCGAGGCCAATAGAATTTCGATACCCTTCCCCCAGCGCGAGGTGCGCATGCTTGGAGAAGCGCCTTCGAAAGACATTTGAGAAAGTTGATTTGCCCATGCTCCGACGTTTTTCTTCGATCTTGATGCTGCTTTCAGTCGCTGCCTGCGGCACCGGCACGACAAGCCCAGCGCCTGATCCCGACCCGGCACCCGAACCGATCGCATTCGACACTTTTGCCGGAGGTCAGTCCATCGCCTCCGGGATCGAGGCCGCGAATACCGATCTTGGGCTCACGAACCCCGCCGATCTTCTGGTCAACGGCAGCGCGACCTACCAGGGCACCGCCGAAATCTCGAGCACGGCAGGCCTGAACGCCATCGGGGTGATGAACATGAGTGTCGTCTTCGAGACAGGAAACGAAACCGTCGGCGGAAGCGCGACGGACTTCGTCGACCAGGACGACAATCCCGTTTCCGGCGCCCTGGGCATCGTCAGCGGAAGCTTCGACAGGAATGGCGGGGCTGGCGCAAACCTCACTGTCGGGGTCACGGGCAATTTCGAAGGAACAACCCACGTCCTGCAGGCTCAATCTCCGATTTCCGGAGATTTCTATGGCAATGCCGAGGGCATGATCCTTCAGGGGGATGTTCAGGGTTTCGTCAATGAAGCCCCCACAACCTATAACATCAGGATCGTGACAGAGTTGGCTGACTGACGCCTATCCGTCCTCGGCGCCGAGCGCCTCGGCAAAGAACGGCTCGGGGCTTTCCACCTCGACCAACCGCCGGCGGACGATCTGCCAGAACCGGGTGCCGACGGACCTTACGAAGCTTCGGTCGTGGCTGACGATCAGGCAGGTGGCCTCACGCCCCACGATCTCTGACTCGAGCGCCTCTTGCCCTTCGATATCCAGATGGTTGGTCGGCTCGTCGAGCAGGTAGAAGTTCGGCTGCGACAGGCGCAGGACAAGCATCGCAAGCCGCGATTTCTGCCCACCCGAAAGGGCCGAGACCTTCGATCCCTGCAAGCGGACGTCCATCCCCGCACCGGCCAGCGCGGCACGGGCCCGGGCGTCCCCGATATCGAATTGCCCCGCGATCACCTGCATGGGCGTCGCGGCCTCGTCTATCTGGCTGAGCTGCTGATCCGAAATCCCCGGAACCACCGATGGCGTGGCCCGGATCTCGGGATCTTCGGCCCCCCGCAGCACGGCGGCAATCCGCATCATCAGCCGGGTCTTGCCGGCCCCGTTCTCCCCGAGGAGCACGACCCGGTCGCCCCGGTTGATCCAGACCTGACCTGTTTCGAACAACGCGCGCCCATCCGGGGTCGCGATCCGTGCATGTTCGAGGCTGAGAAGCGCCTTGGCATGTGTCCCGCTATTGGCCAGCCGGATCGCACCGGCCGACATCTCCTTGTGGGCGGGGCGCGCGGCCTGTTCGACTTTCTCGGCCCGGTCTTTGAGTTGCTTCGTCTTCTTGGTCAGAAGATCCGATCCGGAATTGATTCCGATATTGTTCAGCTTGGCGGCCTGCCGGCGCAATTGCGCGGCCTTCTTCAACTCGTTGTCGAAACGGCGGCCATCGGCTTCATCAGCCTCATCCAGGGCAACGCGCGCCTGACTGAACGGCAGCGCAAACACGCGCGATCCTTCGGGCCGCAGGAACAGGGTCCGATTCGTCACCGAATCGAGGAAGGCCCGATCATGGCTTGCCACGATCATGGCCATGTCGCGCGGCTGGGCTGCGATCCATCGTTCCAGAAGCCCGATCCGCATCAGATCAAGATGGTTGGTCGGTTCGTCCATCAGGATCGCATCGGGCTCCGCCACCGCGACGCGGGCCAGCATCACCAGCCTCTGCCACCCCCCCGACAATGTGCCAAAAGGCACATGATGCAGTTCGGCAGGAATACTCAGGTCATCAAGGGCGATATCGGCACGCCAGCTTTCGTATTCGGCGGCCTCGGGCTCCAGCCCGCCGGCCACGACCGCATGAACGCTCTGCTCTGCAAATGCCTCGGGCGCATCCTGCTCGAGATATCCGATCCGCAGCCCGCGGGCGCGGGTGATTTCGCCGGTCGTAGGCTCTGAAAGCCCTGAAATAGCGCGCAAAAGCGTGGTCTTTCCGCGCCCGTTCGCGGCGACAAGCCCAAGTCTGCTGCCCTTGTCGAGCGTCAGGTCGAGGTCGGAGAACAGCGGGGTGCCAAGGGTAATGCCAAGGGCGCGAAGATTGATCTGGGTCATCAGGAGAACTTTCGGTCTGTCAAAGGAAACGACGCCGCTGAAAGCGGCTTGTCGGGCAGACCGGGCAAACGCTTTCCCTGATCAGCCCTGCAAACGCATCTGCAGGGCAAGAACAGGTCCGCGTTGTCTGTGATGACGCCAGCGCGCGGGCATGGTCTCTCCTTCTGAACTTCGGGTATTTCTTGCATGACCGGTCGCAACGCGCAACAGATGAGCCTCGCGATTGCGGGTTCGATGGCTTACATTGAAATGTCACCCGGGCGAGGTTATTCTAGGTTGAGCCCGGCGTCGGGGCTTTGATCGGCGCGCGTCAGGAGGAAAATGAACTGTCCCTTCACTCTCAGGCAGCACCGTCTGCTTCGACATCGGATCATGGGCCCACGCCCGGAGACCGGACAATGACCCGAACCACCAGCGACATGCTGTTGGACGCGGTCCTCAAATCCCTGCAAGACGACAAGGCCGAAGAGATCGTGCAGATTGATCTGCGCGGCAAGTCCGAGATGGGCGACTGGATGGTCATCGCATCCGGCCGGTCTTCGCGTCAGGTCACGTCCATGGCGGAAAAGCTGACAGACCGGCTCAAGGCCGATCACGGCATCCTGTCCAAGGTCGAAGGGCGGGAAACCGGCGACTGGGTGCTGATCGACACGGGCGACATCATCGTTCACCTTTTCCGTCCCGAAGTGCGCGAGTTCTACCAGCTCGAGAAGATGTGGATGCCGCAGGGCGGGGCCGCGGCGCAAAGCCGCTGATACCGCTGGCATCATGAAGGTAACGATTTGCGCCGTGGGCCGACTGCGCGCCGGCCCCGAGCGCGACCTGATCTCTGACTACCTCAAGCGATTCGACAGGACAGGCCGTGCCCTCGGGCTCGGCCCCGTCGAGATGCGCGAAGTCGAAGACCGCAAGGGCGGCGGCATGCCCGCCGAAGCGGCGCTTCTTGAAAAGGCGATCCCCGATGGCGCGCTGATCTGCACCCTCGACGAAAGGGGGCGCGATCTGACCTCCCCCGAACTTGCCGGGCAGATCGCCCGATGGCGCGATGATGGAAGATCGGATCTGGCCTTTGTGATCGGCGGCGCCGACGGCATCGACCCTGCCCTGCGCGAAAAGGCCGATTTCGCGATTTCACTGGGCAGGATGGTCTGGCCGCACATGCTGGTTCGGGTCATGCTCAGCGAACAACTCTACCGTGCCGCCACGATCCTGTCGGGTGGCCCCTATCACCGGGCCTGATCCGGGCGAATTCTTGCCTTTCGGCGCGGCGGGACCGTTCAACTTTCCGATCCAAGCCGCTACAAGGCGCACAAACACGAAAGGAACAGCCGAATGTCCGGTCGCAAACCCGTGGTCTTGTGCATTCTGGATGGCTGGGGGCTGAGCGATCGCACCGAAGCCAACGCCCCCTACCTTGCCAATACACCGAACTTCGATCGTATCATGGCAAACTGCCCCAATGCGCAGCTGATCACCCACGGTCGCGACGCGGGCCTGCCCTCGGGCCAGATGGGCAATTCCGAGGTCGGGCACACGAATATCGGCGCCGGTCGGGTCGTGGCGATGGACCTTGGGCAGATCGACCTCGCGATCGAGGATGGATCCTTTGCCCAGAACGAGGAAATCAAACGGTTCTCGGCAACGCTGTCGGACACGGGCGGGGTCGCGCACCTGATGGGCGTGATCTCGGACGGTGGGGTCCATGGCCATATCGATCATGTTGTCGCCGCCGCGGACATCATCACCAAGGCCGGCGTGCCGGTGGTCATTCACGCGATCACCGATGGCCGCGATGTGGCACCCACCTCGTCGGAGCATTTCGTGGGCGACCTGATCGACCGTCTTCCGACAGGTGCGAGCATCGGCACGGTGATCGGGCGCTACTATGCGATGGATCGCGACAACCGGTGGGAACGGGTCGAAACTGCTTATGACGCGATGGTCGGTGGAAATGGCCCCCGCGCCAAGACCCCGCTGGATGCCGTGCGCGACGCGCTTGCCGACGGCAAGACGGACGAATTCATCCCCGCCACCGTGATCGGCAACTATGCCGGCATGACAAGGGGCGACGGGCTTTTCTGCCTGAATTTCCGGGCCGACCGGGCGCGCGAAATCCTCGCGGCGATTGCCGATCCCGAATTCGACGGCTTTGATCGGGTTCAGATGCCGGAACTGTCGGCGCGCCTTGGCATGGTTGAATATTCAGACCGGCACAAACATTGGTATCGCACCGTCTTTCCCAAGCGGGAGATCGTGAACACGCTGGGCGCCTGGGTTGCGTCCCACGGCCTGCGTCAATTCCGCCTGGCCGAGACCGAGAAATATCCTCACGTCACTTTCTTCCTCAACGGCGGGAAAGAGGAGCCCGAAAAGGGCGAAGACAGGGATATGCCCAAATCCCCCAAGGTCGCGACCTATGATCTGCAACCCGAAATGTCGGCAGGCGACGTCAGCGACAGCCTCGTCGCGGCGATTGGCGCGGGATACGACCTGATCGTGGTGAATTTCGCCAATCCCGACATGGTTGGGCACACAGGCGATCTTTCTGCCGCGATCCGCGCCTGCGAGGCCGTGGACACGGGCCTTGGTCGCGCGCTCGAGGCACTCGAGGCGCAGGGCGGAGCCATCGTCGTGACCGCCGATCACGGCAATTGCGAGATGATGGTCGATCCCGAAACCGGCGGGCCCCACACGGCACATACCACCAATCCCGTGCCTGTCATCGTGTGTGGCGCGCCCGACGGCGCGACCCTTCGAAACGGACGGCTCGCTGATCTTGCGCCCACGGTCCTCGATCTCATGGGGCTGAATTTGCCGCCGGAAATGACCGGCAAGACCCTGATCGTGACGGACTGAGATGCGCAGATTATCGCTGCTTCTGGTTTTTCTTTCGGGCCCGGTCTGGGCTCAGGGCGATACCGCGGCCACAGCCGCGGCTGCCGCAGAAAGACTGGAAGCGGCGGCGGTCCTGCTCAACGAGGCGGGCAGCTCGCGCGACAGGGTCGCTGCACTGACCGAGACGGTTCAGGCCTATGAAGACGGGCTTGTCGCCCTGCGGGACGGATTGCGACGCGCCGCGATTCGCGAACGCGCCCTGCGCACCGAACTCGAGGCACGCTCGGAGGAGGTCGGTGAATTGCTGGCCGCGCTTCAGATCATGGGCCGTGCGCCCGCGCCGCTCTTGCTGTTGCATCCTTCCGGACCGCTGGGAACGGCCCGGTCTGGAATGCTCGTCTCCGAGGTGACACCGGCCGTCCAGACCCGGGTCGATGCGTTGCGCGCCGACCTCGAAGAAGTGACGCAGCTGCGTGACCTGCAGGTCAGCGCAGCCGAAACCCTGCAAGAGGGGCTGGTCGGCGCACAGGAAGCGCGGTCACAGCTGGCCAACGCGATCCAGAACCGCACGGATCTGCCCCGCCGGTTCACCGAGGATCCTGTTGCGACCGCCGTCCTGATCGCATCGACTGAAACGCTCGATGCCTTTGCAAGCGGTCTGGCCGATGTTGTGGATCGTGAACTCGCGGGGCCGGTTCCCGATGCCACCGATCGCAAGGGCACGCTGCCCCTGCCCGTTCAGGGCGAGGTGATCCGACGCGCCGGAGAGGCCGATGCCGCGGGGATCGTCCGCCCCGGCATCGTGATCGCCGCCCGTCCCCGGTCGCTCGTGACGACACCCGCGGCGGCGACCATACGGTTTCGCGGGCCGCTTCTGGACTATGGCAATGTCATCATCCTTGAACCGGCGGCGGACGTGCTGTTCGTGATCGCGGGTCTTGCCGAGGTGTTCGGCGAAGCCGGGCAAGTGATCCCGGAAGGCGCGCCGCTGGGCCTGATGGGCGGATCCACCCCTGGTGTTGACGCGATTTTGACTGAAACTCTGACGACAGGAGCGGGCAGCCGGAGCGAGACGCTTTATCTCGAGGTGAGAGAAGGGCAGTCTGTGCCAGATCCGGCGACATGGTTCGCGATTCAATGAGACATATGGGAAGGCAGGCATGAAAAAATTCTTGATGGCCGCGGTTGGCGGCACGTTTCTAGGCCTCGTGACCACGTCACAGATCGCGGGCCCCCTTGTCGCGCAGGAGGCCGAACGCAATTCAAGCGTCTACGAACAACTTGATCTGTTCGGCGACATCTTCGAACGGATCCGCGCGCAATACGTCGAGGAAGTCGATCCGTCCGAACTTATCGAGGCCGCAATCGACGGAATGCTGACCTCGCTCGATCCGCATTCCAGCTATCTCAGCCCCGAGGATGCCGCCGACATGCGGTTCCAGACCCGTGGCGAATTCGGCGGCCTCGGCATCGAGGTCACGCAGGAAGAGGGTTGGGTCAAGGTCGTCTCGCCAATGGACGGAACGCCTGCTGACGCCGCCGGTATTCAGGCGGGGGATTTCATCACCGCCGTCGATGGCGTCAATACACTTGGCCTCACGCTTGACGAAGCGGTCGAGATGATGCGCGGGCCCGTCGGTTCCGAGATCATCATCACGGTCGTCCGCGAGGGCGAGACCGAACCCTTCGAGGTGTCGATCATCCGCGACACGATCCGGCTGACGGCCGTGCGCGCCCGGTCCGAAGGGGAAAGCGTCGTTTTGCGGATCAGCACGTTCAACGACCAGACATTGCCGAACCTGCGCGACGGTCTGGCCGAGCAGATTGCCGAGGCCGGTGGCGTGGACAACGTCAATGGCATCGTGATCGACCTGCGCAACAATCCCGGCGGCCTGTTCAACCAGGCGATCTATGTGGCCGACGCCTTCCTTGACGCGGGTGAGATCGTTTCGACCCGGGGCCGTCAGCCCGAGGATGGCGATCGCTATAACGCGACGCCGGGTGACCTTGCCGAAGGTCTGCCGATCGTCGTTCTGATCAACGGCGGCTCGGCCAGTTCGTCCGAAATCGTGGCCGGCGCGCTTCAGGATCATCGCCGCGCGATCGTCGTGGGCACGCAATCCTTCGGCAAGGGGTCGGTCCAGACCGTCATGCCCCTGCGGGGTGACGGCGCGATGCGGATCACGACGGCGCGCTACTACACCCCGTCGGGCCGGTCGATCCAGGCGCTGGGCATTTCGCCCGACATCATCGTCGAACAGCCGCCCCGCCGCCCGCAATCCGAAGAGGAAGAGGATGCCCAGTTCATCAGCGAGGCGGATCTGCCCGATGCCCTGTCGAACGAGACGCTGACCGAGGATCAGCTTCGGGTGATCGAAGAGGATCGCGCCCGCGCAGAAGCATCCGCCGCGCTGCGCGAGCAGGATTATCAGCTGGCCTATGCGCTCGATATTCTGAAGGGTCTTTCGGCTCTTGCTCCGGCCCGGGCAACTCCGACGACAACGGCGGAGTGATCCGGGTGACCGCGAACGACACCGTCCCCTCCGCCGAACAGATCGCACTGCTGCCCTACAGGCCCTGCGTCGGCGTGATGCTTGTCAATGCGGAGGGGCGGGTCTTCGTGGGTCAGCGGCGCGACTGGCCGGAACCGGCATGGCAGATGCCACAAGGCGGCATCGACGAGGGTGAACCGGCCCGTGAGGCCGCCTTGCGCGAACTGGAAGAGGAAACCGGCGTCAGCCGCGATCTGGTGCGGATCGAACACGAAACGGCGGGATGGATCCCCTATGATCTGCCCCTGGAAATCGTGAACAAGCGCTGGAAGGGCCGGTTTCGCGGACAGGAACAGAAATGGTTCCTGATGCGGTTTCTCGGAACGGACGACCAAGTGAATATCGAAACGGCCGAGCCCGAATTTTCGGTCTGGCGCTGGGCTGACCCCAAGGATCTGGTTCCGGGAATCGTCCCATTCAAGCGGGAGGTCTATGCCCGCGTTCTGGATGAATTGGGGGACCTGATATGACCATGGCGTCACGCATCTTCGCAATCGCAGCACTTGCCGGCCTGACGGCGGGGCCAGCGCTTTCCCTGTCCTGCATGCGGCCCGACCCCGTCCGCGCATTCGGACAGGCCGCCGCGTCGGAGGACCGGTATGTCGTCCTGTATGGCAGCTTTGCCTTTGACGGATCGGCCATGCCGTCCTTTGACGACCGCAGTGATACCGAGACGATCGACCCGGTTCCGGCAACCTTTTCGGGAATGGCGCTCAACACCGACGGGTTCACCATCCCGTACACGACGGACCTTTGGCTTCAGCCCACCTGCGCAGGCATCTGGTGCGGCGGCATGCAACCGGCCGACGATGTTCTGGCCTTTGTCCGGGATCGGGGCGACGGCACCTATGAACTGGAGCTTGGGCCCTGCCCCGCCTGGGCCTTTTTCGATCCCTCCGCGCAGGTTCTGGATCGAATGGCGGCCTGCCTTGCCGGCACGGCTGAATGCGATCCCGGCCGCTAGGCTTCACCTGCGCGTGACAAAGTATGCATTTTTGTAAGGCTGCGGCCACGCATCTGTGAAACCCGGCATCTATGTCTGTCTCATCGACCAGTCAGAGACAGGAGTTCTCACGATGCCAAGTTTGCGAACTGCACGCAGCCTGTCGCTTGCGGCCATGTTGGCCACCGCGACCGCCCTTACCATTCCCACAACGTCCCTTGCCGCCCCGGAAGGCGGATATGCCGACCTGGTCGAGCAGGTTTCGCCCAGCGTCGTCTTTATCGAGGTGACCGGTGCAGCCCCCGCCGAGATGGAGCTTCCTCCCGGGTTCGACAACGAGGAGTTCCGCCGCCGCTTTGGTGACCGTTTCCCCGGGATGCCGTTCCCCGACATGGACCCCGAGCCGATGCGGGGCCTTGGAACCGGGTTCGTGATCTCGGAAGACGGTCTTCTGGTAACCAACAACCATGTGATCGACGGCGCATCGGAAATCTCGGTCACCTTCGAAGATGGCCGCACCTTCACCGCCGAGGTCGTGGGCAGAGACCGGCTGACGGATGTGGCGCTTCTTCAGATCGACAGCGACGAGACCTTTGCCGCGCTGAAATTCGGTGATTCCGAGGCGATGCGCCGTGGCGATGACGTGATGGCCATTGGCAATCCCTTCGGCCTTGGCGGCACCGTCACGACGGGGATCGTCTCGGCTCTGGCGCGCGACATCAATTCCGGGCCTTACGACAACTTCATCCAGACCGATGCAGCGATCAATCGGGGCAATTCCGGCGGCCCGCTGTTCAATGACGATGGCGAGGTGATCGGCATGAACACCGCGATCTTTTCGCGGTCGGGCGGATCGAACGGGATCGGCTTCGCCGTGCCGTCGAACATGATCGAACGGGTTGTCACCGACCTTGCCGATGACGGCACGATCTCGCGCGGGTGGCTTGGCGTCCAGATCGGCCCGATGAGCGAAGAGGTCGCCAATGTCCTTGGCTACGACACGCCCGTCGGCGCGGTGGTCGGCGACGTGACGCCCAACAGCCCGGCGGAACGCGCAGGCTTTGCCAATGGCGACATCATCCTCGAAGTCGAGGGACAGGAGCTTGAGGATCCGCAGGCTCTTCAGCGGGCGATCGCCGATATTCAGCCCGGCACCGATGTCGACGTGACCATCTTCCGCAAGGGTCAGCAGATGACGCTGGACGTCACGCTTGGCGAGCTGCCCACAAGCGACACCTGATATCGCGCAAGACCCCGTCCCGGGGCTCTACTCCAGCGATGCCTTCGCGCCGCCCGAATCCCCTCCGGGCGGCGCGAAGCGCGTTCAGGCCTCTGGAAATGTCAGCGTGACAGAGAGCCCGGGGCCCGCATCACCCAGTTCCAGCTTGGCGCCATGCAAATCGGCGATGGCCGAAACAAGCGCGAGCCCAAGGCCGCTGCCCTCGGTCGTCCGGCTCCGCTCAAGCCGGTAGTGACGTTTGAGGACATTGGCCCGTTCTTCCTTCGGAATGCCCGGCCCGTCATCCGTCACCTGCAGGAACGGACGGGGCTTTGCCCCGACCTTGACGTCGATCCGGCTGCCCGGAGGGGCATGTCGCAAGGCGTTCTCGATCAGGTTGGCCGTCACCTGACCCAGAAGCTGTCGTTCCCCCGTGACGGGCGCGGGCCCATCGCGCACAAGCACGAGCTTGTGGCCGCTTTCCTCGGCTGTCGGTTCAAAGACATCGACGATCCCGGCCACGACCTCGGCCAGATCCATCCGGGTGAACCTTTCTTCGATCCGGCCCCCTTCGATCTGGGCGATTTGAAGCAGCGATTGAAACGTCTTGACGATGCCTGTCGTCTCTTTGCGGGCGCGCGCGGCGATCTCGGCCTGTTCCCCCGAAAGGCCCGCCTCCTCCAGCCGCGACAACAGGACCGAGACCCGCTGAATCGGTGTCTTGAGGTCATGTGCGATATCGGCCGAAACCTGCTTGAGCGAGGCGATCGATGCCGCCTGTGCGACAGCCATCCTGTTCACCGCGCGCCCGATATCGGCGATGTCGTCGGGCGCGTCGTCCAGCCCGGTCACCCGCGCCTCGAGATTGCCGCCGGTCATCTCGCGAAGCGTGCCCCGGATCGCCTCGACCCGGTCGCGGGCCCGGCGCGCCGACCACAGGCCCAGCACCGACCCGATCGCCAGAGTCGGCAGAAGGTTCACCACGAGGACGATCCCGAAGATGCGGAACAGATCCTCGACGTGATCGCGGTTGCGGGCCAGCGTCAGCTGACCATTGCCGACCCGGCCCTCGACCACGAGATAGCTGTCGGCCAGCTGGTCTTCTGACAGCGGGATCTCGGAGGCGCCCACGATCGAAAGGCCGCCCAGAGACGGCAATCCCTGCACATTCGAAAACCGGTTCCCATCGTCGGACCGGTAATCGATGATCGTCGTCCGGGGTGGCACGGTCGTGATCTCCTCGATCACCTTTTCGACCAGGTCCCTTTGCCGTCGTTCCAGCCGGTAGCTTTCGAATTCCTGCAAGACCTGTTCGCGCAGGACCGCGTCGGCCGAGCGTTCGACGATCATGTAGGCCGCCCCGAAGCTGAGCGCCGTCGACACCGAGAATACCGCAATCAGGCGCACGGTCAGACGGAGCGGCGTCGACCTGAAGATCGCTCCGCGTGCGCGGGTCATTCCACGTCGATCCGATAGCCCGAGCCGCGCACCGTCTTGATCAGTTCGGTGTCGAACGGCTTGTCGACCTTGGCCCGCAGGCGGCTGATATGGGTTTCGACCACATTCGTCTGGGGATCGAAATGGATGTCCCACACCGACTCGAGCAGCATGGTCCGGGTCTGCACCCGTCCCTTGCGGCGCAAGAGGTGCTCTAGAAGGGCGAATTCCCGGGGCAGAAGGTCGATCTCCTGCCCGCCACGGGTCACTTTCCGGGTCAGCAGATTCATCTCAAGATCCCGGGCCGACAGGACGGTAGGCTCGTCAGACACCGGTGGCCGGCGACCCAGCGCATTGATCCGGGCCGACAATTCGCCGAAGGCGAAGGGCTTGACGAGGTAATCGTCGGCGCCGGCGTTCAGCCCCTCGATCCGATCCTCGACCCCGCCCAGCGCGGTCAGCATCAGAACGGGCGCCTTCTGTCCCGCGCCCCGCAATGTCTTGACCACGGCCAGCCCATCGATGCCGGGCAACATGCGATCAACGACGATCACGTCGTATTGGCCGACCGTAGCCTGAACGAGGCCGTCATTGCCGGTGTCGATATAATCGACGGAATGGCCCTCCTGCCTGAGCCCGTCGGTGATATAGGCACCGGTCGTCTCGTCGTCTTCGATGACAAGTATTTTCATCGGGTTCCCCATGCCTCCCTGCCCGGCAGGATCTGATGCTGACGGCAAGGGTTCAAGCGTATCATATGCAGACAGGTTCGACCTTGCTGCATCATGACAGGGATGTAAGGTTCACTCCCCCGCGCGCAACCGATCAAGAAGGGATGCCGGAGCATATCCGTCAGGGATCAGTCCACGCGCCTGTTGATAGGCGCGGATCGCGTTGACCGTGTTCGGCCCGATCAGGCCGTCGACGCCCAGCGTATCGAAACCCGCCGCCGACAACAGGCGTTGAAGCTCCCGGCGTTCCTCAAAGGTCAGCGCGCGGTCACCATAGGGCCAGTCGCTGGTGATCGGCCCACCGCCCCGAAGACGATCCGCCAGATGACCGACCGCGATCACATAGGCATCGGCGGTGTTGTACCGCTCGAGCGCTGCGAAATTGTCATAGACAAGGAACGCGGCCCCACCTGCCCCGGCAGGCAGAAGAACCGACGCACGCCCATGATCGGGCATCGCGGCACCATCGGCCCGGGCCACACCCATCGCAGCCCACGCCTGTTCGTCACGCAGGATGCGGCGGTCGGCCTGCATGTAGTCGAACCCGTCAGGCAGAGTGATTTCGAACCCCCAGGGCTGGCCGCTCTTCCAGCCCGCATTGCGAAGGAAATTCGCTGCTGAAGCCAGGGCATCGTCGGGCGCGTCCTCCCAGATGTCGCGCCGCCCGTCACCGTCGAAATCGACGGCGAGCGCCTCGAACGAGGTCGGCATGAACTGCGTGTGCCCCATCGCGCCGGCCCAGCTTCCCCGCAGCCTCTCGGCGGTCGTATCGCCGTTTTCAAGAATGCGCAGCGCCGCGATCAACTGGGTCTCGAAGAACGCGCCACGCCGCCCGTCGGCCGCCAGTGTCGCAAGCGCCGACAGCGTGTCGGTATCGCCGCGCACCGCGCCATAGGCGCTTTCCAATCCCCAGATCGCCGCGATGATATGCCGATCCACGCCGTATTGGGCCTCGATCCGATCAAAGAGACCCGCATGCCGTTCAAGCGCCCGACGGCCATTGTCGATCCGCGCGTCGGAGACCGCGGTCTCGAGATAGACCCAGACCGGTCTGCTGAATTCGAACTGGGTGCGGTCGCGCTCGATCACCGATTCGAGCGGTCGGATATCGCCCAGCACCGCCAGCGTTTCGGCAGAGATGCCTTCATTCCGCGCGCGCTGTCGAAACGAAGCCAGCCAATCGTCAAAGCTTGCAGATATCGTCGTGTCCACGGGTCGAGGCTCCCATTCCGGGTCGGGAACGACAATCTCGGCCATCGCCGTCCCAGCGGCAAGGATCAACGACCCGATCAACATCGCATGACGGCGCATCATCGCAACCGCACCAGAAGATCGCGCGACGCCACACCTGTCACCGGCAGGCCATTGGCGGCCTCCCATGCCCCGATCGCGGCGGTCGTCCTGTCGCCGATGACGCCGTCCACATCGCCGGGATCGAAACCCGCGGCGGCAAGCCTGCGCTGGATCTCTTGTCTGTCAGACATCCTCAGCCCCTGCGCATCTGGCGGGAACCCGCCACGAATGGGCGGACCCCCGGCGATCCTGTCCGACAGATAGCCGACGCCGATGATGTAGTTCTGCGAATTGTTGTAACGGCTGAGAACGGTGTAGTTGGAAAAGATCATGAAGGCAGGCCCCGCGGGGCCCATAGGCGTCAGGATCGACGCGCTTCCGTTGTTCGGAACGACGCGGCCATCCATATCGCGCACGCCCAGCGCGGCCCAGCTCTCCGCGCTGCGCCCGCCGCCGCGCCCGGTAAGGCTCTGGTCAAAGTCTTGCGGCAGACGCACCTCGACGCCCCAGGGCTGACCGCGACGCCAGCCGGATCGCGCAAGGTAGTTCGCAGCGGAGGCAAGGCCGTCTGTGGGATCGTCTTCCCAGATGTCGCGTCGGCCGTCGCCACGGAAATCGACGGCATAGGCCTCGTAGGTCGTCGGTATGAACTGCGTGTGCCCCATGGCACCGGCCCAGCTGCCGGTCATGTTGCGGGGCGAGATGTCGCCGTTCTGCTGAATGCGCAGCGCAGCCAGCAATTGTCGCTCAAAGAACGCGCCCCGGCGCCCTTCGTAGGCCAATGTCGACGTGGCAGAAATCACCGGGATCGACCCGCGTCGGGCGCCATAGCGGCTTTCGACACCCCAGATCGCAGCGATGACATGGGCCTCGACCCCATATTGCGCCTCAAGCTGGCGCAAGAGCCCACCGAACTGCGAGAACTTGGCCCGGCCATCCCGGACTTGCTCCTCGTCGGCCACGATGGCGATGTAATCCTCGAGCGTGCGCACACGCTCTGTCTGGTTGCGATCCCGTTCGATCACGCCGGGGGTAAAGCCCGCGACGGAAAACGCCGCGTCAAAGATCGGGGCACGGATGCCCGCAGCCAATGCACGAGACCGGAACGCATCGACCCATGCATCCCAACCCGGATTGCGGGCTGTGGGCAGGGCATCAGTCGTGGAGAACGCGGGCTGACCTGAGGCGCATCCTGACAGCGCCAAAGTGCTGATACCCAGCAGAACGGACCTTCGGGACAATCCCATGACAACTCTCTAACCAGATCATTCGAATAGACAGTATCTCAGCCGGATCAGGCTCGACACCCCGGCGTCTCGGCTGCGCAGATTGTTGCCAATCGGGGCTATTTCCGGCGGCGGCGGACCTTCCGGGCCTTCTGTGCGGCCTTCTTGGCGGCGCCGGCCTTGCGTCGTGGCGGCTTGCCCCGGCTGCGTTGAGGACCCTTGGGCAATGCCTCGTCCTCGATGGCCACAAGCTCGGCCACGATCCCGCCTGTGACGGGCACGACCTCGCTCAGTTTCACGGTCACGCGCTGCCCGATCGAGATCTCCCGCCCCGTGTCGCTTCCCATGAGGGTCTGGGCGTCACGGTCATAGTGGAAATATTCCGCCCCCAGAGTGCGGATCGGGATCAACGCATCAGCGCCTGATCCATCGAGGGAAACGAAGACGCCGAATTTGGCGATTCCACTGATCCGGCCAGTGATTTCTTCGCCCACCCGTTCATTCAGGAAAGCGGCAAGGTAGCGGTCATTCGTATCGCGCTCGGCCATCATCGACCGTCGTTCGGTGTCGCTGATCTGTTGAGCCGTCTTGTCGAGGTTGTCGATATCTTCGCGGCTTAGCCCGTCATCGCCCCAGCCATGGGCCGAGATCAGTGACCGGTGGACGATCAGATCGGAATAGCGCCGGATCGGTGAGGTGAAATGGGCGTACTTCTTCAGCGCGAGCCCAAAATGGCCGAAATTCTGCGGGCTGTAATAGGCCTGTGTCATCGACCGCAGGGTGGCGAGGCTGATCAGCTCTCCCTGTTCGGTGTCATGGGCCTGTTCCAGCAGGCGGTTGAGGTGCTGCGTCTGAAGGACCTGCCCCTTGGCCAGCGTCAGACCCGACGCCTTGGCCACCTCGCGCAAAGTATCCAGTTTTTCGGGGCTGGGTTCTTCGTGGACCCGGAACAGAAGAGGGCTGCGCTTGGCGATCAGGGTTTCGGCGGCGGCGACATTGGCCAGAACCATGAATTCCTCGATCAGGCGGTGGGCATCCAGCCGTTCCTTCTGATCGACGGAGACGACCTTGCCATCATCCGAGATCACGATCTGGCGTTCGGGCAGGTCCAGTTCCAGCGGCTGCCGCGCCGCACGAGCCCTTCGAAGGGCGGCATAGGCACCGTAGAGCGGCCTGAGAACCGGCTCGAGAAGGTCTTCGGTCCGCTCGCTCGGTTCGCCATCGATTGCCGATTGAACCTCGACATAGTTCAGCGAAGCGACAGACGACATCAGCCCCCGGACAAACCTGTGCGACAGCTTGTTGCCCGAGGAATCGATCTTCATTTCGACCGCGATACAGGCGCGCGGCACATTTTCGTGGAGCGAACACAGATCCCCTGACAGCCGGTCGGGCAGCATCGGCACGACACGGTCGGGGAAATAGGTCGAGTTGCCCCGCTTGCGCGCCTCGCGATCGAGCGCAGATCCAGGGCGCACGTAGTGGGCCACATCCGCAATGGCGACCCACAGGACAAAGCCGCCTTCGTTCCGCGGATCGTCATCGGGGATCGCCAGAACCGCATCGTCCCGATCCCGCGCATCGGCGGGGTCGATCGTCAGGAGCGGGATTTCACGCAAATCCTCGCGCCCGGACAGGCCCGCGGGTTTCGCGCTGTCGGCCTCGGCGACCGCCTCGTCGGGGAAATGGTCGGGGATGCCATGCTGATGGATCGCGATCAGGCTCACGGCCTTGGGCGCGGTCGGATCGCCCAGCCGGGCGACGACGCGGGCCTTGGGCAGGCCCAGACGCCCCTTTGGCCCGGCCTGCTCGGCCTCGACCAATTCGCCGTCCTTGGCGTTCATCGTCTTGTCGGAGGCCACGAGCCATTCCTTCGTGGACCCTTTGTCGACGGGCAGGAGCCGGCCACCTTCGGACGATTTGCGGAAGACCCCAAGAATCCGAAGTGGATTTGTCCCGATCCGGCGGATCAGACGCCCGGTATAGGTGTGATCGTCGCCGGGTTCCGCCTCGGTCAGGCGCGCAAGAATCCGGTCGCCGCCGCCAAGGGCGGGATCGGACTCCCTCGGCAAGAGCAGGATCACGGGCTCCGGCCCTTCGCCATGCCATTCAAGTGGCTTTGCAAAAAGATCGCCGTTGCCGTCGGGCTCCCGCACCTGCAGGACCGTCACGGGGGGCAGCCTTTCGGGATCGCGATAGCTTTTCTGCCGCTTCTGCAGAAGCCCTTCGTCCTCCAGCTCGCGCAAGAGCCGCTTGAGGTCGATCCGCGCGGCGCCCTTTACGCCAAAGGCCTTGGCGATGTCGCGCTTCGAGGTCAGGGTCGGATTATCGGCGATCCATTCCAGGACAGCCTCTCGCGTGGGGATACCGGTCATGATCCTCGCCTAGCACGGGGCGCAAGGCACGTCACCGGACAATCGATCCCGAGGTCACAGGGCGCGGGTCATGTCCCGATGGGGAATGCCGGCGTCGTCATAGACCGGCCCCTCAGCCGTAAAGCCCAGCGCCTCGTAGAACCCGATCGCATGGGTCTGGGCGCCCAGCTTGGCCATTGTAACGCCGGGGCGTTTGGCCGCCGCTGCGCAACAGGCCTCGACCAGAGCAGAGCCATGGCCATTGCCGCGGTAATGCTTCAGCACGCAGACCCGGCCGATCTTGGCTACGTCGTTCGAGACCAGAATGCGCGCCGTTCCGATGGGTTCGCCCTGATGATGGACCAGAAGGTGAACGGCCTCGTCGTCGCGGCCGTCACGTTCATCCGCAAGGCTCACGCCCTGTTCCTCGATGAAGACGACCCGCCGCAATTCAAAGCAGGCGTCCAGATCCCGGGTCTCTGCAATCGAGATACTCATGCAAAGTAGTCCGCGAGGATCCGGGAATAGACGGATTTGAGCGTTCGGATATGCTCCACCTCGACGCATTCATCGACCTTGTGCATCGTCTGACCGACAAGCCCGAATTCCACAACAGGGCAATGGTTCTTGACGAACCGCGCATCCGACGTGCCGCCCGTGGTCGACAGTTCCGGCCTGCGGCCCGTCACCGCCTCGACCGAAGACGCCACAAGATCGGACAGCTCTCCCGGCGGAGTAATAAAGCTTTCGCCCGAGATCTTGACCTTCATGTCGACGCTCACGCCGAATTCATGGGCAACGCGGTCGGCCTCGGATTGCATCCATTCCGTCAGGGTCGCGCCCGAATGCAGATCGTTGAACCGCAGGTTGACCGTCGACCGGCATTCCGCCGGGATCACGTTGTTCGCCGGGTTTCCCGTGTCAATTGTCACGACGGCGAGGGTCGAGGGATCGAAATGATCGGTCCCGGTATCAAGCTCGTGGCTCGACAACCTGTCCATCAGTCGCGCCATCGCAGGAAGCGGATTGCGGGCCCGGTCGAGATAGGCGGAATGCCCCTGCACACCAGTCACGGTAAACCACGCCGTCATCGAACCGCGTCTGCCGATCTTCATCATCTCGCCCATCGTCGTGGGGCAGGTCGGCTCGCCGACAAGGCAATGGCTCATCGCCTCGCCATTCTCGGCCATCCAGTCAAGCAGCGCCGTGGTGCCGTCGACCGCGTCGCCCTCTTCATCGCCGGTGATCGCCAGAATGACTGCGCCGTCCGGCGGCGTCTGGGACACGAAATCGATGGCGGCCGCGGCAAAGGCGGCGACACCGGATTTCATGTCGGCCGCGCCACGACCATAGATCGTGCCATCGCGCAGCTCCGCCCCGAAAGGATCGACGGACCAGTCGTCACGATTTCCGATCGGCACGACATCGGTATGCCCGTTAAAGCCGAATGTGCGCGCCTCTCCCTTGCCGCCCCAGCGGGCGAACAGGTTCGATACGTCACCGCGATCGACGCGGGTGCAGTCGAAACCGTGGGTATCAAGCAAGGCTTCAAGCAGGTCGAGCGCGCCACCCTCTTCGGGCGTGACCGAGGGGCATCTGACAAGCTCGCGTGTCAGTTCGACAGGATCTATCTGGTCCATCTGATGGCTCCTGGGTTGGTATGGGTCTGACTACCGGCACCCGCTAGGGCGAACAATCCCGAAATGACTGTGGCCACCATGCGACAATCCCACATCTAGTGGTGCGCCGTCAGCGTTTGGCAACATGACGGATCGCCAAGCCGCCCTAATGTGCAATCTGGGGCTTGGGTTCGCCCGGCCGGTAAGGCCGGTATCGCATGGGTGACTCTTCTCTTCTTCAGCCATCACGTTTCAGATGGCATTCCAAGCGGAGTGGTTCAAGGCATGGACGCCGGAGCATTGTTTTGCCGCTGGATCGGCTTGCGGGACGCGAGTGCCAGCAGTTTCGCGCCGGCGGGCCTTGGTCGGCCGCACCCATCCTCCACATCGACCACGCCCCCGCTTGCCGAAAGCGCGACACCGGCGCGCGGAACGATCCGCATCGAACGGCTCGCCGATCCCGCGAACTCGCCTGAAAACGTGCTTCGGATGTCGATGCGCGATCCCGACCCGCTGCTGTTCACGATCAGGATCGATCCCGACGGGACGGTCGCCCTTCTGATGCGCCGGGGCCAGACGGACCTTCTGGTCACCCTCGACCTTCCTGCCTGTCCAGCGGGATCGCGGATGACGATCCAGTATGGCTGGGATCTCGATGCGCGGCTTGGATACTTCTGGGCAGAGGTGCCCTCCATCGGGGCCTACTGCATCCGGCCGATCCCCTCGTCGCTTGGTCTGTCGATGGCGGAACTGCGCAGGCTGGTTGACGATCCGCAAGCCTGCCAGATCTCCGACGAAGTGATCTATGTGGCCGCTGCCGAGGGGCTTGCCCCGGCCGGTCCGTTGCCCGGGCTTGATGGCGCGGGACTGGTCGAAACGAAGGACGGCCAGCTAAAACCGTTGGCAAGCATCGCACGCGGCGACGAGGTCAAGGCAGCCGACGGCGCGCCGGCACAGGTCAGGTGGGTGGGGTCGAGCGAGATGCCCGCCGGCGGCCGGATGGAACCGTTCCGCGTCAACACGCCCTATCACGGCGCAAGAACTCCGCTGGTTCTGGCAGGGACGGCGCGGCTGAGGCTCGGCGGTATCGCGGTGGAGTATCTGTTTGGCGAAACCGAGGTCGCCGTTCAGGTCCGCCATCTTAGAGACAACGTGGCCATCGTCCCGGCCCGCCATGCGCATGAGCTTCTGTCGGATCCGCTGATCAGGTATTATCAGCTGGTCCTCGACCGGCCCGTCCCGATCAGGCTGTCCGGCGTCGTGGTCGAGACGCTGGATTGCAGCCAGCTCAGAGGCAATCCGAACCTGCATTTCCGATCAGTCCTGACAGCACTGCCGCCCGAGATCCTCTCACCGGAAATAGCCACGCAATGCAAACTGCTGCGGGTCTACGAGGCACAAAGCCTGCGTCAGATGCAGGCCGCCTGATCAGCCCTTGTCGTCATCTTCGAAGAATGGCGTCATCTGCGCGACGATCACGCTGTTTTCATCGAGCGCGCGATCCATCAGGGCGCGTTCCTCATCGCTGATGTCGTGACCTTCGGCCAGACGTTCCTCCAGCGTGCCATAACCGCTGACATCAAGGGGGTTCAGATCGGCCTGTTTCAGGATCGCGACGGTCTCCCGCACGGCCTCGGCCTCATCGACGCCAGAGGCAAAGCACATCAACGCGCCGCCTGTCGCGCCTTCGGGCAGACCGTCGCCGGCCTTCCTGCCGACCTCGACCAGAAGGGTGAAGACCTGTTGCTTGCGACGAAGAGATTTATCCTGAGCCATGGGATCGGGCTATATCGAGCAGATCATCTGCGCAAGCCGCTCATCCGTTGGAGGGCGGCATCGCCTTGCGTTGCCGCGCGCGTTCGAGGCCCAGATGACGTTCGCGCAGGATGATCGACACGCCGGCCACGATGATGATCGCGGCGCCGATGATCATGGTCAGCGTCGGCACCTCGTCAAAGACGAGGTAGCCCACACCCAGGGCGAGCAGCATCGAGGTATATTCGAACGGCGCAATCAGCGATGCATCCGCATGCCGGTAGCTGGTTGTCAGCAGGATCTGACCAATACCCCCCAGAACACCGGCCAGAATCAGAAGGCCCGCCTCGCGTGGCGAGGGCCAGACCCAACCCCAGAAAATAGTCAGAAGCGACATGCAGGTTGCCGTGACAGAGAACCAGAAGACGATCGCGGCCGTCCCCTCGGTCCGCACCAACTTGCGGACGAAGACCTGCGCAAGGGCCGCAAAGATCGCCGAACCAAGAACGACAACAGCGCCCAGCGTCTCGGCCGTGTTCAGATCGGCACCGACCGACAGACGCGGTGACAGCACGATCATCACGCCGATCATACCGAGTGCGACCGCCGACAGCCGGAAAAGGCGCACGTTTTCATTGAGGAACATCGCCGCGAACACGACGACAAGCAAAGGCGCCGCATAGCCGATCGCGGTGACTTCGGGCAGGGGCAGCAGTCCAAGGCCCGCAAATCCAAGGCCCATTGACGTAGTCCCGATCAGACCACGCCAGAGATGGCCCATAGGATTATCGGTCTTGAGACCGGAGCCGAGCTCGCGGCGCGCGGCCAGCCAGACAAGGATGACGGGGATCGCGAATAATGACCGGAAGAAGACCGCCTGCCCCGGTGGAACATGCTCTGACGTCGCCTTGATAAGAGAGACCATGGCGACGAAGATGCAAACGGATACGATTTTGAAAGCGATACCGCGGAGGGGCTGCATGGACATTCCTTTCCATGCAGCAATATCAATCCCAGCCGCGGGGAAAAGTCCCTATCGCCGGTCAGTCCTGAGTCTGACGATCGATCCGCAGAAACTGGCCGAGGCGTCCGTCGCTGCTGCGTTCGGTCGCCCGGGCATGGGCCTTGCGGACCGCCGGATGAAGCCTCTTGGACTTGTCGAGCCTGAGGAATGCGGCCCGCATCTCCTTGGTGACGGGGTCTCCGGATTTGTCGATAAGATGACGTGTCATGTCGTCTCCTCCTTTTGTCAGGGGACTTACCCTAACATGGAAACCCCGAACGCCAAAATCAACGGGCGGTCATGCGCACGATCTCGCCAAAGGGTTCGGGGGCATCGATCAGCAGCAGAAGTGATCCGTCGGCCAGTTCCTCGACATCCCGGACGCGCCCCAGTTCGGGCACAAGCCGTTCCTCCCCGGCGACACGGTCCCCGTTGAGTTCCAGCCGCACCAGCCCACCGGGATTGAGCGATCCGATCAAAAGATCGCCCGCCCAGTCGTCGAACCCGTTGCCGCTGTGAAAGATCATGCCACCTGGGGCGATCACCGGATCCCAGTAATAGACCGGTTCTTCGAAGCCGGGCGCACGCGCCTGACCGGAGCCGACATCGCTGCCGCGATATTCGATGCCATAGCTGACGACGGGCCAGCCATAATTGCCGCCGGGCTCTGGCCGGTTCAGCTCATCACCGCCCCGCGGCCCGTGCTCGACCGTCCAAAGGGCACCGTCGACGGGATGCACCGCGGCGCCTTGCATATTGCGGTGACCAAGCGACCAGATCGTATCGATCCCGTCGCGGCCGATGTAGGGATTGCCGGGTGCAGGGTCGCCGTCGCGGGTCACGCGGACAACCTTGCCATAGGTCGTATCGATCTCTTGCGCCCGGTCGCGTTCGTCGGCGGCGGAATGTTCGCCGGTGGTAATCCAGACCGTCCCGTCAGCCTGCGGCAGAATCCGGGAGCCGTAGTGCATCGGGTGCCGTGACGGCGGCTCCTGCACGAAGATGTCCTGCACCTCGGTCATCCGGGTGAAATCCCCGGAAATGACCCCACGGGTCGCGGCCGTGACCGTCCCGCCCGGAACCCGTTTCGCATAGGTCCAGAAAACGGTGCGATCCTCGGCGAAATCGGGGCTGACCGCCACATCGAGTAATCCGCCCTGCCGCCTGTCATCGACCTCGGGCAAGCCCTCGACCGGGATCGACATGCGACCGTCGGGCGTGATGACCCGCATCCGGCCCGGCCGTTCGGTAACCAGCCAGCCACCACCGGGCAGGGTCGCGATCCCCCAGGGATGCGACAGGCCATCGACGAATACCTCGGTCGCGACGGCAGTGGTCGGCAGAGCGGGGGCACGGGTCTGGTTTTCGAAGGCTGGAGCGAAATCCGCATTGGCCTCGCCTTGTGCAACTTCCTGGGCGGTCACGCCAAGAGGGGTGAACAACATCGCAGCAATAACAAGTTTCTGTCTCATGGGGCCTCCTTCGTTCACCCAAAGACCTAGCCCATCCCGGCGCCCGAGCCAGTTGACAGGCGTGCAACCGCCCATGTCGCGGCGTCTGCCACGGCAGGATCGGGATCGTCCAGAAGACGCTGCGCCGCACCGGTCAAAGCCAGATCAGCCGAATTGCCGATGGCGTAGAGAACATTGCGCACGAACCGGTCGCGTCCGATCCTCTTGATGGGACTGCCGGAAAACCGCGCGCGGAAAGCGGCATCGTCAAGGCCGGCAAGGTCTGCAAGCCGGGGCGCCTCCTCGGCATTGAGGTAGCGCATCTCGTGGGCGGCAACGGCGAACTTGTTCCATGGGCAAACGGCAAGGCAATCGTCGCAGCCATAGATCCGGTTCCCGAGGCCGGGGCGAAGCGCCTCGTCCACCGGGCCCTTGTGCTCGATCGTGAGGTAGGAAATGCAGCGCCGCGCATCGAGCTGGAACGGCGCGGGAAAGGCGTCGGTCGGACAGACATCAAGGCAGGCCCGGCATGAACCGCAATGCTCGACCTCGGGTGGGTCGGGTTCGATTTCGACGGTGGTATAGATCGCCCCGAGGAACACCCAGTTGCCTAGATTGCGGCCCAGAAGGTTGGTGTGCTTGCCCTGCCAGCCAAGACCGGCAGCCTGCGCAAGCGGCTTTTCCATCACCGGTGCGGTATCCACGAAGACCTTGATTTCGGCATCGGGCACCTGCGCGATGAGCCATCGGCCGACACGTTTGAGGCGCTTCTTCACTATGTCATGATAATCGCGGCCCTGTGCATAGACACTGATTGCCGCCCGGTCCTTGTGTTCGAGAACCTCCAGCGGATCGTGCTGGGGCGTATAGGCCTCGGCCAGCATGATGACCGACCGCGCCTCGGGCCACAGCGCGGCCGGGTCGCCGCGCCAGTGCATCCGCTCGGCCATCCATCCCATCTGCCCGTGCCGTCCGTCCGCGACGAATTCTGCCAGCCGACCGGCCGCGTCGGGGATCGCATCGGGGCGGCAGACACCCATATCGACGAAACCGGCATCCAATGCTTCGGCGCGGAGGGCTTCTTTGAGCCCGTCCGTCATCTGTCCTGCGCAAGTCTGGGCACGTGGATGTCAGCCGCGGACAACGTGCCGTCCGGCACCTGCCGCTCAGAAATCGAGGTCGGCATAATGCGCGGGTGGCAGGAAGCCGGGGATCTGATCGGCAAGGATGGACCGGAAGGCCGGACGCGACTTGATCTTGGCATACCAGTCCTTCACCGCGTCCGACCGGTTCCAGTCGACATCCGAGATGTAGTCGAGGCAGCTGAGATGCGCGGCGGCCGCGAAATCCGCCAGCGTCATCGTATCGCCGGCAAGCCAGCGCCGCTGATCCAGAAGCCAGGCCATGTAGTCGATGTGATACTTGATCGCGCGGGCACCGGACTTGACGTTGGCGCTGTCGGGATAGCCGGTGCCCATGACCTTGCGAAACACCCGTTCGCCCATGAGTTTGGACGTCACTTCGGAATGGAACTTGTCATCGAACCACGACACAAGGCGGCGCGCCTCGTAGCGGGTCTCGGCATCGCGCGGCAGCAGCGGGGGATCGGGATAGGTATCTTCGAGATATTCGCAGATCGCGCTGCTTTCGGAATAGGTCCGGCTTCCGATTCGCAGGACAGGGACCTTGCCCGCAGGGTTGCGACGCAGAAAATCGGGATCCTTTTCCCAATACTTCTCTTCGATCAGCTGAACCTCGATCTTCTTTTCGGCAAGGCTCAGGCGAACCTTTCGGCTGAACGGCGAAAGAGGAAAATGATAGAGGGCGTTGGTCGAGCGTTCCGGTTGCATGGCTGATCAATGCCACCGCGGCGGGACGTATTCAATCCCGATCACCACTGAAACAGGCCGCCCGCCCATCCGCGAGGATCGTTGCCGCCCCATCCGCGATGCTGGCGGCCCTGCTGCGCACGAAAGATGACGGGTTCGACGCCGACCGGTTCTTGGGATTGGGGAGCACCGCGGCAAGGCGGGCTGCCTGAACCGCGCTCAGGTCGGCGGCATCAACGCCGAAATAGTGTTGCGCAGCAGCCTGAACACCGAACACGCCCTCGTCGAATTCGGCGACGTTCAGATAGACCTCGAGGATGCGCCGCTTGGACCAGACCGCCTCGACCACCGGCGTCAGAAGGGCCTCGACGGCTTTGCGCACATAGGACCGGCCATGCCAGAGATAGACGTTCTTCACCGTCTGCTGGCTGATGGTCGAGGCCCCCCTGACGGCGCCGTCTTCCATCGCCTGCCGGATCGCATCGAGATCAAGACCCCAGTGTTCGCAGAAGTTGGCATCTTCGGCGGCCACTGCCGACCGGGCCATCACGGGTGCGATTTCGTCAAGATCGACCCATTCGGACCGGATCTCATCCAGCCTTTGCCGTTCCTGATACATGTAGGGCGTGATGGGCGGGTCGATCGCCGCGATGGCAATGACGGCCAGAAGGACGACCGCGATCGCCCCGAAGAACAGGCGCATGATCCAGCGAAACAGCCAGCGGAACGGCCGGAACCGGCGACGCGGCGCTGGCCTTGCGTCGTCAGACCCCTTGTTCCTTGCCTGCCTTGTCTTTGCTTTCTTGGCCATGGCGCCATAAGCCTTTCACGTAGATCAAACGTCAAGTCCGGTATTCGCCGGCATCGGGCAATTTGCCGAGCCGACGGCAGGTGCCTGTCCGGTGATCTAGGCCGCCATCAGGACCGGCGCGCCAAGAACAGACGCTTCGCTCCCCTTGAGAACAACGCGCGCAGTGCGCGGCACGGCCGTCTCGGGCTTGGCTCTCAGTTCGGGGAAAAGCTCGAATATCTCGTTACGCATGACGTCATCGGTGCCCATGATATAGGCACCGGGGTGAAAGCTTTCCGACAGGATACCTTCGGATTCGACGATCTCGTGACCGTCGAACAGGATGTGGTGGTATTCGACCTGCCGCATCGGCGTGACCCGGATCGACGTGCCGTTGACAAGATGCTTGGCAGCCACGAGAACCTCCTCCTCGCCGAACCACAACTCTGCTCGCCAGCCCGTGACAAGCATCCGGTGCTGCGGTGATACAAGCAGGGGCCGCGGGTTGCCGAATGCACCCGCATCGAACCGGATGGGGGCGAAGTCTCCGATTCCGGCAATCCGTCTCTTGCCGCGCCATCTGATCGGGATCGGACCATGATCCTTTGTCCAGACGTCATCGCCAACCACGAGGTCCTCGATCGGCAAAAGCCCGCGCGCGGTTCGTATGAAGGTGCCCGCGACGAAGCAGGGGGGCCCAAGGTCGCCGACATCATGTTCGGTGCTGACGGTCACAAAGGTTGAAGAGACGAAGGTCGAATCCTGCAGGATCGTGCCGTCATTGGGCGTAAAGACCGCCCGGCCATCCGCAGTATAATAGGTGATCCCTGTAATCGTATCCGAGGTCCCGTCGGAATAGACGACGGTGATCTGGTCGTTGACCCAGACAGATGTGATCTCGGAGCCGTCGAATTCGTCTCCGACATTCGGCTCGATCAGATCGTTGTCGTCGGCATCTTCGAAATCAAACGTCTCGACTGTCAGCGGGGTCCCGACGGGCGGCGGATTGCCCGGATCCATGACGTAGAACTGGTCTGTATAGATCGCCATAGATCACCTCGACATTGATTACCGAGGAAACAATCGCCGCTGAAACGGGCCTCAATTGGAAACAACCAAGGTAAATTTGGGTGGATCTGCACGAAAAGGGCCCCAAGCGCATGCCGGGGCCCTTCAATTGTGTCCAAATTGAGGATTACTCCGCCGGAACCGAAGCCGACTCCTCGCTCAGGGGAACCTTGAGATGGGGCAACATCTCCTTCGGGCAGATCTGGACGAAGTGGCCCTTTTCACTGGCCCAGTGCTGAAGGATATCGGCGGCTTTCCGACTTCCCGTCTCGGCCAGATGCCTTTCGATCAGACCGCGCAACTCGGCTTCCCAGTGATCCATAGTCACCGGACAGGTCACCAGCGTTTCCATGTTCATGAGCGACGGGGCGAGCCCTTCAGGATCATAGACATAGGCCATGCCACCAGTCATGCCGGCCCCGAAATTGGCTCCGATCTCACCAAGGATGACGGCGACGCCACCGGTCATGTACTCGCAGCCGTTCGACCCGCAGCCCTCGACCACGACCTTCGCACCCGAATTGCGCACAGCGAACCGTTCGCCCGCGCGACCGGCGGCAAAGAGATATCCGTTGGTCGCACCATAAAGAACGGTGTTGCCGATGATCGTGTTCTCATGCGCCACCAGTGGCGAGGCCATGGGCGGACGCACGACAATCGTGGCGCCGGACAGACCCTTGCCGACATAGTCATTGGCATCGCCCGACACCTCGAGCTTGAGGCCCGGCGCACCGAATGCACCCAGCGATTGGCCGGCAGAACCCTTGAGTTTCACCGTCAGGTGATCGGGCTGCAACTCGTTGCGCATACCGAACCGGCTGACGATATGGCTCGAGGTGCGTGTGCCGATGGTGCGGTGGGTGTTCTGAACCGCGTATTCCAGCTGCATCTTTTCGCCTTCGGCGAGGAACCGTGCCGCATCGCGCACGATCTCCGCATCCAGCGTATCCGGCACTTCTTCGCGCGGCTTGGTGCGATCGTATCTGATCTGATGCGCACCATCGACAGTGATCAGCAGCGGGTTCAGGTCGAGATCGTCCAGATGCGCCGAGCCGCGGCTGACCTGCGTCAGCAGGTCCGCGCGACCGATCACTTCCTCGAGGCTGCGCGCCCCGATCGAGGCAAGGATCTCACGCACTTCCTGCGCATAGAAGGTGATCAGGTTCACGACCTTTTCTGCATTGCCGGTGAACTTGGCCCGAAGCCGTTCATCCTGCGTGCAGACACCAACGGGGCAGGTGTTCGACTGGCACTGACGCACCATGATGCAGCCCATCGCAATCAGGGCGGCGGTGCCGATGCCATATTCCTCGGCCCCCATCATGGCGGCCATGACGATATCGCGACCTGTCCTCAGGCCACCATCCGTCCGCAAGGTGACCCGTTCGCGCAGGTTGTTCATCGCCAGAACCTGATGCGCTTCGGTCAGGCCCATCTCCCACGGGAGGCCCGCGTACTTGATCGACGTCGCAGGCGAGGCACCCGTGCCACCATTGTGACCCGAGATCAGGATCACGTCGGCCTTGGCCTTGGCCACGCCGGCGGCAATCGTGCCGACACCCGAGGACGAGACAAGCTTGACCGTCACCTTGCAGCGCGGGTTGATCTGCTTGAGGTCGTAGATCAGCTGCGCCAGATCCTCGATCGAATAGATGTCGTGATGCGGCGGCGGCGAGATCAGGGTGACACCCTTGGTCGAATGCCGAAGCCGGGCGATCAGATCCGTGACCTTCATGCCGGGCAGCTGCCCGCCTTCGCCGGGCTTGGCGCCCTGAGCGACCTTGATCTCGAGTTCCTCACACTGGTTGAGGTATTCGGCCGTCACGCCGAACCGGCCAGAGGCCACCTGCTTGATCTTGGCAGACGGGTTGTCGCCGTTGGGTTCGGGCACGAAATGCGCCGGATCCTCGCCACCTTCGCCGCTGTCGGACTTGGCGCCGATACGGTTCATCGCGACGTTCAGCGTCTTGTGGGCCTCGGGCGACAAGGCGCCAAGGCTCATCCCCGGCGTCACGAACCGCTTGCGGATCGCGGTGATCGATTCGACCTCTTCTAGCGGGATCGCCTCTCCCAACGGCTTGATCGCCAGAAGATCCCGCAGATGGATCGGCGGGTTGTTCTGCATGGCGCGCGAATACTGCGTCCACAGCTCATACGAGGCGCGGTCGCAGGCGGCCTGCATCATGTGCATGGTCGTCGCTTCCCAGGCGTGCTTTTCGCCGGAACGGCGCGCCTTGTAGAACCCGCCGATCGGCAGGACATCGGTCGCGCTCTTCCAGCCCTTGGCGTGGATTTCCTCAAGCTTCTTCTGGATACCGGCGATCCCGATCCCGGAAATGCGGCTGTGCATCCCGGGGAAGTATTCGGCGCAAAGTGCCCGGCTCAGACCCACGGCCTCGAAGTTCAGGCCGCCCCGATAGGACGAGATGACAGAGATGCCCATCTTGGACATGATCTTGAGGAGCCCCGCATCGATCGCGGCGCGATACCGGCGCATCGCATCCGTCAGGCTGCCTTCGATCAGGCCACGGCGGATACGGTCTGCAATCGAATCCTGCGCCAGATAGGCGTTGACCGTCGTCGCGCCCGACGAGATCAGGACCGCGAAGTAATGCGGATCGATACATTCCGCCGACCGGACGTTGATCGAGGTGAAGGTCCGCAACCCCTTGCGCGTCAGCCAGCTGTGAACGGCGCTTGTCGCGAGGATCATCGGCATCGGCACCTTGTCGGCGTTCTGATGCTGGTCCGTCAGAACCAGATGACCGGCACCCGACCGCACGGCGTCCTCGGCCTCCTCGCGGACACGGGTCAGCGCGGCGCGAAGCGCGGTCCTGTCACCGCCCGCAGGGAAGGTGCAGTCGATGATCGCGACAGCATCGCCGAACTGCTCGACCATGGCGTCGAATTCGGCATTGGCCACGAACGGGCTTTCGAGAACCAGGATCTCGGCCTGGCTCGAATCTTCGTCGAGCACGTTCTTGAGGTTGCCGAACCGGGTCTTGAGGCTCATGACCCGCGCTTCCCGCAGGCTGTCGATGGGCGGGTTTGTGACCTGACTGAAGTTCTGACGGAAGAAATGGCTCAGGGGCCGATACTTTTCCGACAGGACAGCAGAAGGCGTGTCATCGCCCATCGAGGCAATGGCTTCCTTTCCGTCTTCGGCCATGGGTGCCAGGATCTGTTCCAGCTCCTCCATCGAATAGCCGGCTGCGATCTGACGCTTGCGCAGCTCTTCGCCTTCGAAGACCGAGGCTTCGGGCACATCGCTCAACACCTCGTTCAGGTCGACGACCTTTTCGATCCAATCGGCGTAGGGCTGCGCCGAGGCGAGTTTGTCCTTCATCTCGCGGTCGTGATACAGAACGCCCTCTTCCATATCGACGGCGATCATCTGGCCCGGGCCAAGTGCGCCTTTTTCCACGACCGTGCGTTCGTCCACCGGGACCATCCCGGCCTCGGACCCTGCGATCAGAAGGTTGTCGCCGGTCACCACATAGCGCATCGGCCGAAGGCCGTTCCGGTCAAGCCCGCCACAGACCCAGCGCCCGTCTGTCATCGCCAGCGCGGCAGGGCCGTCCCACGGCTCCATCACGGCGTTGCAATAGGCATACATGTCCTGCCAGGACTGAGGCAGATCCGTCGCGGTCTTGGACCACGCCTCGGGCACCATCATCGTCTTGGCCATAGGCGCGTTGCGCCCGGCCCGCACCATGACCTCGAACACCGCATCCAGTGCGGCGCTGTCGGACGAGCCCTGCGGCACGATCGGCTTGATATCCTCGGCCTGATCGCCGAACGCCGAAGAGGCCATGCGGATCTCGTGGCTGCGCATCCAGTTCAGGTTGCCCTTGAGCGTGTTGATCTCACCGTTGTGGGCCAGCATGCGGAACGGCTGGGCAAGCCACCATTGCGGGAAGGTGTTGGTCGAATAGCGCTGATGATAGATCGCAAAGGCGCTTTCGAAACGCTCGTCCTGAAGGTCGGGATAGAAATCCGCCACCTGCTCGGCCAGCATCATGCCTTTGTAGATGATCGACCGGCAGGACAGCGACGCCATGTAGAGCCCGCCGATCTGGGCCGCGGCCGCGGCCTTTTCGATGCGGCGACGGATCACGTAGAGTTCACGCTCGAACTCTTCCTGGCTCATGTCCTTTTCGCACCGGATCAGGATCTGCTCGATCTCGGGTCGGGTCGCGTTCGCCTTTTCACCGAGGACCGCGACATTCACCGGTACATGCCGCCAGCCATATATGTAATGGCCAAGGCGCAGGACCTCTGTCTCGACGATCGTGCGGCAGATTTCCTGCGCGCCGAAATCCGTGCGGGGCAGAAATACCTGACCGACCGCGATCAGCTTGTCCTTGATCGGCTCGTGACCGGTGCGCCGGATCTGGTCGTCGAAGAAAGGGATCGGAATCTCGACGTGGATCCCGGCACCATCACCCGTCTTGCCGTCTGCATCGACGGCCCCCCGGTGCCAGACGGCCTTGAGCGCCGCGATACCGTTTTCCACGACCTTGCGGGATTTCGTCCCATCGATCGAAACGACGAGGCCCACGCCGCAAGAGGCATGTTCGTCCTCTTCGCGATAGAGGCCGTTCTCGGCCATCCACTTGCGCTTGGCTTCCTCGGCAGCAACCCATGTTTCGTCATATGTGTTGGTCATTGCTTGCTCCTCGACCTGTGTTACGCCGCAATCCGCGGCCGTAACGGTATTGGCTTATCGACGGGTCACGGTTTCCGCACATGCCTGCACGGACACCTTGGGACCCTGCCCCGTATCTGGTTTGAGATGTCATTGCCCTGAATCCGGGCTGAAAGACGACAAGACGGCATTGCAACCATAAACGGGGTTGGGCGAGAGGAAGCCCCTTTCGCCCGGAAAGATGAAATCGACCGGCGTGTCGTCGACCTCGAATGTTTCACCGTCCGGCATCCGGTAGGTGCCCTCGCCCGCAAGAAAGACGCGCCACTCCGGGTGGATGAATTCGCGGCCTTCGGACGACCAAAGCTCTTCGCCCGCTTCGTTGACGGCACGGATACGATAGGTCGTGCGCAGAAGATCTTGCCCGTCGATGACCACGGTCTCTCCGGTCAAGGTGTCTGCACCGACGTAGCGGGTTGTTCCGACTTCGTCGGACAGCGTGCGGAAGTCGTAGGTGTCCGCGCCGGTTTCGGTCAGAAGCGTGAACGAGGCGGGGTCCGTCGGGCTTTCTTCCAGCCGTTCGGAATGATCGGACCGGAAATGGAAGCTCTCGATCCACTGGGTTTCGGCATCGACTGCCCCGGTATATGTCAGACCGCCGTCATCTAGATCGACGCGCCGACGCAAGCCATCGGGATCGGCCTCGCAGGTAAAGTGATGACTGACGGTGCAGGACTTCATCTGAACGGTCACGAGGCCGGTACAGCCGTCGGGTAGGGAGACCTGATCCTGCGCAAAGGCGGCTGACGGGATCAGCAAAAGGGCATATAAAATTCGCATCATGAACCCTTTGAAATCATTTCACCACAATCGTGCCGTGGTTCCGCCGAGAGGAAACCCTGCTCTCCGGGAAAGATGAATTCGACCGGACGACCATCGGTCTGATATTCATCGATCGGGGTCGTCATCGTGCGGACGCCTGAAAGAAAGATGCGCCAGTCGCGATGAATGAATTCCCGTCCCTCGACCGACCACAGGAATTCGCCAAAGCCATCGGTCACGGTGACCTCGAATTCCGTCTCTTCCAGTGGAACGCCATCGATGGTGACCGTCGCGCCCGTTAGCCTGTCGAAACCACGGTAAACGGTAACGGCGAAGGGATCAGACGTTGTCTGGAAATCCCAGCTGTCGATTCCCGTCGCGACCAGTTCAGAAAAGGATGCCGGATCGGCGGGCTGGGGGGAAAGGCGCTCGACGCTTTGGGCGCGAACGTGAAAGCTTTCGATCCACTGCGTTTCGCTGTCGATGCGGCCCATGTAGGTCATGCCGGTCGCATCGTAATCGACACGACGCTGGTGCCCCGCGGGATCGGTGTCACAGGTGAACACATGGCTCACGATGCAGCTTCGCTTCTGGATCGTCACATAGGCGTCGCAGCCGACCGGCAAGGTAACCGGGGCTTGCGCCACCGCCGAAACGGGGAACAGAAGAAGGGCTGCAATCCGGATCATTCGTCAGCCGCTGTCGGGATCGCGCCGCAATCATAAACCGGGCTCGAGGCAAAGAACCCCGGCTCGCCCGGATAGATGAAATCGACGGGACTTGCGTCCATTACATCATCAGGCTCGTCGGCCGACCATGATGTCCCGAGGAAGAACAGCCGGTGTTCCTCGCTCACGAACTGGGCGCCCGCACCCCGGTAGGAAACTTCTCCATCAGGCAAGACGGTCTCATAGCCGAACTCGGTCGCAAGCAGGGGTTCGCCGTCGATGACCACGGTCTCCCCGGTCAACAGATCGAAACCCCGGACACGTTCATCCGGTTCACCCATATTGTTCTGGATGACGAAATCATACGTGTCGGTCTGCGTCTCGAACAGCTCCGTCAGGCTTGGCGGATCGGCCGCGGGGACGACCATCGTCTCGACCTTGCCATCCTGAGCGTAATAGGTCTCGAGCCACTGGAAATTCTCGTCGACCTTGCGGATGTTGAACGGCCCGATCCGGGTGAAGAGCGCGATCCATTTCTCGCCCTCGGCATCGCCTTCACAGGTCCAGACGTGGGTGACGAGGCACGACTTCGACTGAACGGTCAGAACTCCGCTGCAACCGGGTGGCGGCTCGAATGTCTGCGCGGCGGATTGCGTCACGGCGGTGACCGATCCCAGCGCAGCAAGAGCCGCGATCCGGACGGAGACCCGGACCGGCCTGCGAAATCGCCGGGATGATGACATTTTGCGGGATCCGATGATCATTCCGCTGCCACCGCTGCACTCTGGCCCAGCTCCTCGAGGATCGCGGCGGAACAATCCCGCCCGTCCCGGATCGCCCAGACAACAAGGCTCGCCCCGCGAACGATGTCCCCCGCGGCATAGACGCCCGGCAGACTGGTGCGGCCGGTTTCGAATTCTGCCTTCACGGTGCCCCAACGGGTCACTTCGAGACCTTCGACACCCCATAGCGCCGGAAGGTCTTCAGGTTCGAAGCCGAGCGCCTTGATCACGAGGTCGGCCTCTTCGATGTAGTCGGCACCCTCGATCAGCTCGGGCATCTGGCGGCCAGTGGCATCTGGGGCACCCAGCCGCATCCTGTCGACGACAACGCCGCGCACGGGGCCGGTTCCCTCGCTCGACCCGGCTTCGCCGGTGAACCCCTTGGGCGCGGTCAGCCAGATGAACTCCACGCCCTCTTCTTCTGCATTGGCAACCTCGCGCTGCGATCCGGGCATGTTGGCGCGGTCGCGGCGATACAGGCATTTGACGCTCTCGGCGCCCTGACGGATTGCGGTGCGCACACAATCCATGGCCGTGTCGCCACCGCCGATCACGACGACCCGCTTGCCTTCGGCATTCAGTTCGCCACTGTCGAACTCAGCCACGTCATCGCCGAAGCTCTTGCGGTTTGAGGCCGTCAGGTAATCGATCGCACGCACGATCCCGTCTGCACCGACGCCCGGCGCCTGCAGATCGCGGGACTTGTAGACACCCGTCGCAATCAGGACGGCGTCATGCGCGGACCTGATTTCCTCGAATGACATGTCCTCGCCGACGTTGCAATTCATGACGAACGTCACGCCGCCATCCTCGAGCTGCGCCATACGCTTCATCACCACATCCTTCTCGAGCTTGAAGCCCGGGATGCCATAGGTCAGAAGCCCGCCGCCGCGGTCATAGCGATCATAGATCGTGACCTGAACGCCTTCGCGGCGCAGCATATCGGCCGCGGCAAGCCCGGCAGGGCCCGCACCGATGATGCCGACGCTTTCCTTCCGCTCCTGCGCGGGGCGGATCGGGGCCACCCAACCCTGTTCCCACGCCGTATCGGTGATGTACTTCTCGACCGAGCCGATGGTGACGGTGCCATGACCGGATTGTTCGATCACGCAATTGCCTTCGCACAGGCGGTCCTGAGGGCAGATCCGTCCGCAGATCTCGGGGAAGGTGTTGGTCGCCTGGCTAAGCTCGTAGGCTTCGCGCAAACGGCCCTCGGCCGTCATGCGCAGCCAGTCGGGGATGTTGTTGTGAAGAGGGCAATGGGTCTGGCAATAGGGCACGCCACACTGGCTGCACCGCGCGGATTGCTCGGCGGCCTTTTCAGCGGCGTATTCACCATAAATCTCGTCGAAGTCCTGACGGCGCGCCTCTGCATCACGCTTTTCGGGCATATCGCGTCCGACCGTCACGAATTTGAGCATCTTGTTCTCAGCCAAGTTACGTCCTCCAACTGTTACCGCTTCTGTAATCCGGGCTTTTGGAAAAGAAAAGTCAGTAAACCTGACTTAAATTATCTTTTCTGCATCACGACACCTGATCTTGTGATTGATTTCGCCGGAAAAAAGGTCCGGATCGGTACCCAATGACCCTCTTTCACCCTTCGCGGTTCCAGCTAGGGTGCGATCAGTCGAATCAAGGGGCGCTCGATGGCACTCTATCACCTGATCCTCGTTGCCCTGATTCAGGGCCTGACCGAGTTTCTTCCGGTCTCGTCCTCGGGGCATCTTGTCCTGCTGCCGGGCCTGACCGGTCTGGACGATCAGGGGCAGGTGATCGACGTCGCCGCCCACGTGGGAACTCTGGCCGCGGTCGTCCTGTTCTTCCGGGCGGATGTGGCGCTGGCACTGGGGGGCCTCGGCCACCTCGCCCGGGGGCGTCTTGATACGCCGGGGGCATTTCTGGCCCTTGCGCTTGTCGTGGCGACGATCCCGGTGATCATCGTGGGCCTGATCCTGAAGGTGACGGGCCTGTCGGAGGCGATGCGGTCGGTTGCGGTGATTGGCTGGGCGATGCTGATCTTCGGGCTGGTTCTTTACTGGGCTGACCGGCGCGGCACCGAGGAGCGGGTCGCAGGGCAATGGACGATGCGGCACGCGGTGATCATGGGGCTGTGGCAGGCAGTCGCGCTGATCCCCGGAACCTCGCGGTCCGGCATTGCGATCACGGGCGCTCGCATCCTGGGATACGAACGGCGCAGCGCGGCCAAACTCTCGATGTTGATGTCGATCCCGACGATCATCGCCTCTGCCACGCTGCTTGGCCTCGATGTCGTAAGAGATGCCGATCTTGCCGCGGCCCGCGACGGGGCGATTGTCGCAGCCCTCAGCTTTGTCGCAGCGCTGGCAGCGCTGAGTTTCATGATGCGGCTTTTGCAGAGCGTGAGTTTCACGCCCTACGTGATCTACCGGGTGATCCTCGGCGTGATTCTGCTTTGGGTGGCCTATACCTGATCTTCCGCCGCGCGCGTTCAGACGTTCAGAAAATCAGGTCGGATCAAGTTTTGAGGTTGCGCGCCGAATCCTTGATCTCGGCATATTGGCCGGACGGGCGGAACCGCCACAGGTATTCCGGCAGCACCGCTTCCATCGAGGTCGGCGTGATCCCGAGATCGGGCAGACCCAACGCGCCGTCGGCAACCACGTTGTCGACCTTGAGGCTTTCGACCTGATCGGCGGTGATCGGCGCCTTCACGATGCCAAGGCTGAGGATGTTCCCGACCCGGAAAAGCCCCGCCATGATGCGCGCGAACCAGAACGGCATGTTCAGGATCAGGCGGCGCCGCCGGATGATCTCCAGCATCTGGGTCATCAATTCGCGGAATGTCGCCGTCTCGGGACCGCCCAGCTCATAAATGCCGGGGGCAGCCCGGCCCAGGATCCCGGCCTCTGCCGCCGCTGCCACATCATCGACAAAGACCGGCTGGAACCGGGTCTCGGCGCCCACGACGGGAAGGACTGGTCCAAGGCGCGCCATTTCGGCAAAACGATTGAAGAAGCCGTCTTCGGGGCCGAACACGATCGAGGGCCGAAGGATCACCGCCGACGCAAAGTTCGACAGGATGCCCGCCTCTCCCGCGGCCTTGCTCCGGGCATATTCGCTGGCGCTTTCGGCATCCGCACCAATGGCCGAGATATGCACCAGACGGCCCACGCCCTCTTCAGAGGCGAGCCGGGCAATACGCGTCGCCCCTTCGTTCTGGACAGCCTCGAAGTTGTTCTTGCCCCGGGCATCGAAGGTGCCCACGCAATTCACGACCGCATCGGCACCGGACATGACATGACGCACGCTGGCGTCATCGCGGATGTTGCAGAACACCGGCTCGACCTGACCAACGACACCATAGGGTTTGACGAACATCGCCTCGTTCGGATTCCGAACCGCGACCCGCACACGCCAGCCCTGCTTGGCCATCCGGCGGGCGATATAACGCCCCACGAATCCCGAACCGCCGTAAATCGTGACCAGCTTGGACATGCCCATCATTCCTCTGCCGCAGGTAAAATCACCTGCCCGTTTACTCCCGCGACCTGCATGGCACAAGCAATATGGACCCCGCCGCCCGGCGATCAGACCTCACATGCGCAGGGCCTGCCCGGTTGAATAGCCGATTGCCCGCGAAAAGCGCCTGGAATCCCGTTGACACGGCCCTCGGCTCACCTTAAACGCCGCTCTCACGACATCTGTGCCCAGATGGCGGAATTGGTAGACGCGCCAGCTTCAGGTGCTGGTGTCCGTATGGACGTGGAGGTTCGAGTCCTCTTCTGGGCACCATTTTCCACCCGATATCTATGAAGTCCAGTCTTCCGAGATGTGGTGGAACGTCGATCTCGAAACTCCGTAAAAACGACTTGGTAATTCAGCCGGCAGCGTCTGGATTTCATCAATGCTGACTTGCCCATCGGGCAAGTTGATGCGCTGCCTTCGCCAGACATCTACATCCAGAACGGTGGCCGCAAGCGGCTTGAGGAATCGGTCGGCACAGCTGCGCCGCCCGTCTACCTTGATCACGTCAACATCTGACAATAGCAGCCAACCTGCCGGCAGGAGGCGTGATGACCGTCAACTTCAGGCGCGATCACCAAGTCGGCTCGCCCGGAGATCGAGGCGGGAAAGACAGCAGTCGGTCAAATCAACTGTTCAGCTGTCTCATGGTCAATGTTGGACGTAATCGCCTGTGCCCTTGAACCGGGTAATCCAGCGATGAATTGGCCACCGCCTGAACGCATCGAGGCCTCGTTCCGACGACCAACGGCCCCGTCCCCTTAGCGCACCGCCATGGGCGATGCTCAAATCTTTCCGCACATTATTCTTGCAGCACTTTTGACCTTTTGGATGAAGGAATTATCCTTAGTTTCCAGATGGTTACAATTATGCAACAAAGCGCAATATTTGAATATTTGGCTTTTCCGACCGTCGATCTTTTCTTGTCGCTCAGCGCGCGGCGAGGGCACGGACGTCTCTGGCTCATCGCGCAGGACTCCGATTCGGGACGTATCGGTCTTCCTGCTCCGAAGATGCCATCGGCTGCCCATCCGCATGAGCAATCGCGGTGCGGGCCTCCGAAGTGAAGGTTGGTAGGTCAGGCCCGTTCGAGCCTAGTCGGAATTGTTTGCAGTGCTGTCTCGCACAGCCGGGGATCGGGGAACATCATGTCATTTATCGCAAAGCCGCGCGCGGTATTACTGGGTCTTTTTGCCGCGTGTCTTGTCGGAGCTGCGTCGTAGTCGTCCGCACAATCACTGACGATCAACAACGTCGGTTCGCCGACGCAGGTCGGTTCAGGGGCTGGCAAACGAGCGATCTGGCTGAGCGGCGGGACCGTTGGCGGAACGACGGTCGATATCGTGGCCGAAATGACAACTGCCACCCAGAACCACAATTTCGAAACGATCTCAAACCGCCCGGCGATTAGATCGGTGGGCCAGGACCCCGTCTTCATCAGCTGGACCCTCTATGAAGCCGGAACGCATAACATCACCACCAACACTGGAGGTGTCCCAGTCACGGCGGATATCCATGTCCAGTTTAACGACGTTGATGGTCCGAACAACGAACGAATCTTTGTGCCCGTCTGCGGAGGCACTGTCGATTGGATCCGCATCGACCAAACCGCGACCACCGGGCGTGATTTTGGTACTGTCGCCGGCCGACCCGAGACCTTCAGCCTGATCGGAGACAAGGAATACAGCAACCAGCCCGAATCCGGCCTTGAAATCAGTTACTCGAACCAGTCGACCTTCACGATGGGTCGCACGGCAGACAACAACTTCTTCATTCGGTTGGACAATCCGACCTATTCGGCCGCTGACACCATCGATTATGAATGCGGCGATTTCACCTCGCCCGTAGCTGCGGATGACACCCTGACTGGGGTCGCGACAAACAGTGCGGCCGTCGTTTCAATCCTGCTGAACGATTCCGCAGCGCTTGCGAACGATAACCCGCCAAACAACAACAGCTTGCAACCCTCCGAGTTCGTGCGTCAGGCGGTCAGCGTTGCTGCACCGAGCGGAGCGACCGGCATTTCGACGGACACGGCAGGCGATGTGGTGTCGTTTACCGTCCCTGGCGAAGGCACCTGGAGCCAGGATGACTCGACCGGTGACCTGACCTTCACGCCGGAAGCCGGTTTCACCGGCGATCCAACGCCGGTTACCTACACCTTCCGAAATGATGTCGGACAGGTTTCCAACTCGGCAACCGTGACGATCGACTATGATGCGCAACCGCCCGCAGCTGTGGATGACACTTTCGTCAGCGGGCCCATTGGGCCTGTGACCGACACCCCGCTGAGCAACGATAGCGACGCCGACGGCACGCTCGATGCCACGACGGTCGTCCTGACCGGAACCGGTGCGCCCGCCGGCTCGACCCTTGCATCCGACGGCAAGACCCTCACCGTGCCGGGCGAAGGCACCTGGACCGTCAACGCGACCACCGGCGCGATCACCTTCACGCCCGAGGCCGGCGTCACGGCCGATCCGACGCCCGCTTCCTACACCGTCGACGACAATGACGGGAACACGTCCAACGAGGCGACCGTGAGCGTCACCTTCGGCGATGCGCCCGTTGCCGTCGACGACATCTTCGTCAGCGGTACAATCGGTCCGATCAGCGTTGATCCGCTCGCCAACGACACAGATGGAGACGGTGCTCTGGACGCCGCAACCGTGATTCTGACCGGTACTGATGCGCCCGACACCACATTGTCCCTCGATGGCAAGACACTGACTGTGCCGGGGGAGGGCGTCTGGACCGTGGACGCAACAAGCGGCGCGATCACCTTCACGCCTGAAGCCGGATTTACGACCGATCCGACGCCGGTCACCTATACGGTCGACGACCTGGACGGAAACACGTCGAACGAGGCGCGTGTATCCATCGACTTCGGCGATGCGCCCGTTGCTGCCGATGATGCCACAACCAATCCGTCTGTCGTCTCCGTAACCGTTGCACCTCTGGACAACGACAGCGACGCCGACGGGACACTTGTCGCGGCCTCCGTTGTTCTGACGGCGACCGGTGCGCCTGCCGAAGCGACGCTTTCGTCGGACGGAAAGACTTTGACCGTTCCCGGCGAAGGTGTCTGGACCGTCAACTCCAGCACTGGAGAAATCACCTTTGCTCCAGAGGCGGATTTCAACAGCGATCCTACGCCGGTCGCCTATACGGTCGATGACAATGACGGGAATACCTCGAATGAGGCATTTGTCAGCATCGACTACGATGAACCGCCGATTGCCACCAACGACACTGTTCAGGCAACCGAGCCAGGACCCGTGACGATCAATCCGCTCAACAATGACAGCGGCACAGTGCCGCTTGATCCGACAACGGTTGTCTTTACCGGCACGGGTGCGCCAGCTGAGTCGACCCTGTCATCCGACGGCAAGGCATTGAGGGTTCCGGGCGAAGGCCTCTGGACGATCGATCCGACCACGGGTCTGGTCACCTTCACGCCCGATGCGGGCTTCTCCGGCTCGCCGACGCCCGCAGCCTATGTGGTGTCGGATGTCTTGGGCCGTGTGTCGACCGAGGCAACCCTGAGCGTCGTCATTCTGGCTCCGGCAGAGATCATCGCGTCCGATGACGGGCCGATCCTCCTCAACGGTGCCGACGGAGCAACCTCGACCGTGTCATTGCTGAGCAACGACACCATCGACGGAACCGCGATCACAGATCCGACGCTTGTCAGTCTGACGCCGGTCACCCTGCCGACGCTTGCATCCGGATCGATTTCGATCAACGCGGATGGTACGGTCACTGTGGCACCCGGCACGACGTCAGGCATCTACACGATTGCATATCAAATCTGCGAAACCGCGAATCCGACCAACTGCGCCACAGCAAGCGCCGAGATCGTTGTGCTAGAGAGTGACACGTTGATTTCCGAAATCGAGGTAGATCTCAGAGCGATCCTGAACGAGGACCTGGTCAATACGCTTGCCATGCAAAGCCGGCAAATCAGCGGCTATTCCGCTGATGCACTCAACCGGCTTCGCAACCGGAGCGCGGATGCCTGCCTCGATCAAGTCAATGCACATCTGTCGGAAAATGACATCCGGTTCGACGTCGGTCAGGCGATCATCACGCCCCAGACCCAAGTCGTGATCAACGAGCTTGCAACGATCCTGATGGCCTGCCCCGGTGTCGATTTCGAGATTGCCGGTCACACTGACAGCGATGCGTCGGAATCATACAACAACGATCTTAGCCAGCGGCGCGTCGATGCGGTGCTGGGTGCACTGGCCGACCGCGGCGTCGACACTGCCGGTTTCATTGCGCGCGGCTATGGCGAAAGCCAGCCCATTGCCAGCAATGCGACCGAAACCGGCAAGGCTCAAAACCGCCGTGTCGAATTCCGGCTCTTGGGAAATCAGACAGAGGCCGTCAGCGCATGTGATGACGAATTCAATCTCGTGCGCTCGTTCAATGCAAATGCGTCCGAGGCTGGGACTACGGCCGATGGTCGCTTCCGGCAGGATTCGCAGAATTGCGTGACTGACAGTCGCGAGATTTACGAAGGATCTCTGAACTATACCGATACCGGCCAAGGCCAGACGCAAAGCGCCATCACGCTGTCCTATCGCAGAGAACAGTACAGCGGCACCGAGAGCGTCTTTGGATACTTCGCCGGGGTATACGGCAGCCAATCCGACGTTACCGGCTTGGCATCGGGCGAAGTCACCGGGTTCGGGGTCAACGGTGGTGTTTATGGCGCGCAGCGTCTGCACGATGCCGTGTTCCTGGATTACTATCTGGGTGCAGCCATGGGCCGCCACGAGTTCGCGATGAGCTTTGATCGGGCCGTCGGGACAATCGATGCCTCGGGGGACTATACCTACATGGCCGGTTTTGCCGGGGCCGCCATCTCGGGCGAACTCGACTTGGGGGAAAGCACCCTTACTCCGCGCGCAGGGTTCGACTACATCTTCGCTCCCTCGGCCGAAGTCGATGTACTGGCCGAACTTGGAACGTTGTCCGAGATCGGGAGCCTCGACCTAGACGCGATCTCGGGCGGTCGCCTGTACTCGGAGATCCGCAGCGATCATTTGCTGAGCGATGGCATGGCGAATCTCTGGATCAATCCCCGAGTGTCCTGCTTCCAGTCGCTCGGCTCACTTGACGGCGTTTGCGGCTTTGGTGGCTCAATCGGCATCGAAAGCGTGGGTGACGACGACGAGCTATCCTACGCTCTCGAACTGAGTGGTGATTGGGGCAAGGATTACGCGATGGGTAGCCTGAACCTCAGCACAAGCCGCCCGATCGGAAATGGCTCGATCGACGGTGATGCCGGGGTCGACTCTGACGGCAACATGACAATGGGCGCGACGGTCGAGTTCGAATTCTGACTTTGAGGGGCAAGTTTCAGTGAATGGACTGAAACTTGCCCCAAGACGTTTCGGAACTCTTCGCACACCGACTTGGCTTTGGGCGTGCTGTCCGGGCCTCTTGTCGATCGGATCAAGGACGAGTCACCCCGGATCGTGCCGACGCGTATCAGCCGGGAGATCTGGCCGCACAAACCCACCGTGCCACGCGGGCAGGTTTGTGCGGGACCCGTGCGGACCGGCGCAGGAGGTCGACCGCTGACCTGGCTTCGGTCAGCACATCAGAGCAAGCCATCGCGGGAACGTTCCTAGGCTTGTGGCACGACTTTCCCGGAATCGCCGTTGCACTGTCTGTCGCTGGCAGAACCTCGTTCAGGTCCGGCACCGCCGCGGTTGAAGACAAGCGCCAGACCAATCGCGACAAACCATGCAATGGCGCCAAGACCAAAGACGACTCCTGCGGTTTCACCCAGCGGCGGCAGGATGGTCAGCAATCCGCCAACCCCGGTCAGCAGACCCAGACCGATGACGATCTTGCCAAACGCGCGGTGCAGAAGGCCGGCAAGGCTGACGCAGAAAATCCAGACACCCCCGGCAATTTCATTTCCCCCGCCTAGGCCTAGCTCGACCGCGTGCAGGGTCTCCCACGTCTGGACCGCGGCGGAAAAATCGCGCTCCGCCAAGGCGACCGTCTGCTCGGTGGCCACGTTGGCGATCATGCCTGCCCCGAGAACCAGCGTGCACCAGATCAGACCGAAGGCCAGTGTGATGACGCTCCAGTCAGGGGAGACGGGTTTCAGGCGGGCCGCCAGTGCCACGACCAGAAGGACAAGGGCAAGCGCGTTGACGATGTAGATGACCGTGTTCCACGTCACCATGACGGCCTGATTTGCCCGGGTGAATTCGACCACCGCAGCCGTATCGACGTCATTGGAGCCAAAGCCCAGCGGGGCCAGAATCGTCACCAGCAGGGCAAATCCGAACATGTAGGTGCCCGCGCAGGTCAGGGCGGCGATCCCGCCGATATGCCGAAGTGTCATTGTTGTTTCCTTTCGATTGGAAGGTGATGCATGAGCGCGGCGTCGGCAGGTACCGGCGCGCCATCATGAATGAGTGTGTGCGCGGCATTGCCCGAACCGACCGTCGTGCGGACGAAACCAGCGCCCGGGAGGATGCCTCGTGTTTTCATTGCTTTCCCCGTTTCGATATCGAGAAAGCAGGTAACCGGTCGCCGTCAGTCACGGCATGACCGCAGGCATCAATGAATTGACACTTCGTAGCAGATCGGATCAGGCGGCCCGGTTCAGATAGGCGGTCGGGCTGAGCCCCGTCCACCGCTTGAAGGCACGGACAAATGACGACGCTTCGGAAAACCCCAGAAGGTAGGCGGTTTCGTTCACGGTCACCTTCTGACCGCCCAGATATTCCATCGCCATGCGTTGGCGCAGGTCATCGTGGATTTCGGCAAAGGTGACACTCTCGTCCCGGAGCCTGCGATAGAGGGTCTGACGGCTCATCCCGATGTCCCTCGCCACCCGATCCATCGAGATCGTCCCCTCGTGCATCCTTGGCAGGATCCGCGATTCAATCCGGGCGCGGATCGATGTTTCCGACTGCAATTCTTCGAGGATCGCGTCGGCATGACGGGTGAAGATGCCAAAGGCATAGGCGTTTCCCGGCTCGAACAGCGTGTCCGGACTGTCCCAGACGGGATCGATCTGCAGCGCATTGCGGCGCGCGTTGAACTGGACGGGCACCCGGAACAGGTCTGGATACTGATCCGCGTGCGGCGGGGGCGGATAGGTGACCTCAAGCCCGATTTCGAACGTCGCGTCCGGAAAGGACCGGCGGAATTCGCTGATGAACCGTGCGAAAGAGGCCTCGACCCCCAGATACTGATCATGCGGAACGATCTGATGATCGACGATCCAGAGCCCGGCTTCCGTGTGCTGCAACTCGAAGCGGTCCGTCCCCGGCGGCAGATCAACCTCGACCATGAGGTGCAGATAGCGGTTAAGCTGTTCGATCGAATGACGCAGCGACGCGGAACTGTGCACGATCTGCCCGACGACCGAAATGGTTTCGAGCTTCGATTCCAGAGTGTGCCGCAGCAACAGGGCCGTCTCCCCGGTTTGCTGGACCGCGGCCAAGATCAGCGCCTGATACGAGGCCGCGGGGATGCGATTGTCCTGATGCGAAAGATCAGTCTCGGTCAGCTCGCTCGCGGTCAGGAGAGCTTCCCGGTTTGCACCGTGATCGCAGGCATAATCTGCGAAGGCCGCCGCAAAGCCTGCTGCCATTGTCTGCGCCGTCACGATACTCGCCTCATCCCGGATTGATCTTCGCAGACTACGGTCTGTGTTCCTCGTCAATCAAGAGACACGGGGCTTGCCCGGTAGATTAGGGCACGAGGTGATCACTGCCCTAGACGACGACGACATTTCCGCGTTTGCGGCCCGTTTCGACATATTCGTGGGCTTCGACCAGATCAGAGAGCGGATAGGACCGATCCATCACGGGCGAGAAGCGGTTCTCGGCCATCAGAGCGAGGACTTCCGACAATTCTTCGCGATGGACCTGTGGCTTTGACATGCCGGCCGCGGCAAACTTGGCCTTCTTGTGCCCGATACATGCCGTCAGGATCATGTCCCGCAGCAGCCCGAGCCCCAGAACCGGGCACATATACCGCCCCCCCTGGCCAAGCGCAGGTCTGGCCGCCCGGTACGATGAAATCCCAAGCGTGTCGAAGACTACATCGTAGCCGGCCCCTCGCGTCAGGGGGTCTTCGGCCCTGTAGTCGACCACGTGATCCGCCCCGATCGACCGAAGCAAGTCTGCGTTTCGTGCGCTCGCACTGGCCGCCACCGTCGCGCCGAGCGCCTTGGCGAATTGAATGGCCGCCGTTCCAAGGCTTCCCGACCCGCCAAGGATCAGAACCCTGTCGCCCGGCTGAACCTGCACCACGCGGGTCAGGAAGTGCCACGATGTCATTGCCCCATCAAACAATGTGGCTGCTTCTTCGTAGGTGACGGTATCGGGCTTCTTCAGAATGCTGCCGCCCTCATCGATGCAGATGTGCGAGGCATTGGCCCCGAACTGAAGGCCCGCTTCGCCAAAGATGGCGTCGCCGACCCGGAACTGGGTCACGTTGTCGCCGACCGCAACGACATCGCCGGAAAAGCAGGTTCCGACCAATCCGGCGCGCGGACGCGAGAGGCCCAGAAACAGTCGCGCGAACTTCGGCTGCCCGGCGCGCATCATGCCGTCTGCGCGCGAGACCGCAGAGGCGCGGATGCGAACCAGAACTTGCCCGGCTTTCGGCGTGGGCACCGGCCTTGTGACAGGTTTGAGGACGGCGGGCCCACCGTAGCGGCTGACGTCCCAAGCATTGAATGTGACTTCCATGATAATCTCCTTTCTTGACTGCGACAGGAGATACCGGATTTAAATTGATCCAATAACTGTCTGAAGTAATCCGCTAAGGTTCGAATATGATACACTCATGATGGATTGGAAATCGCTGCCCGCGTTTCTTGCCGTGGCGCGGACCGGGTCCCTTCGGGCCGGGGCAGAGCAGATGGAGGGCACTCACGCCACGGTGCGCCGTCAGATCGAAGGGCTTGAGGCGCAACTGGGAACGACGCTGTTTCGCAGGACCGCGGGCGGGCTGATCCTGACGCCGGCGGGGCGGCGTTTGTTGCCGCAGGCCATCGAAGCAGAAGCCGCTCTGCTCAAGGGGTTCAGCGCTGTCAAAGGGCTGGATCGTGAAGCCTCGGGGCGCATCCGGCTGTCTGCCGATCCGATGACGGCGCATTATGTGCTTGCCCCGGTTCTGGCGGATTTCGCAGCGCTCTACCCCGAGATCGAGATCGAACTGAAGCTGTCATACTTCCTCGACTCGATTGAAAAGGACGAGACCGACATCTCGATCCGCCATGTTCTGGAGGTTGAGGAAGACGCCGTCGGGCGAAAGCTTTTCCCGCTGTCGCTGGGTGTCTTCGCGTCCCGCAGCTATATCGACGTCGAATTGCCGAAGGCCGGTCCGAAAGGAAAGGGGCTGAGCTGGATCGGGTACGGAGAAGTGCCCGAGATGCAAGAGATGATTGCGGCCACGCCATATGCGCAGGCCCGCATTCGGCACATCGTCATGGACCCGCAGATGCACCTGCATCTGGCCCGCGCCGGCGCGGGGATGACGCTCCTGCCCAATTGGGCTCCTTCGGTGTTTCCGGAATTGCAGCGCGTGCCGGGAACCCGGTTGGATCAAAGGCGCTCAACCTGGATCCTCTTGCACGGGTCGCTGCAGCGTGTCCGGCGCGCGCGGCTTTTGATGGATTATCTCAGCGCAGCCCTGCTGGAGCGGCGTGCCGATTTCATCGGTCAGTGAAAAGGTCAGTCGGCTAGAGCCACAGGATCGCAAGTGCGAGCGCCAACAGCACCGTCATGACCGGCGCCCAGAGTTTGCGTTCCGCCGCGGACGGCGTGATCCAGTTCAGAACGGTTGAAACGACCATGACGCCCAGGGCGGGCCAAGCTGTCCAGCGCGGCCAGTTTGGCCAAGAGCCATCGGCCGACAGGATCGCCAAGGCGGTGGCCGCCAGGATCACGATCGAGAGCGCCGCAACGATCCTGCCCGAAAGCGGCAGGGGGCCGTCGACCTGGCCGCCCTGGGTCAGCCGACCCCAAGGGGCGCCAAATATCAGGGCGACCTGAAAGCCGATCACCCCAAGGATCATGAGAGAAAAGAGATAAGCCATGACAACAATCATATCCATTCAAGCGCCTCCGGATCAATCAAGGCAGACGGCAGACGTTCGTTGAGGGGCGGTGCAGACGCGATGCGCACCACCCCTCCGTGATCATCCATCATACAGGCCGGGCTTGGTTCTGGGTCGCCCAAAGCAGCCCGAAAAGCAGCAGCGCAGCGGATGCGGCGCAGGCGATCGTCCGAACCGAGTTCCAGAAGGTCCAGCGCGGGACATAGGTCTGGAGCCAGTAGGCCCGGGTTGTGTCGGACGACATCTCCATCCCTGCCAGCGCCTCGTTCATCGGGACGTTGAAGACGACAGTGACGCCGAAACACCCGATAAGGTAGACGAGACCCGCCAGCAGAATCAGCGTTCCCGCCGGGCCAGACAGGCCAAAGGCGCCATAGCCCGCAAGGATCAGCGAAACGGCTGCCATGCCCAGAAACAACGTCATGAAGACCCAGCGAAAGACCTCGCGGTTCAGGATCTGCATGGCCTCGACGCCGCCGTGTCCCCCGGTCAGCGCGAGAGAGCGCATGATGAAGTCAGAGAAGGCCAGGAAGACGCCCGCGACGATGGCGTAGGCGAGAATGGCGAATTGGGAGAGAAAGAAGAAAGTGGTCGACATGGTCGCAACTCCGGATTGGGTTGTTGCGGCAGGAGACCGAGGTCTCCTGCCTTTGGTGTGAGGAGGATCAGGCGGCGACAGACCAGGTGCCCGTGGCCATCGCGGTCTTTGCGAATTCCGCAAAGTCACGGGGTTTGCGGCCCAGCGCCCGTTCAACGCCATCGGTCACATGGGCGTTGCGACCGTCGAGAGTTTCCCGTGCAATCGAGGTGAAGATGTCAGCCACGAACTCACCACCGGAGGCCGCGACATTGGCGTGGAAGTCATCGAAGCTGATCGGCACGTATTGGATCGGACGGCCCAGCGTCTCGGTCAGCACTTCGGCCATCTCGGCGAATGTCATCAGGCGTGGGCCGGTAACCTCGTAGCGCTCGCCCTGATGGCCGTCTTCGGTCAGGGCGGCGACCACCACATCGGCGATATCGTCAATGTCGATGATCGGCTCGGGCATGTCGCCGCCCGGCATCGGCAACGCGCCACCAAGGATCGGGTCGCGCAGATAACCTTCGCTGAAGTTCTGCGCGAACCATGCAGCCCGCACGATAGTGAAGGGTATGCCCGAGTTGCGAACGACCTCTTCGCCTACGGTCGCGAAATGCTCGCCCCGGCCCGACAGAAGCACGACATGTTCCAGCCCGCTGTCCGCCGCGACCTTGGTAAAGGCCTCCAGCTTTTCGACGGCACCCGGAAAGGCGAGATCAGGGAAATAGGTGACGTAAGCCTTGGAGACACCTTTCAGAACAGGGGCCCAAGTGGCCGGGTCTTCCCAGTCGAAAGGCGTCTCCGAGCGCCGCGCACCGCGCCGGACGGCCACGCCCTTGGCTTCGAGTTTGGTAACAACGCGGGAGCCGGTCTTGCCGGTGGCGCCGATGACGAGGATGGGGTGATCAGTCATTTTCGTTCTCCTTGGGTCAAGTTGATGACCAAGGTTTAGAAAGACTGCCCGCCGCCGGTATTGACCGCGCATGCCAGGGTTTTGACACCGGCGGCCAACCTCGCCGGTCAAGCGCGGCTTATCTGAGAGACTTCCGATAGGCCGCCGGCGTCACGCCCATCCAGCGCTTGAAGGCGCGGTTGAAGGCGCTTTGCTCTGAATATCCAGTGAGGAACGCGATCTCGGACAGCGCGTAGCGTTCCTCCTGCAGCATGGCGATGGCGATCTCGCGACGGGTCTCTTCCGTCAGGCTCTGAAAGCTGAGCCCGTGTTCCGCGAGGCGGCGGTGAAAGGACCGGGCGCTGAGCCCCAGCCTGCGCGCGATATCCGTCATCTTGGGCAGACCTTCGCTAAGCGCGCGCGCGATTTCGCTTTTGGTCTGCATCTGCAGGGCGGGCACGTCGCTGATCTGGGCAAGCTCCTGATCGAGGTGGGAGTCCAGAAACCGCGTGATCCCTTCGTCACCAAGAATATTGGGTTCCGACAACGACTGTCGGGACAGGAGCATCGCATCCTTGTCTGCCCCAAAGTGAACCGGACAGCCGAAAAAGGCCTCGTGATGGGCCAACGTGTCCGGCGCGGCATGCCTGAAATAAACCTCGAGTGGGGCGAATGGCCTTGGCGACACCTGACGGCTCAGCGACACACCGCTGGCCAGATCAGCTTCGATCGAGATGCGCATGCCCAGCCGCCGCGGACCTTCGCGGTGTTCGATGAACAGAACGCCTGCATCCGTTTCCTGCAATTCGTATCGCGCGACACTGGTCCAGAGCCGCCAATACCGTGCCACGCGCGAAAAGGAACCGCGCAGATCGGGGGCGGCCTTCCAGGCAAGGCCGAGGGCGCCATATTCATCAGGGCGCATCGCCGCGCCGGCATTCAGGGGCAGCGACATGATGTCCATCTGCTCGGCCATCATCTCGATCATGCGGTAGAAGTCGCCCTCATCCAGCATGTGACTTGGGTCCCACGGTCCGTCCAACTCCAGCCCCGCGACGTGAAGGACGGCCCGTGCATCGATGTCGTCGCCCGCAACGCCCACGACCTTTCGGGCAAAGAGTGATGTTACCTGACCCATGGAGTCAGGGTAGGCGGATCGAAAGCCTGATCCAAGGGTATCAGCGCGTGCCGATGGCGTTCGTCGTCGCCAGCACGACTGCACAGGCCACGACTTCGCCCGGCCCACCACCACAGCCATGCCCGGCTGGGAACTTGGCCGTTGGCACGGATGTGACCGGGCCAGCCGAAAGGCGTCTCATGGGTCGCACCGGGTATCCGCTCACGCGGAAGGGACAGGTCTGGACATTCCAGGAGGGCGCGGACAAGTATGCGCGCTGATTTTCCGATTCCCCGGATCAGGGATGGACAGTCAAGAGCAATAAGAAGAATAGGTTGGCGCTTCTTCCGAGCACCATGCCTTTCACCAGAGCGAGGGACAGATGGCGAACCATCTATATCAGGGCGACCTGCCCGACGGGCTTGATCTTGGTCCGATTGTCGCCATCGATTGCGAGACGATGGGTCTGAACCCGCACCGGGACCGGCTTTGCCTGATCCAGATGTCGGGCGGTGACGGGGAATGCCATCTTGTGCAGGTGGGCCAGGGTCAGACAGCCGCGCCGAACCTGACCCGGATGCTCGAGGATCCGAATGTCCTCAAGCTGTTTCACTTCGGACGTTTCGATATCGCGGCCCTTGAAAATGCCTTCGGGGCGCAGACAGCGCCTGTCTATTGCACCAAGATCGCCTCGAAACTCGTGCGCACCTTCACCGACCGGCACGGGCTGAAAAACCTGCTTCAGGAGCTGTGTGGCGTGGATATCTCGAAACATCAGCAGCAAAGCGACTGGGGGGCGGAAAACCTGACCGAGGCGCAGCTTGATTATGCCGCGTCAGACGTCCTCTACCTGCATCAGCTGAAGGCGCGGCTTGACGAGATGCTGGCCCGCGAGGGCCGCACCGAAATGGCGGCCGCATGTTTCGAATTTCTGCCGATGCGGGCCCGGCTAGACCTCAAGGGGTGGCCCGAAATCGATATCTTTGCCCACTGACATGGCTGATGCCCCGGATCATCGCGAGATTGGCCGACGTGTGATCCTTGAAGAGGCGCGCGCACTTGACGTGCTGGCCGACGGGCTGAGCGTCGAATTCGACGCGGCGGTCGAGATGATCCTTGCCGCCGAAGGACGGGTGATCGTCTCGGGCATCGGGAAATCGGGTCATATCGCACGCAAGATCGCGGCGACACTCGCCTCGACCGGGACGCCCGCCCATTTCGTACATCCCGCCGAGGCCAGCCATGGTGATCTGGGGATGATCCAGACCTCGGATATCGTGCTGGCCGTTTCGAATTCCGGCGAGGCGCCCGAACTGGCAAACCTCGTCGCCTATGCCCGGCGGTTCGGCATCCGTCTGATCGGGATGTCCAGTAATCCCGAAAGCACGCTGATCGCGCAATCCGACCTCGCCCTGATGCTGCCCAGCCTTGGCGAAGCCTGCGGTCATGGCGTCGTGCCGACGAATTCAACGACCATGACCCTTGCCCTCGGGGATGCGCTGGCAATCGCGCTGATGGATGCGCGCGCCTTCACGGCGGAGCATTTCCGGGACTTCCACCCCGGCGGCAAATTGGGTGCCCGGCTGTCGCGCGTGGGGGATTTGATGCATGCCGGCGAGGCGGTCCCCCTCGTCGGAACGCACACCCCAATGAGCGATGCCCTGCTGACGATCTCGCAGAAGGGCTTTGGTGTTGTTGGTGTTCTGGACGAAGACGGCTATCTTTGCGGCATCATCACTGATGGCGACCTTCGGCGTCATATGGCCAACCTGCTCGACAACATGGCGGGTGACGTCATGACACGGGCGCCACGAACAATTTCGAAAGGCGCGCTTGCCGAAGAGGCAGTGTCGATCATGAACGACGCCAAGATCACCTGCCTCTTCGTTGTCGATCCTCCCGGATCCGGCAAGGTCGCGGGCATTCTTCATATCCACGATTGCCTGAGGGCGGGCGTGGTCTGAGCAATCCGGAGGCAGACATGGACGGGGCCGACAACCTGTATTCCCGCATTGTCACCGGCCTCAAGATATTGCTGCCGCTGGGCGCGATCATGCTGTTGTCGACGATGTTCCTCTTTGCGAGGAAACCATCCGAGGACCCCACGTTACCCTATGCCGAAATCGAGGATATCGCGCGCGAGCCGCGGATTACCGATCCGTATTTCGCGGGCATATCGGATGACGGATCGATCATCGCGATCGCGGCCGACGAGGTCAGGCCGGACCCGGACCAGGCCGACGCCTTCGAAATTTTTCGCATCCGCGCCGAAATCGATGCCACCGACGGAAGCCGGGTCGTCGTTGCCGCCGGGCAGGGGCGCATCGACCCAAGGGCACAGAGTGCCGTTCTGGATGGGCTGGTCCGGATCAGTTCTTCCTCGGGCTACGTGATGGAAACAACAGGATTGGCAGCAGACCTTCGTGCAGGCACGATCGTCTCGAATGGCCCGCTCGAGGCACAGGCGCCCTTTGGGAGCCTGACCGCAGGGCGCGTCATCATCGGGCCAGAAAGCGACGGCAATGGTCAACAGATAGTGTTCGAAGGCGGAGTTCGACTTATATACGAGCCATGACAGGGGAGCGTTGGTTGTGCGACTTGCTGCAATTATTGTTTTATGTATCGGATTTGTCGGAACCTCCGCCTCATCCCAGACAGACATCTCTTTGCGAGGACTTGCCGCGGACCCGACGGCCGCAGTCGAGATAACGGCAGATGCGCTTACCGTGAATCAGGGCAGCCGGTCGGCGGTTTTCGCCGGCAACGTGGTGATCGGTCAGGGCGAATTGCGGATCGCTGCAGGCCGTGTCGAGGTCATCTACAGCGACGAAACAGGCGATATCGCCCGGCTCGACGCCTCGGGCGGGGTAACATTTGCAACCGAGACGGAGGCCGCCGAAGCGACCGGCGCTGTCTATGACCTGACAAGCGGCATTCTGACATTGAACGGTGATGTGCTTCTGACTCAGGGGGCAAGCGCCCTTTCGGCTGATCGGATGGTCGTCAATCTGAACGACGGCACGGCACAGATGGACGGCCGGGTGCGAACCGTGTTCGGCCAGACTGGAGAGTGATGCTTGTCAACGCGCGCTGATTTGAAGGTGACCGACGGGCGGGGCGGGCTTGAGGTTCGCAACCTCAGGAAAAGCTATCGGAACAGGCCCGTCATCCGCGACCTCGGGCTTGAGTTGCACCGGGGCGAAGTCGTCGCGCTTCTTGGCCCCAACGGATCAGGCAAGACCACGTCGTTCTATGCGATCGCCGGATTGGTAAATGCCGAGGGCGGTTCGATCATCGTGGACGGCCGGGATGTCACCGGTCTGCCGATGTATCGTCGGGCAAGGCTGGGGATCGGCTATCTTCCACAAGAGATGTCGATCTTTCGGGGCCTGTCGGTCGAGGATAACATCAAGGCGATCCTCGAGATCAGCACGCCAGACCGCACGGGCCGGCGCGAACGGCTAGAAGAACTGCTGAGCGAATTTTCCATCGAACACCTGCGCCGGGCGCCCGCGCTTGCCCTTTCGGGCGGCGAGAGGCGCCGGGTCGAGATCGCCCGCTGCCTTGCCGCCGATCCGAAATACGTTCTTCTGGATGAACCGTTTGCAGGCGTGGACCCGATCGCCGTTGGCGAAATCCGCACGCTTGTCGCCGCGCTGAAGGAACGCGGGCTGGGCGTGCTGATCACCGACCACAATGTCAGGGAAACCCTTGGGATCGTTGATCGGGCCTATATCCTGCATGACGGTCAGGTCCTGATGTCAGGCACCGCCGACGAGGTGATCCGCGACGAAAATGTGCGCCGGGTTTACCTTGGTCAGACCTTCTCGCGTTAACCTTTTTTCCTTCGTGCGCCGCGACGCAGACGTTGACAAGGCGGCCCTGCTTGGGGCCGAATGAAGGGGATGAAACGGTTTCTCTCCATGCGCATCGCTGGCCCGGCATTCCTTGTCGGAAGACGGCCAGTCGCAAGGAGAACCGCGCCATCATCACCAACTTAGCCGCGATTCTCGGATGGCGGACCCACGGGTCCATTGTCCCTGATTCCCTGCGCCCAGAACTCAAGGAGGACCGATGCGGTATCAGATCAGCGGAAAACAGATCGACATTGGCGAAGCACTGCAGACCCATGTTCGAACGGAACTCGGGGAAATGGTCGAAAAATATGCGGGCCGTCCAACCGAAGCGCAGGTTGTCTTTTCGAGGAATGGCCACGAATTCGCCTGCGAGACCGTGATCCATCTGTCAACGGGCCTTACTGTGCAGGCCAAGGGGCGCGCGCACGAGATCTATGCTGCCTTCGATTCCTGTTCCGAAAAGATGGACAAGCAGTTGCGCCGCTATAAGCGCCGGTTGAAAGACCATCACAAAGACCGGGCGGTACCCGTTGAACTTTCGGATGCCGGCTCATATATCCTCGCGCCAACAGGAGAAGACGAATCGTCCGAAGCAGACACCAACCCCGTCATCGTGGCGGAGATGCAGGCCAAAATCCCGTCACTCTCTGTCGGCGATGCGGTCATGCAGATGGAGTTGGCACATGCACAGGTGCTCGTCTTTCGAAATGAGAAGCATAATGGGATAAACGTCGTCTATCAGCGTGACGACGGAAATGTTGGCTGGATCGATCCGAGCTAGGATCGCGGTCCACCATCGCAGCACCGGAGAGACCTGGACATGCAGTTGTCGAAGATTCTTCGACCGGAATGCGTCAAGCTCCTGAACGGAGCGACAAGCAAGAAGCGGTTGTTTCAGGACATCGCCGAGCTTGCCCAATCCGTCTATGGACTTGGTCAATCGCAGGTTCTGGACGCGCTTCTGGAACGCGAGACACTGGGGCCGACAGGTGTCGGGCAGGGCGTCGCCCTGCCCCATGCGCGGCTTCATGAGATCGATCGGGTCTGCGGCCTGTTCTTCCGGCTTGATCGCCCTCTCGAATTCGAGTCGGTCGATCGTCAGCCGGTCGATCTGGTCTTCACGCTGTTCGCACCCGAGAATGCAGGCGTCGAGCATCTCAAGGCACTTGCCCTCGTGTCGCGCACGCTCAGGGATCCGGGGATTTGTGCAAAACTTCGGGCGAATGACGATGCGCACACGCTCCATACGATCCTGACCGAGACGACTTCGTCTCAGGCGGCCTGACGTTCAGGCCCGCATTTCAGGCCCAGTTTCCGAACGAAAAACTGTCGTAGTCGCGACCCACAGCCTCCCGGGTCGCGGCCTCGATCTCGGCATCATATATCTTCTCGAGCGCCGGTCGGTGAGGATCGGTCTGATCCGGAATCGGAGGCGGATTCGATAGCCCGACCTTGTGCGCCAACCGAACCAACTCCTCGGCCATTTCTTCTTCGCGAATGATCATTTCAGGCGGAAGGAAGTTCGTCATCCCCTGCAAGAGACCGGTTTGCGAAGACCATGCCTGATCGATGCGCAGATTCGTCTGGCCATTGAGATTGGCCTTCACGAAGGCGAGGAACGCCTTGAACCCGTTTCGATGCGCATCGATGTCATAGTCTGACCCAAGCTTGCCCTCGGGCAAATCCAACCCGAAATGTTGCCGAAGGTTCTGCCGGATCTCGGGAAAGGCGTTGGGCCCGCTCGCCGGAAGGATACGTTCGCAATAGGCGGCATGCGCCCGGGCGACGGGATGGCGGATCACCGTGAACGACCTGTGTCCGGCATGATCGGCCTTCCACCGTCTGAGCGTCTTCTGGTTGAATTTCTCGAGCAGGTCCTTGCCGTCATCCAGCGCGCTGAGCCATGCACGGACGGTCGCTTCGGGACCAGAGCGGAGGGTCTGATAAATGAGCGGGGATTCCGGCGCCGCCACATAGTGCGGGATAAGTGCACCACGGCGCGGTTCGAAATTCGGGGTCCGGGTCAGGTTGAACCGATCGATCCCGGCCAGACCGCGTTCCATCTCGGCATAGTTGGTGACCTTGTCTTCAAGCGGCTCGGGGTTCTGTTTCTTGAGCTTCTTGTCCAGCCCCTCCAGCCGGGCGGGCACCCCAAGCCACGATGCGATCCCGTTCATGACGGCCACATCCTGCAAATCTTCATAATCAAGGTAGAACGCTGTCTGCCCCGTTCTCTGAAGCGCGTTCAGAATGCGTATCTGAAAGTTCTGGATCGCCTCGGCGTGCTTTTCGAATTCGGCGGCATCAAAGCGGATCTTCTCTGACCTCGCGTGTTTGACATTCGTCAGCTTCCACTGGCCGGTGGAGGCCGCGATCTTGCGGCTGACATAGCTTTCGACGGGATTGCGCGTCAGCACGATCTTGGCGCAGCGCGGATCGTTCAGGATCGTGTCCAGGATGCGCGGGTCGTGATCGTTGAAATAGCGAAACCCGCTGATCACGGTTTCGCGCCCGGCCCGTTCGGCCTTGATCGCGGCGATCAGTTGCTTGGGGTTGACGTCCCGCTCGGCCTGCGTGATCCCCAAGACCTCGGTCCGGTTCGGATAGCCGATGAAATGCGGGTTGAAGGCCTCACCATGGCAGGTGACACCATCGAAGGCATTGAGATTTGATTCGAGAAAATTCGACCCTGTCCGCATTTCGGCAAAGACGACGAAGTAGTCAAATGAGGCCATATTCTACCGAACCAGATAAGGTTTGCGCTTGCGCGGCTGTTCGTGTTTTGGCGGCGGATCGACGGGGAAGTCACCCATCAGATAGGGGTGCATGCCCTGGTTCTTCAGGTTTTGCAGGAACTGGCCAAAGCCGGTCAGATCCACCATCCGGGGGGCCTCAGTCAGCTGGGGCAACCCTTTGGTCGCGATCTGATCGACCACGCTTTGCAGGGCCTCCATCGGCGATTCGATGAATTCCGCCATCGTCCAGATCCGGATACGCGCCTTGGCATAGGGTGAGCGGAGTGCATGAAGGTGATCGGCCTCGATCCGCTGAAGATTGGCGGCCTCGACCCGCAGGTCAGCGAAGTTCCGGTTCGACTGAAACAGCGGCACCGCCCATGCGCCCGAGATGACAGAAATATGGGCATTGGGATCCTTGGCAATTTCCCAGCTGATATCCTGCGTATCGCGGGGGCCATACTGAAAACACTGGCGTTCACCCCGGGTGTTCCAGATCAGGTTCGTCAGGAACATCCACGCATTGTGATCGCGCAGGGCCGCGCTGTCGGAGAGAGCGCCTACGAACGTCTTTTGACGACCCTCGAACTCCACCCTCTCAGGGTCGAACAGGTGACCATGGACCCGGGTTCCGGTAGCCCGGGCAAGCCAGCTTTCGAAATCCTCGAACAATTCGGCAAAGCCTTCGAAGACGGAATAGGGTGCCGACGACACTCCGTTTTCCCAGTTGGGATTCGGGAACCGGCTTTGCATGTAAAGACCGGGCCGCCCCTGTGTGCGCCGTTCGACGGCCTTGGCGAAGATCCGGTCGATCTTGCCCGGGTTTGGCTCGGCCAAGGCACCGCTATCGCGATCCGCGTTGAGAAAGTTGTCATAAAGCCTGTCGGCATGGGGCCAGATCTTGCGGGCGACAAAGCAATCAGACCGGCGCAACAACTGAAGGTGATCGTCATAGAAGATGTGCGGCTTGCCCTGAAAATCGAACTTCGACAGGGTCAGGGAGCGACTTTCGATCTTTTGCGAGTAAAGACGCGACAGTGTCTGGAAATAGCTCTCATCCGGGATCCAGACCTTTCGGAAATAGGCGTCATAGGTTTCGCGTTCCGGATCTTGCAGGATCGCCGACAACGTCCGCCGCGTCAGGCACCACCATTGCGACCCCATGTGAGGCAGGATGCCTTCGGGGATGCGCCGGCCGAACCCGATCCACCGCTGAAATTTCACATACCTGTCAAACAGCCGGCGGTGCCGCTTCCATGAGAACGGAAACCGAAGGGTGAAACGTTCTTCCGACAGGCCACCCACCGTCCAGGGCACATCTGCGGTCGTCGCACTTTCGATGAAATCGGTGTCGGGCCGACTGTCGAGGTAGGATCGCAATTCCGACGGATGCCGCAGCGGCAGACACGATCCCGACGCCAGATAGACGTGCCGGACCTGTGGAAAGGATTCCAGCATGAGTTCCGACGCGGCCTGTGTGCCGGCGACGATCCCCCAGGTGCCCCATTCACATCGGTGCCGTTTCGAGAACAGGACCTCGTCGAGGTCCGACAGGGATTGGACGAACGCGTCATGGATTTTCGAGGAGACCGACTTGTCGACATGCACGACAACGGGGCACCCGGCGGCGACCCAATACCGGATCACCTGCTCTGCCCGATCGAGCGCGGTATGAACCAGCATGACGACCCCGACCGTCATGCCCAGTTCCCCTTCGACATCAATCCGAGGATCTCAAGCTGGCGCCAGTTGATGTATTTCTCGCTCCACTTGCACCAGAGGTCAGGGTTCTCGGACAGACCCGCGGCATAGGCGCGGTATTCGTGGCTGGCCGCATAATGCTGTTTGCGGGTCAGCTCCTCACGCGCCTTTTCGGTAAATGTATCCAGAAATTTGGTGTGAAGCAGAACGCCCGATGCCTTTTCACCACCCCATTCGTCATAGACGAGGTTCAGCCCCCGCGGCAGAAGCATATGGGTCGAGCTGACATAGGCATACCGCCGGTCCCACTTGACCAGCGGTATCTTGTTCAATGCAGGCGCACGGGCCGGGTTCTCGGGGAAGAACATCCGCGCGCGCGGGCCGCCCTGGATCCACAAATTTCCGAAACGAGCGTTCCTGGTGATGGTGTAATTGCCGGCATCGAACCAGCACGCCGTTTCAAGGGGATCGTCGCCGGGACGATACTTGTTCTGATCGATCCGGCCCTTGGGATACATGTCGAGAAGCATCGCGCCGAACGACTTGATCGATGATGCATCGAGCCAATCCGTAAGGGCCTTGAGAGGACGGGTATCGCAGAACGGATAGACCAGCAATTCGTCGGGATCGACGACAAGGCACCAGTGCTTGTGACCGTATTGCCATTGCAGCCAGTTCAGCCAATCGACACCGAACCTTGCCCGTTTGTAGCTGGCGTCGGTGGTCCAGAGAGAGACGTCAGGTTGACTTGACAGGTATTCGCGCCCGCCATCGTCACTCCCGTTGTCGACCATCAGGAAATGGCGAACCCCGATCCCGCGATAATACTCGAGGAAGTGCTTGAGCCGGGGATACTCGTTGCGAAACGTCGAAAAGACCAGAATGTCCGAAGGTTCGATCAGATCGGTCCTGTCGTTGACACGGGTCAGCTGACGCCCCTTGCGCCACGCCCTGATCCGCCAGCGTTTCCGCTGCAACCTTAGCCGATATGACTGAAGCAGTCCCAATCGTGTCCCTTGCCGCCCTAGTCGAGGATGTGCCGGTCGGAACGAGTATCATGCATCTCTTAATGCGATCCTGAAGTGGTTATCCCAAGTATGCACTTTGAAACCCTGCACTTGAACTCGTTTAGACCCGTCTCGCCTCGAATATTCCTCTAAAGTTTTTTTCCATAGATAGCGGTCGGTGACCGGCAGGTAAACGCCCGCATTCCCCAGCGTTTCCCGAAACACCGCCAGATCAGAACAGATAACCGGCACGCCGAGGGCCGCTGCTTCGATTGCGGGCAGGCCATAGCCCTCGGCCAGCGATGGAAAAAGAAGGGCCTGCGCCTGTTCAAGCAGCGTTCGAACCTGACCGTCGGTCAGCCCGCCAAGCTCTGTCACGCGCGGCAATCCGGCATCGAGCCGGGCAAAGACGTCTTCGTTGCGCCAGCCTCGCCGTCCGCAGATAAAAAGCTGCGGGCCCTTCCCATCGAACTCCTCCCAGATATCGAGAAGGAGGACATGGTTCTTCCGAGGCTCGATTGTGCCGAGAACCACGAACAGTGGCCGGGACAGGTCGATCCCATCGGGCAGACGTTCGGCAGCTGGGGCCTCTACACCCAGATGTGCGGCGATGACAGGCGGGCAGCCGTCACCCAGATGCCGCAAGATATCAGCCCGGCTGGCCTCCGTCGGGGTGAGGATCCGATCCGCCATCAGAGCCGCCAGTCGCAGCTTGTGCCCGAAGGCATCAACACTGCCCGGTCGTTGAAGATCAGGTAGATCCAGCGGGATCGTATCGTGGATCATCACGGTCACCCGGGCATCGGGGACCGTGCGAACCGCCGCAAAGACCTGCCGATCGAAATTGCTGTGCCCGACGTTCAGATAGCTGATCCCGGACGGCAGATGCCGTTTCAGCATCCGACCGAGGTTGCGGGGCAGGCAACGCTCAATGGCCTGGGCGCGGGCATGGCTCTGACCAGCCTGCCGCGCCCGGTCAAGTTTCAAGGACAGTCGTGACAAGAGGTCGGGCCTGCCCCAGTCTCCGGTCTTCGTGGCAGCGACAACGGTGTCGAGACCTCGCCTGTCCAGAAGCAGAAATCCAAGGGACGTGCGGACAAGGGCCCAGATCGGGTCACCGCGGGCGGAAAGCGCTGTCGCATAGGCCAGCTCGACCCGATCCACCCCGGTAAGGCCCCGGCCGGACCGTGAGACAAGTCGTGTCAGATCAAGAAGACGGGGCCGCGCCTCCGACATTGTCAGACCGGCCGGGCAGGATGCGCTCTATTGCGCTGCATTCGGCAGGGCCGCCATTTCGGACAGATAATGCGAGAACTCGTCCCGAAGTTCGGGGCGCGCAAGTCCGAAGGCGACAGTCGCCTGAAGGAAGCCCGCCTTTGAGCCGCAATCGAAACGCTGTCCCCGGAAACGATATCCAAAGACGTCCCGCCCCTGGTTGATCTCTTCCGCGATGGCGTCGGTCAGCTGCAGCTCGTTGCCGGCCGAGGGCTTGATCTTGTTGAGATTGCGAAGGACCTGAGGGGTCAGGATATAGCGCCCGATCACGGCAAGGTTCGACGGCGCGGTTCCGGCCGGGGGCTTTTCGACCATCCCCTTGACCGAAACAACAGAGCCGTGATCCTCGTTCAGGTCGAGCACGCCGTAGGAAGAAACCTTGACGTCAGGAACCTCCATCGCGGCCACCATCGAGCCGCCGGTTTCGGCATGCGCCTCGACCATTTGCTGAAGGCAGGGTGTCTCGGCGGCGATCACGTCATCAGGCAGCATCACGGCGAAAGGCTCGTTCCCGATCAGCCGCCGGGCACACCAGACAGCATGGCCAAGCCCCAGCGGCTTGTGCTGGCGGATATAGGCGATGGCACCGCTGTCCATGTTGGTGGACCTCAGGGTCTCGAGAAGCTCTTCCTTGCCGTCCTGCCGGAGCTTGTTCTCAAGCTCGGGCGCGTGGTCGAAATAATCCTCGAGAGCAGATTTTCCGCGTGACGTGACGAAGATGAACTCCTTGATCCCGGCGGCGCGCGCCTCGTCAATGGCATATTGGATAAGCGGCCGATCGACGAGAGTCATGATTTCCTTGGGGACGGACTTTGTTGCCGGGAGAAACCGAGTCCCCATCCCCGCAACCGGAAAGATCGCTTTCGTAACTCTCTTGCGCATAAAAATTCCTCGCCAGACAATGCTTTCCGCGTAACGACCCTTACTGCTTGCCGCCTTGTCAGGCAATGCACGCGACGGCTCTGTTTTTGACTACGCGCAATTAATGGCCTTTCAATGCAACTTTGTTGCAAAAATCAGGTCACGGCTCGCGGATTTCGGCCACTCTTGCCACTTCGCGGTCGATCCGATCCTGGAACCGCCAGTAACGGAATGCCGGATCGCGTCTGTCGGATGCTCCGAACAATCCACCCGACTGAAGCCAGAACCCGTCGGAGTGAAACACCACCCTGTGCCTGCGGATCGTCGGCGACAGGACAAAGGCACTTACACGGTGACCCTGTCTGACAAGTGATCGCGCCTCGTCCAGGATACGGGCCGATTGCCATGACCGGCCAGAGACAACGCGGTGCCCTCGTGATGTTGAGGTCGAAAACGGAACAAACCCCGCGTCGCCCTCGGGGATGCTTTCGGGTCGGGTAAACGGGCGACCCAATCCTGCCTTGCAGCCTTCATCGAAGGATTTCAGAAGCCGACTGACGTCGCGGGGTTCAAGCCGCCCGTCGATCAGGTGACGATACAGGCGTTTCGACTGTCGCTCCCGCTCTGCGTCGATCAGGGAGGCGACCTGCGCTTGCTCTGAATGGCGACGCAGAAACGCCGCAACACTTGCCCCGATCTCGAACAGTGTCAGCGGGACCCGATCTGCCGTCCGGCGCTTGCTGGCGGTGAAGCCGTGATGCACGACGGCGCGTGGCACGATCGCGGTCACGGCATCCTGCGCCGCAAGTCGGAGATTGAGGTCGGTCTCGTCGAGATAGAACCGAAACACGGGGTCAAACCCCCCGTTCATAAGCAAAATGTCCTTGCGAAAGGCCATGTTCGTGCCTTCAGTCTTGATCGCCTGCCCGGCACTGCCGCGATGAAACTCGGGCTTCGATCCGGTGATCGGCAAGGGCTCTGACGTGGCATCCGCAAGGGCGACGCGGGCACCCCATTGCAACGAAATCCCGTTGCGGCCGATCACATAGCCGCCTGCCGCAACGGCTGGCGACGCGAAGACCCCGCACAGATGATCAAGCCATGTCGGTTCTGGCACCGCATCGTCATCGATGAACGCCACAATGTCGCCTGCCGCCTGCCGGATCCCCAGATTGCGGGCGGCGGAGATGTTCTCCTCGTCGTAGCGGACAAGCTTGATCCGCCCCGACCACGGTGCCAAGGCCGTCTGGCCTTCGCGATTGGTGACGACGATGATCTCGAAGGTCGGATAGACCAGCTGCGACAAGCCCGTCAGACAGCGCGTCAGTGCCTGCGGCCGCCCCTGGCTGACCACGACGACGCTGACTGGCGCCAGGGTCACGCGATCCCCATTTTCGCCATCATCTTTTCGAGCTTGGGCACGTCCTCGGGATTGTTCAACTCCCAGAACTGACGCCCGCGAGCATCCACCTCGACGCAAAGGACATCGAGACCATTTTCGAGAAACCGGAGCTGTTCCAGACCCTCAAGCCGTTCCAAGGGCCCCTGCGGAAGCGTCGCATAGGCGCTCAGGGCATCAGGACGATAGGCGTAAACACCGACATGGTGGAAGACAGGCGTGGCTTCCGCGTCGGCATAGCTCTGGCCCATGTAGGGGATGACCTCTTTCGAGAAATAGAGCGCTCGTCCCCCAGCGCCGAAGACCGCCGTCGTTCCGCCGACCCGGCCGGCACGCCGATCCTCGAGCAGCCCGTTGAGAGCGGCACCTTCGGTGCGCAGGACCGGTGTCGCCATCTGGGCATCGGACCGGCCCAGCGCCTCGATCAGGGCCTCGATGAACCATGGGGGCGTCAGGGGTGCATCGCCTTGCAGGTTGACGACCATGTCGAAATCGCCACCCAAAAGGCCCAGCGCTTCCGAGCAGCGTTCGGTCCCATTGCGACATTGATCAGAGGTCCGGATCACCTCGGCCCCGAACCCCTGACAATGCTGATCTATCCTGTCGTCATCCGTTGCGATCACGACACGGCTCACGCCCTGCACCTCTTGCGCGACGTTCCAGGTTCTCTGGATCAGGCTGAGCGCCACGCCCTGCGCGCCACGCAACTCGACCAGTGGTTTGCCGGGATACCTGACAGAGGCATACCTCGCGGGGATGACGATCAGAACAGACATCCGGGTCAGGCGGGCTTGAGCTCGACCCCGGGCGCATAGGCGATGAAGAACGGATTTGCGAACCCGTCCTTGCCGTATTGCAGGGGTGTGTGATCGTCGAAACGCACGACATGGCCACCGGCGCCACGCAGAACGGCGTCCGCAGCGGCGGTGTCCCATTCCATCGTCCGGCCGAGACGGGGATAAAGGTCCGCCTCACCTGCCGCGATCAGGCAGAATTTCATCGAGGAACCGGCGCTCGTCATATCCTTGACGCCATATTTCCCGATGTAATCGTCCGTCGCCTGATCCCGGTGGGATTTCGACGCCACGACCATCAGGGCCGCGTTGTCGGGCGCCGTGTTCACGCTGATCGGACGCTGTTCGCCGACGACATCAACGGACTGATCCCCGATCTCTTCGACGGTCTGACCATCGGGGAGGGTGTAGAACAACCGGTTCTTGGCCGGCGCGTAAACGACACCCCGTGTCGGAACGCCGTTCTCGACATAGGCGATGTTGACCGTGAAATCGCCGCGGCGCTGGATGAATTCCTTGGTGCCGTCGAGCGGATCCACAATCAGGAAGGTCGAGACGGCCTGTCCGTGGCTGTCGGCCTGTTCCTCGGTGACAAGGGCGACATCGGGAAATGCCGCGCGCAGACCAGCCGAAATAATGGCATCCGCCGCCTCGTCAGCCGCTGTCACGGGGCTTTCATCGCTCTTGACCTTCACGTCGAAATCATCGGCGTTGTAGATCTCCATGATCTTTTCGCCGCCAAGCAGCGCCAAATTCCGCAACACGTCCATCAAAGTGTCGTAATTCATCAATAACCTCTTTTAGATTTTGCCCGGTCAAGGCGAATTTGTTGATCTGTGGTTTCGCGCTCCTTATGGTGCGAGCTTGGTATTTCGGCAAGGAATTCATGCAAGACCGGGCTGCCGCACGGCGTATGCGTTGACCGATGCGGGGGATGAACGGGATGCGGCGCACTGATGCCGCGAAAACGGGCAGGTTGGAATGTTGGATCTTTCTGGCAGACAAAGGCGCAGGCGCGGTATTCTTCCGATCCTTGACCTGATCTACCACAGCACCGTCCGGAACATCCGCAAGACCCACCGAAATGCGCTGGCCGGTCTGTTTCTGGATATCCTTCAGACGCTGGTCTTTGTCGCCGCATTCTTCATGATGTTCTCGATCCTCGGAATGCGCGGAAGCGCGATCCGGGGCGATTTCATGCTTTACCTGATGTCGGGCATCTTCCTGTTTCTTCTGCATACAAAGACGGTCGCCGCCGTCGTCAGGGCAGAGGGTCCGACCTCGTCGATGATGCAGCATGCGCCGCTGAACACGATGATCACGATCAGTGCCGCTGCCCTTGGCACATTGTATCTTCAGCTGCTGTCGCTTTTCGTGATCCTGTTCTTCTACCATGTCATCGTCACGCCGATCGAAATCTACCACCCGATCGGTGCGATGGGCATGGTCCTTCTGGCATGGGTCTGCGGCATCGGGGTCGGCATGTTGTTCATGGCGATGCGGCCCTGGGCGCCCGATTTCGTCACGATCGCCACATCGATCTATTCGCGGGCCAACATGATCGCCTCGGGCAAGATGTTCGTGGCCAATTCGCTGCCGGGCTACATGCTGGTGATGTTCGCGTGGAACCCGCTGTTCCATATCATTGATCAGTGTCGCGGGTTCGTTTTTATAAACTACAACCCGCATTTCACGTCGATCAGCTATCCGATCTGGATGTCGCTGCTGTTCCTGATGCTTGGACTGATGGGCGAGTTCTACACCCGCAAACGCGCCTCGGCGAGCTGGGGCGCAACACGGTAATTGCCCAAAGGGCGATCCCACTGAAGAACATCCTGGCCCGCCTGATGATCCCGGGCAGACCAAACGCGATGGCACGCCCTTTCCTGACAAAAGAGGTCGAACCTGCCAGATGCCATCCCCGCTGCCGGCGTTTGTGGCAGATAGTCAAAAAGAGATTGGTTTTGCTGTCACGAGCCCTTTTCGTGCGCTTGCAGCGACTGGGACTGCTCCCTATATACCCAACGATCGGCGCTGAGGCGCCACATTGAAGCCATTGGATCGGATGCCGGAACGGGTCCGCTCCGCTCAAACCGCCTGAAGAGAGGGATTTGAACTATGGGAAAAGTAATCGGTATTGACCTTGGTACGACGAACTCCTGCGTCGCCATCATGGACGGCTCCAAGCCTCGGGTCATCGAGAACGCCGAAGGCGCCCGGACGACACCGTCCATCGTGGCCTTCACCGAAGAAGAGCGGCTTGTCGGCCAGCCTGCAAAACGTCAGGCCGTCACCAACCCGGACAACACGATCTTCGCAGTCAAGCGCCTGATCGGTCGCCGTTTCGACGACAGCGACATCGAGAAGGACAAGAAGAACCTTCCGTTTGACGTCATCAACGGCGGCAACGGCGACGCATGGGTCGAAGCCCGCGGGGAGAAATACAGCCCCAGCCAGATTTCCGCCTTCATCCTGCAAAAAATGAAGGAAACCGCCGAGAGCTATCTTGGCGAGGAGGTTACGCAGGCCGTCATCACCGTGCCTGCCTATTTCAACGACGCTCAGCGTCAGGCCACGAAAGATGCGGGCAAGATCGCCGGCCTCGAAGTTCTGCGGATCATCAACGAACCGACAGCAGCCGCGCTTGCCTATGGCCTCGACAAGAAAGACAGCAAGACCATTGCCGTCTATGACCTTGGCGGCGGCACTTTCGACGTCACGATCCTCGAGATCGACGACGGTCTGTTCGAAGTCAAATCCACCAACGGCGACACGTTCCTCGGCGGTGAAGACTTCGACATGCGGATCGTCAACTACCTCGCCGACGAGTTCAAGAAAGAGAACCAGGTCGATCTGACGAAGGACAAGATGGCCCTTCAGCGCCTGAAGGAAGCTGCCGAAAAGGCCAAGATCGAACTGTCGAGCTCGAGCCAGACCGAAATCAACCAGCCCTTCATCTCGATGGGGTCGAACGGGCAGCCGCTTCACCTCGTGATGAAGCTGACCCGCGCCAAGCTGGAAAGCCTGGTCGGCGATCTGATCAAGAATTCGATCGCACCGTGCAAGGCCGCCCTCAAGGATGCGGGCCTGTCGGTCGGTGACGTGGACGAGGTTGTCCTTGTCGGCGGCATGACCCGGATGCCCCGGGTCAAGGAAGAAGTCTCGAAGTTCTTCGGAAAAGAGCCCCATCAGGGCGTGAACCCCGATGAGGTCGTGGCTCTTGGTGCCGCCATTCAGGCAGGTGTCCTTCAGGGTGACGTGAAGGACGTTGTCCTTCTCGACGTGACGCCGCTGTCCCTTGGTATCGAGACGCTGGGTGGCGTGTTCACCCGCCTGATCGACCGCAACACGACGATCCCGACGAAGAAGAGCCAGATCTTCTCGACCGCCGAGGACAACCAGAACGCCGTGACGATCCGGGTGTTCCAGGGCGAACGCGAGATGGCGGCCGACAACAAGATGCTGGGTCAGTTCAACCTCGAAGACATCCCGCCGGCACCGCGCGGCATGCCCCAGATCGAGGTGACCTTCGACATCGATGCGAACGGCATCGTCTCTGTCGGCGCCAAGGACAAGGCGACCGGCAAGGAGCAGACGATCACGATCCAGGCGTCGGGCGGTCTGTCGGACGACGAGATCGACCAGATGGTCAAGGACGCCGAGGCCAACGCGGAAGCCGACAAGGCCCGCAAGGAGCTTGTCGAGGCACGGAACCAGGCCGAAAGCCTGATCCATTCCACAGAGAAGTCGATGGAAGAGCATGGCGACAAGGTCGATCCGTCGACGATCGAGGCGATCGAGCTTGCCATTGCAGCGCTGAAGGACGAGCTGGACGGCGACAATCCCGAGAAGATCAAATCGGGCATCCAGAACGTGACCGAAGCCGCGATGCGGCTTGGCGAAGCGATTTACAAGGCCAGCCAGGACGAGGGCGAAGAAGCGACGCCCGCGGACGAGCCCTCGGATGAAGATACGATCGTCGATGCCGATTTCGAGGATATCGATGACGACAAGCGGAGCTAAGCTCCGGGTGTAACCAAGAGACAGGCCGGCCCCGCCGCTGAAAGGTGTCTGGGCCGGCCTTTCCGTCTCGGAAGGGAATCCTCGCATGTCCAAACGCGATTATTACGAAGTTCTCGGAATTTCCAGGGGCGCGAATGCGGACGAGATCAAGAAGGCCTACCGCCAGAAGGCGAAAGAGCTTCACCCCGACCGCAACGCCGACAATCCCGAATCCGAGGCCCAGTTCAAAGAAGCGAACGAGGCCTACGAAGTTCTGAAAGATGCCGACAAGAAAGCGGCCTATGACCGCTTTGGTCATGCCGCTTTCGAAGGTGGCATGGGCGGCGGTGGACGACCGGGCGGCGGGTTCCGCGGCCAGGGCGATTTCGCCTCTGCCTTCTCTGATGTGTTCGACGACCTGTTCGGCGACATCATGGGCGGCGGACGCGGCGGCGGACGAAACCGTGCCTCGCGCGGCAGTGACCTGCGTTACAATCTGCGCATCACCCTCGAAGAGGCCTATGCAGGCCTCCACAAGACAATCAACGTCCCCTCCTCGGTCGCATGCACATCCTGTAGCGGAACCGGCGCAGAGGGCGGCGCAGAACCACAGACCTGCCCCACGTGCTCCGGCATGGGCAAGGTGCGGGCACAGCAGGGATTCTTTACCGTCGAGCGGACCTGCCCCACCTGCAACGGCATGGGCCAGACGATCAAGAACCCGTGCAAGGAATGCCACGGCGCAGGCCGGGTCGAAAAAGAGCGCGCTTTGTCGGTCAACATCCCCGCGGGCGTCGAAACCGGCACGCGGATCCGGCTCGCTGGCGAAGGCGAGGCCGGTATGCGCGGCGGGCCGTCGGGCGATCTCTATATCTTCATCGAGGTTCGCGAACACACCCTGTTCAAGCGGGATGGAACGAACCTCTTTTGCCGTGTCCCCGTTTCGATGGCATCGGCGGCCCTTGGCGGCGATATCGAAGTGCCCACGATCGATGGCGGCAAGAGCCGGGTGAAGATCCCCGAAGGAAGCCAGTCTGGTCGTCAGATGCGCTTGCGCGGCAAGGGCATGCCCGCGATCCGCAGTTCCGAGGTCGGTGACATGTTCATCGAGCTGGCAGTCGAGACTCCGGTCAATCTGACATCCCGGCAAAAAGAACTTCTGCGTGAATTCGAGGATCTGAGCGCCGAGAACAATCCGCAAAGCGCGGGCTTCTTTTCCTCGGTCAAGAATTTCTGGGATTCGATGAAGGGCTGACCTTATGGGACGGCGCACGCCGCGCGCCGGTCCGCCGTTAACCTTGCAGTAAACAGAATCGCGCAACGATCCCGGTATGCAGGATCAGTTGTCATTCTCCGACTTACCGACGAGGCCCTATACGCAGCCTCACAAGGTGCCGGGTCCGGACCCGGACGAAACACCCGTCATCGCGGGGCGCGGTCGTCTGCCTTCCTATATCTCGGATCACCGCAAACGACTGAGAGAGCGGTTCATGTCGGGCGGTGCCGATGCCCTGCCCGACTACGAGCTTCTGGAACTCGTCCTGTTCCGGGCAATTCCCCGGCAGGATGTCAAACCGCTTGCCCGGCGCATGATCGACAAGTTCGGTGACTACAATGCCGTCCTGTCCGCCAACCCCCGTGAGCTTTCAAAGCTTCACGGTGTCGGCAACGCTGTCATCGTCGAGCTGAAGATCATCGAAGCCGCCGCCCAACGGCTCGCCCGATCCCGGGTGATGGAACGCCATGCAGTCTCAAGCTGGGACGCGCTGATTGCCTATTGCCGCACGATCATGGCGCACCGCGAAGTCGAACAGTTCCGCATCCTGTTTCTTGATCGGCGCAATGTCCTGATCGCGGATGAAGAACAGGCCCGTGGAACCGTCGATCACGTTCCGGTCTACCCTCGCGAAGTGGTCAAACGCGCGCTCGAATTGAATGCCTCGGCCATCATCCTCGTGCACAATCACCCGTCTGGGGACCCCACACCTTCAGAGTCGGATATCGTGATGACCCGTAGGATCGACGAGGCCGCGACGACGCTCGGCATCACGGTTCATGACCACATCATCGTGGGGCGCTCGGGCGAGTTGAGCTTTCGGGCAACCGGTCATCTATAACGCTCAGAGGTGGCCCATAATTCGACCCGTCGATTGACCTGTTGGCCCCAGCTCGTCTCGTCACAGCTGACGGGCATGACCTCACCCAGCGGCACGATATCGAGAACCTGTCCCTCTGGCAGCTTTCCCCCCAATGCCTCGAGGATGGCCTCCCTGACGGCCTCCGCCCGGGCCTCGGACAGAACCAGGTTCGTGCTTGCAGGGCCCTGCCCATCACTGAACCCCGCCAGCAGAAGATCCCGTCCCGCATAGCGGCCCTCTGCGATCGCATGCGCGAGGGCCCTGACCCGTGCGAGGGACGATGGATCAAGCGTGCTGCGCCCGGGCTCAAACCGGAATGTCGGGGTCAGCCGTTCCCGGCCCTCGATCACATCGGCAAGCGACAGGAGAGGCCCGAGACCCAGCTCATCCCCTGCCCTCTGGATTGCGCTGACGATCCTGTCACCCTGCTGGCCAACGGGGATGGGAGAGGCAACCTCGCCCGGCACACCAATGCGCCGCATGATCCGCTGCGCCTCGGCCCCCGACAACCAATCGATGAAGTCCCGTCCGAACGGGCCCAGCCTCCAGGGTGGCAGATAAAGGTAAAGCGGGACAGTCAGCGGATAATCCCCGGTCTTGACCGAATTCAGCGTCGCCACATCGAGAAGACCGCAGCGCCCCTCAAGAGGAAGCGCAACGGCATTTCCAACCCTCTCGAACGAGACGATCCCCATCGCGTTCGGGTCCGTCATGACGGCGGCAACCACGTCCCTGTCGGTTGGGTGCAGCGTGACATCGTCCGTCAGTTCATACCCCATCGGCGCAAGTACCGTTTCGATGAAATAGGCTGCAAGCCCGGTCTCGGACGGGCCCAGATGCAACGCGATCCGCGCGTCCGGGCCTCCTAGCTCCGACCAGCGGATGATCTCTCCTGAGAATATCCCGGCCAACGCGGTCAACGAAACGGGTCCCGCATCCGCACCCGGCGAGACGATCGGCACGACAGCATCATAGGCCAGAAGCCGGATGTGCCGGGTCGCGTCCAAACCGGATGGCAGAGGGCCCGCCCGCCCCAGATCCTCGGACTGAACGGGCCGGGCAGCCATGGCGATATCCGCGTCGCCGCGTTCAAGTGCCGACAAGCCTGCCTCGGTCGTTGTGAGATGGAAACTGAGCCGGACCCCGGGCTCTTCGCCCCGCGCTGCCAATTCGTAGACAAAGCGCCTGTCACCGGCCTCCCGACGCTCGGCAAGCAAGGCGTTCGAACGGGCATATCCTTCGACCAATGCAGGTAAGATCAGATCGCCTATGCGGCTCGTGCCAGCAAAGCGGATCTCCTCGACGAAGGTGTCAGGATCAGGACAGGCCGCACCCGTGCAGGTCACCTCGCGGTAATCCAGGGTCAGCTCTCCGTGACGGGTCTCGAGGCGAAGGTATTCTCCATCAAACCCAAGAACACTGCCCTCGATCTCGAGGGCCCCTTGCCCGGTTCTGATCGTGACGTCTTGGGCATTGACGAGAGGCGCACAAACGAAAAGTGCGGCGAAAATCGCCGCACTTCGATAGGCCAGCCATGAAAACCCAAACCAATCGCGCGTCATCTCGACGCGAGTGTCAGACTCTCAAGCATATTTTTCAATACAAGAAACTCACCAACAGCCTCACAACCCGGGAGGGTCATCGTCAGATCAAGGGCATATGGCACCGACCCCGGGGCAAGCTGGATCGTCTGGGCGGAAATCTCGCGCCCGCAGGTCGTCGGCAGGATTTCCGCCTCAACCGAAATCTCGACCTCGCCGGAACCGGCCAGCATGCCCGAAGGGAATGTATAGACCTCGGCGTAATAGGCGTTGTCCACCCCATCAGCGCCAAGCGAGACAAGGAAACCACCCTCTCCGTTGATCGCGGCCTCAGGGCTCCGTGACGAGGCGGACCAGACGTGGCCATCTTCCTCGTAGGCAGCACCAAATTCCAGCGCATGGATCTGAAGACCCGTCTCACCCTGCCACTGAAGGACAGCACGGTCGTAATTGGCAAGGTCCGGCACGGTGACGATGGCCGCCGCACCCGACCCACCCGGAAGCTCTGCGATGAAGACGGCATTGTCGGCAAGCGCAGGAACCTCGATCGTCGCCAGACCCGTCTCGTCGACAAACGTCGAAAAGATCATGCCCTGGTGATGGATCGTCGCGACGCTATTGGCCGAGCAGGGCGCGTCAAGCACGAGTGATACCATCGCCGCGTCGATCACTTCGGCATTCAGATCGGGAACGCAGACAAGGCCGCTTTCGGCGACATCCGGCATCGCGTCGGTCATCACTTCGCTGTCGCTCTGCGCGGCATCAGCCGCAGCTAGATCGACGGTGGGCACGGGCACATCCTCCAGCTGGGGGACAGCCACGACCGGCGCGGCTTCGCTGTCGATTGCAGGAACGTTTGGAATCTTCACGGCAACACTGGCCTGTTGGGGAAACTGCATCGGAGGAACAGGCCCCTGGGCCCGTTCATCGTCGCCAACCATGCGAGACGCCAGGGCGTCGCCGTTTTGCATGACGAATCCGATCGCCATCGCGATCGAGAAGGTACTACCGGCAATTGCGTATTTGCGGACTCGGGACACGATTCCCTCCCACTCCATAATGGATCAGGAGGAAGGTGCCCCAGAATGATGGCCCGGAGACGACGTTAAATGGGTAAGATCCTGCCCCGAATCTGTCAGAAAAAGGGCATCGTAAACAATAGGTTAAGAATCAGAGAATTGTCAGAATTTGCCGTGACAATGCTTGAACTTCTTTCCCGATCCGCAGGGACAAAGGTCATTCCGTCCCGGATTGCCCCAAGTGGTCGGATCGTTTTCATCGAACCCCTCGGCTGCGCCCTCGGTGGGTGTCGTGCCTGCTGAGGCGGGCGCCGCTGCGGCCGCCCCGCCTGCGGTGGCCAGCGCGGGGTTGGCGCGCCGTTGCTGCTCCATCACCTGCTGAAGCATGGCCTTCTGCTCTTCTTCCGTCATGGGACGGATCTGCGCGAGCTTGAGAGTGACCTCGTTGCGAAGACTGTCCAGAAGCCCGCCGAACAGCTGGAAGCTTTCGGTCTTGTATTCGTTGAGGGGGTCGCGCTGCGCATAGCCACGGAACCCCACGACCGAGCGGAGATGTTCTAGGGTCAGCAGGTGTTCGCGCCACTTGGCATCAATCGTCTGAAGCAGGATCTGCTTTTCGATGTTGCGCATGACGTCGCTGCCGAACGTGTCGGCCTTCTCGGTCATCTTCTTGTCCGACGCCTCTTCAAGACGCTCGCGGATGTCGTTGTCATCGACGCCTTCCTCGGCGGCCCATTCCGCGATGGGCAGGTCGATGCCCAACTGATCCCGGATCGCCTGCTGAAGGCCATCGGTGTCCCACTGGTCAGCATAGCTCTTTTCAGGCATGTGAATCGAGACAAGGTCGTCGATCACCTGATGGCGCATGTCGCGTGTGATCTCGGAGACGTCTTCGGCCTCCATGATTTCGCGGCGCTGGCCGAAGATCACCTTGCGCTGCTCATTCATCACGTCATCGAACTTGAGAAGCTGCTTACGGATATCGAAGTTCCGCGCCTCGACCTTGGTTTGTGCCCGCTCGAGGGATTTGTTGACCCAGGCGTGTTCGATTGCCTCGCCGTCTTTCATGCCAAGCGATGAGAGAACCTTGTCCAGACGGTCAGACCCGAAGATGCGCATCAGGTCATCTTCGAGGCTTAGGAAAAAGACCGACCGCCCCGGATCGCCCTGCCGGCCCGAGCGGCCGCGCAGCTGGTTGTCGATTCGCCGGCTTTCGTGCCGTTCGGTCGCCAGAACGAACAGACCGCCCGCCTCGATGACCTTCTTCTTGTCCTCGGCGTGTTCAGCCTCGATCCGGCTCCTCACCTCTTCGGGATCAAGTTCCGGATCGGCGGCGATCGCCTCGAGAACCTGAAGTTCGACATTGCCGCCAAGCTGGATGTCGGTGCCGCGGCCCGCCATGTTGGTCGCGATGGTCACAGCGCCGGGCTTGCCGGCATCTGCCACGATCTTGGCCTCCTGTTCGTGCTGACGCGCGTTCAGGACGTTGTGCGGTATGCCTTCTTTCTCCAGAAGACCGGACAGGAATTCCGATTTCTCGATCGAGGTCGTGCCGACAAGGATCGGCTGACCCTTCTTGTGCGCCTCCTTGATCTCTTCGACGACGCCGTCGAATTTCTCGCGCGCGGTGCGGTAGACAAGGTCGTTCTGGTCGACGCGGGCGATGGGCCGGTTCGTCGGAACCTCGACGACACCAAGGCCATAGATCTCCATGAATTCGTCAGCCTCGGTCATGGCCGTGCCGGTCATGCCGCCCAGCTTTTCGTAGAGCCTGAAGTAATTCTGGAACGTCACGGAGGCGAGGGTCACGTTCTCGGGCTGGATCGCCACGCCTTCCTTGGCCTCGATCGCCTGATGCAACCCATCCGACAGGCGGCGCCCGGTCATCATCCGGCCGGTGAACTCATCGATCAGCACGACATTCCCGTCGCGCACGATGTAGTCCTTGTCCCGCGTGAAAAGCTTGTGCGCCCGCAAGCCCTGGTTCACGTGATGGACAATCGTCGTGCTTTCCGGATCGTACAGACTTTGACCCTCGGGAAGAAGTTCGGCCTCGCGCAGCCGGTTCTCGAGGAATTCGTTGCCATCATCGGTAAAGCTGACGTTCCGACTTTTCTCGTCGAGATCGAAATGCTCATCCGAAATTTCGGGGATGAGCTTGTCGATCGCGACGTAAAGCTGGGATCTGTCCTGGCTTGGCCCAGATATGATCAGCGGCGTCCGCGCCTCATCGACGAGGATTGAATCGACCTCGTCCACGATCGCGAAATAGTGACCGCGCTGGTTCATCTGGCCCAGCTCGGATTTCATGTTGTCGCGCAGATAATCAAAGCCCAGCTCGTTGTTGGTGGCATAGGTGATGTCTGCGGCGTAGGCCTCTTTCTTTTCGGCCTCGGGCTGCTGCGGATAGATGACACCGGTCTTGAGGCCAAGCATGCCATAGACCTTGCCCATCCATTCCGCGTCTCGCTTGGCAAGGTAGTCGTTCACCGTAACCACGTGCACGCCGCGGCCGGTCAGCGCGTTCAGATAAGCCGGGAAGGTCGCGACAAGGGTCTTGCCTTCGCCGGTCTTCATCTCCGCGATATTGCCCTGATGCAGGAAGATGCCGCCGATCAGCTGCACGTCAAAGGCGCGAAGGCCAAGGGCCCGCTTGGCCGCCTCGCGGCAATTGGCAAAGGCCTCGGGAAGAATGTTGTCCAGATCCTCGCCACCCATGGCGCGCTTGGCAAGTTCTTCGGTTTTTGCCTTGAGGCCCTCGTCCGACAGCTTTTCGAATTCGGGTTCCAGCGCATTGATCTTTTCGACAAGGGGTCGAGCAGCTTTGACCTTGCGGTCATTCGTGGTGCCGAACACCTTTTTCGCGATCGATCCAAGTCCAAGCATTATCTGTCTTCTCCGACATGCGGCAAGAATTGCTGAGGAGGTTGCTTGCTGCCCAGGGGCCCGGAGCCTAAGTAAGGGGCGGGTTGCGGCCCCCTCGGAGCCCTTTGGCGATGTAAGGGGGCGCTGCCTGAGTGTCAACGTTGCCGTCCCAAGCGACAGAAAGAGGAAATGATTTCATGCAAAGACTGACCGCATCCCTAACCGGCTCCGTGCTGGCCCTTTTCGTGGCCGGAGCTGTCGCGGCTCAGGATGCACCGAACGCATCCGACGTCGTCGCGACGGTGAACGGAACCCAGATCACTCTTGGCCAAATGATCATCACCCGGAGCCAGCTTCCGCCCCAGTATCAGCAGCTTCCCGATGAGGTTCTGTTCAACGGGGTTCTGGATCAGCTGATCCAGCAGCAGGTTCTGGCGGATACCCTCGACGAGGAGCCGCTTCGCGTGACGCTGGCATTGGAAAACGAGCGGCGATCCTTGCTGGCCGGTGAGGTCGTCAACCAGATCAACACCGATTCGGTGACCGAAGATGGTGTGATGGCCCTTTACGACGAGATGATCGCCGACATGGGCCCGGCCGTGGAATACAACGCGGCGCATATCCTCGTGGAAACCGAGGAAGAGGCGCTTGCCGTGATTTCCCGGCTCGAGGCTGGCGAGGATTTCGCCGAGCTGGCGCGTGAATTGTCCACGGACTTCGGATCAGGCGCGAATGGTGGCGATCTGGGTTGGTTCGGGACGGGTGTCATGGTGCCCCCCTTCGAAGAGGCGGTTCTTTCGCTTGAAGAGGGTGAGGTTTCGTCACCGGTCGAGACTCAGTTCGGCTTTCACATCGTGACGCTGAAGGAAACGCGCGATGTCACGCCCCCCGCACTTGATCAGGTTCGCGCCGAACTTGAAGCAGAGCTGCGTCAGCGCGCGATACAGGATCGTCTGGCGAGCCTTCTCGACAGCGCGGAAATCGCCCGGCCCGAGGCTGGTGCCTTTGATCCTGCGGTCCTTCAGGACCTGACCCTTCTCGAGGAATAAGAAGATGCCGCCTGTCTCGCCCCTTGCTCCGGCCGGATTTCCGGATCTGCCCGTCATCGCCGGTGTCCGGTTTGCGACGGCGCAGGCCGGTGTCCGCTACAAGGGGCGGACAGATGTCATGCTGGCCGAACTTGCGGAAGGGACGTCGATCGCAGGGGTCTATACCCGGTCGGGGACGCGCTCTGCCGCGGTTCTGGATTGCCAGTCAAAGACGGGCGGCCCCAATGACGGCCGGGCCGCGATCCTCGTGAATTCCGGAAATGCGAATGCATTCACCGGCAGGAATGGTCAGGCCTCTGTCGATGCGATCTGTGCGGCGGTTGCCGAGCGTCTGTCGATCGAGCCGACGCGTGTTTTCACCTCGTCCACCGGCGTCATCGGCGAGCCCCTGTCCCATGACAGGATCATCGCAAAGATCGATGAACTGGCCGGCGCGCTGTCCGAGACCGGAGCCGAGGCGGCGGCCCGCGCCATCATGACAACTGACACGTTCGCGAAAGGTGCCTTCGCCGAACTAGAGGTTGGCGGCCAAACCGTCCGGATTTCCGGCTTTGCGAAGGGATCGGGCATGATCGCGCCGGATATGGCCACGATGCTGGTCTATATCTTTACGGATGCCATCGTGGCTCAGCCCACGCTTCAAGGCCTTGTCTCCGATCTGACGAACACGACGTTCAATTGCATCACGGTCGACAGCGATACCTCGACCTCCGATACCCTGATCTGTGCTGCAACGGGTGCTTCGGGCGTGGATGCCTCGAACGATGACGGCTTTGCCGCCGCACTTGGGCAGGTGATGCGCGATCTGGCGCATCAGGTTGTCCGTGACGGTGAAGGCGCGACAAAGTTCGTCGAGGTTCAGGTGACCGGCGCACGATCCGATCAAGATGCCCACAAGGCCGCGATGGCGATCGCGAATTCACCTCTCGTCAAGACGGCGATCGCGGGCGAAGATCCCAACTGGGGCAGGATCGTCATGGCCGTCGGAAAATCCGGTGCCGAGGCCGATCGCGATCAGCTTGCCATCCGGTTCGGCGACATTCTTGTCGCCACGGAGGGTTGGGTTGCGCCCGGGTATCGCGAAGAAGATGGCGCCGCCTACATGAAACTGCAGGACCTTGTTCTGAGCATTGATCTGGGTATCGCGGAGGGCACGGCCACGGTCTGGACCTGTGACCTGACCCACGGCTACATCGAGATCAACGCCGACTACAGGTCGTGACGGGAATGAAGATCGTTCTTGTCTCTGCCGTCGCGCTTGTCGATCCGGACGGTCGTGTTCTTCTGGCCCAGCGCCCTGAAGGCAAATCGATGGCGGGTCTGTGGGAGTTTCCGGGCGGCAAGGTCGAACCGGGCGAAAGCCCGGAAGATGCTCTCATACGCGAACTTCACGAAGAACTCGGGATAGAGACGTGGAATTCCTGCCTCGCGCCTCTGACCTTCGCATCCCACGGATACGAGGATTTTCATCTGCTGATGCCTCTGTTCATCTGTCGGCGATGGGAAGGGACACCCATCGCGCAGGAAGGCCAGACCTTGAAATGGGTCCGAGGGAATGACCTGCGAAGCTACCCGATGCCGCCGGCCGACATTCCGCTGATCCCTATCCTTCGCGACTGGATCTGAAACAGTTCGCGCCTTGCTCGTAAGATAATTTCCAAATTGATGAATTCCTAATCGACATTTAACGAAATATTTCTGAATATTGCACTATGTGGGGACAGTAGCGGTTTTGGGGAGGCCTTTGGGATGCTTAGAACGATCACGATCGGAAGCTGCGTTTCAGTGCAGGGTCTTCTTGTGCGGCAACTGAAGGACGGTCAGATCGTCATCCGCGTTGGCGACAGGATGTATCAGGGCAAACCCGTCTCCACATCGGCCAAGCCGTCTCACAGTTAGGGATCGGCCGGCCAAGTCTCTGTCGGATCGATAGACAAAAAGAAACGGGCAGCCCTTTGGCTGCCCGTTCTTTGTTCTGGCATAGGGAACGCGCGTCAAAGTGAACGTTCGACCGATTCCCGCTCAAAGATCTCGATGACATCGCCTTCGCGGATATCCTCGTAATTCTCGAACGCCATCCCGCATTCCTGTCCGGATTGCACCTCGGCAACCTCGTCCTTGAAGCGTTTCAGCGTCTTCAGCGTGCCCTCGTGGATCACGACATCATCGCGCAGCAGGCGGACACCAGCCGACCGACGGGCAACCCCTTCGGTCACAAGGCAACCGGCGACCCGACCAACACCAGAGACCTTGAAGACCTCCTTGATCGAGGCATAGCCGATGAACTTTTCGCGAACCTCATCCGAAAGAAGACCGGAGGCCGCCGCTTTCACATCGTCCACCAGATCGTAGATGACGGAATAGTAGCGGATCTCCACACCCTTCTGGTTGGCCGAATTCCGCGCCGGAGCATTCGCCCGGACGTTGAACCCGATCACCGGCGCATTCGATGCCTCGGCAAGGCCGATATCGCTTTCGGTAATGGCACCGACGCCGGAGTGAAGGACGCGAACGCGAACCTCCTCGTTTCCGATCTTCTCCATCGCCTGAACGATTGCCTCGGCAGAACCCTGCACATCGGCTTTCACGAGGATCGGAAGTTCGGCGACATTCTGATCTGCCTTGGCCTTCGCCAGAAGCTGATCCAGCGTGGTTGCGGCACCGGCGGCGGCCCGCTTGTCCTTGGCGGCCTGCTCCCGGTATTCGGCGATCTCGCGGGCCTGACCCTCGGTCTCGACGACGTTGAGGATGTCGCCGGCCTCGGGTGTGCCGTTCAGGCCCAGAACCTCGACCGGAACCGACGGACCGGCTTCTGCAACCCGATCGCCCTTGTCGTTGATCAGCGCACGAACCTTGCCGTATTGCTCGCCAACGACGAAGATATCGCCTTGGCGCAGGGTGCCGTTCTGAACCAGAACGGTGGCGACCGGGCCCCGGCCCACGTCAAGCTGCGCCTCGATGACGGCACCGGATGCGGCGCGCTCGGGATTGGCTTTCAGCTCGAGGATCTCGGCCTGAAGCGCGATTGCCTCGAGAAGTTCATCAAGACCCTGCCCAGTGACTGCGGAGACCTCGACGTCCTGGACATCGCCGGACAGCTTCTCGACGATGACTTCATGCTGAAGCAGGTCCGTGCGGACCTTGTCGGGGTTCGCTGCCGGGCGGTCGATCTTGTTGATCGCGATGATCATCGGAACCTTGGCCGCCTTGGCATGATTGATCGCTTCGATGGTCTGCGGCATGACCGCATCATCGGCTGCAACCACCAGAACCACGATATCCGTCACCTGCGCACCGCGTGCGCGCATCGAGGTAAAGGCCGCGTGGCCGGGCGTGTCGAGGAAGCTCAGGACAGCGCCGCTTTCGGTTGTCACCTGATAGGCGCCGATATGCTGCGTGATCCCTCCCGCTTCTCCGGCAACGACGTTGGCCTTGCGCAGGGCATCCAGCAGCGAGGTCTTGCCGTGATCGACGTGGCCCATGATCGTGATGACCGGAGGCCGCGGCTTGAGGTCCTCGGGGTTGTCCTCGACCGAGTCGATAACGTCCTCGACATCCGCGTCAGAAACGCGAACAACCTTGTGTCCGAATTCCTCGATGATCAGCTCGGCGGTATCGGCGTCGATCGACTGATTCTGGGTTGCCATGATGCCGTTTTGCATCAGCGCCTTTACCACGTCGGCCACACGCTCGGCCATCCGGTTCGCCAGTTCGCTGACGACGATCGCTTCGGGGAGCTGGACGTCGCGGACAACCTTTTCCCGCTCGACCTGACCGCCCATCGCTTTCTGGCGGGCCCGCTCCTGCTTGCGCTTCATCGCGGCCATGGACCGCTGGCGCCCGCCTTCTCGACCCGACAGTGCGTCGTTCAGCGTCAGCTTGCCTGCGCGGCGCCCGCCGTCCGAACGGTCGGGTTTGGCTTTGGTCGGGCGTTCGGGACGAACATCGCGTTCACGGTCAGTCTTGCGGGCGGGCACGGCCCGGCCGGGGCCTGCGTCGACGGGCGGCGCGGCCTCTTGCGGCTCGGCGGGCTTGGCCGGTGCTGCCTTGGCGGCTGCGGCCTCTTCCTGCTTGCGGCGTTCTTCCTCGGCCTTGGCCTTCAGCGCCTCTTCGCGCTCACGCTCTTCGCGTTCTTTCGCTTCGGCCTCGGCCCGGCGGCGCTCACGCTCTTCGGCGCGGGCCTTTTCCTCGGCTTCGCGGGCCGCGGCTTCTTCGGATTCGCGGGCCTTGGCCATTGCCAAGGCCTTCATCCGGCGCTCGAGTTCGGCATCCGAAATACCAGCGGGGCGCTTCGACGGATCACCTTTGACCGCACCCCCAGTGGAACCAGCACCCGGCGCGGCGCCGGGCTTGGGAACAACCACGCGCTTGCGCTTGGTCTCAACCACGACGTTCTTCGTCCGGCCGTGGCTGAAGCTTTGCTTCACATTGCCCGGGCGGGCGCCACGCAGACCAAGAGGTTTTTTGCCGTCGGTATCGCTCATGAAACTTCTGTATCCTTCCCGGAAGAGCCATCTCCCCCGTCAAAATCCCGCAAACCACGCAGTTTCGCGGCCTCATCTACAACACGGTTGCTGAGTCCACCAGATGCAAGCGCGCCATGTATCACACTTTGCCGTCCGAATGCCAAACCCAATTCCTGCGAGGTCAGGCACCCGAAATACCGGGCGCCTGTTGGCGTCCAGAGTTTGGACTTTCCTCGTTCCGATCCGTCAGCCGCCTGAAGCAGGACCCGGACAGGCTCGGTCGAGAGCCATGCTTTTACCTTTTCGAACCCGCAAACCGCAAGACCCGCCTTTCGGGCCAGAGAAATCAGGTTGACGACCCGGCTGGCCAACTGACGCTCGACCTGTTCGATCAGGTCATCGGGAACCTTGACCCGTTCCTTGGCCGACCTTGAAAACTGGCCGGCCTTGGCCTTGTCCAGAATGGCACGGTCTGCGGTGACCCACATTCCCCGACCGGGAAGCTTCTCGAGGATATCGGGCACGACTTCGCCGTCAGGGCCGATCACGAACCGGATCAATCCCGCTTTTGGCTGCACCTCCCCCGTGACGATACATCGTCTTTCAGGGGCATCGGGCCGATTTTTGTTGCCGCCGCGGGTCATACCCAGCTTGCAGGAGGCCTGAGATCAGGCCTCCGCCTCCTCTTCGTCGGTCGCGTCGGCCTCTTCGGCCTCGGCTTCCAGTTCGGTGGGGTCGACCCAGCCCAGGGCAACCCTGGCGGTCATGATCAGGTCCTGTGCCTCCTCGAGGCTGATATCGAAGGGCTCGAGCAGCCCGTCATCCTTGTGACGCTCACCGTCGATGGTCGTCCATCCGCCGGCCAGTTCCCAGTCGGCGCAGGTCGCGAAATCCTCGAGCGTCTTGACCCCATCTTCGGCCAGCGCCTCGATCATCTGGGGCGTCAGCCCGGGGAAATCGACAAGGCTGTCTTCCACACCCAACTCGCGGGCATGTTCAAGCGCCTTGCGGTTCAGCGCTTCGAGATAGTCACGCGCACGGGCCTGAAGCTCGGCCGCCGTATCATCATCGACACCGTCGATCACCAGAAGCTCATCCAGTTCCACGTAGGCCACCTCTTCGAGGCTGGTGAAGCCTTCGGCAACCAGAAGCTGGGCAAAGAATTCGTCCAGGTCCAGCGTGGTAACGAACAGCTGGGTCCGCTCCTCGAATTCCTTCTGGCGGCGGGCGGATTCTTCTTCTTCCGTCATGATGTCGATATCGAGGCCGGTCAGCTGGCTTGCCAGACGCACATTCTGACCACGGCGGCCGATGGCCAGCGAAAGCTGCTCTTCAGGTACGACCACTTCGATCCGCTCTGCCTCTTCGTCAAGCACCACCTTCGAAACCTCGGCAGGCTGAAGCGCGTTCACGAGGAAGGTCGGCATATCCTCGTTCCACGGGATGATGTCGATCTTTTCACCCTGAAGTTCGTTGACGACGGCCTGAACACGGCTGCCGCGCATACCGACGCAGGCGCCGACGGGATCGATCGAGTTGTCATAGCTGATCACGGCGATCTTGGCACGGCTGCCCGGATCGCGGGCGACGGCCTTGATTTCGATGATGCCGTCATAGATTTCAGGCACTTCCATCTTGAACAGCTCGGCCATGAATTCCGGAGCGGTGCGAGACAGGAAGATCTGCGGCCCCCGCTGTTCACGGCGGACATCCTTGATGAAGCAGCGAATACGGTCGCCGGGACGATAAGCCTCGCGCCCAATCTTTTCGTTGCGGCGCAGGATCGCCTCGCCCGCGCCGACATCGACGATGACGTTGCCGTATTCCTCGCGCTTGACGGTGGCGTTGATGATCGTGCCGGCGCGATCCTTGAATTCTTCGTACTGGCGATCACGCTCCGCTTCGCGGACCTTTTGCAGGATGACCTGCTTGGCCGATTGCGCGGCGATCCGTCCCAGCTCCACCGGGGGAACCTCTTCGACGAACATGTCGCCCACCTTCGGATCGTCCAGATACTGCCTGGCGGTCTCGACCGTCATTTCGGCCTGGTAATTCTCAAGTTCGTCATCCTCGACGACGGTCCGGACGCGGGTAAAGGTCGCCCGACCCGTCTTGCGATCGATCGAGACCCGGATGTCCATCTCCGCGCCGTAGCGGGACTTGGCGGCACGGGCGAGGCTCTCCTCCATCGCTTCCACGACAAGGCCGGGATCGATCATCTTTTCCCGGGCCACGGCCTCGGCGGTCTGCAACAGCTCAAGCTGGTTTGCGGATGTGATTGCCATCAATGCATCTCCCCTTTGCGGGCGGGGCCCGCGTCATCGTCATCCCCGTCAATGACGGATTGTACTTCGTCGAATTGTTCCGGATCGATCTGGCCCTGATCCTTGCGGCCCTTCAGCACATCGCGAATCAGGTCATCGGTCAGGACAAGCTTGGCATCGCTCAGCCAGTCGAACTTCAGGCCGATTGTCAGAGGCTCGCCATGTTCCTCGATCTCGATGAGGATCTCGTCGTCCTCGATGCCCTGCAACTCGCCCTTGAACCGGCGGCGCCCGTCGATCAGTTCGACCGTCTCGATCTTGGCGATATAGCCGGACCATTGATCGAAATCCTTCAGGCGCGTCAGGGGCCTGTCGATACCCGGGGACGACACTTCAAGCGTATAGGCATCGAGGATCGGATCCTCGACATCGAACACGGCGGAAAGCGCGGTCGAGATATCGGCACAATCATTCACTTCGATCGTGCCATCGGGCTTTTGCGCCATGATCTGCAATGTCTGTTCCTTGCCAGACATCAGACGCACGCGCACGAGTTCGAACCCCATATCCTCGATTACGGGACGGGCGATTTCGGCGATGCGTCTGTCCATGGCCGCACGGGCCACAAGGTCATTGATCATGTCTGTCACTCAGGCACAAAAAAACGGGCGCGCGGCCCGTAGATGTTTCCCGGTGGGTGCCGGGGGTGGAGGCCGGCACGCCGCTGTTGAGTTGCATATAGACACACCCTTCGTCAGACGCAAGTCCTCGTACAAATGCGGGACGGCGGGCGGGGCGATGGCAAAGCCGAGCGTCGCGCGTCGTCTCAGGCAAACCACCAGCGTTCCGCCATGCGCATCCCGTCCATCCCGAACGTGTTGCCGATCACCCCGGCATGGGACAGCGCGCTGCTGTGCGCGTCGACGTGGTTTGCATAGGCGGGGATGACGGTGCTGCCTTCGCTGGCGAAAAGCTGCTGCATTTCCTCGTACATCTCGCGACGCCGGGAGGAATCGAACTCGGCCCGCGCCAACACGAGCAGGCGATCGAATCGCTCGGACGCCGGACCTGCTGAAAGGCCACCCGCGCCAAGGGACGAAAACATCCAGTCCTCGGTCGCCCGACCAGAGGAGGACGCAACGCGCCATCCCGCCTGGCCCCAGATTTCGGCCTGCAGGTCTTCGGCAGAGTAATCGTTCACCTCGATATCGATCCCGGCACTGCGGGCGGTATCGCGAAACCGGAACGCCGCTTCGACAGCGCCGGGAAATGCGACATCCGACGCCGCGAGGCCCAGAGAGATACCATCCAGACCTGCCTCCGACAGGATCGCCGCTGCACGGTCGGGATCATGGGCCACAGGTTCGAGGCCAGCATCGAAATACTGGTTCGCCGGGCCAATCGGATGATCCCGCGCGACCGAACCGTGGCCCCCAAGGACCTGCCCCACGATCACGTCACGGTCGACGGCATGTTTCAGCGCGCGTTGCAGCGCCCGGTTCTCATGCGGTGACAAGGTGGCGATCCATGGAAATCCAATGTGCTGGTTCCCCATGACCTCGGCAATTTCGATGCCGCGTTTCCCCCGAAGCCGGGCCCGGGAGCGGAAATCAACCCGGTTCGCTGCATGGACGCGCCCCGCCATCAGGGCCGACATCCGGGACGGCCCATCATTCATGGCCAGCATCTCGACGCTGTCGAACCAGCCGGAGCGGCCATCCTTGTAATGCCCGTCGACGCGCCGCGCGATCATCCGCTGACCCGGTTCGAAGGTCTCAACCCTGTAGAGCCCGGTGCCGTTGCCATCCCGGATCGCGCCTTCGATATCGCCGGCGGGATAGATCACAAGGTGGTGGTCGGACAGCAGGAACGGGAAATCCGCATTCCCGGAGGTGAGCGTCAGACGGATCTGATGATCCGTCAGTTTCTCCATCCCCGCGATGTTCGACACGATGGGCCCGCCACCGGAACGGACATCGGGATCGCCATGCATCGCAAGCGAGGCGATGACATCATCGGCCCCGAACGGCCGGCCATCGTGGAACGTGACGCCGCGCCTGAGGTTGAACGTCCACACCCGCGCATCGGCGCTTGCCTCCCAGCTTTCGGCAAGCTCGCCCGCCAATTCGCCACCGGAAGTGATCTCGGTCAGGCAATCGAAGACACAGCCATGCGCGGCCATGATCATGAAGCTGTCGTCATGCCCGCGCGCATCCCAAGTGTCGCGGATCGACGCGCCCGACACGCCAAGCTTCAGCGTGCCCCCACGGCTTTGTGCGCGGACAGGCAGGCCCGAAGCGGCAAGAACACTCGCCGCCGCGCCTGACTTCAGCAGTCCACGCCGTGTAATCCGTGTCATGGTCTTCGCTCCGGATATCGGGGCTGCGCGATCGGGCATACAGGCCACTTGCGCGATTCGCCGTGCATCCTAGCAATGAAACGGGGCAGAGAGATATCAACTCGTTTCATCAAGCCGGGATCAGGCAAATTCAGCGGCCCTGTATCGCGGGATCGCGGCCGAACCGATCCATGGCCCGCACCAGCTCGGCGCTGATCCCCGGCTCCGACAGGGCATGCCCGGCCTTTGCCACCATTTGCAGACGGGCCTTTGGCCAGGCTTCAGACAGCGCATGAGCCGAGGTCGGCGGGCAGATCATGTCATACCGCCCCTGAACGATGATGCCAGGAACATCGGCGATTCGGTCCATCCGGTTGAGGATCTGCTGATCCTCCGACAGGAAACCCCGGTTGATGAAATAATGGTTTTCCAGCCGGGCGAAGGCGCGGGCATAATCGGCGGGGCTTTCGCCCACGATCCCGTCATTCTCGATCGAGGCGAGCGCATTTTCCCATGCGGCCCATGCGCGGGCGAACCGCGTCTCGAGCATCATGTCTCCAGAGAACAGGCGCCTGTTATAGGCCGCGATCAGATCGTCGCGCTCATCCGCAGGGATGATGCTGGCAAATCGGGCCCAGAGATCGGGCCAGAATTGCGCGGCACCGCCGCCATAGAACCAGTCGAGTTCCGGCTGGGTCATCAGGAACACACCACGCAACGCCAGCGCGCGCACCCGTTTGGCATGTTCCTGCGCGTAGATCAGCGACAGCGTCGCCCCCCAGCTCCCGCCGAAGACGATCCAGCTGCCGATGCCCAGCGTTTCCCGGATCAGTTCAATATCGGCGACCAGATGCCACGTGGTGTTTGCCGTGACGCTGGCATGAGGCCTCGACCGGCCGCAGCCCCGCTGATCGAACAGGATCGCCCGGTAGATTTCGGGATCGAAATACCGGCGCATCGCCGGGCTGCACCCGCCGCCGGGCCCGCCATGCAGAACGACGACCGGTATTCCGTCGGGGTTTCCGGATTGCTCGACATAGAGCCTGTGGCCATCGCCGACATCCAGCATGCGCTGGTCAAACGGTTCGATGCCCGGATATAGATGCGCCGCCGCGCGCTTTTGACCTGAGACCTTGTCCATTCGAGTCCTATATAGCGCCTTAAGAACCGGGGCCATGCCTTGGGGTGCCAGATTGGAGGAATGGATGCAAACCGCAACGAATACCGTCGATCCGTCGGAGATCGCCAAATTCGAGGCGATGGCTGCCGAATGGTGGGATACCGAAGGCAAATTCAAGCCGCTGCACATGCTCAACCCCTGCCGGCTGGATTACATCACGACCCAGATTGCAGCCGAATTCGGGCGTGACCTGTCGACCGAAGCGCCCTTTGCCGGGTTGCGCATCCTCGATATCGGGTGCGGTGGCGGATTACTGTGCGAACCGATGGCGCGGCTGGGCGCCGACGTGGTGGGCGTCGATGCCGCCGCCCGGAACATCCCCGTGGCACAGGTTCATGCGGAACAATCCGGGCTGACTATCGATTACCGGGTCGGCACAGCCGAGGATATGGCCGCCGATGGCGAACAATTCGACGTCGTGCTGAACATGGAAGTGGTCGAACATGTGGCCGATCCGCTGGGATATCTCACCGCTTGCCAGCAGCTCCTGAAACCCGGCGGGCTGCACATCTGCTCGACCATCAACCGCAACGCCAAGAGTTTTGCCATGGCGATCGTGGGCGCGGAATATGTGATGCGGTGGTTGCCCAAGGGCACGCATGAATGGTCGAAGTTCATCACCCCCGATGAATTGTTCGACCTGCTGCGCAAGGCCGGCCTGACACCGGAGGATCGCAAGGGGTTCCAGTTCAACCCCGTGACATGGGGATGGCGGATTTCCGACCGAGATCTCTCGGTGAACTATGTCACGGCAGCCACGAAGCCCGTCTGAACGGCCTCAATCCGATCCTTCAAGCTGCTGACGCAATTCCCGAAGGACGGGCAGTGTCGCGCGCATCCTGTCTTCGCCGACCTTGGCCGACACCTCGTCGATGATCGGCGCGATGGCGGCTACGGCCGCGTTGCGCGCCGAAAGGCCTGCGGGGCTGATCGAGACCAGCTTGCGCCGTGCATCATCCCAATCGGGGCGGACGTGGATCCAGCCCGCCCATTCAAGCTTGCTCAAGGTATTGGTCATCGCGCCGCGGGTCAGGTGAAACGTGCGGGCCAGCTGGGCAGGGGTGCGTTCGGCGCCTGACCGGGCAAGGGAATTGAGCACGGAGAAATGCGACAATTCCATACCGCGCGGCAACGCCTTGGAGATCCGGTTGCGGGCCAGCTGGTCAATCGCAAGGATCTCGCCGAAGACGGCAATCGAGAGACTTGATGAAAAGTCGGTCATCAGGGGCCTGCGAAGGGGCGGAAATGGGTCAGCGACGGAACGCGCGCCCGCGACTTTGCCACTTCGTCGATATCAAGATCAACAATCGTGATCCCCACGTCATCCCCGCCATCGGCCAGCACCTCGCCCCAGGGCGAAACCGCAAGACTGTGCCCATGGGTCCGACGCTGACGGTCGGTCGAGGTCGGGTGTTCGCCCGTCTGGGCGGGCGCAAGGACGAATGCGCCGCATTCAATGGCACGTGCCCGCAAGAGCGGCTCCCAATGCGCCTGACCTGTTGGCCGGGCGAAAGCAGAGGGAACCGTGATGATCTGCGCGCCGGCACGCGCCAAAGCGGAAAAGAGATGCGCAAACCGCAGGTCATAGCAGATCGTCATCCCGATCTTGGCAAAGGGCGTGTGGGCCAGAACAGCCCGGTCACCCGGCTGATAGCCCGCCGATTCCCGATAGCTTTCGGTTTCCGAGATGGTGACGTCGAACATGTGCAACTTGTCATAGCGCGCCGCGATCGCCCCGTCCGGCCCGATCAGGAACGACCGGTTCACGAAAGGCGCGCCCGGGCGTTCGGCCTTGAGCGCAAGCGATCCGATCAAAAGCCATATGCCCAGCGTGCGGGCTTCGTCCTGCAGCGCGGGCAGGGTCCGATCCTCGGCTTCGGGCCGCAGAACCTCCAGCTGCCGATCCCGACTTCCCGAGACGCAGTTCGTGACCTCGGGCGTCAGGACAAAATCCGCCCCCTGCCCCGCCGCCTCACGGATCAGCCCGCGCGTGGCAACGAGGTTCTCGGACGGATCGTCGCCCGAACTCAGTTGAACGAGGCCAGCCCTCACGCCGACAGCATGGGATCGAGCTTGCCCGCGCGTTCCAGAGCGTGAAGCTCATCGCAGCCGCCGATATGCTCATCTCCGATGAAGATCTGCGGGACGGTCCGACCGCCGTTTGCCCGCTGGATCATCTCGGGCTTGCGTTCGGGCGCGGCCATCACGTCGATTTCGCTGAAGCACACGCCCTTTGCCGTCAGCAGACGCTTGGCCGCGTGGCAGTATCCGCAATACGGGGAGGTATAGATTTCGACGGGTTTCATGCTGGTTTCCTTCTTCAGGTGTCCAGCACTATCTAGGCTCCCTTGACGGCGCGGGCCAGATGCAGAACGCAAACCCGCTCTGCTCCGGCCAGATGGGCCGCCTCTGTTGCAGCCGCGGCAGTGGCGCCCGACGTCATCACATCGTCGACAAGGATGACCTGTTGTCCCGCGAGCCGGGCACCCCGTTTGGGATGCGGGCGGATCGCATCCGACACGGCGGCAAACCGTTCGTCCGGCGTCAAACCACCCAGCGACGCGGTGCGCCGGACACGGACCAGCGCATCGGGTTCGACCCTGTTGCCGGTCTCGCGACCCAGGTAGCGGGCCAGAACAGCAGATTGATTGTATTTGCGCCGGAAAAGCCGCGTCCAATGGAGCGGCACGGGCACGATAATCGCCCCCGGTTCGAGGAACGGCCTTCCGGCACGGGCCAGCCACTTTGCCGCCGCGCGCGCGATATCCGTCCGGTCGCCGTGCTTGACGCCCAGAACAAGCCGCCGCCCGTTATCACGGTAGATCAGCGCCGCACGACCCTGCTCCCACGGGCGGGCGATCACCATGCAATCGTCGCAGGTCTCGGTCGCGCCATCGCTTTCACCGGGTAAAGGAACACCGCACCCGCCGCAGACGAGGCCGTCGATGAACGGTGTCTCGCGCCAGCAGGCGCCGCAAAGGCCGAAATCCTGCTCCGTCATCGACGAACACAGCAGGCACCGCGCAGGGTAAATCAGGCTCAGAGCGCTTTGCATCGGGGATCAAACTCTCTTACATGGGGCGCCATGGATCAGCCGCCGCGCCTTACCGACCGACCCGCGCTTGAACGCAATCGTGCCCGTGCGGCACGAAACCCGGCGCTTTTCCTTCATGACTGGGTCGCCGACGAGATCGAGGAAAGGCTCAAAGAGGTTAACAGATCGTTCACAGAGACAGCCGTCGTCACGACGCAGCAGGGTGTCTGGGCCGATCGGATCCCCGCCGCGCGCCTGATCACGGATGACGAGACACTCGATGTTCAAACGGCCGCGCATGACCTTGTCATCCACTGCCTGTGCCTGCACTGGGCGAATGATCCGGTCGGTCAGATCGCCCAATCCCGGTTGGCCTTGCGTCCCGACGGTCTGTTTCTTGGCGCCTTGTTCGGCGGCCAGACATTGAACGAATTGCGGATCTGCCTGGCCGAGGCCGAAGCGTCGATCTCGGGGGGGCTTTCGCCGCGCGTGGCACCGATGGGCGAGATACGGGATTTGGGCGCCTTGCTGCAAAGGGCGGGCCTTGCTCTGCCCGTGGCCGACAGCCAGCCCCTGACTGTCAGCTACGAAAACGCCTTCGCCCTGATGAAGGATCTGCGCGCGATGGGCGAGTCGAACGCGATGGAACAGCGGTTGCGCCGGCCCACGGCCCGATCCGTGCTTGTCCGGGCCGCTGAACTCTATTCAACGAATTTCGCCCAACCCGACGGGCGCATTCGGGCGACGTTCGAAATCGTCTTCCTGACGGGATGGGCACCGTCGGAAAATCAGCCGAAACCGCTTCGTCCGGGCAGTGCGAAGGCACGGCTCGCGGATGCGTTGGGCACATCGGAAACACCTGTTGCCGGAAGTCGCGATTGACGCGCGGGCATTTCCTCTTATCTGGAACGACATTGCGATGACGATCGACCCGAAGGATCAGGACATGTTCGACGCTAAATCACCGACCAGGGCGGATGCGGTTGCCAGCTGCCCGGTTCATGCCCCTTCGGACCATCCGAAAATTCCTGCCGCCAAGGTCGGCATCCTTCTTGCCAATCTGGGCACTCCGGACGCGACGGATTACTGGTCCATGCGGCGGTATCTGAATGAATTCCTGTCCGACCGGCGCGTGATCGATTATTCGCCGTGGCTCTGGCAACCCCTGCTTCAACTGGTGATCCTGTCAAAGCGTCCGTTCTCGTCGGGCGCGGCCTATCGGTCGATCTGGAACACCGAGGCCAACGAATCGCCGTTGATGACGATCACCAAGGAACAGACCTCCGCGATCCACGATCAGCTGCACGAGACCTATGGCGACAGTGTCATGGTCGATTTCTGCATGCGTTACGGCAATCCGTCGACCAAGTCGAAGGTGCAGGCCATGGTCGAGGCCGGCTGCACACGCATCCTGTTCTTCCCGCTTTATCCGCATTACGCCGGTGCCACATCCGCCACGGCCTGCGATCAGTTCTTCCGCGCCCTGATGGAGGAGAAGTGGCAACCCGCAGCGCGCGTGGTGCAGCCCTATTTCGACGATCCGGCCTATATCGAGGCCTTGGCACAATCGATCGAACGCGCCTATGCGGCTAAGGAAGACAAGCCCGATGTTCTTGTCTGTTCCTATCACGGTGTGCCCGAGCGCTATCTTCGGGAAGGCGATCCCTACCATTGTCAGTGCCAAAAGACGACGCGCCTGCTGAAAGAACGGCTGGGTTGGGACGACACCCGCATCACCACGACCTTCCAGTCCCGGTTCGGGCCGGAAGAATGGCTAAAGCCCTATACGGTCGACGAGGTTGCCCGTCTTGCAGAAGCCGGAAAGAAGAAGATCGCCGTCTGCGCACCGGCCTTTTCCGCCGATTGCATCGAGACCCTGGAAGAGATCAACGAGGAAATCCGCGAAAGCTTTGAAGAGGCCGGCGGCGAAGATTTCACCTATATCCCGTGCCTCAACGCCGACGAGGCGCATATCGATGCGCTCTGCGGAACGATCAGGGCCAACCTGAAGGGTTGGCTCGACTGACGATCTATTTCGATACGACAAGATAGACAAAGAAGAGGCCCGCGCCGACGATTCCGGGCAGAACCAGATGCTGCGACGACGATCCGGCAGTCTCTTCGATCACGCGCTGGGGCACTTCGCGCTCGGGCTGCATTCCCTCTGCCAGTCCCGGTCCTGCGACAAGGCTGGCAAGGGCCGCGGCAGCGATCACTCGTTTCATGGCAGATCTCCGGTTCAGCATCACACAGGTCTGTCTAGCACGGGCAGCACGGCTGTCCGCAAGAGAAAGCGTGATGCATGCCAGCTCAAATCAACAGGACCTGGGTACCAACCTTGGCCAGATCGAACAGTTCGGTGATGTGCTCATTGTAAAGCCCGATGCAGCCGTTCGAAGACCGGCGCCCGATCTTGCGCGTGTCGTGGGTCCCGTGGATGCGGTAATATGTCCATGACAGGTACAGTGCGAGCGGGCCGAGCGGGTTCATCGGATCGCCGCCCTCGACAACGGCGGGCCATTCGGGATTGCGTTCCCGCATCGACGGGGTCGGGCGCCAGGTCGGGTTCACGACTTTCTGGATCACCTCGGTCCGGCCAAGGCGCGTCAGGTCCTCGGTCAGAGGGACCGAAGTCGGGAAAAGGCGATAGGTTCCACCATCCTCGGACCAGAAATGCAAAGCACGCGACTGGATGTCGCACAGGATCGCGCCGTTGTTGAGATTCGTGAAATAGGGCCGCCAGTCCAGCATCCGAAAGCTGGAGATATTTCTTTGAACCGCCGACGACAGATCCTCTTCGATCGCAGTCGAATTCTCCATCGCGCTGGACTGGGCCGCCGCATAGGACGCCAGAGATCCTCCAAGGGCAGCACTTCCCGCGGCTATGAAACGACGTCTGTTCATGAAGTCTCTCGCAATTGACATGACGAAACTGGAACCGAGCGACATGATAAGGTGCGTCGGAACCTCAGGGAAGATAGGCGTCTCTCGAGGGTTGTGCAAATCACAGCCGCGTAACTTTCATGGCACATGAAATGTTTCGGTATTTGAAGTGTATGCGTCTTGGTCTTAATGAGTGGCAGCCGAAAGCGTCAAAGGGTTTACCATGTTGAGACGAAATCTGCTTATCGGGATCGCATTGGGCGCCCTTTCGGCCTGCTCATCCGCGCCGCGCGGTGCCATCGGCCCCGATGGCCTGCCGGTTCAACAGGTCTACCGGATCACCGAGCAGGACGCGGCCGAGATTCCGTTTCGCGTCCTTGATGCGCTGAACACTCTGCGCGGCGCATCAGGCGCTGGGCCGCTTGTCCTGAATGCCGAGCTTACGGCGGCTGCGGCAACGCATTCCCGCGATATGGCGATCCAGAACCGGCCATGGCATTTCGGATCGGACGGGTCTTCGCCGGTGGATCGGCTGCGTCGCGTTGGCTATAACGGCCAGCTGATCGGCGAAGTCATCTCGGAGACCTTCGAGACCGAGCTCGAAACCTTGGGAGCCTGGATGCAAAAGCCCGATACGCGGGCCGTCCTTCTTGATCCGGCAGCAACGCAGATGGGCATTTCCTGGCTTCAGGAAGGCGGCGGCAAGATCTGGTGGACCCTCGTTCTGGGAAGCTGAGATCAGGGATAAAGCCAGATCGGCGTTCCAACCCTGACCATCGAATAGATCACCTCGATCTCGGAATTCGATACGGCGAGACATCCCCACGTCCAGTCGCGATCCCCCCGGAAAGCACGTGGCGTCCCATGGATAAAGATATCGCCACCTGGGGAATGGCCGATCGCTGCGGCGCGGGCCCTGTCCTCGGCATTGGGATAAGAGATGCCAACGGACAGATGGAACGACGAATTCGGGTTCTTCCTGTCGATGTAATACAGGCCCTCGGGTGTCTTGCCGTCGCCTTCGATCTGCTTGTGACCGACCGGCGCAAACCCAAGCTCGAAATCATAGGTCTTGAGGATTTCCGCCTCGTGCATGAGGTGGAGTTTCCGACGACCCTTGTAGACGACGATACTGGTCACGGCGGGGCCGTCATATGTCAGGAAACGAGGCCCGCCGCCGCAGGCCGCCAGAAGCGACACACCGCCAAGCAGGGCGGCGCGTCTTGTCATAACCGGAACGTTCATCGTTTGCCTCGATCAGATACTCGCGAAGACTAGAGCCATGCCTGCGTTTCCACCAATCAAATCGGCGGCAATAGGCCCGGCATACCGATAGTCGTTTCTAACGTGTGAAACCACAGCCGATCTCGAGGTGGGCCGACCAGCGAAACTGATCGACAAGCAGGGGTTTGCCCATCTCGTATCCCGCATTCACGAGCGTGCGCGCATCGCGCGCAAAGGTCACCGGATTGCAGGAAACCATCGCGATCACGCCCGGTCCGCCGATGGCAAGTTCGGCGATCTGAGCCTCGGCCCCGGCGCGTGGCGGATCGATTACCGCTGCGTCGAACGCCCGAAGCTCATCGGGCAGAAGCGGACGCCGAAACAAATCGCGCGTCTCGGTGGTTATGGTCTTGAGCCCTGTCGCGCCCCGCCACGCGCGATCCAGTGCGGAAAGGAGCCGTTCATCCCCCTCGACGGCATGAACAACCGCACCACGCGCAAGCGGCAGGCTGAACGTCCCGCAGCCGGAGAACAGATCCACCACGCGCGAGGCACCAGTCACGATCCGTTCCACCTCGGTTGCCAACACAGCCTCGGCATGACCGGTGGCCTGAAGGAATGCGGCCGGCGGGGGCTCGACCGGAAATCCCGACAGCCGCACGATCGGCGGCGCAAGCGTGGCCACCGGCTCCCCGTTCCAGGTGATCCGCGCGATCCCATGCTGCGACGCAATGGCGGGAAGCGTCTCTCGCAGTTCGCGGTCAAGCTCCCGCGGTGATGTGATCAAGACATCGGCGCCGGATTCGGTTTCCGTGACATACAACTCGGCATCCGTGGTCCGCGTCGCGGCTAGCCGGGCAAGGACCTCGAATCCGGGGAACCGGGCGCGCAATTCTGGGCTAAGTATCCGGCACTCGGGGATCGCGATCACGTCATCCGACCGCGCGGCGTGAAAGCCCACGAAAGCGCCTTTCTTCGTGCGACGGCCGGTCAGTTTTGCCCTGCGACGGGTTTCCGGCGGAGAGGTTTCGATCCGGTCTATCGCGGTGCCCAGACCCTGTGCCGACAGCGCGTATGACAGGATGCCCGCCTTCCAGCCCGACACGAATTCATCGCTTGCATGTTGCATCGCGCAGCCGCCGCAGCTTTTGAAATGCCGGCAGGGCGGCGCGACGCGATCGGGGCTTGGCGTGACGATCCGGACGCCACCATCGTCTTTCAGTTCGATCTCTTCTCCGGGCAAGACCCGCGCATGCAGGCTGCCATCAGAGGCGCGGCCCATGCCCGTCTGGGTCAGCGCATCGATCGTCAAGGTCTTGGTCACTCGGCGGCATCCTGCGTCTGGATGAAGCCTCCGGACTGACGGTTCCAGTACCGGGCATAGACACCGCCACTGGCCAGAAGGTCGTCATGGGTGCCTTGCTCGACGATCTGCCCCGCCTCGAGGACAACGATCCGGTCCATGCTGGAAATCGTCGAAAGCCGGTGGGCGATGGCGATCACGGTCTTGCCTTCCATCGCGGTTTCAAGCGCAGCCTGGATCGACGCCTCGACCTCGGAATCAAGCGCCGATGTCGCCTCGTCCAGAACAAGGATCGGCGCATCCTTCAGAAGCGCGCGGGCAAGGGCGATCCTCTGACGCTGACCGCCCGAAAGCTTCACACCGCGTTCGCCGAGGAAGGCATCGTAGCCTGACCGACCCCTGAAATCCCGCAATTCGGCGATGAATTCAGAGGCCTCGGCCTTGCGGGCAGCCTCCTCAACTTCGGCGTCTGTCGCGCCGGGCCGGCCATAGCGGATGTTGTCCCGGGCCGTTCGGTTGAACATCGCCGTTTCCTGCGTGACCATCCCGATGTTCCGGCGCAAACTATCCTGACTGACCTGACTGACATCGTGCCCGTCGATCACGACACGGCCTTCTTCGGGATCATAAAGCCGAAGGAGAAGCGCCACCAAGGTGGATTTCCCCGCCCCTGACGCGCCGACAACGCCCAGCTTTTCACCCGGCGAAATCGTCAAACCGACATGCGTGATACCGCCACTTCTGCGCCCGTACGCAAAACTCACATCCTCGAAGCGGATTTCACCCCTCGGCACCTCCAGCTCGGTTGCGCTGGGCGCATCGACAAGCTGATGCGGCGGCGTCAGGGTATTCATCCCGTCTTCGACTTCGCCGACATGGCTGTAGATCGCCATCAGGGTGAAGCTGATCCACCCCGACATCTGGGCAAGACGGATCGCCACGGCGCCGCTGGCCGCGATATCGCCGGGGCTGACCCCGGTATCGCGCAGCAGAAGCCCGGCTCCGACCAGCCCAACAGGCAGCAATCCCGACAACGCCATGAGCCCGAACCGGAACAGCGTCGAGATTTCGCCAAAGTAGACGGCCTCACTGCGGAGATCCTCCATCGCGCCGATGGCAACCTTGTCTTCATGTTCGCGCCCGGCGAAAAGCTTGACGGTGCGAATATTGGTGATCGTATCGACGACCTGCCCCGTGACCATGGCCTGTGCCGCGGCACGCGCCTTGGATCGCGACCTGATCTTGGGAAGCATGACCCTGAGGTAGAAGAAATACAGCGCTAGCCAGCCCAGCAGTATGAGCAGAAGCCGCCAGTCGATGGCGACGACAAGAATGGCCGCCCCCAGAACCGATGACAGGCCAAAGATGACCGCGTTGACCGTTTCGACGACAATTTCGGTCAGCGACCTGCTGGCCTGCATCTGTTTCTGCGCAAGCCTGCCGGCATAATCGTTGTCAAAGAACGTGATCGCCTGTCCCAGCGTCCAGCGGTGCAACCGGCCCAGCGCCAGCGTGAACACATTCGGCCCGATGACCACAGACTGAAACGCGGCATTCAGCCCGAACAGGATCGGACGCAGGCCAAGAACGAGAAAGGAGCCGAGGATCAGAAGGCCAAACGCCTCGCTCAGGGGGGCGCCGCTTCCCGCGATATCGACGATCCGGCCAAGAATATACATGGTCAGGACTTCGGACGCGCCGGTTGCAGCAGAAATCACCGCAGCGATCGCAAGGATCGGCCAGCTTCCTTCAAGGCACCAACGCATGAACGACCAGAGCGTGCGCGGCGGCGCACCGGGCGCGGCACGGTCGGTATCGATCAGCCCCGAAAGCCGTTCGATGAAGGTTGAAAAAAGCTGCTGTGCCATTGCGGTCAAACTACCGTCTCCGGACTGAGGAACCCGCCCGACTGACGGCTCCAGAATTGAGCATATAGCCCGCCCTGTTCCAAAAGCCCATCGTGGGTTCCATCCTCGACGATCCGCCCGTTCTGCATCACGATGATCCTGTCCATCTTCGCGATCGTCGAAAGCCGGTGCGCGATGGCGATGACGGTCTTGCCCTCCATTGCGGAATCGAGCGCGTTCTGGATGACGGATTCAACCTCGGAATCAAGCGCCGAAGTCGCCTCGTCCAGAACAAGGATCGGCGCATCGCGCAGCAGAACCCGCGCGAGGGCGATCCGCTGACGCTGCCCGCCCGACAGCTTGACCCCGCGTTCGCCCACATGAGCGTTGTAGCCCCTCCGTCCCTTGGGATCCTCCAGTCCGAGGATGAAATCATGGGCCTCCGCCTTTTTGGCAGCGCTGATCATCTGCTCTTCGGTGGCATCGGGTCGCCCATACAGCAGGTTCGCCCTGACCGACCGGTGCAGGAGGGATGAATCCTGCGTCACCATCCCGATCGCCCCGCGCAGCGTATCCTGCCGGACACCCGAGATATCCTGACCATCGATCAGGATGCGGCCGTCCTCGATATCACGGAAACGCAGGATCAGGTTCACCAATGACGATTTGCCTGCCCCGGATGGCCCGACCAGCCCGACCCGCTGACCACCCTCGATCACGAGGTTCACGTGATCGAGGCCACCCGCCTCCTTGCCATAGTGATGCGACACGCTCTCGACCCGGATTTCCCCCTTGTCGACTTTCAGCGCCGGCGCGTTCGGCACATCGGTGACGGTCTGTTTGACAGCAATACTTTGCAGCGACTCGGCCATGACGCCAAAATGCTCATAGGTCCGGATCGTCATCCACATGATCCATCCGGTCATCGTGTTGAGCCGGAGCGCCATGGCGATTGCCGCCGCCACCTCCCCGATGGAGAGTGCACCGCTCGACCATAGCCAAAGGGCCGGGCCGATCACCATGAGCATCGCTGCCGAGTTGAAGGCCGCCATCGCGCTTTGCTGAAAGGCAAACAACTGCATCAGCACCCCGAACCGAAGGCGCAGCCTGCGCAGGATCGACAGCGCATAAGCCTCTTCACGCCGGGCATCGGCGAACAGTTTGACCGTTTCGATGTTGCTATAGCTGTCGACGATCCGACCCGAGGTCTGTGAATTGACCTGGTTGAACTTTTCCGATGCCCGCTTGGTGGCGGGCGCGAACGTCACGACGAACAGGACGAAAAGCGCGATCCAAAGCGCGAGCGGCAGTGCCAGACGCCAATCCATCCCCAGAAGCAGAATCAGCGTCGCAATGGCAAATGCACCGGCCTGCCAGAACGCCTCGAACCCCAGAAAGACTGAATCCTCCACGGCGAACCCGATGTTCATCACCCGGTTCGACAGCCGTCCGGCGAAATCGCTTTGAAAGAAGTTGACCGGTTGACCCAGCATGTGCCGATGCGCCCGCCAGCGCACCTGGGGCATCATGTTCGTCGAGATACCGCAGAACAGGAGGGCCGAGTTGACCGCGATCGTCAGAGGTCTGAGCAGCAGGAACAGAACGGCGGCAAGGATCACCTCGCCCCCGTGTTCCTGCCAGAACCCCTCGGGGCCGTTCGCCATCAGATCGACCAGGCGGCCCGCATACCAGATCAACCCAAGCTCCAGCACCGCGACGGCGGTGCCGAGGATCGCGGCATAGATCAGGATCGTGCGATAGCTGCCGAGCTGATCCAGCAGGAACCTCATCGGTTGTGCGGGCGGCGTTTCCCCCCTTGGCCGTTCCTCGAAAGGGTCAGGCATATCCTCGATGCGGCGGACAAAGCTGCGGATACCCATCGCCCTATTCCGCCGCATCGTTGGCGGTGCCGACATCCTGCCCGATGAAACCGCCCGACTGACGCCGCCACAGACGCGCATAGATGCCGCCTTTGGCCAGAAGATCGGCGTGGCTTCCGTCCTCGACGATGCGGCCCTGATCCATCACGACGATCCGGTCCATCTGCGCAATGGTCGAAAGCCGGTGTGCAATGGCAATCACTGTCTTGCCTTCCATCATCCCGTAAAGGGTCGACTGGATCGCAGCCTCGACCTCGGAATCGAGCGCCGATGTCGCCTCGTCCAGAAGCAGGATCGGCGCATCCTTCAGGATCACCCGCGCCAGTGCGATGCGTTGACGCTGGCCGCCCGAAAGCTTGACCCCGCGTTCACCAACCCGCGCCTCATAGCCACGGCGCCCGTCACTATCTTCAAGCCCGACGATGAAATCATGCGCCTCTGCCTTGCGGGCGGCCTCCAGCATCGCGTCCTCCGATGCGTCGGGCGATCCGTACAGGATGTTTTCTCGTACCGACCGATGAAGCAGCGCGCTGTCTTGCTGAACCATGCCGATCTGAAGGCGCAGACTGTCCTGTGTGACGCGGGTGATATCCTGCCCGTCCAGCAGGATGCGCCCCTCTTCCGGGTCATAGAACCGCAGGATCAGCTTCACGAGTGTGGATTTACCCGCGCCCGATGCCCCGACGAGCCCCACCTTCTGCCCGGCCCCGATGACAAGCGATACGTCCCGAAGGCCACCAGCCTCGCGCCCGTAATGGTGGCTCAGATGCTCGATCCGGATTTCCCCCGGACCCGGGGACAGCGGTCTGGCATCCGGCCTGTCGACCAGCGTGATCGGCTGAGCGATCGTCTGCATTCCTTCGGCGACGACCCCAAGATTGCGGAAGAAGTTCGAAACGGCCCACATGATCCAGCCCGACATCGCATTCAGGCGCAGGGTCAGGGCGGTGGCCGCCGCGACGACCCCGACCGTCGCCGTCGCACCCAGCCAAAGCCAGATCGCATAGCCCACGACGCCGACGATCAGGACACCGTTCATCGTCACCAAAGCGACATCCATGATGGTATAGAGCCGCATTTCCACCTGGAATGTGCGGCGCGAATCCTCGATCGCCTCGCGGGCATAGTCGATCTCGCGATCATGGTGGGCGAACATCTTGACCGAATGGATGTTGGTATAGCTGTCGACCACCCGGCCCGTAACCGCGCTGCGCGCCGCAGAGGCCGCCTCCGACGCAGGGCCGATCCGTTTGATGACCCAGCGCACGAGAAAGATATAGGGGATCAGCCAGAGCATCATCGGCAGGATCAGACGGGGATCCGCATCACCCAGCAGCAACGCCGCGCCGATGATATAGGCCAGCGAAAAGGCGATCGCGTCGAACATCTGGAACACGGCTTCGCCGGCGGCGGGCGGGGTCTGCATGATGCGGTTGGCGATGCGGCCTGCGAAATCATTCTCGAACCAGCCGATGGATTGCCGCAACACGTGACGATGCGCGCGCCAGCGGACCAGAGTTCCGAAATTCGGCAGGATCGACTGGTTGAGAAGTGCGATCTGAAAGACATGCACCGCGGGACGGATCAAGAGCACGAACAGCGCGACAAGGATCAGCTCTGTTCCATGTGCGGCCCAGGCCTCCGCCGGCTCTGATCGCGACAGGAAATCGACCATCCGGCCAAGATAGTAGATCAGCCAGACTTCGGCAGCCGCGGCCAGAACCGCGCCGATTGCCGTGACGACAAAGACCCCGCGAAACGGTTCGGCATAGATCTTTAGGAACGGATAGAGCCGCCTCGGCGGCGTGTCGTTTTCGGGATAATCGACGTAAGGATCGACGAGATTTTCAAAGAAGCGGAACATGGGGGGCGCCCCTGAATGAGCGAATACAATCTGAAGACTTTGTGGCCGGATCGGGCCACCACGACGGGATCGGACCAATCACGATGTTGGTATACGGATCCCGTTCTTCATATTGCAGCCTCCCTTAAAGCCCCTTTCGATTACACAAAAGCTCGGCCTCTGTCATCCCTCAATCCGGCCCGGGCGCCAACAGGGCCTCTTTCGACATTTCGAACCCGGACGCGATCCAGCGCTCCTCAAGGGTTCTGAGCCTCTCTCCGAGGGCGGGACCACCATATTCGGGCATCAGGTCGCGGGCGCTGACCGGGAACGTCTGATCCGCGGCATCCCGCAGCGCCTCGATCTGCCCGGAAGTCAGGGCCTGCTGCATCAGCGCAGACCTCACAAGGGCCGCATCCTCGGCATCGGTCGCACCAAGACGGTATCCCATTTCAGCCATGCCCCAATCGCCCAGCGCGGCCTCCCGCAGAGTGGTAAGCCGGCGAGCATTGGCCTTGCTGAGCCGAAGACGTTCGGCAACATCTTCGCCGCCCAACGCCGCAAGCCGTCGAACCGCGTCGGGCTCGCGCCCCTCTTCGAGGTGAACGAGGATCGTCACGTATTCGGCGGATGCGCCCGGCAAGACCGTCGTCAGCACGTGGGAGGCCTGCATACTGGCCAGCGATGGCGCCGGGTCGGGCGCGGCGAGAAGCTTCATCATCTCGGCCCCGACCCTTTCGCGCGACAGGCGCGGCAGACCGTCAAGATGGGTGGTGCAGGCGGCGAGCCCCTCGGGATCGATGCCGCCCGACGGATCGCCGTAAATGGCGTGGAACCGAAAGAACCTGAGAATGCGAAGGTAGTCCTCTTCGATCCGCAGGGCAGGGTCCCCGATGAACCGGACCTTGCGCGCCTCGAGGTCCGGTAGCCCACCCACAGGATCGGCAAGCGTCCCATCAGGTGCGGCATAGATCGCGTTCATCGTGAAATCCCGGCGGGCCGCATCCTCGTCGATCGTGTCGGAAAAGGCGACGGTCGCGCGTCTGCCGTCGGTGGCCACATCGCGCCGGAAGGTCGTGATCTCGAACGGCATCCCGCCCGAGATGACGGTGATCGTGCCGTGATCGATACCGGTCGGCACCGCGCGAAGCCCCGCCTCATCGGCCAGTTCGATCACCCTTTCGGGAAGGGCGTCTGTCGTCACGTCAAGGTCGTTCACGGATCGGTCCATCAGGGCGTTGCGAACGCATCCACCTACGAACCACGCCTGATACCCGGCCTGCGTCAGCATCGACATGACGGCCTTGGCCGCTGGATCATCGAGGAATGGCGCCCGAAGGCGGGTCACCGGTCAATCCTCTCGGCCAGAGTGCGCAGGATACGGGCCGTGGCTCCCCAGATGTAATAGGGGCCATAGGGGACGGTGTAATAGTGACGGATACTCCCGCGCCATCGCCGCCCCTCGATCCGGAACCTGCCCGTGTCGGTCACATGCGACAGAGGCACGCGAAAGACCTCGTCGACCTCGCCCATTTCGGGTCGATCCTCGAACGGCGCGGTCACGCGGCCGATCACCGGCGTCACCATGAAGCCCGTTACCGTTTCATGGGCGGACATCATGCCCAGAACCTCGACCAAATCTCTGGGAAGGCCGATCTCTTCTTCGGCCTCGCGCAGGGCGGCGTCCACGGGATCGGCGTCGGTCTCGTCCTGCTTGCCACCCGGAAAGGCGATCTGCCCGGGGTGGTGTTTCAGCCGCGCGGAACGTTTGGTGAGGATGATCATCGGTCCTCGGGGATGATCCTCGATCGCGCAAAGAACACCGGCGTTCCGAAGCGTGCGGCCCGGCGGAAGCACCACCTCCGGGTTCAGATCGAAATCGGAAGACGTCGGCCCGGGCCCGTCAAGGGCCCGGACGATATCTTCGATCCGATCGGTTCCGGCCATGGCTATTCGTCTTCGTCCGGCGACTTCGTGGCCTCGAAGCCAAGGGTCGCCGGATCAAATTCGTAATGTGCGCCACAGAACTGGCAATCCGCGGTCACGATGCCCGTCTCGGTCGTCATGTGACCGATATCCCGCGCCGAATAGATCGACAGGCTTTGCCTGACCTTCTCGGCCGAACATGAACAGCCAAAGACCAGTGGCTGGGGATCATAGACCCTTGGCCCCTCTTCGTGGAACAGCCGGACCAGAAGATCGGTCATCTGGACGGACGGGCCGATCAGTTCCATGTCCTCGACCGTGTCGAGAAGCAGGTTGGCCCGGTTCCAGTCTTCACCCTCTTCCTTGTCGAGGATGTCTTCGGCCGCCATCAGGCCGTCTTCGCCCGATCCGCCATCCTGGGCAAAGGGCGACGCCTTGGGCATGTGCTGAAGCATCACGCCGCCTGCGCGCCACGATTCGCCCTCGCCGGCAAGGGTCGACCGCCCGAAGGACAAGGCGAACCGTGTCGGAAGCTGCTCTGATTGCGCGAAGTAGGTCTCTGCGCAGGACAGAAGCGATCCGCCCGCAATCGGGGTGATCCCCTGATAAGGTGTGGTGCCCTGACCCTGATCGATCAGGATCGCGAAATACCCTTTGCCGATCAGGCTGAACGGATCGGCATCCGGATCCAGACGATCCTCGTCAAAGCTGGCATAGGCCCGGATGCGCGCAGGCTCTCCTTCGTCGGTCGGGCCATAGTAATCGGTCGCGATCAGCCGCGCCGGGCCATCGCCCCGCACCTGAAGCGACAGTTTCCATCGCAATTTGACCGTTTGACCGATCAACGCGGTCAAGAGGGCCATTTCGGCGACAAGCGCTTCGATCTGGGGTGGATAATCATGCTGTTCAAGCACACGATCAAGCACCCCGTCGAGCCGCGCGATGCGGCCACGGATGTCGGATTTATCAAGCTGGAACGGCAGAATGGTGTCGTCCCAGGCAATACGGGCGCCAAGGGTCATGTGCTTTCCTTACTGGGTGGGAATCGGCATACCGCGTCGATATAGAACCGGCAAGCAAACGACCAAGGGTTGGCTGATATGACGAGACGGTATGGGCTCCCCCCGCGCAACGACAAACGCTACACCCGGCGACCGGGTGTCTATGCGATCCTGCCCCGGGGGGGCGATCTGCTGCTGACCCATCAGGCCGACCCGCATGACGAAATCCAGTTGCCCGGTGGCGGCATTGATCCGGGCGAACATCCGATCACCGCCCTGCATCGCGAAGTGTTCGAGGAAACCGGCTGGCGGATCGCCCCACCCCGACGGCTCGGTGCGTTCCGGCGGTTCACCTATATGCCGGAATACGATCTTTGGGCCGAGAAGGTCTGCCACATCTACGTGGCGCGCCCCGCCCGCAGGCACGGCCCGCCGATCGAGGCGGGTCACACCGCCCTCTGGCTTCCGGCGATGGAGGCCGTGTCGCTACTCGCCAACGAAGGTGATGCGGAATTCGTGTTGTCGCTTCAGACCAGCGGTCTGTTCTGAACGAGGTGGCCATATAGCGTGGTCAGGATGCTCGACCCGAGCATCAGGGTCATCCATCCCACGGCAAGGCTTACGATGACCGCGACAGCACCGGACGGGATCAGCGTTTGCTGGACCATGCCCACCATCAGGTTCAGGCCCACGAGGATCAGCGCCACGCCAAAGATTGCCCCGCTGCTCGGACCGGAGACAGTCCAGGCGTCACGCAGTTTCAACTCTTCGCCGACGGCGATTGCCGGCAGGATCAGGGCAGACCGAAGCCAGAAGTAGGTCAGCGCCGTTCCGATAAAGAGTGCAACAACGCCGACGGCTCCCTCTCCCGTCAGAGGCAGGATCATGCCCACGATGATCGACAGGAACGTCATCACCATGAACATCAGAAGGCCAAGGCCAAGGGTGCGCCAGACATAGGGCCATATCGGCCGGTCCGTGACCGCGGGAACGTATCCGGGATATTCCTCCAGCAGGACAAACCGGTGCCATGCCACCGCGATCCATGAAAACGTGAACAGCATCACGACGCCGATGAACAGGATCGCAAGCAGACCGTTCGGCGGCAGCCGCCCGGTGAACGACGCCATCGCGATCATGGCCGGCGTTACGCCCGACACCGAAAACGCCGCGATGCCGAGAAGAATCGCAAGGACCAGCGGTGCGACCGATACCTTCAGGGCTTCGGTGAAGTTCCGGAACAAGAGCCTGAAGCTGTGCAGAACCAGTCGAGCGCTCATTGATCATCCTTTTTTGCGATGCACAGGTCGTTGCATGTGGATCGTGGTATAGTCAACGTCGGGCTCGCTTGCCCCGGCGTCGATTTCCCGATAACGCGAGGCCGCTGACAGACCAGATGGAGTGAACAACGATGCCTGCCAAGGGTTCCGCACCGAAGAAAGTGGTCCTCGCCTATTCCGGCGGGCTCGACACGTCGATCATCCTGAAATGGCTGCAGACGGAATACGGCTGCGAAGTCGTGACCTTTACCGCCGATCTGGGCCAGGGCGAGGAGCTGGAGCCCGCCCGCAAGAAAGCCGAGATGATGGGCGCGTCCGAGATCTTCATCGAAGATGTCCGCGAAGAATTCGTCCGAGACTTCGTCTTTCCGATGTTCCGTGCCAATGCGCTCTACGAGGGTCTCTACCTTCTGGGAACCTCGATTGCCCGGCCCCTGATCTCCAAGCGACTGGTCGAGATCGCGGCCGAAACCGGTGCTGATGCCGTGGCACATGGCGCGACGGGCAAGGGCAACGATCAGGTCCGGTTCGAATTGTCGGCCTATGCGCTCAACCCCGATATCAAGGTGATCGCGCCCTGGCGCGAATGGGATCTCTCAAGCCGGACGAAGCTTCTGGATTTCGCCGAAAAGAACCAGATCCCGATTGCCAAGGACAAGCGCGGCGAGGCCCCGTTCTCGGTGGATGCGAACCTCTTGCACACCTCATCGGAAGGCAAGGTTCTGGAGGATCCGGCGGAAGAAGCGCCCGATTATGTGCTACAAAGGACCGTTCGGGTCGAAGATGCGCCCGATACGCCCGAGATGGTCGAAATCACCTTTGAACGCGGCGATGCGGTCGCGATCAACGGCGAAGCGATGTCGCCTGCCACGATCCTGACGCGTCTGAACGAACTGGGCGGCAAGCATGGTATCGGCGTGCTCGATCTTGTGGAAAATCGTTTCGTCGGCATGAAATCGCGGGGCGTCTATGAAACGCCCGGCGGCACGATCCTTCTCGAGGCGCATCGCGGCATCGAACAGATCACGCTCGACAGTGGTGCGGGCCACCTGAAGGATTCGATCATGCCCCGCTATGCGGAACTGATCTACAATGGCTTCTGGTTCTCCCCCGAGCGCGAGATGCTGCAGGCCCTGATCGACAAGAGCCAGGAACATGTCTCCGGTACCGTCCGGCTCAAGCTTTACAAGGGTTCGGCGCGGACCGTGGCCCGCTGGTCAAAGAATTCGCTGTATTCCGAAGCGCACGTCACCTTCGAAGAGGATGCCGGCGCTTACGATCAGACCGATGCACAGGGGTTCATCCAGCTGAACGCGCTGCGGCTGAAACTGCTGGCGGCGCGGAAACGACGGCTGGGCTGATCGGGCAGTTTTGCGAATCTCTCCGGCCGTCGTAAGGTAGGCGTCAGCGCGGATCGGTTTCCCGCGCTGACAGGAGAAGATCATGTGCTTTTCCGCAACTGCGAGTTTCGCCCTCGGCGGGGCATTGATACCGACCGGCGCCTTTGCCCTGTCGAAAGCCCGGCGATCAGAAAACAACTGGATGCCGTTCGCCGTCTATCCGATGGCCTTCGGGATACAGCAGGTTTTCGAAGGGTTCGTCTGGCTGGGGCTGACGACCGAGAACACTGCGATGACCGAACTCGCCGCGCGCGGGTTCATGTTCTTTTCGCATTTCTTCTGGCTCTTCTGGGTTCCCCTGTCGGTCTGGCTGATCGAGGATGATCGGATCAGATCGCGCATGATGGCCGTGCTTTGCGGTTTGGGCACGCTTCTGGGCCTGGCCATTTATCTGCCCGTGCTCGTTTTTCCAGAAAGCCTGACCGTATCGATCGTAAGCCGGTCGATCGACTATGATGTCGCCCTGAACATGAAAACCGAATTCAACGTGGGCGCGATCCGGTTGGCTTATGGCGCGATCATCATTGGCGCGTTGATCCTTTCATCTGACAGGCGGATCCAGATCTTTGGGGGTCTGGTCGCGGCCTCGCTGGTGGTGACCTCCCTTTTCTATGATTATGCGCTGATTTCCGTCTGGTGCTTCTTTGCCGCCGTTCTGTCGGGCTACCTCGTGCTGGTCATCGCGCAGGATCAGCGGAGCGTTCTGGCCGACAGTTCCTCGTAATAGGGCAAGGCCTGACGCACGAGGTCTGCCCCCGGGCCATCAAGCTCGGGCAGCGGGCCCTCCGCTGCGGCAAAACCCGTCGAACGATGCACCGCGCCATACCAATGTGGTGCCCAGACACCGTCGAAATCGCGTGGGCCGGCTTGCCATGACAGGATCGCCGGATCCCAATCAAGCCCAACCTCGGCGCACAGTTTCTTCAGCATGGTTTCCGGATCGCGCCTGATCAGCGCGCTGTCGATCACCGGCCCGGGAAAGCGGTGGTAGAACTCGACCTGCTGGCGAAACCCGATATCGTCAAACGCGGGGTTTTCGCGTTTCGCAAGATAGCTGGCCACAACACGGGCCGGGTGCCGGATCAGATGAACGTTCACGCAGCCCTCGGCCCAATCGAGCGAAAAGCCCGGCAGCATGTGAAACGTCATGTGTTTCATGTACCAATGCGCCTTTCCGTCGGGCACTGGCCCGGCACAAAGCCGGGCGATGACCTCGGGATCGGTTTCATAGGCGGCAAGAACCTCGTCCCGCATCGGGTGATCGATCCCCGATTGTGCAAGGTAGGCGGCATAGAAGGGCTCGTCCCACGCCGCGAAATCAGACCGGTTTCCGAAGGCATACAGCATCGCGGTCGACAGGTTCCGCGGGCCGGACCACATGGCGATCTTCACGATCAGCGCTCCGCCGGATTGCCGCGTCGGCCCGCATCTCTTGCGACAAGATCCTTGTAGAGGGCCCGGATATGTTCGGTGACGGGGCCAAGGGTGCCAGTCCCGATCTGGCGACCATCAATCTGGCCCACGGGGGTCTGGGCGCCGAAGGTGCCGGTCAGGAAGGCCTCGTCCGCGCCATAGGTATCGACAAGGGAATAATTGCGTTCGAACACAGGGATCCCGTCGGCACGGCAGACATCGATTACCTTCTGGCGGGTGATGCCGTTCATGCAATAATCGCCGGTCGACGTCCACACTTCGCCCTTTCGGACAATGAAGAAGTTGCAGGCATTCGTCGTGTTCACGAACCCATGCACATCCAGCATCAGGGCCTCGTCCGCGCCGGCCTTTTCGGCGGCGATGCACGCCAGGATGCAATTCAGTTTGGAATGGGAATTCAGCTTGGGATCCTGTGTCATCGGCAGGCCCCGCATGTGTGGCACCGTCGCAAGGCGGATCGGCCTTGGCAGAGACGGTTTCGAATGTTCGATGATGATCACGACGGTCGGCCCCTGGCGCGACAGGGCGGGATGCTGGAACGGGCGGGATTTGACCCCACGCGTCACCATCAACCGCGCATGGGCATCCGTGCGCATCCCGTTGGCGCGGCGGGTTCTTTCCAGGGCCTCGGTGATGGCGGCACGATCCATCCCGATTTCGAGGTCGATCGCCAGCGCCGCTTCGAACAGGCGATCGAGGTGTTCGCCGAGAAACGCCCAGCGCCCGTCGTAGAGACGAAGCCCTTCCCATACCCCGTCGCCAAGCATGAAGCCTGAATCATAGACGCTGACCAAAGCCTCTGCCTTGGGCTTCAGCTCGCCGTTGACCCAGATCAGGATCCGCTCGTTGCGGGCATCCTCTTCGGCCTGGTGCGTGGTGACGTGATCTTCCATTCGGAGGCTCCTTTTTCGGTCAGGCTAGGACCGGCGATCGATTGTTCCAAGGGGTAAACAGAGCGTGAACTATCCTCGGCATGAATTGCGCGGCGGCCGCCAAGGCACGATGCTGGGACCAAGGAGATGAACAATGACAGATTGCACCAAATCCTGCCGTGACAGCGCAAAGCTGACGACCCTCGCCATCGCGATCGCATTGGGCTTCGCGATCCAGACACACATGGTTCGCGCAGACGACCAGAAGGTCGCCTGCATCCAGTACCTGATGGAGACAGGCGAAGACGGGTCGATCTCGGCCTAGCGCAGGTTGCAGGCGGCCATGATCGCCATGTTCAGAATGTCGTTCGTCGTCGAGACGGTCGAACAGATCTGAATCGGCTTGTCGATGCCCGTGAGAATGGGGCCGATGACGGTTGCGCCTGCCATTTCCTGCATCAGCTTGACCGAGATCGATGCCGAATGCCGCGCCGGCACAACAAGAACATTCGCGGGCCCCGTCAGACGTGAAAACGGATAGTGATCCATCGCCTTGGGGTTCAGGGCCACATCGACCGTCATTTCTCCTTCGTACTCGAAATCGACCCCGCGCCGATCAAGCACGCTCGCCGCGCGGTGCATCTTTTCCGCGCGTTCCGACACCGGGTAGCCAAAGGTCGAGAATGACAGGAACGCAACCCGCGGCGTCAGACCAAGAAGCCGCGCCACGCCAACACCGCGTTCGGCGATGTCGGCCAGATCGTTCTCGTCTGGCCATTCATGCACCAGCGTGTCCGAGATCAGGACAATCCGCCCACGATGCATGACGACGGAGACACCCGCTGCGCCATCATGCGGCCCGGCGTCGAAGACATGGTTCACCAGTTCCAGAACATGCGCGGATTTTCGGGTGGCGCCCGTCACCATCCCGTCGCCATGGCCATGCGCCAGCATCAACGCGGCAAAGACATGCCGGTCACGCGCCGCAAGCCGGTGGATATCCTGATGGTCGTGCCCCTTGCGTTGCAACCTGTTGTAAAGGAACGACTTATAGGTCTCGAGATGTTCGGTATTCGCGGCGTTGACGACATGAAGTTCCCGAACGGCATCCTCCAACCCCTCGGCCGTCAGCTTGTCGGCCACATCGCTCTGACGCCCGACGACGAGGGCCCGCCCATATCCGGATCTCTGGTAGGCGACGGCCGCCCGCAGGACGCGGGGATCATCGCCTTCGGCGAAGATCATCGTCGATTGCGAAGACCGGGCCCGGGCATGAATGCCGCGCAGGATCGAGGCTGTCGGATCCATGCGGACCTTGAGCGCCTCTTCATACCCGTCCATGTCGATGATCGGACGTCGAGCAACTCCTGTCGCCATTCCGGCACGCGCCACCGACGGCGGAACGCGGTGGATCAGGCGAGGATCGAACGGCGTGGGGATGATATAGTCACGCCCGAATGTCAGTTTTCTGCCATAGGCCACCGCAACCTCATCAGGCACCTCTTCGCGTGCAAGTGCGGCAAGGGCCTCGGCACAGGCGATCTTCATCTCGTCGTTGATGGCGCGGGCGTGGATGTCGAGCGCGCCGCGAAAGAGGTAGGGAAATCCTAGGACGTTGTTCACCTGGTTGGGATAATCGCTCCGTCCGGTGGCAACGATCGCGTCGGGGCGAACTTCGTGCGCCTCTTCGGGGGTGATTTCTGGATCGGGGTTCGCCATGGCGAAGATGACCGGGTTGTCGGCCATGGCCTGAACCATCTCTTGGGTGACGGCACCCTTGGCCGACACGCCAAGAAACACATCCGCGCCTTTCATCGCCTCTTCCAGCGTCCTCAGGTCGGTTTTCACCGCATGAGCCGATTTCCATTGGTTCATGCCATCGGTGCGGCCCTGATAGATAACGCCCTTGGTATCGCAGGCGATACAATTCTCGTGCCGCGCGCCCATCGCCTTGAGAAGCTCGATACAGGCGATGCCCGCAGCACCAGCGCCGTTCAGGACGATGCGGCAGTCTTCGATCTTTTTCCCGGAAATATGCAGCGCGTTGATCAGACCCGCCGCACAGATCACGGCCGTTCCGTGCTGATCGTCATGAAAGACGGGGATGTCCATCTGCTCTTTCAGCGCCTGTTCGATGATAAAGCATTCGGGCGCCTTGATATCCTCGAGGTTCACGCCGCCGAAAGTCGGGCCCATCAGTCGAACGGCCTTGATGAATTCTTCGGGGTCTTCGGTGTCCAGTTCGATATCGATGGAGTTCACATCGGCGAACCGCTTGAACAGGACGGATTTGCCTTCCATCACCGGCTTGGAGCCCAGCGCGCCTAGATTTCCAAGCCCAAGAACAGCCGTCCCGTTCGAAATCACCGCAACAAGGTTGCCCTTGTTCGTATAATCATAGGCCGTTTCTGGGTTGGCCGCGATCTCTTCGCAGGGGATGGCGACGCCGGGAGAATACGCAAGGCTCAGATCGCGCTGTGTCGCCATAGGCACGGTGGCCTGAACCTCCCATTTTCCGGGTGTCGGCTCCATGTGAAAGGCAAGCGCATCTTCGCGCGTAAAGCGGGGTTTTGGCATCGGTTTCCTCCCTCGGCCGGCTTTTGTTCGCCGTCCGGCACGTTAGACGGAACTGCGAAGGTGATTTCAAGTCATGGAGCAGGTTTCATCGCCAGAATCGCGATGATACGGTCTGCCGGCGGGCATGGCTTGGGGGGCTTGACGTGACAAAGGCAGAGACCGTCACGCCGATGATGGCGCAGTATCTCGACATCAAGGCGGGGTATCCCGACGCGCTGTTGTTCTACCGTATGGGCGATTTCTACGAAATGTTCTTCGACGATGCCGTCGCGGCGGCCGAGGCGCTCGACATCGCGCTGACAAAGCGGGGCAAACATCTGGGCGACGATATCCCGATGTGCGGCGTCCCGGTGCATTCGGCAGAAGGCTATTTCCTGACGCTGATCCGCAAGGGATTTCGCGTGGCTGTCTGCGAACAGCTTGAAGATCCGTCAGAGGCGAAGAAGCGCGGATCAAAGGCCGTGGTCAAGCGTGATGTCGTGCGGCTGGTCACGCCGGGCACGCTGACCGAGGATTCGCTTCTTGATGCACGGCGGCACAATTTTCTGGCCAGCTATACGATGGTCCGCGACGCTGGCGCGTTGGCATGGGTCGATATCTCGACCGGGGCGGTGTCAGTACTGTCCTGCCCCCGTTTGCGGCTCGGGCCCGAACTGGCGCGTCTGGGCCCGCGCGAAATCATCGTGCCCGAGAGCCTCGAAGCCGAGCTTGCGGAGACGATATCGGATATGGGGGTCGCGCTGACGCCCCTTGGCCGGTCTGCATTCGACAGCACCAACGGCGAAAAGCGTCTGTGCGATCTGTATGGCGTGGCCTCACTCGAGGCGTTCGGCAGCTTTGGCCGGGCCGAGACCGGGGCGCTGTCCGGGCTGATCGAATATCTCGACATCACCCAGAAGGGAAAGTTGCCCCTCTTGCGGCCTCCGGTTCAGGAAACCGACAGTCCCGTGATTCAGATCGATGCCGCGACGCGCCGAAGCCTAGAGCTGACCCATGCGAACGCGGGCGGGCGGGCCGGATCACTTCTTGCCACGATCGACAGGACAGTGACGGCGACGGGCGCCCGGCTTCTGGAACTCCGGCTCGCGTCACCCTCCTGCCGGATCGCCGACATCTCATCACGGCAAGAGGCCGTCGGATTTTTCGTCGGGGATGACAGGTTCCGCGCGGATATCCGGTCCGCTTTGCGGGGCGCACATGACGTGGACAGGGCATTGTCCCGGTTGGGGCTGGATCGTGCGGGCCCCCGGGACATGGCCGCGATCCGCAACACGCTCGAAGTGGCCGAACAGATCGCCGGGATGTTCGACAGACGGGAACTTCCGACACTTCTGTCAGACGCCGCAAAGGACCTGTTGGGCCACGCTAGCCTTGTCGAGACACTGGAATCTGCTCTTGTCGCCGAACCGCCCCTTCTGACACGGGATGGCGGTTTCATCGCGCAGGGATTTGACCCCGAACTTGATGAGGCCCGCACCCTGCGCGACGAGGGGCGGGGCGTGATCGCGGGGATGCAGACAAAGTATGCCGAATTGTCGGGCGTCTCGTCGCTCAAGATCAAGCATAACAATGTGTTGGGCTATTTCATCGAAACAACGGCCACCCACGCGGCAAAGATGCTGGCTCCTCCTCTGAGCGAGACGTTCATCCATCGTCAGACGACGGCAAATCAGGTCCGGTTCACGACTGTCGATCTGAACGAACTGGAAACCCGGATCCTCAATGCCGGGTCTCGCGCGATCGAGATCGAAAAACGTCACTATTCCAGCCTGCGAGAGGCGATTATAGGGTCTGCCCCTGCCCTTTCGGCGCTTGCGCGCGCGCTGGCCGAGATCGATCTTGCCGCTGCCCTGGCCGAGATTGCCCGGGCCGAAAACTGGTGCCGGCCCGTGGTCGACGAAAGCCGCGACTTCGAAATCCTCGGTGGTCGTCATCCCGTCGTGGAAGAGGCGTTGCGGAAATCGGGCGAGGCGTTCGTTGCCAACGATTGTGATCTTGGTCCCGCCCCGATCTGGCTTTTGACCGGGCCGAACATGGCGGGCAAATCGACGTTTCTGAGGCAGAACGCCCTGATCGCGCTTCTGGCCCAGATGGGCGCCTATGTGCCGGCCAAATCCGCACGGATCGGGATCGTGAGCCAGATCTTCAGCCGCGTCGGGGCATCGGATGATCTGGCGCGCGGTCGTTCCACCTTCATGGTCGAGATGGTTGAAACCGCGGCGATCCTGAATCAGGCGGACGACCGTGCGCTCGTGATCCTCGACGAGATTGGGCGCGGGACGGCGACCTATGATGGCCTGTCCATCGCCTGGGCCACGCTGGAACATCTGGAGGCAGTCAATCGCTGCCGCGCGATCTTTGCGACGCATTACCACGAAATGGCAGGGCTGGCGTCGCGGCTGGATGGCGTCGACAACGCGACCGTCACCGTCAAGGAATGGGACGGGGAGGTCATATTCCTGCATGAGGTGCGGCGCGGCACCGCGGATCGGAGTTATGGTGTGCAGGTCGCCCGTCTGGCGGGGCTGCCCACATCGGTCGTCGAACGTGCGCGCGTCGTTCTTGAGGCGCTGGAAAAGGGCGAGCGCGAAGGCGGTCGCGCAAGGGAGGCCCTTGTTGACGATCTGCCCCTGTTCTCGGCCGCGCCACCGGTGCACGCGGCACCAGCGCCCGCACCGACCGCATCCGCGCTGGAAGAAAGACTTGGCGAGATCCTGCCTGACGAACTTACGCCGAGGCAGGCGCTGGAGCTGATCTATGAATTGAAGGGGCTGAGCGGCGCAGAAGAATAGGCGTCAGCCGGCCGGCGTCGACGACACTCCAACCTGCGCGGGCCGCAGAAGGCGATCATGCAGGTAGAAACCAACGGTCATCACCTGAATGATTTCACCAGCTTTCGTGCCGGGAACAGGGGCTTCAAACATTGCCTGATGCGCCTGCGGATCGAATTTTTCACCGACTTCTGGCGCAACAGCCTCGATTCCATGTTTCTTGAACACGTTGACAAGCTCTGACTTCGTCAGCTCGATCCCTTCGAGTAGGGCCTCGTTTCCGGCGCGCTGCTCCTCGGTGACCGATTGAAGCGCACGGTCGAGGTTGTCATAGACCGGCAGCAAATCACGCGCGAGCCGCGAGCCGCCGTAATTCTCGGCTTCGCGACGATCACGGTCGGCGCGTTTTCTTGTGTTCTCGGCATCCGCGAGGGCCCGCATGAAGCGGTCCTTGAATTCGTCGCGTTCTGCACGCAGGGCCTCAAGCTCGTCCTGATCGGCTGCGTCGAACCCGGACGGTTCTTCGCCAGCCGCCTCCATCGCGTCTGCTTCGGCGGCGAGTTCGTCAAGCGTTTGAGGTTGGGCTTTGGGGTCAGACATTTCGTTTCCCTTCAGGTGCGGTCAGTCAGCAATTTGCCGACCAGCTGCGCAGTGTAATCCACGATCGGCACGATGCGGCCATAGTTGAGCCGTGTCGGCCCGATGACGCCAACGGCGCCAATGATCTTACGGTCGGCGTTCATATATGGAGAAACCACCAAAGAGGAACCCGAAAGTGAAAAGAGTTTGTTCTCCGAGCCGATAAAAATGCGCACACCCTCGCCGGTTTCGGTCAATTCAAGAAACTGGGCAATGTCCCGCTTGCGTTCAAGGTCATCGAACAGGCTCCGGATGCGGTCAAGATCGATTTCGGCGCCATCCTCGGAGATCAGGTTGCCTCGGCCCCGCACGATAAGGCGTTCGCCGTCATCGCCCTTGTTCACCCAGGTCGCGAGACCGTTTTCGACCAGTTCGGCGGCAAGCTTGTCGACCTCTTGCCGGCGGGTCGCGATCTCAGACGTCACGACACCGGACAGCTCTGACAGGGTGCGTCCTTCGGCCACGGCATTGAGGAAATTCGCAGCCTCCCGCATCGAGGATGGGGTCTGACCCGGCGGCGGGGCAAAGATGCGATTCTCGACATGACCGTCGGCAAAGACCAGAACAACCAGCGCACGATCGGGGCTGAGCGAGACGAATTCGATGTGCCTGATCGGGGCCTCGTGCTTGGGCGTCAGGACAAGGCTTGCGCCGTGAGTGACACCCGAAAGCGCCGAGCCGACACGATCAAGAAGTGACGAAACATCGGAGGTGTTCGAACCCAGCGTCTCGTCGATGCGGGCGCGATCCGCCTGATCAAGATCTCCGACCTCCAGCAGGCCATCGACAAACATCCGCAAGCCAAGTTCGGTCGGGATACGCCCGGCACTGACATGAGGGCTGTCGAGCAGGCCGAGATACTCCAGATCCTGCATCACGTTACGAATGGTGGCGGCGCTGACCTGCTCGGACAATGTGCGGGTGAGCGTGCGGGATCCGACGGGCGATCCGGTTTCGAGATAGCCTTCGACGACCCGGCGAAAAACTTCGCGGGACCGTTCGTTCATTTCTTCGATCTTCGGTCGGTTTTCGGACATTTCTGATGCTCCGGAACGCGGCAATTAAAGCTATCCGTAAGGCGCCGTCAATCGCCGGTTCGTTGCTGCGCCACCCTTCAGACATGGCCATGGCGCTCGGGGTTGGCAAGTCAGTGGATGAAGCGTATTCCGCGACGAGGAATTCAGCGACCAAGGGAGACAGGCATGCGGCCTTCAGGACGTGATACCAACCAGATGCGGGACGTTTCGATCGAGATCGGCGTCAACCGCCACGCGGAGGGATCATGCCTGATCCGGATGGGTGACACACATGTGATCTGTACCGCGACGATCGATGAAAGGGTCCCTCCCTTTCTGAAGAATTCGGGTCTGGGATGGGTAACGGCCGAATACGGCATGTTGCCCCGCGCCACGCACAGCCGCATGCGCCGCGAGGCCAAGGCCGCGCAATCCGGCCGTACGCAGGAGATTCAGCGCCTGATCGGGCGGTCCCTTCGCGCCGGCGTCGACCGGTCTGCGCTGGGCGAACGGCAGATCACCGTGGACTGCGACGTGATCCAGGCCGATGGCGGAACCCGCTGTGCATCGATCACCGGTGGCTGGGTCGCGCTGAAACTTGCTGTGAACCAGCTTATGTCGGCGGGTCTTGTGACATCTGACCCGCTGGTGTCGCCGGTCTCGGCGATCAGCTGTGGGATTTATGCCGGGCAGCCGGTTCTGGATCTTGATTATCCCGAAGATAGCGAAGCGGGCGTCGACGGGAATTTCGTCATCACAGGCGGCAAGCTGGTCGAGGTTCAGATGTCGGCGGAAGGTTCGACATTCACCCGTAGTGAACTCGATGCGTTGGTCGATCTTGCGACGGAAGGCTGCGACACGCTTGCCGCAATGCAAATGGCCGCGTGCAGCACATGACCCGGCGCCTTGAGGAACGCGAAATCGTCGTCGCGACCCATAACAAGGGCAAGCTCGAAGAGATTACTGCACTTCTGGAACCATTCGGTGTGAGAGTGACGTCGAACGACGATCACGGCCTTCCTGAACCCGACGAGACGGAAGAAACCTTCATCGGCAATGCCCGGATCAAGGCACATGCCGCTACGAAGGCAACGGGCCTGCCCGCGCTGGCCGATGATTCCGGGATCGAGATCGAAGCTTTGGGCGGCAGGCCGGGCGTGCATACCGCTGACTGGGCGGAAACGCCGAATGGCCGAGACTTCGTCATGGCCATGGAGCGGGCATGGTCCGAGCTGGAGGCCGTAGACGCCCCTTCCCCACGTCAAGCGCGTTTCTGCTGCACTCTTGTCTTGGCGTGGCCGGATGGTCATGACGAGGTGTTCGAAGGCCGGATGGACGGACAGATCGTCTGGCCGATGCGAGGCGATCAGGGTCACGGCTATGACCCGATCTTTCAACCCGATGGCTATACCCAAACCTTTGGCGAGATGGACCGCTGGGAAAAGAACAAGATCAGCCACCGGGCGGATGCTTTTGCCAAATTCGTGAAGGGCTGCTTTGGCTGAGGATTGGCAAGAGGCGGGGTTTGGGCTGTATGTGCACTGGCCCTTCTGTCAGGCGAAATGCCCTTATTGCGATTTCAACAGCCATGTCGTCGCCAATGTCGATCAGTCGCGATGGGCCGATGCCTTTGAACGTGAGATCGCGCGCTACGCGGCCGAGACAGATGGCCGTGTCTTGCGCTCCATCTTCTTCGGGGGCGGCACGCCGAGCCTTATGCAACCCGAGACGGTCGCCCGGGTTCTGAATGCCGCGCGGGCCGCATGGCCGTTCGCGAATGATTGCGAGATTACACTTGAAGCGAACCCGACCAGCGTGGAGGCCGCTCGGTTTGGGGGGTATGCCGATGCAGGCATCAACCGCATATCGATGGGTATTCAGGCACTGAATGACGACGATCTCCGTCGGCTTGGCCGGCTCCATGACGTGGCTGATGCCATGGCTGCGTTCGACGTGGCCCGAACTCTGTTCGACCGGGTGAGTTTCGATCTGATCTATGCGCGGCAGGAACAGACCCTTCTGGGCTGGAAGGACGAGTTGCGACGAGCGCTGGACATGGCAGTCGATCATCTGTCGCTCTATCAGCTGACGATCGAGGAAGGCACAGCCTTTGGGGATCGTTACGCGGCCGGCCGTCTGCGTGGACTGCCGGATGAGGACCGCGCCGCCGATATGTGGGATGTGACGCAGGAGGTTACCAGCGAGGCGGGGTTTGCGGCGTATGAGGTTTCGAACCACGCCCGCCCGGGCGCCGAGAGCCGACACAATCTGCTCTATTGGAAAAGCGGCGACTATGTCGGCATTGGTCCGGGGGCACATGGAAGGCTGACGCTCGATGGTGCGCGTTGGGCGACAGAGACTCCCCTTGCGCCCGGGGCGTGGATCGAGAAGATCGAGACAACGGGATCAGGTGAGGCGCTGCGGGAGACGATCGATCATGCGGATCGATTGGCGGAGTTCCTTCTGATGGGCCTGCGTGTGACTGACGGGATCGACGAGATTCGGCTCAGTCGATTGGGTGGGGACGTTTTATTCAATAATATCAGTAAGTTGGTTTCGCTTGATCTGCTGGAAAGGCGGGATGGACACATCCGCGCAACGCCCCAAGGTCGAGCCGTCCTGAATTCAATCCTGCGGGAGATCCTGTCGGACTAACCGCCGGATAGTGCACGGAGCAAATCGTCCAGCTGTTCCAGATCGCGATAGCGCAAGGTCAGGGTTCCCCCCTCTTGGCCTGGCTTGTGGTCAATGCTGACACCCATTCCCAAGGTAGCAGCCAGTTCCTGTTCGATCTGAACAGTGTCCGCATCCTTCTCGGCCTTGGCAGGCGCGCTGGTTTTCCGGGGAGCGGCACCGGCTCGCGCAAGTTTTTCAGCCTCACGAACCGATAGGCCGCCCTTGATGATCCTGCGGGCAAGTTCGGCGGCGTCATCATGTCCGACAAGCGCACGGGCGTGACCCGCTGTCAGCCGACCGTCGATCAGAAACGCCATCACTTCATCGGGCAACGTCAGCAGCCGCAAGAGATTGGCGATATGGCTCCGGCTCTTGCCAAGAACGGTGGCCAATTGTTCCTGGGTATGACCAAAGCGATCCATGAGCTGCCTATAGCCGGCGGCCTCGTCAATCGGGTTGAGATCAGACCGCTGGATGTTCTCGATGATCGCGACTTCGAGAACCTCGGTATCGGTGTAGTCACGAACAAGCGCCGGGACTTCGTGCAATTGCGCAATCTGGGCCGCGCGCCACCGGCGTTCACCGGCGACGATCTGGAACATGCCGGCATCGCTGGGATCGGGCCGCACGATAAGGGGCTGGATAATGCCCCGTTCCTTGATCGAGGACGCGAGTTCGGACAATGCTGTTTCGTCGAACTGGCGCCGCGGCTGGTCGGGATTCGGCTGAATCGTCTCGATCGCGATCAATCTGTCCGCGGCCCGCGGTGCAGAACGGTCGTCGGCCGGCGCAACATCGGCCATCAGAGCAGAGAGACCGCGCCCGAGACCCCGGGATCGCGTTGTCTTGTCAGCCATGGTTCATTCCTCCTGCCTAGCGCTCCCGCGCCGTGATTTCCTGTGCAAGCGCCCGATAGGCGGCACTCCCTGTCGATCCGCTGTCATAATCAAGGACCGGCATCGCGAATGACGGCGCCTCGCTGACGCGCACGTTTCGGGGGATCAGGGTCTTGAACACCAGTTCCCCCAGAGTGTTGCGGGCATCCGCCTCAACCTGATGGGACAGCTTGTTGCGCCTGTCGTGCATCGTCAGGGCGATGCCTTCGATCCGCAAGTTGGGATTGGCGGCCTCCCGCACTTCGCGGATCGTCAGCATCAGTTGAGATAGCCCCTCAAGCGCAAAGAATTCGGACTGAAGGGGCACCACGACAGAATGGGCTGAGACAAGCGCATTCACCGTAAGGATGCTCAGAGACGGGGGGCAATCGATCAGGATGTAATCGAATTCCAATTGTGCCAAGGCGGGATCGCGCAGCGCATCATAGAGAAGAAAGCTTCTTTTTTCGTTTGATATCAATTCGATATCAGCCGAGCTGAGGTCAGTCGTCGCCGGGATAATAAACAGATTCTCAACATCTGTTTCGTGGATCGCCTCTTTGGCCTTGGCATCGCCCAGAATGAAATCATAGGTCGTGACTTCGCGCTGTTCCGGCCCAATGCCAAGCCCGGTCGAAGCGTTTCCCTGCGGATCGAGGTCGACCAGAAGGACCCGACGACCAATCTCGGCCAAAGCAGCGCTCAGATTGATCGCGGTCGTTGTCTTTCCAACACCGCCCTTCTGATTTGCGACAGCAATGATTTTCGCAGGGCGCGGTGAGATCAGGTCAGGCACGTTCGAGTCCTTTGATTTCCAGGATGCTGGCGCTGGGGTCTGTCATGCTCGTATGGGAGGTGCATTCGAAGATCCAGTCTTGGCGTGCATCCAGGACCTCGGTCTTCGCCGCCTGCCCTTTCTGTAGAAGGGCTGTGCCGTCTTCGTCCATATGCCTTTGGACATAGCCGAGCAACGCGGGCAGCGGAGCCAGAGCGCGCGCCGTCAAGATCTGCGCTCCGAGGGGCGGAATATTTTCGATGCGGTCAGAGATGACATGAGTGGTCAGATTGAGTTCGCGAACAGCGGTGCGCAGGAACGTTGCCTTGCGCGTATCGGACTCGACCAGTGTGACCTTTGTTGCCGGAGAACTCTCGGCAAGGACAACCGCGATCACGATACCGGGCAGGCCCCCTCCACTCCCCAGATCAGCCCAGGATCGAGGTGTCGAAGGCGCAATTGGAATAATCTGCGCGGAATCGAGGATATGGCGGTTCCAGATATCCTGTACGGTCGACGGGGATACAAGGTTGATAGCCTTGTTCCATTTGACGAGCAGATTCTCGAACTGATGTAGACGGTCAAATGCTTCACGTGAAACATCAAGGCCCGCCACAAGCTGATCGGAACGAACCATCACGCTGACTTTGCCGTAACTGTCTTCCGAAGCCGAGCCCGAATGAGAAGAAGCGCCGACGGCGTCATGCCATCAATACGAGCCGCATGTCCGAGTGTAACCGGACGGGTTTGCCCAAGTTTGGACCGCAATTCAGCAGACAATCCCTCTATCAGCGTATAGTCGAAATCACCCGGAATCGGATAGGATTCTTCTCGCTGGATTGCCTCGGCATCCCGGGTCTGACGGTCCATATACGTTGAATACTGGGCCTCGCGCTTGATCTGTTGCTGAACATCTTCTGGGATTTCTGCAAGATCAGGCGCCAAGGTAAGAAGGCTGCCAAAGTCCACGTCTTGCAGGCTGAGCGCAGACAGGCCATCCCGCGTTGGTTTGTCCGGGTTGATGTTGACGCCCAGCCCAGCAAGATCCCGTGCGGTGAACTCCTTTTCCGAGAGCAATGAGCGCGCCTTATCCAATGCTTCGCACTTTGACAGAAAGGCGGACCACCGGTTTTCGCCCACCAATCCGGCCTCTCGCCCCATTGGGGTAAGTCTTTGGTCTGCGTTGTCAGCACGGAGCGTCAGACGGTATTCCGCCCTCGACGTGAACATGCGATACGGCTCGCTCACCCCTCGAGAGATAAGGTCGTCGACCATAACGCCGATGTACGATGTTGTTCGGCTGAAAAACACCGGATCCTCGCCTTGGGCACGTCTTGCCGCATTCAGCCCCGCCACAAGTCCCTGTGCGGCCGCCTCTTCATAGCCCGTCGTGCCGTTTATCTGGCCCGCGAGGTAAAGACCGGGAAGGTCTTTCAGCGCCAATGTCGGATCCAAGGCCCGGGGATCAACATAGTCATATTCGATCGCATATCCCAATTGGAGGATCTTCGCCTCTTCCAAACCCGCGATCGAATGAACGTATTCTTCCTGAACGTCCTGCGGAAGTGATGTCGAGATACCGTTTGGATAAACCGTATCCGTATCAAGCCCCTCCGGCTCCAGGAAAATCTGATGCGACGTCTTGTCGGCAAACCGGACAATCTTGTCCTCGATCGATGGGCAATAGCGGGGCCCTATCCCCTCGATATGTCCACCATACATCGCTGACCGATCGAGGTTCTTGCGTATGATATCATGCGTTCGTTCGTTGGTATGCGTAATGCCACAGCTGATCTGCCGAGCTGCAAGTCTGTCGGTCAGGAAGGAGAAGAAGGTCGGATCTTCATCACCCGGCTGTGATTCAAGACGAGTCCAATTGATTGTCCGGCCATCCAGTCGTGGCGGCGTACCGGTCTTCAACCGACCCAGCGGCAGAGACAAGTCGTACAACCGTTCGGCCATACGCGTCGACGCCGCTTCGCCCATTCGACCGCCCGAGTAATTGTGATCCCCGATATGAATGACGCCGCGTAGAAAAGTGCCAGTTGTCAGGACCACCGCCTCGGCACGAAACAGGTTTCCATCCTTCAGTTCAATTCCGACGACACGACCACTCTCGAGGATCAGATCCACTGCTTCGCCTTCGATAATCGCCAGACCGGTCTGATTCTCTGTCAGCTGCGTCATCATTGAACGATAACGGGCACGATCTGCTTGGGCCCTTGGGCCCTGAACTGCAGGACCTTTCCGGCGATTGAGCAGACGAAACTGGATCCCCGCATGATCCGCGACCCGGCTCATGACGCCGTCGAGCGCATCGATCTCGCGGACCAGGTGGCCTTTCCCCAGACCGCCGATCGCGGGGTTGCACGACATCACGCCGATATTCTCTCGCGAGATTGTCACGAGAGCTGTGCGTGCTCCGGCACGTGCCGAGGCATGAGCAGCTTCGGCGCCCGCATGTCCGCCGCCGATTACAATGACGTCGAAGTCCCGATGTTTCACGTGAAACAATTCCTACTTTCCGATACAGAAGCTCGAGAAGATCTCGCCCAGAAGGTCATCCACGTCAACGCGCCCCACGATGCCATCAACGGCCCGGGTCGCATGTCGAAGATCCTCAGCCAGAAGATCGGGCATTTCCGAAGCGGTGTCCAATCTTTCCAGCACTCCGTCGATGTGGGGTATCGCCGCATTCATCGCAATGCGATGCCGTTCACGAATCGCGACCCCTGCCCCGACTGCGCGTTTTGACAAGACATGGGCCAGCCGGGCGATCAGCTCATCTACTCCATGTCCTGTTTCGCCCGATATGCCCTCTTTGCCAAGTCGTCCGTCGTCATCCTTGGCAACAAGAACGACATCACCTGCCTGCACATCAAGTTCCGGCTTTGCGCCATCCGTCAAAAGGTGGACACGAATATCTGCCGCCAACGCGCGCTCTACCCCTCGCTTGATGCCAATCTGCTCCACGTCATCCTGCGCTTCGCGAATTCCAGCTGTGTCGAGAACCGTCACCGGTAACCCGCCCAAATCCATCCGAACCTCAAGAACGTCCCGGGTTGTGCCTGCATGATGAGAGGTGATCGCAGCGTCACGCCCGGCCAAGCGATTGAGAAGCGTTGATTTCCCGGCGTTCGGAGGCCCCACGATCGCAACCTCAAAGCCGGAACGGATACGCTCGGCTATCCCCGAGCCTTTGATCTCGGCCGCCATCTCTTCGCGAACCTGCGTCAGCAATTCCCAAACTTCGGGCGTCACATCAACCGGAACCTCCTCATCCGCAAAGTCTATGGTCGCCTCGAGTAAAGCAGCAGCTCGGATCAGACGCATTCTCCAGCCATCGGCCTTTGCGCCCAACCCACCTGTCATCACCCGAACAGCCTGGCGCTGTTGCGCAAGCGTCTCGGCATCGATCAAGTCCGCAAGACCTTCAACCTGTGTCAGATCAAGGCGACCGTTCTCCAGCGCGCGACGCGTGAATTCGCCAGCCTCCGCCTCTCTCACTCCATCAAATGAGCGCAACTCCGAAAGAAGAAAGTCGATGACGGCGACGCTTCCATGGACCTGGAACTCGACCACATCTTCTCCGGTAAAGCTTTCCCCCGCCCGAAAGGTCAGGATCAGACCTTCATCGATAAGCTCAGCAGAGCGGGAACTGATCTTGCGAAGAGATCGCCCGCTTTCCGGCAACTCTCCACAAATTTCACCAGATACTTTCCGCGCCAACGGGCCGGATACTCGGATAACCGCAATACCGGCGCGACCGCGGGCCGTCGCCAGTGCAAAGATCGTATCCATACCTAACTCAATGATTTTAATAAGTTTAGGTGTTCATCGAGTCGAAGAAATCAGCGTTCGTCTTGGTCTGTTTCAGCTTAGAGATCAGGAATTCGATCGCATCCGTTGTTCCCATCGGGTTGAGGATCCGACGCAAGACATAGGTCTTGGCAAGATCACCCTTGTCGACCAGAAGCTCTTCTTTCCGGGTACCGGACTTGAGGATGTCCATCGCCGGGAAGACCCGCTTGTCTGCAACCTTGCGGTCCAGAACGATCTCAGAGTTACCCGTGCCCTTGAATTCTTCGAAGATCACCTCGTCCATCCGGCTTCCGGTGTCGATAAGAGCCGTGGCGATGATCGTCAGGCTGCCACCCTCTTCGATATTCCGGGCGGCACCGAAGAACCGCTTGGGGCGTTGCAGCGCGTTTGCATCGACACCGCCGGTCAGAACCTTGCCCGACGACGGGACGGTCGTGTTGAACGCGCGGCCAAGTCGGGTGATGGAATCCAGCAGGATAACGACATCGCGTTTGTGCTCGACCAGACGCTTGGCCTTTTCGATCACCATCTCGGATACGGCGACGTGGCGTGTTGCGGGCTCGTCAAAGGTAGAGCTGACAACCTCCCCTTTCACGGACCGTTGCATGTCCGTGACTTCCTCGGGGCGTTCGTCGATCAACAGGACGATCAGATAGCACTCAGGATGGTTCTTCTCGATCGAATTGGCGATGTTCTGCAAGAGAACCGTCTTACCCGTTCTGGGCGGCGCGACGATAAGCGACCGCTGACCTTTACCGATCGGCGACACAAGATCTATGATCCGGGCCGATCTGTCCTTCGTAGCGGGTTCGTCGGTTTCCATCTTCAGCCGCTCATCTGGATACAGCGGCGTCAGGTTATCGAACGCGACCTTGTGCTTTGCCTTTTCAGGGTCCTCGAAGTTGATCGATTCCACCGTGATCAGGGCAAAGTACCGTTCGTTGTCGTTCGGCTCCTTGATGACGCCCTGAACGGTATCCCCCGTCCGAAGAGAATATTGGCGGATCATGTCCGGGCTGACGTATATGTCATCCGGGCCGGGAAGGTAATTCGCCTCGGGTGACCGAAGAAACCCGAAACCGTCCTGAAGAACCTCCAGCACGCCGTCGCCACCGATCACCCAATCTTCGTCAGCCCGCTCCCGAAGAATGGCGAACATCATGTCGCCTTTCCTCATGGTCGAGGCATTCTCGATCTCAAGCTCTTCGGCCAGGGCCAAAAGGTCCTTGGGGCTTTGCGCCTTGAGATCGGCGAGGTTCAGACGGTCTTGTGACATGGGTCATCCTGTTGCAGCCCGGAACAGGCTGGCTTCGACGGCAATGATTCAGAAAACGCCATCCCGGACGGGACGCATCGGTCTCTTAGGCCTGCTTAGTCAACGAGTCAATCGGGCGGCTAGAATGGCTTGACGATCACCGCGACCACGATCACCAGCATCAGGATCGTCGGAACCTCGTTCATCAGACGATAGGTCCGCCCGGACCGCGTGTTCCGACCTGCGGCAAAATCCTTGCGTCGCGCCGCCAGCCAGCCATGGGCTCCCGTCATCCCGATCACGCCAAGCAGCTTGGCCCAGGCCCAGACAGAGCCCCAGTCGAACGCGCCCAGCGCGATCATCAGAAGACCGAAGACCCAGCTTGCAATCATTGCAGGGTTCATGATCAGCCGAAGAAGCTTGTCCTCCATGATCTGGAACGTGCGATCGAGTTCTGATCCTGTCTCAGCCTTCTCTGCATGATAGACATACAGTCTAGGCAGATAGAACATGCCCGCCATCCACGAGATAATAGAGACCACATGCAGGGCCTTGATCCAGTCATAAGCAGGGTACAGGAAATCGAACATCTTAGCCTCCAGGTGGATGCTCCCCTCCTATTATAAAGATTATATAGAAAGGAAGATGGTGATTTAGTGCGGTGGATGACTCATGCTTTTCACTTCGTCCGCAGACTTATCCCCATAGAGCTGGCTGTCACAGAACCGCCACAATCACCTTTGAAAGAATTTAAGTATCTGATTATATGTAGAAAATATTATTGAAACTTGGCCAAGAACCCACGCTTACCACTTGACCTACGAAGAACACGAAATCGATCCACAGAACCGAGTCGTCCTTTTTCCCCGTGGGTAACCTCTTGTTAACTTCCTCACTTATCCAACCGCTACGCTGACGCAGTACAGGTCGAACAGCTTGCCTCGGAAAACATCCCGCTTCATACCGGTTCTGCCCCTGTCCTTCACCACAGATTTATCCACATGGCCGACCACATCATCCTCGCGTCGCAATCCGAGATCAGGGCCCAGCTCCTGAGGAATGCAGGCATTGAATTCGAGGTCGTTCCAGCGCGCATGGATGAGGCGGCCATCCTCGATGCCTTGCTTGTCGAAGGCGCCTCACCGCGCGATATTGCCGATACTTTGGCCGAACTCAAGGCAGCCAAGATCTCTTCCAAACGGCCTGAAGCTCTCGTTATCGGTTGCGATCAGGTCCTCGATCTTTCGGGCGAAATCCTGATGAAGCCCGCCGAACCAGAAGACGCCAAGACGCAGCTTCACAAGATGCGGGGCACGACGCACAAGCTGCTTTCGGCAGTGGTTCTTTATCAGGCCGGAAAGCCGCTTTGGCGTCACATCGGGCAGGTCCGACTGTCGATGCATGATGTTTCCGATGCTTGGCTCGATGATTACATCGCCCGCAACTGGGACAGCATTCGCAACAGCGTCGGTGCATACAAGCTCGAGGAAGAGGGCGTCCGACTATTCTCCCGGGTCGAAGGCGATTATTTCACGGTTCTCGGTTTGCCGCTTCTCGACCTCTTGTCTTATCTCAGGTTGCGCGGGACAATTCCCTCATGACAGATCATGCATTTCCGCTTGCCGGCGTGATCGGCTATCCGATCGGCCATTCGAAATCCCCAAGGCTTCACCGCTACTGGCTGGGCCGCTATGGGATCGCGGGTGACTATGTTCCTTTGCCCGTGTCGGACGACAATCTGCGACATGTCCTTCACACCCTTCCAAGGATGGGGTTCGTCGGAGTGAACATCACCATCCCCCACAAGGTCACCGTGATGAGCATCGCGGACCAGGTCACCGACAGGGCCACGCTGATCGGCGCGGCGAATACCCTGATCTTTGGTTCCGATGGCCGAATTTATGCCGATAATACAGACGGTTACGGATTCATCGCCAATCTGAAGCAGGGTGCGCCAGACTGGGATCCGTCGCTTGGCCCGGCCACTGTTCTGGGGGCCGGTGGTGCTGCGCGCGCGGTCATATCCTCGCTTATCGATGCAGGTGTTCCGCATATCTTTCTGAGTAACCGGACACGGCCAAAGGCCGAAACGCTCAAGCAGGATTTCGGCTCCCGGATCGAGGTCGTTGATTGGGTCAAGGCTGGAAATGTCATCGAAGACAGCACCACGCTTGTGAACACCACCTCTCTCGGTATGCAGGGTGCAGCTGAATTCCGGGTGCCGCTTGATGGTCTTCGCCCCGGGACGCTTGTCACCGATCTCGTCTACGCGCCGCTTCGCACCAAACTCCTCGAAACCGCCGAAGCCATGGGCTGCCAGACGGTGGACGGCCTTGGTATGCTCTTGCATCAGGCTGTGCCTGCGTTCGAACGCTGGTTCGGCCGACGGCCAGAGGTTGACGACGCGACGCGGAATGCCATCCTCTCATGAGCCTCAAGCTCGGGCTGACCGGTTCGATCGGGATGGGCAAATCGACGACGGCCCAGATGTTCGCGAAAGAAGGCATCCCGGTCTGGGATGCTGATGCCGCCGTGCATCGTCTTTATGCGGTTGGTGGCCCGGCGGTCCGGCCGATGGCGGAGGCGTTCCCTGACGCAATCGTGGATGGCGCGATTTCGCGCGATCGGTTGAAGTCGATCATCAGCGCGGATCCAACTGCCCTCGCCCGTATCGAGGCCATCGTTCATCCGCTCGTCGCGCAGGATCGGTCAGATTTCCTTGACCGGCATGATGCGGATATCATCCTCTTCGACATTCCGCTTCTCTATGAGACAGGTGCCGATCGCTGGCTTGATGCCGTCGTTGTCGTCACAGCGCCACCCGAGGTCCAGAAAGCGCGGGTCCTTGAACGTCCGGGCATGACCGAAGAGCAGTTCGATCTGATTGTGGCTAGACAGATGCCTGACGCGGAAAAGCGGCGTCGCGCCGACTATGTCATCGAGACGCTGACACTGGACGCTGCCCGCGATGACGTGCGAAAACTCATTGAGCAGTTGCGGGGGGCAAAGCCAGATGCGTGAGATTGTTCTCGACACCGAGACCACGGGATTCGAGCCCGAAGACGGGGATCGCATCGTTGAAATTGGCGCGGTCGAACTCTTCAACCACGTCCCGACCGGCCGGACCTATCATCAATACATCAATCCCCAGCGGTCCATGCCGCAAGAAGCCTTCGAAGTGCATGGGCTGGGCGATGAATTCCTTGCCGACAAGCCCCTCTTCGCGGCGATCGCGGACGCGTTCCTTGAGTTCGTGGGGGATGCAAAGCTGATCATCCACAACGCGACATTCGACATGAAGTTCCTGAATGCCGAACTGCGTTGGATAAACAAGCCGCTCCTGCCCGCGGATCAGGCAATCGACACGCTCGCCATCGCCCGACGCCGGTTTCCCGGGTCGCCGGCATCGCTGGATGCCTTGTGCCGCCGGTTTGGCATCGACAATTCCAGTCGAACGCTGCACGGCGCGCTTCTCGACAGTGAAATCCTCGCAGAGGTGTATCTCGAGCTGATCGGCGGCCGACAGCCCGATTTCGGCCTGTCCACGACCGGCCAAAGTGATCAGGGCCTATCGACGGCCGACACCCAATGGCGGCCCCGCCCCCGGCCCCAGCCTTTGCAGCCACGCCTTACAGAAGAAGAAAAGGCCGCGCATGCGGCCTTTGTCTCAAAGCTTGAAAATGGGGGTCTTTGGCCGAAAGCCGGCTGAAGATCAGGCCGATGCCGGCGTTTCCCCGCCCTGCCCCGCCTGATTGGCCTGGGCGCGGCGTGCCAGTTCGCTACGGTAAAGCTGGAGGAAATCGATCGTCTCGAGATTCAGCGGCGCAAACCCGCCGTCGCGCGTCACGTCGCTGACGATCCGGCGCAGGAACGGGAAAGTAATCCGCGGGCATTCAATCAGAAGATAGGGGTGCATCTGCTCTTCCGGCACGCCTTCGATCTGGAACACACCAGCGTATTCCACCTCCATCACGAAAAGTGGGTCGCCGCTTTCCTTGGTCTTGGAGGTGATGTTTAGCTTGGTGATCACTTCATACTGGTTTTCCGTCCCGCGCTTGCGGGCGTCCAGATTGACCTGAACCTGGATTTCGGGCTGAACCTCGCCCTTGGCGCCCTTCTGAGCCAGGATGTTTTCGAACGACATGTCGCGAATATACTGAGCAATCACACGCTGTGTGATCTTGGGCGCCTGGGCGGCGGCATTGCCCGTCGCGGGATTGGCGGCCCCGTTCGTTTCTGGCGTATCAGCCATTTTTCGTCTCCGTCAGGTGAACTGGTTGGACGTGTTCCTAGCAGGATGACACGGGGGCCTCAATGGCGCGTCCACCCCGACGGCTCATGGGTCGGTTTCTTGTCGGGCGTGACATCGGTGTATTCACCCTCGACCACCCGGTCTCTGCGCCGGCGGTCATGAGGCCCCCGATCTGCATGAGGCGGAACGGGACCGTCGGGCCCGACCGTAAAGGTCTGAACATTCATTCTCTTGCGGGCCTGCTTCATCACCCAGACACGAAAACCGGGCACCAGAAGGAGAAATCCGACCGCATCCGTGAAAAAGCCGGGCGTCAGAAGAAGGGCCCCGGATACGAGGATCATCGCGCCATGGGCAAGATGGACGGTCGGATCATCAAGCTCTGACAACGAACGGCGGAGCGACTGTATCGCCTGAAATCCCTGTGTACGCACAAGAAACGTGCCCGCAATCGCCGTCAGAATGACGATCAGAAGCGTCGGCCACAGCCCGATCAGACCGCCGACTTGTATGAACAGCGCGATCTCGATCAGCGGGACCATCAGAAAAGCGAGAAACAGCCACATATTGCCTCCGGTCAAGTCTGTGGAGCGATGGTGGACTTGCCCGCTCCCACACCCTACATAAGGATCGATTGTCACGTTTCCTATGCCTGCGAGAAAGAGGATTTAATGAACTCCCCGATCATCCAGTTGCTCGTGCTTGCCGGGATCGCCGTCTTCCTCATTCTGCGGTTGCGGAATGTGCTGGGAACGCGTGAAGGTTTCGAAAAACCGCCCGCCGCCATTCCGAAAGAGGAAAAGCGTCGAACGCGGCCCGATCTCGAGGTCATCGAAGGTGGCCCTGATCGCGATATCACCGACTACGTCGCCGAAGACAGCGATGCCGCCAAAGCTTTCGTGGGCATGAAAGCCGTTGATACGCAATTCAACCTCGGGGAATTTCTTCAGGGCGCCCGCGGCGCCTACGAGATGATCCTCATGGCATTCGAGAACGGCGATCTGGCCACCGTTCAGCCCTTTATCTCCGAAGAGGTCTATGAGGCGATGGCCACTGTCGTCGAAGATCGCAAAGAGAAGGGCCTGAACGTCGAGGCCACCTTTGTCGGGATCAGCGAAGTGTCTGTTCGTGAAGCGACCTTCGATCGGCAGAGTCGAGAGGCCGAGATTTCTGTGCGCTTCACCGGCGAACTGACCGAGGTTGTTCGCGACAATGCCGGCGATATCGTCAGTGGTGATCCGAACGCGATCAAGCGTCAGCGTGACGTCTGGACATTTGCACGTGTCATGGGCAGCGACGACCCTAACTGGATGCTTGTCGCGACAGGTGAATGAAGGCGTGGTTCAGGATTGTCGCCGTGTGTTGCGCGGTGCTGTCCGGCCCTGAGGTCATGGCTCAGCAGCGGATCACGCTTCTTGAGTTCGACGATCTGACCGACTGGTCTGTCGATGATCATGGCGCTGCGCTCGACACCTTTCGTGTGACCTGTGGCGATTTGGATGGCGCCGATTGGCAGGCATTGTGCGCCGTTGCGCGCGAGACCGATGATGCCCGGTCTTTCTTCGAACTCTTCTTTCTGCCCGTCCTGATCGAAGACGGGGATCCGGGACTGTTTACCGGGTATTTCGAACCCGAACTGCGCGGATCGCGCCGGCCCTATCCCGGTTATGATTATCCGATCTACGCGGTTCCCGATGATCTGCCCCAGAACCAACCGTGGTACACACGCCGGGAAATCGAGGAAGGGGCCCTGTCGGATCGCGGCCTCGAGCTTGCCTGGCTGAGTGATCCGGTCGATCTGTTCTTCCTCCAGGTCCAGGGATCGGGCCGCATCCGTCTCCCTGACGGATCGCTGATGCGCGTGGGCTATGGCGGGTTCAATGGCCACAACTATTCATCGATCGGGCGGGAACTGGTGTCACGCGGGATCTATGAGCCGCATCAGGTCTCGGCCGACGTGATCCGATCCTGGGTTGGCCGGAACCCCGACGAAGGACGGGAGCTTCTCTGGACGAACAGATCCTATGTCTTTTTCCGCGAAGTGTCCGAAGTGCCGCCGGATCGTGGCCCGCTTGGCGCGATGAACAGGTCCATCACCGCGATGCGGACGATCGCCGTTGATCCGGACTATGTGCCGCTTGGCGCGCCGGTCTGGATCGAAAGCCGTGGGGCGGATCCATTGAACCGGCTCATGATCGCGCAGGACACGGGTTCTGCGATCAAGGGCGCCCAGCGCGCCGACATTTTCGTGGGAACCGGACGCCAGGCCGGACGCGAGGCTGGCCGGATGATGGATCCCGGCCGAATGATCGTTCTGATGCCCATTCAGCGCGCTTTCGCGATGATCCCTGATACGATTCGTGTCGCAAGCAACTGATGACCCGGCGAAACCGACATCTGAGTGCCGAGGAAAAGGCGATCTGGGAGACGATTGCCCGTCAGACCAGACCATTGGGCCCCCGGTCAGGCACGGACGCCACTGTGCGCCCCAAGTCGAAATCCCAACCCGATCCATCGCCCCGCCAACCCGAAGCCCGACAAACCCCGATCAGCCCTTTCAAGGTTGGCGAGCAGGTCGATCACAGCCGGTCGAACGATCTGATCCCTGGATTGGGTCAACAGATGAACAAGACCACGGTTCGCATGGATTCCAAATCCTTTGGTCGGCTCAAACGGGGCAAGCTCAAACCGGACGCCCGGATCGATCTGCATGGCATGACCCAGGCCGAGGCGCACCCGGCGCTGATCGGATTCATCCTGCGATGCCAGGCCGAGGGAAAACGCCTTGTTCTGGTCATCACCGGAAAGGGCAAACTGCGCGACGAGGCCCCGCCTTTGCCGGTCAGGCACGGCGTCTTGCGGCATAACGTGCCGCAATGGCTGAGGATGGCGCCGGTCGGGCAGCATGTCTTGCAGGTGACGCCCGCGCATATCCGCCATGGGGGCGAAGGCGCCTATTACGTCTACCTACGTCGGGCGCGGTAGGGGCCCGACCCGTCGCAGTCCGATCCAGGCCAGCAGACCAGACAAAACGTAATAGATCGCGATTGGCCACATCTGCGAGGGGAAATCGATGCCCAGATCGATGAGCCAGCCCGTGATACCGGGACCGGCGGCCGATCCGAAGACCATGATCGCGACCGCGGCGGCCTTGATCGATCCGACGTGGCGCGTTCCGTAATATTCGGCCCAGAAGGCGCCGGGGACAGTGGCCTGCATGCCTGCGCTGATGCCAAAGATCACAAGCGCCACACCCGCGCCAAGGATCGTCTCGGCGCCGGCCATCAATGCGAATGCGACGGCGGCGGGCAATGGATAGAACGGCAGCAGTTTTCCGGTTCCCAGCTTGTCCACCAGCGCGCCCGAAGCGAATGTCGACACCGTCGCCGCAAGGATCAAGATCGGGTTCAGCGCCACGTAGGAGGCCAGCGACCATCCCTTGACCTCGGTCAGGTGAACCTGCTGAAAGAACAGCGCCGTTCCCCATGCAGGTGGTCCGAACAAAAGCGGGATCACGAACCAGAACAGGGGATGCCGGAGCATGTCGCTCCGCTTCCAGTGTTGGCCGTTCATGCCAAGCGACTGGCTATCCTTCGCAATTGCCTGTGGCGTTCGTTCCAGACGCAGAAGATAGGCAATCACCGGGATGATCACGACGACGAGGCCCGCCGCCACGATCCAGAGGATCCGCCAGTCCACGATCGCCAGCAGCGCGACAAAGATGATCGGCAGGATCGCCTGACCCAGCCCGAACCCCATCGCCGATATCGAAAGCGCCGTGCCACGGGTGGCCACGAACCACCGCGCCATCGCGACGACGGCCAGATGGCTCAGCATCCCCTGACCGAAGAATCGCAGCGCGAAGATCACGGCAATCAGGAATGCGGGTCCCGGAACCCCGGCCATCGCAAGACAGGCCAGCATCAGCCCGATCAGGACAAGGGGCGTGATGGCCCGGACGCGAAACCTGTCGGTCAGGCCACCAACCCATACCATGACCAGCGCCGATGCCGTCGTGCCCAGAGTATAGATGCCGCCCCACTGACCATCGGTCAGATCAAAGGTCGCCATGATCTCGCCCGCGAAGAGCGAGATGAAATAGGTCTGCCCATAGGACGACGTGAATGAGAGAAGAACCCCGGCCAGAAGAAAGGCCCAGTTCTCCAGAACGAACCGAATGAACCGCATGCCATACCGGTTTCATTCTAAGTCGGGAAAGGGAAGGCCAAAAATCGGCCCTCCGCATCAATCCTAGAGAACGTATCTCGACAGGTCTGTCGAACGGCTCAGTTCGCCAAGATGTTTCTCGACGAAATCCGCGTCGACCGTGACGCTTTCCCCCGCCTTGTCGGGGGCCGAGAAAGACAGGTCTTCGAACACCCGTTCCATCACTGTATAGAGCCGCCTTGCCCCGATATTCTCCACCGCTTCGTTCACCTCGGCGGCGATCCGGGCCAGCGCGGAGATGCCGTCATCGGTGAACGAGACAGTGACCTCTTCGGTTCCCATGAGCGCGGTGTACTGCCGCGTCAGTGCGTTGTCGGTCTCTGTCAGGATGCGGACGAAATCCTCCTCGGTCAGGGCGCGTAGTTCGACCCGGATCGGCAGACGACCCTGAAGTTCGGGCAGCAGATCCGATGGCTTGGCCACGTGGAACGCGCCCGATGCGATGAACAGGATATGATCCGTCTTGATCGGCCCGTGCTTTGTACTGACGGTCGTGCCTTCGATCAGGGGAAGCAGATCACGCTGCACGCCTTCGCGGCTGACATCGGCGCCACGCGCATCGGCGCGGGCGCAGACCTTGTCGATTTCATCCAGAAAGACGATGCCGTTCTGCTCGACCGCCTCGAGGGCGGCCTTGGTGACCTTTTCGTCATCCAGCAGCTTGTCCGCCTCGTCGGCCAGCAGAAGTTCATAACTTTCGGCGACGGTGACCCGTTTCGTCACGGTGCGTCCGCCCATTGCTTTTCCGAACAGATCGCCGAGGTTCATCATTCCGCCCATGCCGCCGGGTTGCCCGGGGATTTCGAACCCGCCCAGCGGGTTCGAGCTGTCGGCAACCTCGATATCGATCAGCGTATCGTCCAGTTCGCCGGACTTGAGTTTGCGGCGGAACATCTCGCGTGTCTGGTCGCGGGCATCGGTTCCGGCGATGGCCGAAATCACCCGATCTTCCGCAGCCTGAAGGGCAGCTGTGCGCACGTCGTCGCGCATGTAATCCCGGGCCTCGACGATGGCGAGCTCGATCAGATCACGGATAATCTGTTCCACATCGCGCCCGACATAGCCCACTTCGGTAAACTTCGTCGCCTCGACCTTGATAAAGGGCGCACGCGCCAGCTTGGCCAGACGGCGGCTGATCTCTGTCTTTCCGACGCCGGTGGGCCCGATCATCAGGATGTTCTTGGGATACACCTCGTCTCGCAGATCGGCGCCCAGCTGCTTGCGCCGCCAGCGATTGCGCAGGGCCACGGCCACGGCGCGTTTCGCGTCTTTCTGGCCAATGATGAAACGGTCGAGTTCCGAGACGATTTCTCGGGGGGTCAGGTCTGTCATGACAGTCCTTTCAAACGGAAGGAGGAAGACGGGAGAGTGGCAGAACGGGACCAAGCAGACGAAGCAGGCGGCTCCGAAGTTTTTCCCAGAATGCACCCAGCAAGAGTAGGGCAAGCCCCAAGGCAAAGATCGTGAACGCCCCGCCATCGCCGCCAAAGACGGTAAAGGCCAGCGTCACGCAGTATCCGACGGCCGTGATCAGGAACGACCGGCGGTCGATAACGACGGCGATCAGGGCAAAGATGCCAAGCACGATCGCCAGCAGGGCAAAGGCATCGCCCGTCAGAAGCGTCAGCGCGAGTGTATTCACCAATGCCGGTGCCGCCACGACATGGAGCCAGAACCCATTGGCCGAACGACGCGTCACCCGGTGCGGATCCGACATGTCGAACGCCATTGCCACACCGAAGACGATCAAACCGATCAGAAGCGTGATCCACGCGAACCGGCCGCCGGCGGACAACAGGAACAGATCTTCGAACGAGTCCGGTGATCCGCCCGTCGTCGATGCCCAGACCAGGGCCACGCCGAACGCGCCCAGCGCGATCATCGCCATGGCAAACGGCACCCGGAACCGGAACCAATAGACAACCAGCGACAGCGTGGTCAGCGCAAGCGGCAACGGCAGGCTCGAGAAATCCTGCTGCGCGACCATGAAGGGCTGCGAAAACTCGGCCGAGAACCCGGCGCTTGCATTGATCGACCACAGGATCGAGAGCGTGATCGCGGGTGCCACCATGCGGCGTCGGCGGATGAAATATTCCGACAGCAGCCAGACCAGAACGGCGCCGGCGACTGCGAAGGCGACGGTTCGGGAAAAGTAGTTTCCGCCTTCGATGAAGAGAACGCCTATGGCGCCCCATCCGATGGCAAGGATCACCATGCCGACCACGATGAAGATCTCGTTGAACCCACGGAACAATTCGAACGGCTCGTCTCCGGCGGCAAGATCCTGTCGGGCCCCTCTGCGGCTGTCTGCAAGACTGGCAAGTCCGGCAGCCTGCGCTTCGGAAATCAGGCCCGACCCGACCGCAGCCTTCAGATCGTCCCGTTCGATCATGCAGACAGGCTTTCGACGGTCAGATTGCCGTTCGTGTAGACGCAGATGTCGGCCGCGATCGCCATGGCACGGCGGGCGATCTCTTCGGCGGTCAAATCCGTGGTCATCAGCGCCCGCCCGGCGGCAAGAGCATAGTTCCCGCCCGATCCGATCGCCGTTACGTCATGTTCGGGCTCCAGCACATCGCCGGACCCGGTGATCACGAACAGCTCCTTGCCGTCGGACACGATCAGCATCGCCTCGAGCTTCTGAAGGTATTTGTCGGTGCGCCAGTCCTTGGCCAGTTCGACACTGGCCCGGGCCAACTGCCCCGGCGTCGCCTCGAGTTTCTTCTCGAGCCGTTCAAGAAGGGTGAAGGCATCCGCCGTCGATCCGGCAAAGCCCGCGATCACGTCATTACCGCCCGGAGACAGCCTGCGCACCTTGCGTGCCGTTCCCTTGATCACCGTCTGGCCAAGGCTCACCTGTCCATCGCCCGCGATGACAACTTCGCCACCCTTGCGAACGGCGACGATCGTGGTGCCGTGCCAGCCGGGAAAGTCTTCTTTCGACATGGGGCTCTCCGTCTCGTTTCCCGGTTTATATGCGGCCCTGTCGGGCCGACTGCAACGTCTGCAACGAAAAAGGCGCCCGCGAGGGGCGCCCTTTCCGGTAATCCGTCGATGCTCAGATCGAATCCTTGATCCAGCTTTCCAGCGTCGCCTTGGGCGCGGCCCCCGCACGATTGGACACGACCTCGCCATCCTTGAAGATGAACAACGCGGGGATACCGCGCACGCCCATCTGTGTCGGCGTGTTCATGTTTTCGTCGACATTGACCTTCACGATCTTGATCTGACCGTCGTATTCGTTGCTCAGCTCTTCGAGAGCGGGGCCGATCTGCTTGCACGGGCCGCACCATTCGGCCCAGAAATCCACCACGACGGGGATCGGGGATTGGCGCACTTCGGCGTCAAAGGTTGCATCGGTGACTGCTACGGTTGCCATCAGGTCTCTCCTTGGCACAATATCTGGATCGCGAACCTAGGGATCGCGCCAGCATTGGTCAAGGCACGGTCACGCGACCGAGAGCCTCGGTCACCTGGTGGGCTGGCAGCGGCATCAATGACGCGGTGCTTGTCCACAAAAGTGCGACGCGCCGTTCCTTGTCGGGCCAGATCTCCTGCATCAAAGCCATATAGGCGCCCATCTGGCGCAAGAGACCCTCTGGCACGTCTTCTGGCCGTTCCGGCACGAGACGGTTGGACTTGTAATCGATCGCCGTGACGGTATCGCCTTCGACGATCAGCCTGTCGACGGTGCCATGAAGGCGCGCGCCAAGGGCCGGGATCCATGCCGTCAGATCAACCTCCGACATAGTTCCGGCGGCAAACAGAGGGGCAAGCGCCTCGGTCCGCAGGATCCGGTCTGCATCGGCAATCAGGCCCTGGGTGTCGAGGCCCGTCGCATCCGGATCTTCTGACACGAGGCGGTTCGCCAGATCGGCGCGATCCTCGGGGTCCGTATCGGGAAGGTATTCCAACAGCCGATGCAAGAGCCGCCCTCGGGCCAGTGCGATTTCCTTTTCCGCTTCGTCCGTTTCGCCGGGCAGAACCTTGGCGCCCCCAAGATCGGACGGTGACAGCGTTCCACCCGATCTCCTGACCGGCGGGGCAGGGGGCAAAGGGTCGAGCGCAGGGACAATCGTGGACGCCGTGTCTTTCGACGGTGACAGGGGCAACCCCTCCCAATCCCCGCTGTGGTGGCGTTTGCCCGGGCCCGTTGGCGTGTCGATATCTTCGGCCCGCGCGGCATCCAGTCCGGCGGATACCATGCTGTGCCAGCTGTCGGTTTCTTCGCCTGTTTCACCGGCCGCGCAGACGATCAGCCAGGTTTTTGCCCGTGTCATCGCGACATAAAGAAGGCGTCGGTCTTCCTGCCGGTCGGCCTCGTCGCGTTCAGCCTTGAGCTGGACCTGCAGGGGCGGGGCTGCATCGGAGGGCGTCTTCCAGATCACGTGATCGCCTGCCGAATAGATGACCGCGCCATCCTTCGGGCTTCGTTTCGCCGTTTCCGGCAGGATGACGACCGGAGCCTCGAGGCCCTTTGCCCCGTGGACCGTCATCACGCGAAGATGGTTGCCCGTGCTGTCCAGCTGACGCTTGATCTCGAGGTTGTCGCCGGCAAGCCATTCCAGAAAACCGGTCAGCCCCGGCACCTCGGAGCGTTCATACCCAAGGGCCTGACCAAGCAGAGCGTCAATGCCATCCTCGGCCTCCTGTCCCAATCGCGACAGAAGCCGCCGCCTGCCGTCATGCCGGGTCAGAAGCCGGTTGATCAGGTCATAGGGCCTGAGAAAATCGGCCTCTTTGCGCAAGTCCCTGAGGATTTTCATGGTTTCGGCATGAGCGTCTGCCGCATCGCGAAGCGCGGGCCAAAGCCGTTTACCGCCCCTTGGATGGGCAAGCGAGAACAGGTCCTGTTCCGACCACCCGAACAACGGAGACCGCAACGCGGTCGCCAGCGAAAGATCGTCTTCCGGCAGGGCGAGAAACCGCAGAAGCGCCTCGATATCCCGCACCGCAAGCTCTGCCCCGACGCGCAACCTGTCCGAGCCCGCGACGCTGAGCCCGGCCTTCTTGCAGGCACGGATGATCTCGGCATGAAGGGAAACGACGGCCTTCTGCCCCCGACCGCGCAGAAGGATAAGGATGTCGCCCTCGGTGACGGGGCGCCTGTGACCTGAATTTTCTGGATCGGGGATGGTCTCCCCGTCGGAGATCATGCGGGAGATCTCGGCCGCGATCGTTCGGGCGAGTTTCTTGGCGTGATGCTCGTCGCTCGTGGAATCGACCGGGGCAAACCAGTCGCCGGTATCCTTTTCCTTCTCGATCTTGGGCAAGGCAGGCCAAAGATCGACGCGGCCGGGCATCGCCTCGTGGAAAGCAAGGTGACGCGGTGCATCCTTTCCAAGGCCAACGCCCGCCTCGCCCTGAAAGGTGAAATCGACGACTTCGAGCACGGCGGTCGATGACCGGAAGGAATAAAGCAATTCCTCTCTTTCGAACGGCTTTTCGACCTGCCTCAAGGCATCTTCGAAATGGTCTGCCATCCGGTCGAAGCCTTCGGGATCGGCACCTTGGAAGGAATAGATCGACTGCTTCTTGTCACCGACGACAAAGATCGTCCGTTCCCGATCGGCCCGCGCGCCGATGCCAGCCGCAAATTCGCTGGCCAGTGACCGGATCACATCCCATTGCGCGGGGCTGGTATCCTGAGCCTCGTCGACCAGAATGTGATCGATCCCGCCGTCCAGCCGGAACAACACCCATTGCGCCACGCGAGGATCAAGAAGAAGCGCGCGCGCCTTCGCGATCTGGTCCTCGAAATCCAGCTGGCCGCGCGCCAGCTTGGCCGCCTCGTAGCGGCGGGTGAACTCCCCGGCGAAGGCATAAAGGGTCTCTGTCCTCGCGATGGCGTCGCAGGTCTTCAGGTGATCTAGCGCTGCTTCGGTGCGATCCATCCAGTCGAAGACGTCGTCCTTGATCGGTTCCATCGCCTCAATGGCCCGACAGTGGTTGGATTGCGGATACTGCCCGGATTTCGACCGGCCCGCCCTGTCCCCCGACTTGAACAGAAACAGGTCGAACAGCGTCTCGAGGTCTTTCTGGCCCGGATTCTCGAAATCAACGGAGGCGATTTGCGCGGCGAATTTCTTGTATGTCGCCGACTGGTCGGCAAAGACGTCTGACAATTGTTCCGATATCGCCCGTTCGCCGCCCGTAAAGGCAAGTCCGATCGCGTCGTCCGGGTGCGATAACGGCGTCAGGCCAAATGCCTCTCGCAAGGTTTTGGGCGCATCGGGATCAAGAAACGCGCTGCGATTGGCAATCACCGCCTTGAGGAAATCATCGAAACTGCCGGCGGTGATGTGGCGCGCCACGCGATCGACCAGATCGGGCCGCGCCAGGGAGACGTCCTCCAGAACCTCTCCGGCAAGGATCCTGGCCGCGGCTTCTTCCATCTCAGTGAATTGCGGGCTGACACCGGCCTCCAGCGGAAAACGCCGCAGAAGCCCCGCGCAGAACGAATGGATCGTCTGGATCCGAAGGCCGCCGGGCGTCTCGATCGCCCGGGCGAACAGCGTGCGGGCGCGCGACAGGTCCACATTTCCCAAACTGCCTTCGACGCCAAGGTCGCTCAACCGTGCGGACAGTTTTGCATCGGCCATCATGGCCCACTGGCCGAGGGTGGCGAAAAGCCGGTTCTGCATCTCGCTTGCGGCGGCCTTGGTATAGGTCAGGCACAGGATGTTCTGCGGTTCGACCCCGTTGAACAGAAGCCGGGCGACCCTGTCTGTCAGAACGCGCGTCTTGCCCGATCCTGCATTGGCCGAAAGCCAGGTCGAGTTGCGCGGATCAGCTGCGCGGACCTGCGCCAATGTCGCGTCGTTACGGACGGTCATGACAGGTCCTCCGGTTGCGGAGTGTCCGTATCGTCCCATTCCCCCCGCCGTGCGAGATGATCATAGTCGCCATCATAGGTGATGCGTTCCGGCGCCATGCGCGCGGTATAGCCCTGCTCCTGAACCTGCCAGGACGACATCAGTTCGCACAATTCCGCCCAGACCTTTTCGGGCGTTTCGGTATCAAGCGGGGCCTTCACGATCTTGGGGTTGGATCCGACCCCGATGTATTCGGCATCCTCGACCCGCCGTGACGGCACCTTGTCGAATGCCCCGCGTTCGACCATCGCTGCCTCGAGAAGAAGTTGTTTCTCGAATGCGGCCTGTTGCTTCACCGACGGCGGATCTCCCGTCTTGTAATCATAGATGAGGGCCGATCCGTCAGGCGTCGTGTCGACCCGGTCGGCCTTTGCCTTGAGGGTGAAGGGTGGCGCGTTCGATGATGCCTGACCCTGAAGTTCGAACAGCCCCGGCGTCCCACGTTCCTGCCTGTCGGCCTCGGTCGCGAGGAACCAATCGGCCACCCGCTCGATCTGGGCAAGCCAAAGGTGCCGCATCGTCGGCCATGGGCATTCTTCTTCCAGCACCTGGCTGGCCGCCGCAAGAAGCTGGTCCCGTGCATCCGGGCCCGAAGTATCCGTTCCCGCGCGCAGGAAATTCTCGAAAATCTTGTGGATCACCGTGCCCTTGAACCTTGCATCCGGCTCGGGCGTGAGCGGCTCAAGCGATCGCAGACCAAGAACCTTTTTGGCATAGATGGCATAGGGGTCGCGAATGAGGGTCGCGATGTCCGTGACCGAGAATTCTGTCGGCCGCGCCGCGACGGGAGGCCGGGGGGACGGCCGGGGTGCGGGCTGGGCATCGCCCACTTCGGACAAGGCCTCGGCCGATCTGATCCACAGTTTTGCCCGATCCCGCATTTGCGCAAGAAGCGCGTCGCCGCCTGCCTCCGTCAACCCGCCCAGAAGGTTGGTCAGTCGGTTGATCCATCGCGACGGGACGGTATCGGCCTCTTCATTGCGAAGCGACCTCGTGATCCAGACCTCGCGGCCTGCAACGGCCTGGCTGTAGTCATGTGCCGAAAGGCCGATACGCCGTTCCGGCAGCAGAAGCCCGGCTGCCTTGCGCATCCGGCGGTTCAGCCATGGATCGGGCGCCGGTGCCCCGGGCCATGTGCCTTCGTTCATACCGGCGAGGATCGTCAGATCGACCGTCTGCACCCGCGCCTCCAAAGTGCCCCAGATCAGGATCTGCGGATGCCCGGCATCGCGGTTTCTGACCTCGCCTCCGGCCAGAACGTTCGACAGGAGTGCCGCATAATCCCGTGCAGTGACGTTTCCGCCGGCATCGGCATGGTCCGAAATCTGGTTGCAGGCGGCCTTGGCCTCCCGGCCTGCCGCCTCGTCCCACAGGTCTCCGGACCCGTCGGCTCCGGGCCCTGTGGCAAGTGCTTCGGCCAGCTTCATAACCCGGTCGTGAACTTCCGGCAGGTGGCCGTCGCTGGCCTTGCCCATCGCGTCAAGACAGCCACCCAGCCAGTGCGCCCAAGCCAAACGACCCGGATCGCTTTCGCCCGTCTTTTCGGCCCAGCGGACCAAGTCGGCGGCCATCGGAAAGGCAGGCCCCTTGCGGCGCAGGGAAAGCTCAAGTTCCCGGGCGCGCAGAAGGTGCGTGCCACGGTCATCGCGGCCGGAATGGCACAGGGGATGTTTCAGCAGGGCTAGCAGATGCGCAGGGCCGATCCTCTGGTCGCAAAGATCGGCCACCTGCCGCAGAAACCGGCCTGGGGGCGACAGGGCAAGCGGCAGGCCCGCGCTGTCATCCGGGACGATATCCCACCTGTCCAATGCCGAGGCTACCTGACGTGTCAGCATCCGGTCGGGCGTGATCAGCGCCGCGGTGATCCCCTCCTCGACTGCGTGGCGCAGTCGCAAGGCGATGGCCTCGGCCTCGATCCGGGGGGAGGGCGCCTCGAGAAGGGTCAGGCCCCGCGTCGCATCTTCCAGCCCGCACAGCGCGGGACCCTCGGAAAGCCATTCGTCCGTCACGGGCGCAGGGCGAAGCGAAAGGGACAGAAGGGCATTTCGGGCGGCAGAAGCCGGTTCGGCAGTCGTCCAGCGGGCAACCTGATCGGATGAAAGCCCGAGGCGATCCATCAAAGCCCGAAAGCGAAATTGCGGATGATCTTCGCCGGTCAGCGCATCGTCGAGCCTGTCCCAGACGCGCTGGGGCATGTCGAAATCAAAGCCGGGCAGGATCACAGCGCCCTGCGGCAATCTGGCGACAGCCTCCATCAGGAGGGCGGTTGCGCCGCGCGACCCCGTCGATCCTGCGACGATCACCGGATTCTCAGGCGGCGTATCGGCCCATTTTCGTGCAAGCGCCTCGATGACAGCGCGCTGCCTTTGCTCGCCACCGGGCGCGTCGGCGGCCGCGTCGAAATAGGGCTGCACGATCCGGAAGAACGACAGCGATCTTGCCCAATGGCCGGATTCGTCCGTCACATCGAGCGCGCTTATATCCTCTGGTGTTACGCCTTCGCCGTGCATTTCGTCCATCAGCGCGACAAGGCTTTCGGCCAGGTCGAACACGGCACTTTGCGGTGCGAAATCAGGTTCGGCCTCAAGCAGGCCATGGACCAGCTGGGCAACCTCAAGCCTGCGCCTGAGCGGTGCGGCCGGAGGCGGCATGTCGCTTGCGCCCGGGTCAAGCGCGAGGTCCGTCACCAGCCGGATCCGAGGCAGGGCCCGGGCCGGCCCGGTATCGAAGGCCTCCCTGATCCGACGCTGCATCCGCCGGGTGTTCACGAAAATCGTGACGCGGGCCCAATCCTCGGGACGGGCACTGCCAAGCCGCGCCTGGATCCCGTTCACCAGCTCCTGTGCAAAATCCACACCGGGCGGCAGGGCAAACAATCGGGGATCGGGGCAGGGGTCAAACATCGGCGCTCTTCAACAGGTTTTCGGCAAGCATGATGCCGTAGGGGCGTCCAACGTCGCACCATTGACCGTCATAGACCACCCCGTGCAGCCGCCCTCGTTTCAGGTGAAGATCCCAAAGCCGGTTCACCGAAAAGGCGGCGTCTGCGATCGTATCCAATAGGGCTGTGTTCACGATCTGCGCGCCGGTATAGACCAGACCCGGCCCACGTTCGAGCGTGCCATCCTCGGCCCGATGGAAATCGCCCATCCCCTGATGTCCAAGCGCATCCTCCGGCGACAGCAGGAGCAAGAGCGCGTCCATCCGCTCTGGATTCCAGGCGCGCGCCAGGGCATCGAGCGGATTTGGCCCGGACCAGACGGCATCGCTGTTCAGGGTGAAAACCGTGCCCCGGTTCAGCAGGGGAAGGGCCTTGCGCAAGCCTCCGCCCGTCTCGAGAAGGGCGTCGCTTTCGTCCGATATCCGGACGTCGCTTCCTCCAAGGTGAGTTCGCAACATGTCCGCATGATGATGGACATTGACGACCTTGCGCAGCGCTCGCCCTTCGGTCAGCCTGAGCGCGTGGTCGATCAGCGCTCGGCCATTGACCTTGATCAGAGGCTTGGGCCTGTCGTCGGTCAGCGCGCCCATGCGTGTCCCGCGACCGGCCGCGAAGATCATGATTGCATCCGGGGTCATGTCTTCAGATACCGCATGAGCCGTTCCACTGGACCGGCGAGCGGTGCAAGCGCCGGGTGGGCAGCGTCCTCGCGGATCAACCGTGCGGTTCGCAGAAGAAAGGCAAGGTAGCGGGTCTTGCCTGTCTTCTCTGCTAGCCGCGAGAAAATGCCATGGATCCGCAGGTTGCGCTGAACGGCGAGGGTGGCGCAGGCGGCGGAAACGGCGCTCAGGCTCTTGCCGAACAGGGTCGCAAAACGAGCAAGGCTCAGGTCGTGCGCCTCTGCGCTGACGTCTCGCCGCACATTGCGAAGCAGCGATGCAAGATCGTATTCCCCAGGTGCGATGAACGCCTCCTGAAGACCCAGAAGACCGAACCTGTTGGACCCGGTTTCGTCGGCCCTCCAGATGACGTTCTCGGCATGGAAATCGCGAAGCGAGAGGGAGGTTGGTGCATCGCAAGACCTGTTCATCGCGTCCCCGATCCGCGAACGGATTTCCATTTGCAGATCTGCAAGCACCGTGATCGCGGCAGTCTCGAACATGGGTGAAACGAGCGCGGAGCCGTGGTCCGGCGTCAAGACTGCAAGACCCGGAGGAGGCGACGTCCGACCAAGACGAGGCTGGACATCGAGAAGTGATGCAAGAAGGGCGGGCTGATCCAGACGATTCATGCGCATATGCTCTGTCAGCTTGACGGCAAAGCACCTGTCGCAGGAGACATGCACAATCCGAGGGGCGATCAGCCCGAGATCGGACAAGTGGCGTGACATCGTCTCGAAAGCTGGAAAGCCATTCCCGTCGGGCGACCCACTATCCATGAGGATCGCAGTGCGGCCCGCATCGTCGACAAGCCGCCAATACCTTCGCGATGAAGCGTCGCCAGCCATCGCGCGGGGCGTCCAGCCGGAATTGAGGGATTGCTCCAAAGCGCCAGCCGGGCACAGCGGTTCAACCAAGGACATCGTCCAGCCTTCCTTGCCAGACATCTGGTCCTGAAAAGACAGCCAGATGCCCGGCCGGAGTTGCCGCCAGCCGCAGGTTGAGAGCCCCTTCGGGCCGTACCTCGCCCAGACGATCCGGCCATTCGATGAGGCAGATCGCTTCAACGAAGGCCTCTTCAAGGCCCAGTTCCGCGATCTCTTCGCTGCCACCGAGCCGATAGAGGTCGCAATGCCAGATATCGCCCCTGGCATCGGGATAGGTCTGGACGATGGTGAAGGTGGGCGAGGGCACATCTTCGCCGGGGTTGCCCAGACGGTGCCTGATCAGGGCGCGCGCAAAGTGGGATTTGCCCGATCCGATAGGGCCATGAAGCAGGATCGTATCGCCAGGTTCGAGCAGATCCGCGATCCGCATTGCGAGCGCATCTGTATCCGCCTCGTCGGGCAAAGCGATTTCTCGGGAGGTGAACGTCATGGGCGCAGATTAGGCAGGGGCACCGTCCCTGCAAGACCAAAGGCTCAGGCAATCTGCGCCTTTGCCTCCTCCGAGATGATCTTTGACGGTTTGGTTTCCTTGCCAACCTCGGTCAACGGGGTGAAGCCCACCATGCTTGCTCCGCCCGGCAATGGCATGAACCTGCACGAAAGCGCCCGGCCATCACGGCGGCGGATATCCCCTTCCACAAGAAACCTGTCGTTCAGCCGCGTTGCGAATTTGCGGGCCTCTTTCCAGATCGGCCCGGGGGCTGATCGTTCCTGCCAAAGGTCGATCGCGTCTCGAAATCCGACTTCGTCCATCGCTTCGGCCGAGTGGCCCCAACAGGCCCCATAGGCCGCATTGCTGATCCAGAGCGTGCCTGCCGGGGAAAAGACGGCGATCGCCTCGTCGAGTGTATCGAGGACATTTTGCGCAATCTCGAGTTCAGACCGGAAACTCCGGGTCAGCGAAATCTCGGCAGTGATATCCTCGAACGTAAGCGCGATGGCGCCGTCTGGATGTGGCCGTCCGGTGACGCGATAGGTCTGCCCGTTGGTGAGAGACCAGCTTTCCCGGTAGGAACCGCGTTCGGCCGCCACCTCGAGCGCCGCGACCTCCTCGCGCCATGTTCGGTAGTTCGAAGGCTCGGGGATCATGTTACCTTCGCGCAGACGATCAAGAAACGCGCGGATCGGAGGCTGGCCGCTAAGAAAGGAAATCGGCAGCCCGGTCAGATCAAGTAGGGCGGGATTGAAGATCACCAGCCGCCGTTTGCGATCAAATATCGCAAGCCCGATGGACAGCTGAGCGAAAGTCTTTGTCATTGTTTGCAGAAACTGACGGTTCTGAGTCTCGGCGCTCACGACCTCTCCGATATCGGAGGCAAAGTTCAGCGTCCCCGCGCCGCGTTTGCGGCTCTTGATCTCGAACCAGCGCTCGGACTGGTTTCCCTGCATGGTGATGCACAGGCGCGCTGTGGCGACGTCATCTTCGCCCGTGGTGGGGGGCAGGTTCGCGAACAGCTGCGCGGGCGGCCAGACGGTCGCCTGCCCCGGGTGCGCGGGATTGAGTTGGTCGGCCAGCTGGACATAGGCCTTGTTGGCCCATGTGATCGCGCCGCGCGAATCCTCCTGCCAGATAAGCAGGGGCGCCGCCTCGCTGATTTCTCGAAGTGTTTCGATCTCGCGTTCCATTGCCTCGACGGCTCCGGGATGAAGGCTCAGCCGGTCATCCGTTTCAGAAAGGATGGCTAGCCGGGTCATGTTTCCCCATCGTTCGATGTCGAGCCGCGCATCGTCGGAAGGCCTGTCCGAAAGGTATTGTCCCGCATCCGGGGCGGCGGCGGATATCTCCGAAAGGCCCGGAAACCGGCCGGCAAGGTGATCGAGCAGGCGCGGAAGATCACCGGCCGAGATGCCGGCCGACCGAAGGATACGGTGGCCCGATGGCGTTGCGTCGACAAGGTCGGCGCCGTCGAACAGGAAGGTGGGTGGCGATTCATCCCGGCTCTGGGTGGTCTGCATGCGAGAGGCAGAGCCGGTTTGCCGCAGGATGATCAGGCCGATGACGACTGCCGCGCTTGCCGACACCAGTGCAAGCAAGGCGGCGACGCCATTTCGGGCGGCACCCTCGGCCAGGATTTCTAACAGGTCTGTGACCATCGGGCAGATCCATTCTTGGAACCGTCCCAGATTGCACCCGACAGGGTTAAAGCGGAGTTAACCGGATCAGGCCCGGATCGGCACGTTCTGCCCAAGCGAATCGCTCACCTTGCTTTCGATCCGATCCCGCGGCCAGGACACCATCACGACAGCACCGCCATCCTTGCCATCCATCGCCGCCGCATTGGCAAAGCTGATTGATGCGCCGGACCGTTCCAACAGCGTCTTTGCGATGAACAGGCCAAGCCCCATGCCTTCGTAGCCGGGTCTGCGACGCTGATCTTCGCCTTGTCTGCGACTGCGCACGAACGGATCACCGATCCGCCCGAAGACCGATTGCGGATAGCCCGTTCCATCATCTTCGATCCGGATTGTGATGGTATTAGCTGACCACAGGACTTCGACCTCGACGGACTGGTCGGCGAAATCGACGGCGTTCTGGATCAGGTTTCGCAGCCCATGGACGATCTCGGGTCGGCGAAAGATTTCCGGCTGCCGCGGATCGGAATCCGCCGCGGGTGCGACCTCGAATATGACGGTCTTTCCCCTGTCGACATGGGGTTCGGCCGCCTCTCTGACCACGGCCTCGACCGGTGCCTTGCGCAGGTGAAGATCCTCTTTTCCCGCGCGGCCCATGGACCTCAGGATATCGCGGCACCTGTCCGACTGATCGCGGATCAGCGTGACATCCTCGACAAGGTCTGGCCTGTCCCCCAGCTCCTCGAGCAATTCGCCCGAAACCAGCTTGATCGTGGCCAGAGGGGTGCCCAGTTCATGCGCCGCCGCCGCAACGACGCCGCCAAGATCGGTCAGCTTCTGTTCCCGTGACAAGGCGAGCTGCGTCGCCAAGAGCGCCTCGTTCATCATGTGCATTTCGTTCGTCACCCGGCGGGCATAGGCCGCCAGGAACACAACGCCGATCACCAGCGCGATCCAGAAGCCGAATACGAAGATGTCAGGAAGAACGAGCGTCTCGCCCGACCCGAGGATCAAAGGAAGATTGAACCTTGCAAGGAAACTGATCACGAGGATCGACAGACCCGCCAGAAGCGTCATGCTTGCCAGTCTAAGCACCGATGCCGCAATGGAGACCGGTGCCAGAAGCAACAGCGCGAAGGGATTGGTCAGCCCGCCCGTGATGTAAAGCAAGAGGCCCAGCTGAAGGATGTCGAAGACGATCATCAGCATCGCCTCGTGTTCCGCCAACCGTTTGTTGCCGGGATAGACCACGGTGAAGATCAGGTTGCCGATGACGGAGGCACCCACTGTCATGACAGCCAGACCGATGTCGAAACGTATGTCGAAATGGAAATAGGCGACGAGGATCGCGCCCATCTGGCCCGCGATGGCAAACCAGCGCAGGATCACAAGGGTGCGAAGGCGGACCCAGTTGTTCCGCTTTGTATCGCGCAGCATCTCGATTTCATTGGGGGACATGGCGATCTCGCGGATGTGTTAAACCGTCTCATTGTTATTTGGCCCAAGACCCCCGATCAATGCGCGCAAACGAAGCGGAGCAAGAACAGATGAAACGCAATCCAGCCCTGGCCTCTGCCGGTGTCGCGATCGTGGCTGTCGGCGGTATCCTGATCTACACGACGATGATGGGTCCCTCGGGCCCCTCGGGTTTCGAAGACTGCCGGCAGGGCGCGGTGGCCGGCGATATCGGCGGACCCTTCGAACTGGTCGATGAGACCGGGGCAATCGTCACGGATGCCGATGTCATCACCGAACCGACGATCCTGTATTTCGGATATACCTTCTGCCCTGACGTGTGCCCGCTTGATACGATGCGCAACGCGCAGGCCGTTGATATCCTTGCCGAACGCGGGATTGAGGCAACCCCGGTGTTCATTAGCATCGATCCCGAACGCGACACGCCCGAAGTGGTGGGCCGGTTTGCCGACAACTTCCACGACAAGATGATCGGCCTGACCGGCAGTGCGGAACAGGTGTCAGCCGCGTCGCAGGCTTACCGGACATTCTATCGCAAGGTCGAAGAAGAGGGGGATGAGGAATATTACCTCATGGACCACTCGACCTTCACCTATCTTGTCTTGCCCGGTTACGGCTTCGTCGATTTCGTGCGAAGGGAGGATAGCCCCGAGAATATTGCAGACAGGCTGGCCTGTTTCGTGGAGGCTGCTGAAAATTGACCGGGGGGCCTTGTCGGGCTAACTGACGGTCATGAACAGAATGGTGCGCGTAGTGACGACCGAAAAGATGACCCTCGGGGACGATCCCTCCCTCCTTCTCGTCGATGATGACGAGGCATTTCTCAAGCGTTTGGGAAAGGCGATGGAAAAGCGGGGGTTCGATGTCGAGATGGCGTCGAGTGTCGCGGCCGGCAAGGCCATCGCGACCGCCAGGCCCCCGGCCTATGCGGTTGTTGACCTCAGGCTCGAGGACGGTAACGGGCTCGATGTGGTCGAGACCTTGCGCGAACGACGTCCCGACAGCCGGATCGTCGTTTTGACGGGTTATGGCGCAATCGCGACGGCGGTGGCCGCCGTGAAGATCGGAGCCACGGATTATCTTTCTAAGCCTGCAGACGCGGCAGATATCATCAACGCGCTCGTCGCGCAGGACGATGCGCTTCCGCCGCCGCCCGAAAATCCCATGAGCGCGGATCGCGTTCGCTGGGAACATATCCAGCGCGTCTACGAGCTTTGTGATCGCAACGTCAGCGAAACGGCGCGGCGCCTGAACATGCACAGGCGAACCTTGCAGCGGATCCTTGCCAAGCGAAGCCCGAAGTAGCGGTCAGCGGCCGGTCACAGATCGTACCGTTTGCGGATCCTGTCGACCAGTGTGCCATCCCTGAGCGGGACCGCGTGCAGGACGTCGTAATCCCGAAACCCCATCGCCTCATAATACCTCAGACCGGACACGTTGTCAGAGCGGATGGTCGCGTCGATCACGCTGACACCGGATGCCTCTGCGACAGCCTTGGTGGCGTCGAACAGTTTCCGGCCGATTCCCGATCCGCTTGCATCGGGGCTGACGAAGCTGGCGATGATGGCCCAGCCTTCGGGGAATGGATCGCCGTCGTCATCAGGCCAGACAAGGGTCTGAAAACCGATGGGAATTCCGTCGCGTTCTGCCACTTGGCAGCTGATCAATTGGGGGGGAGCGATGTAATGGCGCAGAAGCCGGCTTGCATCGAAAGGTGTCTGATGCGCGGTTGTCCCGCCTGCTGCGATGATCGGATTGACGACCTGCGTCAAAGCCTGTGCATCGTCATTCTTGGCGGGCCGTATCCTGAGGGCCATTCTTAACCTGTTATATTTGTTCGGATAACGACTTTAGCCGGTTGGATTTCCAGTGCAAGCGCGCGTTTCGAATGGTTTCACCGTCGCGATTTCGACAATCCAATCGGCATCGACAAGTCCAACAGGACCGATCGACACGCTACATTGCAGCAAGAAGAACATTGTGCCGGGCCGTAAAGGCCCGACGCACCTCTGCAGGGGGGCGCAGCTTGATTTCCAGACCCTGTGCCAGTTCGGGATCCGGTTTTCCGAAGAACCGGTCAGCCTCGGCTTCGGTAAAGCCTGCGATCTGGGTCGCCTCGAGCCATGCGCTGATCCGGTCGGCCTTCTTGATCTGTCGCTTGATCGTCTGAGGTATGGCCGCGGGCAGGCCGAAGCGGATATGCACCGCCGCGGCCAGCCGTTCATCCAGCGCGCCATAGCCCGGTCCAACGGCAGCCTTGACCGGAGAAATCATGTCGCCGATCACATATTCCGGCGCATCATGCAGAAGGGCTGCCAGCCGCCATTTGATCGGCGAGGCCGGAGCGATGCGGCCAAAGATCTCTTCGACGAGAAGGGAGTGCTCGGCCACGGAATAGGCGAAATCTCCGCGTGTCTGACCGTTCCATCGGGCGACGAAGGCGAGGCCATGGGCGATGTCCTCGATCTCCACGTCGACGGGCGTCGGATCAAGAAGATCAAGCCGCCGTCCCGACAGCATCCGTTGCCAGGCGCGCGTCATCTGGTGGTGTCCGCGCTTGCGGACCGCAAGACCCGACCGGTCGGAAGTAGGAAACTATGCATCGTCAGCCATATGCGAACAGAGTTCCGGACGCCTAGCATGTGGGCATATGCCGGATCAATCAGCCGGATAAGGGGATGTGGCGACTGCGCGGATTGCCCATGACCGCTCCCGGTGCTATCTGCCCTCGCAATAGACGCGAACAGCATCATCCGAGGAGCTTCGGCCAATGGCCAAGGATTACATTGTAAAAGACATTTCGCTCGCCGCTTATGGCCGCAAGGAACTGGATATCGCCGAAACCGAGATGCCGGGCCTGATGGCCCTGCGCAAGGAATATGGCGAGAGCAAACCCCTGAAGGGAGCCCGGATCGCCGGCTCTCTACACATGACGATCCAGACCGCCGTTCTGATCGAAACGCTGGTCGAACTTGGCGCCGATGTGCGCTGGGCGTCGTGCAACATCTTCTCCACCCAGGATCACGCGGCCGCCGCCATTGCCGAAAGCGGGACACCCGTTTTCGCCATCAAGGGCGAAACGCTTGAGGAATACTGGGATTACGCCGACCGGATCTTCCAGTTCGAAGAGGGCGGTTGCAACATGATCCTCGACGATGGCGGTGACGCCACGCTCTATATCCTGATGGGCGCCCGCGTCGAAGAAGGCGAAGAAGACCTGATCGCCGTGCCCACCTCGGAAGAGGAAGAGGCGCTTTTCGCCCAGATCCGCAAGCGGATGAAGGAAAGCCCCGGCTGGTTCGTCAAGCAGCGCCACATGATCCAGGGCGTATCCGAGGAAACGACGACCGGTGTTCACCGTCTCTACAAGATGATGGAAAAGGGCCATTTGCCGTTCCCCGCCATCAACGTGAACGACAGCGTCACCAAGTCGAAATTCGACAACAAGTATGGCTGTAAAGAAAGCCTTGTTGACGGCATCCGCCGCGCCACCGACACCATGATGGCTGGCAAGGTCGCGGTTGTCTGCGGCTATGGCGATGTGGGCAAGGGCTCGGCCGCGTCGCTGCGCGGTGCCGGTGCGCGGGTCAAGGTGACCGAGGTCGATCCGATCTGCGCGCTACAGGCCGCGATGGACGGTTTCGAAGTCGTCCTTCTGGAAGACGAGGTGGCAAGCGCCGACATCTTCATCACCACGACCGGCAACAAGGACGTCATCCGCATCGAGCATATGCGCGAGATGAAGGACATGGCGATCGTCGGCAACATCGGTCACTTCGACAACGAGATCCAGGTGGCCAGCCTCAAGAACCACAAGTGGACGAACATCAAGGAACAGGTGGACATGATCGAAATGCCCTCGGGCAATCGGATCATCCTTCTGTCCGAAGGCCGTCTTCTGAACCTTGGCAATGCGACGGGTCACCCGTCCTTCGTGATGTCGGCCAGCTTTACCAACCAGGTTCTTGCGCAGATCGAGCTCTGGACGAAGGGCGACCAATACAAGAACGAGGTCTATGTCCTGCCCAAGCATCTGGATGAAAAGGTGGCATGGCTTCACCTTGCCAAGGTCGGCGCCAAGCTGACCCCTCTGGATCCCGAGCAGGCCGCTTATATCGGCGTCGCGCCCGAGGGCCCGTTCAAGCCCGAGCATTACCGCTATTGATCAGGCCAAGAGCCTGCGAGAACCAAAGCCGCCGGGTCGTTCCGGCGGCTTTTTCAATGGCAGTGGCAGAAACCCAACGACCATTTGACGCGATCACCGATGAACGGGTCTTGGCCGGTGATGGAGCTCGCGCCGACATGATCGTCCTGTCACCCGTTCAGGCAGCCTCGGACAGAGGCGCAATCGGTCACGTTGCCGCTTCATCCAGCGGCGCAAGAAGTTCGGCAATCTGGTGGCGCATCCAATTGTGCGCGGGGCTCGCTGAGAACCGGCGATGCCAGATCAGGTTGATATGGGCTGTCGGCACCGGCATGGGCGGGCGGAACACCTCCAACCCCGCGGCATCGGCGATATGACGGGCCAGGGCGCTGGGCAGGAGCGCGACAAGATCCGATCCGGCGACCGCACGATAAACCCCGGAAAAGACCGGCATCGTCATCACGACGCGGCGTTCGCGGCCCAGCTTGGCCAATGCTGCGTCGCCCATGGCGCGGCTGTTGCCCTCTGGTGAAAACAGAACGTGACCCAGATCGCAGAACAGATCGAGCGGCACGACATCGCCGGGCGCCAGCCCGGCGCGCGATAGCCGGGGGTGGCCTGCGCGCGCGATGACAAGAAAGCCCGATTGAAAGACGGACGCCGACTCGATCCAGTCAGGCAGGTCGATGCGCGGGATCAGCGCGAAATCGACTTCGTAGCGGTCAAGCGTATCAACGTAGCTGTCAGGCACGAGATCAACCAGATGAACCCGCATCGCCGGTGCATGCTTCTGCAGCCGTTCGGCAAGCTGTGGCATCAGCAGCTCGGCAAAGAAATCGCTGCCCGAAATGCGAAAGCTGGCATCCGAGGTTTCCGGCGTGAAATCCCCGGGTCCGCCGATCAGTGTTTCGATCCCGGCCATTATCTCTCTGAGCGGTTCTTGCAAGGACCGGGCATATTGCGTCGGCTCGAGCCCCTGCCCACGACGAAAGAACAACTCGTCCCCCAGCGATGCCCGCAGCCGCGAGAGAGCCGCCGAAACAGCGGGTTGCGACAGGCCGACCCGCTCCCCCGCCCGAACCGTCGAGTTTTCCTTCAGAAGCACATCGAGAACGCGAAGCAGATTCAGATCGAAGCTTGCCAAATTCGCCATGTGAATGACGATACGCAAATCAATCAAACAGGAAAATAGCCTAGTCGTAGATCAGGCATTTGCCCCCATCAGGGAAGAGACATGGCCTTCGCGGATCACGTCCGGATCATAGGCCTTTCGGCCAAATACCTTGCGGACGAGGGGTTCGAAATGCGCTAGCGGAAGGGTGTCGTAGTCGGGGTCAAAGCTTGACTGATCCCAGCGTTCGCAAAATGCAGCGCAGCTGTCGAAACAGGGATGATCGCGATAGCGGTCCCTGGCGTTGCGATCCCATCCGTAGTGATGGCCATAGTACAGCATCTGGAAGATGCCGTGATGCTCGACCACCCAGGCGACATCCCAGCGCACAAAGGGCCGGATGACCTCGGCCGACATGCGATCGTGGTTCTGCGGGGCCAGCCCGTCGCCGATATCGTGAAGCAACGCACCGACGATCCAGTCGATATCGGCGCCGTCTCGCTCTGCCCGCGTGGCCGATTGCAGGCCGTGCTGAAGCCGGGAAATGCGATAGCCTTCAAGCGTCTCCTCGCCCGCGCGTTCCAGTTCCCTGAGGATCCTGTCCGCCGTCATGGCAACAAACGGTTTCTCAAGCTCGGCGAGAAGAAGGTACTCCTCACGCGTGCCGTACTTCATCGCTGTGAAATCGACGAGATCTTTCTTGGTCATCGGGGAGTTCCGTTCCGAACAAGCGGGTTTGGGGAAGAAACGTAGGAAGATTGGAGGGCAAGATCAAACCCGGTTTCCCCCTAAAAAACCTTGGTTGGACGTGCCGATCATGCGTAAGTTGCAGCGGAGCCCGGATGCCGGGCCAGAAAACAAGAGTTCAAGATCATTAGTTGGAGAAGCCGAATGGGCAAGAGGGACGATCTGATCGCGCAATATGCCGATGACCTGAAGAACAAGTGCGGCATGACACCGGACATGGACCTTCTGACGAAGGTGACCATCGGTTGCGGCCCGTCGATCTATGACGCCGATGCCTCGACTGTCGCTGGCAGCCAGCCAAGCGAACTCGAGACCGTGAAGAAGAATTTCCTGATGAAGAAGCTTGGCCTGAAGGACGGACCCGAGCTGATGGACGCAATCGACAGCGTAATCGAGACCTATGGCAAATCCGAGCGCAACAAGTATCGCGCCGTCGTCTATTACATGCTGACGAAGCATTTCGGCAAGGAATCGGTCTACGGCTGAGAGTCCGTTCCGCAGGATTTGCCTTGAAATTTAAGGGTATACCTGTTGATCAGCGCGAGACTGGCGGCTTAGGTTGGTCATATGGCCAGGATGGCCAACCGATCGATCTTGACGTGCAGGGAGTGCACGGGTGAGTTGGGGAGGTTGGCCTGCGTGCCTGCCTCCCTTCTTTTCATTTAGGCTGCCCAGATCAGAACAAGGTCAGGACTGCTCCGATGATCGCGCACCCGAACACGGAATAGCCGCCATCGATGATCGTCAGCCTGTAGGGTCGGCCCGCATAGGCATAGTTGATCATGACCCATGGGGTAATGAAAAACAGCCCGACGCCAAGGCCCGCGACCAGACCCTTGCCCACTGTGTCGATCCCCGAGAGGGCGAACATGTGCCGCATCATGCCTGCCACGATCACCATCGCGACCGCAGACAAGATGAACGGCGTCGCGTCGAATCCGCCTGCCGGCCTGCCATGCTCGTCGCGCTCGATGCCGGCCGCATCCATCCATGGTTTTGACAAGAGCATGTACCAGACCGCGCCAAAGAGCCAGGCACCGGCGGCTGCCACAAGAACGTTGATGAATTCCATTCTCTCCTCCCCGATTGTATCAACGCACCATGGCGCAGAACTCAGGGAGCTGTCTCGCCCATTTCGCAGATGATCTGCCATTCCTCTTCGGTGACGGGCTGCACCGAGAGCCTTGAGTTGCGCACGAGAACCATGTCGGCCAGCCTTGGATCGGCCTTGATCTCGGCCATCGTCACGGGGCGATTCATGGGCCGGACGGCCCGGATGTCCACACAATCCCAGCGCGGATCGTCGGTGGTGCTGTCGGGATGGCTTTCTTTGCAGACCTCTACGATTCCTACGATCTCAAGCCCCGAACGGGAATGGTAGAAGAAGCCCTGATCCCCGATCTTCATCTCGCGCATGTTGTTGCGCGCCTGATAGTTGCGGATGCCGTCCCATTCCTCCCCGGCGTCGCCCCGCGCGACCTGATCGTCCCAACCCCAGACATCGGGTTCCGATTTGAAGAGCCAGTATGCCATGTCATGCCCTCGTGTTTCGGTCATGTCCTACTCGGCGCGCAATGGCCGGGCAAGAAGTTGATCCATCGCCCGCGCGACCGTGATCCGCCCGTCGACCAACCCGTCAACGGCCGCCATCACCGGCAGGTCGATATTGATCTGGCGGGCCAGCTGCGCAATCGCACGGGCGGTGTGGCGCCCCTCGACGGTCGTGTTTTCATCTGGTGCCGTTCCGCTGCCGATCGACATCCCGTATCGGTAATTGCGCGACAGATCAGAGGTGCAGGTCAGCGCCAGATCGCCGAGGCCCGACAGGCCGGTCAGGGTTTCCGGCTGCGCGCCAAGCCGCCCGGCAATGCGCTGCATCTCGGAAAAGCCGCGCGTCATCAGGGCCGCGCGCGCACTGTCGCCAAGGCCCGCGCCGATGCAGGCGCCGCAGGCGATCGCAACCACGTTCTTGAGCGCGCCGCCAAGCTCTGCCCCCAGGGGATCCTCGCTGCGGTATAGCCGCAAGGTCGGTGTCGACAGAGCATCCTGGAGCCGAGCGCCGAGCGCCGGGTCCGCACAGGCGAGCGTCAGGGCCGTTGGCAGGCCCTTCGCGATATCGGCTGCAAAACTCGGACCCGTCAGTATCGAGGGGCTTTGCCCCCCGATCGCCGAAGAGATGACCCCCGTCGGACCGGTCAGAGTTCTGAGGTCGATGCCCTTGCAGCAGGCGACAAGGGCGGGGTGTTCGAGGCTGATCCGATGATCATCAAGGAATTGCGCAAGGGCCTGAGCCGGCACACATAGCAGGACGATGGCAGCATCGCGCATGACATTCGGATCGGCGGTCAGGATCAGCCGCTCGGGGAGGACGCAGCCTTCGGGCCGGGGCAGGGTGCGCGATCGTTGTGCCGCCTTCATCGCCTGTTCGTCGCGGCCCAGAAGCGTCACGTCCGCTCCGCCATTGGCAAGTGCGATCGCCATCCCGGTTCCAAAGGCCCCGGCCCCGGCGACGACGATCCTCATGCCTTGGCTCCTTTGCGGCCCGATCCCAGCTGGGGTGCCGCGGTATCATCCAGCGGCCAGCGGGGCCGGGCCGACAATGCCATGTCGTCGAGCAAGCCCAGCCTGAACCTTTCGATCCCGGCATAGGCGATCATGGCGCCGTTATCGGTGCAAAGCGCAAGAGGTGGGGCTACGAAGGCCACGCCTGCCTTGTCACAAAGCGCCTTCAGCCCCGCCCGGATTTCCATGTTCGCCGCCACGCCACCAGCAACTGCAAAGGCAGGTTCATCAGGCTGCAGATCGAGGTAAAGCGCGATGGCGCGGCGGGATTTCTCGGTCAGAACGTCGCAGACGGCTGACTGGAACGACGCCGACAGATCTGCCTGATCCTGCCGGGTCAGCCCCCCTTGCTGAGCAACAAGGCCGTCGCGCGCCCGCAGCAACGCGGTTTTCAGCCCCGAGAACGACAAATCACAACCCGGCCTGTCCAACAGCGGCCGGGGCAGCGCGAACCTGTCAGGATCGCCCGCCTTAGCCGCCTGCTCGATCTCGGGGCCGCCGGGCTGGTTCAGGCCAAGCAGCCGGGCCGCCTTGTCGAATGCCTCGCCGGGCGCATCATCGATCGTGCCGCCGATCCGTCGATAATCCGTCGCGCCATTGACGATCAGGAACTGGCAATGACCGCCGGAGACAAGGAGCAACAGGTAAGGGAATTTCAGACCGTCGGTCAGCCGGGGCGTCAGTGCGTGGCCCGCAAGATGGTTCACACCGACAAACGGCAGGCCTGTTCCGGCAGACAGGCCCTTGGCGCACATCACCCCCGACAGGACCCCGCCGATCAGGCCCGGACCTGCCGTCACCGCGATACCATCGAGATCGGACAGTCCGACCCCCGCCTCGGCCAGTGCCTGTTCGACGCAGTGATCCAACCTCTCGGCATGGGCGCGGGCGGCGATTTCGGGGACGACACCCCCGAACCCGGCATGAAGCCGTGTCTGGCCCTGCACGACGCTGGACAGGATCGCCGGCCCATCGGACCCATCGCGGACGACCGCTGCCGCCGTGTCATCACAGCTCGATTCTATACCGAGGAATGTTAGTGTTTCGGGCATGGGCGTTCCGGTTGCGCAGGGTTGCTTTGCAGGTAACACTCGGGTGCTTGCGGAACAATGGCGCGGAGACGGCATCCATGGCGGACCCATCGCCTGTCCTGATCATCACGCGGCCCGGGGGTGCGGGCCAAAGGTTTGCGGATCGCGTGCGCGACGCCTTTGGCGGACCGGTCGAGATAATCCTGTCGCCCCTGATGCGGATCGAGCCCTGCGCCACGGATCTGCCCGATGTCGCCCCGTCCGGTGTCATCCTGACATCCGCCAACGCCGTGCCGGCCGTCGCACGGCTGGGCATCCCGAAAGGGACAGTGGCCTGGTGCGTCGGAAGCCACACGGCGCGCGCCGCGCAAGACGCGGGTCTGGAAATTCGTGACGCGGGAGGTGATGCAGAGGCGCTGGTGGAGATGATTCTCGCCCATCGTCCAGCTGGCAGGCTTCTGCACCTGAGGGGAGAAGTCAGCCGTGGGGATGTGGCCGATCGTCTCAGCGCGGGCGGAATCCCCTGTGATGAGCGGGTCGTTTATCGACAGATTGCCCAAGACCTGAGCAACAGGGCCAAGGAGGCGTTATCTGGGGGCCGCCCTGTCGTAATACCGCTTTTTTCGCCAAGAACAGCCGATATTCTTTGTGAACAAGGCCCTTTCCGGGCTCCTGTCCATATCATCGCCATGAGCGGTGCCGTCGCTGCAAGGCTTGACCCTTTGGGTGTCTCGGGCCTTGCCATGGTAGACAGGCCGGATCTGGAAGCCATGTTGATGCAAACTGTCACGACGCTACGGAAGCTTTCGCCCGGGGCAGCTTGAGGGTCCTGTATCGACAGGATAGGCTCTAGCTGATGTCGTGGTTGGCGGCTCGTCAGAGCAAGGTCCTCAAGGGGGTAGATGTGGCAAAGTCTGGGAAATCTCGCTCCAAAAAGGATGAAATACCCGAGTCGACCGAGACGATCGACGACGCCGTGATTCTCCCGCAGGATGAAGAGCCGCCCCTGCCAGACGCATCTGATCGCGACACTGCGTTTTCCGAGGATGACCAAACCTCCGAGGAGCAAGTGGGTTCGGACGAAGGCCCTGATGCTCTTGGTGATGATGAAGAAGTCACCGACCCCGCCGAAGACGACCGGTCCGACGACACCGCCCATGATGACATCGAAGAAGATCCCGACGCCGATGAAGACGTGGCCGAGGATGAATACGACGACGTCGGAAACGATGATCTGGACGAATACCAAGACGAATCCGTCAGTGAGACCGAAGAGACCGATTCCGATTATGTGGAGGATGACTTCGAGGCCCCGGCGCAGGAACCTGCCCCGACCCGCGAGGTTGTCGTTCAGAAGGTCGGCTTCATTCCGCTTCTGCTTGGTGGTGCGATCGCTGCCGGCCTCGGCTATGTTTTGGCCTTTTTCTATTACGGTCAGCCCGGCGCGGATTTCGAGGCGATGATCGCGGCACAGACCGACCGCATCTCCGAGCTGGAGGCGCAGGTCGCCTCGCTTCCGACCGAGCAGCCAGATCTGTCTCCGATTGCGGCACGTATCGATGATGCCCAGTCCACGCAGACCGCTCTGGCCGAACGGCTCGAGACCGTCTCGAGCGATGTTGCCGCGCAAATCTCTGCTTTCGACGAACGTCTGAACGCGCTCGAGCGTGCCCCGGCCGAGGATGGCACGCTAGCCGAAACGGCGATCGCCTCCTGGGAGCGTGAGCTTGATGCCTTGAGAGAGCAATTCGTTGCGCAAGAAGCGGAAATGGAGGCTCTCACCGCGCAGGCCCAGGCCGATCTCGAAGCTGCCCGCGCCGAGGCGCAGGAAGTCGAACAATCGGCAGCGCAGGCGGCGCAGGCCGCGATCAGCCGGGCCGCATTGTCTCGCGTGCAGGCCGCACTTGATTCGGGCAGCGCTTTCGACGCCGCTCTTGCCGACCTGCAGTCCGCCGGCACCGAGGTTCCCCCGGAACTTGCCGCTGTTGCCGCAGAGGGCGTGCCTGCCATTACCGCCCTGCGGGACACCTTTCCCGCAGCCGCGAGGTCCGCGCTTGCCGCTGCCCGGTCCGAGGGGCTGGCGGATGATGGTGCCAATCCCCTGACCGCATTTTTTCGCGAACAACTTGACGTTCGGTCAGTCGAGCCGCGTGAGGGCGACGATCCCGATGCCATCCTGTCGCGGGCCGAAGCTGCGCTTGCCGACGACCGTCTGACCGATGCCCTCGCCGAAATAGAGGCTCTTCCCGAAGTCGCCCGTGCTGAAATGTCGGGCTGGATCGAACAGGCAACGGCGCGCGCCGCCGCGTTGGCTGCTGCCGAAACCATCGACCAGTCCCTGTCCAACTGAAGGCTCCGAGTATGCTGCTGTCCCTGATCAAGATCCTAGCGTTTGTGGCCGTTGTGACCGCTGCCACATTCGGTGCAGCGCGCCTGATGGAAGTTTCGGGTGGTGCGGAAATAACCGTGGCCGGCGTCGAACTGACGCTCAGCCCGCTGGAGCTGACAATCGGGTTCATCGTTCTGATCGTCCTCGTCTGGCTTGTGCTCAAGCTGCTGGGATTGTTGATTGCAACGCTGCGCTTCATCAACGGGGATGAAACGGCCATCTCGCGGTATTTCAACAGAAACCGCGAACGGAAGGGATTCGAGGCGCTGTCACAGGGGATGATGGCGCTTGCGTCCGGGGAAGGTCATCTTGCGATGGCCAAGGCATCGCGGGCCGAGCGCTATCTTGACCGGCCCGATCTGACGAACCTGCTTACGGCTCAGGCGGCAGAACTTGCCGGGGATCGCAAGAAGGCCGAAGAAACCTACAAGAAGCTGCTTCAGGACGACCGGACCCGCTTTGTCGGTGTGCGCGGCATCATGAAACAGCGGCTCGCCGACGGCGATACGGAAACGGCGCTTCAATTGGCCAAGAAAGCCTTCGAACTCAAGCCCAAGCACGAAGAGACACAGGATGTCCTGCTGCGCCTTCAGGCCGAGAGCCATGATTGGGCCGGCGCTCGCAAGACACTGGGCCAGAAGCTGAAATCCGGCCATTTGCCCCGAGACGTGCACAAGCGGCGCGATGCGGTCCTTGCCCTGTCCGAGGCCAAGGACATTCTTGATGAGAATAAGACGATCGAAGCGCGCGAAGCGGCGATCGAGGCCAATCGCCTGTCGCCCGACCTGATCCCCGCCGCCGCAATGGCCGCCCGCGGTTATATCGAGGCGGGCAACCCGCGCTACGCCACCCGCGTGATCAAGAAAGCCTGGAGCGTCGAGCCCCATCCCGACCTTGCCTCTGCATTTGCCGAGATCGCCCCAGACGAAGGCCCGAAAGACCGGATCAAGCGGTTCTCGGTGCTGACGCGGATGCATCCCGATCATCCCGAAACCAAGATGCTGCTGACCGAGCTGCACCTTGCCGCCGAGGATTTCCCCGCCGCCCGCCGCGCGCTGGGCAAACTGGCCGAGGAGGCGCCGACCGCGCGGTCGCTGACGCTGATGGCTGCGATCGAACGCGGCGAGGGTTCCGACGACGGTGTCGTTCGTGCCTGGCTGACCAAGGCCCTGACGGCGCCAAGGGGGCCGCAATGGGTCTGCGACAATTGCCAGCATATCCACGCGAACTGGGATCCGGTCTGCGGGAATTGTCATGGCTTTGACACGCTCAGCTGGCGCACGCCTCCCAATGCCGAGGTCGCAATGCCCGGCGGCACAGAGATGCTTCCGCTGATCGTCGGCCCCAAGCCTGCCGAAGACGCCGGTGCCCTCGCCATCGTGACCGAGACGGCCGAGGTCGGGGAGGATACCGATGACAGCAAGAAAGAAGAGGCAAAATAGGCCTTTTCCAGCCTGTTCCCCGGTGCTAAGGAGCGCGCCAAGGCCGCTGTAGCTCAGCTGGTAGAGCACGTCATTCCTAGTTAGCGGGTCCGCTCGAAAACTACGTTTGAGACCAGTTTGTTGGGCGCGGCGCGTTGTAACTAGGAGGGCCATAGTAGGGCCGCGACAGAGAAGGATGCCGGTGTAGCTCAGCTGGTAGAGCACGTCATTCGTAATGATGGGGTCGGGGGTTCGAGTCCCTTCACCGGCACCATCCTTCTCTCCGCCGACCAATCTACGCGCTGCCGATTAGGCCGCAGGTGGGATCTTCGACCTCACGAACTTGAAGACTGGGCGAAACGGCATTGCCAAGTTTTCATCCGGCCGAAAGCAGCCTGCCCCAAGCTCCTCAGGCGGTCCTCTCACGGGTATAGCTGGTTCACAGGCTGACGCATCGGTCCTTGCATGACGATAGGATTTGGCGGCGAGGTGATAGCGGCGTGGTTTGAAGACGGCGTTGATCTGGTCATGGGCGGCAAGGAAGCGTTGCGCCTGTCTTGGTGACTTGAACCGCGCCATGATTATTTCCCGCGGCCGTGTCGGTCTGTGGCGGCCCTTAATCGTGTAGTTGAGCCCCTCGTGGGCCCGGTGATCGGCATCTGGTGCCTGATTTGTGATCGGCTTGGGTGAGACCGAATTCGAACCGCTGGAAGCAACTTGGCAATGCCCTTCGAGGGTATCGATCCCGTCACCACCATCGATCTGGTCGTTGACGTTGATTCCGTCTTCAAGCCGGATCGTGCCGTCGCCGCCGAGGGCATAGACCGCCACGCTGACCGTGTCGGCAAGGGCATTGTCGGTGTCGATGACGTCGTCGCCCGCGCTGCCGAACAGCACGTTATCGCCTGTGCTGCCTTCGACCCTGCCGCTCCCGGATCCGCTTTCGGCAGCGGCATACATCTGAACGTTGTCTATCGATGCGGCCATGCCGTCGGCGTTGCCTGCGCCAGCAAAGGTCAGCGTGCCTGCGCCGTCCCCGCGCCACCCGTTACGTAGAACGTATAGGTCGTCCAGGAACCGTCGCTGGGATCGATCGTGGCGACGACATTGCCTTTCCAGATCACTTGGAACTTGTTGTCGAGCGCAGTGCCGTCATCGGCATTCGACAGATCGTCCGCATCAAAGGTCAAGATGTGGGTCTGACCGTCGACGAGGCCGGCGATGCTCTGGCTGATGGCGGAGTTCTGACCGAGGGATACCTCCAGATCGAGCCAGTTCGCGCCATCCGTCGCATCGAGCCCGCCGCTCCCGTCATTTTGGAATTCGACGGCAAAACCGGTGGCATCGGTCCAGCCCGGTGCGACACCCCCCGTGCCCGAGACCCCCCAGCTCGGCGTCGGGTCCATTTTCGTGGTGTCCTCGAAAGACCCATCGACTTCACCGTTGCCCGAAGGGACGGCCACCGAATAGGCGCCGAAGGCGTCGTAATCGTGGTCGAGGCAGGAAAAGACCGGGTCGCCGGACTGGTTGTCCGGCTTGGTATCGTATTCCAGCGTTTCATAGGTCCGGCAGGCCACGGTAGGGATTTCAGACAGGATGTAGAAGACCGCCGCATCGCCGAATTTGACCTTGAACTGAACGTCCTGGAACAGCTCGCGGTTAACGGCGTCACGCAGGGTCCAGACCGCCTTGGTGTCGAAGATCGTTGCATTGCCATCTGGGGCCGATGACGCAGACCACGCGGACGTTCCGCCGATAGCGGTCGAGAACGTGCCTGCCGGGTTGAGCGTTTAGAACAGGAGTTCGGAAGAGACTCTCATGGCCCAGCCCGTGTGCCCGGCCGGGAGGATCTCGCGGTCGCGGTCCTGCCGACCCTGTCGTGCCCTTGGTCATCCCGTACCTCCGCCGTCTGGCCGTTGTCACGCGTGCAGTGAAGATGGGTGCGGGTAGGGCCGAAGTCTCCCGGGCGCGGCCCGCTTCGACGCCGGACCTGGCGCAGCGGCATTAAGGCGCGGTTACCCTTGCTGCGCCCCCTTGCCGGCCTCCTGGCCGACAGAGCGGCGGATCAAGCGGTTGTCCATGCATTGCGCGTGTCTTCGGGAATTTCCCATAAGGCGGCAGCGCTCTGCAAATGCGGTGACCGGGCGTCTGGACCGCGATGGGCGGGTCGGGTTAGGTGTGTCGCCGTCCGGGACGCGCCTGTCCCGTGGCCGTGCGACGGGATCGATGATGACCAGGGCCGATTTTTCACCAGCCGAGCCGCCGCGAGCGGGCGCCTTCATCGTCACAATCTATGGCGACGTGGTGGAGCCGCGTGGCGGCGTTCTCTGGATGGGGTCGCTGATCGCGATCTGCGCCGAGGCTGGCCTGAGCGAGAGCCTTGTGCGCACCGCCGTGTCGCGGCTGGTGAGCGCGGGTCAGCTGGACGGGGCGCGATCGGGGCGGCGCAGCTATTACCGCCTGACCGAGGCCGCGCGCGGGGATTTCGCCGCCGCCTCCGACGTGATCTTTGCCGCGCCGGGGCAGGGGCCCCGGGGTTGGATCTGGGTCGAGGACCCGGCGGAGCCCGAGGCGATGGCTGGCCACGGCATGGCCGAGGTGGCGCCCGGCCTGTGGCTCGGCCCCGATCACGGGCAGGACATGGCCGCACGGGCGATCATGCGGTCGCCGGTTGGCACGGGCGACTGGTCCGCGCTGGCCATGCGGCTTTGGCCCCTGGCCGAGCAGGCGGCGGCCTATGGGTCGGTGATCCGGGCCTGCGCCGCGGGTGATCCGGTTCCGGATGATCCGGCCCGGGCGCTGATCGCGCGGCTCCGGCTCGTTCACCTGTTCCGGCTGGCGGTTCTGCGTGATCCCGGTCTGCCGCCGGAGGCGCTTCCCGACGACTGGCCGGGCGAGGCCGCGCGGCGCGCCTTTGCGCGGGCCTATCTCGCGCTCAGCCCGGGGGCCGAGGCGCGGATCTCGGCTGAGTTTCATTCCCGGAAGGGGCCCTTTGCGGCGCAAAGCGCGGCAAGCGAGGCGCGGCGTTCACGCCTCGCTCTCTGGCTCGGGGAGGACGAGGGGCGCACGGCTGAGATGGTTCCCGGCGGCGGCGGCGCGATAGGCTAGGTCGAGGAACGTCGCGCCTTCGTCGCTCGACAGGCCCGGAAGCATGTCGGCCTGCGCCTCGGTCACCAGCGGGGTCGCGGTTGCCAGCAGGTCACGACCCGCCGACGTAAGTGAGACGATCCGTGCGCGGCGGTCGCGGGGGCTGATCTCGCGGGCAACGAGACCCTTCGCCTCGAGTCGGTCGACGACGCCGCCGATCGTGGCCCTGTCATAGGCGATCAGGCCCGCCAGCGTGGCCTGGTCGCACTGGTCATGATCGCGCAGCGCGGAGAGCGCCGCGAATTGCACGGGCGTCAGATCCAGCCCCGCGGATTTCATCCTGTCCTGAAAGACGGAGACCCCGATCTGGTGAAGCCGCCGGATCAGGTGGCCGGGCATATGGTGAAAGTCGGTCATGCTGCCCATGATGAAGGGTCGGGAGTGATTTGACAAGTATACTTATCATAAGTACACATTGTATTAACGTGAGAGGGAGGATCGCGATGAGCACGCAACTGGGAACGCTGGAGGAGCTTCCGGCCGACTATCGCCGCGCGATGGACGAGGCCGGCGTCGCGCCGCTTTGGCCGATGATGCGCAACGTCCTGCCGCATGGTGCGCCGAACCCCGTCACGAAGCCGAGCCACTGGGCCTATGAGGCGGTGCGGCCCCTGCTGATCCGTGCGGGGGAGCTGACCCCGGTGGAAAAGGCGGAACGGCGGGTTCTTGTCCTGTCGGATCAGGGGCGCGGCGTGGGCGCGATGCAGGCGACGGCGTCGATCTACCTCGGGCTGCAGCTTCTGTTGCCGGGAGAGACGGCACCGGCGCATGTGCATACGCCCTCGGCGGTGCGGATCGTCGTAGAAGGGCAGGGGGGCTATACCGTCGTCGACGGGGAGAAGCTGCCGATGGAGGAAGGGGACCTCGTCCTGACGCCCGGCGGCGAATGGCACGATCACGGGCATGAGGGCACGGAGCCTGTCGTCTGGCTCGATGCGCTGGATCTGCCGGTCTTCGTCTATCTGGAAGGCTCCTACGCGACGGAAGGCCCGCTTCAGCCGCAGCGCAACCGCCCCGATGCGAGCGAGGTGGAATATCGCGCGGCGGGGCTGGCGCCGTCGCGGTCGGCCATGCGGGCGCGGCGGTATCCGATGATGCGCTATCCCTGGGCCAAGACCGAGGCCGCGTTGCGGGCCATGGCGGCCCATGGCGAGAGCGCCGAACTTGATTTCATCAACCCCGAAACCGGCGAGGACGTGTTGCCGACGATGGGGTTCACCGCGATGATGATGCACGCGGGTGAGGTGGCAAAGCCGCCGTTGCGTTCGGCGTCGTCGGCGTTTCACGTGGTGCAGGGCAGGGGCCACAGCCGCATCAACGGCGAAAAGATCGAATGGGGCCCGAAGGACACCTTCACCGCGCCCGTCTTTGCCCAGATCGACCATTATGCCGAGGAGGAAAGCTTTCTCATTCGGATCCATGACCGCCCGCTTCAGGACAAGCTGGGCTATTACGAGGAGCGCGTGAGATGAGCACCCTATTCCCGGCCCCGGATGTCCGGACGATCTCCGTCAGGGGGGAAGATGCGACCTATCCGATTCACCGGATTTTCTGCGTGGGGCGCAACTATGCCGCCCATGCCGAGGAGATGGGATACGAGGTCGACCGCGAGGCGCCGTTCTTTTTCACCAAGGCGGCGCTGCACGCCGTGCCGACGGGCACGACCCAGCCCTATCCGCCGGGGACGGAGAACTACCATTTCGAGATGGAGCTGGCCGTGGCGCTGGGGGCGCCGATCTTCCGGGGCGACCGGGAGGCGGCGGAAGCGACGGTCTATGCCTATGGCTGCGCGCTCGACATGACGCGGCGCGATTTGCAGGTGAATTCGCGAAACGTGAAACGGCCGTGGGATTTCGGGAAGGATGTCGAGGGCTCGGCCGTTTTTTCCCCGATGACGAAGGCGGGCGATTTCGGCGCGGTCGCGGGGCAGTGCATCTGGCTGAAGGTCAATGGCGAGACGAAACAGGATTCGACGCTCGATCTGCTGATCCACGATGTGCCGGCGGTGATCTCATACCTGTCGGGCTATTACCACCTTGGGCCGGGCGACGTGATCCTGACGGGCACGCCCGAAGGCGTGGGGCCGGTCGTTGCCGGAGACCGGATCAAGGGCGGTATCGACGGGCTGGACCCGATCAGCCTGACCATCGGACCTGCAGAATGAGGGTGGGGCCAAAATTCGCGAATTTTGGCGCACCAAAATTTGAAAATTTTGGTCTGCACGGCAGGAGGGGCGGGGCATGACGCGCCCGGTTCTGATTGCGGGCGGGGGGATTGGCGGGCTGGCCGCGGCCATCGGCCTGGCGCGCAGGGGCATCGCCTCGATCGTTCTGGAAAAGGCGGCTCACCTTGGCGAGATCGGGGCCGGGATCCAGCTGGGCCCGAATGCCTTTCACGCATTCGACTATCTTGGCGTGGGGGATGCGGCCCGGGACATGGCCGTCTATATCGACAACCTGCGCCTGATGGATGCGATCGGCGGCGAGGAGATCACCCGTATCCCGCTGGACGCCGCCTTCCGCACCCGGTTCGGCAACCCCTATGCCGTCGTCCATCGGGGCGATCTGCACGGCGTGTTCCTGAAGGCCTGCATGGATGATCCGCTGGTCGAGCTGCGCACGTCATCGGCCGTGGCATCCTACGAACAGGACGACGGGGCGGTGACCGCGATCCTGGCCGATGGCGTGCGCGTGACGGGGTCGGTTCTGATCGGTGCAGACGGGTTGAGGTCGAAGGTGCGCGGGCAACTCGTGGGTGACGGCGCGCCGCGCGTGTCGGGCCACACGACCTATCGCAGCGTGATCCCGGTCGAGGAGATGCCCGAGGATCTGCGCTGGAACGCGGCCACGCTCTGGGCCGGGCCGAAATGCCATATCGTCCATTATCCGCTGTCGGGGTGGAAGCTGTTCAACCTTGTCGTGACCTATCACAACGATGCGCCCGACCCTGTCGCAGGCCAGCCCGTCGGCCATGACGAGGTGCGCCGCGGGTTCGAGCATGTGGCGCCGATCGCGCGGCAGATCATCGACAAGGGCCGGGACTGGAAACTCTGGGTTCTATGTGACCGGGATCCGGTCATGACCTGGACCGAAGGGCGCGTCGCGCTTCTGGGGGATGCGGCGCACCCGATGCTGCAATATTTCGCGCAAGGAGCCTGTATGGCCATGGAGGATGCCGTGGCCCTTTCGGCCGAGCTGGACGGGGCGCAGGACATTCCGGCGGCACTTGCCCGCTATGCCGTGCGGCGGCAGTTGCGCACGGCGCGGGTGCAGCTGCAAAGCCGTGCCATCGGCGAACACATCTATCACCCCGAGGGCGCCCATGCCGCGTTGCGCAACGCGGTGATGTCGCAGCGCCGGCCCGAGGAATGGTACGATCAGGTCGACTGGCTGTATGGCTCGACCGGGCTGGAGGGTGCGGTCTCGGCCGAGACCCTGACACGGCCGATGGACTTCGTCACGGCGTGAATCCGTGCTTGAATATCGGAGCGGGAAGTGGCTCTGATTTCACAACCAGGTCGAGCGTCGATAAATGGTGACAGATCATAATAGATATGTATCATAGCTTTTGATACGACGTTTGATCCGAAGGGGAGAGACGGTCAGGCGTGTCGGAGGACTGGTCACAGGGAGGATATCATGACCACGAGAAGAACGATCATCGGTGCGATGGGTGGCGTTGCCATCGCCGCGCTCACGGCATCGGGCGCGCTGGCGCAGGAGGTCACGCTGCGGCTGCACCAGTTCCTGCCGGCGCAGGCGAATGTGCCCCAGCTTGTTCTGGACGTCTGGGCGGATAATGTCGAAGAGGCATCCGGAGGCCGGATCGAGGTCGAGCGGTATGCGGCCATGGCGCTTGGCGGGACCCCGCCCGAGCTGATGGACCAGGCAATCGACGGGATCGCCGATGTCGTCTGGACAGTGGTCGGCTATACGCCGGGCCGGTTCCCGACGACCGAGGTGTTCGAGCTTCCGTTCATGGTGGAAGATGCCCGCGCGGCGTCGTCGGCCTATTGGCAGATGTTCGAGACCCATATGAAGGATGGTGAATTTGCCGATGTTCACATGCTTGGCACCTGGGTGCACGGACCGGGCCTGTTCCACACCGATACCCCGGTCGAGAGCCCGGCCGATCTCGAGGGGATGAAAATCCGCGGCGGTTCGCGTCTTGTGAATCAGCTTCTCGAGCTTCTGGGCGCCGAGCCCGTGGGCATGCCTGTCCCGGCCGTGTCGGAGGCGCTGTCGAAAGGAGTGATCAACGGCACGACGATCCCGTGGGAGGTTACGACCTCGCTTCGCGTGTCCGAGCTGGTGGACAATCATACCGAGTTCGAAGGTCCCGCACTTTACAATCTGACCTTCGTTCTTGCGATGAACAAGGACACCTACGAAGGGCTGCCCGACGATCTCAAGCAGGTGATCGACGACAATTCCGGTCTGGAGTTCTCGATCTTCGCCGGCGGCACGCAGGCGGATGCCGACGGGCCAGCGCGCCAGATCGCGGTCGATAACGGCAACAACATCATCACCATTTCCGAAGAGGACGCCGACGAATGGCGCGCGATCGCCGAGCCGATCTATGAAAGCTGGATCGCGGATATGGACGCGCGCGGTATCGACGGGCAGGCCCTGATCGATGAAGCTCGCGCCCTGATGGACGCCTACGACGGCTGAGCCATAGGGGTCGCGTCCCGCGGGGCGCGACCCATTTCCCTGCCGAAAAACTGTGCCGGGCCCGTCGAGGCCCGAGGGGGACGTGATGCATCGGCTTTTCCTGACACTTTCGCGGGTGATGGCGATCCTCGGCGGCTTTGTCCTGTCGATCCTGATCCTGATCGTGTGCCTGTCGATCATCGGCCGGTCTGCGAATTCGTTTCTGCATACCGACGTGGCCCAATCCTTGTTCCCGGGCCTTGCCCAGTGGCTGATCGATGCGGGTGTCGGGGCCATCCGGGGTGATTTCGAACTTGTCGAGGCGGGCATGGCATTCTCGATCTTCGCCTTCCTTCCGCTGACACAGGTGACGGTCGGCCATGCCACGGTCGATATCTTCACGTCGTGGATGCCGGAAAGGGCGCTGCGGATCCTCCGCGCGTTGATCGAAGTTCTGTTCGCGGTGGTGCTGATCGTGATCGCGGTTCAGCTTTTCTCGGGCATGCAAAGCAAGATCCGGTCAGGCCAGACGACGCTGCTTTTGCAGTTTCCGGTCTGGTGGGCCTATGCTGGCAGTGTTCTGGGAGCCGGCGTTGCGGCCGTTGTCGCCGTCTACATGGCGCTGGCCCGGGTTGCCGAAGCCACGACCGGACGCAGCATCGTCACCGACGAATTGGGAGCCGAGCATTGAGCAACCTTGAAATCGGGATCTATTCGTTTCCGGCGCTGCTGATCCTGATTTTCCTGCGAGTGCCGATCGGACTGGCGATGTTCACGACCGGTTTCGTCGGGCTGTGGCTGGTTCAGGGCACGGCGGATATCGCGCTCGCCCGGCTCAAGAGCGAGACCTACACCACCTTTTCCAACTATTCCCTGTCGATCGTTCCGATGTTCCTTCTGATGGGGCATTTCGCAACCCTTGGCGGCATGAGCCAGGCCCTGTTCAAGGCGGCCGAAGGATGGCTTGGCCACCGCAAGGGCGGCGTGGCGATGGCCGCGGTCGGGGCCTGCGGTGGCTTTGGCGCGATCTGCGGATCGTCGCTGGCGACGGCGGCGACCATGGGGCGCGTGGCCCTGCCGGAGCTGCGCCAATACGGCTATGCGGGCGGGTTTTCCACCGCGACGCTGGCGGCGGGCGGCACGCTGGGCATCCTGATCCCGCCTTCGGTGGTTCTGGTGATCTATGCGATCCTGGCCGAGCAGAACATCGCCAAGCTGTTCCTCGCCGCGATCATCCCCGGCATCATGGCGGCGATCGGATACATGATCGCGATCTCGATCTATGTGCGGATCTATCCTGAACGCGCGGGCGTGCGGGATCGGGTGCCCTATGCCGAACGGTTCCGCGCGCTTGGCGCGGTCTGGCCCGTTCTTCTGGTCTTTGTCGCGGTTGTGGGCGGCATCTATGGCGGCATCTTCACTCCGACCGAGGGCGCGGCGGTCGGCGCGCTTGGCACCGGTTTGATCGCCTGGGCCAATGGCGGGCTGAACCGGTCGACATTGTTCGAGAGCTTCACAGTCACGGCGCGGTCGACGGCGATGATCTTTTTCATCGTGCTGGGTGCCGCGTTCTATAACGGGTTCCTTGCGTTGACGCAGGTCCCGCAGGAGATGTCGGCCTGGGTGGTGGATCAGGGCTTCAGCCCGTGGACGGTGCTGATCATCATCCTGTGCTTCTACCTGATCTTTGGCTGCGTCATGGACAGCCTGTCGATGATCCTGCTGACGGTTCCGATCTTCTTCCCGGTGATCTCGATCCTCGATTTCGGACTGGTCGACCTGATCGCGATGCAGCACGAAGCCGCGCGGGAGGCGCTGGCAACCGTCACCGATCTTGCGCCCGAGATGCGCGCCCAGATCGAGGCGGCGATCGCCGCGGGGGCGGAGATCACCCGCGACATGCAGCGCGCGCTGGATATCCGGGTGACCTCTGGCATGGCCAACGCCCTGGCCGAGGAGCGCACGGCGATCTGGTTCGGCATCCTTGTGCTGATCGTGGTGGAGGTGGGCCTGATCACGCCGCCGGTGGGGATGAATCTGTTCATCATCAATGCGCTGGATCGCACGACATCGATGCTCGAGACCTACAAGGCGGTTCTGTTCTTCGTGGCCTCGGACCTGATCCGGGTTGCGATCCTCGTCGCGTTCCCGGCGATCACGTTGTTTCTGCTGGTCTAGGATGGGAGGCGGGCGCGGATGACCATCGTCAAGGACCCTTCGGATGCGCCGCTTCGGGCCTATCTGGGCTATGGGCTCAAGCGCGCGTTCAACACGATCCAGACCGATCTGAATGAGACGCTGCGGCCCCATGGGCTGCGCATGATCTCGTTCTCGGCGCTGTCACTGATCGGCGCGCATGAGCGGCTTCGTCAAAGCAAGCTGGCCGAATTGCTGACGATCGAGCCGCCGAACCTTGTCGTGATCCTCGACGAGCTGGAACGGGCCGGGCTGATCGAGAAGACGCGGGCCATGGCCGACAGGCGCGCCTACGAGATTAGCCTGACGGCCGAAGGCACCAAGGTTCTGGCTCGGGCGCGCAAGGACGTCGAGGGGCATGACCGGCGCATGACCCGGGCCATAAACGCCGAAGACCGTGCAGCGCTTGTCCGGATGCTGGAACAGGTAGAACGGCAGGGGAGCCGCGAGCATGACTGAGACCCTGTACCGCCGCCATTCCGTCACCCGGCAGGACCGGCCCGACGGCGCGATCCTGATGACATCGAATGTGCCGCTTGGCCCGGTGGTCGACCGCACGACCGACTGGCTGCATCACTGGGCGGAGGCGACGCCGGAGGCGATCTTTCTTGCCGAACGGTCCGGCCCGGGCTGGCGCGAGGTGAGCTATGCCGCGGCGCTCGAGATGGTGCGCGCCATCGCGGCACGTCTTCTGGATCGGGGCATGGGGGCGACAACGCCTGTTCTGATCATTTCGGGCAACGGGGTCGACCACGCGCTGTTGTCGTTCGCCGCGCAATATGTGGGCGTGCCCGTCGTGCCGGTGGCTGAGCAATATGCCCTCATCCCCGATGCCCGCAAACAGCTGGATCATGTCGCCGGTCTGGTGCGGCCGGGCATGGTGTTCGCGGCCGATGGCGGGCCCTATGGCGCGGCGCTGACCCTGCCCGGCTTTGACGGGCTGGAAAAGGTGGCGAGCGTCAATGTGCCCGAGGGTGTCACCCCGTTTTCCGACCTTCTGGCAGGGCAGGGGGATGTGTCGGCGGCCAATGCCGCCGTTGGCCCCGATGCGGTGGCCAAGATCCTGATGACATCCGGGTCGACTTCGGCGCCCAAGGGGGTGCTGACGACGCACCGGATGATGTGCACCAACCAGGCTCAGCTTGCCGCGACGTTGCCCTTTGTCGCCGAACGGCCGCCGCGGATCGTCGACTGGCTGCCGTGGAACCACGTCTTTGGCGGGTCGCATAACGTGAACATGATGCTGGCCAACGGCGGCGCGCTGTATATCGACGATGGCAAGCCCTCGCCGCAGCTGGCCCCGCGCACGATCGAAAACCAGAGGCTGATCACCGGCACCATCGCCTTCAACGTGCCGGTGGGATTTGCCCAGATCCGCGACGCGATGCGCGAGGATGCGGACCTGAAGCAGCGCTATTTCGAGAACCTCGACATGCTGTTCTATGCCGGCGCGTCGCTGCCGCAGGATGTCTGGACCGATCTCGAGGATATGGCCCGCGAGGTGCGGGGGGACATGCCGCTTTTCACCTCGTCATGGGGCCTGACGGAAACGGCGCCCGCGGCGATCATCCAGCATGAGCCGACCACGCGGTCGGGGATCGTCGGCGTTCCGGTCCCGGGGCTCGAGGTCAAGCTGATCCCGGATGACGAGAACAGGTACGAGGTTCGGGTCAGGGGTCCGACGATCACGCGAGGCTATTTCAACGATCCCGAAAAGACCGAAGCCGCCTTTGACGAGGAGGGCTTCTTCATCACAGGCGATGCGATGGCCTTTGTCGAGCCCGGCAATGACGCGATGGGCCTGCGCTTTGACGGCCGCATCGCGGAGGAGTTCAAGCTGTCGTCCGGCACATGGGTGCGGGCCGCGAACCTGCGGCTTGATATCCTGATCGCGCTCAGGGGGTTGGCGATGGACGTGATCCTGACCGGGGTGAATCGCAATGAGGTGGGCCTGTTGATCGTGCCGGCGCCATCCCTGCGCGACGGCGCCGAAGAGGATGACGGCGTGCTGATCGTCGATGGGGCCGAGATCCTGTCCCGATTGAAATCCGAGAACGCGGGCAAGGGATCGTCGGCCCGGATCACGCGCGTTCAGGTGCTGGCCGAGCCGCCGTCGATCGCGGAGGGCGAGGTCACCGCCAAGGGCAATATCAATTTCCGGAAGATCCTGTCGCGCCGCGCCGCGCTTGTCGACAGGCTCTATGACGATGCCGACAGGGGGACGCTTCTCGTCGGCTCGTAACTTGCAGGATAATGCACAAAATGGCCGCGACATGCGACAAAACCTCGCATCATGACCGGCCGGTTGCATTATAGAGCATAACGATTCGGATGTTGGGAGGCATCCGGATACGGCCCGAGGGAGGATCGGATGACGACGAACGAAAACGCGGCCCTGTGGTTCGTGGACCGGCACGTCACGGAAGGCCGGGGCGACAAGACAGCCTTTCGCGAGGCCGGGGGCGCGGGTCGCAGCCTGAGCTATGGCGCACTGGCAGAGGGGTCGTCGCGGGTCGCGGGGGCGCTGTTGCGGGCCGGATTGCGGCGCGAGGAACGCGCGGCGATGATCCTGCTGGACCAGATCGAATTCCCGCAGCTGTTCTTCGGCGCGATGAAGGCGGGCGTGATCCCGATCCCGATCAATACGCTTCTGGCGACGCAGGTCTATGAGGTCATCCTCAGGGACAGCCGCGCCGCGATCCTGTTCGTGTCGGCCGAGTTGCTGGATACCGTCCTGCCCGCCGCGCGGGCCTGCCCCGATCTGCGCGAGATCGTTGTGGTCGGCGGCGAGGCGCCCGAGGGCATGGCCAGCCTTGACGCCTTTGTCGAGGGGGCCGAGCCGGTCGCCGCCGTCCCCGCCTGCGCCGACGAGACGGCGTTCTGGCTGTATTCGTCAGGCTCCACCGGGCAGCCAAAGGGCGTGCGCCATGTGCATGGGTCGATGCGCGCCACCTGCGAAACCTATGCCGCGCAGGTTCTGGGGATCCGCGAAGAGGATATCGTCTATTCCGCGGCCAAGTTCTTTTTCGCCTATGGGCTCGGCAATGCGTTGTCCTTTCCGCTGTCGGTCGGGGCCACCACGGTGATCTTCCACGGCAGACCCACGCCCGATACGGTGAGCGACATCCTCGAAACCGAGAAGCCCACGATATTCTGCGGGGTGCCGACGCTGTTCGCAGCGCTGATCCACAAATGGGAAAGCGAGGGACGTCACCCGCAGGCGCCGCTGCGCACGTCGATCTCGGCGGGCGAGGCGCTGCCGGAAGAGGTGGGCAAACGCTGGCACGCGATCTGGGGGATCGACATCCTCGACGGCGTGGGCTCGACCGAGATGCTGCACATCTTCCTCAGCAATGCGCCGGGCGACGTGGTTTATGGGACGTCGGGCGTCGCGGTGCCCGGCTATGACCTGCGCCTTGTCGACGAAGCGGGCAGCGAGGTGCCCCCCGGCGAGGTGGGCGAATTGCTGGTGCGCGGGGCGTCGTCTGCCGATGGATACTGGAACCAGCGCGGCAAGAGCCGGACGACATTCGAGGGAGAATGGACACGAACCGGCGACAAATATGAACGCCGCGCCGATGGCCGCTATGTCTATTGCGGGCGGACGGACGACATGTTCAAGGTCTCGGGCATCTGGGTCAGCCCCTTCGAGGTGGAACAGGCCCTGATCGCGCATCCGGCGGTTCTGGAGGCCGCCGTTGTCGCACGGCCCGATGACGATGGGCTGGACAAGCCGCAGGCCTTCGTCGTGCTCAAGCCCGGGCAGGAGCCGCCCACGGCGGAGGCGCTGAAAGACATGGTCAAGACCACGATCGGCAAGTGGAAATATCCCCGCTGGATCGAGTTTGTGGACGACCTGCCCAAGACGGCGACTGGAAAGATCCAGCGGTTCAAACTGCGCGAGGGCGCCTGATGGCCCGGTGGGGGCAGGGGCGGCTGACTGCCGGGGGCAAGTCGCTGGAATATGCCTGCCGGGGCCGGGAGCCAGGGGCCGCGCCGACGATCGTTCTTCTGCACGAAGGGTTGGGCTGTCTCGCGCTGTGGCGCGACTTTCCCGAACGTCTGGCACAGGCGACGGGGCTGGGCGTCGTGGCGTTCAGCCGGGCGGGCTATGGCCAGTCGGACCCAGCCGATCTGCCCCGTCCTCTGGATTACATGACCCGCGAGGCGATCGAGGTTCTGCCGCAGGTGATCGAGGCGCTGGGGCTGGAGCGGGTGATCCTGATGGGCCATTCCGACGGGGCCACGATCGCCGCCGAATATGCCGGCCGGGTGGAGGATTTCCGGGTCCGCGGGTTGATCCTGATGGCGCCGCATTTCTTTACCGAGCCGATGGGCCTGGCCGAGATCGCGAAGGCGCGCGATGCCTTTGACGCGGGCCTGCGTGACCGGATGGCCAAGTATCACCGCGATCCGGACAATGCGTTCCTCGGCTGGAACGAGGCCTGGCTCGACCCCGGGTTCCGGGACTGGGACGTGTCGGAGGTGATCGATTACATCCGCGTGCCCGTACTGGCGATGCAGGGGCGCGACGACCAATACGGCACGCTGGCCCAGATCGAAGAGATCGAGGGCCGGTCCTATGCGCCGGTCGATGTGGCGATCCTCGACGAATGTCGTCATGCGCCTCATGTCGAACAGCCCGAAATCGTGCTGGATGCGGTGGCCGCGTTCACCGACAGGCTCACCCGGATCGAGGCTGCGCGGGTCGAGGTGGTGTGAGGCATCCGCCCCATGCCTATGTCCCCGGCCGGACCGCGCGTCACCCCGAGGGTGCCTTCGATCCGATCCGCGACAGCGTGGCGCCCGGCGTGCCCGCGGAGGAACTGGCCGTCTCGGACGCCTTCGTCACCGGTCTGCGGTTCCTTGACGAGGGCTTCTACTGGGAGGCGCATGAAGTGCTGGAGCCGGTCTGGATGGCCTGCCCCGATCCGTCGCCCGAACGCGAGGCGGTGCAGGCGCTGATCCAGGTCGCCAATGCCGGGGTCAAGGCCCGGATGGGCCGGCCGCGCGCGGTGGCGCGGATCGCGGCGCTGGTCGAGGATCATCTGGACCGGGTCGGTGCGGACATGGTCCTGGGTCAGAGCATCGAGGGGATTCGGGCCCGGCTTGAGCGGGTCCGGCGGAATAGTGCAATATAGTGCATAAATTGGTGTGTAGGCCGGGGTGAATACGCAGAATGTCGGGAATTGATCGGAATATCGGTGGCACTATGTTGCATAAATTCGTTTACCTCTCCGTGCCGATACCCTATCCTTCCGGGATCAGAACAGGGATTGCCCAATGACCAAGGCCATCGATTTTCAGACCGATCCGTCGAAGTATCGCCATTGGCGGGTTGAATATGACGGGCCGGTCGCGAACCTGTTCATGGATGTGGACGAGGATGGCGGGCTGTTCGATGGGTATCAGCTGAAGCTGAATTCCTATGATCTGGGCGTCGATATCGAACTGTCGGATATCGTGCAGCGGATGCGGTTCGAACATCCCGAGGTCAAGGTTGTCGTGATGCAATCGGGCAAGGACAGGGTCTTTTGCGCGGGCGCCAACATCCGGATGCTGGGCGGCGCGGCGCACAGTCACAAGGTCAATTTCTGCAAATTCACCAACGAGACGCGGAACACCTTCGAAGCGGCCGAGGCCGACAGCGGGCAGAAATACATCGCCGCTGTCAAGGGCGCCTGCGCGGGGGGCGGATACGAGCTGGCTCTGGCGTGCAACCACATCATGCTGACCGATGACAGCTCGTCCTCGGTGGCGCTGCCCGAGGTGCCGCTTCTGGCGGTTCTGCCGGGCACGGGCGGCCTGACCCGCGTCACCGACAAACGCCGTGTGCGGCGCGATCTGGCCGATGTGTTCTGCTCGATGGAAGAAGGTGTGCGGGGCAAGCGGGCGCAGGATTGGCGGTTGGTGGACGAGGTGATCCCGAATTCGAAATTCGATGAAACGGTCGCCCGACGCGCCCGCGAATTCGCGGCGCAATCGCCCAAGGCCGACGTGACGCAGGGCATCACGCTTGGCCCGATAAGCCGAACGATCACGGATGATGCGATCACCTACAGTCTGGTCGAGGTGGCGCTGGATCGGGCGGGCCGCAAGGCCACGATCACGATCCACGGCCCCGATGAACCCGCACCTGAGAGCGCCGATGCGCTCGTGGCGCAGGGGGATCAGGGCTACATGCTGCGTCTGGCGCGCGAGCTGGATGACGCGATCCTGCACCTGCGGCTGAACGAGATGACGCTGGGCAACTGGGTGTTCCGCAGCCAGGGCGATCCGGAGGCGGTGCTGGAGCATGAGGCACTGATCCTGGACCACCGCGATCACTGGCTGGCCAATGAGATCGCGCAATACTGGAAACGCGTGCTCAAGCGGATCGACGTGACCTCGCGCAGCCTTGTCGCGCTGGTCGAACATGGGTCGTGTTTTGCGGGAATGCTGGCCGAGATCCTCTGGGCCGTCGACCGCAGCTACATGATGGAAGACGAGTTCGAGGGCGACAACCGCGCGCTTGCCGCGATCCACCTGAGCGACGGCAATTTCGGCGCCTACCCGATGGGCAACGACCTGACCCGTCTGCAGACGCGGTTCTATGGCACGCCCGAGGCGGTCGGGACGGCGAAGGAGGCGATCGGCGAAGCGATCGAGGCCGAGCGCGCCGAGGAGCTGGGCCTTGTGACCTATATCTACGACGACATCGACTGGGAGGACGAGATCCGCATCTTCCTCGAGGAACGGGCGAGCTTTTCGCCCGATGCGATGACGGGGATGGAGGCCAATCTGCGCTTTGCCGGCCCCGAAACGATGGAGACGCGGATATTCGGGCGGCTGACCGCCTGGCAGAACTGGATTTTCAACCGGCCCAACGCGGTGGGCCCGAACGGTGCGCTGCAACGCTATGGCACGGGCCAGCGCGGCGATTATGACATGGAACGCGTGTGACGCCTGGCGCACGCGGTTTCTTTGAAAGAAACCGGTTCGGAAACTTTGAAAGTTTCCGGGCGACAACGGAGAGGACAGCCCAAGATGCTCGACCTGATCAATGTCAGCTATGACACGCAGATCCCCAACAACGTGGGGCTCAGTTCGGACCGCAAGGTGCTCAAGGCGCTGGAGCGCTGGCACCCCGGCTATATCAACTGGTGGAACGACCTGATCCCCGAGAATTTCCAGAAATCCGACGTCTACCTGCGCACCGCCGTGAGCGTCGATCCCAAGGGCTGGGCCAAGTTCGACTACGTCAAGATGCCGGAATACCGCTGGGGCGTCCTGCTGGCGCCGCAGGTCGAGGACCGGACCGTGCCGTGTGGTGAGCATTACGGCCAGCCAGCCTGGCAGGAAGTTCCGGGCGAATACCGTAACATGCTCAAGCGGCTGATCGTGATCCAGGGCGATACCGAGCCGGGCTCGGTCGAGCAGCAGCGTTTCCTGGGCAAGACGGCGCCCTCGCTTTACGATCTGCGCAACCTCTTTCAGGTCAATGTCGAGGAGGGCCGCCACCTCTGGGCGATGGTCTATCTGCTGTTCAAGTATTTCGGCCGTGACGGCCGCGAAGAGGCTGACGATCTGCTGCGCCGGTCGTCCGGGTCGGAAGAGGCCCCGCGCATGCTGGGCGCCTTCAACGAAGAGACGCCCGACTGGCTGTCGTTCTTCATGTTCACCTATTTCACCGACCGCGACGGCAAGATGCAGCTGGAAAGCCTTGCGCAATCGGGTTTCGACCCGTTGTCACGCACCTGCCGCTTCATGCTGACCGAAGAGGCGCACCACATGTTCGTGGGCGAAACCGGCGTCGGCCGCATCGTCGAGCGCACGTGTCAGGCAATGAAGGAGGCCGGAATTTCCGACCCCTATGACATCGACAAGATCCGCGATCTGGGCGTGATCGACCTGCCGACCATCCAGAAAAAGCTGAACCTGCATTATTCGCTGTCGCTCGATCTGTTCGGGCAGGAGGTCTCGACCAATGCGGCGAACGCCTTCAACGCCGGCATCAAGGGCCGCTACATGGAACAGCGGATCGACGACGACCACCGCCTGACCGGCGACACCTATGTCGTCCGGTCCGTCAGGGATGGCACCATCGTGACCGAGGATGTGCCGGCGCTGACGGCGATCAACATGCGCCTGCGCGACGATTACGTCCGCGACGCCTCGGGCGGCGTCGGCCGCTGGAACAAGGCCATCGCCAAGGCTGGCGTGGATTTCGAACTGAAGCTGCCGCACGAGGGCTTTCACCGTCAGATCGGCGTTTTCTCGAGCGTCAATGTCGACCCGGAGGGCAAGATCCTGTCCAGGGAAGAGTGGGAGGCGAAGTCGAAGGACTGGCTGCCCACGAAAGCCGACGGCGATTTCATCCAGTCGCTGATGGTGCCCTGCTACGAGCCCGGCCAGTTTGCCAGCTGGATCGCCCCGCCCAAGGTGGGCATCGACAACAAGCCGGGCGATTTCGAATATGTGAAACTGCACATGGCGTAAGGGTTTGCGCGGCTGGTCCGGCGCCCACGCGGGCGCCCGATCAGCCGTGAGACGGTGAGAGCGACTTGATCTGGCGCAAGGACGCCCGGCGATGAGGGCCTATCGTGCCTGTTCATCGCCACCGGGAGGCAGAGGGAGACCCGAGATGATGACAGAGCGACAGATCGGCCACGCGCCGCGCACGCAAGCGCTGGGAAAAGAGATCATGTCGGTTCAGGGCCCCTGCATCGGCTGCAAGGGATGCACCGGCCTGTGCGCTGCCCTGATCGAGGCTCTCAGCCTTCCGGACGTGGTTCTGAACCGCGGCTGACGCGGGCCTCCCTGCACCCCGACCCCACGCCATCGCACCAACGACCAGACCGGGCACGCGCAGGCTTTGCCCGACAGCGAAGGAAACGCGATGACACTGCCGATGAAACAGCACCTGATCGATCCCGAGATCTGCATCCGCTGCTATACCTGCGAGATGTCGTGCCCGGTGGGCGCGATCGAGCATGACGACAACAATGTCGTGGTAAATGCCGACAGCTGTGATGAATGCATGGCCTGCATCCCGGTCTGCCCCACCGGATCGATCGACAACTGGCGTATCGTGGCAGAGCCCTACAGCCTCGAGGAGCAATATGGCTGGGAGGAACTGCCCGAGCAGGAAGACATCGCCCTTGCCGCGGGCGGCGATACGGATGACGACGATCCGATCGCGGCCCTTCTGGCCGAAGCGCACAAGGGCGCAGGTGGCAGGCCCGTGGCCCCCGCGAGCGCGGCCAGGCCCAGTGTCAACCTTTATCCGCTGTCCAAGCCGGTCGCGGCGATCGTGCAGGGCAATTACAGGCTGACCGACGATCCCGATCACGACGTGCGCCACATCATCCTCGATTTCGGGGGGCAAAGCTTTCCGGTGCTGGAGGGCCAGTCGATCGGCATCCTGCCACCGGGCGAGGATGCCGAGGGCCGGGCCCATCTGCCACGGCTTTATTCGGTCTCGTCGCCCCGCGACGGGGAGAGGCCGAATTTCCACAATGTCTCGCTCACGGTGAAGCGGGAACCGGGGGGCGTCTGCTCGACCTATCTGTGCGATCTGGAACAGGGCGCAGAGGTGCGGGTCACGGGGCCGTGGGGCCAGACCTTCCTGATGCCGCAGGATCCGGATGCGCGGCTTCTGATGATTTGCACCGGGACGGGATCGGCGCCGATGCGCGCCTTCACCATGCACCGGCAGCGCGCGATGGCGGGCGGCGACGGGGACATGGTCCTGTTCTTCGGCGCGCGCACGCCCGAAAGCCTGCCCTATTTCGGACCGCTCAAGAAGGTGCCGGACACCATGCTGAAGAAACACCTCGTGTTCAGCCGGATCGAGGGGCAGCCCAAGGAATACGTGCAGGACAGGCTGATCGCGGCACAAGATGACGTGGCCGCCATGCTGAGCGATCCCGCGACCCACATCTATATCTGCGGCCTGCGCGGCATGGAGGAGGGCGTGGAGCGCGCCTTTACCAGCATCGCCGAAAGCATCGGCGAACACTGGGCTGCGCTGCGCGACAAGATGCGCGACGATGGCCGCTACCACGTCGAAACCTATTGACCCGGCCGGGGCAGGGGCGACCAAATTTAGCTAAATTTGGTGCCCCCCGCCCTTGGCCGACCGCGAGGCAGAAACACAATGCCCGATCCCTATATCCACGAGATCCGCGTGAGCTGGGGCGATTGCGACCCGGCGCGCATTGCCTATACCGGCCGTCTGCCGGCCTTCGCCCTCGAGGCGATCAACGGCTGGTGGGAACATGTGCTGGGCGGCGACGGCTGGTTCCAGATGGAGATGGACCGCAATCTCGGCACGCCCTTCGTCAGCCTGTCGATGGATTTCCGCCGCCCCGTCACGCCCCGTCACCGGCTGTTGTGCGATGTGCGGCCTGTCCGCCTGGGCGGGACCTCGATCACGTTCGAAGTGACCGGCCGGCAGGATGGGGAAATCTGTTTCGACGGGCGGTTCACCTGCGTGTTCATCGTGGCCGATGCCTTCCGCAAGCAATCGCCGCCGCCCGAGATCCGGGCGATGATCGCGGAATGGCTGCCCCGCGATACGGGGGCCGGGGATTGATGCGCCAAGGGGCGGACCATAGGGTCGGGGTCGGGCCATGACACTCGCCCGGACAGGAAAGGCGCCGACGGCCATGACTGACGCCCCGAACACCGGTGAGGCGACCGAGGCGCTGATGGCGCAAATCGGCGACCGGGTGCGCCGCGCGCGTCAGAGGCAGGGGATCCCGCGGCGCGTTCTGTCGGAGCTGTCGGGCGTCTCGCCCCGCTACCTCGCCAATCTTGAAACCGGGCAGGGCAATGTCTCGGTCGGGGTGCTGTTGCGCGTGGCCGACGCCCTGGGCGAACGGGTGGAGCATCTTCTGGCCGATGACGAGGCGCCCGAGGCCCGCCGGATCGCCGATCTGTTCCGCGCCGCCGATGCGCCGACCCGCGCCCGCGTGCGCGAGATACTCGCCCCCGAGGAAAGCGGCGCGGCGCGGGGCCGGCGGATTGCGCTGATCGGGCTGCGCGGGGCGGGCAAATCCACGCTGGGTCGCAAGCTGGGCACCCGGCTGGATCTGCCCTTCGTCGAGCTGAACGCCGAGATCGAGGCGCAATCGGGCATGCCGGTGACCGAGCTGATCGCGCTTTACGGGCAGGAGGGTTATCGCCGGCTCGAGGCCAGCGCGATCGGCCGGATCGCGGATGGCCACGAGGCGATGGTTCTGGCCGTGGCGGGCGGAATCGTGTCGGAGCCCGAAACCTACGAGATGCTTCTGGCCCGGTTCCACACGATCTGGCTGCGGGCGTCGCCTGCCGAACACATGGAGCGGGTGCGCGCGCAGGGCGACATGCGGCCGATGGCGGGCAACCCGGCGGCGATGGATCAGCTGCGCTCGATCCTGACAAGCCGCGAGGCGCAATACGCGCGCGCCGGTGCCACGCTCGACACCAGCGGCCGGGGGATCGAGCAATCGCTGTCGGACCTTGTCGTTCTGGTGACGGAGCAGGGCTTTCTGACCGGAGGGCCGGGCTAGCAAAGCCGGGGCCGGGCGTGCCCGGCGCGAATGAAACGGAGGGGATGGGGATGAGTGTCGAGTATCGCCGGGACGGGCGGGTGGTCCATGTCGTGCTGAATGCGCCGCCGGTCAATGCGATCGGCCATGCGATGCGGGCCGGGCTGATGGACGCGCTCGACCGGATTGAGGCCGAGGGCGACGTCGAGCGGGTGATCCTTTCGGGCGCGGGCCGGGCCTTTGCCGCGGGCGCCGATGCGCGCGAATTCGACAGCGATCCCGAACCGCCGCATCTGCCGGATGTCAGCGACCGGATCGCCCGCTGCGATGTGCCCTGGATTGCCGCGATCCACGGCGCGGCGCTTGGCGGCGGGGCGGAGCTGGCGCTGGCCTGCCGCTACCGGATCGCGCGGGCCGACGCGGTGATCGGCCTGCCGGAGGTCACGCTGGGCGTGGTTCCAGGCGCGGGCGGCACGCAGCGTCTGCCCCGGCTGATCGGGATCGACCGGGCGCTTGACCTGATCCCCGCCGGCAAGACCCTCTCGGGCCGTGCCGCGCGGGAGATCGGCCTGATCGACGAGGTCGACGACGATCCCGTCGGTTTCGCCGAGATGACGAATGCCGAATGGCTGGGCATGGCCGTACCGTTGCACGAGCTGAATTCCGGAGAGGCCGCGCCGGAGGTGTTCGAGGCCGCCCGCGCGCAGGCCCGCGCCAAGATGTGCGGACAGGACGCGCCCCTGCGCGCCATCAACCTGATCGAACGGTCGATGACAGCGCCTTTCGAGGACGGCATGGCAGAGGAGCGGGCCACATTCCTCGCACTGCGTCAGTCCGATCAGGCGCGCGCGCTGCGGCATATCTTCTTCGCCGAACGGGCCGCCAAGGCGCCCGCCGATCTGCCACGTGTCGACCTGCCCGAACATGTGGCGGTTGTCGGTGGCGGCACGATGGGGGCGGGGATCGCCTATGCGCTCTTGAACGCGGGGCTCCGCGTCACGGTGATCGAAACCGATGCAGACGGCGTGGAGCGCGCGCGGGCCAATGTCGAAAAGATCATCGACGCAAGCCAGAGGCGCGGGTTGATCGACGAGGCCGGCGCGGCGGCGCGGCGCAACGCGCTGACACTGACGACGGATTATGCCGATGCCGCGGGCGCGGGCCTTGCCATCGAGGCCGCATTCGAGGCGATGGAGGTGAAACGCCAGGTCTTTGCCGCGCTGGAGGCCGCCTTGCCGGCCGATGCGATCCTTGCCAGCAACACATCCTATCTTGATCTGAACGAGGTCGGCGGCGCGCTTGCCGATCCGTCCCGGCTCGTGGGTCTGCATTTCTTTGCCCCCGCCCATATCATGAAACTGCTTGAGATCGTGCGCGGGGCGGAGACGTCCGACCGGGCGCTTGCCCTTGGCTTTGCGCTGGCAAAGCGGCTGCGCAAGGTGCCGGTCGTGGCGGGTGTCTGCGACGGGTTCATCGGCAACCGCATCCTCGCCCGTTATCGCGAGGCGGCGGATACGGTGTTCATGGACGGCTCCACCCCGTGGGAGGTCGATGAGGCGATGGTCGAATTCGGATATGCGATGGGCCCTTACGAGGCGCAGGATCTGTCAGGTCTCGACATCGCCCATGCCAATCGCCGTCGGCAGGACGCGACCCGCGATCCGGCCCGCCGCTATATCCCGATTGCCGACCGGATGGTCGAACTGGGCAAGCTGGGCCGCAAGACGGGGGCGGGCTGGTATCGCTATCCCGGTGGGAATGGCAAGGTCGAGGATCCGATCGTGGCCGACCTCGCGCTGGAAGAGGCGCATTTCGCGGGCATCACCCGGACGGATTACGACGCCGACGAGATCCGCCACCGCCTGATCCTCGCCATGATCAACGAGGCGGCCGATATCCTGGCCGAGGGCATCGCCGAGACGGCCGCCGACATCGATCTCGTCACCGTGTTTGGCTATGGTTTCCCGCGGTGGCGGGGCGGGTTGATGCACCATGCCGATACGCTGGGCGCCGCTGCCGTGCTCGACGGGCTTGCCACACTCGCCAAGGAAGATCCCGTCGCCTGGCGCCCCAGCCCGATGATCGAAGACTGCGCCCGCCGCGGGATCAGGTTTTCCGATTGGCGGAGGGCGTGACCATCGGCCCCAAGGTAAAGGCGTGAAATAGAGATTACGTTGCATTTTGCCGTTTGCGGTAATCTGTCTTCATGACACTGGCCGGCCACCGACCAAGGAAGACCGGCGTCCGCCGGCAAGCGTGTCACCACAAGCACCGCCGCTCTTCCGGGTCGTCAAACAAGGCGCGCGCCTTGGGGGCTCTTGGCCGTTCTCCTCGGGACAACGACTGCAACCGGGGAGACAGATGACAGCCCTAGCCCCGGTCATCCTCGATGTAATACCGGATATTGTCCTCAAAGCTGTCATCGGCGATCAGGCCAAGGCCAAGGGCGCGGTCGGCGCGGATGTCAAAGCGCCAGCCGCCGACGATCTTCAGGAGCGCCTCGTCCTTCTCCCAACGGATCAGGCGGGCGGGATCCGGGCCCGCGACAGCGGTCATCGCGTCGATCATCTGGCGGATCGACCAGGTGCGTCCGGGCATCTGCAGAACCCGGTTCATCCCCAGCGCGCCTGCCTCGATCTCGGCGGTGCGCACGAGGTTTTCGGCACAGAGCCGGGGGCTGAGGTAGTAGTGCAGGAACTCCTCTCCCACCGGGCAGACCGCCTCCTGCCCGTTCAATGGCTCCCGCAGGATCGACGACATGAAGCCCGAGGCGGCGCGGTTCGGCTTGCCCGGCCGAACCGAAATCGTGGGCAGGCGCACGGCGCGGCCATCGACAAATCCCTTGCGGGAATAGTCGTTCACCATCAGCTCTCCCACGGCCTTCTGCATTCCGTAGGAGGTTTGGGGGTTGAGGAACGACTGCTCCCCCACAGGGTCGGGCACATCGCCGCCATAGACGGCGATCGACGAGGTAAAGACGACAACCGGCGCGGTGCCCAGCGTGCGGCACCGTTCGAGGATGTTTCGCGTGCCGTCGAGGTTGATCTTCATCCCGGCCTCGAAGTCCTCTTCCGCATGGGCAGAGACGACGGCGGCAAGGTGATAGATGACATCCGTCTCGGGCGTGATCGCCTCGGAGACCGAGGCCGGGTCGGTGATGTCGCAGGCCAGCCCGGTGATATGAACGCTGCCCGCCTTCAGCTCCGGATCCGCGATGTCTGCCAGCGTGATCTTGGTGATGTCGCGGCCCATCAGGTGACCACGGTCCACCAGGGCCGAGGCCAGCTTGCGGCCGACAACGCCACCGCCGCCGATGATCAGGATGTTCATGAAAGGGTCTCCTTGGCAGATGCGGGTGGCAAAAGCTTGCCGGGGTTGAGGATGCCGTTCGGGTCGAAGGCGGCCTTGATGCTGCGCATATAGGCCAGCGCGGGCCCGTGTTCGCGGCTCATCAGGTCCAGCTTGCCCAGCCCGATCCCGTGCTCGCCCGAGACCGTACCGCCGAGATCGAGCGCAAGATGCGCGATGGTGTGGCTGAACTCCGCCACCTGCGCGACCGAGGCCGGATCGGTTGGGTCGACCACCACGCCGCAGTGGAAATTGCCGTCGCCCACATGGCCCACGATGGTAGCGGTCAGCCCGCCGTCGCGCGCCAGGCGCTGCGCCGTGGTCACCGCCTCGGCAAGGCGCGAGATCGGCACGCAGACATCCGTCGACCGGATCCGCCGCCCCGGCCCCGCAAGCGCCTGACAGGCATAATGCGCATTGTGCCGCATCGACCAGAGCGCGTTGCGATCCTCGGTCTTGGTGGCGCTCGACCAGCCGTCGACGCTGAACTCGCCGGCGATCTCTTCGAAGAGGGCTGTCTGTTCGGCCACGCTCGCCGGTGTGCCCGTGAATTCGAGGAACAGGTGCGGCTTTTCCGGCAGGCCTGCATCGGAATAAAGGTTGAAACCCTGAACCATCACCTCGTCGACCAGCTCGATCCGGGCCATGGGCAGGCCCGACTGAACAGTCAGGATCACGCAATTCACCGCGTCCTCGACAGTGTCGAACCGGCAGGTCGCCGCCGTCACCGCCTCGGGGATGCCCTGCAGTTTCAGCGTCAGTTCCGTGATGACGCCCAACGTGCCTTCCGATCCGATCAGAAGGTGGGTCAGGTCATAGCCGGTCGAGGACTTGCGCGCCCGGGATCCGCTGCGGATCACGGTGCCATCGGCCATTACCGCCTCCAGCGCGAGGATATTGTCGCGCATCGTGCCATAGCGCACCGCCGTGGTGCCGCTGGCGCGGGTCGCGGCCATCCCGCCAAGCGAGGCATCGGCGCCGGGATCGACAGGGAAGAACAGGCCCGTCGCGCGGAGTTCTTCGTTCAGGGCGACGCGGCGCAGGCCTGGCTGGATGACCACGTTCAGATCCTCGGGATTCACCGCCAGAACCTGGTTCATCCGCGACAGATCAAGGCTGATGCCCCCCGCCTGCGCAAGGTGCTGCCCCTCAAGCGCGCTGCCCGCGCCGAACGGTGTCACAGGGCAGCCCGCCGCGTTGCAGATCGCAAGGATGCGCGAGACCTCTTCCGTCGTCTCGGGATAGGCGACGGCATCGGGCAGGGTTTCGGGAAAATCAGTCTCGTTCTGGCCGTGATGGGCACGATCCGCCGCCGAGGTCACCAGCCGCGCGCCCAACATCTCTGCGATGCGCGCAATCGCATCGTCATGGGTCTGCCTCGTCACTCCATCCGCCATCGCGACATCTCCCGTCCTCCTTCGCCTTATCCCGCGCAAGGAACCGTCCCGCAAGGGGCGGCCGATCGCAAGATCGGTCGAAACAGGCGACTTCGAAGTGGCTTGCCCTGCTTTATGATCGCGCCTAATTTCTGAAAGGAGCATGGGGCGATGTCCTCATGACATGGAGATTTTATGAAAGAGCCCCGGGCATAAGCCCGTTCCCGATCCAGTAGTTCGGGAACGCCAGAAACCAGAAGGACACTCACGCGCGATGCTGAGTGGCCTGTTTTCTGACATCTCATGAAATCGAGACACTCCATTGAACATCTCAAAACACGAACAGCGTGTCTTGCGCGTCCACGACCTTTCTGGAGCAATCCACCATCAACGGTGCGATAGCGGCAAGCCCGAACAGGCCGGCCGGCAAGACATCAACATCCTGCGCGCACAGCCCGACGACAAAAGGAGCAAGACATGGACCTCATAACGACCGACGCGCAACGAAAGAACGAAATCGCCGACCTGTTCCGATCGACCTTCACCGAGTCCGAAGGCGTGGCGGAAGGGGACCTGATCGGCAACCTGGTTGAGCGAATGCTGGCGACGGTGGACGCGGCGGACATGTTCGTCTTCTCCGCGGTCGAGGGGGATGATCTTGCGGGAACGGCGATCTTTACACGCATGACCTATCCCGAGGATGAGCGGATGGTCTTCATCCTGTCGCCGATGGCCGTGGCCCCGGGGCATCAGGGCAGGGGGGTCGGACAGAAGCTGCTGACGTTCGGCCTGAACGCGTTGCGCCGGAACGGTGTCGGCGTCGCGCTGACCTACGGCGACATCAACTTCTACTCCAAAGTCGGGTTCAGGCAGATTTCCGAATCTGTCGCGCCGCCGCCCCTGTCGCTGGGTTATCCCGAAGGCTGGCTTGGGCAGTCGCTGACAAGCCGGCCGCTCGACCCGCTGAAAGGTGCATCGACCTGCGTCGACGCCCTTAACGATCCGGCCATTTGGTGATCCGGTAGCTCATGAGGAAAGGCATCCGGGCCGCTGCCCGGGTGCCTTTTCCCAAGATCGAAACGCATGCGGTTGGCGGCATGGCGCAACCTGCCCCTTGCATTCCACTCCGCCAAAATCGACACTCTGACCCGCGGGCGCCCGGTGTCACCCCGGCGCGCCGCATCAGGGAGGATCAGATGTCAGATACACGTGCGAACCGTCGGTTCCGCAGCCAGGAATGGTTCGACAATCCCAACAACCCCGGGATGACCGCAATTTACCTGGAGCGGTACCAGAACCAGGCCTTCACTTTGAACGAATTGCGCAGCGGCAAGCCCGTGATCGGCATCGCCAATTCGGGCTCGGACCTCGCACCCTGCAACAAGATCCATATCTTCTTGATGGACCGGATCAAGGCGGGCATCCGCGAGGCAGGCGGCATTCCCATGGAGTTTCCGGTTCATCCGATCCAGGAATCGGGGAAACGGCCCACTGCGGCTCTGGACCGCAACCTCGCCTATCTCGGGCTGGTCGAACTTCTTTACGGTTATCCGATTGACGGGGTGGTTCTGACCACCGGTTGCGACAAGACGACGCCCGCGATGCTGATGGGTGCCGCCACCGTCGACCTGCCCGCCATCGCGCTGAATGGTGGACCGATGAATGACGGCTGGTGGAAGGGAAAACGTGCAGGCTCTGGCACGATCATCTGGGAATCGCGCCGCCTTCTGGCCGAGGGCAAGATCGACTACGACGAATTCATCGCCCGTGTCTGTGCCTCTGCACCGTCGCTGGGCCATTGCAACACGATGGGCACGGCTTCGACCATGAACGCAATGGCCGAGGCGCTTGGCATGACGCTGACCGGCAATGCCGCGATCCCGGCCACGTTCCGCGAACGCATGGCCATGGCCTATGAAACGGGACGTCGGATCGTGGGCATGGTGATGGAGGATCTTAAACCCTCCGACATCCTGACGCGCGAGGCGTTCGAAAACGCGATCCGCGTCAACACCGCCATCGGCGGATCCACCAATGCGCCGCCCCATCTTCAGGCCATCGCCCGCCATGCGGGGGTGGAACTGGCGGTCGAGGATTGGCAGACTGTCGGCTTTGACGAGCCGCTCCTCGTCAACATGCAGCCTGCCGGCGAATTCCTGGGCGAAAGTTTCTTCCGGGCGGGGGGCGTTCCTGCCGTTATGGCCGAACTGCACGGCGCGGGCCGTATTCACGCCGATTGCATGACAGCCACGGGCCGCACGATGGGCGAGAACCTTGACGGTCTAGGTTCGCTTGATCGGGACGTGATCCGGCCCTATGACGATCCGCTCCGCGAAAAGGCGGGCTTCATCGTCATGTCCGGCAACCTCTTCGACAGTGCGTTGATGAAGACCTCCGTCATCTCGCCCGATTTCCAGGACCGCTACCTCTCCAACCCCGGGCAGGAAGGCATCTTCGAGGCCCGCGCCGTCGTTTTCGAAGGGCCCGAGGATTATCACGACCGGATCAACGATCCCGCGCTTGAAATCGACGATCAGACGATCCTGTTCATTCGCGGCGTGGGCTGCGTCGGCTATCCCGGTTCGGCCGAGGTGGTGAACATGCAGCCGCCGGATGCACTTATCAAACAGGGCATCAATCATCTGCCGACAGTGGGCGATGGCCGTCAATCCGGCACATCGGAAAGCCCCTCGATCCTCAACGCCTCGCCCGAGGCGGTTGTGGGCGGCGGGCTTGCCTTCCTGCGCACCGGCGACCGTGTCCGGCTCGACCTGAACGCCGCCACGATGAACGCACTTGTGCCGGACGAGGAATGGGAGGCCCGCAAGGCCGCCTGGACCCCGCCTGAGATCGTCAGCCACACCCCCTGGCAGGAAATCTACCGCAGACATGTGGGCCAGCTCGCACAAGGCGGTTGCCTCGAGCTTGCCACCGCCTATCAGCGCGTGGCCCGCACTCTGCCCCGCGACAACCACTGACCGGAGGCCCCATGTCTCAGACCATTCTCATCACCGGCGCGGCCCGCGGCATCGGCCGCGCCTGCGCCGAGACCTTTCTCGACGCGGGCTGGCGCGTGGGAATCATGGGCCGCACACCCGAAACGGTCGAGACCGTGGCGGCGACCCATGACGCGGCGTTGGCCCTGCCCTGCGACGTGACCGACGAGGCCGCCGTTGACGTCGCGTTCGACACCGCGATGTCCGAATGGGGACGGATCGATGTGCTGTTCAACAACGCCGGGATCTCCGCCCTCGGCGCGACGATCGACGAGATCGACGTCGAGACATGGCGCCGCTGCATCGACATCAACGTCACCGGCTCGTTCATCTGCGCGCGCGCCGCCTTTGCCCGGATGCGCGCGCAGGATCCACAAGGCGGGCGGATCATCAACAATGGCTCCGTCTCTGCGCAGGTGCCGCGCTGGGGCTCCGCGCCCTACACCTCATCGAAACATGCGATCACGGGCCTGACGCGGTCGATCTCGCTGGACGGGCGGCCCTACAACATCGCCTGCGGGCAGATCGATATCGGCAACGCGCTGACCGACATGGCCGCCAAGATGACAACGGGTATGCCGCAGGCCGATGGCTCCATCGCGGTGGAGCCGGTGATGGACGTGGCCCATGTCGCCAGTTCCGTGTTGCACATGGCCTCCCTTCCGCTTGAGGCCAACGTCCAGTTCATGACGGTCATGGCCAGCGCCATGGCCTATATCGGTCGTGGCTAGCACCGGCCGAACCGGCCCGCGCTTTTCCGCAAATCTGGGCTTTCTCTGGTCCGACCTGCCCCTGCCCGACGCGATCCGCGCCGCGGCGCGCGCCGGCTTTGACGCGGTCGAATTGCATTGGCCCTATGACGTGCCTTCGGGCGACGTGGCTTCCGCCCTGGCAGAGACCGGCCTGCCCTGCCTTGGCCTGAACACCAGCCGGGGCGGGCCGGGCGATTTCGGCCTTGCCGCGCTGCCCGGTCGCGAGGCCGAGGCCCGCGACGCGACCCGCGCGGCCCTGACCTATGCCGCCGATATCGGGGCCCGGCATGTCCATGTCATGGCCGGTCTGACCTCGGGGGAAAAGGCGCGTGCCACCTATCTGGATCATCTCAACTGGGCGAGCGGCGCGGCGCAGGAGGCCGGGCTGATCATCCTGATCGAGCCGATCAACCCCGGCGACGCGCCGGGCTATTTCCTCTCTGATCCAGACGAGGCCGCCCGGATCGTGACAGAGGTCGGCGCCCCGAACCTGCGGATCATGTTCGACTGCTACCACGCACAGCTGACCGGTGGTGATCTCAGCCGCCGCATCTCGAGCCTGCTGCCGCTGATCGGGCATGTGCAGTTCGCCTCGGTTCCCGATCGCGGCCCGCCCGATGAGGGCGAGGTGAACTATGCCCACATCTTCGCGCTGCTGGCGGATCTGGGCTGGACGATCCCGCTGGGCGCGGAATACCGGCCCCCCGGTCCGACGGGCGACAGCCTCGGCTGGCTTCGCCGCGCGCGCGAGGCCGGTCTCTGACGCCCCTCAGCCCTTGCCCTTCTCGACCTCGGCCGGAAGATCGAGGCCGTTCATCGCGGCCACCTGGTCGGCAAGGAACGGGACGTAATCGCCCCCCTTCCCCTGCGCCTGGGCCAGCGCAAAGGCATTGCGCACCGCCGATGACATCGGGTTGGCCATGCCCGCATCCATCGCCATCGCCGCGACATAGCCGATATCCTTGGAGGCGTTGTCGATGCTGAACTTGTGGGCGTCGCGGTCGCGGTCCACCATGCCCTTGGTAAACGTCTCGAAGAAGCCACACCCCATCCGGCTTCCGCCGATGATGCCGCGCACGGCCTGCGGGCTCAGCCCGACCTTGGCGGCCATCGTGAAGGCCTCGGCGTAAAGCGAGGCATAGCCGAGGCTGAGAAAGTTCATCACCAGCTTCATCTTGTGGCCCGATCCGACCGGGCCCAGATGCGTGATCGTTCCGGCCCAGCAATCGATGACCGGGCGCACCACTTCGAACGTCGCATCATCGGCGCCGACCATCGCGTCCAGCGTGCCGGCCTCGGCCTCCACCGGCGTCCGGCCCAGCGGCGCATCGACAAGGGTCATCCCCGCGGCCTCCAGATCGGCGGCCAGCGCCATGGTCGACACCGGGTTCGACGTGGTCGTATCCACCACGATCAGCCCCGTCTTGCCGGAGGCGAGGATCCCGTCTTCGCCACGGATCACCGCCTCGACCTGGGGGCTGTTCGACAGGCAGAGAAAGATGATGTCACAGGCCTCGGCCATGGCCTTCGGGCTTGCGGCCTCCGCCGCGCCCATGCCCAGAAGGCTGTCGACCGGCGCGCGGTTGCGGTTGCCCTTGACCTGCATCTCGTAGCCGGCCTTGCGGATGTTCCTGGCCATGCCGTGGCCCATGAAGCCAAGGCCAATGAAACCGATGGTCGGTTTGTCGCTCATGTCGCGTCTCCTGTGCGGGTCAGATCGTTGACCGGGGTCAGCACGGGCCGCCCGGCCAGAAAAGCCGTGATGTTGTCGCGTTGAAGTCGGGCCATCTCGGCCCGCGTGGCCTGCGTGGCCGAGCCGATATGCGGTTGAAGAACCACGTTGTCGAGCGCGGAAAACCGCGGATCGATCTTCGGCTCGTTCAGGAACACATCGAGCCCCGCGCCCGCAAGCCGCCCGTCTTCCAGCCGATCCAGCATCGCGCCCTCGTCGATCGTTGTCCCGCGCGAGATGTTGACGACGATGCCGTCGGGCCCCAGCGCGTCCAGCACCTCGGCCGAAACGATGCCTTTCGTCTCTTCACCGCCCACGACCGCGACGATCAGATAATCGACCGCGGACGCCAAGGCGACAGGATCCCCATGATAGGTCCAGCCCGGTGCCTCTTTCTCGCGGCGTGACCAGTAGTGAATATCCATGTCGAAGGCCGCGAGCCTGCGCGCGATGTCGAACCCGATCCGGCCCAGCCCGAGGATGCCCGCGCGCCCGCCCGAGATCTTGCGGGCCAGCGGGAATTCCCCCTTCTGCCCCCAGTCGCCCGAACGAGCATAGGCCTCGGCCTGCACCAGTCGCCGTCCCTGCATCAGAAGCATCGCGACGGCCAGGTCGGCCACGTCGTCGTTCAGCACATCGGGCGTATTGGTGACCTGGATGCCCGCTCCGGTCGCCGCGTCGATGTCGATCGCGTCGAACCCGACCCCGAAATTCGAAATCAGGCCAAGCCCCGGAAAGGCCGCCATCTGCGCCGCGCCGAACGGTGTGCCGGACTTGTAGGCGATGGCCCGGGCCCCGGCGCGATCCGGCTCGGGCAGGGCGATCGCCGTGGCCATGTCGGCCACGATCTTCGCGCCCATGGCCCCGAGCGCGTCATGCTCGGCCGAGGTGAAATTACCGATGGCCAGAATGTCAGTCACGTTGTCGTCCTTTCGCAGTCTTGTTGCGCCCGCTGTCACGGGCACCCTCCAATTTTGTTCTCGAACAAAATTGGCCCCCTCACCCGGATTTCAGAAACTCCGCAAAGGCATCCCCGTAGTCGGGATGCCAGCGCGACAGGGGCGGGCGGTTCTCGATGATATCGCCAACGGCCCAGGCCATGCGCTTTTCGTCCGTGGCCCGGTCGACATCGTTGTCGGGGCACAGGATGTAGAAATCTCCCCGCTCGAGCGAGGTCATCATGAAATCCGCCGTTTGCTCCGGGGTCCAGGCCCCCGACGGCTTTTCCGTCCGGTCATGCCGTGTCAGATCGGTGAAGACGAAACCGGGGATCAGCAGATGCACGCTCACATGCGGCGCGCTGTTGCGCATTTCGTGGGCCAGCGCCTCGGCAAAGGCCTTCACCCCCGCCTTTGCGGTGTTGTAGGCCGGATCGCCGGGCGGCGTCGTGATCCCCTGTTTCGATCCGGTGACGATGATCGTCGCGGGCCTGCCGCGTGCGACCATGCCGGGGCCGAACACCTGCGCCGTGTTGACGACGCCACCGAGGTTCACCGCCAGTATCTGCGCCCAGGTGCCCTTGTCGTCGAAGATGTCGCTTCCGGGCTGGATGCCGGCGTTGCACATAATCAGATCCGCCCCGCCGAAGGCCTCCGTCACCTCCGCCTCCAGCGCCGTCACGGCGGCCCGATCCGACACGTCGACCTTGCGGCACATCACCTCTGCGGCGCCCGCGGCGCGCAGGCCCTGTTCCGCGGCGCCAAACAATTCGTCGCGCCAGTCGACCACCACCACGTTCATCCCGGCCGCCGCGAAACGGGTGGCCGAGGCCAGCCCGATCCCCGATGCGCCGCCCGTGACAACGGCTGTCCGTCCCGGTCCCATGCTCTCGATCATCTCTGCTCTCCCTTGTCTCCCGGGCCCACTCTGCACCATGCTGACGGGCCATGCCAGAGACCGCGAACACGACGTTCCCAGCCGCTCGCGGATTGACCTCTCCCCGACCCCATGCTCCCATCCGGATCGGAGGAGCCATGACCGAACACCCCCTGATCACCGAGTTGTCCGACGGTGTGCTGACGCTGACGCTCAATCGCCCGGACAAGCTGAATTCCTTCAACGAGGCCATGCACATGGCCCTTCGCGCCGGGATCGAGCGCGCCCATGAGGAGAGTGCCGTCCGCGCTGTCCTGATCACCGGTGCCGGACGGGCCTTTTGTGCCGGCCAGGACCTGGGCGATCGCGATCCGCGCAAGATGGATGGCCCGCCCGATCTGGGCCACACGCTCGAGACGTTCTACAACCCCACGCTCCGCCTGATCCGATCGCTGGAAAAGCCTGTGATCGCCGCCGTCAACGGCGTGGCCGCCGGGGCGGGCGCGAATGTGGCGCTGGCCTGCGATATCGTTCTGGCCGCACGCTCCGCCCGGTTCATCCAGGCCTTTTCGAAGATCGGTCTCACCCCGGATGCCGGGGGCTCGTGGTCGCTCTCCCGGCTGGTGGGGGAGGCGCGGGCCAAGGGCCTCGCCCTGACGGCCGAGCCACTCCCGGCCGACCGCGCCGCCGACTGGGGCCTGATCTGGAAGGCGCTTGACGATGACGACCTGATGCCCGAGGCGCGGGCCTTTGCCGCGAAATTCGCGGCCGGCCCGACACGGGGCCTTGGCCTGACCAAGATGTCGATCCAGTCCGCCGCGACCCAAAGCTTTTCTGACCAGCTCGATATCGAGGCGGGCTTTCAGCGCGAGGCGGGCCGCACCGCGGATTACGCCGAAGGCGTTTCCGCCTTCCTCGACAAACGCAACCCGGAGTTCCGCGGCCAATGACACCCGAAGACACAGCCCGCGCCTGCGCCCAGGCCATGTGGGCCGACGACCGGGCCAGCCAGGCGCTGGGGATGGAGATGACGCACATCGCCCCCGGCACCGCCACCCTCACCATGACGGTGACAGAGCCCATGACCAATGGTCACGGCACCTGTCACGGCGGCTACCTTTTCACGCTGGCCGACAGCGCCTTTGCCTTTGCCTGCAACAGCCACGGCCCCCGGGTTGTGGCGCAGGGCGCCTCGATCAGCTTTCTTGCCCCCGGCCAGCTGGGAGACCGGCTCACCGCCACCGCGCGCGAGGTGCATCGCGCCGGCCGTTCGGGCCTCTATGACGTGACCGTCACCCGCGAGGACGGCACCGTGATCGCAGAGTTTCGCGGCCAGTCCCGCACCATTCGCGGCCACCATCTCGAGACGGAGTAGACCATGGAAAACCTCGCCCCCCGGCCCGGCGATCTGGAGCCCATCGAAACAGCCAGCCGCGACGAGATCGCAGACCTTCAGATGAACCGCATGGCATGGTCGCTCCGCCACGCCTATGACAACTCGCCCTTCTACCGGGCCCGGTTCGACGACGCCGGCGTCCACCCGGATGACCTGACGACGCTGTCCGATCTGGCGAAATTCCCCTTCACCACCAAGGCGGACCTCCGCGACAACTATCCCTTCGGCCTTTTCGCGGTGCCCCGCGACAAGATCGCGCGCATCCACGCGTCATCCGGCACGACGGGCAAGCCAACCGTCGTCGGCTACACCCGGGCCGATATCGACATGTGGGCCGACATGGTCGCCCGGTCGATCCGTGCCTCCGGAGGGCGCGCAGGCGATGTGATCCACGTGGCCTATGGCTATGGCCTGTTCACCGGCGGGCTTGGCGCGCATTACGGCGCCGAACGGCTGGGCGCGACCGTGGTGCCCGCGTCGGGCGGGATGACCGAACGGCAGGTCACCCTGATCGAGGATTTCGGCGCACGGGTGATCATGGTCACGCCGTCCTACATGCTCTCGATCCTCGACGAATACCGCCGTCAGGGCCGTGACCCGCGGCAGAGCCCTCTGGCCGTCGGCATCTTCGGGGCCGAGCCCTGGACGAACGCCATGCGCGCCGAGATCGAACAGGCCTTCGACATCCATGCCGTCGATATCTACGGGTTGTCCGAGGTGCTGGGGCCCGGCGTCGCCAATGAATGCGTCGAGACGAAGGATGGCCTCCATATCTGGGAGGATCATTTCTACCCCGAGATCATCGACCCGGATACGGGCGAGGTCCTGCCCGATGGCGAACTGGGGGAACTGGTCTTCACAACTCTCACCAAGGAAGGCCTGCCCATCATCCGCTACCGCACCCGCGACCTGACGCGCCTTCTGCCCGGGACGGCGCGGTCGATGCGGCGGATGGAAAAGATCACCGGGCGGTCGGACGACATGATCATCCTGCGCGGCGTCAACGTCTTTCCGACCCAGGTCGAGGAACAGCTGATGAAGGTCGAGGGGCTCGCGCCGCATTTCCAGATCCGCCTCACCCGGCCCGGCCGGATGGACGAGATGGAAATCATTGTCGAAGCGATGGAGCACGCCGCCGGCGACGACGCGCGTGCGGCCAGCGCGAGGACCCTCTCGCATCACATCAAGTCCGTGATCGGCATCTCCGCCCGGATCGAAGTGGGCCTGCCCGGCACCGCGCCGCGCTCCGAAGGCAAGGCCCGCCGCGTCGTCGACGACCGCCCGCGGGACTGACCAGCGCCTCGACCAGGGCGCTTTCGCTTCACAGAGGCCGACCCCAAATTTCCAGAAATTTGGGTGCCGCCAAAATTCGCGAATTTTGGCCGCGCGTCAGGATAGCCGCACCGGCAGCCGGCTCCAGCCGCGGAACCGGGCAAGGGGGAGGCGGTCCCCCGGCCCGTTCGGGGCAAGGGCCGGAAAGCGGGTGACGAGGCCGCCTATGGCGATGCGGCCCTCGATCCGGCTGAGCGTGGCGCCCAGGCAGACATGGATGCCGGTCACGAAGGCCAGGTGCCGGTTCGGGCTGCGGCCCAGATTCACCTCGTGCGGCGCGTCGAAGACGCGGGGGTCGCGGTTCGCGCCCGCGACCGAGAGGTGAACATAGGCGCCCTTCGGGAGGGTGCCCGAGGGCAGTTCCACATTCTCTCCCGCGGTCCGGTTCCCGATCTGGAGCGGGCTTTCCAGCCGGAGGAATTCCTCGACGGCCGTGTCGATCAGCCCGGGATCCTCTCGCAGCGCCCGGTGCGCGCCGGGCGCCTCAAGCAGCGTGCCCACCGCGTTGGCCACGAGGCTCGTCGTCGTCTCGTGGCCTGCGTTCAGAAGGAAGATGCAGTTCTGGATCAGCTCCTTCTCGGTCAGACGCCGCCCGTCATGTTCGCCGAAGATCAGCGCCTCGAGCACTTCGCCCTCGCCTCCCTGCCCCGGATTGCGCCGCCTGTGGGCGATGATCTCCGACAGAAGCGCCGAGAATTCCTCGACTGCCCGGTTCCCCGCCTCCAGCCGCTCGGCCGAGACAACGGGATCGAGCGCGCCGAGGATCGAGAGCGAATAGCCGCGCAGCCGGAGCCGCATCGCCTCCGGCACGCCCAGCATGACCGAGATGATCTCGGTCGGCAGCACCTTGGCGAAATCCTCCACGATATCCGCCTCGCCCATCTCCTCCAGCCGGTCCAGAAGCCGGGCGACGATCCGCGCGATCAGCGGCTCGAACTCGGCCAGTTTGCGCGGTGTGAAGGCCTCCGCCAGCAGCTTGCGCACCGTGGTGTGATAGGGCGGGTCGTTGAAGACGAGGCTGGTCGTGTGATGCTCCTTCAGGGGGCATTCGCCGAACTTCGCGGTGAAGGCCTCGGTCTTGTCCGACAGCATCGCGCGGGATTGATAGACCGCCCGGCAATCCTCGTATCGGGTGAGCAGGATCGATCCGTCGGGATTGCGATGGAGCGGCCGCTCCTTGCGGAGCGCATCGAGCACGGGGTGGGGGTCGGCGATGAACTCCGGCCCGATCGCGTTCAGATCGAACGCCGCGAGGCTCACCCCTGCCCCTTCGCGACCATGGTCAGCACGTCATAGGTGGCGGCCACCTCGCCCTCCTGCGTGGTGACCTGCGCGTCCCAGCGCACCTCGCCATGATCGGCCGTCGCGCGCGGGTTGATCTCTTTCACCGTGAGCCGGACCTTGATCCTGTCGCCCGGGTAGACCGGCGTCAGGAAACGCAGGTTGTCGATCCCGTAATTGGCGAGAACCGGGCCCGGATCGGGATCGACGAAGAGCCCCGCGGCAAAGCTGATGATCCCGTATCCATGCGCCACGCGACCGTCAAAGAACGGGTTCGCCGCGGCCTGTTCCTCGTTCATATGGGCATAGAAGGTGTCGCCCGTCAGCGCGGCGAAGGCCTCGATATCGGCGATCGTGATCTCGCGTTCGCCCGTCTCGATCCGGTCGCCGATCCGCAGCTGCTCGAGCGTCTTGCGGAAGGGTCTCGCCTCGGGATCCGCGCTCGCCCCCTCGATCCAGCGGCCCACCACCGGGGCGAGCATCCGCGGCGCCCCCTGCACCGCCGTGCGCTGCATGTAATGCTTCACGCCCCGGATCCCGCCCAGCTCCTCGCCGCCACCGGCGCGGCCCGGTCCGCCGTGCACCAGCCCCGGCATGGGCGATCCATGCCCGGTGGAGGATTTGGCGCTGTCACGGTTGCCGATCAGGATGCGCCCGTGATGGGGCGCCATGCCGATCACCACCTCCCGCGCGAAATCGGCATCATCGGTAAAGACCGAGGCGGCCAGCGATCCCTTGCCCATCGCGGCCAGCGCGACCGCCTCCTCTGCCCCGTCATAGGCCATGATCGTGGCGACCGGGCCGAAGGCTTCGACGTCATGCACCGCCGAGGCGCCCATCGCATCGGCACAATGCAGCAGGACCGGGTTCAGAAACGCCCCCGCTTCGGCATCGCCCGAACTCAGGCGCACATCGTCCGGATCGCCCGACACGATGTCCGCGTCGGCGGCCAGATCGGCGATCCGGGCGCGCACCTCGTCGCGTTGGGCAAGGCTTGCCAATGCGCCCATGCGCGTGGCCTCGTCCGAGGGCAGGCCCACGGCGGTCCTGGCCAGCCGTGCCGACAGCGCCTCGATCACCGCGTCTTCGCGGCCCCTGGGAACGAAGGCGCGCCGGATCGCGGTGCATTTCTGCCCCGCCTTTACGGTCATCTCGCGATGGACCTCCTTGATGAACAGGTCGAACTCCGGGCTTCCGGGGTCGGCATCGGGGCCAAGGATCGCGCTATTCAGGCTGTCGGCCTCCATCGAGAATCGGGTCGATTCCGCCACGATCCGGGGATGAGCCTTCAGCATCCGACCCGTGGTGGCCGATCCGGTGAACGTCACCACATCCTGCCCCGTCACGTGATCCAGCATATCGCCGACCCCGCCGCAGACGATTTGCAACGCCCCTTCGGGCAGGATGCCGCTGTCGATCATAACGCGGGCGACCATCTCGGTCAGGTAGGCGGTCTGGCTCGCCGGTTTCACGATCGCGGGCATGCCGGCCAACAGGTTCGGCGCCAGCTTTTCCAGCATCCCCCAGACCGGAAAGTTGAACGCGTTGATATGCAGCGCGACACCCGTCAGCGGTGTCATCACATGCTGCGCGGAAAAGCTGTTGTCCTTCGACAGCCCCTCGGGCGGTCCGTCCAGCAGCAGGGTCGCGTTCGGCAATTCCCGCCGCCCCTTCGAGGCATAGACGAACAGCGTCCCGATGCCGCCGTCGATATCGACCATGGAATCGATCTTCGTGGCCCCGGTGCGGAAGCTTTCGGCGTAGAACGCCTCCTTGTGCTTGCCCAGTTCCAGCGCCAGCGCCTTGAGCATCAGCGCCCGCTCATGAAACGTCATCGCGCGCAGCGCCGCACCTCCGGCCCGCCGCCCGTAATCCAGCGCACCTGCCAGATCGAGCCCGCCCGAGCCCACATGCGCCACGACCTCCCCCGTCGCGGCATCGCGCAGCGCCGTGCCTTCGCCCTGCCCCGCCTGCCAATGGCCGGCAAGATAGCTCTGCAATCGGCGCGGTTGCTCGGTCATGGGTCGGTTCCTTCAGATGTCATAGGTGACGGCGATCTTGTCCGTCAGGGGCAGGCACTGGCAGGTCAGGACATAGCCGTCCCTGACCTCGTGATCCTCAAGCGCGTTGTTGTTCATCATCTCGGCCTCGCCCTCGGTGATCCGGGCGCGGCAGGTGGAACAGACACCAGCCTTGCAGGAGAACGGTGCATCGATGTCATGGGCCCGCGCCGCATCCAGAAGCGGCACGCCGCGCGCCATTCGGAAGGTCTGGGTCCGCCCGTCCAGCGTGACGGAGGCTTCGATTTCCGCCGTGTCAGAGCCTGTTCTGGCCAACATGGCCTGCGCCAGCCGCCCCGGCTGATCCGATTTGAACAGCTCGAGCCGGATCCGGCTTTCCTCCATCCTGCGCGCGCGCAGCGCGTCCCGGATAGTGATCATCATCGGTTCGGGTCCGCAGATATAGACGCGGTCGATCCCTTCCGCGTCGATCCATCCCGAGAACAGGCCATCGAGCTTTTCCGCGTCGATCCGGCCGGTGAAGAGGTCGATCTCCTGCGCTTCGGTCTCGAGGATATGCAGGATCGACAGGCGGCCCAGATAGCTGTTCTTGAGGTCTTCCAGTTCCTCGCGGAACATGATCGTGCTGACGGCCCGGTTTGCATAGACCAGCGTGCACCGGCTGTCGGGATCACGGGCCAGCGTCGTGCGGATGATCGACAGGATCGGCGTGATCCCGGATCCGCCGGCAAAGGCCAGGTAATGGGCACCCGAATCAGGCTCTGTTTCACCATAGAACCGCCCCTGAGGCGGCATCGCCTCCATCACGTCCCCGGGTTTGACATTGTCGTTGGCCCAGTTCGAAAAGGCCCCACCCTCGACCCGCTTGATACCCACCCGCAGCGTCCCGTCATCAAGGCCGGAACAGATCGAATAGCAGCGGCGCAGCTCCTGACCGTCGAAATCGCGGCGGAAGGTCAGGTATTGGCCCTGAATAAAATCGAACGCGGGGCGATCGTCATCCCCGGGCGCCAGCGTCACGACAATGGCATCGCGGGTTTCGCGGCGGACATCGGTGACGGTCAGGGGGTGAAAACGGCTCATCCGGGCCTCAATGGCATTTGAAATAGTCGAACGGCTCGGCGCAGCTTTTGCAGCGCCACGCGGCCTTGCAGGGTGTGGAGCCAAAGCGGCTGACCTCTTCGGTCTCGGTCGATCCGCAGCGGGGGCAGGCAACGGTAAAATTGCCGCCGACCATCCGCGCAACGCGGCGGCCTGTGGGCGCTGTTCCGTCGACCGGCGGCGCGATCCCGTAGGCGCGCAGCTTGTCGCGGCCCTCCGCGGTGATCCAGTCGGTCGTCCATGGCGGCGCGATGCGGGTCTCGATCCTGGGCGTGATCCCCTGCCGGCGCAGCGCGGCGTCGATCTCGAATGTGATCACACTCGTCGCGGGGCAGCCGGAATAGGTCGGCGTCACGGTCACCGTGACCTCCTCGCCCACCGAAACCTCTCGAACGATCCCCAGATCGACGACCGAGATCACCGGGATCTCCGGGTCTGGCACCTCGGCCAGCCAGCCCCAGACCTGCGCCTCGGTCACCATGTCGCCCCGGGATAGGCGCGCTGAAGAAACTGCATCTCGGCCAGCAGGTGCCCGAGGTGTTCGGTATGCCGCCCCTGTTTGCCACCCAGCTGGGCGAAGTCTGACTCAGGCCGGATCAGGGTCGATTCCGCGAGGACCTCGTCCATCGTCGCGTCCCACTCCGCCCGAAGGCTCTCGGGCGCGGGCGCGATCCCTGCCCCGGCCAGTTCCGCATCCGTCGCGTCGCCGGTGAACATCTCGCCCACCCAGGGCCACAGCGCATCGAGCGCGGCCTGCATCCGGGCGTGGCTTTCCCCGGTGCCGTCGCCCAGCCGGATCACAAGGTCCGAGGATCGTTCGAAATGATAGGCCACCTCGCGTTCGGCCTTGGCCGCGATCTCGGCCACGCGCGGCTCGGACGATCCGATCAGACGGCGCAGCATCGCCAGATGCCAGCCATCGAACAGGCATTGCCGCATCAGCGTATGGCCGAAATCGCCGTTCGGCCGCTCGCAGATCAGAAGGTTCCGGAACGCACCTGCATCGCGCAGAAAGGCCAGCTGATCGGCACTCCGTCCGAGGGTCTCACCCGCGAGGCCCAGCCACATCTGCGCCTGCCCGATCAGGTCGAGCGCGATATTGGCCAGCGCGATATCCTCTTCGAGGATCGGCGCATGTCCACACCATTCCGAGACGCGATGACCGAGGATCAGGGTCGAATCCCCCATCCTCAGCGCCAGATCGGCCGCATCCGCCATCACATGTGCCCCACGTCGTCGGGGATCTCATAGAACGTCGGGTGGCGGTAAATCTTGGATTGGGACGGCTCGAACATCGGGCCCTTTTCGCCGGGCACGCTTGCCGTGATATCGGCCGATTTCACGACCCAGATCGACACGCCCTCGTTCCGCCGCGAATAGACGTCGCGGGCATTCTTCACGGCCATTTCGGCATCCGGCGCATGAAGGCTGCCCACGTGACGGTGGCTCAGCCCGTTCTGGCCTCGGATGAAGATTTCCCACAGGGGCCATTCGTTGCTCATGTCCCGTCTCCCGAAATGGCGCGGGACATCAACCATCCCGCGAAAACCGGCGCGGATGCGCCATGCCCGACCTTCCCCCCGGGAGGGCATTCGTTGATCGAGCGCAGCAAGAGCGGCGATGGGGCTTTGAAGTGCAACTGCCCCAGAAGTGTCGGGGTCCTCCCGAGGTCGGGCATGGCACCTCCCCGCCGGCCCATCATTCCGCCGCGACCCGGCGCGCGTGCTTCTCCGCATGGGCCATCAGCCCCTCGCGGACCCAGGCGCCGTCGTCCCAGGCCTTCTGCCGCGCACCGATCCGTTCCGCGTTGCAGGGGCCGTTGCCGCGCAACACCTGGTAGAACTCGTCCCAGTCGGGTTCGGAAAAGTCATAGCCGCCCTTTTCCTCGTTCCAGCGCAATTCCGGATCCGGGACGGTCAGGCCCAGGTATTCCGCCTGAGGCACGGTCTGATCGACGAACTTCTGGCGCAACTCGTCATTGGAATTCATCTTGATCTTCCACGCCATGCTTTGCGCGGAATGGACGCTGTCCTTGTCGGAGGGGCCGAACATCATCAGCGACGGATACCAGAACCGGTTCAGCGCATCCTGCGCCATCTCGCGCTGTTCCGGCGTGCCGTTCACCATCTTCATCATGATGGAATAGCCCTGCCGCTGGTGAAAGCTTTCTTCCTTGCAGATCCGCACCATGGCCCGGGCATAGGGCCCGTAGGATGTCCGCTGAAGCGGCACCTGGTTCATGATCGCGGCCCCGTCGACAAGCCAGCCCACGGCGCCGATATCGGCCCATGTCAGTGTCGGGTAATTGAAGATCGAGGAATATTTCATCCGACCGGCCAGCAGGTCTTCTGTCAGCTCGTCCCGGCTCACGCCCAGCGTTTCGGCCGCGCAATAGAGGTAAAGCCCGTGGCCCGCCTCGTCCTGCACCTTGGCGATAAGGATTTGCTTGCGTTCCAGCGTGGGCGCGCGCGTGATCCAGTTGCCCTCGGGCAGCTGACCCACGATTTCCGAATGGGCGTGCTGGCCGATCTGGCGGATCAGCGTCTTGCGATAGCCCTCGGGCATCCAGTCCTGCGGTTCGATCTTGTCGCCCGCGTCGACACGGTCCTGAAACGCAGCCTCCTGCGGCGACATGTCTTCACGAGACATCAGCGTCCCGGTGGATTTCACCATCTGGGCATACATCGGCCAGTCCTCCCTCTCATGGCAAAGACTAGCAGAGGTAGTGTCACAGGCAAAGTGATTTTCTGTCGTTTCGTGTGATGCTTTTGGCGGCGTGTCCGCCCGATCCTCTGGCCCCGGCTGCGGTTCTTGAGCTTGTCGAGCCGGCATCCCACTCGCTATGCAGGGGCATGGAGTGACAGGAGCACGCGAGCCCGATGAGCCGGAAGACACCTGACAAGCTGCGCAGCGGGCGCTGGTTCGCCACGGACGATCTGCGGGGGTTCGGGCATCGGTCCCGGATGATGCAGCTGGGCTATGCCGAGGAAGATTTCATTGGCAAGCCGGTGATCGGCATCCTCAACACCTGGTCCGAGATCAACTCCTGCCATGGCCATTTCCCCGAACGCGCCGCCGAGGCAAAGCGCGGGGTGTTTCAGGCGGGTGGCTTCGCGCTCGAGATCCCGGTGATGTCGCTCGATGAGCAATTCCTGAAGCCCACCTCGATGCTCTATCGCAACATGCTCGCCATGGAGACGGAAGAGACGATCCGCGCCCACCCCCTCGATGGGGTCGTCCTGATGGGTGGCTGCGACAAGACAACGCCGGGCCTGATCATGGGCGCACTCAGCGCGGGCGTGCCGTTCATCTACCTGCCTGCCGGGCCGATGCTGCGCGGCAATTACGCCGGAAAGACGCTGGGATCGGGATCGGACACATGGAAATACTGGGATGAACGCCGCGCCGGCAATGTGACCGATGCGGAATGGCGCGGGATACAGGGCGGCATCGCGCGCAGTCACGGCACCTGCATGACCATGGGCACGGCGGCCACGATGATGTCGATCGCCGACGCGCTGGGGGTGACGCTGCCCGGTGCCTCGTCCATTCCTGCCGTCGATGCCAACCATTCGCGCATGGCAAGCGCCTGCGGGCGCCGCATCGTCGACATGGTCTGGGAGGATCTGACGCCCGACCGGATCGTGACCCCGGCCGCCGTGCGCAATGCGGCCGTCGTCGCCATGGCCACGGGCTGTTCCACGAACGCCGTGATCCACCTGATCGCAATTGCCCGGCGCGCCGGTCTCGACCTTTGTCTTGACGATCTGGATGCACTGGGGCGCACGACACCGCTTGTCGCCAATATCCGGCCGTCGGGGGCGGATTACCTGATGGAGGATTTCTTCTATGCCGGCGGTTTGCTGGCGTTGATGAAACAGATCGAAGCCATGCTCGAGACCGACGCCCTGACCGTCGCGGGCACCACCGTGGCCGAGAACATCCGCGATGCGATCGTGCACAACGACGACGTGATCCGCCCGCTTTCGAACCCGGTCTATCCCGAAGGCTCGCTTGCCGTGCTGCGCGGCAACCTTTGCCCCGACGGCGCGGTGATCAAGCCCGCGGCCTGCGATCCGAAATACTATGACCACGAAGGCCCGGCGCTGGTGTTCGACAGCTATCCCGAGATGAAGGCCGCGATCGATGACGAGGATCTCGACGTGACGCCCGATACCGTGCTTGTCCTGCGCAATGCCGGGCCACAGGGCGGGCCGGGAATGCCGGAATGGGGGATGCTGCCGATCCCCAAGGCGCTGATCCGTCGGGGCCACCGCGACATGCTGCGCATCTCGGACGCGCGGATGTCGGGCACCTCCTACGGCGCCTGCGTTCTGCATGTGGCACCCGAGAGCTTTGTCGGCGGGCCGCTGGCGCTCTTGCGGACGGGCGACATCATCCGGCTCGATCTCGCGAACCGGCGTCTCGATATGCTTGTCTCCGACGCCGAGCTTGCCGCCCGCCGCGCCGAGTGGAGCCCGCCCGAGCCCCGGTTCCAGCGCGGTTGGGGCTGGATGTTCTCGCGCCACGTGGGCCAAGCCGATACCGGCTGCGATTTCGACTACCTGACCACCGCGCACGGAAGCGGCCCGGGCGAGCCTGACATCTTCTGAACCGGCGAGACAGATCACCACGACGGGCCCGCTTGCCCTGGGAGTCAAGTTTGGCCACTTGATCGGATGTTCCTGACAGGCGCCCTCCATCGCCCGATCGACTTTGCCACCGACCGTACGATCAGCATGCCGCCACCCCCCGACGGGCGACTGATGGCAAACCCGGGCGTTCGTCAGCCCGGCAGTCCACCCCGACAATTCTCGCCGACCCGCCCCTGCGCTGCTGCAGGGCACCAGCATGGATTTCATCGCTGTCCGGCGCTTCAACCGGTGGCCGTCAAATCATCCCTTCCATCGTTCACATGACCGTGTCGTCACCGGTATTGACAAGCATGAGGCTCGGGTTAATTCCCGCGGATGACTGAACAACCATTGATCGATCTCGAGAAACTCGTGCAGTTCGGGCCGCTTCTACAGAGCGGCCTTATTGATCATTTCAAAGCAGACTTGAGTGACGAAATCTCTGCAATTCGTGCTGCTTTGGCATCTTCGCAGTTTGAAGCGGTCTCCTCGATTGCACACCGGGCGGTTGGCCTATGCCAAGTAGTGGGCGCGGATTCCCTCATTACGAGAATGCGATTGATCGAACACGCGTCGTTGGAGTCAAATATCGAGGAAATCCGTTTACATACCCGTGAACTTGACGATTTGCTGGAACGGACGGTCAGCGCAATGAAGACTTGCACGGGTGAGAGCAGGACTTCGGGTCAGGAGTAGAATGACCCTATCGGCAAGAGTAATCACACGACCTGCTCCGCTGTCCGGATGGAACGCCGTTTTCAATTCATGTCTTGAGTATCTGCGGCCGACCTGAATTCTTGCCGACCTGTCTTCTTCGAATGGCTCAGGTCTGAGCGTTGAAATCGATAGGGCCTGCGCCAAGGATCGCTTTGACTTCTTGAGAAAACTTCACTTTTCCAATTATCTGTACATCGTCAAGTTCCGGAGGAATACCGAGCATGTCCAAAGACTGCTTGGAATACGATGTCAGGAAGGCGAATTCTACGCCTTGCAACAGCAGCCATTCAGCAAACGAGAAACTTGTATGATCCCCAAGATTTACGTCCAAAAAGGCCAAATCGGGTAGCTCAAGTTGTGCCCTCGCCTTCGCCGCCGAGGCCGATTTGAACATCTCCACAGATCGATCATCGTATTTCGCAATCTCCAGTCGCATCAATTCGGCAATAAGCGACTGGTCTTCCAGGATCATAATATACCCCAAGCCGCACTCCCGTATACGAACCGAGGATCAATGGTCCTAGCTTCGACTAAAATTGCTGCGAATAGTATCACAAGTTTTACCTTTAGTAAAGTTCATCAAACTTTAGTGAAGAACGCACTTCGCCCCACGATCCCGCAGTCCAGCCGGTGTCATGAGATGATTTAACCAGTTTCATCAGGGTCTTGTGCCTGACGAAGATGCTTGAATTTTCCCGATTGTCGACACTACGTCAAGACCCAACGCTCGGCCAAACGTCGCAGCGCAATGGAACCTCTCGCCGGGAGAGCCGTTGATCCGACCGAAACGGGCCTCTGGAAACCGAGCCTGCGGCACCTGGTGCGCCTTTGAAACATCGCTCCATCAGGTGGACCCTACCTTTGAGGCAATACTTACGGCCGCAAGAAAAACCGAGGTCAATAACGTGTCGATGATCTGACTGGTGTCTATTCTTTCCGCGTTTCAGAATTCAGTTTTCACTTTCGAAATCAACCACAGAGCGAAACTCATTCCCACATCTCAATCGAGCGACACGTCATGAGGGCCGAAATAGTTCGTATGTCATGCCATCATTTTGAAACTCCATCGCCACCGAGCTTTCGAGTTCACTAGGCAGGATTGACATCAAGAGGAGAGTTCCAAAACCTTGGCGACGAGACTCCTCCAATTCCGGGCCACCAACCTCTCTCCACTTCAAACTGGAGAGTACGCCATCCTTGGCCTTGACCGTTATCAGCACCTTGCCGTCAATGTTGGAAAGCGAACCGTATTTCACGGCATTGGTAAGCAATTCGTGAATTGCCAAGCCAATCAGCATTGATGAACTGGCAGAGAGAGTCAGCTTGTCGCCTTCGAGGAAAACGCGTTCACGTTGGGAATCGGCATAGGCATCAAGCTCAAGATCCAAGAGTTCCTGAAACGATTGGCTGCTCCAGCCACACGTCGTCAGTTTCGCATGGGTTCGCGCCATCGCAGAGAGCCGTTCATTCAAGTCTTCAACCATGGAATCGATGTCAAGCGCACTTGCCGCCGTGAACTGCGTCACAGCCTGAATGGTTGCGATGACATTCTTGACCCGATGCTCCAACTCCGCGACCAAGATATCCTTTCGCTGGTTCGCCTCCAGCAGGGGCGTTTGGTCTGTTATCGCAATAACGATCTCTCGAACCTTGCTTAAGTTCAGCTGGTTGGTGATGATCGGCTTTACATACACGATGACTCGGCGAAGCTCATCTTCATCAGATACCCTGATTTGATCTTCATACTCGTGCTCTTTGCCTTTCACCGCCATTTCCACGGCGACGCGCAATCGGGCCAATGACTCCGTCGACATTTCATCGGCCAAGATCTCAAACACGTCGTGATGGCGAATCTCAAACGAGCTCCTTCCGGCGATCCGTGAGAATTCTTTGTTTACTGTCAGAACCGCCGAAGTCGAATCCACAAGAGCGATCTGGGAATCCAATGCATCGATAATGTTTCCAAGCCTCACGGATTGCTTTGCATTGGCGTCGCGCATCGCAACAAGCTGAGAAATATCCAAGGTCATTGATATGACGCCATCCGTCTTCCCGGTCGCATCGCGATAGGGCTGAATAATCCGCCGGAAGACGCCTTCGACCTTGTCGCCGCTCGCGTTGATCGTGTCGACGAATGCCTCATCTTCGACCTGGGTTCTCCCGGTCCGGTATACGGCGTCGTACAATGGTTTGAGGGCGTCGTAGTGGTCCGGGAAGAAGGCGCTTGGCATCTTCCCGGTTGGGTCTTTCGATCCAAGAAATGCCCGCGCCGATTCGTTTGCGTGCACAATGACGTGATCGGGCCCGCGGTGGATCGTGATGCCGATTGGCGCAAGTTCGAAATTCCCCAGAATCCGTTCGCCCGCGTTCTCAAGGTCAGACTTCTTTTGCTTCACGGCCTGCTCGAGCTGTTTGAGTTCTGTGACCTCCAGCGCCGTTACTCCGATACCGATGATCGTTCCGTCATCGGTAATGACGGGGAAGTAATTCGCGATCCACGTCCGGATCTGACTGTCTCTTGCCCTGGCAGGCGCCGTGACTTCCACATCCAGAACGGCCTCGCCCGTTTCCATGATCCGCGAGAAAATCGGTTCAACAATTTCCCAGATCTCTGGCACCACATCGGCAGGGTGTCTTCCGATGATCTTGTTGACGGGGTGGCCAATGGTTTCAGCCAGCGCGCTGTTTACGCGCACATAGCGCATATCAGCGCCGTGCAATCCAACCCCAATGGGCGATCGTTCATAGAATGCTTCCAGCTCGGCGAGACGCCTTTCAAGTTGCCGCCCCGTCTCCGCCAACTGGATTTGCTGCAAACGCTGCTCGGTAATTTCGATGAATGATACGACGGACCCGTCGATCTTGTCGTGGATATCCCGGTAGGGTTTCAACCTGACAATGAAATGCCGCCGACCGTCATCGCCCATCACCTCGCGCGAGAAGGGTTTGAGGCTACTGGCCAGGCGATCAAGGTCCTCCCGCAGGTCCGGGTAGTCCAGGATCGTCCTCAGATCAAATATGGACCGCCCGAGATCACGATCCTGAATTGCGAACAGATCCTTGCTCAGTGGCGTGAACAGCTTGAGCAAGCCATCGCTATCAATGAACAATGTCGCAATATCAGTGCTTTCCAAAAGATTCTGCAGGTTGCTGTTCGCAACCCCCAGTTCCTTGTTGTTGGCGATGAGTTCGGTATTTATCGTCTCCAACTCTTCATTGACGGCCTGCAATTCTTCCCTGGACGTCTCCAGTTCTTCGTTCGAGCTCTGCAACTCCTCGTTCATTGTCAGAAGCTCTTCATTATTGGCCCTAAGCTCCTGCTCGGCCATCTCAAAATCTCGTTCTCGCGCAGCCAGCATTTTGCGCGCTGTTCCAAGCTCGCTCTCGTAGGCTTGTTCCGTGTCACTCCGGGAAGAGAAAAACTCTGGCGGCTTATCCCGCATGCGGACAGGCTGAAATGCGATCAGGATGGATTTGACCTCCTCATCCATTGGTCTGGCCAGAAGATCAAAGACTTCACTCTCTCCGTTGACCTCGACAACAATATCCGAAATCTCACTCACCGACTTGCTCTCGCGCACAGCCTTGAGGATCATTCTCAAAGGCATCCGCAGGCCTTCGATGAAATAATCATCCAGAACCGCACTCGGAACGCCTTTGGCGGGACGCAGAAATTGACGGATATTCTCAGAGGCGTAAATCACCTCATCATGCTGACTTATCCGCACAAAGGGTGGGGAAAAGTTTGAAAGAAACGCCTGTTCCGTCTCGGTTTCGATATCGATGCTGAGTCTATTTTTCCGGGGTTGCGCCAGATCGGGAATGGTCCTCTTTGGAAGTTGGGCCACTGTCGGAACGCCATGACTGGTGAAAGGTGCCGTGAGCGAAGCGATCGCATCTTCTCGTCTGAACACACGGGCAGAGCGAGAGAGCGTCTCGAAAAGGCGGGCGTTCCCGAACAGGTTTTCTGATGGTCCGAGCCAGAGGATACCCTTTGGATTCAAGGCATAGTGAAACCTTGAAATGATCTCCTCCTGGGCATCCTGATTTATGTAGATCATGAGATTTCGGCAGCAAATCAGATCGATCTTGGAAAAGGGTGGATCAGACAGAACATTGTGAGGCGCAAAGATGCACAGGCTGCGAATTGAATTCGATGCCGTGAACGATCCGCGATCATCCTGAAAGAATGCCCTCCTGCGTGCCATGGTCAACTTATCGACCGAGGCTTGATCATAGGTCGCACGACGTGCGTCCGCGAGAGCATCAAGATCGATGTCGGTGCCAAATATCTTCCAAGGCCGTTGGTCGCCCGTCTTGCTTTGTAGTTCACGAACAAGGATTGCCAAGGAATAGACTTCTTCACCCGTCGAACAGCCGGGGCACCACACTCGGAATTCTTCCTGATCCCGTTTGAGCAACTCGGGCAGGACGTGTTGCTCGATGTAGTCAAACATCTCGGGATTGCGGAAGAACTGTGTCACACCGATCAGGAAATCACGAACGAGTGCCACCTGCTCGGATTCGGACGATCGAAGTTCATCAAGGTAGGTATCAACATCGGAAATATGATTTATGAGCATTCGCCGCAATGTTCGGCGCACCAGGGTTCCGGGCTTGTATTTGGAAAAGCTCGATGAATCGTTTTTCTTGAGGGCCTGCAATATCTGCGGCAGCTTCTTTTCAATCTCAGCGATAAGCTCATTGTTCTGATTGCCTACGGCCTGATTGCGAAATCGTTCCAACTCGATCAACTTGGCCGGTATCTCACTCGGCCGAAGCAGAAAATCGATCAGGCCGGTGGCAGCCGCACTATCCGGCATTCCGCTGAACTTGGCACTGTCCGCACGTTGGGCGATCGTGACACCACCGCCGCCCTTGACGGCACTCACTCCGATCGTACCGTCCGAACCGGTTCCTGACAGCACAAGTGCGTAGGCGTCACTCTCCTGATCATCAGCCAGAGATTTGAAGAATAGATCAATCGGTGTGCGCAGTTGTTGATCATCTGCCATTGGCGTCAGCGCGAGCACGCCTTCGTACATGGTCACGTAATATCCCGGCACGATGACATAGACGGTGTTCGGCGCAGGGATTTCGCCAGACTTGATCGGCTTGACCGGCATGGCCGTGTGCTTTGCCAACAGGTCGACCATCATGGACGGCCCGGTCCGGGACATGTGCTGGACGATAACAAACGCGAGCCCAGTGTCATGCGGCATCGCCTCGAGAAGTTCCGTCAGAGCTTCCAATCCGCCCGCTGAAGAACCGATCCCAACTATCCTGGTATTCATGGCTGTCCTCGTAGGCGATGGCTGTCGATACGAAGCTGAACCTGCAAACAATACCTTTCACAATTTCTTGTTATCTAAAGTATATTCCCATCCGTGCATCTGGCAAGTCGCCTGATATATCTTTCGGTCGACAGATGCCTGGGTCAGACGAAAGACGCAAGTTTTCCTACAAAACGGACACCGGTCATATTTTATTATTGGATTTTGATTTTCTATCGATCAGAATTCGACGTTTTCAGAAATTCGGATGGAGGGTCGACTTCGGGAGGATGGAAATATCTTTATGAGACATATCGAAGCACGGCTGACGCGGGGATAGCCGAATCGATTCGCGTCTTGGAACCTATTGATAGGGTAAGTTCCTGGATGCGCGTCGGGTTGGGGTCAGGCGCCGAATATTTTTTCTGCCGACAGACTTCCTTGTGCGAAAAAATAGCTGTGACTTGTGTGTTTTCGTCTGACTGACCGATGCGCATATTGCTCGACCCGAGCCTGTTCCCGAAGCTCGACGGTACCGGGTTACTGGCAACACGTCTGGTGGGTGTTCGATGCCCGCGATCAGCAGGACTTTCTTTCCAAGACCGCAGGCATGGATCTGGCTGGCCAGATTGCGATGATCCGTGTGCCCTTTCTCGTGACGCACCGGCAGATCGGTCTGGACGGCATTGCCAAGTTGCTTTCAGCGGCTCGAAAGTCGTCTAACCCAAGCCGGTCCTCTCACGGGTATAGCTGGTCCAGAGGCTGACGCATCCGTCCTTGCATGACGATAGCAGTTGGCGGTGAGGCGATAGCGGCGTGGTTTGAAGACGGCGTTGATCTGGTCATGGGCGGCAAGGAAGCGTTGCGCCTGTCTTGGTGACTTGAACCGCGCCATGATTATTTCCCGCCGCCGTGTCGGTCTGTGGCTGCCCTCGATCCTGTTGTTGAGCCCCTCGTGTGCCCGGTGATCGGCACCTGGTGCCTGACTTATGATCGGCTTGATATCGCTGCGTAGCTTGTCAGTGATGACGACCCTTGGCTGGCCGATCGCGTTGCGGCGTGTCTGAACCAGGATGTCGAGCGTGTCGTCATTGGCGTCGACCGCCCGCCACAGCCAGTGCGTCACGCCATTGATCGCGATCACAACCTCGTCCATGGGCCACTTGTCGTTTGGACGAGGTCGGTCCGGGCGGATACAAGCGGCGAAATGCGCGCCAAACCAGTTGACTCAAAGGCGAATGGCTTCGCGGCTGACGACCACACCGCGTTCGGGGAGAAGATCTTCGACATCTGCGCTACTCAGAGCAAACCGATAATAGGCCCACACGGCATATACGATCACCGCACGCGGGTAACGGAAGCCTTTGAGGCGCGGGAGAGAGGCTGGTGCTTTCGTTTCCGCCTGCTACCCTCAACCGCGCCCGCCAACAACTTGGCAATGCCCGCTCGAGTCCACGCGATCGGCGCCATGTTTGATCAGGTGCTCGAGGCGGCGAATATGAGGCTCGACCCTATGACATGTGCGCGCTACCGGCGATCGGGCGGTCTCGAAATTGAGGTCTTCGACATCAAGACCGGCAAGGCGCGCCCGACGGTGATCCTTTCCGGGGGCGAGACCTTCATCGCGGCACTGGCTCTGGCGCCTGTGGTCGAAAGCCTGTCGGGTAAGATCCGGATGGACACGATCTTTATTGATGAGGGTTTCGGCAGCCTCGATACCGAGAACGGGGCGGGCACGTTGGACATGGTGATTCAGGTTCTTGCGGCGCTGATTGAAGGCAGCCGAGCGGTAGCCGGGTCGAGGAAAGAAAGGGGCTGGGATGACAGAGGGGTGGGAATACCGCGAGACAGACTCGCGCCGGACAGCCTCTGTCCGCGGCGGGGTGCGCCCGATTGGTCGGGGATTAGTAAGGAATGTACGTCAAACTTTCTCGCGCTAGGTCCGGTGCCGTCCAAGAACGCCGTTGAAAATATTGTCTTAATCGTAATGGGTTGTACGGCTCTGGCGGTTATTGTCAGGTCTGGTCCAACACATGGACGGCAAAATTCGTAATGATGGGGTAGGGGGGCGAGTCCCTTCAGCGGCACCACAATCACAAAATCCAGCTTCCCTCGGGTGGTATCTCGACTGTCGATATCCGGCTGTTGATGCGATAGCCTGCAGGTGGACGGCAACGCCATGTCGCCCCTGGCGACCCGGATTTCTCGAATCGTTGAGTTGATGCCGGGGCCAAGTTGGCTAATAGTTTCTCGATAACGATCCGGAGACATGCTCCGGACACAACTCAGGGAGTTCACATGAAAAAGACTGGTATCCTTGCTGCGGCGCTTCTGGCGAGCACGTCGATCGGCGCTTCGGCCGAAACGATCCGCTGGGCGCGTGTGGGCGATGCGTTGACGCTCGATCCGCATTCCCAGAACGAAGGCCCGAGCCATACGATGCGTCACCAGATGTACGAGCCGCTTATCATTCGTGATATGTCCGGCGCGTTCCAGGGCGCTCTGGCGACGGATTGGGCTCCGTCTGAAAGCGATCCGAATGTCTGGACGTTCACGCTGCGCGAAGGCGTCAAGTTCCACGACGGCGCCGACTTCACCGCCGAAGACGTGGTCTTCTCATTCGAACGCGCGATGACGCCCACCTCCGACATGAAGGAACTCCTGTCCTCGATTGTCGAAGTTCGTGCCGTGGACGACTACACCGTCGAATTCGTCACGGACGGCCCGAACCCGATCCTGCCGTCGAATTTCACGAACCTGTTCATCATGGACAAGGACTGGACGGAGGCGAACAACACCGTCGAAGTTCAGGACTTCGAAGGCGGCGAAATCACCTATGCCACCGTCAACGCCAACGGAACCGGGCCCTATCGTCTTGTCAGCCGCGAACCCGAAGTGCGCACGGTTCTGTCGATCAACGAAGATTACTGGGGCGCGGACGAGTTCCCGCTGGAAGTGACCGAGATCGTCTTCACCCCGATCCAGAATGCCGCGACCCGCGTTGCAGCCCTGCTTTCGGGTGAGGTCGACTTCATTCAGGATGTCCCGGTGCAGGATCTCTCGCGTGTGTCCGAGACTGATGGCCTTCGGGTCGAAACCGCGCCTCAGAACCGGGTCATCTTCTTCGGGATCAACATGGGCGCAGACGATATCGAGGCTGACAACGTCGAAGGAGCCAATCCCTTCGCCGATGTCCGGGTTCGGCAGGCGATGAACATGGCGATCAACCGTGATGCGATCCAGCAGGTCGTGATGCGCGGTCAGTCGCAGCCCGCCGGCATGATCGCTCCGCCCTTCGTCAACGGCTGGACGGAAGAGCTCGACACCGCGATGACGGATGTCGAGGCGGCCAAGGCCCTGATGGAAGAGGCCGGCTATGGCGATGGGTTCTCGGTCCGGCTCGACTGCCCGAACGACCGCTACATCAATGACGAGGCCATCTGCCAGGCCGTTGTCGGGATGATGGCGCAGATCGGAATCACAGTGAACCTCGACGCAAAATCGCGGGCCCTGCACTTCCCGCTGATCACCGACGGGCTCACGGACTTCTACATGCTGGGCTGGGGCGTTCCGACCTATGATTCGGAATACATCTTCAACTTCCTTCTCCACACCCGGACAGGCGATCGTGGAAGCTGGAACGGAACCGGATTCTCAAACGCCGAGGTTGACGAGATGATCGTTTCGCTTGCCTCCGAGACCGATCTCGATGTCCGCAACGAGACCATCGCGACGATCTGGGATGTGGTCCAGACCGAGACGATGTACCTGCCGGTCCATCACCAGGTTCTGAACTGGGGTCTGGCGGACGGCGTCGGTATTCCGCAGGTCGATCCGGAAGACCAGCCTAAGTTCAAGTTCTTCACGATGAACTGATAAAGGCGACCCGGCGTTTTCTTGCCGGGTCCATGAGACCGGGCGCCTCTCTGGCGCCCGGCTCTTCCTTTTTTTCCGGAGTCCGTCATGAAACCTGCACTCTTGCTTGCAGTGGCCTGTGCGATTGCCACGCCCGCCGTATCCGAAACCTTCCATTGGGCCGGCACGACAGACCCCAACACGATGGACCCGCATGCCGGCAACTCGGCGCCGGTTCTGGGATTTCTCAATAACATCTACGAAGGCCTCGTCCGTCGGGGTACCGACATGGCCATAGAGCCGTCGCTGGCCACCTCGTGGGAGCCGATCGGCAACGGGGAAGGCTGGCGTTTCATTCTGCGCGAAGGCGTGACCTTCCACGACGGTTCGGATTTCAATGCCGAAGACGTTGTGTTCAGCTACCAACGCGCCGCATCCGAGGCATCGGATGTGCGCAGCTGGTTTGCCTCGGTGACCGATGTCGTGGCCGTTGATGACTATACCGTCGATATCCTGACCTCCAATCCGCAGCCGATCTTTCCCGACAGCATCGCCAACTGGATGATGATGGATTCAGGCTGGACGATGGCGAGTAGCGCAGACCTGCCCGCGCCCGGCGAAGGCAACTTCGCCACGCTCAATGCCAACGGAACCGGGCCCTATGTTCTGGCAGAGCGCCAGCCGGGTCTGGAAACCGTGCTCGAGCCGTTCGAGGGCTGGTGGGGAGAAGAGCGCGGGAATGTGACCCGCGGTATCTTTACCCCGATCGACAATTCCGCGACCGCCGTCGCCGCGCTTCTGGCCGGTGACGTCGACATGATCAACCCGGTGCCAGTTCAGGATGCCGACCGTCTGGACGGTGTCGACGGTGTCCGCCTGATCCGCGGCACTGAGGCGCGCGTCATCATGTTTGGCTTCAGCCAGGACAAGGACACCCTGTTCGGGACCGACGACGCCAATCCCTTCCTCGATGTCCGCGTCCGTCAGGCCGTGGCCCATGCGATCAACGTGCCGGCCATCCTTCAGACGATCATGCGCGGATCAGCCGAACCAGCGGCACAGCTTGTCGGTGCCGAAATGAACGGCTTTTCCGAAGGCCTCGCCATGCGCCCCGGGCTTGATCTCGATCGGGCCCGCGCCCTTCTGACCGACGCTGGTTATCCGGACGGGTTCTCGTTCCTGCTCAAGTGTCCGAACGACCGCTACATCAACGACGAAAGCGTCTGTCAGGCCACCGTCGCGATGCTGGCCCAGATCGGCCTCGACGCGCAGTTGGACGCGATCCCGGTCAGCAACTACTGGCCCGAGCTTCGCGAAGACAATTACGACATGTATCTTCTGGGCTGGTCGCCCGGCACCTTCGATGCGGAGCATCCGTTCCGGTTCCTCGTCCACACACCGCAGGACAATATCGGCACCTGGAATTTCGGCGGCTATTCCAACGCCCGCGTCGATGAGCTGATCCCGGCGATCCAGTCCGAGATCGACCCCGTCGCCCGCCAGGCCATGCTCGATGAAGTCGCGGCAACGGTTCAGGACGATGTTGTCTATGTTCCGCTTTACATCCAGCCCCTGCTTTGGGGTGCGGCCGACAATATCGAACTGACACAGCGGGTGGACAATTTCTTCATCCTCCGCTGGGTCACGGTGGAATAAGCGCATGCTGGCCTACACCATCCGCCGGATCGCGCAATCGATCTTCGTTCTTTTCGTCGTGGGACTGGTCGCGTTTTCCATGTTCCGCTTTGTCGGAGATCCGGTGGACAACATGCTGGGTCAGGAGCGCACCCAGGAAGATGTGGAACGGCTGCGCGAACAGCTTGGCCTCGATCAGCCCTTCATCGTGCAATACTTCCGGTTCCTCGAACAGGCCGCCCAGGGGAACTTCGGACTGAGTTACCGTCAGGGCCGGCCGGTGGCCGAGATCCTTCTGGAACGCGCGCCTGCAACCCTGGAACTGGCATTCGTCTCGGGCATGATGGCGCTTGCGGGTGGCATCGCGCTGGGCATCTTTACCGCGATCCGAAGGCGGGGCTTTGGCGCGAATGTCGTCATGACCCTGTCCCTGATCGGGGTGTCGTTACCGACATTCCTGATCGGCATTCTGCTGATCTACCTGTTCTCGGTCGAATTGGGCTGGCTGCCCAGTTTCGGCCGTGGCGAGGTGGTGGAGGTGGGCGGCTGGACCACCGGGTTTCTGACGGCCAGCGGGCTCAAGGCATTGATCCTGCCGTCGATCACACTCGGTCTGTACCAGATGACCCTGATCATGCGGCTTGTCCGGACCGAGATGCTCGAGGTTCTGCGCATGGATTACATCCGATTTGCCCGGGCCCGTGGCCTTCGCGAGAAATCGATCAATTTCCGTCACGCGCTCAAGAACACTCTGGTGCCGGTCATCACCATCACCGGGCTTCAGCTTGGCAGCATCATCGCCTTCGCCATCATCACCGAGACGGTGTTTCAATGGCCCGGCGTGGGGCTTTTGTTCATTAACGCGATCCAGTTTGTCGATATCCCCGTGATGGCGGCCTACCTGATGCTGATCTCGGTCATGTTCGTGGGCATCAACCTGATCGTCGACATGCTCTATTTCGCGATCGATCCGCGCCTTCGCGCCGATCGCACTTCCGGAGGGCACTGAGATGACCCAGACCGAAACACCACCGACCCCCGCACCGGTCAAGGCGCCGTCCCGGCTAAGCCGTGCGTGGCACAGCGATCTGGCATGGTCGTTCCGGCGCGCGCCGGTGGCCATGATCTCGGCCTTCGTGGTGATCGTGCTTGTCCTTTCGGCGGTCCTTGCGCCGCTGATCGCACCGCATGATCCGTTCAATCCCGCCACGCTGAACCTGATGAACGGCTTCACCCCGCCGGGCGAGGCCAATGCCTTTACCGGGGATTTCTTTTTCCTTGGCACTGACGATCAGGGCCGCGACGTATTCTCGACCATCCTGTACGGGATGCGGATCTCGTTGTTCGTCGGGTTTGCCGCGGTGATGCTGGCCATGGTTCTGGGTGTGATCCTCGGGCTTCTGGCCGGGTATCTGGGCGGCTGGACCGAAACCATCATTATGCGGGTCGCGGATGTGCAGCTGACCTTCCCCGCGATCCTCGTCGCAATGCTGATCTTTGGCATCGCCAAGGGGATCACACCGCCCGAATACCGCGATCAGATGGCGATCTGGGTTCTGATCCTCGCCATCGGTCTGTCGGACTGGGTCCAGTTCGCACGCGTCGTGCGGGGGGCCACGCTGGTCGAGAAGAGCCGCGAATACGTGCAGGCAGCCAAGCTGATTGGCCGGTCGCCATTGTCGATCATGTTGCGGCACATCCTGCCCAACGTTCTGAACCCGGTTCTGGTGATCGCGACGATCTCTCTCGCGCTTGCGATCATCGCGGAGGCGACGTTGTCGTTCCTCGGGGTCGGCGCGCCGCCCACGAAACCCAGCCTTGGTACGCTGATCCGCATCGGGCAGGAATTCATGTTCTCGGGCGAATGGTGGATCCTGTTCTTCCCCGCCGTCACACTTCTGGCGCTTGCGCTGTCGATCAACCTTCTGGGCGACTGGTTGCGCGACGCGCTGAACCCGAAGCTTCGCTGACCGCATGACGAGGGCAAGAAAATGAGCAATCCCGTTCTCTCGGTCCGCGACCTCGTCGTGGAGATACCGACGCGCAATGGCATCCTGCGTCCCGTCGACAATGTCAGTTACGACATCGCGGCTGGCGAGATCCTTGGCGTCGTCGGTGAATCCGGTGCCGGCAAATCCATGACCGGCAACGCGGTGATCGGGCTTCTGGATCCGCCGGCGCGGATCGCCTCGGGCGAGGTTCTTCTGGACGGCAAGCCGATTCAGGGCCTCAAGGGGGAGGCGCTGCGCCGACTGCGCGGCAAGAAGATGGGCATGATCTTTCAGGATCCGCTGACCTCGCTGAACCCGCTTCTGACCGTTGGCGAACAGCTTGAGGAAACGATCCTCGAGCACCTGCCGATCAGCGCGGCGGAGGCGCGCAAACGGGCCGTCGAGGCGCTGGAAGAAGTGGGCATCCCCGCAGCGGCCCAACGGATCGGAAGCTATCCGCACGAGTTTTCGGGCGGGATGCGGCAGCGTGTCGTGATCGCGCTGGCGCTGTGTGCCGAACCCGATCTCGTGATCGCGGACGAGCCGACGACAGCCCTCGATGTGAGTGTTCAGGCCCAGATCGTCGCGCTTCTGAAACGGCTCTGCCGGGAACGCGGCGTCGCGGTCATGCTGGTGACCCATGACATGGGCGTCATCGCCGAGGCGGCCGACCGTGTGGCCGTGATGTATGCCGGCCGTCTGGCCGAGCTTGGCCCCGTGCGCGACGTTCTGACGAATGCGCGTCATCCCTATACGGCGGGGCTGATGGGGTCGACGCCGCTTGCCAGCCAGGGCCAAAGACGACTGCGCCAGATCCCGGGCGCGATGCCGCGACTGGGTGCGCTGCCGCAGGGTTGCGCCTTTCATCCGCGATGCGACCGCGCCGAAGACCGCTGCCGCGCCGAACCGGGGCCCACCATCTCTGCCTGTGACGGTCGGGCGGCGTGCTGGTTCCCGCTGGGCTATCCGCAGGAGGCTACGGGATGAGCGCGCTGATCAAGGTCAAGGGACTGACCCGCATCTTCGACGTATCGAAACCCTGGCTGAACCGGGTGATCGAACGTCTGCCAAAGGCATTGCTGACCGCCGTCAGCGACGTGAGCTTCGAGGTCGAGGAAAACTCGGTCTACGCGCTGGTGGGCGAAAGCGGCTCTGGCAAATCGACGATCGGAAAGATCGTCGTGGGCCTTGTTCCGCCGTCGCAAGGGTCGGTCATGATCAACGATGTCGACCTTGCGACCGAGACCGATGCCGCCAAGGTCGAGGCGGTTCGTGCCGATATCCAGATGATCTTTCAGGACCCTTACGCCTCGCTCAACCCGCGATGGCGCGTGCGCGAGATCATCGCCGAACCTGTCGCCGCCAAGGGGGGCAACACCACCGGTCTGGCAGAGCGTCTTCTGGAACAGGTGGGTCTTTCGGCGGCGGATGCCGTCAAGTATCCGCATGAATTCTCCGGCGGTCAGCGGCAGCGGATCTGCATCGCCCGGGCGCTTGCTTCGGAACCCAAGGTCATCGTTTGCGATGAGCCGACCTCGGCATTGGATGTCTCGGTGCAGGCGCAGGTTCTGAACCTGATGTCCGACCTGCGCGAAGAATTCGGGCTGACCTATCTCTTCATCAGCCATGACCTGACCGTGGTTCAGCACATGGCCGACAGGATCGGCGTTCTCTATCTCGGTCGGCTGGTGGAAGAGGCGCCCCGCGATATCCTTTTCGAGGATCCCAAGCATCCCTACACGAGGATGCTGTTCGATGCCGCGCCCCGGATGGATGGCTTTGGCCGCGAGGTCGACCCTCCGAAGGGCGAGATCCCCGATGCGATCAACCCGCCGAAAGGTTGCGCCTTCCACCCGCGCTGCCCGATCGCTGTCGAGAGGTGCAGCCGCGAAAGGCCCGAGATGCGCGATGTCCGTGGTGCGCGGGTGGCCTGCCACCTGGCGGAGTGACATCCCCGCCAGGCGTCATTTGTCTCAGGCCAGAACCGGAACGGCCTTGCCCTTCCACATCTGTGGACCGGTGACGTGAATCGAGGTGCCGGCCGCGTCGACCGCGACGGTGACCGGCATGTCCTCGACCTCGAATTCGCGAATCGCCTCCATCCCCAGATCCTCGAACGCAATGAGCCGTGACGACCGGATCGCCTTTGACACCAGAACCGCGGCCCCGCCGACGGCGATCAGGTAAGTCGCCTTGTGCCGCGCGATATCCTCGACAGTCTTGGGCCCGCGCTCGGCCTTGCCGATCATCGAGACGATCCCCTGATCCAGCATCATGTCGGTGAACTTGTCCATCCGGGTGGAGGTCGTGGGGCCGGCGGGGCCGACCGCTTCGTTCCCAACCGGGTCGACGGGTCCAACGTAATAGATCACCCGACCCTTCAGATCGACGGGCAGGCTTTCGCCGCGGGCCAGAATATCGGCGATCCGCTTGTGCGCCGCATCGCGCCCGGTAAGGATCCTGCCCGACAAAAGAAGCGTTTCGCCGGTCTTCCAGCTGGCCATTTCTTCCGGTGTCATCGTATCGACATTGACCCTGCGGAACTGACCCGAACTTGCCGATCCGTCGATCACCGGCCAGGCCGACAGGTTCGGCGGATCGAGGAAGGCCGGGCCGCTGCCGTCCAGCGTGATCTTTGCATGCCGGTTGGCGGCACATTGCGGCATGATCGCCACCGGCTTTGACGCCGCGTGGGTCGGATAGGTCGCGACCTTCACGTCCACCACCGTCGTCAGGCCGCCAAGTCCCTGGGCCCCGATTCCGAGGTTGTTGATCCGCTCGTACAGTTCGATCCGAAGTTCTTCGATCTTGTCCCGGGGGCCGCGGGCCAGAAGATCGCTCATGTCGATTTCGCCCATGCAGGCCTTCTTGGCCATCTGCATCGCCTTTTCCGCCGTGCCGCCGACGCCGACGCCGATCACGCCCGGGGGGCACCAGCCCGCGCCCAGCGTTTCCACCGTCTCGACCACCCAGTCGGCAACCGAGGTCGACGGGTTCAGGTTGGCAAAGCGCGCCTTGTTTTCCGACCCTCCGCCCTTGGCTGCGACAAGGATCTCAAGCGTGTTGCCCAGACCCACGTCGATATGGGTGATCGCCGGCGTGTTGTCGCGGGTGTTCTTCCGTTCATAGATCGGATCGTCGACCATCGAGGCGCGCAACGGATTTCCGGCATCCATGTAGGCAAGGCGCGTGCCTTCGTTGATCAGTTCGGCGAGGCTCTTGTCGGATTTGATGACACAGGATTGGCCCAGCCGCGCAAAGACGGTGACCATCCCGGTATCCTGGCACATCGGGCGCTGACCCGTGGCCGCAAGGCGGGAGCTTTCGAGGATCTGCCCGATAGCGGCCTTTGCCGAGGCGCTTTGCTCACGCTCATAGGCGGCAGCCAGATGGCTCAAGTAGTCGGGCGTATGGTAATAAGAGATGTATTGCAGTGCCGCACGAACGGACTCGACAATATCCTCTCCGGAAATCTCAACGATGTCGGCCACGATGGGCTCCTTTTCAGTATGCAGTTGCATACCTGATAGCCCATTCCCTCTGCAGGCTCCAAGATCAAGAATGCCGAAGAATGGCGAAAGTCGCCCCGGTTTTGCCCTTGGATCACGATCAGACCGACCCCGCTGTGCGAGACCCGACACCCAAAAACACTTTCACAGGGCAGGGGGCCCGTGAAAGGATGCCAGGATGGGCAAGCTTTTCTCATATCGGAACCGGGCGTTCCATTACGGGCCATACCCTCTGGAAAAACTTCCACGTCGGTCGGGGCCGGTTGATCTGAGCCGTATCGCACCGATGGAGGGCCTGTCCTTCCGAAGGCCCGATGATCCCCTGTCGATCGTGAACGCGATGCAGGATTATCAGGCGATGCTCGATGCGACCCGCGACGGGCTTGTGAAACGCGAATTGGCCGAGATACCCGACGATCCGGTCGAACAGGCCAATCACCTGAAATCATTTGGCTATTATTGCGATGCCTCCATGGTCGGCATTTGCGAGATCCCATCCGAGGCCTGGTTGGAGGATCAGCTCCGCAATCCCGATGTGGGTCGGCTCGCGGAAAAGCTCGAGACGATGCAGACCAAGACCCTTGCCGCCGGGATCGACGTGATCATGGCCGGGTTGAAGGAGTCGATGCGCGCCCCGCCGGCGGAATGCCGGCATCACAGCCATGCAATCGTGTTCCTTTACGATATGCCGCGTGATCCACGCCCGGGCGAGAAAGGCTGCGACTGGATCGCCGATGCCCAGGCCCAGCGCGCCTGCCTGCGCGGCATGGAAACCGCCGTGACGCTTGCCAATTACATCCGACTTTTGGGGCGTGATGCGCGGGCGCATTCACAGGCGGCATCCGACATCCACCTGGGCAAGCTGGCGGTCGCGGCCGGGCTGGTGGATGAAGACGGGATCAATCCCTTCCTTGGGCGCCGCTACGGGCTTGCGGTAATCACCACAACGCTCGCGCCCCGGCCCGACAGGCCCCTTGCCCGGGGTGGCGCTGGGCTGGCCTGGACGATCGGCGCTGGATCGAATGCGAAGAACGCGCTGAACCGCGATCCCTTTGCAAGGCGGGAGTTTCGGCAGGGGCCGCATCCGTTCGAAACGCTCAGGCGGGTGGCCGAACCCACGACCTATATCGATGCACCCAATGTGGCGCGGGTCCCGAAACGGGCCAACATGTTCGCCCGCAGCCTGTTCGGTGATCTTGGCAAGGCCACGCAGGAGGCGACGAAGAACGGCAACTATGTTCGCAAGTCCGCTTCTGCCTTTGCGTTCCGCCCCTCGCTGGGTGCCTTCTGCCTTCTTCAGGATGGCGAAGCAGCGGGCATCCATCCGTCGACCGAAGATCCCCTGCGCAATGCGCGCAACATCAAGGCCGCGTCCTATTTCCTGGGCGTGGATGCGGTGGGCCTGTCGGCCTGCCCGGACTGGGCCTACTACAGCCACGATGCCGGCGGCCAGCCGATCACTCCCTATCATGGCAACGCCATCTCGATGATCATCGATCAGGGTCACGAGACGATGGAAGGCGCCTCCGGCGATGACTGGATCGCCTGTGCCCAATCCATGCGGGCCTATCTGCGCTTTTCGCTTCTGGGTGGAGTGCTGGCCCAGCATATCCGCAACCTTGGCTATACCGCGCGGGTCCATACGGTCATGGACGACGAGGTTCTGCATCCGCCGCTCTTGTTGCTGTCCGGTCTGGGCGAGGTCAGCCGCATCGGCGAGGTGATCCTGAACCCGTTCCTTGGCCCTCGGCTGAAATCCGGGGTGGTCACGACGAACATGCCCATGACCCACGACAAGCCCATCGACTTCGGGCTTCAGCGGTTTTGCGAGGCCTGCAACAAATGCGCCCGCGAATGCCCCTCGGGCGCGATCACCGCGGGCCCCAAGCTGATGTTCAACGGCTATGAGATCTGGAAATCAGACAGCCAGAAATGCACCACTTATCGCGTCAGCCAGAAGAATGGCGCCATGTGCGGCCGCTGCATGAAGACCTGTCCGTGGAACCTCGAAGGTCTGTTCGCCGAGGCGCCGTTCCGTTGGGCTGCGATGAATTTTCCCGGTGCGGCCAAAGCACTGGCCCGGCTTGATGACGTGGCCGGCAACGGGGAAATCAACCGGACCAAGACGTGGTGGTGGGATCTCGAGATGGTGGATGACGGGGCCTACCGCCCTCCGTCGGAACCCCCGAACGCGCGGCGCCTGTCGAAATCGCTCGACTTGAAATTCGAGGATCAGACCCTTGCCGTCTATCCCGCGCCCCTTGCGCCACCGCCCTATGCCTACCCGTTTCCTATGGATCGAGAGGCGGGCATCCGCGCCTATCAGGAGATGATCACGGCCGAGGAGCACAAGGCTCGTCGCGCGCGCGGCGAACCGCCCGAACATCTCTATACCGCTGATCAGGGCGAAAGCCCGGTGATGCAGGTCGTCGTTTCCCAGGTCGACAGGATGACGCCCGATGTGACGAAATACGAATTCTCGATGCCGGATGGATCGGACATGCCGCCATTCGAGGCGGGTGCGCATATCGATGTGGTCGTGGCGCCGGAATTCCTTAGGCAATACTCGCTTTCCGGCAATCCGGCGGACCGGACGAAATACCAGATCGCGGTTCTGCGCGAGGACAGGGGCCGCGGCGGATCAAGGCTGATGTCCCGTATCTTCGAGCCGGGTCGGCGCGTTTTCATCTCGCGCCCGATCAACCATTTTCCCCTCAGTGAAGACGCGCGTTTCACCTACCTGATGGGGGGCGGGATCGGCGTCACGCCGATGATCGCGATGGCCCACAGGCTTCATGCGATCGGTGCCGATTTCGTTCTGCACTATTCCTGTTCAAGACGGGCGGACGCCGGGTTCCTAGACGATCTGGCTGCGGTGCCATGGGCCGACAAGGTTCGTTATCACGTCTCGGACGAAGGCACGCGCTGCGATCTGTCGAAGACGCTCGTCCATCGTGACGGGGCCCATGTCTATACCTGTGGACCAGAGGCTTACATGGAGGATGTCATCCGTCAGGCAACGGCCAACGGCTTTAAGGACGAGGCGCTGCATCTGGAATATTTCTCTGTTCCCGAACAGCCTGAGTATGAGAACCATCCCTTCACGCTTCGCCTTGCCCGATCGGGCAGGACGGTCGAGGTCGCCGCTGACCAGGCCGCCACAGACGCACTTCTGGCGGCAGGCGTCCATGTCGACGTGAAATGCTCCGATGGTCTGTGCGGGGTCTGCAAATGCACCGTCCTGTCAGGCACGGTCGAGCATCGGGACTTTGTCCTGTCGAACAAGGATCGCGCCTCGGCCATGATCCTGTGCCAGAGCCGGGCGGCCGACCCCAACGGAACCCTCGAGATCGATCTTTGAGGACGGGCTTGAACCCAAACGCCTGTCGGCCGAAAAACGGGCACAACGATTACGGGGCGGCACGATGACAAACCCACTTTATGATGAATTGTTCGGCATCCATGCCGGGAAAGACACGCCCTTCCTGCATCTGGCAGATGGGGAGGTCATCTCGCATTCGGCGTTCCTCGCGCAGGCCGGACAATTCGCCAATCTGCTGGATCAGGAAAGCATCGCGCCCGGTGACCGCATCGCTGTGCAGGTCGAAAAATGCCCCGAGATGCTTGCGCTCTATGCCGCCTGCGCTCAGCGCGGGGCGATCTTTCTGCCGCTCAATACCGGCTATTCGGGGGAGGAGCTGTCCTATTTCCTCGACAACAGCGGGGCGCGGCTGCTGGTCTGCGATCCCGCGAAGGAGGAGGCCCTGCGGCCACATGCCGATGCATCGGGCGCCATGATCCTGACGATGGCTGCCGGGCAGGGCAGTTTTCTTGATGCCGCTGCCCAGCTTCCGGCCGAGGCCAAGACGATTGACCGCAGCCCCGAAGATCTGGCGGCATTCCTGTATACCTCGGGCACGACGGGGCGGTCGAAGGGGGCGATGCTGACACAGGAGAACCTGCTGTCGAACGCGCGCACTCTGGCCGAATACTGGCGGTTCGGGCCTCAGGACGTGCTTCTCCATGCGTTGCCGATCTTTCATACCCACGGGCTTTTCGTGGCGACGAATGTCGTTCTGCTGACCGGGGGATCGATGATCTTTCTTCCGAAGTTCGATGTCGATGCGATGATCGGGGGGCTGCCCGCTGCGACCACGATGATGGGCGTGCCGACCTTCTATACGCGACTGCTGGATGATCCGCGCTTCACCGGCGATCTGGTCGCGCATATGCGGCTTTTCGTGTCGGGCTCCGCCCCGCTTCTGGCCGAAACGCATACCGCATTCGAGGCGCGCACCGGGCACCGGATCCTTGAACGCTATGGCATGACCGAAACCAACATGAACACGTCGAACCCCTACGACGGCGAACGGCGCGCCGGCACGGTGGGCTTTCCTCTTCCCGGGGTCGAGCTGAAGGTGACCGATCCGCAAACAGGTGAAGCCGTCCCGCAGGGCGAGGTCGGCATGATCGAGGTGCGCGGGCCGAATGTCTTCAAGGGCTATTGGGGGATGCCCGAAAAGACGGCCGAAGAGCTGCGCGCGGACGGCTTCTTCATCACCGGCGATCTGGGCCGTGTCGATGAGGACGGCTATGTCCATATCGTGGGCCGCAACAAGGATCTGATCATCGCGGGCGGGTTCAACATCTATCCCAAGGAAGTCGAGGATGTTCTCGATCAGCAGCCGGGGGTTCTGGAATCCGCAGTGATCGGTGTGCCACACGCCGACATGGGCGAAGGCATCGTCGCCGTTCTGGTGCCCAAGGCCGGCGAATCACCCGATATCGAGGCGATCAAGGCGGCGCTCGGCGATGTGCTGGCCCGGTTCAAGCATCCCCGCCATTTCGAGGTTCTGGATGCTCTGCCCCGTAACACGATGGGCAAGGTCCAGAAGGCCGCCCTCAGAGAGCGGTTTGACGGGGTGTTTGCCGATCGAGCCACGACATGATCTCGGCGGCGATCCGTTCGGGCGCTTCTTCATGGGCCAGATGCCCCAGCCCGTCGAGATCGAGGACCGTGGCCTGCGGCAGATCCCGCGCAGCCTGAACGCTGGTTTCTGGCGGCACGGCCGTATCGCGGCCCCCCGTGATCAACAACACAGGCACATCGATCGTGGGCAACGCAGCCAGCAAATCGTCAAGGTCCCATTGCGCCATCATCGACAGCGTTGCGTCGACATGCCCACGATCCTGCGCAAGCCGCAGATAAAGCGCCTCACCCTCCGGATCGAGGGTCGAGCCCGTGCCCTTGAGCAGCTTTCCGACCGATGCGGGGGTCGCCGTCGCGGTAAACATGTTCGCACTGAACGGATTGAAAGCCAGAACCTTTGCCATCAACGGGAAAAGCCACCCGGCCACGCCGCGAAACTTGCCCAGCGCGGCGTTTATGCCGATCACCCCGCCTGGGGGGGGATCCTCCATCGCCATGCGCAGCGCGATCGCGGCCCCCGCGGAATGGCCGATGATCGCCTGTGGCCGCCAGCCTTCCTGCGCCAGCAGTTTGCCGATGTCCTCGGCCATCGTATCGAGGCCAAGCCGCTGACGCCCGCCGATCCGGGTAAAGCCCTGTCCGGGCAGGTCGATCGCCACGACACGATGGTGCCGTGCGAGTATCGGAAACAGGCCGCGGAAACTTTGGGTCGCGCCGCCCGCCCCGTGGATCAGCAGTAACAGTGGCCCTTGCCCCGCCACCTGAACATGCCAGCGATGCGGACGGCACAGGATGATCCGGGAATGCTCTGTCAGGGGCCAATTTGTCGCGTCTTCGGGAAACCGCACCGGGATTACTCCAGCGCCGCTGAAACCGCCTCGGACAGTCGTTCGGCATTGGCGCGTGGAAGCGGCAGGTAGGTGCCGTCGAGTATCTCGCTCAAGGTGCGGAGCTGTTTTTCGGGACGGTTGCCCGTATCGATCACGATGCTGTCCATGCCACCCATCCTGAGACTTCGGGCGACACGCTGCGCATCTTCGGCGGCGGCGGCGCGGTTCGCCTCACCGTTCAGCGCGATGTTGGCGCGGCCATCGGTCAACAGGGCCATCGTCGGTGTCAGGCCGCGACGCCGGGCATGATCGGCCAGTTCCATGGCGGCCTGAAGACCGGCGGCCAGCGGCGTTCCGCCTCCGCCAGGCAGGGCGGCCAATTGTTTCTTGGTGCGCACAAGGCTGCGCGTGGGTGACAGCAGAAGTTCCGCCTTGTCACCACGAAACGCGATCAGGGCCACGTGATCCCGGCGCGCATAGGCCTGACCCAGCAGCAGTTCGACCGCACCTTTCGCCTCGGCCAGCCGTGCGATCGCGGACGAGCCCGACGCATCGACAGCAAAGACCAGAAGCCTGTCGGACCTGTCTTCGTAGCGTTTGACCCGGATATCGGACATCCGCACATGAATGCCGGCGCGATCGGGCTGGGCCATCTTGCGGATCGTCTGCCAAGGCGCCGCGGCGCGCAGCGTGGCCACCAGATCGACCCGCGCACCGCCATCGACCCGCCCGGGACGGGACGGCAGAGGCCGGCCACGCCGATTGCCACGGACACGCGCGCCCGCGCCGCTGCCCCGCACCGCACGTGCGCGGGCCGCGCTCAGCCTGGCGAGCAGGTCATCGGGGATCAGCGCGCGCACTGCCTCCAGGAGGAGTTCATCCGGGATGGTCAGTTCACCCTGATCCGGGTCGTCCTGTTCCGCCTGATCCTGTGGCGGTTCGGGCGGCTGTTCGTCCTGCTCGGGCTCTTCGGGGGCGGGCACATGGGTCGCGCGATGGGCAAGCGTCAGCGCGGCGGCGGTTTCGATATCCTGGTCGACGACACAGTCGCGCCCATCCAGCGCCGCAAGGGCAACGGCTGCCCGCTTGGCGAACATCGGCGCGCGGGCCGAGTCGATGCCGAGTGTAAGACACAGCACGCCAAGCGCGCGATAGGCGTCGTCGCCGAACCGCATGGAAGAAAGCCTGTCGCGGGCCGCTTCGATCCGCTGGCTCTCATCTGACCAGACCGGGACGGAGCGCCAGGCGACATCCGAGAGATCAATGGCGAATGCCAACCTTTCGGCCAGCGATGCCGGCAGCGCCTCGTCGGGTTCCGCCCCTTCGTCGAGGGCCACGAGACAGGGCCCCTGACCCTCATCAAGCCGCATCGCAATGCGGGCGGCAAGGCGGGGTGTCGTGCGTTCCGCCATGGCAAGGACAAGGCTGCGCGTCGTCTCGATCAGTCCCTGACGATAGACAGGACTGCCTGCCGACAAGGTCGCCGCGACATCGAGCCCGCCAAAGAGCGCGTCATCCGGCACCGTCGGGGAAATGCGCTGGGCAGGCTGGGCAAGCCGTCCGACAAGATCGAGGCAATGTTCCCGGACCGGCCCGGCACGGGACCGGATCGTGATGCCTCCCAGCCCGCCGGGATCGACGGCCAGAAGTGACATCGCGAGGCCAAACCTCTGGCACGGGTCGGACAGGTCAGCCAAGGACCTCCTCCACAACGCGGCCCACGCGGGCCCCGCTTCCTGCCTCGTCAAGCGGATCGCGCCGCAACCGGTGCCGAAGCGACGTCGCCGCCACTTTGCGCACATGGTCCGTTCTGGGTGCGCCGTCGCCCTGCCACGCGGCATAGGCGCGGGCCGCCTTGAGAAGGGTCAGTTCCCCGCGTAGCCCGTCCGAGCCCAGCGCGAGGCACAGTTCGGCTACTTCGCGCAGCGTCTCTTCGGGGACGACGACATCGCCCAGCGCCTTGCGCGCGGCCACGATCCGTTCGCGGATCGTCGCATCTTCGGCCTGCCAACGCAGCATGAAGGCGGCGTTGTCGGTCTCATAGGCGTCGCGGCGTCGGATTACCTCGATCCGTTCGTCGATATCGGTGGGTGAGGCCACCTCGACCGACAGACCGAACCGATCCAGAAGCTGGGGCCGGAGTTCGCCCTCTTCGGGGTTGCCGGAGCCCACAAGGACGAACCGTGCCGGGTGCCGGATGCTCAGACCCTCGCGTTCGACGACGTTCTGGCCGGATTGGGCTACGTCAAGCAGCAGGTCCACGATGTGATCCTCTAGAAGGTTCACCTCGTCGATATAAAGATATCCACGGTTGGCCCGGGCCAGAAGGCCCGGCTGGAACGCCTTTTCGCCCTTGGTCAGGGCGCGTTCGATGTCCAGCGCGCCCGTCACGCGATCTTCGGTCACGCCAAGCGGCAGATCAACGACGGGGGTCGGACGGCTGACCGTCCGGCCGGTTGCACCGACCGCCCAATCGGGCACGTCATCGGCGCGCGCCGAATTGACGGGGCATCCGTCGATCACGGAAATTTCGGGCAGGAGCGCCGCAAGGGCGCGAACGGCTGTGGATTTGCCTGTGCCGCGATCCCCGAAGACGAGAACGCCGCCGATGCTCGGGTCGATGGCGGTCAGGATCATGGCGAGTTTCATCTCGCTCTGACCGACAATCGCGGAAAAGGGGAAGGGGGTTGTCATGCGGCCTCCGGAAGTCGGCTGAGGGGGGATGTGCCATTCCACGTTCCGTCGTCGGACAGAACGGTGAACCGGGCATAAAGCTCTTCGCTGAACCAGCCATTCTCGCGCACGGCGCGGATGGCTTCGGCATGGGCTCCGGTTCTGGCAAAAGCGGCCATGTCATCGACATTGGGCCAGATCGAGAATGTCACCTGATGAAAGAGGGGCATCTCTCCGATGCCGATCTTGAAAACGACGTTCGGGTCGGCTCCGACCCGCTCGGAGATGGCGGGAACGCGATCCCAGAACCGGGCGGCCTTTGCGGGACGGATGTTTGCCCGGGTCAGCGCGGCCACCGGGCCGGTCGTTTGCGCCCTATCCTGCGTAATCTCGAACGGCTCGACGCCGGACCAATTGCCACGAACCGACCGCGTTCCAAGAAAGACGCTCCAGTGTTCATCGGACTTGCGGCGGAAGGATTTGAAGACCCGGTTTTCCCGGGTTCCATGCCGTGCGGCCTCTTCGTCTTGCCAGGTGGCGACGATGGCAAAGACCCTGGGCAGGGCCACCGGAGAGAAGCCTTCGCCCCAGTTGGAGCCCGATCCGCACAGCTTCCAGAACCCGATGTCGCGGCTGAGGCTAAGACCGATCCGTGCAAAGCCCATCTGCCCGAAGGCCCAGAGCCGCGCCGGAACGGTTCCGAATCGAAAGAAGGAAAGGCTGACGGTTTGGCTCACGACTGACTCGTTGTTAGTGTCAACTTATCCTGACACACATGAACTTCATTGAAAAGAGAAAGGAGTCTTGTCTCGGTAGTGATTGTCAATTTAAGTTTACATATCTAAGGTCGGAGTCGTGATGAACACTGATGCAAACTCATCCCTGTCGAACAGGGCCATAGTTGTCGGAGCGGGGCTTGGCGGTCTGGCTGCGGCGATGAGGCTTGGCGCCAAGGGTTACCGCGTGACGGTGGTTGACCGCCTCGATCGCGTTGGCGGGCGCGGCTCTTCGATCAGCGAGAGCGGTTACCGGTTCGATCTCGGGCCGACCATTGTCACGGTTCCCGCGGTCTTCGAAGAGCTGTGGGCCGAATGCGGCGAAGACTTTCACAAGGATGTCGATCTCATCCCGCTTGATCCGTTCTACGAGATCAGGTGGCCCGATGGCAGCCACTTTGCGGCCTGTGGCGATACCGACCGCATGATCGCGGAAGTGGAGCGTCTGTCTCCACGCGATGTGAAGGGATACCTGAGGTTCCTCAAGGATGCCTATCGCCGCTACGTGGTGGGTTTCGAAGGCATGGTCGCCAAGCCGATGCACAAGGCGTGGGAGACGATCAAGGTCCTGCCCGAATTCGCGCGGCTGCGGGCCGACCGGTCGATCCTCGGCCTTGCGCGGGCGCGGGTGAAAGACGAACGCCTGCGGATGGCGCTGTCATTCCATCCGCTGTTCATCGGGGGCGATCCGATGAACGTCACCTCGATGTATGCGCTGGTCAGTCACCTCGAGAAGGAATTCGGCGTCCACTATGCGATCGGCGGCGTGCAGGCGATCGCGGATGCGATGGCCGACGTCGTGCGCAAGCAGGGCGGCACGATCCGGCTCGAAGAGGATGTCGACGAGATCCTCGTGGATCACGGCAAGGCCTGCGGCATCCGGCTGGGATCGGGTGAAGTGATCCGGGCGCCGCTTGTCGTGTCGAACGCCGATGCGGGCCACACCTATGACACGCTCCTTCGCAATCAGCGCAAGTCGCGCTGGACCGAACGCAAGATGGCCTCGCGCCGTTGGTCGATGGGCCTGTATGTCTGGTATTTTGGAACCAAGGGTACGGCCGGGATGTGGCCCGATGTGGGCCACCACACGATCCTGAGCGGCCCGCGCTATGAAGGCCTGCTGAAGGACATCTTCATCAACGGAACGCTCTCCGACGACATGAGCCTTTATGTTCACCGGCCCTCGGTGTCCGACCCGGATGTCGCCCCGGATGGTGACGACACGTTCTATGTCCTGTCGCCGGTGCCGCATCTGGGCCATGACAACGGCGTCGACTGGACGCAGGAAGAGGCAGCCTACCGCGAAAAGGTCGCCCGCGTTCTTGAGCAGACCATCCCCGGTTTTCAGGATCACATCGCAGCCTCGCTCATCTTTACGCCCGAGGATTTCAGGACAAGGTATCTGTCGCCGCATGGATGCGGATTCTCGATCGAGCCGCGAATCCTGCAATCCGCTTGGTTCCGGCCCCACAACAAGAGCGAGGAAGTCGAGGGCCTGTATCTGACGGGCGCGGGCACCCATCCCGGCGCCGGCCTGCCTGGCGTGGTCTCAAGCGCCAAGGTCATCGCGCAGCTGATCCCCGATGCGCCCCAATCGTCGAGCACGACCATGCCGCTGGCTGCCGAATGACCGCGTCTCACGGGATATCGCCGGCCGATCTGGAGCATTGCCGCGCCGCGATCCGGACAGGGTCGCTTAGCTTTCATTCGGCCTCGAAGATGTTGCCTGGCCGGGTCCGTGATCCGGCGCTGGCGCTTTATGCCTTTTGCCGGCTCGCCGATGACGAGGTCGACGAGGGCGATGCCAAGGAACGCGCGGTCCTCAAGCTTCAGGAACGGCTTGATCTGGCCTATCGCGGCATGCCGAGGAACGCGCCCGAAGATCGTGCTTTTGCCGCGATCATCGACCGGTTCGAGATGCCCCGCGACCTTCCCGAGGCGCTTCTGGAAGGGCTTGCCTGGGATTCGCTTGAACGGCGATACCAGACCCTGTCGGATGTCCGGTCCTATTCCGCTCGTGTCGCAAGCGCCGTCGGCGCCATGATGTGCGTCCTGATGGAGATGCGCGACCCAAACGCCTTGGCGCGGGCCTGCGATCTGGGCGTGGCGATGCAGCTGACCAACATCGCCCGTGACGTGGGCGAAGATGCCCGCGCGGGGCGACTTTACCTGCCGCTGGACTGGTTCGAGGATGCGGGCGTTGATCCCGACGCGTTTCTTGACGCGCCCGAGCCCACCCGCGAAATCAAGCGTATGGTCTCGCGCCTGCTGGCCGAGGCCGAGCGGCTTTACCTGCGGTCCGAGGCCGGAATCCGCGCGCTGCCGCGCGATGCGCGGATGGGGATCTGGGCCGCGCGCCTGATCTATGCCGGCATCGGCCGCGAGGTGCGCCGCAACGGGTTCGACAGCGTGACCCGCCGGGCACATACGACGATGCGTCAGAAACTGGGTTGGATGGCCCAGGCATCGGGACGGGCTGCGATCGGCATGGTGATGCCGCGATCCGCCGTGATCTATGCGCCCTGCCTCGAAGAGACGGCCTACCTTGTCTCGGCCGCGGGCCGGACCGACAGGGTCCCGGGACGGGCGCAGGCGATTGTCGATCTTCTGGCCGAAATCCGGCTGCGTGACGCGCGGATGCAGGAGCAGGTTGGAAAAGGGTTCTCGGGGGTCTAGGTTAGCCATGGGCTGACCTTGAAAGGATCGCCGATGGACCCCCTGATTTTCGTTGTCCTGCTTGCCGCCTGTTTCGCCGCCGGAACCACCGGCGCCATGTTCCCCACGGGGCCCTGGTACGAACGCCTTGAAAAGCCGTCATGGGTGCCGCCCAACTGGCTGTTCCCCGTCGCATGGACGACGATCTATTTTCTGATCGCCTTTGCCGGCGCGCGCGCCGCCCCCATGGAGGGGAGCCATTATGCGATGGCCTTCTGGGCGCTGCAGATCGCGCTGAACACGCTCTGGACGCCGATCTTCTTTGGTCTCAGGCGGCTCAAGGGTTCGCTCCCGGTGATGGCTCTGCTCTGGATGTCGGTCGCGGGCTGCACCTATACCCATTTCCAGCTGGATTTCTGGGCAGGTCTTGCCTTCGTGCCGTACCTGACATGGGTGACGGTGGCCTCTGCGCTGAACCTCTCGGTCGCGCGCCTCAACCCCGACGAAAAGCCGGTTCAGCCATCTCAGCTGTGACAGGCGACTGTGCCGATGTTACAACGCTGGCGAAACTCTGCCGTATGACGGCGGTGTTCCCATCAATGCAGTGATAGGCATTCGCGACCCCGGTAGTATGAACGGGTATCCCGTTTGCGAAGGGGCTGTTCGCGGCGGTCCGGAACTGAACTTGCGAGGATATGCAATGCTACAGATGATTTCCAAGTCCGTGCTTCTGATCGGTCTCAGCACCGCTCTGAGCGGGTGCCTCCTGACCCGCAACCCGGATTTCAACGATGCGGCCCGAGACGCGGCGACCCTGTTCGATGACATTTCCGCCGTGCCGGAGCTGGAGGCGGATGAATTGCCGTCATCCGGCGAAGCGCGATATGTCGGGATCGCCGCGCTCAACTATGAAGAGCGGCTCGACATCGGGAGCGAGAATAACGACTACCTTGCAGATATCTCCTTTGACGTCAGCTTCGAAGAAGACGGTGAGGTCGAAGGCCAGATATCCAATGTTCAGAGCCCGGACGGAGCCGTTGGCGGCACGCTCGATCTGCAGGATGGAGAGATCTTCGCAAATGGCGTGAATGGCGACTTTGTCGGTGAGCTTGATGACGACGGAACGTCGATCTTCATCAGCATGGACGTCAACAGCGATTTCCACGGGGACGGAACCGGAGAGCCCTCCGGTCTGCTTGGCACGTTCAGCGGTGAATATGAATCCGACACCGAAGAAGGCGACATACTCGGCTCATTCGCGGCAGAATTCGAAAGGCCCTGATCGGGATTCTGGCGCAGGCGGCTTTGTGCCCGTCTGCGCCAGCTCACGTGCATCGGGATTGCCCGAGACCGGATTGCCGGACATACTTAGTAATAGAGAGGCCCAAGAAGGGCCCACATCGAGAGGCGAGCAGATGAAGATTTCCCATGTCGGGCGTGTAGCCCTTTTGTGTGCTGTGTCGGCTGTGGCTGGATGCAGCAGCATCGAAGACTTGTTCACCAGCGATAACGAGACCGAGACCACGAACGAACCGGTCGAGACGTTCTCGAGTTTCGATGGGCAGATCGTCGAGGGTCTGGATTACATCAGGTTGGCCGACGATCTCGATCCCACCGAGGTGGATGACATCCCCGGCTCGGGTTCGGTCGCCTACGAAGGTGTTGCCGGTTTCGCCTATGATGAGGCGCCCGGTGGCAACGCCGCCAATTACGAGATCATGGCCGACGTTTCCCTAGAGGCGGATTTCGATGATGGCGATGTCATCGGAACCTTCGACAATTTCAACACGGTGGATGACGTCCAGCTGGATGGTAGTCTGACGGTCACCGAAGGCGAAATCAGCGATCAGGTCGTGACTGGCAATGCCATCGGTGATTTCGTCGACGGAGACGACGCGGTGATCTGGAACCTTGATATCGTTGGCGAGTTCTATGGCGATGAGGGCGAATACATTTATGGCCTGGCAAACGGAACCGCTGACAACGGCGGTTCGGAAGTGACAGATGTCTTCGGTGAATTCGCGGTCGGGCAGGATTAGACAAAGTCTGCACGGCCCCGGCGGGCGCGGGCGGGTTATTCTCCCCAGGTCTTGCGAAGGACGGACAACCAGTTGCGATGCGCCAGCTTTTCGATCAGCGGCGCGTCGTAACCATGCGAGGCCATTGCCTCGAGCAAGTCGGGAAGGCCCGACACGTCGCCGAGGCATTCGGGGATGTTCGCGCCGTCGAAATCCGATCCAAGGCCCACATGATCTTCGCCCAGCTTCTCGATCAGGTGATCGAGGTGGCGCAGCATGATATCCCAACCGGTGTCGGGGTTCAGGCTCCCGTCTTCGCGCAGGAACATGGTCGCGTAATTCAGGCCGACGATACCGCCGCTGTCGCGGATCATGTCGAGTTGCCGGTCCGTCAGGTTGCGAGGTGATTGGCAGATGGCATGGGCGTTCGAATGGCTCGCGATCAGGGGCGCGTTGCTTGTGGCCGCAACGTCATCCATGCCCTGCTCGGTGATATGCGACAGATCGATCGCGATTTTCAGGTCATTGCAGGCGCGGACGAGCCTCTTGCCCGACTCTGTCAGGCCCGGGCCGGTATCGGGGGAACCGGGAAACCGGAACGGAACACCGTGGCCGAACACGTTCGTGCGCGACCAGACCGGCCCGAGTGACCGAAGCCCCATCGAATGAAACAGGTAGAGCGCGTCGAGATCGGGATCGATCGCCTCGACGCCTTCCATGTGCATCACGCAGGCGATGCGTCCCGAGGCCATCGCCGCCTCAATGTCGTGGACGGACAGGCAAAGCGCAAACTCATCCGGCCATTCCCGGCACATCGCAACAAGGTGCCCGGCCATCGACATCGCGGCGGGAAGCGCGGCAATGTGGTCGATCTCTTGCGGCAGCGGGATATCGTAGGGCGGGGCCGTCATGATCTCCTGCACCTCGGCAAAGGGGATCTCCATCGGCGACGGAACGAAGATCGCAAACAGGCCACCGGCAAATCCACCGTCCCGCATGCGCCCGATATCCATATGGCCGCCCCCGGCCGTTCCCTCGACAAGCTCGGACCGCGAGGCGCCGTGCATCCAGACGCGGAGCAGAAAATCATTGTGGCCGTCGAAGACAGGAATCATCAGAGGTCCTTTCGAAAGCCCGATGATGAGGTGGGCGCATGCCCCGCGCAAGAACCGTTTCCGATGATGTCAGGTCGCGGGGGTGTCGAAGTCCCAACCCGGCCGGCGCGGCACCCTCACGGCGAGCATCGGCTTGAGAAGCGGCGAGGCGAACCGATCCAGATCCAGCGCCTCGTGAACTCCGGTCACCTCTTCTCCGTTGATCTGCGTTCGGACGACCGACCTAGAATAGAAAGGGGCATCAAGCATCGGCAGAACCTGACGCGGCACGACACCGGGATCGGCGCGCGTCTCGCGGCGGACAAGCCAGTTGGTGCGCCGGAACCGGGTGCGCGGCGGGGCCTGCGTCAGCCGGGCCTGACCATCTATGTCAAAGGCGATCGCCGTTTCCAGATGCGTCCCGTCCCGCCGTTCCGCATCATAGAAACAGGTGGCGCCTGTCCCGGTCGGAAACCGGCCCCATGTCCAGAACCGAAAATCCTGCTCAAGCGCGCGATCCCCGAAATTCGAGTCGAAATAGCCGTGCCCGTCCCATTTCCAGCCCGGGGCGTCCAGTTCGACGCGGATGTCCGAGATGGGCGCAAACGGCCTCCAGATATGGCCACCATCGCTGTCGAGGACCAGTTCTACATCGGAGATCGCTCGGGGCATGACAGTGATCCGACCACGCACCCGGCTGACAAGGGGCGGGCTGGAAATCTCGTCGATATCGATGATGAGCTTGCCATCCGACCAGCGCATCCGGCTCGGGCCTACCTCGAATTCGGTGTCACTGCGCCGAAGTGCGGCACGGCCCCGATCGGTCATGGTGAACCGCCCGCCCGGACCATAGGTCGCGACATTGATGCAGACATGATTCTCGGGATCCTTGCGGCCCGACCACGCATACCATGGGGAAAAGACCGACCCGATGAACCCTATGACCGAGACTGCGCGCTGGCCGTCATCCGAGATCCCGTCGACATACCACCAGGCATAGCCGTTGGGCGCGACTTCGACAGAGAAGCAAGGTCCGCCCCGATCGCCTCGGCCGCGTGCCGTCCGGAGAGTGTCGCCATCGGGACGCCCGCCCCCGGATGGGCCCCGCCCCCGCACAGATACAGCCCCTGTATCGTCGTCCGCGCGCGGGGCCGCTTCAGCCCCGCTGTCAAACCGTGCGGACTTCTGCCGTAGAGAGATCCCTTGCTGGCCGGAAAGAGCCGGGCGAACTCCGTCGGGCTGCTCAGCGTCTGCGGCCCCGGAACCGGATCGAAGGTCAGGCCAAATGCCGCCAGCCTGTCGAAGACCTGTTTCTGACATGCGCGCACCTCTTCCTCGGTTTCGGCGATGGCGTTGCTGGGAACGCCGTTCAATATGATTTCAAACCGCTCCGGCCCGTCCGGCCGCGCCGCGGTGGCCCGATCCTGCGCACAGACATAAAGGGTTGCGTCAGACGGATGCTGGCCCCGGTCAAGCCGGACGAATTCCGCGTTGGGTTCCGATCCGAAGAACACGGTATGATAGGCCAGATCGGGGCCCGTCGGTCGTGCCGCGAAGGCATGCACCCAGGCCGACAGGCTTCGCGGTTCCACCGCAGCCGCAGGCACGGCATTCCTGGCGTCGTCACCCATAAGGCCGCCATGGATTGCACGCGGGTCACCGTTGAACACGACCGCATCCGCGCTGATCCGGCCTGTGCCTGTTACGATCCCCGTTGCCCGACCGTCACGTATTTCGATCGACTGGACCTCTGTTCCGAACAGGAATCTGGCTCCCTTGGCGCGGGCCAGTTCGGCGATTGTACGTGCCAGTTCCCCCATGCCGCCCTCGACCGACCAAACGCCCCGCGCCTCGGCTTCGGAGATCAGCGCCAGAAGCGCAGGGGAACCTTGCGGCGATCCACCGACATAGGTGGCATAGCGCCCGAACAATTGTGCGAGCCGCCGGTCGGTAAAGGCCCCGTCCAGCATCCGCGCCAGCGACGCCAGCGGTGCCATATCCAGGATCAGTCGGGGTGACTTTGCCACGACGGCCGCCATCGACAGGGACGACGGATCGGCCGCTTTCATCATCGGCGCGTCGAAGGCTTCGAACAGGCGGGCCGCGCGGCTCGTGACCTGTTCGAATTCCGCAACCGCGTTGGAGCCAAAGGCCGCGCGGACGTTCGACACGGTCTCTGCACGGTCAGAGGTCAGGTCGAACTGCGTCCCGTCTTCCCAATAGTGGCGGGCGATGACGGACAATTCGTGCAAGGTCAGATGATCATCCAGCCGTTCGCCTGCATCCGCGAACAGCGCCTCGAAGACCGGCTTCATCGTTAGGACAGTCGGGCCGGTATCAACGGGGCCTGCCGCGCTTGGCAAGGTCCGGATCTTGCCGCCGGGATGATCGGCGGACTCGACCACGGTCACGGCATATCCCGCCGCCGCAAGCCGGAGCGCTGTCGCCAGTCCGCCGATGCCCGCGCCGATGATGGCCACGTGAAACTGTTCCGATCGCTGATCGATGATGTCGACCTCCTCAGAGGATTGTTGACTCATTCCCCTAAAGTGTCCAGTCTAATTGACATATGCTATGTCTAGCTAAGATGACATATGAACCACGCCTGAGGAGAGCGAAGCATGCTACTTGCCGAACGGATCGATGAGGCGGTGCGCAAAGCGGTCAGATCCGCGCGGACGGGAGTGACCCCGCCCAGGCTTGCCTCGGCGCTGGAATATGCCGTAACGCCGGGCGGTGCGCGGATCCGACCAACGATCCTTCTTTCGGTCGCCTGTGCCTGCGGCGACGACAGGCCCGCGCTTTCCGATGCGGCAGCCGCCGCGCTCGAGGTTCTGCATTGCGCAAGCCTTGTGCACGACGATCTGCCGATGTTCGACGATGCCGCCATGCGCCGGGGCAAGCCTTCGGTCCATCGGGCCTATAGCGAACCGCTGTCCCTGCTGACGGGCGACAGCCTGATCATTCTCGCGTTCGGCCTGCTGGCCCGCGCAGCCCCCGATGCCCCTGAAAGGGCCATGGCCCTTGTCGATATTCTTTCGCGCCGGTCTGGGATGCCCGACGGCATCTGCGCCGGTCAGGGTTGGGAGAGCGAGGCAGACATCGACCTTTCGGCCTATCACCGGTCGAAGACAGGTGCGCTGTTCGTGGCGGCGACCCAAATGGGCGCTGTGGCTGCGGGGCAGGACCCCGAGCCGTGGGAAGAGCTTGGCGCACGGATCGGCGAAGCGTTTCAGGTCGCCGATGACCTGCGCGACGCGCTCTGCGGTGAAGATGAGCTTGGCAAGCCAGTCGGGCAGGACGATCTGCACGGCCGCCCGAACGCCGTGAGCGTTCTTGGTGTGCGCGGCGCGGTCAGCAGGCTGGACGATATCCTTGCCGGTGCGATCTCGTCGATCCCGGCCTGCCCCGGCGAGGCCGCTCTTGCCAAGATGGTGCGCGCCTATGCCGACAAGATCGTTCCAAGTGCCGCGAGGCAACGGACAAGCGTTCCGGGCGAATGACCGAACTGACCGGCAACCCGCCCGATGGCAAAAGGCCCGCCCCCGCAACACAGGGCCCCGGGCTGATCAACAGGCTTGTCGCGTCCCGATCGTTTCAAAGCTGGGCGGCCCGCTTTCCCCTGACGCGCCGCATCGTGCGCCGTGAGGGAGAAGAGATGTTCGATCTGGTCGCGGGGTTCTGCCACAGCCAGATCCTGTCGGCGCTTGTCGGTCTGGGCATTCTCGATCTTTTGTCCGACGGCCCCAGGGAGGCTGGCCAGATCGGCCATGTCTGCTCCGTGCCGAAGGACCGGCTCGATATCCTTCTCAGGGCCGGTGAGTCGCTTGGCCTTCTGAAGTCGCAGCGCGGCAAAGTCCGGCTGACGCGGCGCGCGGCGGCATTGTCCGGTGTTCCCGGACTGCCCGAGATGATCCGCCATCACGAAGTGCTGTATCGTGATCTGGCCGACCCGGTCGGATTTTTCCGCGGCACCACCGAGACGGAGCTGGCGCGTTTCTGGCCCTATGTCTTTGGCGCTGGTGCCGCCGAGGACCCGGGCACGGCACAAAGATATTCCGAGCTGATGGCCGATTCGCAGGCGCTGGTTGCTGAAGACACTCTGGCTTCCGTCGATCTGTCATCGGTGCGCCACCTGATGGATGTCGGTGGTGGGACCGGCGCGTTTCTTGCCGCCGTTGCAAAGCAGGAACCGCGCCTCGATCTGACCCTTTTCGATCTTCCTGCCGTCGTCGGCGCCGCTCATCAAAGATTCGAAGACCTCGGCGTTACGGCGCGAATCGTTCCGGGCTCGTTTCGTGACGATCCGTTGCCGGATGGTGCTGATGCGATCAGCCTTGTTCGGGTTCTTTACGATCATCAGGACGACACTGTCCTGCAACTGTTGAGATCGGTCCATGACGCGCTGCCCGTCGGTGGCCGGCTGATCGTGTCGGAACCGATGACAGGATCCCGCCACCCCGAACGCGCCGGAGACGCCTATTTCGCTCTGTATTGCCTGGCGATGCAGACAGGTCGGGCCCGCTCTGCGAGCGAGATCGCGGAACTCGTCACGAAAGCGGGATTCGGCAACGTCCGGATCCCTGCATCGAGGCGGCCTTTCATAACCAGTGTCGTCGAAGCTGTCAGACAAACCTGACACTTCGATTGTCTAAACCAGTTGACACTTTGAGATGTCAGCTTAAACTGACACGTAACGCAAATGCCTGGTTCGGAACCAACGACCCAAGCGCAAACCGATAGGGGACGACGTGGACACAGCAGCCGTAATCCTGAAAGCTCCGGGGCAGATCGCGCTTGATCGCGTGACCCTGATCGAGCCGACGGCTGCCGATATCGTCGTCGAAATCTCGCATTCCGGAATCTCGACCGGCACGGAAAAGCTGTTCTGGTCCGGTGAGATGCCGCCATTTCCCGGCATGGGGTATCCGCTTGTCCCAGGCTATGAGGCCACGGGCGAAGTCGTCGAAGCCGGTCCGGATGCCAACATTCCGGTCGGCGCGCGGGTCTTCGTGCCGGGCGCATCATGCTATGAGGGCGCACACGGTCTTTTCGGAGGTTCTGCCCGCCGAATCGTCACCGCCGCGAGTCGCGTCACCCGGATCGATTCGGGCCTCGGTGCCTCTGGTGCGCTTCTGGCGCTTGCGGCGACGGCGCGCCACGCGATGGCCGGCCCGGACAAGACCGCGCCCGACCTGATCGTGGGCCACGGTGTTCTCGGTCGGCTTCTGGCGCGGCTGACGATTGCAGCCGGTTGCCCCGCTCCGACAGTCTGGGAGATCGATCCCGAACGGATGAGCGGTGCGAGCGGATATGAGGTCACGACGCCGGATGCCGATACACGCCGCGACTATCGCGCAATCTACGATGCATCGGGCCAGGGCGCGCTCCTGAATGATTTTGTTGGCCGCCTGACCCGCGGTGGCGAGGTTGTTCTGGCGGGCTTCTATACCCAGCCGCTCAGTTTCGCATTTCCGCCGGCCTTCATGAAAGAAGCCCGGTTCCGGATCGCCGCCGAATGGGCGCCCGACGACATGATCGCAACGCGGTCGCTTGTCGAAAGCGGGACCCTGCGGCTCGACGACCTGATCACCCACACGATGGCAGCCTCGGATGCGTCCGAAGCTTACCGGACGGCCTTTGGCGATCCGGCCTGCCTCAAGATGATCCTCGACTGGAAAGGTGCCTCATGAAGGACGACGTTCCGAATCTTAAGGACTACGACGCCAATCTTCGTGATGAAGCGGCGGAACCATCGCTTGAGGTCCCGCAGGGCGAGCCCACATCCAAGACGCAGATCATCGCGATCTATGGTAAGGGTGGCATTGGCAAAAGCTTCACGCTGGCCAACCTCAGCCACATGATGGCCGAGCAGGGCAAACGCGTTCTTCTGATCGGTTGCGATCCGAAATCCGACACGACGTCGCTGCTGTTCGGCGGCAAGGCGTGCCCGACCATCATCGACACCTCGTCGCAGAAAAAGATCGCCGGCGAAGAGGTCAAGATCGGGGATGTCTGCTTCAAGCGGGGCGGTGTCTTCGCGATGGAACTGGGCGGACCGGAGGTTGGCCGCGGTTGCGGTGGGCGCGGCATCATCCACGGTTTCGAACTTCTCGAGAAGCTGGGCTTCCATGACTGGGACTTCGACTATGTCCTTCTGGATTTCCTCGGTGACGTGGTCTGCGGCGGGTTCGGCCTTCCGATCGCGCGGGACATGGCGCAGAAAGTGATCCTCGTCGCCTCGAATGACCTGCAGTCGCTGTACGTCGCCAACAACGTGTGCTCGGCGGTGGAATATTTCCGCAAGTTGGGCGGCAATGTCGGCGTCGCGGGCCTCGTGATCAACAAGGATGACCATTCCGGCGAGGCGCAGGCCTTTGCCAAGGCGGTCAACATCCCGGTTTTGGCCGCGATCCCGCAGGACGATGACCTGCGCAAGAAATCCGCCAATTACCAGATCGTCGGCACGATGGAGAGCCCCTGGGGCCCCCTCTTTGCCGAGCTGGGAATGAACGTGGCAGAGGCGCCGCCGATCCGGCCCGCGCCTCTGGATCAGGACGGCCTGCTTGGCCTGTTCGACAGCAAGGATACCGGCGGCGACGTCGTGCTTGAGCCTGCGACCGATGCCGACATGCGCGGCAAGAACGCCAAGCCCATGGAAAGCCTCGAGGTGATCTATGACGACGCCTGATCCGAAAACGCAAACCGACCCGAACGACCTTCTTCAACAGGCAAGCCGCGAACAGCTGCTTCGGCTGCTGGAGGATATCCGCAAGGTCAAACCATGGTACGACCGGGAGCCGATGGGGCGGGCATGAGTGACGAAGTCAAATATGACGACGCCGCCGAGGCTCCTGTCCTGACGGGAACGCCGAGGGAGGCCGTCGAGGTCCTGCCTGAAGGCACGCCGCCGGGCCTGGGCTGCCATTCCGGATCCGAGATGAAGGACGCCGCCCGCATGGCCGGCCAGTCCGAACTGCTTGACCAATTCGCGAAAGACTATCCGCAGGGCCCCCACGATCAGCCGCAAAGCATGTGTCCGGCATTCGGATCGCTGCGCGTCGGCCTTCGGATGAAGCGGGTTGCAACCGTCCTGTCGGGTTCCGCCTGCTGCGTCTACGGCCTGACGTTCGTGTCGCATTTCTACGGTGCGCGCCGCTCGGTCGGTTATGTTCCGTTCAATTCCGAGACGCTGGTCACCGGCAAGCTGTTCGAGGACATCCGCGAAAGCGTTCACGACCTTGCCGATCCAGATCTTTATGACGCCATCGTCGTGACGAACCTTTGCGTGCCGACCGCATCCGGTGTGCCGCTGAGGCTCCTGCCCGAAGAGATCAATGGTGTCCGGATCGTAGGCATCGACGTGCCCGGATTCGGTGTCCCGACCCATGCTGAAGCAAAAGACGTCCTTGCGGGTGCGATGCTCTCTTATGCCCGCAAGGAGGCCAAGGCCGGTCCGGTCCAGGCCCCTGCATCGGGCAAGTCGGACCGGCCGACGGTCACGCTTCTTGGCGAGATGTTCCCGGCCGACCCGGTGATGATCGGCGCGATGCTTGCACCGCTTGGCCTTGCGGCGGGACCGGTTGTCCCCGCGCGCGAATGGCGCGAGCTTTATGCCGCGCTTGATTGCGGCGCGGTTGCAGCGATCCACCCGTTCTATACCGCCTCGATCCGCGAATTTACCAATGCCGGTCGTCCGGTTGTCGGATCTGCCCCTGTCGGCCACGATGGTACCGCCGCCTGGCTTTCTGCCATCGGCGACGCCTTCGGCTTGCCGGCAGACCAGGTCGCCGCTGCACAAAACGCTTTCCTTCCCGCGATCAAGGGAGCGCTTGCCAGCGCGCCCATCGACGGCACGATCACGCTGTCGGGCTATGAAGGGTCAGAGCTTCTGGTCGCGCGCCTTCTGATCGAAAGCGGCGCCAAGGTTCCCTACGTGGGCACCGCCTGCCCGCGCACCGAATGGTCCCGCCCCGATGCCGAATGGCTCGAGGCGAAGGGCGTGAAGATCAAGTATCGCGCCTCTCTCGAAGATGATCTCGCCGCGATGGAGGCGATCCGCCCCGACCTTGCCATCGGCACGACACCGGTTGTCCAGAAGGCCAAGGAAATGGGTGTGCCCGCGCTCTATTTCACGAACCTTATCTCGGCCCGCCCCCTTATGGGCCCGGCAGGTGCGGGAAGCCTCGGACAGGTCGTGAATGCCGCGATCGCCGGGAAAGAGCGGATGGACCGGATGCGCGACTTCTTCGAAGGGGTCGGTCATGGCGATACGGCGGGCGTCTGGGAAGGCAGCCCGAACCTGCGCCCCGACTTCCGTGCGCAGCACCAGAAGAAACTCGACAAGCTGGCCCGTGCCGCCAAAGCGCAGGAGATGATCTGATGGCCACGATCCATCATATCACAGCCCGTCGGGAAGCGGCACATCCTGCCCCTCGGACAAAGGGGGGCCCGGCATGCTAGTCACGGATCATGACCGCGCAGGCGGCTATTGGGGATCGGTCTACGCGTTCACCGCGGTGAAGGGCCTTCAGGTCGTGATCGACGGCCCCGTCGGCTGCGAAAACCTGCCCGTCACCAGTGTTCTGCATTACACGGACGGATTGCCGCCCCACGAATTGCCGATCGTCGTCACCGGCCTTGGCGAAACCGAGATGGGTGCCGGCACCGAAGAGGCGATGAAACGCGCCTGGGATACGCTTGATCCCGCGCTTCCCGCCGTTGTCGTGACCGGATCGATCGCCGAGATGATCGGCGGCGGCGTGACGCCGCAAGGCACCAACATTCAGCGGTTCCTTCCGCGCACCATCGACGAAGATCAGTGGGAAAGCGCGGATCGCGCTATGACCTGGCTGTTCACCGAATTTGGCATGACCAAGGGTCGGATGCCTCCCGAGAAGAAACGCGAAGAGGGCGACGCCCCCCGCGTGAACATCCTCGGGCCGATGTATGGCGTGTTCAACATGCCCTCCGATCTGGCCGAGATACGCCGCCTGGTCGAAGGGATCGGCGCCGAGGTCAACATGGTCATGCCGCTGGGCAGCCACCTGGCCGAGATGCGCAACCTCGTGAATGCGGATGTGAACATCTGCATGTATCGCGAATTCGGCCGCGGGCTGTGCGAAGTGCTTGGCAAGCCGTATCTGCAGGCGCCCTTCGGGATCGACAGCACGACACGGTTCCTGCGCAAGCTCGGCGAATTGCTGGGCCTTGATCCCGAACCGTTCATCGAGCGGGAAAAGCATTCGACGATCAAACCGGTCTGGGATCTGTGGCGCTCTGTCACGCAGGATTTCTACGCGACCGCCGAATTCGCCATTGTCGCGAACGAGACCTATGCTCGCGGTGTGCGCCACTACCTCGAGGGTGATCTGGGCTTCCCCTGCGCCTTTGCCGTGGCACGCGTCCGGGGCAAGAAGACCAACAACGAAGAAGTTCGCGCGATGATGGCCGAGAAGCGGCCGCTTATCGTGATGGGGTCCATCAACGAAAAGATGTATCTCGCCGAGCTGAAGGGCGGACACGGGCCAAGCCCCGCGTTCATTCCCGCCTCGTTCCCCGGCGCTGCGATCCGCCGCGCCACCGGCACGCCCTTCATGGGCTATGCCGGGGCGACCTACATTCTGCAGGAAGTGTGCAACGGGCTTTTCGATGCGCTGTTCCACATCCTGCCTCTGGGCACCGAGATGGACGCGGGCGATGCCACGCTTACACCTCTGCGCCGAGATTTCCCATGGGATGCCGATGCGCAGGCCCGCCTCGACGAGATCGTGGCCACGCATCCCATTCTGACACGCATTTCCGCCGCGAAATCCCTTCGGGATGCGGCGGAACGCGCCGCGCTCGATGCCGGCGCCGAACGAGTGGTCCTCGAGACAGTCGAGAGCCTCGAAAAGTCACCCTCAGGAGGAGGCCGGACATGACCGACTTTACAACGGACGCCCCGATCGTACGCGAGCGCCATGCGCCGCCCCGGCGGGAATTCTACGCGTATTTCGCGATCATCTTCCTCGCGGCATTGCCGCTCGCCCTGCTGACATGGGCGCTTGGCGCCGCGCGCCGGATGGAGCTGCCCGAAAAGGGCCCCGTCTCCCGCGCCTGGACGCAGGCAAGGATCATCACGCCGCACATCTTCTCGGCGTAACGGAACAGCGCCCGGGAAACCGGGACACGAATTCGCCAAGGCCTCCTCATGGAGGTGTGGCGGAAAAGAGGACGGAGGACTAGCCTCCGTCGGCCCCAGCCGCGGGGTGTGCGGCGTCAGTACATTTTTCGAAAGGGAAAACATGGCTGACAATTCCGACCTGTCCTTCACGGGTCTGACCGACGAACAGGCGCAGGAACTGCACTCGGTGTATATGAGCGGGCTGTGGATCTTCACGATCGTGGCCGTCGTCGCTCATATCCTGACGTACATCAAACTGCCCTGGTTCAGCTGGTAAGGAGGAAGAGGCACAATGGCACAGTTCTACAAGATCTGGCTCATCTTCGACCCCCGCCGCGTGTTCGTGGCGCAGGGCGTATTTCTCTTCCTGCTGGCGGCGATGATTCACCTCGTCCTGCTCAGCAATCCGGAGACAAACTGGTTCCAGCTCGCCTTTGCAGGCGACATGTAACCGGACCTGCCAGAGTCCAAGATACCGCTGCGGGCGGGGCCTCTTCGCCCGCAGCAGACCAACCTAATGAGACGATGACAACTGACCCCGGCGGCCAGCCCTTGTCATCCAGTAACGGAGACGGAAGATGGCTCAGCTCAGCTTCGAAAGAAAGTACCGCATACGAGGCGGTACGCTGGTTGGCGGAGATCTGTTCGACTTCTGGGTGGGGCCTTTCTATGTGGGCTTCTTCGGAGTCACGACATTCTTCTTCGCTGCCCTCGGCACGATCCTGATTTTCTACGGAACGGCGATGGAAGGAGTCTGGAACCCCTGGCTGATCTCCATTGACCCTCCGGCGCTTGAAGTCGGGCTTGGTGCCGCGCCGCTCCTGGAGGGCGGCCTCTGGCAGATCATCACCATTTGCGCGATCGGGGCTTTCACCTCGTGGATGATGCGCGAGGTGGAGATTTGCCGAAAACTGGGGATCGGATATCACGTTCCCTTCGCATTCGGTGTGGCGATCCTTGCCTATGTCACGCTTGTCGTGATCCGGCCGGTTCTGCTGGGCGCCTGGGGGCACGCGTTTCCCTATGGCATCTGGAGCCACCTCGATTGGGTGAACAACGTGGGCTATGCCTACGGGAACTTTCACTACAATCCGGCGCATATGATCGCGATCACGTTCTTCTTCACGAACGCGCTTGCGCTCGCCCTGCACGGCTCTCTGGTTCTGTCCGCGGTGAACCCTTCCAAAGGCACCGAGGTCAAGACACCGGATCATGAAGACACTTATTTCCGTGATCTCATCGGCTATTCCATCGGGCCGCTTGGTATCCACCGTCTGGGCCTGTTCCTGGCGCTGAATGCCGGCCTGTGGAGCGCGATCTGCATCGTCATTTCCGGCACGATCTGGTTCGACGAATGGATCGTCTGGTGGGATTGGTATTATGAGCTGCCCTGGTGGGTGGACCTTTAAGGAGGAGATGACCAATGGCTGAATATCAGAACATCTTCACCCAGGTGCAGGTTCAGGGCCCGCCAGAGATGGGTATGGACAACGAGAACAACCTTGCCGAAGGACGTTTCGGCAAGCCAGGGTTCTCCTCGCTGTTCGGTGCCTTCGGCAACGCCCAGCTTGGCCCCATCTACCTCGGCCCGTTCGGGGTGGTGAGCCTGGCTACCGGCTTCCTGTGGTTCTTCATTGTCGGCATGTCCTTCTGGGCGCAGGTCGATTATTCGCCCGCCGTGTTCCTTCGGGATCTGTTCTGGCTTGCGCTGGAACCCCCGGGTCCGGAATACGGGCTGGGCTTTGCCCCGCTTGACGAGGGCGGTTGGTGGCTTATCGCCAGCTTCTTCCTGCTGATCAGCGTGATCAGCTGGTGGATCCGCACCTACCTGCGGGCCGAAGAACTGGGCATGGGCAAGCATGTCGCATGGGCATTCGCCTCCGCGATCTGGCTGTTCCTCGTCCTGGGCCTCATCCGGCCTGTCCTCATGGGCAGCTGGTCCGAGGCGGTGCCTTACGGCATCTTCCCGCACCTCGACTGGACCAACCTGTTCTCCATCATCCACGGGAACCTGTTCTACAATCCGTTCCACGCGCTTTCGATCGTGTTCCTTTATGGCTCGGCCCTGCTGTTCGCCATGCACGGGGCGACGATCCTCGCCGTCAGCCGCTTTGGCGGTGAGCGCGAGATCGAACAGATCGTCGATCGCGGAACGGCCTCCGAACGGGCGGCGCTCTTCTGGCGCTGGACCATGGGCTTCAACGCCACGATGGAGGGCATTCACCGCTGGGCCTGGTGGTTCGCAGTTCTCACGACGCTGACTGGCGGGATCGGTATCCTGCTGTCGGGAACCGTTGTCGATAACTGGTACGTCTGGGCGCAGCAGCATGGCTACGCGCCGATGAACTGAAAGGAGTGATAGTCATGAGCGACGACCATCAATATCTCGAAATGACGCGCCGCGGACGACTGGTAGCGGATGTCACCTTCCTGATGCTCAAGGGCGCAGGCTACGCAGCACTCTTCGTCTTCGTGATCTGGCTGGCAATCGCCGTCATCGCGGCAGTGGGCGACGCACTCCCCGACAGGAGCCGCGAAACCCCGGACCCGATCAACAGGTCCGAGATCGTGCTGCCCTACGAACCTTCGGTGAGCCAGCTCACCTGAGAAAAGGCCGGGGCGGACCAGCCGTTCGCCCCGCCTCTCGGATCGGGCCACTCCCTCCCGGTTTTGGTCCGATACTTGGGGTCGACGTCGAACGCGAAGATCCCAGTTCCCTTCCTGTTGGCTACAGGAGACTGGCGTCACGAGGGGCAAAACCTTTCGTGACGCCTTTTTCGTCCAGGCTTCCAAGGAGCGCCAAGATGACCGGATCCGATAATCACAGCCCTGCAACGCCGCTGCTCGACCGGGTGCGATACCCTGCCGACATCCGGCATCTCACGGATCAGGAGCTTACCCGGCTTGCAGATGAACTGCGGTCCGAAACGGTCGCGGCGGTCAGCCGGACCGGCGGGCACCTCGGATCGTCACTTGGCGTGGTGGAACTGAGCGTGGCGATCCACGCGGTCTTCGACACCCCGCGAGACAAGCTGATCTGGGATGTCGGGCACCAGTGTTATCCCCATAAGATCCTGACCGGCAGGCGCGACCGTATGGGAACGCTGCGCCAGGAAGGCGGCCTTTCGGGCTTCACCAAACGCGCAGAGAGCGACTATGACCCTTTTGGCGCGGCGCATAGTTCAACCTCGATCTCGGCGGCCCTCGGATTTGCGACGGGGCGCGATCTGGGCATGGATACCGGGGACGCGATCGCCGTGATCGGCGACGGATCGATCAGCGCCGGCATGGCCTACGAGGCGCTCAACAACGCGGGGCACGAAGGGCGGCGGCTGTTCGTGATCCTGAATGACAACGAAATGTCGATCGCTCCCCCGGTCGGAGCGATGTCGAAATACCTCTCCGGCCTCTATGCGTCGCCCCTGGGCGAGATGCATCGCATGGCCGAAGGCTTCGAGGCTGCTTTGCCCGGGCCCCTGCGCGACCACGCGCGCCGCGCGCGGCAGATCGTCATGGGCATGCCCGGCGGTCAGGGCACGATCTTCGAGAATCTCGGTTTTTCCTACGTGGGCCCGATCGACGGGCACGACATGGCACAGCTGATGCCGGTGCTGCGCGCTGCGCGCACCCGGGCGACGGGGCCGGTCCTGATCCATTGCTGCACGGTCAAGGGCAAGGGCTATGCCCCGGCCGAAAGATCAGCTGACAAGTATCATGGCGTTTCAAAGTTCGACGTGGGCACGGGCACGCAGGCCAAGTCGCTGCCGAACGCGCCGTCCTACACCAAGGTCTTCGGCCAGGCATTGACCCGTGAGGCTGAACGCGACAGCCGGGTCGTCGCGGTGACCGCCGCGATGCCATCGGGGACGGGCGTCGACATCATGTCGAAAAGGTTCCCGTCACGCGTCTTTGACGTGGGGATCGCCGAACAGCATGCGGTGACGTTCAGTGCCGGCATGGCCGCAAGCGGGCTGAAACCGTTCTGTGCGATCTATTCCACATTCCTTCAGCGCGGCTATGACCAGATCGTCCATGACGTGGCGCTGCAATCGCTTCCTGTCAGGTTCCCGATCGACAGGGCCGGCCTTGTCGGCGCCGACGGGCCCACCCATGCCGGTGCCTTCGACATCGGATACCTTGCCGCATTGCCCAACATGGTGGTCATGGGGGCCTCGGACGAGGCAGAGCTTGTTCACATGATCCGGACAGCCGTCGATTATGACGAGGGGCCCATTGCCTTCCGCTATCCCCGCGGCGAAGGCGAGGGGGTGGAGATGCCCGAAACGGGAACCGCATTGGAGATCGGCAGGGGCAGGATCGTGTCCGAGGGATCGGACATCGCGATCCTGTCGTTCGGCGCCCATCTTGGCGTGTGCCGCAGGGCCAAGACATTACTCGAGGCCAACGGGCTGAGCGTGACGCTGGCCGATGCCCGGTTCGCCAAGCCGCTGGATCACGCGTTGATCCGGCAGCTCGTCTCTCACCACAAGGCCCTGATCACCGTGGAACAGGGGGCCCGGGGCGGCTTTGGCGCGATGGTCCTGCATTATCTGGCCAATGACGGCCTTCTGGGGCGGGCCTGCCAGGTGCGCACCATGACCTTGCCTGACCGGTTCATCGATCAGGCCGCACCCGATGCGATGTATGCCGACGCCGGGCTGACGCCCGTCGACATCGCCGCAACGGCACTCGAGGCGGCCGGGATAGAACCGGCGTCGGTATCCTTGGGATTGGTCTGAGAACACGGCCCGGGTTCAGACCCGGGCGGCCATCTCTCCGAAGATCTTCTCGGAATGCTCGGCAAGATAGATGCGGAGCCAGGGCGTGAACTCCCACGGCCTGCGGCGGACCTGAACCTTCAGCTCATAAAGATCGACCCAGCGCGTCTCCATCACCTCATCGGGGTTTGGCGTGATCACGAGGTCATCGGGCGCATTGGCGATGAAGATATCGACGACCTCGTGTTCGGTCAGGTTGCCGCCGACATTGGCGCGATATTCGACCCTGTCCCGGAATGACGGGTAAAGCCCGGTGATCCCGAGCTCTTCGCCCAGCCGGCGCACCGCGCAATCGGCAGGGGATTCGTCCCATTCCGGATGGGTGCAACAGGTGTTCGCCCAAAGGCCGGGCGTGTGATATTTGCCCATCGCACGCTGCTGGATCAGCACCCGCCCCTGATTGAGGACAAATATGCTCACCGCCTTGTGCCTGAGGCCCAGTTGGTGAACCTCGAGCTTTTCAACCGGGACGAGCGTTCCGTCCCGCCAGGCGGGGATCATGTCCTTCATGGGGCTCTCCACGTCTTCAGGTTCTGAGCGGGGAAACAAGACCCCAGAGATGCGCGATGTTCTTAGCGCCAATCTTGAGGTGAGCCAATGGGCGCGACCTCACGAGTTCCTTGTTCATATAGGCCTCGAAGGTCAGCTTCTGAACATCGATATCGTGACACAGGGAAACGAACCGTTCGCGACGTTCGTCGCTGCGGTAATAGGCGTTCTGCATGGCGCCAAGGATCCGGAAGACCGCGCCGTGTTCTTTCAGGAACAGCTTGCGCGCCAGTTGCAGATCTTTCACGCGGCCCGTGGCGAGGCAGGCGGCCGCCGCTGTCGCCGCGACCCGGCCGCCGACCATGGCGTAGAAGATACCCTCGCCCGAGGAGGGCGCCACGACGCCCGCGGCATCGCCGGCGAGAACCACGTCGCGGCCATTGTCCCACCGATCAAGCGGTTTGAGAGGGATAGGTGCCCCTTCCTTGCGGATCGTCTTGCAGCCATCAAGACCCGAGGCCAGCCGAAGGGCGGCCGTCGCAGCCTTGAGGTTCACGCCGTCAAGCCCGGTGCCCATTCCAACCGAGGCCTGCGGGCCATGCGGAAAGACCCAGCCATAGAAATCCGGGCTGATCGAGCCGTCATAGATCACGTCGCATCTGTCGGGGCGGTATTCGCCCACGGCGCCCGGCGCCTCGATGATCTCGTGATAGGCGATGACGTAAGGGATCTTGTCCCCGCCCGGCACCTCGTCGCGGGCCACGTCGGACCTTGCGCCATCGGCGCCGATCACAAGACGGGCGTCGAGGGCCTTTTCCACGCCGCTGGCCTTTTCGCGGTAGATGACCCGGGGATGCCCGGCATCGCGTTCGATCCGCAGATAGGTGCCCGTCACGCGTTCGGCCCCGGCTTCGGCGGCACGGTTGCGCAGGAACTCGTCGAAATGCTCGCGGTCGACCATGCCGACAAAGCCGTCCTCGATCGGTATATCGACCTTTCGCCCGGTGGGAGAGATCATGCGCGCCGTGCTGATCCGGGCCACGATCTGATCGTCGGGGATGTTGAAGTCGCGGATAAGCCGCGGCGGAACCGCACCACCGCAGGGCTTGATCCGACCCGCACGATCCAGGAGTGCGACGGTCTTGCCCGAACGGACAAGATCCTCGGCGGCGGTAGCACCTGACGGCCCTCCACCCACGACCACGACATCATATTGCATCATCATTCTCCCGGGACCATCGCGGCCGATTGCCGGCTTCGGTCCATGATCTGTGCGGCCATCAGGGCCGCCGCGACAAAGATTGCGGCCTCGAAGAGGAAGACCGCGCCAAAAGCTTGTTCATCCGTCACAAGCCGACGCATCACATCGACAAGCGCGGTGCCCATCAGGCCACCGAACCCCGCTGCTACAGCTTGCGCTGCGCCCCAAAGGCCCATCCGCGTGCCTTCGCGTCTGTCACGGCCTTCGCCGGCCAGAGCCATCATCGAACCGATGGCGGCGACCGCGAACATGCCGTTGAAGAAGCCGAGCGAGACGACTGCCGGCACAAGCGGCGCGCCGGGGCCAAGCGATCCCAGTGACGAGATCGCGGCAAGAGAGACGGCCGAGCCAAGGCAACCGACGATCACCCATGACCGAAGAACTCCGATCCGCAGACCGGTGGCCGCGATGCCAACCGCCAGCATCCCGAGGAATACGCCGCCGTTCTGCGCGCCCGACAGCTGGGTCGATTGCCCCGGCGTGAAGTTGAAGACGATCCCGGCATAGGGCTCGAGGATCAGTTCCTGCATGAAATAGGCGGTCATCGACAGGAACACGAACAGCGTGAAATTGCGCGCACGGCGTTCGCCCCAGACTTCGGCAAGGCCTTCGCGGAACGGGGCGCTTTCCGGCTCGCGCACGGCGCGGACCGAACGTTCGATGCCCCAGACCGCGACGATGGTCAGCAGGACCGCGCCGCCTGTCACGATACCCACGATCTTCATCAGGAGCGCATGGGAATAAGGGTCGAGCTGGCCGCCCGCGATGCCCGCCGTCATGGCGATGCCGAAGATCATCATCAGCCAGGTGATCGTCGCCGCGGCCGGACGACGGCGATGAGAGGTCGCGGTCGCCAGCAAAGCCAGAAGCGAGGTGCCCGAGGCACCGACGCCAAGTCCGATCAGCGCGTAGGACAGGATCGACAGGACAAGGCCCGGCAACAGCGCGGTTTCAAGGACCATGATGCCGAACGCGGCACCTAGTGCGCCGACCGCCAGAATGGCCATCCCCCCGATGATCCAGCGTGTCCGGTGACCGCCGGCATCAGAGGCGAAACCCCAGCTGGGCCGGGTGATCTGGATGCCGTAGTGCAAGGCGACCAGCGCGCCCGGCAGAACCGCCGGCAGCGCAAGTTCCACCACCATCAACCGGTTGAGCGTCGATGTGGTCAGGACAACAATCGCGCCAAGCGCCATCTGGACAAGGCCAAGCCGAAAAATCTGGACCCAGGACAACGTCTTCATGTCAGACTGCTCCGATGCTGCGCAGTGCGAAGGCCGCGGCCAGCATGCCAAGGATGTAGGGGCCGATGCCGGTCCCGTTGAACCAGGGCGCCTTGCCCTTTGGATCGGTGAGCCAGACCCGCATCGCCCAGAACTGCACCAGCAACAGGGCCGCCACGATCCCGGCATGGACCGGCTTGCCCCAGGCAAAAAGGAGAGCGATGACGCCAAGCTGCGGCACCGTCATGACGACACAGGCGACGCGCGCGGCCCGTTCCGGGCCAAGCATCACGGGCAGGGAGTTCACACCCATCTGCCTGTCGCCTTCGAGCGCCTTGAAATCATTGATCGTCATCAGGCCATGCGCGCCGAGCCCGTAAAGAACGGCGATCATGATGACGTCCAATCCCGGTGCGCCAGCTGCCACGACGGCGGCCCCGGTGACCCACGGCAACGTCTCATAACTCAGCCCGACAAGGCCGGGGCCCCAGATGCCCGAGCGCTTGAGCCGGACCGGTTCCGCGGAATAGGCCCATGCAGCGAGAACGCCCAGAACCGTCGCGCCAAAGCCCCATGGGCCCAGCTGCCAGCCGATGATCAGCGACAGTACGGACATGGCCAAGGCGATCCATAGACCCCAGCGCCCGGGAATTCGTCCCGAAGGGATCGGCCGGTCGGGTTCGTTGATGGCGTCGACGTGCCGGTCGCACCAATCGTTGGCGGCCTGACTCATGCCGCAGACGATCGGACCGGCGAGGATGACGCCCAGAAGGATAAGACCCCATTGCCCCTCAGCCGATGCGCCGACCGATACCGCGCCACACAGATAGGCCCACATCGGTGGAAACCATGTGATTGGCTTGATCAGTCGAAGGGCTGCGCGGGGCTCGGGCCAGCGGCGGTCAGGCAGGGCAGGGGAGGTGGATGTGACACTCATACTGTCAGCTTAGGCTGACACAACTAGAGTCGGCAAGTGTAAACCTACATAGACATCATGACGCAGGCTCGCGAAATGCGCGCCTGACCGACCCGGGTTGTCAGGGAAGTGTGTCAGTCGTCGTTGGCCGACCTGGACAGAAGCCCGTATTTCCGCAGCTTCACATAAAGCGACTGCCGCGACAGGCCCAGCATCTCGGCCGCAGCCACTCGGTTGTTCATCGTCAGTTCGACCGCTGTTTCGATGCACATGCGTTCGACGACATTCGTCGTCTCGGCCACGATTTCCTTCAGCGTCGCATTCCCGACCAGCTCCATCACCGAACGGACGTTGTCATCCGTAACGGGTGTTCCGCCGACAGGACGAACCTGCTCGATCCGGCTTGCGTCGCGCATCAGGAAGCCGAAGATCCGTTTGTCATTCGCGTCGAGTGCCGTGATCGCGATCTCCACCGGACGCGGGCTTCCGTAGTCGCCCGAGATCTTCGTCGGATAAAGCCGCATGCGCCCCGTTCGGCTGGCATTCTCGGTCTGAACCTTCAGATCGACGGACCCCCGGAGGAAGTAGTCCGCAAGGTTGCGCCCCTTGACGTTGATGTCATGGGCGGCGTTGATCAGATCGAGAAAGCCCTCGTTCGCCGAAAGGATCGTTCCGTCCTCTGCGGCAAAGACGATCGCGTCAGGCCCCTGCATGTAAAGCGCGTCAAGGTTGCGGCCAAGGGCATCCGCCTGAGCTGCGACCCCTTCGTCCGGATCGATCCTGCAGAGCAGAAGACGCTCGCCGCCGGCGCGGAACAGCGTCGGCATGATCTTGACCGTCGCACCGTTCCTGTTCAGCTTTGCCGTCACCGGCCCTGACCGTTCGGTGATCGCCTGCGTGTTCAGCGTCTCGAGCAGATCGCCGCGTTTCACCATCTCGAATTCCGACGAGAACGGCGTGCTTGTCAGGTCGTCTTTCTGCTTGCCCAGCAGACCGGCGGCAACCGAATTGGCATCGGTGATCCGCCCCGTCGCCATCGACACGAAGACAAAGGCCTCGGTCGTCGATTCCATGACAACCCTGAACCGCGTGTCGGATTCACGCTGAAGTTCGAAATCCTGTTCAAGGGCGAGTTGTGCTCGAACCAGTTCCTGCTGCATCTCCGCAATCGGTCGAAGGTCTCGGCCAAGCATCAGGATCGCCCCGTCGGGCCCGATCCGGTGCAATGTATAGCGGATCGGAAAGCTCCACCGGCCCGACGAATCCTGATGGTTCAGCTCGATTGGCCGGCTTTCGTATTCACCCTCGAGGTATTCCTTGAAACGAACCTCGAATTTCCGGACGCTTTCCTCGGTGAGAGCGGCGTTGATATCCTGCCCCTCAAGGCTTTCAAGCGAACGAAACCTGTCCTGAGTCGGGTTGACCAGAACGGATAGAATCTTGCCCTTTTCGGAAACCACGATCGACAGGTCCGCGATCTCTGCGATGATGTCGCCAAGCATCTCGGGCGCGATCAGGGGTATGGCGCCGCTGTCCCAGTATCTTGTGCCGCGGGTCGTCATGCGGGCCCGGTCCGTTGCTGAGGCTGTGCCAGCATCTAAACCCTCCCCTCCGACCCAAGCGTCTCTTTCGGAGAGTTGACGCTTTGCAAGCTCGTTTTTTTGCAACGTCGAAGAGCCTCACTCAAGTCGTTCGTCACCAGGTCTGCCCCGGTTCTTGACTTGATCCGGTGCTCGATTGCCCCGCCGTCCCTCAGGATTGTTCCGCCGATCGCGATGCAAGTCCTTTCAGGTGAAGACGTTTTTGCAATTGTCACAAGTTCGGCCAACTTATCAAGACTTTCGCTTCCCGAAGCGGAAATCAAAACAAGATCGAATGACCATTCCGACACTGAATCGGAGATCGTCTCAATATTTTCGCCCATTATTGACCGCACATCATAGCCCAACCGTCGCAGCTTGCCGGTCAAGACAAGACCGCCAAGAGTATGGTTCCCGCCATCGGGGACGATCAGAAGAATGCGAAGGCGCGGCTCTTCCTCGGGCTGGGCGCCATACCAATCCGGGCCAAGGCTCCGAAGAAGCCGCTGGAGTCGTGCGCATCCGATCGTGACATGCGCGAAGCCCAGATTGTCGTCGCACCACCGATCGCCCAGCTCGTGCGCCACGTGGGGAACAAGCGTTTCCGCGATGGTTCGTGCGGACAGACCGGATGCGCGCAGGATCCCGACCTCGTCGAAAAGGGCGTCCTGATCCGATGCGAGGCAGGCGGTCGCAAGACGATAGACGATCGCATCGAACGCAACCTCTCCCGGAACGCCCTCTTTCGGGCCATTGCGGTTCAGCTGCGCCACCAGCGCCGACACGGGCTCCACTCCGGGAGCGTCCGAACGTGATCTCTTTATCTGGTCGTGATCGGGCAAAGCGCCGTTCCTTGAGATCGTAGACGATTCTGTCGGTGTCAGTCGTAGAAGACACCATGCTCTAACGCATTGTCATATGAGCGCAATGTAAGTGTCAAAGAAAACTGACATTTTTCTTACAGCCATCGCAGAATAGATCAAAAAACTATTAAAAACAGTGACTTGTCTGGATAACTGGTGATAGTTTCAATGCGATTATCGGCGTTTCATTATGTAAGTTAAAGTTGACACACCCTGCATTGCGGCCCTAGTCTTGACGCAATCGAACTGCCGGGGAACGCTTTCATGACGGCCAACACCTTACCAGACGTGCGCACACCGGTCGCGCCGACAGGGCTCTATACGCCCGAGGAAAGGCAGCGCCGTGATGCCACCAAGTGGACTCTCGTTCAGGGCGTTCTCGCGCCGCTGCAATTCGTCGTATTTCTCGTCTCGCTGACCCTCGTTGTCCGCTACCTCTGGACGGGTGAAGGTTACGTCGCAGCCAATGTGTCGATCGTGGCCAAGACAGCGGTCCTCTACCTGATAATGGTGACCGGCGCGATCTGGGAGAAAGTGGTCTTCGGCCAGTATCTTTTCGCCCCGGCGTTCTTCTGGGAAGACGTGTTCAGCTTTGTCGTAATCGCCCTTCATACCGCTTATATATATGCCCTATTTACAGGCGCGCTTGAGCCCTCCGCGCTCATGGCTGTCGCTCTGGCGGCCTATGCGACCTATGTCGTGAACGCAGGACAGTTCCTCTGGAAGCTGCGACAGGCACGCCTTCAGTCGGAGGGGCGGGCATGAACGCCCCGGCCAATCCCGCCGGCGGTGGCTGCCGCAATGCACCGATCCTGAAGGAACGCGGTCAGCGCGAAGTCTTCTGCGGCTTGACCGGGATCATCTGGCTGCACCGCAAGATGCAGGACGCCTTCTTCCTCGTGATCGGGTCGCGCACCTGCGCGCATCTTCTGCAATCGGCCGCGGGTGTCATGATCTTTGCCGAACCACGATTCGCGACGGCGATCCTCGAAGAGACCGATCTGGCCGGCATGGCCGATTCCCAGGCCGAGGTTGACAGCGTGGTCGCGCGCCTTCTGGAGCGGCGCCCCGACATTCGTCAGCTTTTCCTTGTCGGATCCTGCCCCTCCGAAGTGATCAAGATCGATCTGGCCAAGGCCGCTGAACGGCTCAGCGCCAAACATGCGCCGCGCGTCCGGGTCTTGAATTATTCCGGCTCTGGCATCGAGACGACCTTTACCCAGGGCGAAGATGCGGCACTGGCCGCGATGGTGCCCGTTCTGCCCGAAACGACAGAGCGCGAGCTTCTGGTCGTAGGTGCGCTCCCTGACGTTGTCGAAGACCAGATGGTCGATCTTCTCGACAAGCTGGGTGTCGGCCCCGTGCGGCTTCTGCCATCGCGCAATATCGATTCCGAGACGGGGATCGGGCCGAACACCGTTTTCGCGCTGGCCCAGCCGTTTCTGGGTGATACGCATGCCGCTCTCGAACGACGCGGCGCCCGGCACCTTCCTGCGCCCTTCCCCTTCGGTGAAGAGGGCACGACGGAATGGCTTCGTGTCATTGCCAATGAGTTCGGTGTCGACCCTGCCCATTTCGACGCGGTGACAGAGGCCCCGCGCGCCCGCGCCCGCAAGGCCGTGGCCGCCGCCACCGAAACGCTCGGCGGCAAGAGCCTGTTCTTCTTCCCCGATAGCCAGCTGGAAATCCCGCTGGCCCGGTTCCTGACTCGTGAATGCGGGATGACGGCGATCGAGGTCGGCAGCCCCTATATTCACGACGCGATCCACGGCCCTGATCTCGAGCTTCTGCCCGCCGGTCCCACGATCAGCGAAGGTCAGGATGTCGACAAGCAGCTGGAACGCGCCCGTGCCGCCCGGCCCGATCTGACGGTCTGTGGTCTTGGCCTTGCCAACCCCCTCGAGGCCGAAGGTCTCGCGACAAAATGGGCGATCGAGCTCGTGTTCACCCCGGTTCATTTCTACGAACAGGCCGGGGACCTTGCCGGTCTTTTCTCCCGTCCGCTGCGTCGCAAGGGCCTTCTGAAGCTGGAGGCCGCGGAATGATCTCGGGTCTCATCCTGCCGAAGTCTGCCTGTGTCGGAGGCGTGTCATGAAGCTGACGGTCTGGACATACGAAGGGCCGCCCCATGTCGGCGCGATGCGTGTCGCAACTGCGATGAAGGGCCTGCACTACGTGCTGCACGCCCCGCAGGGCGATACCTATGCCGATCTGTTGTTCACCATGATCGAGCGACGCAACCACCGCCCGCCGGTCACCTACACCACGTTTCAGGCGCGCGATCTGGGTGCCGACACGGCCAACCTGTTCAAGTCCGCCTGCCAGGAAGCCGTCGATCGGTTCGATCCGCAGGCGATCATCGTCGGCGCCTCCTGCACAGCCGAACTGATCCAGGACGATCCCGGCGGCATGGCCGAGACGATGGATCTGGGCATCCCGGTGATCCCGCTGGAGCTGCCGTCCTATCAGCGCAAGGAAAACTTCGGTGCGGACGAGACGTTCTACCAGATCGTCAAGGCGCTGTCGCAGCCGCAGGACAAGACGCCCCGCATCACCTGCAATCTCCTCGGGCCGACGGCGCTGGGCTTTCGCGCCCGCGACAATATCGAAGAGATCACCGGCCTTCTTGCCGATCTGGGGATCGAGGTGAACGTCGTGGCCCCCTTCGACGCCACGCCTGATGACATCGCGCGCCTGCCGGCTGCGCATTTCAACGTTCTGCTCTACCCCGAAACTGGCGAGGCTGCGGCCCGCTGGCTCGAAAAGACGCACGGACAGCCCTATACCAAGACGCTCCCCATCGGCGTCGGCGCGACCCGCGATTTCGTGGCCGAGATCGCGGCGATCACCGGCCGGGATCTCAAGGCCGATGAAAGCCGCCTTCGCCTTCCCTGGTGGTCGTCGTCGGTCGACTCGACCTATCTGACCGGCAAGCGCGTGTTCTTGTTCGGCGATGGCAGCCACGTCATGGCTATGGCCCGCGTCGCCCGCGACGAGATGGGTTTCGAGGTTGTGGGGATGGGTTGCTACAACCGCGAGATGGCCCGGCCGCTGCGCGCGCTGGCCCGTGAATACGGCGTCGAGGCGTTGATCACCGACGATTACCTCGAGGTTGAGCAGACGATCGAGGCCGTGGCGCCGGAGATGATCCTCGGCACCCAGATGGAGCGTCACATCGGCAAACGCCTTGGCATTCCCTGCGCCGTGATCTCCGCCCCCGTGCATGTGCAGGATTTCCCGGCCCGCTATTCCCCGGTCATGGGGTTCGAGGGCGCGAATGTCCTGTTCGATACGCTCATCCATCCGCTGGTCATGGGTCTGGAAGAGCATCTTCTGACGATGTTCCGCGAGGATTTCGAGTTTCACGACGACGCCGGCCCCTCGCATCACGGCGGCAAGGCGACCGCGCGCAAGGACCCGTCCGAGACCGTCGAGGCCCCTGTCGCCGCGACCGTCGCGCCGGCACCCGAAAGCACGTTCGAGATCGTCTGGCTGAACGACGCCGAGCGCGAGTTGAAGAAGATCCCCTTCTTCGTGCGCGGCAAGGCGCGCCGAAACACCGAAGCATTCGCTGCCGAAAAGGGCCTGCAGGAAATCTCGATCGACACGCTTTATGAGGCAAAGGCACATTATGCGCGATGAGGTGATGCATAAACCTTATCGCGTGGCGATCGTCACGCTCGACAGCCACGCGGCTGGGCCGGTCGCGCGCGTCGCGCCGCGCCTTGCCGCCGAGTTCCCCGGTCTCGAGGTCGAGGTTCATGCAGCTGGTGAATGGTCCGACTGCCCCGGTGCCCGCGAGGCCGCCCAGGCCGCTGTCGCGCGTGCCGATCTGATCGTCGCGAACCTTCTGTTCCTCGAAGAGCATCTCGACGCCATCGTTCCCACGATCGAGGCTCGCCGCGACAGCTGCGATGCGGTGGTTGGGCTGATCTCGGACTCCAAGGTCGTCAAGCTGACCCGGATGGGCGATCTTGACATGGGCAAGCCGCAATCCTCGGCGATGCGCATTCTCAAGTCGCTGCGCGGCGCGTCCAAACCCTCGGCGGCCTCTGGCGAAAAGCAGATGAAGATGCTGCGCCGCCTGCCAAAGATCCTTCGGCTGATCCCGGGCAAGGCGCAGGACCTGCGGGCCTGGTTCCTGTCGATGCAGTACTGGCTCAGCGGGTCGGACGAGAACGTCGAACAGATGTTGCGGTTCCTCTTGTCCCGCTACGCGAGCCGGACCGACTGGATGCCGTCCAAGGCCGCCGCCCCGATCGATTACCCGGAGCTGGGCCTCTATCATCCCGATCTGCCCGGTCACCACATCACCACCGATCCCGCCGACATCCCCGGCCCCGAGGCGCCGGTCGGAACCATCGGGCTCCTGATGCTGCGGTCGTATATCCTTGCCGGGGATACGGCCCATTACGACGCGGTCATTCGGGCGTTCGAGGCCAAGGGCCTGCGGGTCCTGCCCGCCTTCGCCGGCGGTCTGAACGGCAAGCCGGCGATCGACGAATTCTTCATGGGTCAGATCGATACGATGGTGTCGCTTACCGGGTTCAGCCTGATCGGCGGTCCGGCCTATAATGACAGCGATACGGCTGTCGCGATGCTCAAGGCGCTTGATGTGCCGTATCTCGCCGCCCAGCCTCTGGAATTCCAGACACTGGGCCAGTGGTCGGCCTGCGGTCAGGGTCTTGGTCCGATCGAAACGACCATGCTGATCGCCCTGCCCGAGCTTGATGGTGCGACGAACCCGACGGTCTTTGCCGGACGGCACGGTGCCGACGGCTGCAAGGGCTGTCACAACGGTTGCACAGGATCATCCGATCACAAGGCGATGGCGCCCTGCACCGAACGGATCGAAAGCCTTGCTGAAAAGGCGCTGCGCATGGCGCGTCTGCGCCGCAAGCGCAATGCCGACAAGAAGCTGGGGATCGTTCTTTTCGGCTTCCCGCCCAATGCGGGGGCTGTCGGCACGGCGGCCTATCTCAGTGTCTTTGAATCGCTCTTCAACACGCTTCATCGCCTGAAAAGAGAGGGCTATGATCTCGAGCCGCCGGAAACGGTGGATGAATTGCGCACCATCGTCCTGAAGGGCAATGCCGCGCAGTTCGGGCAAGAGGCCAATGTCGCCGATCACGTCAGCGCCGAGGATATCGTCCGCGGCACACCGCCCCTCAAGGCGATCGAGGCGGTCTGGGGGCCGGCACCGGGCCGCATCCAGTCTGACGGACGGGGCGTGTTCATCCTCGGCGCGCATTTCGGCAAGGTCTTTGTCGGTGTGCAGCCCACCTTCGGCTACGAGGGCGATCCGATGCGCCTTCTGTTCGAGAGGGGCTTTGCGCCCACCCACGCCTTCGCCACGTTCTATCTCTGGCTGCGCAACCGGTTTCAGGCCGATGCCGTGCTGCATTTCGGTATGCATGGCGCGCTGGAATTCATGCCGGGCAAGCAGGCCGGTCTGGGTGCGCGCGATTGGCCTGACAGGCTGATCGGCGAGATGCCGAACGTCTATCTCTATGCCGCCAACAACCCGTCCGAGGCGACGCTGGCCAAGCGCCGGTCCGGTGCCATCACCATCACGCACCTGACCCCGCCGCTTCAGAAGGCTGGCCTCTACAAGGGCCTGGCGGAACTGAAAGACACGCTGACCCGCTACCGCAGCCTGAAGTCCGGCGATCCCGAACGTGCCGAACTTGAAGACCTGATCTCGGTTCAGGCCGAAGCCGTCGATCTGGCAGGCCACGCCGCCGACGACCTGTGGCAACTGGTGCAAGAGACCGAGGGTGCCCTGATCCCCGACGGCCTGCACATCATGGGCCGGCCGATGGACGCGGCCAAGCGGGCCGAGTTCCTCGACATGATGGAATTCGAGACCGAAGGCGCACGTGCCGAGGCCGAGGCGCATCTGGCGTCGGATGCCGAATTGACCGGCCTGATGAAGGCCCTGTCGGCCCGGTATGTTGCGCCGGTTCCGGGCGGCGACATCATCCGCGCGCCCCAGATCCTGCCCACCGGCCGCAATATCCATGCCTTCGATCCGTTCCGGATGCCGACCGCCTATGCCATGGCCGATGGCGCCCGGCAGGCGAACGCGCTTCTGGCGACGCACAAGAAGATGCCGCGCTCCATCGCGCTGGTCCTGTGGGGGTCCGACAGCATCAAGTCAGATGGCGGCCCGGTTGCACAGGCGCTGAGCCTGATGGGCGCCGTCCCGCGCTTTGACAGCTATGGCCGGCTGTGCGGTGCCGATCTTGTTCCGCTGGAAGAGCTGGGCCGGCCGCGCATCGACGTGATCATGACGCTGTCCGGCATCTTCCGCGATCTTCTGCCGTTGCAGACCCGGATGCTGGCCGAAGCGGCGCTGAAGGCGGCGCAGGCAGACGAGCCCGCCGAGATGAACTTCATCCGCGCCCATGCGCTTGTTTATGCGGCCGAGATGGGATGCAGCCTCGAAGAGGCGTCGCTCAGGGTCTTCTCGAATGCCGAAGGCGCCTATGGCTCGAACGTCAACCAGCTGGTCGACAGCTCGGCCTTTGGCGACGAGGATGAACTGGCCGATGCCTATCAGGCGCGCAAGAGCTTTGCCTATTCCGCCTCTGGCAGTGTGCAGGCCAATCCTGGTCTTCTGGAAAAGACTCTTCGCGACGTCGACATCGCCTATCAGAACCTCGAATCCGTCGAGCTGGGCGTCACGACCGTCGATCATTACTTCGACACGCTGGGCGGCATCGCCCGCGCCGTGAAACGGGCCAAGGGCGGCCAGTCTGCCGCGGTCTATATCGGCGATCAGACCCGCGGCGGAAACAAGGTCCGGACGCTGGCGGAACAGGTCTCTCTCGAGACCCGGTCGCGCAGCCTCAACCCGCGCTTCTACGAGGCCCTGCTTGAACACGGCCACGAAGGCGTTCGCCAGATCGAGGCGCAGATCACCAACACGATGGGCTGGTCGGCCACGACCGGCGAGGTTCAGCCCTGGGTCTATCAGCGGCTGAGCGAGACTTTCGTCCTTGATCAGGGGATGCGCGACAGGTTGTCGGCGCTCAATCCCCAGGCGTCGATGCGGATGGCCAACCGGCTGCTCGAGGCATCGGACCGCGATTACTGGACCCCCGACGAGGCGACCCTTGCCGCTTTGCAGGACGCCGCAGACGCAATCGAAGACCGGATGGAAGGAGTTGCCGCCGAATGACGACGTTCGACGCTCGCCCTTCGGGCATCGCCCCGCCCGCCGCCCCATTGGCGCCCAAGACTGACAGGGCCCTCGCCCAAACCGAAAGGAGGCTCGCATGAGCCCGAGAGACGAAGTTCCGAACCTGAAAGGCCTTGACGGAGAAGGCTCGGTTCAGGTGCATCAGGACCCGGAGATGAAGATCGAAGGGGCCAAGGTCTTTTCCGTCTACGGGAAGGGCGGGATCGGGAAATCGACAACCTCGTCCAACCTGTCTGCGGCCTTTGCCAGCATGGGAAAGCGCGTTCTTCAGATCGGCTGTGATCCGAAACATGACAGCACCTTCACCCTGACTGGCCAGTTGCAGCCCACCGTGATCGACATCCTCAAGGAGGTCGATTTCCATTCCGAGGAACTGCGGCCCGAGGATTTCGTGACCGAAGGCTGGGGCGGTGTTCAATGCGTCGAGGCCGGCGGTCCGCCTGCGGGCACCGGGTGCGGCGGATATGTCGTGGGTCAGACGGTGAAGCTTCTCAAGCAGCATCACATGCTCGAGGAGACCGACGTCGTCATCTTCGATGTTCTCGGCGATGTCGTCTGCGGTGGCTTTGCCGCCCCGCTTCAGCATGCCGACCGCGCCGTGATCGTCACCGCGAACGATTTCGACAGCATTTATGCCATGAACCGGATCATCGCCGCGGTTCAGGCCAAATCGGCCAATTACAAGGTCCGGCTGGCGGGCTGCGTTGCCAACCGGTCCCGCGATACCGACGAGGTTGATCGCTACTGCGAAAAGGTCGGGTTCAACCGCATCGCGCATATGCCCGATTTCGACGCCATCCGCCGGTCACGCCTCAAGAAGAAGACACTCTTCGAGATGCCCGACGAGGAAGACATCCTGACGGCACGCGCCGAATATGTCCGCCTGGCCGAAAGCCTCTGGCGCGGCTCCGATCCGCTGATGCCGGAATCCCTGCCGGATCGGGAAATCTTTGAACTGCTGGGGTTTGACTGAGAATGACCGCCTATTCCGCCACGCGTGACAGGGTCGAACATTATTTCGACCGCAGCGCCACCAAGGTCTGGGAGCGTCTGACTTCGGACGCCCCCGTGTCGGGTGTGCGCGCGACCGTTCGGGCGGGCCGCGACCGGATGCGCGATCTGATGCTGGCACAGTTGCCGGCCGATCTGTCGGGCGCCCGGGTTCTGGACGCCGGTTGCGGCACGGGTGCGATGGCTGTCGCGCTTGCCGAACGCGGGGCCGAGGTCACGGCGATCGATATCTCGCCCGCGCTGATCGAGATCGCCCGCGACAGGGTGCCTGCCAATGTTGCGCAGCGGATCGATTTTCGTTCGGGCGACATGACGGATGCGGCGCTGGGCCGGTTCGATCATGCGCTGGCGATGGATTCGATGATCTATTACGGGCCCGAAGATATTGCCGGCATCGTGAGCGCGATCGCGCCGCGACTGTCGGGCAAGTTCGTCTTCACCTTGCCGCCAAAGACCACGCTTCTGATGGCGATGTGGCGTCTGGGCAAGCTGTTTCCGCGCTCTGACAGATCACCGGTCATGGTTCCGCACAGCTCCCGCGGTGTGGCGCAGGCGCTGCGCGCCGCCGGTCTTCCCGGCCGCCTGAGCGAGATCGACCGGGTCACATCGGGTTTCTACATCTCGACGGCACTTTGCTACGAGGAGAATCAGTCGTGATCTTCAAGGCCAACTTCCTCAAGACGCTGACCATGCGCACCCTGCCTTTTGCGGATGCCGCAAGCGAGGGACTGCCGATCGGGCAATTGCTGCGTCTGTCGCTGTTCCAGATCAGTGTCGGCATGGCGACGGTGCTGCTCCTGGGTACCTTGAACCGCGTCATGATCGTCGAGCTTTCGCTCAGCGCCATGATCGTCGCCGCGATGATCGCGATTCCGGTTCTGGTGGCGCCGTTCCGCGCGCTTCTGGGGTTCCGGTCCGATACATATCGCTCCGCCATCGGGTGGAAGCGCGTTCCCTATCTGTGGTTCGGCACGCTCTATCAGTTTGGCGGGCTCGCCATCATGCCGATGGCGCTTCTGGTGCTGTCGGGTGACCGGACACTGGATGCCGGCTGGGCCGGTCAGGTGGGGGCCGCGCTGGCCTTCCTGCTGACAGGCCTTGGCATGCACATGACGCAGACCGCCGGTCTTGCCCTTGCGGCCGACCGCGCCGACGAAGAGACCCGTCCCAAGGTCGTGGCGCTGCTTTATGTCATGTTCCTGATCGGCATGGCCCTGTCTGCCATCGTGATCGGCACGCTCTTGCGCGATTTCTCGGCGCTGCGGCTGGTGCAGGTTGTTCAGGGTACGGCAGTCGTGACGATTTCGCTCAACCTGATCGCCCTGTGGAAGCAGGAAAAGATGTCTCCGATGAGCCGCGCCGAACGCGAGGCACCGCGCCCGCTGTTCCGCGATGCCTGGCGGGACTTCGCCGCCGGTGGTGATGCCGGTCGTCTGGTTGTTGTCGTCCTCTTGGGGACGATGGCGTTCAACATGCAGGATGTGCTGCTCGAACCCTACGGGGGCGAGATCCTGGGAATGTCGGTGTCGTCCACCACGCTACTGACCGCGATGTGGGCCGGCGGCGCGCTTCTGGGGTTTGGCCTTGCCGCCAAGTGGCTGTCGCAAGGGATCAACGTCTACCGGATGGGCGCGCGCGGGATCCTCGTGGGTCTTGCCGCCTTCTCCGCCGTCATCTTCGCAGCACCGATCGGTTCACCCGCGCTGTTCTTTACGGGTGCGTTCCTGATCGGAATGGGCGGCGGCCTGTTTTCCGTGGCCACGCTGACAGCGGCCATGACGATGCCCACCCGCGGTGCCGCGGGCCGGGGCCTTGCCCTTGGTGCATGGGGGGCCGCGCAGGCCACCGGCGCTGGGCTTTCGATCTTCATCGGGGGCACGATCCGTGACCTCGTGAATCACGCCGCCGGGAACGGCGTGCTCGGAGAGGCGCTCGCCACGCCTGCCACCGGCTACTCGGTCGTCTATCACACCGAGATCGGCCTTTTGTTCATCACACTCATCGTGCTCGGTCCGCTCGCGCGGCATCGGGCGCGTCGCCACGAGGATTCGGCAGGGCTTCGGCTCACCGAATTCCCGACCTGATCCAAGGAGGAACACACCATGGTCGGTACAACATTCTTCGGCGATTTCGATCTGGCGAGCGCTGCGATCTGGCTCTTCTGGATCTTTTTCGCCGGGCTGATCTACTACATCCAGACTGAAAACATGCGTGAAGGCTATCCGCTTCAGGACGATGACGGAAACCTCGCGCCGAACCAGGGCCCGTTTCCCGTTCCCAAGCCCAAGACGTTCAAGCTGCCCCACGGGCGCGGCGAACTGACCGTCCCTAGCGAAGAGAACGAGGCCGCACATGCACGGACCGATCTCGCGCTCGAGCGCACGGCCAAGTCGGCAGGTTCGCCTTACGAGCCCACCGGTGATCCGATGGTTGACGGCGTCGGCCCGGCTGCCTGGGCGCCGCGCCGCGACGAGCCCGAGCTTGATGGCCACGGCCATGTGAAGATCCGCCCGCTTTCCCAGCTTGAGGACTTCAAGGTTTCGGCCGGTCGTGACCCGCGCGGACTTGCCGTCGTTGCCGGCGACAAGGAAGTCGTCGGCCGCGTGGTCGATATGCTGGTCGACGTGCCCGAGAGCCTTGTCCGGTTCCTCGTGATGGACCTCAATCCCGAGGGCAACGGTCAGCACCGGATCATCCCGATCAACATGTGCCGGATCAAATCCGACCGTGTCGCTGTCCGGTCGCTCTATGGGCACAATTTCGAAGGGATCCCGCAGCCGAAATCCGCGGATCAGATCACCCTTCTCGAAGAAGAAAAGATCATGGCCTGGTTTGCCGGTGGGACGCTGTTCGCCGATCCCGCGCGTCGCGCGACCCAGCTCTAAGACTGCAAGGCGGGGCCGGTCAGCCACTGGCCCCGCATGACAACCCGAACCGGGAGAGACGACATGAGCCACCACGACGATTTCAACTTTGAGCCGGTCAGGGGATTGCCGGGCAAGCTTCCGGAGGACGAACATATCCTCTGGCAAGGCAGCCCCAATCCCCGGCGGCTTGCACGCGAGGCCCTTGGCCTGCGCTGGGTGGCCGGCTATTTCGCGGTTCTCACGATCTGGCGCGTCGGTGTGTCCAGCGCCGAATTCACGCTTGCCGAGTCGATCATGCACGCGGTGCCGTTCGTTCTGGCCGGCGTCATTGCCTGCGCGATCCTTTACGGCATTGCCTATGTGCAGGCCCGCTCGACCGTTTATACCCTGACGAACAAACGGGTCGCGATGCGGATCGGCGCCGCCCTGACGATGACGCTGAACCTGCCCTACGTCTGCATCGGCACTGCCAAGCTTGATGCGCGCAAGGATGGCACCGGCACCATCGCGATGGAACTGATCGGCGACGACCGGCTCAGCTATCTGATGACCTGGCCCCATGTTCGGCCGTGGTACATGGCCCGGACCCAGCCTGCGCTGCGCTGCATCCCCGATGCCGAGAAGGTGGCCGGCATCCTTGCCGACGCCGCCGAAACGCGGATCAACCAGCCCCAAGTCGCGAAAGTCTCGACGCCTGCCAATGGCAGTGCCGTGGCCGCCGAATAACCGGGAGACAGATCAATGACAGATCTTCAGCAACAAATGCGGAACCGGGACAAGGAAATGGTCCCGCGTATCCTGGTTCAGGCCATGTTCGGCCTGATGATCGCCTCGGTCGCGCTGGTCGCGTTCGCCCAGCTGACCGATCGCCCGCAGGTGGGTGTCCTCATCGAGGCCCCGATCGTTCAGGAACGGTCGATCCACCTTTCGGGCGACCGGACGGGCAACTACGTCGCAACCGACGCGCTGACCGGCGAGGTTCTGGTCAACTCGGCCCAGAACAAGAACGGTTTCGTCGGCGTGATCGGCCGCGTGATGGATCGCGAAAGGATGCTGCACAACGTCTCTTCGTCCGAGCCGTTTCGCATCGTTCTGCGCGACAACGGGCATATCGCCATTATCGACGACAGCACTGACAACGTGATCGAGCTTATCGGCTATGGGGCGGACAACGTCGCCTCCTTTGCCCGGCTTATGAACTAGGACCCAAGGTCCGGCCTCGCCAGCCGGATCCAGCATGAAAGGGAACACATCATGGGACTGATTACCAAGGAAACGGAGACCGCGCCCTGCACGGTCACCATCAGCCATCGCTTCGAGGAGCTATCGGCGCATGTCCGGTTCGATGACGGCACCGTCATCCACCCCGGGGATACCGTTCTGGTCGAAGGACCGGAGATCATGGCGCCCTATGGCGAGATCGTAGAAGAAAAGCGGCTTGCCCGGATCACCCGCGCCAGCCGTCTCGAGCAGCTTTGGACACGGGCCACCGGAGATTTCGAGTTCATGGAACTTTGCGAATTCTCATTCTCCGGGGAGGCACTGTCATGAACATGCAATCCTCGACCCATTCCGCCGACGCCGCGACCGCCGAAGAGGGTCTTGCCGCGCAGAACATGTCGGCGCCCGTCGACAGCAAAGCGGCCACCGCCGTCGCGATGCAGAACACGCTTCTGACGCCGCGGTTCTATACCACCGATTTCGACGAGATGGATGCCATCGACGTCAGCCCCGTCCGCGAAGACTGGGACAAGCTGATCGCTGCGATGAAGGCCGATCCCAATAAGGGCCACTTCAAGAAGAACGAAGACTGGGATCACATCGACTGGGACGGGATGGACCCGGAACTGCGCGGTGAATTCATCGACTTCCTGATCTCGAGCTGCACCGCCGAATTCTCGGGCTGCGTCCTCTATAAGGAGATGAAGCGCCGGGGATCGAATTCCGACATCACGACCCTGTTCCAGCTGATGGCCCGCGACGAGGCCCGGCATGCCGGTTTCATCAACGATGCGCTGCGCGAGGCAGGGATCGCCGTGAATCTCGGGTTTCTCACGCAGGCGAAGAAGTACACCTACTTCCGGCCGAAGTTCATCTATTACGCGACCTATCTGTCCGAAAAGATCGGCTATGCGCGGTATATCACCATCTATCGCCATCTCGAGGCCAATCCCGAGCTTCGGTTCCACCCGATCTTCAAGTGGTTCAAGGAATGGTGCAACGACGAGTTCAGCCATGGCGAAGCGTTCGCCCTGCTGATGAAGACCGATCCCAAGCTGACCACCGGCGTCAACAAGCTGTGGATCAAGTTCTTCTTGACGGCTGTCTTCTCCACCATGTGGGTGCGCGATCACCAGCGCCCGGCCTTCCACAAGGCGCTTGGCGTCGATCCGGTGTGGTATGGTCAGGAGGTCTTCCGCAAGACATCCGAGATCAGCCGCCAGGTGTTTCCGCTGACGCTGGACATCGACCATCCGCGCTGGCGGCGCGGGCTCGACCGGCTGGAGGCCGCCAACCGTCAGATCACCGCGGCCAAGAAGGCCGGTGGCGTGGCCGGGAAGCTGTCGCAGCTGGCCGGATCGGCCAAGGCGGGCCTTGCCTTCCTGTCGCTTCTGACGATCCCGTCGGTCAAGAACGACGTTCCCGTCGATACGCGTCTGGAACCGGCATATTGACCCAGCGTGCCATCATAGGATGCCGGCATGACGCCGCGAAAACGGGAGGGGCTTTGACATGACCTCTCCGTGGATCGCGGCGGCATTGGCGGTGTTCGTATGGTGGTTCGCCACGGGGGTGATCCTCGTGGCGGTGCGCTGGGCCGACAGACAGGCGGACGGCCGTCAGAACGCGGCCCATGGGCTCGCGCTTTTTGGTGCGGTCCCGCTTCTGGCCCTCGGGGCTGCGGGGGTCATTGCCTCACTCAATGATCCGGGGCTGGGCGGTGTCTATGCCGGGTTCCTTGGTGCGCTGGCCATCTGGGGCTGGATCGAGATGGCCTTCCTGACGGGGATCATCACAGGCCCGGAACGAGAGGATTGCCCCCCCGGTCTGACCGGCGCTGCGCGATTCTTCCGGGCGTGGAACACCGTGGCCCATCACGAGATCGCCCTGACGCTTGGCCTTCTGGCGATCGTGGTGGTCAGCGCGTCGGATACCGGCGGCACCGCGCTCTGGACCTATCTGGTGCTCTACGTGGCGCGCATCTCGGCGAAGCTGAACCTGTTTCTCGGCGCCCCCCGGATAAATCTGGAATTCGTCCCGGCCCGGCTCGTTCATCTGAAAAGCTATTTCCGCCGTGGTCCCGTAACGCTGATGTTCCCGGCGTCGATCACGGCGCTGACTTTTGCGGTCGGCTGTTTCACGGAACGGCTGATCGCTGCCGACACCGTTGCGAACCAGGTGCATTTCATGCTGCTGGCGGTCCTCTCCGGACTCGCGCTCCTTGAACACTGGCTGATGGTGGTGCCGCTGCCTGATGCGAAACTCTGGCGCTGGATGCTTCCTTCGCCCAAAACAATCCGAGAAGACGAAGGACAAAAAGATGGACTTTGATGCCCTATTCAACGAGCAACTCGACAGGCTCAAAGCCGATGGCAACTATCGCTATTTCGCCGAGCTGGAGCGCAAGTGTGGCAAGTTTCCCCGCGCGGCAAGCCACGACGACAACGGTGTGCGCGACGTCACCGTCTGGTGTTCCAACGATTATCTCGGAATGGGCCAGCATCCCAAGGTAATCGACGCGATGTGCGAGGCGGTGCGCAATTCCGGCACCGGTGCCGGTGGCACGCGCAACATCTCGGGCACCAATCACGATCACCTGCGGCTCGAAGAAGAGCTGGCCGACCTGCACGGCAAGGAGGCGGCCCTTCTGTTCACCTCGGGCTACGTGTCGAACTGGTCGGCTTTGTCCTGCCTCGGGTCGCGGCTCGAGAATTGCGTGATCCTGTCGGATTCGGGAAACCACGCCTCGATGATCGAGGGCATCCGCCATTCCAAGGCGCACAAGATCATCTGGAAGCATAATGACGTCGCCGACTTGCGGTCGCATCTGGCGCGTCTGCCTGCCGATATCCCCAAGATCGTCGCCTTCGAGTCGGTCTATTCGATGGATGGCGACATCGCGCCGATCCGCGAGATCGTCGAGGCCGCCGAGGAATTCGGCGCCATGACCTATATCGACGAGGTTCACGCGGTGGGCATGTATGGCCCGCGCGGTGGCGGCGTCGCCGAGCGCGAAGGGCTGATGGACCGGATCACCCTGATCGAGGGCACGCTGGGCAAGGCCTATGGCTGCGTCGGCGGATACATCACCGGATCGGCCGCATTGTGCGATTTCATCCGCTCGTTCGCCAGCGGGTTCATCTTTACCACGGCGCTTCCGCCGGCTGTCGCCGTCGCGGCCCGGACCTCGATCGCGCATCTGAAATCCAGTGAAATGGAACGTGCCGGTCAGCGGAGGCAGGTCGCACGCCTTCGTGCGGCACTCGACCGTGAAGGCATCCCGCACATGAAGAACGACAGCCATATCGTTCCGGTCATGATCGGCGATCCGGTCAAGACCCGGATGCTGGCCGATTACCTGATGGATCAATGGGGCATCTACGTGCAGCCGATCAACTATCCGACCGTCCCCAAGGGCACGGAGCGGCTGCGATTCACTCCGTCCCCGTTGCATACGGATGAGGATATCGATTACCTCGTCTCGGCCCTCAGCGTTCTGTGGCGACAATGTGCACTTGCGCATGCCGTCGCATAAGATCGGCAAGAATTCGTTCAAAATAAAGTGCTATGGGCTTTACCCTGCCACTGCGCCTTCTATGTTGGAGAGGACTGGGGCTTTCGGTCGTACCAGAAAATGAAAGGGAGAGACCTATGAAACATTTCGGATTTGCAGCCGCCTTGGCGCTGCTCTCCGCACCGGCCTTTGCCGGCGGTCATGCCTCCGGCGATGCAGCTGCCGGTGAGGAAGCTTTCAACCGCCAGTGTGTCGCGTGCCACGTCGTCGTGAACGACGCAGGCGAAACGCTTGCCGGTCGCAACGCCCAAACGGGCCCGAACCTCTACAACGTCACCGCTCGCGGCATCGGCACGGTCGAGGATTTCCGCTACTCCGACGGGCTCGTCGAGCTGGGTGAAGCGGGCGAGATGTGGACCGAGGAGCACTTCGTCGGCTACGTTCAGGACCCGACCGGCTGGCTGCGCGAAACGCTCGACGATCGTCGCGCCCGCGGCAAGATGGCCTTCCAGGTTCGCAGCGAAGAAGATGCGCTGAACCTTTATGCCTACCTCGCCACGTTCGAGGCTGCCGAGTAATCGTCTCGGACAAGACATTCAAAAGGGGCCACCGGATATCCGGCGGCCCCTTTTTCGTTTCAGCGGGACATGCGCCGGATCACCCGAAATGCCGGTGCTGCCAGCGCGATGACGAGCGAGATGCGGATGATGTGGATCGTCGAGACATAGACAACGTCCTGGCCCATCGCCAGCGCCAGAAGGCTCATCTCGGTCAGCCCGCCCGGCGATAGCGCAAGAAAGCTCAGTTCCAGCGGATCACCCGACATCACGCTCAGCCCCAGCGCAAAGACAATGGCCACACCGATCATGACCAGCGTTGAGCCGCCCCCCAGAAGAACCTCGCGCCCGATCTCCTGAACTGTCGCCCCAAGAAACCGGCAGCCGACGACAGTCCCCACGACGATCTGTGCCACGATCACAAGGATCGTGGGCGGAGCCACGTGAACCAGCCCGACACCATGCGCCACGCCGCTCAGGATCATCGGTCCCACGATCTGCGGCGCCGGCATGTCAAGCCGTGTCGCCAGCGGCGCGCCGATCGCGGCACAGGCCCCGAGGATGATCCAGTCCGAAGGGGTCAGCAGCGTCAGGGGAACGAACCGCCCACCGGACCCGGAATCCGACTCCACCCCAAGGAAGAACCCGTAGAACAGAACAACGAAGGTAATCACCACGAGAATCCGCGTGGCATGGGCCAATGCGATCCTTCGGGAATTTCCGCCTGCCTGTTCGCCGAGGATCATCATGTCGTTCAGACCGCCCGGCATTGCGCAGAAGAAGGCCGTGACCGGATCGAACCGACCAAGATATCGATAGACGACGTAGGATGCCGCCGCCGAAACCGCGAGAAACGGCACCAGCAGCACGAGCGCGGGCCAGAATTCCAGCATGCGTTGGAGGATGTCCGAGGTCACCCCCGATCCCAGCATGACGCCGATGACGGGGATCACGAATGGCCGGAGCTTGTTGGGCCCACGGATCGGCGCGCCGGCGACTGCCCCGACGGTCGTTCCTATCATCGCGCCCAGAAGCCACGGCAGGGGCAAACCGGTAAACGAGGCCGCCAGTCCGGACACCGACCCGAGCCCCAGGGCAAGCACCTGGCTGACAAGTGGCCTTGGCTGGCTCACGCCGATGAGGCCTTGTCCTGCCCGGCAGGGACCGACCTGCCCAGATGTTCCTCACCCCGGGTGCGCGCCAGTACGATCTGGCGCTGCCGTTCGCGAAACCGGGCCTTGTCGGCCTCGGTGGTCTCGTCGTGGCAGCGGTGGCAGGATACGCCCTCTTCGAAGGTGTTTCTGTCCCTGTCTTCGGGCCGGAGCGGTCGGCGACAGGCATGGCACAACATGTGCTCTCCCTCCCGCAGGCCGTGGCCCACGGACACGCGTCCGTCGAACACGAAACATTCGCCGTTCCACAGGCTTCGTTCTTCGGGCACCTCTTCGAGGTATTTCAGGATACCGCCCTTGAGGTGGTAGACCTCTTCCACCCCTTTCGAGAGCAGGAAGTTCGTCGACTTCTCGCACCGGATGCCGCCGGTGCAGAACATCGCGATCTTCTTGCCGCGAAAGGTGTCGGCGTTGCGGTCCCACCATTCGGGAAATTCGCCGAAGCTGCTGGTTTGCGGATCGATCGCGCCCCGAAACGTTCCGATCTCGACTTCGTAATCGTTGCGTGTGTCGATGACGGCGACATCTGGATCGCTGATCAAGTCGTTCCAGTCGGCAGAATCGACATAATGCCCGGTGCCCGCGCGCGGATCGACGGTCGGGACGCCCATCGTCACGATCTCTTTCTTCAGGCGCACCCGCAACCTGCCGAATGGCCGTTCGCTCGCGTGGCTTGTCTTCCAGTCCAGCCCGTCACAGCCGGGCAGGGCGGCAAGCCATGCCATCATGCCGTCGATGCTGTCCTCTTCGCCCGCGATGGTGCCGTTCAGCCCTTCGGTGGCCACAAGAATTGTGCCGAGGATCTGCCTCGCCCGCGCTGCCGCTTCGATCTTTTGGCGAATGGCGGCGGGATCCCCGATGGGGGTAAAGTGATAAAAGGCAGAAACTTTGAACATGTCCCGCAGATACGCCCAGCCGGTCAGGCTGTGCAAGGGTGGTCAGGTCTGGGCGGTGGCCAGAGCAAGGCCGGCGATGATCGCGGTAAAGGCATTTCCCCGTTCGATCCGGGCCGCGGGAAGCGCTTCGGCGACGGCGTCGGAGACCCCGTTCATGAGGCTCGATCCGCCGACAAGGACAACGCGGCCAACCTCATCCCGATCGATCCCGGCCTCTTCGATGCAGGTCAGGGCCGCCGTGGCGATCTCGGAGGCGCCTATCGACAGGGATCTCGCCATCGCCTGCCCACTGAGGGGGGCCGACAGGGATCGCTCGACCATTCCAAGGTCGATCGACGTGTCAGCCTCGCTGCCGTTCGCAGCGATCTTGCCGCGTTCGACGGCGAACGCCACGTCATGGCCCAGTTCATCCTCGAGAACTGTCGCAAGGCGGCGCATCTTGTCCGGCTCCACTGCGACCTTGACCATCCGCGCCACATCCCGCCGGGTTTGGGGAGAATACAGAAACGGGATGCGGGCCCATGTCGAAAGATCGTGAAAGATCGCATTGGGTGCGGCGTGCCGCGCGGGCCCCATTTCCGCGCGCAGATCCGTTCCTTTCCCCAGCAATGGCATCACATGATCAAGGCTGAGGGACCTGTCAAAATCCGTTCCGCCCAGCCGGATGCCGTGGCTTGCGAGGATACTGAATCCGCCGTCGGTTCGCCGAAAGACCGAGAAATCCGACGTCCCGCCTCCGATATCCACGATCAGCGCTGTCCCCGGTTCATCTCCGGCCACCGCCAGCGCCGCGGCCTCGGGCTCGAACATGAAGGTGATCTCGTCAAACCCGGCCTCGCGCAAACAAGCCTCGAGATCCTCTTCGGCGCGGGCATTGCGCGCTGCGTCACGATGATGAAACCGGACGGGCCGTCCGGCGCGAATGCGGTGCAACGGCTGGCCGGTGGCGACTTCGGCGCGATGCCGGATCTTGGCGATGAATTCCGTCACGATCTCCGACAGGGTGCGCCTTTCGTTCAGGAACTGCCGTTTTTCATGGAACAGCGGTGTTCCCAAAACGCTCTTGAGGGCGCGCATGAAGCGCCCCTCCTGACCACTGACAAGGGCCGCGATCGCGGCCTCGCCCAAAAGCATCTCGCGGCTGTCGAAATCGAGAAAGATTGCGCTGGGCAGCGTCTCGGACGCGGACTCGAGCGGGATGATCCGTGCCTTGCCATCCTCTAGGATGGCGGCCGCGGAATTCGAGGTTCCGAAATCGAGGGCGAGGATCGGATCGGGCATGGTGTGCGGCTCCGGCAGGGAAGGCGCGGGGATAGGTCGACCGGAGGCGCTGGTCAACACCGGTGAACCGCTTGCCACGATGACGGTCGGATGGAATACCTTGAAGGACAAATCTCGGAGGCCGGAATGACGCATGCGCTGTTGGTGATCGATGTCCAGAACGACTTCTGCCCGGGAGGCGCGTTGGCCGTTCCCGACGGCGACAGCATCGTGCCGGGGATCAATTCGCTCATGGCGGACGCCCCGGCCGTTATCCTGACGCAGGACTGGCACCCGGCGGGCCATTCGTCATTTGCCTCGGCGCATCCCGGCAAATCGCCGATGGAACTGACCGAGATGCCCTATGGGCCTCAGGTCCTCTGGCCGGATCACTGCATACAGGGCAGCCCCGGTGCCGCCTTTCATTCCGATCTGCATATCGATCGCGCCGATTTGATCATCCGGAAAGGTTTCAACCCGGCAATCGACAGCTATTCCGCCTTTTTCGAAAATGACCGGACCACGCCAACGGGTCTTGAAGGATATCTCAGAACCCGGGGGATCGAAACTCTCACGCTGGTCGGCCTCGCGACGGATTTCTGCGTCAACTACTCTGCCCTTGATGCCGCGCGCCTCGGGTTTCAGGTCACTGTCCGGACCGATCTGTGCCGCGCGATCGACTTTGACGGATCGCTTGATGCGGCGCTCGACGGAATGCGGAATTCCGGCATCACTCTCGCCTGACTGGCGCCCGGCGCCTCGAGGATTGACGACACAATTCCCGGTTCCGCGCCGGGACGGTGCAATCGGGATCGACGGGATTTGCCTTCCGCCGACACGGGGCATCATGCCGCGATCAGAAAGATGTGAGGCCTTTCCGGCGGAAATCGCCCCGATTTTTCAGTTGTGCCGGAAATCCTTGCAGACCCGCCGGATGTCGGTCATCCGTTTGGGAATGAGCCGAATTGCCATCAAAGAAACGATTAAATCGTAAGCGTTTGGGCAAAAAATTGGCGCTTGTCGCGCTGCATTCCTAAACCAGCCGAATCCTATATCGAACCATATCTGGGCCGGGATGCAACCGGAAATACCCGGGATTTTGGGTAGATACCTGCGAACGTTCGTGTTTTCATAAGGAGCGTTTGCGGTTTACCGCTTAAATTCGGGAAACGCCGAGGTCACTCCTTCGGCGAAGAAGTACCAAAAAAAGGTCAGGAGGACTCATGACCAGAAAAGATCAAATCCTTATCGACAAGCTAGCCGACGAAGCCCGCAAGGGCCGCATCTCTCGTCGAAGCTTCATGAACTATTCGGTGGCTGCCGGTCTGTCGACGTCTGCTGCGACGGGTTTGTGGACGACACAAGCAGCGGCACAGCCAAGTCGGGGTGGCACGTTCCGCTGGGGTATCCATGACGGCAATACGTCCGACACCCATGATCCAGGCACCTACGTGACCCGGACGATGATCTTCCTCGGCCACACCCATCGTTCCTATATGACGATGATCAACGGCGACGGCTCGCTCGGGCCCGACATTGCCGACAGCTGGGAAGCATCGGCCGACGCATCCGAGTGGACGTTCGAGCTTAACCGGAACGCCAGTTTCCATTCCGGCCGGCCTGTCACCGCCGATGACGTGATCGCGTCCTTCAACCACCACCGCGGCGAGGGCACCACCTCGGCGGCAGCAGCGCTCCTGTCGGACGTCGAGGACATCGTCAAGGACGGCGATCACACCGTCCGCTTTGTCCTGGCGGGTGGCAATGCCGACCTGCCGTGGCTGATGACCGACTATCACTTTGCGATCTGCCCGGCGAATGACGATGGCACGATCGACTGGCAGTCCGGCGACGGCTCTGGCCCCTACAAGATCGAGGACGGCCAGTTCGGTGTCCGCTTCTACCTGACGCGGCATGAAGGCTGGCACGGTGAAGGCGCCTATTTCGACGCGGTCGAGATGATCACGCTGAACGACCCGAACGCACGCCAGACAGCGCTTCTGACCGGCGACGTCGATGCCGTGTCGCTGATCGAGCTGCGGACCATGTCGCTTCTGGCGCGTGATCCGAACATCACGATCCACAACATCCCGTCCGCCGGTGCGATCACGATGCCGATGCATTGCGATACTGCGCCGTTTGACAACCCGGATGTGCGCAACGCGCTCAAGCTGTCGATCGACCGCGATGACATCATCGAGAAAATCACCTTCGGCGCCGCGACCAAGGCGAACGATTTCCACCATTCGCCCGCCCAGCCCTATTGGCCCGACGATATCCCGCAGCGGGAATATGATCCGGATCAGGCCAAGTCGCTTCTGGCCCGTGCCGGCATGGAAGGCCTGACGGTCAACCTGTCGACCGCCGATAGCGTTTATGCCGGTGCTGTCGACATGGCCGTTCTTTATGCCGAACATGCCAAGGCTGCCGGGATCAACATCAACGTCGTGCGGGAGCCGAACGACGGTTACTACTCCGATGTCTGGCTGGTGAAGCCCTTCACGCTGGTTTCCTGGGGTGCGCGTCCGACGCCGGACGTCATGTACACGCTGGCCTACAAGTCCGACGCGGCCTGGAACGAAAGCCGGTGGCAGAACGAGCGGTTCAATGAACTGCTGATCCAGGCGAAGGCGGAACTGGACGACACCCGTCGCGCCGAGATGTATCGCGAAATGGGCATGCTTGCCCGTGATGACGGCGGCACCGTCATCCCGTTCTTCAACAACTTCGTCTATGCCAACCGCTCCAACGTCGGCACGCCCGACCAGTTGGCTGCGAGCTGGGAGAACGACGGTGCTCGTGCCGCCAGCCGCTGGTGGTTCACGTCGTAACAGACCCATGACGGGGCGCATCGCTCCGGCAAGATCACGGCGCATCCCTTCGGGGGTGCGCCAATCGCGCAACCGCGGCGTGACAAGAACAACATCGCGGTAAGAATAAACAGCGCAGGCGGCTTGGCCGACCCTGCGAGAGCTGGAGGGCGACATGGGGGACATCCTGTCATTGGTGCTCAAGCGATTGGGCTACGGCCTGATTACCTTGCTTGTGATCTCCGTTATTATCTTTTTCATGGTGGAACTGCTTCCGGGCGATATTGCGCAAGCGGTTCTGGGGCAAGGCGCGACAGAGGAAAACCTCGCCGCCTTGCGCGAACAGATGGGTCTGAACGACCCCGCCCCGGTCCGATATTTCGAATGGCTCCTTGGCGCCATTCAGGGTGACTTCGGGGCCTCCATCATCTCGGGCGAGCGCGTGTCGTCGGTGATCGGAGAACGGTTCATGAATACGCTGTTCCTCGCGGCCTATGCCGCGGTGATCGCTGTTCCCTTCGCGATCACGCTGGGGATCATCGTTGCACTTCTGCGCAACACGCTTTTCGACCGGGTGGCCAACGTCCTGACGCTGACCTCGATTTCCAGCCCGGAATTCTTTCTGGGCTACATCCTGATCCTGTATTTCTCGGTCAAGTGGGGCATGTTCCCGGCGATCGCGAGCCTCAGTCAGGACATGACCATCATGGAGCTGCTTGAGCGCACGTTCCTGCCGGCGCTGACGCTGGTTCTGGTCGTGACGGCGCACATGATGCGCATGACAAGGGCGGCGATCATCAACCTTCTCGCCTCTCCCTATATCGAGATGGCCCGCCTCAAGGGCACGCCACCGTGGAAGGTGATCGTTCGGCACGCGCTTCCGAATGCCTGGGCCCCGATCATCAACGTCGTGGCGCTGAACCTCGCTTACCTGATCACGGGTGTCGTCCTCGTCGAGGTGGTGTTCGTCTATCCCGGCATCGGACAGGCGCTTGTCGACGCGGTGTCGAAGCGCGACTTCCCGATCGTTCAGGCCTGCTGCCTGATCTTCGCCGGGACATTCATCCTTCTGAACCTTGCTGCCGATGTCGGCGCAATTCTGACAAACCCGCGCCTGCGGCATCCGAAGTAAGGGAACAGAGATATGAGCGTTTTCGTAATCACCTACTTCGGTCTTCTGATCGCGACATCCTGTGCCGCGGCCTACTGGAACCAGAGGGGGCCGTTTCTCACCCTTTTCAGCCTGACCCTCGTGTCCTTTGTTCTGGGCATCGTGGGCGGGGCTGGCGCACTTAGGTTCGTGGCAATCGCCGCGGGCATGATCGCCTTTGCGGCCGGCATTTCCTATGCCTTCCGCGAGTTCCTCGTGCTGATCACGTCTCACAACCTGTCGAAAGAGATCAAGACGGCGCCCCTGACCGCTTCTTTCGGGATGTTTGTCATCTTCACCTACGCGGTCGCCGGCATCTTTGCGCCTTGGATCGCGCCCTATGGCGAATCCGAGGTCATCTCTTCGGCCTTTGCCCCAGCGGATGAAAACATGCTTCTGGGCGCGGATCAGCTTGGCAGGGACATGTTCAGCCGGATCATCTATGGCGCGCGAAACACCGTCGGCCTTGCCCTTCTGGCTACGGTCGCGGCGTTCCTGATGGGTGCGTTTGCCGGCCTGCTGGCCGCCACGAAGGGGGGCTGGTTCGACCAGGTCCTTGGGCGGATCGCAGATATCATCATGTCGATCCCTTCGCTGATCTTCGCGCTCCTGATGCTGTCGATCTTCGGGCCGCAGGTCATCGTGATCATCGTCGCGGTTGCGATCATCTATGCGCCGAGGGTTTTTCGCCTGACGCGCGCCGTGGCCGGCAACGTTGTCGTCATGGATTACATCGAGGCCGCGAAACTGCGCGGTGAGAAGACATGGTATCTGATCCGCAGGGAAATCCTTCCCAACTCGACGGCCCCGCTGATCGCCGAATTCGGGTTGGAATTCTGCTTTGTCTTCCTGCTTGTCGCCGGTCTTTCGTTCCTTGGCCTTGGTGTCCAGCCGCCCACGGCGGACTGGGGATCGATGGTGCGGGAGAATGCGACGCTGATCTCGTTCGGTGAGATTACCCCGCTCATCCCGGCGGCGGCCATCGCGCTGCTGACGGTTGCGGTCAACTTTGTCGTCGACTGGATGCTGTTCCGGTCCTCTGGTCTGAAGGAGCAATAAGAATGGCTGACAAGAAGAAATCCGTCCTGCTCGAAATCAAGGACCTCAAGATCGAGGGCTATACCGGCGAAGAGTGGGTTCCGATCATCAAGGGCGTCGACCTCACCCTGCACAAGGGTGAGGTGATGGGCCTGATCGGGGAGTCGGGGGCCGGCAAATCGACGATCGGCGCCGCCGCCATGGGCTATGCCCGTGACGGGACCCGGATATCCGGCGGCTCGATCGAGTTCGACGGGATGGAGCTGACGACCGCCTCGGAATCCGAAAGGCGCGCCCTGCGCGGCAAGCGGATCGCCTATGTCGCGCAATCGGCGGCGGCGTCGTTCAACCCGGCGCACAAGATCATCGATCAGCATACTGAGGCACCCCTTCACTACCGCATCCAGAAACGGCTGGAGGCGCAGGAAGACGCGATGGAGCTGTATGAACGGCTCCGTCTGCCTAACCCCAAGGAGATCGGGTTCCGTTATCCGCACCAGGTTTCGGGTGGTCAGCTTCAGCGCGCGATGACGGCCATGGCCATGGCGTGTCGTCCGGACCTGATCATCTTTGACGAGCCCACGACCGCGCTGGACGTGACGACCCAGATCGAGGTTCTCGCGGCGATCCGCGACATCGTCGATCAGTTCGACACCGCCGCGATCTATATTACCCATGACCTTGCCGTCGTCGCGCAGATGGCCGACACGATCAAGGTCCTGCTCAAGGGGGATGAAGTCGAAGAAGCCCCGACAGAGGAAATGCTGTCGAACCCGAAAGAGGATTACACCAAGTCTCTCTGGGCGGTGCGCAGTTTCCAAAGGCCGCAAAAGGCGCGTCCGAAGGATGCCACCCCCCTGATCTCGGTGCAGAATGTTGACGCGGCCTATACCGGCGGGGTCAAGGTTCTCGATGACGTGTCGTTCGACATTTACGAAGGCATGACAGTCGCCGTCGTGGGCGAATCCGGGTCAGGCAAATCAACGACCGCACGGGTGATCACCGGGCTTCTGCCTCCGTCGAACGGGCAGGTCCTGTTCAAGGGGGAGCCCTTGCCGGCCAGCTATCTGGACAGATCAAAGGATCAGCTGCGCCAGTCGCAGATGATCTACCAGATGGCCGATACGGCGCTGAACCCGAAGGTGCGGATCGCTGATATCATCGGGCGTCCGGCCCAGTTCTACTCCGGTCTGGAGGGCGCCGCTCTCAAGGCGCGGGTCGACGAACTGCTCGATCTGATCGAGCTCGAGCCGTCGCAATACTACAACCGCTATCCGCCGGAATTGTCGGGCGGCCAGAAGCAGCGGATCGGGATCGCGCGGGCCTTGGCCGCCGAGCCCACCTTCATCATCTGCGACGAGGTTACCTCGGCATTGGACCAGCTGGTGGCCGAAGGAATCCTCAGGCTGCTGGACCGGCTTCAGAACGAACTGAACCTTGCCTACATGTTCATCACCCACGACCTTGCGACGGTCAGGTCGATCGCCGACGAGGTGGTCGTGATGCAACACGGCAAGGTCGTCGAACAGGGTCCGAAGGACGTGATGTTCAAGCCGCCGCACCATCCCTACACGGACCTGCTTCTCAGCTCCGTGCCAGAAATGGACCCGAACTGGCTGACCACGCTTCTCGAGGAGCGCGGCGTCGACAATGTCGGTGAATCTGCGGATGTGTGATCTTCGCTAGCGCGGAGTATCGGAAATCGAGGGGCCCCCGGAAGATTTTTCGGGGGCTTCCTGCTTTCAGACGACCCCGTATGCCGTGCCGAGCATCGTGCCGACAAGCAGGGCATACATGACCAGAAGACCGGGCAGATTGCCCCGGCGGACGCGCATTTCGTATTCGCGGATCAGACTGTCTTTGGTCAACATAGCACCCTCGCGCCAGCAGAAAATCTGAGCGTCTGTTTGACTGCTCTACTGATCCGGCACCTAAGCCGGTCAATTGAGTCGTTCAAGGATGGAATTTCCAAAATCAATGCAATTTTTGCATGGCAGATCAGACCTGTGTTCATAGCTGTGACGGACTGTTCAGAACGCGACATCCGGCTGTCGAAAATAGGAAATTCGGGGCTGCGACGTGCGCGGGATCGCCCAACGTTTTAGGTGCGAACGCGCAAGATTCATCTGCGGATCACGTCGCAAGACGGTGACATGATCCTTGTCGCATGCGCCATGGAAGGGGTTACCATTGCCAACCAGGTCACGAATGCACGATTCTTCGGGCACACGGCTCACGAGGATGTGGCCGATCACGTGATCCGCGCCTTGAACACGACGGTTGCAGGTCGATCGCGTCGGGTTGGAGATGCGGAGCCTTCTCCTGCCCCCCCGGGACGGCGGATGCGATCCGGCCCGGTGCGCCGGGCTGCGACTGGCAGGATGGCTCGGGGATCGTCGACTACTTCATCTTGAACACCGTTCTTCTGACACAGACAGGTGCCGAGGTGCTCACCCGCCAGACACCCGAAACCCTGATCCTGCGCTGAGGGGACGCGCCTTTCGACTGGTGGTCGCGGCCGAATTGTCGGATGACTCACCCAAACATGCCGATAGGGGGAGGACACATGACCGATCTGCATTTCGCCGAAAGCCTGTCACGGCTTGGCACCGAATCCGCGTTTGTCGTTCTTGCCCGTGCCGGACAGCTGGCCGCCGAGGGGCGTGACATCATCAACCTTGGCATCGGACAGCCCGATTTCCGCACGCCGGAACATATCGTGGAGGCGGGGGTCAAGGCGCTGCGCGATGGCCATCACGGATATACGCCGGCCAACGGCCTGCCCGTCCTGCGCGAGGCGGTCGCCGCCGATCTGAACACGCGTCACGGCGTCGAGGTGAATCCCGACAACGTCGTGGTCGTGCCCGGTGGCAAACCGACGATGTTTTTTGCCGTCATGATGTTCGGGGAGCCGGGCGCCGAGATCATGTATCCGAACCCGGGGTTCCCGATCTACGAATCGGTCATCCGCTATTCCGGCGCGACGCCCGTGCCGATCGCCCTGAAAGAAGAGAACGGCTTTGCCTTCTCTGCCGAAGAGGTTCTGGCACAGATCACGCCCCGCACCCGGCTGATCATCATAAATTCGCCCGCGAACCCGACCGGTGGCGTCACCCCGAAAGACGAGATCGACAAATTCGTCGCGGGCCTTGCCGATCATCCGCATGTGGCCGTCATGTCCGACGAGATCTATTCCCAGATGCTCTACGGCGGGCGCGATCATGTCTCGCTCCTGCAATATCCCGAGATCCGGGATCGTCTCATCATGCTCGATGGCTGGTCGAAGACCTATGCCATGACAGGGTGGCGGCTGGGCTATGCTGTCTGGCCCGATGCCTGCGTCGATCATGTGACCCGGCTGTGTATCAACGATCATTCCTGTGTGAATGCATCCGCCCAATACGCCGGGCTTGCGGCGCTGACCGGCCCGCAGGACGAGGTCCGCGACATGGTGGCCCAATTCGACAAGCGGCGAGAGATCATCGTGCGCGAGCTGAACTCGCTTCCCGGCGTGCGCTGTGCCGATGCGGCGGGTGCCTTCTATGCCTTTCCCAATATTGAATGCACCGGCATGACGGCGATGGAGGCGCAGAACCGGTTCCTTGACGAGGCGGGTGTCGCCACCGTGGCAGGCACGTCCTTTGGTCGCTTTGGCGAGGGATATGTCCGGTTTTCCTATGCCAACTCGGCCGAGAACATCCTGCGCGCGATCGAGAGGATAAGGGCAATCCTCTGACACAGCGCAGAGTGATCTGGCAATCGCCGTCGGATCACGTCATGATGCCAACTGACATGTTAGTGTGGTAGATGCCATGAGCCTCCTTCGACTCGACCCCAATGATACCGTTGCCGTCGCCCGCGAGGCGTTGACGCCCGGTGCGGTGTATGACGACGTGACCGCCGTGGACGCGGTTCCGCGCGGCCACAAGATGGCGCTTCGGGATATCGCGACGGGGGAACCCGTCCTCAAATTCGCGCAGGTCATCGGGGTCGCATCGCAGGACATTGCGGCCGGCACCCATGTGCATACCCATAATCTTGCGTTCCAGCCCGTCGCTGGCCGCTATGAGTTCAGCACCAATCTTCGACCGGCCACACCGGCCCCGACCACGGACACCTTCATGGGGTACCGGCGTGAGAATGGCAGTGTGGGCACCCGCAACTACATCGCGATCGTCACATCGGTGAATTGTTCGGCCACCGCGGCCCGGATGATCGCTGCGCATTTCACCCCGGAGCGATTGGCCGAATATCCCAACGTCGATGGCGTCGCCGCATTCGTCCATGGCACGGGCTGTGGAATGGCCGGCGACGGTGACGGGTTCGAAGCGCTCCAGAGGGTCATGTGGGGCTATGCCAAGCACCCAAATCACGCGGGCGTCCTGATGGTCGGGCTGGGCTGCGAGATGAACCAGATCGACTGGCTTCTCGAGGCCTACGGGCTCAAGCAGGGCCCCTTGTTCCAGACGATGAACATCCAGAACGTCGCAGGTCTGCGCAAGACGGTTGAGCTGGGCATTCGCAAGATCGAGGAGATGCTCCCCCTCGCCAATCAGGCCGAACGGGAGCCGTGCCCGGCCTCCGAACTCAGGGTCGCCCTGCAATGCGGCGGATCGGACGCCTGGTCCGGCATCACCGCGAACCCGGCGCTGGGCAACGCCTGTGACAGGCTTGTGGCGCAGGGTGGCACCGGGGTTCTTGCCGAAACGCCCGAGATCTATGGCGCCGAACACCTGCTAACCGAACGGGCCGCCGACACGGCGACGGGCGAAAGACTCGTCTCTCTGATCAAGTGGTGGGAGGATTACACGGCCCGCAACAAAGGCACGATGGACAACAATCCGAGCCCCGGAAACAAGGCCGGTGGCCTGACGACGATCCTCGAGAAATCGCTTGGCGCGGCGGCCAAGGGCGGCACGACGCCGTTGGTCGGTGTCTATAAGTATGCCGAAGAGGTGCGCGCCCGCGGGTTCACCTTCATGGACAGCCCGGGCTATGATCCTGCATCGGTGACGGGCCAGATCGCGGGCGGCTGCAACCTTGTCTGTTTCACCACCGGCCGGGGGTCGGCCTTCGGGTCGAAGCCTGCGCCCACGATCAAGGTCGCAACCAATTCCGAGATGGCTGCCCGGATGAGCGAGGACATGGATATCGACGCAGGCCGCATCCTGAGCGAGGGGCTGGGCGTCGAAGAGATGGGCCGCGAGATCTACGAGATGTTCCTGCGCGTCGCGAGCGGCGAAAAGACGAAGTCCGAGGCTCAGGGTCTCGGGGATTATGAATTCGTGCCGTGGCAGATCGGCGCGGTGATGTAGACCCAGCCGTACCGGCGGGGAAAGGATGGCGGACATGACCAAACCAGCGATCGGTTTCATCGGGCTGGGCCTCATGGGAAGCGCGATGGTAGGGCGTCTTCTTGATTGCGGCTATCCCCTGACGGTGATGGCGAACAGGTCGCGCGCGAATGTCGACGCCGCGGTGGCGCGAGGCGCCACCGAAGTTGCCACCGCCCGTGAAGTCGCTGCCGCATCGGACATCGTCATGCTGTGTATGGATACCAGCGCCAGCGTCGAGTCGCGGATGCGCGGCCCCGATGGTGTGATCGCGGGTGTCAGGCCCAGGGCTTGCGTGATCGATTTCGGTACGTCCCTGCCGCTTTCTACGCGAACGCTTGGCGCCGAGGTCGAGGCCGCGGGCGCAAGCTACCTCGATGCACCACTGGGCCGGACGCCGGCCCATGCAAAGGATGGCAAGCTCAACATCATGGCCGCCGGTGATGTGGCCGCGTTCGCCAGCGTCGAGCCGGTTCTGCAGGATCTGGGCGAGAACGTCTTTCACCTCGGGGCGCTGGGCGCGGGTCACACGGTCAAGCTGATCAACAACTTCTTCGGCATGACCGTCGCCAACTCGATGGCAGAGGCGTTCGGGATGGCCGATGTCGCCGGGATCGACCGAAAGGCCCTGTACGACGTGATGGCGGCCGGGCCGCTGCGATCGGGCATGATGGATTTCATGGCCGCCTATGCGATCGACGGAATTCCCGACCAGCTTGCCTTTTCCATCCAGAACGCGGCCAAGGACGTGGGCTATTACGACCAGATGGTGCGCGACAACGGATCGACCTCGCTGATGGTGCAAGGCGCCCTTGGCGCGCTGAGCGAGGCCGCCGCCCGCGGCGACGGGTCAGAGATGGTCGCGAAGATGGTCGACTTTCACGTGGCCCGCATGCGCGGTGACGACGACGACTGACCGGCGCCATCCGGTTTGACATGGCTCAAGGCCGGGGTGCGCGATCCCGGCCAGACTTCTTCCGATCCCCAGCTTCGGATCAGGAGGAGACACCGCCATGTACAAGAACATCCTAGTGCCCGTGATTTTCGACGAGACACATGACACGCAGGCCTCTTTTCTGGTGGCGAAACGGCTTGCCGGTGAGGGGGCGGAATTTACCGTCCTGCATGTGATGGAGACGATGCCCGCCTATGCGGCAATGCAGATCCCCGCCGAGATCCTTGCCCAGACGCGCGCCGATCTGGACCATAAATTGAAACGGCTCGCAGACGGGCTGGACGGTGCAAAGGCTGTCGTTGTCGAGGGTCACGCCGGACGGCGGATCGCCGATCATGCCCAAGACAACGGTATCGACTGCATCGTCATGGCATCACATCGGCACAGTTTGAAAGACGTATTCATCGGATCGACGGCCGATTGGGTTGTCCGGCACGCCAATTGTTCGGTTCACGTCATCCGCTAGGAAAGTGGCCCCGCCGATAAGGCGGGGCGGCACCTGTCCCGGTTCTTAACCGGTGACAACCGGCACGCAGGTGCCGGTCTCGTTGTCCATCATGGTTCCCTCGGCGCAGGACATCGCCGTGTCCGTCGTATGCGTTTCAAGGGAACAGCCCATCGCGAACGACAGTGTCGGGAACACGATAAGGGCAATGGCAGTCGTCATGGTCTTCAGAGTCATTCTGGAGGTCCTCCATGGCTATGCGCAAAATGGCGCTCCGAAAACTTTAGCGCGAGTTTACCCGGCGTCAAAGCCCGAGATGGAGATCGGTTCGATTTGCGCAAAAAAGAGGCCCCGCCAAAAGGCGGGGCAGTTCGTGCCCGGGCGGTTTGTCATGCCACGGGCACCGGCGGTAACACCGTGTCGCGTCAGTTCTCGCGCATCTCCGCGCGGATTTGCTGACGCAGAATGTCGATGGGGATGTCCTTCCCGTCCTTCTTGAAGTGCCAGTAAGTCCAGCCGTTGCAGGACGGGGCGCCTTCCAGATGCGCGCCGACCTTGTGGATCGACCCCTTGACGTCTTCGCCGATCAGCGTGCCGTCGGCCCGGACCTTGGCCGTCTTGCCGCGTGGCGAGAACAGCCTTTCGCCGGGGCGAAGCATTCCGCGTTCGACCAGGACACCGAAGGCGACCCGCGGTTCGGCGCGCTTGGGCGTCGTGACCTGAAGCGCCTCCTTGTCGAACTTGCGAACGTTCTCGATGCGCTTTGCGGCAACCTTGCGATAGGCCTCTTCGCGTTCGATCCCGATGAACTCGCGGCCCAGCATCTTGGCAACCGCGCCGGTCGTGCCGGTGCCGAAGAACGGGTCGAGCACGACATCGCCGGGGTTGGTCGTCCCGAGGATAACCCGGTGCAGAAGGCTTTCGGGCTTTTGCGTCGGGTGCGCCTTGTCGCCGCTTGCATCCTTGATGCGTTCGTGGCCGGTGCAGATCGGCAGAACCCAGTCCGATCGCATCTGGATGCCCTCGTTCAGCTCTTTCAGCGCCTCGTAGTTGAACGTGTATTTCGCGCCTTCCTGCTTGGAGGCCCAGATCAGCGTCTCGTGGGCATTGGTCAGCCGTTTGCCCCGGAAGTTGGGCATCGGGTTGGACTTGCGCCAGACCACGTCATTCAGGATCCAGAACCCCTGGTTCTGCAACTCGGCCCCGAGACGGAAAACGTTGTGATACGATCCAATGACCCAGATCGCGCCATTCGGCTTTAGAAGCCGGCGTGCCGCAGCAAGCCAGTTCTTCGTGAAGGTGTCATAGGCCCCGAAGGACGAGAACTGATCCCAGTCATCATCGACCGCATCGACGCGGCTGTTGTCGGGCCGATGGAGGTCGCCCCGGAGTTGGAGGTTGTAGGGCGGGTCGGCAAAGATCAGGTCGACGGACGCCTCTGGCAGGCTGCGCATCACTTCGATGCAATCACCGTCAAGAATCGAGTTAAGGGGGAGCGCTTGCGCGCCCGGAGCTTTCGTTTTCGTCATTTTCTGCCTCTGTCCCCGGCGCTTTTTGCGCTCGTTGGTTGGCCCTAAAGATGAGTCAGAGACGATTCGCTGTCAAAAACTTTATTGAATCAGGTGCTTGCGTTTTTTGCTTGATACAAGATTTCGTGGACCGGCCGGAACGAGCGTCTATGGTGTGGGGTCACACCAAGATTTCGGAGCGCCTCTTTGTGGCTTTTCGACGGATACCCGGAATTGCTCTCCCAGCCGTAACCGGGATGCTGTTGCGCCAAATCCACCATGATCGCGTCGCGCTTTGTCTTGGCCACAATTGAGGCAGCGGCAATCGACAGCGATCGCGCGTCTCCCTTGATCACGGCTTCGGCCGAACAGGTCAGATCCCGGGGGATCATATTGCCGTCACAAAGAACGTGATCCGCGGGGGCACCCAGCGCCGCGACCGCGCGGCACATCGCCAGATGAGAGGCATAGAGGATGTTGAGTTGGTCGATCTCTTCGACCGAGGCGATACCGACGCCGACCTCGCACAGCGCTTCGATCTGTTCGAGCGCGGCATCTCTGCGCTTCGCACTCAGCGTCTTGCTGTCGGCCAGACCTTGGGGAATTCGCGCGGGATCGATGATCACCGCAGCGGCAACGACGGGGCCGGCAAGCGGGCCGCGCCCCGCCTCGTCGACGCCGGCGATCCGGCGAAAATTCCGGGCCCGGGCGGCCTCTTCCAGTTCGAAGGTTGCGACGATCCTGTCCATACCTCCAACAACCAGAGAACACGCCCCGACTCAACCACCGTCGGGTTCGTATCCGGCCCAAAGGGGCGGAAGGTCATGTCCGGTCCTTCCGCCCCCAAGACACCGCGCAACTGGGGCTGAGCGCACGGCATCACTGCTCGACCGGCTTACTGGCCGGCCAAAACATAGCCCGCAGCCTCGAGACAGGCCGGGTCATAGGCCCGAACGCGTTCTCCTTCAGCGCGGAACGTCACGAGGCAATCCTGCGGCAACTCGCGGTTCTCGATATGTCCCTCCCGCAGGCAATCGGCGGTATAGAGCGTCACGGTGCCTGCCCGGGTGTCGTAGCCGTCAAGGCAACTGGCCGGAACGATCAGGTCCCGGCGTTCCTCGCGGGTTTCGCGCCGCTCCTGACGATCTTCACGACCAAGGGCCAGTGCAGGCGCGGCCTGTGCGACAGCGGCCAGGATCAGGACAGATTTGAACAGGGTCTTCATGGTCTTTTCTCCGGTATGTCTGGGCTGGCAGCGACGCCCGGTTGCGATGCCCAACAGATCGTCCTTTTGCCGTTCGACAGGCAATAACGGGCGCGTGTTATCGGCTATCAGGCCCGGTCGTTCAGGTTGGCTATTGTCTATCAACGCGTCTCGACGTCATGGTGAGGCATGTTCAGACAGTTCTTCGCCATCCCGACAACCCTCGCCTTCCTGGCCACAGCGGCACAGGCCGCCTGTTATGCCGATTACAAGGCAAAACAGGATGATCCCTTGCGGCTCCATTACGGTGTGGTCGAGGTGTCTGGCGAATGCTCTGCCGCGAATGCCGCATCCCAGCTTGGGCCGAAGCTGGCGGCAGACGGGTGGGAGCTTCTGACCATCGTCGGCGTCTTCGATGACGCGGGGCTCGACGAAAGGAGAGAGAGTGCAGGCGACTACTACCTCCGCTACTGAATCGCGGCAGACCGGCAACAGGATCGTCATCGGCGGCATATCTGCCATCGTGGGCATCCTTCTTGCTGCGGCGGCGCTGCTGTTTCTCAACCTTCCCGATGCGAATGCATTCAACGCGCGTGTCGAACAGCTGTTCGTCGAGAATGCCGATCTGACGAGCCAGGCCGAAATCAAGCTGCTCGAGATCCTCGCCCAATCGGGAACCGCGTTTTCCGAGACGCTCGACAGCTATCGTTTCGTGATCTTCGTGCTTCTGGTCTTCGCGACTTCGCTCCTGATCGCGGCGGTGGTGTTTCTCGTGATGCTGATCGCGCTGAACCAGCGGATGGGTCAGATCGAGAGAAAGGGGATCGAGGTCAACTCTCTTCTGATCGCGCGAGAGCAGAACACGGTCCTGCTGAACAATTTCGAATTCAAGCTGACGGATGCCGCGATCGAGACTCTCAGCGTTCTGGCAGAAGCCCGGATGGATGACGAGGTTCTGTCCGGCGCAGAGATCGAGGCCGTGATTTCAGGCCGATCCTCCGCTGATTGCGACGAGGCGGCGGGCGCCACCCGGATCAAGCGTCTGCGCGACACGCTGGGCAACCAGATGGTCAGCGAACTTCTGGTCAAGAACATCGCCCGGCGCGGCTATGTTCTGGCGATCGACAAATCCGTCATACGGATGGTGTGACGCCTAGCCGCTGAACCGGGCCCGGTAATCCGACGGTGTCTCGCCCTGTGACAGGCGAAACCGACGCGAGAAGTGGGACGGATCGGCAAAGCCTGTCCGATAGCCGACCTCGGCCACCGGCATCCGGGTAAACGCCAGCAAGCGACACGCCTCCGTCATGACCGCAGCCTCGATATAGGCGCCGGCGCTCATGCCGCGTTCCTGTCGGCAGATGCGGCTCAGCTGACCGGTGGTGACCGACAGGGCGGCGGCGAAATCGCCGGGCCGCCAATTGTCGCCAAGATGCCGGCCGATCAGTGCATCAAGCCGCTGCAGACGGTCGGTAGCCGCACTGTCCGGTCCGGCCTTGTCGCTTTGCCCGGCCTCGGCCACTTCGGCAAGGATGGTATGGGCCAGTCCCACGACGGACTGCGCACGAAAGGCACCAGTGCCGGCCAGTCGCCGTGTCATGTGGCCGATCAGATCGACAAGGGGGGCGCTGGCTCGCCCCGTGACGGGCGCCGACAGGCATCCGGCGATATCGTCTTGCGCGGGCCCGATCGAGGCGGTCACCGGCAGCGGGAAAGACAGGACCAAACCCTCGGTTCCGGGCGAGAAATCGAACCCGTGGACCGCAAGGATCGGCAGATAAAGAAAATCCCCGGATTCCAGATCGAAGGACCGGGCATCAACCTGCGTTCGGGCAGAGCCTTCCTCGATATAGAAAAGCTGGGTCATCTGGCTGTGCCGATGCGGCGCGATTACCCATCCGTGCCCCTGTGCCCGATCCCGGATGCGTTCGCAATGGACCACATCGGGGAAAGCGCCGGTTTCCCCGAAAAGCGAAAAGACGGGAATTCGGTTTTCATGCTCCATGCACGATTCGTACCAGTCATTGCGCGACCGGTCCATTCCCGGGGTGCATTGCCCGGACTAGGTGTCTTCTCTGGATTTATCGGGAGGTGGGGAACATGAAGACGGATGTGGTGATCATCGGGGGCGGCCCCTCGGGCCTTTTGCTGTCGCAGCTCCTGAACAAGGCCGGCGTCGAGACGATCATCCTTGAGAGGTCGAGCCGCGAACATGTGCTCAGCCGCATTCGTGCCGGTGTCCTTGAATGGGGAACGGTCGATCTCTTGCAGGAGGCCGGCGTCGACGAGAGATTGCGGCGCGAGGGCATCCCGCATGACGGATGCTACCTGGCGGACGAAGATCAGATGATCCACATCGATTTCCATGGCCTCACGAACAAGAGGTCGATGGTCTATGGCCAGACCGAAGTGACGAAGGATCTTTATGCCGCGCAGGACAGGCAGGGCACACCCATTCTGCACGGGGTCGAGGATGTCGTGATCAACGATCCCAAGTCCGACGCCCCCTATGTCACCTGCATCCTCGACGGCACTCCGACACGGATCGATTGCCGGTATGTCGCGGGCTGCGACGGATTTCACGGTGTCAGCCGCAAGACCATCCCCGAGACCGTCCGTGAGGAATTCGAGAGGGTCTATCCCTTCGGATGGCTTGGCATCCTGTCCGAGACCCCGCCCGCCAACGACGAGCTGATCTATTGCCACTCGGATCGGGGGTTTGCCCTGTGTTCGATGCGGAATGAGAACCTCAGCCGATATTACATTCAGGTCCCGCTGACCGACAAACCCGAGAACTGGAGCGATGACGAGTTCTGGGCCGAACTGAAACGCCGCATGCCGGCGCAAAGCGTCGAGACGCTGGTGACCGGACCGTCGATCGAGAAGTCCATCGCGCCGCTGCGTTCCTTCGTGACCGAACCCATGAGCTGGGGCCGATTGTTCCTCGTGGGGGATGCGGCCCATATCGTGCCGCCCACCGGAGCCAAGGGCCTGAACCTTGCCGCCTCGGATGTCTTCTACCTCAAGGAGGGGCTGATCGACGCAATCGTGAACGGCGACAGCACGAAGCTTGATGCCTATTCCGACCGGGCGCTTGCCCGGATCTGGAAGGCGATGCGCTTCAGCTGGGAAATGACGACGATGCTTCATCAGTTCGATGGCGAAGACAGCTTTGCCCCGCAGATGCGCAAGGCGACGCTGGACCATCTTGCCAGGTCTGAATCCGCGCGCCGGGACCTTGCGGAGAACTACATCGGCTTGCCCTACTGATCCGATGCGCCGAACGGGCCGTTGCCGGCCGTCATTCGCTCCGCTTCGGCGACCAGCGCCTCCATCAGGTGCTTCTGCTCGATGGGCCAGTCGGCATTGTCGCGCATCGAGATGCCGACCGGCCCGCCCAAGAGTTCGGTCGGAAGGCTCAGGGGCACCAGAAGCCCGTCATCGACGTCTTCGCGCACGACCCCCTGGCTGATGAACCAGACGACATCGCTTTCGGCCACGATCCGGCGCCCGATATCGTGCGAGACGTTCTCGAAGGCGGCTGCCGGATTGTCGATCCCCTGACGTGACAGGAAGGCCCGCACGACGGGCGAGATGACGGCACCGGACGGCGGCAACATCAGGGGGTATCCGATCAGCGCGGCGACGGGCGAAGGGTCACGCAGCAGCGGATGATCGGCCCGTACATAGGCCCCGACCTTTTCGGAATAAAGCTGCCGGAAGGTCAGCCCATCCATCACCGCAACCGACGCCATCCGCCCGACGACCATATCCAGATCACCCTCGCGCAGCTGCGACATCAAGAGCCAGTTCGGCCCCGTCGATATCCGGATCTGGCAATCGGGCCATTCCTCCCGGAAGGCGAGGCAGGCCCGGGGCAACAGATCGGTCGAGGCCGACGGCAGCGCACCGACCGCGATCTTGGGCCGCTCGAGCGCGCCGCCGCGCAGCAGATCCTGACCGCGGCGCAGTTCGACCATGGCGGAGCCGGCCGATTGCTGGAAGACGCGGCCCGCCGGAGTCAGGGTCAAGCGACGCGATGCGCGCGAGAAGAGGGAGGTTCCGAGGATCTCTTCCAGTTCACGGATCGTCTTGGACGCCGCTGGTTGCGACACGTTCAGGGCCTGTGCCGCCGCTGAAAGAGAGCCCAGACGCGCCACTTCAAGAAAGCAGCGCAGGTGGCGCAATTTGAGGTTCGGATCCAACATTATTAACTCATCGGTTATGTAAAAACCAAAACATTATAATTTATGGGCCATGCAGTATGTGCAACACTTCTGTCGACGTGCAGGCAGGAGAAGCGATCGCATGACAAACAGGTATGACACAGGCATGGCCGTGCGCCGTCAGGTTCTAGGTGATCATCATGTCGACCGGGCCGAGGCGACCAAGACGGAATTCGACACGCCCTTTCAGGATCTTATCACGGAATCCGCATGGGGGACTGTCTGGGCGTCGGACGCGATCAGCCGTCGGGAACGGTCGATGCTGACACTCGCGCTTCTGGCCGCGACCGGAAACTTTGAAGAGATTCCCATGCATATCCGCGCGACGGCGCGCACCGGTGCCAGCAAGGCCGATGTGATGGAGGCGTTTCAGCATGTCGCCATCTATGCCGGCGTGCCCAAGGCCAACCACGCCATCAAGCTCGCGCGGAAAACATTCGAAGAAATGGAGACAACCGATGTCTGAGACAGCCCCCCTCATGCCCCGCCGGCGCGAGGTGCATCCGGTTCCCTATGATCCCGACTACAAGACATCCGTCGTGCGGTCGCCGAAACAGGCGCTTCTGTCGCTGGAATCGACCCTGATCGAAGAGACGGGCCCCGTCTTCGGGCACGACCTTCTGGGCCCGCTCGACAACAACCTGATCTACAATTTCACTCAGGGCGCCGCCCCCGCGGTGGGCGAGAGAATCCGCGTTCATGGCCGGGTTCTGGATGAAACCGGACGCGCCGTTCCCAACACGCTGGTCGAGGTCTGGCAGGCCAATGCCGGCGGGCGCTATCGCCACGTGAAAGACACATATTTCGCACCTCTCGATCCGAATTTCGGAGGCTGCGGGCGAACGATCACGGATGAAAACGGCTATTACGAATTCATGACGATCCGCCCCGGCGCCTATCCCTGGCCCAACCGGGCCAACGACTGGCGGCCCATGCATATCCATTTTTCGATCTTCGGCTCGGGTTTCGGACAGCGGCTGATCAGCCAGATGTATTTTCAGGGCGATCCGCTGATCGACCTGTGTCCCATCGTGAACACGATCAAGGACAGGGGGCAGATCGACAGGCTCGTCGCGCCCCTCGACATGCAGAACAGCCGTGGGATGGATTACATCGCCTACAAATTCGACATCGTGCTGCGCGGGCGGCGGCAGACAATGTTCGAAAACAAGCCGGAGGGCATGTGACATGACGCAACCACTTGATATCCTGACCGAAACACCATCCCAGACAGCCGGCCCATATGTGCATATCGGCTGCATCCCCACATTCGCTGGGGTCGAAGGGGTTTATCCCGAAGACCTTGGCCTGAGCCCGATCTCAGACGGCGCCAGGGGCGAGGTGATCACGATCCGCGGTTCGGTCTATGACGGCACCGGCTGGGCCTTGCGCGATGCCATGATGGAAAGCTGGCAACCCGATGCCGCCGGGCTGTTTCCCGGGCAGGACGGTGCCGATCCGAAGGTCAGCGGCTTTTGCCGCTTTGCTGCCGACAAGGATAGCGGGGAATTCACCCTTCGCACCGTGAAACCGGGCCCCGTCCCATTGCGGCATGGCGGGTTGCAGGCCCCGCACATCGCGCTGTGGATCGTCGCGCGGGGGATCAACATCGGTCTGAGCACGCGAATCTATTTCGAGGATGAGGACAATTCCGGCGACATGCTTTTGAACCGGATCGAACAGCGCCCCCGTGCCGACACCCTGATCGCGCGCAAAACGGGCGAGGGCGAGTATCGGTTCGATATCCGGCTTCAGGGCGAAGGAGAGACGGTCTTTCTCGACATGTGATCCGGGTGTTGGCCCGCGGCCTGATCGGCCAGCCAGTCCCGAAACCGGGACAAGGCGCCTTGCGAGGCCTTGGCTTCCGGCCATGCCAGCCAGTAGGAGCCTGATCCCGGCACCGCCTCATCGAGGACAGGCAGAAGGCGTCCTTCGGCCATCTCGATCCGGGCGAGGTAATCGGGCAGGAGCGCGATCCCCAGCCCAGAGATCGCGGCCTGTATCATCATCGAGAATTGATCCACGACCATGCCTTCGGCCCCGGTCATCTGCCCGCCCTGACCGGCGAACCAATCCGCCCAGCTTTCGGGCCGGTTCTCGAGCCGCAGAAGTGGCAAGCCGGACATGTCCTCAGGTGTCGTGATCGGGTTGCGGTCAAGGAAACCGGGGGATCCACAGGCCGTCAGCGCCTCGTCGAACAGCTTGTGGTGATGCACGTCGGGCCAGTCCGGGTCGCCGAAATAGATCACGGCATCGAAAATCTCGGTCTCGAAGCTGAACCGCTGGATCCGGGTCGACAGGTTCACCGAGATGCCAGGATGCGCCTCGAAGAACCCACCCAGCCGCGGCCCCAGCCAGCGCGTCGCGAATGTCGGCAGCACGGCGAGGGAGATGGTCCCGCCGCCGGGATTGGCAACGACCGACATCGACGCCCGCTGGATCATGTCGAGGGCCCGTTGGATATCGCCTTGATAGGCCAGCGCGGCCTGCGTCGGCATCAGCCTGCGTTTCTGACGGATGAACAGGTCTGTCCCCAGCTGTTCTTCCAGGGATTGGGTCAGGCGGCTGACTGTCGATTGCGTCAGGTTCAGTTCGGTCGCCGCCGACGTCACGGACCTGTGCCGCACGACTGCGTCAAAGGCCAGAAGCTGGCTGAGGGAAGGAAGGAAACGTCGCTGTCGCATGATCATGCATCTAATGCATCAAGTGATGGAGGAATAGCGTTTCATTTCCAAGAATGATGCAGATATTGAAGAGCTGGAACAGAGTTTCTGCGCATGACCCGCCCCGGAAAGGATCGATCTGATGGCCGACAGCACTCACAAGGGACAGCCCTTCAAATGGGAGGATCCCTTCCTTCTGGATGACCAGCTGTCCGAAGAAGACCGGATGATCCGCGATGCCGCCGCGGCCTTTGCCGCCGACAAACTCGCGCCCCGGATCGAGGCCGCCTACATGAACGAGGAAACCGATCCGGCGATCTTTGCCGAGATGGGGGCCTCCGGTCTTCTGGGTGTGACGGTCCCCGAGGAATACGGCGGCGCGGGCGCCAGCTATGTGTCCTATGGTCTGGTGGCGCGCGAGGTCGAGCGGATCGACAGCGGATTCCGGTCGATGATGTCGGTGCAATCCTCGCTCGTGATGTTTCCGATCCATGCCTATGGGTCGGAAGAGCAGAAACAGAAGTATCTGCCGGGCCTCGCGGCGGGTGAACTGATCGGCTGTTTCGGACTGACCGAACCCGATGCCGGGTCCGACCCGTCGGGGATGAAGACGCGCGCGGAAAAGATCGATGGCGGTTACCGGCTGACCGGCTCCAAGATGTGGATTTCGAATTCGCCGATCGCCGATGTGTTCGTCGTCTGGGCCAAGTCGGATGCGCATGACGGCAAGGTCTGCGGGTTCATCCTCGAAAAGGGCATGAAGGGTCTTTCGGCGCCCAAGATCGGCGGAAAGCTGTCGCTGCGGGCGTCGATCACGGGCGAAATCGTGATGCAGGGCGTCGAGGTCGGCGAAGATGCGATCCTGCCCGGCATTCGCGGCATGGGTGGTCCGTTCGGCTGTCTGAACCGCGCGCGATACGGCATCAGCTGGGGTGTGATGGGCGCGGCAGAGGATTGCTGGATTCGGGCCCACAACTACGGGATGGAACGCAAGCAGTTCAACCGGCCTCTTGCGGCAACGCAGCTTTATCAGAAGAAACTCGCAGACATGCAGACCGAGATCGCGTTGGGCCTTCAGGGTGCGCTGCGCGTTGGCCAACTGATGGACCAGGGCAAGTTCGCGCCCGAGATGATCTCGATCATGAAGCGCAACAATTGCGGCAAGGCGCTGGATATCGCGCGCATGGCCCGCGACATGCATGGCGGCAACGGAATCCAGATCGGATATCACGTGATGCGCCACGCCCAGAACCTTGAAACCGTGAATACCTACGAAGGAACCCACGACGTTCACGCTCTGATTTTGGGCCGCGCGCAAACGGGATTGCAGGCCTTTGGCTGATGCACCTCTCAAGGGATTGCGGGTCGTCGAACTGGCCCGCATCCTTGCCGGGCCGTGGATCGGGCAGACGCTGGCCGATCTGGGTGCCGAGGTCATCAAGGTGGAATCCCCGGCGGGCGATGACACGCGCACATGGGGCCCGCCCTTCATCGAACGCCCTCTGCCCGATGGCGGAACTGAGACGGTGGCTGCCTATTTCCACGCCGCCAACAGGGGCAAGACCTCGGTCACCTGTGATTTCGGCGATCCTGCCGATCTGGTCCGCCTGAAAGAGTTGATCGCAACGGCCGACGTGGTGATCGAGAATTTCAAGCTCGGCGGGCTTGAGAAATTCGGGCTGCATTACGAGGCGCTTGCGCCTTCGAACCCACGGCTTGTCTATGCCTCGATCACGGGGTTTGGCCAGACCGGGCCAAGGGCCGCGCAGCCGGGCTATGATTTCCTGCTGCAGGGCATGTGCGGGATCATGGATCTGACCGGCGATCCGAACGGGGAACCGCAGAAGATCGGTGTTGCCTGGATCGATATCTTCACCGGTCTTTATGGCGTGATCGGAATTCAGGCGGCTCTTGCCGAACGGGAACGATCGGGCAAGGGTCAGCATGTGGACCTGTCGCTTCTCGATAGCGGCGTCGGCGTTCTGGCCAATCAGGCCGCGAATTTCCTCTTGGGGGATGTCGTTCCGCGGCGGCTGGGCAATGCGCATCCGAACATCGTCCCGTATCAGGTCTTTCCGGCCTCGGACGGGCACCTGATCATCGCCTGCGGCAACGATCGCCAGTTCCGGTCGCTTTGCGGTGTGCTGGACCTGCCCGATATCGCGGCCGCGCCCGAGTATGCCGCGAATTCCGACAGGGTGGCCAACCGTGACAGCCTTTCGGTGGCCCTGTCGGACGCCACCTCCCGCAGGACACGGGCAGACCTGATCGCTGCGCTGAAGGAGGCTGCGGTGCCCGCAGGGCCGATCAACACGGTTCCCGAGGCGCTCTCGGATCCGCAGACCGTCGCCCGGGGCATGGTGATCGAACCCGAGGGGATCGCCGGTGTCCGCACGCCGATCGTCTTTTCCCGAAGCGACCTGAACACCGCCCGCGCCGCTCCGATCCTTGGCTCCGGCGGCTGGTCGTTCGACGATGAGGAGCGTTGACAGGCCGGGCTCAGGCCTCTCATTTCCCGTGCATCCTTTGTGATGACGGCTAGTATAGCCGGAACTGCGCATACCGCATCGACAAGAAACAGGAAGACCATGACAAAGCCTTGCATCATCTGTGTCGCGATCACCGGATCAGTTCCGACAAAAGCTGACAATCCGGCGGTTCCCATCACGATCGAGGAACAGGTCGAAAGCACGCAGGAGGCGTTCGAGGCGGGGGCCAGCATTGCGCATTGCCATGTTCGCAATCCGGACGGATCGACGACCTCGGACCCTGAAAAGTTCGCCCTGCTCAAGGAAGGGCTGGAAAAGCACTGCCCCGGCATGATCGTCCAGTTTTCAACTGGCGGACGCTCCGGCAGCGGAACCGAAAGGGGCGGCATGTTGCCCCTTGAGCCGGACATGGCCTCCCTCACCGTGGGATCGAACAATTTCCCGACGCGGGTCTATGAAAACAGCCCCGACCTCGTGGCCTGGCTTTCGTCCGAGATGCGGAAGTATCAGGTCACCCCCGAGATCGAGGCCTTCGATCTGAGCCAGCTTCTGCAGGCGATCCGGATGCACGGCGAGGGGCTGCTTCATGGCAAGCTCTATGTCCAGTTCGTCATGGGTGTGAAGAACGCCATGCCCGTCGATCGCGAGGTCTTCGATTTCTATGTCCAATTGATGAAGACCCGCGCACCTGACGCCGAATGGTGTGCTGCGGGGATCGGTGCCGGCCAGATTGTCGTGAACGAATGGGCGATCGCGGCCGGGGGTCATACCCGCGCCGGTCTCGAGGACAACATTCGCCTCGACCGCGATACGCTCGCGCCCTCCAACGCTGCCCTCATCAAGAGGGCTGTCGATCTGTGCGAAAAATACGAACGCCCCGTCGCCACGTGGCAGCAGGCGCGCGAAATCCTCGGTGTCCCGCTTCGGACCTGACCTTGCATTCGGCAATGGGAACAATGGCGATCGCGGTCGGCATCGAACCGGCTCCCTGACCCGCGCGTTCAGCCGATATCCGACCGCAGCAAAGCGCTCTTGCAGCCGTCTAGCGCAATTGCGCAGACAGCGCGTGCGCGGATTCTGCGTTCGGCCTCGGTCACCGGTCCCAGTCCCTTGTTGAAGAGTTCTGACAGGCCGTGCACGTTGCTCCACAACGCGAACGACAGCACCTCAAGTTTCTGGTCATCAAGTCCCGGCAGCCATGCACGCAGCGCGGATTGTAGAATCTGATACGCATTCGGGTTGTTGTCCCCGCCTTGCGCCAGCTTTTCTGCCGGCGACTTTCCGGCAATGGCGAACATCATGGAAAATATGTTGGGATTGCGTGTTGCATAGTCCACATAGGTGAGGCCGACGGTCATGACCGCGTCCTCGGCGGTCAGAACCCCCGACTGTTCCGTGTCTGTGAGCATCGCCGCCGACAACTCGGCGAAAGCACGATGCGTCAGGGCGATCAGGATGTCGTCCTTGGACTTGAAATGGCGATAGACGGCCGCCGGGTCGACATTCGCCGCGCGCGCGCAGGCCCTCAGGCTCAGGTTTTCCGACCCATCGGACACCACGGTGTCCCACGCGATGCGCATCAACCGGCCATGGAAGGTTCACAAATGGGTGCCACCGCTCTCGGCGATGATGCGGCTCTTGCGTCGGCTAAGAAAACTGACGCCAGAAAAGACCGGTTGTCTGGGAACACTCGCGTCCACACCCGGGGTGACGGTGCAGTATTGGCGCAGCTTCGATGACCTCGAAGCCTTTGCCCATGCGGAGCCTCATAAACCGGCTTGGGCCCGCTTTAACCAAGCGGTCAGCAAGTCGAGGGGCGATGTCGGTATATGGCACGAAACCTATCTAGTCAGCCCCGAAGGCCATGAGAGCCTGTATTCCGGAATGCCGCCTCATGGTCTAGGCAAAGCCGTGGGTCTGGTGCCTGCCAAAGGGGCAATGTCATCCGCGAGGAAACGGCTCGGCAAAGGCGGTAGCCACGGCTGAAGACGTTGTCACTTTGGCACCCGGTGTCCCATCGACGCTGCCTGCTGGGTAGGCAAGGCCTGCTATCGATCTCTCATCGCTCGGCGCAGCCGACATCAGCCCGCGTTCCTCAGCCAATTGCATATCACGCGCGGCCTTCTGCACGCTTCGGCATAAGGCCAGGCAGACCTACCGGTCGTTTATGGGGTTCGTGGTGATCCCGGCAGGATTCGAACCTGCAACCTGCCCCTTAGGAGGGGGCTGCTCTATCCAGTTGAGCCACGGGACCGACCACCCTTTCCATGCCTGTTCAGCGCCGATCCGTCAACGCCCTGAAAGGTTGCATGCTGCCGCTTGGCCACGGCATCCTTGAGGAGTATAAGCGGCCACCGGCATCGTGGGCCGGCTGATTTTTCGGGACGATCCAGATTGACGAAACCGACAGTCAAACGACCGTTGACCCTGCGCGATGTTTCCGAGGCTTCGGGTGTCAGCGAGATGACCGTAAGCCGGGTGCTTCGCAACAAGGGCGATGTCAGCGAAGCGACCCGCCGCAAGGTTCAGGAAACGGCCAAGCGGATGGGATACGTGCCCAACAAGATCGCGGGCGCGCTGGCCTCGAGCCACGTGAATCTTGTGGCCGTCATCATCCCGTCGCTGGGCAACATGGTCTTTCCCGAGGTTCTGTCGGGTATCTCCGAGGTTCTGGAGGATACCGTCCTGCAGCCGGTGGTCGGCGTGACGGATTACCTTCCCGAAAAGGAAGAAAAGGTCCTGTTCGAGATGCTGTCGTGGCGGCCGGCCGGTGTGATCATCGCCGGGATCGAGCATTCCGACGCCTCGCGTGCGATGCTTGAACGCTGCGGCGTGCCAGTGGTCGAGATCATGGATGTGGATGGGGAGCCGATCGACGCCTGTGTCGGCATCTCGCACCGCCGCGCGGGTCGCATGATGGCCGAAGAGATAATCGCGGCGGGTTATTCACGGATCGGGTTCGTCGGAACAAAGATGCCGCTGGATCACCGGGCCCGGAAGCGGTTCGAAGGCTTCATCAGGACGCTGGGCCGCGCCGGGATCGAGATCGCGGACCGGGAATTCTACGAAGGCCCCTCGGCGCTCAACAAGGGGCGGGAGCTGACGCAGCGCATGCTGGAACGCACACCGGATCTCGATTTTCTCTATTATTCGAATGACATGATCGGGGCAGGCGGCCTGCTGTACCTGATGGAACAGGGCTATGACATTCCCGGAAGGATCGGTCTGGCCGGGTTCAACGGCGTCGAATTGCTGGATGGTCTGCCGATGAAACTTGCCACGATGGATGCCTGCCGCCGGGATGTGGGCCGCCGTGCCGCCGAAATCGTGGCAAACCGGATTTCTGATCCCGACGCGGAGGATGGCGCCTTGATCGAGCTGACGCCCCGGCTCGATCCTGGCGATACGCTGCTTCGCTAGGATTTTGCCGGAACGGCTGCCGGTTGCTTGGACAATTGCACCGCGAGGATCCCGGCCGCGATGATAGCCACGCCCAGCACGTCGAGGGGGCCGAGCCGTTCGCTCAGGATCGCGGCTGCGACTGCCACGCCGAAGAACGGGTTTAGGAAGTGGAACGTTGCCGCGCGCACGGCGCCGATCCGGTTGACGAGCACGAACCAGGTGAACGTGGCAAGCAGACCGGGCACCAGCGTCGTATAGATGAACGCCGCGACAAGCGACCAGTTCCAGTCCACCGACCATGTCTCGAACAGGAAGGCAGGCGGCGCCAGAACGGCAGCGCCGACCAGCATCTGCAGGCCCACGACCATCAGCAGGTTCCCCCCGGAAGAGGCGTTGCGCACCGCAAGCGTCGCCACTGCCAGCGAGATGACCCCGATCAAGCAGAGCAGGATGCCCAGCAGATCGACCCCGCCCGTCATGCGCAGCCCCATGATCAGAAAGACCCCCGCGATCCCCGCACCAAGGCCGAGAATGGCGAGGGGCTTTGGCCTGTCACCAAAGACAAGCCAACCCGCGATCGCCACAATAAGCGGCATCGTCGAAGCGATGATCGCCGCGAGGGAGGCTTCGACCCATTGCATCGCGACGAAGTTCATCCCGAGGTAAAGCGCGTTCTGACAGATGCCGAAGATGATGACCGCGCGCCATTGCCGGGAAGTCAGTCGCATCGACTGGCCCATCAGGGTGGCGATCCCGATCCCGATCAGCCCCGAAATCAGGAACCGCAGCGACAACGATCCCATGGGCGGGGCATATTCCACGATGATCCGCGCCGAAGTAAACGCCGAAGACCACATGAAGGCGAAGGCAAGACCCATCAGTATTGCGCGGATATCCATCAAGTGCCCTTCCCTTCATCTTCGACCCTCCTAATCAGAGTGACTGTCGTTGACCAGAACCCTTGCGAACGGGGCGGGCGGGTGGCGAACCATTCAAGTCTTTCTCTATCGGTTGGCAAAGCTGCCGCATGTCCTTAATGATCCCGGCCTGCGCCCAAGATGAGAGCAGAGGATGATCATGTATCTGGCGGCCTGTTTCTTCGCGGTGTGTATGGCGTGCCACGTCGGCACAAACCGTTTCGGGGCCGCCGCCCCGTGACGACATTGACATGGATCGAGGGTGGCGGTCGTTGGCAGCGCTGCTGCCGTCAGCGCGGGGCGACCAGCCTTATGCCGAGTGGTTTCGCATGCGCGCCATACTGACCGGCCTTTGGCGGCGGCGGCGCGCCATTGTCTTCTATCTCGTCCTGCTGGCCATGGGCTGGATGATCGGGCTGGCTTTCCAGAATGTAAGCTTTCTTGAGACAAGTCTCATGAACGAGCCGATGATCCATCGGATCGTGATTCTGGCCCTCGTGGCCTATGTGCTTACCGCGGCGATACCCTTCGTCCCGGGAGCCGAGATCGGATTCGGCCTTTTGCTGATGTTCGGAAGCGCGGCGGCCCCGATCGTCTACTTCGGCATGGTCGGGGCGCTGTCCTTGTCATTCATCGTGGCGCGCATCGTGCCGCGCGGGCCATTGTGCAGGGCCCTCGCCTGGATCGGTCTGGGCCGCGCGGCCGCATTGGTGGACGACCTCGATCAAGTGGCCGCTGAAGACAGGGAAAAGCTGATCCTTTCGTATTTTCCCGCAGGGCTGACCCGGGGCCTTGTCAACGGCCGCTATCTCCTGCTGGGCCTCGCGATCAATCTGCCCGGAAACTCGATCCTCGGCGGCGGGGGTGGGCTGGCCTTTGCGGCGGGGCTCAGCGGTCTTTACGGGGTCTGGGCCTTCATCGGAACCATCGCGATTGCCGTGGCGCCCATTCCGCTGGCATTCCTGATCCTGGCATAGAAAAAGGGCCGCCCGCTAAGGCGACCCTTTTCCCGATTTCTCTAACCTTGCGAGGTTCAGCCGTTGACGCTGTCCTTCAGAGCCTTCGCGATCGTCATCTTGACGACCTTGTCGGCCTCTTTCTTGATCTGCTCACCGGTGGCCGGGTTGCGCACCATGCGCTCGGGCCGCTCGCGGCAATAGATCTTGCCGACGCCGGGAAGAGTCACGGCACCGCCGTTCGACACTTCTTCGGTGATGATCTGGATAAGGGCATCAAGACTGGCCCCGGCCGTTTTCTTGTCGCTCTCGGTCTTTTCGGCAAGCGCAGTCACAAGCTGCGATTTGGTCATCGGTTTGGCCATTGTCTTTCTCCCTGATTCTGCACCCCCTATGGGGGCCTGTTCGTGTCGGTCCACGCTATCTGGTATAGCTCCACAACGATTTGGGCCGTATTGCAAGTGTAAACAGCACTATTTGTGTAAAAATGGCGAAATTCAGAGAAAGGCCGTCTCTTCAAAGCTACGCAGCTTCCTGCTGTGAAGTCGCTCCAGCGGCATCTCGCTCAATCGTTCCATTGCTCGAATTCCGATCATCAGGTGCCGCGACACCTGCGTCTTGTAGAAACTCGAGGCCATGCCGGGAAGTTTCAGTTCCCCGTGTAACGGCTTGTCACTCACGCACAGAAGCGTGCCATAGGGCACCCGGAAACGAAACCCGTTGGCCGCAATCGTGGCACTTTCCATATCAAGAGCGACGGCCCGCGACTGGCTGAGCCGCTGAACCGGACCACGCTGATCACGAAGCTCCCAGTTTCGATTGTCAAAGCTCGCAACCGTTCCCGTCCGCATGATCCGCTTGAGGTCATAGCCCTCGAGTTCGGTCACATCGGCAACCGCCCCTTCAAGGGCCACCTGCATCTCTGCCAGCGGCGGGATCGGCACCCAGACGGGCAGGTCGTCATCCAGCACCTTGTCTTCGCGCAGATAGGCATGCGCCAGAACGAAATCGCCCAGCCTTTGTGAATTGCGCAGGCCCGCGCAATGGCCGACCATCAGCCACGCATGAGGCCTGAGAACGGCGATATGGTCGGTTGCCGTTTTCGCGTTCGAGGGGCCGACCCCGATATTGACCAGCGTGATGCCTGAGCCGTCCGCCCTCTTGAGGTGGTAGGTCGGCATCTGCGGCATCTTTGGCGGCGGCCTTAGCGGATCGTCCGGCCCATGGATCACCTGGTTTCCGGTGGCCACAAAGGCGGTATAGCCGCTCTCGGGATCGGCCAGAACCTTGCGGGCATAGGCTTCGAATTCCTCGACATAGAACTGGTAGTTGGTGAAGAGCACGAAATTCTGAAAATGCTCGGCCGAGGTGGCGGTGTAATGCGCCAGCCGGGCCAGCGAATAATCCACGCGCTGCGCCGTGAACGGGGCAAGCGGCGTCGATCCGTCCGGATAGACATAGCCGTCGCCGTTGACGATATCGTCATTCGTGGTGGCGAGGTCGGGCACATCGAAGACGTCACGCAGCGAAAAGCCGATGGCCCCTTCCTGCGGAACAGACACGCTCGGGTCATCAGCCACGGCAAAGTGAACCGGCATCGGCGTGTGCGACATGTCGATCACGACCGGCTGATCGTGGTTCTGGATCAGAAGCTTGATCTGCTGCCTGAGGTAATTGGCGAAAAGGTCCGGCCTTGTGATCGTGGTCGAATAGACCCCGGGCTCGGCGACGTGACCGAAACTCAGCCGGCTGTCCGTCAGCTCGAAGGTCGAGATCGTCAACCTGATCTCGGGGTAGAACGCCCGGATGCGCGATGCCGGCCGGCCATTCTCCATCGCGTCGGAGAAGTGTTCCGACAGGAATTGCGTCGAAAGGCGATACAGCTCCTGAAGTCGCACAATGGCGGCGTCCGGGTCGGTAAAGGCCTCGGGCGGCGGTGCGGCAGGGCTGAGGATGTCTTGTGCAGATGTAACCATTTCAATCTATCACCACGAACGGGTTTCCTTGGCAAGCCAATCGTCTCGCGCGGGCCCGGACATGAAGGACACTTGCGCCGACGCGTGACCCGCCTAGTCTGGAAATGTAACGGCAAAGGATCAAGCGATGGCGAACCACGGTTCCAACATCAATCACTGGACAGAGCGCTGCGATCTGGCGGCGGCGTTTCGATGGACGGCCCGGCTCAATATGCACGAGGCCGTGGCGAACCATTTCTCGTTCGTGATCTCGGATGATGGCCGCAAGTTCCTGATGAACCCCAATCAGCGGCACTTTGCCCGTATCCGGGCCTCGGACCTGATCGTTGTCGATCTTGACGATCCCGATGCGATGACAGGGCCGAATGCCCCTGATCCGACGGCCTATGGATTGCATGGCGGCATCCATGCGCATGTGCCTCATGCGCGCTGCGCCATGCATTGCCATTCGATCTTTGCCACGGTTCTGGCCAGTCTGGCGGATTCGCGGCTTCCGCCGATCGACCAGAACTGCGCGACCTTCTTCAATCGGGTGGTGATCGACGAAGATTACGGCGGGCTGGCCTTCGAGGAGGAGGGCGCAAGATGTGCCGCGCTGTTCGACGATCCCTCGAAAAAGGTGATGGTCATGGGCAATCACGGCGTGCTGGTCATTGGCCAGACCGTCGCCGAGACGTTCAACAGGCTCTATTACTTCGAACGCGCGGCCGAGACCTATATCCGCGCGCTTCAAACCGGCCAGCGGCTTCGGGTGCTGCCTGATCACATCGCCGAAAAGACGGCACGAGAGCTTGAAGATTATCCCGAACAGGACGAACGCCACCTCGCCGAACTGCGTGCCTTGCTCGACGCCGAAGGGTCTGATTACGCGACCTGAATCGGGAGGCGGGTCTGTGCGCGCCATCGCAATGTCGCATCCCGGCATGCGCTGTCGCCCAATGGCTCCAATCTGATCCGGGATGATGGCGGGGAGAACATCGATGCAGTTTGGCCTTTCGGACGAGCAGGAGATGATCGCCGACACCGTGCGGAGTTTCGTGGAGAAAGAGATCTATCCCCACGAAGATCTTGTTGAACGGAGTGGCGAGGTTCCGGCGGAAATCGCGACCGAGATCAAACGCAAGACGCTCGAACTGGGGTTCTACGCCTGCAACTTTCCCCAAAACGTCGGTGGCGCGGGCCTGAACCATCTTGAATTCGCGCTGGTCGAAAGGGAATTGGGTCGGGGATCGATGGCCCTTACCCATTTCTTCGGTCGGCCCCAGAACATCCTGATGGCCTGCGAGGGCGATCAGGTCGACAGGTATCTGATGCCCGCGGTGCGGGGCGAGAGGATGGATGCCCTTGCCATGACCGAACCCGGCGCCGGTTCCGACATCCGCGGCATGAAATGCATGGCGCGGCGCGACGGCGACGACTGGATCATCAACGGAACCAAGCATTTCATCTCGGGCGCGGATCATGCGGATTTCCTGATCGTTTTTGTCGCGACGGGCGAGGATCAGACGCCACGGGGCCCGAAAAAACGGATCACCTGTTTCCTCGTGGATCGAGGCCATCCCGGTTTCACGATCCGCGACGGCTATGCCTCGGTCAGTCACCGGGGCTACAAGAACATGATCCTCGACTTCGACGAGTGCCGCCTGCCCTCGGGTCAGGTTCTGGGTGAGGTCGATGCCGGGTTCGATGTCATGAACACATGGCTTTATGCCACGCGGATCACCGTTGCGACCATGAGCGTCGGACGCGCCCGCCGTGCGTTTGATTATGCCTTGCGCTATGCCGCCGAGCGCGAACAATTCGGCCAGAAGATCGGCAAGTTTCAGGGCGTGAGTTTTCAACTGGCGGACATGATCACAGAGATTGACGCCGCCGATCTGCTGACCCTCGCCGCCGCCGACAGGCTGGATCAGGGCCTGCCCGCGAACCGCGAAATCGCAAGCGCCAAGCTCTATGCCTCCGAGATGCTGGCGCGTGTCACGGATGCCGCGATCCAGATCCACGGCGGCATGGGATTGATGGAAGACTATCCACTGGAGCGTTTCTGGCGCGATGCCCGGGTGGAGCGCATCTGGGATGGCACCTCGGAAATTCAGCGTCACATCATCAGTCGCGATCTGTTGCGCGCGCTGGGCGCCTGACGTGGCGCAGCGCCGGTTGAACAGGCTGCTCCGCCCCCGAAGCATCGTCTTCGTGGGGGGGCGGCATGTCGCTTCCGCGATCCGGACGACGCGACGGGCGAGCTTCGATGGCGATATCGCCGTCGTCAACCCGACCCGCGAGGATATCGCAGGCGTGCGCTGCACCCCCTCAATCGCGGATTTACCGTTCATACCGGACGCGGCGCTTGTCGCCCTGTCGCCCGAACGCAGCATTGTGGCGGTGGGTGAACTTGCGGCCCTTGGCGTGGGCGGCTCGGTCGTGATCTCTTCGGGGTTTCGCGAGATCGGTGCCTATGGTGCAGACCTCGAAATACGTCTGGCAGAGGCCGCGGGCGACATGGCCCTGATCGGGCCGAATTGCCTTGGTGTCATCAACCAGTTCGATGGCGCCGCCGTCTTTGGCGATGATGTTCTGGCGCGGCAGGTCGCGGTTCCGGGGGCCGCAATCGTATCGCAATCCGGCGCCTTCATGATCGGGATCGCCTGTGTCGAAAGGGCCTTTCCCCTCGGCTATGCCATCTCGATCGGCAATCAGGCGCAGATCGGGCATGCCGAATGCATCGAGGCCTTGCTCGATGATCCCCGCGTCAAGGCGATCGGGCTTTATCTCGAGGGGCTGGATGACGGCGCGGCCCTTGGTCGGGCCTGCTGGAGGGCGGCGAAGGCCGGGGTTCCGATCGTGGCGCTCAAGGGTGGGGACGGCGCGCTTGGGTCGCAGGTCGCCCAAAGCCATACCGCCGCGATCCTTGTGGAAAGCGCTGTCTGGCGGGCTTTTGTGGACCGGTTCGGTATCCGGGAGGTGTCGTCCCTCAAGGCGCTTGTCGAGACGCTCAAGATTCTGTCGGTGGGTGGCGTGTCGCGCGGGCGCCGGGCCACCATCGTGTCGTTCTCGGGCGGGCTGAACGGGCAGGTCGCGCGAGCTGCTGCGACATGGGGGATCGAGCTGCCGCCGCCGTTACCGGATCGGGCTGAAGCGCTGACCGCGCGACTGCCCCGGACGATAGCGGTGTCGAACCCGCTGGATCTGAACCTGCCCTACACCTCGAATACCGGGGCGTCGCTTGAAGACGAGGAGGCGATCGCCGACATCATCGTCGATCTGGCAGAGGGCGTCGCCGATCAGGTGGCCTTCATCCTTGATGTGCCACCTTCCGGGCCGGACCGGCTGGACGAACCGTGGCTGCCGGCGATCCGCGCGATGACGCAAGTGCGGGATCGTCTGGGCGTGCCCGCGATTGTCGCGGGTATCCTCCCCGAAGGGCTGGAGCCTGCGTTGCGAGAGCGCATCCTCGCGGATGGTCTTGTTCCGCTGGGCGGCTTTGCCGAAGCCATCGAGGCGATGGGCCATGCCGCAGCCTTGGCCATCGCTGACCATGGGGCCGGGCCTTGTCCGGAACTTCTGCCCCCCTTGCCGGATGCGCCGGTGCGCACCCTCGACGAACAGGCTGCCAAGGCGATGTTCGCGGCGGCCGGCATCGCTGTGCCTCGCCACATTGCTGCCACGCCCGAGGAGGCGCCGATCGCGGCGCGGTCCTTTGACGTGCCGGTTGCGATCAAGGCGCTGTCGGGGGCAATCCTGCACAAGGCGGCAATCGGGGGCGTCTCCCTGTCGCTTGGGCCGAACGAAGTGGTCCGCGCCGTGACGCGGATGCAATCCGCACTTGCCGACCACGGGCATGACCTTGCCCAAATCCTGATCGAAGAGATGGTCCCCGATCCCCGTCGCGAAATCATCCTCGGGGCCCGGCACGATCCGGCGATGGGGATCGTGATGGTCGTGGGGGCGGGTGGCGCCGGGGTCGAGGCGCACAGGGGCACGGTTCACACCCTTCTCTTGCCGTTGCAGGAGGCCACGCTTGAACATGCGCTGGCCGATCTGGGGCTGACGGAACATGCCGCCATGCGCGCCGCCGCCACAGCCTTTGCCGCCTTTGCTGTCGCCCATTCCGAAACGCTCGAAACGGCAGAGATCAACCCGCTCATCCTGACCGCCAGCGGCGCGGCAATCGCTGCCGACGCCGTGATCCAATTGCGCGATATCGAAGGAGACCCCCGATGACCGACACGCCCATCCGGACCGAGCGCCTTGGCCCGATTCTCGAGGTAACGATGGCCAGACCCAAGGCAAACGCCATCGATCTGGCCACAAGCCGGATCATGGGAGAGGTTTTTCGCGAGTTCAGGGACGACCCCGATCTGCGCGTCGCCATCATCACCGGCGCGGGCGAAAAGTTCTTTTCCGCGGGATGGGATCTGAAAGCCGCCGCCGGGGGTGACGCCGTTGACGGGGATTACGGTGTCGGAGGCTTCGGCGGGATGCAGGAATTGCGCGGCCTGAACAAACCGATCATCGCGGCCGTGAATGGCATCGCCTGCGGCGGCGGTCTGGAGATCGCGTTGTCGGCCGACATGGTGCTTGCCGCCGATCACGCCACCTTTGCCCTGCCCGAAATCCGGTCGGGCACGGTCGCGGATTCGGCCTCGATCCGGCTGCCAAAGCGCATCCCCTATCACATCGCGATGGAGCTTTTGCTGACCGGGCGCTGGTTCGATGCCGAGGAGGCGCATCGCTGGGGCCTCGTGAACCGGATCGTCCCGGCCAAGAACCTGATGGACGAGGCGCGCGAACTGGCCGAACACCTCGCCTCCGGTCCGCCCCTTGTCTATGCCGCCATCAAGGAGATCGTGCGCGAGGCCGAGGACATGAAATTCCAAGACGCGCTCAACCGCATCACCCGCAGCCAGTTTCCGACGGTCGAGGCGCTCTACCGGTCCGAGGACCAGAAAGAAGGCGCCCGCGCGTTTGCCGAAAAACGCGATCCTGTCTGGAAGGGCAAGTAGGGGCAGGCCAGACCGCGGGTCGTTCCGACGGCGACCTCAAGACGCCGTCGGAATGGCGAACCGTCCGCTTGCGATTCCGTTGGGCTTGCGCCACGAGGAGATCATGGAAAAGACACTTCTTTCATTCGGTCATGGCTTTTCGGCCCGTGGGCTGACCCGTCTCTTGCTGTCGCGCGGCTGGCGGGTGATCGGCACGACTCGGTCCGAGGACAAGGCGAACCGTCTCATGGCAGAGGGGGTGGAGCCGCGCATCTGGCCCGGCGCCGATATGGCCCCTGCGCTGGATGCCGCGACACATGTGCTGGTATCGGCCGCGCCCGGCCCTGACGGTGATCCCGTCCTTGGCGCCCTGCATGATGAGATCGCCTCGCGCGCGTCGCAATTCGAGTGGGTGGGCTACCTGTCCACCACCGGCGTCTATGGCGATCACGATGGCGACTGGGTTGACGAAACGACGCCGCTGAACCCGGCGACCGCTCGCGGCCAGGCGCGGGTGGACGCAGAGGCCGCATGGTCGGCAATCCCGGGCCTTCCGCTGCATATCTTTCGCCTCGCGGGCATCTATGGCCCCGGGCGTGGCCCTTTCGCCAAGGTGCGGGAGGGCACGGCGCGCCGGATCATAAAACCGGGACAGGTCTTCAGCCGGACCCATGTCGACGACATCGCACAGGTGCTTTGGGCCTCGATCGAACGGCCCAACCCCGGTGCCGTCTACAACGTCTGTGATGATGATCCCGCTCCGCCCGAGGATGTGATCGAAGAAGCGGCCCGCCTTCTGGGTCTGCCGATTCCACCGGCCGAGGATTTCGAAACCGCCGAGATGAGCCCGATGGCCCGCAGCTTCTATTCCGAAAGCAAGAAGGTGCGGAACGACCGGATCAAGTTGGAGCTGGGTGTCGTGCTCAGATATCCCGATTACCGCGCCGGTCTTCGTGCCTTGCTGGATTCGGAAGAGCACGGCTGATGATCCATGCCATCGCGGTGAACAACGCCAGAACGACGAGCGCAAAGCCCACGTTGGTGGCATAGAATTCGATCCTGCCCGCCGGCTCCAGATTGTTGAGAAACCTGTAGGGCAGGCCGCTTGTGACCGATCCCGCCGGCGTGTCGTTGAGCGGAGCCACCGCGAATTCGATCCATGCGAAATAGGCTGCGACGCCGCCGATCAGCCAGCCCGCCGAGGCAAGTGGCCGCCGAAAGCCGCGATGGATGAACAGCGCGTCGATCCATTGCAGGGCAGGGCCCAACGCATGCAGATATCCCTCAAGCCACCATGCCGAGAGTTCGCCGTTGCGCGTTACCGATGAAGGATCAGCGAAATACAGACGCCAGTAGAGCAGGACGACCATGAAATTTAGCACAGCCGTCATTCCAACAAAGCCGTCCCAACGCTTGTCAGTGCGGCCCTCTTCCCGGGCGATCATCCGGCTTGCGGCAAAGAACGAACAGAACAGGGCCCAGTTCGTGAGAAACCGGAACGGCCCGCCGAATTCGTCGAAACCGCCGTATAGGACCTGTCTCACGCAATAGCCGGCGGCAAGCAGGAACACGATCCAGCGAAAGATCAGCCTGCCCGACAATTGTGCATCTCTCATTGGCGTTTCATCCTTGCTGCGCAGGCAGACCCGGAGCCAGCCCGATCTGGTGTTTCCACCTTGCGGTGATCCTGTGCGCAGACCATATCCCGAGCGAAACACGGAGTGCCATGCATGACCATCCGCGAACGCGTTGCCGCGTATCTTGAAAGAGACATCGTCAAGAACGTGATCATCGGGGTGATCATCTTCAACGCGGTGATCCTCGGCCTCGAGACGTCCGAACCGGTGATGACATCGGCGGGGTCCCTGATCGTGACCCTCGACAAGCTGTGCCTCGCCATTTTCGTGGTCGAGATCGCGGCAAAGCTGTTTGCCCATCGCGGGCGGTTCTGGCGCAGCGGATGGAACATCTTCGATTTCGTGATCGTGGGCATCTCGCTTGTGCCGACGGGGCAGATCTTCTCGGTCCTGCGGGCGCTGCGGATCCTGCGGGTTCTGCGCGTGATCTCGGTCGCACCGCGTCTGCGCCGGGTGGTCGAAGGGTTCGTCACCGCCTTGCCGGGAATGGGGTCGGTGTTCCTTCTGATGGGGATCATCTTCTACATCGGCTCCGTCATGGCCACGAAACTGTTCGGTGCGGCGTTTCCCGAATGGTTCGGCACACTGGGCAGGTCGGCCTATTCCCTGTTCCAGATCATGACGCTGGAAAGCTGGTCGATGGGCATCGTGCGCCCTGTGATGGAGACGTTCCCCTATGCGTGGGTATTTTTCGTCCCGTTCATCATGGTCACCACGTTTGCCGTCGTGAACCTGCTTGTCGGCTTGATCGTCAATTCGATGCAGGAAGCGCATGACGTCGAAGCCAACGCCGCGACCGATCTTTACCGCGAAGAGGTGATGGACAGGCTCAAGGCTATCGAAGAGGCGCTGGCCCGGCGCGACGCGTCCGGGAAATAGAAAACGGCGCCCCGTGTCGCAGGGCGCCGTTTCGGTATTGGTGTGCGATCAGACGGCCTGGCGCAACTCGCCGGTTTCACCGGTCTTGAGGAAGGTGTCGAGGATGCGGCTGGAATCCGGGAAATGCCGGAAACACAGGTCGCGAACCTCGTCATTCGTCCACAGGATCGCCATCAGGTGCACGAAATAGGCATTGTCGCGGAAATGCGACCACCTGTCCGCCACGTCGAGTTGGGTCGGATCCGTCACCTTCACGCCCGAGAAGGACGATCCGCCACCATGGGTGCTGATCTCCGGCAGATCGAGGTTCCGGGGGTCCAGCCCAAGCTGTTCCACGATCTGGCGGCGATGCGCCTCGTCGACATAGAAGCTGTCATAGACTGCGCCGACGTTGCGCGCGGTGCCGGTCATCGACGTTCCACCGGCGGTGATCGCGGCGTCGACTTCGCGCATGTGGGCGAGCCAGTTGCGGAACACACGCAGGGCCTTTTCGGTCACGAAAAAGGGGTTGGTGTCGTAGTTGAACGCATGATCGGGGTTGTTCTTCGTCTTCTTCAGTCTTTGCTGCAGCCACGACGCCATCCAGTTGGGCAGACTGCGCGTGATGAAGAGGTTGTAATCGATCCGGTCCTCGTAAGGCTCTGATATCCGGTTCGCCAGCGCGTGATGGGCGTCAAGAAACAGGTCCTCGTAGGAAAAGACGACGAGATCATAGCTGTCGAGATCATGCTCGCCACGGATCTTTTCCAGATGTTCCGGGTTCGACGGGCGCAAAAGACCGTCACGGGTCTCGACGCTGTGACATTGAAGCGGGTCTTTCAGCGGCGGACAAAGGTTGAAATGAATATAGCCCCTCGGGCCGGCATTCTCGCAGATCATCTTGATCACGGCGTGATTGCCCACGCGCGGAATACCCATCGCACGGATGAACTTGGTACTGCCTGTCATTTTTGTTTTCCAGTTTTGAACTGCCTCGATAGCAAGACGCTATCAACGGGTCCGAAAGCTGGCAATCTGGGTTACACGCCGACAGGGGCCGGACAGCCGGCCTCGTGGCTTTTCCGTCACCGTGACGGCATCACGCCCTCTGGCTGAGAGTGGCGACGCCCATGACATCAAGGACCTTGGCCTCGATGTGTTCGGCATTCATTCCGGCAACATCATACATCTGCGACGGGCTGGCCTGATCGATGAAGATATCGGGCAACACCATCGACCGGTATTTCAGACCGGCATCGAAGACGCCTTCATCAGACAACAGCTGCGCGACATGGCTGCCAAAGCCGCCCACCGCGCCCTCTTCCACCGTGATCAGGGCGTCATGATCGGCGGCAAGTTTCAGGATCATGTCCCGGTCGAGGGGCTTCGCGAACCGGGCGTCGGCGACGGTGGGCACGATGCCGCGCGCCGCCAGCGCCTCCGATGCCGCCATGACCTCTTGTAGCCGGGTGCCGAAGGACAGGATCGCAACGCCCTTGCCCTCCTGGATCATCCGGCCCTTCCCGATCTCGAGCGGTTGCGCATCTTCTGGGATGTCGACGCCCACGCCTTCGCCGCGCGGGAACCGGAACGCGATGGGTCCGTCGTCATGGGCTGCGGCGGTGGCGACCATGCGCACCAGTTCCGCCTCGTCCGAGGCGGCCATCACGACGAAACCGGGCAGGTTCGCGAGATAGGCAATGTCATAGCTGCCGGCATGGGTGGCACCGTCTGCCCCCACGAGGCCCGCGCGGTCGATTGCGAAGCGCACCGGAAGGCGCTGGATCGCCACGTCGTGGACGATCTGGTCATAGCCGCGCTGAAGGAAGGTCGAATACAGCGCGCAGAACGGCCGCATTCCGCCGGCCGCAAGCCCTGCGGCAAAGGTGACGGCATGTTGTTCGGCAATGCCGACGTCAAAGCAGCGCGAGGCGAACCTATCCATGAATTTCGACAGGCCGGTGCCATCGGGCATCGCGGCGGTGATCGCGCAAATCCGGCTGTCGGCCTCGGCCTGTTTGATCAGGCTTTCGGCAAAGACGGATGTATAGCTGGGCGCGTTCGACTTTGCCTTGGCCTGCTTGCCGGTGATCACGTCGAATTTCGCCGTGGCATGGCCCTTGTCGGCGGCGTTCTCGGCGGGGTGGTAGCCTTTGCCCTTCTTGGTGATCACATGCAGCAGGATCGGCTCGTCGGCGCGCGCGTGGACGGTGCGCAGGACCGACAGAAGCTGTTCCATGTCGTGCCCGTCGATCGGGCCGATGTAGGAAAAGCCCAGCTCCTCGAACAGGGTGCCGCCGACCGTCACATGTTTCAGCAGGTCCTTGGCCCGGCGCGCACCTTCCTGGAACGGATGCGGCAGGTAGGACACGGCGGATTTCGCCGCGGCCTTGAGTTCCTGCATCGGAGCGCCCGCGTAAAGCCGCGACAGGTAGGACGACATCGCCCCAACCGGAGGCGCGATCGACATCTCGTTGTCATTGAGGATCACGAACAGCCGCTTGCCCTCGTGGCCGGCGTTGTTCATCGCCTCGTAGGCCATGCCGGCCGACAATGCGCCGTCACCGATCACCGCGACCGCGTCGCCCAGCCCCTGTTCGGTGCTGCCGCCCATTTCACGGGCCATCGCAAAGCCCAGTGCGGCCGAGATCGAGGTCGAGCTGTGGGCGGCCCCGAACGGGTCATAGGGGCTTTCGGATCGCTTGGTGAAGCCCGACAGGCCGTCCTTCTGGCGCAAGGTGCGGATGCGGTCCCTGCGTCCGGTCAGGATCTTGTGGGGATAGCACTGGTGGCTCACATCCCAGATGATCTTGTCCTTGGGGGCATCGAACACGGCATGAAGCGCCACGGTAAGTTCGACGACGCCGAGGCCTGCACCAAGGTGCCCGCCCGTCTCGGAGACGGCCGAAATCGTTTCGGCGCGCAGTTCATCGGCAAGCTGCCGAAGCTGTGCATCGGTCAGCCCCTTCATGTCCGAAGGAATCCGGACCTTGTCCAGAATAGGAGTGCTGGGACGATCAGACATGCTGCGAAGCCTTTCTCAGTTCCGGCGGGCGATAACAAAGCGGGCCGCATCCCGCAAGTTGTGCGCGCGGTCGCCATAGGGGGCGAGCGCATCGCACGCCTCCTCGACAAGGGTCTGGGCCCGGGCTTTCGCCCCCTCGATGCCCATCAGCGAAACGAAGGTTGCCTTGCCCGCGGAAGCGTCTTTTCTAAGGGCCTTGCCCACATGCTCCTCTTCGCCCTCGACATCGAGGATGTCGTCGGCGATCTGGAACGCCAGTCCCAGCGCAGAGGCATAACGCCGCAACGGCGCGGTATCGGCGGCGGCCAGCCGTGCGCCGGCCTCGGCGGCCCAACCGATCAGAGCGCCGGTCTTGCCGGCCTGAAGGGTCGTGATCTCGTCCAGTGTCAGGGGCCGGTCTGCGGTCTCGGCCGCGATATCCAGCGCCTGACCCAGCACCATGCCCTCTGCTCCCGCAGCCCGTGCCAGCGACTGGACAAGATCGATCCGTACATCGGCTGATCCGACCTCTTCGCGGGCACAGAATTCGAATGCAAGCGTCTGAAGCGCATCCCCGGCCAGAACGGCGGTTGCGTCGTCCCATTTGCGATGGACGGTGGGCTGGCCGCGGCGCAGGTCATCGTCATCCATGCAGGGCAGGTCGTCATGAACCAGCGAATAGGCATGAATGGCTTCGATCGCGGCGGCCGGCCAAACGGCGCTGGCGCGCGCGACATCATGCAGGGCGGCGCTTTCCAGAACGAGGAACCCCCGCAGCCCCTTCCCGCCTGCAACGGCATAACGCATCGCATGAACGATCGGCACATCGGCCAGACCTGACATCGCCTGCGCGAGCGCCGCCTGGGTCTCGGCCGCGGCGCGGTCCAGCGCCGCCTGAAACCCGTCAGTCATCGAGCGAGGTCGTCCCTTCGGGCTGCCCGCCGGGGCCCAGCGTGATCTTGGCGACCTTTTCCTCGGCGTCCTTGAGCTTGGCTTCGCATCGTTTGCGCAACGCGGCGCCACGTTCGTAAAGCGCGATCGAATCCTCGAGCGCGACATCCCCGCGTTCAAGTTTGCCGACGACGGCCTCGAGCTCGCGGATCGCGTCCTCGAAACTCATTTCGTTGACGTCTCTTGCCTCGTCAGCCATCGCTTCGCTCCTTCAGAACTTTGACATGCGCCGCAGCGCTTTCTCCCAGTGCCGCAAGATCATAGCCGCCTTCAAGACAGGACACCACGCGTCCCTCGCACAAGGTGTCCGCCAGATCGCAGATGCGCGCGGTAATCCAGATGAAATCCTCGACGACAAGTTGCAGCCCGGCCAGAGGATCGTCCCGGTGGGCATCGAACCCGGCAGAGATCATGATCAACTCGGGACGGAACGCCTCGACGCGCGGCAGGATCGTGCCCTCCCATGCCTGTCTGAAGGCTTTCGATCCCGACCCGTCGGGCAGGGCCACATTGAGGATCGTATCGTGCGGGCCTGTCTCGGACGGATCGCCGGTTCCGGGGTAAAGCGGCATCTGGTGTGATGAACAGAACAGGATCCGCGCATCATCCTCGACAAGGTCCTGCGTGCCATTGCCGTGGTGCACGTCGAAATCGAGGATCGCGACACGTTTCAGCCCATGGTGATCCAGCGCATGTTTCGCCGCGATGGCGACATTTCCGAACAGGCAGAACCCCATCGGGGTCTCGCGTTCCGCGTGATGACCCGGCGGCCGTGTCGCGCAAAAGGCATTCCCGGCCTCGCCCTGAAGGACGAGGTCGACCGCGCGCACGGCCGCACCCGCGGCACGATACCCGGCGGCCAGACTGCCGACCGACATATGCGTATCCGCATCCAGAGACCGGAACCCGGTTTCAGGGGCCGCTTCGCGAATTGCGGTCACGTGGGATTTCGGGTGCACCCGAAGAAGATCGTCCTCGGCCGCCATCGGGGCCGAGACCCGCATCAGGTCAAGATCCTGCAAAGCACCAAGAACGGCATCCATCCGGGCAACCTGTTCGGGGTGCCCCGGGGGGGTGACATGTCCATGACAATCGGGGTGGGAAATCAGCGCGGTTTTCATGATCCGGACGAAACCCCGAAACCGGCCGCGCTGCAAGCCCGGGCGTGCGGGAAGTTGCCGGCGATCAGTCGGGCGCGAGAAGATATCCCTCGCCGCGGACCGTCTGGATATAGCGTGGCTGCTTCGGGTCTTCCTCGATCTTGCGTCTCAGGCGCGTGATCTGAACGTCGACCGCGCGTTCCTGGGCGCGCCCGTCGCCGCGGCCCAGTTTCTCCACCAGTTGGGATCGGGAGATCGGCTCTCCGGGGGAGCTGGAAAAGATGCGCATCAGCTGGCTTTCGGTCGCCGTCAGCCGGACAGGTGTATCGCCGCTCCACATTTCGCCGCGTTCGATGTCATAGCGGAACGCCCCGAGGTTCAGGACCTTTGGCGCAACCGGCACTGTTTCTGCCGCGGGCACCCGTCGCAGGATCGCGTTGATCCGCAGAAGGAGTTCTTTCGGCTCGAACGGTTTGGCGAGATAGTCGTCGGCCCCCGCCTCGAGCCCGGAAATCCGGTCGCCCGTCTCGGCCTTGGCCGTCAGCAGCAGGATCGGGGTCGAGGTGGTCGTTCGCAGATCGCGGCACAGCGAGATCCCGTCCTCGCCCGGCATCATCACGTCAAGGACGATCAGGTCGAATTCAAGGCCGGTCAGGATGCGTCTGGCATGGGCCGCGTCGCGCGCGGCGCTCACCAGAAATCCATTCCGTATCAGGAATTTCTGAAGCAGGACGCGAATGCGCTCATCATCATCGACAATCAGAAGGTGGGCGTCATCCATGTCGTCAGGCCTTTCAGTCGCGGAGCCGCTCGCTCAATGCGTCATAGCGGCGGCGCATCTCCGGATCCATCATGGCCTCCAACACTTGACGAAACCCTGCGACCGCTTCTGGTCCCGCCAAACGATAGGCGGCGCGCATCCTGTCGCGCTGGGCGTCGGATAGTTCCTTTTCAAGTGCCTTGCCGTCCTCGGTCAGGAAAAGATGCCGTTCTCTCTTGTCGGACTTGCCGACCTCGCTCGAGACCAAACCGTCTTCGATCAGGGTCCGCAATACACGATTGAGGGATTGTTTCGTGACGCCGAGAATGGACAACAGGTTGTTGACCGTGGTGCCCGGGCTTCGGTTGATGAAATGAACCGCACGGTGGTGTGCCCGACCATAGCCTTTCTCAGCAAGGATCCTGTCCGGATCGGCAGTGAAGCCCTGATAGGCGAAGAACATCGCCTCGATCCCTTTGCGCAGCTGCTCGTCCGTCAGAAAGAGGAGGGATTGCCCACCTGTCGGCGAAAGGGTCTGTTCCATGCGAAGATCCTCCTTTGGGTGAATATACGTCAGTGTTGTTGACATTCCAAGGATCAACTGGTAGCGAATCGCAGATTTCGCGCAACATTATGTCCACTTCGGACCTATGGGCGAAATATTTGCAAAGGGAGGAGCCCATGGCTGGGAGCTACGCAGATCGGGACGGCAAGATTTGGTTCAACGGTCAGATGGTGGATTGGCGCGATGCCAACGTCCATATCCTGACGCATGCCATGCATTATGCCTCCTCCGTATTCGAGGGGGAGCGGGCCTATAACGGCAAGATATTCCTCAGCCGTGCTCATTCCGAACGACTTCATTTCTCGGCCGGTGAGCTGGATTTCCAGATCCCCTATACCGTCGACGAAATCGAGGCCGCAAAACAGCAGGTGCTCGCGGTCAATGGCCTGACCGACGCCTATGTCCGGGCCGTGGCGTGGCGCGGTGCCGGCGAAGACATGGGTGTCGCCTCCGCACGCAACCCGGTTCATCTGGCGATCGCCGCCTGGGAATGGGGCGCCTATTACGGTGATGCCAAGTTCAAGGGTGCCAAGCTTGACATCTCGAAGTGGAAACGCCCCAGCCCCGAGACGATCCCGGTTCATGCCAAGGCTGCCGGCCTCTACATGATCTGCACCACCTCGAAACATGCCGCCGAAGCCAAGGGCTGCGCCGATGCGCTTTTCATGGATTATCGTGGTCTCGTGGCCGAGGCGACAGGCGCCAACATCTTCTTCGTCAAGGATGGCGAGGTTCACACGCCCAAGCCTGACTGCTTCCTCAATGGCCTGACACGGCAGACCGTGATCGGCATGCTGAAAGAGCGTCAGATCCCGGTCCACGAACGCCACATCGAACCGGCCGAGATGGAAGGTTTCGAACAGTGCTGGCTGACCGGCACCGCGGCCGAGGTCACTCCGGTGGGCCAGATCGGCGACTACAATTTCGAAGTGGGCGCCCTGACCCGCGACATGGCGGAAAGCTACGAAAAGCTCGTTCGCGCCTGACATGACCCGCGCGGCAGCAGGATCGGATATCGAATCCCTGCTGTCGCTTGGGCGTTCGGCGTTTCGCAAGGGCGACGACGACGCCTCGCGTGAGGCCTTTCGTGCCGCTGTCCTAGCGGACCCCGCCGTTCTGCATCGTCCTTGGGGGCTGATCCCGGAACTCGAAGCCCGCGGGCAAGCGCGCATTCGGGATCGGTTCGTTGAGCGCCTCGATCGTTGGCACAAGGGTGATCCGCCGCCCGCTGTCGCCGAACTCGTGAAGCTGGTCAACAAACGGCATCTTCGCGACTGGGCGGCCAAATCCGGCTTCGCTGTCCCGCGCAAGATCGCCGTCGCGGACCGCCCGGACCAGCTCGATTGGTCGTCTCTGCCGGCCAATGTTGTCGTGAAGCCGGATAACGCCGCATCGAATGCCGGGGTCGTCGTCGCTGTGGACGGTATCGACCGTTTGACGGGACAGCCGATCACAGGATCACTCGCCGATCATGTTGCGCGTCGCTGGCAGGAGGACAAGGTCGGTTCCGCCCGGATCATCGCCGAAGAGGCCGTGGAGGACATCGCGGGTCGGGGCACGGGCAACGGGCTCTGGATTCCGCGCGATTTCAAGGTCTTTGCAGTCGGTGGTATCGCTGGCGCGATCCGCGTGCTCGACCGCAACGCACCGAAAGGCAAGCGGTCCCGGATCACATTTGACCGGTCTGGCCAGCTGATAGACGATCCGATGCCGGACTGGCCTGAGGCGACGGACAAGACGATGCCGGACGGATTCGATACCGTCGTGGCCGAAGCGGAGAGGCTATCCCGCGTTTTCCCCTGGCTGCTGAGATTCGATTTCTACCTGACACCAGACGGTCCCCTCCTTGGGGAGATCACGACATTTCCCAATGCCGGGCTGAGTTTTCGCGGCCCGATGCGGCGTCTGCTGCTCCAGATGTGGCATCTGGAGCCGGACCCACCGCAACGTCCGGCTGCGTGACATCTGTCGTCGATCCGTCACGTCGATGGACGTGTTGCCAGCCTCTCCACCCGCTCGCCATCGTGCCGCGGTTGTCAGGCTGAGCCGTGCGCAGTGACCATGTTGCACAGCATTTCGAACATGATCGACACGCCGAGATAGGCGGTTCCGCCGGACGGATCGAACGGGGGCGAGACTTCGACAAGATCGGCGCCTGCAATGTTGACCCCGGCCAATTCGCGTGCGCAGAGCATGGCCTGGAACGAATTCGGCCCGCCCACCTCCGGTGTGCCGGTGCCGGGCGCAAACGCCGGATCGACGAAATCGATGTCGTAGGAGACATAGGTCGGCGCATTGCCCACCAATTCGCGGGCCTGTGCCATAACGTCGTTCACGCCGCGCGCGTGGAACTCCTCGATCGGGATGATCGTGATCCCGACAGCGGCGGCGAAATCGCGATCCTCGAAATCGTAGGCCGTGCCTCGGATGCCGATCTGTATAACCCGGGTCGGATCGAGAAGGCCCTCTTCCACGGCGCGGCGGAACGGGGTGCCATGGGTCAGAAGCGTGCCGTTGAAATAGCTGTGGAACAGGTCCGTGTGGCTGTCGAAATGGATCATGCCAAGGGGGCCGTCCGAGGCCAGTGCCCGCAGGATCGGCAAGGAACACAGGTGATCGCCCCCCGCCGTGAGCGGGCGGACCCCGGCGGCCTTCACCCGCGCATAGAACTCCGTCATCCGGGCCATGCTGTCGGCCACGTCCGCGGGGTTCGGGCCCACATCGCCCAGATCAGCGCAATTGGCGACCTCGAAGGGGCGGACGCGTGTCACGCTGTTCTCGGCCCGGATCATCGTCGACATGTCGCGCAATTGCCGGGGCGCGTGGCGCGGGCCGGGCCGGTTGGTGGTTCCCCCGTCCCAAGGTGCACCGATCAGCCCGATATCCACCTCGGCCAGACGCGGATCCTCAAGGGTCACATGCGGCAGCCGCATGAAGGTGGGAACACCGGCGAAGCGCGGCAGATCGAAGCCCGAGACAGGTTGGAAGAAAGGGTCAGACAAGGCGGTCTCCATCTTTGAATTCCCGCCCGTCCGGATGACGCCCATCATGATGGGGCGAGGAATACCGATTTATCGCGGCATTCCCAGACTGCTCCAAGGTCCGACAGGGCCTGATCCTGAAATCCGGGGCCATTGGTCCATGTTCTGCCTGTTGCCCGGGCAGTTCGGGGGCGCGCTGGCCACGCGCGATGCAGCATCGCGCCGCGACGGGGCCAACTGGCAATTGCGCCGCGCCCCGCTCTGGGTCAGTCTGACGGCGCGTGGCCCACGACCGCGCATCCTGACGCGGAGCCCATGCCCATGAACGCCCCCGAATACATCTTTGATGCGGCAACGAAGCCCTCGCTGCCTTGGCAAGACGTGCCGCTGATCCGCGCGACCGAGGACAGTGTGAAGGGTTATGGCTGCCTTGTGGACGATCCCGCAGGGTTCGAGATCGAAATCACCCGCTGGCCACAACAGGGCTGGCGCCCGATCGACGACGGAACAGGCGACGAGGCCGGCCACGTCGAAGGCATCTTCCGGGGCGAATGGCAGGGAGATGTGCTGTTTGGGAAGAACGAAGCCGTGGGCGGGCATTATGTGCTTGGCTGGTCGACCGATCCGCAGAACGCCAGCTCGATCCGGCAGACGGCGCCCCGCGATCAGGTTCTGTTGTGGCACATGAACTATCATCCCGATGGCGGGCAGATGTTCTATCCGCTCGACAACGAACCTTTCATCGTTCCGGTCGCGCTGCCGGGCGATAATCTGAGCCCGGACAAGGTGATTGCGTTCTGGTGCGACGGAACGCGCGGTCTCTATATCCATGCGGGCATATGGCACGAGGGGATCTTTCCGGTGGGCGATACGGGCCGGTTCCTCGACCGGCAGGGTGCGGTCCATGCCCGGGTCAGCGCCGATATCGGCCGGGAATTCGGCGTCTACCTGTCCTGCCCTCTCGATCCGGCAGCGATCCGGGACCTGTGATCGGTGACCGGCCCGTCCGGCTATCCATCGGTCATCCGGCGCTACTGGTATTCGATCGACTGGGATGTGAAGGAGCTTTGGGCTCTTGATCTGCCCGTGGCGGCGGTCGGGATCGAACCGCTGCTCTGGCATCTGGATGTGCCGGTCTGGCCTGACCCCGACGGGCGCCCCTATCGCGTGACCCCGCGCGCGGTGATGGCCGATCCTGCCGGCCATGAGGTGGAATACCGGCGGATCATGGCCGCCGATACCGGTTTCCCGATCGAGGTGATCGACCGGGACGGTCGGCCCATGATCCTTGACGGGATCCATCGGTTGACCCGGCTTTGGGCCGATGGCGCCAAGACGATCAGGATCCGCCATGTGCCCCCTGCCGCTGTGCGCTGGCCTGATCTTTAAAGCGCGTCGAGAAAGGCCCGGTGACCTATCGCCTGAGCGGCGGCCCTTCGATATTCGCTCCGCAGGTTTTCGGTGACCTTGCGGGCATGGGCCCGAAGTCGCGGATCGCCGGACATTTCCTGTTTCGCGGCTTCGCGGCGTGTCAGGCCAAGTCCGTCGAGCACGGGCACATAAAGCTGCTCTTCCACATGGGGCAGGCCTGCGGGAAACGGTGCGAAATCCCCGCGTGACGGCGTCTTGCCTCGCCATTTGTCCAAAAGATCCCTGACCTCGTCCGAGATGCAGGTTTCGGCCACGTGTCGCCAGAACGGCGTGTCGCGCCGTTCGCTGACGTAATGCATGTTGATGAAGGTGCAGAAATCGTCGCCCTGACGCGCCACATCGGCGTTGTAGGCCTCGGGTTCGAACTGCCCCGAAGCCACCTCCGGCAGGTGCCGCTGCGCAAACAGCATCATCTGAACGATCGTGCCATGGATCGATGTGGCCTCCAGCGGTTCGAAGAAACTCTGCGCCAGCCCGGCCGCCACGCAATTGCCGATCCATGCCCTGTCGAGCCGGCCGGCGTTGATCGGAATGTCGTTGCGCGGCTCGATCGGGTGGCCAAGCCGGGCCTCGATCTCGGCGCGGGCTTCGTCGGGCGTGAGGAACGCGTCCGAATAGACATATCCGCAGCCGATGCGCTCCGTCGTGGGGATCTGCCACATCCAGCCCGCATCCTGCGCCCAGGCGAGGGTATAGGGCGCGATCTCGGCTCCGTCCTGATGATCGATCCAGAACGGCATCGCCCGGTTGACCGGCAACCTGTCGCCGTATCCGACCCAGCTTGCGCCCATTTCGGTCTCTATCAAGGCGCGCCGAAACCCGGTGCAATCCACGAAGAAATCGGCCTCGTGTCGCGCGCCGTCCTCAAGGATCAGCGCCCTGATATGCCCGGTCTCGGGGTTGCGCTCGGCCCCCTCGACGAGGGCGTCGATATGTTCGATCCCCCCGGCTTTTGATCTGAGCCACTGACCCACCTTCGCCTGATCAAAGTGGAAGGCGTGGTGGAACGGGCCCAAGGGGATCAGCGTCCCGTCGGTCTTTCGGGCATAGGGCGATCTGTTCCGACGCATGAGTTGCGCGAACAGGTGCGGCTCCGTCACAGACTTGCCCGAGGCAATGCAGTAACGGTCGAGCCAGTTGCCCGCCGGTCCGCCAGCGACCCGATGCGGATCGTCGATCGGCCCGTCGTAATGGTGGCCCTTGTGGCGCCAGTCCTTGTGCCGGATCCCGAACTTGATCGTGGCGCCCGTCGCCCGCAGGAATTCCATCTCATCCAACGCGAGGACCCGCAGCATCTCGCGGAAGACGGCTGTCGTCCCTTCACCCACGCCGATGGTTGGCACCTTGGTCGATTCGATGACAGACAGGTCAAGGGTCAGGCCGGCCCGTTTGCCACCCTCCCGCAGGATCAGCGCACTGAGCCAGCCAGCCGTGCCACCACCCACCACGGTGATCCGGAACGGACGGTCGGGCATGTCAGACAAGGCCCACCTTGCGACGGATATCGTCGTCACGCAGCGAAATGTCCTGTCCCAGCCAGTCGTCGGCGGCCGCGCTGCACATCCACATCAGCGCCTGCGCCGGCCAGTCCGGCGGGATATGATCCGACCAGTCCAGTTGGCTGACACGGTTGATCCCGCTTGCCTTGATCTCGCGCTGCATCTGGGTCGCGACCGTCCCCGGCGACAGACCAAGCGCCCGGATCCCCGCCTCGGCATATTCCGTGTGCAGGCAGCCCGTGAGCATTTTGGCCCCAGCCTTCGACGAACAATAATGTGACCAGGCTTCGATTGGCGAAGTTGCCGCACCCGACGAAATCGTGATGATCGTGCCGCCGCCCGCGTCGATCATATGCGGTAGTGCGGCTCTCATGCCGTGGAACACGCCCTTGAGGTTGATGTCGATCACGTTGCCCCAGTCGTCGGGATCGATCTCGGCGATATGGGCGATCGGCTCGATGATGCCGGCATTGCCGATCAGCACGTCAAGTCTGCCAAACGCCTTGATCGTGGCGTCCACCGCGGCCTCGACCTCCCAGTATCGGCCTACATCGCAGGGGATCGCGATCGCGCTTGGCCCGATTTCGCCGGCGATTTCCGCGATCCGGTCTTCGGTCCGGGCAAGCAGCGCAACCTTCGCGCCGTTCTGCGCAAATAGTCGTGCTGCGGCCTCGCCGATCCCGCGGCTGGCACCTGTGATCATCACCACCTTTTCGGCCATGTTCATCGGGCTTCTCCTTTCCTGCTTTCATTGCCCGTTCCACAGACGTAGATTCGGGGTCGAGATTTCCAGACCTTGACCCGCAAACGCCGGAAACGGAAGCTGGAAGCCAAGGATTTGAACAGGGAAGGGATTCTACCCATGGCATTGAACCTAAAGACAACCGCGACTTGTGCAGCCGCTCTTTTCGCGGCTGGCGCGGCACAGGCCGATGTGACCGCCCAGGATGTCTGGGATCGCTGGCAGGAAGGCCTCGCGGTCTATGGCGAAGAGGGCATCACGATTGGCTCCCAGGAAATGGTTGGCCCCAGCCTGACCATCACCGATCTGACAATGTCGATGACCGACCCTGAAATGGGGGATGTCGAGGTGACGGCCACGATCCCCTCGATCGTCCTGACCGAGAACGGGGATGGAACAGTCAGCGTCGTGATGTCGGAAAGCTATCCGATCCGGATCATCGATTCACCCCAGAACCAGGCCACGGTCATGGTCACGCAGGCAGGACTGGACCTGCAGGTGTCCGGCACGCCCGATGCCATGGTCTACGATATCTCTGCCGACAAGCTGTCCATCTCGCTCGACGAGATCACCGATGGCGGTGAGCCGATGCAGGCCGAAGCCCTTCTGTCGCTCAACGGTGTTTCGGGGAACTACACGGCAAGCTATGGCGATCTGAACACCGTCGTCTATGCCGTCACCACCGGTGGCATCGACATGCTGGTCGACGTGTCCGACCCCGATGGCGAAGGCTATCTCAACTTCTCGGGTCAGATCGCGGATCTTGCGATCGCGGGGGATATCTCGATCCCGGCCGACATGGATTATGACGCGCCCGAGTCGATGTTCATCGACGGGTTTGCCGTCGACACGTCTTACGAATTCGGCCAGTCGGCCTATCTGCTCGATTTCATGGATGGGTCCGACGCCGCCAACGGAACGCTCTCGGCCTCGAACGGGACGTTCGGGCTTTCGATCGACTATGATGCGGTGACCTATTCCACGGGGTTCAGTGATCTCGCGGTGAATTTCACGGCGTCCGATGTGCCGCTTCCGATCGAATTCTCCATCGCCGAATATGACATGGGCATCGACATGCCGCTGAGCAGTTCTGAAACCGCCTCGCCGCTGGGAGCGCGGTTCATTCTGCGCGATCTGGCCATCAGCGACATGATCTGGGGCATGGTCGATCCGGGCGCGTCGCTGCCGCATGACCCGCTGACGGTGGCCATCGAATTGTCTGGCATGGGCCGCCTGTTCTTCGACATGATGGACCCGGCACAGGCCATGCAGGCCACCAGTGGTTCGGATCTTCCGGGTGAACTGGACTCGCTCTCCCTCGATGATCTGACGATTCGCGGCGCTGGCGCCGAGATCCTCGGAAGCGGGGCGTTCACGTTCGATTTCACCGATTTCCAGACGATCCCCGGTGCCCCTCGTCCCGAGGGTGAGCTGAACCTTGCCATCAACGGGGTGAACGGCCTGATCGACACGCTTGTTCAGATGGGTCTTGTGCCCGAACAGCAGGTCATGGGCGCGCAGATGATGATGGGTGCGTTCACCCGTCCCGTCGGCGAGGACATGCTGGAAACCACGATCGAGATCAACAGTGAGGGTCATATCCTCGCAAACGGTCAGCGTCTCCAGTAAGCTGAACGAGGCTAGCCTGAACGCGCCGCGCGGGCCAAAGGGGCCGCGCGGCGTTTCATTTCCGAAAGGAGAACAAGCATGTTTGCCGTTCGCATCGGTACGATTGCCGCACTGACAGCCACTCTTCCTGCCGGACCGCTCATGGCCGATATCACCTCGGCCGACGTCTGGAACAATTCGTCGGCCCTGATCGAGGCCCTTGGCGGCAGTCACGAGGCCGAGTTTCTGCGTGACGGGGACAGTGTCACCATCCGCGGGCACAACGGGTCCTTTGTTCTGCCCATGGGGGCGGGCCGCATCACCTTCGGTATCTCGGACTACACCATGACCGAAGAGGCCGGGACGGTGACCGTTACCTATCCGGCGGGGATGGAAATCACGCTGGGCGCGTCGATCACCGGTGAGGGCGATGCCTCGATGACCATGCGGACGGGAGATACCGCCATCTCCACAATCGCAACCGGCGATCCCGGCGCGGTGAGCTATGTCACGCAGACGGGGCCGTTCTCGCTTGCCCTGACCGATTTCACTGTGTCGTCGGAGCCGTCCTCCACAGCCGAATTCGAGGTCGATATCGACGGCTACACCGCCGAGACCCGGATCGTGGAAGACACGCTTGTCGTCGTCTTTTCCCAATCGGAGATCGGTCGAACCACGACGACGTCCACCTTCAGCGATGGCTTCGGCTTCGAAACCGCCACAGTGGCCGAAACCGGCCCCTCGACCAACACGTTCAGCATGGGGCTGATCCCCGGGGGCGCGGATCTGCTGAACCTGTCCGGCGCGTTGCGGAACGGGATGTATATCACCGCCGAAAGCAGTGCCCAGAACTCCACGTCGCAAAGCCGCACGACGATCGACGGGCGTCTCGAGCAGGAGGACTTCTACGACGTCGAGCGGGCCTCGGGCACCTTCGCACTCGATCGCACGCAGCTTGCCTTTGGCGTCGATGTGGGGCCGGGTATCTTTGAGATGGCGCAGGAATTCATGACGCCGCGGGCATTCGGGATCGATTTTCAGGGCTTTCACATGGACATCGGCGGCCCGATCCTGCGGTCCGATGAAACGCAACCGTTCCGGATCGGGTTCGGCCTCGATGATCTGCGGCTGGGGCCGACGATCTGGGCGCTCTTCGATCCCGACAAGGCGCTGCCGCGGGGGCCTGCGTCGCTCGATCTGTCGATGACGGGCGATGTGATCCTCGATGCGGATTTGCCGGATTTTCTGGCCTTGCCGGAATTGGGCGGGCGGCAGGATGCATCGGTTCAGGTGACCGAGGTCGAGATCGAACGGTTCGGCCTGTCCGCGCTGGGCGTCACGGCGGACAGTTCGGGCGCGTTCAAGCTGGATTACGGGGAGTATTCCGTCTTTCCCGGCGTGCCCTGGCCCGAAGGCGCGGGGCGGGCCGAGATCAAGGGCCTGAACGGTCTGCTCGATGCCCTGATCGACGAGGGATTGATCCCCAGCGAAGAAGCCTTTGGCCTGCGTCTGATGATCAGCCTCGGCACGATCGTCGCGGGCGACGATATCCTCAGTTCCGAGATCGAGTTCACCGAAGACGGCAGGATCATCGCCAACGGACAGCCTTTCAACCTGCCCTGACGGGCATCGCTTCCAGGATGCTTGGCCCCGGTGCCTTGCCGTTCATGCGGCAAGGGCCTACCTCTCCTGCAACACAATCACGCAGGACCCATCATGGCTCATGTTCTTTCCGATCTGGCGCACAAGGCGCTTGAGGCCGCGAAATCCGCAGGGGCCGAAAGCGCCGATGTCGTGGCCGTCGACGGAACCTCGGTCGGTATCGACGTTCGGGACGGTGTTCTCGAACAGGCCGAACGCTCCGAAGGCGTCGATATCGGTCTGAGGGTCTTTGTGGGTCAGCGGCAATCCTGCGTGTCGGTGTCTGATGCGCGAGACGAGGCGATCATACGGATGGCCGAACGCGCGGTCGCCATGGCCCGCGAAGCGCCCGCAGATCCGCACGCGGGTCTGGCGGATCCCGATCAACTGGCCACGGACACCGCGATGGCATGGCTGGAGCTATCGGATCCCACGCCGGAACCGTCTGCCGCCGATCTGGAAGACGATGCCCGCACAGCCGAGGCCGCGGCCCGTGCCGTCGAGGGTGTCACCCGGATCGACAGTGCATCTGCCGGATACAGCCGCCGCCGCATTCACCTTGCCGCGACGACCGGTTTCTCAGCGGGGTATGAGCGGACCGACAGGTCACGCTCCTGCGTTGCCATCGCCGGGGAAGGCACAGGGATGGAGCGGGACTACGACTATGACACCCGCATCTTCCAGTCCGACCTGCGCGACGCGGGCGAAATCGGGACCTCGGCCGGCGAACGTGCGGTCGCCCGCCATGCGCCGCGGCGCCCCAAGACCGGTACCTACCCGGTGCTGTTCGATGAACGGATCGCGAGTTCGCTTGTCGGTCATCTGTTGTCGGCGACGAACGGCGCGATGATCGCCCGAGGCTCCAGCTGGCTTCGCGATGCGCTGGGCGAACAGGTTCTGCCGCAGGGGCTTGATATCATCGAGGATCCGCATCGGGCCCGGACGTCGGCGTCCCGGCTTTTCGACGCCGAGGGGATACCGACCCGCATGAAGAAGATCGTCGATGACGGTCGTCTGACGGGCTGGACGCTCGATCTGGCGACGGCGCGCAAACTCGGTCTCGAGACGACCGGAAATGCCGCGCGCGGCACCGGCGGGCCGCCGTCGCCTTCGGTCACCAATATCGCGCTGACCCAAGGTCCCCACAGCAGGGCAGATCTTCTGAAGGAAATGGGAACGGGCCTTCTGGTCACGTCGATGATCGGGTCGACGATCAACCCCAATACCGGCGATTATTCGCGCGGCGCATCGGGTTTCTGGATCGAGAACGGCGAGATTGCCTTTCCGGTCAGCGAATGCACCGTCGCGGGCAACCTGCGCGAGATGCTGATGCGGATCGTGCCGGCCAATGACGCGCGCCTGCATCTGAGCCGGGTTGTGCCGTCGATCCTGATAGACGGTCTGACGCTTGCCGGTGAGTGATCTCGATCTTGTCGTCAGCGCCGTCCGCGAGGCGGGAAAGCTGGCCCTGCAACACCAGGCCCGGCCGATAAATGTGACGGAAAAGCCCGACGGTGCGGGCCCCGTCACCGAAGCCGACATGGCCGTCGATGAGCTTCTGAAACAGCGGCTTCTGGATAGCCGCCCGGATCATGGCTGGCTGTCCGAAGAAACGCCCGACAATACCGACCGGCTTGGCCCGTCGCGCACATTCATCGTCGATCCGATCGACGGGACCCGGTCTTTCATCGCCGGATCGAAGGATTGGGCCCATTCCGTCGCCATCGTCGAAGACGGGCGTGCCGTCGTAGGGGTCGTCTACCTGCCTGCGCGCGATGCCCTTTACGCGGCCGAGGCCGGGCAGGGCGCGACGCTGAACGGCGACCCCCTGATCATCGGTGACGCACCCGCGATCGGCTGTGCCCGCGTGCTGACGACGAAACCCTCGCTCGCGCCCGAACATTGGCACGGTAACGCCCCCCCGCCCTTCGAGCGTCATTTCCGCTCGTCGCTGGCCTGGCGGCTTTGTCTTGTGGCCGAAGGCGCGTTCGACGCGATGCTGACCCTGCGTCCGGCATGGGAATGGGACATCGCCGCCGGAGCGCTGATCGCCGCCGAAGCCGGGGCCAAGGTCACCGACCGGGCAGGTGCCGCATTGACCTTCAACAAGTCATGGCCCCAGAGCGACGGCGTGCTTGTGGCTCAATCCGGCCTGCACCAGCAGATATCCGAGCGATTGGTCTGACCTCCCGCCACCGGGGTGGGCGGCCTATTTGCGCTTGATCGGGACGATCTTGGCCTGACTGTGGTTGGCGTAGGTGTCCCAGGTGGGGGTGTAGTCCTCGGACTGGTTGCCCCAGACTGTCCAGCCCGGACGGGGGCCGCGGGCGAAGAGCTCCAGCTTTTCTCCGAAGGAACAGGCCTCGATCAGGTCGTATTGTTCGTCTGGCTTGCGGCTGTGTTCGCGTTTCTGAGCGCAGATGATGTTTTCCTGACTGCGCGCGGGGGGCAGCGTGCGCACGTTCTTGCCCCGCACGCCGAACAAGAGGATCTCGGTCACGTTGCGGAAATAGAAGCCGACACCGCGCCTGTCGGGCCCGCCATCCTTCCGGGTCTTGTACCAGATGATGTTCGATTTGTAGCTGAACCCCCAATGCTCCATGACCTTCAGCCCTTCGGGCAGAAGCGCGTTGGGCACCCAGAGGTAAAGATGCGCCTGATCGTCCGCGATCGCCTCGACCGGCATGTCGCAGATATCGTCGAGCCCCATCGTCGGATAGCGCGCGAGGCGCTTGTGTTCCGGCGCCATCTTCCCGGTGCGGTTCTGGAACTGCCAGGGCGGGTCCGCCAGGATCGTCTGGAACTTGCAGCCCCCCAGATCGGAGAGAAGATCATCGGATGCGCTTGTCATGTCTCGCCCTCCTCGAAGAACAGGTCATCTTCATAGAGGCTCGCGCGGATGCCGAACACCAGAATCGGGCAACCCGCCCCGCCGCCGCCTTCGATCCGGGGCAGAAGCTTGGACATGTGGGTCGTCGACGACCCGTAGGACCCCGCCCGCCCCAGCTTGCGAAAGATTTCCTGCAATTCGTCGCAGCGCGTGATGATCACGCCGACGCTGACGGCGCGCAGATCGAACAGCATGCGGAAATTGTTCAGATCCCTGTCATAGAACGGATCCTTGTTGTTCCACTCGATCTCGAGGGCGATCCGATTCCTGTAGCAATCCACCCCATGCGTCGGCGATTCCATAAGCTGGCCATCGACCATCACGGCCGTTTCAAAGCCTTTTTCCAGCCATCCCCGTTCATACAGCCGTTCATCGATGAAGCCCGAGACACGGGATTTCTGTCCGCCGCCTTCGGTGATCCACGACCGGCGCAGCCTGAACTCCGTCAGCACATCGATGATGTCCTGCCATTCCGCCGGAAAATCATGTGCCAGAATCGCGCTGGCATGGCGCCATTCGTGGCATTCGTAATGCGTCCGAACAAAGTCGGGAAGGCGCGTCATGAGCATGGGATGATCCTCGTGACCCCCACATCTAGCGGTGGGGATCCCTCTTGCCAAGCAAGGCTTGCGCCCTTGACCGGTCGCCCCGTTCCCGTAGGTTGCGGCGCGAAGCCGTTTTGCACCAACGTGATCTGAACCAGAGCACAGAAAGGTCTTTCCATGACGCAGCGTCTGCACCTCGTTTTCGGAGGCGAGCTGATCGATCCGACCAAGTCGGCCTTCAAGAATGTCGATGACATCCACGTGGTCGGGATCTTTCCCGATTATGAAACCGCCTATAACGCGTGGAAGGCAGAGGCCCAGCGCACGGTCGATAACGCGCATATGCGGTATTTCATCGCCCATCTGCACCGGCTGCGCGACGAAGGGGCCGAGACGTCCCCGACCGAAGAACTGGGAAGCTGATCCCCGGCTACCCGGACACGGCGTCAATGGCCCGCCCCTTGTCACTCAGGGCTTTGTTTGCGTTGCGGCGCGGCAAACCCGAGGCGCCTGCCGATGGCGGTGCATGGCCCGACAGGCCCGTCGGGCCTTTGGTCTGGTTTCACGCGGGCCGGCCCGAATTCGTGGATGCGGCACTGTCGCTGATGGCCGAGTTCCGTGCCGAGGGCGAGGCGGCGACGCTGCTGCTGACGACGGAACAGGCGACCGAGGTCCGGTCCGGGGGTGACAGGACAATCACGCTCGTCCTGCCCGACGACCGCGGCGAAGATGCGGCGCGGTTCACCGGGCATTGGCAGCCCGATATCCTGATCTGGTCTGGCGGTGGGCTCAGGCCGCGCCTTCTGGATCGCAGCCGCGACCATGGCATGCGGCGGATCCTGATCGACAGTCCGGGCGACGCCGCGCTTGTCGATGCGGGCGGGCCGCTTGTTCCGGGGGTGACCCGGGCGCTTCTGTCCCTGTTCGACGAGGCGCTTTGCTCTGATGCGGAACGCGCGGCACAGTTGATCCGCTCTGGTCTGCCGCAGGATCGTGTCCGACGGATGAACCCGCTGGAATCGGCGCCACCCGTATTGCCTTTCGTCGAGAGCGACCGGCAGGAAATGGCGCGCGCCCTGGGCACCCGGCCTGTCTGGCTGTGCGTCGATCCGTTGCCGGGCGAGATTGATTTCATCATCGCCGCACATCGGCAGGCGGCACGGCGCGCGCACCGGCTCTTGCTGATCATAGCGGCGTCCGAACCCGACACGATCGCGCCGATCCTGTCGGAGGAGGGGCTGGATGTGGCACACCGGCTTGCCGGTGATGAGCCGTCCTTCAACACCGATGTCCTGCTCGCCGATCTGAGCGAGCCCGGCCTTTGGTATCGCCTTGCACCGATGACATTTGTCGGGGGCACGGTTGACGGGGAGCCAAGCCGTGATCCGTTCGAGGCCGCGGCCCTTGGCTCTGCCGTTATCCACGGGCCGGCCGAGGGCCCCTATGGCCATCGCTTCCGCGCATTGCAGGGGGCAGGCGCCAGCAGAAAGATCCAGTCAGGGACCGAGCTTGGCTACGCCGTGGTGGGGCTTTTGTCGGCGGATCGTGCCGCACAATTCGCCCATGCGGGATGGGACGTGGCCACCCGTGGATCAGAGACGATGTCGCACCTGATCGATCGGCTGCGCGAGGCTGTCGACGGATCGGGGGGATAGAGTCCATGCGTGCGCCCGGATACTGGTTCAACCCGCCAGAGCGCCCTGGGCATCTGGCCCGTAGCCTTGCGCCCCTGGGATGGGTCTATGCGCAGGCCACTGCGCGCCGGGTGGCGCGTGCGCCTGCCTATCAGGCGGGCGTTCCGGTCATCTGCGTGGGCAACATCAATGCCGGCGGCACCGGCAAGACACCCACGACAATCGCGATTGTCCAAAGGCTTCAATCCCGGGGGCTGTCGCCTGTGGTCGTCACCCGGGGCTATGGCGGATCGCTGCGCGGGCCGGTCCGGGTCAATCCGGAAAGTCATGATGCCTCTCAGGTCGGGGACGAGGCGCTGTTGCACGCGGCCTTTGCGCCCACCATCGTGGCGGATGACAGGATCGGCGGCTGCAAGCTTGCCGAAGCCGGCCCTTGCGACGTGATCATACTGGATGACGGGCACCAGGATCCGGCGGTCCGGAAATCGCTGTCACTGGTCGTGGTCGATGCCGCGCGGGGCTTTGGCAACGGGCGGGTCATTCCCGCCGGACCCCTGCGCGAGCCGGTCGGCGCAGGTCTTGCGCGCGCCGATGCGGTCGTGTCGATCGGTCCGGCGCCGGCCCAACGACGGTTTGCGCCGAGCCTCGGGACCTTCGATCTGCCGCTGCTGATGGCCGAACTCAAGCCCCTCGCGATGGGTCTGCCGTGGACGGGGCGTCGGGTTCTGGCCTTCGCGGGGATCGGACATCCCGAGAAATTCTTTGCGATGTTGCGGGCCGATGGGGCCGAGGTGATCCGGGCCGAAGCCCTGTCGGATCATCAACCGCTGACCGATGCGCTGATGACGCGCCTGTCTTTGGAGGCCCGAGCCAGCGTCGCGCAACTGGTCACCACCGAAAAGGATTTCGTCCGATTGCCAGCGGGATTCCGGTCACAGGTTCTGTCGGTGCCGGTGCGGCTGGAATTCGACGACCCGTCCGCACTTGATACGCTGTTGGATCGGTTGGGCCTGATCGCAAAGCCTTGATCCCCGGAGGCCCGAGCCGCCGGGGATACACAGGCGCCTACTGATCGGCCAGACGTTCGTCGATCAGGGCCGACAGATCGCTGTAGGACATGTTGGCATACTTCGTGCCGTCGATGATCAGCGTCGGGGTCGATGTCACATTATCGGCTTCGGCATTTTCCTCGAACCACGCGACAAGGGTCTGGGCCATCGTCCCGTCGGACAGGCAGGCATCCAGCGCCTCGGGCTCGATCCCGGCGGTCAGACCGATGCGGCGCAGGTTTCCGGCGATCACGGCCGGGTCGTTGCCACCGGCGATCCAGTCGCGCTGCTGATCATACAGCATTTCGGTGATGCCGAAGAATTTCTCTTCTCCGCCACAGCGCGCGACCATCGACGCCCACAGCCCGAAGCGGTCGAAATAGACTTCGCGGTAGGTGAAGCGCACCATCCCCGTCTCGATGTAATCGGCCTTGAGTTGGGGATACTGGTTTTCGTGGAAGCTGGCGCAATGCGGGCATGTAAAGGAGGCGTATTCGATCACCTCGACAGGCGCATCCTCGGCGCCTATCGACATCTCGACGATGGTCGACACATCGATTTCAGCTGTCTCCTGCGCCGAGGCCGCGCCGGGAAGGGGAAAGTTCGGTTGCGTCGGCTGCGACAGGAACCAGGTCCCGCCCAGAACGGCGGCGGCGGCCAGTGCCGCTACGGGAAGCAATCTTGTCATGTGTCTTTTCTTCCTTTTTCGATCTTCTGCCTTTGCAGGACATTTGTTCCAAGCGCCTCGAGGGCAAGCCGCAGGTCTTCACTTTCGATCCGGGCGGCTGCGTCGGCGGCGGCCCGCCGAATTGCGGGTTCCGGCTCGGTGCCGGTCCTTTTCTTCGCGTGGCCGAATGCGACCCGACCTTCGGCAAATCCGGTGGGCGCGGTCTGCGTGATCCGGATCCGGGCGATGGCCCGATATCCATAGCAGGCATTGACCCGTTCGCGGATCTGATCCTTCTGCATCTCGAGAACTGGTGCGTTCGGCCCGGTTGTCAAAACCGTCAGCGTCGCCCCCAGCCCCTGCCTGCCATAGCTGACATCCACGGGGTTCGCGATGCGGGCAACAGCTTCCCCCACGATTTCCTCCCAATGGGTCAGAAGCCGTGTCACCGCGAAGCCGCGCGATTCCGACGCCGTGCGAATGCGCGATTGCAGCAAGCGCGAGGTCGGGGCGAAACCATGGGTCGTTGATGTGTGGCGGGGCTTTTTCATCGTCCTAGGTCATACTAGACAACCAAAGCGCTTCGCCAGAGAAACCCGACTGTTATCCCATAACGAGAGTGTGAAGGCGAGATCATGCCAATTTCTGACCTGCTTCTGGACTGGTATGACCGTCACGCGCGGGATTTGCCGTGGCGCACCAGCCCTGCCGCGCGGCGGGATGGCGTTCGTCCCGACCCGTATCAGGTCTGGCTGTCCGAGATCATGCTTCAGCAGACCACCGTCGCGGCGGTCAAGGATTACTTCCGGAAGTTCACGGAACGCTGGCCTGAGGTTTCGGATCTGGCGGCAGCCCGCGACGAAGATGTCATGGCCGCATGGGCGGGCCTTGGATACTACGCCCGGGCCCGGAACCTGCTCAAATGCGCCCGCGTCGTGGCCAACGATCATGACGGCCGTTTTCCCGAAGACAGGGAGGTGCTTCTGACGCTTCCGGGGATCGGACCCTATACCGCAAGCGCGATTGCCGCGATCGCCTTCGACGCGCCCGAGACGGTTGTCGATGGCAATGTCGAACGGGTGATGGCGCGGCTGCACGATATCCATGCCCCCTTGCCGGGCAGCAAGCGGGAACTGACCGAACGCGCCGGCGATCACACGCCCCGGCTCCGCGCCGGGGATTACGCACAGGCCGTCATGGATCTGGGCGCCACGATCTGCACGCCGCGCAATCCGGCCTGCGGCATTTGCCCCCTGCGCGACCCTTGCGTGGCGCGCGCGCAGGGAACTGCGGCCGAACTGCCGAAGAAATCGCCCAAGAAACCCAAACCCGTGCGACAGGGCGTGGCCTATGTCGCGCGCCGGGCCGACGGGGCCTGGCTCCTTGAGACGCGCCCGCCTCAAGGGTTGCTGGGCGGGATGCTGGGCTGGCCGGTCACCGACTGGATCGAGGAGGGCATGCCGCCCCATGATCCGCCGATCGAGGCAAATTGGCATGATCCTGCTCTGGAGGCGCGGCACACCTTTACGCATTTCCACCTGAGGCTTGCGATCCGGACGGTGCAGCTTCCGATGGATGCAACGCCCCACCGGGGCGATTTCGTCCCCCATGCAGCCTTCCGGCCCGCCGATCTGCCGACGCTGATGCGCAAGGTCTTTGACCTGTCCCATGCGACGCTTCGCGATCTGGAAGGCGACCCGGAGCTGCCATAGCTTCGCCCACAATCGGATGTAGTATGCGCTTATGAGTTCGAACGTGACATTTGCCAAATCGGAGGTTGGCCGCCTGTGGCGGGCGCTGCCGTTCTGGTCCTCGCTTGTCGTGATCCCGGTTGCCTGGATTGCGGCCATGAATGGCGGCTGGACGATCGCGCTTCTTCCGATCTGCACCTGGTATCTGCATATCGCGCTGGATTCGGTTCTTGGCCTTGAGCTTGAGAATGCCGATCCCGAGACGCCGGAAAGCGGATTGTTCTGGTATCGTCTGGTCACGCTGATCTGGGCGCCAGCCCAGATCGTCACCGTCATCGGGATACTGGCCTATGTCACGTCAGGGGGGCACCTGTCCCTGTTCGAGCAATGGGCCCTCTTTGCAGCGCTTGGGTTGGTCTATGGCACGATCGGCATCAACTTCAGCCACGAGCTGATGCATCAGAAACCACGGACGGAACGATGGTTTTCCGATCTTCTGCTCGCCACCGTGCTGTATTCTCATTTCAGGTCCGAACACCTGCTGGTGCATCACCGCCATGTCGGAACGCCGCGCGACACCGTAACCGCGCGCTTTGGAGAGAGCTTCTACAAGTTCTTTGCCCGCGTGCCGATGCAGGGGCTGCTTTCGGCCTTTGACGCCGAAAAGGCGATGCTGGCCCGCCGGGGCCTGCCGTGGTGGCACCGAACCAACCCGTTCTGGCGATACTGGGCGCTCGAACTGGTGTTTGCCGGGCTTGCCGTCTGGATCGGCGGCTGGTGGGGCTTGTTTCTCTGGTCGACGCAGGCGTTCTGGGCGATCTTTCAGCTCGAACTGGTCAATTACATCGAGCATTACGCACTGACCCGCCGTCATCTTGGCGAGGGAAAGTACGAACATGTTCTGCCCCGGCATTCATGGAATTCGGCGCACAAGGCGTCGAACTGGCTGCTTCTGAACCTTCAGCGCCATTCCGATCACCACTACAAGCCCGACCGCCGGTTCCCGCTCTTGCAGACCTACCACGAGGACGAGGCGCCCCAGCTGCCCCATGGCTATCCGGTCATGACGCTCGCGGCTCTGATCCCGCCCCTGTGGCGGCGGATCATGCATCCCCGCGTGCGGGAATGGCGGCAGGCCTTCTATCCGGACATCGCCGACTGGGGCCCCTACAACAAGGCGCAGACCCCGCTGCCGAGGTCCTGGAGCCCGCCCTAGCGTTCGGCCACCTTCACCAGTGTCTTGCCGAAATTGCCGCCCTCCAGCATCCGGAAGAAGGCGTCGGGCGCATTCTCCAGCCCTTCGGTCACGTCTTCGCGAACCTTGATCCTGCCATCCATGACCATCGGCGCCACCTCGGCATGGAAAGTCGGGAAATCGGCGTAATGGTCAAAGACGATAAATCCGCGCACGCGCAACCTGCGCGTCAGGATGTTGCGCCAGATCAGGGGCAGGGGGGCCGCCTTTTCGACATTGGCTCCGTCATACCACGCGATCATGCCGCAAAGTGCGATCCGGCCGAAATCGTTCATGTTCATGACGGCGGCAGACAAGGTATCGCCGCCCACATTCTCGAAATAGACGTCGATCCCCTGGGGTGCGGCCTCCGCCACGGCCGTTGTCAACGCCGCGGCATCAAGGGCCCGGTGATCCAGACAGGCGTCATAGCCAAGCTCATCCATGGCAAAGGCGCATTTCTCGGGGCCGCCGGCCACGCCGATCGTGCGCAGGCCGCGCGTCTTCGCAAGTTGCCCGGCCATCGCGCCCACGGCGCCGGTCGCGGCGCTGACAAGGATCGTCTCGCCCTGCGCTGCGCCGGTGATCTCGCCCAGTCCGGTCCAGGCGGTGAAGCCGGGCATACCCAGAACGCCAAGCGCGGTTGAGATCGGCGGCCCCTCGGGTACCTTCACGACATCTCGACCGTCCGAAATTGCATGATCCGTCCAGCCAAAGCCGCCCAGCACGATATCGCCCTCGGCGAACCCCGGATGTCGGCTGGCCACGACCTCGCCCACGGCCTGCGCCGTCATGATCCCGCCGATCTCGACGGGCGGGGTATAGGATTTCCCGGCATTCATGCGCCCGCGCATATAGGGATCGAGCGACAGCCACAGGATCCGGACCAGAAACTCGCCCTCGCCGGGGTCGGGCAGGGTATCCTGCGTCATTCCGAAATTCTCGTGGCTTGCAGCACCTTTGGGGCGCGATTTCAGTCGGATCGACCGGGCGTTTGTCATGATGCTCTCTCTTTCTTGCGGAGCCGGGGGTGGGGCAGACACTGTGATGTGCGGATCGCTCATGCAATCCGAAATGCGCCGGGTCGCGTCAGCGCCGCCGCTTGCCGGGCACGCGCGAGTCGAAATCCGGTGGGCGTTTGCGGATCCAGCCGATGAACTTCTCCAACCTCGGATGCGTGCGCAGTTTCTCCGGCGTGTTCCACTCCCGGGCAAGCTCGTTTTCGGTCAGGGTCGCGTGGATCTCTCGATGGCACAAGTGGTGCAACAGAACGGTCGGACCTCCCTTGCCGCCGCGCAGCTTGGGGATCAGGTGGTGCTGGCTTTGCGGGACGCCTTCGGGGATCGGGCGGCCACACAGGGCGCAGATCGGATCGATGGTTTCGGTCATCGCTTGTGATTTTCCGTCGGTTGCTGAATCAAGGTGGGGTTTGGGTTGATCGGGGCAAGGTTTGATGGAGATGAACGGGTTGATGGAGCAGGCGCTCGGCTATCTCGAAGCGGGATGGGCGCTTGCCGAAGGCTGGCTTCTGTCGCCTGCGGCGTGGTCGCAATTCGGGCTTCTGGTCGCCGCATGGATCCTTGCGGTTCTGGCGAACCGAACGATTGCACCCCGGATCGACAGGCTCCTGCGCCCTGCCGAAGGGTCTGAGACCACGATTGCCAAGGCGCGCCGGTTCGTCCTGTTGTTTCTGCCGCTTCTGCTGCCGCTTTTTGCCTATGTCTTCACGGCCATCGGCGAGCAGGTCACCCGGAGCCTGTTCGGCTCGGGCGCTGTCATCGCCTTCGGCAAGCGGCTTTTCCTGTTTGTCGCAGCCCGGATCCTCGTCCGCGATATCATTACCGAACCGTTCCTCAATTTCCTTGGCCGCTATGCTCTGATCCCGATTGCGGGGCTCTATGCGCTGGGTCTGCTCGATCCGATCCAGACCGCGCTGACCGAGACGGTCATCTCGCTCGGCAATATCAGCTTTTCGGTGATGTCGCTGATCCGGGGTGTGCTGGCGGGCAGCATCCTGTTCTGGCTGGGATCATGGAGCAATCAGCAATCGGCCAGCTATATCGGCAAACAGCCCATGCGGCCCGCGATCCGGCAATTGTCGATCAAGACGGCGGAAATCGCGATCTTCGGTATCGCGTTCCTGCTGTTGATGAACATCATGGGCATCTCGCTCACCTCGCTGGCCGTTCTGGGTGGTGCGATCGGTGTGGGCCTTGGTTTCGGCCTGCAGAAGATCGCGTCAAACTTCATCTCCGGCGTGATCCTTCTGGTCGAGGGTCAGGCGACCGTGGGCGATTTCGTCGAGCTGGATGGCGGTGAGGCGGGGACGATCATCAAGATGACGGCACGCGCCACCATCCTCGAGACGTTCGACGGCAAATGGATCGTCGTGCCGAACGAGGATTTCATCACGACCCGTGTCGTCAACTATTCCGACGCGGGCAGCGCCAAACGTTACGAGGCGGCGTTTTCGGTCAGTTATGACACCGACATCAACGTGGTGCCCGGCATCATCAACGCGGCGGTGGAGCAGTTGCCCTTTGTCCTGTCGGCGCCTGAGGGCCCTGATTGTGAATTGGCGGGCTTCGGCGAGTCGGGCATCGATTTCGTCTGCGAATACTGGGTCGAGGGGATCGACGACGGCAAGAACAAGTATCGCAGCCACGTGCTCTTCGCGATCTGGAACGCGCTCAAGGAGGCCGGGATCGAAATCCCCTATCCGCATCGTGTGATCGAAATGAAGGGCGGCGCATTACCCCGGATGGCAGAGTGAGCCGTGCCCTCGTCATCGGGGCCGGGCCTGCGGGCCTGATGACGGCAGAGGTTCTGGCCGATGCGGGCCATTCGGTGACCATTGCCGATCACATGCCCTCGCCCGCCCGCAAATTTCTGATGGCGGGAAAATCGGGGCTGAACCTCACCAAGCAGGAGCCGATCGAGCCGTTTCTGTCGGCGTTTCCGGACCTGCCTCGGCCGATGGAACAGGCGTTGCGCGCCTTTGGCCCGCGCGAGGTAATCGGCTGGGCCGAGGATCTGGGGCAGGAGGTCTTTGCCGGGTCGACCGGGCGGGTTTTTCCCAAGGTCATGAAGGCCTCGCCGTTGCTGAGGGCCTGGCTCGCCCGGCTGGAGACAAAGGGCGTTACCCTGTCCCGGCGCTGGAAATGGACAGGCTGGGACGAGGCCGGGCTCGCCCTCTTTGACACGCCTGAAGGTGCCCGGGCAATGGAATACGATGCGCTTGTTCTGGCGCTGGGCGGGGCCAGCTGGCCGAGGTTGGGCTCGACCGGTGACTGGGCCGCGACCCTCGGCCCGGTGGCGCCGTTTCGCCCGGCGAACATGGGGTTCAATGTCGAATGGTCGGGGCATATGGCCGCGCATTTCGGACGGCCCCTCAAGGGCATCACCCTGCGCGCGGGCGACCTGCAGTCGCGGGGGGAGGTCACAATCTCTGCCCACGGGCTGGAAGGCGGCGGGATCTACGAGGTTTCGCGCGCAGTGCGTGACGGGGCCACCCTGACCTTCGATCTCAAGCCGGATTGGTCGGCGGAAAAGTTGCGAGCCGCGCTTGCCCAGCCGCGCGGCAAGGCCAGCGTCACGAACCACCTGCGCAAACGCGCACGCCTTGGGGCAGAGCAACTGGCGCTGCTCAACGAATTCGGGCGGCCGTTTCCGGATGACCTGGCCGGGTTGACCAAGGCCCTGCCCATCCGGCATCTCGGGCCGCGGCCCATCGCCGAAGCCATCTCCACGGCCGGCGGCCTGCGCTTTGACGCGCTGACCGACGACCTGATGCTGCGCGACAGGCCGGGCGTCTTTGCGGCAGGTGAAATGCTGGATTGGGAGGCGCCGACGGGCGGTTACCTGATCACGGCCTGCCTTGCCACAGGCCGGCTGGCGGGGCAGGGCGCGGCCCGCTACATCGCCGAGCCGAGCGCGCGGATATAGGCAGGGCGCTTGCGCATCCGGTCGCGATACGCGGTGAGTTTCGGTCCGGCATCGGGAAACTTGGCCACGACGGCCCAGCCCAGACAATGGGTCAGCAGGATATCGGCGATCGTCATCGCCTCACCCATCAGGAAGGGGCCTTCGAAGGTATCGGAAAGCCGCGCAGCGGATTGCGAGAATTCCCATTTCAGCGAGTCTTTCACCTCGGGCAACCGATACTCCTCGGGCAGGGCAAAACTGTGCCGTGACGCCGTCCAGAGGACCGAGTCGAATTCATCGTTGATCAGCTGTGTCCAGCCGTCCTGGCGCGCGCGATCCAGTGATCCGGCGGGAAAGGTCAGTTGCCCGGTCCGGTCGGCCAGAAAGGTCAGGATCGCGGTGCTGTCGCTAATTGCCGTGCCGTCGACGACCAGAACCGGGATCTTTCCCGACCCGTTCAAGGCCATGACCTCGTCGCTGCGCGGGGCCGCGAGACTGTGCTGATAATCAAGCCCCAGTTCCTCGAGCATCCAGATCACGCGGAACGCACGGCTTTTCGGGCCGCCGTAAAGATGAAGATCCATTCTTTCTCCTGTTCGGCCACCTCCGGGGTGACGCGTGCTTGCATCAAGTCGCCTGCCACCCAGAGGAGCGCTTTCATCCCGGAGCGGTGGGGGCTAGTATGCCCCAGAGGATACTTGGGTGGTAAGCATGGCACAAAGGGCAATCGGCGCAGGCGCTGCAATCAGCCTGATTGCGGTTCTGGCGTCGGGTGGGGCGCAGGCGCAGGATCGCGGCATCACCTATACGCTGTATGGGACGCCCGGCCTGCTGGAAATGCCGACGGCCCTTGTTCCGCCTGACGGCGAATTCGCCGCCACGCTGGGCGCGACGACGACGATGCAGCGCACCACGATGACGTTCCAGATCACGCCGCGCCTGATGGGCAGTTTCCGTCTTTCGACGACGCAGGATTTCTACCTGCCCTACGAAGACCCGCAGGAGGGCCTTTATGTCGATCGCAGCGTCGATCTGCGTTACCAAATCCTTGAAGAGGGGCCTTTGCTGCCCTCGGTCTCGGTCGGCCTACAGGATTTCATCGCATCAGGCCAGTTCGGCGCGGAATACATCGTGGCCAGCAAGGCGCTGGGCGATGCCTTTCGGGTGACCGCGGGTCTGGGCTGGGGCCGGTTCGGGAGCGGGAACGGGTTTGACAACCCTCTGGGCCTCTTGTCCTCGGAATTCGAGACCCGGCCCGACGACACCGACGCGATCTATGATGGACAGTGGTTTACCGGCGACGCCGCGTTCTTTGGTGGTGTGGAATGGGCCGCGACAGATACCCTGACGCTCAAGGCCGAATATTCGTCGGATGCCTTCGAACGGGAGACCGCGCTCGGCATCATCACCATCGATTCGCCGATCAATGCCGGCGTGACCTGGGAACCCAAACCCGGCTACCAGATCGCCGCGAACTACCTTTACGGCAATACCTTTGGCCTGACCGGCACGATCCTGTTCAACCCGAACAACCGCCCCTTTGACGGGGGCTTCGATCCCGCGCCCGTGCCTGTCGCCCAACGCGATGCTGGCGCCGGTGCAGGCGGTTGGGATCGCGCAGCCGATCCCGAGGCTGCGATCATTGCGGCCACGTCGCGCGCATTGGCCGCCGAGGGGATCGAACTCAATGCGATCCAGCTGAATGCCGGGGCCGCGCGCATCCAGTTCACCAACAATCGCTACCGCAGCGAGGCGCAGGCGCTTGGTCGTGTTGCCCGCATCATGACCCGGACCCTGCCCGCCTCGGTCGAGACGATCATTCTTGAACCTCTGGCACGGGGCATTCCGACCTCTGCGGTAACGTTCAACAGGTCTGATCTCGAGGCACTTGAAACGGTTTCCGGTGGCAGCGACGCGATCCTTGAACGCGCGATGATCGCCGAGGCCGGGTCTTCCGCGGGCCTGACCCCGGTCGCCGCCCCGGGCGGGCCGCTGACATGGGGCATCGCCCCCTATGGCGCGGTTCAGTTCGGCGATGGCGAAAACAGCAGTTTCGGTATCAATGGCGGGATCGAAGCCTCGGCGGCCTACGAGATCCGGCCAAACCTTGTTCTGAGCGGCGCGTTGCGGCAGCAGTTGTTCAATACGGCTGATGCAACGACCGAACTGCCCAGCGACGATCTTCAGCGGGTCAGGACCAATTCTGCATTCTATGTGCAGGAAGGCACGACAACGATCCCCACGTTGACCCTGTCGCATTATGGCCGACCCCTGCCCGAGCTCTACAGCCGGGTTACCGCGGGTCTGTTGGAGCCGATGTTCGGGGGCGTCTCGACAGAGCTTTTGTTCAAGCCGGTCGACAGCGACTGGGCCGTCGGCGGCGAGGTCGCCTATGTCCGCCAGCGCGAGTTCGATCAGCTGTTCGAATTTCAGGATTACGAGGTGATCACGGGGCACGGGTCGGTCTATTATGATTTCGACAATGGTTTTCACGGTCAGCTCGATGTCGGTCGGTATCTTGCGGGCGATTGGGGGGCGACTCTGGCCGTCGATCGGGAATTCGAAAACGGCTGGCGGGTCGGGGCCTTTGCCACAGTGACGGATGTGTCATTCGACGGAGAGATAGATTCGGGCGTCGATTATGGCATCCGTGTCGAGATCCCGATCGATTTCGTCGTCGGTCAGCCAACGCAGAGGACACTTGGAACAACGCTTGGTGCGCCCGAGCGGGACGACGGCCAGCGGCTTGATCTTGATGGTCGCCTTTACGAAGAAATTCGTGACGGCCACTACACCAATCTTTCTGAAGGATGGGGACGGTTCTGGCGATGACACGGATGATCAGATCTTTCTGGGTCGTGCTCGGGCTGTTTGCCCTTGCCGGTTGCGGCAACCAGACCGAACCCGGCCTTGCGAGCCAGCTTGGCGGCCGTTTCATTCCCGCGCTTGCCGTCGAGGCCGAAAGTGCGGTGGAACCCGGCGCGCCGTCACCCGAAACGGCCATGCTGTTCCAGGTGTCCGGGCTGGGGATCGTGGGTCTGGGCCAGCTGGTCGAAGCCTCGGGCGGACGCCGCACCTATCTGGGCGAGACCGGGTATTCGGTCACGTTCGAAGGCGACGTGATGGTCGCGACGCGTGGCTTCGGCAAGGATCTGATGGCGGCGGATGTCTCACAGGTGCGGGCTGCAATCGCACAGCGCAGCGGCACAGCACGCCGGGTTCACGAGTATCTGGACGCCCGCGATCAGATCTCACGCCAGGTCTATGAGTGCACCTTCGAACTCAAGGGCACCGAAGAGGTCGACCTTGGCCTGAGACAGGTCGAAACGCGGATATTGTCTGAAACTTGCCAGAATCCGCGAATCGTCTTCGAGAATGTCTATTACATTGATTCGAATGGGACGGTGATCGCCTCTCGGCAATTTGTCTCCGACGTGATTGCGTATTTGCGCAACAATCGGCTGTAAAAGACTTATCCACAGCCTTCTGTGGAAACATTGCCGTTGGCAGTCAAACTGACGATCATTAGATGTGCATTGCAGGTAGCCGCTAACAAAGGAGTTTTCCATGCGCGCCGTTAAGACCTTCGCGATCGCCGCCCTTGCCGCGGCCTCGTTCTCCACCGCCGCCTTCGCAGGCGGTTTCCAGGCCGAGATCGTCGAGCCCCCGGTTGTTCCGGTGATCGTCGAGCCCGAGCCCGCAGGTTCGTCCTATGGCTGGGTTCTTCCGGTTGTGGCTCTGGCAGCCCTTGCTGCTCTGGCCTACACCCAGACTCAGGAATGATTCTTCCCTGATTTTTCGGGGGCCACGGAGCCGGTCTTCGTGGCCCCTGAATACGATATTCGCGAGGACGTCGCCGAGAATGCGACACGTTCCTCCTTGTAAGAGTGCTGGCGTTTGCCACTCTGCGCCACACGGCTGACACAACTGTTGCATTTTTGCGCTGCATCCCGATTTGAATGCTACGTGCATTGTCGAGTCGGAAGAGTGTCGCTTGAGTCGATAGATCAAAGCCGATATAGCCGAACCAACGCTTTGTTTATCAACTGGAGTAGAGACATGCGCCTCACCAAGACCCTTATCGCCGCTGCCGTCGCAACCGCCTTCGCTGGCTCCGCAATGGCTGGTGGCTTCGCTGCCGAAATCATCGAGCCCCCGGTCGTCGTCGTCGAAGAAGCTGCCGGCTCGTCCTACGGCTGGATTCTCCCCGTCGTTGCCCTGGCTGCTCTTGCCGCTCTGGCATACACCCAGCTGAACGAAGACGAATAAGTCTTTCTCAGTGTCTGCGTTCCCGGATAGGGCGCGCAAACCGAAAAGGCGGGCCTCGAGCCCGCCTTATTCGTTTCCGGATGCGATTTGACGAGCGCCGCCGCCTAGCTGCGTCCGCGGCTTCCCATCATCGACAGACGGATCAGTGCCCTCTCTACCAAGGCATGTTGAGGGGCTGTTGATGCGGAACGCAGCTGAAGATCGGTGTCGATCAACAGTGTGACTGCGCGTTCCAGCTTGTCCCGCCCCCAATTCTGCGCCTGCCGAACCATCGTATCGCGCCGCGGACCAAAGACCGGTGGCCGCAGTCTGCCGATGCCCGACGCCGGACCACCCGGATCGGATGCCGCGGCATGAAGTGCTCTGAAATGGCGCATCGCCGCGATACACAGGCTCACCGGCGTGGTGCCTTGCGCATACAGGCGTCGAAGCAGTTCCGCGATCTGCTGAGTCCTGCCGTCCGCCACCACCGCGAGCAGGGTGTCGAGCCCCGCTTCGGCCGATTGCGGGGCACAATCCTCCACGTCTTTCGAGGTCACAGGCTCATTGACCGAACGCATGTAGAGGCCCAGCTTCTCGATCGTCTGACGAAAATCGCCGGGGTCCAGAATCCGGGACAAAGCGGTCACCGCTTCGGTCGCGTCGCGATCCAGATTGGTCAGGCCGGCCTCTGTCAGCAGGCCCTCGATCTCTGCCCGGTCGGGCGGATCGTCGTAGATCCCTACGGCGTAGCATTTCGAATGCCCTTCGAAGAGTTTTCTCAGGGCTGAACGGGCCGCAAGTTGCCCCGCCGTGACGATCACCTGCGCATCACCCGGGCGCCAATCGGAAACCGCGGCCTCGATCACCTTGGCAAGACCATCGCCTGCATCTTCGACCAGGGCCACCCGGGCACCGGGAAAAAAACCCTGTGCCCGCATCGCATCCGAAAGGAGCGCGGGGTCCTTGCGCAATTCTGCGGCCGAGATGCGGGTCAGCCGCATCTCTCCCTCGCCCTCGGGGCCGATCAGTCTTTCGACGACCTCCTTGCGGCGCAGCGCCACACGCATCGCATCCCCGCCATAGATCAACAGTCCCGTCGCGTCTGCGTCGGGTTTCTTGAAATAGGCACTCGCGTCGCGGGTCGAAAGCTTCATGCGATCACGCCAAACCGATCTGAAGTCGAGCTATGATCTGGTCGGCCAGGATGCCCGCCAGCCTTTCTTCGGCATTCGCGCGGGCGTTCTCGGTCGAGACGGTGGAATCTGTTGTCGAATAGCCGGTAAAGCTGTCGGTCTCGCCTGACACCAACACCATATCGTCCTCCCGCCGGATCAGGCGGAACGCTGCAACACCCTCGAGCGTGAAGCGCGTCACCGCACCTTCCTGGGTGATCGCGGTGCCGATTTCCCGGATATCAAGCGTGACGTCCAGACGATAGAGCGCCTGTCCATCCGGCGGTCCGAGACGGTCACGAACACGATCGGCAAGCCGATATCCGGCTATGGTCGGAGGCACGATCACTTCGACCGTGCCGATCAGCACATCGGAGGCGCCGTTCGTGCCAAAGGCCGGGACAAACCCACAAGCAGAGAGGCCAGAAATGACCCCGAGGAGCGCAACGCGGCGGGTTATCCGGGCCTCAGACAACCACATTCACGATCCGGCCCGGAACGACGATCACCTTCTTTGGAACGCCACCCGCAAGCGCCTTTTGCACCGCTTCGTCAGCCATCGCCGCGGCTTCGACTGCGTCTTTCGCCAGATCCTTGGCGACCACGATCTCGGATTTGCGCTTGCCATTGATCTGGATCGGCAATGTGATCGTGTCTTCGACCAGAAGGTCTTCGTCCGCGACAGGCCAATTCGCAGTGGCGACAAAGCCCTCGTTGCCGAGGCTTTTCCAGATCTCTTCGGACAGGTGCGGCGTCATCGGCGACATCAGCTGCGCCAGTGTGCTCATCGCTTCTTTGCGAACCGCCGCACCGGCCCGCGACTTGGCCAGCGTGTTCGTGAATGCATAGAGCTTCGCGATCGCCGCATTGAAGCCGAAGGATTCGACGCCCATCGTCACATCATGAATCGCGCGGTGAATGGCTCGGCGCAGGTCTTCATCCGCTTCTGGCGTGCCATCCTCCTCCGCTGTGACGATCTCCTGAGACAGGCGCCAGACACGGGCCAGGTGCTTGGACGCGGCCTCGGCGCCCGAAGCCGTCCATTCAACGTCACGCTCGGGCGGACTGTCCGACAGGACGAACCACCGCGCGGTGTCTGCCCCGTAATCGCGCACGATATTGGCCGGATCGACGACATTGTTCTTGGACTTCGACATCTTGGCCGATGGCACGATCTCGACCTCGGCGCCCCCCTCCTTGAGGAAGGCCTTGCCATCACGCAGCTCGACCTCTTCGGGATAGTGGTAGACCGGGCGGCCCTTCGGATCGCGCGATTGATAGATCGCATGCGTCACCATGCCTTGGGTGAACAAGGCGTCGAAGGGTTCAATCGCCTTGGCCGGCAGGTGGCCGGTCCTGTGCATCGCGCGGGCGAAGAACCGGGAATAGAGAAGGTGCAGGATCGCGTGTTCGATCCCGCCGATATACTGATCGACGTTCATCCAGTATTCGGCATCCTCGGCCACGGTCGGGGTCGGGGCCCGGGGTGCCGTAAAGCGTGCGAAATACCATGAGGAATCGACGAAGGTATCCATCGTATCCGTCTCGCGCCGGGCCGGTTTGCCGCAGGCAGGGCAGGGCACATCGCGCCACGTCGGGTGACGGTCCAACGGATTGCCGGGGATGTCAAAGCTGACATCGTAGGGCAATTCGACGGGGAGGTTTTCCTTCTTCTCAGGAACCACGCCGCAGCTGTCGCAATGGACAACAGGGATCGGACAGCCCCAATACCGCTGCCGGCTTAGGCCCCAGTCACGCAAGCGGAATTTGGTGACACCTTTCCCCCAACCATCACGTTCGGCGATGGCGATCGTGGCATCGATGGCTTCGTCGCTCGTTGCATCTTCGGCCCAGCCGAAGGGGCGCGTCCAGTGCACCTTTTCGGATTTGGGCGGCACATAGGGCGCGGCCGTGATGTCCCACTCTTCATCGCGGGGCAGATAGGTGTCGACGATCGGCAGATCGTATTTCCGGCAGAAATCATGGTCGCGCTGGTCGTGCCCCGGGCAGCCGAAAATCGCACCGGTGCCGTAATCCATCAAGATGAAATTGGCGATCCAGATCGGCAATTCCCACGTGGGATCCAGTGGATGCTTGACCGTCAGCCCGGTATCGAACCCCAGCTTCTCGGCCTTTTCCAGTGCCTCTTCGGTCGTGCCACCCTTGGCGCAGGCCTCACGGAAGGCCTGAACCTCCGGGTTCGCCTCGGCCAGTTCCTTGGACAGCGGATGGTCCGGAGAAATCCCGACAAAGCTCGCGCCCATCAGAGTATCGGGCCGCGTCGTATAGACCTCGATCTCGCCGCCATCTGTCCGCTCGAACGCGAACTCCAGGCCCCGGCTCTTGCCGATCCAGTTGGCCTGCATCAGCCGCACCTTGGCGGGCCAGTCATCCAGCCCGTCCAGAGCTGACAGCAGCTCATCGGCCATGGATGAGATGTTGAAGAACCATTGCGTCAGTTCGCGACGTTCGACCTCGGCACCGGAGCGCCAGCCCTTGCCATCGATCACCTGTTCGTTGGCCAGAACGGTCATGTCGACTGGATCCCAGTTCACGACGGCATTCTTGCGATAGACCAGACCCTCTTCCAGCATATCGAGGAACAGCGCCTGCTGCTGGCCATAATACTCGGGGTCACAGGTCGCGAATTCACGGCTCCAGTCCAGCGACCAGCCCAGAGGTTTCATCTGGGTCTTCATCTCGTCGATGTTCTTGTAGGTCCAGTCCTTCGGGTGGCCGCCCGACGCCATCGCCGCATTCTCGGCCGGCATGCCGAAGGCGTCCCAGCCCATTGGATGCAGAACGTTGTGCCCCGTCGCCATCTTGTAGCGCGCGATGACGTCACCCATCGTGTAGTTCCGCACATGACCCATGTGGATCCGCCCCGACGGATAGGGAAACATCTCGAGCACGTAATACTTCGGTTTGCCCTCGGTGCGGGTCGCGGCAAAGATGCCGGCCTTGTCCCAGGCGGCTTGCCATCTGGCTTCGATTTCGGCGGGGGAATAAGCGGTCATCGGGGCATGTCTCGAAACAGGATGTCGGGGCTGCGCACTCGGCGCATCGAAGTCTTTTCGCGGAAGAGGGCAGGGGAGGCGATGATGCCCTAGAGCGCCCCGTCCGCGATACGTAGCTGCCGCGCGCGGGCAAGGATCGCATCCTCGACGGCGCGCTGTGTCTCAAGCGAAACCGGACCGCCCCGCGTGGCAAGCGCGACATTCAGCGAACGCGCGTCAAGGGCGGGGTCATCGACCAGAACCGTGGCCCGGTAGGCCGTTCCTCCGCCGGGCGGCACGCCATAGCCAAAGACGATCACACCTGTGAACGGGTCGACGCTCTCGACGGGCATGAAGCCCAGCGTCTCGAGAGAGGCGGCCCATAGATAGCGGTTGACGGCCACGGTTTCCGAGCCGCTGACGCGGGAGGCCTCGCGCGTGGCATCCGTGCCCGCGCCAGATGAGCCGCAGGCGGCCAGTCCAAGACAAAGGAGGGCTGCGGCCGTGGCTCGTGAGAATCTGGAAATGGCGGTTCCGTCAGGCGCTGTCACGGATCACCCCTCGCTGCATTGTTCTTCCCGCGATGTGTATCGAAGCGGTGGGGGCCGAACAAGCCTCAAGCGGGCCATGGCCCCCCGACAAAAGAAAAGGGCGGCCCCGAAGGACCGCCCAAATCTGTAACCGATCGGTTAAGATCAGAACTCGAAGGACAGCTCGGTCGTGATGCCTTCTTTGTACTCGGGGCCGCCGAGGTCTTCGCCACCCACAGCGTCGTCACCGTCCGTGGCATAGGACACCAGGAAGGATGCACCGCCGCCGAGGTCGTAGGTCGCTGCGCCGTAGAAGCCGGTCGCGTCGCCGTCCAGATCGTCGATGAATGCACCGGCGAGGATGGTGATGCCGCTGCCGACTGCGTAGGACGCGTCAACTTCGAGCGACTGGGTTTCGTCAGCAGCCACGTCAAAGCCAGCCGACACAGAGATCGGGCCGGAAGCGTAAGCAGCGTCGACACCGTAAGCGGAGCCTTCGACGTCACCCGTGTTCTGGGTGAAGTAACCACCGATGGTGATCGGGCCAATCGGGTAGGACGCGGAAGCGCCGATCGACTGGGTGCCACCATCGTCTTCGAACGCGGCCTTGAGGTCGGCACCGAAGAAGGACGCGGTTGCGCCAACAGCGATGACCTGGGGCGTGAGGCCTTCCATTTCCTGCTGGAACGCAGCCATCACACCAAAGGCGCCGAAGGTGCCCATGGCAGCAGCCTGGAGAGCGTCGATGTTGTTGCCCGTCAGGTTGGTCGCGTCGTCGTCAACACCGAACGACACTGCAGCGTCGATGCCCATGTAGGAAACGTCACCACGCAGGATGGCGTCAAAGCCAACCACGTCGAAGTGAGCTTCGTCGTCGTTGAAGCCAGCGACCTCGGAACCGTCAACACCGGACCACATGTCGTCGGCGGCCGGAGCAACGTCACCAAACCGCAGGCTGGCCATGTCCGACTCGAGGGTCAGGAGCCAGTCGGCGGAGGTCACGTCACCACCGATTGCACCGTCAACAATGTTGAGGCCGAAGGTGGCGGATGCGGTCAGGCCGTTGTCGAGAGCGGCAGAAGCCGTCACGGACAGGCCGGAGTCGAAGTAAAAACCACCCTGATCGGCAGCGCCCAGATCCATCTGGTCGTTGAAGCCGACGGTGGCGTCACCACCAAAGGTGATGCTTGTGTGGCCATCAGCAGCGGCAGCGCCAGCGAAGGCGAAGACCGAAGCGGAGGCGAGGAGGATGCTTTTCATTGATAATCCCTCGTGGTTTGCATTCCCAAGAATGCCAGTGCAACTAGCATTGACAGTGTCTTTGCTCCCTCAGCCCTGCACACTCAAGCAAATTGGCCCCTGAACTCGCCCGATCCACCAAAATGATGCAACATGGCCACACAGCCTCGAATGGCCCTGATCTTCGCCAAAGGAGCGAGAGGATCTATGGTGGTCTTGGGCCGGATGAAAGAGCCCTGAAAACAAGGATTTGATAATGTCGCTGGACCGGATTCGCCAAGAAATCGAAACTGCGGCCCATACAGCCGGACGTGACCCATCGGATGTGACCCTGATCGCGGTGTCCAAGGTTCAGCCCCTCGACCGCGTCGAGGCGATTCTGCGCGCAGGCCATAGGGTTTTCGGTGAAAACCGCGTTCAGGAGGCCGCGTCCAAATGGCCGGAGTTCCGGACGCGGTTCGATGGGATCGAACTTCACCTGATCGGACCGCTCCAGACCAACAAGACCCGTCAGGCGATGGAACTTGCCCAGGCGATCCACTCCGTCGACAGGCCGAAACTGGCCCGGTCGATCGCCCGCATCGCGCAGGAAATCGGTGCCTGTCCCGACCTTTTCATACAGGTGAATACCGGCGAAGAACCGCAAAAGGCCGGGATCCTGCCGTCGGACACCGATGCCTTCGTGGCCGAATGCCGCGAGATGGACCTGCCTTTGCGCGGCCTGATGTGCATCCCGCCGGTCGACGAACCGGCAGCCCCCCATTTCGCGATGCTGGCGCGTCTGGCCTCAGACAATGGTCTGACCGGGCTTTCGATGGGGATGAGTGCCGATTTCGCCGAGGCCATCGCGCATGGGGCGACCCATATCCGGGTCGGATCGGCGATTTTCGGCGAGAGGGTTCCGCAGGGCTGATCTGCGCTGAAGGTCTTGCACAGGCGGCCCGATCCGTGACTTATGCGCGTCAATCTTGCCAGGGGAGGGGCCGGAGTGAAGCTTGGGATTGCCGGCCTCGTGCTGGCCTATACGCTGTCGCAATTCTATCGCGCCTTCCTGGCCGTACTGACCCCGGCCCTTTCCGCCGACATCGGGGCGACGCCGGCTGATCTGGCCTTTGCGTCGGGCCTTTGGTTCCTGGTCTTTGCCGCGATGCAAATCCCCGTGGGCGCCGCGCTTGACCATTTCGGGCCGCGTCGGACCGCGGCGATTCTCCTGGCCGTCGGGGGTGCGGGCGGGGCCGCCGTATTCGCCAGCGCGCAGTCGCCAGTGCATATCGCCTTGGCGATGGCGCTGATCGGTGCCGGCAGCTCACCTGTCCTGATGTCGTCCTACTTCATCTTTGCCCGGGTCTATCCGCCCGCGGTCTTTGCCACTCTGGCAGGCGCGATGATCGGGGTTGGATCGCTGGGCAATATCGCAGGATCTGCCCCGCTGGCCTGGTCCGTCGCGGAATTCGGCTGGCGCGAGACGATGTGGGCCCTGTCAGCCGTAACAGCGGCAGCGGCGGCTCTGCTTTTCCTCGTGGTCCGCGATCCGGAGTCGATTGCGCGCACCGAGAAGGGATCGGTTCTCGACCTTCTGCGGATGCCCGTCCTGTGGCCGATCTTCGCGATGATGTTCGTCAGCTACGCGCCCTCTGCCGGGATCCGCGGCCTGTGGGTCGGCCCCTATGCCGAAGGCGTCTTTGCCGCCGATACCGTCACGATCGGGCGGGTCAGCCTTGTGATGGGGCTGGCGATGATTGCGGGCAATTTCCTTTATGGCCCGCTCGACCGTATCCTCGGGACCCGGAAATGGATCGTCATCGTCGGCAATCTCATCGGTGCGGCCGCGTGCCTTGCATTGTTCGCGTTGCCCGATGCGAGCCTTCTGGTCTCGACCGTGCTTCTGGCGCTGGTCGGACTAATGGGGGCGTCCTTCCCGGTCATCCTCGCCCACGGACGGGCCTTCTTCCCGCCGCACCTGACGGGGCGGGGTGTGACGCTGGTCAACCTCTTCGGTATCGGCGGCGTGGGTGTGAGCCAGTTCGTGACCGGGCGCATTCACGGCACGGTCGCCGGCCAATCCGATGTCGCCTCGGCGCCCTTTGCCGCGATCTTCCTGTTCTTCGGGGTCAGTCTGCTGATCGGCATCGCCATCTATTTCGCCTCGCGTGATCGCACGGATTAAGCCGATCCCCCTTTCGGTGGCCTTCCCGTTGGCGTATAGCGCCTCCGACTTCAGACAGAGGAGCCATTCAATGGGCTACAAGATCGCCGTCGTCGGCGCGACAGGCAATGTCGGGCGAGAGATGCTCAATATCCTGCATGAACGTCATTTCCCGGTGGACGAGGTCGTCGCACTGGCCAGCCGCCGTTCGCTCGGCTCTCAGGTCAGTTTCGGTGACAAGACCCTTGTCACCAAGGATCTCGACGCTTTCGATTTCACGGGCTGGGACATCGCCCTCTTCGCCGTCGGATCGGATGCCACCAAGATTTATGCGCCAAAGGCCGCCAAGGCGGGCTGCGTCGTGATCGATAACTCGTCGCTGTATCGCTATGATGCGGATGTGCCGCTGATCGTGCCCGAGGTGAACCCGCAGGCCATCCACGGCTATGCGAAGAAGAACATCATCGCGAATCCCAATTGTTCGACCGCGCAGATGGTCGTGGCACTCAAGCCGCTGCATGACCGGGCCACGATCAAGCGGGTCGTGGTGTCGACCTATCAGTCGGTCTCGGGCGCCGGGAAAGAAGGCATCGACGAGCTGTGGGATCAGACGAAATCGATCTACAACCCGACCGATGACAAACCGGCCAAGAAATTCACCAAGCAGATCGCCTTCAACGTGATTCCCCATATCGACGTCTTCATGGATGACGGGTCGACCAAGGAAGAATGGAAGATGGTCGCCGAAACGAAGAAGATCATCGATCCGTCGATCAAGGTCACCGCGACCTGTGTGCGGGTGCCGGTTTTCGTCGGCCATTCGGAATCGATCAACATCGAGACCGAGGATTTCCTCGACGAGCACGAGGCCCGCGACATCCTGCGCGAGGCGCCCGGCATCATGGTGATCGACAAGCGCGAGGATGGTGGCTACGTGACCCCCATCGAATGCGTGGGCGATTTCGCCACCTTCATCAGCCGCATCCGGCAGGATTCGACCATCGACAACGGCCTGAACCTCTGGTGCGTGTCCGACAATCTGCGCAAGGGCGCGGCGCTGAACGCCGTGCAGATCGCCGAACTCCTCGGGCGGGAAGTGCTGAAGAAGGGCTGACCCTTTTTTGAGAGCAAGTCAGAGCGCCGGGCAGGTCACCTGTCCGGCGTTTCTGCTTTCGGTGGCCGACGATCTCGCGGTGCATCCTCGGCACACCTTCAGTCTCTGTTTCGGCTTTTCCGAACCGCTGCTCAATTCGATATGCGGTGCTTCATCGCCAACGAAGACCATGACGGGATGGCCGGCTATGCTGGCACGTCAGAACCGCTCGGCCCGGACAACTTCGACATCGCCGATGGTGACCACGCCGATATGCTTTTCGACCACATCGAAGGCCGCCTCCATCAGGGTATCGAGCCGTTCTTCGCGGATGATGCAGATGACCTGCACCATACCGCTGGCTCGGCTGATCTGGCCCTCGGATGTCCATGGCCCGGACCGCCCCGAACCGCCGATCACGTCGAGGATCGAATAGCCCGTCACACCCGCACTTTCGAGCGCGTCCGTCAGCCGTTTCTGCATGATCGCCTCGATGGTGATGACCACCCTCTTTGCCTTGTGAGTCTGCATGTTAGCCTCCTGTCATGGCTTGGCTCACCGCAACATAGAGCGGGATGCCAAGGGTGAGGTTGAACGGAAAGGTCACGCCGAGCGACAGCGTCAGGTAGACCGAGGGGTTGGCCTCGGGCAGAGCCACCCGCATCGCGGCGGGAACCGCGATATAGGACGCCGAGGCCGACAGCACCATCATCAGGGCCACGCCGCCCGGCGTGAGCCCGCACAACAGGCCGGCCAGCAGGCCGAGGCTTGCCCCGGCCAGCGGCATTGCCATGCCAAAGAGGATCGCGCCTTTCCCAAGCCCCGAGGCGCGCGCCTGCCTCAGGCCGCGCCCCGCGACCAGACCCATGTCGAGAAGAAACAGGCACAACACCCCCTGGAAGGGCGCGACGATGAAACTGTCGATCTGCGCCAGACCTTCGGTTCCGGTGATGACCCCGATTGCGAAGGATCCGACCAGAAGAACGATCGATCCGTTAAGCAGGATCTCTCGCATCAGCCCGTCGTTGCCGGCCGGCCTGCCGCCTCCGCGCGAGACAAGCCACAAGGCAGACAGGATCGCAGGCGCCTCCATGGCGGCGGCGACGGCGACCATATAGCCTTCGGCAAAGATGCCCTGACCTTCCAGAACGGTGCTTGCCGCGACGAAGGTCACGATCGAGATCGAGCCGTAGTGCCCCGCAACGGCGGCCCGGTCGATCCGTGACAGGCCGGTCAGGACGGACAGCAAGCCGAATGCCACGAAGGGCAACCCGAAGGACAACACGATCCCCGCGCCGATGGCCGCGATCAGATCGGGGCCCAGCCCGTGTTCCGACACGCTGACACCGCCCTTCACCCCGATCGCGAACAGCAGGTAGATCGACATCGCCTTGGCGGCGGCCTCGGGAACCGACAGATCGGACCGGGCCAGAGCGGCACCCAGACCCAGCGCAAAACTCAGGATGATCGGCGACAACAGGTTGTCGGCCGCCAGCGCCAGTATTTCGTTCATGAACCCACGACCCTCCGGTTTTGGCGGGTCATAACGGTTTGGGGCAATGTGGCAAGCTCAGATCGCCGCAAAGGCGCCTGTCTTTCCGTCCACGCATTCCAGCCCGCCCGAGGAAATGTCGTTCCACAGACCATGGAGCGACAGATCGTCGGCCTCGACTGCCTTCTTCACGAACGGAAAGGTCATCAGGTTCTCGAGCGAGACGATCACCGCCTCTTTCTCGAGCCTGTCGATCCGGTCGGAGTCCGCCTGTCCGGTGGGAAGCCGTTCGAACCCCGGGCGCAGGATATCCATCCAGCGGCCAATGAAACTGGTATTGGCATCCAGTTCGGGCGCGTGGCCCGAACACATGTCATAGCAGGCGCGCACGCCGCCGCATCCCGAATGGCCCAAGACCACGAGGTTCGAGACATGAAGACTGCTGATGGCATATTCGACGGCCGCCGAGGTTCCGTGGTGATCCGTGTCGGGCGCATAGGGCGGGACAAGGTTCGCGATGTTGCGGTGAATGAAGAATTCGCCCTGCTCGGCCCCGAAGATCGAGGTCACGTGGACCCGGCTGTCGCAGCAGGAAATCACCATCGTTCGGGGGCGCTGTCCGTCTTCGGCAAGCCTGTGATACCAGGATCGGTTCTCGGCGAAGGTGGTGGCTTTCCATCCATGATAGCGCCGGACGAGGTATTCCGGCAGCGGACGAGCATGTTCCATGAGGCTGCCTCCGGTCTTTGCGCCTGTTGCACTCCGCGTCGAGGTTTAGGTTGTATTGTCAGGAAATTCGAGAGGAAATCCTAGCGCGGCCGAAGCTGCGGAAACACTTCCGAAACGCCTGGGTTCTAGACCGTGGTCCACAGCAAAGGTGGAAGCGGATGGATCGAACTCCGAAACGCAAGGCGATCATTGGTGCAGGTCGGGCTGTCATCAGGCTTGAGCCGTCCTACGCCAACGATACCGATTTTGCCGCCATGGCAAGTTTCTATGCTACGGCCGATGGCGGCCGGGCAGGTGCGATGAGCGCGGCACAGGATGATCTTGACCACAGGCTCGGCCTGATCGTGCGGGCGCATGCCGATTGCGATATCGACGGGATCATCCTGTCGGCACGTCGGATTCGTCATCTGGCCCTCCAGCTGGGGTTTCTTGAACTTCGGCGCGCCACGGACAACGCGATTGCCTGTTGCCGCGATGGCGACGCCACGGCGCTGGCCGCCGTGATCGGCCGGATCGACCGTTTGGGCACCATGGCCTTGGCCCAGGTCGACCTGATCACGAGAAGCGTTACCTGACCGGGGCTTGCAGCGGCGGCCCGTCTGGTTAGGCTGTGCCGTAACGCTTTCTCAGCCAGGCGAGTTCCCCATGATACCGACCTTCGCTTCCGATGACGGCAGCGCCGTCCCCCTCGATCTCGTGACGACCGAATGTTTCGACACCTATTCCGCGGATTTGCCCGAAAGCCATCGCGTCTGGCTCGATCGGCAGGGCTTCACCGGGGGCTTGGGCAAGATCGCGCTCTTGCCCGATGAGGCGGGTGACATAATCCGGGCCATCGCGGGCCTTGGCGGTCGCAAAGATGCGGAGCGGGGCCGGTTCCTGCTGGCCAAGGCCGCGGCCCAGTTGCCGGCGGGCACCTACCGGATCGACGCGAACCCGGCGGATGCCAATCTTGATGAGGCGGCCCTCGGCTGGCTTCTCGAGAGTTATCGCTTTGGCCGCTACAGCGCAGCGCCGGAGATGCGGGCCCGGCTGGTCGCGCCCGCTGGCGTCGATGCGCCCCGGATCGAGGCGATCGCCGCGGGCGAGGCGCTGACCCGCGATCTGATCAACACGCCGGCTTCGGATATGGGGCCAGCCGAACTGGAGGCTGCGGTATCTGATCTGGCGCGCGAATTCGATGCGCGGCTTGCCGTGACCCCGACAAATGATCTTCTGGCCGAGAACCTCCCGCTGATCCACACGGTGGGCCGGGCCGCCGCGCCTCACCGCGGCCCCCGGCTTCTGGATATGCGTTGGGGTGACGCCGGCCCGAAACTCACCCTTGTGGGCAAGGGCGTCTGCTTTGATACAGGCGGCCTGAACCTCAAGCCCGGCGCGTCGATGGGGCTCATGAAAAAGGATATGGGCGGCGCGGCCACGGTCCTTGGGCTTGCGCGGATGATCATGGCGCTGGAACTGCCGATCCGGCTCCGGGTCCTGATCCCGGCGGTCGAAAACGCGGTCAGCGGCGATGCCTTCCGCCCCGGTGATATCCTGCGTGCACGCAATGGCCTGACGGTCGAAATCAACAACACCGATGCCGAGGGCCGCCTTGTCCTTGCCGATGCGCTGGCGCTTGGCGCCGAAGAAGATAGCGATCTGACGATTTCGATGGCGACACTGACGGGTGCGGCGCGGGTGGCCGTCGGCCCCGATCTGGCCCCGTTCTTTGCCAGTGCGGATGACGATGCCGCACGCCTGTCGGACGCGGCGATCCGTGCCGCCGATCCGGTTTGGCGGATGCCATTTCACGCCCCTTACGAGGCGCAGATCGAACCGGGCATCGCCGATCTGGACAATGCCCCGTCCGGGGGCATGGCCGGGTCGATCACGGCGGCGCTGTTCCTGCGGCGCTTTGCGGCGCAGCGCTACGTTCATTTCGATATCTACGGCTGGCAGCCAAGTCCGGCCCCGGCCCGGCCCAAGGGCGGTGTCGGGCAGGGCGCGCGCGCCGTGCTCGAGGCTTTGTCCGACCTTCTGGGCCTGTGATCCCGTGGATCGGCGGCTGACACCGGCCAATGGACGCGTCGCATCCTATGCGCTGGCAGGCCAGGTCGAGGCGGAGCGCTATGTTCCGGGCGAGGAGGCGCAAGTCGTCCTGCCCGTTCTCGACCTTCTGGATGCGCCGAATGGCAAGCGCGATCGTCAGTTGCTCTTCGGTGAGGCGGTAACGGTCTATGACCGGTTTGCCGATCACACCTTCGTTCAGGCCGCGCGAGACGGCTATGTCGGCTATGTCGCCGAGGCTGCGATTGGTGCACCGCTTGCACCGACCCATCGGGTCGCGGTGCGGGCGACGCATCTCTATGCCGACGAAGACATGAAATCGCCCGACCTGATGCGCCTGTCCTTCGGGTCGTGCGTCACTGTCACGGACGAACGGCGCAAGTTCTTCGAGACGCCTTCGGGGTTTGTGCCGAAACGACACCTGCGCCCTCTGGATCGGCCCTTCGCCGATCCGGTTACGATCGCGCAAATATTCTTCGGGGCGCCCTACCTCTGGGGCGGAAACTCCGATCTGGGCATTGACTGTTCGGGTCTTGTTCAGGCGTCTTGCCTTGCCTGCGACATTCCCTGCCCCGGCGACAGCGATCTGCAATGCGCGGCGCTGGGCGATCTGCTGGGCCCGGACATCGCGCCGCAGCGGGGCGATCTGTGGTTCTGGAAAGGCCATGTCGGCTGGGTGGTCGATGACCAGACGCTTCTTCATGCCAATGCCCATCATATGGCCGTCGCCTATGAACCGCTCGAAGCGGCGTGTCTGCGGATCGAGGCGCAGGGGGGCGGTGGCGTGACGGCGCGGAAGCGGCTGCTTGCACCCGGCAGTGCGGCCTGACTATTCGACCGCGCGGATCAGCTTGCGTTCAAGAACACGCAGCACCTGACGCAGGTCGTTCCCTCGTTTGAGAACCTGCCCCTCCATCCCGATCACCGCGTATTGCCCCTGTTTCATCCGAAGCCGGGGGCGTTTTTCGATCCGGTAGAGAGGGTTCTCCGCGGTGCGGCGGAACACCGAAAAGACGGCGACGTCGCGCAGGCTCGAGATGCCGTAGTCGCGCCATTCGCCGGCGGCGACCATCCGCCCGTAAAGCGACAGAATCGGCTGAAGCTCTGTCCGGTGGAAAGACACCTGCTCCGTGCCGGCATTCCGGCCGAAGGGTCCTGGGGTCACAATGTTCATGGGCACAGACTTGCGCCAATCCCTGCGCAAATCAAGGCGCGGTTTTCGGGGTCCGTTGCAGAATGTCTGTCGAACACGCGAATGTCTCAATCCTTTCCAATTCGCGCCTGAATCTGGCGGCAGATTGAAAACATCGAGACAGTGGCCCCGGCGTGCGGATTATTGCCCCCACCCAGTTCGTTAACTGGGGTCGCTGTCCGATCGTTCCCCTCGAAAGATATGCAAACCGCAACAGTCCGGACCCATCGGTCTAGCCGCAGGTGATTGCTGTGATCGTCTCCTGCGGGCCAATCTGGAAATTGATCCTCTCGGACCGGTAATCCATCGTGACGGGCTGACCGGGGCGGATGATCCTGACCTGACGCATGATCAACACGCGTTCCAGCGCTGTCACATCCTGTCCGACCAGATAGGCGTATGGACCGGCACCGCAGGTATCCTGTTCGGGCGGCGGGACGGGCGGACCCGAAGGCACGTCCTCGACCGGCAACTGGGCGCAGCCGGCAAGCAGGACAAGGGCGAAGGACAGGGTTCTGAACATGCAGGCACAGTGCACAATTGCTTGCACCCGTTGCAAGCGTCGCCATGAATGAGGTTGAAACCGAACCGCTTTTCTTCGAACTTCGCACCAAGCAATCAATCGCGTTCAGGGAGGAACGATCATGCGCACCCGAGCCGCCGTGGCCATCGAGGCCGGAAAACCCTTGGAAATCATGGATGTGAACCTTGACGGCCCCAAGGCGGGCGAGGTTCTCGTGGAAATCAAGGCAACCGGCATCTGCCATACGGACGAATTCACGCTGTCGGGCGCCGATCCCGAGGGGCTGTTTCCCGCGATCCTCGGCCATGAAGGCGCCGGTGTCGTTCTCGAGGTCGGTCCGGGTGTGACCTCTCTCAAGCCGGGGGATCACGTGATCCCGCTTTACACGGCCGAGTGCCGGGAATGCGAATACTGCCTCCATCCCAAGACCAACCTTTGCCAGAAGGTCCGCGCGACGCAGGGGCAGGGGCTGATGCCCGACGGGACCTCGCGATTCACCACCCTCGATGGGGATCCGATCCTGCATTACATGGGCTGTTCGACGTTCTCGAACCATACGGTTCTGCCCGAGATCAGCCTTGCCAAGGTCCGGTCCGACGCGCCCTTTGACAAGATCTGCTATATCGGTTGCGGCGTGACCACAGGGATCGGCGCGGTGATCTATACCGCCAAGGTCGAAATCGGGTCGCGGGCGATTGTGTTCGGGCTGGGCGGCATTGGCCTGAACGTGATCCAGGGCCTGCGGCTTGCCGGTGCCGATCAGATCGTCGGTGTCGACCTGAACCCGGCCAAGAAGCCGATGGCAGAGCATTTCGGGATGACGGATTTCGTCAATCCCTCCGAGGTCGAGGGCGATCTGGTGCCCTATCTCGTCGATCTGACAAAGGGCGGCGCGGATTACACCTTTGATGCCACGGGCAACGTCAATGTCATGCGCGCGGCGCTGGAATCGGCGCACAAGGGCTGGGGTGAATCGATCATCATCGGTGTGGCGCCTGCGGGGGCCGAGATCTCGACCCGGCCCTTCCAGCTCGTCACCGGCCGGTCATGGCGCGGCACGGCCTTTGGCGGCGCCCGCGGTCGCACCGATGTGCCGCAGATCGTGGATTGGTATATGGACGGCAAGATCGAGATCGATCCGATGATCACTCACCAGCTCACGCTGGACGAGATCAACAAGGGCTTTGACCTGATGCATGCGGGCGAATCGATCCGCTCTGTCGTGGTCTACTGACGGGATCGGGGAGCATGGCCTTGCATGAGGCCATTTCAGGGGTGGTGTCGGGACTGGCGCCACCTCTTGCCCATGCGGCTGTGGCCATTTCCCGTGCGGGCGAAGACCCGGTCTTCGCAATCGCCTCCGCCGACGGCGTCCGGCCCCTTGCGCGGGGCCGGGCATTTCGTGCGGCCTCGATCACCAAGATCGTCACGGGCCAGACTGTCTGGGCTGTCTTGAGAGACACACCCGGCGCGGCCGATGCGGATGCCGGCGCGCTGCTGGGTGTCGACCTGACCCATCCCAAAGGTGGACCGGTCACGCCGAGGCAGCTGATATCACATACCTCCGGATTGTGGGACGAGGCGGGCTATCTGATCCCGTCCGGCCAGACGTTGGCCGATTGGGTCGGCGAGATGGGGCCTGCGATCTGGTCTCCCGATCCGCCGGGCACGCTCTACCGCTATTGCAATCTGGGCTACATCCTTGCCGCCGCCTGCGCCGAGCGACTGGCGGGTGCGCGGTTCGACGAACTGGCGCAGCGCCATGTTCTGGGCCCGAACGGGATCGAGGCCGGGTTCAACTGGTCCGGCATGTCGTCTGCTGCGCGCGAGGAACGGGTTCCCTGCTACCGCGCCGGTCCCTCGGGACGGCAGGTCACGCAGATCGATGACGACGTGGCCCCTACCGACGCAAGCGGCCCGAACGGGGAAAGGATCGTTCTGGATGATCTTGCGCCCGGCGTGGCGGCCTTGGCCCTGTCGCCGCAAGGCGGGCTGAGGATATCGCTGGAAAACGGGTTGCGACTGGCGCGTGCGCTTCCGTCCATGGATCACACCCGGCTCTGGTCGCCCGAGATGGGGGGCATGGATGATCCGACCGGCGTGGTTGATGCCTATGGGGCGGGGCTGATGTTCCATGATCGCCCCGATTTCTACCCCCGCCCCCTGATCGGCCATTTCGCAAATGCCTACGGCTTCTGCGGCGGGCTGTGGTTCGACGCGGCGCGGGACGCGGCCCTTGTCATCGCACTGAATGGCCTGCCCGAGGGCGAGGATGCCGATACGCTGCGCCCCGAGGAGACGGCCCTGTTCGATGCGGTCGCGCAGGCGTTGGAGGATTGAAACCCAAGGCGCCATTGCGTAACGCGGGGATAAGCTATCCAAACCGGATGCGATCCGGTTCATACTGCCTTGCGCGGGCCAATACGGCGCGCAGGGCGTTCACCAGCATGTGCCGGAGGCCTTGATGCCCGACGAAACGCGACCGATCTTCGCCATCCTCATCGATGCCGACAACACCTCGCCCAAACACGCTGCCGCGATATTCGAGGAAATCGCAGGCTTCGGTGAAGCCTCGGTCAGGCGCTGCTATGGCGATTTCTCGTCTCAGCAGATGGCCGGCTGGAACAAGGTTCAGGCCGAACACGGATTGGTGCCGCACCATTCGCCCGCCAACACGGTGGGCAAGAATTCCTCCGATATCGCGCTGGTCATTGATGCGATGGATCTTCTGCACACGGGCCGGTTCGACGGGTTTGTCCTCGTGTCGTCCGACAGCGATTTCACCCGGCTGGCCAGTCGTATCCGTGAGCAGGGGCTGGACGTCTACGGGATCGGCCAGAAAAAGACGCCCGAGGCCTTCCGCAAGGCCTGCAAGCGGTTCATCTTCCTTGAAAACATCGGTGGCCAGACCGAAGCCGAAAGCGACGCCTCACCGAAGACGCCGGCCACCGGCAGCAAGCCAAAGGGCGCGCCCCTGCACGAGGCCCGCGACCTGATCATCCGCGCCATGGAAGCGATCGAGACCGAGGATGAATGGTATCCGCTCGGAATGCTGGGGCAGTTCATGGTCGCGTCGAATCCGGATTTCGACACGCGTACCTATGGCCACAAGAAGCTGAGCGATCTGATCGCGGCGCTCAAGGTCTTTGAAACCCGCCGCAGCGAGGGCAATCAGCTTATGGTGCGGCGCATCGACTGACACCTGCGGGCCAGCGTCGTCAGGCGCGATACCGCGCCATGAATGTCGCAACTGCGCCATCGACCACGCGATCGACGGCCGCGTGGGTGATCCCCTGTTCATTCTTGAAGACGACACGGTCGAGTATATCGACCTTGCACAGCATGTGGAACTGATCGGCCGCAAGCTCCAGATCGTCGATCTTCAGGGCGCCATTCTCTGCCGCGGTCGCGAAGAATTCCGTAAGCCGGGATCGCACGAGCGCGGGCCCGCTTTCATAGAAATCCCGGCCAAGGGCGGGGAACCGTTCGCTTTCGGCCACACAGATCCGGAAGATGGATTGCCCGAAGTCGGACGTGATGAAACGCACGATCTGACGGCCTGCGCTGCCGAGGATTTCCTCGACCGGGGCCGACATGTCGATCGAGGCGATGGCCTCATCCGCCTGTCGGAGGCATTCCGACTTGGCCACCTCCATGAACAGACGCTGCTTGTCGGGGAAATAGCTGTAGAGCGTGGCTTTTGACACGCCCGAGCGTTTCGCGATGTCGTCGACGCTGGCGCCGTCGAAACCGTCCGTCATGAAGACCTCGCGCGCACCCGCAAGCACCTGGTCGAACTTTCGACCACGCTTGATCGCGCTGTTTGCTCCGTCGGGCATGGGGTCCTCCTCGAATGAGCGATAGTAGCTTAGGGGAGTCGTGCCGGGCAAGGCCTCCCGGGTTCGCTGTTGCCTCTTGCCGCTGTCATTCAGCGGAATATAGTTAGAATAATTCTAAATAGGATCTTCACGTCATGCTTCCAAGCTTTCAGAATCGCCGTCGGTTCGCTGATCTAAAGGAACAAGAGGTTCTGGCTCTCGCCATTTCGGCAGAAGAGGACGACAGCCGGATCTATCGCAGTTTCGCAGAACGGCTCCGCGAGGAGTTCCCGGCGACAGCGCGCGTGTTCGATGGCATGGCCGAGGAAGAGAACGAACATCGCCGCCGGCTGATCGAATTGCACCGCAAACGGTTCGGCGATGTCATCCCGCTTATCAGGCGTGAACATGTCGCAGGTTTCTATGCCCGCAAACCGATCTGGCTGATCGAGAACCTCAGCCTCGAGGCGGCCCGCGATCAGGCCTCCGACATGGAGCGGCAGGCCGAGCAGTTCTATCTGCGCGCCGCCCAAAGCACGACCGACGCCGATACGAGGAAGCTCTTGGGCGATCTGGCTGCGGCCGAGGCAGGACACCAATCGACAGCAGACGAATTGTCGGCCGAACACCTGACCGCGGATGCGCGCGACGAAGAAGATCGTGCAGCCCATCGCAAATTCATCCTGACATGGGTTCAGCCCGGGCTTGCCGGGTTGATGGACGGATCGGTGTCGACGCTTGCGCCGATCTTTGCCACCGCCTTTGCGACGCAGGACACATGGACGACATTCCTCGTTGGTCTTGCCGCGTCGGTTGGTGCCGGCATCTCGATGGGCTTTACCGAAGCGGCCTCGGATGACGGGCAGATCTCGGGCCGCGGCTCTCCGATCAAGCGGGGATTTGCATCGGGGATCATGACGATGGTCGGGGGGCTGGGCCACGCGCTCCCGTATCTGATCACTGATTTCTGGACCGCGACGATCATCGCGATCATCGTCGTCTTCGTCGAATTGTGGGCCATCGCCTGGATCCAGAACAAGTTCATGGAGACACCGTTCTTCCGCGCCGCATTCCAGGTGGTTCTGGGCGGGGCACTGGTCTTTGCCGCGGGGGCCCTGATAGGAAGCGGCTAGTCGAGTGTTTGCGGCCGGGGCCACATGATCGAGATCCTGTTTCAGACTCTGCCGTTCTTCGCGATCATCGGGCTGGGCTACGGTGCCGGGCGCACCGGTTTCTTCTCCGAAGGGGCGACCGCAGCCCTGACGAAGTTTGTCTTCTACTTTGCATTGTCGGCCATGCTGTTCCGGTTCTCGGCGACCCTGTCGCTGGGCGACCTGCTGGACCGGAACTTCATCCTTGCCTATCTCGCGGGCACGACGGCGGTCTATGTCATTGTGGCGGTCGTCGCGCTCTTGCGCCGTCGTGGCGTGGCCGAGGCCGCGATCGAGGCGCAATGCGGGGCGATCGGGAACACGGGGTTCCTCGGGCTGCCGCTTCTGGCGGCGCTGATGGGGGAACAATCGATCGGGCACAACATGGTCGTGCTGTCGATCGACCTGATCGTCTTTTCCTCGCTGATCGTCATCCTTGTCACGGGATCCCGGGAGGGGCAGTTGTCGCCGAGGATCCTCGTGACCGTCGGTCTGGGGCTGGTCAAGAATCCGATGATCGTGTCCATCGTGCTGGGGCTTGCGTGGTCGTCCACGTCTCAGCCGCTCCCCCGCCCGCTGGATGACCTTTTGCAGACCTTGGGTGCTGCCGCGACGCCAGGCGCGCTTTTCGCGATCGGCGCGTCGCTTGCATCCAAGAGCGCCGAACGTTTTGCCGTCGCGGGCTGGCTGTCGTTTGCCAAGCTGATCCTTCATCCGGCCTGCGTGGCCGTGGCGGCGCTGTGGATCTGGCCGGTCGAGCCCTATGCGGCTGCGGTCATGATCGCGGCGGCCTCGCTTCCGGTGGCGGGCAACATCTACATGCTGGCGCAACATTACGGCGTGGCGCCGGCGCGCGTCTCCGCCTCGATCCTGATTTCGACGGCCCTGTCGATCGTCACGGTGACGACCGTGATCGCCTGGGTGACAACGATGGTGCCGTGAGTTAGGCCAAGACAAAACGATCAGAGGGGCGAGCCATGCAGACGATTTCCGAAAACAGATGCTTTGGCGGGGTTCAGGGCGTCTATTCCCACGCCTCCGAAGCAACCGGCACCGACATGACCTTCGGGCTCTACCTACCGCCCGCCGCGTCGGATGGTCCGGTTCCGGTTCTGTGGTATCTGTCGGGCCTGACCTGCACCCACGAAAACGCCATGGTCAAGGCCGGGGCACAGGCCCATGCCGCGCAGCACGGGCTGGCCCTGATCTTTCCCGACACATCGCCCCGCGGCGAAGGCGTGGCCGATGATGCGGCCTATGATCTGGGGCAGGGCGCGGGGTTCTATGTCAACGCGACCGAGGCGCCCTGGGCGCCGCATTTCCGGATGTGGGACTACGTGGCCGAAGACCTGCCGTCGCTGGTCTTCGAGAATTTCCCGCTCGACCGGGATCGGCAGGCGATCACCGGCCATTCCATGGGCGGGCACGGTGCACTGACCCTGGCGATGGGTCTGAAGGAGCGGTTCCGTTCGGTTTCCGCCTTTTCGCCGATCTGCCACCCGAAGCAGAGCGACTGGGGCCGCAAGCAGCTGACCGCCTATCTGGGTGAGAACGAGGATCTCTGGGCGCCGCATGACGCCACGCTGATGATGCGTCGCGAAGGGTTCGAAGGGCCAGTCCTGATCGATACCGGCACCGACGATCAGTTCGGCGATCTCCTGAAGACCGAGTCGCTTGCCCAGGCGATGGCCGAACGCCGGCAGGCCGGGTCCCTGCGGCTTCAGCCCGGGTACGATCACAGCTATTTTTTCGTGTCGACGTTCATGGGGGACCATGTTCGTTTCCACGCCGAAGCCCTTGGAGGTTGAGATGAAGATCACCCGCGCCAACGAGATTGCGGCAAAGGACGGCCCTGCCGACTGGTTCACCGGCGCTGTCCGGTTCGAGACGCTGCACAGCAACGAAGAGCCGTCACGCGCCAACGCGGTGCGCGTGACCTTTCAACCGCGTGCCCGGACCGCATGGCATACCCACCCGCTGGGCCAGACCCTCATCGTTCTGTCGGGCGCGGGCCTCGTTCAGCGCGATGGCGGCCCGGTCGAAGACATTGCCGCCGGCGATGTTGTCTGGTTCCCGCCCGGCGAACGGCATTGGCACGGCGCGGGCCCCGACGGCCCGATGTGCCATATCGCGATTCAGGAGGCGCTCGAGGGCAGCACGACCACCTGGCTCGAACATGTCAGCGACGCGGATTACGGCCGGTGATCTACGTCGATGCCGATGCCTGCCCCGTCAAGGCCGAGGCCGAACGGGTCGCATCACGGCACGGATTGCGCCTTTTCATCGTGTCGAACGGGGGATTGCGGCCCTCTCCCAACCCTCTGGTCGAGACTGTGATCGTGCCGGATGGTCCCGATGTGGCGGATATGTGGATTGCCGACCGGGCCGGCCCGGGAGACGTGGTCGTGACCGGTGACCTGCCGCTTGCGGCGCGCGTCATCGAAGGTGGCGCCCGGGTCGTCAAGCATAACGGCGAGACGCTGAACGACCGCAACATCGGGCCCGCGCTGGCGTCCCGCGACCTGATGGCAGATCTGCGGTCCGCCGATCCTTTCCGGCAGGGCGGAGGCAAGGCGTTCGGCAAGGCCGATCGCAGCCGGTTCCTCGATGCACTGGAACGCGAGGTCCGCGCCGCCGCGCGTAACGCCTAGCGGTGCTGATCGACGAGGATCGGATTGCCGTCCGGGTCGGCGAGGACGAAACTTGCTGGTCCCTCGGTCGTCTCGTCGGCCTCCTGCACGAACTCCATGCCCTGCGCCTTCAACGCCTTTTGCAGGTCGCGTATGTCGGTAAAGTTGTCGAGGTCCTTCGCGTCCTGACCCCAGCCTGGATTGAAGGTCAGCATGTTCCTTTCGAACATCCCCTGAAACAGCCCGATCACGGTGTCGCCGTTCTTCAGAATCACCCAGTTCTGCTCGGGCACGCCGCCCAGATCGGAGAAACCAAGTTTCTCGTAGAAGGCCTTGGAAGCGGCAAGATCCTTGACTGTCAGGCTGATGGAAAAGGCACCAAGTTGCATATGTTCGATCCTTTCTAGGGTCAGCGGGCCGGAAGGATCCTCGGGTTCCGCAGGAGTGCCGCGGAGATCAGTGAAATCACCACGCCGACCGGCAGGATTTCCGACATCGTAATCGGAATGCGGAATAGCGGGTTCTCATAGCGAACCTGCAACAATTCCATTTCGGCACGCAGCGCCTGCAGTTCCGCGCCGGCAACGCCCAATGCCTCCTGCTCCTCGATATGGGCCGCGGCATAGGCTTCCATAAAGTTCGAGCCGGAGAGCGCGAGATAGAGTTCCCACACAACGACATAGGCAATCGACGCGACCGCGGAGATCAGAAGTCCAAGGCCAAGTGCGGGCAGGAACGCAATGACCCCGCCGCAATTCACGTCCCGATGACGTTTGATGCCAAAGAAGATGATCGACAACGCGATGAACATGATCAGATAGCCGACCAACTGCGACGCGGTCGAGGGATCGTTGCCAGACCAGACCAACGAAAGAATTATTCCGGTTATCACGACGAGGCCCGAGATGGACCCAAAGGTCAGAGCGATGAGGGTCATGTGCGATACTTCCGAGGTGAAGAAAGGACTCTTCAGAGCCTGCCCCATCGTGACGATGGATATCCATCGCCCAGAAGGGTGATCTTCCCGATTTTTCGCCCCGAAATCGGCCATCAGGCAATCAGCGACAACTCCCGTGCCCGGCGCAGAGCCTGTGTCCGGCGATTGGCGCCCAGCTTTTCGAACAGACGTGCGACATGGGTCTTGACCGTGTTGGGAGAGATGCCCAGTTCGCGCGCGATCTCCTTGTTCGAGTGGCCCTCGGCCAACAGGTCCAGTACGGTGGCCTCTCGATCAGTGATGCCATGGGCCGCCAATCGGGACAGCCGGTCCAAAGTGCCATGCTGTGGCCCGGTGGATGTCAGACGCGTTCCGATCCAGACCCCGAGACCTGCGAACGCGACGGCGACGACCACCACGTAGATCTCGGTCGGGACAAGCAGAGAAGCGTGCCGATATTCCAGCCAGGAGATCGCAAAGGCAGCGCCGGCCAGAACAGCGCCGTAGCCAAGGATCGCTGACCACGGCATGGCCGCGCCTGCCTGCTTTGTCTTGCGGATCGTCGAATTCCTTTGCCCCATGGTCGTCATGCCGCAGCCTGGCCTCGTCGTCACAGGACAAGGCTAGCGCCGGTTCGCTTGCCAGACCAGAGCTGATCCTGTTGCCTTGATCTCGGCTTCCGATCCTGCGGCGCCGGAGGGCTCCGGACCTCTCATATCGAAAACTTGGCCCCGATGACGCCGACGGGCGAGACTCTCCCTGCCTGAGTGGATAAGTCGGGATCATGCTGCGCAATCTATCCCAACCCACCCTCGGGTCCCTTGCCGCCATCGGGGCGGTCTTCTGCTTTTCGGTCAACGATGTCGCGATCAAGTTCTTGTCCGGGGCGTATGCGCTGCATCAGGTCGTTCTGATCCGGTCCACGATTGGCCTGTTGTTCCTGCTGGCGCTGATCGTGCCCTTCGCGGGCGGTCTTCGCGCCCTCAAGACGCGGCGGCTTCACATGCACCTGTTGCGCGGCCTCTGCGTCGTGTTTGCCAACATGTCATTCTTCCTTGGCCTTGCGGCGCTGCCCCTGGCCGAAGGGGTCGCGATCTTCTTCGTCTCGCCCCTGATCATCACCGTCTTTTCGGTGATCTTCCTGCGTGAAACCGTGGGGCCGTTCCGCTGGGCTGCGGTGGCCGTCGGCATGATCGGGGTTCTGGTCGTCCTGCGCCCCGGCACCGAGGCGTTTCAGCCGGCCTCGCTCCTGCCGATCGCGGCGGCGTTCGGCTATGCCTCGCTGCACATGCTGACGCGCCATATCGGGAAGACGGAATCCTCGGCCGCGCTGTCGTTCTATATCCAGCTGACCTTCATCGCGGTGACCGCCATCTTCGGTCTTGTCGCTGGGGACGGCCGGTTCAACCCCGGCACCGATCCTTCCTTGGAATTCCTGCTCAGGGCATGGACGATGCCCGCGCTGGAGGATGCGTTCATCTTCGTGGCCGTGGGGGTCGCCAGCGCGATGGGCGGGTTCCTGATCAGTTTTGCCTACCGCACCAGCGAGGCGGCACTTGTTGCGCCGTTCGAATATGTCGCGCTGCCGTTGTCGATCGTCTGGGGGATCCTCGTATTCGGTGACTGGCCCGATGCGATCACCTATGCGGGCATCGCGCTCATCCTTGTCTCCGGGCTTGTGATCATCTGGCGTGAGGCGCGCAGCAACGGCCCCCGCCGCGTGCCCCGGACACCCCGATACCGGCGTTAGGCCCTTTTCCGTCTCCGTTCCTTGGTGCAGGTTGTCGCCGAACAACGCGGGATGAGGTGCATGGCGGTCAAGGCGGTTATCTTCGACATCGGGAATGTGCTCATCGAATGGCAGCCCGAACGGTTCTATGACAATGTGATCGGGCGCGACCGGCGGACCCGGATGTTCGACGCGGTCGATCTTCACGGGATGAACGACCGCATCGACCGGGGCGGAGATTTCAAGACGATCGTCATGGAAGAGGCCGAGAAAACGCCCGAATGGCGCGACGAGATCCATATGTGGTACAGCCATTGGATCGATATGGCGGCGCCGACCATCGACCATTCCGTCCGGCTGTTGCGGGCGCTGCGGCGCAACGGGATTCCCGTATTCGCGCTGTCGAATTTCGGGATCCAGACGTTCGAGATCGGGGTGAGGAATTATCCGTTCCTCGAGGAATTCGATCGTCGTTACATTTCGGGCCATATGGGGGTGATCAAGCCCGAGCCTGAAATTTATGAAATGGTCGAGGCCGATTGCGGTCTGCCGGCGGAGGCGCTTTTGTTCACGGATGACAGGCAAGACAACATCGATGCCGCTGCCGCCCGCGGATGGCAGACCCACCTGTTCGAGGGTCCCGACGGCTGGGCCGCGCGGCTTGTCGATGCAGGATTGCTGACCAAAGAGGAGGCCGCATGACCGCTCCGTTCATTCCATTCGACGAGGGACAGCAGGGGCTGGACTGGATTGCCCTGACCGAGGCGATCGCACGGGGGCACGAGTTGCCCGAAGCAAAGGTCGAGGATGTCTTCATCCGCCGTGGCGACGACACGCTTCTGAACCGGTCGGCCTGGATCGACGGGATGGGCGTGGCGGTCAAGGCCTGCATGGTCTGCCCCGGCAATCCGTCCGAGGGACGGCCCATGGTCAATGGTGCGGTCAACCTGTTCGACGATGCGACCGGTGAATTGTCGGCGATCCTGGATTTCCACCTGGTCACGAAATGGAAGACCGCGGGCGATAGTCTTCTGGCTGCACTCCGGCTGGCCAGGCCCGAGAGCCGTAAAATCCTGATCGTCGGTGCGGGAACCGTGGCGCGATCCCTGATCGAGGCCTATTCGGCGGGGTTCCCGGATGCCTCGTTCCTTGTCTGGAACCGGACCGTCGCGCGCGCGGAGGAACTGGCTGCCGCATTCGACCATGTCAGCGTGGCCGAGAATCTGCCCGGTGCCGTTGCCGCGGCCGATATCGTCTCTTGCGCGACCATGTCGTCAGAGCCGATCCTGAAGGGGGAATGGTTGCAGCCGGGTCAACATGTCGACCTGATCGGGGCCTTCCGTGCCGACATGCGCGAGGCCGATGACGAGGCGATCCGACGCGGTCGACTGTTCGTCGATGCCCGCGCCACAACGATCGGACACATCGGCGAGATCGCCATCCCGATCGCCGAGGGAACGATCACCGCCGATGATATTCTTGCAGATTTCAGAAATCCTTCAGCTTTTTGCCGCAATTCCGAGTCAGAAATAACCATCTTCAAGAACGGCGGCGGCGCCCATCTCGACCTGATGGTAAGCCGATACATCCTCGAAGTCTGGAATGCCCGATGGTCTGGTGGATCCTCATAGCCGTAGTCGCGGCCGCAATCGTTTCGATCCCCTTCGTTCAGGAGTTGCGCCGCGACGCGCTCGATCCGTCGAATGCTAAAGGCAGGTTCGCCGATCTTCCCAGTGGCCGGACCCACTACCGCTGGTTCGGCGGCGCGCGAGGCCCGGTCGCTGTTTGCGTCCATGGCCTGACCACGCCATCCGACGTCTGGGAGCCTTTCGCTCGCGAGCTTTGCGATCTTGGCTATCGGGTTCTGATCTATGACCTCTACGGGCGGGGATTTTCCGACAACGTTGCAGGCCCGCAGACGGCAGAATTCTTCGTCACGCAACTCAGGGAACTGCTGGATGATCAGGGCCTTGAGGACGACTTGACGCTTGTCGGCTATTCGATGGGCGGCTCTATCGTCACGGCCTTTACGGCGCGGTATTCGCACCGTGTTCAGCGGGTCGTGCTGATCGCCTCCGCAGGTGTGGAGTACGACGAAGAGCCGTTTCTCAGGCGGATCCTCGGGCTGTCGTTTCTGGGCACATGGCTGCATGCGGCGATCGAGCCGTTCAGGATGCGCCGCGCCCTCGCGGCAGAGGCCGGCACAGGCGATCCGGCCCTTCATCAACTGCGATTGGCGCAGATCGAACGCCCGGGATATTTTCCGGCCGTCATCGCCAGCCGACGTGGCATCCTTTCGGACAGGCAGGAAAAGGAACATCGCGCGATCAGTCGGCTTGATATCCCCGTTTTTGCGCTCTGGGGCGAAGAGGACGATGTGATCCCGATCCAAAGCGTCGGCACGCTGGCCCGCTGGAACCGGGCCGCCCTGCAAGACACGATCCCGGGGGCGAACCATGGGCTGGTCGTGACCCATTCCCGGGAACTTGCCGCGCTCTACCGGACGCTTGTCCGGGGCGACTAGATGGTGTTTCAACCCGGTCTCAGCCCGCTCTCTTACTGGTCGAAGGGCACACGCAAGTTGGGGTTTTCCCCCCGGCATCAGACGGCTACTCAGAGACCATGACCAGTGTGGCAGAGGCATATTCCCGCAGGGTGGCCGACGGGCGGCTGAACGCCGATCCCGTGCAGGAGGCCATGCTCCCGGACCTCGACAGGGTTCGAAGCGAACTCGAGCGACCTGTGAAGAAGGGCCTGTTCCGCAAGCCCCCCCCGCCCGTGCGTGGGCTGTATCTGTGGGGCGGTGTCGGGCGTGGAAAATCCATGCTCATGGACCTTCTGTTCGAAACGGTAACCGTGCCGAAACAGCGCCGCCATTTCCATGCTTTCATGCAATGGGTCCATGCCGAGATGGGCAAGGCCCGCAAACGCGGTGTCGACGACGCCATTGCGCCGGTGGCCGATCAGCTTGCCGAGGAAGTGCGGTTCCTCGCCTTTGACGAGATGCAGATCACGGACATCACCGATGCGATGATCGTCGGACGCCTGTTCCAGCGGATCTTCGATGCGGGCGTGACGGTTGTCACGACGTCGAACCGGCCGCCGCGCGATCTGTACAAGGACGGTCTCAACCGGGACCTGTTCGTGCCTTTCATCGAGATGATCGAGGCGCGGATGGACGTCGTCGAGATGGCGAGTGACACCGACCACCGGCAGGGCAGACTGAAGGGCACGCAGACCTATTTCACGCCGATCGACGCGACCGCGCGGGCCGAGATGAACCGAATCTGGGACGAATTGACAGACGGGCAGGCGCATCCCGAAATTCTTCGGGTGCATGGCCGCGACGTGGAGATACCGGGCTTCTACAACGGGGCGGCGCGCGCCCGGTTCTATGATCTGTGCGGCCGGCCTCTTGGCCCCGCCGATTACCTCGCGCTTGCCGGCGCCGCGAAGGTGATCCTGATCGACGATATTCCGCAGCTGGGCTCGATGAACTTCAACGAGGCCAAGAGGTTCGTGACCCTGATCGACGCCCTTTACGAAGGTCGGGTCCGGCTGATCTGTTCCGCCGCGGCGCGGCCCGAAATGCTCTATGTCGAAGGCGAGGGGTCGTTTGAATTCGGCCGCACGGCAAGCCGCCTCGAAGAGATGCAATCCGAGGATTGGGGACGCGCGTGACGCTGGAGGCTCTCTTGTTCGAGGGTCAGGCAGGGCCCATCCTTCTGGTCGTCCTGACCCTGCTCGTCGCTGTCATCGGGTGGCTGCCCCGGGGCCGGCGCGTTCGCGCCCGCAAACGGCCGGTCATCGTCGTCGATGGATCGAACGTGATGCATTGGGGCGGAGGAGAGCCTTCGTCTGAAAAGCTGTCCTCGGTTCTTGCCGCGCTGATCGAGGCCGGTTTCGAACCCGAGACTTGGTTCGACGCGAATGTCGGATACAAACTGATCGGGCGCTATGCGGGGCCCGGTCAACTGGCGCGGATCCTGCCGATCCCGGCCTCTTCGATCCGCGTCGTGGACAAGGGGACGCCTGCCGACCCCGAACTGATCCGCTCGGCTCTTCGGCAGCGGGCCCGGATCATCACGAATGACAGGTTTCAGGACTGGCGCATGGATTTCCCGGCCCTGGAGGAGGAGGGGCGCCTGATCAGCGGACGCATTCGCCAGGGCTGCCCCGAATTCGATCTGTGATCGAACCGGTCGCAATGCGCTTGCGGTCGGCGGACGGATCCGGGACTTTGTCAGGCGCAACACACAGGTTTGAGGATACAGGCACATGAGCGGACCGGCCCCCGAGGACACAGATCGCCACGCCGCCAAGATGGCCAAGAAAAAGGCCGCGCGCGACAAGATCATGGCGACCAAGACCGATCAGAAGGGCCTGATCATCGTCCATACCGGCAAGGGCAAAGGGAAAAGCTCGGCCGCGTTCGGCATGATATTCCGGTGCATCGCCCATGGTATGAAATGCGCTGTCGTCCAGTTCATCAAGGGCGGCATGTCGACCGGGGAGCGGGATCTGATCCTGTCGAAGTTCAGCGACATCTGCGCGTTTCACACCATGGGCGAGGGCTTCACCTGGGAAACCCAGGACAAGTCCCGCGATATCGAGATGGCGCAGGCCGCATGGGCCAAGGCGAAGGAGCTGATCATCGATCCGTCGAACAAGATGGTCTTGCTGGACGAAATCAATATCGCGATCCGCTATGATTACGTCGCGATCGACGAGGTGGTGGCCTTTCTGCGGGACAACAAGCCACCGATGACCCATGTCGTTCTGACAGGCCGCAATGCCCATGGCGACCTGATCGAACTGGCCGATCTCGTGACAGAGATGGAGTTGATCAAGCATCCGTTCCGAGCGGGGATCAAGGCTCAGCAGGGCGTCGAATTCTGAAAAATCATGCCCAGTGCCGGGAGACCGCCTGAAAAATCATGCTATCATGATCACGAGAACGCCGAATCAACCAAAATTGCGTGGAAATTAGCCACCGCGCAAATCGGATGGGGACCCGAGATTTGAGCGATAGTGCCAACGACCGGGAGGGAGCGGCAAAGTCCGCCCAAAGCGCAGTTCGCCTCGATCCGAGCGAATTGCCCTACCACGCTGTGAGGTCGCTTGCCGACGAAGTCGTCGTTCGGCTTGCAGGCAAGATGCGCAGCGTTCAGGGGCATGCGCCGTCGCAGATCGACGTCGATATTCACGCGTTCACCGCGGCGCTGTTGTCCGATACGCCGGACGATGCCCACGAAATGATCCGTCAGGAACGCCGCGAAGGCGTCCCGATCGAGACGATCTATCTTCACACGCTTGCCGGCTCGGCCAAGCTGATGGGCAAGATGTGGGAAGAGGACCGGCTGTCATTCCTGTCCATGACAGTGGCCGTCGGTCATATCTTTTCCATCATGCGCGGGCTGCGCTACGAGGTGCCTCTGGCAGAGCGGGCCAGGATCGACAGTCATCGCGCGCTTTTCCTGTCCGTCCCGGGCGAGACGCATACAATCGGCATCACCATGGCAGCCGATCTGCTGCGCAACAATGGCTGGGACATCAGTCTCAAGACAGGGCGCCTGCATGACGATCTGATCACCGCGATCGAGGGCGAGCACCACGAATTGATCGGGATTTCGGCCAGTCAGCCCACGTCGATCGGCCCGCTGACCCAGCTGGTCGTGGCCTTGCGGTTTGTTCAGCCGCACGCGCATATCGTGATCGGCGGGCAGATCGTTTCTCATCTGCCCGAACTCAATTCGCTGATCGCGGCGGATGCCGTGATCCGGGACGGTGAGGATGTCGAGGCGTTGCTTGATTCGCTGTCTCAGCTGCCTCCGCGGGATTCCTTCTAGACCCCGCCTGCGCTGGCCCGAAGGTCGGCGATCGTTGCCGTCGTCGAAATCGCTTCCGGATCGAGCCTGACTTCGATCACTGCAGGCAACGCGGCAGCTCTGGCCCTCTCGAACGCGGCTGCGAAATCCTCCTGCTTATCGACGGTCTCGCCATGCCCGCCATAGGCGCGGGCCAGTGCGGCGAAGTCCGGATTGGCAAGACCCGTCCCCGACACGCGGCCGGGATAGGTGCGTTCCTGGTGCATCCGGATCGTGCCGTACTGGCCGTTGTTCATCACGATGACGAGGGGCGTTGCCCCATGTTGAATTGCCGTCGACATCTCGTTCAGGGTCATCTGAAAACATCCGTCTCCGGCCAGGCACACGACCTGCCGTCCGGGATATTCGAGCGAGGCGGAGATTGCAGCCGGAAACCCGTATCCCATCGAGCCCGAAGTGGGCGCCAATTGCGTGCCATAGCGTTTGTACCGGAAATACCTGTGCAGGAACGCGGCATAGTTGCCGGCTCCGTTGGTCAGGATCGCATCCGCCGGGAGATTTTCCGAAAGCCAGCTGATCACGTCTTCTTGCCGGATCGCGCCCGGCGTCGCGCGCGGTGTCGCCCAGTCCAGGTAGTCCTGCCGCGCCTGTGCCGTCCAGTCGTGCCAATCACCGCCCCGGCCCGGGCATTCCGCCAAGGCACTGACAAAGGCCGGCGCGGTGCAGACAAGGCTCATCTCTGCCGGATAGACCCGGCCGATCTCGTCCGCATCGGCATGGACATGGAATATCGCAGGGCTGTCGGAGCCCGGTTTCAGCAGGCTATAGCCCCGGGTTTCGATATCGCCCAGCCGCGACCCGATCACCAGCAGTCGGTCGGCCTCCTGCATCCGGCGGGCAAGCGCGGGGCTCATCCCGACATTCAGATCACCGGCAAAACAGGCATGGTCATTGTCGAGATAGTCCTGCCTCCGAAATCCGACGGCCACCGGGACGCCCTGCACGGCGGCGAAACGGCCGAGCTCTTCGGCCGCATTCGACGACCAATGCGGCCCGCCCACGACGACAAGGGGGCGCTTTCCCTCGGCCAGCCAGTCGATGGCCTGCATCGCAGGCTCTGTCAGATCCGGCGCGATCCGGCCGCCGGGCAAGGGGGCATCCGCCACATCGGCGCTGTCGGACAACATGTCTTCGGGCAGGGACAGGACGACCGGCCCCGGACGACCCGACAACGCGACATTGAAGGCGCGGTCCAGATATTCCGGGAGCCTGTCGGTCTGGTCGATCTCGGCCACCCATTTCGCCAGAGGCGCGAACATGGCGCGGAAATCGACCTCCTGAAACGCCTCGCGGTCGCGATGATCGCGCGCCACCTGCCCGACGAACAGAATCATCGGCGTCGAATCCTGTCGCGCGACATGAACGCCCGAACTGGCATTGGTGGCCCCCGGTCCGCGCGTCACGAAGGCGATGCCCGGCTGACCGGTGATCTTGCCATGGGCCTCGGCCATCATGGCGGCCCCGCCCTCGTGCCGGCATACGATATTGTCGATCCCGCTTTCGTGCAGGCCATCCAGCGCCGCCAGAAAGCTTTCTCCGGGAACGGAAAAGACCCGTCTGATCCCCCGCCGCTTCAGGTGATCGCTCAGAATCTGGCCGCCGTGCCGCATCATGTGTTTCTCCCGTTTTGGCGCACATTGAGTGAGCAGCGCCGAAGGGGCAAGCCGGTTGCCGGCGGATGGCAAAGGCTTACTTGTTCGCGGTAGTCGACAGGAGTTTGTTCAATGACACGCCTTCTTGGCATTTCGGGGTCCTTGCGACGCCAATCCTTCAACACGATGCTGGTCCACGAGGCCGCCCGGCTGTTCGATCCCGAAACCTTTGAATTCGCCGATATCCGGTTTCCGCTCTATGATGGTGATCTCGAGGATGCCGAAGGCATCCCGCCCGAGGTGCAGAAGGTCGCCGATCAGATTGCCGTGGCCGATGCGGTCATCATTTCCTGTCCCGAGTATAACAAGAACCTTTCCGGTGTGATGAAGAACGCACTCGACTGGATCAGCCGCACCGAAGGCAATCCGTGGCTCGACAAGCCGGTTGCCATCATGTCCGCAACTGCGGGCCGTGCAGGCGGCGAGCGAAGCCAAAATTCGCTGCGCCTGTGCATGCAACCGTTTCGTCCCCTGATCCTTCAGGGGCCGGAGGTTCTGGTCGGCGGGGCACAGAATCATTTCGACGATGACAGGCGACTTTCGACGGAAAGTTACGTGACATTCCTCCAGAGCTTGATGGATGACCTGAAAACAAGGACTTGAGTTCCGCGCGTTTGGTCGTAGCGTGCCACATCATGACGGAAGCTTCGCATCAGACACGGACGATGACCGATCCGATCGACCCGGCCCGTGCCGCGGCATTGCAGGCCGCGCTGGGCGAAGCGCCGACGATTACGGCCGGCGACCCTCTCCCGCCATTCTTTCAGCAGGTCTATTTCTGGGAGGCTGTCCCGCCGCCGCATCTGGGTCGTGACGGCCATCCAAAGACCGGCGGGTTCATCCCGGACATGGGTCTGCCGCGGCGGATGTGGGCGGCCGGGCGTCTGGATTTCCACAGCCCCCTCAGGGCCGGAACGCGCACCGAGCGTCTGACCAGCATTGACCACGTCACGCGCAAGGAGGGCAGATCGGGACCACTGGCCTTTGTGCGCCTGCGTCACGACTTCCGGCAACGGGGTGGGCTGGCCCTCACCGAATATCAGGAACTTGTCTACCGCTCCGAGGCAGCGATCCATGCCGCGTTGCCCGCGCCACCCGTGGCGGCCACTGACGAAGAGGTCTGCAGGACCCGGTCTTTCGACCGCACCTTGCTGTTTCGTTACTCGGCGCTGACCTTCAACGGTCATCGCATCCACTATGACGAGGCCTATGCCCGTGGGGTCGAAGGCTATGATGGCCTGGTTGATCATGGCCCGCTTCTGGCCCAGCTTCTGATGCTGCTGGCGTGCGATGTCATGGGGGATCTGGCGCGGTTCAGCTACCGGGCCACGGCCCCCCTGATGCATCACGAGACGGCTGAGCTCTGCTGGAAGTCTGACGGAACGCTGTGGGTCCGTGGCCCCGACGGCCGTCAATGCATGGAAGCCAGCGCAACTCCGGTCAGTCGGCCGGCCTGAAGTCGGCGGGGATGCGGTCGCGACCGTCGAGGATCAGATCGGCCATGATGTCGGCGATCAGGGGCGCCATGCCGAATCCGATCTTGAAGCCGCCGTTCGCGATATAGCCCCGATGTTCGAGAGGGTGCGGGCCGATCACCGGCGCGCGCGATCTGCTGCGGGGGCGCACGCCTGCCCATCTCTCGATCACCGGCGCGTCGGCAAGCGCGGGGATCAGCTGCCTTGCCTTGTCGATCAGCGCATCAAGCTGTGCATCGGTCGTAGCGGGATCCGACCAGTCGCGTTCGCTGGTCGATCCGATGGCGACCGTGCCGTCATGATGGGGAACGAGGTGCAGCCCATCCACGAAAAGCTGGGGCGCGTCGCGCTGATCAAGCTGGAAGAGGGCCGCCTGTCCCTTGACCCCTGCGCCCGCCACGCCCATGCGCGCGAGATCGTGATACCCGGTGGCCCAGACCACCGCCCCCGCGTCAGACCCGGCGGCGACGATCTCGCCCGACCGGGCCCGGATCGCGCGGGCCAGACAATCGAGTGCGGCGCGCGGATTGATCCGGGCCGACAGCGTGTCGTGGATAAGGTAGCCGCTGTCGCTGGGCGGGGACCATGCCCCGGCATCCGCACGCGGGACGATGGACCAGCGGGCCCTGCCGTCCCAAAGTGCCTCGGCGCCGACCGACCGGGCCTGTGCCCGTTCCAGCGCGGCGGCGTCGGCAATGGGCTGCAACCTGCCCGACCGACAATAGCCCGGGTCGCCGCCGCCTGCCTGCGCCGCCACGGTCCACCATTCCTCGGCCATCAGAAGGGATTCCAGCTGAAACGCTTTCTTGTCGTTCCAGTTCTCGGGCACATGCGGGCTGAGCGCGCCGACGATCCCGCCGCTCGATCCGGCCCCGATGCCGTGGGGGTCGATCACCCTGACCTTGGCGCCGCGCCGGGCGCAGGCCCATGCGATCGACAGTCCGAAAATCCCCGCGCCGCGGATGGTGACGTCCATTGCCAAGCCTCGTCATCGTGATCAATGTCGCGCCGACCATAGAGCGAGGAAACATGGCCGACCAGCAATCGGATATCGGATGGCGCGACGGGGATGTTCCCGTCTCCGAACGGTTTCAGGATCCCTATTTCTCGCTGGAGAACGGGCTGGAAGAGACGCGGTATGTCTTTCTGTCCGGCAACGACCTGCCCGCACGGTTCGCGCCGGGTTTCTCGATTGCAGAGCTGGGCTTTGGTACGGGCCTGAACTTCCTGACGACCTGGCTGGCCTGGGAAAAGGCAGACATCGACGGCTCGCTGAGGTTTACCTCATTCGAGGCCTATCCGCTCGCGCCCTCGGACATGGCTCGCGCCCTGTCGGCATTTCCTGCGCTGGACGACAGGGCGGCCCGGCTTGTCGACGCGGTCGCGCAGGGCGGCGGTCTGGTGGACCTGGGGCCGGTGATCCTCGATCTGGTGATCGGCGATGCACGCGAGACGGTGCCGGTCTGGACAGGTCAGGCCGATGCATGGTTCCTCGATGGATTTGCGCCTGCGCGAAACCCCGAATTGTGGGAACCCGCCTTGCTTTCGCAGGTCTTTGGGCATACCCGCCCGGGCGGAACCGCCGCGACATACACTGCTGCTGGAGCCGTGAGACGTGCTTTGTCAGAGGCCGGTTTCGAGGTGTGGCGGGGTCCGGGCTATGGCCGCAAGCGCCACATGACCCACGCACGGAGACCTCTATGACCCGCAACGATTCAAGACTTGGAATCGTGTTCATGATCGCGACGACACTGGTCTTCGCGGCGCAGGACGGCCTGTCACGGCATCTTGCGGGGGAATACAACGTCCTGATGATCGTGATGATCCGGTACTGGTTCTTTGCGGCCTTCGTCATCGCGGTCGCGGTGCGGAAATCGGGCTCCCTGCGCGCGGCGGCGCGAACCACGCAGCCCGTCCTCCAGGCGAGCCGGGGGCTTCTGCTGGCGGCCGAGATCTGCGTGATGGTTCTGGCCTTCGTTCTGATCGGGCTGGTGGAAAGCCACGCGATGTTCGCCTGCTACCCGCTTCTGATCGCGGCCCTGTCCGGGCCGGTTCTGGGTGAAAAGGTCGGCTGGCGGCGCTGGGCGGCGATCGGCATGGGTTTTGTCGGTGTGCTGATCATCCTTCAGCCCGGGGTCGGCGTCTTCAGCCCCTATTCGCTGGTGGCGCTCCTGTCGGCGACGATGTTCGCGCTTTACGGGCTGCTGACCCGTTTTGCCGCCCGAAAGGATACCGTCGCCACCAGCTTCTTCTGGACAGGCACAGTGGGTGCGATCCTGATGACGGTGATCGGCATCTGGTTCTGGGAGCCGATGACGGGCCCGGACTGGGCTTTGATGGCGGTTCTGTGCGTGACCGGCGCATCGGGTCACTGGCTTTTGATCAAGACCTACGAGGTGGCCGAGGCAAGCGCCGTTCAGCCCTTCGCCTATCTTCAGCTTGTCTTCGCCTCGCTGGTGGGGATCACCGTCTTCAACGAGGTGCTGGAACCCAACGTCGCCATCGGGTCGGCCATCGTGGTGGGGGCGGGCCTGTTCACGCTGCTGCGCGAACGGAAGGTCAAGCAGGCCTCCTGACTGCGCGATCCTGACCGCGCGATCCTGACCCTTGGGCCTAGCCGCCGGGCCGGGCGATCGGGCGGATGATCAAGGGTCCGTCAGGCGGGGCAGGGGCCGCGGGTTCCGCGATCGCACCCGTGTCTGATGCGGCGTCGGTCTGATCGGTGGCACTGGGGCGCAGGCGCGGCCGGACAAAGGGCGGCTCGCCGTTCAGAAGTTGGGTGAACCGCACTGGCCCGCCCTGACCCGTCAGGCGTGCCCGATAGACAGGGATCGATTCCGTCACCCGCATCACGTAATTCCGGGTTTCGGTGAAGGGGATATGCTCGATCCAGTCGACCACATCGACCTCGCCTTTGCGCGGATCGCCCCGTTCCGCCATCCATGTCGAGGGCCGGCTCGGCCCGGCATTGTAGCCCGCCGCGATCATCACCGGGCTGTCGCCGAATTCCTCGCGGAGGAAGGACAGATACCGGGCGCCAAGGGTCACGTTATAGCGCCAGTCGGTTATCAGCCGGTTGCGCGAATAGGGCAGGGACAGTTCGCCTGCCACCTCTTCGGCGGTGGCGGGCATCAGCTGCATCATCCCCAGCGCGCCGACCGGACTGCCGGCATCTTCGCGAAACTCGCTCTCGCGGCGCGCGATCGAAAGCGCCAGTTCGGGTGAGACCGGCATCTCCATTTCCGCCAGCGGGTGGAGCGGGAAATACATGTCGGGGATGATCATGCCGCGCGCGGCCCCCGCCTTTCCCAGTAGAACGACAAAGAACGTCTCGTCCTGCGCCTGCATCATCTGCCCGAGGTGGCCCAGTTCGTCGCGATCAAGGGTCCGGCCAAGCTCTGCCGCGAACAGGACGGCACTGCCCCTGTCGCCCGCCTCCAGAAGCAGCATCAGGGCCTCAACAAGGTCGTTGTCATCAAGCGAGGCGCGGGCTGCATCGGAAAAACTCTCGCCGCCCGCGAGCGTCGGATCAAGCGACCGGCCGATCAGTTCCGACGCAAGAAGCCCGTAGAAAGCGGTCTGGTGGTCGGCGGCACGGGCAAGGGCAACGGCGGCGGCCTCGGCGTCGCCAAGGGCAATGTGGGCCTGACCTTCCCAATAGCCGGCCCGCGCGACAGAGATCGGGCTGTCGACGTCAGAGGCGAGGTTGCGGAAATGGCCCAGAGCCAGCGCCGGGTCATCCAGATAGCGCAGGGCCAGATAGCCCGAAAGCCATTCGAGGTCGGAGTAGAAGCGCCCTTCTTCAAGGTGATGCTGACGGGCCATGTCATAGGCCAGACGGGCGCGGCCCTCGCGCATGTGCCACCGCGCAAGCGAGGCGCGCCAGCTAGCCCAGCGGAACGGCTGGCCCAACGTGTCGGCGCTGCCCGTGCGGGCCAAAAGGATTTCGGTTGCCTCGGTGTAGTCGCCACTGTCGGCAAAGCGGTTATAGCGGTCATAGGCCAGACCGGGATGATCGCGGAGCGCGGCGGGAACGGCGGTCAGCTTTTCGGCGGCATCGGCCGAATTCCGGATCAGCGCGATCCGCGCCTCGGCCAATGCGCGGTCGTCGTCGCCGAGAAGATCAAGAAGGCGCTCGGCATCGCTGATCCGCCAACGCCAGAGTTGCGCATCGACCCGGGCCGCGTGATGGGGCGCCAAGAGTTCCCCGTGTTCGGCCAGCATGATGGCCAACCCATCATCGCTGAGCCCGGCGCCGAGCCATGTGTCGATCAGGGTCTGGGCCGCCTGATCGGGCCTGCCGGCCTCCGTCAGGGCGGCGGCCAGCCGCACGGCACCTTCGCCTGTCTCGGGCGGAGTGTCGGCAAAGAAGGTCAGCACATCGACGGCAGAGGCGCGTTCGGGAATGGCCTCTTCGGCACGTTCGCGGATACGCTCGAGCCCCGGCCAATCCTTGCGATTGCGCAGAAACCCCCGAAACTCGCCGAAGGTGCCCGCACCGTCCCGCAGCCGTTTCCATGTCACGAGGTCGATTGCGACACGGCCTTCGCCCTCGGTCAGGAGGTAGGCAAGATCCCAGTCGCCGGCATCCATGGCAGCCTGTGCTGCCACGAACCCCGTCTCCGGCAGGCCGGTCTGATCCTGAGCTGAAACGGCCCATGCGGAAAGAGACAACGCTGCCCCAGCCAACATCGACGCAAACCAAGCGCTCTTGCGCATATCCACACCCTGCCTCTGCGAAACAGAAACCTAATCTTCCCGCGCCGCCATGCAACTCACAAACTTGGCAAGCCTCGAAATCCCGTCTAGGAAAGCTTCGTTTTGAAACGGGTGATGACGGCTGTTCCGTCGCGGCCCAAACCACGAAGGACGCGTGTCATGATCAAGGGGTCTCTGCCTGCTCTCGTCACGCCGTTTGCCGACGGCGAAGTCGATCTGGACGCGCTCAAGAAACTGGTCGACTGGCATATCGATCAAGGCAGCCACGGCCTTGTGCCCGTTGGCACCACTGGCGAAAGCCCGACACTGAGCCATGCCGAACACGATCTGGTCGTGGAAACCGTGGTCAAGCAGGCCGCGGGCCGCGTTCCCGTCATCGCTGGCGCAGGGTCGAACAGCACGCGCGAGACGGTGCGTCTTGTCTCGGCGGCCAAGGCCGCGGGCGCGGATGCGGCGCTGGTGGTGACGCCCTATTACAACAAGCCCACCCAAAAGGGCATGATCGCGCATTTCCTGGCTGCCGCCGAATGCGGCCTGCCGATCATCATCTACAACATTCCGCCGCGGTCCGTCGTCGACATGACGCCCGCGACGATGGGCGAACTGGCCAAGCACCCCAACATCATCGGCGTCAAGGACGCGACCGCCGATCTGAGCCGCGTGCCGCAACAGCGGATCACCTGCGGCACCGATTTCATCCAGCTTTCGGGCGAGGATCCGACGGCGCTTGGCTTCAATGCGCATGGTGGCCGGGGCTGCATCTCGGTGACCGCCAATGTCGCGCCGCGCCTGTGTTCCGAATTCCAGGAGGCGACGCTTGCGGGTGATTTCGCAACGGCCCTGACGATTCAGGACCGGTTGCAGCCGCTGCATCAGGCGATCTTTCGGGAACCGGGCCTTGCCGGGGCGAAATACGGCCTGTCCGTTCTGGGCATGATCCGGGACGAGGTTCGATCCCCTCTGACGTCGGTGGGCGAAGAGACTCAGGCCGAGATCCGCTCTGCCATGGCGCATGCCGGTCTGGTCAACTGACCGGATCGCGAAGCCAGTCTTCGGCGAAGTCAAGCGCGCGGCAGGCGCCAAGTCCGGCCGCGCGTTCAAGCTCCGAGACGAGCTTTGCCTGACGCCCCTTGCCCATGCGCACACCGTCTTCGGGCCAGAAGGCTCTGATCCAGAGGGTCTCGGTCGATCTGTCGGCCTTCATGTCGATCCGTCCGATCAGCCGGGTACCTTCCATGACGGGAAAGACGTAGTAGCCATAGACACGCTTGGGCTCGGGCACGAAGATCTCGATCCGGTAGGAGAAATCGAACAGGCGTTCGGCCCGGGCCCTGTCGCGCAGGGCCGGGTCAAAGGGCGACAGGATGCGCACCCGGGTCGACGGCTCGGGCAGGGATAGTGCCTCGTCGACAACGCCCGGACGCGCCAGTGACACACGCCGCGATCCGTCGGCGCAGACGATCTCGACCTCTTCGATCAGACAGGATTGCAGGGCGGACCTGCACCAACGGGCAGCCTCTGCCTTGGTGATGATATCCCAGAACGCAGCGATTTCGCCCGACGTGCCGAACCCCATCCGGTCGAGCGCGGCGCGACAGGCCCAATCGATGATCTCGTCATCGTCCTTGCGCCGGGCAAGCGTCTCGCTCGGGATCACGCGTTCGGTCAGATCATAGACCTTTCGGAATCCCTCGCGTCTGGTCACGGCCAGCGCGCCCGACCGCCAGAGATATTCCAGCGCCGTCTTGGACGGGTGCCAGTCCCACCAGCCGCCGGACGATTTCTCTTCGTCCTTGCCGACATCGCGGGTGGTGCAGGCGCCATGCCTGGCCACGTGATCGAGGATCTCGTCGATCTGTTCGACGAACCCCTCGCGGCGGTTCTTCTGCCAGCGACCTTGCAGCCGGGCGGCATCCCGTTCGAATTTCAGCCGCCAGTACGGGTAGAAGGCCATCGGAATGGCCGCGGCATCGTGGGTCCAGTGTTCGAAGATCGTCCGATCCTGCGCCAGCGCGGTGTTCAGTGCGGGCGGGCGGAACTGTTGGCGACGCGACCACAGGATCAGGTCATGGGCCCGGGCGAAGGTGTTGACGCTGTCCAGCTGGACGAAGCCCAGCGTTTCGATGACCCCGGCCAGATCCGCGCCCCGGCCCGGGCCTCCGCCGGGTCTCAGAAGCGCGTGGCGGTCAAGAAAAAGCCTGCGTGCCTGTTCATTGTCGAGCCGCGGAAGAGCGCCGCTCATTCCTCGGCATCCTGCGCCGCGATCTGGCCCAGCCTGACCTGCCGGATGCCCTCGATCAGGACCGCCGTCATCAGGCCGAAATGCATCAGACCGTTCGCTGCGGCCAGACCGCTGAGGAGACGCCATTGATCCGGCAGAAGGACATCGCCGAAGCCAAGCGTCGTGAATGCAACGAGTGAGAAATAGACCGCCGGCTCGATCCCTTCGAAGATTCCCAGCCCCAGAAAGGCAAAGGCCCAGATCCAGACGGCGATCGAGAATTGCAGCATGATCCAGACCGCGAGAACGCATAGCGCGAAGATCAGCTTCGGTCGGTGCGGGGGCTTAAGAATCCAGCCGCGGTTCCGCGCCAGCGCGATTTCCAAGAACCAAAGTGCGACGCCCGATAACATGATCGTCGACAGGATCAGTCCCAGCCCGATCAGGAATTGAATCAGCATCCCGCGCTCCCTTTGCGGGACAACTTAATCAATCACGCGCGGGGGGCCAGACCCCGCCGCCTTCCTTGTGTCGGACAAGGTGATCGCCTATGTCGATCCGCATGGCCAAGAAGGACGAAAACAAGAACTACAAGGTCGTCGCCGAGAACCGGCGCGCACGGTACGATTATGCCATCGAGGACGATATCGAATGCGGGATCGTTCTCATGGGATCGGAAGTGAAATCGCTCCGGGACGGTCAGGCCAACATCGCCGAAAGCTATGCTTCGGTCGAGAATGGCGAATTGTGGCTCACCAATTCCTACATCGCCCGCTATGACCCGGCCCGCCAATGGGGCCATGAAGAGCGGCGTAAGCGCAAGCTTCTGGTGTCACGTCGCGAATTGGCGAAGTTGTGGAACGCGACCCAGCGCGAGGGGATGACCATCGTTCCTCTGGTGATGTATTTCAACGACCGCGGCCTGGTGAAGCTCAAGATCGCGATCGCCAAGGGCAAGAAGGTCCATGACAAACGCGCGACCGAGGCCAAACGTGACTGGAACCGGCAGAAACAGCGGCTTCTGCGCGATCACAGCTGAGGCCGATCAGTAGTCACCCGGATACTGGCTCATCATGAATTGAACGTCGAGGTCGCTGCCAAAGGCATCGGGGCTACGGCTCATCATCTCCGTCAGGACTTCGCGCTGGTTGCGCTGGTCTTCGTGGTGATCGACGACGGGCGCGTCGGTCCGGGTCCGCTGAAACAGGCCGGCAAGGCGCGACAGGATCGGGGCGGGGCTGTTGATCATCATGGTCATGGCGGGGTCCTCGTTCATTTGGCTGGCTCGTGTTCTGTTGATTTGACGATACGGCCCGCAAACGCCTGCTGGTATCCGCCGCAACGTTGTGGTGTTCTACAAAAATGAAGAGCGACTTCAGGGAATGGTCCGACATCCGCGTCTTCCTCGCCGTCATGCGCGCGGGCTCGACGCTTGCCGCGTCACGGGTGCTTGGCATGTCACAGCCGACAGTCGCCCGGCGGATCGATGTTCTCGAACATGTCTCGGGTCTGACGCTGTTTGACCGGACGACCCAGGGCTTCTGCCCGACACCTGCCGCCGAGGCGCTGTTGCCGGAGGCTGAAAAGATGGAGGCAGCCGCCGGGGCCTTGGCGCAGATTGCGACCCGCGAGCGGAACGCGCCGTCGAAACCGATCCGGTTCAGCCTTGCCCCCGTGGCGCTGACCAAGAACCTGACCGCGATCCTTGCGAGGTTTCGGGCCGACCATCCGGGGACGAGTTTCGATTTCCTGCCAACCCGGGACGAAGTGGATCTGATCGGTGGCGAGGCCGACATGGCCCTGCGCTACGCGCTCGAGATCAACGACGAGCGATTGATTCGCTACAAGCTGAGCGAGATCCGTACCGCTCTCTTCGCGTCTGAAAGCTATGTGGCCGAGTACGGGCTCCCGACGACAGAGGCCGATCTGTTGCGTCACCGCTTTGTCATGCGGGAAGGGCGGATCAGGCCCGGGCCCATCGACACATGGCTTCTGGAACGGATCACGCCGGATCAGATCGTCTCGCGCAGTCAGGATTTCGAATCCCTCTTTGCGGCCGTGCAAACCGGTATTGGCATCGGTGCGCTTCCCCGGGTGCGCGCCCACCTCGAAGGGGGATTCGTTGAGTGTTTCACCCCGGCGGACACGGTCGTCGGCTATACTTGGCTTGTCGTGTCCCCGGCGGCGATGCGTCGACCCGAGATCAGGGTCTTCGCCGAGTGTTTCGCGCGCGACTACGCGGCCTTCCTCGCCGAAGAGAAGGCCCAGATCCTTGCCGGGGCCGAGGCTTCGGGACAAAGCGACACGGCTTGAACATCCGGTTCGGCAACGGCGCCGCCGCGTGGCGGAAATGCAGATCGACCTGTGTCTGGCTGTCTTGCGCGCGGTTGGTGTTGGCCCAACCAACAAGAGGCGGTCGCCGTCAGATCGGGTCGACCCTTGTTTCCCGGCCTCAGCGGCGATACTCACGATCCGATCCGCACGGAGGGTTTCATGAACGCCGAGTCCCCCAATTCAAACGACGATCCCAAGGTTCTGGTGTCAACCGACTGGCTTGCCCGGCATCTGAAATCACCCGATCTGCGCATTCTTGACGGGTCGTGGTACCTGCCCGATGCAGGCCGTGATCCAAAGGCGGAATATGCCGAGGCGCATATTCCTGGTGCCCGGTTCTTCGATATCGACGAGATCTCGGACCACCGGTCCGAACTGCCGCACATGGCCCCGCCGGTCGAGAAATTCATGAGCCGGCTGCGCGCCATGGGCGTGGGCGACGGGCACCAGATTGTGGTCTATGACGGTGCGGGCCTGATGTCGGCGGCGCGGGTCTGGTGGATGTTCCGGCTGATGGGGCAGAAGAACGTCGCTGTTCTGGATGGCGGCCTGCCGAAATGGCGGGCCGAGGGCCATCCGCTCACCGACGACAATCCGATCATCCGCGACCGGCACATGACGGTGACGCGCCAGAACCATCTGGTGCGCGACGTCACCGAAGTGGCCCGCGCCGCAAAGCTGGGCGATCACGTGATCATCGACGCCCGCGCGCCGCAGCGTTTTTCAGGTGAGGCGGCCGAGCCGCGTGCCGGCCTTCGTTCGGGTCACATCCCCGGATCGCGCAACGTCTTCTACCGCGATCTTCTGAACGACGATTTCACCATGAAGCCAGCCGAAGAGCTGCGCGGAATTTTTGAAGGGGCAGGTGTCGATCTGTCCAAACCCGCGATCACGACCTGCGGCTCCGGTGTCACCGCGGCCGTGTTGTCGCTGGCGCTCGAACGGATCGGAAAGACCGACCATTCCCTTTATGACGGATCATGGTCCGAATGGGGGATGTATGCCGATCTTCCCATCGAAACGGGGCCTGCCGCCTGATCCAAACTCACTCCCACCCGTCCGGAGAACAAGATGTTCGAACATCTCAAGGAACAACCCGCCGACAAGATCCTCGCCTTGATGGGCGAATATCGCGCCGATCCGCGCAAGGAGAAGATCGATCTTGGTGTCGGTGTCTATCGCAATGCCGAAGGCGTCACGCCTGTCATGCGCGCGGTCAAGGAAGCCGAGCGCCGGATTGTCGCCGATCAGGAGACCAAGGCCTATACCGGCATGGCCGGTGACCCGGCCTTTTCCGACGCGATGATCGGCCTCGTGCTTGGCGAGGCGGTGCCCCGCGACCGGATCGCCGCGGTGGCGACGCCGGGCGGCACGGGGGCGATCCGTCAGTCGCTCGAGCTGATCCGGCTGGCCTCGGCTGATGCGCGGGTCTGGCTCTCGAACCCGACCTGGCCCAACCATCCCTCGATCATCAACTATCTCGGCATTCCGTCGAAGACCTACCGCTATTTCGACGAGGCGACGCGCGATGTCGATTTCGCCGGGATGATCGAGGATCTCGGCGCGCTGGCCGAGGGTGACGTGGTTCTGCTGCATGGCTGCTGCCACAATCCGACCGGCGCCAACCTGACCGCCCCCCAATGGGAAGAGGTCATCGCGCTGATGAAAGCCAAGGGTGCGATCCCGCTGGTCGATATCGCTTATCAGGGCTTCGGCGACGGTCTGGACGAAGACGCACAAGCCACCCGGCGCGTGGCCGCGGCGTTCGACGAATGCCTGATCGCGGCCTCCTGCTCCAAGAATTTCGGCATCTACCGGGAACGGACCGGTATTCTCATGGCGATTTCCCGCGATGCGGAGCAGCAGAAGGTGACGCAGGGCACGCTCAATTTCCTCAACCGGCAGAACTTTTCCTTCCCGCCGGACCACGGGGCGCGGGTCGTCACCACGATCCTGAACGACCCCGAACTGCGTGCCGACTGGGAGGCCGAGCTGGAAGAGACGCGCAACGGTATGCTTGCGCTGCGTCAGCAACTGGCCGACGAACTCAAGCGCCTGACGAATTCGGACCGGTTCGAGTTTCTGGCCAAGCATCGTGGCATGTTCAGCCGGATCGGCGCGTCGCCCGATCAGGTCGCGGCGATGCGGGAGGCTGACGGCATCTACATGGTCGGTGACAGCCGGATGAATATCGCGGGTCTGAATTCCGAGACGGTTCCCAAACTTGCCGCGGCCATCGTCAAGGCTGGCGTCTGAACCCGATCCAGTCTGACTTGAATGCAAGGGGCCGCCCATCGGGCGGCCCTTTTCTTGTGTGGCTTCGCCGAGATGCCGGGCATGAAAAAACCCGGGCGCGAACGCCCGGGCAGAGTTTGCGATCGACTGACTGGAAGGAGTGTCAGCCTTTCGTGAAATCGGGATAGGCTTCCATGCCCAGCTCGGACGTGTCGAGGCCGTTGATCTCGGCTTCTTCGCTGACGCGGATGCCCATGATCCCCTTGAGGATGACCCAGATGACCAGCGCACCGACGAAAGTGAACACACCGTAAGCGATGATACCCGTGATCTGAGCGCCCCAGTTGCCGGTGTAGAAGGCAACAGCCAGCGTGCCCCAGATACCTGCAAAGAGGTGAACCGGGATCGCACCGACGACGTCGTCGATCTTGAGCTTGTCGAGAAGCGGAACCGTGAAGACCACGATGACACCACCTACAGCGCCCGTCAGAAGCGCACCGAAGAGAGAGGGTGCCAGCGGTTCGGCCGTGATGGACACGAGGCCGGCAAGCGCACCGTTCAGAACCATCGTCAGATCGACCTTCTTGTAGAGGATCTGCGTCAGGATCAGCGCGGCAACGGCACCCGAAGCGGCGGCCATGTTCGTGTTGGCGAAGATGCGGCCGACATCGGTGATGTCGCCAACGGTGCCGGCAGCAAGCTGCGAACCGCCGTTGAAGCCGAACCAGCCCAGCCACAGGATGAACGTACCCAGAGTGGCGAGCGCCAGGTTGGAGCCCGGCATCGGGTTGACGCGGCCATCCTTGTACTTGCCAAGACGCGGCCCGAGGATCAGAGCACCGGCCAGAGCGGCCCAGCCACCCACGGAGTGAACGATCGTGGAACCGGCGAAGTCAGAGAAGCCCAGCTCGCTCAGCCAGCCACCGCCCCACTGCCAGGAGCCGGAGATAGGGTACATGATGCCGGTCAGGATGACGACGAAGATCAGGAACGGCCAGAGCTTGATCCGCTCGGCCAGGGCGCCCGACACGATCGACGCGGTCGCGGCGACGAACATCAGCTGGAAGAAGAAGTCCGACGCGACAGAGGCGTAGTCGAGCGACGCATCAGCGGCCGCAAGGCCTACGGGCTCGAGAACGGTCGGGACGAAATTCGGTGCGAAGTAGCCGTTGAAATCGCCCGGGTACATCAGGTTGAAACCAACCAGCCAGTACATGATCGACGCGATCGAGAAGAGCGCGATGTTCTTCGTCAGCTGCATCGTCACGTTCTTGGACCGAACAAGACCGGCCTCGAGCATCGCAAAGCCCGCGGCCATCCAGAACACCAGGAAGCCGCCCACGAGGAACAGCAGGGTCGTCATGATGTAGGGGCCGATTTCGTCAAAGCCGGGCGCTGCGGCCTCGGCTTCCTGCGCGAGCGCGAGCTCTGGTAGCAGGATGCCCGCGGTGAGCGCCATGGCAGGCACTGCGAGCTTGGATTTCCAATTCAACATCCGTTTAACTCCTATTATCGCGTTCACGCTCAAAGCGCGTCTTCGTTGGTTTCGCCGGTCCGGACCCGGAGCGCGCCTTCAACGTCGAGGACGAAAATCTTGCCGTCGCCGATCTTGTCGGTCTTGGCAGTGCTTGCGATGGTCGAGACGACCTGATCCGCGAGGGAAGCAGGGACGACGATCTCGAGCTTGACCTTCGGCACGAAGTTGACGGCGTATTCGGCGCCGCGATAGATTTCGGTGTGTCCGGACTGAGAGCCGAAGCCCTTGATCTCGGTCACCATCATTCCCTGAACTCCGATGGAAGTGAGAGCCTCGCGCACCTCCTCGAGCTTGAAGGGTTTGATCGTTGCGATGATGAGTTTCACTGTCTTCCCCTTGAATAGGTTCTCAATGCAGCGCTGAGCGGCACTGCTTGGGGCAACAAGGAAGTCGACAAACGCTTGCTCTCAAGCCGGGAGAGGCCATTCCCACCAGGTTGCGGAATGCATTATGCCCAAATTTTATACTTTTTGGGCTATTCGCACAAAAATAAGGCATACAAGAAAAGCTTTGATTGGGCGTCAGAGTCGCATGCCTGCGGATTTCGAGGCCGAAACTCGCCAAATCCGACTCGTTCGACATTACATTGCGACCGGCACACGCTAGAGTGGCCGCAAGACGGGCGATCGAGACCCTGATCAAGGAAGAGCGGTAATTCAGGTATGAGCGGTAGCGGACGCAGACGCACGCCTCTGGTGGCGGACAAGAGGTATCGGAGCAGGGTCGCCCCGGCCTCGAAACCCAAGAAGACGACCCGGAGCAAGAAGTCGGCACCTCGGCGCAAGGCGCCGGTGAGGCGCGGTATCGTGGGCTCGATCGTCGCGTTCTTCGGCCGCATCCTTGGCTGGATAGCGGGCCTTTTCTGGCGGATCACCTGGCGGCTTTCGCTGGTGGTGTCGATCCTGATCGGGCTGGGCGTTCTCTATTATGCGATGCAGCTTCCGCCCGCCAACTCGCTGGTTGACGGACGGGCCCGGGGCTCGGTCACGCTTCTTGATCGTGAAGGTCAACCCTTCGCGTGGCGCGGCGATCAGTTCGGCGGGATGATCACCGCGGATACCGTATCGGCCCATCTGCACAACGCGGTCATCGCGACGGAAGACCGGCGGTTCTATTGGCACCCCGGTGTCGATCCCCGCGGCATCGCGAGTGCGGTTCGTATCAACCTGCGCGAAGGTCGGGGTCCTCTCGAAGGTCATGGCGGCTCGACGATCACGCAGCAGGCGGCAGAGTTGATCTGCCTCGGCCGCCCGTTCGATCCCGCCGAATGGGAGGACGAGCGCGATTACGAACGCTCCTGCCGCCGAACCACGATCTGGGGCAAGATCCAGGAGGCGGTCTTTGCCATGGCGATGGAGGCCCGCTACTCCAAGGCCGAGATCCTCACAATCTATATGAACCGCGTCTATCTGGGTGCCGGGACGCGTGGCTTCGAAGCGGCCTCGCAACGCTATTTCGGAAAATCCGCCGCCGAGGTGACCCCGGCAGAGGCCGCGATGCTGGCCGGTCTGCTCAAGGCGCCGTCCGCGCTTGCGCCAACCAGCAACCTGCAGCGCTCGCAGGATCGCGCCAGCCTTGTCGTGGGCCTAATGGAGGAGCAGGGATACCTCTCCGCCTCGGCTGCGGCAGAGGCCCGGGCCAACCCGGCCCAGCTGTCACGCGCCGCGCGCGAACAGGCTGGCGGTTACTTTGCCGATTGGGTCATGGATACCGGGCCGGAGTTCTTTACCCGCGGAACGACCGAAGACGTGATCATCCGCACGACATTCGATCGGCGCATCCAGTCGGCCGCCGAGGCCGCGATGATCGAGGTCTTCGAGAATCAGGTCCGCGAGGGATCGGCTGCGCAGGCAGCTATCGTGGTGATGAGCGCCGATGGCGCGGTCCGTGGCATGGTCGGCGGGCGGGATATCCGCGTCTCGGGCGCCTTCAACAGGGCGACACAGGCGCTTCGGCAGACGGGATCGGCCTTCAAGCCCTTCGTCTATGCCGCAGCACTTGATCTGGGCCGGTCGCCGAACGATCTGGTCGAGGACGTGCCCTTGACGATCACGATCCCCGGATCGGGCGACTGGACGCCCCAGAACTATGACCGCGAATTCAAGGGATGGGTGACCCTGACACAGGCCATGGCCGAAAGCCGCAACGTGCCAGCCGTGAGGCTGGCGCAGGAGGTGGGTCTTGGCAATGTTCGCACGGTCGCCGCCATGTTCGGCATCGAAAGCGATCTGGCCGCCGGTCCCGCGCTGGCACTGGGCGCCTCGGAAAGCACGCTTGTCGAGATGACCGGCGCTTTTGCCGGCATCCTCAACGGTGGATCGTCGGTGACGCCCTATGGCCTCGTGGAATTGCGCCTTCTGGGCGACGACGCCCCGCTGATGGGGGCCGGCGGCGGCATCGGCGAGCGTGTCATCCGCGAAGAGGCCGCCCGTCAGCTGACGTGGATGATGCACCGGGTTGTCGAGGACGGAACCGGCCAGCGCGCCCGGATCGAAGGCTGGGAGTTCGCCGGCAAGTCAGGAACGACCTCGGCGGCGCGCGATGCATGGTTCATAGGCTTTTCGGCCGATTACGTGGTCGGCGTCTGGATGGGCTATGACGACAACACACCTCTCAACGGCGTGACGGGCGGCGGGCTTCCGGCCGAGATCTGGCGCCAGACCATGGAGCGCGTGATCGCGGGGCTGCCCCCGACCCCCTTGCCGATGGATGTGCCGATCCCGGGTTCTGGCGATGCGATCGCCACAGCGTCGAATGTGGAGCTTGGTCAGCCGCTGTCGGATGCGGCGCTCGATGCCGCGCTGGAAAGCGCCTTCGGACCCTCGCCCACACGATCAGAGGAGACCCCGGCACAGGCCGACCGCGATACCATCCAGAGCGTCCTCGACAACATTCTTGGCGGCGGAGGAAACTGACCCGGCGATGACCGCTGCATCACTCGGCGGGGTCGCACCGTTCATAGCGAAAGGCATAGCCGTCCCACAGCATGATGATGTCGTCATCCTCGGCGCTGTTCATGAGAAGCGCGCGTTCGGCCCACTGATCCGACTCGCCGATGCATTGCATCGTGTAAAGGATCGCATCCATGTTGATGACGTCGACCGGGCGCGTCATCCGGCATTCCATCTCGACCCCGTAGAAGATGCCTCCCCTGATCTCGAGAGAGCCGCCATCAACCCCGATCAGACTGCAATCCGAGTTTGCGGTCTGTCGGTAGACACCGTCGAACGGGCCCGCCAAGGCCGAGGCGGAATAAAGAGTTGCCGCAAGGATCGAAACGATCTTGAATGAAATACGCATGAAAAAACGAACTCCGAACTTGTGGGCAATCGCGCCCGAAATGGATTTATAGACTATCAAATCTCGGAATCGCCTTATTTTCGACCCAACGAGAGCGTATGGACACCGGACTGTCGACGATTTGGGACCAATTCGGGAAGGTCGAGATGATTGTATCTGAACGAGGGTTAAACGGTCATGGCCACCGCTGATCCGCAAGGGCGCAGAATACAGGAAGGCATCTCCGAACTGAGGTCTGTCCGACGCCGGAGCAGGCCCCTGTTCTGGGCCGTCGCCGTGTTCAGCTTTTTCGTGAACGCGCTGATGCTGACGGGCCCGCTCTATATGCTGAACGTCTATGATCGGGTGCTTGGTTCCCGGTCAGTCGAGACGTTGCTGGCGTTGTCGGTCCTCGTGGCGTTCCTCTTCGCGATGATGGGGCTGCTCGACGTCGTCCGGGGCCGTGTCATGGGGCGCGTTGGCGCCCGCTTTCAGGCCGATCTCGATGAACGGGTCTTTGCCGCCTCGATCCGCGGGGCGACGATGCCCGATGTCCACAAGGAGGCGGCGACAGCGCAGAAAGACCTCGAATCGATCCAGCGGCTTCTGGTGTCTCCGGCGTTGATGGCCGTCTATGACCTGCCGTTCGCGCCCCTGTTCTTCCTTGGCATCTTCATCTTCCATCCGTGGATGGGTTACCTCGCGCTGGTGGGTGCGGCGATCCTTCTGACGCTGGCGGTCATGAACCAGATCATCTCGAGAGGACCGTTGTCGCGGGCCTCGGCGACGGCGCATGTCGCCGAACAGATGGGCGGCCAGATCCGGCAGGAGGCCGAACTGGTCCTTGCGCTGGGGATGCGCGGTGCCGCGTTTTCGCGCTGGCAGAATGCCCGGGGCGAATCCCTGACCGCCGCGATCGGCGCAACCGATCACACAGGGACGTTCTCATCCGTGATCAAGGCGGTCCGGCTTCTGCTGCAATCGGCGATGTTGGGTCTCGGGGCCTATCTGGTGCTGCAGAACCAGATTTCGGCGGGCGCGATGATCGCCGGATCCATTCTTCTGGGCCGGGCGCTGGCCCCGATCGAGATGATCGTCGGACAGGCGTCCGTGTTTCAGCGCGCGCGCGACGGCTGGAAGAACCTCGGCGTTCTTCTGGGCTATGTCCGCGACGGGCAAAAGCGCACGGCCCTTCCGCAACCCAAGGCCAAACTGGATGTCGAACAGGCCACCGTCTTCCTGCCCGGAGAGCCGACGGCCACGCTCCGAATGATCAGTTTTTCAGTTCAGCCGGGCGAGGCCGTGGGCGTGATCGGCACGTCGGGGGCCGGGAAGTCAACGCTTGCCAAGGCGTTGACCGGCTTCCTGTCGCCAGCCGCCGGGCGCGTGCGGCTCGATGGTGCGGCGCTCGATCAGTACGAACCCGACATCCTTGGCAAATACGTCGGCTATCTCCCGCAGCGGGTCGCGCTGTTCGATGGCACAATCAAGGAAAACATCGCGCGCTTGTCGCCCGATCCCGATGATGCCGCTGTCGTTGCAGCGGCCAAGCGTGCCGGCGCACACGAGATGATCCTGCGGCTGCCGCAAGGCTATGACACGCGGGTCACCTCGACGGGCGGTCGTCTGTCGGGCGGACAGGTCCAGAGGATCGGGCTGGCGCGCGCCATGTATGGCGAACCGGTGATGCTGGTTCTGGACGAGCCGAATTCCAACCTCGACAACGAAGGCGGGCAGGCCCTGAATGCCGCCATTCGCGAGTTCAAGGAGCAGGGCCGGATTGTCCTGATCATGGCGCACCGTCCGGCCGCCATTCAGGAATGCGACAAGCTTCTGATCCTTGAGAATGGAACACGCCGCGCTTTCGGCCCCAAGGACGAGGTTCTGCGCGACATGGTCAAGAATGCCGAGACGATCCAGAAATCGACCGGCCAGGCAGGGATATCATGAGCGGCGGCAAACAATGGTCGGTGCGCAAGCCGATGCTGATCGGCGCGGCGGCCCTTCTGGTTCTGGTGGGGGGCCTTGGCACGTGGTCGGTCATGAGCCGGATCACGGGCGCGGTGATCGCGCAGGGGCAGATCGAGGTCGAGACCAACCGGCAGGTCATCCAGCACCCCGACGGGGGCATCGTCGCCGAGATCCTGGTCAAGGAGGGCGACACCGTCGAGGCGGGCGAGGTTCTGATCCGTCTTGACGCGGAAAACCTCCGCTCTGATCTCGCGGTGGTCGAAGGTCAGCTTTTCGAGGTGCTTGCCCGCCGCGCCCGGTTCGAGGCCGAGCGTGACAATGCCGAGGAGATCGAGTTTCCCGAAGAGCTTCTGCAAAGCGACAATCCCGTCGTTCCGGAACTAATCGACGGGCAAAAGCGCCTGTTTCAGGCCCGGATCGAGGCGGAGGATCAGGAAAAGGAACAGCTGGCGCGCCGCCGCGATCAGATCTCGAACCAGATCGACGGGATCGTCGCGCAGCAGGCTGCTGTCGAGGAACAGCTGTCCCTGCTGGAAGAGGAACTTGAATCCCAGCAGACCCTGCTGGATCGCGGTCTGGCACAGGCCACCCGGGTTCTGGCCCTGCGTCGCGAGGCGGCCAATGTCGCGGGCCAGTTCGGCGAATTGACCGCGACCAAGGCGCAGGCCGAGGGCCGGATCACAGAGCTCGAGATCGAGATCCTGCGCATCGGAACGAGCCGCCGCGAAGAGGCGATCACCCGCCTGCGGGACCTTCAGTTCAACGAGATCGAACTGGCCGAACGGCGTCGCTCTCTCAAGACACAACTCGACCGGCTGGAAATCCGGTCCCCGGTCAGTGGCATTGTCTATGGCATGCAGGTCTTTGCCGAACGCTCGGTCATCCAGTCGGCCGATCCGGTGATGTATGTGATCCCGCAGGATCGGCCGCTGATCATCACCAGCCGCGTGCAGCCGCAGGATATCGATCAGGTCTATCTGGGCCAGGTCGTGGCCCTTCGCTTTTCGGCCTTTGATCAGCGCAGGACGCCGGAGCTTTTCGGCTCGGTGACGCAGGTCTCGGCCGACGCCTTCACCGACGAGAACACCCAGACCAGCTATTACCGGGCCCAGATCGTTCTGTCCGAGGGCGAGGTGGAACGGCTGCCGCCCGAAATGTCGCTCCTTCCGGGGATGCCGGTCGAGGCGTTTCTTGCCACGCAGGAACGCAGCCCTCTCGATTACCTCGTGAAACCGCTGACGGATTACTTCGCCAAGGCGTTCCGCGAGGGCTGATTGCCTCTGTCGGCAGGGCGGATTAGCTTCCGCCTTGTCAGCATTCATACCGGAGCGAGGAAGATGGCAGGAAAGATCGAAACACGACTGGCCGAATTGGGCGTGAGCCTGCCTGACGCTGCGGCGCCGGCGGCCAATTATGTGCCCTCCGTCCGTCAGGGCGACACGCTTTATGTTTCGGGTCAGATCAGCATGGATGCCAGTGGCCTGATCCTCGGCCGGCTGGGTGCCGGGATGTCCGTGGAAGAGGGCGCTGCCGCCGCCAAGGTCTGTGCCATCAACCTGCTGTCGCAGGTCAAGGCCGCTTGCGACGGTGACCTCGATCGGCTGGTGCGGATCGTCAAGCTGACGGGTTTCGTCAATTCCGCCCCCGAATTTACCGATCAGCCCAAGGTCATCAACGGCGCGTCGGATTTCCTTGTCGAGGCATTGGGTGATGCGGGGCGTCATGCACGCTCGGCCGTTGGCGTCGCGGCATTGCCGCTGGGTGTCGCGGTCGAGATCGAGGGGATCTTCGAAATCGAATGACCTTGCCTGCATCATTTATCGCGCGGCCCTTTGCGCATCGGGCTTTGCATGATCGCTCCGATGGCCGGCCCGAAAACAGCCGCGAGGCGATCGCAGCCGCCATCGCGGCCGGCTATGGGATCGAGATCGATCTTCAGCTGTCCTCTGACGATGTGCCGATGGTGTTCCATGACTACGACCTCGGACGCCTGACGGGCGCGTCCGGGGCCGTGGCGCAGCGCAGCGCTGCAGAGCTTGCGTCGATCGGTCTTTCCGGTGGCCCGACGGGTATTCCCACGCTGGCCGATATCCTTGGGCAGGTCGCGGGGCGGGTGCCGCTCCTGATCGAGTTCAAGGATCAGGACGGCGCCATGGGCCCCGATGTCGGGCGGCTCGAACGTGCGGCCGCCCGGTTGATCGCGGCCTACGACGGGCCGGTCGCAGTGATGTCGTTCAACCCGCATTCGGTGGCCGTTCTGGCCGAGGAATTGCCCGATATCCCGCGCGGGATCGTGACCGAGAGCTATTCCGAGGCCTCGACACCGACCCTGCCTGCCCCCGTCCGCGACACGCTCAGGCAGATCGGTGACTTTGACCGGGTCGGCGCCTCTTTCATCAGCCACGAGGCGGCCGACCTCGATCGTCCACGGGTGGCGGAACTCAAGCAACGGGGCGCCACGATCCTGTGCTGGACGGTGCGATCCCCCGAGGCCGAGGCCGAGGCCAGAAAGGTTGCCGAACAGGTGACATTCGAAGGCTATCTTGCCTGATTGCGCCTTGACCGGCGGGCAGACCGGGACAGGTTATCGACCATGATGGATGGCGCACAGATCGAGATTTCGGTTCACCCCGACTTCGGCGAAATCGCCGAGGCCGAATGGGATTACTGTGCCTGCCCCGAGGCTGCGGATGGCGGTCGTCCGGACGATCCGTTCACGACCTACCGGTTTCTCAAGGCGCTTGAGGATAGCGGGTCCGTCGGTCGCGGCTCCGGCTGGCAGCCGCGATATCTGACGGCGCGGATGGATGGCGAAATGATTGCCGCCGCCCCGCTTTATGCCAAGGGCCACAGCCAGGGCGAATACATTTTCGATCACAACTGGGCCCATGCCTACGAGAATGCGGGCGGGCGCTATTACCCCAAGCTTCAGATCGCGGTGCCGTTCACGCCAGCGACCGGCAGGCGGTTTCTGACGCGACCGGGCATGGAGAGCGAAGGCATATCCGCGCTCTTGCAAGGGGCGATCCAGATCGCCTCGGACAACGAATTATCCTCGCTTCACATCACCTTCTGCACCGAGGTCGAGGCCATCGCCGGCGAAGAGATCGGTCTTCTGCGCCGCACGGGTCAGCAGTTTCACTGGGAAAACGACGGCTACGACAGCTTTGACGATTTTCTGGCGGCGTTGTCGTCGCGCAAGCGCAAGACGATCCGCAAGGAACGCCGGGGCGCGGCCGAATTCGGCGGTGAGATCGTGTCCCTGACCGGAGACCAGATCGAGCCTGCGCATTGGGATGCCTTCTGGCAATTCTACCAGGATACCGGCGCGCGCAAATGGGGCACGCCCTACCTGACCCGCGCCTTCTTCGACATCGTGCAGGAAAAGATGCGCGACGATGTTCTTCTGGTGCTTGCGATGCGCGAGGGCCGGGCTGTCGCGGGCGCACTGAACTTCATCGGGCGGCACACGCTCTATGGGCGCTATTGGGGCTGTATCGAACATCACCCCTTCCTGCACTTCGAACTGTGCTACTACCGTGCGATCGATTATGCGATCGAACATGGCCTCGACCGGGTCGAGGCTGGCGCGCAGGGCGAACATAAACTTGCGCGGGGTTACCTGCCCGTCGAGACGCATTCGCTGCACTGGATCGCCGATCCGGGCTTCCGGGAAGCGATCCAGCGCTATCTCAGGGCCGAACGGGACGCAGTCGATCACGAGATCGAGGTGCTGACCAGTTACGGCCCGTTTCGCAGACATTCCCAGGAGGAACAGCAATGACCGACAAGCTTGATCCCGCCGCACGCGATACCGCGATCTCGGAACTTGGCGCGAATGGTTGGGAGCCGTGCGGCGATCGCGACGCGATCCGCAAGACGTATACCTTCGCGAATTTCGTCGAAGCCTTCGGCTTCATGTCAAAGGCCGCGATCTGGGCGGAAAAGATGAACCACCACCCCGAATGGGACAACGTCTACAAGACGGTCAACGTCACGCTGACAACTCATGATGCCGGGGGGCTCAGCCAGCTGGATGTCGATCTTGCCCGCAAGATGGATCAGCTGGCCTGACGGATGGCGCATGGGCCGGGTGGTCCGACACCCGGCCCAGACCCTTCAGATCTGAGAGACGAGCGTCTCACCCGCGGAAATGTCGCATTCGCCGGGGCCGGATTCGGGGTTCAGGATAGTGACCTTGCCGTCTTCGACCAGCATCGAATAGCGCCTGGACCGGCCGAAGAAGCCGGCACCCGCCGCTGTCCAATCCATGCCGATGGCCTTCGTGAACGATCCGTCCGCATCGCCAAGCATGGAAATGCCCGCTGATTTCGCACCGGTCGAGTCGCCCCATGCATCCATGACGAAGGGGTCGTTGACCGAGACGCAGATCACCTCGTCGACGCCCTTGTCCTTGAGCGCATCCATCGACCGGATAAAGCTGGGGACGTGGGCATTGGTGCAGGTGCCGGTATAGGCGCCGGGCACGCCAAAGATCGCAACCTTGCGGCCGCCTGTCTTCTCGGCCATCGAGACGGGCGCAGGACCGTCAGGGCCGATGGTCAGAAGCGTTGCGTCGGGAAGGGTATCACCTGTTTCAATAGTCATGACTGGGCCTTTTTGGGTGTGAACTTTTCTCTGCGGCGATATAGGGTTCGCAACGCGGGAAACCATGAAAAAGGGTCACTTCATGAGCCACTTCGTCGTCGTTGGCGCTGGTCAGGCCGGATCTTCGCTGGTCGCAAAGCTCCGATCCTCTGGTTTTGACGGCAAGATCACTCTTGTCGGCGCGGAAGATGTGCCGCCGTATCAGCGACCGCCCCTGTCGAAGGCCTACCTTCTCGGCGAGATGGAGGAAGAGAGGCTCTACCTCAGGCCCGAAAGCTATTACGCCGAACACGGGATCGAACTGAAACTCTCGACCCGTGCGGTGGGCATTGATCCCGTGGACCGGATCCTGACCCTCGAGGCCGGCGAGGAGCCGATCCACTATGATGCGCTTGCGCTGACCACGGGCTCCCATCCGCGGACGCTTCCTGCCGCGATCGGCGGTGATCTCGATGGCGTGATGACGATGCGGGACCTGCGCGACGCCGATGGCATGGCGCCGGAACTTGTCGCCGGGCGCAAGGTCCTGATCGTGGGCGGCGGATATATCGGGCTCGAGGCTGCGGCGGTCTGCGCCAAGAAGGGGCTCGAGGTCACACTGGTCGAGGCTGCGGATCGCATCCTGCAGCGTGTCGCCGCGCCCGAAACCTCTGCCTTCTTCCGTGATCTCCATGGTTCTCATGGCGTCAAGATCCTCGAAAAGACGGGGCTGGAACGGCTCCTTGGGGAAGACAGGGTCACCGGCGCGCGGCTCACCACCGGCGAAGAGATCGCCACCGATTTCGTCGTTGTCGGCGTGGGGATCGAACCCGCGACGATCCTTGCCGCCTCGGCCGGGCTCAGCGTCGAGAACGGGATCGAGACCGACAGCCATTGCCGCACCTCTGATCCCCATATCTGGGCCGCCGGCGATTGTGCGTCGTGCCTGTTCGAAGGGCGGCGCATCCGGCTGGAATCCGTCGGCAACGCGATCGACATGGCCGAGGTGGCCGCGCTGAACATGATGGGTCAGGAAACCGAATATGCGCCCAAGCCTTGGTTCTGGTCGGATCAATACGATTGCAAGCTTCAGATCGCGGGGCTGAATGCCGGGTATGACGCCATCCATGTGCGTGACAGCGGCGCGGGCGCAAGGTCGCACTGGTATTATCGCCAGGGTCGTCTGATCGCGGTCGACGCGATGAACGACAGCCGCGCCTACATGGTGGGCAAGCGCCTGATCGAAAGCGGAAAATCCCCCGCGCCCGAGGCGGTGAGCGATCCGGCGACAGACCTCAAGGCGCTTCTGAAGGCGTGAGGATCATCGCAGGCAGACATCGTGGCCTGACACTTGCCGCCGTGGGCGTGGGTGACAAGGGGGCCTCGCTCAGGCCGACGTCGGATCGCGTGCGGGAGGCGCTGTTCAACGTGCTGACAGGGGGGCGGTTCGGCGATCCGGTGACCGGTGCCCATGTCCTCGATCTGTTTGCAGGAACCGGCGCGCTGGGCCTCGAGGCATTGTCGCGCGGCGCGGCGCATGCCACCTTTGTCGACGATGGCCGCGTGGCACAGAACCTGATCCGGCAGAACCTGCGCCGCGCCGGGCGTGACGAGGACGCCCGGGTTCTGAAGGTCGATGTGCGGTCCCTTCCGACGGCAGAGGAGGGGGCAGATCTTGTCTTTCTCGATCCGCCCTATGCAAAGGGGCTCGGAGCACCGGCGCTGGGCGTGGCGCGCGCGCAGGGCTGGATCGCCCCCGGCGCGGTGGTGGTCTGGGAAGAACGTTCTCCGCAACCGCCGCCCGCAGGGTTTTCGCTGATCGAGCATCGCCGCTATGGCGACGCCCATCTTACCTTTCTCAAGGCGGATCCATCTTGAAACTCGTGATTTTCGATTGTGACGGCGTCCTTGTGGACAGTGAGGGCCCGGTCAACGCGCTCCTTCTCGAGGATCTGAACGCGCGGGGCTTGTCTCTGCGATCCAGGGACATGCAGTCCTTGTTCGTCGGCGGAACGATGGAAGGCGTCTTTCGACAGGCGCGCGCCATGGGGGGCGACCTGCCCGACGATTGGGTCGACCGGTTCTATGAAAAGATGTTCGCCCGCCTTTCCCAAGGCGTGCCGCTGATCGACGGCGTCCTCGATCTTATCGCGGCCGTCGAGGCGACGGGCGCCCAGATCTGGGTCGCCTCTAACGGCCCCTATCAGAAGATGCGCCATACCCTTGCGCCTCACGGGCTGTGGGACAGGTTCGATGGCCGCATCATGAGCCGTGAGGATTTCGCGCCGAAACCCGCGCCGGACATGATCCTTCACGCGATGGCGCAGGTCGGTGCGGACCGGTCCGAGACCGTATTTGTCGACGATAGCGCGACCGGATGTGCGGCAGGGATCGCCGCCGGGGTCCGGACAATCAGCTATGCAGGCGAGACACCGGCGGCCATCCTTGCCGAGGCGGGCGCCGAACCGGTAGCGTCGATGGCGGAGGTCCGGCATCTGCTTGGTCTGTAACGGCCNGGCGTCGATGGCGGAGGTGCGGCATCTGCTTGGTCTGTAACGGCCCTCGGTTCATTTCCCCGCGAGGAGGCACCCCGTGATGAGTGACCCTGATACCAACCATTTCTGCCCCGGCTGCGGCGTGTCGATAAAGCACTTCCCCCGTTATCCATGGCATTTCTGCAATTCCTGCCGGGAGACTGCCACCGACCGTGAGGGGCATCGCTACCGGTTCGGGAACATCAGTCTTTCGGGCGGCTTCGAATTCGGCCTCGACGGCTCGGATGAGAGGTTCTCATGTCTGGGTGTGATCTGCCTGATCAAGGGTCGGCCGGCCTATATCCACGAGGCGCGCTTTGGCGGGATCGTGGCGGAGCCTGTTCCGGATCTGCCGTTCCGCAGAAAAGGTGTCGTCGATATCCGACGGGGCATCCCGCAAGCCTTTGTCGACGAAGAGCGTGCGCGACAGGAGGAGCGCAGACAGCCGCGCATCCGGCCCGAATAGCGGGTCGATCGCACAGTCCTGGCCGCGCAGGAGTGATTCGCAGATCACTCCACCGGTCTTGGCATCAGTTCAGGGGGTCTGGATCAGTCTGTTGCGCCTGAAGAAACAATCGGGTTGAGGCCAATGGGGCTCGATGGCCCGAATTGCACGGACTGGTTGTATTTGCCACAATTTCGCCCGATTTGATTTCCGGAAGGCGCTCATCCGGGATACTACTAATATTCGAAAGGGCACTATTTCCGCCCTCTTGCTGCTGTCTTATTGGAGGAAGTGATATGAAGCGTTTTGTTCTCGCCGCGGGTTTCGCGGCAGTCGGGTTGCTTGGCGGAGCAGCGAATGCTCTCACGCTTCAGCTCGACAGCTACACCGCCAATATTCAAACGGTGAATATCGGCGCCTCGCCGGTTGCTGGAACGCCCAATCAGGTTGGCGCGACAGGGTTCAACGTGACCGATACGACGGGTGACATGGGGTCCTTCGTTGCATGGTGCCTCGATGTCTCTCACCTCCTGATGGGCACGGGAGATACGCAACTCTACTCGGTGACAGATAATCCGTTTTCCAACAGCTTTGGCCTGACGGCGGTCGCACGCGACCGGATCCAGCTTATGTTCGATGCGAATTACGACGATGTCGATTTCTCGAACGCAGATCAGGCGGCTGCGTTCCAGATGGCCCTTTGGGAAGCCGCTTATGAAGATGACAGCGGTGTGCTCGATCTGATGAGCGGTCTTTTCAGCGCGTCGTCGAACGGAAGCAATGGCCTTGCTGCGACCTATATCGCCAACGCGCTCAGCTATACGGGTGACAAGCTTTGGAACATGACGTTTCTGGAGGTTGCCGGTTACGGCCCCGACCGGGGAAGGGATACCGGCCAGAACCTCGTGACGGTTTCTGCCGTTCCGCTGCCGGCCGCTGGTCTGCTTTTGCTGACCGGGCTTCTGGGTGCCGGGGCGTTGTCGCGTCGCCGGGCGAACCGGGCCTGAGGCTCAGACACAAGTCACAATAGTGATAAAGCGCGGCGCCATTGGCGCCGCGTTTTCGTTTGCGTGTCGATCAGGACGGATTGGTCGGGTGAAACAGGTTAGCCGGCGACGGGGTAAAGATTTCGCAGCCCGTCGCGGTGATCCCGATCGAATGCTCGAACTGGGCTGACAGGGATTTGTCCCGCGTGACGGCCGTCCAGTCATCGGCGAGGATCTTGGTTTCCGGCCGGCCGAGATTGACCATCGGTTCGATGGTGAAGAACATCCCCTCTTCCAGCCGGGGTCCGGTTCCGGGACGCCCGTAATGCAGGACATTGGGCGGCGCGTGAAACACGCGCCCCAGTCCATGACCGCAGAAATCGCGCACCACCGACATGCGTTGACGTTCCACGTAGGTCTGGATGGCGGACCCGATATCCCCGAAGGTATTGCCGGGTTTCGCAGCCTCGATCCCGAGCATCAGGGAATCGTGCGTTACCTGGATCAGGCGCTCCGCCTTCCGGCTGATCTGGCCTGCGGTATACATCCGGCTCGTATCGCCGAACCAGCCATCGACGATGACGGTCACGTCGATATTCAGGATGTCGCCATCCTTGAGCTTCTTGTCGCCGGGAATGCCGTGGCACACGACGTGATTGACGCTGATACAGGAAGCATGGCGATAGCCCTTGTATCCGATCGTCGCGGATACCGCGCCGGCCTGTTCGACCTTCTCGGTGATGATGCGGTCGATCTCGCCGGTGGTCTGGCCCACGAACACATGTTCGGCGATCTCATCGAGGATTCGGGCCGCCAGTTCACCGGCCTTGCGCATCCCGGCGAAATCCGCCGCCTCGTGGATCCGGATGCCATCCTTCGTCAGTCTGCCCTTGTGTTCGTCCAAATCGTCACTCCGTCATTTCACACTGCAAGTCTAATTCACCATGCGGCCAAGGGCCAGAGGAGCCGGAAAACGCCTCATCGGATGTCAGATGGGGGTCGGCGGATGAAACGGCAACACCTTGTCCGTGTCTATCCCGTCCGGGCTGATCCGCGTTCCGACGCACAAGACCTCGACCCCGGCGCGCATCGCCCTGTCGAAGGCCGCGGCATAGGCAGGGTCGATGTCATTGGCAAGCGTCACGGTCGCGGCATCGGTTCTTTGCACCAGAAACAACATGACGGACCTGCCGTCGGCCCGGGCCACATTGGCGAGGTCGTCGAGGTGCCGCGCGCCCCGCGCCGTCACGCTGTCGGGAAACTCGGCCAGCCCGGCCTCGCGCGACAGCGTCACGCTCTTGACCTCGACATAGATGTCGGCCGGCCCGCCTGACAGCAGGAAATCGACCCGGCTGCCCGTGCCATAGCGAACTTCCGGACGCACCGTTTCATAGCCTGACAGTCCCTCGATCCGATGATCTTCGAGCGCGGCCCTGACCACCCGGTTCGGGATGGCTGTGTCGACGCCCGTGAAGTGGCCGTCGGGATGCTCCACCAACCGCCAGCCGAATTTCAGCTTTTTCTTCGGGTCGTTGTTCGGCTCCAGCCAGCATCGCGTGCCGGGTTCGGCCAGCCCCATCATCGACCCCGGATTGGCGCAATGGGCCGTGATCTCGCGACCATCGGCATCAAGCGTCATGTCCGCGAGGAACCGTTTGTAGCGGCGGGTCAGCCGGGCAGGGACAAGAGGAGTGGCAAAGCGCATGGCCCCGTCCTATACCCTCCTCCAGTTTCAGGGAGAAGCCGCCATGACACATCCGAATCCCACCGCCGCCATGCTCGTCATCGGAGACGAAATCCTGTCGGGCCGCACGCGGGATGCCAACATGCATTATCTTGCCGGTCGGCTGACGGAGGCCGGGATCGACCTGCGCGAAGTCCGGATTGTTTCGGATGACCGCCCCGCAATCGTCGAGGCCGTCAGCGGTTTGCGCCGCGCCTATGCCCATGTCTTCACATCGGGCGGGATCGGGCCCACGCATGACGATATCACCGCCGATTGCATCGCCGCCGCCTTTGGGGTGGCCATCGGTGTGCGCGACGATGCCCGGGCCATTCTTCAGGCCCATTACGACAAGGCCGGCACCGAGATGAACGCGGCGCGGCTGCGCATGGCCCGGATCCCGGACGGGGCCACCCTGATCGACAATCCCGTCAGCGCCGCGCCTGGGTTCACCATCGGCAACGTGCATGTGATGGCCGGGGTTCCGACGATCTTTCAGGCGATGGTCGAGGGTCTGCTTCCGACGTTGACCGGCGGCACGCCGCTCACGTCGGATGCGATCCGCATCCTGCGGGGCGAGGGCGATATCGCCGGCCCCCTCGGGGATCTGGTCGCGCGCTATCCGGGCCTGTCGTTCGGCTCCTACCCGTTCCAGAAGGATGGCGTCTTCGGTGCGCAGGTCGTCGTTCGGGGGCAGGATGCCGATGCCGTTGCCGCCGCCCTCGGGGAACTCAGGGCCGCCTTCCCGGAATGAGCGTGACGCCGGAGGATATCTACCGGCTTGTCGATGCCACATGGCCGCCCGCCTCGATCCGCGATCTTGGCGGGTTCCGTATCCGCGAAGGACAGGGCGGCGGCAACCGCGTGAGTGCTGCCACTGCCGAAGCGCCGGTCTCAGCCGCCGAAATCGCTGCCGCTGAAGACGCCATGCGCGCCTTGCGACAGACGCCCCTTTTCATGATCCGGCATCATGACAGAGCCCTTGATCAGGCGCTGGATGATCTGGGCTACACGATCAAAGATCCGGTCACGGCATATGCGGCCCCGGTCGACAGGCTCATGCAAGACCTGCCGCCGCCGGTGACGACCTTCGAGGTCTGGCCATGGCTCGCCATTCAGCGCGAGATCTGGGAGGCCGGCGGGATCGGCGAGGCACGCCTTGCCGTCATGGATCGCGTGGAGGGGGCCAAGACGACGATCCTCGGGCGCACGGATGATCGGCCTGCGGCGACCGCGTTCGTCGCCATGTCAGGCGATCTCGGCATGATCCATGCGATCGAGGTGCATCCCCGGTTTCGGCGCCGCGGATTGGGCGCGCGGCTTCTGCAAGCGGCGGCGCGCTGGACCGCGCGGCAGGGCGGGCAGCACCTGTGCCTTCTGGTGACACAGGCCAACCAGCCGGCCAATGGCCTCTATGCTTCCATCGGGATGACGCCTGTGGGACATTATCACTACAGGATTCATCCGGGGCAGCAGGGCCATGACTGACGAGACACCGATAACCGCGCTTGACCTGCCGGCGGCTGCAGACCTGCCGCCCGAGATCGAGGCCTATTTCGACAAGTGCCGCGAAAAGCTCGGCATGATCCCGAATGTCCTGAGCGCCTATGCCTTCGACCCGGCCAAGCTTTCGGCCTTCATGGCGATGCATGATGACCTGATGCGAGCCCCTTCGGGTCTGACAAAACTTGAACGCGAGATGATCGCCGTCGTCGTCTCATCGATCAACAGATGCTTCTACTGCCTCACGGCCCATGGCGCGGCGGTTCGTCAAATCTCTGGCGACCCGGTGCTGGGCGAGACGCTTGTGATGAACTGGCGCGCTGCGCCGCTTCATGCCCGGCAGAGGGCCATGCTGGCCTTTACCGAAAAGGTCACGACCCAAAGTGCGGCGATCGAAGAAAGTGACAGGCAGGCGCTGCGTGATAGCGGTTTCACCGACCGGGACATCTGGGACATCGCCTCGGTCGCCGGGTTCTTCAACATGACGAACAGGATCGCGTCTGCAGTGGATATGCGTCCCAACGACGACTACCACGCACAGGCCCGATGATTGCGACAATCTGCACCGCGCTGGCGCTGAGCCTTGTTCTGCTGCCCGGGCCGCTGCGGGGGCAGGTGCTGGATTTTCCTGCAAATGCCCGCCCGATGTATGATCAGACGACCGATCCCGACCGCTATCTTCTGCCCACCGGCCCCTGGGACGGGACGTTGCCGACCCGGGCCGTCGAAGGGGCCGTCACACGGCAGGCCTGGCGGATCGATGCGGGCGGGTTGAGTGTCCTGCAAACCCTCCTTCCCCTACGCCAACAGCTGCTGGATGCGGGGTTCGAGGTGGTCTTTGAATGCGGAACCGAAGAATGCGGTGGTTTTGATTTCCGGTTCGCGACCGAGGTTCTGCCCGAACCCGAAATGCACGTCGATCTGGGTGATTTCCGGTTTCTTTCCGCCCGGCGGGATGATGAGGCGCTTGGCGTGCTGGCCAGCGTGACCTCGCGAGAGGCGTTTGTGCAGGTCATCCGCGTCGCGCCATCTGGGTCTGCGCCCGTCGCCCAGGTGTCCGGCCCCGCGATGCGCGAGCCTACGCCGCGAAGCCTTGGCGACTTTGGCGCGCGGCTTGAGGTCGACGGGCGGGTGATCCTGTCGGATCTGAGTTTCGATACCGGCTCTGCGCAGCTTGGCGAAGGCTCCTTCGCCTCATTGCGGGCGCTTGCCGCCTATCTGGACGCCAATCAGGGCAGGCGTGTCGCGCTGGTCGGTCACACAGATGCCGAAGGTTCGCTTGACGGCAACATCACCCTGTCGCGCCGGCGCGCGGGATCGGTTCTTGAACGACTGGTGTCCGAATATGGCGTGCGTCGAGCCCAGCTCGATGCCCAGGGGATGGGCTATCTCTCACCGATTGCCACGAACCTCACACCCGAGGGACGAGAGGCCAACAGGCGCGTCGAAGTGATCATCGTTTCGACCGAATAGACACTGGCGCTCCCGCGTCTCGCGCACAGATTGCAACGAGACTTGTCGGATGCCAGATCGTTTTCTAGTCCAGATGATATGATGGAATGTGTTGCCGCGGCGACCCGGACGCCCCGCATGCAGGCAAATCATCCTGCGAGCGTGGTCTGCTGCAGCGTTTTGTGGAGGTTGATGTGAACCCGATCTACAAAGACGACCTTGCGGGGTTGGAGGCCTTCTATCGCCGCTACCGAAGCCCGTACGACGCCCCCGGCGAGGTCTTGCCCGCTGCTGATGCCGATCTCGACGCCATTGCCGAACGGATCGTTGTCGCTATCCCCGATGCACCGCGCTTGCGCCACAGCACATTGCGGGTCAAGCACGATGCCCTGACGCGCGAGTTCGATGGCAAGTCAGAGCTACATCTTCTCCATTCGGTGGTGATCGCCGTACTTCGGCGCGATGATCCTCCGGTCGCGGCTGAGGTTCTTTTCCATCGGATCTGGTCCGAGCAGACCGATCGGATGTGCAGTGAACTGCCGACCCGATGGCTGATCTCGGCTGCGACGACGTTTTCCACATTTGGCAGGAACGAAGCGCAGCGGCGCGCCGGGCTCGCGATCTCGACCCTTTTCGCAATGCTCAAATTGACCGAGAGTGAACGCCTGTTTGCCGGGCTCGCGCCCCGGCTGGCACATGGGCCCAATCCGAAGATACGGCATAAGCTTCCGATGGATCTTCCGCCCTACCGTCTGCTGGGTGGCGAACTGGATCGGCTCATGTTGCATGACGTCTTTTCCGCCGCGAAGGGCGATCCTCCGATGGAGCGGCTTGCCAGGGAACTCTTCGACAGGATCAACCAGTCCGAGAATACGATGTTCCGTCGGCTGGCCCAGCTGCGCCAATACGAAGAGCAGAAACAGAACATGCGTCGGTTCAACAGGAAACAGAGGGAGCTGAAGGAACGGAAAGAGAAATCCATTCGGGATCGGCTGTCCGATTTCCTCCGGCGTGGCGGTCCCGGACAGGACGGCTGAGCGATCCGCGCTTGCCCCCCGCAGCGGCGCCATTTATTCGGGGTCTCAACCAATTCGGGAGAGAGGGTCACCACATGTCCAAATCGCGTTACGACAAATCCAAGCTTCCAAGCCGCCATGTGACCGAGGGCCCGGCCCGCGCGCCGCATCGGTCGTATTTCTATGCGATGGGCATCCAGGAAGAAGAAATCCATGCCCCCTGGGTTGGCGTCGCCACCTGCTGGAACGAAGCCGCCCCGTGCAACATCGCGCTGAACCGTCAGGCTCAGGCCGTCAAGCAGGGCGTCAAGAAAGAGGGCGGCACGCCGCGCGAATTCACCACCATCACCGTTACCGACGGGATCGCCATGGGCCACGAAGGCATGCGCTCTTCGCTTGCCTCGCGTGATGCGATTGCGGACACGGTTGAACTCACCATGCGGGGCCATTGCTATGACGCGCTGGTGGGACTTGCGGGCTGCGACAAATCGCTGCCGGGGATGATGATGGCGATGGTCCGGCTGAACACGCCGTCGGTGTTCATCTATGGCGGATCGATCCTTCCGGGCCGGTTGAACGGCAAGGATGTGACAGTGCAGGACGTGTTCGAAGCGGTCGGCAAGCATCAGGCCGGCAATTATTCGGATGCCGAGCTTGATGTGCTTGAGCGAGTGGCCTGCCCCTCGGCCGGGGCCTGCGGCGGTCAGTTCACCGCCAACACCATGGCCTGTGTGTCCGAAGCGGTGGGGCTCGCGCTGCCGAATTCCTCCGGCGCGCCGGCCCCCTACGAATCGCGCGACCAATATGGCGAGGCCTCGGGCGAGGCGGTGATGCGGCTGATCGAAAAGAACATCCGCGCCCGCGATATCGTCACCCGCAAGAGCCTCGAGAACGCGGCCCGTATCGTCGCCTGCACCGGCGGCTCGACCAATGCGGCGCTGCATCTGCCCGCAATTGCGCATGAGGGCGGGATCGAATTCGATCTGTTCGACGTGGCCGATATTTTCCGCGACACGCCCTATTTCGTCGATCTCAAGCCGGGCGGTCAGTACGTCGCCAAGGACCTTTACGAATCCGGTGGCGTGCCGGTCGTGATGCGCGAACTGCGCAAGATCGGCCTGATCCACGAGGATTGCATGACGGCCACCGGTCGCACCATGGGCGAGGAACTCGATCTTGTTGAGCGCGAGGCCGATGGCCGCGTGATCTATCCTTCGGCCACGCCGATCACGAAGACCGGCGGCGTTGTCGGCCTCAAGGGCAACCTCGCCCCCGAGGGCGCGATCGTGAAGGTCGCCGGGATGAGCGTCGAAGAGCAAAGCTTTACCGGCCCGGCCCGCGTGTTCGAATGTGAAGAAGACGCATTCGAAGCCGTGAAGAAGCGCGAATACGAGGAAGGCGAAGTCATCGTCATCCGCAACGAGGGCCCCGCAGGCGGCCCCGGAATGCGCGAGATGCTGGCCACCACCGCGGCCCTGTCCGGTCAGGGCATGGGCAAGAAGGTCGCGCTGATCACGGACGGCCGGTTCTCGGGTGCGACGCGCGGGTTCTGCGTGGGCCATGTCGGCCCCGAAGCGGCGCATGGTGGCCCCATCGGAATGCTCAAGAATGGCGACATGATCACCATCAATGCCATCACCGGCGAGCTTTCGGTGGATCTGAGCGAAGATGAACTGGCCAAGCGCCGGGAGGCGTGGGGCGGCCCGCGCAAGACGATCTATGACACTGGCGCGCTGTGGAAATATGCCCAGCTTGTCGGCGGTGCGCGCAAGGGGGCTGTCACGCATCCCGGCGGGTCAAAGGAAAGCCACGTGTATATGGACCTCTGATTTGGTGCGCTTGTTTCCGGTTTGGGCTGGTATCGCCCTTTTTCTTGCATCGTGTGACGGGCTGCCTTCGCTGAATGGCGGAGGCGGCGACCCGGTCAGGTCGATGTCTCTGGCCGAGGGCGATGTCGTCGTGGCGACGCCAACCGGTTATTGTATCGATGAACGGACAAGCCGTCCGTCGCGGGGCTTCGTCGTGATGGCGGGCTGTGCTCTGGTTTCGGACGAACCGAGCATGCCCGCGGTCGACGGTCTGATCACCGTTCAGGTCGGGGACGCCGACACCGCCCTTGTCGATAACGACGAGGAGGCTCTGGCGGCGCTTCTGGCGACAGCGCAAGGCGCCGCTGTCCTGAGCCCCAACGGCGATCCGACCGCGATCGAGATCGATCGCCTCGAGAATCGCGATGGTGTCGTCTATGTCCATTTCATCGATAGCGCCGCGCCGCCCGTCGACGGGCTGGAACAGCTTGAATGGCGGGCGTTCTTCGATCTGGGCTCGCGTCTGGCGACCGTCACTGTTCGAGGGTTTGCGCGAGCCCCCATTGATACCGACGAGGGGCTCAGCCTGCTGCGCCGGGCCGTGGCCACCATCCGCGATGCAAGCCCGTCATGAATTTATCGCCCATCGCGCCAGGATTGTTTTCATTTGCGAAACAATTTGGCAGGAATGAAGTGGGGATAGCATCGGGTTATGTCGGCCTGCGTGCCGGCACCTTCTCCGCGGGGATATGAGGACGGCTGTATTGGGACTGCTGGACAAGGCGATACACAAGCGGAACCTGCTTCGCTGGTCCCGGGCCGCGCGGGGCGCGGCCAAGGCAGACCTGTCAGAATTGCGGTCCGATCGAGCCAAAGCACGGCAGTTGCGACACAAGCTGGACGAGCTGCTTCAGATCGCCGACAGCCGGCTTGCCCTGCCCCGGATCGGATCCTCTGCCTTTCCCAGGCCGGTCGGCACCGACTGGAGCTGGCGGCCCAACCTGTGGCGCGGGCCGATCTCGCCGCGGGGGGCTTCAAGCGTTCCCAGCAAGACGCCCATCGGGGATGAGGTTACCATTTTCCACGATTGCCGGATCAGTGAACTGACCTACCGGCAGTTGCGCAACCAGCGCGAAGAGGACCTTGCGCCCTTCGGGTTGCGCCTTGACGTGTTCAAGTTCGACGGGAGCTTTCTGTCGGTCGTGATCGAGCTTCCGCCCGAGGCCTGCGAAGGCCTGAAACGGCGCCACCTGGTGCGGGTGGATATGATCGTGGAAATGGAAAAGCCGCTCGAGATCTTTGCCCGGCTCAATATCCGGCATGGCCCGAATACCGACCAGATCGTCCGCGAGATGCCGTTGCACGAAACCGATGTCTTCGTCGAATTCGACCTGGGCTATACCAAGCTCAATGAAAAGCGGATCGAACGGATGTGGCTGGATCTGATCTTCGAAGGCCCTGAAATGAACCAGGTCACACTTCGTGACGTGACCATGGCGCGAAGCCCGCGCGCGGAATTGTGACGAGGCAGACGGTATGAGTGACACAGGCAATCTGACCCTGACCAAGACGCGCCTGATCGAAGGGTCGTGGGAAGGCGTGCTGACAGGCGCCAAAGGCGAGGATCCCCCAGCCATCCGCGTCACTCATTTCGATCGTGCGATCGAGGGTGTCACGCTCGACAAGCTTCCTGATGGGTCTGGCTGGCGGGTAAAGGTCCCGATCCCTCCGGAGACGATCGCAGACGGGGTTCAGACCTTCCTGATCCGTGCCGACGGGTCAGATGAGACGCTCGACAGCTTTTCCATCCTCGCGGGCGAGGCGTTGTCCGAGGATATCCGCGCCGAGATCGAGCTCTTGAGAGCCGAGCTTGATATGCTCAAGCGGGCGTTTCGGCGGCACTGCATCGAGACGACATAGCCGGCGGCTGCCCAGAGGGATCACCCTGCCGATTTCAGGGTTTCGAGGGCGGCCAGTTCGGCCTGTGTCAGATTGATCGCAAGCAGCGCCGTCGAAGTTGCGATATGGTCTTTGTCGCCGCGCAATTCCAACAGACGGGACCGACGCTCCTCGATCATGCGATCGATCAGCGATGACGGCAGGTCCGCCCCCGCGTCATGGGCCAGCAAGATCGCCATCAGTGGCGCGATCGGCGGCAAAGACGCCTGCGCCAGTGCGTCAAGCGCCTCGTCCTGCGCGGCATGGCCGTCCTGTGTCAACGACATGACCGTCTTGTCGGGATAGCTGCCCGAACCCGTCGTCTCGCCGGTGATCCAGCCGCGTTTCTCAAAACGGTCAAGGATGGCATAGACGGCCGGCCGGCTCAGCCCGAGATGGGCCAAGGGTCCCGCAGCCACGGCCCGAGCGATGTCGTAGCCGTGGGCAGGGTGCGCCTTCAAGAGGCTGAGAATGGCAAGTTCGCGCGCGCGGGCGAGCGTCATCCCGCGGGGCCCGTCGCCGTGGGCGTCAGGTCGAACATCTCGAATGTCTCGATGATTTCTTCCATCTCGTTGGCGTCGCCGTGATTGCCGCGTGCCGCATCCGACGCGAGATAGTCGTAAAGCGCGTCTTTGGTCTCGAACGTGCTCCACACTATGACGGTGTTGCGATCCCTGTCGACGCCCACCTGATAGCCGATCAGTCCTTCGACCACGCCCTCCATGGCGGCGGGCGGTTGTCCCGCGATGCGGACCAGGTCGTCAAGTTTTCCCGGTTTGGCGGTGGATTTTGAAACGAATGTATATCCTGGGGTCATGTCCAGCTCCTAATCTACTGTGACTAGTAAATAGTGACTATTTATCCGGAATGCAAGATATCGCTTTACCGATGACGTTGCGTTCCCCCGTGACCGTGCCGCAAAGCTTCGTCATTGTGCCGGGACGGAGGATCGCATGACACATTACCCCCACCTTCTGGCGCCGCTCGACCTTGGCTTCACGACCCTGAAAAACCGGGTCCTCATGGGGTCGATGCATACCGGGCTCGAGGAGACCGGCGACTGGAACCGCGTCGCCACCTTCTATGGTGAACGCGCGCAGGGCGATGTCGGGCTGATCGTGACGGGCGGCATGGCGCCCAATCGCGAGGGCGGCGTCTTTCCCGGTGCCGCAGGTCTGTTCAGCGAGACCGATATTGCCAACCACCGGATCGTGACCGACCGTGTCCACGATGCAGGTGGCAAGATCGCGATGCAAATCCTTCATGCGGGCCGTTATGCCTATTCGCCTGACTGCGTGGCGCCCTCGGCGATCAAATCCCCGATCTCCCCGTTTCCGCCCAAGGCGCTGGACGAGGAGGGGATCGAAAAGCAGATCACCGATATCGCAACCGCCGCCGCTCGCGCCCGCGACGCAGGCTATGACGGGGTCGAGATCATGGGATCGGAGGGATATTTCCTCAACCAGTTCCTCGTCATCCATACCAACAGGCGCGAGGATCGCTGGGGCGGGTCGGTCGAGAACCGGCAGCGCCTGCCGATCGAGGTCGTCCGCCGTGTGCGCGAGGCGGTGGGCCCCGATTTCATCGTGATCTACCGGATATCGATGATCGACCTCGTTCCGGGCGGCCAGACATGGGATGAGGTCGTAAGCCTTGCCCACGGGATCGAGGCTGCCGGGGCCAGCATTCTCAACACCGGGATCGGCTGGCACGAGGCGCGCATCCCGACGATCGCAACCTCCGTTCCGCGCCGTGCTTTTGCCTGGGTCACCAAGAAGATGATGGGAGAGGTGTCGATCCCCGTGATCACCTCGAACCGGATCAACATGCCCGACGTCGCCGAAGCCGTGCTGGCCGAGGGCTGCGCCGACATGGTGTCGATGGCGCGGCCGTTCCTCGCGGATTCGCAATTCGTCGCCAAGGCTGCGGCAGGCCGCTCGAGATACATCGTGCCCTGCATCGCCTGCAATCAGGCCTGCCTCGATCATACCTTCTCGGGCAAGCTGACGTCCTGCCTCGTGAACCCGCGCGCCTGCCACGAGACGGAACTGGTGATCGAACCTGCGGCGCGGCCCAAGCGCATCGCGGTCGTTGGCGCGGGGCCTGCCGGCCTTGCCGCTGCGCTGACCGCCGCCGAACGCGGGCATGACGTGGCCCTGTTCGACAGGGCGGACCGCATCGGCGGTCAGTTGAACATGGCCAAGGAAATCCCCGGCAAGGAGGAGTTCGTCGGACTTGTCGACTTCTTTACCCATGCCGTTGCCGACAGCGGGATCACACTGCACCTCGGGCAGGAGGTCCGCCCCGATGACCTTGCCGATTTCGATGACGTGATCATCGCGACGGGTGTGCTGCCCCGCGATCCTGCGATCCCGGGTCAGGACGGACCGAACGTGCTGTCCTATCTCGACGTGCTCAGCCGCAAGGTCGACGTCGGTAAGACTGTCGCCATCGTGGGGGCGGGGGGCATCGGCTTCGACGTGGCAGAATATCTGTCGACGGATCAGGGCAGCACCGAGGACCTTCCCGAATGGCTCGGCGAATGGGGGGTCGCGGATCCCGCGCAGCATCGCGGTGGCCTCGCTCCGCAGGGCCCCAACCCGCCAAAGCCCGTGCGCAACATCACCCTTCTTCAACGCAAGGCCGAGAAGCTGGGCAAACGACTGGGCAAGACAACGGGTTGGATCCACCGCGCCACGCTTCAGATGAAGGGCGTCCGGATGATCGGCGGCGTGAGTTATGAGCGGATCGATCATCAGGGTCTTCATGTCCGGCGCGGTGAAGACGGCGCCCAGGTGATCGAGGCCGACACGATCGTTCTATGTACCGGTCAGGTCCCGGACCGGAGCCTTGCCGATGCGCTGGTCGCCATGGGTCGCGAGGTGCATGTCATCGGTGGTGCCGATGTCGCCGCCGAGCTTGATGCCAAGCGCGCGATCGATCAGGGCACACGTCTGTCGGCGCGTCTGTGACGGTTCGAGATGATCGACATGGCTGGGAACCCCCTTTGTTTCGGCGTTTCCTGTCTTTGTATAGTCGCCGTGAATTCCTGATATTGTCAGCCGCCGGTCCCATTCCCGCCTGAATTCGTACCCATAAAAAGGGTCGAACACGGGAATAACCAAAGGGAAAGCCATGGATCGGCTGACAGAAATGGAGGCTTTCGCCACGGTAGTGGATCAGGGCGGTTTTACCGACGCTGCAAAGAAGATGGGGATCTCGAAATCCGCCGTCTCCAAGCACGTCTCATCGCTCGAAGCCCGCCTCGGTGCAAGGTTGCTGAACCGGACGACCCGCCGGGTCAGTCCGACCGAGATCGGACTTGCCTATTATGATCGTGCCCGGCGCGTTCTGAATGATGCAGGTGAGGCCGATGCCCTTGTAACCTCGATGCAGTCGGCGCCGTCCGGGCTGTTGCGGATCAGTGTTGCGACCGATTTCGGTGTGAACCACCTGTCTCCGATCCTTGGCGATTTCCTTCAGGAATTTCCCGATATCACGGTGAACATGGTTCTGAACAACCGCTTCGTCGAACTGATCTCGGAAGGCTTCGACATGGCTGTCCGGATCGGCGAACTTGAGGACAGCACCCTTCGGGCCCGCAAGCTGACCGAGACGACGAAACGGATGATCGCCGCGCCGTCCTATTTCAAGCAATATGGCCGCCCGACCCGGATCGACGATCTGAACGAACACAAGCTGCTGCATTATTCCAACCAGTCCAACGGGGCCGTCTGGAAGATCACCGCCCCCTCGGGCGAGCGGCGCCAGGTGCGCACGGCGGGCTGGCTTACGGTCAATGACGGTCAATCCCTGCTCAATGCCTGTATCTCGGGCCTTGGCATCGCCTACCTTCCCTCGTTCCTTTATGCCGATGCGATGGAACAGGGCCTTGTCGAAGAGGCGATCCCCGATCTTCCGATCGAGACACAAGGAATCTACGCGGTCTATCCGCCGGGCCGGTTTACCCAACCCAAGGTCCGCGCCTTCATCGATTTTCTGGTGAATTCCTTCGCTGAAAAGGGTCCCGAAGCGTGGTGATTTGACCTGATCCCAAGTTCATCTTGAAAAGGCGCTCCCATCTCGGGGGCGCCTTTTTCCTTTGCCGGGTCCTGCCACCGCAGCACCCGCCAACCGGCGGGGGACGGCTCTTGCATGCATGTTTGCAATTCCGCTTGGCCCGGCATATCTCGGAACCGCTAACGTCTCAGAGGCAGCGTCCACATGAACTGGATCACCAATTATGTCCGGCCCAAGATCAATTCCATCTTCTCGCGTCGCGAGATGCCGGAACATCTTTGGACGAAATGCGACGAATGCGGAACGATGCTCTTTCACCGCGAGCTGTCGGAAAACCTGAACGTCTGCACCAATTGCGGCCATCACATGCCGATCTCGCCGCGCGACAGGTTCAGAACCCTGTTCGATGCGGGCGTCTTCACCGAAGTCTCGGTGCCCGACCCTGTCGAGGATCCGCTGAAATTCCGCGATCAGAAGCGTTATCCCGACCGCCTCCGCGCGGCCCAGAAGAAGTCCGGCGAAAAAGAGGCAATGCTTGTCGCCGAGGGTGAGATCGGCCGCACGCCGGTTGTCGTGGCCGGGCAGGATTTCTCGTTCATGGGCGGGTCGATGTCGATGTATGTCGGCAACGCGATCCTTGCCGGCGCCGAACGCGCGGTCGAGACGAAGCGCCCGTTCATCCTGTTTTCGGCCGCCGGTGGCGCACGTATGCAGGAGGGCATCCTTGGCCTGATGCAGATGCCGCGCACCACGATCGCGGTCCAGATGATCAAGGAAGCAGGCCTTCCCTATATCGTCGTTCTGACCCATCCAACGACGGGCGGGGTCACGGCCTCCTACGCGATGCTGGGGGACGTGCAGATCGCGGAACCCAACGCGCTGATCGGTTTCGCAGGCGCGCGCGTCATTGAACAGACGATCCGCGAACAACTGCCCGAAGGATTTCAGCGGGCCGAATATCTGCTGGATCACGGCATGCTTGACCGTGTGACCCCGCGCGGGGAAATCCGCGATGAGCTGATCACCATCGTCCGGATGCTGATGAAGGAGCCACCTGCCATCAAGGGCGATCTGCCCGCACCCGAGCCGATGCTAGAGCCCGTGGCAGAGCCTGCCGCCGAAGAGTCCCCGGCAGAGCCCGCCCAAGACGAGGACGAGCCAAAGTGAATCTTGCCGGTTTGGCAGGCACGGCCCCGAGATGAGCACTGGTTCCGACGCAATCCTGGAGCGGATGATGACCCTTCATCCGAAGGTCATCGACCTGACGCTTGATCGTGTCTGGCGATTGCTGGATGCACTGGGCAATCCGCAGAACGACCTGCCGCCCGTGATCCATATCGCGGGGACGAATGGCAAAGGCTCGACGCAGGCGATGATCCGGGCCGGGCTCGAGGCGCGCGGCGACGTGGTTCATGCCTATACCTCTCCCCATCTGGCGCGGTTTCACGAACGTATCCGTCTGGCCGGGACGCTGATCACCGAAGATCATCTGACCGAGGTTCTGGATCGCTGCTATGCCGCCAATGGTGACGCGCCGATCACCTATTTCGAGATCACGACCTGCGCCGCCTTCCTCGCGATGGCGGAAACGCCCGCCGACTGGACCTTGCTCGAGGTGGGGCTGGGCGGGCGGCTGGATGCGACAAATGTCCTTGATCGGCCCGCGTTGACGATCATCACGCCGGTCGACCTAGATCATCAGTCGTTCCTTGGCGACACGATCGAACAGATCGCGGGCGAGAAGGCCGGCATCATCAAGCGCGGCGTCCCCTGCGTCGTGGCCCCGCAGCATGAGGCCGCACGTGACGTGATCGAGGCCCGGGCCGAACGGCTTGGGGCGCCATTGCTTTTTCACGGTCAGCATTGGCATGTCACCCAGGAACATGGTCGGCTTGTCTTTCAGGACGAAACCGGCCTGCTCGACCTGCCGATGCCGAACCTGCCCGGCCCGCACCAGGTGATGAATGCCGGGACGGCGCTGATGGCCCTGCGCCATCTTGGGGCGGACGAGGCCGCCTGCGAGGCCGCCGTCACCCGCGCGTTCTGGCCCGCGCGGATGCAGCGCATCAGCCATGGTCCGCTGGCCGAACTGGCAGGGCAGGCCGAGCTGTGGCTGGACGGTGGTCACAACCCCGCCGCCGGCGAGGCCCTTGCACGCACCATGGCGGCAATGCCGCCCCGGCCGACCCATCTTGTATGCGGGATGCTCAAGACCAAGGATATCCGGGGCTATCTCCGCCCGCTCGCCTCGGTGTCGCAAAGCCTGACCGCGGTCAGCATCCCGGGCGAGGCCGCGACACTCGACGCCGCCGAGACCGCGCAGTTCGCCACGGAAGTTGGCATGACGGCTGAAACGGCGACGGATGTCCGCGACGCCATTGCCAGGATCACGTCACATTCGCCCTCGGCCCGCATCCTGGTCTGCGGATCTCTCTATCTTGCGGGTCATGTCCTTCGGGAAACGGGCTGATCTTTTCCCGTCACCGGGGCAGGATTTGTTTTGACCGGAAAACCCACGGATGCCTATATCTGGGGCCAAGGTGCCAAGTCCCGCTACCTTTTTGGGCTTTTTGCCAGATGTTGAGGGCGCGGCAGTTCCTTTGTCTATGGGTCAAATGGTGGAAGGGTGTCGGGAACGATGCAGGCAAATCAGACCATGGATCGGAAGTTCGGGGGCCGGTTGACATGAGTCTCTATATTCCGCCGTCACCGAAACGCCGGGCGTCTGTCTGGCCAGTCGTTGCGATCGGTCTGGGGCTTTTCATTGTCGGTGGCTCCGCGGCCATCGGGATCGGAATGTGGACCACGCGTGATGAACGTTCCAACATCGCCGAACTGACAGCCCAGATGCATGCAGCCGAGGTCACGCGCGCGGCGCGCGTCGATACGATGGTTCTGCCCGACGCGGCCGACGCTGCGGTGCAGGCCATGGTCGCGGCGCAGCTCTCTATCGACGAAGAACTTCGTGCGCTGACCGATCGGATCGCCGGGGGGCGCTACAGCGTCGCCGTCGTGAGGGGCGCCGACGGGCGTCCAAACTTGCGACTGGACCTGCCGGGCGAGGGCGAGACGCTTGAAAGACTGGCGGAGCAACTGCCAGCCGCGGTGCAGGACGGCCGGATCAACCAGCCGCCCGGCCTGTCGATGGCGGATGGCGGACTGGATGTGCAGTCATTCGTCTATCACCTCGTGCAGGCCCGATTGCAGGAGGGCGACGCTCAATCAAGGGACGTCGCCGACAGCCTGCGCCATCAAGCCATCGCATCCCTTGGTTCCGGCACGATCGCGACGCCCGACGGCTATCTGCATACCCTGTCCGAGGGCGATACCCTCGCCCTGATCGCGCTTGTCTTCTATGGCGATCTGAACGCGCATTCGCGGATCGTGGCGGCCAATCCGAACATCCTGTCTGGTGGCAACGCGCCGGTGGCCGGCCAGCGACTGCGAATTCCGGGCGCGTGATCGTTCGGGTGCTATTGGCTCTGGCGCTGAGTGCTATCGCCAGCGCTTCAGCGGGTGAAACCCGGTTCATCTGTTGGCGCGGGGCCGGCGGCTATACGATGACCGGGCAGTTCGAATATCCCGATGCCCTGTCCGGAAAGCCGGTCATCCGGGAAAGCGATCTTGTCGCGTTCGAAATCAAGGGATTTCTGGATGGCGCACCGATCGGCGAATGGTCTCTCGATCATCTGGGTCCGGAGACAAGCTGGTTTCTGCGCTATGATCCGGTGCGGCATGTCTTCCCGCTGACGGACCCAAGCGGTCTGTATCAGATGTGGAACGCGAACGGCTTTGTGGATGATTGCGGGACCCCGGGATTCGGGTTCAACGCCGGCAATGGCGGACAGGATATCTGCCTTGACGATACATTCGTCACCGCTTCGACAATCGATCCGGCGACGCCCCTGATAAGCTTTGCAAACCCTCAGCCGGCGGATTGCATCGGTCAGCCGCTTCTGGGAAAAGCGCGCTGATGTTTCGCGTTGCCCTTGTCCTGTCCCTGTTGTCCGCACCCGCCGCTGCGGCGGAGTTCAATTTCTGTTGGGCGGGCAGCGGCGGCTATACGATGACCGGGCGGATCGCGTTTCCAGATGCCTTGATGACCGCACCCATCGTGACCGAAAGGGATGTCACGGCCTTCGAAATCGTCGGGTATGAACAGGGGATCGCCATCGGCCGCTGGAACATGGCGGATCGGATGCCCTCGACGACGTGGCACCTGCGGTTCGATCCCGCGACCCTGACCTTTCTGACGGGCGGCAGTTTCCCGGGAGACCGATCGCAAGGCTGGAACGCCAATGGCGATGTCACCGATTGCGGGCGGCGCGGCTTCGGGTTCAATTCCGGGAATTACGCGCAGGACATCTGCCTTTACGGTGTCTGGATCGCGCAATCCTCGATCCCGCCCGAGACGCCATTTCGTGCCACGCCGAATGCGGTGACGCCGGATTGCCGGGCGGTCGATTTTCTTGGCAAGTCCGCGTCCGGAAAATAGGCACGCTTGACCACTATCAGGCGAAAACCGGGCGACAGGCTGCCCTGAGTGGCCGCGACCAGTGGAAAATGTACAGGCGATTCGCAAACGGGTTTGACTTGCGAATCACCAATCCACTACACCTAGAGAAACTTCTGTGGCCCACACCGCCTGTTGCGGATCTGCCGAAATCATGTGGGTCAAGGATGGGAGATGGGCAGATGAAGCGCGAGCTTCGGGTTTTGTTGGTAACATGGTTTGGAATGCTGGCGGGGGCGGCTGCGGCCCAGGACGTGCGCATTACCGAGGATATGGCGACAGCGCCGTTTTCCGTGGCGGGCCGCGACTATGTGATCGCCCGCAATCAGGAAATTTCGAACAGACTGACGGGGGAGCTTGCCCGCACATCGCGGCCATGCCCGGATTTCTGCATACAGCCCATGCGCGCAGCACCCGGTGTCCGGACGATGGGTGAGCTTGAGGTGATCGCATATCTTCAGGATGAGGTGTCCGCCGGGAACGGTCTGTTGATCGATGCGCGGCCGCCCGGGGCCTTTGCTGCAGCGGCGGTGCCAGGTTCCGTGAGCGTTCCACTGGACGTGATCCGGGCCGGCAACCCCTACCGAGGTCAGATTTTCGAGGCCATTGGCGGGCGGCAGGACGGAATCGGCTTTGATTTCAGCTCGGCCCTTCAACTGGTCATCTATGGGGATGGACCTTGGTCGTCCGAGGCGGCCGAGATGATCCGCGTGTTGGTGGATGCCGGCTACCCTGCGGCCAAGCTGGGCTATTATCGGGGCGGTATGCAGGGCTGGCAAAGCCTTGGCCTGACCGTGGCCGATACGGTGAGCGGCGGATGAGGGGGTGACGATGGTCCGACCCGGGAGCAGGCTCCAATGATCCGCATTGTCGTGGCCCTCTTTGCCTTTGCGGTCCTGTTGTGTGCGTGGATCATCTATGATCCCTTTTCCGGTCAACCGGCGGAACGGCTAGAGGCCGAGGCCCCCGCGCCGATCGCCGCGCCCACTCCGACGGACGAATTCGTTGATCGACTGGGCGAGGCGATCGAGGTGACACGCAATGTCCCCGAGGTCGCGCCCACCCAGCCCGTCATGCGCGAAATCACCCGCACCTTCGTCGAGCCCACGATCCGTGTCGATGATCGGACCCTTTCGGAGACCACGGCCGGTGTGCTGGCCGGGCTGGGATTGGATGTCCGCAACCCGGCACAGGCCTCCGTCGACGATCCGATGGCGCAGATGACGGTCGGCGTTCTCAGCGGCATTCGCGCCGTGATCGGTGAGACAGAGGCCACACTCACCGAACCCACAGCTCTTCAGGTTCTGGTGATCCAGGCCCTGCGCGACGGTCAGACCGACGCGGCGATCGATGCGGCCGTGAACGAGGCCGCACTGGCCGGTGACGTGGCTGTCCCCGACGTTATGATCACGTCGGATGGCCGGGTCGATACCAGCGTCCTTCTGGCGAGCATCATCGCCGAGGCCCGGGTCGCCGCCGGCGAGGCCCGGCCGCCCGCCAGTTCCGAGTCCGTGGGCGGTGACGGCGTCGAGGTGCGGGTCGTCCAGACTGTCGAGGAAACCCAGCAATACAGGTTCTACACCGTGAGCGCTGGTGACAGTCTCGGGTCCATCGCGATCAAGTTCTATGGCGATGCCAGCTATTACAACGTCATCTTCGATGCGAACCGGGCCATCCTCTCCAGCCCGGATCGAATCCGGTCCGGCCAGAGGCTCGTGATTCCGAACGCATCCTGAATTCAAAGGTCGCAGGCAGGTGAAAAGGGGGGCCGATCAACGGCCCCCCGCCAATTTTTGGACCGGCCTGACCAAAAGCATACAAGTGGTATCCGTTTCGGAGGACCGGCTGTCCTTCCGTCCTGCTGACATGCTGGCGAAGAGGGTCAATAAAGGATCAACAGAAGAGGACCGACACGATGAAAATTCTTACCAGATTGAACCGCTCGAGCGCCAACAGCCAAACTCGCCGCGCGCTGGCAGGTGGGATCCTTCTCTGCTCCCGGTCTTCTTCCAATGCAAAGGTCGCTGATGCGCGTCCGCGCGTCGTTCGTTTCCTGGCCGTGTTCCATTCCGGACAGGAAATGTCCTCCTCCTATTGAAACTCCATGCCTCCTCTCTGGCGCGAGGTGAGGCAGGATCATGCGAGCGCCACCGCCTCGACTTCGCTCGCTTGAAAGCCCGTCCTGGCCTGTCTGGAGGGGCCTTCGCTCGTTTGAGTATCGGACGCGCCCATCCGGGTTGGGTCACCGAAAAAATCAGCCCCGCGCCTAGAGGGGGGGTGGCGCGGGGCTGTCTATCAGTCGAAGAATCGTTGCATCGTCCCTGTTTGGCAGCACGTCGTGCTAGTCGAGCAGTTCAAGCCTGTCGAGCTGCCAGATGCTCCGTGAGTAGGTGACCTCCGACTGGTATTCAGAATTGGAATCATATGGATAGACAATCCAGAGCGGGCCCTTGTCCCGCACCGACATGGTTTCGCCATTGCGTTCGTAGGCGATGATCGGGCCACCCGGGATCGCATCGGTCACCGGGATTTCGATGGCGTAGTCGTTGATCGCTGTTGCGGAAAGGACAGTCCCCTCGGCGCCGATGTGTGCAAGCAGAACGTCAAGGGCGACACCTGTGAAGACCTGAGGGCCATCTGTCCAGATCGTCGTTGTTTCGAACTCGGTCGCATCTATCGCCCGGAGGTCATCCAGCGTGTACTGCATGACGCTGTCGCCTGTGGCGAAAGTCAGGATGGTGCCGTCCTGCGCCGTTGTCTGGCCCGCAGCCAGAACAATCACTGCAGTCAGGGCAATTCCCAGTTCGCGCCGATTGAACATGTCAGGCCTCCTCTGGTTTGCCGACCTGGCCGAACCCATTAAATTACAATGCCTCTCAGGTGTGACGCACTAAGTCACTAGAGCAAACGGATAAGAAGCTATACGGAAGTATATATAAGGAATTGGTGGATAGAGATTCTCCGTTCGCCGCCCGATAGGGACACCGGCACACCGCGATCGCGGTCTTTCCGGAACGGCAATGGATCGAAAGACTTGTGATGCGTATACTGATCGCTGATGACCATAATCTTGTCATAGACACGATTTCGATGTTTCTGGAGGCCGAGGGCGATGTCACGGTCGAAACGGCATCCAGTCTTGACGGGGCGATCGACCTTGTCGGCAGAGCGGCTCCGTTCGACATGGTTGTGCTGGATTTTCAGATGCCCGGGATGCAGGGGCTTGATGGATTGTCGAGGATGCTCACCACTGTCCCGGACGTGCCTGTCGCCGTGATCTCGGGAACGGCAAGCCCACAGGTTGCGCAGGAGGCCATCGCACGTGGTGCGTCGGGTTTCCTGCCCAAGACCCTTGGTGCGAAATCGATCATGAGCGCGATCCGGCTTATGACGGCAGGCGAGATCTTCGTTCCGTTCGATTTCATGCGTCAGACCGACAAGAAGACGGTGGCGAACCTTACCGAACGCGAGACGCAGGTTCTGGACGGTCTGTGCGGCGGCAAATCCAACAAGGAAATCGCGCGGGATCTGGAGCTTCAAGAAGTGACGATCAAGCTGCACGTCAAGACCCTCTGCCGGAAGCTCGAGGCCAAGAACCGGACACAGGCGGCGATGATCGCGAAGGAACGCAACCTGCTCTGACGAGGGGCCGGTGTGTCAGCCGCGACGCAGGGCGTCGATGCGAGCGCGGGCGGAATTGGACCTTGGCCGCCACAGATCGCGCTCGATCGCTTCGGCCAGCCTGTCGGCGATATCGGCAAGGGCCGGGGCATTGTGCTCGGCGATGAAGTCACGCGTGTCGTCATCGCCAAGAAACGCCTCTTCGACCAGGTCGAAATGGTGGTTGGCGACCGCTCCCGTCGTCGCGGAAAACGCGAAGAGATAATCGACGGTTGCGGCGATTTCGAACGCGCCCTTGTAGCCGTGCCGTTTGACCCCGTCGATCCATTTCGGATTGACGACGCGAGACCGGATCACCCGGGCGATTTCTTCGTCAAGCGTGCGGATCACTGGGCGTTCGGGGCGCGAATGGTCGTTGTGATAGATCGGGCGATCGCGTCCCTGCAGGGATGAGACCGCCGCCGCTGCGCCGCCTTCGAATTGGTAGTAATCGTCGGAATCCAGAATGTCGTGTTCCCGGTTGTCCTGGTTCTGGACGATCGCCTCGACCTGGCGCAACCGCGCCTCGAACCCGGCTCTGTCGGCCTGTCCCTCGGTGCCCGCGCCATAGGCATAGCTGCCCCAGGCAAGATAGGCCTCACCCAGATCGGCGCGACTGCCCCAGAGCCGTTCGTCGATCATCGCCTGAAGCCCCGCGCCATAGGCCCCCGGCTTCGATCCATAGACCCGCGCGCCATTTTCCCCGGCGCGGTGCCGGGCCGCGGCGGGGTTTGCCTCGTCGGATTCGTCGAGGGCCTGAACCGCGCGGGCGGCGCTATCGAACAAGGCCACCAGCGAGGGGAAGGCATCCCGGAAAAAGCCGGAAATCCGCAAGGTCACATCCACGCGCGGCCGACCGAGCGCGGTTTCGGGGATGATGTCAAAGCCTGTCACCCGCCGGTTTGCGGCATCCCATCGGGGCTTGACCCCCATCAGGGCGAGCGCCTGCGCGACGTCGTCCCCGCCGGTGCGCATGTTGGCAGTGCCCCATGCCGTGACAAGCAGGGCGCGCGGCCAATCGCCTTCGGTCTGAAGGTGTTTCTCGATCAGCAGGTTCGCCGATTTCCAGCCGAGCGCCCAGGCTGTGGGCGTGGGCACGGCGCGACTGTCGACGGAAAAGAAGTTGCGCCCTGTGGGCAGCGTATCGAGCCTGCCACGGGTCGGCGCGCCACTGGGCCCGGGCGGGATCGCCCGGCCATCGAGCGCTTTGAGGATGGCACGGGATTCATCAGGTCCGCAGCGCGCGATCATGGGCAGGATCGTCCGGTCCACGTGATCGAGGACGGCGGCAGAGGCGGGGCCGGGGGGCGACGCTCGGCTTGCGCCATCGCCCCGCCCGCCGTCCCGCAAGGCACCGACCAGTTCGATGGACAGAAGCTCAAGCCGCTCGACCGTATCGCCGGTGCTGCGCCAGCTATCCGTGCTGATCCGGCCCAGGATCTCGGGCCGGGGCCCGGACCACGGTTCACCGAGATCCGCGGACAGCGGATCGAAATCCAACCCAAGGTCCACGGCAAGCGCCCGCAGGAGCGACGCATCCTGCCCCGCGCCATCCCCGCGCGGCACCCGGGCCAACGCGATGGCGAGATCGCGCGCCAGATGCCCCTCAGGGCTCTGACCGAAGACATGCAGACCATCGCGGATCTGCGCCTCTTTCAGATCGCAGAGAAAGGCATCGAGCTTGCCCAGATCGGCATCGCGATCCTCCCCCGTCATCCCGGCATCGCGGCCGAGGCCCGTCGCCTCGCTGAGCGAAAGGATTTCTTCGCGCAGATGCGTGATCCGGCGCGGATCCATCCCTGCCGCGTCGTAATATTCATCCACCAGCGCCTCGAGATCGCGCAGCGGACCATAGCTCTCCGCCCGTGTCAGCGGCGGCGTCAGGTGGTCGACGATCACGGCCTGAGCCCGACGCTTGGCCTGCGTGCCCTCACCCGGATCGTTGACGATGAAGGGATAGATATGCGGCATCGGCCCAAGCGACAGTTCGGGCCAGTCACCGGGGCCGAGCGCCACGGCCTTTCCCGGCAGCCATTCCAGGTTGCCATGCTTGCCCATGTGCACCACCGCGTCGGCATTGGCCGCGATCCAGCGATAGAAGGCGAGGTAATTGTGGGGCGGGACGAGATCGGGTGAATGATAGGTTTCGGTCGGATCGATATTATATCCGCGCGCCGGCTGCAGCCCGATCGAGACGTTGCCAAACCGGTGGATCGACAGCTTGAACGCCGCTGTCCCCGGGTCATCTCCATCGATCGCGGACATGACGAAGGGATCGTCCTCCGCCGCGCCCCAGCGCTCCGTCAGCGCCTGTTTCGCGGACCACGGCAGATCGCCGAACCAGCGCAGGTATTCGGTCAGCGGAAAGGCTTCGCCACCCTCCCGTTCGGCCCGATCCGTGAGCCAGTTCGTCGGCCCGGACATGAGCCTGTCCATCAGCGCCTGAGGATCGGCGGGCAGGGGGCCGGTCTCGTAACCCGCCGCGCGCAACAGGTTCAGCACATGAAGCGTCGCGGCGGGTGTGTCGAGGCCGACGCCATTGGCAAGCCGCCCATCCCGGTTGGGGTAGTTCGCAAGAACAAGCGTGACCCGCCGATCCTGCGCCGGCCTGTGCCGCAGCGCCGCCCAGTTTGCCGCCAGTGCTGCGACAAAGCCGATCCGGTCGGGCTGTGCCTGATAGGTGGCGATCGGGCATTGCGTCGCCTCGTCGAAGAAGGCCTCGCCCTTGAAACTGATCGCCCGGGTGATGATCCGTCCGTCCACTTCCGGCAGGGCCACGTTCATCGCGATGTCGCGGGCTGAGAGGCCGGCAAGCCCCTCTTCCCAAGCCTGCTGGCTGCTGCCGGACAGGATGACCTGGAACACGGGGGCGCCATTCGCATGGGGCCCGGACAGCGGGTTTTCGGGACTGTCGTCACCGGAATGCGGGCTGCCGACCGCGAAAGCGGTCGCGTTCACGATCACATCGGGCGGCGCCTGTTCGAAGAGGGTTTCCAGTGTGGCCCGGCTGAGCGGATCCTTCAGCGAGGCCACGAAGATCGGCAGCGGCGCAAGGCCCTGACGCAAGAGCGCCTTGACCATCTGCGCAAGCGGAGCGAGCCCGGCGCCCTGAACAAGCGCGCGGTAGAACACGATCGGAACGACCGGTGCGCCGTCGGGCCAATTGGCCCGTGCCGTCTCGATCCCGGCCACGCCTTCGCCGGGCCACCAGACACCGGCGCGGAGCAGGGGCCGTGCCCCTTCTGGCCGTGGCCCGCCCTCCAGCATCGCACCCGCGTATCGCAGAAGGTTCACCGCGTTCTCGGCGCCACCTTCGACGAAATAGGCCCAGAGTGCGTCGTAATCCTCGGCCGACACGGTCGACAGGTCGCGCAATTCCGGATCCGGCTTGTCGTCGCCGGGCAGGGCGCAGAAAGGGATCCCTGCCTCGGCCAGGCGCGCTGCGAATTGCTCGAACCCGTAGCGCCAGTAACCGGCGCCGCCCAGCAGGCGCAGAATGACGAGGCGCGATTTCGTCACGCAGCGATCCAGATGCATGTCCACCGAAAGCGGATGCGACAGGTGCATCAGGTTGCCCAGCCGCAGCGTTGGCGCGGCGTCCATCGCGGCGCGGGCCTCGGACAACAGGACAAGCTCTGTATCGGCGGCCGACAGGATGACGACATCCGCCGGATCCTGCCCCAGATCCACGGGTTCCTGACCGTCGCCGATCGCACCGGGTGTTGCGGCAAGCAGGTGCATCAGGCCCGCCCGCCTTGTGCTGACCGCACAAACAAGGGTATTCGTGGACCAGATTTCATGACGGCAGGTGCGATATGACCGACGATTCCAAGAAAACGAACGGCGATGGCGCCGCGCAGCAGACCAGCAGCGCCATGGCGCCGAAATCCAAGCGCGATGCACTGCGCGAAAAGCTCAAGAAAGCCGCGAGCAACGCTGGCCCCCCGACCGATGATTGGGGAACCGCCGAACTGCCCGACGACGTCAAGCGCAAGTAGGGGCACGCGGCGCCTCACAGTCGTTTCTCCATGAAGACGGAATGCGGCCCTTCGACGTAATCGCCGAACGGGCCGCAGACCGAAAAACCATGACGGGCATAAAGCCGGTGCGCCGCGTCGAGCGTATCGCCCGTTTCGAGTTTCATCATCCCGATCCCCAGACTCTTCGCCTCCGCCTCGAGTGCGGCCATCAGGGCGGCGCCCGTGCCTGAGCCGCGGGCAGCCGGATCGACGAACATCGATTTGATTTCGCAATACCCGTCAAAGGTCTTGATCGCGGCGCAGCCGGTCGTCTGGCCGTCAATCACCGCGACGAAAAAGGCGATGTCGGGGGCGCAGAGCGCGTCGATCGACAGGAAATAGTTGTCCTCGGGCGGATAGAGCGAGGTCAGGTAGGCATGGCTCGCCGTCAGAAGCGCGACGGCCCCCGGTGACCTTGGGTCGCCCCTCTCGATCCGGACAATCATGCCCTCAGGGCGGCGTCGATTGCCGCCCGGTCAAGACCGGCCTGCCCGATCACGACAAGGCGCGTTTCCCGCTGATCGCTGCCGAAGGGCCGGTCGTAATAGCTGTCGATCCGGGGCCCGACCGCCTGAAGCGTCAGTCGCATCGGCTTGCCCGCAACGGCGGCAAAGCCCTTCAGGCGCAGGATATCATGCCGGGCAATGATGTCCGACAGGCGCGCGGTAAAGGCCTTGGGGTCGTCGATTTCCGGTGCCGTCACGACAAAGCTTTCGAACTCGTCATGGCCGTGTTCATGTTCGTGATCGTGGTGGTCATCGTCGTCGTCATGGTGGTGATGATGATGCACCTCGTGACGTGCTTCCATATCGGCCTCGGCCCCGATCCCCTGACCCAGGAGAACATCCACCGGAAGCGCCCCCATAGAGGCCTGCAGGACCTGAACCCCGGTGCGCGCCTCGGCACGCAGCCGGCCGGCGAGGGCGTCGGCCTCCTGTTCGTCCAGAAGGTCGGCCTTGTTGACGACGATCATGTCGGCGCAGGCGATCTGATCCTCGAACAATTCGGACAGCGGCGTTTCGTGATCCAGCCCGTCATCCGCCGCGCGCTGGGCGTCGATCGCCGCGACATCATGGGCAAAGCGGCCTTCCGAGACGGCCTTGCCATCGACGACGGTCACCACCCCGTCGACCGTGACCTTGGTCGAAATTCCGGGCCAGTTGAACGCCCGGACCAGAGGTTGCGGCAGGGCAAGGCCGGATGTTTCGATCACGATGTGATCGGGCTTCTCCTCGCGGCTGAGCAACGCCTCCATGGTCGGGATGAAATCATCGGCCACGGTGCAACAGATGCACCCGTTCGACAATTCCATGATGTCGTCTTCACTGCAGGATTCGATCCCGCAGCCGCGCAGGATTTCGCCGTCGACACCCAGATCGCCGAACTCGTTGATGATCAGCGCGATGCGCCGTCCATTCGCGTTCTCCAGCATGTGACGGATCAGCGTTGTCTTTCCCGCGCCAAGAAAGCCGGTGACAACGGTTGCGGGGATTTTCTGCATGGATGCGTTTCCTTCGGACGGGCCTGCGGCTCTATGGCTTTGCCGTGACAGGACGATTGACGATGTGTGGATCACTTGACGGACCGGAGGGGCGAGATCGCGACGCAAGTCTCGGTTCCGGGCAGAGAGATGTGGCTGCACGATTGCTGGGCCGCCTGAGGTTCTGTCTCAGGGGACGGGTGCCGCTGCGACAGATCATGGGGCGATTATCGTGGCGGCAAGCGGAACGCCGTCCACGGCCCATTCGGTGTGATCGTTGGCATTCAGCGTGACGCGAATTTCCGCGCCTTCCGGCAGGGCGGTCAGGTGCGCGTAGGGGCCATAAAGGCGCGCGATCTTTTCACCGTTCACATAGATATGGGCGTGGCCTGTGGCCGGCGTGACCGCGCCGTTCACCTCTTCCGGGGTGAAGGTGAACCCGGGCGCGTCGACGCGCAGGTTCATGTCCCGCCCCGCATCGGGCCAGAGCGTCAGGGCGATTTCGGGGCTGGGCATGTTTGCCGGCCATTCGCTCAGTTGGGAATGATCGTGGCTGGCATGGTCGTGGACGGCGGCCTCTGTGGTTGACCGATCATGGCCATCCATCGGCCCGTGGAGCCCGCCGGCGAGCAGGAAACCGCCCGCGGTTCCGAAGACGATTCCGATGAGGAAAAGGATCAGGGGTCTCATTTCGCGTCTCCGAAGGCACGGGTCCGGTTCCGGAAAAGGCTGCGGGCCGTCGCGTCACCCCGCACGTCTGTCCGGGACCGCCGGACCTCCCACCGGTCCGTACCGGGTGGCCCGCAGGCCACCCGCAGAGTGGCTCGCCTGCGGATCAGGCTCCGCTGATCAGGGCCACGACCGGCCCTTCGACGATCTCGAGCGCCAGAAACACACCGACGCCGGCCACCATCGCTCCCACGAGACGGGCATTGACGGCATTGGCGGTCGTGACGCCAAGGCCCTTTTCGGCGATCCATCCTGCGGCGATCGCGATCGCATACTGGATCGCGGCGAGGCCAAGGAAGTAACCGAGAAGCACAGCGCCTCCGACGCCCCCTTCCTGCGCGGCGATCGACCCGCCGAAAGCAGAGCCGTGAAACAGGCCGAAGCCGGCGAAGACTGCCAATGCGGGGGGCAAGGTCAGTCCGCGGCCCGAAAGGACGATGCCGCCCAGCACGATCAGGGAGGCCACGATCACGCCTTCGACCAGAGGCATGGAGATTCCGGCGTACATCAACGCGCAACCCGCGATCATCGCACCGATATAGGCGGCTGGTGCGAGCATCCGCTGGCCGGTGAACAAGGCGGCAACGCCGACCAGCACAACGAAGAACAGATGGTCAAAACCCAGAACCGGGTGCCCGACGCCAGACAGGAGGCCGTGCGCGAACGTCTCCATCGGAAGGCCGCCCAGCGGGTGGTGGGCCAGGGCCGGGCTGGCAAACAGCGTCGCGCCTGCGGCGATAAGAAATCTTTTCATGTTTTTCCCCTTCGGATCAATCATGTGAAGGGAGGTCGCGTCAGAGGAGCCGGCATCACTGCCGGCTGACCCCCACGGAACACCCCGTCCGTAGTCAGCATATCCCGGCCACGCATCGCGAGGGTCCGGTGCATGGCAGGTCTCCTGGCTTGCGGGTGATCACGCTCTGCCGGCCTTCCCGGGCGAACCCAGTGGCGTATCGGCGGGCGCTCTCCGCATACAGTCGCGGGGGCGGCTGCGGCTCCGGGCCTCGCACTTGGATCGGCCCGCTCCGCATTCCCTTTTGATCCCAGGCGCTTTGCGCTCGATTGGGAACCATGCCCGTTGGTTGTGCGCCGTCGTGCACCGTCCGGTCAAGACCGATTCCGACATGGCGTGGCCGAATGCGCCCTTCTGACCTTTGGAATTGGGGGATAATACGGCGGATCGTCGCAAAATCTTGTGGATAAGCGATGCATTGCTTCCAGATGCGGTGTGCCAAGGTTGACTCGTGCCGATCTGCTTGGCCACCATCGCGGGATAACAAGAATCGGGGCAGCGGTTTTCCATGCGGTTCACACGGCTCAGGCTGAACGGGTTCAAAAGCTTCGTCGATCCGACCGATCTCGTGATCGCGGATGGTCTGACAGGTGTGGTCGGGCCCAATGGCTGCGGCAAGTCCAACCTGCTGGAGGCCCTGCGCTGGGTCATGGGGGAAAACCGTCCCACCGCGATGCGTGGCGGCGGCATGGAAGACGTGATCTTCGCAGGTGCGGCGACCCGTCCCGCGCGCAATTATGCCGAAGTCGCCCTGTCGATCGACAATTCGGAACGGCTGGCGCCTGCGGCGTTCAACGATGCCGACACGCTCGATATCATCCGGCGGATCACCCGCGATGCGGGCTCGGCCTATCGGATCGGCGCCAAGGATGTGCGCGCCCGCGATGTGCAGATGCTGTTTGCGGATGCCTCGACCGGCGCGCATTCGCCCGCGCTTGTGCGTCAGGGCCAGATCTCCGAACTGATCAACGCAAAGCCCACGTCGCGGCGCCGCATCCTCGAAGAGGCGGCCGGCATCTCGGGTCTGTATCAGCGCCGCCATGAGGCCGAGCTCAAGCTGCGGGGCGCAGAGTCGAACCTGACCCGCGTCGATGACGTGATCGAACAGCTGGCTCAGCAATTGGCGCAGTTGGCCCGGCAGGCCCGGCAGGCCGCCCGCTATCGCGAGATCGGCGATCGGCTGCGTCACGCGGAAGGTCTCCTGCTGTATCGCCGCTGGAAAGAGGCTGACGAGGCGCGTGCAACCGCCGAAGAGGCGCAGCGCGTCCGGACGGTCGAGGCCGCCTCGGCAGAAACTGCTGCGCGGCAGGCCACCAAATCCCGAAGCGACGCGGAAGAGGCGCTGCCCCCGCTGCGCGAGGAAGAGGCGATTGCCGCGGCGATCCTGCAACGGCTGGCGGTCAGCCGTGACAGTCTCAACGAAGAAGAGACGCGGGCCCGTGAAACCGTCGAGACGCTGACCTCGCGGATCGATCAGCTCGCCCGCGATATCGAGCGGGAAGAGGCGCTGAACCGCGATGCGGGCGAGACGATCGAACGGCTGGAATGGGAGGCGCGCGAACTGGTGAAGGCCGGGGAAGGCCACGAGGAAAAGCTGGCCGCCGCCGCCGAGGCCGCGCGCGAGGCTGCCTCTGTCCTGCAATCGCGCGAGGCGGATTTCAGCGAACAGACCGAAGATGTGGCCCGCCTCGCAGCGCGGCATCAGTCTGCCCAACGGCTGATCGAGGATCACCGCAAGACCCTGACCCGCACCGAGGCCGAGGCCGAAAAGGCGCGGGCGGCGCTTCTTGGCGCCGAGGCCGCGCTGGAAAAGGCCGAAGGCGATCTGGTCACCGCCCGCGCCGCCGAGGAAACCGCCGCTGCCACCGCCGTGCGTGCGGATGAAACCCTCGCCGAGACGGAGGCCGCCCGGGCCGAGACGCAGACCCGCGAGGCCGATGCCCGGGCACAGCGATCCGAGGCCGAGGGCGAGGCAAGCGCCCTGCGGGCCGAGGTTTCGGCCCTTGCCCGGCTGGTCGAGCGCGATACAGCTGAGGGTGGTCAGGTTCTGGATCTGCTGACGGTGAAGTCCGGCTATGAAAAGGCGCTGGGTGCCGCGCTGTCGGATGATCTGCGCGCGCCTGCTGTCGCCGATGACGTGAAATCCGGCTGGGTGTCCCTGCCCGGATACAGCGATGCGCCCGTGCTTCCCGAGGGTGTTCTGGCGCTGACCAACTTTGTCAGCGTGCCAGATATGCTGGTTCGGCGGATGGGTCAGGTCGGCCTTGTCGACGCCGCGGACGGCCCGCGCCTGCAACCGCTGCTGCGCCCCGGTCAAAGGCTGGTCAGCATCGAGGGCGATCTGTGGCGCTGGGACGGCTTCCGCGCCGGGGCTGAAGATGCGCCGTCGGCGGCGGCGCTCAGGCTGCAGCAGCTGAACCGTCTGGTCGAACTCAAGCGCAATCTCGAAGAGGTCTCGGCCCGGGCTGCTGGCGCGTCGCAGGCGCACGAGGCCCTGTCAAAACGGCTGGCCGATCTGACAGAGGCCGACAAGATGGCGCGCAACGCCCGGCGCGAGGCCGATCGCCTCATGTCCGAGGCGAACCGTGCCGTGTCGCGAGCCGAGGCGGATCGCGATCTGGCGCAGGGACGCCGCGAGGCCGCGACCATGGCGCTGAGCCGTTACGAGGACGAATCCCGTTCTGCCCGAAAGGCGCTGGCCGAGGCCGAGCGCGCGGCCCGCGATCTGGGCGATCTGGATGCAGCCCGCGCCTCGATCGAGGATATCCGGACGACCGTCGAAGCCGCCCGGATCACCATGATGTCGCGCCGGTCGGCCCATGACGAGGTGCGCCGCGAGGGCGAGGCCCGGATCCGGCGCAGCCAGGAAGTGACAAAGGAAACAAGCGGTTGGCGTCACAGGCTCGAGACCGCAACGACCCGTGCGACCGAGCTTGAAGAGCGCAAGGCCGCCAGTGAGGCTGAACTTGCCTCGGCGCAAGGCAAACCCGCCGAGATCGCGGCCAAACGCGATGAACTGGCGGCCTCTATCGCCCAGGCCGAGGCGCGTAAGGCCGCTGCCACCGACGCGCTGAGCGTGGCCGAAGCCGCCCTGCGGGAGGCCGCCATCGCGGAACGCGAGGCCGAGCGCGCAGCCTCCGAAGCCCGCGAGGCCCGCGCCCGCGCCGAGGCCCGGACCGAGGCCGCCCGCGAGGCCGTCACGACCGCGGCCGAGCGGATCATGGAGGCGATGGAGATCAGTCCGGAGACGCTCCTCGAGCGTCTGGGGGCCGATCCCGACGACACCGGCGATGCCGCAAAGCTCGAGAACGAGGTTACGATGCTGCGCCGGCAACGGGATGCGCTCGGCGCCGTGAACCTGCGCGCTGAAGAGGATGCGCGGGAAGTTCAGGAAGAGCATGATACCCTGCTCAAGGAAAAGACCGATCTCGAAGAGGCGATCCGGACCCTGCGCAACGGGATCGCCAGCCTCAACAAGGAAGGCCGTGAACGGCTTCTGACGGCGTTCGAACAGGTCAATGAGAACTTCGGCACGCTGTTCACGCATCTGTTCGGTGGCGGCGAGGCCAAGCTGGTTCTGGTCGAAAGCGACGATCCGCTTGAAGCGGGGCTAGAGATCATGTGCCAGCCGCCGGGCAAGAAGCTGAGCGTGCTGAGCCTTTTGTCGGGCGGGGAACAGACGCTGACGGCGCTTGCCCTGATCTTTGCCGTCTTCCTCGCCAACCCGGCGCCGATCTGCGTTCTCGACGAGGTCGACGCGCCGCTGGACGACGCCAACGTGACACGGTTCTGTGACCTGCTGGACGAGATGACCCGCCGGACGGAAACCCGCTTCCTGATCATTACGCACCATGCCGTCACCATGAGCCGGATGGATCGGCTGTTTGGTGTCACGATGGGGGAACAGGGCGTGAGCCAGCTCGTGTCGGTTGATCTGAAGGCGGCCGAACGTCTGGTGGCCTGAGGATCCGGCCCCACGACATGGTGATGAGGTCGTGGGGCGGATCCGGTGCAGGATGACCGCATGAGACGATTGTTCCTGATTCTGGGGCTTGTTGGCCTGACGACTCCGGCAGCAGGGCAGGACTGGGCCCTGCGCGCGACGGATGAACGCTTCGCCGATGCAGAGGGGCTCGTGGACGCGATGACGGGCCGGACGCTTACCTTCTATGATGACGGTCAGTCGAAGTTTTCTGCAGGCGGGGCCTATTCCTATACCTATTCCTCCGCCAATGGCGGCGGCAGCCAGTTCGGAACGTGGTCGGCAGGCGCCGAGGGGATCATCTGCATCGCCTATCGCAACGGGTTATCGCGCTGCGACATGTATGTTCGCGCAGACGGGCGGTTCGTCGTGCTGACCGAAGACGGCGGCCGGTATCCCGTGCGACCGGAGGAGTGAGGGCCGGCAGGGCGACGCTCGGGGCCGTTGGCCCCATCGCCCCGCCCGCTATCCCGCAGTTGCGCAGCTAATCAGTGACTGGTGACCAGCCAGGCGCCGAGGATGACACAGCCGATGCCAGCCATCGTGCGGATCGATGCGGGATCGATCGTAAGGCCGAACCAGCCCAAATGTCCGATCACGGCACCGGTCATGACCTGACCCGCGATGAACAGCACGAAGAACGGCCCCGGCCCGATCTGCGGGATCAGGAAGGCAGAGCCCAGGATCATCAGCCCACTCAATACGCCCGAGAGATACATCCACCACGGCAGCCCGCTGAAACGCGCCAGATCGCCCGGCTTGTGCCCGGCGATCCATGCGACGGCGATCGCGGTGATCAGGCCGAAGCCGAAGAAGGTGATATTGGCCAGAAAGGGCGATCCGACGAGCCGGGCCGTCAGGCTGTTGAGAGGCAGGTAAAGGCCGAAGGTCACGCCCAGACCAAGGGCGGCAAGATAGGCTGCGGTCTGCATCAACGGCCCGGCCTCCTGACTTGTCCGACGCCGTCACCTTATGGCAGGATCCCGATCCTCCAAAGACTTTCGGTGCGCGCCTCCGTCTTAGAGAAGATCGAGCAATTGCCGGGTCGGCCATGCATCGGCGGGCAGGCCAAGCCGTTCCTGCTCCACCCGGATCGCGGCCCGGGTCATCGCGCCGAGGATGCCGTCGATCCCGCCCACATCGTGGCCACGCGCGGCCAGCTTGAGTTGCAAGGCCTCCACCTCCTCGCCCGACAGGCCGGGATCGGGATTGCCGGCGTCATATACGGGCGCGCCCATGATGCGGGTCGCGAAATAGGCGGCGGTCGTGACATAGACGAGGCTCTGGTTCCATTCGAAATAGACCTCGAAATTCGGATAGGCGAGGAAGGCGGGGCCATTGCGCCCCATCGGCAGAAGAATTGATGCCTCCAGGTCTGTGGGCCCCAGCGGCTCGGACCGTCCCGCGATACCGAGGGCGGCCCAGTCGCCGACGCTGCGCTTTTCGTGCAGGCCTGTGAGCCGCCAGTCGAGGTTCTCGGGAACCGTCACCTCCTGAAGCCATGGCTCGCCCGCGCGCCAGCCCAGTGATTGCAGCATCTTGCCGCCCGACATCAGCGCGTCGATCGCCGAGGTCTTGAGCGTGACATGCCCATCGCCGTCGCCGTCGACACCGTTCTCGATGATGTCGGCGGGCAGCATCTGAACCTGACCAATTTCGCCGGCCCAAGCCCCGGTCGTCGTGGCCGGATCGAAATCGCCCCGCGCATAAAGCTCCATCGCGGCGAAGATCTGGGGCCGGAACAGCTCCGGCCTGCGGCAATCATGGGCCAGAGTGAACAACGCGTTGGCGGTGTTGAAGTCGCCCTGAACCTGCCCGAAATCCGTCTCGAAGGCCCAGAAAGCCAGAAGAACGCCACGCGGCACGCCATAATCGGCCTCGATCCGGTCGAAGGTCGCGGCATAACGCTCTGCGTTGCGGCGGGCGTTGTCGATCCGGTTCTGCGAGATCAGCCGACGGGAAAAGTCGATGAAATCGCGCTGAAAGACGCCTTGCCTGCGGTCGGCGGCGATCACGCTGTCATCGATCCGCAGGACCGACACGAAGTCGCGCGCGGTGCCGGCATCGAAGCCGCGTTCCGTGGCTTCGGCAACGAGGCCGTCGCGGAATTGGGCAAGGGGCGTGCCGCATTGCGATTGTGCGAAACCGGCGAGGGGCAATGCCGAAAGTGCAAGGGCGAAGGGCAGGGCGCGATTGAACATGAGGGCTCCGGAACGTGTTATTTCGCAGAAGCCTAACAGGGATCGCCTGCGCGGCAAGCCGTCACTCAGAAAGCCGCGGCGACAAGGGAGATCGCCACGATCCCGGCCAGAGCGAGCGCCCAGGCCGCCCAAAGACGCGCCACGGCGGCCTCGATTTCGTTGGCGCCGATGTCGCGCCGCCCGTGCGGATGAACGTAGGGAAACGGGCGGGTGACACCGTTATAGCTGCGTGGCCCGGCCAGCGAAATGTCGAGGGCACGCGCCATCGCGGCCTCGGGCCATCCCGCGTTCGGGCTTCGGTGGAGCCGGGCATCCGCAGCGATATCCTGCCACGACACCGGGCGCGGCGCGGTCAGTTTGATCAGCAAAGCCGTCAGCCGCGCGGGCGCGAGGTTGAGAAGATCATCCAGTCGCGCCGCAGCCCAGCCGAACTCCGCGTGGCGCGGCGTGAGATAGCCGATCATGGAATCGGCGGTATTGACGATCTTGTAGATCAGGAGGCCCGGCAGGCCGAACAGCAGGAACCAGAAGGCCGGCGCGATCACCCCGTCGGAGAGGTTCTCGGCCGCACTTTCGATGGCGGACCGCGCAATCGCAGGCGGCTCCATTTCGGTTGTGTCGCGCGAAACGATCATCGCGACCTCGGCCCGGCCCGCAGGCACCGACAGACGCAGACCGTTGGCGACCCGGGCCACGTGATCCGACAGGGATCGCTGGGCCAAGAGCATCGCGGCCACGATCACGTCGGCCGTCAGTCCCGGCAGGGCTGCGAGGGCCCGCCCCAGCAGCGCGGCGCCGGTCACGAGTATCAGGACGGTCAGGATGCCGGCCATTCGCTGCCCACGGCTGCGATTGAGATGCCGATCCAGCCATCCGACGATCCGCCCCATGATGACGGCGGGATGGGGAAACCGGTCCCACAGAACACGCGGTTCACCAAAAATCGCGTCGAGAACAAGCGCCGCGACCAGCGCCCCGCTCATGACACGACCTGCGCCGGATCGGACGGGCGGGTCATCCGATTGCCTTTTCGAGCCGCGCCCAGCGGTTGGGGGCCGGCAGACCGAGCCTCAGCCAGCTCCGCGAATAGGGAAAGGTCCGCGACCAGACATGATGGCCGGCCAGACGTGCCTGCCATTCTGCGGCGGATTGCACGTCATAGAGCCGGAAAAGATCGGTTCCGCCCACGACATTTGCGCCCGCCGCGATCATCATCTGATCGAGCCGTGCGGCATCCCGGGCGAGGCGGTCCCGCGTCTTGTCGGCCCAGCCGGTATCGCGCAGCGCGCGGGCGCCGATCGCGAGCGCCGGACCCGAAACCGGCCATGGCCCCAGCAATTCCGACAGGTTGCGCTGCCCGTCCGGGGGAAGGAGCGTCTCGGGCTGGCCAATGGCGAAGCCCAGCCGAAGCCCCGCGAGCCCCCAGAATTTGCCAAAGCTCTTCAGGATGACGAATCCGGGTTGTCCGGCACAGGCGACAAGGCTCTTTTCGGGGCAGACATCGCAAAAGCTTTCGTCAATCACGGTCAGCGCCTGAGAGCCGAGCGACGCAGGATCGGTCAGACGCCCGTCGGGATTGTTCGGGTGGACACGGACATGAAACCCCGCGTCCCGTTCATCGGGGGCGATGGCCCATCGGCCCGATGCCCGCAGGGCCGCCTCGTGTTCGTTGTAGGTTGGCCCCGGAACATGGGCCCGACCGCCTTGGGGTGTCAGATACGGCAGGCGCGCGATTATGGCAGAGGCGCCGGGCGCGGGCACGATTGCCGCGCTGTCCGGAACCGCCCAGAATGTCCGGGCGGCATCGACAAGCGCATGTGTTGCGCCGCCGTCAGGCAGGGCCTGCCACGCCTCGGCAGCGAGGGCGCCGATGGGATAAGCCACCGGGTTGATGCCGGTCGACAGATCGAGCCAGTCGTCACGCTGCCCGCCATGGCGGGCGATTGCGGCGTCGAGCCCGCCGCCGTGATCGCGCTGTGCGGTCACGGCGCGTCGGGAAGCGGAACCTGACGCGAGACGAAATGGCCTTTTACGCCCTGAGGCCACTGGCGAAACGGGACCTGACCCGTTTCACTCTCCGCATGGGCGGCCGCGTAGGCGACGATCGCTTCGGCAGCCTCGGCATCGGGTTCGAAGGTGCCCAGCGAATAACCGATCTTGCCCGGCGCCTGAACGATGACATTGCAGGCGCGCTCGCATCCCATGGTGCAGGAAACGCGCCGGGTCGCGACCATTGCTTGCGATGCGGCGGCTGTCTCGATGAGCTCGGCCAGAGCCTCGCCATCGGTTCTCTCCATCGAGGTTTGATCCCATCCGGGGCGCTTGCAGGTGTCGCAGATCGTAATCCATGTTGTCATCGGTGGGGTGCGAGCCTCGTTCATTGGGCGCGGCGGCGGGATCTGGCCTGTATGCCGCCGGCAATTGGATTTGATTTCGGAAATTCCGTCGCGCGGACTATGGTGAACCAAACCGGGAATGTCGATGGATTCGTCAACTTTCAAGGTGCCTCGTGCGCGCCCCGGAGGGTGTTGTGACAAGGTCGTAAGGGAATGATGAAGGTTCTGATCGTCGAAAGTTGCAAGGAGTTAGCGACCGTTTGGGGACGTCATCTTGAGCGTCTGGGCGCCGAAGTGGCCCAGGCCCACGATGCCGATTCAGCGATTGATCTGATCCGGAAGGAGGACTTCGATGTTCTGGTGCTCAATCTCGTTCTGGACGAGGGCTCAGCCCTCGCGGTTTCGGATTTCGTCGAATACCGCTCTCCCGGCACATCCGTGATATTCGTCACCGACACCACGTTCTTTTCCGACGGGTCCATCTTCTCGATGACATCGAACGCCCGCGCACTTGTCCGCTCGGGGGCCCCGCCCGAAGACATCGCCGCCATGGTTGAACACTACGCGACCCATGCCATGGATCGCGCAGCACCGCTGGCCACGGGGCGCTGATCAGCGCCCGTCGCGGCCGTGCGGTTCATCGTAATCGAGGACAGGGCCGATCGGAATGATCCGGTGCGGGTTAATCGAGTCGTGGCTGTAGTGGTAATGGCGGATGATGTGTTCGAGGTTGATCGTGTCTGCCACGCGGCCGCCATCGGGCGTCGGCCATTGGTACAACTCGCGCGTATAGGCCCAGAGATTCGGCAGATCGACGATCCGCGACCGGTTGCATTTGAAATGCCCGTGATAGACCGGATCGAACCGGATCAGCGTCGTGAACAGTCGCCAATCGGCTTCGGTGATCCTGTCGCCCATCAGGTAGCGCTGCGATGACAGCCGCTCTTCCAGCCAGTCGAGCGTCTCGAACAGAGGATGCACGGCCGCGTCATAGGCCTCCTGCGTGGTGGCGAAGCCGGATTTGTAGACCCCGTTGTTGAACGTGTCATAGATCCGGGCATTGACCGGCTCGATCTCCTCGCGAAGAGATTCCGGCCAGAAATCGTCGGTATTGCCCGTAATCGCGTCGAAGGCCGTGTTGAACATGCGGATGATCTCCGAACTTTCGTTCGACACGATCGTATCTTGCGCCTTGTCCCAGAGAACCGGCACCGTTACGCGCCCCGACACCTTTGGATCGTTGCGGATATAGATATCGCGCAGGAAATCCGATCCGAAGAGATGATCCCCCGTCGCACCGTCGTAATCCGTGGAGAACGTCCACCCATCCGAGAGCATGTCGGGATGCACGACAGAGACGCCGATATGATCCTCGAGCGCCTTGAGCTTTCGAAAGATCAATGTCCGGTGCGCCCAGGGGCAGGCGTGGCTGATATAGAGGTGATAGCGCCCGCTTTCGGCCTTGAACCCACCCTCGCCGCTGGGCCCCGCGCGTCCGTCGGCGGTAATCCAGTTGCGGAACTTCGAAGTCGAACGCTTGAAAGCGCCACCGGTAGATTTCGTATCGTACCACGTGTCGTGCCAGACACCGTCAACCAGTTGGCCCATGATCTTTCCCCTTGTTCCGTGTTCCGATCCGCACCTAAGCCGTCGTCGCCCGCACGCAAACCCCGTTCAGGGCGCAGTTGCCCTGCATCCGCGCACATGCGGGCCTGTCGGACCTGCCTGCCACCGGGTCGCTAATCGGTTTGCGCCGAGGCTCTGCTATCCCTATAGCTTGCTCCAGACGACGCCCTTTAAGGGCCGGAGAGGTGGCGGTGCCGCGTTGACCCTGACGGGAACGAAGGCGCCGCATCGTCGGATTGCCCATCTCTTCGGCCGGATTTTTGACGGAGTGTGCCATGCGCAAGCTGATCGCCCCCCTGTTCCTTTTGCCGGTTGCCGGCCCAGCCATTGCGCATCCCGGGCATCTTTCCGGGCTGGCCGGCCATGATCATTGGGTGGCGGGCGCTGCGATCGGTCTGGCCATCGCCGTTGGCGTCTGGGGTGCCCTCAAGGGGCGGCGGAAGGACGAGGCGGCGGAGCAAGCTGGTGAGCCTGAGGCCGAAACAGAGGAACAGGCAGCATGAAGACAGGTGTCATGATTTGCGGGCATGGGTCCCGCAGCCAGGCCGCGGTCGATGAATTCCGGGTCCTTGCCGACAGGCTTCCGGAACGGCTCCCGTCGGACTGGATCACGGAATACGGCTATCTCGAATTCGCCAACCCGGTTCTGCGTGACGGGCTGGACAAGTTGCGCGAGGCCGGCTGCGAACGCATCCTCGCGGTTCCCGGAATGCTGTTCGCCGCGATGCATTCCAAGAACGATATTCCCACCGTCCTGAACACCTATGCCGCCCGCCACGGGATCGAGGTGCGCTATGGCCGGGAGCTGGGCGTCGATCCCAAGATGATCGCCGCCGCAGGTGGCAGGATCCGCGACGCGGTGGCCGCCGCCGACGCAACCTCGGGCTCAGTGCCGCTGGAAGAGACCTGCCTCGTGGTGATCGGACGCGGTGCCTCCGATCCCGATGCCAATGGCAATGTCGCCAAGATTGCCCGGATGCTTCAGGAAGGGCTGGGTTTCGGCTGGTGCGAGGTGGGCTATTCGGGCGTCACCTTCCCGTTGGTCGAACCCTGTCTTCAACATGTGGCCAGGCTGGGATACCGGCGTGTCGTCGTGTTCCCCTATTTCCTGTTCTCGGGCATCCTGATCGACCGGATCTATGGCTTTACCGATCAGGTGGCGGCGGAACATCCCGGCATCGAATTCGTCAAGGCACCCTATCTGGGTGATCATGATCAGGTGCTCGATACCTTCGCCGAACGGATCAAGGAACTGGTCAGCGACACGCCGCCGCCCAATTGCGGGACCTGCCCCTATCGCACGCAGATCCTCGCCGTCGAGGAGGGCCGGGTCGAGACGATCCCGGCCGAGGCCCGGGCCGCAATGGCGGGCCAGTCGGGGCACCCGGCGCTGGGTGCCGTGCCGCCCCCGACCTGCGTGATGTGCAAATACAGGACCGAGGTTCTGGGCTTCGAGGGCGAGGTGGGCGCAATCCAGGAAAGCCACCACCACCATGTCGAAGGACAAGGCGCCAGCGCGCCGGGCTCGAACGTGGCCGATTGCGTTCTGTGCGACACCTTCTGCACCGGGCTGTGCCGACTGGAGGCCGCGAAGGATCACCATCACCATCATCACCACCATGATGGCGATCACGATCATCACCACCATGACCACGATCACCACCATCACCATGCGCCCTATCCCCACGCGGATCACCCGCACGGCCCCCTGAGCGCGTTGAAGTCCAGAAAGCAGGACTGAGTGCCCCGCCTGTCCCGAGGGAGACCCGCCTCTTGCGCCCCTACCTGACCGATCCGGCCGCGATCTATGCCGAGAGCTTTGCGACGGTGCGTCGGGAAGCGCGGCTGGACAGGTTTCCGCCGGAGATGGAGCCCATGGTGATCCGGTTGATTCATGCCTGTGGCATGGTCGAGATCGCGGATCGGCTTGCCTTTTCCGAGGGTGCGGCCGGGGCCGGGCGCTCAGCTCTTGGGGCCGGGGCGCCCGTCCTGTGCGATTGCGAGATGGTCCGGTCAGGCATCATCGGCCGGACATTGCCCAAGGCCGTCGAGACAGTGTGCACGCTGAATGACAGCCGGGTGCCCGATATCGCCGCGCGGCTCGGCACGACGCGCTCCGCCGCGGCGGTCGAACTGTGGCGGGACCGGATCGAGGGCAGCGTCGTCGCGATCGGCAATGCGCCCACGGCGCTGTTCCATCTGCTCGAGCGTCTGGACGAGGGATGGCCCCGGCCTGCGTTGATCCTCGGGTTTCCGGTTGGATTCGTGGGCGCGGCAGAATCGAAGGCCGAACTCGCCGGAGCGCCGCGCGGCTGCGACTTTGTCGCGTTGCGTGGACGCCGGGGTGGATCGGCCATGGCGTCGGCCGCCGTCAATGCGCTGGCCGCCGGGTTGCCGGGAGAACAGCGATGAACCTCTGCGACCGGCTGACACCCGGCGGCCAACAAAATTTCAAAATTTTGTTGGCCCGCGCAGTTGGCCGCGGGCAGTCTGTCCGCCAATCGAAAAGCATGGAGGGATCGCGATGACCGAGCCGTGGCTTCATATCGTCGGGATCGGCGAAGACGGGCTCGACGGTCTTGTGCCCGCGACCCGGGCCGTGGTCGAGGCCGCCGAGGTCATCCTCGGCGGGGATCGGCATCATGTCCTGTCAGAGACCATCACGGCAGAACGGTTGAGCTGGCCCTCCCCGTTCGATGCGATGATCGACACGATCCGGGGGCTCAGGGGGCGACGGGCCGTTGTGCTCGTGACCGGTGATCCGCTCTGGTTTTCCGTGGGCGCGCGGATCGGACGGGCGATTCCGTCCGAGGAAATCGTCTATCACCCGCAGCTTTCCGCGTTCCAGCTGGCGGCGGCCCGCATGGGCTGGAGCCTCGCCGATGTCGAGACCCTCACCGTACACGGCCGCCCGGTCGAGCAGATGATCGCCTTCATCCAGCCCGATCAGCGGCTGCTGATCCTGACGACGGGGGCCGAGACGCCGTCGCGCATCGCCGCATTCCTGACGGAGCGTGGATATGGCCAGTCGAAGATGACCGTTCTTGCCGCGATGGGCGGTGCGCAAGAGCGTCGTTTCGACGGTATCGCCGAAAGCTGGGACGCCGAGGTGCCACCCTTCAACACGATGGCTATCGAGTGCATCGCGGCACCTGGTGCGGCCCTGCAGCCCCGGGTTCCCGGGCTGGAGGATGCCCTGTTCCAGTCGGACGGCACGATGACGAAGCAGGAAGTCAGGGCTGTCACCGTGGCGCGCCTGATGCCGATGCGCGGCGCCCTGCTGTGGGATATCGGCACCGGTTGCGGCTCGGTTGCGATCGAATGGATCCGGGCCGCGCGCTATGCGCGCGCGATCGGGATCGAACCCCGGGCGGATCGTCGGGCGATGGCGGCGGCCAATGCCCTGTCGCTGGGTGCGCCGGGCCTGCAGATCGTCGACGGAGAGGCGCCGGCCGCGCTCGAGGGCCTGCCTGCGCCGGATGCGATCTTCATCGGCGGGGGATTGGACGAGGCCGTGTTCGAAGCGGCCTTTGCCGCATTGCGCCCCTTGGGGAGGATCGTCGCCAATGCCGTCACTTTGGAGAGCGAGGCGGTTCTTCTTGACCTTCACAAGCGTCACGGCGGGCAGATGTCCAAGATCGCTGTTCAGCGTGCCGAGCCGGTGGGCCGGCTAACCGGCTGGAAGCCCCTGATGCCGGTCACGCAATGGAGCCTAGTGAAACGATGACGATGCGCGCCGCTCGGGCCTATGGCCCATCGCCCCGCCCACCGTCCCCTATGGGCATGTGTGCCCGGTGCCAGTGCCCAGGTCCTATGACGCTGGCCTCGCGGGTCCGGGCATGACGGGGCGGCTTTTCGGCGTCGGTGTCGGGCCGGGTGCGCCCGACCTCGTGACCTTGCGTGCCGCGCGCCTGATCGAGGGAGCTGCGGTCATCGCCTATCCGACCCTCGCCGGCGCAGAGAGTTTCGCCCGCGCGATCGTCGCGGGGCTGATCCCTGCAGGGGTCGAGGAAATCGTCATGGACGTGCCCATGAGCCCGGAACGGGAGCCTGCGCAGGCCGCCTATGACGATGGTGCCGCGCGGATTGCGGCACAGCTCGAAGCCGGACTGGATGTCGTGTGCCTCTGCGAGGGCGATCCGTTCTTCTATGGTTCGTTCATGTATCTTTTCGCGCGGCTGTCCGATCGGTTCGAGACGGAGATCGTCCCCGGCGTGACCTCGGTCACCGCCTGTGGGGCCGCGGCTGGTCTGCCTCTGGTGGCCCGCAACGAACGGTTGACCGTGCTGCCGGGGCCGCTTGATGCCGATGAGCTGGAGGCGCGCGTGGCGGGCGCCGAGGCCGTTGCGATCATGAAAGTCGGGCGGCATCTCGAAAAGATACGGGGCGTGTTCGACAGGCTCGGGCTTCTGCATCGCGCGGTCTATGTCGAGCGTGCGACGCTTGACGGGCAGGTCGTCTGCCCGCTGTCGGAGGCGAAGGTGCCCGCGCCCTATTTCTCGATGATCCTAATGACGAAGGGGGCCGATCCATGGCTGTGACACCCGTGGTTCTGGCCCTGAGCCGGTCGGGCGAGGCGACGGCGCACAAGGTGGCAGCCCAGCTCGGCGCACCGGTTCACGGGCGCGAGGGCCGGGTCGAGCGGGCCGATGCGTTTTTCCCCAATGCGCTGGATCACATACGCGACCTTTTTGCCGCCGGTATCCCGGTGGTCGGCGTCTGCGCGTCGGGGATCCTGATCCGGGCCGTCGCACCGATCCTGAACGACAAGACGACCGAGCCCCCGGTCATTTCGGTGTCGGATGACGGCGCCGTCGTCGTCCCGCTTCTGGGTGGGCATCGGGGTGCGAACCGGCTTGCCCACGAGATCGCCCGCGCGCTTGACAGCACGGCCGCGGTGACGACCGCGGGCGATGTCGCGCTGGGCATCTCGCTGGACGAGCCGCCACCGGGCTGGCGCCTCGCCACGCCGCAGAATGCAAAGGCGGCGATGGCCGCCCTGCTCAGTGGTGCGGGCGCGAGGCTGGCCGGCGATGCGGTGGATGAGGCGGAGTGGCTGAGCGGGCTTCCTCGGGGCGAGGGTGTAACGATAACCTGCACCGCGCAACCCGTCGATCCGGTGGCACCGGAGGCTCTGGTCTATCACCCGCAACGCGCGGTTCTTGGCGTTGGATGCGCGCGCAACTGTCCGCCCGCCGAACTCGAGGCGCTGGCCATGGCGCAGCTTGATGCGGCGGGCCTTGCAGCGGGGTCGCTGGCGGCGGTAGCGACGGTCGATCTCAAGGCGGACGAGCCTGCCGTGATCGATCTTGCCCGCAAGCTGGGCGTGCCGCTGAAGCTGTTTACTGCTGCCGAACTGGAGGCGGAGACCGGGAGGACGGAGAACCCGTCCGACGTTGTATTCGCCGAGATCGGCAGCCATGGCGTGGCGGAAAACGCGGCGCTGGCCTGTGCGGGCCCGGAGGCGCGGTTGGTCAGGCCCAAGGAAAAGACCGCGATGGCCACGGCCGCTATCGCGCTGGCGCCGGTGCCGATCGTCGCACCGGCAGGCCGAGCGCGCGGGCGGCTTGCGGTCGTGGGGATCGGTCCGGGACAGGCAGGCTGGCGGACGCCGGAAGTGTCGCGCCTTGTTGCCGAGGCCGAGGAACTCGTGGGCTATGGCCTCTATATCGATCTTCTGGGGCCGCTGGCGGCGGGCAAGATCCGCACCGATTTCCCCTTGGGCGGAGAAGAGGCCCGCTGTCGCCACGCGCTGGAACGTGCGGGCGAGGGGCGGAATGTGGCGCTTGTCTGTTCGGGGGATGCGGGGATTTACGCGATGGGGGCGCTTGTCTTCGAGCTGCTGGATCGCGAGGAGGCTGCGGGCGGGGTCTCGGATGCCGCCCGGCGCGCCGAGGTGATCTGCTCCCCGGGCGTGAGCGCGTTGCAGGGCGCCGCGGCGCGGGCCGGTGCGCCCCTGGGGCATGATTTCTGCACGATTTCCCTGTCTGACCTGCTGACGCCGAGAACGGATATCCTGCGCCGCCTTCGGGCCGCGGCTGAGGGGGATTTCGTGATTGCTTTCTATAATCCGGTTTCCAGGACGCGGCGGACACTTCTGGCCGAGGCGCGGGATATCCTGCTGGAGCACCGTCCTGCGGATACGCCCGTCATGCTGGCATCGAATCTTGGCCGCGAGGGCGAGGCGGTGCGCTATCGCAGGCTTGCTGATTTGCAGGTCGACGAGGTCGATATGCTGACCGTGGTGCTGGTGGGGTCGTCGAATTCGCGGCTGGCGCAGCTGGGCGAAGGGCCGCGGATGTTCACGCCGCGGGGCTATGCCCGCAAGATCGACGGCGATCTGGCGCCGGTTCGGGAATGATCGCGCGACGCTCGGGCCCCGAGGGGCCCATCGCCCCGCCCGCCATCCCGTCGGCGCGCATGGCGGGCGATCCGACCGGGAATGACCGGAACGAACGCTTTGTGCCGAGGGGCGATTTGAACGGGGCGCCGCCCCGGGGGAGAATGACATGACGGTCTATTTCATCGGCGCGGGTCCGGGGGATCCGGAGCTTCTGACGCTTAAGGCCGCGCGGCTGATCGGCGCCTGCCCGGTCTGTCTTTATGCGGGATCGCTGGTGCCCGAAGAGGTCGTGGCCATCGCGCCGGCGGATGCGCGCGTTCTGGATACGGCGCCCATGACGCTGGACCAGACCCATGCGGAAATCAGGGCGGCGCATGAACGGGGACAGGATGTGGCCCGGGTCCATTCCGGCGACCCGTCCCTTTATGGTGCGATCGCCGAGCAGATCCGCCGCCTCAAAGCCGACGGCATCGATTACGAGATCGTGCCCGGTGTGCCGGCCTATACGGCCGCGGCGGCCGCATTGGGGCAGGAACTGACAATTCCCGAAGTCGCGCAAAGCATTGTCCTGACACGGATGTCGATGAAATCGACGTCGATGCCCGAGGGCGAGACGCTCGAGAATTTTGCGGCCACGGGCACGACACTGGCCATTCACCTTGGCGTGCGGGCATTGCGCGATATCGAACGCCGACTGACGCCGCTCTACGGGGTCGACTGTCCCGTCGCCGTGATCTATCGCGTAGGCTGGCCCGATCAGCTGATATTGCGTGGCACGCTGAGCGACATTCACGCCAAGGTCAGAGCGGAAAAGATAACCCGGACCGCGTTGATACTTGTTGGACCTGCGCTTTCCGGGTCACACGGTTTTCCTGATTCGGCGCTCTACGATCCGTCGAAACCCCATGTCCTCAGGCCGCGCGCGGACGCAGGACCGTAGTACCGGAAGTCTGACGGACCGGCTTCTTCATAGGTTGACTTGATTTGCGGCAGGTTTGCCAGATTCTTGTGCAGGGGAAGAGAATCGGAGGGGCATCATGTCGACTCATCTGCCAGAGGCGGTGCGCAAGGGGCTCGAAGATGCCCGGCTGGCCATGTTGCGCAAGTCGGGTCGACTGTGCATCCATGCCGGCGACGACATCTATCGCGTGGTGAAGCTCTGGGAAACCGGCTTCGCCGTCATGGCCGAGGACGTGCCGCATCTGCGCGGGCTGGTCGATATTCATGACGGGCCGGCCCATGTCATGCAGTGCCTCGTGGTGGCAAGCCATGAAGCCGACGGGCTGATGAATTTCGAATTCAAGCGGGCCACGCAGGTCACCGACAGACCGGCGGTCGACTTCGAACGCACGACGCCCGAGCCCAAGGCCCTGCTGCAGCGGTTGTTCTGACGGTCCCGCCTTACTGAAGATCCGAGAACGCATCGGCGAGACGGCTTGCCGCCTCTTCGATGACGCTGCGCGGCGCGCCGAGGTTGAACCGCAGGCAGGTTTCGCCCCCGGGTCCGAGGTCTATGCCCGGTGTCGGGCAGAGTTTGGCTGTCCCATAGACCCTTTGACGGACCTCCTCCATCTCCATGCCGGTGCCCGAAAAATCGAGCCATGCGAGATAGGTCGCTTGCATGTGGGTCGCCGTCACGCCCGGAATACGGGCCACCGCATCCTCGAAGAACCGGGCGTTTCCCGCAATGTAGGGGCAAAGCTGATCGACCCATTCGGCGCCTTCAGGCGAGAATGCCGCCTCGCAGACCTTGATCCCGCAGAGATTGGGCTGAAGGTTGATGCTGTCCATGAAGCCCGAAAGCCGGGCGCGCATGTCGGCATCTTCGATGATGACGTTTCCGGTGCGCATCCCGGCAAGATTGAAGACCTTCGACGCCGAGGTCATCGTGATAAGCCGATTGCTCAGCTTTGGTGCGGCCAGCGGCGTGATCGTGTGGCGCTGGCCCGGAAAGATGATGTCGTGGTGGATCTCGTCGCTGATCAGGATCAGATCATGGCGTTCGCAAAAGGCGGCGAGGCCCGCCAGTTCGGCCTCGGTCCAGATGCGCCCGCCCGGATTATGGGGCGAGGAAAACAGGACGACACGTTCGCGTCCTGAAAGCATGCGCTCGTAGCTGTCGAAATCCAGTTCGTAGTTCGTCTCCGATCGGACAAGGGGAAATTCCCGCGGGACCCGACCGGCCCGTTTCACCTTCATTCGAAACTCGTGATAGACGGGCGAGAACATGATGACCTCGTCGCCCGGTTCGGTCAGGGCATGCAGGGTCATGGCGATACCATTGCCAAGGCCCGCCGTGACCACGACCCAGTCGGGATCGATCTCCCAGCCATGACGCGTCGAAAGCCACCACGCCACGGCGCGGCGATAGGAATCGACGCCGGTGAAATAGCCGAAATGACCCTTGTCAGCGAGGTCGCGCACCTTATCCAGAAGGAACGGGGCGGGCTCGAAATCCATGTCGGCGATCCACATGGGAATCCCGTCCGCGGGTGAGACGCCAAATGCGCTCTCCATGGATTCCCAGGTTGAACGAGACCGGCCCTGCCAGTCGATCTTTCTGTCGAAATTCATATGACTCGTGACCTTCATTGCCCGACGTGATCTGTTTGCGCGGCAAGCTATGACCTGCGCGAGGTGAGGTTCAAGGCCCAAACGACCGCTCCGTCCGGGCCGAGTTGCGCGGATCGTCGGCATCGACTACATGCACCCGCATGAGCGTCAAACCTATTCTCATCCATCCTGATCCTCGCCTGAAAACGCGATGCACGCCGATCGATTCGGTGACCGATGAACTGCGCGAACTGGCCGACGACATGCTGCAGACGATGTACGACGCCCCCGGCATCGGCCTCGCCGCGCCCCAGATCGGCCTGACCAAGCGCTTGCTGGTCATGGATAGCGTCAAGGACGAGGATGAACCGCCCCGACCGATGGTCCTGATCAATCCCGAAATCACCTGGAGTTCGGAAGAGACCTCGGTCTACGAGGAGGGCTGTCTGTCGATCCCCGACCAATATGCCGAGGTCGAGCGCCCGGCCGAGGTTCGGGTGAAGTGGATCGATCTGGACGAACAGGATCGCGAGGAGTCGTTTTCGGGGCTGTGGGCCACCTGCGTGCAGCACGAGATCGATCACCTGAACGGCAAGCTGTTCATCGATTATCTCAAGCCGCTCAGGCGGCAGATGATCACCCGCAAGATGCAGAAGCTCAAGCGTGAACGGGCGCGGGCATGAGCCCGTCTGTCGCATGAGCCACCGCCCCTTTGTCATGTGGCCCGACCGCATCCTGCGGACGCCCGCCGCGCGGGTCGACGAGGTAAATGACGACATTCGCGCCATCTGGGACGAGATGATCGACGCGATGGAGGCGATGCCCGGTGTGGGGCTCGCGGCGCCGCAATTGGGGATCGGTCTCGCGCTTGCGGTGGTCGACGCATCCGAGGCGCGGGGCCAGGCGATCCGGATGGCCAACCCCGAGATCTTGCATGCCAGCGAAGTCCCGCGCGAGCACGAGGAAGCCTCGCCCAACCTGCCCGGCGTTTCGGCCATGATCACCCGACCCCGTGCGGTGACTATCCGGTTCCTGAACGAGACGGGCGAAACCGAAGAGCGCGATCTTGTGGGCCTTTGGGCGACCAGCGCGCAGCATCAGGTGGATCATCTGGCCGGGCGGATGTATTTCGACAGGCTCAGCCGGGTGAAGCGCGATATGCTGATCAAGCGGGCCCGCAAGCATCGGTAGCCCGTGCCTTGGGCAGAACCGCAGTTGAACGTTGGAAGGGGCCGCGATGCGCGTGATCTTCATGGGAACGCCCGATTTTTCGGTTCCCGTCCTCGATGCTCTGGTCGAGGCCGGTCATGACGTGGTCTGCGTCTATTGCCAGCCGCCGCGCCGCGCCGGACGCGGCAAGAAAGAGCGTCCGACACCGGTTCACGCACGGGCCGAGGCGCTTGGCCTGCCGGTGCGGCACCCGTCCAGCCTCAGAACAGAAGAGGCGCAGGCCGAATTCGCGGCGCTGGGCGCCGATGTGGCGGTGGTCGTTGCCTATGGGCTGATCCTGCCGCAACCGGTTCTCGACGCGCCTCGGCGGGGATGCCTCAACATTCATGCGAGCCTTCTGCCGCGCTGGCGCGGGGCCGCGCCGATCCATCGCGCGATCATGGCAGGCGATGCGCAGACAGGCGTGTGCATCATGCAGATGGAGGCGGGGCTGGATACCGGCCCCGTCTTGTTGCGCGAAGAGACACCGATCGGCACTGACGAGACGACCGGCGATCTTCATGACCGGTTGTCAACGATAGGGGCCTCGCTGATCGTGCAGGCGCTGGACCGGATCGACGCCCTGACACCCGAGACACAGCCCGAGGACGGCGTCACCTATGCCGCCAAGATCGACAAGGCCGAGGCCCGCGTCGACTGGAGCCGCCCCGCCGCCGAGGTCGACCGGCTGATCCGGGGGCTTTCGCCCTTTCCCGGCACGTGGACCGAGATCGCGGGTGAGCGGGTGAAACTCCTCCGCTCGCGCGTCGTTGCGGGTGAGGGTGCGCCGGGCAGTGTTCTTGGCGGGTTCGTCATCGCCTGTGGCAGCGGCGCGGTCGAGATCACGCAGGTTCAGCGCGAGGGCCGCCGGCCAGTCACCGCGGAAGAGGCGTTGCGCGGCATGCAGATGCCTGCTGTCATTGGTGCGGGCTGAGCGGCAGACTCAGGTCAGGCCGCGCCGCAGGAGGTTCAGCCCGGCAATCAGCAGGATCAGCAGCGTGACCCGTCGAAACAGGCGCTGGTCGATCCGGTCCTGCAACAGCTGTCCCAACTTCACCCCGATGATGGCCGGCACGATCATCCACAAAGACAGCGGCAAGGTCTGGGCGTTCAGGATGCCCGAACGTGCATGGCCGAGGAACAGGGCAATCGCGCCCGATCCGTAGATGATCCCCTGAACGCGGACGCTTTCGGCCTTGGGCAGGTTGATCGCCGTCAGATACGCCACCGTCGGAGGCCCCCAGACACCACTGATCCCGCCCGCGAAACCGGAAATGGATCCGATCACGACCTCAAGTGCGGGATTCTGCCGCGCAAGGGTCAGCCCCTTCGAGACGAGGTTGAACAAGGTGAACAGCACGATCGGGATGCCGAGGATCAGGTAGAATGTCCGTTCCGGGATCGCCGGCACCAGCTGTGTCGTGATCAGCAGCACGATCAGAAGCGTGCCCAGATATATCCGGAATCGCCAGGTCAATTGCGCCGCGCCGCCGATACCGCCCCGGAACGCCTGAAAAAGATTGCTGAACATCGTCGGCAGGATCAACGCCGCCAGCGCCAGATCGGGTGCAAGGATCAGGGTCAGCCCCGAAACCATGATCATGGGCATGGCGAAACCCACCAATCCCTTGATGACGCCTGCCAGCAAGGTCACGCTGAAGGCGAAGAGCAGGAGCGGCGGAGCCAGATTCGGGTCGAGCCAGGCAGGAAGAATGGTCATATCTGCCCATATCCCGTCCGAAAATCGGGTGCAGCATGAATCGAAAGGGTAAGCTATTTACTTTTCAGGGTCACTTTTTGAATTATTATTGCGCTGCGGTTGCAAAGGCGATATCGCTGCACCCGCATTGCAAAGGAGACGGACATGGCACATGACGGGCAACCCATGATGAATGCACAGAGCATCCTGATCGCGGATCTGCGCGAGGTGACCGGCGCGGCGCTGCCCGCCGTGGAACAGGTTCTCGACATGGCCGTGGCCCGCCTGCGCGAAACCGTCACGATCGATGGCCGGGTCTCTGCCTCCGCGATCGAGGCGCATCAGACGGCAGCCCACGGCGTGGCCTGGCTTGCCACTTATGTCGAGGCGCTGCGCCAGATGCAGAACTGGGCCACCCGGCTTGGCGATGAAGGCAAGTTCGGCGAGATGGAGGCCCTGATCCTGCAGATCGGGTTCGGCGAGTATCTCTGGCAGATTTACGGCGGCATCCCGATGAGCCAGGGCGAGATGCTGCGCCTGCAGGACATGGGCCTGACGCAGGAAGACATGCGCGTTCTCATGGTCCCCGAGGTCATGCGCCTGACGCAGGACGCCAATACGCAGGCCGCCCGGACCCGCTTGGTCGAGCTGATCCAGGAACAGGACGCCAACACCACCTTCGGTGCCGCTGGCCTTGATGACGAAATGGAAATGGTGCGCGAGCAATTCCGGCGCTTTGCCGTCGAAAAGGTCGAACCTTTCGCCCATGAGTGGCACCTCAAGGACGAGCTGATCCCGATGGAGGTGATCGAAGAGCTGGGCGAAATGGGTGTCTTCGGCCTGACCATCCCCGAGGAATATGGCGGGTTCGGCCTGTCCAAGACGGCGATGGCCGTTGTGTCGGAAGAGTTGAGCCGGGGTTACATCGGTGTGGGTTCACTGGCGACCAGGTCGGAAATCGCTGCCGAACTGATCCTGTGCGGCGGCACCGAGGCGCAGAAACAGAAGTGGCTGCCCGGCATCGCCAGCGCCGAGATCCTGCCGACCGCCGTCTTTACCGAACCGAACACGGGATCCGACCTCGGGTCGCTGCGCACCCGCGCGGTTCGCGATGGTGACGATTGGTCTGTCACCGGCAACAAGACGTGGATCACCCACGCGGCCCGGACCCATGTCATGACGCTCCTGGCGCGGACCGACCCCGAGACGACCGATTACAAGGGGCTGAGTATGTTCCTTGCCGAGAAGACGCCGGGTACCGATGATGCGCCGTTTCCCACGCCGGGCATGACCGGCGGCGAGATCGAGGTTCTGGGCTATCGAGGAATGAAGGAATACGAACTGGCCTTCGACGGGTTCCACGTGAAGGGCGAAAACCTTCTGGGCGGCGAAACGGGTCAGGGCTTCAAGCAGCTGATGCAGACCTTCGAAAGCGCCCGTATCCAGACTGCGGCCCGGGCCGTGGGTGTCGCGCAATCGGCGCTCGATGTCAGCCTGCGCTACGCTCGCGACCGCAAGCAGTTCGGAAAATCGCTGATCGAGTTTCCCCGCGTTTCGGGCAAGATCGCGATGATGGCGGTCGAAGTGATGATCGCGCGTCAGCTGACCTATTTCTCGGCCCGCGAAAAGGACGAGGACCGGCGCTGCGACCTCGAGGCGGGGATGGCCAAGCTGCTGGGTGCCCGCGTGGCGTGGGCCGCGGCCGACAACGGGCTCCAGATCCATGGTGGCAACGGCTTTGCGCTGGAATATTCGATCAGCCGTATCCTGTGTGACGCGCGAATCCTGAACATCTTTGAAGGCGCCGCAGAGATTCAGGCGCAGGTGATCGCGCGCCGCTTGCTGGGGTAACGGCCCTCGGGCGGGCGGCGGTGGCGGTTGTGCCGCTACTTGGCCCCGGGCAGCAGGACGCAAGGCCAGCTCGGCGCATCCGGGCTGGCAGGTTGCCGGCGGAACGATTCGCAATCTCTCATCGCGGCCTGCTCGGCCTCGGCGCGTGAGCTGTGTCCCCAGACAAGGGAATAGGCCCCGTCGGCGCTGATCGCTGCGGCACGGAAGGGCGATTCCCGAGACAGTTCGTCAAGGTATCCCGCGATCTCGACCGTAACCGTGGCGGCATTGTCCGAGGGTTCGACGAATCCCGTGGGCAGGATTTCAGCGATCACACGGCATTGATCATTATGGGCGAGGCATTCCGTCATCGCGATCCCGCGGGCCGCGCTTCGTGAATTGGTGGTGATGGCATAGCCATAGCCGCCTGACTTCGACAGCGCGAAAGCCGAGAAGTAGGACGACGGAAGAAACTCCGTATCCCATGCCTCTCGCGCAATATCCGAAAGCTGAGGCGCTGAGATCTGCACCAGTTCAGCGCCTTGCCCATAGGTGATGACCTCGCGAATTGGCGGTGTGAAATCGGCGTGCAACGGCGACGCTGCGATGACGGTCGAAATCAGTATCGGTGCAATAATTGGGCGCATGATCATGGCTCCGTTGGCAGGAATAATGGCCAAAGATTAGACGGAGGTCTGGAAACCGCGCAATACGCCCTTGTGCCGATATGTCCGGGCCCTATCTGAACGGAACAGTTCAGTTTTGAGAAAGGGAAGTGTATGTCGAACCTCGTCACCCTGACAGGGGCCAGCGGCTATATCGCCCGGCACATTCTGGTGCGGCTTCTTGATGGCGGGTATCGGGTCCGCGCGACACTGCGCGACGCGGGCAAGGGCGACGCGCTTTTCGACGACATCGCTCCTTATCTGGCGTCGCCCGAAGACGCCCGAACGGGTCTGGAATTCGCGACGCTCGATCTTGAATCCGATGATGGCTGGGACGTGGCGCTGGCCGGGTCAGATGCGCTCGTGCACACCGCATCGCCCTTTCCCATCGATATGCCCGACAACGAGATGGACCTTATCCGACCCGCCGTCGAAGGCACCAAACGCGCCTTGGGCGCGGCGACGAAGGCCGGGGTCAGGCGGGTTATCCTGACATCGTCGGTCGCGTCGATCATGGGGGACGGCACCAAAGCCGGGTCCGGACCCATCAACGAAGACGACTGGACCGACCCCGAAGAGGACAAGATCTCTGCCTACAGCAAGTCCAAGACGCTTGCCGAAATGGCGGCATGGGATCACGTGAAAACGGTCGATCCGGCGATGGAGCTGACGACGATCTGCCCCAGCCTCGTGATGGGTGCCCCGCTTGGGGCAAGCAACGGCAGCTCGATGTCCATCGTGAGGCGGATGTTGCGGCGCAAGGATCCGATGCTGGCGAATTTCGGCCTGTCGATCGTCGATGTTGGCGATGTCGCCGAGGCGCATGTGCGCGCCCTCTCGACGCCCGACAGCATCGGCAAACGGATCATGATGGCCCACGATTTCATGTGGCTGCGCGAGATTGCCGAGACGCTGAAAGCGCGGTTCCCGGAGCGGAAGTTCGTCACCCGCGTCGCGCCGGACTGGATAGTCCGGATCCTCGCGCGGTTTGACGGGACGATCCGGTTGATCGTCCCGATGCTGGGCCAGGAAATGCGCACCGATGCAAGCCGTGCCCGCGGCATGCTGGGAATCGAGTTTCGCGATCCGCGTGACAGCCTCGAAGATGCGGCCCGTGCCTTGATCAAGATGGGCCTCGACTGAGGGCAGGCGCCCGGTCAATCGTCCCGGCAGATCAGGTCGACGAGCCGCTGGCGTGCAGGCGGCACCGGGCGGTCACCAAGGCTGGGCAGCAGGCTTTTCGATATGAAATGGCCCGTGACATCGAAGGCCAGCTTCATGTCATCGGGGCCGGCATCGCCGTCGCCCAACAGAACCGGTGGCAATGGCAGAAGCCGGTCGGCCCATTCGCCCGCGCCTTCGGCGCTGACCGCGCGGCCGGTCCGCGGAGAGATATAGGAAAGACCGGTCGTCTGGCCCGTCGCCGCGCAGCGGCTGAGATCGAGGGCAAAGCCCATCTCTTCAAGAAGAGCGACTTCCCAATGCAGATAGGCCAGTGGCCACAGATCGGGCTGATCCGCCAGATCGAGCAGGGCGGAGGTCCTGTCATAAAGCGCAGGATGCGGGTCGCGCTCGGGCAGGGTGAAGGTCAGGAGCGCCGCGATCGCATTCAGACCCGCCAGCGCCAGCCTCTCACCCATGACGAGCGAGGGCCGGCTGCGTCGCGGCTCGACCGTGAATGTGCCAAGATGCTCGTCCAGCCGGGCCTTCCACGTGACCGCGACCTGTCCGCCCGGCTGAAGCACCGGCGCCATGCGCCGGGAGGCGCCGCCCCGAACGACACCCGCGTGACGGCCATGGCCGGAGGTGAAGACCTCTATGATGGCAGAGGTCTCGCCATGCCGGCGCAGCGACAGAACAGTGCCTTCATCCGCCCATTCGATCATGGCGCCATCAGGCCCCAGCGCCGCGAGGGGCGCAATCGAAAACCGAGGCGGCGGTGGATGAGGTCACTCGAGGCCCGGTTCATCCAGAAGGTGCCGGCCCGCGCGATCTTCGACCTCGATCACCCAGAGATCGGGATCAAAGCGGCGCTGCGCGGCGATCGAAAGATCGACCTCGGTCTCGGGGCCTGCGGCAAGTTCCGTCCAGCGCCGGTCACCGGTCGCAAGATCGAAGCTGCGGGTGAAGGCCCGGGCCTGCCCGTCCAGGGTGTTGAGTTTCACGAGAACGGCGCCCGCCGTATCGTCGCCATGCGACGTCACGAAGGCGGGGATATCGTTCAGTCGAAGCCGGACAAGGTAGGCATCGACCCAGAATCGCGCCGTCAGCCGGCTCATGATCCGTCGCGGATATCGAGGCCCATCTCGGAATAGCGTTCGGCCTCGTCGAGCCAGTTGGGCCGCACCTTGACGGTGACAAAAAGATGGATCTTCCGGCCGAGAAACTCTTCGAGTTCCTCACGTGAGGCGCGGCTGACGGATTTGATCGTCTCGCCCTTATGGCCGAGGACGATCCCCTTGTGGCCATCCCGCGCGACATAGACCACCTGATCGATCCGGGCCGAGCCGTCCTTCCGCTCTTCCCAGTTTTCCGTCTCGACGGTCAGCTGGTAGGGCAGTTCCTGATGCAGGCGGAGCGTCAGTTTCTCGCGGGTCATCTCGGCCGCGATCATGCGCAGCGGCAGATCGGCGATCTGATCCTCGGGGTAAAGCCACGGGCCTTCGGGCATCCGGCCCGCAAGCCAGGCTTTCAGATCATCGCAGCCATGGCCTTTTTCGGCCGAGATCAGAAATGTCTTTTCGAAATCGAATGCCGCGTTCAACTTCTGGGTCAGTTCGAGCAGGACCTCGGATTTCACCCGGTCGATCTTGTTGATGGCAAGGGCCACCGGCGCGTTGCCGCCCCGATCCTTCAGCCGGTCGATGATCGCCTGAACGCCTCGTGTCAGCCCGCGATGCGCCTCGACCAGAAGAACGATGACATCGGCATCCGACGCGCCGCCCCAGGCTGCCGCCACCATCGCGCGATCCAGCCGGCGTTTGGGCTGGAACAGGCCGGGGGTGTCGACAAAGACGATCTGGCTTTCGTCCTCGATCGCCACGCCGCGGATGCGGGCGCGCGTCGTCTGGACCTTGTGGGTCACGATCGAGACCTTTGCCCCGACCATGTGATTGGTCAGGGTCGATTTGCCCGCATTGGGCTCCCCGATCAGAGCTACGAAACCGGCGCGTGTTGTCATCTGGTGGATGTTCCTCGTGATCAAGACCGCGCTTTAGCCGGTTTCGCGCCGTCGCGCCATAGGGCTGGGTCCGCGGATCAGGTCGCGGCCTTGCGGCGTGCGTCCCGCATCAGCGTATAGAGGCCCGATCCCACGATCAGCGCCGCGCCCAAAAGCGTCAGCGCGTCGGGGCGCTCGCTGAAGATGGTCATGGCGATCGCCAGTGCGACGATCAGACGGAAGTAGCGGAACGGGGCGACGATCGACACCTCGCCCGTGCGCATCGCGGCGGTCAGCGCGCTGTAGCCCATCACGCCCGCAAGCGCGGTGCCCGTGATCATGGCGGCCCCCTGCGCGGTGGGAAGCGCGGGCCTGCCCGGTTCGAACAGGATCAGGACGATCCCGGCCAGCGCGACCGTGGCGAAGCCCAGAAGGTTCAGTTGGGTGGCATGGACCTCGGGCGGGCTGGTGCGCGTGGCCAGATCGCGGCCCGCGAAGCCCAGCATCCCCAAGACGGCAAAGATCGTGGTCGGGGTGAAGGCGTCCGGCGTAGGGCGCAGGATCAGCATGACCCCGAAAAAGCCGACGGCCATTGCGATCCAGCGGCGCGGCCCGATCCGCTCGCCAAGGATCAGTCCCGCGCCCAGCATCACGACCAATGGCGCGGCCTGCAGGATCGCAGAGGTCGTCGACAGGGTGTTGAACGCAAGGCTCAGTGCAAAGAACAGCCTGCCCATGATCTCGAACCCGGTCCGGATCATCAGCCGGCGTTCGAGATAGGCCCGATGCCAGAGCGGTTGGCCCTGAACCGTTGCGATGACGGCCGAGATACCGAGAGCCAGAAGCCCGAACAGCAATGTCCCGCTTCCGGGCGTGACGGCGCCTGCGCCGGTGGCGGCCTTGAAGAAGGCGTCTTCGACCGCGAAGCCCGCCATCGCCAGAAGCATCCAGAGGCTGCCACGCAGGTTGTCGGTCACGTCGCGGCCCCGCGATGGGCGTGGATCACGGCATGCCGCCCTTGTCTTCGAGGCGCGACAGAAGGGCGCGCGCCGCGGCCTGTTCGGCCTGCCGCTTGTTCCCGGCCGTGGCGCTGGCGGTTTCGCCGGTCAGAAGCTTTGCCTCGATCGTGAATTCGGGGGCGTGATCGGGGCCGGACCGTGCCGTCTCGACATAGGCCGGCGGCTCCATCCCGCGGGCCTGCGCCCATTCCTGAAGCGCGGTCTTGGGGTCGCGGGCATCGGCCTTCACGGTCTCGACCCGTCCGGACCAGTGCCGCAGGATCACGGTGCGGGCGGCATCCAGACCGCCGTCGCGGTAGACGGCGGCAATCACGGCCTCCATCGCGTCGGCAAGAAGGGCGTCCTTGCGGCGGCCGCCGGATTTCATCTCGGACCGACCCAGCTTCAGCACGGCGCCCAGATCGATTTCGCGGGCGACCTCGGCGCAGGTTTCGCGCCGCACCAGTGCGTTGAAGCGCGGGGCGATCTGGCCTTCGGTCGCAGCGAGATCGGCGTCGAGAAGCGCCTCGGCGATGACGAGGCCCAGAACCCGGTCGCCCAGAAATTCGAGCCGTTGGTTGTCATCGCGATGGGGCGAGGCAATGGAACTGTGCGTCAGCGCCCGGATCAGAAGCTCGGGTGCGGCAAAGCTGTGTCCCAGCCGATCCGAGAAGGCGCGCAGGTCTGATGAGAGCGAGATCGCCATGGCGCTCCCGCCGTCACTCGAGCTTGTGGAAGAAGCGGTCGCCGCGCCACGTCCAGAAGGCCAGCATCGAACTGCCAGCGGACGAGAACATCACCCGGTCCGCCCGGCCCACCAGATCCTCGAGCGGGACGAAGCCCACGCCGCCCGCGGTCTGCGGGACACGGCTGTCGGTGGAATTGTCGCGGTTGTCGCCCATGAAGAAGAAATGACCCTCGGGTACGGTGAAGACGCCGGTGTTGTCGGTGGACTGGTTCGTGATGTTGAGAACGTAATGGGTGGTGCCATTGGGAAGCGTCTCGGTGAAGAGGCTCTTTTCGCAGGGCGCGCCCATGGCGACGGCGCCGTTCTCACAGCGCGGCAGCGCGCCTTCGGGGCCCTGACGGGCCATCTCTTCGACGAAGGTGCCTGCATCTTCGAGAGTGACCGGCGTGTCGTTGATGAACAGGATCCCATCCTTCATCTGGATCCGATCGCCCGGCAGGCCGATCAGCCGCTTGATGAAATCGACTCCGGTCACGGGGTGGCGGAAGACGACGATATCGCCGCGCTCGGGTTCCGATCCGAACAGACGATCGTTGTCGCCACGGAAGACACCGCAGAAATCATCGGCCGAGATGTCGATGCCGAGCGCCGGGATGCGGATCGACGGGCAGGAGGCGTAGGAATAGCCATAGGCCATCTTGTTGACGAAGAGGAAATCACCGATCAGCAGCGTGTTTTTCATCGAGGCCGACGGGATCCAGAACGGCTGAAAAAAGATCGTTCTGAACAGGCCCGCAATCAGCAGGGCATAGACGACCGTCTTTACCGTTTCGATGATGCTGGCGCCGAGGCCGCCTGAATTCGACATTTGACTTATCCTGCTCTTCGCCCTCGCGCTAAATGCGGACGTTCGGAGGGCAAGTCAACCCGCTGTCCCCGAGGGGAAGGGTCCCGCCGCCGATCCGATCGGGCGGGCCTCGATCACGACGAAGGCCTGCGCCCAGGGATGATCGTCGGTCAATGTGACGTGGATGATCGCCTCGTGTCCCGGCGGTGTCATCTGTGCGAGCCTCTCCTTCGCCCAGCCGGTCACCTCCATCACGGGTTGGCCGCTGCGCAGGTTGCGGACGGACATGTCCTTCCACGCGATACCCATTGCTAGGCCGGTTCCCAGCGCCTTTGAACAGGCCTCTTTCGCGGCCCAGCGTTTCGCATAGGTGCCGGCGATATCCTTGCGGCGTTCGGCCTTGGCCTGCTCGATCTCGGTGAAGACGCGGTTCTTGAACCGGTCGCCGAACCGGTCGAGCGTGCCGGAAATCCGGTCGATGTTGCAAAGATCAGAGCCGATACCAAGGATCATGCGGGCCTCATGCCTGAAATAGCGGGAAACTGACACCCAGTGCCCATGCCAACACAAGGCCAAGTGCGATCCCCGCCGACGCCGCCCCCGCACGCTGCGAAACGACGCGGCCCATCAGACCGAAGGTGAGCCAGAACAGAACGATGACCGGCGCGATCATCAGAAGGAAGAACAGGCCCTCGAAATTCAGCGCAACCGCGATCCCTAGGGAGGCAAGAAAGGCCAGCCGTGCCAGGACCCGTTGCCAGACCGGCGCCCCTTGCGCGGCCCAAGCGTCGCCGAGCATGAAAGGTATGGCGCCAAGGGCGAGGGCCGCGATGATCCAGAGCCTCTGACCCACGGGCCAGAAATTCGCGCCATATCGGTCGAGCGCGAGGCCGAAGACCGCGATGCCATAGACGGCAAGCGCAATGACCGCCCAGACAGATGGCCCGGGAAGGCGCGGGCCAAGCCGCCACATAAGACCGATCTGCAAGACGCCATAGATCAACAGATGCAGGGCAAGATAATCGGCGACAAGAACGGGCAGAAACCCGGTCTCGATCGGCGCGGCCAGAAGCGGCGCCGCGATCATCGGCACGAGCGTGACCGCGGCGAAAGTGCGCGCCCGCATTGGCTCGCCCCCCGCCGCCGGGTGCTTTCGCAGCAGCGCCGCAAACGGATAGGCCAGCGCCGTGATCGCCGCGAGAAGGCCAAGCAGGGCCCAGCCGGTTTGCGGAACCGGCACATCAGCCTCGGTCCCGTGGAAGTCGTTGATCCAGTCTAGCGCTGCGGCACGCCCCGCCCGGCTGTGCAGGATCGAGACATGTTCGGCGGCTGGCGCCAGAAGGGCCATGCGCGTGACATTGCCCGCCGTGACCCTTTCGCCGTATTCGGCGGAGGGATCGACCATCTGCGCGGCCTCCAGCGCGAATTCGCGCAGGCCCGGCTCCCATGCGCCGGTGATCAGCAACAGGTTTTCGGGATGCGTGTCGTCGATGGCGAGGGAAAAGGCCGACAACAGGACAATCGGGCCGATCCCCGGTGTCTCGGCCGCCGTGCGGACAAGGATATCGGTCGCCATGGAATGCCCCAGAAGCGCGACAGGCGCGTCGCCGCGTCTGACGGTCTGGATCACCGATCTGGTCTGTTCGACCAGAAGCCGGGTCGTCCCGTCGAGGGCATTCACATCGCCCGACATCGGCAACACGTGGCGGCCATGCCCTTCGAAATCGAAGGCAAAGACGGTATAGCCCGCTTGCGCCAGCAGCAGGGAATAGCCCTGCATCATCTGCTGGGACCCGGCAAAGCCGTGTGCCACCACGACGACCGGCCCCTCCGAGCCGTCGGAATAGCGGGTGATCGGGGTCGGCCCGTCGGGAAAGCTGGTGATCTCGATCCCGGTGCGTGCGCCTTCCAGCACCCAGATGGCCCAGCCGGCGACCACCAGCGCAAGAATCGTGATCGCCGCCCGCATCTCAGCCTCTCAAGACGTGCGCTGCGGCCTGTCGGCCGGCTGCGGATCGGGTTGGTCCGATGGTCAAGCGCGGGCCTCGTCCATCAGGCGGCGCATCTCGGCAATGGCGGGGGACAGGCCCCGAAAGATCGCCTCGCCGATCAGGAAATGCCCGATGTTCAGCTCGACCACTTCGGGAAAGGCCGCGATGGGCTGGACCGTTTCATAGGTCAGGCCGTGACCGGCATGCACCTCGAGGCCGAGGCTGTCGGCAAAGGCGGCCATCTCACGCAGCTTTTCAAGCTCGGTGTCGCGGGTCGAGAAATCGCCCTCGGCATGGGCGTCGCAATAGGCGCCGGTATGCAGTTCGATCACCTGCGCGCCGATCCGCTGGGCGGCCTCGATCTGGCGGCGGTCGGCGGCAATAAAGATCGATACCCGGCAGCCCGCCTCGCGCAACGGCGCGATGAAATGGGCAAGCTGGTTTTCCTCGCGTGCAACCTCAAGTCCGCCCTCGGTCGTGCGCTCTTCGCGTTTCTCGGGCACGATGCAGACGGCATGCGGCTTGTGGCGCAGGGCGATGGCCTGCATCTCGGCGGTGGCGGCCATCTCGAAGTTGAGGGGGATGGTCAGTGCCTCCATCAGCCCGTCGATATCTGGGTCGGTGATGTGGCGGCGATCTTCGCGCAGATGCGCGGTGATGCCGTCGGCTCCCGCCTCTTGGGCAATGCGGGCCGCGCGCACAGGATCAGGTGTATCCCCGCCCCGAGCGTTCCTAACGGTTGCCACGTGGTCGATGTTGACCCCGAGCCTGAGTTTGCCCCGTGACATCGCATCTCTCCTGCCTAGTGGTTGCCCGCGCAACGTAGTGCGCAAAGCGGGCAGGGAAAACCGCGAATAACGGCGCTAGTTGTTGCGACCGGGAAGCCGGGGCAGGCGCCGTCCCGGGGGCCTTTCGCCGCGCAGCTGGGCCAGCTTCGCCTCGAGTTTCTTGCGGCGGCGGTTCTGATAGGCCCGGATCACCGGCACGGAGAGTCCATAGACGATCGAGGCCGAGATCACACCGGGGATCAGGCCACCCACCAGATAGGGCAGGAAGACCTCATCATAGAACCGGGCGAGGCCCGACCATTCCATCCTCTCATCGGTGAAGATGGCCAGAAGATTGTGCCACAGATCGGCCCAGGCGCCGGAAAACTTGGTGCCGAGGGAGCGTTCGATCCCGTCCGCGGGGCGTGTGCCAAGGATCGTGTGCCCGAACCACAGCGACGTTGCTGCGATCGGAAGATAGGTCAGCGGATTGCCGAAGAATGTCGCCAGAAGTGCGGCAAGGATGTTGCCGCGCATCATCCGCGCAATGATCGCCGCGCAGATGAAATGCAGGCCATAGAACGGCGTAAACGCGACGAAGACGCCGGCCCAGATCCCGCGGGATATCTTCTCCGGGGTGTCGGGCAACCGGCGGACGCGGTGTTTGACATATTCGAAGGCCCGGACCCAGCCGCCACGGGGATAGAAGAAGTCGGCCACGACTTTCCAGACCGGTCGCCTGTCGCGTCGTTTGAAGACCACGTCTGTTTATCCTCCATCGCCCCGCTTCGGTGTCGCGGGTCAGTCGCGAAAAGCCTCGGCCGCGCGGTTCGGATCCCGGTGCCGCGAGATCGAGGCAACATCGCTTTCGGCCTCGAGCGCCGTCATGACGCGGTGCATGTGTTCCGCATCGCGCAGTTCGACGTCGACAAGCACGCGATAGAAATCCGGTTTCCTGTCCGCGAATGTCAGGTTCGAGATATTGGCCTTCTGTTCGCCGATCAATGTGCAAATCCGTCCCAGCACGCCCGCATCGTTCGTGATCGTCAGATCCAGCGTGACGGTATTGACGGCGCCGTGGGTTCCTTCCTGCCAATGCACGTCGATCCAGCGGCCCGGCTGTTCTTCGAAATCGATCAGCGCGGCGCAATCGATGGCATGCACCGCGACGCCCTTGCCGCGATAGGTGATGCCCACGATGCGTTCCCCCGGAACGGGCTGGCAGCACGGGGCGCGCACATGGGCCTGATCGGGGTTGAGACCCACCACGGCGCGGGCCTTGTCGACGGTCGCGGCGCGTGTCGGCTGAAGATCGGGGTAGATGGCCCGCACGGCGTGGCGCGCGGAAAGCTCGGCGCTCCCGATCCGGGCCAGCATGTCTTCGGCATCGTCGATCGCAAGGGCCTTGGCCGCTGTTGTCAGCGCCTTTTCGGTGACCTTCTTGCCGACGTTTTCAAAGGCCACGCGGGCCAGCTCGCGCCCTAGCTTGACGAAGCGTTCCTTGTCTTCCTCGCGCAGGGACCTTCGGATCGCGGTCTTGGCCCGGCCGGTCACGGCGATATCGATCCAGGTCGATTGCGGCGTCTGGCCTTCGGCGGTGATGATCTCGACCGACTGGCCGTTCTTGAGACGGGTCCAGAGCGGGACACGCATCCCGTCGACCTTGGCGCCGACGCAGGCGTGCCCGATCCGTGTGTGGATCGCATAGGCGAAATCGATGGGTGTGGCGCCGCGCGGGAGTTTGATCACGTCGCCCTTGGGCGAAAAGACGAAAACCTGGTCGGTGTACATCTCGAGTTTGACGGCCTCGAGAAACTCGTCGTGGTCGTGATCTTCGTCGAACCGTTCGGTCAGCGAGGCGATCCATTTCACCGGATCGACGGCAAAGCGGTTCTCGACCCGTTCGCCATCCCGGTAGGACCAATGGGCGGCGACACCGGTTTCGGCGACCTCGTGCATCTCGCGGGTGCGGATCTGCATTTCCACCCGTTTTCCGTCGCGGCCCGAAACAGTCGTGTGGAGCGAACGGTAGCCGTTCGATTTCGGATTCGAGACATAATCCTTGAACCGCCCCGGCACGAGTTTCCAGCGCTGGTGAATGACACCCAGCACCCGGTAGCAATCCTGTTCGGAGCGGGTGATGATGCGAAAGCCGTAGATGTCGGACAGCCGGGAAAAGCCCTGATCCTTTTCCTGCATCTTGCGCCAGATCGAATAGGGTTTCTTGGCGCGGCCATAGACCTCGGCCTCGATCCCGGCAGTGTCGAGTTCGAGGCGAATGTCACTGGTGATCTTTTCGATCACATCGCCCGTTTCCTTCTGCAGCGTCAGGAACCGGCGAATGATCGAGGCGCGGGCCTCGGGGTTGATGACCTTGAACGCAAGATCCTCAAGCTCTTCGCGCATCCATTGCATACCCATGCGCCCGGCTAGCGGCGCATAGATTTCCATGGTCTCGCGCGCCTTCTGAAGTTGCTTCTCGGGGCGCATCGACTTGATCGTGCGCATATTGTGCAGACGGTCGGCCAGCTTGACGAGAGTGACCCGCAGGTCACGCGATGTCGCCATGAACAGCTTGCGGAAGTTCTCGGCCTGCTTGGTTTCAGTCGAGGACAGCTGCAGATTCGTGAGCTTGGTGACGCCGTCCACAAGATCGGCGATCACCGTGCCGAACCGCTCCTCGACCTGGGCGTAGTTGGCCTTGGTGTCTTCGATCGTGTCGTGGAGGAGCGCGGTGATGATGGTCGCATCATCCATCTGCTGTTCGGCGAGGATCATCGCGACCGCGACGGGATGCATGAAATAGGGCTCGCCCGAATGGCGGAATTGCCCCTCATGCATTTTTTCCCCGAACGCATAGGCATCGCGGATCAGCCCGGCCGATGAATTCGGGTTGTAGAGCCGAACCAGCTCTATCAGATCATCAGCCGTGGTAAGGACGTGCGTCATGGGGCGCGGGCTCAAAGGTCACTGTGCCGGTCAGCCCCGAACTCGCCGCCGGTAAACTGCTCAGCGCTGGCCCTGAGCTTCCATCAACTCGCGCAGCAGACGCTCGTCGGGCATGTCGTCATCGGCGGGTTTGTCCTGCTCGGCACCCATGAGAAGCGCCATCGAATCGTCTTCGGGCTCGTCGACCTCGTTCTGGGTCTGCTGCGATTCGATCATGCGTTCGCGCAGATCCTCGGCCTGCTGGGTTTCTTCGGCGATTTCCCGCAAGGCCACGACCGGGTTCTTGTCGTTGTCGCGATTCACCGTCAGCGGCGATCCGGAGGAGATTTCGCGCGCGCGGTGCGCCGCAAGCATGACAAGCTCGAACCGGTTGGGAACCTTGTCGACGCAATCTTCTACGGTAACGCGGGCCATGTGGCACTCCTGCTAGGACTCTGTCGGGCACAGCAAACAGGGCCGGAGACCGGCCATGGATCGCTGAAAGCCGGTAGATAGGCAATTTCGAGCCGAGACGCAAGGCCCCGACCGTTCAATCCGCCTAAGGCAGCCTCTCGATTCCGGATAAGTGTTCGGAGGGCAGAGCGTCCCGCATCTCGTCCACGGTCTGCCCCAGTATCGGGTGGCGCCAGTCCGGTGCGACTTCGGCGAGTGGAACAAGCACGAAGCCCCTGTCCTGAAGCCGTGGATGCGGAAGGATCAGGTCATCCGGCGTCGTTGTCATCTGCGCCTCTACCGGAAGCATCCGCCAGTGATCCTGTGTCTGACGATCAGGATGTATCTCGGAACCAGCGGCGACAAGATCGATGTCAAGCGTTCGCATGCCCCAGCGTTGTTCCCGGCGGCGGTCGAACGCGGCCTCGATCTCGTGCAGGATGCCGAGGATTTCACCGGCGGGTCTGTCCGACATTACCGCGGCCGCGGCGTTCACGTAATCCGGGCCTGCGCCGGCCGGGAAACAGGGGGTTCGGAACAGTGCGCTTTTCCCCGTTAGGCGGCCAAGGCTTTCCCCCAGAAGATCGAAAGCAAGACACAAAGTCTTGTCGGGGGGCGCGTCGTCTTTCCCGGGAAGGTTCGCGCCAAGGGCGAGCAGGATTATCCTTTCGGATAGTCGGACATTCCGGGCTTGCACGGCTAATCGTTTCCTCTATTTTCGACAATCGTCCTCATTAGTTCGAACCCACTCACACATTGCGGCTTCTGAGCAAAGGGAATTTGAAAGGCTAGATTATGTTTTATCGTGATGAGCGGCTCGCGCTCTTCATTGATGGATCGAACCTCTATGCGGCGGCCAAGTCGCTGGGCTTCGACATCGACTACAAACTCTTGCGTCAGGAATTCATGCGGCGGGGCAAACTGCTGCGCGCGTTCTACTATACGGCGCTGCTGGATAACGACGAGTATTCTCCCATTCGCCCGCTTGTCGACTGGCTCCACTACAACGGCTTCACGATGGTGACCAAGCCGGCCAAGGAATACACCGACAGCCAGGGCCGGCGTAAGGTCAAGGGCAACATGGATATCGAACTGACCGTCGATGCCATGGAACTTGCACCGCATGTGGATCACGTCGTTTTGTTCTCGGGCGACGGCGATTTCAGGCCGCTTGTCGAAGCGCTTCAGCGCAAGGGCGTTCGGGTCTCGGTCGTCTCGACGATCCGCAGCCAGCCGCCGATGATCGCCGATGAGTTGCGCCGTCAGGCTGATGATTTCATCGAGCTTGACGGTCTGAGAGATGTTGTCGGTCGCCCCCCGCGGGAACCGCGTCCCCAGTCATCCGAAGAGGCGATGGCCGGGGACTGATCCCGGCCTATCCGCCCCGCTCGCGGTTCATCTCGGTATGGCGCGCCTGAATGGGTTCGGGCCACGTGCTCTTGATGAACGCCAGCACCGCAATGATCTCGGCATCCGTCAGGATGTCGTGAAAACCGATCATGTTGGACCGGTAACTGCCGCCCACCATCGCCTCGGTGCCGTATTTGGTGATCTGGAAAAGCTGCGCATCGGGATGATGCCAGGTGTGGCCGGTCTCGTCATGCGGCGGGGCCGGCAGTTTCCCATCGGGCCCGGGGCTGCGCCAATCGGCCTCGCCTTCCAGATCGGCCCCATGACAACTTGCGCAATGCACGGCATACAGCGCCTCGCCTCGGGTGACGACCGAGGCATCCTTGTAGGGCAACATTCCGGCCGGCTGATCGGTCATCGATTGCGCTGTGACAACGGCGATGGTCGCAGCTATCGCGGCAACAAGGGCAAGGCTGGCAAGTTTGATGGATCGGTGTGACATGGCGCGACTCCCCCCGACGTCCTGAATAGGTCTTCCTCCTGCTGGCGGGTCAAGGCAAAGTGACGGACAAGACGGAATTGTGAACCCGGTTGGCCACGCCGGGAAATCTGAAGGAAAGCAAGGCAATGGCGATGGTATCGACGGAAATGACACAGGCCTATGCGCGTGACGGCGCGGTTGTCGTCCGGGGGCTGTTTGCAGATCACGTGGAGGCGTTGCGCGAAGGCATCGCCTTCAACATGGCATCACCCGGTCCCTATGCCGCCGAGAACCTCAAACCCGGCGAGGCCGGCCGCTTCTTCGACGATTACTGCAACTGGGAACGCATACCCGCGTTCGAACGCGCCGCGCGCGACCCGGCCGTCATCGCGGCCGCAGCAGCCCTCATGCAATCAACCGGGGTTCAGCTGTTCCACGATCATGTCCTCGTCAAGGAGCCGGGCACGTCAAAACCCACGCCCTGGCATCAGGATGGCCCCTATTACTTTGTCGAAGGCACGCAGACCGTCAGTTTCTGGGTCCCCCTCGATCCGGTGCGCGAGGCAAGCCTGCGCTGCGTTGCGGGGTCACATCTTTGGGAGAAACCCGTCCTTCCCAAGCGTTGGCTGGCAGAGACCGATTTCTACCCCGATCCCACCGAGTTCATGGAGGTTCCGGACCCCGATGCCGAGGGAATGCGGGTTCTGGAATGGCAGCTTGAGCCGGGCGATGCGGTGGCCTTCAACTTCAAGGTCCTGCACGGCGCGCGGGGCAATGAAACGGGCCAGCGGCGCCGGGCCTTTTCGCTGCGTCTGGTGGGCGATGATGCGCGCTATGTCGAACGACCGGGCCGAACCTCGCCGCCCTTTCCGGGGCACGACATGCAGCCCGGTCAGCGTCTGCGCGAGGATTGGTTCCCGGTTCTGGCCTGATCGGTGCGGCCGGATCTGCCGCATCCGGGTCTTTTCCGGACGTTCCGGTTCTGGACCCGAAGGCCCAAAGCCCCTAGGTCTGGGACGAGACAGGAGAGCCCGATGACCAAACCAGCCCTCACCCTTTATCTGGCCGCGCCGCGCGGCTTTTGCGCCGGTGTCGACCGCGCGATCAAGATCGTCGAGATGGCGCTCGAGAAATGGGGGGCGCCGGTCTATGTCCGGCACGAGATCGTTCACAACAAGTTCGTCGTGGATGATCTGCGCGACAAGGGCGCCGTCTTCGTCGAGGAACTGGACGAATGCCCCGATGACCGGCCGGTGATCTTTTCGGCGCATGGGGTGCCGAAATCGGTACCTGCCGCCGCATCGGCGCGGCAGATGATCTATGTCGATGCGACCTGTCCACTGGTCAGCAAGGTTCATATCGAGGCGCAGCGCCACCACGAGAACGGCCTGCAGATGATCATGATCGGCCACGAGGGTCACCCCGAGACGGTGGGCACCATGGGCCAGTTGCCACCGGGCGAGGTTCTTCTGGTCGAGACGGTCGAAGACGTGGCCCATGTCGAGGTGCGCGATCCCGAACAACTGGCCTTTGTCACGCAGACGACGCTGTCGGTGGACGATACCGCCGATATCGTGGCGGCTCTTCAGGCGCGGTTCCCGGCCATCGTCGGCCCCCACAAGGAAGACATCTGCTACGCCACCACCAACCGGCAGGAAGCCGTGAAGGCGATGGCGCCGAAGGCGGATGCCATGCTTGTGGTGGGCGCGCCCAATTCGTCGAATTCCCGCAGGCTGGTCGAGGTCGGTGCGCGGGCGGGCTGCCAGTATTCGCAACTGGTTCAGCGGGCCACCGATATCGACTGGCGGGCGCTGGAGGGCATCTCGAGCATCGGTATCACGGCCGGGGCCTCGGCGCCCGAGGTGCTGATCAACGAGGTGATCGACGCTTTCCGCGACAGGTATGACGTGACGGTCGAACTGGTCGAGACAGCGCAGGAAAACGTGGAATTCAAGGTGCCCCGCGTCCTGCGCGAACCGGCGTGACCGACGGACGGACCGAGTTCTTCGGGACAGAGGCGCAGCGTGCGCTGCTGGCCCGAGGAAAGGCGCTGTTCGATGTCGTGCGCGGAGACCCGCGGTTCACCTATTATGGCCGGACCGTCGGGCTCGCCACACCCGAGGATGGTGATCCCACGTTGCTGCGCAGCCTTGTCGCCCTGCAGGGCAGCGCGCATTTTGCTGCCGTCGATACGGATGCCATCGCTGAATTGCAGAGTGACGCCGAGGCGCACGGCTTTGCCGTGACCCGATATGTCCGCTGGAGCGGGGCTGGCGATGCCCTTGATGCCGCGCGCCGGGTTCTGGCGGGCGCGCGCCTGCCCGACGGGATCGAAATGGTGCGGATCACACCCGAGACGCCGGAGCCCGTGATGACCGCTTTCGCGCAGATGGCGCTCGATTGTGGGGTCCTGCCGCCGGTTCGCTCGGTTCTCGACGGGCGCGACAGGTCGGGGCTGTGCCTGATCGCCCGGACGCCGGAAGGCGAGGTTGTCAGCTGTGCCGCAAGTGCGGCCTTTGCCGACCCGGCGCATCCCAAGTTCGGCGATATCGGATGGTGGGGCATGTTGGCGACCCGACCGGATCATCGCGGGTCCCGGCTGTCTCTGATCCTCGGAGCCCATGCGTTGGTCGGGCTGATGGAGGAGAGGGGGCTGAAATCCGTCTTTACCGGGGTCGTCGCCGGAAATGCCCCGTCAGAGGCCGTGTGCGCGCGGATGGGGCTCGCACCCGAAATGTCCGAGACATTGTCTCTGGCTGACCCAGTTCTTCTTCCCGGCGGGCGCATGACGAAGTAGCGGCCTTCTGCGACCGTTTCTCCCGTCGTCATCACTGGCGGCGCCCGGAAAGCGGCGCTAGGTAAGCCGGGGACGGAGAGCCGCCATGTCACAGATCCCCAGATCCGCCCTGATCCTCGGTCTTGCCGGGTTGATCCCTTTCGTCTGGGGCGCGTTGACCCTCCTTGTCCCGGAACTGGCTGTGGCGGGCATCAATTCCATCGGGTCGCGCTTCGTCGGGCCCTATGTGCAGCTTTTCTACGGATCGGTGATCCTTTCCTTCATGTCCGGCGTGCTTTGGGGGTTCGCCACCAAGGCGGAGGGCCGGATTGCAGCCGCGGGATATGCCTTGTCCGTCATACCAGCCCTCTGGGCCTTCCTGATGACTGGCGGCGGCCCGGTCACGGCAGGGATCAACCTCGTCTTCGGGTTCCTCGGGCTGCTGGGGCTGGACTGGCTGTTCTGGCGTCAGGGACTGGCGCCGCAATGGTGGATGCGTCTGCGTCTGCTTCTAACGGCGATCGTTGTCGTGACATTTCTGCCGGTGATCCTGTGAGCGTCGATCCCGAAACCCGGGCCGTCTATGACCGCAAAGCGGAAGATTACGCCCGGATGGTTCGGTCGGAAAAGCCCAGTGGCGCGCTTGCCGAATTCATCGGTCTGATGCCCCCGGGCGCCAGAGTGCTCGATCTGGGGTGCGGCCCGGCGGATGCGGCGGCGGCGATGCGCGATGCTGGTCTGCGGCCCNGTGCGGCCCGGCGGATGCGGCGGCGGCGATGCGCGATGCTGGTCTGCGGCCCGATGCCATCGATGCAAGCCCCGGCATGGTGGAGATTGCCAACCGGACACATGACATCGGGGCCCGCTGTGCGACATTCGATGATTTGACGGAAGAGGCCGCCTATGCCGGTGTCTGGGCCAGCTTCAGCCTGCTTCATGCAGCGCGCGACGATCTGCCCCGGCATCTGGCCGCGATCGCCCGCAGTCTTGTGGATGGGGGACATCTGACCATCGGCATGAAGGTGGGTGAGGGCGGCGGTCGTGATTCGCTGGGCCGGTTCTACGTCTATGTGGGCGTAGCGGAACTGGAGGGGATGCTGCACGACGCGGGCCTGAGCGTCCTTTCGAAACGCGAGGGCGCTGAGCGCGGCATGGCGGGCACGATCGATCCCCATGTCATCATGCTTGCAAGGAAGACCGCCGATGGCTGACCTGTTCGCCTATACGGATGGGGCCTGCTCGGGTAATCCCGGCCCGGGGGGATGGGGCGCCCTGCTGATCGCGCGCAATGGCGACGACATCGTCAAGGAACGCCCCTTGAGCGGAGGTGAGCCCGATACCACGAACAACCGCATGGAATTGATGGCGGCGATCAGTGCCCTCGAGGCGCTGGAGCGGCCCAGCCGGATCACGGTCGTCACCGACAGCGCCTATGTCAAAGGCGGCATCACTGAATGGCTGCGCGGCTGGAAACGCAACGGCTGGCGGACATCAACGAGGAAACCCGTCAAGAACGAGGACCTGTGGCGCCGGCTTGATGACGCGGCAGCGCGCCATGACGTGACGTGGGAATGGGTCAAGGGCCATGCCGGCCATCCCGAGAATGAACGCGCCGACGAACTGGCCCGCGCGGGCATGGCGCCGTTCAAATAGGCGCCGCCGCTGCCCCCGCGTGACGAGGGCAGGGCGCGGTCATTACCGGTTCGCGCCGGGAACCCAGAGCACGTCGCCGCGTCCGCCATCATTGGCCACGCGGCTTGCCACGAAGAACCAGTCGGATAGGCGATTGAGATACTTCACCGCGGCGGGGTTCACCTCTTCCATCGTGGCCAGTTCCACCACCAGCCGTTCGCCGCGGCGTGCGACAGTGCGGCACAGGTGGAGATAGGCGGCAAGCGCGGTTCCGCCCGGCAGCACGAAGCTGCGCAGCGGATCGAGGTCGCCGTTCATGCGGTCGATCTCGGCCTCGAGCCGGTCGACCTGCGCGTCCGACATCCGCAGCACCGGATAGGGCGCCTCGGCATCCTTGGCCATCTCCGGGCGGCACAGATCGGCGCCCAGATCGAACAGATCGTTCTGGATCAGCGCCAGAAGCGCGTCCATCTCGCCCTCGGCATGAAGACGGGCAAGCCCGAGCGTGGCGTTGCATTCGTCGACGGTGCCATAGGCTGTCACGCGCAGGGAATGCTTTGCCACACGGGCGCCGTTTCCGAGTGCGGTATCACCATCGTCGCCGGTGCGGGTGTAGATGCGGTTTAGAACGACCATCAATTGCCTCCCTGGCGCCGGACCCAGACGTAAAGCAGGATCAGGCAGATCGCCACGAACTGCGCCACGATTCTCAGGCGCATGATCTTGTTGGCGTATTTGCGATTGAACTCCCCGCCCTTGCCGAAGCCGCCGACGCCGACCAGCAGAACGACCGCAACAATCAGGACCGCGACGAGCACGAGGATGAAGAACGGATCGTTGAGCATGGGGATTCCTTCCTTGTCCGGCCCGATGTAGCAGGCTCAGTCCCGAAGGAAAGAGCCCGTGTCTCAGACCCGGCGCAGGATCCAGTCCGTGGCCCGCGTCGGCAGCACCCGCCGGAGCACCAGCGCAACAGTCGCGAGCCGCGTCACCCGGTAGCGCGGACGCGGTCGGGGGGATTCCAGCGCATGTCGCAGCTTGCGGGTCACCGCCGAGGCGGGGGCGTCGAGTTTTCCGCGGCTGGCCTCGGCATAGATGCGTTTGCGAAGAATGTCATATTGCGCCTTGCGGGCCGAGTTTTCGGTGTCGATCCATTTTTCGAAATGCGGGATGCCGTTTTCGCGGAATCTGGTGGTGATCAGCCCCGGCTCGATCAGGATCACCTTGATCGGCGTATCCGACATTTCGATCCTCAGGACATCCGTCAGACCCTCCATCGCGTGCTTGGTCGCGACGTAGGGGCCGCGCCAGCGCAGCGCGACATAGCCCAGAACGGAGGAACAATTGACGATCCGCCCATGGCCCTGCGCCCGCATTACCGGGATGACGCGGGTCGTCAGTTCATGAACACCGAAGAGATTTGTCTCGAAAATCTCGCGCAGCGCCGCGCGGGGGACGTCCTCGACCGCGCCGGGCGCGCCATAGGCGCCATTGTTGTAGAGCGCGTCGAGCGTGCCGCCGGTCGCCTCGAGAACCTCGGCCAGCCCCTGTTTGATCGAGGCACTGTCGGCGTAGTCGATCCGGGGGCTTTCAAAGCCTTCGGCGCACAGCTTGTCGCAATCTTCCTGCTTCCGGCAGCTTGCGAAGACGCGCCATCCCGCGGCGCGCAAGCCGTGAGCCGCATCATAGCCGATGCCCGAGGAACATCCGGTGATCAGTACAGATTTTCCGCCCATGCGCCGCCCCGATCTTCATCCGATCCCGGAGATCTATTGCGGCGGGGACACCCCGGCAAGTGACGGGATCAATCCGCGAGGAAACGGCTTGCGACCCAGCCTTCGACGCCGTCGCCTTCGATCCTGATCCGGGCCCAGCCATCGGGCGTTTCTTCCAGCAATTCGACGATCTCGAATTGCAGCAGACGCCCGACCACGGCGTTCGATGTCGACGGTCCGGACCTGACGTTCAGTGCGGAGGCCTCGACCGTCCGGGTCTCGGCATTGGGCCCCTGCGCAACGGCCTCTTCAGCGAAGGGATCGAACACACGCGGATCCTCTGTTTCCGCGACGGGAACGCCATCGGGTGAAACGGAAAGGGAGGCGAACGACACAGCCGGCCGGTCGCCGTCATCTGTCGCGCGCAATGGCTGGGACAGGCGGGCCGTCACGCCGTCAAGGTTACTTTCGGATGACGAGGCCAGCGTGACGGAGCCGTTGTCGCGGATCGAGATGTCGGTCTGCCGTTCGTCTCTGCCAGCGATTGCCAGGATTTCCTCGGCGGTTACCTCGGGTTCCGGCACAGGCGCGGCCTCGGCCAGATGTGGCCGTTCCTCCGGAACGAAATCAGAGCCTCCAGACAGCTCATAGAATATGAAGCCAAGGACCCCAAAGGTCACAAGGATGAATTTCCACACGGGCCAAGCCCCCCAAACGCACAGAATCACAATAAATGGTCTGTTTTTCGAATAGCAGAAATCGAACGTGATTTGGACGGGGAGTTTTTACTTTTTTTGTCCCCCATCGGATTGGCCGCATTGGCAGATGTTTCCAACGTGCCCGCAGGTAGTGTTGTCGGGTGCGAGGGGCGCTAGACCTTGGGGCGGTCGCGGTGTATCGCTGATCCTATGTCGGATACTCCTGAACCTCCCGAAACGGATGACGCCCCGGACATGAATCCGGTCGAGCCTCTGCGCCGCGCCATCGGCGAGAGGTATCTGACCTATGCGCTCTCCACGATCATGAACCGCGCGCTGCCGGATGCACGCGACGGCCTGAAGCCGGTCCACCGCCGGATCCTTTACGCGATGCGGGAGTTGCGGCTGAGTTCGACCGGCGGGTTCCGGAAATCGGCCAAGATCTCCGGCGACGTGATGGGCAATTATCACCCGCACGGCGATGCCGCGATTTATGACGCGATGGCGCGTCTGGCGCAGGATTTCAACGTCCGCTATCCGCTGGTCGACGGGCAGGGCAATTTCGGCAACGTCGACGGCGACAACCCGGCAGCATCCCGCTACACCGAGGCGCGCCTGACCGCGGCGGCCGAGGCCCTGATGGAAGGGCTGACAGAGAACGCCGTCGATTTCCGCGAAAATTACGACGGCACGCTGACCGAGCCGGTCGTTCTGCCGGCCGCATTCCCGAACCTGCTGGCAAACGGTTCTTCGGGGATCGCCGTCGGCATGGCGACCAACATCCCGCCCCATAACCTGCATGAACTGATCGAGGCCTGCCTGCACCTGATCAAGGCTCCGAATGCGCGCGACGAGACATTGCTTGAATACGTGCCGGGCCCGGACTTTCCGACCGGCGGCGTTATCGTGGAGCCGCGAGAGAACATCGCTGAAGCCTATCGCACCGGGCGTGGCGCGTTCCGGCTGCGCGCAAAATGGGAAAAGGAGGATCTGGGTCGCGGCCAATGGCAGATCGTGGTCACCGAGATCCCCTATCAGGTCCAGAAATCCAAGCTGATCGAACGGCTGGCCGAGGTGATCCAGACCAAGAAGGTTCCGCTTCTGGCCGATGTCCGGGATGAAAGCGCCGATGACATCCGCATCGTGCTAGAGCCGCGTTCGAAGACCGTCGACGCCGAAGTCATGATGGGAATGCTCTATCGCAATTCCGATCTCGAGACCCGGTTCAGCCTGAACATGAACGTGCTGATCGACGGGCTAACGCCCAAGGTCTGCAGCCTGAAAGAGGTTCTGCGCGCGTTCCTCGACCACCGCCGCGACGTCCTGTTGCGCCGCAGCGTCCACCGGATGGAAAAGATCGACCACCGGCTGGAGGTTCTCGAAGGCTTCATCATCGCCTTTCTGAACCTCGACCGCGTGATCGACATCATCCGTTATGACGATGCGCCCAAAGACGCGCTGATGGCCGAGCAATGGGGCAAGGATCATGTCCGCGCCCGTGACGAGGCCGACTACGTCTCGCCGCTGCCCGCCACCGGCGAAGGGGAACTGTCGGATGTTCAGGCCGAGGCGATCCTGAACATGCGGCTGCGCAGCCTGCGCCGCCTCGAAGAGTTGGAGCTTCTGCGTGAGCAGAGCGCCCTGATGGAAGAGCGGGCGGGGCTGGAGGATCTTCTCGACAGCGAAGACCTGCAATGGAAGACGATCGCCGATCAGTTGCGCGAAACGCGCAAGCAGTTCGGCCGTGACGCCCCGGGCGGCGCGCGTCGTACCATCTTTGCCGAAGCGGGCGAGGTCGCCGAAGTGCCGATGGAGGCCATGATCGAGCGCGAGCCGATCACGGTTGTCTGTTCCGAGATGGGCTGGGTCCGGGCGATGAAGGGCCATATCGACCTGAGCCAGGAGTTGAAGTTCAAGGACGGAGACAAGGGCCGGTTCATCTTTCACGCCGAGACGACGGACAAGCTTCTTGCATTCGGCTCGAACGGGCGATTCTACACGATCCTTGCCGCGAACCTGCCCGGCGGGCGCGGCATGGGAGAGCCGCTGCGCCTCATGGTCGATCTGCCGAACGAATCGCAGATCGTGTCCTTCTTCATTCACAAACCGGGGGCACGTCTTCTGGTCGCCTCGTCGGCGGGGGACGGCTTCATCGTGCCCGAGGCCGAGATCGTGGCCCAGACCCGTGCGGGCAAACAGGCGCTCAACGTCAAGGACGAGGTCGTGGCCCGTGTCTGCCGGCGCGTGGCGGGCGATCACGTGGCTGTCGTGGGCGAGAACCGCAAGGTCCTGATCTTCCCCATCGAGGAATTGCCGGAAATGTCGCGGGGCAAGGGCGTTCGGCTTCAGAAATACAAGGACGGCGGGCTTTCGGATGCCACGACCTTCGATCTGGAGCAGGGGCTGAGCTGGCATGATCCGGCGGGTCGGACCAGAACGGAAACCGACCTTGCCGAATTCGTGGCCAAGAGGGCAGCTGCCGGACGAATGGCGCCGCGCGGCTTTCCTCGGGACAACAGGTTCAACTAGGCAAGGTGCGGCGGCGCATCCTCCTCTGGGCCGTCGGGGCCTGCGTAGCGGGGGCTGTGGTGTTTGTGCCCTGGGGCGAGATCTGGCTTCACCGTGGTATCGAAGGCCCGCCCTGTGTCGATCTGTATGATCGCGACGACCTTGATTTCACGTCCGAATTCCCGAGCGAGAACCGGTTCGTCAACGGATCGAAAATCCGAAGCCTTGCTGGTGATCCCTCTCCCGATTGCACGATGATCGGTCAGGCCTATCGTTGCGACGTGCTCAGCAATACGGCAGTCGAGATTGAGCTTTTCGACTACACCCACCGCTACGAGGCCCCCCAAGGCAGCGTCATCTATGGGAATGCGCGTTTTGCCGACTGCTTCATCCCGCCGGACGCAGGCATATGAGTGATGTCGTTTCCACAGCGTTCGTAGGCGCGCGGCGGCGGCTTTTCGGGCTGGCGCTGAAGACGGGGATCGCCACGATCCTGACCCTTGGGTTCTACCGTTTCTGGGCCAAGACACGGCTGAGACGGTGGTACTGGTCCTCGATCCGGCCGGGGGGGCATCCGCTGGAATACACCGGCGACGGTGTCGAAAAGATCACCGGCTTCCTGATCGCGGTGGTGATCCTTGCGTTCTGGCTGGCCATCGTGAACCTGCTTGTGATGTTCGCGAGCCTGTCGATCTTTGCCGCGCCGCAATCCGCCTATGCGATCAGTATTCTCTTGCTCGTTCCCCTGTGGTTCTGGGCGCGATATCGGGCGCGGGCCTATACGCTCTCCCGGACACGCTGGCGCGGAATACGGTTCGGCATGGCGCCGGGGGCCTTGGGCTATGCGATGCGGGCCTGCCTGCACTGGGTGCTGACCATTGCCTCGCTTGGCTTGCTGTGGCCGCGCATGACCTTCCGGCTCGAAAAGTACAGAACCGACCGGACCTATTTCGGCACGGCGAGGTTCGAACAGGGGGGCAGGGCGCTGATGCTATATCGCGCATTTGCGCCGGCCTATGTGGCGGCCCTCCTGTGCGTGGGTGCCGGGATTGTGGGGGCTGCCGCGGACCCAAGGGCATTCTGGCTTCTGCTGCCGTTGGTGCCGCTGTTTCTCGCGGCGGCGTTGCGCTACCGGGTTCGGTCGATTGGCATCATGGCCTCTGAAAAGCGGCTCGACGGCCTCAAGCTCGCCGCCCGGCCCAGCCCGGCCGGGATCGGACGGATCGTGGCCTATGGCGGGCTCGCGATCCTGATCCTGTTGCTGCTGCCGGTTCTGGGCCTTGCACTGGCGCAACTCTTGCTGTTGCCGGAAGAGGTGCTGTCCAACCCGTTCGATCTTTTCTCTCTCGGGCCGATGGCCTGGCTGGCCGCCGGCCTGTTCGTCGTGATCTATTTCGGGGTCTTCCTGATGTGGGGCGTGCTGCGTCATGCGCTGATCACGGCGCCGATGCTGCGCCACTATGCCGAATCTCTGACGCTCGAGGGCGTCGGCGCGCTCGAGGCCGTCGCCCAGCGACCGGGTGCCGCGGCGCGCGGGGCCGAAGGCTTTGCCGAAGCGCTTGATCTGGGGGCCGCGATATGACGGCGCGCACGGTCATTGCGATCGGCGCTCGGCCCCCTGTCTATGAGGGGCGGGCCATCTATTTCGACGGTGCGCATCCTGTTCCCGCCGAGGTGACGCTGAGGTTCGACGACGAAAAGGCCGAGTTGCTGATCGAGGGGGCGGGCGATGCCATCATCCGCTGGCCCTACCTGTCCCTCAGGGCGCAGCGCGATCAGGCAAAGCCGGATGACGGGCTGATCCTGAGCCTTGCGGATGGCGATCCGGCCCGGCTCATGCTCGATGCCCGCGATACACTTCTGATCCGGGCCCGCGCCCACAGGCTGCATCGGCGGGTGTATCCTGTCCGCTGGCGCAGGATCGCGCTTCTGGGCCTGTCGGCGCTGGCATCCGTTGCACTGATGATCGCGGTTCTCGTGCCGGTCCTGTCCGACCGGCTGGCCGAGGCCCTTCCCCCCGAGGGAGAGGCCGCGCTGGGCGAGGCGACGCTTGGCCATATCCGGCGGGCGCTGGATCCGGGGGGCATGGGCATCGGGCTGTGCGATGACCCCGAGGGCCTGACCGCGCTGGCCCTGATCGAGGCGCGCCTGTCCGACGCCCTGCCCGAGCCGGTGCCATTCGCCGTCTCGGTGGCCGACCACGAGATGGTCAATGCCTTTGCCTTGCCAGGTGGGCAGATCGTCCTGTTTCGCGGTCTGATCGAGGAGGCCGGCTCCGCCGAGGAGGTCGCGGCGGTCCTCGCGCACGAGATCGGCCATGTCGCCGCACGCGATCCGACGCGGATCGCCCTGCGATCGGCCGGGTCGATCGGCGTCCTTGGGCTTCTGTTCGGGGATTTCGCCGGCGGCGCGATCGTCCTGTTCCTGGCCGAGCGCATCATGACTGCCGACTATACCCAGGAGGCCGAGGCCCAGGCGGATGCCTATGCGCACAACGTCCTCGTCTCTGCAGGTGTCTCGCCCGCGGCGATTGCCGACTTCTTCGATCGGCTGATGTCGCAAAGCGGTGATCCGCCGCCTCTTGTGCAGCATTTCCTCGCCCATCCGGCAATGTCCGACAGGATCGCCGCGGCGCGGTCCGCCGTGCCTGACGATTTCCGGCCCGATCCGCTGCTTTCCGGCGAGGAATGGGCCGCACTTCAGGGGATGTGCCAAGGCGGCGGCGAAACCGGATCTGGCGCTTGATTTTCCTGTCCCGCTCCAATAAATGCCGCGCGACGTTGATCCGGGTCGACGATGGCCCCTTTAACCTGCGAGGCGCGAGGCGAGAATGGCGAAGGCAAAGTTTGAACGCA
>NZ_RBVZ01000020.1 GCF_004000435.1 Alexandriicola marinus
CAGCGAAAGCGGCTCCGAAAAGCAGTCAGATATCCTGGCCTTTTGAACGCCCAAACGCATGACCCAAGCCTTCACGGTCGCGCCGCTGTTTCGCACGAGTGTTCAGGCTTTCCAGGTTGAACCTCGGCGCATGAAACCCTTGCTGAGTGTTGCTGGCAAAACCGGCATTCATCCGATCTGACGCACCATGCAGAAGCTTATGCCCTCTCCGAAGCGTGTATTCACGCTGCGCTTCCTGAGACGCCCGCACGGAGCCATGCACATCCTGCTCAACTGTCCCGCCTATCGTATATTCCAGCGATGGCGCGGGAACCGGGCGGCGGCTTTCTAGCTCCCTGAGATGAGACGCGGTGACGGTTTGGTGCAGACCCTCACGCGGGAAATGGTTCGGCCCCTTTGTCATCACCGATCATGCCCATGAGAAGGGCCAGACTTGTGAGCATTACCGTCCCGGCGGGCCTGGGCACGCTCTTTCAGATCACCCAACTGGTAGCCTTGTTCCAGCTCTTGCATACGGGTCAACGCTTGCGGCAACAAAGCATTCAGCTTGAGCAAGTCGCTGCGGTTGAAATTGTTCGTCCGCTTGTACTCTTCGCCCTGCTTGAAGGTTTTGCTGACTGTCGCGTTGTGCCAGGGTCCATGCTCCCCCTGATGCTCGAAGATCGACACATCAACGGGATAATCGCTGAAGCGGTCCACTGGCCCTGGTTTGTCAGTCATGAGCTTTCTCCCTCAATAGCTTCACTCTGCACCAACGGGATCGCAGCCATCGCCTTGGCATAGAGCTGGCGTGCAACGCGCCGGTCCCCAAAAGTCAGCGCGGGGTTTTGCAAAAGCCCGCGTCGCCTGAGCACCAGATCGTCAATCCTGTCTGCGATGCTGTTCTGAGAATGCGGAGATTTTTCGATCACAGCGGGGCGAACATCCTCTTCGACCACAATGTTGATCTTCTCTGGCTCCCGTGATCCACGCCGCAGCATCCAGCCGTGGATTTCATCGGACCCATCTGCTCGAAAGGTGGTGATCGGAGCCAAAAGCTGCTGAATGCCAGCCGCCTTCATCTCTGGGGCTTCCAGGCACGCGGTGAGCAACGGAATGTCACCGGCAACACCGTTCATATTGCCACCAGACAGGGTAGACATGCGGCCAGGATGAGAGTGCAGGAAGCCCAGGACATAGAGGCCCTGCGGCCCCCAGTCGTTCTCGATACGCCAATTGATGTAGTCAGCATCGATGCCAAAGCGTGTCGCAGACTGCACATAACTGCCATCTTGATTTTTGTCTGGGGGACAAAAATCAAATCTCAGTATCCTGAATGGGTCACTCGGCTTGCCAACCAAAACGCCCCCGGTCTCTGCGGGCTTTTGCGCAACAGTTTTCTTGTAGTCTCTGTATGCGCCTTCGGTGAATATCATCGTTTCCATATGCGGCCTCCTTTCAGCCAAAAGTTTCACCTGTTTTGATGTATCGAGCCGTTGCCATCGCCCATGTCAGGGCAATTGAACGCGCGTCTTCAAAAGCATTCGGATATGCTCGAGAGTCGATACAAATGAATTCACAGTTCAAAGCGCTATCGGGCAGCCTATGCGTCGGGTGGTAGCCAGCATTACGATTGCCGTAACTTGGCGAATTTAAGATATAAATTCGGAACCTCTCCGTTGGCCACGGAACAAACGCAAAGGTGAATTTCATCCCAGCAATCTGATGCGTTTCATATGCTTTGACGCGCCTTCCGGCGACGACATGCCCCGGAATGAGGCCATCCACGGTGCAGGGACTAACTTGCTGGCGAACTGGTGTGGATAGAACTTGCTCTGGTAGCTCTGCAACGGTCTCTCGATGCCACTCCACATGATAAGACCAAAGAAATGACACTGTGAAAACTGCGCCTGATACGCCAAGAAATATCAAAAACACTATTCCCAGGGGCAGGCTCCAGAGATCAGCGAAATACAGCGTTGGCCAAATTCCCCAGAAAATCGCTATTCCTGCCGCAAAACAGAAAAGAAAAAAGGCAACCATATCACCCATTTCGATGTCGCAGCTGAAGCCGCCGCCCAACACGCCAGCCATAGTAAGCGGGCGCTGCGATAAAAACCGCGAGAGGACCTAGACATCCCACAATCAAAAATAAGATTTTTCCGATATCCATCGTGGCGCACCTCGCTCAAAGAGCGCTCAGAACGATGCTTCCACCGCTCTGAGCAGGCTCCCCCACATCAGCCGTGGAAGACGCCACCTTTAGGAATGCCTCCGGCCAAAGGAGCGGGCCCAGGCTGCTGTGGCTGCGGTTGCGAAACCGCAGGCATGTATTGCGGCTCGTCATCAAGAACCGTGTATTTGCTGTCGCCTTGCGGGGTCCAATTTTCGTTGCTCATAGTCTCTTCCTTTCCTGCTTGGATTGCCGCGCTCCCAGTCGCAGCGGATAGATGGAGGTTCACACTCCGGGAGTTCCGCAGTCCGGACAGATAAAATCTGCCGGAACATCTCGGTGCCAATGCCGTGAGACCAATGCCCCGTAGCCCTCGGCCAAATCTGAAAACATCTCGCCCGGTGCCGCGTAAAAGTCCGGATCGATCCGGGTCATCAAAAGAGGTTGCTGAAGGAACCGCCGCGCAAGCCTCGTGATCGGCAGGTCGCTGCCTGCTCGCAGATGCAAGAGGCTGACGATCAGGTACCCAAGCTGCACATTCAACATCTCGGCAACCAGGACATGGCGCTGAAAAAACGGCGGAGCCTGTTCGCCTTCAGCCGCCGCGCGAAAACGCGGATCGGTAAAGCAGCGGTGACACCCGCGCCCTTCCGCGATCACGTCTGGGAAAGTGCCGGTGATCTCTGTCCCGATACATCCGGCATAGCAGCCGCCGAAAAGCGCATCTTTCCCGGCCTCAATGGCCCATTGGTTGACCAGTCCATTGGCCTGAATGGAATCCGTCACACCAAGCAGAATGTCACTGCTGGTGAATGCCTGTCGCTCGGCCTCTGTCAGCTCTTCAATCGGACATTCATGCGCCAGGACTTCTGTTTGCGGATTGATGGCCGCGATATCATCAGCAACCGCACGGGCCTTGTTCTTCCCGACCTGTGCCAGCTCGTATCCTTGCGTTGCGATATTATGGGTCTCAACGCTGTCGAAGTCGGCAAGGGTGATCTTCCCAATGCCAAGCCGCGCCAGGTTCCTGAGCAAGCTCGCAGAGCCACCCGTGCCCGCTGCGGAAACGCTCGACCGACTTAGGATCGTCGTATCCAGCAAGCCATCAAATCGCTTGAAGTCCACTCTCATGTTCATTGCCTTGCCCTCCGGCTTTGTTGAATAGGTTGCGCCACCGGCTCAGGCTGAAACCTGGCCATCAGCCGGCGAGTCCATTTTCTGGCCGGCGTTTCTCCGTGGTCCCGGTTCGGGTTCAGCATCCACACCGGGAGGGTGTTGTAGCTAAGGGCGGTCTTCACGATCATGGAGCGCTTGCCATTGCGCATGACGATGGCATTGCCGCGTTTGGCTTCTAGCAACCGCCGTGTCTGGTCGGGTGTGATCACCGGCTGCTGGTACACAGCGACAGCCTTGAGGAATGGCAGGCCCCATTTCTTCTTCTTGACCGTGCGGTTCCCAAAGGCGTTTTCAGACACAAACTGAATTGTCTCTGGGTCGTTGGACGCCATGAAAACAACATGCTGAGAACTGCCAATCATCGACTGCCAGTCTTGAGGAAATGCTTTGCGCAATCCGGGAATGTCCTGCGCGACCGCCGTTACCGCAGCGCCGTAGCCACGGAGTAGAGGAAAGGATTCACCAACCCCTTGCAACGTGCCGCCGCCAAGCGCTTGGACTTCCTCAAGCACAAACTGCGTCTTCACCTTCAGGTCGCCAGGGATCAGCTCCATGATTGCAAGCGCCAGAGACGTGATCTGACCGAACCAGGGCTTGAGCGTCGTGCGCATCTCACCAACCGGGGCAACCAGAGAGATGATCTGATTGCTGTCTGGGTTCTTCAAATTGCAGAGATCAACATTGTTGAGCCGCGATATCGCCTGCACTTGATGGTGATCCCAAAATCCGGTTTTGGTGCGTACCGTCGCCAGGATATTTGCACGGGTACGCTCATCTTGTGACAGCATCTCCGCACCCATGGACGATACGTAGCCATCGTAAACCGGGCAAGCGAGCATCGCCTCCCACACCATACGGATCGCCAAATCGGGGTCTTCCGGCGCGGCTTCAATGAACCCCACAGTCAGCAAGCGCCGCACATCCATCATCGTCCCGCGCCGCATTGTCACCAGAACAAAGCACATAGCGCGCGACCAGAGTTCCCGCGCCGCATTGGTGAAAAATGGATCGCGTTCTTGCCCGGATGGAAAGGCAACGTCCGCCAGCCGATTGCACAGCATCGTGGTCATGTCCTGGCCGACACGCTGATTGATCAACCGAATTTGGGACAGCAAGTTGATGGAATGAGAGGGGAAGGGCAGAATGCGCAGCGGGTCCAAAACCGCGAGCTTATGGCCGCGCTCTGCCAACGGCAGAAGCACATCATGCGTGTGATCGCCCTTCGGATCGATGACAAATGCGCTCGCACGATCTGGCATCGTCGCCAGAGCCGTTTGAAGCATCAGCGACTTTCCGGAAGCTGGTGACGCGATATAAAGCTTGTGCCGCTGTGAATCCTCTCCAACCAATGCGTAATACGGCAAGTTGAAGGGCAGGCGCACGCGCCCAATCAAGCTGTGCCCTTCCTGATAAGGCAATGCGAGCTGCGTTAGCCCCCCGGCTTTGCCAGCGGTGGCCTGTCCGGATTGGAAATTCTCTTCCCGCCACTCCCGGAACTTGGTCCAACCGCGCCATACAGGACGCCAAGGAACGCGCGGCCAATACCGATCCCACATCGGGTCATGCGCTCCGAATTTCTGAAGAACTGTTGTGACGGTGATGCGAACAGCAGCGCTCGCACCACCAAGCATCACAACGATTTTTGAAACCGGTACAAGGATGTCAAAAACAGCCTGGGCCACGCCAAATCCTCGCCTTTCGACCACCAGGCACAATTCTACCGATCACGGAAAAGCGTCACTTCTCCGTGCCTTAGCCGGTCATATCCAGCCAAGGGAATCGTCTGTCAGTGGTTATGGATGAACTTTGAAGCGAAAAATCGCTTCAGTCAACTAGGTTCTTCAGGCCCCGTGACGCTACAGTCGAACCGGTATCCCAGTGTCTCCAAAATAGCTAAGGCCTTATCTATAGACCCACGGCTATTCTTGATCTGTTGAATAGTGTTAGTAGACACATTGGCTAGTTTAGCTAATTCACGGTCCGTTAGGTTCTGCCGATCCATAGCTACCGCAAGAACACTAGCCATAAAATCTCTTGATAACTTTCCGGATTTTATTTGGTCATCATTGATAAGCGCCTCTGATCCCTCTGCCAATTTGGGCAAGGGGTTGAAACTATACATATCTTTTTGGATATCGTCAAATTTCTTAAAAAACGATCGAACACTGTCTTCTTCGGAAAGAAGCCACAAAACCTCATCAGTAGGGACATCCGGCCAAATCGAACGAATTGCGTTTCTCAATGTATCTTCTAAGGTCGAAAGATCAAAACCGTCCTCCCCAACACAATCCGACGCTTTCTCAATAATTACACGAGTCAAATGCTCACGATTTTCATTCCACCACTTAACGCCAGCCTTGTAGTCAATAATATCTGGATCAGAAAATAGCTCATCCAAACTAAAATCCATATCATAGGCATCATCAACCAAAGATGATTCAAGGCCAGCATGTTCACCTTGAGCAGATCGAATCTCCCCCCCAACCCTTGTAAGGCTCCACTTTCGAGATTTGACTGGCAAGAAGTACATCGACGCCATTTACGATACCCCTTCAAGAAAATCGAACCCACCAGAAAGACCCCGAACGCCTTTATCTTCGAACTGGAAGATATGCTGGTTGAGAAGCTTTAACTTTTCATCCTTAGGGCCAGCCTGAATTTCGTTTTCTGATACTATCGAAAATATGTGTGCAGTTAGTGACCTTATCAACTCGCTAACTTGGGCAAAGACCTCTTTCGCTCCGTCCGCAATGCTACTGACCATCACCCGGTCCTCCAAACATTGCATGCGGCTTCGAGGTGTGGGATGTGTGCTTCGAAATAGAAGGTCTTGAGCCAAAAAATATTGGGAATGTATCGGCTCTTTCATCCAGTGCGATCCGTTCAAAAACACTCGAAACGCAATTTCGCGATTTTCTGAGTATGCAAAAAAGGATAAGGCCCCTGCAATATATGGCATCATATCTCGATACCGGCCTGCTTGGGACAGAGGTTCAAGATGCTTTAAAAGGCTCATCACAGCAACGTAGTCAGCCTGAACTTCTTCCAATTGCCCCACGCCAAATCTCTTTTCCGACATTTGAGGGTGACGTATTTCTCGTTTATACAAACTAGAAAGTTCTACTATCTGACCTTTGGCCACAGATAACTCTGCGTTTCTCTTAGAGGTGCTGAGCGCCCCCTCAAAAAGACCTTCTGTCTTGCCCTCCAAATTTTGCAAAGCAATATGTGCAACTTCGTGAGCAAATATGAAATGCTGCAAACCATTGAACAGCATGCCATGAAGCTGGCCTCCAAAACCCTTTTCACCACAATAGGTTGAAAGGTGATCAAAATGCTCTTGCTGCCTACCGGCGTAGTACATAGTTGATCGACCAGGGAGCGCTTCATCAAACATAAAGTCGTAAATATATTTTCTGAAATTATTACCAGCACTCTCCATAGATAGGGAACCAGGTTTCACAAAAGAATCGAAGAATATTGGGCTGAAAAACTTCATAAATCTCTGAGGCCAAACGTAGAAGTGATCTGATAGCATAACGCAGCCCTGTCCATCTGAATCTTGTATCAAGGCAGCTTCGATATTTGCACCATGGAACGTCGCAAACTTTGTTTTTCTGATACTTTTCTCTATGTTGCCGTCGAAGAACCCTCCGACCGATGACTTTACATAGTCAAACAGTGGCATTTTCTGTACGATATAATGGGGTAGCTGAAATCGCGTGAGCCGGTGCATATTGATTAAATCCACGCTCAATAATTCCTGCACGCCACCTAAAGGATCGTTGCTCTGGGCAATGGCTCGTAAAATGTAGCAAAAATCGTCAATAACGCCGGAAAAGTCATTCTCTTTTATATTTGCAGCTGCTATGGCCGATAACTGAACTCTTTCAACTTTACAGATCAGCTCCTCTGAAAAAAAAGAGCGATATGCATCCTTGCTCTCATTCATCGAATGACTATCCTTTTAAGATATTAAACACGCATCTCTGCTGAGCTAAGCGCGACGGTGAAGCTCACGCCTTCGCGCTGCTTAAGCCGCGCGACCATAGCCAGAAGATTGTCCGCGCGTGGATTTCCTTTGGCACTCAACATGCGCATCAAGCTTTTCGGGTCTTTGTCAAGCTCAGTGGCAAGAGCCTCGAAGCCCACGGTGGCGTTCACATAATCCCGCAAGAGTAGCTTACCCGTTTCCAGGTCATCGGACAGAAGCGCTTCGATGGCCTCACGAAAAAGACCAACCCGAAACTCGGGATCACGGTCCGCGCGTGCTTTTACTGTATCCTTAAAGCCCTTTGTCAGTGGCATGTCAGTCTCCTTTCTCTTTTCGGCGCTTGTAGTCGTCCCACAATGCCTTGGCCTGCTCGATGTCCTTGGACTGGCGCTTCTTGGTGCCGCCGCATAGCAAGATCACGAGTTTTTGCCCATCTTGGCCAAAATACACGCGGTATCCTGGTCCGAATGTGATGCGCCGCTCGGAACCCCCCTGCCCTACGGGTTTGACATCGCCCATGTTACCGGTTTCGATCCGCGCCAAGACCGTCCGAACCTTTAGCGCAGCAGCCGTGTCGAGATTGTTGAACCAGTCTTCAAATGGGGATTTCCCCTCCTCAGTTTCATAGACAACCAGCTCGATTATAAGTCATATGGTGACATATATGTCACCATATGTCAAGTTTTGGCGCAGGGCGTATGTTTACCCCTGTATCTACCTTACACCCCCAAAGGGGGTCGAAGCGCCATCCAAAGAATGCTGCTGAAGATAAGCATCATCACAATTCTCTGGAACCTGGGCGAGAAACTAATCTTAAGATATTCTTAAATATTTGCAGGCAAGATAAGAATAGATTAGTTGTATTGCTGCTATTCAGCTATACACCTGTTCATTTAACCATTATTAAACTTAACCCTGCTCAATTGTTTTTGAGCGGGGTGTTTTTTTGCCTATTTCCCCTTAGATTATATTTTACATAATATTAAACATTATTTAACCAAGCGCATTCATAATGAATATGTAAATAAAAGATGGATGTAAAAACCATCGAGGATACACATGACCTGGGGAGGTTATAAAATGAGTGCGTTCGTAGAGCAAGAACAAGATCTTGCGAAACCAACAACAGAAGAAGCGAGGATTGATCGCCATAACGGGCAGATTGCGCGCGCCGAAGGTAATGTTGCCTTAAATGATGCAACGCCTGATACGCCATTTATCGCAAGCAATGCGATGGCAGCGGCGATTTATGAGCAGGATGAGCAAAAAAAGCGTAAAGAGCGTGATTCATTTATTCTGGGCGCGGCGAAGCTTAGAAAATTAATTGCAAAACTTGAGCAGCAGAGAGATCAATTATTAGATGAAATTGAAGCGCTTAGAGAAGAAGCTCAGAGTGCATTTGATCTTGCTGATGATATGGAAGATATTCTAGAGGATATCACAGAAGAAATTGCAGAAAATCGTGCGATGTCGGATGCGACCAGAGAAAAAGCGCTCGATGCTTTGCGGCGCGCAGGTATCGATACAGAAGATTTAACGGATGCGCAAATCATAGCTTTGATCACTGAGCAAATCAGGGCGCAGAGAGCGGCAGGCAACGATTTAACGGATCAGGCTAATATCAAGCAGGGTGAATTGGATAGAGTATTAGAAGATCTTGATAACGCTCATGCTTTATCCGTAGAATTAGCGCATGAATCCGATGCAATATCTCCGCAATCGCGACCAGATCTTGCAATCCAGTTAAACGATGCACACAGAGCAGTGCTTAATTTAGAGCGACAAGAAGCTGTTGCGCAAATGCAAGTAAATGCTTTGGATGGAGATGCTCTTGATCCTACATCTTATGAAAATCAGATTGTTGAAGGCATAGAAACCCCTGAGCAGGAAACCAATCTATTAATGAATGCGGGCTTATTCTAGCCCTTATCCATTGTCTACGGATGGTACTGATAGTGCCGCATTTTCACGGGCTCTTATTTTTCCGGCATTCCAGAGAGTAAGTCTATGCATGATAGTCCCAGAATTTTCTAAGAAATCTTGCTCTGAAAAATACAGCTTGTCGTTGGTTCGCCCATCGAGATAAACTCTAATCATGCTATCATCTAAACCGCCATGAATTACAGCAGCGTTTAAACCTTCTTCTCTTAAAACTACAGCTACACTATCGGCAGCAGCAAAGCGACCATCTGTCTGAAAGACTACCCCGTCTGAAAAAGCCGGATCATTTTGAGCTTCTGAAATAGCCGTGTAAGTGGGTGTTTCGATAAATGTTGCAGGCGTTGCATCCTGAGCCATTGCAGGGGCAACAGAAGCAAAAGCCATTCCGAGCGCGGCTGTGCCAGCGATTATGTTATTTCTTAAAGCCATGATGACCTCACATATTTTAAAATTCTTCAAAATACACACTTCTCTATTGAGGTCGCCGTTTTATGTCGGTCTCATGCCGAATTTATTGACTATTACCATAGACTTAACATCCTGTCAATTTCTATGATATACGGTCTAAACCTCATGCCTATCATAACCTAAAAGCCAGCAAGCGGCTTGGGATGCCTTAGCAGCGGCGGTGAAGATTGCCTTCTTGTCGTTCTTCAGCACTGCAAGCCAGTTCTTGATGTAGCAAGCGTGATCTTCACGCGGCTCAGCTGTGATCCCAAGGTCCGCGCAAAGGAACGCTGCGCCTAGCTCAGCCACAAGCTCTTCAATCGCATAGGCTTCATCGCCGAAACGGCCTGACATATCGCGGGCAAGCCGCTTTTCTACGCCCGACCAATGCACCAGCTCGTGCGCCAAGGTCGAATAGAAGCCCTCAGCGGCCGTGGTGCTATCGGTGCCGGTAAAACGGCGGCGCTCGGGCATTCGGATCATGTCCAGGGACGGGATGAAGCATGCCTGGTCGCCGCCCTCTTCGATGTTCACGCCCGTGGCAGCGGCAAACCTCTCGGCGCGCGCAATCGGATCAAAAGCGGGCTCTTCGGGAAGGTCCTCGGCCTCGATCTCGAAACCATCCACCTGGGCAGCATTGAAGACGCGGCTTGCGCGGGCAATCATGCGCTCACCAGCCTCGACCTCACCGGTCTGCTCATTCAGGTCTTCGACCTCGAAGGTTTTGTAGAAGACGACGAGCGAGGATTTTTCGCCTTTGCGAACCTGGCAGCCTTTCTCCTGCCACTGGCGATATGTGCCCCAGACGTTAGAGGGAAACTCAGCAGCCAGGGCAGACACCCACAGGCTCACGACATTGACGCCGTTATAGGGGTTCTTCGAGGCGACGTTGACAGGACGCGCGAAGCTACCGCCCGTTTTCTTGATCCAGGGGAGCCGAAAATCTCCGGCGGTTTCGATCGCATCGACTATGCGGTTGGTGATTTCCTGATGGACATCGAATGTCTGTGACTTGCGGGCCATGAGCTTTTCCTTTCGCCTCTTTGAAAGCCGCGATCGTCGCGGCCTGATGGCGAGCGGAGAGGCAGGGCAAAGCAGCCCTTGCACCCCGAAGGGGCGGGCAAAGCGAAAAGACGGCCTCTGGCCGTTGCCAGGGCTGGGAGGCTCTGCCAGGGATGCCAATAAAGAAGGCCGCGCACGGGCGCGCTCAAAGCCAAAGGCGCAAAAAGGAAAAGCATGCCCCTGCATGACACGCAGGACCTATTGTCCAATCTCAGGGGATCAGTGTTGCAACGTCACTTGATGCGGGAGACCGTGGAACGGGATACCCCGAGAAGACGGGCAATCTCGGCATTGTCCTGTCCCTCAAGGCGCATTTTAAGAACCGCTGCGCGCTGATGCTGCGATAGCTTCGGGGGTCTGCCAAGCCGCCGTCCCGCACGCCGGGCACGGTCGCGGCCCTCGGCGGTACGCTCGGCAATCAAGGAACGCTCAAACTCTGCAAGGCCGCCCAAGACGGTAAGAATGAGCTTGCCGGTGGGCGTGGTGGTATCAGCCCATGAATCCGCAAGCGCCTTCAACTTCGCGCCTTGGGTTTCGATGGTGTGGACGATATCCAGAAGATCGCGCGTTGACCGCGCCAGCCGATCAAGCCGCGTCACGATCAGCACATCACCATCTGAGAGCGCGTCCAAGGCTTTCTTCAGCTCCGGCCGGTCGCTCCGCGCCCCACTCATCGTTTCCTTGAACACAGGATCACACCCTGCCGCGCCTAGCTGTTCGAGCTGGGCATCGAGGGTTTGGCCGGAAGTGGAAACACGCGCATAGCCGATCATTTTCATACGACTATTATGCACGCGATTTATGCACGCTCCAAGCGATTGATTTCATTGGATCGAAAAAGGCGTGCATAAGTCTTGATTTTTGCACGCACCTACCAACCACTATGATCCTAACGCGGCCAATATCTGACGCCTGACCGACAGCGGGTCTCGTTTTTCTATCGTGGCAATAACAAACACCCCTTTGCCATTTGAGGCTTCAGCCCACTTTTGCCCGATCAGCTCTTTTTCGCGTGTATCACGGCTTTCTTCAGCCGTGCGGTCGCCTCCTTTATACTCTACGACCAAGAGCCGACCATCATCCATCACCGCAACAAAATCTGGATAAAATTTGTCGGTTGAGGTTGCTAAAGAAAACGAATTCCTATGCCGACTGACATTGCGCGTCCAATATTTCAACCCAGGTAAACCATCGATCACAAGAGCACATTGCTCTTCCTCACCACCGGCAACATTGTCGAACGCAGGAATCTCATCCGGCCCCATAAAGTGCCTCTTGAAAGCAAACTTTGTACCCCGATACTTTGGAACATCCGCATACATATCGTCGAAAAACTCGATGCCTTGATCAAACGATACTTCCACACGAGCGGCGGGCCCAAAGAGATTGTCTTGATAGACTTTCTCCCGCTCCTTTTGTCGGAAACCTTTGATTTTTTCACCTAGCTTACGCGCCAAGATAAATTTGCAACGCATCAGCTGTGCTAGCGGAATATTGCGATCCCGATTGAGGTAAGTCACAACGTCACTAAGCCAAGACATTAGCTCTACTTGGCTGATCCACGGGTCTCGAACCTTACGGTCTAGCCATTGAACCAGTGCATTCGGTGTCCAATCATCTACATCAACATCCATTGTTAGCTGCTCTGAGCTGTCGCCGGATGAAATCAAAAGACGGTTTCCGTCTAAGTCGATTTCAAAGGTGTTCGTCGTTTCCACAATATCAAATTCTTTCGGCTCTAAGCGCGCAGGATGATCGCGCAAAGACCAATCGTGATATTCCATCAAAACATCGGTATCGCCAAAGACCAATTCATCCTGCACCTGCGCCATCAAGCGAGGAACAGTAAATGTTTCACCGCGATGTGCGGGCGCGACTTCGTGCTCGTGTTTGTCTTCCCACTCCTGAATTTTCTTACGAAATTGTTGGTGGAATCTTTGAGGCGTCTGCTCAAAAAGCCGTTCTTTTTCCTTTGGCTTTAGGAACCCTTTGATCTCAATCGACGCTTTGCCTTCATCGTTTGGGGCCACCGTGATTTTCCCAGGAGCGACCCGCTCGATCCCTTTTACCTCTTCCTTGTCAGCATCAAGCTCGACCGTCAGAGTTGGCTTTGGACGCGCTTGATACCCAAACAAGCCATCACCCAACTCAGGGTTTTCGGCTTCAATATTGGCTTCAGCTTCACTTTCTTCGAAGCCCATATCGACCAGCTTATCACGCAACGACTGCGCGGCTTCGGAGAACCGTCGTGACACTAGCTTGGCATAGGACTTATTTAACGCAGCTGATTTGCGGCGCTTGGCATACGGCATCCGAAGAACCCGCCCCAAGAGCTGCTCCGCATCTGTGGAACTGCGAATATTTGCAACGGAACAAAACACGTAGGCAAAAGAGCAATCCCAGCCTTCTTTCAACGCCTCAATCGTGATGACGTACTCAATGGTGCACTTCGGGTCGAACAGATTGATTCCGTCTAGTTCTCGCTGTGCGCCGGTCGCTACCGCTATCTTGCTCTCGTCAATGTGCTCGTTTTCCATGAGGTGCTTCTTCAGCACATCAACCGTCACTTCTTCGTTCTTCTTCTGTGCCTGGAACAGAACGATAGGACGGATATACCCATCTCGATCAAGGTCTGCATGTTCCTGCAATTCAGCCCGCTTCAAGATCGCTGAGTTCACTGCGCCTTGCCAAGTGTCTGCTTCATCCAACACTACCGGCATCTTGATCATCTCTTCGTCCTTCAGCTCCTGGGCTGAAACTGAATGAAGGATATTGTTGAACCCCTTAGGCGTAGCAGTGAACTCGACCAACGCAGTCGGGTTAATCCGGTCATACACCTCTTGGCTCAAGCTTGATCCAGCCTTGTGCGCTTCATCCATAATGACCAACGGCCGGTGAAGATGCATCAAGTTGGCAAAGCTGAACCTGATGTCCCCCTTGTTCGGGCCATCGTCATTGCGCTCCAACCCCGGTGCGCCAGGTGAAACAGCCGAAAAATGTGGCTCCAACATTTCATGGTGAGCATAAACCTTGCGACCATCCGTGTTGGTCACGCGCAAAGTCTGGATCGTGCCTACCACAACACAAAGGTTCGAGCGCAAGTCATGGGGCGTGATTTGCGTAAAATCTCCAATGTCGAACACCCGCACGCGCCCTTCAAATGCTTCATCTAGAACTTGCCGATAAGGGTGACGCGGATTCTTAAGCGCTTCGGCAGTTTGCATGCGAATTGTGTTTGTTGGCACCAGCCATAGAACCAAAGGAAAATCTTTTTCTACCCAGGCATCTTTTGCGATTGTGATCGAATGTGCTGCCAGGATCGTCTTCCCGCCACCTGTAGGTAGGCGCAGGCAAACGTAAGGTGTCTCAGGCAATGCCCTAATTGGCTTGTAGCCCGCAGCGTATCCACGCAAGCGCGCGGCCAATTCGGGCTCTGCTGTGATCTCTTCATAGGCAACCTTGGGGCCAGAAATGCGCGCTTCCTCAAGAAATTGTCGCAGCGTTGCCAGCGAGGCTTTTTGGTAGTCTTTTAATTTCATTTCCGCGCCTTCACGTCATATGGAGTCTGTTTAAATTCGATCTGCTCAGTCTTTAGCGTAGCCTCTGAGAGAGCCGTTCGCTCACCATAGACCGTCAATGCCCCCCTAAAATCTCCTTGAGCCGCGCGAATTGCCGCCAACGTTTTTCGGGTCAGGACGTTCCCACCCGAAGCTGACTTGTCACCTAGAATGCCGTTGTAAAGCAGCGCATACCCCTTGCCCTCATGTGCTCCAAGGAACGGTGAAAGCGGATCGGGTTCGTTCCAAGGCTGGCCAACTTCTGCAAACCAGATATGGGCGGCAAGGACAGAAAAGAGGATATCAGGCTGGATCTGACCGTTTTCGGTAAAGACTGGCGGCCCAAGTCGATAAAAGCGGAATCCCCCCCCACCTTGCCAGTTCTGCGACTTAGAAACACCGGTTTGATCACCGTCTGTTACCTTGGTCAAACGCGGGACACATAGTGTCCTCGCATGATCACCCATTTCAATCCCAATGAAGCGCCGCTGCATTTTCTGAGCTACTGCAGCAGTAGTTCCTGAACCCAAGAATGAGTCCATCACTAGGTCGCCTTCATCACTACTCAACTCGATACAACGCTCCACGAGTCGCTCTGGCTTCTTACCGTTCTTAAATTTCACGCCACCTTCATCGGCAATCCCATTCCACGGAATATCCGTCCACAGATTTGTCAATGGTTTTGCCGGAACAAGAGTGCCTTCGATCTCTTTTAACTTATTGCTATAGAAGTAAATTTGCCTTCCGTTTAAGCAGTAGATATCTTCGAAGCCATCGCGTTCAAAATGAAAAACGGTGTCCTTCTCTGCTTTAGAACGATCACGCATTTCCACAATTTCGCGGCCCGCATCACTACTAATTGCAGTAGCTTGGAAGACGGCGTCTGCATGCTCCAATGCATACTGCGCTACTTGCAGATCAAAGTTGACACGACCCATTTCTTTTCGAGCTGTGCGAGTATCCTTTTTTCCAAGTTTTTCTGCGACAAACTGATTAAGGCCGACAACAACCCACTCACTGAAATGCGATGATCTGTTGGTGATTAGCTTGCCATATCCTGGATCGTATACGCTCTCTACGTATCTCTGCTCATATGAATAAAGCTCTCGGTTAGCTGAATACATCAATACATATTCTGTCTGTGAATATGGTGACGGGTTAACTGTTTTGTGACCCGATGGATCGGACGTTTTAACACAAATAGCGTTCAGAAAATTTTTCCGTCCAAAAATCTCATCGCAAAGGACTCTTAGGTACGCGCCCTCTTTGTCATCTATTTGAATCCATATGATGCCATCAGGACTAAGGAGCTCTCTAAGAAGCTCTAGTCGTGGCCACATCATGGCCATCCACTGGGCATGTTCCAAATTATCGTCGTAGTGATCTGATACCGCTGTTTTTGTATTATACGGGGGGTCAATGTAGATGCACTTCACCTGCCCGGCATAATAGGGCAAGAGCGCCTTCAATGCTTCTAAGTTATCCCCCTGAATAAGCATATTGCCTGCTTTTAGGTCGCCGTACCCGAGCTCAGGCTGCTCCTCCAAAAGACGGTAAGGTACTTTCTCAGCAGCACGCACATCGTCATCTCGGGTTAACCATCGTAATGTCGGCATACTTATCTCTGCTCACTTAGTTTTCTGTGCGCGAAGCGCTTTATTTGTTTTCGCACAGCTCAGAATTGCCAGAAAGGAAATTTTCCAAACAATCCAGAGGCTTTTACAGCATGCATTGCATGCAATGCGCGTGCTGCACGCCCTGACCTTTTGATCAGACCAGGCGAGGCTGATCATCGCGCGGCCGTATGGCATAGCTGGCACTTGTCGGCAGCTTGCGGATCGCCGCGCCGGTTTCCTGGTCAGCGACGGCCAGATCAAACTGCGCTTGTAGGTTGATCCAGAATTGCGCGTCGGTGCCAAACCAGTGACCAAAACGCAAGGCGGTGTCGCCTGTGATCGCGCGCTTGCCGCCAATGATCTGCGAGACACGGTTGGCGGGCACGTCGATCTGACGGGCGAACTCGGTAAGCGTGATGCCAAGCTCTTCGAGCTCGTCCTTGAGTATCACTCCGGGATGTACTGCACGTTTGAACATGGCTTTCCTCCTTTCTGTTAGTGGTAGTCCACGATTTCCACGTCTGACGGCCCTGGGTCGGTATCTGGCCAGGTAAAGCAGATACGCCATTGCTGATTGATGCGGATGGAGTATTGCCCTGTCCTGTCGCCTCGAAGCGCCTCAAGCCTATTGCTGCGCATCATGCGAAGATCATCGAGAGACGTTGCCGCGTTGAGAATAGCGAGCCGCCGCTCTGCCTGATCGGCAAAGCCTTGGAAGGTTTTCACTATCTCACCGTTCGCAAACTGCTCGGTCTTTTTGTCTCTGTAACCCTGGATCATCGTTATCTACCAAGATAACGGATTTGACGTGTTACGTCAAGCGTCACAGCTCGCCTAATTTTTTCTAAGCATTCCCCCCTGTATCTACCTTACACCCCGTGGGGGTCGAAGCGCCGTCCGCTGAAAGCATGATTGCATGCAAGACGCTTTGCATTGGAGCCTCGGCGTAAAGAGTTGCTGATCTGCTTTCGGAGCCGTCCCTTGCTTGAGCCCGATAAAAGAACAGCAAGGTTCCTGGTTCAAGGGCGCGCTTGCGCGGGCGCGGAGCCACGCGCAGCAAGCTTGCTTGCGAGCATGGTGAGCACCCACCCCTTGAAGCAGGGTTCTTGATGGTCTTAGGGCTTCAATCAAAGCAAGGAGGGCCTCTTCGACAAGCACATCTGCTTTTGGTGAGTCCTGAAGCGATCTTTCGTGGTGGGGGGCGCGGGTTCGTTCCGAAGGAGTGAAGGGGCGCAAATAACTTATCGGCCGTTAGGCCGATTCCATGCAAGCGCGGAGCGCTGTGAGAGAGTTAAATAAGAGTTAGAGAAGAGTTACACGTTTTTACGAATCGGGTAAGCTACTGAAAAAAATAAGGTAATCAGCTTCATTTCACGAAATCGGTGTGTGAAGTGACGAAAGATGGTGTGTGAAGTGACGAAAGAAAACCAGAGTTATCCACAGGGTAAGGCTGGTGTGTGAAGTGACGAAACTTGACTGGCGGTGTGTGATGTGACGACACTCAAGCACAGTGTGTGAAGTGACGAATCTAACTTAGGAGAAAGGTGTGTGAAATGACGAATGACAACGCTGCCCTTCCCGCCCGTTCGCCACTTCTGCCAGACCGGCATCCGCAGCGAGACCTCTTCGTTTGCGACATCGTGGACGCGGTGCCCAAAGGGGACATGGCCTCGATGGAACACCCGGTTTTCACGCTTTCGACCAAGCCAGACATGACCCCTCGGAAATATGTGCGGGGCGAGAACTTCATTGAGGTTTCCCCTTCGCGCTACGGGTTGGCGACGGTGCATGACCGGGATGTTTTGATCTACTGCATCAGCCAGTGCATGGCAGCGCTGAACGAAAACCGCCAGGTCAGCCGCTCGATGCGGTTTAAGGCTTACGACCTTCTGGTTGCCACCAACCGGCAAACGTCTGGCCGAGGCTATGAACTCTTGAAGGATGCGTTACGCCGCCTTCAAGGCACACAGATCGAAACCAACCTGCGCCAAGGCGGCAAGGAATACTTCAAGGTCTTTAGCCTGATCGATGCGGCCGAGATCGTGAAAGAAACCCGTGACGGGCGCATGCTCGATGTCGAGATCACGCTGTCCGATTGGGTCTTCGACGCAATCCAGAACAACAATGTTCTGACGCTCAACAGGCAGTATTTCTTCCTGCGCAAGCCCCTTGAGCGCCGCCTCTACGAGATCGCGCGCAAACATTGCGGCGCGCAAAAGCTCTGGAAGGTTGGCCTTGAGCTTCTGCGTGACAAGTGCGGCTCTGGCTCGACGGTGAAGGAGTTCCGTCGCTTGCTTGGCAAGATCATCACCGATGATGCGCAGCATGATCACATGCCAGATTACACCTTCTCCCTCGAAGAAGACGTGGTAATAGTGCGGCCAAAGAAGGAAACACTGCAAGCGGCCCTGCCCTTACCGCTGTCATCCTTGCGTCTCGATTCTGACACGCATGAAGAGGCGCGCCGCCTCGCGCCTGGATGGGACATGCACCACCTTGAGCAAGAATGGCGCTCATGGGTGCTGGAAAAGGGGATCGCGGTCAAAGACCCCGACAAGCACTTCCTCGCTTTCTGCAAAAAACGAGGCGCTTACAAGCGTTAAGGCGCTTCGCATGAATGCATGCAAAGCGCTTTTGTGGAAAAAATGCTATCATGCTTGGCGCGATTCACTAAAGCGTGTTAGCATGATGCAAAACAAGGATTTGGCAGATCGGAGCAATATCAATGACCTACAAGATCGGGATGGTGTCCCAAAAAGGCGGCGTCGGGAAATCCACCCTAGCCCGCATGATGGCGCGAGAGTTCGTCGCCGGTGGCTTGTCCACCAAGATTGCAGACCTCGATACGCAGCAACAGACTTGCACCCATTGGGCGGGACGGCGCGCCGAGAACGGCGTGACGCCTGAAATCCAGGTGCAAAGTTTTGCTTCGGTAAAAACCGCGCTTGAGGATGCGCCGCGCTTTGACGCGCTGATTATCGACGGCAAACCAAACGCCTCAGAGCAAACCTATGAGATCGCCAAGGCGTCCGATCTCGTCGTGATCCCGACAGGGCAAACGGTCGATGATCTGCATCCTGGTGTTGTTCTGGCGCACAGCTTACGCAAGAAGGGAATCGCAACCGAGAAGATCGCCTTTGCGATATTCAAGACAACGGGAAGCGAGCGCGAGAACACTGCCGCGCGCCAGTATCTCGAACAAGCGGGTTATGCCGTCCTGGATGGCGAAGTTTCGGTCTCAACGGCATATGGCTCGGCCTCAGACATTGGTAAAGCCATCACCGAAACTTCGTTTCGCACGTTAAATGATCGTGCCTCGAAGCTGGCGCAAAGTGTAATCGACATGATGGTCGAGCTGCAAGAAAGGCAGGTGGCATAATGAGCACGAATATTACCAAGCTCAAAAGCGGTAAGGGCGCACCACCTCCAGCCGATGAAGCCCCCGATGTGATCGCAGCTGACACACGGGATGCGAAAGAGCCGCTGCGGCCGCTACAGGTACGCATCCCGCAAAGCACCTTCGAAGAGTTCTCGGAACGGGCCGGACGCGAGTTCGGCTTTAGCCACGGGGCCAAGAAGCAGCTTTTCCTAAAGATGTGGAAAGCCTACAAGGCGCAAAACATGTAAGCATCATTGCATGCAAGAGTGCATTCATGCTTCAACTCTATCTTCAATCCTGTGGTAACGCTCGCAAAAGGCAGGAACAAGACAAGTAGCGCCTATAGATCAAGGTCATCATCCTTGGCCTTACCCTGATCACGCGCTCGATCCCGTTTCTGCGTAGAACGCCGGTCCTGCGCTCTACGCTTGAGCGCATTCAAGTCCATAGCGCCTGGGTCGGAACGCTTCCTTTCCAGATCAACAGGCTCTCGCTGTTCTTGCTGCGCGGTTGAGGAAGGGGCAGGGGGCTTGTGCGCCTTTTTGGAAGCCTTAACGCCCTTTCCGGCTTTCATAGACCATCCTTCCGCCTCACGGCGTTTCTCAGCCTCCTGAAGCGATTTTTCGAGCAACCGGGACTTCTTCATTTCTTCGGTCGCCCGGACAGTACGCTTGGCCTGCTGACTGCGATCTTGCGCCTGGCGCTTGCGATCTTCTTCCGCCTGAAGGCGGTCTCTCTCATATTCGAGTTGTTCCAGCTGCTTCTTGTCCTTGCGCGTGGTGAGGGTGATATCTCGAATGAACTTCCGCCAGCCTCGGACTTCCAGGCGGGACGCAACCTGCTCATGTTCACGGGATATACCGCGCTTTGTCTGACCAATTTCGGCGTCCAGAGACGCTTCAAACGCCGCCATATCTTTGGCAAGCTTGTCCTCTAGCCTTCTGTTTCGCTCTTCTTGATCGACCTGAAGCTGCCCGCGTTTGGCATCCTTCCAGGCTGCGAACTTGCGCTTCTCAAAGGCGATCTTGGCATCTAGCACGTTCCCGGCCTGCGTGATGTCGTTGAGAAGCCCATTGCGGGCTTCAATCGCACGGTTCTCATTGCCTCTGTGAGACGACCGGCCATCACGCTCGATCTCGGTCGCAATTGGCCCCATGTGGACTTGAGGTTCACGCATGATGCCTTGATCTTCCAAACTGCGGTGATCGACACGCTGAGACGATCCTATCCGCTCAAGAGCGCGGTTCTGATGCTCTGCCCAAGCTTCGCGCCACTGCTCGATCATTTCTGTTTGGTGCCAATCGCGATTCTTGCGCTTCGCCCAACCGTCGCCGACGAATTCGCGCGTCGTGCACATGACATGGGCATGAACATTCCGCTCATCTGCGCCGGGGGCAGGGGAGGGGGCGTGCAGCGCGAAATCTGCGATCATGCCGCGCGCCACACACTGCTCTTCGACAAACCGCCGGACCAGATTGACCTGCTGCTCCTGTGTCAGCTCATGCGGCAAGCTCAGCTGAATCTCGCGGGCAAGTTGGGAGTTCTTACGCGTCTCGGCTTTGTGGACAGCATTCCAAAGCTCAGTGCGGTCTTTCATCCAGTCGGGCGTGTTGTCGGGAGTCAGGATTTCAGTGTGCAGCACGCCACGCTTGGCGGTGTAGTCATGAACAAGCCCGGTCTCGCGATCCGCAATGCGTTGACCAGCACGATAGGCCGCTGCGGCCATGGCTGACCGGCCACTACTCCGCCCAATCATCTGCACGCTAAGCCTATACTGCGCCATGAACGCCTCCCGCGCATCGTATCGAAGGACGCTCCTTCGCGGTGATCAATCGGACGGCAGATTGTCCTGATAGACCGGGGAAACGGTCTGCGCATCGAACCGGGCGACGGTTTGGCTTCGTGTGGGGGAGAAACCCCACGAGCTGATTTTCAAGGGTGGCGATAGACCCTTGAAGCCATGGTTCGGTGCAGGTGGAGAGGGCACTCTCCAAGTCCTGCGAGTGGTTTGCGGGGATACGCATATCAGCTTTGGCCTGGCCTCGATGGCCACCAAAAGCTGACGCAACAACAAGCAGCGAAGTCGCGCGATTGTTGCCCGCCACCGGGGCGGAACCCGGCGCACGCAAACTCGAAGCCCGTAGGGTGGCCAAAGGCCAAGTTTGCATAAGTGCGCACTTCGCGAATATCCGAAACTTAAAACTGTCCACTTCAACGGCTGCCATATTTGTATTTTGCCACAGAGTTTGTCATAATATCAAGGAAAGGGGACCTATGGCACGCAAGACAGACGAACAAAGGCTACAAGAGCTAGAGCAAGCTCGTAAACAGCTCGCCGAACGAGAGAAGGCTATCAAAGCCAGGCTCCGTTCAAAGGATCGCAAGATCAGGAATAGGCGCATCGCCATCATCGGGTCCGTTGTCGAAGCGCACGCACAGCATGACGCGCAGTTTGCCGATCTCCTGTGGACGATCCTCAAAAACCGTGTGACCCGTGATGCTGACCGCGAGTTCCTGGGGCTACCGCCGAATAAGAAGTGACACCCTAAGCCGGTCCTTTCGCCCTTCAAAATAAAATGTACAAAATGTACATTTTTGTGCTATACTAGGTATTTGAAAGGAGGTGTCCCATGGCCCGCGTAACAGCAACAGAATTCAGAAATAACATTGGTATCTTCAGCGATGCCGCGATGAACGAGCCTGTGATCATCACCAGCCACGACCGCGACCGCTTGGTGCTTTTATCTGCGGATGAGTATCGCCGCCTGACCGGTTCCCCTGGCGGCCTATCAGACGACCGCAAGCGTGAACTCAGTGCAGGCATTGATTATCATGCTGCAACCATCATGGAACTTGCCAAACGGTGAGCGAACCACGGTGGATGTCGCGCCAGGACGTTGAGTATTTGCATCACGGGGTGATTGAAGTCGGCGGTGGCTCTCACGGTCTGCGTGACCCTGCGCTGCTCGATTCAGCTCTTGGCAGGCCCAAGAACCAATATTCTTACGGCGAGACGGATATCTTTCGGCTCGCCGCTGGCTATGCTGAGGCAATCTCCCGCAACCATCCCTTTGTCGATGGCAACAAACGAACGGCATTTCAGACCGCCTATCAGTTCTTGAAAGACAACGGTTATCTTCTGGTCCAGGCCAGAGGCCATGAACATGCTGAAGCCATGGAAAAACTCGGCCAGGGGCACATCTCTCGCGAAGATATGGGCCAATACCTTGCATCTCATTGCCGGGAGATTTCACAAGAGCAAAACCAGCTCGGCGCACTCAAAGCAAAGGCCCAGGCTCGACGCGATAAGGAACGACAATCGCCACGACCAGGGCACAGTAAAGACAGGGATGTCTGAACAGGTTGCTACGCTTCAGCTCACCCAAAAGCAGTATCCAAAACCGCTCTCCGGACCGTTCCGCTGCTTATCCCTGATCCATGCCAGAACCCGGTTCAAAGAGTGGGTCCTCGCCATGCTCGAGGGCACACCTTCTTGTGCGTGGCTCCGGTCCCGCTGCGCGTCTTTGAACCAGAACCGTGTCACGGCTCTTAACGGGA
>NZ_RBVZ01000021.1 GCF_004000435.1 Alexandriicola marinus
CGCCCCAAGCCTCATGCCGGTCGGGTCCGCCCTCAATCATGATGTGATCGACGAGCCAGCTTTCGAGCCCTCGGCCCCAGGCCCAAACGTCGACCTCGATCCGGTCCTTCTGCACGTCAGCCCCGGCGGTCAGGAACCGCCCGCCCGCTGGGACAGTGCCCGGCTTCCAGTGTTCTCGCTGATCATAGAGCCGCTGCCAGTCCGGAGCTTCGCCGGTTTCAACCCAGGTCTCGCCAAGGATCGTGTTCCGGAAGGCCTTGATTGCTTCGTCCGATCCCTGTGCCGCGTCCCACGCCCGCACCATCCGCTCCCAGCTCAGCCAGCCGATGGGCGAATAGAGCGCCGAAAGGTGATAGCCCACGGTGTTGGGATCCGCTGCCGTCGCAGTCGCTCGCCATTCGCCAGCTTCCAGCATGGCCGTCTTGTGGTGTTCAGCAATGGGCGTTTCGCAGCCCTCGCAATGATATTCCGCCGTTTCCGGCTGTCCCTTCTGCCAGCGCAGCCGGTCGAATTTCAGCCACTGCATCGTGCCGCAGTGCGGACAGGGCACGAAGAACCGGCGCTGGTCACTGGCCTCGTAGTCCCGTTCGATCCGGCTCATCCCCCGTATGGTCGGCGTCGAAACCAGGAACACCTTGCGCCGGTGCGCGAAGGTCAGCGAGCGCGCTTCCGCCAAAGTCACCGGATCGCCTTCCTCATCTGCCGATGCCGGATAGGCATCGACCTCATCGAGAAAGATGTAGCGCGCCGGAGTCGAGCGCAAGCCCACGGCCGAGTTCGCCCCGGTCATGATCAGGATGCCGCCCGCGAATTCCTTGGACAACATCGTATTGCCCGCGTCGCGCGAGCGCGCCGGTTTGACACGCTCCCGCAGCTCCGGGCTTTCGTCGATCAGCGGGTCGATCCGCTGCCTTGAGTTCCGTTTCGCCAGTTCCACCGTCGGCTGCACCGCGAGCATCGGGCCCGGCGCCTGATGGATCGCAAAGCCGATCCAGTTGTTCCCAGCTTCCGTCGCACCGACCTGCGCCGCCTTCATGAACACGATCCGCTGTGTCGGATCCCCCGGCGACAAGCGGTCCATGATCTCGCCCATGTAGGGCGTGCGCGCGGTGCGATACCGGCCCGGTTCGGCTGACGCGCGACCAGACAACATCCGGTGCCGATCCGCCCATTGCGAGACCGTCAGGTCTGGGTCCGGCGTGAGGCCTTCGCTCCAAGCGCGCATGATTTCCGTCGCGCCCTCGAAATCATCATCTGAGATCTGGTTTGATCTCTGCGAGATCGTCGAGTTGGGCACGAACATGTTTCTCCAGGACCTTTTGCATCGCGGCAGGCACAACGCCCAGATCGGCCGCCATCAGTGCCGCCGCACGCGCGGGCCAGTTTACCCAGACGTCACGCTCCTGCCGCGCTAGCCGAAACACCAGCGACAGCGCACGCGACCGGTCAATCAGCTCGCCTTTCAGCTTTTGTAGCCGCAGGCGGCGCTCCTGCGCCTTCAGCACTTCATTGGCCGTCTTGGCCTGCAGGAATGTGGTGCTGCTGCCGACCGGCGGTGCTGCAAGCCCCTGTTCGCGCAGCGTTTCGCCCACGGCGGATACCGCCGCCTCCGGGACGGGCTTGAGCTTCGGCTTCGGCGCCTTGCGCTTTTTCGACGGATCGGTCGCTTGCGCGCGCAGTGCATCGCTGGCCACCGCGTCGATGCTGCCATCGGCATGCAACACCAGCCGTCCCGTGGCCTTGGCCTTCTGGATGGCTCCGCGTGAGAGGCCGACGCGGGCGGCGTATTGGCGCTCGCTCAGGCCCTCCATGACGCGCTCCGATTATCATTCAAAATCATGTGCTTATGTAGTTGATATGCCTCCGCGCCAGAGCGAACGTGGTCTCACGAAAACGATGCAACTCACCACGGAGCCGCCACGATGACCCGCCTGAACCCGCAGACAACGCCCCGCCACGAGCTTCGCGCCGAGAAGGCACGCCGCAACAAGGAGGCGGCTTTGAATGCCTTCATCGGCAAGAAGGCTGAGATCGACGAGATGCTCGTCCGGCTACAAGGCCTCAGCGACGGGCATTTCAACTGCCATCCCGACGAGATCGGCTGGGCCACGGTTGGCAGCCTCGAGCACTACGCCAGCCTTTTGAAGCGCATCACCGACAGCGCCTTTGGCGAAGGCGAATACGCGGAGTGAGCCCGATGACCAGCACCGTTGCAGAACGCTACAACCGCGAGGTCAACCGCCTCATGCCGCACATGGGCAGCGACCTGCAGGTCGACCCGACCATCAACACCGCGAGCGAGATCGACGAGATCGTCTTTCGCCGCAGCGAATATCTCGGCGGCATGGCGGCCGTCCTCCTTGCCCTGATCGCACGCAACGACTGAGCCATCGCGCGCCGGTCCCGGCCCGCCCAAGCGGCGGGCTCGCCTCGGTAGAAGCCACGCATTCCGCGCGGCTCAAACCCAGAGGCAAACATGACAAAACTCACAGACACCCAAGCCATCATTCTCAGCGCGGCATCCCAACGCGACGGCCATATTGCCCTGCCGCTGCCCGACAGCCTGCGGGGCGGTGCCGCTGCCAAGGTGGTCGGCGCGATGCTCGCCAAAGGCTTCCTCGAAGAGGTCGAGGCAGACATGCGAAACGGCGAACCCATCTGGCGCAAAACCGGCGACGGGCATGGCGTCACGCTGATCGCCACCGACGCAGGCCTCGCCGCCATCGGCATTGAGACTGACAGAGCGGAGACCACTCCGGCCGAGGATGCTGCGCACAAACCGCGCGCACCACGCGAGGGCACCAAGCAGGCCACCCTCATCGCCATGTTGCGCGCACCAGACGGCGCGAACATTGCGGAAATCATGGCCGCAACCGGATGGCAGTCACACACCGTGCGGGGCGCAATGTCCGGCGCGCTCAAGAAAAAGCTCGGGCTCGAAGTGACCTCTGAGAAGGTCGAGGATCGGGGCCGCGTTTACAAGCTGCCCGCCGCCTGAGACATCCAAGTCCAAAAGGTAGTTGGCCGCCGTCCCACTGGGGCGGCGGTTTTTCATTTGGCACTTCGTATTCGGATTGCTTCGAACACCCGCCGCAGGCCGAAGGGCCGCGCGATGCTCACAACGGTGAAGATCGCGCCCATCTTAAGGTTCTGTGCCAACGTCGTGTGCAGCCCAAAGATCGGGAAGATCAGGATCTGCGTGACGACCGCGACGCCGTAGCCGACAATCACGTTAGCGAGGGACTCCACCAAAGACATGGTCCGGCTTTGCTTCACGCTGCGGCCCTCTCTTCTCTGATCTCATCGAAACGGCGACCGTCGTTTTCCATTACGGCCGCTTGGCCGGTGAATTGCTGCCACCGCTGCACGGCGACATCGACATAGGCCGGGTTCAGTTCGATCCCGAGGCAGACGCGGCCCGTGGTTTCCGCCGCGATCAGCGTAGTGCCCGATCCCATGAAGGGCTCGTAGACGGCTTGACCCGGGCTTGAATTGTTCAGGATCGGCCGGCGCATGCATTCGACGGGTTTCTGGGTCCCGTGCACAGTTTCAGCATCCTGATCCTTGTTCGCGATCTGCCAGAGCGTCGTCTGTTTGCGGTCGCCGGCCCAATGACCCTTGCCGGTCTTCTTCACGGCATAGAGGCAAGGCTCGTGCTGCCAGTGATAATCGCCGCGGCTCAGGACCAGGCGATCCTTGGCCCAGATGATCTGGGACCGGATGTTGAAGCCGGACGCCTCAAGGCTCTCGGCAACCGTCGTCGCATGCAGCGCGCCATGCCAGACATAGGCCACATCGCCCGGGAATAGCGCCCAGGCCTCGCGCCAATCCGCACGGTCGTCATTCAGCACCTTACCGGTGCGCTTGGTGGCCGCGGCACCGGCCTTGTTGCGCCAGCCGGGATCGTACTCCACGCCATAAGGTGGATCCGTCACCATCAGCAGCGGTGTCACATCGCCAAGCAGACGCTCGACGTCCGTGGCCACCGTCGCGTTCCCGCAGAGCAACCGATGCTTGCCCAGCACCCAGAGATCGCCGGCACGGCTGATTGGGTTCTCGGGAGTGTCTGGTACCTCGTCCTCGTCTTCGCGGGACGCCGTTTCGGGGTCGACCTCTCCGGCCAACAAAGCCTCGAGTTCCGCATCATCGAAACCGATGAGCGACAGGTCGTAGTCCTCGGCCAGCAGTTCGTTCAGCTCGGACGAGAGCAGCGCCTCGTCCCAGGTCCCGAGTTCCGTCAGCTTGTTGTCCGCGATCCGATACGCCCGTCGTTGCGCCTCGGTCAGATGCCCCAGCACGATCACGGGCGCCTCGATCAGCCCCAGCTGCGTGGCGGCCAGCACCCGGCCATGGCCCGCGATCAACTCACCATCGTCGGCGACGAGGCACGGTACGGTCCAGCCGAACTCCGCCATGCTGGCAGCGATCTTCGCGACCTGGTCCGCGCCATGCGTTTTCGCGTTCTTCGCGTAGGGTTGGAGCTTGGCCAGCGGCCAGGTCTCGATCGCGTCCGGGGCAAAGCTCAGGGTCAAGCGGTACGGTTCGCCTCCATCGGGTGGACTCCGGACGCCGGCGGCCAGCCTGGACGCCACGAGGGGTCCAGCGGCCGCCGAGCGTGTCCAGTGCGAAAGGTTTGTTTTGTCGTGGTGTTCAGCGGTTCGCGGGTGGATGCCTACGAGGGGTGGCTTCCCAAAAAACGTGCCCTGTCGCTAGCGATATTGCGCGCTTCGCCCGCCCGTATACGTTTCGGGCCAGGAAGGACCCGCAAAGTCAGTGGGTTAGCCGATTGGACCCCAGCTGGACTCCGGCTTCAGCAGGGATATCCACCACGAAAAACGGGGAGAGCCGTCTTCCAACGCACTCTCCCCATCATGCCCTACGGGTAGCACGGAAATGTTGCATGTGTCGAACACAAAAGTGTTGCAACATATTGGAGTCGCTCAGACATTCAGCCTCGACGCGATCTTGGTCAAGGCCAGCTTGTGCTTGCGCCATGCCGTTGTGCGGTCGACGCCCAGCTCGCCGCTGATCTGCTTCCACGGCACGCGGGCGGCGCGAGACCAGATCAGCTTGCGCTCCTCCTCCTCGATCCAGAGCACCCAGTCGAAGGTCTGCTCGAGTCGGGTGATGGCGGCGGCCGACGGCCAGACCCGCATCGGCTGCGGATCCATCGCCGCGATCTCTCGCGCTGACCGCACGATGTCTGGCCATGCGTTGAAATACCCGCGCGCCTTGACTGGCGGCAGCTTGCGCAGCGTGCGAAACGCTTCCTCGAAATGGTCGGCGACATCGTCGGCAGTCCATGTCTTCTTCTCACCCATGGCGCACCTCCCCAGCGGGGCGTGGTCCATAAAGCTTGGTGCCCAGCTGTTCGACGAGTTCGCGTTCTGGCCAGGTCAAGCGATGGTCATCGACTGAGACCGCCAGCACGCCTTGCTCGCGCCAGCCGTCACGCTTGACCTCTTCGGGTGAACGGCGCTGGCCGCCGTAGCCTTTGGGGAAGTAATTCATGCCACACCTCCCTGCGTCTCGATCGCCCAATGCAGAATCGCGATGGCATCTGCCTCGTTGTCATCTGCAGGACTGAACCCTCGCGCCTTGGCCGCAGCGATCATGGCAGCTTTGTTGGCGTTGCCCTTGCCAGTGGCGTGGCGCTTGATTGTGCCGACCGGTACACCCTCGTAGGGAATGCCTCGCAGCTCTGCCCAGCTGGTCAAGGACGCCATAAGCCCGCCATAGACATGTGCTGCGTCGGTCCCGGCGTGACGACGCACCTCTTCAAACCAGATCGTGCCGACGGGGCCGCTCAGCCGATCCAGTTCGGTGAGCCAGTTGGTGAAGCGCAGATAGCGCATGCCACCACCATCGTAGCGGCCGGGTTTGAACGACGCTGTACCTGCGGTGACCAGGCCGTCAAAGCCACGAAGCGCCCAGCCCGTGGTAGTACCAATATCGAGCGCCAGGATGGGGCGCAGCATTTGTGATTGGGTCATGACGACCTCCTCTTCGATGTGCTGGACGCGGCGAGCGGGCTGGCCGGTGAAGGCTGCGGGCTCGCCAGGCCCCGAAGGGTGGTCTGGTCATGTCAGGTGCTGGGCGCATGATCCGCCCGACACTTCTTTCAGTTTCTTCAGGCGGGCAGCTTGAAGTAAGTCAAGCCCTAAGCCTCTGGTTTCTATAGGTAATATACCTTCTTTCAATATTTCAATTATTTCATGGGGTGTGTCATCCTATTTCCAGCCGCGCGCGCGAGAACACATACATACAAGGCTCCTCTTGAAAGATTGAAAGAAGTGAAGGAAGGCAAAACCGTTCATGTTTTCAGATGCTTACCCCCAAACTTCCTTCAATTGGAGAAAGCCCGCATTTGAAAGAAGCTAGCCAGATAGCCGATACACCATGGCCCGGCGCCCCCCGGTGTCCCGCATGCCGGTGGTGATGTCGCCGCTTTCGATCAGCGTCAGCAGGATCTCGTCCCGGTCGCGCGCCTTCAGCCATTGGGAGGCTCGGGTGATCTCTGACTTTGTGATCCCTTTGGCACCGGCCGCGCGGATGATCTCTTTCAGCCGCTTCAGGTGAGCCTCCGTTTCGGTATCGGCCACATGCCGATCAATGGCTTCCATGGTTCTGGCAGCGAACTGCCGCACGAAACCTATGGCCCATTCCGCCGCGCTGAGATCGATCATGGGCTGTGAAGGATCGCGACCGACGGCGACGATGAGCGCCAGCTTGAGGGAGTTCTCACCGATCCGGGCAAGGACCGCGGTGAACGCCGTGCCCCGCGCTGCCCGCAATTCCTCCGTCAGCGTGCCACTCAACTCCTTGAAACGGGCTTTGGCCTCATCCGACATTGGCACCGTGATCGGGTTCACCGCCGTCGCTTGGCCCGGGGTCATTCCGGTGAGATTGCCGCTTTGTAGACCACCCCCGGCTGCCAAGGTTTTGAGCCCGTGGATCAACGCGGAGGGTGTTTGCCGAATACCCGCCGCGAGGTTTTCGTCAGGGTAATCCTCGTCGCTGGGCAGGATGAGAAACCGTGCGAGCGATCCATCCACGACATTCGCACCCTGCAGCGCCCCCCAGAAATGCAGGGGTGTCGTCGTGCCATAGACGCAGAGACAGGGCTGATTGATGTCGCGCCGGTCATTTGAGCCGTCCCGGTTGGCGTATTCGGCCCCCAGGAAGACCCCGCCAGCCGACGTGTAGAGCTCGGTCATGTTGTCGAGGATCTCGGTGATGTGGCGCGGGCTTCGCTTGCGGTCGGCGGCGGCCGACAGGAACATACCGAACTCGTCGATCTGAAACAGGATCGCGGGCTGGCGGTGTAGCGCCGTCAGGAGGCCTGCCCCCGAGGCGATCTTGTTGCCCCCGAGGTGATGGGCGAGCCCGGCTTCAAAGAACACCTCATTGATGATTTCCCGCGCGTGGTTCTTGCCCGACCCGCTATCGGCGATGCCGACGATATAGAGGTTTGAGCGCAGATTGCTTTCGGTCCGGTAGTTCCGTCCCATGAGCGCGCCGATGGCACAGAGACTTGCGCCGAGTGACAGAAGCGGCTGCGGCCGCCGTGCGGTCGACAGCATGTAGGCGGTCAGATCCCCGACCAGCCCGTCCGGCATGTGTAGCGTGTAGGCGGCGTCATTGTCCGTTTCCGCGTCGGGCTCAGATGGGCTGCCCAACTGTGACAACAGCCCTGCAGCGGGGTGCGTTTCCGCGCAGTCCATGGAACCATCGAGGCGCAGAGATGCATCTGGCTTCCAGCCGCGTTCCAGAGCGAGATGGTAGATCGTCCCCGCGCCGATCCGGTCCGGTTTGAAGCTTGTCCAGGCTTTGAGCGTGGTCGCCGGTACGTCCTTTGCGGCCTGTGCCGACCATTGCGCGAAGACATCCTGGCCATCATCGCCAAGCGCGCCTTTGAGCGCCATGCCGATCCGCATCCAACTGTCGTAATCAAGCTCGGCGTTCGGCAGCCATTCGAGAGCCGCTTGAATGGCCGGCATGGTGCCTGTCTGGCTGTGCCCGGTCAGCTGGGGCTGTGGTGACGAGGTCGTCACAAGCCCGCGCTGGACAAGACCTTCTGGCAGCATCACCTGAGCCGCCTCCAAAAATGCCAACGCCGCATCGGCCGTGATAGCCGGGAGGTCGGCGATATCGAGGTCAGCCAAGCCTTCCTCGGGCCAAGCATAGGGTGCGCCTGTGTCGGGATGGGTGGCGTAGGCCAGAAACTGTTGTCCGAGACAGAGCACCTCGAGCGGATGGCGTTTGATGCCACGAAACGGCTCTGCCGCGCGATAGACCAGCAAACGCTTGGGGGCGCGCCCGATGCGCAGCGCCGGTGTGTCGCCAAGGCGATCGCGCGCCAGCTTCTCGATCTTCAACGCGAGCTCAGCATTTTCAGCAATGTCGATGTCGATGGCGGCAACCGCGCCACCGACGAGCCCGACGCCGCAATTGGGCCAGGCAGACCAAGTCGCGACTTCGACCTCGGTCGTCGGGCGCGCGGCATGGCGGTTCCACTCCGGGTAATCCACCCAAGCGCCACGCTGGAAACGGCCGGGTTTCTTGGTGCCGGGCGCAATGGGCAGGATGGCGTAGCCATTGGTGACAAGCCGCGCACCGTAGCGCGCCATGTGGGAGGAGCTCTGCATCAAAACGGTACCTCCGGCACCATACCGTCGAGCCGGGTGCGATCCCGTGCAGCTAGTTCGCGCAGATGGTCGCAATACCCAGTGACCACGACATCAATGAACTGATCCCATTCGGTCGCGCTCAAGGTCGCGAGATCGGATTTGCCGATGCTCTCCAGAAAGGCACCGCCTTCCTGGCCGCCAACGGTCATCGCCTCGGTCTCGTTGGGTGTGGGATCGATCATGCCCTTCCTCCCATGGCAGATGTCCTGGCACGTCCGGCTACAGAGGGGCTTGCGGCTTTGGTCTCGCCGCGGGTCCGAGACGGGGAAGACGGGGTCGAACCAACCAAGCCCGCGAGGTTGCCGGTGGCAGATGGCGCAGAGGCCGTTGTGGAATGCGTGCATGGGTCAAACCTGTAACCGGTGATCTCGAAATAGCGGCCCGACGGACGGACCGAGATGTGGCTGGGACGTGCCAAGCTGCGGGATAGCGTCAGGGCCTCGTTCACACTGCGCGGCCCAGGCTGACCGGGCGCACGCTTGCGCCACCAGTCTTCTGCCTTTCGCCGCGCGTAGCCCTGATGCTCAAAGCAGATCCACTCCTGATAGGTCGTGAGGCCGCAGCGATAGGTCACTTTCAGCGAGGGCCGACCGCCCCGCTTGTCATGACGGCTGTAGGACACGTTGCTCACGGCGACCCATTTCGGTGCCTTGGGCGATAGGACGGGCAAAGTGGCTGCGGTCGGCGCGATCTTCACCTCACGCGGCGGGAACACATAACCGCAATCCGGGCATTCCGCCGCCGAGAGTGCGACGATGCTATCGCAGTCCGGGCAGACCTTGGTCGGCGCCTCGCCCCCGCTACCGTCGCCGGGGCGCTTGGGCCGAACGAGGTCGATTGGCCCGTGGCGACGGACATTGCCGGCGAAGTCCAGCACCAGGCAGTTCTCCTTGCCCGGCGCGAGGCGGGTGCCGCGCCCGACCATCTGCACATAGAGCCCGGCCGATTGCGTGGGACGCAGGAGCGCGATCAGGTCGACGCCCGGCGCGTTGAAGCCGGTGGTTAACACGCCCATCGAGGCCAGCGACCGGATTTCGCCGCGCTTGAAGGCGGCAAGGATCGCATCGCGCTCGTCCTTCGGCGTGTCGCCAAAGATCGTGCGGCAGCTGATGCCCTGGCGACCGAATTCCTCCGCCACATGGCGCGCATGCTCGACGCCCGAACAGAAGGCCAGCCAGGATTTCCGATCGCGGCCATGCTCGATGATCTCGGTCACGGCCGCGCGGGTGATGGCGTCTTGATCGACCGCCGCCGCCAGATCGCGCGCAATGAAATCGCCAGCGCGGGTGCCCACCTTCGAAACGACGAGCCGGGTGGTGGGCTGTTTCGAGACCAGAGGGCTCAGATACCCCGCATCGATCAGCACGCGGACCGGGGCTTCATAGGCGATGTCGGTGAAGAGCGCGTTCTGCCCCTCGTGCAGCATCCCGCAGTCGAGCCGAAACGGCGTGGCGGTCAGGCCGATCACTTTCAGCGCCGGGTTGATCGCCTTCAGTGCGTCGAGGAAGCGCCGATACATCGTGCTCGATTTGCCGGGGATCAGATGTGCCTCGTCGATCAGCACCAGATCGGTGTGGCCGATCTCGGCCGCGCGGCGGTGGATCGACTGGATGCCCGCGAAGAGGATCCGCGCATGCGCCTCACGCTTGCCGAGGCCCGCCGAATAGATCCCAGCCGGAGCATCGGGCCAGAGGCCGATCATCTCGGCATGGTTCTGTGCTATCAACTCGCGCACATGGGTCACGATCAGGATGCGCTGATTGGGCCAGGCCTTCAGCACACCTTCGATGAAGGACGCCATGACGAGCGATTTGCCGCCCGCGGTCGGGATGACGACCAGCGGATTGCCGGTGTGGGTCTGGAAATAGCCGTAGATCGCTGTGATCGCGGCTTCTTGATAAGGGCGCAGGGTCAGCATGGCGCAGCCTCCAGGGAACGGGCGTCATTGGTCCAGGTCGAGCCATCAGCCATGCGGTAGGTGACGACATCGTCGCCCGCATCGGTGATCTCGCCCGGGATGAGGTCGGGGATGAAGAGGTGGCGGCCGCAGGCCGCGCGTTGCTCGGAAGGCGCCAGCATCCGGTCGTGTCGCGCGCAGTGCCAACCGCCATCAACTGGCGTCGCATGCAGGCAGGACCGGCAGGTCACCGAAGCGCCACCGCCGTCATGGCAGGCCGCATGGTGATCGCAGAACCGGCATTCGAACCAGGCCGGGTCCTCGCTGATCCGCGCGGGCGGATGCTGGGCGAAGATGATGCGCCCGGCCTTTTCCAGCAGGCGCTCGGCCATGGCGCGGTCCGCCTCGATGCGCTCGACATGCAGCGCGTCGGTGTCCTTGCAGACCGCGACGTAGAGGGCGCGCGTGATGCCGGTCAGGTGCATGTAGATCTGCATCTGCGCGGCGTGCTGAGGCTTGGCCAGAACGACACCCTTTGCGGTCAACTCGTTGAAGCTCTTGACCGAGTGGGTCTTGAATTCCAGCACATGCCAGGTCTTCGGCGCCTCCAGGAGCCCAAGGGCCACTCCGTCGAGAGAGCCGCCAAAATGCCCGCCATGGGCCTCGATCCGGAACTGGCGGCCGGTCTCGGGATCGACCTCGAGCACGGTCGCCCCGGTGGCACGCAGGTTGCGCACGAGCCGATCCTCCTCCAACTGCCCAGTCTCGAAGAGGCGCAGCAGGCGGCCGGAATGGCGCGCGGGCGTGATCCAGCGGAAATCGTACCAGAGCGCCCGAGCGCAGGATTTGCCGATGATCGACGCCCCGAGGTGGTCGCGGAAACCATCACCCTGGCGAGACTCGTAATCGGCATAGATCGCCGTCAGCGTCGGCGTGGGGGCTTCGGGAAGTTCTGCCATCACAGACCCTCCCGTTCGGCTCTCGCCTGGGCCTCGGCCAGAATGCCATCCCAGGTCTCGGGATCATGGCGTTCGCGCAGGATGCCGATCAGCGCGTCCTTGAGCTTTTCGCGGCGACGGCGGCCGGTTCCTTGGGCGAGCTGTTCTGCCCGCTCTCGGCACAGGTGGCGCAGGGCCGTGCGGGCCCGGTGGAACCAGTCCGGATCGATCGGCTTCTGGCCGCGCTGGCGGGCCAGATCGGCTGTCGCGATCTGCGTGCGGATCTTGGCAATGGCATCGTCGAGCTCGATCAGCCGCCGCTGGTCTTCAGGCAAGCCGGGGCTGGTCGCAGCCACAGGGGCCGCGTTGGTCATGTCAGTCATGGGAATTTCCTCAGATGGGGTTGCGCGCTGCCCCGTCAGTCAGGGCGCAGGGCAGCGCGAAGGCTCAGCCCTTCTTGTTCCAGGGCGCGGAGGCCATTTTCGCAGGCGGCGTGGAGGCGCTCCCTCCGGTGGGCGGAGTTGCAGCTTGCAGGGCCGCCGCTCCTGGCTCGGGCAGCAGGTAGCGAATGCCGTTGCTCTCGCCGTAACCGTTCTTGGGCGGTTTGAGTGTCACCTGAATGGTCATCGGGATGAGATGCAACTCCTCGCTGTCACTGACCTGCATCTTGCCGGTGGCGTGACAGATCGCCGAAAGCGTCCGCTGCGCGATTTCGACCGTGGTTGGGTTCGGGTTCACCAGGTTCAGCTGGTCAAAGATCTTCCGACCCTTGTGTTCGCCCTCCAGGATATCGAGCATCAGCCACAGGAATTGACCCATGCCATTGCGTGTTACGCGCATCTCGCTTTCGACGATCTGGGCGCGGTACTTGCCTGCGGGAAGAACCTCGTATGCGGTGGTGGGCTCGACGCCGGTCGCGTCGAAGGACGTATCGAAACGTGCCATGGTATTGTCCTTTCTGGATCATTCAGGCTGCGGCATGGCTGCGAGGAACTCCGACCACGAAAGCGGCAGGGTGTCCGGCAGGCCGTAACGGTTCTTGGCGAGGAAGGCGGGGCGCTCTTCGGTGTGCATGACGCGCGCACCGGACCCGAGCGCCCGGGTCACCTTCTTGTTGAAGCCGACATCGGATTTCGCGACCGAGATCTGATAGTTGGCGAAGAGCACAACATCCGAATGTTCCTGCAGCAGCGCCGAAGCGCGGGTCTGCAGCTTGATCACATAGCGGTCGTAGGGCTCGTGCTCGGGGCTGTCGAAACGCTTGATGTCGGTATGGGCGATCTGGATGACCACCATGCCCTTGCGGTCGCGCAGCGCGTTGAGCCGGTCGAGATATTCGCGCCAGATGGTCAGCGCCTCGGCATAGCCCTTGCCAAAGCCCGGCGTCTCGATCGAGGCCCAGCCATTGCGTTTGCAGGCCTCGGCCCAGATCAGCGGCTCCAGCCAGTCGACGCTGTCGACGACGACGGTGCCATAGTCGTGGTCCTCATCCAGCAAGGCGTCGAGCGCCTCGACCACCTCTGCATAGCCCGTCGCCAACGGAAAATGCGGGACCTGCAGCTTGCCCAGACCATCTTCGGTCATGAGGAAGACAGGCCGGTCCGCATCGGCCGCGAAGGTAGACTTGCCGACCCCGGCAACGCCGTGGATCAGGATGCGCGGCGGCTGAAGCACCGATGCTGTGCGCAGGGAAGCGAGCGAAATGGCCATCAGCGCACCTCCTCTTTCAGCACCAGGCGAAACTTGGGTTTGCCAGTGCGGACCGTGCGCGCGGGCTCGAAGCCCTTGCGCCAGCTCTCCGGGAGCGCGGCGTATTTGCGTTCCGACACCTTCAACGTGGTCTCGATGAACTCGGCAGGGTTTTCGCCCGATGCGGCAATGGTTTCGGCCAGTTTTGCCAGCGCGCGCTGATCCCAATCGATGCGTTTTGGCAGGTCAGCGATCACGGTGACACTGCCATCGCTGATGCGTACCGTGCCGGTGTCTTTGCCAACTTCGCGACGGCACTCCGTTGCCCGGTCGGTGTATTTCAGCGCGATCGCGCCATCGAGCCAGTCGGACACCGACTTGGCCTGCTGGAGGTCTTGCTGTGCCGCCTCCTGCAGCAGCACCAGTTGGTCTGCGGGAAGCGCGGCGATCTCGCCGATGGGCATGGCGGGAATATCCGCGAGTGTAATGTTGTTAGGGATGGTCATTGCAGCCCCCTTACGCCGACATCGGGCGATGAGGTTCGCCGTCTGCGCCGCGGATCTGCTCAGCCTCAAATGCCTCGACATCTTCGAGGCGGTAGATCACGCGGCCGCCGAGCTTGATGAATTTCGGGCCTTCGCCCGTCCACCGCCAACGCTCCAGCGTCCGGTGCGAGATGTTCCAGCGAGCCGCCAGCTCGATCTGGGAAAGGTGCCTTGTCGCCATGTGAACCTCCTTGGGGATTGTGCGAACTGTTGCGGGACCAACATGGCGGAGGGCGTGGGAGGCGCTGGGGAGGGAAAAAGGAGGCGTTCGAGGAGGAATTGATTTCGTCAGAAAAATACCTTATGTTTCTGACAAAGAAAGGCCTGCTAGGATCGCTCAGATGACTGGTATTTCGGATAGAATCATGAAGCGCCTTCGCTCGAAGGGTCGCGGGAAGTGGGTTTGCACACCAAAGGACTTCCTCGACCTCGGTAGCCGTGCAGCTATCGATCAGGCGTTGTCGCGACTAGCAAAGAGTGGTGATCTGCGTCGTGTCGGCCGAGGGCTTTACGATCTTCCTCGTACAAGCGGCGTCCTAAAGCGGCCTGCACCGGTCGATATGGACAAGGCGGTTGCAGCCCTCGCGCGGCGCGACAGTGTTCGCATCATGCTCGACGGTATCGCCGCAGCGAACCAGCTGGGACTGACAAATGCGGTACCTGCGAAGACAAGCTATGTGACGGACGGTGCGACGCGGGACGTGAAGATCGGCAACCGAACCGTTCGCCTGCGGCATGCAGGACCGAGCGTGATGGCATGGGCCGGAAAATCTTCAGCGCCTGTGGCGCAGGCGTTGCGCTGGCTCGGACCGCAGGCAGCTTCGGACGTACGGGTTGCGACCACGCTCAAGCGGAAACTTCCGGATGCCGTGAAGAAGGATCTCGTCCGCAACAGCGGCAGCCTACCGAGCTGGGCCGCCCCCATCGCGTATAGTCTAGTCGAGCCGCAGATCGCTGCGCGATGAGCGAGAGCTATGCGCGGTTCCTCGCGCTTTCGGATCAGGACAGAAAAGACGTGTTCGAGGCGGCGGCAGAACGTCTCGACACGTTGCCGAGCTACGTTGAGAAGGACTTCTGGGTCTGCTTAGTGCTCGACGCGCTCTACAACCGCTTGCCGGACGGTCACCCGCAACTCCTGTTCAAGGGCGGCACGGCGCTGTCCAAGGCATATGGGCTCATCCGCCGCTTTTCCGAAGACATCGACCTCGTAGTCTATCGAGAGGACTTGGGTTTCGGAGCCGATCGAGACCCCACGAGTCATGAGTACATCTCTGGAAAGAAGCGCAAAGCGCTGTTCGACGAACTGAAAGATGCCTGTGGTACCTACATCCGCGGCGATCTCGCTGCGGCTCTGGGTCCGCTCCTCGACGAGCGGTGCCGGATCGTTCCCGATGATGAGGACGGTGATCAACAGACACTGCTGATCGAATACCCCACACTCTACCCGAGCGCCGATCTTCCCTACGTCTTGCCGCGCGTGAAACTCGAAGCGGGTGCGCGATCAGCACTCGACCCTAACGCCATGGCCAGCGTGACCCCGTACATCGCAGAAGATCTCGCTAAAGGCTGGTCATTCAAGGTCGACAACATCCATGTCGTTTCCCCATGTCGCACCTACCTGGAAAAACTTCTGATCCTACACGGCGCATTCTGCGGACATCGCGATGAAGCTCGAGTGCCTGCGGACAAGGACAGGATATCGCGCCACTATTACGATGTCGCGATGATCACGGGCACAGATGTCGGCGAGGCTGCCTTGGCAGACGAGGCGCTGCTGACGGCGGTCCGGGAGCACAACCTTATTGCGTTCAAACAGGCGTGGAAGAAGTTCGATGAGGCCGTTCCCGGGTCGCTGTGCGTTGTACCACCCGACGAACTGCGCGGGGCGATCGAGACAGATTATGAGGCCATGCAGGGCATGATGCTTGGCGACGCACCGCCCTTCGATTGGGTTATGGGGCAACTTCAAATCGCCGAGGACACGATCAATCGGCGTTAGCGGTGTTCGCATCCAGAAGCTCTCTAATGCGAAGCCGGCTGGACCCGCCAGACGCATCGATCAGATCGCGCCAGTCCTCGTGATCCTTGAAGATGTCTCTCATGCGGCTCGACGAATTGAACTCAAGATCGGCGAACATGACCTCTGTGCTGACGCTTTCCACGCCGTCTTCCCAGGCATTGAAGAGGTATTCGACGATCTGGCGCCGCTTGTCGCCGCCGAACCTGAACTCCCGGTCGCCCACCCAGACATGGCGGAACCCAGCCGCGTGACGCACGGGATCCGCCGCACGGGAAGCCGCGCCGGACTTCAATTGCGCGGCGAGGTAGGTGGGCTCAATGACGAGTCCAGTGCTATGATCCACGAGATCATCCAGCGCGATAAACTGGTGCCGTGACAACTCGGCTTCGGGGAGAACGTGGGTAGCTGACGTAGTCACCACGACCCTGAAATCCCTGGGAGGGCGGCCACTAAGATGAGCGCAGACCTGGCGCCAGACATCCCGATCGTTCAGCCTCCGCGCGAACCAGACCGGGACCCGGCCTCCGCGTCCAGGCAATCGAACACCACCCAACTCCCACAGGATGCCCGAAATGCGTTCAGCCGGCCGCGCCTTTACCGGTAGATCAAGCCGAGCCGCAAACCGCTGAAGAAAGGCCAGAGCGTCGATCCGATAGACCTGGAGACGCCTCTCATCGACGTTTACCCATCCCGCCGCAGGACTGAAGTAACCGTAGGCATGATGCTCGGGCGACCATTCGAGGCTCACAGGTTCATCGTCGTGGTCGGTCAGCGATGTAGCGGCCGGAACGGGCCCTTCCGGCACCAGGAGACCAGTGCCGATCAGAGGCGCGGCGCTGGCGGCATGATAGTCGCTCAGGATGGCGCCGGCGATCCGCGCCTCCTCTGTCTCGACGATGTTGACGAAAAGCCTCGCGGCTCGCTCGTCAATCTTCGACAACGACCGGGTCATCGACCAGAATTCCCCAGCGGCGCAGGTACTTCTCCCCGATCACCTGCTCTTCCTCGGTCTGATCCTTGAGGTTACAGCCGTGCGGCATGGTGATCGTCAGCGGCAGCGTGCGGCCGCGACGAGCGCCCGGTTTCCGATGGAACTTGATCGCCAGCTTCGCCTGCGTTGCCACCCAGCCGCCGGTGAGCGGGTTGCCAGGGCCAAGCCGAGCCTCCGCCATCATCCAGATGTTGCGGTCAGCCTTGCTGAGAGATTCCAGAGTAACGCGTTCCCCGACGGCGTCGATCGGCATCAGTCTCATCTGGCGAACCTCAACCCGCTCGATCCCGTCCTCGACATCGGTCGGGAAGGAATGCGGCGCCAAGAGCACCCCGAGATCGTAGTGCCTCATCGGCACCTTCTCGTCCCTGAACTCCACGCCGAGAAGGTCCCGCGCGAGAAACTGCGCCATCTCGGACCGGCTTTCGCGATCGCCGGCGACGACCTCGATCACCCCGGTCGTAGGCTCATAGGTCATGGCAGCCTCAAAGACGGGCCGGTAAGGCTGCCGCACCAGCTCTCCATCATCATCAAAGGCGAAGTGATCGTCCGGCAAGCCCTCCCGATAGACCGTGATCTGCACGAGCTCGCAGTCGTCGCCGTCGAAGGTGGGCCGAACACGCGCAAAGATGTCGACATGGACGTTCTTCGACGCAAACCTCTGTCGAAGTGCCGCCTTGAATGCATCCAAGGCATGCGCGTCGCGACTGACGTCCAGGTTCGCGTCGGAGATGAAGCCATCCCAGCTCCGCCCGCGACGGCGCTCATCGGTGAAGCGAACCTCCTCGGCATGCCGGAACCGGTCACGGTCGTGGAGGAAAAGCCACAGCGACCGGGCGTGGCCATTCTCGAGTTCGTCGAGAACTTCGCGATCCTCGGCGACGCTGTAGAGCGCCGTCTGGCCGGCATTGTCGGCCATCGCGCCGACACGCTCGCCATCGTTGATGATGCGGCCCCGAGCTTCGTCGTCCATTTCGTCGACGGCCTGAAGCAAGGGCTTCACGACCTCCGGTTCGGACGCGTCCCAATCCACCGGCGTCGGCAACACGATCCCGGTCTTTGTGAAATAGTCCCGCAACCAGGCAGGAGGGGTGTTGCGGATGAAGTTCGTCACCGACGCCATGCCCTACACCTCCTCAGCCCTTGATGTTGCGGGGATCGTTGCCATGCGAGTCCGACTGCGCGATCCGCCCATCACGGTTGTGGATCTTCAGCTCGGTCTCGGCATTGCGGCTGATTTCGCGGGCGCGCTGAACCGCCTCCTGCTTGGTGTCGAAGTGCCCGCTGGAACGCGATGCTCCGCCACGACGGACATCCCATCCACCGTCCGCGTTCGGCACGACGTGATGCGTGCCCGGTTTCTTGCCTTCAGCCATTCCGGCCTCCTTGTCTGGTTTCCGCGTGAATCAAAGTTCGGACTAGCGAACCTGCGCAGAAGATAGGGATTGCGCGTATGGCGTGTCAAGGACTAGATGTATTGTAAAAACGAACCACCGATGGAGAGGAGTTCACCGTGCCAACACCGCTTGGGGAGCGCGTTCGCGAGCTGCGAAGAAAGCGCGGCCTCACCCTGGAGGGACTCGCCGAGCGGGTCGGATCCAGCAAGAGCTACATGTGGGAGATAGAGAACAAGGAGGTTGCGCGACCCTCGGCCGAAAAGCTGGCCCTGATCGCTACCGCGCTCGGCACCACCGTCGAGTTCTTGCTGGTTGGCGATGGAGAACAGGAGGAGGAGAATGCTGAAGACGTTGCCTTCTTCCGAAAATACAAAAAGCTCGACGCTCCAGTGAAAGAGCGCCTGCGCAAGATGCTGGATATCCTGGACGACGACTGATGACGGACGGAAAGCGCAAATCTCCGCAGAAAGAGGCTAATCGGCTCTCGAACCTCCTTCGCCAGGTTCTCGGAGAGGACCGTTTTCCGGTCGACGTCGAAGCTCTCGCCCGCGAGGTGTCGCGGAACAACGAGGACCCAATCGGCAAGATCGGCGGTGGGGAACTGCCGGGCGTCGAGGGGATGCTCCGACCGCATCGAAGGCGCCCGGAATGGCACATCGTCTACAACGACGACCCGCGCTATCGCGGCCGTGGTCGGTTCACCATCGCCCATGAATTCGGTCACTATCAGCTCCACAGACCGCTGCTGTCGAGCAAGGATTACGCTACGGGTAGCCTCATGCGTGATTGCGACTTCCAATGCAAACCTCTGAGGCCTGGTGCCTGGCAGGAGGCGGAGAGACAGCGTGAAGAGGAAGCCGACACATTCGCGTCCTACCTTCTGATGCCGCTCGATGATTATAGAGCACAGCTGAACGGCGATGAGATGAGTGTTGGCCTGCTGAATCATGTCACGCATCGCTATGGTGTGTCGCTCATAGCCGCCTGCCGTAAGTGGATCGATTTCACGGAAAACCGAGCAGCTATGATTGTGGCGCGCGACGGATTCGCGAAATGGGGACGTGCGAGTAAGTCGGCTCTGAAAAGCGGGATCTTCGTTCGGTCAGGCATGCCAATCCCGGACAATGCGCTCGTTACAAATGGTGATTGGGGAAGCGGCTTCGTATCAGAAACCCCCGTTCAGCGTCCTGATGGGATCTGGAACTTCAGCGGTGGATCTGAACCAGTACGAGAATTAGCGATGGTATCCGAGTTTCTCGATATGTCGCTGACCATCCTACAGTTTGACGATGCTATCGATGGCCGCGAATTTGACACCGAGCCTGTTGCAGACTGCGTCGACCAATTCATGAGCGGTTCCCGGCGCTGATTCGCTGCCGACCCGGTCACGACAACCAATGACCTGGCAAAGCGCATACGCAGATTTGCGCGGCTCTTCGCACAGGTCGAAGAATTCCACAAATTATTGATTTACTTGTTTTTTCCTGATTTCGCGATACCATTCGGGCATCATCTTAATCGCGAAAAGTCGCCATGTCGTCCAATCCAGAAGGTTCGATCTCCGGGCCCAATCCCCTGTGCCCTGAGCGCATGTCGCCTGAGGCGCGCCTCGAAGAAATCGGCCACATCCTCGCTGCCGGCTTGGTTCGTGTTCTGGCCGAGAAGTCCAGCTTTTTATCTGCCGAAACCGGAGACCGTTTCGTGGACTTACCGCCTCGAAAGAGCGGTGGTCGTCGCAGGAAACGTATCCGCATCGGAGGAATTGATGAAGCATCACAATAAGATAACACCGCCCACACCGGGCCAGGATGCCAGCCTGGATCAAACGGTACTGTCGCGTCTGGCCGCGTTGAAGGCCAAGTCCGTCAAGGAATTGAAAGCCGAATGGGAAACCCTGATGGGCAGCTCCGCGCCCAACAACAGCCGCGCATTTCTGGAAGGCAGGCTCGCCTATCGAATTCAGGAACTGACCTATGGCGGGCCTGATCGTGAAACCCGACGCATGCTCGACCTGCTCGCCGACGAGGTCGAAGGGATCGCGCGCCGCAAGCAACAGATCACGGATCCTCGCAATCCCGTCGAGGGCACACAGCTCATCCGCGAATGGAACGGCGTGGAGCATACGGTGACCGTGTTGAAGGACGGGTTCGACTGGGAGGGCCGCAAATACAAGTCGCTCTCCGGCGTTGCTCGCGAGATCACTGGCACGCGCTGGAACGGTTACCGCTTCTTCGGCCTGCAAACCCGTTCGCGGGAGGTTTGAACATGGACAGTAAAATGCGTCCGAACCGCCGCTTGCGCTGCGCGATCTACACCCGCAAGTCCACCGAAGAAGGGCTCGACATGGAGTTCAACAGCCTCGATGCGCAACGCGAGGCCTGCGAGGCCTACATCGCCAGTCAGCGCTCCGAAGGCTGGGCCTGCCTGCGCGAGCGCTACGACGACGGCGGGTTTTCTGGTGGCACGCTGGACCGCCCGGCGTTGAAACAGCTGATCGCCGATGTCGAAGACGGCCTCGTTGACGTGATCGTGGTCTACAAGATCGACCGCCTCAGCCGCGCCCTGATGGATTTTTCGAAGTTGGTCGAGCTTTTCGACCGGCATGGCGTCACTTTCGTGTCGGTGACCCAGTCCTTCAATACGACAACATCGATGGGACGGCTCACACTGAACATCCTGCTCAGCTTCGCGCAGTTCGAGCGTGAGGTCACAGCCGAGCGGATCCGAGACAAGGTTGCCGCGAGCCGGAAGAAGGGCATGTGGATGGGCGGCTACGTCCCCCTCGGGTACGATGTCGCCGACCGCAAGCTCATCGTGAACGAGAACGAGGCCGCGCAAGTTCGGCGGATATTTGAGCGCTTTGTCGAACTTGGGTCCGCCACCATGCTGGCACGGGAGCTCCGACGCGAAGGAGCCCGCAACAAGCAGGGGACGCTGATCGACAAGGGCTATCTCTACCGGCTGCTCAAGAACCGTGTTTATCGCGGCGAGGCGGTCCACAAGGGCACTGCATATCCCGGCGAACATGATGCCATCATCGACGAGGCCCTCTGGGACCGCGCCCACGCCATCCTGCAGGAGAGTCCCCGTAAACGGGCCAACAACACCCGCGCGCAGACACCGGCGCTGCTCAAAGGGCTGATATTTTCAGAAACCGGCGCGGCCATGACCCCCACCACTACGAAGAAGGG
>NZ_RBVZ01000022.1 GCF_004000435.1 Alexandriicola marinus
TGGGCGTGCGGGATCGGGCCATGGCGGGCGTCCTTTCGAGTTTTGGTGAGAGGGAATGGTGATCAGATTGACTGAAGGGGCCTCGGATCGTTGGCGATCCTGGCACCGAGGGCTTCGACCATGTCGATGTAGGCGGTCAGCGAGACGGATCTGCCAGAACCGCAAGGATCAGGGTCGACCGATCCGTCCCGCGCCACCCGCGGCAGTCTCGCGAAGGCAATGACATCGGTGACGGGTCGGATATCGATGAAGGGCGTCCCTCGTGCGACCACAAGAGTGGCCAAGGGAAAGCGCTCGATCGGCGCGAAGGTCGAAACGGTGGTCCAACCGAGATGGAGGAATGTCCCACCCTCCCCGCAGATCACGTGCGCGTTTGGCAATGACGCCGCCTGCTTCAGATAGCCGAGATCACGCAGGACGGTCTCACGCTCGAGCTGCAGTGCCTGGCCCGTCTGGCCGGTTCGGCGTAGTTCCTTGTGCCGCCACCACGAGGCGGCGGTCGCGCGTAACACGCACAAGACACCTGTTTGCATCGGAATGCCCTTCATCAATAACAGCAGACCGGAATCCGGCCCGGACCCATCTGAGGGACCCCAAAGGCCCTCATCCGTCAGTCACAAAACCCGAAGGACACTTTCTCTTTTTCCGGCCCCTTTGGGCACACAACAAAACCGAAAAGCCCGGCCCTTCTGCCGAAGCCATTGATTTCATGCAGCAATTCCAGATCGGCAGGCAAGATCGGCAACGCATATCGGCAAAACCTTGCTTGAAAGTACGAAATGTGTTTATTTTTCAATTACTTTGCAAACATGGAAGATCGGCAAAAATGCTGGAAACACCCGCCAGGATCGAACCCTGCTTCTTCGAGGAGCATATTCCCACAGAACTGGCAGACCTTTCGGTCGACATCCAGAGGGAAGCCACCGGGCTGGGACAAGGGTTGCATCCTGACAGCGCAGCCGAGCTTGCCGATCTCGTCCGCGTGATGAACTGCTACTACTCCAACCTGATCGAAGGACACAACACGCGCCCCCGCGACATCGAAAGGGCGCTGGCGGGCGCCGAGCTTGAGGAAGAAACCCGTCCCCTCGCCCTTGAGGCCCGAGCGCACGTCATCGTTCAACGGGCCATCGACGAGATGCATCGCAAGGGCACCCTGCCCCGCCCCACATCCGTCGAATTCCTGACTTGGGTCCATAAGAGCTTCTACGAAGAGATGCCGGATGAGTTTCGGGTCATCGAACATCCCGACGGCACACAAGAACCCATCGTTCCGGGACGCATGCGCCAGGATGATGATCGGGAAGTTGCGGTCGGGCGCCACCTACCTCCTTCATCGTCGCGCGTCGCGGCATTCATGGACCATTTCGACAAACGATTTCAGATTGCGGCGCGGTCTTCGAGCGGACGGATCATCGCGATCGCCTCTGCACATCACCGGCTCAACTACATCCACCCTTTCCCGGATGGGAACGGTCGTGTCAGCAGACTGATGTCTCATGCCATGGCCCTCACAGCGGGGATTGGTGGCCAAGGGCTCTGGTCCGTATCACGTGGGCTGGCCCGCGGGCTAACCGATCGAGGCGAGTACAAACGGATGATGGATCTGGCCGACAGTCCACGCCGCGGAGACCGCGACGGACGGGGGAACCTGTCAGAAGCGGCACTGAAGACGTTTAGTGAATGGTTCCTAAAGGTGACGCTCGACCAGATCACCTTCTCAGCAAGATTGTTCGATCTCGGCGGACTAGACCAACGGTATCGTCGTCTTGTTGCAGATACCATCGATGACAAGCGAGCGCCGGAACTAATCTCGGCGGTTCTTCGTCATGGGGCACTGGAACGAGGCGATGCGCAGATTGTGCTCAAGACGTCCGAGCGTACTGCTCGCAACACGCTGAGTAAACTGACCGCCGCCGGATACATGACGTCCGCCTCGCCGAAGACGCCAGTACGGTTGACGTTTCCGTTGGATTATAGAGAGCGGCTCTTTCCAAACCTCTTTGGAGACGGTGACATGCCCGTGTGACTGGCAACCGAAGCACCCTGTTTCTGGCCAAGTCCGCGAGCGCAACCTCTGACCGTGTTGGAAAGAAGTTCACAGCTGTGAACTATCCCGAGCTATCCTACTTGTCAGCCGAGTTCACAGCTGTGAACTCATCATGCAGCATCCCGCCGCATCAAGGCCATGATCATCGGACCGCAGGAGAACTCCCCAATTGCTGCCTTTGAAGATAGGGTTCTCAAGTAGCCTCCAGGTGATCGGATATCCGCAAACCGTTCAAGCATTGCAACGATCACAACAGACGCTTCTTCGGGACCCATATAGCGTTTCGCCTCGTCCCACGCGGACGGGGAAATACCCATCATGGGCCTGACCACATCAGCCACCCGGACCAGATCGTGCCAGTGGCGCACGGGCTGCTCGGAATACGCTTTGAATTCCTGACAGGAAGCGAGGACGAGACCAAGCGGTATGTTCGGCATCAGTTGATCGTCAATAGTTGCCGTTGAGTTGCCCTCATCTTCAGAACACAGATGACTATTGGCAACTTCTGGAGTTTCGCGCACAGCGCCTCCGCCCCGCGCTTTTTCTAAGCGAGGTTCAAGATCATAAGAGTCTTTATTTGAATTCTGATAGTGCTGCTCAGAAACAGCATCATTGGTGCTCATATTTTCTGTTTCACAGCCATCCAGAAGGCTTCGGGCGTGATCTAAAGCTGACCCCAAAGCGTCTTCGATGCGCCTAAGGTCTTCCATTTCGAGTTTTCTGCGAAGATCTCGGGCCATTAGGGCCGCAAGATCAGAGAATTGGTCCCAGACGCCCTGATCCGGACGAAGTGAGCGCCCGTACTCGGCCAGCCCTGCGAGGTCACGCCGCATGAGGCTCACAGTGGCACGTAAGCGCTTGTACCGCTCTTCTGCGGCCCGGACGGTCTCAGCGGCCTCACAAACCTCCTGGAAGCGTCGAACGAGCGGAGAGAGGTCGAACCCAAACGCAACCTTTTCGTCGCCGTAGCGGCGGGCATAGCGCTTCCCATTGGGGCTATCGCGCCGGACAACAAAGCCAGTCTGCACAAGGTTGGAGAGGTGGCGCCGCATCGTCGAGCAGGGCATGCCGTTCAGGCGCTCGCAAATCGCCTTGTTGGACGGATGTACAATCAATTCGCTGTCATTGCCTCCGAGAATTGTCGCTTGGTGAAAGCTGACCAGCGCCTGAAGCACCGTCAAATCCCGATCGGACAAGCCGAACGCGACTCGAGCGGCAGCGAGCTCCCTCAGGACCTCCCACTTGTTGGCGCCGGCTGGGGGCAGGTCTTCTTGGGTCGCTGCCTGATGTTTCAGGATGGCAGCATCTATCGTTCGCCGGAACGGCGTTACGGGCGTGTAGTCCATTTTGTCATTCACGAAGACAAAAATATCCCGGTCCGCGAATCACTTTGGACTTGCGGAAAATAGCTCCGGACACTACCTTGAAGGTGCTAGAAACAAGTTAGGGTCTCGTGGAGTGGTCGCTTTGCGGGACCTTTTCTTTTGCCTTTTCGTGCCTCCTTCTTTGATTTCTGCTCTTCCTCAGTCTTCCGACCGCTGCTTCCAGCGTTCGTGAAGGTCTTCAATCATGTCATGCACTTGCGTCTCGACCCAATCGGCGAAGTCTCCACCCGCCAACTCGATCGATAGGCCCTTGGCAGTGCGTTTGACCGTGCCGCCGCGTTTGCCGCCGATCTTCAGCGGGACGCTGGAAGGTGGGGCAGGGGAGGGCGACTTGGCCGGTTTAATCGCCTTGGTCACAGCCTTTTCTACGGCCAGGAACGCTTGGATGGACGTGTCATTGGTAGAGGCAACGTCATCCACCACCATGGAGGTCTCGGCATTTTCACGTGCCTCTTTCGCGATCCCGATAAGGTCCTCGCAGTCCAGACCATTTTCGTCGATGGCCCGACCAAGGGATTCCCATCGGGGTCGGCCAATGCCATGGGCGGCGCCAATGGCGCGTACCAGATCCGGCCCGACCATGTCCGCGATCGCGATCGCCATAGATATGGACGACTTCGTGACGGTAAGAATTTCTGCAACCTGAGATTGATTTCCGAAGCCGGACGACACAAGGTCCTTTGCGAACAGGGCCTTTTCAATAAAAGACAAATCGCGCCGCCCCATGTTCTCCGAAATCTGAGCACGCAGAGCGCTGTCGTCATCCAGGTTGGTGACTAACGCGCGAACCTTGGTAACCTTATCGGACTGACGGATCGCCTCCAGCCTGCGTCGCCCATAGACCAAAAGGTAGCGATCATCTTCACCCGGCGCACGTCGCACGAGGATCGGAACAGTCTGACCGTTCGCCTCAATCGCATCGCGCAAATCCAGTACATCGGCCGGGTCAAGCCGGTCCGCCATACGCCCGTCTTCGATGCTCGCCGGGTCCAGTTCCCAAACATGATGGGAATCGACCGCGTCGCGGGCGGACCGAAGGGCGCGATTCGAGGTCATCATCGGTGTCACAGCACCTGTCTGAGGGGCAGGGGAGGGGGCCCCAGCTGCCGCGAGACTGTCCAGCATTGACATGCGCTTCTTCTTGCCACTGGTCATGTGCGCCCCCAGGTTTTCTGGATTAGGTCGGCGATCTCGTCATTCAGCGTATTCAGGCTCTCAATCGCGCGATCATAGGTGGAACGCGTGAACGCGCTGCGTTCCACTTCATAAAGTGTCTGCTTGGTCAGGCCCGCATCTGAGATGGCTGTGGACTTCAACATGGGCGAATTCAGCACGGCTTCGCCGTACATTGTTCGCAGGAAAGCCACGATGCGGTTCTGCGGCGCATCCTGCGGCTCGTAGCGGGTCAAAACATAGCGCATCCAGTCATGAGACATGTCAGCGCCGCTCTCGGCGATCACGTCCATGAGGTCGGCTGTCATGCGGAGGAATTGCGACATGGACATCACATCGAGCATCTCTGGATGGATGGTCACCAGAACGCCCGTGGCCGCGGACAGGGCGGACATGGTCAGAAAGCCAAGCTGCGGAGGGCAATCTATGACGACCACGTCGTAGTCCTCATCGACCTGGGCCAGCGCCTCCTTCACGCGGAAGAAGAAAAGTCCGGCATTGCCCTGCGCCAGCGCGCGCGGGGTGTCGTGCTCGAACTCCATCAGTTCGAGGTTGCCGGGGATCAAGTCCAAATTGGGGATATAGGTCTTGCGGATGACCGACCGGATCGGCTCCGGGTCCTCATAGCGGATCGCATCGTAGAGAGTGCCGCCATCTTCGAGGTCCAATTCCGGCTGAACGCCGTGCAGCGCGGTGAAGGAAGCTTGTGGGTCAAGATCAATGCCCAGCACACGATATCCGCGCAGGGCAAGCCGTTGGGCGAGATGGGCAGAGGTTGTTGTTTTTCCGGACCCGCCCTTGAAATTCATCACGCCGATGACCTGAAGATGATCACCTTCTCGTCGTCCGGGAACGTAATCGCCCGGCTTGCGAGCGGTTTTTTCAAGGAGTACACGCAGCGCCTGGATATCCTGCGCCGAGTAAAGACGACGGTTGCCGGCGGTAAGCTCGGGAGAAGGCCCTTTGCCATCCAAGTTGAGTTTGCGAAGATAGGAATCGTTTACGCCGAGCAGCGCCGCAGCCTCACCAGAGGTGAATTTGCGCATGGTCTTCTCGGCATCGGGTGGAAACAGGCTCTCACGTTGCGAATGCAACTGGTTCGCCAGCCATTCCGAATGCTGGCGGATCACCGCGTTGAGATCCTCATGCACAAAGGTATTATCCATCTGCCCTCTCGCTTCCGAGACATCGCGTCTTTGGCGTGTTCACGGAAATTGACGTTTTTTGCCTCGTTTCCGTGACTATTGGCGCAAGAGTCGGATTCGCGCAAGGTTTTTCCACATCTAGTGGGCGAGTCGTCACCGAACACAAGGCTGTTAGGCTTCCTGCTGCATGGTGTAACGCACCGCATCTCACGAAAAGGGACAGGGGAGAACTCTTGTCGGAGGGCTCCAGCATGGCTTTGAGCGCACCAGAGCTTGCCTTTTGGCAGTTCTGGATATACATTACTGGATGTTTATCCATGCCTGAGAGGACAAGATGCAAGTTGCCAAATGGGGAAACTCCCTTGCCGTCCGGCTACCCGCGGATCTTGTGAGGGAACTCGGCTTAAAGGAAGGCGATCAGGTCGACCTGGTAAAGGACGATGGAACCATTCTTGTGAGACGCCAAACTCGCGCCGATGAAGTTCTACAAGGGCTGAGGCGGTTTCGCAGAAAACTGCCCAAGGATGCGCGTCTAAGCCGCGACGCCGCGCATGAGCGCTGAATTCGCAGACACGAATGTTGTGCTCTACCTGCTCGACGATGGTCCAAAGGCTGAGAGGGCGGAGGAAATTCTGGGGCAGGGACCCCGGATCAGCGTTCAGGTCCTGAACGAAGCGATGGTCAATTGCCGACGGAAAGCTGGGCTCAGTTGGGAAGATACCGGAGCGTTTCTTGAGGGTATTACGTCCGTATGCCCTGTCGAGGGCCTAACGGTTCAAACCCATCAAGTCGGTCGCGCGTTGGCAGAGAAGTACCAGTTATCGGTCTATGACGCGATGATCGTGTCTGCCGCGCTGATCGCTGGGTGCACGACTTTGTGGACTGAGGACATGCACGACGGATTGCTGGTCGAGGATCGGCTGCGCATCGTCAATCCATTTGCCTGACCAGCAACCCAAGTCGCTCCGCCCGTTCCAACAGCATCCTGACGGATGACGGTTGCCAGCTTGTGCGTCCCCGTGGAGTCCGCTCACGCATGGCTTCCAACCGGTCGCAGATCGCCTGTAGCGTGATATCCGGGTCCGAACCTTTGATGGCCGCAACAATCGCAGGCAGGCGATCGTCGGTTTTGCGGCGTCCAGCGCGTCCAAGCACTTCAGCGGGCAGGAACCCATCCCGCACATATGCCTTCACGGCACGGAGCAGGCGGCTTTGCGTCCAACGGCGGTCTTGGGGCAGGGGGGCATTGATAATCCGCAGCACGTCTTCCCAGGCCATATCCGGCCGTAGGCGGCGCACATGGGGCACCCAATCCTGCGCGGTTTCGTTCAGGCGCTCCATGTAGCCGTCCTGTCGTGCCAGCCGCACCTTGCGCAGCGCGGCGGGGTCTTTGGTGCGAAGCCCAGGATTGCCACCAACGCGGCCCTTGGCGCGTGCAGAGACAAGCCCGGCCTTCGTGCGCTCACGTATCAGCGCGCGCTCGAACTCCGCCGCGGCGCCCAGAACCTGCAATGTGAATTTTCCTTGAGGGGAGGCGGTGTCGATGGGGTCCTGCAGCGAGCGGAAGAAAGCTCCCTTGGCCTCCAGACGCTCGATCACCTCCAGTAAGTGCGACAGAGACCGCGCAAGCCGGTCGATCCGCACGACGACCAGCGTATCGCCGCTCTGGACCCGTTCGAGCACCCGCGCGAGCACAGGACGCGCGCGATTGCCGCCTGAGGCGTGCTCTTCAAAGATCTCGGCACAGCCCGCCGATTGCAGCGTCTCGGACTGGGGCAGGGGGGTCTGATCCTCTGTGGAAACGCGGGCATAGCCTATCAGGGACATGAAAACGGGCCGTTTGCAATTTTATGTATCACCAATAAACGACCGAATGACCGGGTGGTCAAAGTCCTGCGGCCTTGGTCAGGTTCACGCGGAACCGGTCGCGGCGTCGCTGGTAGCGGCGGGTCATCTCGGCGGAGGCGTGGCCGAGTTGCTTCTGGACGTGGCGCTCGTCGACCTCCGCCGAACTGGCGAGTCCGGCCCTCAAGGAATGACCAGAGAACAGTGCGAGGCGCTCCGTCTCGGGCAGGTCGGCCCGAATGCCGGCATCACGCACGCACCGCTTGATCAGCCGCGCCACATGCCGGTCGTTCAGCCGTCGGTCCAGCGCCCGTTTGCCGTCCCGCGAGATGCCGACAAAGACCGGGCCGAAATCCACCCGCCCGAATTCCAGCCATTGTTCGAGCGCATGAACCGGACAGCTCCGCTCGGACGAACCGCGCCCGATCTCGACCTCCCGCCAGCCGGTTTTCGAGTTCAGTGTCAGAAGCGCACCCGCGTCGAGCATCTCGATCCATCCGCCGCTTTCCGATGTGTCATCCTTGTGGACATCGAGGGCGACAATCTCCGAGCGGCGCAATCCGCCAGCATAGCCCAGAAGCAGGATCGCCCTGTCACGCAACCCGCGCAAATCGAAGGGCAGGGTGGCGACCATGGCGAGGATGTCGTCGGCCTGGATCGCCTCCTTCTGCCTGGGGGGCCGCGCATGTCTACGCCGGATCCCGGCCAGAACGCGGGCGATGTGGCGGTCCTTCCGATCGAGCGGGACGCCGCGTTGTGCATAGTTCCAGGCGAGGCCCGAAAGACGGCGGTCGATCGTACTGACGGACAGGGCAGGGGAGAGGCCCGAACCCGAGGTCAGGTCCGCGAGGTAGAGCCCGACCATCTCGGGCGAGGGCGGCAGGGGGTCAGCGCCCTTGATCCGACACCAACGCGCAAAATGTTCCCAGTCCTTTGCATAGGCCTTCAGCGTGTTCTCGGATGCGGCCGCCCGTGCGTAGTTGCTGGCAGTTTTCACCAATCTCTCGAGGGAGCCGGACCCGGTCACATGTGCGGGCAGGCCCACGGCGTCGCTCACAGATCGGTCGCTCCGGGCGTCTTTGTCGACCGACGACCTGGCGGGCGCCTCTGAGCGCGATTTGTCGCTTTTTCCCGGCATTGGATTCAGTGTATTTTATCATGTCCGATAATACAAGATTATCGGACATGATGAAGCTCCGTAGATGGCGGCGGTTTCTGCGTTAAATGATAGATGAAAGCGCCGTTATGGGATAGGGTTCAATCATGACCTGCGCCAGCCACTATCCGTCGCACATCTCCGATTCGATATCCGCGATGCCCGGCTGGATCACCTCGGCCCGGGCTGAAACCCTTGAAGATGCAGCGTTTCTCTCGGGTGCGGCTCTCAGCCATCTGCATGATGTCATGGGGCGGGCTGTGGTGCCCTGCGCCCTGATGCGTGACCGGCTGGCGCTGCGTGCGTCCGAGGTTCGGATGACACAGTCGGGGCGTCCGGAGCGGGCGGGGGAGTTGCGCGATGCGGTTCTGTTGCTCCGTCCCGGGGACCTGCCCGGCCCAGCGGGAGAGGTCTACCTGGCCTGGCGGCGCGCGGTGGACCGGCCCCTTTCGCCCAGCTCGCTGCACCGGGCGCTTCCGGATATCGGGATGGACCGGATCGCGCGCTCGCTGAATACCGGGCAGGGTGCGCCGATGAGCCGTGCGGCGGTGGTGCTGGAGGCTGTCCTGGCCGAGTCGCCGCGGGCCGAGTCGCCCGCGCTGATCCTCGCGGATGCCGTCCTTGCGCGGGCACTTGGCTGGGATCACCTCCTGCCCTTGCTGGCGACGGGCCTGTCCCGTGCGGACCTGCGCCGGCGCGGCGGGGATCTGTGCCTGGCCTGCCATCGGGCCGCGATGTCGGCCGCTGGTGACGCGGTGCGCCTGGCCGCGGAGTTGACACGGCGCGCGGCATATCTGCGCGCCGTCGCGCCCAGGCTGAGGGCGAAAGGGGCGGAAGAGGCGGTGCAGATGTTCCTGACCCGGGAGGCCGTTGCGCCTGCGGCGCTTCCCCTGTCCGATCGGGCCGCCCGGCGGCTCTGTGACCGGCTGATCGACCTGGGTGCGATCCGGGAGCTGACCGGCCGCGACACGTTCAGGCTCTACGGGGTGTAGCCGTGGCGCAGGGCGAGACCGAGCCGGAGCTTGACCGCGAACTTGTCGACCTGCCGCCGGAATTGCGATGGCGCGAATGGATGCGGCGGATCGAGGCGGTCCTTTTCGCCAGCGCCGCGCCGGTGTCGCGCGAGGATCTGGCGCGGGTGGTGGGGCAAGGAGCCTCGGTCGATCTTCTGGTCGCGGACCTCGCCGCCGATCTGCAAGGACGCGCCTTCGAAATCGCCAGGCTGGGCGGCGGCTGGATGTTCCGGACGCGGCCCGCCTATGCGCCTGCGATCCGTGCGGCAGCGGATGTGGGGAATCAGCTTCTGAACCTGAGCGAATTCGACGTCGCGGTCCTGGCCGCGATCGCCTATCACCAGCCCGTCACGCGCGACGGGCTCAAGGACATCTTCGGCCGCGAGATCAGCCGCGACCTGATCGGCCGGCTGCATGCGCGCGGCCTGATCGCCAACGGGCCGCGCGCGCCACGCCGTGGCGCGCCCTATACCTTCGTGACGACCGAAGCCTTCCTTGTCGCCTTCGGACTGGAGAGCCTGCACGATCTGCCCGACAGGGAGCAGATGCAGGATGCGGGCCTCGACGCCGGGCCATAGGGCAATCCGGACGACACATGTCTTCGTCCTGCCGGACGTCCGGGGCACTCACAGGCCGGAAGCTGGCCGGGATATCCGGCAAACACGAGAAAGCGCCAAGAAGCACCCGTCGAAACAGCGACGAAAGGCAGATTTAGATACAAATCCTCCAGTCTCGAGGATAGGGGTATTTCTGTCCTTCTATCGCTCAGGTCTGCACCCTTTCCCTTGTCCACCATCCTCGTCATCTCGCCCATCTCGTCCCACCCGCCGCAGAATGGGGCGCGGCGGCGGATCCATTCGCTTCTGAGCCTGCTCAAGGCGCGCGGGCACCGGCACGGGCGTAGCGTTCGGACTGACGGTTGAGGGGCTGATGCTGGCCATACTTCCAAGAACGATCATCGCCAGCAGGCTGGGACCCGCCCATCCCCGCGGGATCGGATGGAAGGGCGCAGGGGGCTGGGTAATCTTCTCGCAGGCCGGCATGTGAACTTCTCGCGGACCGTCTGGATGACCTTCCACGGGCGCGGCACCACTTCGAGCGTTTCGGTAATGTCCTCGCCCATCTTCACGATGCGATCGGATCCGCAGCATGAACATGTGCCGGGGCCTCGACCACCACACGCTCGCGCGGCAGATGCTCGGGAAAGGCTTTCTTGACCGGTTTGCGCCGCATGAAGGCACCGACCCTGGTCGTCTTCCGCTCGGCCTGCACCCGGTCCTCGGCGGCGTCTGCGACCAGCTCCTCGAGTTGCAGTTCCAGCTGGTCGAGCAATTTCGCGCTACGTTCCGCGCTGCGGCCATACTTGTCTCGCTTGAGCAGCGCGACCTCGAGGCCGACGATCATCGCCTCGGAGGTCGAGACCACCGCGCGCGCCCGCGCGAGATCGGCTTCGGCCGAGGCGGCTCGCCCCTCCACCGCCGCAAGTGCGGCGCGCAATTCTTTGAGTTCGGAGCGGTTGTCTGACATGGCCGTCATCTACCATGGCAGCGCACCATAGCCCACAAAAACAAGGGCTTTCCCGACGATTTATCCAACCTTCTCAGGACGTTGCGTCCACGGCGGATTGCGCCAGTCGATCCCCTCGAGACGATAGCCGAGCTGCGCCGCCGAGACCTGAACAGCCTGTCCGGACTGGCTCACCGGCCAGATGAACTTTCCCGCCTCGAGCCGCTTTGCATAGAGCGACATGCCCACCCCATCATGCCAGAGCAATTTCACGAGATCACCCTGGCGCCCACGGAAGCAGAAGATTTCGCCGGCATGTGGGTCACGCCCAAGACCCTTCAGCGCCAAGCTGTTCATCCCTCAGCGCATGTCGGTCACGCCACCTGCGATCCACACGCGCACCCCCGCCGGGAACGCGATCATCGCGGATCCAGTACGGGCAGCAGCGCCGCCAGATGCGCCGATGCCAGTGAAGCAGGGATCGTCATGTGACGCCTGTTCGTAAGCGTGATGCCGATCGTCTCCATCGTGCCCGGCACCATGGCTGCTTCCAGACGCGTCGGCGTGGCGTCTTCGACCACGAGCGGCACGAAGCCCCCGCTCCGCCCGCACCCGTTAAGGGCACCCGTCCGATACTCACGCCGCCAAACCGTCAGAAGCGATCGCGAAATCCCGTATCGTCGTGCCGTCGCCGACCCTTGCCGATGGCCGCGTAGGCTTGCCTCGACGATCCGCACCTTGTCCGCGTCTGACCAGCGCCGACGACGGCCAACTTCGTCAGTCGCGAAGTTCTCAATCGGAGAAACAACTGCAGCGCATGCCATAAGGCAATGCCTTAAGATCAATGGCTCAATCGTGCCAAACGGCCTACACCGGAGGCTTACCATCAAAACGGGGAAACTCCGTTACATCGACCCGGGCAAGCCTCGGCAGAATGCCTTCATCGAGTCCTTCAACGGCAGCGTTCGCGCTGAACTCCTGAACGAGGAAATGTTCGACAGCCTGGACGATGCCCGGCGCAAGCTGGCCCTTTGGCGATACGATTACAACAATGTCAGGCCGTACTCATCGCTCGCGAACCAAGCACCAGCAGAAGCGCGCCGGACGCTCGAGCAGTTTGAGGGCTCCACGCCCGGCGCGCTTGCCAAAATCGACAATCAGAACCATGAAAACCAGACCCGCAGATTCTCATCATGAATAAGGAAGCCTCGAGGGGCAGGTCAGCATGAGCACAAGTATCCGCCCNTTCTCATCATGAATAAGGAAGCCTCGAGGGGCAGGTCAGCATGAGCACAAGTATCCGCCCGCACTACATCAGCCCTGTATCAGTTCACTGCAACCATCGTGAACGACGTGGGCCCGTGTTCAGTCAAGGCTGAGCAATCTTGACAAATCTCTCGATGAAGGAGGGGGTAGAACATTTTCGATCATCCCGGAGACGGCATGGGAATGGTGGTCTGGTCAAGTGGACAGCTTCATTCGAACGATACAGCAATATCTCGTTGGCGATCTCTCGACGTCTCGGCATCCGTTTAATGTGGAAGTGTCAATGTGTTTCTGTTGACAAATCACCCCCACCAGGGGCGGCGCTGGCTCCCAACCAGCGTCGCTTTTTCAATTTTGGCGTTTGCACACCTCCCGGATCATGCATCGAAAGACAGAATAACAGTACTTTCGGTTCTTCGGTGATCAGGGCCATGCCGGTTTAACGTAAAGTTGCGTATCCATTCACGCTTGTCCCAAAGGGCCAAAACGGCGCTGTCCCCCAAGGGCAGCGTCGTCCCCATTTGGACTTAGAGGTCGCTGTCTTGACATGCCTTCGGCTGTGATGGACCGACATGGCCTTGTCCGGGCGGAGACTTCCGATCGAGCGGCTCATGATCCTTTCGATGTCTGGACGGTGGCTCGCCATCTGCATAGCGTCCGAGTCGTCAAAGATCTCCAGAACTTGACGCTATCCAAGGCAAGGCAGCGCCCATCCCAAAAACGGCGCTGCCTTGTTCGTTTTGGGCTTTTGGGGTCATCTGTCGGGTCTACGCGGGTATCCTCGCATGGGAGGGTGTCAGATCGGCAGCAGTATGTGTCGAAGGAGGCCGCATGTATACTTTCGTGTTTTTGGCCTGAGCGAAGAAGATGGTCTATCGTTCTACGTGCCTTGATTTGTTACTGCTCGAAATCGCAATTTAAACGACGCTGACCTTGCGGTTGGCGTCGTTTATCATTTGACGACACGCCGCCAGACTGAGACCGCGTGTCGCTCGCCCATCACGTGCATGAAGTTCATTTCTGTCCACTCGGCTCAAATCCTCACGACAAGCTTGAGGGGCTCCGCGACGCGGAAGATAGGGGGTGACGGAAACATCCCCCGTGGTGGATGAGTTGTGAAGCCCGCCGCTTCGAAGCCGAAGTGGCTTGTAAATTGTCTGGCTTCGGACAGTGTCTTTCGCTCGACCGCGGCACCAAGCAGGCGCTGCTCGTGAATCTGGAAGTCTGACACCATCTCATCCGGGGATAGACCGGTCCCGTCGATGAGCTGCTCGATCAACATGTCCCGATTGACATCTGTACCATTCCAGTTCGGCGTGACACCGAATACGACATATTCAGGGGGGATGACGATCATTACGGAAATCGGGGGCTCCGACAATCGGCGCGCCGTAGTTGCTAGAGCCGCCATGCGGGTATCGCGGTCGGGAGCAGTAAACGCTACATCGCCCAGAACTGTGAGCGATCCCTTCAGGTGATAGACCAGGCGAATACCTTGCAGACTGAGATCGAGAGCGAAAGGGACCGGAGTTCCCTCAGACAGTTGGCTCAGCTCATAGGTCTTAAAATTCATGCGCGACGCAGCACAATTGAATCCTATCAAGAGGACAGTACCGCCTATGGCCGGTTCAATGAGACCCTCTTTGGATACCCCGAAGGTGTGTTCGTGCGATGTGAGTGAATAGCCTCGTGCGTTTGATGCGTCCTCTGACCTGCCCCAGATCTCCCCTTCCGTTCCGAACGTGCTCGCGCTTCTGGTTGTCAACCCGCTCAAGTCCATTCGGCAGATCGGCAACCATTGCCGATCACGGAAACAGGCTATCGGTCCCATTACATCGACAAGGTTACTGTCGAAGCCCTGGGTGGTCCTGTGGCCTTTACCCGAAGGTCTTCCTGTCCGCATGCGCCTTGGCTGGCGCGGTCATGTTCTGGTTATGAATCCTGACCCTGGGCAACCTGTCCCTCTTCCGCCGACGGCTACTGTCATGAGGTTGAGTCTGCCTTAAGATGCCGATATCGGCCGTTTCGGCCAAGAAGCGCGGCTGAATGGCCCGGGAAGCCGTCGGCGGCGCCCAACTCAGACCACGCCCGCCCAGAAATCGGCGAAGCCGAGGCGGTAGCTCAAGCACTCCCTAAGAAAGGTGCTCACATGCTGCGGTTACTCACATTCGTTATTCTGCCCTCTCTGGTTGTCGGTGCGATCTCACTTGCGATCTTCCTGGACAGGCAGAGAGAGAGCACCGAGTTCAACGGCAATCGATTTGCCGAGAGCGCTGCAGAGAGTTTTGCCCGACAGGTGGATATTTGGCGTACAGCCATGGATGCAGTGTTATCCGGCAATGCGGTGCAGGCAGAATTCGACCTAGACGCCCTTGCCGCCTCTGTTGAGCGTGTCACCGACCGTCTCGGTGGATGGGGGGTGTTGACCACTCGCGATGATCCCAGCGTCATGCTGTTCAATACGCTCAGACCCGGTGCGCGCAATATTCAAGTCGCGCGCGCAGTGCCGGAGATCGTCGCGCTCATGAAGGTTCTCGAGCCGGGTGAAGATGCCAGATTGTCAAATGTATTCGCGGGGCCGGTCGCGGGGGCTAAGGTTGTCGCGATGGTCAAGACCTTCAGAGCTGCAGACGGCAGGGATTACGTTCTGAGTTTCGCTTTCAATGTAGATGTATTGCGGGGTGTGCTGGCGCAGCAATCTGTGTCGCAACGCGGCAATGCCGCGCTTCTTGACAGCGCTTTTCAGGTTGTCACCAGGACAGGCGGCCCCGCATTTCTCGATCTCACCCAATTGCCAGAACCAGTCATCAAAGACGTGATCGATCGCCGAAGCGCGACCCACCTTAATATCAGTGCCCCAGATATCCAGTCCGGGGAACCAGCGATGTTATCCCATGCACCGATCCGGGGAACAGACTGGTCCCTGATGATGTTGCGTCCGGTAGAATTCGTTTCCCTAAACATCTTTGCGAGCCTGTTCCTCTATGGCACCACGCCACTTGCGCTCATCCTCTTTGGAGGATTTGACAGGATCCTGCGGCTGAGGGAGGCGCGTCAAGAGGTGGAGCGGCGGCTTCAGGCCGAGCGGGAGAGTGCGGCCAGACTTGCGGCGGCCCTGCAAAGGGCGGAAGAGGCTGAGAAAGGGCGACGACATGTTCTTGGTGTCCTCGGTCATGAAATACGGACACCTGTTCTTGGGGCCCTTGCGGCTCTGGATGTCATGTTAGAAAAGCTGCAAGGTTCTACGGACACCACGTCCCTCAGGTCTGCCCGACAAGGTCTCGACGTTCTCCTGTCGCTCGTTGACGATATGCTGGATACGGCACGGCTGAACACAAACCGGCTGACGATCACAAATCTGCCTCTTGATCCGGTCGGCCTGGTGCGCGAAGTGGCCGAGATCATCGAACCGTTGGCGGTGGGCAAGGGCCTTGCGCTGTCCCTCGACCTCCCCCTGGATGATCTATCCGTCATGGGAGACCGCCAGCGACTACGTCAGATTCTTATCAACCTTGCTTCGAACGCTGTGAAATACACCTCGTCGGGTGAGATCAGACTCGGCCTAGAGATGACAGGACGGCGTAACGATCTGGTTGATCTGGAGTTCTCCGTTTCCGATACTGGGAGGGGCATATCATCTCTCGAAGCCGCGCGGATATTCAGTCCCTTTCAACGTGGCGACGGGGCGTTTGAAGACGGTATTGCTGGACTCGGGCTTGGATTGTCGATCTCTCGGCAGCTTGTGGAACGCATGAATGGCAAGCTCTGGGTGGAAACTGGCCCGGTTCGAGGTTCAGTGTTTCACTGTTCACTCACCCTTAAGACCGCAGATGCCCCGGTCCTGCCGGTGGTTCTTTCTGAGGCTACCAGGTCGCCAAAGGCATTGCGCGGCCTTTCCCTCCTACTTGTAGAAGACCAGCCTTTGCAGGCTGAACTCTTGCTGAGAAAGTTCTCGGCTGCGGGCGTCGAGGTCTGGCACGCAGCGACGGGTGCCGAGGCCATCAAAGCCATATCAGATCACCGACCGGACGTTGTGCTGATCGATCTGGGATTGCCTGACATGACCGGTATCGAACTCGCGCGGCGATTGGCGGCGGCCGGCAGTCCAACGATCCGGATTGCATTCAGCGCCAACCCCGACAGTATCAGCGATCCAAAGGACAAGGCATTGTTTCAATCGGCAGCTGTAAAGTCCGGTGAATTCCGAACTATCACGAATGTCATCTTGGAGGCGTGGCTTTCCCATCAAGCCGAGGCGAAGCAGATTGGAGAGGGACAATAGCCCCTCTCCTTCCTCTCGGCCAGATCAGGAGCCAATCAGAAAATCGTCGAGTGACTTTCCTGCTTCGAGCCCTTCCTTGATCCATGCGGGCTGGCGTCCCTTTCCCGTCCAGGTGATAGATGGAGTCTCCGGGTGCTGGTATTTCGGTGAAGATTTTGAGCGCCCTGGTTTCTTTGCAGGTGCTGCAGCTGCCAGTTCTGCAAATGTGAACCCCAGTTCAAGTGCCTTGGCTTCCATCGCGGCAATCGCTTCGCGTTGTCGGCGCGCCTCAAACTCCTCAATCGCCGTGGCAACATCTTTTTGAAGCCGCTTCAGCTCACCAAGGCTCAGGGCCTTCAGATCCGTATCTGCCAATTCTTGTCCATCCTGAGTTATTTCCATTACGACAGCATAACGGCTTGATTACAAACTGCGCTAGGACAGAGATCAGGATTGACTTGATATTGTGACTGTCTCTGCACTGACTGTGGCACATATGCGCTGATCTCGGCCCTATCGCATGACAGGACCGCCAAGAGGTATGGACCTGCTGTTCTGTGCCAACCGTGGTGGCAGATCGAGCGCCTCGTCGATGAAGGCGGCTATCGCCCCCATCTCTTGCGGGTAGCCGCGTTCATGCCGGAGAAGCGCGTCCGCGCATGTTGCCGAGCGTGCCATCCAGATGTCGGTGTTCAGGCTTGCCAGTAGCCCCGTGAGCACGAGCATCTGCTTTGGCTCTTCGAGGAGACGCCTGATTGTCGTGTCCTCGACTTGTTCCATCCCGAGCAGCACGCGCGGGTGCATGGGGTCCACAGGTTTCTTGCGATCCCTGATACGGCCATCGAGGAACCCGAGCAGATCGTAGAACATCAGCCCTGTATCCGTCCCGTTCAGCATCGCGATCCGATCTATCAGATCGTCGCGCGTCTGATCATTCACCAACCTGTTGAACTGTTCCCGAAGCTCGTTCCTGCCGCCCCTTCCTTTAGAAAATCCCATGGGTCACCGCCTGTAAGTTAATGTTTTCCTTATATTATACCACGCGATCAGGGCTTCTTGCGAATTTCACGGGGCGTGCACTGGGGCGTTGATCGAGCTGATGGCAGTCCCTGGGGGGCGGTGAAGGCTGTTTTGTCCGTCCCATGGCTCTCTTTGAGAGATCGTTCCCGGTCCGGTCACCCGCCCTGCCGTCATGCCCTCTACCAAGGCGCGCGCGTCTCGCAACGGTCTGCCCGCCCCACCTCTTCGAGCCGTGTTGACCGTTTCCCCTGCCAACCCAGGGTGCGGGCCGCTTTTCGCGCCTTTGGTCTGTCGAGGGGCATCGGGCGGAATGATCCGTCCCGTGTCACTCAAAGGAGACCCAATCATGAAAGGAAACAGCACATTCAACGCCCTGCGGGCCATCAGCTTTGGAGGGCCACGCCATGCCAGTTAGCAAATGTATCAACTGCCACTACCACACCTTCTCGTGGATATGGGAAGAAGCCTTCGACAAATTCGGCTTTCACGATGGCGGTGAACAGATCGAAACCTACGAGGTCGCCAAGGCGCTGACCGGTGCGGGATACGAAGTGAAAGTGGACGGCTGGGGTATGCACAACATCCTTGTCGTCTCGATCAAGAAGGACGGGCAGGAGCTGATCCCCTACAACGATCCGAACATCAAATTCGGCTACACGGATGGCCTCGCTTGCCGGGATCGCGGC
>NZ_RBVZ01000023.1 GCF_004000435.1 Alexandriicola marinus
GGCCGAGGTATATGCTCAGGCTCGAACCGCCGGCGGTCAGCGCCTGCGCCATGATCGGCCCCGGCGGGCGTGAGACTGCCGCGATCAGCCCGAGATAACCCAGCGTCGCAACCGGCGCTGAGATGACGGTCAGGACCACTCCGGGCACCGGCGGCCCCCATTGCCAGATCGCGCCCCCCAGGAGTCCAAGCGCGACCCCCGGCCCGAGACACCAGCGCCGCGACCGCCGCCAGAGCGGGTGCATTGCATCGTCGATCATGCCGGACTTCACAGCCGCAAGGCCGAGGCAGAACCAGCCGAGCGCCGCAGTGCCCTGAATCACGAGGAAGGACGGCATGATGAAGGCGAAGCCGATGCTGCGGAACAGGACGGCCTCGAAGAACCCGCCATCCGTCAGGATCGCGCGCTCCATCGCGACGATGTCGGGCGGCGTCTCCGGCGCGGCCAGCAGCAGCAGTGGCGCGATGAGGGCCTGAACGAGCAGGAACGCCGCGCCGACCCGGACAAGGCGCCGCATCGGCCAGTCCCGGAACAGGTAGAGGATCGACCCTGTCACGGCATAGATCGTCAGGATGTCGCCGGGAAAGAACAGGCAGCCATGGGCAATCCCGAGGATCAGGAGGCCTATCATGCGGTTGCGATAGACGCGCCCGAACGGCAGCCCACGCCGCGCCACCGAGCGCATGAGGAACCCCAGCCCGACGCCGAACATGAAGGAGAAGAGCCCGTAGGTCTTCAGAAGCGCCAGCCCGTTCACCAGCCATAGGGTGATGGCATCAAGGGCTGTTTCGGCGACAGGGTCGGCGAACCCGTGCAGCGCCGAGAACGCGATGTACTGGACGTTGACGACAACGATACCGAACAGTGCGAAGAGCCGAAGGTAATCGGGCATGAGCGCGCGCGGCGCTAGAACGGTTCGGGTTGTCATTGCCGGGTCTCGCCCTCGTCTGGAAGCTCGAAAAGGTCATGCACGCTGCACCCGAGTTCCCTGGCAAGTCTCAGGGCAAGGATCGTCGATGGCACAAAGACGTTGTTTTCTACCGTGTTGATCGTCTTGCGCGACACGCCGACGTTTTCCGCGAGTTGGGACTGCGTGAGGCCAGCGGCTTTCCGGCGCTCAGTCAGATGCGTGACGAGTTTCATACCAGCCCCTCAGGCCCACCACGCCCATGAACAAGCAATAGGATCCGCCGGTCACAGCGCCCATCATGGGGAAGGCTGCATCTACGCTCACCCAACCCTGCTCAAGAAACAACCAGGCGACGAGATAGACGGTCCAGGCGGTCGTGAAGCCGAACTTGTAGGCCCGGTTCGAGTCGTACTCTGCCCCCTCGTCCCATGCGCGCGCGAGGTTTGCCGTGCCAGCCAAGGCGCCTGTAGCGGCGAGAACAAGCACAAACAGCCCGGCAAGGATCGCCAGCATGAAACCCAAAGGCGCGAAGAACGCCGGCATAACCAACGTCAGGGCTGCGTAAAGCCAGAACATGATCCCAAAGGCCGCCATCGCGGCGCTCCAGATCAACGACAGTTTTGGTGCTGAAATCACAACGCCCTCCAATTTGTAACCTGTAGGTGACACTACCACCCGAATCAGGTAATGTCACCTAAAGGTTACACATACGGGATGGGCGACACCAATGCGAAGATCACGATCCAAAGGGCTGACCAGCTTCATCGGCATTCTCATAGGAATGGGACTGGGTCAGGTCATCTCGTTCGTCTTGGTTGCAGGCGAAACATGGATGATCGTCGACAAGTTGTTGTTTGGCGTCGGCATCGGGGTCGGCCTATCCGCCCTCGCCAATGCAGTCTTGAAGCGCCTTGTCAGTAATGCGGAATGAAATCTCCAAGTCGGTAGTGATTTCTCATGCGGATGCCTTTGGCGGCATGAAAATGGGGCCGAAACGCTACCATGGGCTCGATCTGCTGCGCAGCCTGGCCTTGTTGCTCGGCGTGATCTTTCATGCCGCAATGCCTGTACTGACACCCGAATATCTTGGTTTGCCGTCAAACCAGGTCGAGATCGAACCTGCCCGTGCGCTTGGCCTCTTCGTGGCATGGAGCCACGTATGGCGGATGCCGCTATTCTTTCTATTGGCCGGTTTCTTTGCGCAGATGGTCCTGTCACGTCGAGGGCCCAAAACATTTCTGAAGGATCGTGCAATCCGGATTTTCGGGGTTCTTCTGGTATTCTGTGTCGTCTTCGCGGCCTTGTCGGGCGGAAGCCCCCTTGAGCTCGGACACCTTTGGTTTCTGTGGTTCCTGACCATGATGTGCGTCCTCTCGGCGGTGCTATGGCATTTGCCGTCGCACCGGATCGAAAGACTGGTCCGCTGGACGACATCTAGCGTTCCTCGGCTTGTTGTGCTGGTGCTCCCAGTGGCCTTGGTGAACAGCTTTGGGCGCAATGGTTTGAGCAACATTGTCCCAGTGACGGTGCTTGATCCGGAATTCGGCGGATTCCTCTTCTTCTGGTGTTTCTTTCTGATCGGCCAGGCACTCTGGCTTGGTCGTGCTCTGATAGAAGATCTCGCGCAGGCTGGTGTCTATGGTTCATTTCTTTTAGGCGGTTCGTTACTTGCCATTCTGTTGAGTGGTTGGCCACCAGATACCATCGCATTTCAGCTTGTTGCCGCGGCAGCGACCTTGATGCTTATCTTCGGATTGATCGGTGTAACACAGGCTTTCTTGGGCAAACCCAGCCGCCTTGTGAGCTTCACCGTTCGGGCCTCGTATCCCGTTTACATCGTCCATGTCTGGCCGGCGATTGCGATGACCATCGCCTTCCTTAACTTGGGTGTCGACAGCACCGTGGCGGTCATTTGCAGCACGATGGGCACGATACTGGTAAGCTTGGTGATCTATGCTATTCTGGTGCGGCATACGCCTGTGGACTGGCTTTTCAGCGGCTACCGAAACTCGTGGTTCAAGTGGCCGTGGCGGGCAAACGGTTGGTCGTGACCCGTGCATTGTCGTCCCGGTACCAGCTTCTGATCCAGTTCAAGACTGTCCGAGAGCGTCGAGCATGCTGACCAGGCCGTGTCAACGGCGGGTGAACACGGACAACGCGAGGGTAAGCATCTCGCGGACGCGGGCAGGCTCCTCGCCCGAGGCGCGCTGGGTGATGGCCAGCGCGATCTGCTCGCCGAGATAGCTCGCCCCAGCCTCCACGGGCAACCCGCCCTGCCATTCGCCACTGTCGCGCGCGGCCTGCAAGAGCGCCACGTATGCAGAGCGTGCGGTTGCGTCGATGTCTTCCACGCGTGCCAGGGTCTCGGGTCCGAGCCGGTGCTTTCCAGCCCGCATCTTGTAGAACAGACAGCCGGTTTCCATCCGCGGGTCGGCGGCGGCAAAGTCGACTAGTGCCGCAAGCGTTTCCTGCAACCCGTTGCCGCTGATTACGATCATGAAAACGTCCGAAAGCACCTGTTCGGCATAGCTGTCGAGGACCGCGCGCTTCAGCCCGTCCTCGCTTCCAAACTCGCGGTACAGCGAGGGCTTGGAAATGCCCGCCATCTGGCAGATCGCGTTGACAGACACATCGGCGGGGTCACTTTGCCAGTACGCGGTCATCGCGACGTCCAGCACCTTGTCGGCATTCATCGTGCGCGGTCGGCCGCGTGCAGGTTTCGCTGTGTCAGAACTCATTTTATTACCATGTGGTATTTTATGCCTTGACGGCATCTATCAGATATCCGTACCACTTGGTAACACACCTTGCAACCAAGAGAGTGACACATGGCAAAGACAGGTAGAACGATCGTCATCACAGGGGCCAGCAGCGGCTTCGGCGCGGCAGCGGTTCGCGCGTTTGCGGATCGGGGAGACCGGGTCTGGGGCACGATGCGCGACGCCGGTGGGCGCAATGCGGGCAAGAGGGCCGAATTGGAAGCCTATTCTCCCAACATCGCCATCGCCGAGATGGACGTCACAAGCGACACGTCTGTGGCTGAAGGCTTCGCCCTTATCCTTGCCGAGGGGACTGTCGACATCCTGATCAACAACGCAGGCATCATGTATATCGGCATGACCGACGCCTATTCGGTTACGCAGGCCACGGAACAGATGGACACCAACTATTTCGGGGCCATCCGCGCCATGCAGGCGGTTCTGCCGTCGATGCGCGCGGCCGGTTCGGGCCTCATCATCAACACAAGCTCCCTTGCCGGGCGGGTCTCGGTGCCGTTCTTCGGCACCTATTGCGCCACGAAACACGCGCTGGAAGCCTATAGCCAGAGCCTGCGCTACGAGGTTTCCCCCTTCGGCATCGACATCGCCCTTGTCGAGCCGGGACCGTTCCCCTCGAACCTGCTGGCCGCCGGCAAGCCGCCCGCCCGAGGGGAAGTGCTGGCGTCTTATGGCGACCTCGGCAAGGTGCCTGATGCCATGGTCGCGGGTTTTTCCCAGATGCTGGCCAGCGATGAAGCCCCCGACCCGCAACTGGTCGTCGATGCCTATTTGTCGCTGGCTGATGCCGCACCCGGCAAGCGCCCCACGCGCACGGTTGTCGGCATCACCTGGGGCGTGGACGAGATGAACGCTTTCACCCAACCGCGGCAGGACGCGCTGCTCAAGGAGATGCAACTGGACGGCGTGCTGGGCGGCGCCGACGCCTGACCCCGAACCACCAACCCCGAAAGACTTGTGCACCTGAAAGGACCAATCCAATGTTCAAGACATTGATCGTCGCCACCACGGCGGCCCTGCTGACAACAGCCGCATTCGCCGAGAGCCACGCCCATGGCGACCACCATGTCGCCCTTGCGGACGTGGAGTGGGTCGATGCGCCTATCCCCGGCGTGCAACTGGCGCTGGCCTGGGGCGACGACGCCACTGGTGCGGCCTGGCTGTTTAAGATGGACCCGGGCGTCGCGCTGCCGATGCACACCCATACCCACGATTACTGGGGGCTGAGCATCGCGGGCACATGGGTGCATATCGAGGCGGACGGCACCGAGGTTTCGACCGTGCCGGGCGACTATTCCCTGGTCGAAGGCGGCGTCGTGCATGCCGACCGCTGCGACAGCGATGTCCCCTGCATCGGCCTGCTCGCGTTCACGGGTCCCCGTGACGTCGCGCTGGCCGAATAGGGCAGAAACGTCGTCAGACCTGTTGAACTGCCGTGCTTTGTTCGGCGTCTTGGGCGGTGCCGACGCCTGAGGGGATTGCCCATAGACCTTCCACCACCACTGCACCCACACCCTGAAAGGATCCTCATGATGAAAAAGACGCTCACAGCTGCTGCCGCTGCCACTTTGCTTGCCACCGGTGCCTTTGCCGATGACGCGAGCTCCATCAAGCCGATTGTCGGCACGTTCCTGGGCGCCGTCCTGCAAGGCGACGTCGATACCATGCGCGAAGTGGCGAACGCCGATTACATCCAGCATAACCCCTTCATTCCGACCGGGCTTGAGCCGTTCATAGACCTCCTGCCGGTATTGGCAGAGGCCGGAACCACCGCCGAGAACATCCGCATGTTCGAAGACGGCAACTATGTCTTCATGCACAACATCTGGCGCAATGCCGCCCCGTTCGGTGCCGATGAGATGGTGTCCTTTGACATCATCCGGGTGGATGAGAACGGAAAAGTCGCGGAACACTGGGACGCGTTGCAGCCCCTTGTCACGGACACCGTCAGCGGCAGAACCCAGACCGACGGCCCCACCGAGGTGACGGATCTGGACGAGACCGAGGCCAACAAGGCCCTCGCCGTGGCGCTGATCGAAGACGTGCTGATGGGCAAGAACCCAGCCAAGATCACCGAATATATCAGCGCCGAGAGCTATGCCCAGCACAACCCCCAGATCGCGGATGGGCTGGACGGCATCGTCGCAGCGGTGGAAGCGCTGACGGCGCAGGGCAACATGTTTGTCTACACGGACATCCACGCCGTTTTGGGCGAGGGCAACTTTGTCCTGACCGTCAGCGAGGGCGAATGGAGCGGTCAGACGCATGCCTTCTATGACCTGTTCCGCATGGAAGACGGCATGATCGTCGAGCATTGGGACGTGATCCAGCCCGTCCCGACCGAAGGCCTTGCCAACACCAACGGCATGTTCACCGGCTTCGACAACTGAGCGCTGCGCGGTCGGCGAACAGAACCGGCCGCGCAATCCCGCGCCCATGAACTGCAACCAAGCAGGCGGGATTATCTCTCGCCTGCGACATGGCCGTGATGCGAGAGCCGCGATTGAACGGCCAGACGCCATCATGATGGCTGATCGAAGGAAAAACCAATGCCCGCCTTTGAACTGACCACCGAGAGTTTTCGTCAGCGCCCGGATGTTGTTCGTGCAGTCGAGAATCCCCGGTCACCAAGCAGCGTGCTCAACTACATGTGCGGCTGCGATACTGCGAAGCCGGAAATCCGTGAAAGCCTGAACCAGGACGAAACGGTGCGGCCCTTGATGACGATCTGGTTTCAAAGCGGTCGGACTCTCGACGCGTTTTGCCAGCCATTCGCACCGGTTGTGCGTGAATTGAAGGCCGATCCACCGAGCTTGACCGGCGAAGGCTGGGACAGCCTTGAAGGCAAAGTGGCCAAGGTACTGCTGGCCGATCAATTGTCACGATCCTGTTTTCGGGGCAGCGCCGAAGCCTTTTCCTACGATCCGATTGCCCGCGACCTGATGCGCGCGCTGATGGCCCCGCAGAGGATCGACGACACGCTTACCCTGCCTGCGGCCATTCTCTATCTGTTGCCCTGGGCCCTGGCACATTCCGAGGATGTAGCGGATCTGGACCTTGCCTGCGCCTTTGTCGATCTGGCCATCGGGGCCTATCCGAATTTCAGATTGTTTACCGAGCGCAACAAACCAGCCATCGACCAGCACCGCCAGGTCCTGCAAAAATTCGGTCGCTACCCGCAACGCAACGCTGAGTTTGGTCGCGAGACTACGGCGGCTGAGAAAGCATGGCTCAACGATAAAGAAAACCTGCCCATCTGGGCGGGCGGCAAGGCGTCTTTCAGCCAAAGAATTGGATAATTGAGGCATGACACACACACAGATTGCCCGTCCGAATTCGCATGCGTGCTCACGCGAATGATTGGGTTTGCGCATGAGTTACGCACCGGACGCATGATGCCGGCGCAGAAGGGCGCGAACCCGACACTGTTCCCGTGGCTCTTCCAAGCGGTGCCACAATAGATACCCCTTTAATCGAAAGGATTAATCGAAATGTCTTCCACTTTTGCCTCCACCCTCGGCCTTCTGCTATGACTTGCTCCGGCTATCTTCCATACTGTCGAAGTTGCCCGTCCGCTCTGGGCACGATGGATCGTGAACTGGGTGCTGCCGTTCTTCGCTCCCGGCCTGCCGCGCCCGTCGAAGGCACTGACCCATAATGACCAGATCGCCATGCTTGATGCGGCATTGGACGCCGCCCCGAAAGACAAGGCACCTGCGGGCGCGGACTACATCTTTCTTTTGCTGTTCGAGCAACGCCAAGGCGCGCTAGCCTTCATCGCGGTGGCGGTTGGTATCCTGTACGGACTAACTCTTCCCTTGGCCGACCGTCATGCGCTGCATTTGGTCTTCGGCGTGATGGCGACCCTTTTCGCGCTGGTGAATGCCAACCATGCCGGTGTTCCCGGACTTGGGCATCACCCCAGGGTCAGCCGCAATGGGCGCAATGTCGGCATCCTCATGGCCCCCTTCTGGGCGGCAGCTGCGATCCTAAACTACATCGGCTTCAGCAACTGACCGCTGCGTGGCTTGGAAATGAACCCACCTGCAATACTACGGGGCTCATGGTTCGGACCCAAGCAAGCGGTAAGGTATATCTGGCAGTTTCTCGTAATCACAATACTTATCTGGAGCTAACACAATGCGGAGCCCCGTACCTGATCTCATTCATGGCCTTCGTTGCCTTTCTTCGATTTTGTCAAAGGTCGAAAGCCATTGTGCAAATCGCAAGATTGACCCAGACGCCCTTCTCAAATCGCGGCTGTATCCGGATATGTTCCATCTGACTCGCAACGTCACCACGGCCTGCGATTCTGCAAAGCTTACAGCCGCCCGTTTGTCGCAGACCGATCCACCCAGATATGAGGACAACGAAGTGTCATTCGCGGAGCTTCAGGGTCGCATCGCGAACACGATCGCATTTCTGGAGGCGATCCCCGATGCCGCTTTCGCTGCTGCCGAAACGCGGGAGCTGGCAGTGCCGCTTGCGCCCGAAGGAACGGCTCGCGACGGGCAGACCTACCTAACGCGCTTCGGATTGCCGAACTTCTACTTTCATCTGGCGACGGCCTACAACATCTTGCGCCACAATGGCGTGCCCTTGGGAAAGCGCGATTTTCTTTGGGCGAGTTGAACTGCTCAACAGCGGTCCGGTCTATGGACCGCTGCCGAAGATCTTCAGCTTGATCGCGATGCCCGCGAGCAGCGCCAGCATCACGCCGGTGGTGATCATGCGGACGGCGGTCTGCATCGCGGTGCGGCGCACCAGCCGCACGCAGTCGAGCAAGGATCGCAGATCCCGTATATCGAGCGCCGCTTCTTCACCGTCGAGACCAACATCGGCGAGCGCGCGCTTGGCGCCTTTCTCGGCGGCCCGTGCCAGCATCGCCTCGAACTCGGCGTCGGGCATGCGCACGAAACCCTGATCGGATCGGGGTGGTGTCATGGGGTAACCCTCTCTCCGTTCAGCCGATCTTGCAGCCCCAAAGGGACGTGTTATCGGCCGCGAAATATCCATCCTGCGCGCGGAAACCCGAGCAGTCATGAGCGACTGCGGCCGCCGTACTGCCGGTGTTCATGTAGTTGCGGGGGCTCAGGAGCTGGGTGGCGGCGGGGAGGTTCGCGGTGATCTCGACCTCGGCGACGGCGCCGGAGACTTCCTCCACGACGCGGACCCAGACCGAACTGGCGTTCGGGGCGGCGTAGAGGAAGAGGGTCAGGACATTGGTAGCCGAGGCGACCGCGAAGCTCGCCTGAACTGCCCCCCGGTCGTCACTCGTTCCTCCCTCTTTTGGCCGCCGCGCGGGTCCCCACGCGAACGCGAAAACCCCGCCTGGCGGATCACGCAGGCGGGGCAATGACAGGGTGCTGCTGAAGGACGCGATAAGCTCCATCCACGTCCTTGCTAGCTACGCTGCCAGCACCGCGCGATACTTCGTCTCGCCCGGGAATTGCCCGTCGAAATGCGCGGCGTGGAACGTGACCACCGGCGCGAAATGGCGAGCATAAAGCCGGTGCGCCGGGTCGTTGCCCGCGATCGCTCCCACGGCAAGGTCTGCGGCCCCCTTCACCCTCGCGGCGGCCTTGGCCTCCTGCATCAGCCGGTCGCCGAGGCCGAGGCCCCGGAACTCCGGCAACACGCCCACCGCTTCTAAGATCGCACCGGCGAGGGGGGTCAGCATGGCCTCGTCTTCAGGCGTGAAGGCGCTATCGTAAGCCGCGCGAAACGCCTGCAGCCGGGCACCGTCCCACCCCAGTCGCGCGGCGACCGCGGGCATCCTGTCCATCCGCAAGGGGTGTCGGTTTCCGGCGTCGGGCAGGAACACCGCGCAGGCCGCGGCGGGGTTGCCGTCCACCGTCAGCACCACAAAGTCCGCGATTAAACCCCAGGCAAAGGCATCCTCGGCCAGCACCACCTCGAGGAAGGGCAGCGTTGACGTGTCCACTGGGTCGAGCACCTGCCGCAAAGGCGACTGCGGGAAGGGCGGGGTGGACGCGATCTCGATGATGCGGGCGAGGAACGGGATGTCCTCGGCGCGCCCGGCGCGGGCTACGATCACGGGGACAATGGCGGGTTCGGTCATGGCAGGCTCCGATTGACAGGTTTAATGGATACATGCAGTCTGTATGTGAGATGAATAAATGCATACGCTGTGTATGTCAAGGAGGCGCAATGACCGAATCCGTCGCGCCGCGCACAAAGCGCGCGATGACCGCCGCCACCACCGCCCGTCTAATGGCGGCCGCGCGGGATGCCTTTGCCACGCAGGGTTTTGCCAACGTCGCGGCCGAAGCGCTGACCGCCGAACTCGGGCTGACGCGTGGCGCGCTCTACCACCATTTCGGCGGCAAGGAGGGCCTCTTCGCCGCCGTCGTGCGGGCGCTAGAGGACGATATCGCCGCACAATTGACCGCGCTCTGGGACGCCGCGCCCAATCCGGCCGCGGGGCTGGCGGCGGTATGCGAGGGCTGGCTGGACCTCGCCTGCGACTCGGGCCTGCAGCGCATCCTGTTCCGCGATGCGCCCGCCGTGCTCGGTCCGCGGGCGAGCGCCCTCGACGGCGAAGCGTCGCGGGCTGCGCTGACCGCAGCCATCGCTGCTGTGCCCAACCCCGGCGACGAGCCGCGCGATGACGAGGCATTGGCGCGCCTCCTCGATGCCGCGCTCGGCGACCTGGCCCTGTGGATCGCGGCAAGCGACGACCCGCCCGCAACCCGCGCACGCGCGGGCCGGGCGCTCGACCGTCTGCTCGCGGGGCTGGACCTTGTCCCGCGCCCGCCTGCCAAGATACCGGGCATCCCCTAACCGGGACATTTCATCAAGCTCGATCGAGCTGCAGCCATTGTTTGAACGCCATCAGATCCCGGGCGCGGTCTCGCCGCCGAGGGTATGGAGGTCGACGTAGATCGAAGCGGGGTTTGCAGGTCAGCCGACCTTGCAGCCCCAGAAGGATGTGTGGTCGGCGGCGAAGTAGCCGTCCGCGACCCGGAAATACCCCTGCAGCTCGACGGTATCGCCCGCAGTCAGCGGCACCAGGGTCTGCAGCCAGATCGCGGTGGCGAGCGAGACATGGGTGGCGGAGATTTCGCCGAAGGAGCCACGGATTTCGGTCGTGCCGTTCAGGACGAGCCGTCCGCGCAAGCGGGCACAAGTGAATTGCTATCGGAATTCACGGCACAGAGAGGTAGTCGGCTGAGACGTACCCGGTGATCTGTGGCGCATCTCTGAGGGAGACCCGGCACCAGAGCTGGCCGATTTCGGTCACGCAGTCGCGACGGATAAGTTCAGTGCCGTCAGGCAGGCCGAGGATAACGCGAAAGCCGAGCCCCGGGCCGCCCCGCAATTTCAGAAGTTCATCCTGCCCTGCGCCCTCTACCACCGCGCGCGCGCCGGTCAGACCACTACAGCCGGCGAGGAGCACGAGCGTGAGAAGGGCAGTCGATGTAATTCTGGTCACGATCCAAACTCACTCGGTCGGGCTTCCTGTTCCTACCTTCACTCTCGAGGCATGACAATGTTCGCGGATCATGGCTTCGGCTCGGCAGACGCCACCTTCTGCTTACGTGCCAGTAAGTTCCGCACATTAGAAACATGCCACTGCCCGCCGCGTCTTGTTCGGATGCCACGGCTGTTCAGCTCGGCGGCGATGGCGCGCAGGGTGGTGTGGCCGTGGGCCCTGATATCCGCGAGCACGGGGGCGAGGGATCGGGCGAAGGTGTCGGCATTCTCGGTAACAGTCCGACGAAGAGCCGCCCCGCCTTTGCCTGACCGCCGCAGCGCGGCGGCCCCGTTCGGGTTGCCCAGCGTCACCCCGCGGGCCTTCGCAGCCGCCAGCGCCTCTTTCGTGCGGCGTGAGATTGCCTCGCGCTCCTGTTCGGCGACCAGCGCCATGATGCCCACCGTCAGGCTGTTGGCCTCGGGCATGTCGCACGCAAGGAAGCGCACCCCGCTGTCGCGGAGGGTGAGAAGGAACGCGGCGTTACGACTGAGACGGTCCAGCTTCGCGATCACGAGCGTGGCGCCGGTCAGGCGCGCGAGGTCGATGGCCATGGCCAGTTCCGGCCGGTCTGCTCTACGGCCGCTCTCGACCTCGGTGAAGCGGGCGAACAGGTCTGCCTGCTGCCCCGTCACGTAGTCCTCGATCGCCTTGCGCTGCGCCTCCAGTCCCAGCCCTGAGCTGCGAGATCTGGATGTCAATATTGATCGCCTCGTGACGGCTAGCTTCCTGAGCCAGCGCACTATCGCAACGGAGATTCTGATTGATGATGACGATCTCGGCCCGATCGAGACAGCGACCCATGCCGACCTCGGTCGCGAAATAGCCTCCCTTAGCATCGGCGAGGACATCCCTTTGGGCGAAGCAGGGCTCGATCAGCTACTCAGCTGGACGATCAATCGAGACTATATCCGTTCGAAAGTCCTTTCCGCCTTGGCGCCCCTTGGGGTGACCACGCGTCCTGAGGGCCTGGGCCGAGGTCTGTATTCGCTCGGTTCGGGCCAGGTCGGTTCGGATCGGCTACCGATCTATCTTTGGGAAAGCATCGACGACCTCAAGTCTCTCCAGCAGGTCGACAGTTTGTTGCGTGGCAAAGCCGATCGGGCATCCGGCCTCGTCCTGACGCCCGGCGATTGCGGCCTCGACTATCTGGGAAAACACATGGTCGTGAACCTCGCCGAGACGATTGACACCGATCAGCGGCAACTCGACCTGCCCGGCTTGGAACTGCTCTGGGCGAACAGGCGCGGCGCCGCGGTCTCCGCGGATGCAGTTGAATTTCTCGACCACGGCGATCGGGCTGTCTTGTTCCTGCCCAACGAAGACCCGTGGACGATCATCGGCGAAAGTAGGGTCAAGATCGTCGAGAAGCTCTACAAAGCTCACCTCAGTGGCCAGAACTCGGTCCAGACCGGTGCGTTGCTGAACCACACCGGTTCCGCGAGCCCAGCTGCCGCCTTCGGAGCGTCTGATTGGAACGGACACATAAAAGACCGATACATCTACAGCCCAAAGCGAAAGTTCTGGGCTCTAAAAATAGCGCCAACATAAATCCAGCAACGGTCGAACAACGGACCGGCAACGATTCGCCTTCCGAAAAGGTCTCCAGAAGCCGACGGAGACCGACATGGCAGACAATCCGAACACCCCGAACGACCACCTTCCAGAAAGACTGACAGAGCGTGAACTCGCGCGCCATTGGCGGATCAGCCAGCGGACCCTGCAGCGCTGGAGGGAAGCCGGCGCAGGTCCGTCCTGGTACAGGATCGGCGGCCGGGTTCTCTACGGGCGCAATGATGTCCGTGATTTCGAGAACGCTAGCCGCTTTCCCGGAGCCGCACCATGAGCACGCCATCCTCACAGATGATCGCTGCCCTGGCCTATGCTCATCGGGGATGGATGGTCTTCCCGCTTGGTGCCGATACCAAGGGGCGGTCCGCTGACGGCCGTTCGACCCACCTGCTGCCGGCAGGCCACAAGGATGCCTCGTGCGATCTGAACCTGATACGCAATTGGTGGACGCGCTGGCCCGACGCCAATATCGGTCTCAGCCTTTCGGCCTCAGGACTCGTGGCAATAGATGCAGACCTCTACAAGCCAGGCTGTGATTGGTACGATGTGTCGATTGGAAAAACGCTGCCACCGACCTTCACTCAGGCCTCACCGAGAGGCGGTCGCCACTATGTGTTCTCGGCAGACAAAAGCACGAAGTTCCCGGGGAAGCTGTGCCAAGGCGTCGATGTAAAGCATCACGGGTACATTCTGCTCGCCCCCTCGACATTTGAAGGCAAGCCTTACGAGGTAGTTGATGATAGCTCGCCAGTTCGTTGCCCCGACTGGATAGCGACGTTCTGTGAGCCCCGTGAAAGAAGAGCGGCTGTCCTTCAATTCGAACAGAACCCTGCAAACAGATCCGAAGTCGCGGAGCTCCTCTCCTGGATCGATCCGGATGGCCGCGCTCAAGACCACGCCGACGCAGGAGCTGAAGGCGCAGTGGCGCGACCTATTTGACAGCGAACCGCCGCCGTTCAATCGCCGCTACCTGGAGAGCCGGCTCGCTTACCGCATCCAGGAACTTACCTACGGCGGCTTGAAGCCGAAAACGGTGAAACGGCTGGAGGCCCTTGGCGAGCAACTCGATGGCGGTGATCGCAAGAAGAGCCGCATCCGCGCTGACATGATGCCCATCATCGGCACACGGCTGATCCGTGAATGGCAGGGCGTCGAACACGTCGTCACCGTCACCGCTGACGGGTTCGACTGGCAGGGACGACCCTACAAGTCGCTGTCGGCCGTCGCCCGCGCCATCACCGGCACGCGCTGGAATGGCTGGGTGTTCTTCGGGCTGAGAAACCATCGGAGGGGCGCATGACCAAACCAATAGTCAGGAAACTGCGCTGCGCGATCTACACCCGGAAATCCTCCGAGGAAGGGCTGGAGCAGGAGTTCAACTCGCTCCACGCCCAGCGCGAGGCCTGTGAAGCCTATATCGCCAGCCAGCGGTCTGAGGGCTGGGTGTTGGTCCGTGATCAGTATGACGATGGCGGCATCTCGGGCGGCACCCTGGAACGGCCTGGCTTGAAGCGGCTGCTGGAGGATATCGAAGACGGGCTGGTCGACGTGGTCGTGGTCTACAAGATCGACCGCCTCAGCCGCTCGCTGGCCGACTTCGCCAAGCTGGTCGAGGTGTTCGACCGGAACGGCGTGACCTTCGTCTCGGTGACGCAGAGCTTCAACACGACCACGTCGATGGGCAGGCTGACGCTGAACATCCTGCTGTCCTTCGCTCAATTCGAGCGTGAGGTGACCGCCGAACGCATCCGAGACAAGGTCGCCGCCAGCCGAAAGAAGGGCATGTGGATGGGCGGGGTGCCGCCCTATGGCTACCGCGTCGAGAATCGGAAGCTGGTGATCGATGACGAGCGCGCCCAGCATGTCCGCTGGATCTTCGCCCGCTTCCTCGAAATCGGATCGGGCACCGAACTGGCGCGGGAGGTCGCGAAACGCGGCATCCGCACGCCGCGCGGTAATCGCATCGACAAGAAGTACCTCTACCGGATGCTGAACAACCGCGCCTATATCGGCGAGGCGGTCCACAAGGGCGACAGCTACCCCGGCGAGCACGACGCGATCATCGACCGCGAGACTTGGGACCGCGTGCACGCCATCCTGACCGAAAGCCCGCGCAAGCGCGCCGCCCGCACCCGCGCCAATACGCCCGCGCTGCTGAAGGGCCTGCTGTTCGGACCCGACGGCGCGGCCTTCTCGCCGACGCACACCCGCAAGGGACACAGGCTCTACCGCTACTACGTCAGCCAGACGGTGTTGAAGCATGGGGCCGGATCATGCCCTGTCGGCCGAGTGCCAGCGGGCGAGGTCGAGGCCGCCGTCATCGACCAGCTTCGCGCCGTGTTCCGCCAGCCCGAGATCGTTGCGGGGACATGGAAGGCGGCGCGCGCCCACGCCGACGACATCACCGAGGCCGACGCCCGCGCGGCCTTGCGGCAGCTCGACCCGCTTTGGGACGAACTGTTCCCCACCGAGCAGGCGCGCATAGTGGCGCTGCTGATCGAGCGCGTAGATATCGGCACGGAAGGGTTAAATGTGCGGCTGCGCGTCGATGGGCTGAGCGGCCTCGCGCGCGAGATGCTTGCCGGCGGTATCGAGGCCGCCGCATGACCCGCGGGGCTCCGATCCCCGACGCTGTGACGCTCCACGTCCCGTTCCGGATCGTGAAGCGTGGCGGACGGAAGGAGATGCAGATGTCGGACGGTGCTGTTCAACCGCGCCGGACAGATAGCGCCCTCGTCAAGGCGCTGGCCCGCGCGTTCCGATGGAAGCACATGCTGGACTCAGGCGAGTTCGCAACTATCGCTGAACTGGCCGAACGCGAGGGCATCGCATCTTCCTACATGACCCGCGTTCTGCGCCTGACCTTGCTCGCGCCGGACATCGTCGAGGCGATCCTGGAAGGGAAGCAGGGACCGGAAGTGACGCTGGAAAGGGTGCTGGAGCTATTTCCGGTGGATTGGGAAGAACAGTCGGACCGCTTTTCGCAGATTGGGTAAGGCTGCCCTTCACGAACGGATCAACGATCGACCGGATCTCGCCCATACCCGAAGTTGCTCGATTCCGGCGTTTGCAGAGCCTGACAATCTCAAGAAGAGCCAGGCCGGTCTCTCTCGGGGGGGCAGGTGGACGCTCCGTCGCGGCAACGAAAGCCGGTCGCTCGCGGATCGTCCGGCTGTTCCAGCACGGGCCGTCGGTGCTCTCGGACGTCAGGGCGCAGGGACCGCCCAGCGTTTCGGGTTCAGAACAGGAAGTCGACGTCCACGGACGCGACCGAACCATCCGATCCCGATCCCCCGGTCTGGTAGCTCGAGATCAGGCAGTCCTCGCAAAGGATGCCATCGGCTTCCTCATGATCGGGAGACGTGGTCCACCAAACTTCGACGGTCCTGTCGAGGCGAGTGGCTTCAATCTCGGGGTCGCTGTCCTTGGTCGCGGTGAAGACGAAGCTGTCGTCGCTGTCTGCGCTCTTGCTCACCTCGTCCTCGGTCATCTTGCCCGAGCAGTCCAGCGTGAACACGATGTCGGTATAGGGCATGGGTCCCGTCCGTTTTTATTGGTCAGGTTGGTCGCGCGTCTGTCAGTGACGCACGTCGAAATTGTAGGAGCCAAAAAGCTCTTCTGTCGGCATGGTTTCCGTGCCGGCGTCGCCGCCGCTCGTGACGTTGTCGGCGCCGTTCTTGTCGCTGTCCTGCTGGTCGCTGGTGCCCTTGTCGCTGGACGTGGACGTATAGCTGGCCGACCTGTCGCTGTCGTAGCTGTAGTAGTTCTCCTTCCCCCACGCGGCGGCGAGGGTCGGCGTCAGGGCGATGAGTGCGGCGAGGGCGAGGCGGGTCATGGCAGTCTCCTTCGGGATGGGGGCGGTCACTTGCCGGTGTCGGCGCTGGTCCGGTGTTGGTGACGGTTACTTGGCTTNAGTCTCCTTCGGGATGGGGGCGGTCACTTGCCGGTGTCGGCGCTGGTCCGGTGTTGGTGACGGTTACTTGGCTTCGTCGTCGCCAGATTGCGATGTTTCGACTTCTGAAATTGAGGCCGTTGTCTCCGCCGTAGCCCCCTTCGCATCGTCGTTGGACGAGGTGGTGTAGCTGGCGGACCTGTCGCTGCTGTAGCTGTAGTAGCTCGTCTTCCCCCATGCGGCGGCGAGGGTCGGGGTCAGGGCGATCAGTGCCATGGGAATGGCCAAACGGGCGGGTTGAAAAGACTTGGAATTCATCGGGATCCTTCCGGTGAAGAGTTGCAAGTGATGGGACAAACCCGGCGATAGGTCGGCCAACCGTTCAAATTCCTTGGCGGCCAGGTCTCAGGCCGAGCGTGCCCTGCGTCCGAACCCGACAAGGCCGGCCACGGCGCCAAGAAGCAGCAGCATCGACGCGGGCAGCGGGATCGGGGTGGCCATGCTGGGCACATAGACGCCGCCGATCGAGACCGAGAACGGGTCCGTCGAGGTGTCGCCCACGATCCGTCCCCAGATCGTCATCCGTCCCGTCGCCTCATAGCTGTTGGCGTCGGTCAGGATACTGACCGGGAACGAATCCTCGCGCACTTGCTGCACCAGATAGCCCACGTTCAGGGCCTGGAAGAAATTGAACGACAGCGTGTCGCCGTCGGCCGACCGTTCGGCCGTCGTCGGCCCCCGGTCGCCCGCCAGATCGGTGCGGTACGACACGTCCGTGTCGAAACCCGCGTAGCCGGTGATCGAAAACCCGTCGATCAGCATGACGTCGGTAGCCGTATTGATCCAGTTGGTCAGCGTGTGCGAGATGATCGTTCCGCCCGTCACATCCGAGCGCTGCACCGAGACCTCGTGCACACCGCCCTGAATGAACAGGCTCGGTTGCGGATAAGAGTTCCAGAACAGCTGTTGCGTGGCCAGCGTGGCCCCCGCAACTTCCGGGTTCGAAGCGGCCGTTGTCCCGGGCATGATGACCGTGTCACCGGGGATGAGCGTCGCGGCACGGGCCGCGCCGGGTAAGGCAACCGCCACGGCAAGGACAGCGGCGGGGATGAAACAGAGTGCCATGGACAGGTTCCTTCGACTGTGGCCACCGTTGGGGGCGTCTTCTATTTTCCGGTCGTGCTGGACGCGCTTTTGTCGCTCGACGTGGTCGTGTAGCTGGCCGACTTGTCGCTCGAATAGCTGTAGTAGTT
>NZ_RBVZ01000024.1 GCF_004000435.1 Alexandriicola marinus
TCTTCTGGCGGCGGGACAGGGTGCTGAAGTCAGGCACCGTCCAGTCGAGGCCAACAAGCTGCAGCAGGCTCTCGACGAAGCCGGTCGTCTGCCTGAGCGCCATGCCGAATAGCACCTTCATCGAGAGGCACGTCTGAATGGCGGCATCGCTGTAGGTCTGCTGGCGGCCACGCCTGCCTGACGGCGCGGCATCCCAGCTCATCTCGGGGTCGAACCAGATCGTCAGCGAGCCCCGGCGCTTGAGCGCTTCATTGTAGGCTGGCCAGTTCCTGGTCCTTTAGGTCGGGGATGTGGGTCTGCTCATGTATCCCAGCTACCGCACTGGATTCACGAGATGAATCCCCCACAGGATTTGTGCAACAGAGCCCTTGCTCTTAGTCCCATGACGAACCGCCATCAGGCCCGCGGCAATAGCAAAGTTGAGCGATAATACTTAAGATCTCACATTTTATCACTCGCCAGCTTTATTGCCCAAAGATACTTAGGCTCCAGACTCATTGAGTTTCAAAGCCAGAAGAGGATCGTCGCTGCGAGAGCTATTGCAGAGAGGAAGGTCTCGGGGCATCGGTCGTATCGTGTGGCGACGCGCCGCCAGTCCTTGAGGCGGCCGAACATGATCTCGATCCGGTTGCGCCGTTTGTACCGCCGCTTGTCATATTTCACGGCTTTCTTGCGGGACTTTCGACCGGGGATGCAAACCTTTATCCCTTTGTCTTTCAAAGCTTCTCGCAGCCAGTCGGCATCGTATCCACGATCCCCCAAGAGCCAATCCGCCTTCGGTGGGCTACTCAACAGCGCCGCTGCGCCGGTGTAATCGCTCACCTGTCCAGCCGACATGAAGAACCGGATCGGGCGGCCCTTCGCATCAGTGACCGCATGTAACTTCGTGTTCATGCCACCCTTCGTGCGCCCGATTTGGCGAGCACGCCCCCCTTTTTTACCCGCAGGCTCGAGGCCGTGCGGTGCGCTTTCAAATAGGTCGCGTCGATCATGATGGTCTTGTGTTCGGCGCCTTCAGCGGCCAGGCCCGCCATGATCCGGGCGAAGACGCCCTTTTCACTCCAGCGTTTCCAGCGGTTGTAGAGTGTTTTGGCCGGACCATACTCCCCAGGCGCATCGCACCATCGCAAGCCATTGCGATTGATGAAGATTATGCCACTCGGAACCCTTCGATCATCAACCCGGGGCTTGCCATGGCTCTTGGGAAAAAACGGTTTCAGGCGCTCAATTTGCGCCTCGGTCAGCCAGTAAAGATTGCTCATAGATCAGGTCTCCTTGCAGAGCCTGAATCACGACAACGGACTGAAATCAATGGGTCTGGAGCCTAGCCCCCCCCGCCATGGACCTATAAATAATCATAAAGGAGATAAAAAATCGGAAACTCATCTTTATATCAATTAGCGGATCGACGCAAAAATCGGATCAGAATCGCTGTTCCTCAATTCCCGATACCCGCGGAGATTGATTCAGAAGGCCAGATTTCTTGGTCCGGGTTCATGCTGTGCCCCGGCATTGAGCACTGCTTTATGGAATCTCATGATGAAACGGTAATCTTGGCAGTCACCTGCCCCGCAAGATCGCTTTCGATGGCGATCTTGTCCAGCGAGAATACGAAGCAGGCTTTCAATCAGTGGCTCGATGATATCAGAAGGCTGGTCTTCGCCACCCGGCCTTATCGTCGCCGAATTTGCGTCTTGGACATCGATCTGCTGATAGCTGACCCGTCTTCTGTTTCCGACCAGGTTCTGGCTCGTTTCAAATTGTCGCGGCCAGGTGATTTGCAGACCTTGTCGTCCATCATGGGCAAGGTATCTGGAACGATCTCCATCGATCCGGGCGCGCAAATCATCGCGGAATGGCTTCTACTCAAGAATACTGAGGCCATGGCTCTTGCGGCAGAGCTACGCGCTATGATCGCCAACCCTTCATTGTCGAAAATCGAACCGTTCGATCTTGCCGATGAATCGCTCTCGCATGCGGCGAATGTCTCGGACGACGTTACGCGACTGCTCGATGTCGTGCAGCGATCACTGATCGAGGCTGACGAGGCCAGGAACGAAACATACCTCGTTCAGACGGAAAAAGAAGAACTGGCCGCTCAGAACGACGAAACTGCCAAAGAGAACCACGCTCTCGTTGAAGAAAAGACGGCCCTTGCAGAGGAGGCCCGACTCCTGCGCGAGAGTATGAATTTCTTATTGGGAGATTTTGAGAAAGCGGAAGGTGCACGACAACGCCTCGAGAAGGAGTTAGCGAGCCAAGCAGCGGAGATCGGCGAACTATCCGAACAACGCAACATCCTGAAAGGTCGCGTAGCTGAACTGGACAACGAGGTGTCCGATCTAAAGAAACAACACCGGCAATCTGCAAATGAACTGAAAAATCGTATCGCAGAGATCGCACAGGAACGCGACGAGCTTTTCGCGGAAAAGACGGCTCTCGTGGAGAAAAATTGGTTTCTTGCGGATGAGCTTGAGCACGCAACAGCCGATCTTGACATGGCCACACGCGACAAGAACCAATTACGGCACCAACAGGACGCGCTCCGGGACGAAATCGCCGCATTGCACCAGTCCACGTCGTGGAGGATCACGGCGCCTTTGCGAAAAATCCGCTTGGGCCTCTCTCGGCTTGCTCCTGCACGAAGTGCACAAGAGACGCATGCTCACCCTACGGATGAGCAAGGCTGATGAAGCCGACTGAACGCAATAATCGAGAAACGCAAGTGTTCTCGAGCTCTGGTCTATTGCGCCGCAACTCTCGTTTCGCTTGGCCTTTTGCTGGGCCGCGAATGAAATGTCCATCGCACTATTTTGGAAGCCGCAACGAGTTTTATTCCTGGAGCCGGCCATGCGCATAAGCGTCGTTATCAGAACTTTGAACGAAGCAGTTCATCTTGGAGATCTGTTGAGCATGATCTCCCAGCAGCAAACTCCAAGTTGGGATATCGAAACGATCGTCGTGGATTCCGGATCGACCGACGGAACTTTGCAAATTGCTCAATCATACAATGCCCGAATTGTCGAAATCATCCGCTCGGAGTTCACATTTGGCCGGTCTTTGAATCGCGGATGCGCCAGTGCCGAAAGCGATATCATCGTAATGGTTTCTGGTCATTGCGTACCGGTTCGGAAGGACTGGCTATCAAGGTTATGTGCACCGTTGATCGCGGGGGACGCAAGCTACACCTATGGTCGTCAACTTGGCGATGACAGCAATAACTATAGCGAACGTCGGATCTTCGCAAAGTACTTCCCGGAATGCAGCAAAATTCCCCAAGATGGCTTTTTTTGCAATAATGCGAACTCAGCAATTTTGACATCGGTCTGGAACTCCAATCCATTCGACGAGGAGCTTACCGGACTCGAAGATATAGATTTGGCCAAGAGGCTTTTTGTCGATGGCCATAAGATCGCCTACGTCGCCGAAGCACCTGTTTTTCATCACCATTCTGAAAGCTGGCGTCAGGTTCGCCGAAGGTTCGAGCGTGAAGCACTGGCATTGAGCGTAATCATGCCGGAGATCCAACTTTCATGGATCGATGTAGCGCGCTGCATCGTATCCAGCACCTTCGCAGATTGGCGTTCGGCCTCACGAAACAGTGTCGTTTCGACAACCCGAGCCGACATGCTGCGATATCGAGTCAATCAGTATCTTGGTTCGTACCATGGCAACCGTGCGCATCGGACTCTGTCTCGAGAGGCAAAGGGGCGCTTCTTCTATCCAGATATTCCACGAAAGGCTGATCAAGATGAATGGCTCAAACCGTTGCGTCGCCCTACTACCCATGAAGGCCAACAGCCAACGTATCAAGGGTAAGAACTTTCGGGATTTCCAAGGACGCCCGTTGTTCAGGTGGGTTCTCGACTCTCTTCTCCAGACTCCTGACATCGACGAAGTGGTCATCAACACAGATGCCCGTCACATATTGGCCGACAATGGCCTCGTCGAGGGTGGACGCATTCGCATTCGCGATCGAAAACCCGAATTGTGTGGTGATACGGTTTCGATGAATGTGATATTGGCGGATGATATCGCGGCGGTGGAAGCCAAGACGTATCTGATGACCCACACCACGAATCCACTCTTGAAGTCTGCGACAATCCAGAACGCGCTACGCGCTTATAGGGATGGAGTTGCATCTGGAACGGCGGATTCACTTTTTGCCGTGAACCGAATTCAGACACGCTTCTATCGAGAGGATGGATCTGCGGTGAATCATGATCCTGATAATCTAATTCAAACACAGGATCTCGAGCCCTGGTTTGAGGAGAATTCGAACCTCTATATTTTCAGCCGCGAGAGCTTTGCGGCTACGAATGCAAGGATCGGTCGCAATCCCATCTTGTTCGAGATGAACAAGATGGAAGCAGCGGACATCGACACTCCCGAGGATTGGATGCTGGCCTCTGCGCTGGCCAACTTGCAAATGCAACAACTAGCGGCGGAGTAATATCCCTTGAAAGACATTGTCGTGACCTGCCCGCCCATGCTGGGTCAGTTTGATTTGTTCACAGATTTCGCGGCGGAGCTCGGCCTGACGCTTCACCGGGCGAACGTAACTCAGATTCTTTCCGAGGACGAACTTTGCGCGCTTTTGCCAAACTATGACGGCTGGATCATCGGGGACGATCCCGCGACCCGTCGGGTCTTCGAGGCCGGACAAGCTGGCAGGCTGAAAGCCGCGGTAAAGTGGGGGATTGGCGTCGACAATGTTGATTTCGACGCCTGCCATGACTTGGGTATTCCGATCGACAACACGCCAAGGATGTTCGGCGCCGAGGTGGCTGACGTTGCGACGGGTTTCGTGATTGGTCTGGCAAGGGAACTGTTCTCTATTGACCGCGGCGTCCGGGCCGGAAACTGGCCGAAGCCGGCCGGTATTTCTCTGTCGGGGCGGACTGTGGGAGTCGTCGGGCTTGGAGACATCGGCCGACAGACTGTGCGGCGCATGGTGGCAATGGGCCTCGAAGTCGTTGCCTATGATCCGGGCGTCGATGGCGATGCAGGTTTCCCCGGACTTCTCGAACGCGCGGCATGGCCCGAACGGGTCGAAGAACTTGACTTCATCGTCTTCACTTGTGCGCTCAACAGTCACAATTTCCACATGCTCGACGCCGAAGCGCTGACACGTTGCAAGCCCGGCGTCCGGATCGTGAACGTGGCGCGCGGCCCCCTGATCGACGAGGCGGCGCTGGTGGCGGCGCTGCAATCGGGTCACGTGCATTCCGCCGCGCTCGACGTCTTCGAGGTGGAGCCCCTGCCCGAGGACAGCCCGCTCCGCGATATGGAGCGCTGCATCTTCGGCACCCACAACGGATCGAACACCCTCGACAGCGTCATCCGCGCCAGCCACACCGCGATCGGAAAGCTCGCAGGATTCCTCTGAAAGCGCGAATTTTTGAAAGTGCACCATGAGAATTTCGATTGTTTCTCCCAGCTATAATCAAGTCAGATTCATTGAACGAACGATTGATTCCGTCGCAAAGCAAAAATACAATAATAAAGAACATATCATTGTAGATGGCTTATCGAGCGATGGAAGCCAAGAAATAATACGGAAAGCGGAAGAAGATCATAAACATCTTCGATCAATTATCGAGGCTGACAAGGGGCAGGCTGATGCGATCAACAAGGGATTAAAGGCCTGCAACGGCGATATTTTCGCCTGGATCAATACGGATGACTGTTACTTTGATGAGAATGTCTTCCAGAAGGTGTCCGATGCCTTCTCGAAACACAAGGATGTAGACATCATATATGGTCGCGGATGGAGACTGAACTCAGAAGGAGAGAAGATTCGCGAAGCCTGGATCAATCGCGATATCGTTACACACTGGGATTTCTGGAAATCTCTTGGCATTCTCCAACCAAGCCTCTTTTTCCGGAAGCACGTCTTTGACGAGATTGGCGGACTAGCAGACGAGTTTGTCCTACAGCTTGACTACGAATACTGGATCCGGATGGCGAAAGCCGGCTTCAAGTTCAAATTCATCGACGAGATATTTTCATCTGCCATCGTGCATAACGACGCCAAGAGCACCCGAGACAGACTGGCTCAGCTCAGTGAGTGCATCGAGATGATAGATCGGCATTTCGGCGATGTGCCAAATGAGTGGTTTGATCGACTAGTCGAGTTTTCCATCACCAATGTCGATCAAAAAACGATGATAACAAAGCACAAGAGCGAAGCCGAAGTTGATCTCGCGCGGATCAAGGCAAGCTCGAAGTTCCTACAATTCATTCACCGAGGAATGTCACCCAGCCCCGCATGCGCTTCGTGCCAAAGAAGAGCGTTGCACAACAGGATGTGCAGACCTCGCTTCGGGCGCGGCGCCGCATGGTCAATCACCGAACCGCATTGGTCAGTCAGTTGCGTGGGATTCTGCTCGATCGTGGGATCGCCTTCGGCCAGTCGATCACACGGGCTCGCGCCATGATCCCCCGGATCATCCAAGACGAACGTAATGAGCTCACGAATCTTCGCCGCGAGACCCTGTCATCCCTTCTGGAATTGATGGCTGAGAACGACAGGCGGGTCCGAGAGTTCGACAGACGTATAGGCCAGGTTTACCGAGAGAGCGAGGCCTGTCGGCGGGTCGGGTAGATACGGGGCATGGGGCCGAAGACTGCCACAGCCGTCGTTGCTGCCATCGGAGATGGTCGCGACTTCGACAACGGTCGCCACATGGCTGCCTGGTTGGGGCTTGTCCCGCGCCAGCATTCCAGCGGCGACCGGACAATCCTGATGGGGATCAGCAAGCGTGGGGGCCAGCATCTTCGGATCCTGCTGGTCCGCGGTGCGCGAGCTGTCGTGAGTGCGCATTTCGCGGAACTTGGGCGGTGATTTCACGCGATCTCGGGCACGCGTTTCACGTCATCGTGGGCAGCCATTTCACGATCGTGGGCAGACTGGTCGACAAGTTTCATAGGGTCAGTCCTGACCGTTTTGGTCAAGCGGTTTCGGAGCGCCGAGTTTTCTTCGCATGCTGTCTCCGGTCAGTGTGAGACGGTGTGCATTGTGAACCAGGCGGTCGAGAATGGCGTCGGCCAAGGTCGGGTCGCCGATGGCCTCATGCCACTGGTCGACCGGCAACTGACTTGTTACGATTGTTGATCCGCGGCCCTGTCGGTCTTCTAGAATTTCGAGGAGATCACGGCGTTCAGTGGCGTTAAGCACCGACAGGCCCCAGTCGTCCAGGATCAGGAGATCGGTGCGTTCGATGGATTTCAGGACGCGGGCGTGGCGGCCATCACCTCGGGCGATAACCAGCGCATGAAAGAGCCGCGGGACGCGGTGATACATGACCCGGCGATCGTCACGGCAGGCTTTATGACCGAGCGCACAGGCAATCCAACTCTTACCCAGGCCAGTGGGGCCTGTGATCAGCAAATTCTCATGCCGATCGATCCAGCCACCGTCGATGAGATGCGCCATGACCGATTTATCGATGCCACGCGGACTGCGCATGTCGAGGTCTTCGACGCAGGCAGACTGGCGGAGAGAAGCGAACCTCAGTCGTGTCACCAACTTCTTGGCATCACGCTCGGCTGCCTCGCGATCCACGAGCAAACCGAGGCGCTCTTCGAAGCTCAAATTTTCGAACATGTCACTGGCGCGACGCTGTTCGTCCAGCGCCTTGGCCATGCCGATGAAGCCTAGAGCCTCAAGCCGTTCAGATGTGGGATGTGTCAGCAAGGGATGTTTCCTTTTCTTAGTGGTAGTAATTCTGGCCCCGGATGTTGGGATGCTGCAGGGGATGCTCTTCAGCTTCGGGCTCCAGAAAGGCCTGATCGAGGCCGGTCTGCAGAATGGATCGAATAGACGCCACGGAGCGCGCCTTGATGGCGACACCACGCTGACAGGCGGCATCAAGGCGTGCCGGCTCATAGCTTTTGGCCAATGACAACACGCCGAGGCAGGTCCGGAACCCCTGTTCCGGGTGCGGGCGGTTCTCCATGACAATCTGGCAGAACGCGGCAACGGATGGTCCCAGTTTCTCAGCGCTGGCCAAGATGCGCGCAGGTGTCCATTCCGCATAACGCCGGTAAGAAGACGGCATGTGATCTGGCACTGTGATATGGCTGCGCCGTCCGGGATTGCGGGCATGGCTGGCCACACGCTTGCCGCGATGGAAGACCTCTAAAGTCGTCTGGGTCAGCCTCAGATCGACGAGTTGCCGGATCAGACCGAAGGGGACTGAGTACCAGCAGCCATCCGCCTCTATGTGATAGTCTGGCGCGACACGCGCCCGTTTCCAGCGGGCGAAGATATATGGGCTCGCTGGGAGGGGCATCAGGTTCGGACGATCCAACGTGGCAAACAGATCGGCACGGCTGGCCCCGTAGTCGCGCATGACCCGCGTGTTCAGGTCATCCAGCAAGGGCCGGATTGCCGCGTTCAACTCGGCCAGTGAGAAGAACCGCCGGTTCCGCAGCCGCGCGACAATCCAACGTTGTGACACCTGAACCGCCACTTCAGCTTTTGCTTTGTCTTTTGGCTTGTAGGGCCGCGCCGGTAGGATCGCCGTGCCGTAGTGCTCAGCCATCTCAGCATAGGTTCGATTAAGACCTGGATCATGACGATCGGGCTTGATCACAGCTGACTTCAGGTTGTCCGGGACCACCACCTTCGGCACACCACCAAGATAGCTGAACATACGGGTGTGTACGCCGATCCAGTCTTCCAGCCCTTCGGAGGCAACGGCTTCGGCATAAGTGTAACTTGATGCCCCCATGGCCGCGACAAACAGCTTGGCGGTACGGACCTCGCCAGTGTCAGGATCAACGATCTCTATCGTATCCCCCGAGAAGTCCACGAAGACTTTCTCACCACCTACATGTGTCTGACGCATGCTGGGGCGGACGCGTCCCTTCCAGGCGTCAAAATGTGTGCAAAACCACGTGTAACCGAAGCCGCCAGGATGCTGTTCTCGGTATTCCTGCCAAAGCAGCATGCGGGTGACCCCGCGCTTGCGCAGTTCCTTGTCGATCATCGACCAATCGGGAACGGGACGGTTCGGATCCGGGACCGTAGGTGATGCTGGAAACAAAAGCAGCTCCAGACCGTCATCATCCAGGCCCTCAGGCAGCGGCCAACCCAAGCCTGCTTCCCGAGCGCGCCGCACATAGGTTCCAACGCTTCCTTTCCCAAGTCCAAGTGACGTGGCGATCGCCCGCTCACTCAGCCCTTGGGCAAAATTCAATCTCAATACATCTCGTATCCGGCGCATGTTTAGACGTCCTGTCGGCATTCAGCCCCTCCCTGTGAATAAGAGAGGCAGTATCCTCAGTACGTCGACCAGGTCTGCCCACGATCCCGCGAAATCAGTGCCCGCGTTCGCGTGAAATCAGTGCCCAGCTTCCCATGAAATCTCTGCCCACGATCAGATGAAATCGGTGCCCGCCTTCACGCGAAACACGCAGTCGTGAGAACCGCTGCCGGGAAGACGGATCCGTTTAGCCAGTGGGTGAACGAGCTCAGGGAGCGCCGAGGCACGAACCGGGCCATCGTTGCCGTCGCTAACAAGAACGTGCGTATCATCTGGGCGTTGCTGGCCAAGAATGAGGAATACCGTCCTGCAGTCTGACGCGGAACGGTTCAAGGTGCAGGCAAGAGAGGAAATGACCCGACCGGACGGATCCGGTGCATGGAGACCCTGGCTTTTATAGCCCACGAGGCCGACCATTTGTTGAGGGCCATGCTTCGCGGATTACCCATTTGGGCGCGCCGAAATCAACCGGTGACGCCGGATAGATGTCAGGACCCGTCATCGATCGGAAACGACCTCGAAACGCTCGCATGAGGAGAGCCGTCCATAGATGTAGAACGTCTCGCTGCTGATCCCCTGCTCCCTGCACAGCCCAGCCACGGGCATCCCACCCTCGGCCTGGCGCAACACGCCCATGATCTGAGCTTCGGTGAAACGGCTCATCTTCATCGGAATCTCGTCATCCATCTTGCCGAGAAAAACCAACCTTCGCATCCCCTTAACCACGGGAGGATTACCCCTCCCGATCATCCCGCAGGATAACGCGTGCCGTGAACAGGGTGGAACGGCGAGGGTCCAAGTGATCATTCAGCACGGAACAGATATCAAAAAGAACAATTCAACCAACCGGACACTTAAAGAATCTTTCGATTTAATCAGAAAACCAATGGAACCTACAAAAATACTGAGCCATTCAAGAAGAAAGGAGCCAGCATATCTTATCTGGTGTGAAAATGATTATGGACGTGATTTTTGTATTCGGTCTGTCCGCGATAATATGTTTTTCGGTCGTCGCGGCCGCTTCATTTTTTGGACTTGCGGGCGGTTCAGAACAGTTCGTTGCAGTTCAATCCAGCCACACACGACCTACGCCACGTCTTGGTGGGATCGCCATTTTCGCAAGCCTGTTCGCCTACTCGATCTTCATTGTACCCGAAGGTGAGTCATTAAGTGAAGGGCTTGTCATCGCCTGCTCAAGTCTCTTCTTTGTAGGTCTTCTCGAGGATCGACGCTATGAAATATCGCCGGTCTTGCGGCTGTCTTCTGTTATTTTGGCGTCCGCCGTGGCGATCATGATCTTTGATATTTGGATTACTAGAACTGATGTACCTTTGTTGGACGAGATCGTTCCTTATGCTGTGATCGGGATTCCAATTACCCTTTTCGCGGTAACTGGTCTAACTCATGCCTTCAACTTGGTCGATGGCGTCAACGGTATGGCTGGGATTGTAGCCTTGGCGTCGATATCGGGTCTCTATTCGATTTCTCAGAAAGCCGACGTTCTGATTGTTTCTCACTTTTGTCTGATATTGGGTTCATCGATTTTAGGTTTTCTGATATTCAATTTCCCTAAAAGTTGGCTATTTCTGGGTGATGCAGGAGCATACTCTATTGGATTTATTCTGAGTTGGATGCTAATTGTCACTCTTACGCAGTCGGACGACGTCTCGCCCTGGGCTTTGCTATTAATTGTTTTTTGGCCCATCGCCGATACTTTATTGGCAATATGGAGGCGCACCACTCTCGAAAAGTCAGCTATGCGGCCCGATCGTTTGCACGTCCATCAACTCGTTATGCGAAGCCTCGAAATCTTTGTACTCGGCAGAAATCGGCGTGAACTATCGAATCCACTTACGACGGTCATTCTCGCGCCATTTATCGTTCTTCCTGTCGCGACCGGCGTTCTATTCTGGAACAAACCATTGGCAGCTTTGTGTTCATTCTTGGTTCTAATTGTTTTATTTTTCACCAGCTATATCGCATTCATGAAGCTATCCCGTCGTTTCGGTCGTGTAAGTGGAATTGCAAAAATCGAGCGAATTCCTGAACTAAATCTTGATGTGTGATTGTTATGGGATTCTCTTGACACGCCGTTCAATGTCCTTTTCTTGAACGAAGATTTCTAAGCAGAGAAACTCACCGTGGAGAAAAGAGGTATCGCTGTAATGCCACATCAGAATATTGTATCAAAATTGGCACATGCAGTCTTACTGGGTGCATCTCTTGTTGTCTCGGGATGTACGGATGGCGCTAGCTCATTTCCAATCGATGATGTCGCACAAGCCGAATTACCTGAGTACTTGAGAGTAATCCGCTTGAATAACGCAAATATCTTAGAGTTTCACACTTCAAACCAGGTTGAAGAAACTACAACTTTGCCAAACTTGTTAGACTGGGACTATCGGGTCGGTAATGGGGACATATTGCGCATTATTGTCTTCAATCATCCAGAGCTCACTATGCCACCGGGAACAGATCGCGACTCTGCCGAAAGTGGATTTCGAGTCCAATCAGATGGGTCCTTTTTCTATCCCTTCGTGGGTCAAGTTCAAGCGTCTGGTAGACGGGTGGATGAAATACGATTGGAGTTAATGGAGCGCCTCTCCAATTTTCTCGCGAATCCTCAGATCGAGGTCAGTGTTGCAGGCTTCAACTCCCAGGCAATAAATACCTCCGGCGAGGTTATGGCGCCTCGACGACAAGCTTTGACCACCGTCCCTTTGCGTCTTATCGATGCAATCAACAATTCTCAAGGTCTGAAAGATACTGCAGACCCAAGCAACATAAAGGTTCAGCGGAACGGGATTTCCTACAATGTAAATTTCGAACAGTTCTTAACGGAAGGCGACCAGTCAAGTAACCCAATCCTGATCTCTGGCGACGTGGTCTTTGTACCTCCGAATCAGCCGGAAGAGGTATTCATACTGGGAGAGGTAGTCCGTCCCGCCACGATTGATCTTGATGGTGAAGATCTAAGCCTGACAGAAGCGATCGCTAGCCAAGGTGGACTCAACGAAATTCGTGCCGATGCACGTGGCGTATTCGTGTTCCGGCAAACGATGAACGGGATCGACGTATTTCAGCTTGACGTAAGAACATCTGCTTCCTTTGTGATAGGGGCCAATTTCTCGTTACTTAAAGGAGACATCGTCTATGTGACCCGATCTCCTCTCCAGCGTTGGAACGATACTATTACGAAACTGCTTCCGTCCATTGGAATCGCCCAGGCTGGCGTGGATCTGAGCGCGGATCGATAAGAATGCACAAGGTATTAATTGTTTGCGTTGGCAATATTTGCAGGTCGCCGATCGCGGCTGATCTCCTTATGTACCAACTGCCTGCATTAGAGGTATCTTCGGCGGGATTGTCCGCTGTTGTAGGCGAAGATGTTGATCCAACTGCGAAACTGGTGGCGGAGGGCCATGGCATCAGGGTCAGTCCACATTCTGCGCGCCAATTCACCCCGCAACTTGCGGATAGTCAGGACCTTATACTGGTGCTTGAAAAATGGCACCGGAGAGAGATCGAACGGATGGCGAGTCCGCTTTCGGGCAAAGTGATGCTCTTGAGCCATTGGACCACTGGTCAGAACATCCAGGATCCCTATGGAGCCAGCCGGCTGGTTCACGAGCATGTGTTTGAGAAACTCAAATTGGCAACGTCAGCTTGGTCCGAGCGGCTAACGAGAATGCTTTGAAAGAAAACGTCGATCAAATAGAGCTAAAGGCAGTGTCGCCTGTTCGGGACGATGAGATAGACCTGGTTGGTCTATTTTTTATACTTTGGCGATCAAGGTTGACGATTATAGCGTTTGCGATAATCGGCGCCTTGACAGGGATGCTTGTGGTTCTGAGTACGCCTCCGATCTATCAAGCAAATAGTTTGCTGCAATTGGAGGAGAAAAGTAATTCACTCGCTCTCGGTTCCGAACTCACCAAGCTACTGGCGGATAGCCCGCTAGCGGCGACCGAGATAGAGATACTCAAGTCCCGTATGGTCGTTGGATTGGCAGTGTCGCGATTGAACTTGGATTGGTCCGTGGAACCGACGAAAGCGCCGATTTTTGGTCAGTTGGNAACATACTGCCTGACTGGCCATGGTTTTCGACCTACGTGCGATCCGGGGAGAATCTGCTTCTCGATTTCTTGAATGTACCAGAAAATTGGATAGGGAGTGAAATCACGATTCGGGCCAAGGGTGACGAGCTTTTCGAAGTTCTCTTCCCGGATGGGGAAACCATGAATGGCGAAGTAGGTGGAATCCTCGAACGTTCTGATGTTGGCTTTGCGATTCAGGTGCGGGAATTGACTGCAGGAGTTGGACGCGAGTTTGTCGTGCGTCAGTTGAGGCAAACGGATGCTGTGGCTCGGATTCGGAATTCACTGCAAGTGACGGAGCAGGGCAGATCGACCGGGATATTGCGTCTCGTCTTTACCGCGGAGTCTCCTGACAAGGCTCGTCGAAATCTTGATGCGATTGCGCAATCTTATCTTGCGCAAAACGCTAACCGTAGCGCGGCCGAAGCGGAAAGTGGTCTTGAATTCTTGAACAGTCAGATTCCATCTGCACGGGTGGCCGTCCAGGAAGCAGAGCGCGCTTTGAACGAATTTCAGCAATCAAACGAAGCAATTGACTTGGGTGCGGAGGGAGAGGCTTTGCTATCACAGATCCGCAGCCTCGAAGCCGATCTTCTGGACATCCAGTTTCAAGAACGAGAGCTTAGTGAACGGTTTACGGTAAACCATCCAGAATACCAACGGTTGATCGCAAATCGAGAAAGCGTTCGGGAACGACTTACTTCACTTCGGGACGAAGTTAGCAAACTTCCGTCAACACAGCAGGACTTCCTCACATTGAGCAGAGACCTGGAAGAGGCTCAGGAAGTATTCTTCCTATTGAGGAACCGGGCCCAGGAACTGGAGGTTCTAAAAGCGAGTAACATTGGAAACGTTAGGATCGTTGATAATGCGATTGCATCAAGCGTTCCGATTTCACCGCGACAAAACAGGATATTGGTTCTTGGAACAGCGATTGGACTGATCGCTGGCGCGGGCGTGGTCCTCCTTCGAAACGTACTTCGAAAAAGGATAGAAGGCAGCGAAGAACTCGAAGACCTCGGGCTCCCGGTGTTCGCCTCGTTAAACCGGAACCTTGTAGCAGAGAATGTAAAGCCGGGTCAGAGGCGGCTCCCGCTCATAGCGACAGAGAACTCGCAAGACCCCTTTGTCGAAGGCCTGCGATCACTGAGAACGAGCCTGCATTTTGGTTTGATCGACAGCGAAACAAGGTCCGTCCTCTTTACCAGTGCGGCACCTGATGCAGGCAAGTCGTTCATAAGCGCCAACTTTGCAGCCGTTGCGGCTCAGTCCGGACAACGAGTGTGTCTTGTCGATGGGGACTTGCGTCGCGGTACGTTAAGGAAATACTTCGGGGTCGATCGATCACACCCAGGTCTGGCTCAGGTCATCTCTGGGGAAACCCACCTTGACGACGCACTTGTCGACCTCCCTCTTGAAAACCTGACGGTCTTGACCAGTGGGCGGTTTCCACCCAACCCTGCCGAACTGCTCATGCGGGAAGATCTTGGCCAGATCATCAATAGGCTCGACGAGGAGTTTGATCTGATCATCGTGGACTCACCTCCGGTGATGGCGGTAACGGATGCCGTGATCATCAGCCGAGCTGTCGGTGCAACTATCTTTATTGCGCGGGCAGGCTTGACGCATCCAGGTGAGGTGCAAGCAACTCTGAAAATACTCTCAGCGTCAGGAACAAAGATTTCAGGCGCGATCCTCAATGGGTTTGATCCTAAACGCGCTCGTGGGCCCTATGGCTATGGCTATGGCTATGGCTATGGCTATGGCTATGGCTATGCATACAATTATCGCTACACATACAAAACCGATACACAATAGCTCTTTATCCGTGTGACCATTTCGCTCGTTATCCGAAGCGCGCGGCGCTCTCTACGCACTCCGCCCTAGATCAGATAGGGAACATTGGGTACAGATTCTCATTATGAGACTATCTGACCAGCGGGAGGAACGGATGGGAAATGCGCTCAGGGTGATCACCCAGACGTTGTTGTACTACTGCGCATTTAAACTCAGCAGCGGCCTGAGTCAGAATGTTGTTTCCGTAGGCTCCCCTGGTATCGACGGGGTTCTCGATCTGGCGCACGGTCTAAGAGTGGTCCTAGCCTGGTTCTTTGGCTTGACCTCAATCTCGTACCTCGCGCCGATCTCGTTCCTGACGCATTGGGGCCTTTTCGACGAGCCGCAATCGCTCATCCAGCTGCTGGTGATGCCTTTGTTCGGGCTCGTTTGTACCCCCCTTGTTTTCGAATTTGCCGATCGGCTGGGCCTGGACCTGCAGCTGAATTTCTTCTATTTAGTCAACTGGAAAAACTTAGTTCTGGTAGGGTTTATTGCATCTTTGGCCGATGCACTGGGCGGCATGCTGATCACCAGCTCCAGCTTCCATCTGATGCTCGTTGACCTTTGTGGAAACATCTCCGGATCGGTGGTCGGGCTTGGTGTCCTGCAACTGGGACTACGCGTCGCGCGCTACCTAAGGTCCTAGAACGCATGCCGAGATAAGGCCTCCAATTCATGGACCTGTTTTTTTTGGTGAAGAAATCATCCTGTACGAGCGCCGACCGCAGCTTTGGCCTTAAACCGACCGACAGCAACACGTCGCGCTCACAGCCGTCGATGAGTCGCTGGACCTATCGAAAGTCCTTTCAATCGACCATTGACAGAAAAGCTCGTCCGTCATACCTCTCAAAGTGATAAGAAACGGCAACGACGAGCAGCGAAGAAGTTCCGACAATATCATAACCGGTCATTGAATATCCCGTGATACGGATCGGCTTCTATCTTTAGATGTAGCTCAATGCTTTGGAGCGCAACCTGCTTGTTCTTACCCGCATGACTTAGAGCAGTATTCAGATGCGAGGGAATTATGGTCAAATATGCACTGATCCAAGAAGGTGGTTCTGTCATTCGGGGGAACGCATTTTCCTCAGATGTAATTGATGCATCTCAGATCGCAGCATTGTCACTGAATTTGTCGCGCGATGAAGTGCGCGACTACAAGGTGCGTGGTGGGTCGCTTGAAGTCCTTCTTGTCGATGGGGGTGTCATCATCCTGAACGACTTCTTTGACGAACAGGGATTGCCGAGAGGTGCACTCTACCTGTCGGCCGAGAGGGAAATCTACCGCGTGAATCTGTCGGAAGGCCAGGGCATGTTGTACTGGTCTGCCCCCATCGAGTGGTCC
>NZ_RBVZ01000025.1 GCF_004000435.1 Alexandriicola marinus
GCTCAGCCCGCTGGATGACGTTCAATCAGGCCAAGCAGCTTGGGGGCCATGTTCGCAAGGGCGAGAAATCCGCCACGGTCGTGAAATACGGCACCGTCGAGCGCGAAGACGAGAACGGCGAGGAACGCCAGATCCCCTATGCCAAGGCCTATCGCGTGTTCAACGCCGATCAGATCGAGGGCTTGCCCGCCGAGTTCTACATCCTGCCCGATCCACCCCGTGATCTTGGCACCGTGGCCGACCCCATGCTGGAGGCGTTCTTTGCCGCGTCAGGTGCGCAGATCGACAGCACCGCGGAGCCGCGCGCCTATTACAACATCAAGACAGACCGGATTCACATGCCGCCGATCGGCACGTTTCATCGGGTGGCCGGATATTACGGCACCCTGGCGCATGAGCTGACCCACTGGACAGGGGCGACAAAGCGGCTTGACCGCTTGGGCCGGTTTAATGACCGCAAGGCCTACGCGTTCGAGGAGCTGGTCGCGGAGATTGGCAACTGCATGCTTTGCGCGCAGATCGGGGTAGAGCCCGAATTCGACCAGAGCGCGGCCTATGTCGAAGGATGGCTTGAGGCGATGAAGGAAGACAGCCGCGCGATATTCCGCGCCGCGTCCGAGGCCCAGAAGGCCGTGGATTACATCATGACCCGCACCGCGCAGGCCGACCGGATGGCCGCCGAGTAACAGCCCGCGCCGCCGAACAATCGAGGCCCCCGTCAGCAGGCGGGGGCCTTTTTTCGTTGTGGTGTGATACTGGGCGGGGCGGTTTCAGGGTGACCTGTCGGCGGGCAACCTGAAGGTCACCCGCCGACAGGCCCGGCGCTTCGCGCGGACGCCCCCAAGGGGGCAGACGATCTTAAGCCGCCTTCGCTGGTAGCAACTTAGGCAGATGGGGCAGCGCCGCTGGGTCGCGAGTGTTGAAGTAACGCTCTGAATGCTCGGGAATCCAAACGTTATCAACGAATTCGATGAACAGCGGCAGCATACTGTTTGGATACTGCCTCGCATCACCTTCCCACTCATCTGTCTTGTGTGGATACATCGAATGAGATCCACTCAGCTGGGGGTGGTTTTCGTCGAGCCACTTTGCGAAGAGCTTTCCTACGCTGGTATCGGGGCGTAGTTGTGTCCCGTTCGGGGCCCGGTCCGCCATCATGTGGCCGACCATTTCAAGGCGTCCCCACAACCTGACAACCAGTTCGTTGATCACTGAAAAATGACCACCGCTGACGCGGTTCCAGTTCTCGTTGTAGCGCTTGATGAACGCAGGAACGTGACCACCATAGGAGCCGGTTTTCCGAATGCTCGGAAGGACTTCTGATGTGATCCATTTCTTGAACCGCTTAGCCTCAGGCTTCCTGGACCTTAAGACCAGAGAGTAAAGGCCAGACTCGTTGATGATGGTCATCTGGCGCGCGCCGCCACGCGTACCCTTTTGACTATCGGTAATACCGATAGTCATTCGTTCATCTTCATCCAGACTGGATGCTGCGTCCCCGGTGTTGACGATGCCAAGCTTTTTACAGACTTCGGCGAGGACGAACCAAGGCTCACCGTTATGGTCGATCACACGAAACTGATCATTATCTTCGTACTCAAAAATTTGCATTGTATACTGCATTTACGTCCTTTCATGACGCTGGTGCAGTACGATTTTGCTTGACGGGTGTTCCTCTTCATGGGACATACCCTTTGACAGTTAAGCCGAATCGCACTGCGGTTACGGAAAAGGACCGGCCCCAAAAGGGTTCGGTCCATTTTTTATTGTAACAGAAAATTTACCAAATTGCAAGCGCGAGTTCTTCAATTGTTCTCTTGCGTCTCCAGGTGTTGCTGCGGAGCAACACGCTCTGTGCGTGCTGGTTAGGTCGCCGCCTCCAGCAGCGCGATTTCGTCTTCGGTCAGGTCGAACAGGTCATAGACAATGCTGTCTATCTGGGCTTCAGCCTGGGCGATTTCGGCGGTCAGGCGGGCGATTTCGGCGCGGTCGCGGTTGATCCAGTCTTCCCAGTCGGAGCGATCGGTCAGGGTGATGTCGGCCTTGAACACCTTCTTCACCTCGGCGCGGAAGGTGGCGAAGTCGGGCATGGTCCACCATTCCTGAAGCCGGGTTGTCAGCTTGGGCTCACGGTCAGGCGGGCAGAGGTCGGGGATGCGGCGAACAAGTGCCTGTTGAAGCTTCTGTCGTTGCTCCGCTAACTCATGACAAAGCTGAGCCTCCTTTTCGAGATCAGCATTTTCTACGACAGCATTAAGCAAAGGTAGCTGTTCGACGAACTGAGTTTGAAAACGAGCATAGCCACCCTGCGCCTTTGGGGTCAGGGCTTTGACTATAAACCAAGCCAGCTTTGAATTTAGGAAGCCAACTACGCCGGGCTTGTCGCAGGGGAGAAAGTAACAGGTATTTTCGCCATAAGCGCCCGACGTATCGAGGTGACATCGGGCCTCTGAGGCGACGTCGCTCCACATGATCTTGGGTCCCTCGAAGTGGGGAACGTAGGCTTCTTGTGCTTGCTGAAGTTCAAACCAGGCCTGTTGGGTCGCCCTCTTCTCAAGCCGGTCTTTCAAAGGCAGGAGCCAATCACGGATTGCAGGGTACTGATCTATTTCGATCCGGTTTTTGGGGATGTAGATCAACCAGTGACCATGTTGATCTGCCCTCCAACGTTGAAGGTTCTTTCCTTCGATAAGTGGCCTGATCAGTTCACGAGATCGTGGATCGCTCGCGCAGATGCGTTCTTTTGTTGGCGTATCAATAACGAACGCAGGCTTGAGCCCTGTCTTTACCCCCATCAATGGCGGACCAAAGACTTCCTTGAGAGTGGTCTGACCTTTGATCAATTTGTCACGAAGCGCGCGCAGGGCGGGGTTTTCCAGTTCCCATGATCCGGCCCCCAAGGCCATTTGTGGATATGGGCCGGCAGCGGCTTCCCAAGTGGCGAGGAAGTTGTTTTCCGGCAGAGCATCGACCTTCCAGAAACGCAGCTCGTGCCCCTTGGGCGCGGTCCCACGCTTCATGGTCAGGATAGCCGGATAGGTGGTCACCCCCTCAAAAATTTGCAGGTCGCCAAAATCGACCACGCTTTCTATGGTGGCTTCCTTCAGTAGATATTCGCGCAGGGGCTTGCCTGATCCGGTCTTGAAGAACGTGTTCGAGGAAATGTAGCCCAAGCGCCCGCCCGGTTTCAGCAGGCGCAGGCCGCGTTCGTAGAAATAGCAGTAGAGATCAGCCCTGTCGGAAACCACCTCATACCGCTTTTCCAGATAGGGTTTCAGCAGCTTCAGGAATTCCATCCGCACATAGGGCGGGTTGCCGAGGACCACGTCGAAACCGCCTTCGGCAAAGACGCCGGGGAAGGCTGTTTCCCATGTGAAGGCGTGATCGAGATAGGCGAAGTTGCTGTCCTCGATCAGGCTGTCTCCGACGCGGATGCTGCCCGACAGGCTGTCCAGAACCTTGCCGCGCCGTGCGGTCTTGATCCAGAGCGACAGTTTGGTGATCTCGATACTTTCCTCGTTCACGTCCACGCCGAAGAGGTTGTCGGTCAGAATTTCGCTGTCTGGGACATAGTCGAGCAGATCGCCAAAATGTTCGGCCTTGGGCAGCAGGTCTTTGATCTTATCGTTCACGCGGGTCAGTTCGGCCTTCATGAAGTCGAAGGCCATGATCAGGAACACACCGGAGCCACAGGCGGGATCGACAATGCGCAGGGATTTCAGGCGATCGCGATAGGCTTGCCAGGCTTCCAGCTCGGCCGACTTTTTCCGCCAGGGGATGTTTTCGTAGTCGGTGACATCCGCGCCCTTCTTGGCGTGAGCGCGCAAGGTGTCCTCAAAAATTTCCCGCAGATGCGTTCCCAGGGTTTCGGCCACGATGAACCGCGCAATGTAATCAGGGGTATAGACCACCCCGTCACGCTTGCGCCGTCCGCTTGTGCCGGTGGCTTTCTCTGGTTCTTCCTCTTCGCCGCGCGCGATCGCTTGCAGGCGTTCCACATCCGCGATGGACTGTTCAAAAATATGGCCGAGGACCGTGACCGAGACTTCGGACGCGAAGTCATACTCGCCCAAGGTCTTGAAACCTTCGCAGATGTCATCGGGGAGGTTCAGCCCGTTGATAACCGCGTCTTCGCGGAACAGACCCCCGTTGTATCGCGGGATTTTCAGTTCGCTGTTGCCCTCGTCAATGGCGCGGAACAGGCCTTTGAAATTGTCCCAGACGGGGCGAGGGGTGTAAGGGTCACGCGCGATGAAAGCGTTTTCCAGCGTGTTGTCTGGCAGCAGGCCGGTGTCTTCGGCAAAGGCGATGAACAGCACCCGATCGAGGATCTTCTGCGCGAGGGCAATCGCATCGAGGGGCGCGATCGCGGCATCGGCCTCCTGGACGGCGCTCAGGAGCTTGAGGCGCAGGTCCTTGTAGTCCTGATACAGGCTGTCGGTGATGTCCTTGTCTTCGCGGCGGCTTTCTTTCAGCAGATCAGCCGTGCGGCCAGACAGCAGGTTTTCCGCTGACAGGAGCAGCATGAAGCGCGCGTATTCTTCCGGGTCTGTCAGCTGGTCGAGGCGAAATTCCTCATAGGCCGAGGTGCCTTCCCCGAAGCCGTAGAAGCGCAGCTCGATCATGTTCGAGACCAGCACCCATTTCACGCCGCGCGCGTTCATGGCGTATTCCCACGCCTGTTGAACGGGGCTCTTGTTCCTGCCCGGCATGATTGCGTCGAGGTCGCGGGTATCCGCGCCCTTCAGCTCGAACGGTGCCACGATGTCAGGCGTCTTGCCGCCAAAGCGGCCAAGCGCCAGATCGACGCTGCCGCGCAGAATATTTTGTTCGGTTGAGACGTTGTAATCTGCGCCACCAGCCGGGCCGTGGTAGCCGAGAACACCTTCAACAATCTTGGAGGCGAACTGCCCATGCAGGGCGGTTTCCTTCAGGTGTTCAATCCGGCCCGAGCTGATCAACTCTGTCCAGGCTTCCAGCGCAGCCAAACGGTCTGACGGGATTGGATCTGCTTTGATGTGGCGCTTCAGGGTCTTACGGTTGAACAAATTCATGAACTATCGGTCTTTCTTGCCGCCATCGGTCGGCTTTACGATGCTGTTTTTTTCCGGATGGCGACAAGCCTTGGCTTTATTCGTGCCTGGTCGCAACGGCCCTCATTCGAGGCGTTCTGCGATCCACATCTTGATCAGCGCCTGACGGGTGATGCCGAGCTTCTGAGCCTGCCGGTCCAGACCGGCGACGACCCAGGTCGGGAAATCCACGTTCACCCGCTTTGCCTCGACATTGAGGCGGCGCGCCTTTGTCCAATCGACATGGGCGGACATGTCTTCACCCGCGTCGAAGCGTTCGTCGAATTCAGTCGCCTTCATAGTGGTCAATCTCCTGCTTGCGAGCGCGGCGCACGGAGATGATCCGCACCCGGTCGCTCCGGTGTGTGTAGACAGCCGTCCAGTGTCTGGCCCCGATCATGCCAACCGCCAGAAAGCGTGGCTCATCCGTGACGTTGGCGGGGGCCTCGATCAGATAAGGATCATCCCAGAGAGCCTGAGCCTCATCAAAGTCGATACCGTGCTTTTCGCGGTTCGCGGCGCTCTTGTCGGGGTCATACTCGAACTTCATGAGCGCAACATAAGGTGAAAAAGGTATAATTACTATACTTTTCAGCTTGGCTTGGTAGTGAGATTTTTCAGCTTACAAGCAGCAACGCCGCCCGCATGTCCTTAGGACATGCGGGCGGCGTTGCTGGGCTGTCAAGGTTCATAGCCTGCAACATGGCTGCGCCCAGCCATGTTGCAGGCGCGGTGAAACAGTGCTCTGACTATCGGAATGGAAGCTATCGAAAGGCTCTTACAGCTACCCTATCAAACCCTGGCAATATTGGTTGCCGGGTATCTTTCTTATCGCCTAGCGTACACGGGCCGCGATAGCACGCACCAAACATTGGACACGTTAGCAATTGCTCTCGTCTTTGCCTTCATATCGCAAGCTGCATCTGCTCTTCTACTGGCTATCTACCTGGCGTGGGGTCCCACATCCAGCGATGCTGTCGCACTGCCCCTGTGGGCCGGATATGCTGCCAGTGTTGGGGGCATAGTGGCGGCACTCGTTGTCGCCGCCATCTGGCGTCGAGTGAGCGTCAACAGCCTTCCAGAAATTCTGCGTGGCGCAGGAATATCGTCGTCAGACAGAAATACCGCCGCATGGGAAACTGTTATCAATCGAGAAGACTCCGGACCGTCGCAGATCACTGTTGTAAAAAAAGACGGGACGACACTGCAATGCGAGCGTCTTGACGACTTCAAGAAAGCGCCCTTCGGCCCAATGATACTCGGGCAAGATGGCTCTATCGCACTCTATGTTACTGACTACCGAGACAAAGAATCCGGTGAGTGGGAAAAAGTTGATCCCGAGCATGGTGACTGGGGGCCGGAAATAACGATAATTCCTGCCGGAGAAATCTCAGAAGTGCGCATTAGGCACGCCCCCTCACTTCTTCGGCGGTGGCGACGAGGACGGGGCACTGGGAAGGGGTCTAGCGTTGTCGGGGATGAAGACCCGTCCGCTGACTGATACCGGCGTCTGATTATCGGATGATAGCACTTATTTACCTCTTCGGGGGTGGCGGCGCGACGGGTGCGCTCGGGCTAGGCCGCGTATTCGTTTCGGGGATCGAGCGCGGAATGCTTGACGGACGTGGTGAAGGCGGGGGCGCGGGCTCTCTAGCCATGTGTTTCACCTTTTTGGTTTGGGCGGTGGTGGTGTCCCAGGTGCAGCAGCAATGGGCTGCTGTGATCCTTGGACCTTAACCCCGACCGTTGCCTTTCGCGGGGGCAGTTTGACGGGGGGCTTTGGCGGAGGTTTAGGGGTCTTAGCCACTTCGCCTACCTCTTTGGCTTTGGCGGTGGCGGCGCGACTGGCGCACTTGCCATGGGCTGTTGCGAGTTTATCGAAACGTTCTCACTGCTGTGCGGCCTTGTTACCATGGTTGGCGCAGGCTTCGTTTCTCTGCTGCTGCTATCGTTTTCACCGCTCATACTTTGCCTCTCAATGTTGTTAATCTAAAGTAGAACATACTGGCAACGCTGTTGTAAATCCAGCTGAACGGTTGAGATGTGGCCGCGTGAATTCAACCGGTCAGATCAAACATCGCGAGCTGCTGAGGCTCCACCCAATAGCCCCGCTGACGCTTGGAGGCTTCCAGTGTGACCAGAGCCGCAACGGCCTGGTTCTTGTCCTCGAACCAATCCATCCGCACCTGACCGCCCTGCCCTATGCGGCCCCATTCGCGGTACAGCGTCCATTCGCCGAACAGGTTCGGCATCACTGCCATCCTGTAGAACCGAGCCATTTTCTGCGCAGGCTGGCGTTTCTCAAGATAAGTCTGCATGGCCGTCACAGGTGATACTTGCGCGCAATTTCCAGCGCTTCAGCCTGTTCGGTACCGATGTATTCCTTGGTGCTTTCAATGCTGGCATGGCCGAGCAGGAGCTGGGCGGCGCGCAGGCTGCCGGTCTGCTGGTCGATGTGGGTGGGGAAGGCCCGGCGCAGCGAATGCAAGCCGTAGAGGCTGGGATCGAGGCGGGCCTTTTCCAGCCAGGAGCGGAACAGCCGCCAAAGCTGGCTTTCGCTGAGGTGGGTGTCGGCCCACCGTGCCCCCTGCCCCGTGAACAGCCAGCCGTGCAGCGGCTTTTCAGAGGCGGCAAGATAAGCCCTCAGACTGTCGCGCGTCCCGGAGGACAGGCGCGCCTGGACCGGACGCGCATTGCGCGTCTCGGTTTTCTTTTGTCGGATTTCGACGATTTCGCGCACCCCTGCCAGGGTGGCCACATCCGAGACCCGCAGGCGTACCAGGTCAGATCCCCGGAAACTGGTATCGAGGGCGGTGTTGAACAGCGCCAGATCACGTAAGGCTTTTTCCTGGCGCAGGATCATCCGGATCAGGGATACCTGGTCGGGCATCAGCGGAGGTTTTTTACCGACCACGCGGCCTTTATTCCAAGCGGTCTCGGTAGCAGCTTTCACGGGCAAATCCTTGCGAGGTTATAGCACTATAATACCTATAAACCTTGCATGATAGAAGTAAGATGTTGCGCGATACTGCACTTTCCCCATGTTTTGTTGGGCTTTCAGCTTTGGCACTTATGCGAGCTTTTATTGTAAAGCTCGCATGAAGGATTGCGCGCCACGACAGGACAAGTGTTCTTAGAGAACGAGAAGTTTCTTGATCGAAACAGGCTTTGGCTCCTTACTTGAGGAAGTTTGAAAAGTTAGGATTTGCTTTGCCAATAAACAATCTCACCTTGCGGAAGGCGCTAAAGTTAGCCTTTTCAGGCCCTGCCTCTCGTCGCACTGACATACGCGGCATTATTCGTGCGGACAGAGCGCGAGAGGCGGGCAGTGACAGCGGCGGCGGCGATTTCTATGGCCCGTTTTGGTATGATGCTAAGCAGCATGTTCTAGGCCTATCAGATTTGCACGTCGATACGCAGAGCCGCATTGATTCCAATCCAAGGAGGCAAAATTTGTATCCCCAATTGAGGGATGGTTTTTTACTTTGGTGGAGTGAGCGACGACGCTGGGTAAACTCTCCGTACGAGCAAGGCGACAATCATTTTGGCCAAATTTCTATCTCTCAAATCGGAATGACTATCAGAGTGGAAAACCTGATATCTGTGATTGATGGCCATGGCGATGAGTATGCTGTTTATCCATATTTCTCCCCAGAACCGAATATATCCGAGGATGCAGGCAGGTTCGGCCTTTGGGGCATGACAGAGGCTTTAACAGAGATTTCCCCCTCTCAACTTCGGTTGCTGGATGTAATTCGGGGACAGTCATTTTCGTTAGATCGAAGCCCCTTACAAGGTAACGAGCAAGAGGTTTTCACTGCTCGTTTAAACGCTGTAATCGAGGAATACGAGGCGTTGCTGTCCGAGTATGAGTAGCCGAACAATCAAGCGGAGCTGATAGTTTCAAAAAACCCTTTCAGACCATTCTGGAACGGATCGAGCGCATGTGTTCGCTCTTCGGCCCAGACGATCCAGTCGCTGAGGGGTCTACCTTCAATGTCGGCATCCCCCTCAATTTGCAGACGGCGGCGCAGCTCTTCGATGAATGCCAAAAGCCGATCGCGCTCCCGCCAGTTTTCAGCATGGTCCTGAAACCGGCTCCAACGCCTGTGATCAATCTCTTGGTGTCTTTGGCGCTCACGACGTTCTGCTTGCTCTTGCTCATAGCGGCGATGTCGCTCCTCACGCTCTCGCGCGGCCTCTGCCAAAAGTGGCCCTGCCGCGATAATCGCGCTAACGATATCGGGCAGGATAATCGCCATTTTCTTCTTGGACGTTTCAATCCAGTCTCGACTACGACCATTGACATAAGTGTCGAACCTCACGCGCAGGAAGCCAGAGGAAACAAGGCCTGTTTGGTGGTGATGGGGAAAGGCCGTCCACTTCCCTGCCCCCTCCATGATCTTTGTCGCCCTCGACATTTTCTCAGCGATTACGCACTTGAGCTCTTGCTCGTTGACAAGGAACGTCACCTTGCCTGTAAGCTTGGCTTCGCCGATCTGTCCCCCTTGCTTCTCAATCGCGCGAAACAGGGTGCTTGTCACCCTGAAGCGATATCGGTCACGCGCAGTGAGGTCGCTGATATGAGGAAGTGATCCTCCCCAAAAGTCGCGCGACCGTTGCCGGTTTTCCGCTCGACGGCTCTCCTGTAGCTGACGGTGCTCTGCGACCCATGCCTTCACCTTCGGGTGCAGCGCTCGCATATGGTCAAGGCTTTCGTCGTCTTCATCGAAGGGTGGTAGTTCCGCAACGGACTCAGCGTCGCGAGATGGGACGGACGCAGGTACTTGCGGTTTACCACTGCCCCGTGCTGGCTTGATGGAAGGGGAGGTCTTTTGGGGCGGTTTGAATGACGGCAAAGGAGGCATTTCAGGAGCACGGCCAACGGCCTTTTTCTGCCAGTAGCCCAAGGGTGGCGTAGGAATTTGGCGCTTTCGACAAAGAGCGGCCAAGCCTGGCCCGTTCGTCGCGAGTTGGGCACCAAGCTTGCTCATGGGGGTCTGCCAGACCAGTTCGTAAAGTTCCTCGCGAGAAATTTCCTCTGCGGGGCGGGTAACGATGTCATCCATGTGAGCCCTTTCTCTCTCGTAAATTCTCCATGAAATTGACTGCCGCCTTCGTACCATCCCTTTACTTGTACTTAATATTGTACATATAGAGGGAAGCAAAGGAGAGTCGACATGGATGTTATGACCTACTCAGACGCACGGGCTCAACTGAAGGGCGTCATGGATCGAGCGATCCACGACAAGCAGGAAGTTGTCGTGACGCGCAAGAAGGGCGAGTCCGTTGTGGTCGTGTCCTTGGACACTTGGAACGCCGTCAACGAGACGTTGCACCTCTTGTCCACACCGAAAAACGCATCCCGCTTGCGCGCGTCGATCGCGCAACTCGATGCTGGAACTGGCGAAGAGCGTGAGCTGACCGAGTGAAGCTGGTTTTTTCCGATCAGGCATGGGAAGACTATCAATACTGGGTCAACACCAACGACAAGGTACGCAACCGGATCAACGATCTGATCAAGCAGTGCAAGCGGACCCCCTTCAAGGGAACCGGCAAGCCGGAACCTTTGAAGGGCGATTTGACTGGCTGGTGGTCCCGGCGAATTTCTCAGGAAGATCGAATGGTCTACCGGGTCAGTGGAGCTGGCGATGGCCAAAGCCTAGAGATTGCGCAACTGCGGTTCCATTACTGAAAACCCGTAGGGTTGAACGACCTAGATGTGACGAGGTCGAACGTCTCAAAGCACCCTCGAATTTAACTCTAACTATGTCATTAAAGTTAACTCTATAATTAATGTTAACGACATAGTTGACGTTAGAGTTAAGCGCAGGCAATCTACCGCCATGTATGTAATCACCTTCGCAAACCCGAAAGGCGGCTCGGGGAAAACTACGTCCGCCATGCTCTTGGCTGAACAGATCGCTCTTTCTGGCGGTCGCGTTGCGATTCTCGATCTGGACCCAAACGCCAACATCCTTGCATGGGCCCAGACGCGCGAAGCCGAAGGTAGAGACGTTCCTTTCACAGTTCATGCGCGACCGCAGGCCGAAGAGACGGTCGAGCTCATCGACAGCCTATCCGATGAGGCTGACTATCTCATTATCGACCTTGAAGGGTCGAAGGATCAGATCGTCACTTTCGCGCTATCGCGGACAGATTTGTGCATCATCCCGCTCGATGGCTCGCCTATGGAAGCCCGGCAAGCCGCGCAAGCGGTTCGCTTGGTACAAACCACAGCAAACATGATCCGCGCGCAAATCAACTACGCCCTCTTGTTCACTCGCACCAACGCCGCGTTCCAGACCACGGATGAGCGCGACGTGCGGCAAGAAATGGAGCTCAACAACATCCCGACGCTACCCGTTCGGATCGCCAAGCGCGCGCCTTACACCCGCATCTTCCGGGACGGTGTGCTCTTGTCAGAGCTGCCTGACATCGTGACGCAAGAAATGCAGAGCAAAACCGCGTCTGTATCCGACAAGGCCATGAAGCAGGTGACCGGAGCCATCGAGAATGCCCGCGACTACGCACAAACCGTCATTGCAACCCTTACCAAGGAGCAAGTGACATGAGCGGGAAATACGGCTTCTCAGGTGGGATCGACCTGCCCAAGACAACACCAGCACCCAAGCCTCGGCCAAAGGTCGATGGCAGCTCATTAAGCGAGGCCGTCAGGGCCGGTGCCGATCTTGGCTTCGTCAACAGGGAGCCAACGACGCGCCTCAAACCTGGCCCCAAACGCAAAGAGCCGCAGGACAAAGTTTCGATACCAGGCCCGAAGCGCGTGGTGGATGATTTCCGGGCTTTTTGTTCAACGCGCGATCTTACCCTTTGGCAGGGCTTGGAGTTGTTGCTTGAAGAACAGAAGGGTAGAAGCGGCTAAGGGTTGCCGCGTTTCTCAAAGATTTTCCGGCAGAACCCTAAGAATGCCCTGTCCGGGTTGGCCGGTGCATCGAGCCCACCGTCGGCCATCCATTCGCGCCGTTCTTGCTCTAGCGTATAGATATCCCATCCCGGCGCAACCTTACGGGCTTCCTGATAAACGTCGGGGCTCAAACGGATCGCCCCGGATGGAGCCGCCAGAGCTTGCGGCTTTTCCGCGTGACGGTTTAGAAATACGACCATGTTTTCGTCTAACCGGACTGAATAATCCGGCATGTGATTGTACGCCTCATCTTGAGCGACAATGTTGCCAATCAGCCGCTTAAACTCGCGAGAGGTCGAAGCCGATCCGCACTTGTCTTGCAAAGCAGAAAGACTGATTTTCCACTCTTTCTTCGAGCCACAGTGCTTCCGGGCGATCTCGTAGATGCGCCGCTCTAATGGCGTACGCAGCCGGAAATAGTTCCGGCGGAGGGTCAAAACTTCATGCGCTTGGAGCGCGTTGAACACCCAATCTGAGAGCTGCACTTCGATCTCCTGCATTCGACCATCGCGGGTTTCACGTACGATACGAGCGCGGTCGATGATGCTGAAAATATCCAATTGCTCGACATCGCCGGTCACGATGTTCGTCTCAATCTGTGTCCCTAGCAGCCCGGCGAGGGCGCTTCGAAGGCCGCTATATCCACGCCCATCTGATGGCCGGTTCGTTGCTTTCAGGAGGTCGAACGCCTTCAGGCGAACGATTTTTGAAACCTTCTGACCTTTGTTGATAGCTGCCATAATTTGACTGATGCAGTAGATCAGTACATCGCGATCGTGGATCGTTGCCAGACCATCGGACGAAGGTTTCACTTCGAGATAGTTTCGCCCCGTCCCATCTTCGTATCGCCGCACGCGGTGATCTGGTTTTGTAGAAAGCGAGAAAATCGGATGCGCCATCGAAGCCATGTCACCCTTGGGTGCGGCATCAAAGATATCGCACACAAAAAAGTCGCCTTGTTCCTGCCGATCTGGCAGCAAGGGAGAGCGGTCGCCGTCTTTCGTGATTTCACACACCATGACCTATGTTTCGTGATTTCACACACACGGTCAAGCCCTTTCGTGATTTCACACACAGGCGTAGAGCTTTCGTGTCTTTACACACATTCTTTCGTGTCTTTACACACGCTTTATCGTGACTCTACACACAGACCACTTCTAAAAGCCTAATGAATTCATAGGACTATGAACACTTATCCACAGCGTAACACATTATATAACACATATTTAACACTACAAAATTCCCCATCATTTCAGCAGCGGTTTCCAAACCCGAACGCATGGAAAAGTGCTCGCAGCTAAGAATGCGCGCGAAAGGCAGCGAAACCTACCTCAGTTCAAAGGGTTCTGATCGAATCTTCCACGGTAGGTCTTGCTCTTGAAATACACATTCTGCTTGGCCTTGAGCGGGTTGCGGTTACCCACCAACAGCAGCAGATCATCTGCCTTCATGCCCGTGATCTGCTCAGCCGTCATGAGCTTCTGACGCTGCTCCGAGTAGGAAAAATCACGGCCCTCGTGCGGGGCTTTGCCCTCTCGAATTTGCTGAGAATAGACCGTGTTTTCCCCGAGGTGGCGCGCTGCCCATTCGGCGGTTTCGATATCGTTGAGGTTGAAGACACGCTTGGTGATGCAAGAGCCAAAGATCGACCGGGCATCGTTTGGCCCATAGGCCTTTTCGACCTGACCAGTATCCTGGGTAACGAACAGCGCTTCGACACCAGCCCCTGCGGCGACATTGGCGATGTTCATGATCTGCTCCATGCGTCCCATGCGTACGAATTCATCGAGAACCAACAGGATCGGAGTCTTAACCTTGCGCCGCCCGTCCTGGCGCACAACCGTGCCCAGGACAAGGTTTATGAACAGGCGCATAAAGATCGCTTGCTTGTCCACCTGGTCGAGCGGCACCGCGATGAAGAGATCGACCCGATCATCGAGAAGATCATCCATGCGGAAGCTGGACCCGGCCAGGAAGTGGCGCATGTTGTCGGACTGCATCCACTCAAAAGCTTTCGAGACCGCTGTTTGAATCGACCCTCGTTCTCTGTCACCTGCGCGCAGGATCGTGGCGGCAGTCTGGGCAGGGCGGTGGCCGACAAGGTCGGCGTTTTCGGCCCAGGCCTCAAGCGTGCCGTCGAGGTTTGCTGACAGAAGCAGATCGGCGACGGCGATCAGATTGCGCCGGTTGGGTTCTTCCTGGGTCACGATCACTTCGATCGCCGCCGCGACCAGCTGGCGGGCCATTTCCGAAAAATGTGCCCCGTCGCCTTGTTCCGGTTTGACCAAGCCGTCCGCAACCAGGGCCACGTCGCGCGCCAGCTCGTGGGGCCGGATGTAGTCGAGCGGGTTGAACTGATCCTTTCCATCCTCGACGAGGCCGAAAGGGTTGAGGACGGCCACCTTACGCCCGAGCTCTTCGCGGTGGCGGCGCGTGACGGCGAAATTTTCGCCCTTGATGTCCAGGACGACGACCGGCCCCTGGTGGTCGAGGATCGACGGGATCACGGCGCTGACGCCCTTGCCGCCGCGTGTGCCGGAGACAACGAGGTGATGCCCGCCGCGCCATCCCTTCGCATCGTTCTTGACGTAGCGCAGGAGCTTGCCCTTGTGGAGGGCGAGGGGCAGGCCGGTCTTGTTGCGCTTCAGCTGGGCCACGTCACGCGGGTCCATCCATTCCGCTTGCCATGGGCCGGTGCGGGATTTGCGGTTGCGGCCAATGCGCGGATTGAAGATCGCCACCAGCGGGGTGCTGACAGCGACAGCCACGCCGAAGGCCCCGAGCGCGAAGGAGATCGCCATGGCCTGTTTCTGCGGATCAGAATACCGCGCCAGCCCCTTGAGTCCTTCCCAAATTGCACGGGGGAGGGTCCAGCCAGCGCCCGTCCATGCCTGGACAGTCGCCAGTATGTCATTGAGCGGCGCTCTGAGGGGCGTCAGGGCTGTGAGGGCGGCAGCGCACAGGCAGACCCATGCGAGGAGCTTCAGCGGTGTCCTGTGACGCTCTGCGGCGGTTCCGAGGGTGTCAAGGATGGTGGCCATGGCGATGATCGGGAAGGCATAGGTGGTCACCGGGTAGATCGCGACCGCTTGCGGAGCGAGGATCAGGGCGGCAGCGGCCAGCATCACAGCACCGATCATGATCACCCAGTGGCGGGCTTCCAGAACAAAACTCATGACCGGTCCTCGTCGCTATCGGGAAACAGAATCTGCCAGAGTCCACGGTCGCGATCCCGCTGGGTGAGGCGGTCTGGCAGGTCGCGCCGCACGATGCTCTGAAGAGCAGGTTCGGCGCTCAAACGGTCGAAGACCAAAGTGCCCAGGAGCCATTTGAGGCGGTCTTCGTCTTTCTTTTCGGAGAGACGCCGCCGGGCATCGAGCGCTGCGATTTGAGCGTCGAGCTGAGCTTTCTTCTCGGCCAGTTCTTTGATCCGGGCGTCGGCCGGGCGGCTTTGGGACATGGGGAAACCTCGGGAATAATCGGGGCGAATGTAGTGGCGGATTGATAGGTTGAAAAGATTTAAATGCGCGCTTATACATTGTCTTCGACAACGTGCGCGTCCTCATGGAGGTAAACCCCCGCGCCGGACGGCTTCCCCCCAAGGCGGCGATGCCGCCTGAACGAGGGTTTCACCCTCGCGCTCCCGACCAGCGCAATCAGGCGCTGGACCCTGTTTTAAAGAGAGGCGCTCGATCCGTGGCGATCTATCATCTCAGTGCGAAAGTGATCAGCCGGGCAGGGGGCCGGTCATCGGTCGCAGCCGCCGCCTACCGGACGGCTGGGCGGCTGCGGGATGACCGGCAGGGGTTGGAGCATGACTACAGCCGCAAGGGCGGGGTCGTGCATTCCGAGATCATGGCCCCCGAAAATGCGCCCGACTGGATGCGCGATCGCGACCAGCTCTGGAACGCGGTCGAAGCCGTCGAGAAGCGGCGCGATGCCCAACTTGCTCGTGAGATCGAAGTGGCGCTGCCGCGTGAGCTTGATCGGGGCGAGAGGTTGGAGTTGTTGCGCGGATTCGTGCAGCGAGAATTTGTCGATCGCGGCATGATCGCGGACGTGGCCGTTCACGAGGGCAAGGCCCGTGATGGTCACGATCAGCCCCATGCACATGTCATGCTGACCATGCGCGAGCTGACCGGCGAGGGGTTCGGGAAGAAGGATCGCAGCTGGAATGCGCCGGACCTGCTGATGGGCTGGCGCGAAGCCTGGGCGCGAGATGCGAACACGGCCCTTGAACGGGCAGGGCGG
>NZ_RBVZ01000026.1 GCF_004000435.1 Alexandriicola marinus
CCACTCGATGGGGGCAGACCAGAGCCATCGTTGCCGATGGTGATGGTTCCGATCTCGACACCGTCGTCCTGGACCGAGAGCGCGAGGCTGGCTGCAGGGTTTGTGCCGATGCTGCCCAACGAGCCTGCGAAGTCTGCCGGGAAGGTGACATTGCGGACGATCAGAATGGCCTCGACGACCTGGCTCGCGGTCGGTGTCGTCCCGAAGCCCAGGCGGATGTCATAGGGCGTCGGCCCGCCAACACCACCGGCGGCAAAGACCTCCCAGACCGATCCGGTCCATTGCACATTTGCACTCTCATCCGCGACAAGGACATGGCAGCCCAATGTCGGCGCAAGGAAGATCCAGTCCTCCGAACCGACGGGGCCGTCCCAGACCGCGATCTCATCGGCATGCAGGCCGCCGCTGGAAGGCACGATGTAGATGTCGCCGGCAGACCCGCTGACCGGGAGGGCCGTCGTGCGTGACGCGACATGGGCGCCAGCAATCACTGACAGTGCGCGCAGATCTTCGGAGACCGTGTCGCCCCAGTTCGCCTGGCCGGGGTCATAGAAGGCGCGCAGCCCCAGACCCGGCATTGACCGTTCTGTCATCAGATACCTCTCAGTCTTCAGAATTTGGCCTCAGCCGCCCCAAGACGTGCCCCAGCTGACGCCCCAGCCCTCCACACCGGGCCGGAGCAAGCGCAAGGCCCGTGCATCGCGCGACCGATACCCGTCGCGCAGGGCCCAGACGGCCACATCGATCTCGAACGTTCCCGCGGGGGCATCCCCAACCGGAACATGCGCGGCGGTCAGGACGAAGGACGTTGCGGTTCCGGCATCGATCACGGCGGCTGCGGGCGAAACTGGCAAATTGGTTACCGGATCGATCCAGCGGATCTCAACCTCGTAGGTCACGCCCGGTTCCGGACCGATGGAGCCTGCGATGTAGCTGTCGATCACCGCGCTGGTCTGCGCGAGGCGATCGCGATGTGCCCAGGAGAGCGCGAGATCCCCGGTGCGCAGCACGTCGGGGGTGGGGACAAATGCGCCGTTGCCTTTCAGATTGCCCGGGGGCAAGGGCCGGATAGCGCGGGAGTTAAACGTCGCACTGTCTGTCGGGGCCTGGACGAGCGGCAACGTGCCCAGCCCTGTCTGCGGCAAGAGCTTCACCGAGACGGTCTCGCCGGCCAGGAAGGTCGCCCTGCTTGGCCGCGCCGCGCTTTGCCAGCAGATCACCGGCGTGCCGGCAGGATGCGTAAGCGGCACCGTATCGAGACAGCCGCGCCCGACCGTAATCTCCGTCGCGGAAATCCCGTCGATGCGCACAAACTCCGCTCCGATCGCGGCCAGCGTACCGGTGACAAGCTCCGAGAGCCCGGTCCAGTCACGCACGGCCAGCACGGTCTCTTCGGGATCGTCGGAGACAGCGGCATCGAGGATGGCGGTCGGCACGAATCCTGTCGGATCATCGTCCGTGTAACCGGTGCCGGTATCGATCCAGACCTGCGTGCTGAGCGCATCGGATGAGGGCCGTTCGCCAGCCGCCATGATAGCCCCGGCGTCCGGATCTGCCTGCAGTTCAGCATCCGCCCGCGTGTGCCCGAGTTCCTGCACCAGCAGCCAGTATGGCGCTTCCTGCACCATGCGGCGGGTGAGCGGGACCGGGCTGGTAATGAAGGATGTAGATCCCGTCGTGGTGTCCCCGCCAACCACGGCTATTTCCCCAAGGGCGAAAGCATCCTCGACGACCCGGAGCCGGATGCCATTGTCGCGGCCGTCGCCATGGTCGATTTCCACGACCCGCATCACCGTGCCCTCGAGCCCGCGGCGCGGGTTGCTGAGCCGGATCGCGGAGCCGGGATCGAGATCAGCGCCCTGCCGGTTCACGGTGATCTCGCCGGAGAGGATCGCCGCCGAGAGCCCGCGCAGGTCGCGCTCGGCGAGGCGCACGGCCAGCGCCTCGTGACGGACCCCGGGATAATCGACCGTGGTCGAGATCACCTGGCCCATCAGCTGGACCCGCGCCGTGTCGGTGACGCTCACCGATCCTGGCTGGTCGGTGCGCACATCCGAAAATGTGACGGTGACGCTGTTGACCAGATCGGCCGCCTCCCGCCGGCCCAGCTCTCCCCAGTCAACGACGTTCGTCTCGTCAAAGACCAACAAGGCCTCGGGATCATAGTCGTCCCGGATGAGTTTGATCTCCCAACGACCAGTCCGGCGGTCGACATAGAGTTGAGCATCGATGTGATGCAGGATGTCGGACAGGAACTCCTCGAGGCTTGCATCGCTTTGCCAGAGCAGCGACAGCCCGAAGCCCTCGGCGTAGAGCTGATCCGCGGCACCGGTAAAGCTGGGGCCAATATCGGCATCGCCATAGCCGAGCCCCCAGCTCCGGTTGGTCAGGCATTCGCGGATGATATGGGCCGGGTTCATGTCCGGACCCCAGTCGGTCTCCGGATCCACCGCGAAGATCTCTGCCGTTTCCGGATACCATTGCGCCGCCCCGTCCTCGGCGGTGAGCACCCGGGTCAGGCGCACGGCCCAAGGCTTCAAGTAGGGGTTCAGGCCAAGATAGACTTGCCGTAGCACGAGGCTGCAAAGGCCGCGGAAACCGGGCACGTCCGCCCCGGCCCTGGCGGCAAGATAGTCGTTCTGACCTTGGTCGAGCGCGCCCATCAGGACGTCGATGTCGCCTACGATGCCGCCCTCGCGGCTCTCGCCGCCGAAAAGATCGGGCTTGTCGATACGGATGCGGGTCCCGACCGGGGGATCGCCGCCGGCTTCCGTTGACCCGCCCGAAGCCACGGTCGTGATCGTCACGGGCTGGGCCGCAAAGGACAAGGTCTTCGGTTCCACCTGCATCCAAGTCAGATGTTCCCGCTCATCATGAGCGATACCGCGCACGGTGATGCGGTGTGTGACGGCGTCGGTCTGCAACGCCAGATCCAGAACCTGCCCGATTGAGATGCCGGCAATTCCATTCGATCCGTATAGGGTGACCTGGGCCGTGCTGCCAAACTCGTCAGCGGGAAAGGCGATGACGCTGCCAAACGTGCCGAGGGTCTTGGTGGCACCGACACCCGACACCACCTCTGTCTCGGTCCCGTCCTGGATTGACCAGGCAGTCCGGTCATCGACACGGATCTCGCGGATCGCGTCCACCGGTCCGTGGCACAGCGCCAGATGCGCCCCCAGCGAATAGCGGTAGCCGACGGTCTGCGTGCTCGAGCGGCGGCTACCCATACTTTCCCTCCGCGTCGGGTGCCAGAGCTTCGCGCGCCTCGGCGATGGCAATCACGCGGAGCGCCAGGGCGTCGCCAGTGGCCGCCAGCACCTCTGCCTCCAGCCCCTCCCGCAGGAAGACCTGCCAGTCGAGCCCGTGGCGGGCAAACCACGGCCGCGCGCCCTGAAAACACAGCCGCGAGGCACGCAGGTCCTGGATGGTCACGCGTGTCATTACTTCTTGCCTCCGGATTTGCGGATCGGGTCGACCTTCAGATCACCGGCCCAGACCACATTGGGCCCGCGTAGCAGAACGGTGCCGAAGACCACCGGAATCGGCCGACCCTCTTCGGCGGTGGGCAGGTTGAAATCATCGAGCCCCGCAGCCTTCGGCGGCGATGTTTTCGGCTTCGGGGCCAACACGTATGAGATCGCCGTCAGCACAAGGCTGGCGACAATCTGGACGACGAAGTTCCAGACCATTGGGACGCCCCTCAGATAATGCTCGAACCGCCAAACGGATTGCGCCCAGGAATGCTCGGAAACCCGCCGAAGTTCAGCAGGTTGCCGAAGCGGCCTGCGCAGGTATTCCGGCGCAGGTCGCAACCCGGGGCGATCTCGATGCTAGCGGTGACGGCCGGGTCGTCGATTTCGGCCTCGAGCGCCGGCATTCGGCCGGCGAGCGTCAGGGTCGTTCCCGCATGTCCAACGATAAACCCCGGCAGACCGGCATGGCGCAGCACGCCACCGCGATACCAGCCGTCCGGCTGCCCTGCCGCCTCTGGAACAGTGACCTGCAGCCCGGACCGAGCGGTCGCGGTGGCCGGGACCAGGAAGTCGGCCATGTCGAGCCGGCAGCCGCCAGCATAAAGCACGTGGCGGCACAGACGCTGGTAGCGGGCGCGCACACCCTGGCGGCGCATTGCGGTGAAGAGCGATTCCGCCTGCAGCGTGATGCGGACCCCCTCGACCCGGGCCGAGACGATACGACCTTTCCAATGGGCGACCAGTTCACCCGGCACCTGCTCGTGGCCGCGGAAGATGGTGAGCGTGGTGACGGCGGACCCCCGCGGCCCGAGATAGCGCCGGGCAAAGGGATCGGAGAGCGGGAAAGTCAGGCCGAGATCGACCCGGCGTGGATCGCCGCTCTGGATCACGTTGCCATGCGACAGCGCCGAGGCGGACCAGATGGTGTCGCCCGGCTCATCTGTCAGGCTGCCACCCGGCACCACCCAGTTCGCGGACCGGCTGGTGAAGCGCCAAGTCTCGGACCCTTCCGCGAAGCGGTAAAGAAAGAGCGGCCGTCCCTCGGCGGTGGAGGTTTCGAGCAGGTCGTAGGTCATGGGATCAGATCGGGTCCGCGGTTTCGAGGACAGCGAGGCTAACCTCGCTGCCGGCGGGGCGATGCTCCAGTTCAACACGGTCCGTGTCGAGCCGGACGAGAGTCATCAGATGCCCGGGCGTCGTGATCAGAACCGCGCGATCGAGCGGCGCGATCCCGAGGCGCAGACCAAGCGGATCATAGGCGGCGCTGGTGATCTCGCGGATGAGCGGCGTCCCGTCCAAATCGAGCAGCACATGTCGGCTAATCAAGTCAGCAGGATCAATCCCAGGCGCGACGAACAGCGCGTCATCGCCTGGTGTTCCCTCCTGCTGCAGGGCGATTTCCCGGCCCCAGGTCGGCAGCCAGAAGGCTCGGGCCCGTCCCCGCAGGTGATGTAGCCACCGCCGCCGGGGCCAGCTCCGCGCGAGGCCGTTATCCTTCAGCCTCAGGATCGTTCCGCGCTGCACGAGGTCGCGCAGGGGCTCGAACACAACCGGCCCGAGGCCGCTGTCGACACCTTCAAAGCTCTGCGCCAGGGTCTCGGTCAGGGGCTGGCGCAGAACACTCGGATCCATCATTACGTCCCGCCCCCGGTAGCGCGGCATGTCAAAAAGCGTGCCTAGCAAGATGTCCCGCAGGCTCGCTGTGTCGCCCGGCGCGATGACCGGCACGCCGTCGCCACCGGTCGTGTCGAGCATGGCGGTCCAGCTCGTGTTCGACAGACCGATGTTGAAGCCGTAAACCTCCAGATCCGCGATGCTGTCGCGGAGGCTGACGGCGGCCGCAGCGGAGCTCGAGGGGTAAGGATCGCCATCTGTCAGGAAGAGCACGATCCGGCGTTTGGCACCGGCTCCGGCAAAGAAGCCCGGCGCCTCGCTCAGCGCGACCTCGAAATCCGTCCCGAACGCGAGGGGGACGGGCTGGTCCAGCCAAGTGGCCAGCGCGGCGAGTTCCAGCCGGCCAGCCTCCCGCAGGACCTGCAAACTGGTCACACTGGCATTCCAGAGCACCACGCAGAGATCATTGCGCAGCGTCGGCGGGACGCTGTCGCCCAGCTCCTCGACCAGGGCCTTCACCGCTGCCATGGCCGCAGCGATCTTGACCCCCGACATAGAATTGCTGGCATCGATGGCGATATAGAGTGCCGTGCCGCGCAGCCCGGAGAGATCGGCGCTGTCCTGCAGAAGGAAGCGCGCGGTGACATAGCCAAGATCGGAATGCTGGCGCTCGATCTCGAGCGGGGCCAGCATCCGAGCCCGGCGCGCGGGCGCAACCACCGGTCGGGTCAGATCAATGCCGGCCGGGGGAGCCAGGTCCATCCCGTCCGGGCGAACTGCGGCCACCTCGAGGAGATGCGCGGAGCCGCCGTCCTGCGCCACAACGGCAAAGCCCGGCGCGCGATAGTCGGCCTGCAGCGCCGGGACCGGCACGCTGATGTCTGCAGACATGATGTCTGCCCCGATCCGGTCCGCCATGTGCCAGAGCGGCACGATCCAGTCACCCGAAATACCGCGCCGCGCCAGCGCAGCGGCTTGCGCCAGACCCGGACCGTCGAGCCGGTGGCGCAGGGTCAGCACCTCGCGCGGGGCTGATCGGAGCGACAGGCGTTGTTCGCTGGCCTCGCTCCGCAGCACGTCCGTGCGCCAGTCGAGTACTTCGGTTGCCGCTTCATGGGCGGCATAGGGCCAAAGTTCAGCCATCGAAGGCGCTCTGGTTGCGACGGATCACGTTGACGATGGCGCGTTCACCGGCAGGTGTTGCGAGATAATCGCCCACCAGCGCGGGATCGAGCACGTTGATGATCCGAGGCGCGACCTGTGGCGCCGGTTGCGCGGTCCCTGCCTCGACGCCGAGCCGGCCACCCGGTCCGCGGCGCAGGGGCAGGATCGCTTCGGGCCCGGCTTCTCCCATGAGGCCAATACCACGCGCGAAGGGAAACACCGTCGGCTGGTCAATGACACCACCGCGTGCAAAGGCCGCGATCTGTCCGGTCTGGGCAAAGACACCGCCCTTGGCGAAACCGCCACCGAAGAGCCCGCCGATGGCCTTGGATATCCAGCCGAAGAGACCACCACCAGAACCCGCGCTGCCCGAGAAGGCGCGGAACAGCGCGTTCTCGATTGGCTTGAACGCGGATTCGATCAGGCGGTTCGCGAGGTTCTGCGCGATGCCCGAGACGGCCTGTGCAAAGCTTTGCCAGCTGAGTTCGCCGGACTTGAGCGCCTCTTTCAGCGGACCGGTGATATCGTCGGCCAGTCCCTTGGCCAGGTCTTTCGTGCCTTCGATGGCCTCCTTTGCCCCGTCCCAGGCCTTGGCTCCGACCTCTGCGGCCTGCTTCAGTGCGCCGCCGGCCCCGCTTGCAGCCGATCCTGCCCGACCCAGCGCCGTCTCGGTCTCGCCGAGAGTCGCGTTCAACCGTTCTGTTGCTGCCGGCGCCTCGGTGGTGGCATTGCCGTTCGCGCCAGACCCCGCGACGGCGGCCCGGAGGGGATCGAGTGCGCCCAGCGGCGCCGCGGCACGGGCGGCAAGATCAATGGACGTTGCCCGCGCCGCATCTGCCCGACCGCGTCCGGCCGTCGCAGCTGCCGCCAAGCCGAGATCGGGCACGGACAGCGGATTGTCGGCAAAGGCGCGATCGAAGGCCGCCTGCGCGGCTGTCGCGGCATTGGTGGCCGCGCCCTCGAACCGGTTCTCGATTTGCCCGAGATCCAGAACGGGAATGATTGAGATGCGCCGCTCGACCCCGAGCGCTTCCAGCCCGGCATTGACGCCGGAGATGAACCCGTTGATCCGGGCAACCACGCCATTCAGCATAGCCTCGACCCCGGCAATCAGGCTGTTGGCCGCCTGGAAGGCCAAATCGCCGATTGCCGCCGGCAACAAGCCCCAGATCGCCTTGATTGCTTCGAAGGCGCCCTCAAAGCTGTTCACGGTGGCATTCGCAAAGCCGACCACGGCTTCCAGCGCCCCCTGCAATGCCGAGGCGGCTGCCGCCTCGAACCCGGCAAAGCCTGCCTCGAAAGCCGCGCCTGCGCTGGCCGCGCCGAGCTTGATCCGCTCCCAGACCTCGGTGGCCAGATCGCCGAGCAGCGCTATGGCATTGCCGAGCCCGCCTGCGCCGGACACCAATCGCGTGAACTGGTGTACGAGCTCGCCGGCACCCACGACCAGGGCCCCAATCCCCGTGCGAATGAGCGCGCCGCGCAGAACAACGAGCGCCGTGGCCAACCCGCGGACAGAAAGCGCCGCCGCTACCATGCCTTTTATCCAGCGCCCCGCAAGGAAGGTGGAGAAGGTCACGGCATAGGTTGTGAGCCGGCCGATATTGTCGAAGAGTCCGGTGATGGCCTGTCCCAGCGGTCCGGTGCGACTGGCCAGCGCAGCCATGGCATCGGCCACAGCCTCGAGGGCTGGTGCCGCGGCGACAGCCAGCTGGTTCGACAGACCGCGCCAGATCAGACCCAGCCGCGAGATCGCATCGTTGGTGCGCTCGATCTGGTCGGCATCCTGCTCGGAAACGACGACCCCGAAGGCGCGCACGTCTTCGGTTGCCTGACGCAGTGTCGCGGTGTCGATCCGCGACATGGCGATGGAGCCTTCCTCGCCGAAAAGCTGGCCGGCAACAGCCGCACGTTCAGCAACTGGCACGAACGCCTCGATTGCCGCGTTGATCGCGCCGACACGTTCATCGAGCGGCAGCGCCAGCAGGTCGGAGGCCGAGAGCCCCAGCCGTTCCAGCGCCTGCGCCGCGGGGCCACCGCCCGCAGCCGCCTGGCTCAGCCGCCGCGTCAGGTCCTTGGTGGCCTGCTCGATGCCGGACATCGACACGCCGGCCAGCTCGCCGGCCCGTTCCAGGGTCTGGATCGAGGCCACGGTGGTGCCGAGGGATTGGGCGAGCTTGGCCTGCGCATCCACGGTTTGCAGGCCAGAGCGCACCATGGCGACGCCCGCTGCCATAGCCGCGGCGACGGCGGCGGCCGCCGCCACCTTCCCCCGCCGCGCGAAGCCCGCGAGCCGGGCAGTGGCCGCTTCCGTCTCTTGGCTCAGCCGACCGAAACCGCGCTTGCCGGCCTCGCCGACACCCTCCAGCTCGGCGCGCACCTGTCGCCCGCCGACGGCGGCGAGGCGGACGCTGATCTTCTTCTCAACCATCGGACCGTTCCATCTGTTCGTTGTATTTGGCGACCATCACCGCCTCGATTTCGGGCAGCAGCTCAGCCATCGCGAGCGGCGGCACGCCGAGCGCGTCACCGAGTGCCAGCGCCGCGGTCATGTCCCAGCCGATCATGGCACCGGGCAACACGCGCAATTGGCCGCCGAGGCGGCCGACCAAGTCCCAGACCTGCCAGCCCTCATGGGTGAGCGGCCGGTTCAGCCGCGCCGGGCAGTCTTCGCACGCTTGCGCGCAGGCTTCGCTGGGTTCGCAACCCTGGCAGTATTGCTCGCCCCCGCCGAAGAACCACTCGGCGAGAGCGCGGAGGCGTTTTTTTCCTGCTCCAGCAGCAGGCCCTTGGAGACGTAGGTCAGCTGGAAGGCCTCGAAGATCGGCCAGACATCCAGCAGCGCGTCTATGGCCTCGGGGCCGGGATCGATCGCGGTCCCGTCGCCGTCGCCGATGCCCTCCCAGGCGAGCACGGCGCGGCGCGCCAGCGCCTTGGCGAAGGCGACCGCGCGCTCCTCGTCGGTCGCGTCCTCGGGCACCGCCTCGACCGCCGGATCGCTGCGTGTCGCCACCATCAGAGCGGTGGTCAGCGGGTGCAGCTGCACCCGGACGCCGGGCGCGAGGTCATGCCAACGCGGTGCGTTGGTCAGGTCGAGGGTCAGCATCAGAATGTCTCCAAATCGTTCACGAGGGTGGCGGTGCACATGCGGCCGAGGACAGGATCCTGCGCCGCCTGCCAGTCGAAGGTGGCCTGCACGCCCTGAGGTCCGGAGATCTCGATGCGCGGGCGCGGCAGGTAGACGGCGTGCACCGTGAACGTGAAACTCTCGCCCGATGGCAGGACGTAGCCGAACTCGAGCTCGCAGGCTTCGCCGTTCAGCGCCTGGGTGACCAACGTGCTGTCGGCGAAACGCACCTCGATGGAGCCGGTGAGCGCCGCGATAGACGGGTCTGCCCCGTCGATGCGACCGTCGCTTCGGATCGTCTCGATCCGGTCGAGGTTGTTGGCATAGGTGATGTCGGCCGAGACCACGTTGCCGAGGGCCGACCCATTCCGGGTGACTTGGCCGTTAAAATGGCCGAACCGCTTCAGCACCAGCGTTGCAGGTGTTCCGGCATTGGTCGTGGTGCCGATAGACTCGCCCTGCGCCACCAACCGTGCTGTCGCGGAGAGCTGCCCTGAGCGCTGCATCTGCCAGCTCAGTTGATCCAGCATACATCCGAAATACATCGCGTAGCGCGGCACTTCCGGCATCGCCGTTTCGACCGACAGGCTGGGCAGCGACCACGAACCCGACTGGAACTCATGCGTCCAGGGGCCGGTACCCGTGGTGACAGGTTGACCGAACGCCGCCTTCAGCCAAAAGCCAAAGGCCTCGGCATCGATCGGTGCAACCACGTCGCCGTCGGCCGTCACCGCATCCTTGATCGGCGCCAAAGGGTCGCGTCCATACCCAAGAAGCTCAGAGTTCAGGAGCGGCTGCTCGGCCCCAAGCGTGGTGCTGGCAAAGGGCATCTTCGTAAAGCCGCCCGCGGGCGGCGTGCCATAGGTGGTCTCGAACGCAAGCGCCATCTGCGCCCGCGCCCCTTGGGCTCGTGCCATAGTATTCTCCTCGGATTGTCGAGATCAGCTCAGTGGGTCGGCCGTTGAATAGTGCAGGACGACCGGGATCACGGCCGCCTTCAGGCTCGCCGTGCCCTCGACCGGCAGATCGACTGGGTGCGGTGCTTCGGCCTCGACCCAGTCGCAGAGTCCGCCCAGCGTGCGGTCGCCTGCAATGGCCGCACCGATACTGCCGGTCAGCGTGTCGAAGGCGAGGTCACGGTCGGCGCCCTGCACGACCGTCTCGATCTCGGCCCGGTGCTGGTAGTGGTAGCGGAGCGGCGACAGCGTCAATTCGGGCTCGCCCGGCTCGCCGTCGCGCAGGATCAGCAGCCCATCAGCCGGGACACGCTCGGGCAGCACCTCGCCGCGCAGGGCGGTGGCGGGCAGCGCCGAGAGCCGCACGTGCAGCGCGGCGAGGATAGTTTCGCGTTGAGACATCGATCCTCACGGCGTTTTTGAGTTGTTGCGGTTCGACACACCGCACCATTAGTGTCCTAGGTGAGGGTCACTTAGGGTTGAGGGCTTAGAATTGCTGGATAACGAACCATGGACTGAACGAAACATTGGAGACGCATTCTTTCCGGTTGAGCTCCGACCAGTCTATGTTGATCGCCTGGACAACTCGAATGACTATAGAAAACTAGATCGTCATTTTGCGGTGATGGATTTAGAACGTGCGAGTGCATTCGCAGTCGTGACAAGCGACTATAAGCTGATCACGAATGAAAAAGCCTACGAAATGGCGGCAGATGCCATGAAACGAGTGTTCGAAGCCACTAAGCTCGAAGACTTAGCTTGTCTGAACATTACGATGCCCAAGAGTCGATCCTTTTGCCATATCGATCTTATCCACCGCAGTGCAGATTTCTCACCTTGGGAAAACGACAAATGGACTGCATTTCTGCGAATTACAAATAGCTACAACAGAACTCGCCGCCTCCGCTTCGAGCTTGGGTTCTGCCGGTGGATATGCATGAACGGCATGATATTTGGCGCAAAGAGCATCGAGTTCAGCTACGCCCATACCAAGAGAGGAATGGACCAAGTTCATCGTTTTTCCGATAACATCGGCGACATTCGGAAGCTTGAAGCGCAGCTTGTTGAGGAGCTGCATCAGCTAAAGAGGTTCTATGTACCTCAGGAGAAGATGCTTCCTCTTTTTTGCCGCGTATTCGACCTTCGGATCGATGCTAACACGCTCAAGAACCGCCAACGCGTCTCTCAGCTAAGCGAGATTAAGCTGCAGGTCTCTGAGCTGATTGAGACTTATTTTGGTGGCATGGGGCCACATGGTTACGCGGCACTCAACGTCCTTACAGACTATGCCACTAGACCAACGGGCGTGATCTCGCCGGAAGCATCCATAAACGGACTTCAGCAGAAAACCAGTGACTGGATGCAGAATTTCATTTCTGCAATCTCCAAATCATCGTTCTCATTTGACGACTATCTTGAAGACTACCAATCGAGCGCAGATCACCTCGCAGCACTTTGATGTGCTTTGTCAGATCGTCGCCTCCACCCAGTTTGCAACGATCAACCCCGGCAAGCCATCGAGCGATCGTTCGGCATCCCGGTTGAGATCCAGCCGCTTTTGCAGCTTTACCTGTGGGACCAACAGGAAGATCGGTGCGGTGACCTGGTTGCGGCCGGTCTTCGAGCGCGATGCCACCGCTTGACCCTTTGTGTTCAGCCGCCCCTCCGCGACCAGCAGGCTCGGGCCTCGGCGGCGATAAACGAAGCGCAGGCGCAGACCGCGTCGCCGTTCCCATTCGCCCGGGGTGATGCGGCGACCGCGCAGGCCTCGGCCTGCTGCTGCGGTCGGGATCGCGAGGTAGAACCCATCTTTCGAACGGATCAGCGGGCCAGTGTCGTGTGCTCCGACGATCACCGGCGCTTTTGACCAGACCAGCGCGGCAGCATCAAGGCTTTCACCTGCGCGAGGAAAGGTCTGGTTGCGGATCGAGTTGGCGAGCCGTCGCCCGAGCCCTGCGCCGGTGACTTGCATGCGCCACGAAAACTTCAGCCCGGTGCCTGCTTCCCGCATCGCAGCGGTGACAGCTTTCTCGCCCGCCTTCACCTCGGCCGCCATGGCGGCGACGAGGTCGGGCGTGATGTCGAGCTTCAGCTTCATGCCGGGCGCAGGTCCACAGTCCAGACGAGCCGCTCACGGTCGCGGACAGGCTCCCCCTGGATAAGGAACGCGTCCCCGTCGATTTCCAAGCGGTCACCGGGTCGCGGGTACGCGACATCGGCCACACGAAGGTCGATCCGGGTTGTTTCAGACCAGAGCCGCGCGTCCCCAAAGTCGGTGATTGCATCCGCATGACGGGACACGACGCGTACCAGCACAGGCGCACCGCCATCGGAGGTGAAGACCGCTTCCCGCCCGATGTTCGGATCGGCGAAAAGCGCATCAACCACGGCGGCGAGCGCAGTCATCAGAAGCTCGCGTTCAAACGAACGCGACCCACGGTGTCTCCGGCCCCGCCTGCCACGGCTTCGGTGGCCACGCCGATCAACGTGTTCGATGTGGCCACGCTCGTGGTGCGCTTGTTGGTGTCGTCCCAATAGACTTTGGCGCCCGCGGCCCAGGCCTGGGAGCCGGCCTTGGTGATGTCGAAGACGCCGGTGAGCGCCGCTTCAACGGGATCGTTCAGGGCAGCGTCCCCGGATGCGATGCCGAAGATGGAGCCAACGAGCAGGCCGTCGCCGGAGGTCACGGCATAGGGCGCGGTCAGGGTGATGGTGTTGCCGGGTTGGACGTAGTTTTTCATGTTGGAGCTCCTCGTGGAAAGACGAAGGGCGGCCCGTGAGGACCGCCCGTGTGTCAGGGTTCAGGATGGGGTGCGGATTACGCGCCCGGGTTCTTGTAGAGCCCGCGCCAGTCGATGGCCTTGGCGCCAAAATCGAGGCGGCACTTGATCTCGACCCCATCGACATCGAAGCCGTTGCGGGTCTCGATATACGCACCCTGTTGCCCTTCAAGATAGGCGTACTCGATCGTGTCTATCTGGTTCGGGCTGGCGGCCAGATACCAGGCGGTCTCGCTCGCGGCATCGAGCCGGGGTTCGCTGATCGGCGAGAGAGTCCGGATCGACTGCGGCACGACGTTGCCGCTCTGCGCAGGCACGAGGTTCTGGGCGACCAGCTGTTCGGCCTTCAGTTCCAGCGAGGCGGGAACGATCAGGAAGGCGGGCCGGACATTGAGCACCGTCTTCTTGTCGAGCCCGGTCTGCTTGGCCATGGCGGCGCGGGCCGCACCGACGCTGGTCACATCGAGCGCGGCCCCTGTGCCCGCGAGGTTCTTGTGCGTGCTGTGAAACAGCGCGTTGCCATCGGCCATGGCTGGGTTGGCGGTGATGATGCCCCAGACCACGTCCGACTCCAGTTGCGCGATCGAGTTGCCATACATCGCCGGGATGCGGGTGAAGGCGTCGAGATCGTCGTTGATCAGCGTCTGGCGCGTGATGGCGACCACCCGACCATAGGTCTTGACCTTGTAGCTCTCCTTGCTCTCGCCAAGCGTGCCGCGCTTGAACTCGCCGCTTTCGCTCACCTCCAGCAACTGCGGCGCTTCGCCGAGCTGGACCCGGTGCATGGCCTTGAAGTCCGTCGCCAGCACCTGGCGGCAGAACAGCATGAACGTTCGGGGATAGGCCTCGTAGGCCTGCCGCAGGGTCTTGTTGGTGACGGCCGACAGGATTTCCGGGAAATCCGAAGTCGAGTGTAGCGCGCGCGTCGCCACCTCGTCGCGCGACAGGCCACGCGTGTTGACGCCTGCATTGCCGAGGCTTTCGCGGGCCAGTTCCATGAGCGTCATGCCACGATACTGGCGCGCGGCATCCTCCAGCTGGAAG
>NZ_RBVZ01000027.1 GCF_004000435.1 Alexandriicola marinus
CGGCCGATAACTGGGGCGCGGTCGACGTGCCACTCGCCGAGGAAACCGAGGCCTACGAGGTCGAGATCCTCGACGGCGCAACCGTGGAGCGGGTGCTGAACACGACCACCACCAGCGCGGTCTACACCGCCGCAGACCAGACCGCCGATTGGGGCGCACCGCTCGCCACCGGCGACAGCCTCACCGTCCGCATCTACCAGCTCTCCGCACTTGTCGGGCGGGGCGCGCCGAAAACCGTCACGCTCACGTTCTGAAGGCCATCCCATGTCCGACGCCACGACCCATCTCCTGCTGCCCTACATCCTTGCGGCGCAGGCCCAGAAGCACGTCACCCACAACGAGGCGCTGCGGATCCTCGACGGGCTCGTCCAGCTCTCCGTCCTCGACAGGGATCTGACCGCGCCGCCTGGTAGTCCGGCCGATGGCGACCGCTACATCGTCGGCTCGGGCGCGACGGGCGACTGGGCGGGCTGGGACCGGAACGTCGCGCTCTGGACCGACGGCACCTGGCTGCGGCTGCCGCCACGGACTGGCTGGCGGGCATGGGTCGAGGATGAGGGCCTGCTGCTCGTCTATGACGGCGGGGGCTGGGTCGGCACCACACCGGCGGCGCTGCAGAACATGGCGCTTCTCGGGTTGGGCACCACGGCGGACGCGTCGAACCCGTTCTCGGCCAAGCTGAATGCTGCGCTCTGGACGGCGAAGACCGTCGCCGAGGGCGGCACCGGCGATCTGTTCTACACCATGAATAAGGAGGCCGCAGGCGACGATCTCGGGCTCACGCTGCAGACCGGCTTCGTCACGAAGGCGCTGGTCGGGCTGTTCGGCTCCGACAGGTTCCGGCTTGCGGTCTCCGCCGACGGCAGCACCTTCTTCGACGGGCTCAGCGTCGACAACGCGAACGGCATCGTCGATCAGCCGCGATTGCCGCGCTTCAAGGCGTACACCAACTACGACAACTATGTCGGCGTCGGGAGCTGGACGAAGATCGGCCTCAACAACACCGACTATAACGATCAGGGTGCCTTTGATGCCGGGACCAACCTGTTCACAGCGCCCGTGGACGGCACCTACCTCTTCGGCGCGACGCTGCTCTACAAGGTCAATTCCAGCACCTCGGCCCGGATGCGCGGGCGGCTCGTGCTAAACGGCGGGACCGAAATCCGAGGGTCTTATGGCGAGATCAGTGGCGCGCATGTCTCGGAAGCCACGGCCCTCTGGCTGCAGACGATGGTGCCGCTGGTGGCGGGCGATACCATTGAGCTCCATGGGTATTTCCGCGCGCAGGATGGGTATTTCGCGGCCGATCACACGTCCCTTTGGGGCTGCAAGATCGGCTGATCGGAGAGAGGATTACCTCATGACACCACCCCGATCCGATCAGGGTTTCGTGCGCATGCCCGACGCCGAGTTCGAGGCGATGCTGGCACGGGCCGCCGAGAAAGGCGCCAAGCGCGCGCTCGCCGATGTTGGTCTCGACGGTGAAGAAGCGGCGCTCGATATACGGGATCTGCGATCATTGCTCGACTGCGTCCGGCTGGTGCGCCGCACCGCGATGCAGACCGCCGTCCGCATGATCACCACCGGCGTGATGCTGGCGCTGCTCGCGGGCATCGCGATCAAGCTCAAGATCTTCGGTGGCGGTCCATAGCCGCTCGCCACTCCAAACTGTCAGTCCAATCGACCCGCCTCCGAGGCGGGTCTTTTCGTTTCTGGAGGATACCATGACGACGACCTTTTACGACCATTGGCGCGATGTGCCGGAGAAAGCCTGGCGCTGGCCGAATTTCAGCCCGGCCGAAATTGCGTGCCGCGGCACCGGCAAGCTGCTTGTCAACGAACCCGCACTCGACAAGCTGCAGGCACTGCGCGACCGGCTGGGCAAGCCGCTGATCGTCCGTTCTGCCTTTCGCAGTCCCGAACACAACCGCTCCGTCGGCGGCGCAACCCGGTCGAAGCACATGGACGGTGCGGCCTTCGACATCGCCATGACGAACCACGATCCGGCGGCGTTCGAGACGGCCGCACGTGCGGTTGGTTTCCTCGGGTTTGGATTTTATCCGCGCTCGGGGTTCATGCATGTCGATCTCGGCCCCACGCGCCAATGGGGCGAGCGCTTCCCAGTCCGCGCGACTGCGTTCGCCGAAGAAACTCCACCAGCGCGCGAAGTGCTGGCCGACAGCCGCACCATGAAGGGCGGAGGCGCGGCTGGCGTGGCAACGTTGGGCGCAGCCGGGGTCGAGGTGGCGCAGGGCGTCCTGGCAGAGACCCAGACCGCCATCCTGCCGCTCGTGCCGTACCTCGACACGCTCCGCTGGGTGTTCATCGCCGTCGCGCTCGGCGGTATCGCGGTCACGATCTACGCTCGGCTCGATGACTGGAATCGGGGACGGCGATGATTGGTGGTCTTGTCGCTGCGCTCGCCGGATCGGCATGGGCACGCGCAGCGCTCCGCTACGGCGTCACAGTTTTTGCGATCCTTCTGTTCTTGCTGACCCTGCGCCGCTCCGGCGAACGCGCTGGTCGCCTGGCGGAACGCCTTGAAACCAGGGAGAAAGCCAATGAAGTTCAGCGAACGATGCTGGAGGCTGCGGCTCGCCGTCCTCGTAATCGCGACGAGCTTGTTGACCGGTTGCGCGACGGCGGGTTTTGAATCAGGCGGCGTGGCCGTGTGTCCACCGGTTGTGGAATACAGCAGGGAGTTTCAGTCTAGGGCGGCCGAAGAATTGGAGATGCTGCCGGACGGATCGGCCGTTGTCGAGATGATGGCGGACTATGCTGTCATGAGAGACCAAGCTCGGGTGTGCATATCCAATTGAAACGTGATGAGCATAGGCCGTTTCGAACCTATTCGACGACGGGATAAAACGGCTTGCCCCAGTTTTCATTTGGGTTGTCCATCATGATGTCGATGAAAACAGGCATCAGAAACCCAAGAATCTCAGCGCCATCCCGAACCTGCGCCCGGTTGACGCCGCTGTTCCAGGTCGATCCTCCGTGGACGAGTTGATTTCGCAGGACGTACAATCGGTCGAAGACGAAGCTCAGGACGCGCGCGGTGTCACCCGCTTGGAATGATGTCGCGAATGATCGGGCTGAGGTCTTGAAGCGTTCCTCCCAATCCTCAAACCCGCCAATCCCATTGTGGTATTGCCAGAAGGGATTGAAGACGTACCGGTTTTCCATGAGCATCCGAACAGGACCGGAAAACCGCTGCCACAGTGCCTTGTAGATGCGTTGGTCTTGATCAAGGGCGACCAGTCGAGCGAAGTACTCGACGAAAGCAGCGCGTTCTCCCGGGGCGACAGCCTGAAACTCCTGCTCGTCGGCGTATGCCGCGTTGAATGCGACCCAAAGGAAAATGAAACGCGCATCATCATCCTCGCCACAAGCTTCTGCACGGCCGATCCAACTGATGGCGCGGTGAGCGCGCAGCCCCATAGTTTCGGGGAAGCCTTCGCGAATGGCGCGTTGTTTTGCTTTCAAGGCTGCATGGTCGAGACCGTTTTTCATAGTAAATTCCTATTCAATATCGTCATGGCAGAGCGTCGAAATCCGACCTCTGGTGGCCCGCAATCAATTCGCGCAAGCCTTGGGGCGCCAACACGTCTACCTTGTCGCCCCATTGATAGAGGTGCCATGCCATTTCCAGCCAGCCCGCCGCCTTGAACCTGACGATCAGGCTGCCATCGTCCTGAGGCTCGACAACTTGGGTTGGGTGGAAAAGGAATTCGGCGGCTCGCTCAGCGGCTTCCGGTGAGAAGCGCCACACGACTTCGCCGTATTGTTCGGGGTCTTGATAGACACCAAACGCCTGAGCGGCATAGGTCTCTAAGGAGAAACCCGAGGCCAGTTGGAAGCTTTCGTTCAGAACCTCCGCTTCATGAATCCGATCCATGCGGAAGTTCAGGATGTCTACTCCACGCGTGGGTTGCCGTGCGACGAGATAGCTGCGGTGCCCCAGTAGCATGCCATGCGGCTCGATCACACGCGGCGCAGCGCCCTGCGCGCCATAGCTGACGCGCAGCCTGAAGGGACCGCGCAGCGCTTCGATGACAGCATCTGTCACGGCAGGCTTCAGCGTAACGGTAGGGCCCGGGCGCGTGACCTGGCCCAATCCAGCCAGCACTGCCTCTGCATCGGCCTCCGACCGAAGCGCGTCCCTTGGATTCAATCGCGCCAGCAGCCCGTCACGGAGATCCTCCAGAGCGCGCGAGTGCCGTATTCGCCCTTCATCGCGCGCGGTACGTGTCGCGATTTCCAGCGCTTCGATCGCCGTTTCCTGTCGGGGCTGCAGTCGGTCTGGCAACGGGGCGTCCATCCGCCAGTAACGCCGTCTTTCCGCATCGTCTGCGGTCGAGACGTTCACGAAAGTTGCTTCGAGAGCCTCAGTCATCCGTTGAGCAGTGCGATGCGAAACGTCGAACTCGGCGCAGATGTCCTCAAGGCTGACGCCACCTCTGCGGGACGCCGCCATCTGGGCAAGGCGAAGCAAATCCTGCGCTTTTGCAAAAGACATTTGATCTCCATGCCAGAAATTGACACCCTCAAACGGTATTGATGACCTTGCGGTCTGTCGAGGTGATTCCCTTGGAGATTGATTTGCATAGGTAATGGAGTAGCCATGAGGGATCTCGACGGTCGCATATTTTTGTCCGCCACGGATCTCATGCGCTTCACAGGGTGCGCACATGCGACCACCCTTGATCTGGCACATATGCGCGGAACGGGCCCGGAGCCGGGGGACGACACCGAGGACGCAGCATTGTTGCAAAAGCAGGGCGATGCGCACGAGGCCGCGCACCTTGCACATCTCAAGGAGGCCGGACGCACGGTCATGGAAATCGAGCGCGGCAAGCTTGGTGAAAACGCTGAAGCCACGCGCGCAGCGCTTACCGAAGGTCCGGATGTGGTGTTTCAGGGCGCGTTTCTGTCGGGGAACTGGGGCGGCTGGTCTGACTTCCTGGAGCGTGTCGAGACACCCTCGGCGCTTGGATCGTTCAGCTATGAAGTGGCCGACACCAAGCTGAAACGTCGGGCTGATCCCAAACATGTGCTTCAGCTGGTTCTGTATTCCGACCTGTTGGCGGAAATTCAGGGGGTGGTGCCCGAGTTTGCGCATGTCGAATTGGGCGACGGCACGCGCGCGACGCTGCGCCTGGCAGACTACTCTGCCTATGCACGGATGGCGCGCGTGCGGCTGGAAGCCTTCGTCGCTGACCCGCAGCCGACACGCCCGGTGCCATGTGCCGATTGCGGTCTGTGCCGCTGGGCTGATCATTGCAACAGTGTCTGGCAGGCCGAAGACAGCTTGTTCAATGTCGCCAATATCAGCCGTGGTCAGGTGAAAAAACTGGAAGCCGCGGGCGTTGACACGTTGGAGGGTCTCTCAACGCTGGATCGCCCAATCCGCGGCATGGCTGAAAACACGCTGGCCCGTTTGGTCACTCAAGCCCGCCTGCAGCAGGCCCGCAAAACGGGGGCGCCAGATTTCGAACTGCGGGCACCCGAGCCTGGAAAAGGCTTCGACCTCCTGCCGAAACCGCAGCCGGGCGACCTGTTCTATGACATCGAAGGCGACCCGCACTACGAGGGTGGCCTCGAATATCTGCACGGCATCTGGTTCGACGGGCAGTTCCAAGCGTTCTGGGCCCATGACCACGATGCCGAGGCGCGGGCATTGTCCGACTTGCTGGCGTTCTTTCGCGCGAGGATCACGCAGTATCCCAATGCTCGCATCTACCACTACGCGCCATACGAGATTACAGCGCTGAAACGCCTGACCACCAAATATGGGATCGGTGAGGCCTTTCTCGACCGGCTGTTGAGGGAACGCCGCTTCGTTGATCTGTTCGCCGTGGTCCGCGGCGGGCTGATCGGGTCGGAGCCGAACTATTCCATCAAGTCGATGGAGGCTTTCTACGACCGCAAGCGCGACGGCGAGGTCAAAACAGCGGGTGGCTCGGTCGTGGCCTATGAACGCTGGCGCGAAACGCAGGACCAGCAGATTCTGGACGAGATCGAGGATTACAACCGCGTCGACTGTATCTCGACCGAGGAATTGCGCGACTGGCTGGTCGGCATCCGGCCTGCTGGCCCTTGGCCGACACTTGCCCCGGATGCAGGTGATAAAGAGGTCGAAGATGACGCCGATACGCAAGCTCTGCGCAACTTGCTGGCAGCATCAGGTTTGCCGGAGGCGCGGCAGGATATGTTGTTCAACCTCGGCGTTTTTCACAGCCGCGAGGTGAAGCCCGCGCAATGGGCCGTATTCGATAGCGCTGCGAAGGACGAAGATGATCTGCTCGACGATCTCGATGCGCTTGGCGGGCTTGAGGCAGCGGGCCCTGTCGAACCCGTCAAGCGATCCTTTGCGCGCCGATACACCTATCCCGAACAGGAAACGAAACTGCGGAGCGGTAAGAAGGCGACGGTTCCGGTGTTCGACAGTCCCCCGACAACGGTCGGAATCGAGACCATGGATCGCCGCGCCCGCCAGATCACGGTCAAAGCAGGTCCCGGCAAGGCCGACCTTCTGGCGGATCAGCTAACGCTGCATCCGGACTGGCCGATCCAGACGGGTGTCATTGCCGGTGCTTTGCGCGATGTGATCGCCGATCAGTGCGGGGCGCGCCGGTACACGGCGGTGGACGACCTGCTGTCGCGCGCTGCACCGCGTCTAGGCTCAGGCCCACGAGGCGATCTTTTGGGCGGGGTAGAACCTGTAGCGGGCACTATTGCCGTGGTGAATGACATGGATGGAACGGTCCTGCCGATTCAGGGGCCACCTGGTACCGGCAAGACCTATGTGAGTGCACGCGCGATCCTGTCTTTGGTGCGCAAGGGCCATCGCGTCGGCGTCGCATCCAACAGCCACGAGGCTATCAGGAATGTGCTGATGGGCTGTCTTTCAGCGTTGGAAGACGAAGACCTGCCGATCAATCTCGAACTCGTGCACAAGGTTTCTGGCAGCGAGGATGGTTATCCCGAAGATTGCGATGTTCATCGTACGACCGACAACGCAGAGGCCGCCAACGGCGGGCATGTCGTGGGCGGCACCGCGTGGTTCTTCTCTCGCGACGAAAATGTTCAGGCCTTTGATTGGCTGTTCGTGGACGAGGCAGGTCAGGTCGGGCTTGCCAACATGGCCGCCATGGGTCGTGCCGCGCGAAACATCGTGCTTGTGGGCGACCCACGCCAGTTGCCGCAGGTCATTCAAGGAGCGCATCCCGAGCCTGCGAACCTGTCGTGTCTGGATTGGATGCTCGGTGAGCATGCGACGGTTCCAGCCGACCGGGGAATTTTCCTTCCCACATCCCGGCGTATGCATCCTGAAGTCTGTCGGTTCATCTCGGAACAGGTCTATGAAGGCCGACTGACCAGCCATCCTGATACCGCTCACCAGCGCGTGGCAGGCACGGCGCTCCCCGAAACCGGAGCTTTCTGGGTGCCGGTCCTGCATGAGGGTAATGCACAGATCGCACAGGAAGAAGTCGCCGCTATTGGCGAATCCGTTACTGAACTCCTTGACGGCAGCTGGACGGAGAAGGACGGCAGCACGCGGCCGATGCGCGAGACGGACATCATTGTCGTCGCTCCGTACAACGCTCAGGTGAACGCTCTGCGGGATGCCCTTCCATTGGGTGTTCGCGTCGGAACCGTGGACAAGTTTCAGGGTCAGGAGGCGCCGGTCTGCCTGGTTTCCATGACCGCATCTTCCGCCGAAGAAACCTCGCGCGGGATGGAATTTCTGTTTTCGCTGAACCGCATCAATGTCGCGGTATCACGCGCCAAGGGCCTCGCATTGGTATTTGGAGCTCCGCGATTGCGTGAGGCGAAGTGTAATACTGTTGAGCAAATGCAGCTGGTGAATACGCTGTGTGCTCTGCCATTGATCAAATTAAACGAAAGAGAGAATGCATGAGCGAGAACGATTGGTTTGTAATGCGTCCGCAGAAGGCTCAAGCCTATGGCCGCCCCGAGTCCGGTGGCTTCCTTGTCCGCAAGGACTCGACTGCGATGCGAGAAGGCTCCCCTCGTGTGAAGAGGGATCGCGAAGAGCGTGACCGTCTGGTTCGGCGGGGTGTCCTCGTCCCGGACAGCGACCCGGACTTGTATCGTTTTCGTGCGATCACCTCTTTGGCAGCTCCAGTGTGGCCGGGGGCATCGTCAAGGATGGAAACTGCAGTGGACCCCAAAGCTGGCGCAGGCCCAGTGATGGAAAGACGATCAAGGAAGCAATCGGCTAACCGTTTTGTTCGCGGTGATAGGGTCAAAGGTTAGGCGAGCAAATGAATAGTGAAATTTCTGGCAACGGATTAAAAGAAAACAGTCTTATGCGGCGCGACCTGAGATGCACTCAATGTCCGTGAACCAAGAGAGCAGCGCCAGAGCGCACGAAACGCACATGACAGGCGAGGCTTGGGCTGCGTTCATTGCAGCTGAGCTGAAATCTACGTGCAAGGCGTATATCGAGAAACCCGCCTTCCTTTTAGGCCATTCACGCACCGAAAAGCAGACCACGGCAGACTATGCTGGTCGTGAGCTTCTGGAGCTTGTTCAAAACGCGGCCGACGCGGCAAGTGAGGTGGGTGGATCAGGACGTGTCCTAATCGAGGTGACGCAGGATGCACTGTACGTCGCTAACACCGGGCAGCCGTTCCGGAAAGGTGGTGTCGCGTCCCTGATGACAGCACACACCAGCGACAAACCAACGCGCGCCGCGCGCATGATCGGCGCGAAGGGGCTAGGGTTTCGTGCGATCCTGAATTGGACTGAGGCCCCCATCATCAGCAGTGGTGCGCTTGAGTTGGGGTTCTCGCGGACCCACGCACGCGCCTTGGTTACTGAACTAGCTCATCAGAACGCTGAGATTGCTGCCAGCTTCAGCGGGGATAACCCCAACTTACCGCCATTGCTTGTGTTTCCCGCCACCGGTGCGGAACTAGACTCACTGGGTGATTGCGGCACGCAAGCTGTTGTGCGGCATGCACGTAGACTTCGGGAAGATGGATACGACACAGTTATCGCCGCACCTCTCGGCAGCACCAACGCACTGAAGAGGGTCGTTGAGCAAGCTACTCAGTTCCAGCCTAGCTTTCTCTTGTTCGTCCGAGCGTTGGACGAGATCCGCATTCGACTGCCCGGCCACGATGAGAAGCGATGGACAAAGGGCGTGAAAGACGATGGCGATATATCGCTGTTGCTCGAATGTGGTTCGGAGGCCAGCACTCAGGATTGGATCGTCAGGCAACGAGTAGGTACTATTGGAGAGGGAGAAAACGTACGGGAATTTGAACTCGCCATAGCGATAAGGTCTGGCGAAACGAACGCGCCTGGCAAGTTGCACAGCTTCTTCCCAACCTCTCTGCCGCTACCGTTCTCAGGCCTCTTCCACGCCACGCTGGAACTCGACTCTAGCCGCAAGACGATCAATGAAGATTCGCAGCATAACATCGAGGTTCTGCGAGCTCTTGGTCGTCTACACGCCGAGATGCTCACCGAGCTCCGCAAGATGGGCCGCATTTCCGAACCGCTGGACTGGCTTATTGCGCATCAAGAATTTCCAGACGCGCTGAAGCCAGTCTCAGAGGCCGCATGGCTGCGGGCAAAAGATCTACCCATCGTGCGGAGTATGGATCGTGTTTGGCGCAAACCCGACAAAGCACGAATTGGTCCAATAAATTACGCTGAATACCTGCCAGCACGGCTTTTTGGCCAACTCGCCAGCGTCAGTTCAACCGACGCAGAGGCGCTTCTGAGGCACGAACTGGGTGTGCCGATGGTGAGCACGAAAGACATTCTAAATACACTTAGGGCCGCAGATCTCAGTTTTTCCGAGCGCGCAAAGACGATAGTCGGCATCGCGAAGGCCTTTCCAGAAGACCAACACGATCGGCGTTTGTTGGTCGACATTAAAGGCAAGGAAATGTCATCGACGGCCACGGCATTTCCTCCTCCCTCCGATGAAGCCAAACGACACGGGCTTCCCGATTGGGCGAACGCGCGCTTCATCCATCCAGAGCTTTGGACCGAACTTCTGGCTGAGGCATCGGGCAACGTCGTCCGTGACAAAATCCACTCGTTGAAGGGGTTCCGGGTCGTCGAGTACAGCGCGGAAGCCGTTATCGCGGCGCTTCGCAGCAGAGTAACGGATCTTCTGAAGAAGAAGCGAAGCAATCCCGACCATCTGCAAGCGAGTTTGTTGGCCACCGTTTACTCTCTTCATGACCGGGGCCGAAACACGCCTCAAGGGGTCTTTCGGGTGCGATGCAAAGATGGACAATGGCGCGACATAACAACCGTTCATCTCTCTGAGCATTACGGAATAGTTGGACGCACCACGGCGGCTCTGTATCCTGGTCAGCCCGAACTGCTAATCGGCACCCCACTCGAAAATGGCTTCGGCGAAGAGCCTGATGATTTGGTCGAGTTCCTCATATGGCTCGGTATAAACCCATGGCCGCGTAAGATAAGCGAGCCTCTGCCTGTGAAATGGCGTCAATCGGTGATTGACGCGGTGCCAGAGAGCTTTCAGGTCACCGACGGAAACACCTCAAGAGAAATCAAAAGCTCGGATCTATCGTGGGGCTACACGGTAAATGCGGCTCATGACACTGTCGACGGACTTGAGCGTATTCTCAGCGATGCACCAGCCGAGGCCATTCTAGCATGGCTCGCTCATGACCCGCGGCTTGATCCACTTGCCCCCATTCCGGCTTTCAGCGTTAGGTTGGAAGCTCGAGAAAATGGCTTGTCAAAGTTTAGGGCATATCCGGGAACTCTCCCCAACACGGTTCATCTCGATATCCAGGCGAGCGCGTGGCTTGATTGCCAAGACGGACTGCGCCATGCCCCGAGAGATGCAATGATCGAGCCGGGAGTTCTCTCCGCACTATTCCAGGCGCCCCGTGCACGCAGTTCGACTAGCGAGATAGAATTCGGACTCGATAAGGCACATTGGCGGAGAGGCCTTGAGCGTGCAGGCGTGGTGCGAAATCTGGATGACCTCCCTGAATCTCAGGTGTATCGGCTTCTTGCGTCACTTCCATCAAGGCAGGTCAAGCCAGAGGTAGGGAGCAGACTTTTTCTCCAGATCTTGGAACGAGAAACGTTTGATCCGGAGCTTGGGGGAGTGGACGGAATTACATTTCGTGCAGAAGGAAAACTACCTGTCCAGTTTGGAGGACGCCGGATTTGGGCTGAACGGGAGGGAGTTTTTTACGCTCAGCGTGATGACTTCCCTTCAGTTGCAAAGTCCCATTTGCGCCTCCTTGATTTACCGTCTCGTCGGAATGCCAAACAGGTGATGGCGCGTTTCGGCGTCGCCACTTTGCAGAAGGATGCCCTCAATCTCAAGATTTGCTCCGTGGACGAAGTTGTAGAGGGCGATTCAATAACTTTGCGGTCACGCTTTGATCTATCGAAGCCTTATATAGCGGCACTGCGCAAAGCGCTATCTCCTGACGGCACTCATCTACGTCGCCTAGAAGCAGTTCAGCTTAAGGTCGCGGCTCATGCCGAAATGGAGCTGTCAATCGACGGCACCAAGATCGTCGAGAAATTGGACCCATGGCGTCACAGCTTCGATGGTGACACATTGGTCATTACGGTCGATGGAACCAGAAGCTTTGAAGAGGTGATGGATCTCGGATGCCATGCAGTGGCGGATGGGCTTGCGGAGCTTTTTGAACTACAAAGCGGAGCAGATTTTATGCCTTTTTTGGCGTCTTCTACGGATGCGCTGCGTCGCGCCCATCTTCAACGTGCCCTACCTTCATTTAGCGAGGACGAACTTGCTTCATTGATCGGAGGCGTCGATCACGCATTTGTCTCTCCGTTTGCACCAGACGTAGATGCGGAGACGATGGCTGCTGGTCCGGCAGTGGCCGCGCACAATTCACGCGATGGGCAAGCTTCATCCACGGCGGATAGCGGGAACCATGAGTCGGGACCAGACCCGGACGAGGTTCCAAGTGGAGCCAAACCGTCCGAAGTCGAGTTGACCGTTCAACAGCGTCAGCCGCAAAGCAATACATCGTTGGAGCGCACGTCTTTCCCGCGACGCACGCTACGCGTTTCTGGGCCTACAGGTCAGGTCCCAAATCCAAATGGTACCGACCCAAACCGTGCGGCGGATGCGGAGCATTGGACTGCAGCGTTCGAACGCGTTAACGGCCGTTGGCCCCAGTTGGTTGCCCACCTGCAGGGCACAAGGGCTTTTGGCTGTGACTATCTTACTTTTGACAGCGAAGAGGATCGTTCGGCGTTTCTGAAAAATCCGACAAGAATCGAACTGGTCAGCCGTTTTATCGAGACAAAGTCCGGCAGTGTTCGATTTTCGGACAATGAATGGCTAGCCGCAAACAACCTGGGTGAACGATACTTCATATATCGGATCAGCTTTAGCGAAGGAGGTCGCGATCAAGCCCAGCTGACTGTTGTGCGCAATCCTTCCGCTCGGGGAGACGCGATACGGACAGAAAGAGAATTGTTGGTCGACAAGGTGAACGGTCGAGAGGAATTTGACTTGGTAGTCGCCGATCCCCCAGCTGAAGAGCAGCCCAAAGCGCACCACGCTAAAGCAAAACAAACTTGAAGGCTGGAGAAGGTTAGAACGCGGTCCCGTTCCCACCGCCACTTG
>NZ_RBVZ01000028.1 GCF_004000435.1 Alexandriicola marinus
TCATCACCTTCAAGCGCAGTGCCTATTGGTGGAGCGCGTCCGAGGGTGCCTATCCACTCTTGGCAGCGCTCGAGACCATCAAGGAACAGGGTGGCTGGGTCGAGACCATCCCCAACCCGAATTACAGATCCAAGGGGCTGTTCGGGTAGGGCACCTTCTCCTTCGGTCCTGCCGCCAGGCGGAAAGGAAAAAGCAGGCTTTGAGATGGGTGTTTCAACTTCACAGAGGAATGCCCCATGACCATCACCGCACAACCCCAGACAGACCGCCCTGATCCGAGTGTGATCGCAGCGCTGAACGACGCGTTTCGCAAGCTCGCATGCCTTGGAGTACCGCTCGCGCAGCCCATCCAGGGCCGAATGCATGTCACCCGCGCGCTTATGGAGGCCGGTGACGGCTTCATGGCCGAGGCGGTGAAGGCCACCGGTGAGTTTGCCACGTTCGAGCCTGAGAATGATCCCGAGGGCTGGCACGATTTCGGGGCGGTCGAGATCCGGGGAGAGACCGTGTTCTGGAAGATCGATCTCTATGAAGCAGACTCGGACCTCCGCTACGGGGCTGAGACCCCGGACAATCCTGCCACCACCATGCGCGTTTTGACCATCATGCTGGCGCGCGACTGGTAGAAGGGCAGGGGACTCCTCCCCCCTGACATCTGAGACGATGAAGGCCCGCTGCCCCTCAAAGGGAGAGTGGGCCTTTTGTCGTGGTGATCCCTGAAGCCGGGGATTTGTACGCGCGCGAGTGCGTCGGCCACACCTCACCCACCTGAAAGGATATCCCATGACTACGAACTTTGCCCCTCTCACCGTCGCCATCGGCGATCTGGTCCCGCATCCCGCTAATGTGCGCAGCAACGCGCCGGAAACTTATGACCCCGAGAACATCGCGCATCTGAAGGCCAGCATCGCTGTGCTGGGTCTCCTCCAGCCGCTCTTGGTTCAGAAGATCGACGGCAAATACGCCGTGCTTGCCGGTGGCCGCCGTCATGCCGCGCTGAACGAGCTGGTCGCCGACAAGGCCGCCAAGGGCTTCTCGGCGAAGACCAAGATCGACTGCTGCCTCGTGCCGGACGACTGCGATGTGACGACGGCGCTGTCGCTTGCTGAGAACATCACCCAGGCGCCGATGAACGCCATCGACGAGTTCGAGGCTTTCGCCCGGATGATGGAAGTCGACGGCCAGACGCCCGAGACGATCGCCAAGACCTTCGGCACCACGGTGGCGGCCGTGAAAGGCCGGTTGCGCTACGGTCTGATCCATCCCGACATCCGCGCCGCCGCTCGGGCGAAGACGATCACGCTCGACACGATGAAGGCCTTTGCGGAGCATCCGAGCCAGGAGGTGCAGCGCGAGGTCTTCGAGGCGCTCACCAAGGAAGATAGCTACCTGCAGGCCTATACGGTCCGCCAGGCGCTCAAGTCCCGCGGCGTGCAGGTCAGCGACGATATCGGAGCCTTCGTGCGCGCGGACTACGAGGCGCGTGGCGGTGCCGTCGCGGCTGACCTTCTGGAAGAGCATTCCGTGCTCGAGGATGCGGTGCTGGTTGAAACCATCCTGCTCGAGAAGCTCGGTGCCGCCGCCGAAGAGGCCCGCATAAAGCTGGGCTTTGCCTGGGCCGATGCGATGGTGCGCTATGATTACGCGACCATGGCCGACTACGGCCGCGTCTATCCCGGCCCGATCGAGCCGGATGAGGCTGCCCGGAAGCGCATCGATGAGATTACCGCCGAGCTTGAGAAATTGCAGTTCGAGATGGAGGATGAGGGGCTCGAGGACGGTGCCTACAACGCGCTTTACGACCGCGTGGATGCCTTGGAAGAGGAAGCCCGCGACCTGCAGGAGGCCTACAGCGCCGAGGACCTGGCGCGGTCCGGGGTAATCGCCTCGTGGTCGAATGGTCAGGTGACGCTCCATGTGGGTCTCGTCCGCCCGGAAGACACCGTCAAAGAGGAGGGCGCGCGCGGCTCCTCGACAAGCCCGACCGCGGAGGAGGCCCCGGACGCGGGCGAAATCACCTACCCAGCCTCACTGGCTGAGGACCTCAAGACCGAGCGAGCCATGGCGCTTGGGGCCGCGATGGCGCTGCATCCGGAAGCCACGCTCGATCTGACGCTCTTCAAGCTGGTCAGTGACGTTCTGGCCAGCGGCATGAGTGTCACGCAGGCGATCAAGGTCGAGGCCCGCAAGGAATACCGCAGCCATGCCAAGATGGACGAGATCGACGAGACCTCGCTCGAGCAGGTAGCGGCGGCACATGATGCGCTTGATCTGTCCTGGCTCGATGACACCCGCGCGCCCGCCGATCAGTTCGCGGCGTTTCGCGCGCTGGAGGCCGGCGAGAAGGCCAAGCTCGTGGCCTATGCCACGGCCAGCACCACGCAGTCCTGCTTCGCGCGGGACCGCCAGCGCGACAGCCTGATGCATGCGTTGGAGATCGAGATCATGCCCGACATCCGCGCCCACTGGACGCCGAATGCGGCGCTCTTCAACCGCTTCAAGAAGGCTTGGCTCCTGAAGATCCTCGGCGAGGATCTGGGTCTCGCCCAGGAGGCGGTGACGCTAGCCTCGTCGAGCAAGAAGGAGATCGTCGCTTTCTGCGACAAGCTCTTCGCTGAACCCTTCGCCACACTGACGGACGCGCAGCGCGCTGCCGTGGCCGCCTGGTGCCCGCCGATGATGCAGACCGCGGGTATCGCCTGTGATGAGGCGGAGCCCACTGCGGAAACCCTCGAGCCTGACAGCGAGGTCGCGCAAGCGGCCTGAGTCCTCACGCGACCCGCGCGAGGCATTCCCCGCGCGGGTCGACCCTCCCACACCCAACCGAAAGACATCCTCATGGCTATTCTCAAGTTCTCGGCGGCACCTTCCGGGTCATCCTGAAGGATGCCTGCGACACCTTCGCGATCGTGCAGAACTGCGGCAATTGCGAGGATTTCGACGCCATGCAGCCCTACCGCGTGCCGCTCGATGCGCTGATGGAAATCGATGACCGGAGGGCGGCGTGATGGGTTGGCTCTTCTATACCGACGGCCGCGTCCAGACCTACGCGGATGAGAAAGCGGAAATCGCCCGGCTCTGCACCTTCGAGAGCGACATGCGCAAGACGGAACTGGTCAAAGCCTGCAAGGTGGGCTCCGCCTGGTATGCGGCGGCAAGGGTCACCAATCTCGACGGCACCCACGTCGAGGACACGACCTATGTGACCGATGCGGATGGGTCGATCACTTTTGGGGCTGTCTTCCTCACCCGATACGATGACGGCTGCTGGGGCTACAAGGACATGGAGGAAAGCGCTGGCCCCGTCGAGTCGCGCGCTCCGCTCAGCCTTCTGGCGCTGCTCTCGGAATTGAAGGACCCAGAGAGCTATGCCCATGCCTGGCGCCAGCGCTGCCGGGACTGGGCTTCGATTCCGGACTACGAGGAGGGTGACAGGATCAGGCTCGCCGCGCCCGTGACGCTCACCGATGGCAGCACCTGCCAGATCGTAACCGCGACCCACTACAGGGGGGGTCGGCAAAAACGCCGCTGCTACCGCATCGAGGAAACCGGTGGGCTCGTGCGCCTGTCGAAAGCGACGCTCGCGGGCTCGGAGCTACTCAGCTCCGCGAAAGGTGCTGCCAGCCCGGTGCTGGCGGAGTTCCTGGCGAGGCGAAATTAGGTCCTGCGCTGGACGGGTCATCGACCTGCCCGGCGACAGCAGATGCTGCGGCTTGTCTTGACAAGGCAATGCAAATGCATTACCTATCGCAGGCAGCAAAGATCCCTCTCTTTCAGGAGACTGCCATGACAGCGCTCGCACAAGATGTCTCGAAACTCACGGATCGGTATCAGACGACCGTGCCGGCGGGTGTTCGCAAGCAACTCAAGCTGGGCAAGGGCGACCAGATTCGTTACTGCACCGAGCCGAGTGGCAGGGTCTATATCGAGCCCGTGCGCAGCGACGAGGAAGATCCCGTGCTCGGAGCCTTTCTCGATTTTGTCGAGGCCGATATCAAGGCGCATCCGGACCGCATTCGGGCGTTCGATGGGGCTTTGCATGACCGTCTTGCAGCACTGGTCGGAGACGTTGACGTCGATCTCGATGCGCCGCTATCGCTCGAGGATGAATGAGCGGCGATAGCGTGCCCGCCCAAGCGCCCCTTGTCGTAAACGGATGGTCGATTTATGCGCATCCGCTCTTTCTGGATCAGCTCGAAGGGCTGATTGAAGAGGTCGAGGCGCGTAAGGCACGCGATCCCAAGACCTGGCGCAAGAAAAACCCGACGAAACGGCTGGCCGCCATCTTCAAGCTGGTCACCGAGGCCATACCTGCAGATCCGGGTGCCGCCGCCTTCCGGCAAGGCGGCACACTCGGCGATCACCGCAAGCACTGGTTCCGGGCGAAATTCTTCCAGCAGTATCGGCTGTTCTACCGGTTCAACAGCGATGCGAAGGTCATCGTGGTGGCATGGGTGAACGACGACAAGACCCTGCGCGCCTATGGCAGCAAGACGGATGCCTATGCGACGTTCAAAGGGATGCTGGAAGATGGCAACCCACCTGACAATTTCGACGCGCTCTTGAAAGAAGCTGCAGCGGCAGGCAAGCGGTTCGAGAAATCCCTTGAAGCGGTGCCCGATCGGTAAGTGGGCCAGCTTGCTATGACCCTTTGGCATTATCATTTACGACGCCACGCTCGAAGATGTAGCATCGGCTGATAATGCGGTCGGAGAAAGCACAATGAATGAGACGGAAAAGGATAGGCAGCACCTCGGTCTAGAGGAGCAATGCGCGCCTGACCTGACGGGGCACCGTTTCCCAATTGCTGTGCCCGTTGCAGACATGCCCGATGACCTCGGCAAGCTGCTGGATATCGGGCTCGAGGAGCATTTCCGTGGCCGCTGAAGCGAATTCTTATGACACGTGGTTTTGCGCGCAGGTGCAGGCCGCGCTGGAGGATGCACGCTCGGGAACATCTCAGGTTCAGGTGATGCAGGCCGCACAGGCATTGATTGATGCGAAGCGGCAGGTCGAACCCAAGTCCTGACCAAGCCTTTGAGGTCGGCGCGGTCTGACTACGTCACCCTGAAAAGCGAAAGCGGGCTTTTTGTCCTTTGGAACTCAGACCCTGATCCAAAGGAAAATCCCCATGTCCAAACCCAGAACGGCCAACCCGGCTCTCGCAATCTCCGAAGCCGATCTCGCCTCTGCCCTCGCGCAAATCGGCACGGAGGTCGATGACCAGCCCCTGCGCAGTTCAGCGCTTGCGCGCATATGGCACGCTGACTTGGGACATTGCAGCAGACAGCATCACGCTCGATCACGCGGACCGCTATGTCGAATGCTCGCACAGCTATGACGAGGGTCTTTGAGATGGCCCATCCGCTTCATCATGCCGAAAGCTCCGCCCGGAAATTGGGCGGGGTGCCGTCTGACTATCAGTCCATACATGACTGGTTCGATGCCTCGAAAGAGCACCTCGCGCTCTTTACGCACCGAGCCATGCGTCACCATGCCCAAGGCCTGTATGAGGCCGAACGTGTCTTCGGCCTGTCCCTGACCAATAGCGCAGGTCGGGACATTCCCGTGCGCTGGATCGGCGAGCAGCATGTCCGCGAAGACTGTCAGGGCCGCATTCCGAGTATGGCGGACTGGCTGCGACGGATACAGCCTGAGCCATGGATGGCCAATGGCCACATCGACCGGCACGCCGGCTCCGAGCCCTGCGGTGACCCAAGGGTTGCCTGGGCCTCCGAGGTCGCCGCCGGAAGAACGGTTCTTGGCCTGAAAGATTGGATGGCGGCGCGCGCGATGCAAGCGGCGCAGAGTGCCTGACAGGTCTCGGCCGTTTGCCAAACGAATGCTGCATAGAAGCCCGGTCAGAAGATCGGGCTTCTTGCGTCGTTTCTGGTCGAAGATCATTTGCGCGGCGGTTGTAACTGTTTGACGCTTGCAGCATTTCTGAACGGTTCGCATTGGCGTGGTTTTCTTGGAAGGTGACTTCGGCGTTATCCCATGCTGGGAAGCGAAGACCGCAGTCGCAGGATCCGGTCTCAACGATCCGCTCCATGTTCTGTGCCCGGTAGATGTCCTGGACCAAGACACGCTGGTAGGCGTCTCGAAGGGCGATGTTTTGCATCCAGTCAGGTTCGCTCGGGCGTTCGGGGCAGACATCTGGAATGCTCTCAAGACTGGGGATGAGATTGCGCTCCGCCATTAGGGGCGATGCCATCAAGCCCAAACCGACTGACAGTAATAAGAAAGGCGCTGCACCACGCTTCATCGGTTGTCTCCAAAATCGGCACCGCCGGAGGATTCACGCTTCAGAAAAGCCGTGTGCCCGATATTGGCAAACTCAGACGAAATGATTGAGACCACCTCCCAGCCGATCTGGCCCTTCGCATTCAATGCCGCCTGCATTTCGATCAGACTGTTCTTACGGTCCATCGGGAAGGAGAGGATTTCATATTCAAAGGTCTTCATGGGGAAGTTCCAATCTCGGTCGCGCCGGGGAGGTAGAATTCGGTGATGCCGCGTTTGCCGTCATGGCGACCGGCCTGGATGATCACATCGATGGAATTTTCGATGTACTGGATCATGTCGGCATAGGTCATCGGGATCTCGGTCTTGAGCGCGGCGATCGCGAGCCGCTGCACGGCCAGTTGCGGGGTTTCGGCATGGAGCGTGGTCATGGACCCGCCATGGCCGGTGTTGATGGCTTCCAGAAAGGTCATGGCCTCCTTGCCGCGCACCTCGCCCAGGATGATCCGGTCGGGGGGCATGCGCAGCGTGGCGGTGAGAAGCACATCGGCGGTCTGGAATTCCGCGTCACGATTGGCGATGAGGGTCACGGCATTGGGCTGGGTCGGCAGAAGCTCGGCGGCTTCTTCGATGGTGACGATGCGTTCCTCGGCCGGTACGTGAGAGAGGATCTTGCGCGCGGCGACGGTCTTGCCGGTGGAGGTGCCGCCCGAGACGATCATGTTGAGCTTGTTCTCGACGCAAAATGCCAGCGCATCATCGATCACGCCTGCGGCCACGAAGGCGCGCAAGGCGCGCTTCTTTTCCACGCGCCGGTCTTCGAGCTTGCGTTCTTTGCCATCGAGAAAATCGAGCGCAATGCCCTCGAGTGGCAGGCTTGAGAAGAACCGCAAGCTTATCGACATGGCCGAGAGCACGGCGGGCGGGGTGATGACCTGTGCGCGGATCGGGCGCCCCTTGCGCTCGAGCTGGCTTGCGTATTGCGTCATCATCACCGCGACCGTGTTCTGTTTGCGCGCTGTCACCAGCCAGTTCGACAGCCGCTCGGCGAAATACGCGTTATCGAGGGCCTTCCAGGCCTCGTCGATCACGATGATGGTGGGGCGGCGGTCCTCGATTTCGCGCTCGACCTGGCGGAAGAGATAGGACAGGACCGCCATCCGTTCCTTGTCGGCCTCGCTGTCGAGAATGCCGGTCAGATCGAAGCCCACCACATCGCCCTTGAGCGAGAACGTGTCCTCGAGGCTCTGCCCGAAGATCCAGCCATAGCGGCCGTCCTCGGTCCATTCGAGCAGGCGCTGGTGCAGATCGCCGCCATCGTCGGTGGACACAAAAAGCGATGCGAAATCCCGCCAGTTCCGCAGGGCCGGGTTTGTGGCCTGCGCGTTCTGGCGCACGACTTCCTGGATGCGATTGGTCTGGGCAGGAGTGAGCGGCTTGTCGGCGCGGTAGAGCAGGGTGGCAAGCCAGTCCGAGAGCCAGGCGGTGCCGCGCGCATCGGTCTCGGTCCAGAGCGGGTTGAGGCCCGTGGGCTGACCGGCGTTCAGGGACGCGTAGCGCCCGCCATTGGCGCGGACCGCCATCTCCATACCAAGACGGTAATCGAAGACGAAGATCCGCGCGCCTGCGCGACGGGCTTGCGTCATCAGAAAGGCGGACAGCACCGATTTGCCCGACCCGGGCCGACCCATGATCAGGGTATGCCCGCTGGTCGGTTCTTTGTCCGGGCTGCCCTGCTCGTGGTAGGAAAACCGGTAGGCGCTCTGCTCCGGCGTGGGCAAATAAGTGACGACCCGGCCCCAAGGGGTAAGTGCTGCGGGTTTGCCGAGCTGCGTCCGGTGGAAGGCCGCAAAATCCGCGAAGTTGCGATTGGTGACGGCGCTCGCGCGGACACGCTTGGGCTGGTTGCCGGGGTGCTGGCTGAGGTAATGGGCCTTTGCGGCGACCCGCTCGCCGATCATTTTCACGCCCTCGGTCGCGGCGGCATTCACGATCTCGGCGCTGAGCGTCTGCAGCTCTTCGAGCGTTTCGCAGAAGATCGTCACGACCATGTGGTGCTCACCGAAGCTCTGGCGTTTGGCCTCCAGATCATCGGCGGCGATGTCGAGCGCTTCCATAAGCGATAGGGCGGCGTCCTGGCTCGCCTGCATCTGGCGCTTTTGCCGCTTGATGCGGCCCGCCATGAGGTTCGAATTGATCGGCGTGAAGGAGTGCGTCACGATCATGTCGACTGGCAGGTTCAGCATGTCGAACATGGTGCAGGAGGTGCCTTCCGAGTATTCTCCGATGGTGAAGCTCTTGCCGTAGCGGTGGCCCACGACGCCCTCGGAGAGCTCGAAATGGTCGCCGTGAAACGTCACGCGGGTATTGGCGACGTTGAAGGACAGAAAGCCGTAGGTGTTGGCCGGGTAGAGCGGCAGCTCGGTGCCCGTGTTCAGCGCGCCCAAAAATCCCACCAACTCTCCCGATCCTGCTGACAGCAGGCGCGGCTTGAGCTCGGTAAGCCCCGAGAGGAAGACGTTCACGGCCTCACCGAGGCGCTGCAGGCGTTTGCGGGTCTCCTCCTTCAGTCGGTCCGGCGCGCTGCGGCTCAGGAACGGCAGGAGGCTTTTCGGGGGCGGACGGTGAATGACGGTGAGCGTCAGCGTCTTGTCGCGCAGCCCGCTGGTCTCGAGTTTTGCGCGCCAGCGCCGGTCCACCTCGCCTGCGAAGCTGTCCTCACGGATCGGGTCGAGATCAGGTTTGATGGCCTTGGAGACCTTGTGGACGTAATAGCTGAATTCCGGCCCGAGCTGCGCGACGATGCGGGCAAAAAGCGCCGTCACCTTGTCGAGATAGGCATCGTCGGTCGTGTAGCTGTTGATCCCCTCGAGCCGAATGCAGCGGAAGAGTTCGTTCACCCGGGTCCGCACGGTCTGGTCGTCGACGAGGCTTACATAGGGCAGCATATGCGCGAGGCGGGTCTCGCGCGCATACCAGTCTGGCGTCATTGTGCGGGCATCGAGCGCAGCACCACGGGCGTCATCACGGGGCATAGCTGTCCCCGCCATGGATGGACCTGTTGCGCGTGGGCGGTGTCTCCTGCAGGGCCGTCATCATCACGTCGATGAAACGCGGGTCCCAATCTGCGGCCTTCCACAGCACCGGATAGAGCAGGGCGGCGAAACCCAGCACCGCGATGTGCTGGACCCAGACGAACAAGAGCACAGAGCCGAAGAGCCAGACCATCGCGTACATGATGGGCAGGCCCAGAAGCTTCGGCGGGCGCACGAGGCCCAGAAAGAGGGGCGAGCGTTCAGCCACCGGCGAAGACCGCGGCAACAATGGTGGGAGCGGCGGCAACACCAGCGATGCCCACGAGGACCCAAAGCGCTTGGCGCAGGTCGATGATGTTGAAGAACCAGCTCAAGAAAACGCCGAGGACCGCGAGTGTGGCGATGACCACACCAAGAGGGCCGGTCAGCGCATCGACAATGCCCTGCAACAAGCTCTGGATCGGGGAGAGATCGATGCTCTGTGCAAGGGCGGGCTCGGCAATCAGCAGGAATAGCGCCAGCGAGGCGACAAAGAGGTTTGAAATCTGTTTCACGAATTTGATCCTTCCAATCGGGCCACGACGGCCATGACACGGGCCACGTGGTTCTGGGTTTCTCGGTAAGGGGGAATGCCACCGTGTTGGCGCACGGCGTCGGGACCGGCGTTGTAGGCCGCCAGCGCCAGATGCGGATCGCCGAAGCGCTCCAGCATCATCGCGAGGTAGCGGGCAGAGCCGTCGAGGTTCTGTTGAGGGTCACGCGGGTCGACGCCCAGATCACGCGCCGTCGCTGGCATCAATTGACCAAGGCCAATGGCACCTGCACTTGAAATCGCATCCTGCCGGTAGGCGCTCTCAACCTCGATATTGGCTCGATAGAGAGCTAGCCAATCCGTCACGGAAAGCCCCGCGCGACGCAGGCCGGGATGGCCGGCATAGCGCAAGGCCGTGGTCTGAATCCCGGAGAGGACATCGGCGCGGGGCAGGGGAGTCGGGCGGGCAAGGGCCGCGACTTGGACGCCCTCTTGCTCGGCCTCTACCTCGCCGAAGATCGCGATCCCATCGGAGGCCGAACTCTGACCAATCCCTTCATTGTAGTTTCGAGCAAAGCTGCTCTGAGAGCGGGACGGGGTCAGGGAGCCGTCGCTCTCCATGACCAGGACCATTTGCGCTGAGGCAGGTGCTGCGACCAGCCAGAGACAGACGAGGTTAGCTGCCAGCGCCCTTGTCTGATGGGGCTTTGTCTGGCGGCGCAAATTTGTGCGTACGGCTTGTCCCCGCCTCAAGCGGCAGGTCGACATGCGCAAAACCAAGGCCAATGAAGAAAGACACCACGCCGGAGATCGTCTTGAACTCGCGGATCTTGATATCGTTGTAGGTCGTCCGCGTGCGGGCGGTGACGAGGAGCTTTTCCACCCCGTCATCAGAGACAACACGCATGATCCAGACCCCGTAATAGCTGGGGCCTTTCTTGTGTGCCGACTCTTGGCACAGGATTTCTGCGCTATAGC
>NZ_RBVZ01000029.1 GCF_004000435.1 Alexandriicola marinus
GGAACCGGGATCATCCGGATAGACCTCGTATCAGCCGGACCAGCGCCTCGGGATCGTAGGCCCCGCTGATCCGCAGCTTATGACCGCAGGCGGTGTCGATCTCTATCGCGCCTGTCGGGGGGACGGCGTCTGTGGCGGCGCTGCTATCGTCGTGCATGGGGCGATCAACGATCTCGACGGGAAGGAAACAGGCCGCATCTGGCTCCGCCAAGGGCTCTGGCGCATAGCGCGGGTCGCGCAGCCACTTGAAGATCAGGTTGGCGTTCATCGCGTAACGCTGTGCTACACGCGCAACCGACACGCCCGGTGCCGTCGTCTGCAAACAGATCGAACGCNCTACGGATGACACAGCGGCGCCTCAGGACGACGATCACGGCGGGTCACCGCCACCGGCGCTCAACCTGACCTTCGCAGACACCTACCAGCAGATCCAGCAGACCGAGACCCAGCCGATGCCCGATACGCCCCGCCAGTCCCGCAATGCTGAAGTGAACTTCCGAGGCGAGTATCGCTCGAACGTGACCCGCGCCTCGGTCACGGACCCGGTTGCGCTCCTTTACAAGACGGCGCCGGGCGCCGCGGCAATGCAGTGCTTCATGGCGTATACACTAATGGAGAACCACAACGGCCTCGTCGTGCAGGCAGACTTGACCCACGCCGACGGCCATGGCCAGCGCAAGGCGGCCCTTGAGATGATCAATCAACGCTCACCAGGCTCGACCCGGCGTCTGACGCTCGGGGCGTACAAAGGATATGACAGCGCCGACTTCGTCGCAGAATTCACTCGGATGGTCGTAATACCGCATGTCGCGCAGAAGGCCCGGCTTTCCGCTATCGACGGACGGGCCACCCGGCATCACGGCAACGCCCTGTCCCAACAACGCCGGAAGAAGATCGAGGAACCGTTCGGCTGGGCAAAGTCCGTAGGCGGCATGGCGCAGACTGTTCGCCGCGGCCTCGACAGGGTTCGCGCGCAATTCTCGATGACCATGTCGGCTTGCAATCTGGCCAGGCTACCGAAGCCAATGCCAGCGTAATAAAGGGAGCGCATCACACGCTGCATCCGCAGCCCACCCGGCAAAGGAACCCCCTCAAGTCGCGGTGGCAGAAACAACGCCTTCCAAGATAGATTGCATCAGAAGCATGTTTGCGGGAAGTCTGTCTCAATCAAATAGCTGAAGACGCGAAAAATATTAAAGTTTAGGCGAAACATTTCGCTGATTTCTATTTCTACCGATAGTTCCCCAAAAGACGTAGAATGAAACCTGATTGCACCGCAAACGTTCGACCCGCAGCAGTTGTCAAAGTAACAAGTTGAGTTACCGGATCTACGGATACACTCACAATAATCGTTGAACCGCCGGGGTTCGCTATCTCTATAGGAGCTGAAGAAGTCCCCTCTGAGACCTCGGTCGAAACCGAGCCTCCTGCTGCTACCGCTTCTCCCGCACCTGATGATGGCACGCCTCCTCCGGCGGATGGCGCAAAATTTCCCCCCAGTCCAAAGTCGAAAGAGCGGCTAGGAGAGAATTGGTTTGATACGGTCCCCGTTATTATGGGCTGAGACGAGCCACCGGGTGCATTATCCACTGACGCCCCTCCAGCGTAAGACACAGAGGCGGATATCGACAAAAGGAAAACCAACTTTGCGCAGGAGTTCATTGTCTAAACCTTTCAATAATATCTAGAAGCTGTAGCCCAGTGACGCAACAAAAGTCCGACGTTCTGTTGTGTCGAGAATATCCAGTATGCTGATCGTCGCACCAACGGGGATGTCTGGCAAAGAATACGAAAAACCTGCATTCACCTGCGTCGTAGTGACAGAGATACCTGCGCTTAAGTTCTCGGATACTCCGAGCCCAACCCCGGCGAAGATCCCGTCATCGATGTCGCCGCTGCCGTCAGTAGATCGGGTAATGTCGCTGCCATAACCTGCGACGAGTTGGAGCGGCACTTCGACGCCAACAAGTTCGATACTCGTCAGGTGAGACAAATAGCCGCTGTAGATTGGATCAACAGCTACCCCCCAATCCAGAAGATTGGCGACCGTTGCGCCCAAGAATGTAGCGGATGAACCCTCCGCGCGTAGCAGACGTGAAGCGCTCAGGCTAAAGGAGCCAGCATCACCAAAGGGGTCCGATCCCGTAATGTTCACGCTCAGTGTAACACCAACGGCATCAAGAGGGTTCCCGAAAGAATACCCGACCGAACTCTCGATATCGAGCCCGTTACCCTCGATACCGCCGCGCGGTGTCGAAAAGGAAACACCAACGAAACCAGTGTTCGGCGCGGGCGACACCGCTGACGGTACTCCAAAGCTGCCGGGAAAGGCGAGAGCCGGGGGGGCGCTGGACGCATCTTGCGCGAATGCTTCTGATCCCGAGACTAGAACAGCCGATCCGACAAGCATTCCGCAGAGTTGATAAAACATCGCCACCTCATCGACGAAACCAAAATTATCAATTTGATATCTTGTGATCCCGTCAAATGCAACGACAAAATCCTTAATAACCCCCAGAAGGCCTGATGTCCGAGGTCTGCTTGATTGCGGTCAGGCTCGGTATCCAGGTGTTGGTGGTCCATCTCGCCCCAGACCGCCGTCATGTTCGTTCTGTCGACTAGGGGAGGCCAGATAGCCTACCTCACCGGATTTGTGGCGACGAGGCCACAGCACTGTTTGTCTCACCTCAATCTCTTCTCAACGAGCATTCGCATTTCGGCAAGCGTACGTGAAAGCATGGATCCACATTCCGCGACCAGCCTTCTAGCCGCCTCAAGGTCATTCTCTTTCGCCGTTTCCTGGATGGCCCGGAGCTTGATACACATCGCGCTGGCCCCCAAGACTTGGGAGAGACCAAGAAGCTTGTGGCTAAGTTCATCGATCAACGACATGTGTCCGCCAAGGACCGCGGCTCGAAGATCATCAAGCTTGTTCGTCATGTCGCGGCCAATCCTGTCAGCAAAGTCCCTTGCTTCGGCTTCGTCAGCTAACCCGACTGCCGACAAAAAATTCTCACGAACGACGTAAACTGAGTAATCTGTGCGAGTGTCCGATTCAAATTGATATGTGTTTGAGCTCTCTTTGAGACGACCGGCTCTAAAGGCTGCAGCCATGGCATGAATCTGTATGGGTTTGGTGAAAACTGCATCTGCACCAGCAGCTTCAGCCTCCGAGGCCATTAGTCCAGCAATATGCGAAGTCAGAATAAATATCGGAAAATCGCGAGCCGGCGCTGAACCTGATAGATACTTGATCGTCTCCAATCCATACATGTCTGGCATCTGCAAATCCAATAGCATCAAGTCAGGTTCTGTTTTCGCTAACGCTTCGAGTGCTTCCACCCCGTTACTGACAGCAACAACGGTCGGCCCATGCTCTTCCAAACGGGCCACGGTAATCTGCCGGATGACTGGTTCATCTTCGGCATAGATGATGACCAAGTCCTTTAGAGCTTGATCCGGAACACCAATCATCTCGTCAAGCCCATACGGTAGTTCCAGATCAAAAAAGAAGCACGATCCTATTCCGGGTTCGCTTTCAACGTTGATCGATGACGCGTAGTGTTGCAACACTCGGTTGCAGATCGCAAGTCCGAGGCCGGCTCCCTCTTGTTGTATACTCATCCCGACGTCGAGCCGCCCGTACTCCTTGAAAATTATGGGCAAGTCCTTTGTACGAAGCCCGGGACCGCTATCTACCACCGAGAACCGCAAGGATATACTATCGTCATCAATCTTTAAGACCTTGATTTTCAGAGAGACAATGCCGATTTCGGTGTATTTGATCGCATTCGAGACGAGGTTGTCGAGTACCTGCCGAAGGCGAAGTCGATCCACGAGGATCGTCGAAGGCAAACTATCATCGACGTTCAATTCGAACTTCAAGCCTTTCTGGTCGGCCAACGGATAATACAGATCGAACACTTTGTGAGCAAGTTCAGAGATGTCCACGAGCGTTGGATGCAAAGTGAACTCTGCGGATCCCAGGAATGCGATCTCAGCGACGTCATCAATCTGTTCGAGTATCGACTCCACCGCCTGCGTGGCTGTCTCAGCATTAGAGCTGTCTGCTGCATCCCTTGAAAGCTCAAGGGAACCAAGTAGACTTATCAGCGGATTTCGAATGTCGTGGGCGAACGATGCCAGCAGCCGATTTTTTTCAGCATGATTTTTCTCCGCCTCTGCACGCCTGCAATCTGCAAATTGGATCCTTTCTTCAGTGATCCGCTTTTGGGAATAGAACGTAACCATGCCAGCCGTACCAAGAAAACCAAGCAAAGCCAAGACTAGTGGCGCAAAGGACTCAGAGGCTCCCAAGAAATGCCTCATCTCGTCACGATAAACAATAATTTGCCATTCGGAAGCATTCGTCAAAGAACTGGTGCCAAGAATACGCTGGAGTGTCGTAACGTTAGGACCTGATTTATCAGCCGTTCTGGTTGATGCTTCCTGCCGCACGTTGAGAGAGATATCCTTGAAGAGGTGCTCAGATATCGTGCCGCTGGTCGCAATCACTCGCTGACTTCCGTCGACAACCAATAAAGTCTCGTTATCTGTGACCAATTTATCCAAGTCGTCTGATATGCTCGTCGCCTCGATACCGGTATAAACCATGACCGATCGGCCGTCGTCTAGCTCAACCCACCTACCGGCGGAAATAACACCTCGAGGATTGACTAAACCTTGAAATACATCCGCGATAACGGCTTCTCCACTGAGCCTGCTCTCATTTTCAGCGCGTATTAATTGTGGATATTCTTCGTCTCTCGGATATCGAGGGAGCGGCGCCCCTAAGACGGCTGAGCTGTTCACGATTTGACGATGCGTTTCGCCGAGTTCAACGACGACGACCCAGTCGCCTGCACCTGCCGCCCTGAGCTGGCAGCTTTCGGAGAGCTGTATGTAATCGTGCCCCTGGTCAAGACCGAGCGTCGAGGCACATTCTTCGGTAATTTCCAAAATCAGCGACAAGCGGCTATCCACGAATGCGGCCGCAAGAAACGCACTATCACTTAGTTCGTCGATGATCTCGACTTTGCGCGAAGCCGTGGCCACGATCAGGGCCAAACAAGTGAGACTGACAGCAGGGAGTGCGACTAGCAACCACCTGCCAATTCGTGACTTGTCCGTGGAGTTTGCTGAGAATTTGAATTGGTTGATGGATGTGGTCATCATTTTCCAAACTATGTTAGTCGCGAGAGGGTGGTTGTCATTGTGAAACTGGGCCATCAAGTCGCGCCACCCTTTGGTCCGCATTATCAACTGTAGCGCACACGGAACATTCAATCTCGGAAGCATACCATCGTCAGTGTCGAGTACTGCGGGACTGCGAAAGAGTTGACAGGCGGGAAAAGGATGCAGGCTTCACTTATGATCTTTCCTAGAGACCAATCAAAGTGCGCAAAGGATATTGCAATATACGAAAGTATAGTCTGTCCGGCCGATTACGTGCCAAATAGGGCAGTCCACGTGATGATGCTCAACTGTGTGTCAACGATGGCCGACTGGCCTGAATGCATGGACTTTTTCGGGCTCGATCTGCCGGATTCATCTGTCCGATGCTACGGTGCTTGGGGGAACTTTTTAGCGGATGATCGCTTGCGCCATTGGTCCGACACCCCTCTTCTTACGGAGGCGCACAACGACCGGCGAACCATTTAGACCCGCGATAGCGCTGACGATCGAGCTCTTAGGCTTCTGTAAAGCGAAAGGCGAATACTTGTCTACCACCCTGCGGTGGCTTGACCTCCCCGTGACAAGCCACCGCTCCCGCCTTGTTAAAGGCATATCGTTGTTGGTGCGCCTCAGACTGCGTCAACGCCGACCTCCCGACGCACGGCCTTGGGCGAAGCCGAGCTAAGGAGAATATTACTAGAACCTCGCACGAAGCCAAGACTATCGATAGTTGACAGATGCCATCTCACTGATTCGTGCCCTCTTGATCTGATGTCGTCACATCGTCGCGCTGACCTCAGTAAAGTGTCTTGATACTGTGGCCTGTCGGCGGTCTAAAAAAAAGACCAGCAAGAGCTGGTCTAGTTGGAGTAGTCAGGTTTCGTGCAGAAAGACGGACTTTCCTTGCACAAGGCATAGGCAACGGGGGGCAACCGCCGTGCCTTCTCTTTTTTTGCCGTTCAACCTGCTAGCGATCAATCAAGCGAAGGATATAGCGTCGCCTCTTAAGGGTCTTTTTTCTGTGGAGAGGCCGCCAAGCTTCTCAGCTTCCCGCGAAATCAACATCTCCGTGCAGGGAAGTTGGCCGACTGGCCTTTGACCCATGTCTTCTCCGACATTTCAGAGAATCTGCAGGTTGATTTCCGGGCCTACGCTGCGCGCATATCCTGCCCCTTCTTAGCCATGAAGTCGACCGGGGGATGTTCCCGAGGCCAAAGAGTGGGCGGTAATGGTTGTAGTCGTGCTATCAGGCCTGGAGCTGCTCGCCTGCATCGCCTCGGCTTCGTACACGGCGAAGCGACCAGGCCTCATCTGGATCATTTCTGCATCGAGATTCAAACACAACTTAGAGCGGCTCGTACGGACTATGTTTCAGTCTATAATTTCACCATAAAAACCAAAATCAGCGTCTGGGTCGTCTACCACTTCGCCGTTTAGTGTGATGACAGCATCGGAGGCAGCAACGGCCGCAACGCTTTCCGGTCCGCCATTCTGGCTACCAATGGATCCTTCTAGAGATCCTTCGATTCCGTAGTCATCGTTCTTGTAGGTCAGTTCTCCACTCACATCCCCGGTAAAACTCGCATCACCACCATTGATCGTGAAGAAGCCATTCTCAAAGATAATATCGCCTCGGGCTTTGGCCGCCCCACCCGTCGTACCAATCGGATTATAGTTGTCATCGACACGGCCGCCAATCCAATCGTCAAAATCAGCGACGACCGTGTTGGAATTGAAATCGATCGTGATATCTGCCTCTGCGGTAATGATCGAGTTCTGATTGTCGCTGGTAGGAACGAAGAGTCCGGCATAACCGACATAGCTTGCTGATCCTTGCTCCACCGCACGTGCTTCAAATTCCTCTTCCGTCAGGAGGCTGACGCCGTCAGGAAGATTCGAACTGCCGTCACCATCTGATCCAGCTGACTCAGAAGCCTGTAACGCGGATTGAAAGTCTTTCCCGAGCTCAACAGCCAACTCTAGGTCATCAGCTCGTTGAGCCAGTTCCAAAGCCGCACAACTCGAAATTAAAAACGGAAGGCAAAGTAGAGCTGTCTTGTTCACAAGAGCGGTTCCATTTTTGTCAGACATTTGATTATTTTCTAACTGTTGAGCAATGATTCATGTTGTTTCGGTGAAACCGTAAGAGATCCATAATCGGCCGATTTCTATTACAAAGATAACCGCGGAGCGGACCTGCATATTGTTCGGCTCTCTGCGACCTTCGGACTTTCGCGGTCCCACGTTTGGATTAGAATTAAAACCTAGGCGATCAGAACGCTCAATCTTCGCAGAAGTATCAGGCCGTTATCATTCGCGCCGGCTTTGTTATGCAAATGGATTGAGGGCTTGACTGTTTGAACCGGCTCTGTTACACAAATCGAGTGATTGGCAGACTTCCCCTTTCCCCAGACAGACTTATCCCGCGGCCTCTGTGACAGGGATGCCGAGCGCGGTGTAGCCGTTGAGGACGGCGATGCGGAGCTGGAGTTCGGCGACCTGACGGTCGAAGTCCCGTGCCATGAGCCGCTGGCCCAGCAGTTTCACGCAGTGCATCTTCGTCTCGACGCGGCTCCGTCGGTGGTATCCGCTCCATCGTCGCCAAATTGACCGACCTAGGTATTTCGATGCGCGCAGTGCCTCGTTTCGTGCGACCGCGCCAGCGGTGACAGTCTTCCACGGCTTGGCGTTCTTGCGGGGCGGGATGACAGCGTGGGCACCGCGGTCAGCGATGGCATCGTGGCATTTGCGAGTATCGTAGGCCCCGTCTGCCGTGACGCTGTCAGTTTCCTGGTCCTCCGGGATCTGGCCGAGAAGGTCTGGCAACACCGGCGCGTCGCCAATATGGCTCCCGGTGACCTCGACAGCGCGGATCTCCAATGTTTCCTCATCAATCCCGAGGTGGATCTTGCGCCGGACGCGCCGTTTGGGGCCGCCGTGCTTGCGGGCGTGCCACTCGCCTTCGCCCTCGACCTTGATCCCGGTGCTGTCGATCAGCAGGTGCAACGGACCCTTGGAGCCGCGGTAGGGGATCTTCACGGCCAACGTCTTCTGGCGGCGGGACAGGGTGCTAAAGTCAGGCACCGCCCAGTCGAGATCAACCAGCCGCAACAGGCTTTCGACGAAGCCTGTCGTTTGACGGAGCGCCATGCCAAACTTGCCCGGGGCTCCGCCCGTTCAGGGCTGAAACGGGCCACCGGCCTGTTTCCGGGACGCCCTTCACCCTTCATCGTCAGGCACGTCTCGATGGCGGCGTCGCTGTAGCTCTGCTGGCGGCCACGCCTGCCTGTCGGTGCGGCGTCCCAGGTCATCTCGCGGTCGAACCAGATCGTCAGCGAGCCGCGGCGCTTGAGCGCTTCGTTATAGGCCGGCCAGTTCCTGGTCTTGTAGGTCGGGGGGGCGGGGCTGCTCATGCATCTCAGCTACCATGCTGGATTCACGAGATGAATCCCTTACAGGATTTGTGCAACAGAGCCCAGTTGCGCCCTCATCGTATTTGCGCACCCACCTCCTTCTGCCCAACGACAATCCGGCGGGTGGCCGGTCGCCAAGGCAGCGGTGGGTCTGTTCGCTTCGGGCCGAATTCGCCCCCGGGGTGTCGGCAGACGGCAGCAACCGACACGCGGACTGGCGCCTGGGTCAGATGCCTCCTTGAGCACAAACCTTTCCGACTCGTGAACGAGGCGATCGTCAACAAAACTGCGCGCACCGCATGGGCGCTGCTCGTGAAGTTCGATACCTACAGGGCCGTACCGGTCATCTGAATGAAGGAGAGAAAAACAGCGTCCGACGCATTGCGACGAGATGCAAGGGCAGATTTGAGTGATGATGATTCAGCCGGACAGGTACCGGGACACCCCGAGGTGGTGTCACGGCGTCACAGCTCGATCGTCTTATTGGGACCCGGCCGCGGACTTCATCAAGGCCATCGGTCACATGCACCGCACATAAGGGTAAGACACATGACCGCCCCCCGAAGCCATCATTCTCCGATCAAATCAGCCCATGCGCAAACGGAGCCATCCGCAAATGACAGCTCCGTTCAAACTATTCGCTGGCCCGTTTCCGCATTGAATAGTCGCAAAGACGCTCTTTCGAAATCCACTGAAATTCCACATGAATGATCAATTGGCTCGTTTCCA
>NZ_RBVZ01000003.1 GCF_004000435.1 Alexandriicola marinus
GCCTCTTCCTGATCGTGGGTGACATAGATCGTTGTGATGCCAAGGTCGCGCTGGATGCGGCGAAGCTCGGCGCGCAGGTCGACCCGCAGTTTGGCATCGAGGTTGGACAGGGGTTCGTCCATCAGAAGGACCTTGGGCTTGATCACGATCGCCCGCGCCAATCCGACCCGCTGCTGCTGACCGCCGGACAGTTCATGCGGCATCCGGTCGGCGAACTCGCTCAGCTGCACGACCTCCAGCACTTCGTCCATTCGCTTGGCGATTTCCGCCTTGGGAAGTCGACGCTGTTTCAGCCCGAAGGCCACGTTGTCGCGCACCGAAAGGTGCGGGAACACGGCGTAATCCTGAAAGACCATGCCGACGTCGCGACGATAGGCGGGCAGGCCCTCGATCGAGGTGCCATCGACCTTGATCGACCCAGAATTCTGTTCGTGGAACCCGGCGATGGTTCTCAGAAGCGTGGTCTTTCCGCAACCGGACGGGCCGAGCAGCGTGTAGAACGCGCCCGAAGGTATGGTGACCGAGATGTCCGACAAGGCGACCACATCGCCGTAAAGCTTTCGGACGCCGGCAATATCAACCTTGGCCATGCATGTGGCTCCACTGGGGCGAGATAAATCCTCGGGGCGGGGACCCTGCGGCCCACCGCCCCGAGGCCTAGGTGTTACTGAACGTCGAGGACCATGTCCTTCCACGCATCGACCAGCCGTGCGCGGTTGTCCGCGGCCCATTGCGCGTCATAGCCCACCGAATTCACCTCGTTCAGCGGGAGCAGCGCAGGGTTCGACGCGACGTCGGAGCGGACCGGACGGCGGCCCTGCTCGGCGACGACAGCCTGTGCATCGGCCGATAGCATGAAGTCTAGGAAGGCCTTGGCATTGTCGGCGTTGGGCGCACCCGCCACCAGCGCCATTGCATCGGGCGCAATCGCCGTGCCTTCGGCGGGATAGACGATCTGCACCGGCCCGCCACCTTCGACATAGCGCAGTGCCGCGTCTTCGAGCGTGACACCGATGGCCAGCTCACCGTCATTGACGAAGCGCGGAACGGCGCCCGAACTGTCGGACAGGACGAAGTTCGACAGAAGGCCTTCATAGATTTCCCAGCCGGCCTCTTCGCTCTCGAAGGCCTGCAGGACCGTCGCAAGCTGGATATAGGCCGAGCCCGAGGCTTCGGCCCGCGCCGACGAGATCATGTCGTCGTACATCGGATCGGCCAGCGCGGCCCAGCTGTCGGGCACAGGCTTGCCGTCCAGTTGACCCTCGTTGACGATCAGCGCCATCACGACCGCGGTGAAGGGCGTCCACATGTCGCTTTGCTTCATGCCATCGGCCAGCATGTCCGATCCGGCGGCCTCATAGGCTTCGAACAATGTGGGGTTGAAGTCGATCACCGTGCCATCGACGCTCCAGAGCACGTCGGCCATCGGGCTGTCGGCTTCGGCGGTCATCCGGTTCAAGAGCTCGCCCGATCCGGCCTTGATGATCTCGACCGAGATGCCGGTGTCCTCTTCGAACATCGGGACGAGCGCGTCGATGAAGTTCTGAGGAACGGCGGTGTAGACCGTGACATTGCCCTCGGCCGCCGCCATGGAGGCGGAGATGGCAAGGACGGAGGATGCGGCGATGGTTCTGATAAAGGTTTTCATGTGGCCTCCCATGTGCTGGCACCGGATCCATTGCGTTCCGGCACTCTGAAGCTGTCTGAAGCAGCGATTAAATTGCATTCCAAAACAAAACGGCTGTCAACATCCTTGATTGATCTGCAATCTCGGAGATGCTGGCACAGACGTGAAAAGTGAACCTGCGTATATGAAGACATCCATCGCCCCAAGCTTTAACGCCCGCCGGATCCTGTCGGCGCTGCGCGGCAGGGGCGTTGCCTCGCGCGCAGATCTGGCGCGCGATCTGCAGCTTACGCCATCGACGGTTACCCGGCTGACCGGGGACCTGATCGCACGGGGCCTCATTGCCGAACGGGACGAACCGATCCGCACCGGGCAAAAGGGCTATCCGGCGCGGTTGCTGGAACTGGCGCCGATGGGCCTGTGCACGGCGGGGGTCTATCTCGATCCGGATCGGATCCTGACCTGTCTTGCCGATTCGTCGGGCGGTGTCATTGTCAGTGAGGAGGTGCGCGCCGAGGATCGATCCTTCGAGACATTGATGACGGAGGCCGCGGCAAGCATCGACCGGCTGGTTGCGCAATCCGGGCTCGACAGGGCGCGGTTGGCGGGCTGTGGCGTCAGCTATCCCGGGCAATACAGCGAAGATCCGGGCCGCGTCATGCGGATCCGGCAATTCGATGGCTGGCCGGAGATTGACGTCCAGCGCGACCTGTCGCCGTTTTTCGGCATGCCGGTCAGTCATATGAACGACGCCAAGGCCGCATGTCTGGCAGAACTCTATCACGGGCGGGCCCGCGATCTGGGCAATTTCTGCCATGTCTGGCTGTCCTACGGGATCGGGGGCGCCGCCGTGGTGGACCAGAAGCCCTATCTGGGTCGCAACAACCAGGCCGCGGAATGGGGCGGCCTGTTCCCGAAATCCCGGCCCCGGCCATCGGGGCAGGATCTGCTGGGTATGCTCGAGGCGGCGGGCGTGGCCGTGACCCGGCTCAGCGATATCGACGCGTCGCATCTGCAATTGCCCGTGATGCGCGAATGGACCGCGCGGGCGATCGATCAATTGCGCTGGCTGTGTCTGGTGATCGCCCGAACCTATGCGCCGGAGGCCATCATCTTTGGCGGGACGCTTCATCCCGATCTCCTCGACGAGATCGTGGACGAGCTGTCGGGCGAAGCGCCCCTCGGCGAAGATTTCCATTTTGCGGCCCCGCCGATCCTGCGTGCCGAACAGGACCGCATGCCGCAGCTGGGTGCGGCGGCCTTGCCGGTTCATGATGTCATGGGGGCCCGGATGCGGGCGGACGAGGCGCGCCGGGGGTGGTAGCCTGATCTCCTTCACGACTGACTTCCGGTCGCACGGATCGTCGGTTCGTGGACTCCGGATCAGGCCGGGCAAGGTCTTTGGCGGGATAGGGGGCCGTCAGGGGCCCAGCCGCATCGGCGTGTCGTATCGCGCAAGGGCCGCGAGGATCGCCGAGGCCACGGGATGAGGGCCTGGCCTGTCGAAGCGGACTTCGGTCCGGATGGTCTGACCCGGCATTTCGAACCTTGCGTAGATCCTGTGCGCCGATCCCTTCGGGGTGCAGGTTAATGTCACCCGGGTGGCCGCGATGCCAGGTCCGCAAATCGCGGTGGCCGTCGCGGTGTTCAGATGATCTGGAAAGCGCGCGGCGGCATCAGAAAGCGGGCCGTCGAAAATCACGCCCGGCCTCTCGGCAAGGCCGGGCGCCGATTGCCGGATGAACAGGCGGGCCTTCGCATCGGGCGGACACAGCATCGGGCCGGCGATCCAACCGGTGAAGAGACGCATCTCGTGACCAGTGTCCCGCGCGCGGGTTTCGATCATGCGCCGGAGGCTGTCGTCAATTAGGGCCGCGGCACCGACTGTCCAGAGATCCCCCTGCCTGATGGCGCTGGGGCCAAAGGCCCGAAGCGCGGCGGGGCCGGCCGTATCTATCGTCAACTGGCTTGGGGGGAGGTCCGTCGCCTCCCGCCCGATCACGGCCACAACCCGATAGCGGGGCAGGTGGCGCAATCCCTCGGCGACGTCGGACCCGATGCGCCCGCGTCCGATAAGGGTCACTGTTATGGGATCAGGCGTCACGGTTCGGGGCGTCCCCCGGCCAGGTGATCCGGCCGGGGGCGTTCTTATCAGTTGGTCGAGGCCATGAAGGCTGCGACCTCTTCGAGCGAGATATAGCTCTGCTCGACGACACCCGAATCGTCAAAGCCCCACGAGACTGCCGGCGCAGACACGTTGCCGTTGGCATCGAAGGTCACAGCGCCGGTCGCACCCTGGTAGGAGACCGACCCGCCGCCGGAGAGGATTTCCATCGCGCTGGCGAAGCCTTCGACCGTGGCCGGAATGGGCTCGCCCGCCGGATCGGTGACCCGGGAAACCTGGGCTGCGATCTCTTCGCCCGAGGCGTCGCGTCCGGCGGCGTGATAGGCCAGAAGCGCGATCGCCGCGGCATCAAAGCTGTTGGCAAGGCCCGGGCCGCTGGGTGCCGCGTCGAAATTCGCCGTATAGGCCTCGATAAAGTCCGCCGCGCTTTGCACCCGGGGGCTCGATGTGTCGGTGCCCGTGAACTCGGCGAGGTTTTCCAGCCCGACCGTCGTCCGGAAATCGTCGGACTTGAGCGAGTTCGCCCCGATCATCGTCGTGGTGCCGCCAAGGCCGATCCATTCGCGCACGAAGGAAATGCCCTCCACCGGATAGAGCGCCAGATAGAGCGACTCGGGCTGACCACGCAGGGCCTGCGTGGCCTCGGCCCGGTAGCTTGGCTGGGCATCGGTGATTGCGATCTGGTCGAGGACCTCGATGCCCACGGCTTCGAACGCCTCGGCCGCGAGCCGGCCGATATCCTGCCCCCAGTCGTCGTTCTTGTAGACAACGGTGATGTTCTGAATCCCCGCATCGCGCGCCAGCATTGCGGCCACAGCGGCCTGAACATCGGCGGTTGCGAAGGTCCGGAACCACAGGCCGCGCGCTTCGCCGGATTCGGCGATTTCCGTCAGCCGTGACGAGGAGGAACAGCACGACATCTGCATAACGCCCGCCGGTGCCGTCACCGACGTCAGGATCGGGATCGAGATGCCCGAGGATACGGTGCCGAGCAGCAGTTCCACCTGATCGATGTCGACCAGCGCGCGGGCCGCATCAACGCCCACGCGCGCATCGTTCTGATCGTCGCGAAGGATCATGTTGACCTCGCAGCCGTCGACGCCGCCGGCCTCGTTGATCATCTCTCCGACCCAGAGGGCGGTCTCGGCGATCGGACGGCCCCAGTCGACCGAGGTCGGATAGATCGTGCCGACATTCACGCTGCAGTCCTGCGCGGCGGCCGTGCCGGCCTGCAGACCCAACGCCATCATCGAGGCGCCGGCGAGGTAAAGCATCTTGCGGTTCATTGTCTTGTCACTCCCTTGTTGAATTGGATGCGGCCTTTCGGGCCGTCATTGGTTGGCTCTTCTTGATCTTTTCGGGCAACAGCCCCTCCGGTCGCCAGATAAGCATGCAAACGATCAGCGTTCCGATCAGAATATACTGAATCGAGCCCGCGTCGATCTGCATCGAGGCCGGGGCAAGGCGCGTCAGGGCAAAGCCGCTGAGCGTCCAGACACCCCAGATCAGCACGGCACCGAGGACGGCCCCCCGGTTGTTGCCCGCCCCGCCCACGATCAGCATGGCCCAGATCTGGAACGTCAGGATCGGCAGCAGATCCTGCGGGCTGACGAAGGCGGTGTAGGAGACGTAAAGCCCCCCGCCCGCGCCCATGATCGCTGCCCCGATGACCAGCGACCAAAGCCGCAGGCGCACCGGATTCTTGCCAAGCGCGCGGGCTGCGACTTCGTCTTCGCGGATTGCGCGCAGGGCGCGTCCGAAGGGGGAATTCACCAGCCGTTCGATGCTCAGCCAGATCAGCCCGAGGACCGTCAGGACGATCAGCAGGAAGACGACGCCGAAGAGGAAATTGTTGTCGATCTGATCTTCGAACGGCCGGGGAAAGCCGCGCAGTCCGCGCGCTCCGCCGGTCAGCCATTGTGCATTGCGGGCCACGGCCTCCAGCGCGACGGCGATGCCGAATGTCGAAATGGCGAGGTAGTCATGCCTGAGACGCAGCGTCAGCAATCCCACCACCCACGCGAGCGCCCCGGCGATCACGACGCCACCCCCAAGCGCCACCAGATACGGAAGCTCGAACCCGCCGAACTGATCGGGTTGCGACGGCCCGCCAAGGATCATCGTGCCGTAGGCGCCGGCCCCGAAGAAGGCCACGACACCGCCGTTGAACAACCCGGTATAGCCCCAGTGCAGATTCAGCCCGAGGGTGATGATCGCCATGATGCCGGCCATCGTCAGAAAAAAGGTCAGATAGGAGACAAGGCCGATCATTGCTGTTCCTCCCCGAACAGGCCCTGCGGCCGAAACAAGAGCACCGCAAGGATGATCAGGAAAGGCATGGCCGGGGCGTAGCCCGGCGGCAGGATCATCAGGGCCAGACCGGAGGCGATGCCCACGATGAAACCGCCCAGCACCGCGCCATAGACGCTGCCGATGCCACCAACGATCGTCGCCGCGAAGACCGGCAGCAAGAAGACATGCCCGATCAGGGGGTTGAGCTGGTTTGTCAGCGCATAAAGCGTGCCTGCAACGGCAGACAGGCTACCAGCGATGACCCAGACCGCCGCGACCATGGTCGAGAGCCGCACGCCCGCCACCTGCGCCAGAGACGGGTTCTCGGCCACGGCGCGAAGGGCAAAGCCGAACGTCGTGCGCGTGAGGATCAGGTGCAGCGCCAGCATCAGGGCCAAGGCCAGTGCCAGAACGAAAACCTGGTCCGGCTTGATGAGGATCAGCGGATCAAAGCTGATCACGGTCGCCCGCGCGATATCCTGCGAATAAAGCTGTGCGTGATGCCCGAAGATCAGGACGATCACGTTGCGGATCACAAGCGCGACGCCGAAGCTTGCGAAGACCATGGACAGCGGGCCCGCCTTTTGTCGGATCCGCTTGAACACCAGCGCGTCGATAACGACCGCGGACAGGCCCGTCAGGACCATGGCGATCACCATCGACAAGGCCAATGCGCCGGTCAGCGTCAGAGGCGCAAACGCAGTGTCCAGCGCCGGAACGAGAACGGGAAACAGCTGATCGAAAACGAGGGCCACATAAGCCCCGATCGCCAGAAGCTCGGCATAGGCGAAATTGGCGAACCGCAGGATATGCATGATCAGTGTCAGACCGATCGCGCCAAGCGAGATGATCGCTCCAGTGAGGATGCCATCGAGGATCGACTGGATCATGACGGCTCCAGGCGCCGTCCGCCAAGATAGATTTCGCCCACCACCGGGTCGGCCGCAATCTGGGCGGCGGGGCCGTCGATCTGGTTTCGCCCCTCCGCGAGGATATAACAGTGATCGGCAACCCGAAGCGCCTGTTTCACGTTCTGCTCGACCAGAAGAACGGTCACGCCCTGTGCGGTCAGGCCGCGGACAAGATCAAGAACCTCTGCCGCGATCTTCGGGGAGAGACCCGCCGACGGCTCATCGAGCAGGATGACGCGGGGCTTGTTGGCCAGCGCCATCGCGACAGCCAGCATCTGGCGCTGTCCACCCGACAGGGCCGCCGCCCGCTCGGTGCGTTTTGCACCGAGATCGGGGAAGAGGTCGAACAATTCCTCCATCCGTGCAGCGGCTCCGGAGGAGCGGCGCAGCACGAGGCCGAGGTTCTCTCGGATCGACAGGTTGCGGAATATGTTGTCGGTCTGGGGAACATAGGCCAGCCCGTAAGTGCCCATCTGGTCCGGCCGGATGCCGGTAATATCCTGCTCCCCCAGCATGACGCGGCCCGACCCGACTGGGATCAACCCCGCGATGGCCTTGATCAGGGTCGATTTTCCGGCACCGTTGGGGCCGATGATGACCGTCAGCTTCGCGGTCTCGGCCCGCAGGCTGACCCCGTGCAGGATCGGCAGATCGCGGACATAGCCCGCCTCGAGCTTTGTAACGACAAGCGCGGTCATGCCGCCGTGCCCAGATAGGCATCGAGAAGTTCGGGATTGGTGCGGGCTTCCTCTGAGGTGCCCTGAAACATCACGCGCCCGGCCGCCATGGCGATCACGGGATCGCAATGGCGCATCACGAAATCCATGTCATGTTCGATGACGACGAATGTCACCCCGCCCTCGTTCAGCTCGCGGATCCGCTCGATCAGGATATTCGTCAGGGTCGGGTTCACCCCCGCCGCCGGCTCGTCCAGCAGGATGACCGACGGGTCGCCCATCAGGGCGCGCCCAAGTTCCAGCAACTTCATCTGCCCACCGGAAATCATGCCCGCGGGCTGATCCGCGAGGTGAGACAGCGTCACGAAATCGAGGATACCTTGCGCCTTGTCGCGCAGTGCATGTTCCTGCCGGGCCACATTGCGGCGGCGGAACAGGGCGCCGGGAACGGTCTCGCCGATCTGCGCAGGCGGGGCCAGCATCAGGTTTTCGACCACGCTCATCCGCCGAAACGGCCGCGGGATCTGGAACGTTCGCGCAAGCCCGAGGGAAAACAGCGTCTCGGGCGGGCGTCCGGTGATGTCCACATCGCCAAGCGACACCGTCCCGCTGCTGGGTTTCAGGCTGCCGGCCACCATGTTGAAAAGTGTCGTCTTGCCCGCGCCGTTCGGCCCGATCAGGCCGGTGATGCTGCCCCGCCGGATATCGAGAGTCACGTCGTCCACGGCACGGAACGGACCGAAGTCCTTCGTCAGACCCCGCAAGGACAGGGCGCTATCGGTCATGCCCCGTGCACCTTGTCGCCGGGGTTCGTGTTCAGATTGTACTTCATGATGCGTCCGTGGCGGCCATTGCGGTCGCCTTCCAGCCCGTAGACCGGCCCCGAAGGTCCGTTCGACTGCGCCAGAACCCCGCCGATCCGTGCGTTGTCTTCGGCATCGAGGGTCAGCCCGAAAACTTCGAGCGTCTTGGGCAGGTGTCGGGCATAGCGCGCGCCCACGATGGCCGCGGCCACCCGAGGCTGATCGAGAACCCACCGCGTGGCGACCGTCGACAGCGCAACGCCGTGCTTGTCGCCCACGGCCTTGAGGGTCCTCAGCAACTCCTGAAACAGATCCCAGGGGCCGAACTCGTCGATGATCAGCCGGTATTTGATCAGGCTTCTGTTCTCGAACGCATAGCCCGGGTCCGGTTGATCCAGCCAGACGTCCGTCAGGAAACCGCCCGCAAGGGTGCCATAGGCAAGGATCTGCACGTCTCGCTGTGCTGTCCAGTCGCTGAACGCGCCGGCGGGCCGGCGATCCAGAACCGAGTACTGCACCTGCGCCGACACGACATCGAACCCTGCATCGCAGAACTTGTCCATCACCGGTGTGTCCCAATTGGTCGTGCCGAGATTGGCGATCTTGCCCTTTCTCTGGCATTCCTTGAGCACCTCGAGCGCTTCGACGGCATTTCCGGTGGCCATGTCCCACCAGAAGAACTGGACAAGCGGGATCCGCTCGATCCTAAGGCGGCGCAACGACCGGTCGACGATCGCCTCGACTTCGTCGGGGCGGATATCCGACAGCCGGCCCAGATCGGGGACCAGCTTGGTATGGACAACGACCCTGTTCGCGATGTCAGAGCCGCGCCGGTTGCGGACATCGGCGATGAAATGGCCGATCATCTCTTCGACGCCGGTATAGATATCGGCGCAGTCAAAGGTCGTGATGCCGGCGTCGAGAAAGGCTTCCATGTCGGCGATGGCCTGTTCGGGCCGGACTTCGCCATGATCGCCAGCCAGCTGCCAGCCGCCCTTGATCACCCGTGAGATCGTATGCCCGGGGCGAAGCTCTGCCGTCTCGACGTTCATTCGGTCTGTTCTTTCCAGTAGGGGGTTCCGCGCTGCCCGGGCAGCCCCGTGGTTGCCGCGTGCGAAAACCAGTGCTTGCCCTCGCGGATGATCCGGAACCGCCCGCCGCAATGCGGATCGGGACAGGCGACCTCGGCATCGGTGCTCATCCAGTCGTTGTCATCGGTCGGGCGTTGTTTCGCGGGCAGAAGCGGGAGAAGAGCGGCAAGGGAATACATCGACACGCTGTGCGGGCCGTCAAAGACGAGGTTCTCACCGACCACGCGAAAGCTGTCGCCTTCGACGTGGCGGCACACCGGCGTGCGGCCGTCGAGAACGGTCTCGACCCTCAGATCGTAGAGCCAGAACCCGCGATCCGTCTCTGATGAGGTTTCGGTGGTCATCTCGTCTTGTCTGCTGACTTGCTATCTGTGATATTTAATCACAGACCTAACCCAAGGGTGTCAAGCATCCCATGGCTGCGCCAGACATCGCCCCGCTTGATCAGACGAAGCTGCGCGAAAATGCGTATTTTGCGCTGCGCGATGCTTTTACCCGCGGCGCTTTTGCGCCGGGCGATGTGCTGACCCTTCGCGATCTGGCTGCCAAGCTCGGCGTCTCGATGACCCCGGTGCGAGAGGCGGTGCGCCGTCTGGTGGCCGAAGGTGCGCTGGTGGATACGCCGTCGCGCAAGCTGATGGTCCCCGAATTCGATCAGCGGCGCGCCAGTGATCTGCTGGTCGCACGGCTGGCGATGGAGGCTCTCGCGCTGGATCAGGCGATGGACCGGATGTCGCCTGACGATGTCGAGGCACTCCGGCAGGTTCTCGACGGGGTTCCCGAAAGCCCGGGCGCGATGCCCGATCTCGTCACCAACCACGAGTTTCACTTCACCCTCTACCGGATCGGCGGCTCGGAGGTTCTGTTGCCGATAGTCGAGGCCCTCTGGCTTCAATACGGGGCCTATCTGAACCTGATCGTCATGAAGCCCGAGGCCTCGACGATCCCCGAGCATGTCCATCATTTCGAACTGCTCGACGCGCTGGGCGCCGGTGACCGTGACGCGGCCCACGCCGCATTGAGGGCCGATATCAACCGATCCTTCACATTCCTGATGTCCTGATGGAGCACGCCGCATGACCCAACGCCCCGCGCGTCTGAGGATTTCCGACCGCATTGAGATATCACGGGCGCTCACCGGCCTGTGGCAGGTCGCCGATATCGAGAAGGACGGCCAGACGATCGACCCGGATCAGGGTGCCGATTGGCTGGAGGCCTATCGGGCGGATGGGTTCGACACCTTCGACATGGCCGATCACTATGGCAGTGCGGAAATCATCGCGGGCCGGCTGATCGCGCGGGGCGGATCACCGAGGCCGATGACCTTTACCAAATGGTGCCCCGCACCCGGGCCGATGACCGCGGATATCGTCCGTCGCGGCGTCGAGGAGCGACTGGAACGCCTCAAGGTCGAACGGGTCGACCTGTTGCAGTTTCACTGGTGGTCGTTCGAGCATCCCCAATGGCTCGATGCGCTTCATGAACTCGCCCGACTACGCGAAGAGGGTCTGATCGGCGAACTGGGTGTGACGAATTTCGATGCCGCGCATTTCAATCTTGCCCTGTCCGACGGTGTTCCCCTGCTGACCAACCAGGTCAGCTTTTCGCTGATCGACCGGCGGGCGGCGGGCGAGCTGGCCGAGGTTTGCGAACGGCACGGTGCGTGGCTTCTGGCCTATGGAACGCTGAACGGCGGGTTCCTGTCCGAAAAGTGGCTGGGCAAGGCCGAACCAAACGATATCTCGGACTGGTCGAAGATGAAGTATCACCGCTTTATCCAGACCGCCGGGGGATGGGGCGCCTTCCAGTCAGTTCTGGGCGCGGCAGACACGGTTGCCCGCAAGCATGGCGTTTCGATTTCCAACGTCGCGACGCGGTGGGTTCTGGAACAGCGCAGGGTCGCGGGTGTCATCATCGGCGCGAGACTGGGTGAGGCCGTCCATACCCAGGACAATCTGCGCCTCTTTTCCTTTGAACTGGACGACGACGACAGGGACACGCTGGGCAAGGCGTTCGCGGACACACTGCCGATCCCAGGTGATTGCGGCGACGAATACCGCAAGCCCCCGTTCCTGACCGCCTCGGGGGATCTGTCCCACCATCTGAATGCGATCCCGAAACCGATGACAGCCGAGCCGGCCCTTGGGTCGGCCACGAGGGTTGTCACCGGGTCCTACTGGGAAGAGGCGGCAGGGTATTGCCGGGCGCAGCGGATCGGCGATCGGGTTCTCGTTTCCGGCACGACGGCCACCGCAGGCGTTGATCGCGCGGTCGCGCCCGATGATGCGGGCGCCCAGACGACCTATATCCTCGACCGGATCATCTCGGCCGTCGTCTCGCTTGGCGGGCGTGCCGAGGACATTGTCAGAACCCGGATCTACGTGACCGAAGACGCCGATGTTCCCGCGATCGCAAGGGCGCATGGCCGCGCGCTCGGGCAGGCCAAGCCCGCCAATACCCTCATCCGCGTCGCGGGTCTGATCGGCGATCACCGGGTCGAGATCGAGGCCGAGGCGATCATCAACCGGGACTGATGAGGTCGGCCGCTCGGCTGATCGTCCGACGATCAGATCACGGCGGGCCAGCGCCGAGAAGGAGCAGGTTGTCCAGCTTTGCCCGCGGAACATGGCGGGACGCCGATCCTTGATATTTGCGCTGCGAGGCCCGAGCCTGACGGGCGGCCTATGGCGCGCGCCACCCACAGGTCCGGAATCCGGTTCGGATGATGGCCGCAGAAAACCCCGCCCGGGCCGGGGCGGGGTGATCGTCTGTCCCGGGTCAGGCCATCAGCTTCCGACGCGAGACGGCTCTGCCGAGAAAATCTCGGCATAGGTCTCGATCGGCAGCTTGGGCACCCGGTCATAGGTCAGGACACCGTTCTGTTCCTGCTCGACATCGGTGAGCTGGGTATAGCACCAGCCGCGGATATGCGGGATGGCATTCACCGCCGCGACCTGATCGCGAATGCGGGCTTCCAGCTCCTCGATCGAGGCGGGCGCCGTGCCATAGCCCCAGGCCGCACCTGCCTCGCGCTCGGCATCTATGCTTGCATAGTCCTGCGCCTCGGAGGCGTCGAAGGCCGCGCCCCCGAATTCATCCAGGATGTAGGGCTGGCCCGCATAGTCCGGCTCGCTTTGCGGCGCATCGCGGTAGACGTCGGGATAGGGCGACAGCTGGGCCGACAGTTTTTCCGGGTCCTGCTGGTAGGAATGCACGGTCCAGATGTCGGTGTCGCGATGCACCCAGCCCGACGCATCGTTCACGGGCCGCGTCGGATCCAGAGCACGGGTAATCGCTGCCAGCCGTTCTATCAGCCGCAGATGCGGCTCCTCGATGGGCTCGTTCCGGCCCTTGCCCCATCCGCTTTCGTTATGCGGCGACCAGGCGATGATCGAGGGATGGTTACGGCATTGCGCGACGATGGCCGGCCATTCCTCGAGCATGTTGCCATTGGCCTCGTCGTCCTCGGGCTCGGCGCCCCAGGACGGGCTTTCACCCCATGTGAGATAGCCCAGCCTGTCGGCCCAGTAATGAAAACGCGGCTCGAACACCTTTTGATGAAGGCGCGCGCCGTTGAAGCCCATCGCCATCGACAGCTCGATATCGCGGCGCAGGGCGGCGTCATCGGGGGCGGTCCAGATGCCGTCAGGATAGAAGCCCTGGTCCAGCACGAACCGATGATAGATCTCGGCCCCGTTCAGCAGGATCCGGTCGCCCGCGATGGCCACATCGCGCAATCCGCAATAGGCTTGGACCCGGTCGATGACCTGCGTCCCGTCGCGCAGCTCGTAGGTCAGATCATAGAGCGTCGGGCTGCCCGGCGCCCAGGCGCGCGGCTCGGGGATCGTCAGCTGAAGCGGTGCGCCGGGCAGGAGCGGGCGCTCGGCGTCTGCGACCTGCTGGCCGTCAAGGCTGGCCGAGACATGAAACGTCAGTCCCGGGCGCCAATGCGCGGGGCGGGGCGTCAGCGTGACATGGCCCGCAGCATCCGTCACCATATCCACGGCTGAAAGGTAGGTATCGCCCGCCGCTTCAAGCCAGACCGATTGCCAGATGCCCGTGGTGCGGGTGTAGTAGCAGCCCCATGAATGGGGGCGGCGGCTCTGTTTGCCGGCGGGCTGGGTGCCGCTTTGCAGGTGGTCTTCGGCATGCACCACCAGACGGCAGGACCCGGAGGCCAGCGCATCCGTCAGATCGACGGTGAACCCGGTGGAGCCACCCCGGTGGAGCCCGATTTCCCGACCGTCGGCAAAGATGCGGGCCTGCCAGTCGACGGCCCCGAAATGCAGAAGGATCCGCTGACCGTCCCAGCCGTCGGGGCGGACGATGTCGCGCGCATACCAGACGCTTTCCATGAACCCGGTCTCACCGATACCGGACAAGACGCTTTCGGGGGCAAAGGGAACGGTGATCGTCCGGTCGAGCCCCGTGCCATCGCGCCGGTCCCGGATCTCGCCCACCGGATCGATTGCAAACTCCCACGCGCCGTTCAGGCTGTGCCAGTGCTCGCGGTGGAAATGGGGGCGCGGCTGTTCGGCGCGCGGCGTATCCTCGGTCATCTTTGTCGCTCCATAGGTATTTGATGCGGCAGCGGCCGCTCCGGTGCAGCCCGCACCCGTCAGATACATGTTCTACAAAAGTCCCTCGATGTCGAGGTGGGGCGCACCGACGTCTCCGCCCGGTTCACGCGGTCCGCCTACATCCGGTCCACGCCGGATCAGCGACATCTGAACCCCCACCCGGAGGGGTGTCGGCCTCAGGATGAGGCGAGGACGAAATCGTGCTCGACCAGGTAGAACGGGCGGTCGAACCCCGCAGCCCTGATCGCCTCTGGGTCTTCGATCAGATCGAATTTCGCCATCAGGCTTTCCTTTACCCCGAAGACCGCGTCCGAGTGGATGTAGGGATCGTCAGGATCGAAGATGTGGGTGACAAGCCTGTCGAAGCCTTCGGCTTCGATGATGTAATGCAGATGGGCCGGGCGATAGGGATGCCGGCCAAGTCTCGTCAGAAGCTGCCCGACCGGTCCGTCATCGGGGATCGGATAGAATTTCGGCTTCACCGCGCGGAATGAATAGGTGCCATCCGGTCCTGTCCGGAATACGCCGCGCAGGTTGAAATCGGGCTGGATGCCCTTTTGCTGCACATCGTAGAACCCCTCGTCATTTGCCTGCCAGACATCGATCTTGGCACTGTCGATCGGGCTCCCCTTGGTATCGAGGATGCGCCCGCGAACAAGCATCGGCTCGCCCTTGCTGTCGAGGCAGATGTCGGCCCCCATCGGCAGTTCGGGGGCGTCTTCCACATGAAAGGGGCCAAGGACGGTGCTTTCCGAGGCGCCGGAAGGTTTGCGGTTGTTGATTGCATCGACCAGCATCGACACGCCTGTCACGTCCGACAACAGAATGAATTCCTGCCGCCAGTCGTTGCAGGTCTGTCCGGTCCTGGTCAGGAACATGATGGCCTCGAACCATTCGTCCTGTGTTGGTTCCATTTCCTTGACCGCCGCATGGATGTGCTTGACGAGGATGTTCACGCAATCCCGCAGGCGTTCGTTGCTTGCATTCGCGTTGCGGGCGGCGACGACCTCCGCGCTGTTTTCCTCGGTGAAATAGCCCTGTTCGTGAACTTGGGTCATTGGTTCACTCCGCTGCCATGGATGCTGATTGCCGGTGGCCCAGAACATGGGACAGCACCCGCCGAAGTTCGGCCTCCGGATCATCGGTCATCTCTTCGGCGCGCCAGCAGACATGCTGGTCCGGGCGCACAAGCACGCAGCCGGTGTCGCCGATCTCCCGGGCCCGGGCCCAGTCGCCGGTGTGATCGACGTGGGGCTGGCGCGGTCCGATCACGTGAACCCGTATCGGCAGCCCGAATTCGGTGCCCACCTTGTCCGCCGCCGCGCCCCAGGCTTCCCCGCCGATGCCGGTCAGGATCGTGAACTGCCCGCGACCGCACAGATCAAGGGTCGAGACGCTGTCGCCCGTCTCGCGGTCGAAGACCCAGACATGCGGGATACGTGCGCCGGGCCATGTCGTCGGCTGGTAATGCAATTCGGCGTCCAGCTCGAAGGCCGGTTCCATCTGGCCATCCGTCATCACGGCGCCGGACTTGTAGCGCTGGTTCATTTCCACACCATGGGCATCGAATTCGTATTTCTTGAAGGCGATGGCCTCCCGGATCGCGTCGCGCTGTTTTTCGGCACCCGGCCCGGTGTCGCAGCGCGCGTCCATGTTGGCCTGGATCTTTTCATGATCCGTGCCGCCGGTCATGCCGAGCGCCTCGAAGATCGGCCCGAACTCACCGATCGATTTGTTGGCGCGCGTCACGATCTGCTTTGCGACCGGGGCGCGTTCGGCGCTGTAGCTCTCCAGAAGCCCGGGCGTCGCCTGCCCCTTGAGAACGGCGGCGAGTTTCCATGCCAGGTTGAAGCCGTCCTGGATCGACGTGTTAGAGCCGAGACCGTTGGAGGGCGGATGCCGGTGGGCGGCGTCGCCCATGATGAATACCCGATCCTTCTGCATATGGGTCGCGTACATGTTGTTGACCGTCCAGGTGTTGGCGCTCAGCAACTCGATCTCGAGGTCCGGATCGCCCACAAGCTGACGGGCGACCTGCGTGGCCATCGCCTCGTCCACGACGGGGGGATCCTCGTTGATGTCATAGCCCCAGACGATCAGCCATTCGTTCCATGGCCGCACCATCCGGACCAGACCCATCCCGATGCCGCCGACGTCCGATCCCGGCTGCATCACCCAGTAAAGCACGCTGGGGCGGTGGGCGACGTATCGGGAAAGATCGGCACGGAACACGATGTTCATCGACCCGCCGACACCCATCTGCCCCTCGAAGGGAAGGCCCGCGTGTTCGGCGACCATGGAATTTCCGCCGTCGGCGCCGATCAGGTATTTCGAACGAACCTCGAATTCCCGACCCGAAAGACGGTCCCGGCAGGTTGTCGTCACGCCGTCTGCGTCCTGCACATGGCTCAGGTATTCGGTGCTCATCCTCGATTGGGTTCCGCGCTTGCAGGCCGTGCCGAACAGGATCGGCTCCATGAAGGTCTGCGGAAGGTCGTTCATCATCGTCGGGCTCGACAGCAGATGCTCGGCCTTGGAAAGAGGGTGATTGCCCCACGATTTCATCCGGCCGATCTCTTCGCCGGCAAGGCTTTCGCAGAACACGTTTTCGCCCATCAGATCCTGCTCTGAGCAATGCATGTAGGCCTCTGCCTCGACCTCGGGGCCGAGATCGCGCAGCACCTCCATCGTGCGCTGGTTGGTGATATGCGCGCGCGGTGAATTGGCAAGCCAGCGGTAGCGATTGATCACCATGTTCTCGATCCCGTAGGACGACAACAGGGCCGCCGTTGCAGAGCCCGCGGGGCCGGTCCCGATGATCAGCACGTCGGTTTCGATTTCAGCCATTGTCTAGTCCTCCTTGAGAGATCCGCCGCTCAGCCGCCGCCGAACAGGGAAAAGTTGAATGCCGGTTCTTTCGGTGATCAGCCCCCAGATGCCGCGCGGGGCGACCAGCATCACGACGATGCCGATGATTCCCAGCGTGAACAGATACCAGCTGCCGTAATCCGCCAGCAGCGATTGGAGCAGGAAGAAGACGATCACCCCGATGATCGGCCCCTCGATCGTGCCGATGCCGCCGATGATGACGATGAACAGGACATAGGCGGTCCAGTCGGTCACGCTGAAGGCCGCGTCAGGGCTGATCCGTGCCTTCTGGACATAGATCAGCGCCCCGGCGAGCCCGGTGCCGAAGGCCGAGGTCAGGAACACGAACCACTTCATGCGCCCGGCATCGACGCCCACCGATTTCGCGGCCTCCGGATTATCGCGCACCGCCGAGAGGGCCAGCCCGCGTTTCGACCGCAAGAGCGCATAGATCGCCGCGATGGTGGCCGCGGCCAGCGCCAGCGCCAGCCAGTATGTCAGGATGTCCCGGGCCGCGGAGTTCCGCACGTCAAGCGCCCCGGCGATCCATTCGGTCGCCCACATCTCGCGCGTGGCCGTGCGGGGAAGCGAGGTGCCGGTGCCGCCTCCGAGGGCCTTGGCCTGCGCCATGACCAGACGCATCACCTCCGCGATGACCCATGTTCCGATCGCGAAATACGGTCCTTGCAGACGGAAGGCGAAAAAGGCCGTGGGGATGGCGACGATCAGCGCGGCAATTCCGCCCAGCAGGATCGCCGGGATCGGGTCCATGCCGGCAAGGATCACGCCGCCGAACATCGCGTAGGCGCCCATCCCAACGAAAGCCTGTTGCCCGATGGAAACAAGGCCGCCATAGCCGGCCAGAAGGTTCCAGAACTGCGCCAGAACGAGCATCGTCAGGATGAAGAACATGTCCTGGATCAGACCGCGCCCCGCAAAAAGCGGCAGAACGACAAGCAGCGCCAGGAGGGCCACCGCCGCCACCGCGGTGATCCGCGAGGCGCGGGTCCGGGTTGTCACCTCGTAGGGGCTGGATCGGGTCATTCCGGCCATCAGTCAACGGCCCTCGGAAAAAGGCCGCGGGGGCGGACAAGCAGAACAACGAGGAATGCCACGTGCCCGGCGAGGATCTGCCATTCGGGGTTGATCGCCGCGCCGATCGTTTGTGCCAGACCGATGATGACACCGCCGGCCAGCGTGCCCCAGAGGCTGCCCAGACCGCCGATGATGACCGCCTGAAACGCATAGATCAGGCGCGCGGGCCCGATACTGGGGTCGAAATTCGACCGCATCCCCAGATAAAGTGCCGCCAGCGTGACGACCAGCATCGCGATGGCCGTGGCCTTTGCGAAGATGTCACCGGGACGGATGCCCATCAGGCTTGCGGTTGTCGGATCGTCCGAGGTTGCCCGGAAGGCGCGCCCCAGCTCCGTTCTGTAGAACAGCTGGTTGAGCCCGACGATCACCACGATCGCCGAGCCGAATGTCATCAGCGGCAGCACCCCCACGTTGATCACGCCAAGGTCGAGTGAGGCCGTCGAGATCGCGCCCGTGGGCAGGCGCTGGCTGTCCGCGCTGAACCCTTCCAACAAGGCGTTCTGCAAGGCGATCGACAGGCCGAACGTCACCAGAAGCGGCGGCAGGATGTCGGTGCCGAGGGTGCGGTTCAACAGGTGCTTCTGAAGCAGCCAGCCTGTCAGATACATGATCGGTGCCGCCAGCGCGGCCGCGACGAACGGCGAAAGACCAAGAAGCGTCACCAGCAGAAGGATCAGGTAGGCGGCCATCACGATGAAATCGCCGTGGGCGAGGTTCACGAGACGCATGATCCCGAAGACAAGGCTCAGCCCGGCCGCAAAGAGGGCATAGAGCCCGCCGAGCAGAACGCCCTGCACGATGGTATCGACCCAGATCATGCACCGACCCCGAAATAGGCGGCATGGATGTCGTCCCGGCTCAGGCTTTGCGGCGTGCCCTCCAGCGTGACGCGGCCCTCCATCATGCAATAGACCCGATCGGCAACTTTCATGGCCTGCCCGATATCCTGCTCGACCACGATCAGGCTCGCTCCGCTTTCCTGAATTCTCGGCACGGCGGCGTAGATGTCCCTGATCACGACCGGCGCAAGGCCAAGGCTGATCTCGTCACACAAAAGCACCCTCGGGTTCGACATCAGCGCGCGGCCGATGGCGACCATCTGCTGTTGTCCGCCGGACAGCGCAGTCCCCGGGCTGCTGCGTCGCTCGGCCAGGATCGGGAAGAGACGATAGATCTTTTCCAGGTTCCAGTAGCCCTCGATCTTTCTGCCATAGGCCCCGATCAGAAGGTTCTCCTCGACGCTGAGCGACGGAAAGAGCCTCCGGCCTTCGGGGACCATCGCAAGACCAAGCGGCACGATTTCGTCCGCGCTCATGGCACCAATCTTCCGGCCGTCGAGTGTGATCATCTCGGGGCTGTTCCGCAGCACGCCCGAGAGCGATCGCATCAGGGTCGTCTTTCCGGCCCCGTTGGCGCCGATGATCGCGATCGTCTCGCCCTCGTTCAGCATGATATCGACGCCGAACAGGGCCTGGAAATCGCCGTAATGCGCCGTCAGTCCCCGGGTGGTCAGAAAGCTCATTTGGGTTCCCCTATCTTGCGGAAACCGGCGACGCGGCGATAACGCGCTGCCACCGCCTCGCGTTCTTCTGCCGTTATCAGATCCTCGACCCGGTCCGCCTTGCCCGTGAGCCGGGCAGCGGCGATGTCGAGCACCGCCTCTGGTCCTGCCTTGCGGTTGGCCAGCACCACATCCGTTGTCGCCGGGCGGCGGTCCGCCTCATAGGCGCGGAGGGCCGTCGGCAGGTCGGGGTCCCCGGCGACACACCGCGCAAGCGCATCGGCGTCGATGATCGCCTGGCTCGATCCGTTCGCGCCGATCGGATACATCGGATGCGCCGCATCACCCAGCAGCGTCACGCGTCCTATGCCCCAAGATGGCAGGGGGTCGCGGTCGATCATCGGATATTCCAGAACTGTCTCGGTCGCCTCCATCAGCGCGACGGTGTCGAAGTCGGACATGTCGAACGCGCGAAAGGCGTCGATGAAGTCCCGTGCGCCACGATCGACCCAATCGGCCTCGGTCGCAGGACGCGGTGCGGAGTGGCGCAGCTCCGCCACCCAGTTCAGGAGCGCCCGGCCCTGCTGGCGCAGCGGTTCCGAGATCGGGTAGCAGACGAATTTCACGTCATGGTCACCGGCGATGACCATGGTCCGCCCATCACCGAACCCGTCTGCTTCGGTTGCGCCGCGATACATCATCATGCCCTCGGCATGGGCGGGGCCTTCATCGGGATGCAGCAGGGACCGGACGGCGGAATGGAACCCATCCGCGCCCACCAGCGCGTCAGCGGTCAGAGCGCCGCCGTTTTCAAACTCCGCCACGACACCGTCAGCATCCTGCGACAGGCTGGTGAGGCGATGACCTGTCAGGATTGTCTCCGGGCCGATCCGATCGATCACCGCGTCGCGCAACAGCACCTGCAGGTGCCCGCGATGGATCGAGTATTGCGGATGGGCAAAGCCCGCCTCCACCCCGCGGGCATCGCGGGCCAGGAGATGACCGTAGCGGGTCCGGTATTCGATGGCGCTCGTGCGGATCCCGGTCCGGTCGAGCGCCTCACCCAGCCCCAGCCCATGCAGCACCCCCGCCCCGTGAGGCAGGAGATTGATGCCGACCCCGAGGGGGCGCAGCTCACGCACGGCCTCGGCGACGCGGACCCGGATGCCTTTTGCATGAAGGGCGAGAGCGGCGGTCAGTCCGCCGATCCCGCCCCCGATGATCAGAACGCTACTCATACTTCGATCCCCAGATAAATCTCACGGACATCCTGCCGTTTCATGATCTCGTCCGGTTGCCCGACCCCGATGACCTTGCCGAAATCGAGAACGAGCAGCCGTTCGACCACGCTGTTGAGAGCATGAAGCACATGTTCGATCCAGATGATCGTCACGCCGCGCACATGGACCGCCCTGATCGTGTCGATCAAGGCGACGCATTCGGCGTCGGTCAGGCCGCCCGCGATCTCGTCCAGAAGCAGGAGTTTTGGGTCCGTGGCCAGCGCACGTGCCATCTCGAGCCGTTTTCTCTGAAGAAGCGAGAGGCCGCCCGCGGGCCTGTTGGCAACGGCAAGGAGTTCGGTCTGCTCGAGGATCATCGCGCAGTCGTCCTGCACGGCGCGCTGATCCATGTTCCGGCCATGCATCGCCGCGACAAGCAGGTTTTCGAAAACGCTCAGATTGTCGAAGGGTTGCGGGATCTGGAACGACCGCCCGATGCCCGCGAAACACCGCTGCATTGCGGGCATGCGGGTTACGTCGCGGCCCTCGAATTTCACTGTTCCCGCGTCCGGCAGAAGGTTCCCCGTGATCAGGTTGAACAGGGTCGATTTGCCCGCGCCGTTGGGCCCGATGATGCCAAGTGCTTGGCCCTTGGGCACGACAAGGCTGATCCCGTCGGCCACCTTCAGCTGGCCGAAGCTCTTGGTGATATTTTCGAGTTCCAGAATGGCCATGTTCGGGTCCCGTCGGCGCGCGATCCGCAACCGCCAGAGAGGGGAAGGGCGGCAGTCGCCCCCCTTCCGGACGTTGGTGTCAGGCGGTGATCTCTTCCATCATGCCGCCGGTGGGGATGTCGGGCTGGTCTGAATTCTCGACGATCACGAGGTCATAGCCCCCGCCATCGCGGAGCCGCCATTGACCGCCGACAAGCGGTGTCTTCGCCACATTTGCCGCGGCAAAGGGCGGCAGCCCGGCGCCGTCGAATGCGATCCGGCCCACCAGACTGTCGAGCTGGGTTGCCGCGATCGCCTCAGCCACCGCATCCGCGTCGGAGGCATCGTCGACCCGGCCCATCACGTTTGCCGCCATCTCGAACAGCGCGTGGACAAAGCCGATGGGTTGGGTCCACTGACGGCCTGTCGCGGCTGTGAAACCCGCGGCCACCTCGGCCGCGCTCTGGCCGGTGACCGAAGAGCTGAATGGATGCGAAGGCGACCACCAGACTTCGGAGCTGAGGTTGTGGCCGGTGTCGCCAAGCGCCTCGACGGCCTGGGGAAACAGGATCGCCTTGCCGATCGACGCGGCCTTGGGCGTGAAGCCCTGCTGCTTGGCCTGCGTCCAGAAGGTGGTGAAGTCGGGTGGGATCGGCACGCCGGTCACGATCTCGACGTTGTTGTTGCGGAACGCATTGATCTGCGCGCTGAAGTCGTCGGTCAGGTTCTGATACCGGCCCGTGTCGGTGAGCCCGTAGCCCAGATCGGCAAGAACCGGCGGAAAGCCCACGTTGGGATCGCCCCATGCGTTTCCGTCACCGTCATTGGGGAACAGGGCCCCGACCTGCTGGTTCGTGGACAGCTGCCCCCACATCGAGGTGAAGACCGAAATCACATCCTCTAGCCCCCAGAAGAAATGGTAGCTGTAGTAGAACCTCTCCCACGAGCCGGGATCGCCGGGATTGCCCTGCTGGCCGATGAAATAGGGCTGCCACGGCGCAACCGTCGAGATGCAGGGGATTTCTTCTGCCTCGCAGGTCGTGGCGACGGGGTTCGTCGTTTCGGGCGTCGAGGCCACCAGCATCAGGTCGATCTCGTCATCGATGATCAGCTCGCTCGCGACATCGGCGGCCCGGTTCGGGTTCGACTGGCTGTCCTTGACGATGACCTCGAAATTCGCGCCGGCCTCGGAATTGGCGAAGGAGTCGAGGATGAATTGATCCGCCTCGGAAAATGCGGCCAGCGGGCCGGATTGCGGGCTGACATAGCCCAGCCGTATCCTCGCGCCCTGCGCGATGGCCGGGGCGGCAAGGCCACCTGCGGCCAGTGTAAGGCCGGCGGCGCTCGAGGTTTTCAGAAGATTGCGGCGCGTGATCATGGTCGTCCTCCCAAACGTATGAAGATGTCAGGCATGTGGGGCGGCGCCCCCCCAGGCGCGCCCGAGAAGTGCGCGTATCCCGTCATTGGTGATCTCGCGCGGGTTCCAGTAGGGGTTCGTCGTGGCCAGTTCGGCGATGCGATCGAGGTCCGCTTCCGCGACGCCCAGATCCTTCAGGGCCATTGGCGCGCCAAGCGATCTGGCGAATTCCCAAAGCCCCATCGCCGGATCGTCATGGCCGAACATCCGGGTCAACGGCGCAAGCTCGGCCGCGGCGGCAGGCCGGTTGTAGGCCGTCGCATGGGGCAGGATGATTGCATGCGTCTCGGCATGGGGCAGGTTCAGCGCGCCGCCCAGTGTGTGACAAAGCTTGTGATGCAGGGCCATGCCGACCTGTCCCAGAACCGTGCCGCAGGCCCAGGCGCCCTCCTGTGTTGCCTGCCGGGCGGAAACGGCCGCTGGTGCGCCGATCACCTCGGGCAGGGCGCGTTGGAACGACGCCAGACCGTCAAGCGCGAGGGCCGTGGTGGCGTCGGTCCGATCCTTGGCGTAAAGACCTTCCACGGCGTGGGCCATTGCGTTGAGTGCGCTGGTGACTGTCATTGCAACGGGCAACGTCACCACAAGTTCCGGATCGTACAGAACGACATCAGGCCGGAGCTTCGGATCGCTCATCGTGGTCTTGATGCCGTCTTGCGTCTGACCGAGGATCGGGGTGCATTCGCTGCCCGCATAGGTCGTGGGCAGGGCGATCTGGATAACGCCGGCCCGCAGGTCCAGCGCCTTGCCCAGCCCGATGGTCGATCCGCCACCAGCCGCGAGCACGGAATCCGCGCGGGCTTCGGCCAGATGAGCTAGGGCCTCTTCGGTAATGCCGGTCGGGGTGTGCATGGCCGCCTTGCAGAAGACCCCCGCCGCCATCGGCCCAAGCGTTTCGGCCACTTCCAGCCCGAGGTCGGATTGATCCGGCGTCGTCAGGACGAGGATGCGTTTGCATCCGGCATTGGACGCAAATTCCCGCGCCCGGTGGCGCAAGCCCGCGCCAAAGGCAACGGTCTGATCGGACTGGAATTGGTCGGTGTTCAACACGGGGTCATGTCCTCAGGTGTCCCCGCCATGATGCATCTAAAATATGGTATCTTGATCGAATCTGAACTCGGGCTCATAACTTGAAGTTATGAAATTGGACCCTCGCCACCTCGAGATGCTGTTCGCAATCGTCGAAAAGGGCGGGCTGACCGAGGGCGCCGAGATGCTGGGCAAGTCGCAACCCAGCCTCAGTCGCTCCCTGTCGATCCTCGAAGACCGGATCGGTGCGGCGCTGTTCGAAAAGGACCGTCGTCCTTTGCGCCCGACCGAACTGGGCCTCGCGCTCGCGGCCGAGGGGCGCAAGATCTATCAGGCGGGGCGCGGCAGCTCGGCGATCCTTGCGCAATACAAGGATGGAAAGACCGGCGCCGTCCGCGTCGGCGGAACCCCCTTCTTTCTTGACGGGGTGATCTCGGGGATGCTGGCCGGGTTTCAGTATGAACGCCCCGACGTCCGCATCGACCAGGTCTATGGCTATATGAATAACCTGATCCCCAGACTCGAAGACAATGTCCTCGATCTGGCCATCCTTCCCATGCGCGCGTCGTCCATCCCGCCGGGGTACGATTTCGAACAGATCCTTCCGGGGCGAAACGTCATCGCCTGCCGCGCGGGGCACCCGCTTGCGCGGCGCGGATCGGTCAAGCTCGCCGACATCGGCCAGTATCTCTGGATCGCGCCTCCGGTCGACAGCCCGCTTTATCAGGATTTGCGCGCCGTCCTGAAGGAGATCGGGATCAAGGACTTCAAGGTCAGTTTTACCGGCGGCTCGCTGAGCGCGACCGTCAACATCCTCACGGGCTCGGACGCCCTGACCGTTCTTCCGTTTTCGGTCGTGTTCATGATGCGGAACCAGCATTCCGTCAGCGCCCTGTCGATCCGGATCGGCGATCCGGATCGGCATCTTGGCATCCTGACCAAGTCGAAGTCGGAGCTGAAGCCTGCGGCCCGGAAGGTCAGAAACCACATCCGTCAGGAGTTCGAAACCCTGTCGAAGAGCATCACCCGGGTCAGCCAGGACACCGTCTGGCGGCCCTAGGATCGGCTCGGGTCCGACCGAGAGCGCCCGAGGGACATCGCGGATCAAGCCGGCATTCCCCCGGACGTTGGCTCCAACTTGCCGGGCCTCCGCGTCAGTGCTTGCGTGAGGTAACTTCAGCGGTTGCAAAGATTTGCCGCCGATCCGTTCAAAACCCACATCCGGCATCTTATATATGCAAAGATGAAAATGTGAGGGCTGCCTCGATGGACGTCGATCCCATCCGTCACCCTGACGGTCGGGCAGAACGACCGATCTGGAACCACAGTTGCGCCCGGGCCCTGCCATCGCGGGGGCCGCGACCCCACAGGATTGGATGCTACTATGAGTAACGATCCCTACAAGATACTGGGTGTTTCGAAATCCGCCACGCAGGCCGACATCAAGAAGGCCTATCGAAAGCTCGCGAAATCGTTGCACCCCGATCTCCACCCCGACGACCCCGGCAAACAGGCCGAGTTTCAGGCGGTCTCGGCCGCCTATGACATCCTCGGGGATACGGAAAAGCGCCGGCGCTTCGACGCAGGTGAAATCGACGCCTCCGGTCAGGAGCGTGCGGACCAACGCTACTACCATCAATATGCCGGACAGGACGCCGGTGCCCGGTATGATCAGGGCCAGCGTGCCGGCTTTGGCCCAGGCTTTGGGGGCGGCAGGGAAGAGGACTTTGCGGATATCTTCTCCGAACTCTTCGGACAGCGGGCCCGCCGGGGTGGTGCAGCGCATGAAGTCCACGCCCGGGGAAACGATCTGCGGTACCATCTGGAGGTTGATTTTCTGGATGCCGCGCGCGGCTCCAGACGCGCGGTCACGATGCCTGACGGCAAGTCGATCGAGATCGCGGTGCCTGCCGGCGTGCGCGACGGCCAGACCCTTCGATTGCGTGGCAAAGGCGGGCCGGGCATCGGGCAGGGGCCTGCGGGTGATGCGCTCGTGACGATCGCCGTCAGGCCGCATCCCGTTTTTGTCAGGGATGGTGATGACATCGAAATCGAATTGCCGATCACCTTCGACGAGGCCGTCCTCGGTGCAAGAGTCGACGTCCCGACGATCAATGGACCGGTCTCGATGTCGATACCGAAGGGGGCGTCCTCTGGTCAGCGTCTGCGGCTCAAGGGCAAGGGCATCGCCCGCGGCAAGACAACCGGGGATCAGACCGTGCGGCTGAAGATCGTCCTGCCCAAGAAGATCGATGATGAGATGACGGCTCTCGCCGAACGATGGAAGGAGGCGGCGTCCTTCGATCCCCGTACCGACATCAGGAGGAAGACATGACTCTCGATGAACGCACCGTTGTAACCCGGATAGAACGGCTCACGCTGCGCGATCTGCGTCTCTGGGTTCGCGAAGGATGGGTCCGCCCGGCGCAGGGTCAGCACGGCCCCGTCTTCGACGACATCGATGTGGCCCGGCTCCGGCTTTTGTGCGATCTGAAAAAGGACATGGCTTTGCCGACAGACGTGATGCCGATCGTGCTTGGCCTGATCGACCATCTGAACCGAACGCGGCGCGATCTGCGCCGGGTCACCGAGGCGCTGGACCAGCAACCCCTCGAGGTCAGACGCGCGGTTATCGCCGCAGTCCGGCATCGGGCAGAGGCCGGGGATTAGAATGCCTTTTGCCGCCGTATCATCGGCACCATGACCAACAGGCTGCGTCACATGCCGGGGCCATGCGGAATTGTTGGAGCCCGGTGGCACTCGGTGCCATTTGATAACCGCGTCATGACGCAGGAAACCGGGGCAGGCCATGAGTTCTGATCAGACACGGGCCGCGATGCCGAGGATCGAGGCGGATGGGCGCGCGACCAGCCTCGTCACAGTTCCGCGGCCACCAAAGCCGCCGCAGCCGGGACACAAACGGCGCACCGCTCTGGTCGTCGTGGCACTCGCGGGGGTTGCCTTTGCACTGGCCGGCTGGGGCCTGAGCGGGGGCGGTGCCGTGTCGCAAGCGCCTGTGACGACACTTGCCGCAGGCCCGGTCGAGAGGGTTCTGGCCGTCAGCGGACGGACGAACACCGATGTCCAGTCGGACATCAGATCGGTCGTCTCGGCTCGGGTGACGGAAGTAGACGTCACCGAAGGTGACAGGGTCGCCGTGGGCGACCCGCTTGTCTTGCTCGATGCAGCGGCGCAGCAAAGCCGCATCAGGCAGGCGCTCGCCGCCCTCGATGCCGCGATCCTTCGGGAACAGAGCGCCCGGGCTGACAGGGACCGCGCCCTTGATCTGGGTCGGACGATGTCGGATGTCGCGCGAGCCGACGCCGAACGGGATCTTGCCTTGGCAAGCGCCGAGGTCGACCGCCAGCGCGCTGCACTTGAACAGGCGCAACTGGCCCTGCCCGATTACCGGATCACCGCGCCCATAGGTGGTGTCGTGCTGGACCGGACAGTCGAGCCGGGCGATCTTGTGACCCCGTCCGACATCCTGCTGCGGATCGCGGATCCGGGAGACCTTCATGTCGAGGTGCAGGTCGACGAGATCTATGCCGACAAGGTTCAGACCGGTCAGCGCGCATGGCTTCAACTTGCAGGCCGGACCGAAACCCTGCCGGGCGAGGTCAGCTTTGTGGCCGCTCAAGTGGACGAACGAACCGGGAGCCTGCGGGTGAACCTGGCTTTTGACACGGTGCCTGAAGCTCAGATCGGGCTGACCACGGTGGCCAACATCCTGATCGACAGGGTCGAGGCGGGCCTGACCCTGCCTCGAGGCGCGCTCGTCTCCAGCGGGCCGGATGCGGCGGTTTTCGTGCTGCGCGACGGACGCGCGAGCCTGACAAGTATCGAGTATGTCGATTGGCCGGCAGACCGGGTTGAAATCACCTCGGGCCTTTCGGAGGGCGACAGGGTGGTTCTGTCACCCGAAGGCATCGTCGACGGTCAGGAACTCAGCGCGCGAGACACACCAGAGACAGGCGGCTAGGCCGATGCGCTATGGTCTGAAAGTCGCCTACCGTCACCTCGCCTCCAACCTGTCCCAGACGGGTTTACTGGTCATTGGCGTTGCGGTGGCGGTTTTCATCTTCATCTTCATGAGCGCGCTGATCGGCGGTCTGGCCGATCTCATGGTCAACCGGACGCTAGGTGGGTTTGCCCATGTCACGATCCAGGCCGAAGACAGGGAATTGCCGGTTCTCGAGACGGGTTCGAATGCCGAGCTGCTGGTCGCGCGGCAGAAGTCCACCCGGGATGCGACGGGCATCCGGGACGCTCTGCCGCTGTTGCCGGTCATCGATCAGCTGTCCGGTGTCGCGGTCAGTTCCCCCCAGATCACCGGAGGCGCGGTTCTGATCCGGGGCGAGAGAGTTCGTCAGGTGGGTGTGACGGGCGTCCAGCCCGATCGTGTCACTGCCATCGTGGCCTTTGACCGGTATCTTCAGGAGGGCAGCCTGTCTTTGACGGGTGACGGCTTGCTGATCGGCGCGACTCTGGCCTCGGACATGAATCTGTCTGTCGGTAGCCCTGTGACCTTGCGCACCGATCAGGGCAATACCGCGTCGCTTCGGGTCTCGGGCATCTATTCGACCGGCGTCGGCCAGCTGGATCGCGCCTCTGCCTATGTCGATATCCGCACGGCCCGAAGCCTGTTCGACATCCCTAATGCCGTGTCGCGGATCGAACTCAAACTCACCGATCTGTATGAGGCCGAGGCGGTCGCGGCCCGGATCACGGCCACGACCGGGCTGGATGCCGAACCCTGGACTGCTACGGCACAGCAGCTTTACGAAGGTCTTCGGGCACAATCCGACACGGGACTGATCCTGAAATCCTTTGCGCTGATCACCATTGTCATCGGCGTGGCCTCGTCGCTGATGCTGACGACCTATCGCAGACGACCCGAGATCGGCATCATGCGCGCGATGGGCGCGAGCCAGGGGTTCATCCTGTTCATCTTTGTCACGCAAGGGATGATCGTGGGGCTTGTGGGCGGGCTGATCGGGGCGTCGCTCGGCCTTGCTGTCCTGACGCCTTTGACGCCGTCCGGCGAGGTGGCCGCAGGCCAGCTGCCGATCGATGTGGCGCAGGGCTCGTTCGGGTTGGCCATCGGATTGACGATGGTCGGGGCGACGCTGGCCGCGATCCTGCCCGCCCGTGCGGCCTCGCGCATCGACCCGGTGGAGGCGATCGGCCAATGACCCCCCCGGACGCCGCACCCCTTGTCGAATTGCGTGGCCTGACCAAGACCTATGGCGAGGGTGAGACCGCGACGATGGTTCTCAAGGGCCTCGATCTGACACTCGAGAAGGGGCGCATGATCGCCCTGCTTGGTGCTTCGGGCTCGGGCAAAAGCACCTTGCTGAACATCCTCGGCACCCTGCTGCGCCCCACGGCGGGCCGGTTCACGATGCTGGGGCAAGAGTTGTTTGGCGCGGACGACGCGACCCTGACCGATTTCCGCAATCGCCACATCGGTTTTGTCTTTCAGTTCCACAACCTGTTGCCGGACTTCTCGGCGCTGGAGAATGTGATCTTTCCGACTGCGGTGCGCGAAGGGGTCGAAAGCGCACAGGCCCGGCTGCGCGGGGCGGAGCTTTTGGAACTGGTCGGTCTTGCCGATCGCACCCATTATCGGGCGACAAAACTGTCGGGCGGTCAGAAACAGCGGGTGGCCGTCGCCCGCGCCCTGATGAACAAGCCCGATCTGATCCTCGCGGACGAACCGACCGGCAACCTCGACAGCGTCTCTGCGCAGCAGGTGATGGAGCTGATCAAGGTCGTGAACCAGCGCGAAGGCACCACCTTCCTCATCTCGACGCATGACGAACGGATCGCGGCGCAATGCGAAGGCCGCCTCGAAATCCGGGATGGCCGCATCATCTGATCGACCTTGGTGGCTGGGCCGCGACGTTCCCCTGCTTTGAAGATCCTGCCGAAGGTTCGTTGGACCCCGGGGCAATCCATGTTCTCATGTCACTGAAATCCGACACGTTCGACCCGGACAAAGTGCCGGATGTTCGCAAGGCAGGTAGAGATGAGCACCGACCAAATCCTGATTTTCGCTATTCTGATCGCGACCATGGCGCTGTTCCTGTGGGGCCGGTTCCGCCACGACGTGGTGGCGCTTGCCGCGCTGATGGCGAGCGTGATCGCGGGGCTGGTGCCTGCGCCCGATGCCTTTGCCGGGTTCGGCCATCCCGCCGTGATCACGGTGGCCTGTGTGCTGATCCTCAGTCGGGGGCTTCAGACGACGGGCGCAGTGGATTGGCTGGCGCGCAGCGCCATGCCGCGTGACACGGGCCGGCTGGGCAGCATGATCGCGCTGATGGGGCTGGGTGCGGCGCTGTCGGGCTTCATGAACAATGTCGGGGCCATGGCGCTCCTGATGCCGATCGCGGTGCAGGTCTCGGACAGGCTGGACTTGACGCCCGGGCAGGTTCTCATGCCTCTGGCCTTCGGCACCATTCTGGGCGGGATGACGACATTGATCGGCACGCCGCCCAACCTGATCGTCTCGGGGTTTCGGGCCGAGGCGGGGCTCGGCCATTTCGCGATCTTCGATTTCGCGCCGGTCGGCGCTGCGGTCGCGGTGGTTGGCGTGATCTTTGTCGCTCTGGTGGGGTGGCGGCTGGTTCCGGCGCGCAAGTCGGCGACCGATGGAGGGTTCGACACCGGCGCCTATTTCACCGAACTGCGCGTGCCCGAGAAAAGCAAGGCCGTGGGCCTGACCCTTCGTGCCTTCGAAAACCAGATCGAAGAGAGCAATGTCCAGATCGTTGGTCTTGTGCGCAACGAGGTTCGGATGACCGCGCCGCATGGCGGGCGGCGCATCCGGCCCGATGATGTTCTGGTTCTCGAGGCCGATGTTGATGCGCTGGCCGAAGCGCTGTCCGTCTTTGACATCAAGCTGGAGAATGCGATCGTCGCCCCGCCCGAAGAGGCGAAGGGCGACGCGATAGAGACCAGCGGCGGCCCGGACGGCAAGGAGGATCGGGATGCCGAGGACGATGAAAGCCCGATGCAGGAGGGCAACAAGGACATCGTGCTGCGTGAGCTGGCCGTTCTGCCGGGATCGGCCATCGTGGGACGCTCGGCCAAGGACATGTCCCTGCGGACGCGCTATGGGCTGAACCTTCTGGCGGTCTCCCGCGAGGGGCATCCACCCCGCTCTGGCCTGCGGACGATCAAGCTGAAGTCCGGCGATCTCTTGCTGGTTCAGGGGCCGGCCGCTGCCGTGGACGAATTCACCAGCGACACGGGCTGCGTCCCGCTGGGGGCCCGTGATCTGCGCATACCGGACAAACGCATGGCGATCATCGCCGCCGCGATCATGCTGGGTGCGATCGCGCTGGTGACGCTGGGCCTTCTTCCGGCGGCGGTGGCATTTGCGCTTGGCGTTCTGGCGTCGATGGTGGCGCGCACCGTGCCGCTGCGGCAGATCTACACCTCCATCGACTGGCCGGTCATCGTGCTGCTTGCAACGCTGATCCCGGTGGCGGGCGCGATGCAGGCCACGGGCGCGGCCGAATTGCTGGCGCGGTTTCTGGTCGATACGGTCGCGCAGGGCAATGCGGTTGTCGCGCTTGTCGTGGTTCTGGTGACGACGATGTTTCTGTCGGACGTCATGAACAATGCCGCCACCGCCGCCGTCCTGTGCCCCATCGCGCTGGGCATCTCGTCCAATCTGGGCGTGAACCCCGACAGTTTCCTGATGGCCGTCGCGATCGGCGCCTCCTGCGCCTTCCTGACCCCGATCGGCCACCAGAACAACACCTTGATCCTCGGGCCGGGTGGGTTCCGTTTCGGTGACTACTGGAAGCTGGGTCTGCCGCTCGAACTGCTGGTCGTGGCCGTCAGCGTGCCCCTGCTGTTGCTGGTCTGGCCGCTCTGATCCCAATGGGTCCGGACCGCAGGGCCAGCGTCCCGAACGCGTGGCACGGCTTTCCGGAATTCTCTTGTAAAACACGATGATCCGTTGAAATATGTCCGGACAAATTTTGGGCATCCCAGGAACGGCTTTGACAGAGCGTGCGATGACATCCCTGACCGGTCGGTTGCTGGCGAGGCTGGAGGCGCCGGTGCGGCGCGAGGATGTGGAGGCCGCGCGCCAGCATCTGCTGGATTGGCTTGGCTGCACGATCGCCGGTGCCTCGACCGGGATCGGTCGCAATATGGCGCAGGCGGCGGACGCGGTCGATCATCCGCTCTCAGTCATGGCGTCCGGACCTGCGCAGACGGCTTTCGCCCTTGGCAGCTTTGGCAGCCTTCTCGAAATGGATGATGTTCACCGCACGGCGATCCTGCATCCCGGTCCGGTCGTCTGGCCTGCCGTTCTTGCCTGTGCCGAGGATGGAACGGCCGACCGGGTGGCCGAAGCGGCCTTGCGCGGCTACGAGGCCATGATCCGGCTTGGACGTGCTGTCGGACGGGGCCACTACGCCCGGTTTCACAACACCGCTACCTGTGGCGGGCTGGGGTCTGCGATCGCGGCCGCATGGATGCTGGAACTGGATCGGGAGCAGACGCTCTGGGCCATGGCACATGCGCTTTCGACGTCGGGGGGGCTGTGGGAATGCCGTAACGAGCCCGGAGCCACCAAGCACCTTCATGTGGCTGAGGCCGCCCGGCGCGGCGTTCAGGCGGCCTTGTCTGCGCGTGCCGGCATCGCCGGGCCCTTGCGGATACTCGAGGGCGAGCAAGGGTTCTTCGCAGGTCTGGCGCCTGATGGCGTGCCAGAAGCGCTTCTCGGAGGGGAGCCTTGGGCCCTTCACGAAACCTCGTTCAAGCCATGGCCAGCCTGTCGCCATGCCCATCCCGCCATCGATGCGGCGCTTGCGCTGCGGGGCGGCGGCCAAGTGCCCGAACGGATCGTGATCGAGACCTATGCCGATGCCGTCCTATTCTGCGATCGCCCGCATCCCACCGACCCCGGCAGCGCCCGATTCAGTTTGCAGCACGCCGTTGCGGTGGCACTTGTCGATGGTCCGCCGACGCTCGGCGCGTTCGAGGCAGGGGCGCTGGACCGGCCCGAATACGTGGCCCTCAGGGATCGTTGCGAGCTGCGCGAAGATCCCTCGATGACGGCTAACTATCCTGCCCATTTCGGCGCGCGACTTCGTCTCATCATCGACGGTGTCGAAACCACCGCCCATGTGCCGGATGCCTGGGGCGACAGCGAAAACCCGATGTCGGCCGAGGCGGTGGCTGACAAGTTCGCCCTGCTGGCCCGCTGGGCGGGCGTCGAGCCGGGGCCGTTGGCCGATGCCGTGTTGCAGGGTGATATCGCGACGCTACGCGCCCGGATGTCATCTCTGCCTGCCCCCGCCCCCCTGAAAGAGGACGCGTAATGCCACAGCCATCCTATTTCGAGGCGATGAATTACGACGCGATGATCGCGGAGTATGGCCGCCCCGAACACTTCGAAAGCGAGATTGCCCGAATGCCGCGCGACAGGCTGCGCGCGCTTCAGAACGACCGGTTCCTCAGGGTCGTGGCCTTCGCGTGGAAGATCCCCTTCTATCAGCGGCACTGGGGCAAGGCCGGGCTGACGCCCGATGACATCCGGTCGATCGACGATATCGGCAAACTGCCGCCCTATTCGAAAGAAGACCTGATGGCGAGTGTCGAGGCGCACCCTCCGATCGGCGATTTCCACGGGCTTGATGCCTATGCGCCCGAGGATCGTCCGCCGCTTGTCTTCCAGACCACGAGCGGGACGACCGGCCGGCCCCAACCGCTGTTGTTCGGGCCGAAAAGCCGGGAGATCCAGAACCTCCTGTTGGCACGGTTCTATGCCATGCAGGGCATTCGCCGGGAGGACGTGATCCATTCGGTCTATGGTCACGGAATGGTCAATGGCGGGCATTACGTTCGCGAGAGCGTGATCCATTGGACGGGGGCGCAGCTTCTGTCGGCCGGGACGGGGATCGAGACGCGCTCGGCCAATCAGGTCCGGTTGATGAAAGACTTCGGGGCGACAGCGATCATCGGCTTTGGCGATTACATCACCTATCTGTCGGGTGTGGCCCGCAAGGAAGGACTGGAGCCCGGCCGCGACATCAACATCCGCGTCATCTCTGGCCACATGGGCGCCGAGGCGCGCGAGACGATTTCCCGCGCGTGGGGCGGGGCAGAGGTCTATGACTGGTACGGGGTCGGCGATACCGGGGCCATCGCGGGCGAGGGGCCGGATCATGCGGGGATGTATGTTCAGGAGGATGCGCAATTCCTCGAGATCCTCGATGTGGACAACGGAACGCCTGTCCCCGATGGCGAAAGCGGCGATATGGTCGTGACCTGCCTCTACAAGGACGATGTCTTCCCGATCATCCGGTTCAACACTCATGACGTGTCGGCCTTCAAGACAGATGCGTCCCCCAGCGGCCTGACGTTCCGGCGGATTGTCGGGTTTCAGGGCCGAAGCGACAACATGGTCAAGCTGCGCGGCATCAACATCTATCCCACCGGTCTGGGCGTGATCCTGACCGAGAGCGATCCTGAATTGCTGAACGATTACGTCTGTATCGTGACCCGTCGTGACGGGCGCGACGAGATGGTCGTGCATATCGAGACCATGGGCGACACCAGCCGCAGTGTCGCCGTATATGAGGCGCTGCTGAAGCAGCGGCTCGGCGTCGAGATCGGGGTCGAACTGGCCGGCCCGGGCGATCTGGCGGAGCTGACCCAGATCGAGAAACGGCAGAAGCCGATCCGCCTGATCACGCGCGAGGCCACGTGACGAAAGCGGCCTCTGGTCCGGCGGTTGCCCGCGTCGAAGAGGCATTCGCTCGTATCGCCGAACGCGACGGTGACATCCGGTCCTTTGTCGCCACGCTGCAGGACAGCGCCTTGTCCGACGCCGAGGCGAGCGACCAACGCCGGAGAGACGGCTGTCTACACGGCCCGCTTGATGGTGTGGCCTTCGCGGTCAAGGACAACCTTGCCGTTGCGGGCCTGCCGACATGGAGCGGGACCAGGGCGTTCGACACGCCAGCGGCCCGGGATGCAACCGTCGTGGCGCGGATGCGCGCCGCTGGCATGGTCCTGATCGGGACGCTCAACATGCACGAGGGCGCGCTTGGCGCGACCACGGACAACCCCTTCTGGGGGCGGTGCATGAACCCGCTGAAGGAGGGCTACACGCCCGGCGGATCAAGTGGCGGATCGGCGGCGGCAATTGCCGCCGACTTCGTACCGGTCACGCTGGGCACCGACACGATGGGATCGGTGCGCATACCCGCGGCCTATTGCGGGCTTTGGGGGCTGAAGCCGACACGGGGGCGGATTCCCGCCACCGGGCTGACCCATCTGTCATGGACGCTTGATACGATCGGCCCCCTTGCGCGCGACCCCGCCACTCTGGCCGACGTGTTGCGCATCATCGAGGGCCCCGACCCCGAAGACCCGATGAGCGCGCCGAAGATGCTGGGACCCGACCTGCCGGACGGCATCTCCGGCCTGCGCCTTGGCGTTCCGGACGTGGCCTCGCTGGCAGAATGTGAGCCAGCGATCCTGTCGTCCTTCGAAGAGTTTTTAACGGCCCTGCGCGAGGCCGGTGCGGTGGTTAAGCCGATCCACATCACGGGTTGGGATCCCGGCGCCCTGCGTCGGGCCGGGCTCCTGATCTCGGAGGTCGAAGGGGCCGAGGTCATCGGCGCACGCCTTGACGGGCCGGGCTTTTCCGACGCCTTCCGCGCCATGCTCGACTATGGCAGGCGCGCAGGATCGGTGCGGCTCGCCCGCGCCTATCGCGAGGTGCAGCGGCTGTCGGCCGCCTTCGATCGCGCAATCGACGGTCTTGACGGGATCATCCTGCCGACGGCGCCGCAACGGGCCTTCCCTCATGATGCGGCCGTCCCCCCGAACCAGGCCGATTTCACGGCGCTGGCCAATGCAGCCGGCGCACCCGCGCTGACTGTGCCGTTGACCGCGCCAGACGCGGGCCTGCCCGCGGCGGCTCAGATCGTGGGCCGGCGGGGGGGTGATCACTGGCTCCTGGCGCTGGGTGGCATGATCGCGGCGCTGGGTCCTGTCCGGCGCGATGCGACCGAAGCCGAGCGTCGGTGAATGGCCAGCCCGTGCATCGCCTCCTATCTCTCTCCGCGCGAGGCCGCCGAACGCCTTCGCGGGGGCGGGCGGATCCTTGTGGGCGGCTGCACGGCCGAGCCTTGCGACATCCTCGATGCCGTGGCTGCCGATCCCGAAATCTGGCGGGGCGTCACGCTGACCGGTGCGTTCATCCCGGGGGTAAACGATCGCGATCTTTCGGCGCTCGTCCCGGATGGGCGGGTCGAGACGGTCTTCATAACTCCGGGCCTGCGCAAAGATCGCGCGAGAGGCACCGTCGCGCATCTGCCGATGCACTATACTGCTTTTCACGACCGGATCGCCCGACCCGGAGTGATCGACGCCGTGGTGATCATGGTTCCGCCACCGAAGGGCGGAACGGTCGGGCTGGGCCTTTGCGCCGATTTTGCGCCGGCCGCGATTGCCTCGGGCGCGCGCCTGATCGGACTGGTCAACCACGCGATGCCCGATGCGCCGGGCGCACCGCGCCTTCCTCTGGATCGGTTCGACGCCCTTGCCGAAGGCTCGGCGCCCTTGCCGGAACTTGCGCCGACAGAGCCTGACGCCATCAACCGCCGCATCGCGCGCCTGATCGCGGGCCTCGTCCCGGAGGGTGGTTCGCTGCAATTGGGGCTCGGCGGTTTGCAGGCGGCAATCCTCGAGGCGCTGCACGACCGGCGGGATCTGGGTTTTCATGGCGGCATGATCTCGGCCGGTGTGCTGGATGCGATCGAGGCGGGCGGTTTTTCGCGAGGTGTCACGACGGGTGTCGCGCTTGGCAACCGCGGCTTCTACGACAGGCTTGGGAACGCCGAGGCAGTCCGCTTTGCCCCTGTGAACAAGACGCATTCGATCGCCTGTCTTTCCGCAATCCCCAGCATGACATGCGTCAATTCGGCATTGCAGGTTGATTTGACCGGTCAGGTCAATGTGGAGTACGTCGGCGGACGACAGGTCAGTGGACAAGGTGGTATGGTCGATTTCATACGCGGCGCCCGCGCCTCGGCAGGCGGACGAGCGATCCTCGCGCTTCCCTCGACGGCGCGCAACGGTTCGATCAGCCGGATCGTGCCGCGGCTGGAGGCCGGTGTTCCGGTCTCCGTCGCGCGATCCGATGTCGATTTCGTCGTCACCGAACATGGGGTCGCCGATCTTCGGGAGGCGGACATGATCACCCGGCAGGCGCGCTTGATCGCCATTGCCGATCCGGCGTTTCACGACAGTTTGTGGCAAGAGGTGCAGGGGTGAGGATGGACAAGCAAATCTCGAGCGGGGTGGATGATCGCCCGCAATACGTCCAGATCAGGGACCTGATGCGCGACCGGATCGCAAAGGGTCAGTATCCGGTCGGATCATTCCTGCCCACGGAAAGCGAGCTTTGCGCCGAGTTCACATCAAGCCGCCACACCGTCCGCGAGGCGCTCAGGCTTCTGACGGAGGCCGGGTTGATCCAGCGACGGCAGGGATCGGGAAGTCGGGTCATGGCCGCGACGCCGCACCAGAATTACGTCCACGCCATGCGGTCGCTCGATCAGCTGTTTCAATATGCCAGCGACACGCGGTTCCTGGTCAGCGAAATGACCACCGGCAAACCGGAACCGACGGTATTTCCCGAAGTGGGCGATGACGTGGGCGAGTGTCTGATCGTCCGGGCCCTGCGTCTTGAACGCGACGAGGATATCCCGATCTGCGATTCGATCGTTCTGGTGAATGCGGCCTTTGCCGGGATCGCCGACGAGCTGGAGCATGGCACAGGTGCCATCTATCGCCGGATCGAAGAGCGGTTCGGCGTCGAGGTGGCGCAGGTCGTGCAGGATATCAGCGTTTGTCCCATGCCGGCAGGCTCGGCGAAACCGCTGGGCAAGACCTTGCAGGACGTGGCCGTCTGCGTGCGCCGCCGCTATCTTGGCCCGGACGGGGCGGTCATGCTGGCCTCGGTCAATTACCACCCGGCGGATCGGTTCGCCTATACGATGGACTTGCGCCGCGAGGGGCCCAAGGGCGCGTGGAGCTAAGCGATCAGCGCTTGGCCGCGGCCCTGACCTCTGCCCCGTCTTCGTCAAGCGCGGGCAGTCTCAGATCGATCTGACCGGGCTCGTCGCGGAACTTGATCGGGGTTCCGATGTGCCGGTTGCCGGCCTCATCGACGAGCAGCATCTCGCGGGCGGCGACCTGATCGGAGTGCCACGCCTCGTGCAGGTTCAGCACCGGCGCAAAACACACATCGCGCCCTTCGAACCAGTTCACCCAGTGATCGAGCGTCTGGCTTGCGAAGGTCTCTCGCAGAAATGCCTTGACGGGCTCCTGTGTCGGGCCGGGCGGGCTGATGGCGGCCTCGATCAGATCGGGGCGGCCAAGGTCGGTCAGCAGGTTGCGGGCGAATTTCGGCTCGACCCCACCCAACGTCAGGTGCCGGTCATCCGAGGTCTCGTAGATCGAAAAGAACGCATAGCCGCCGAAGCTGCGTTCATTGGCGATGATTGGGGCCCGATCCTCGGCAAAGACGGGGCCCACGACATTGGGCAGCCACGCCATCGTCGCATCCTGCATCGAGATGTCGATCACGTCGCCCTTGCCGGTCTTTTCGCGCCGCAAAAGCGCCATGAGGATCGCGGCCAGCGCGGTCATCGATCCGGCCAGATCGGCCACGGGCATATGCGGGTTCACCGGGTGCCCGTCCCGCCCCAGATTGAGCGAGACCACGCCCGCCAGTGCCTCGATCGACAGATCGTGGGCCGGGCGCCGGGCCTCTGGCCCGGTCTGGCCGAAGGCCGCGATCGAGCAATAGACGGCACGCGGATTGATCTGCATCACCGCGTCCGGGCCGATGCCCAGGCGGTCCACAACGCCGGGCCGGAACGCCTCGATGACGACATCGGCGGTGCGGCACAGGTCGAGAAAGATCGCGTGATCCTCCGCGTCCTTGAGGTTCAGGACGACCGATTTCTTGCCGCGATGCGTGTTCCGGAACCATGTCGTTGCATTGCCCTCCACATAGCCCACCTTGCGGACGGGCTCGCCTGTCGGGGGTTCGATCTTGATGACCTCGGCGCCGTGATCGGCCAGAACCTGTGTCAGCATCGGGCCGGGAAGAAACAGGCTCAGGTCGAGGATGCGATATCCCTCCATCTTCATGTCAGATCACCTTTTCTGCGCGCAATTCCGCGATGTCATCGGGGGCGAACCCGGCCTCGCGCAGGATCGCATCCGTATCGGCGCCGCGTTTCGGGGCAGGGGCCGCGCGCGCCCTCTTGCCATCAATCCGGATCGGGCTGGACAGGACGCGCAGGCCCGGCCGGTCGGGGTGCGAGACCTCCTGTATCCCGCCCGTCGCGGCGAAATACGGATTGTCGAGCGCGTCGGGCAGGGTGAGAACGGGCGCCGCCGGAACCTGCCCGGCGAAGCGGCGCATCCAGTCCGATGTGCTGCGCGTTGCAAAGGCCGCGTCCAGCAGGGCGGCCAGCGCATCGCGGTTGTCAAACCGATCGCGCGGCCCGGCAAAGCGCGGGTCGTCGGGCAGCTCGGGCAGCCCCAGGGCCTCGCATAGCTTGATCCAGAATTTCGGCAGGACGCACATCACGAAGATATGGCCGTCCGCGGTGGGAAAGACCTCGCATGGCACGACAGAGGGATGGCCGCTCCGGGGGCGGCGTTCGATCACGTCGGCCTCGTTCAAATACCATGTGGCGGGATAGGTCAGCTGGTGCATGGCGACGTCATAAAGGGTCACGTCCACGTCGCGGCCCTTGCCTGTTCGCATTGCGCCAACCAGTGCCGCGGTCAGTGCAAAGGCGGTGGTGATCCCTGTCAGGTAATCGACGATCGAAAGGCCCATCCGCGTCATCGGGCCATCGGGTTCACCCGTCAGCGACAGATAGCCCGCCTCGGCCTGCATCAGGTAATCATAGGCAGGCCATGTCGCGCGGTCGCCCACCCGGCCATAGCCCGACAGGTGGGCGCAGACGATGCGCGGGTTGTGCGGCGCCAGATCGGCATGGGTCAGGCCAAGCCGCCCGGGAAGGTCGCCGCGCAGGTTGTTCAGTACCGCGTCGGCAGAGCCTACCAGCCTGTGCAGCACTTCGCGGCCGCGCGGGTGGCGCAGGTCGAGATCGAGGCTCTTCTTGCCGAGGTTGAAGGTCTGGAAAAAGTGGCTGTCGCCCTCGCCCAGGTAATGGGGCCCGGAGGCCCGGCTGCTGTCGCCGCCGGTGCCGGGGCTTTCGATCTTGATGACCTCGGCGCCCATGTCGGACAGATACATCGAGGCGAACGGCCCGGCGCCATATTGCTCGACCGACAGGATGCGCGTGCCGGCAAGCGGGGGATCGCTGATGCCCGGCCCCGCCGTGTCCATCAGATCGGGTTCCTCTCGATCAGCTGCTTGGCGACGATGATCCGCTGCATCTCGTTCGTGCCTTCGCCGATGCACATGAGCATGGCGTCGCGGTAGAACCGTTCGATCTCGTATTCCGTGGAATAGCTGTATCCGCCAAAGATCCGCATCGCCTCCTGGGCGCATTCGACGCCCGTTTCGGTCGCAAAGTACTTGGCCATGCCGGCTTCCATGTCGCAGCGCTGGCCGCTGTCGTATTTGCGCGCGGCATCCTCGATCAGAAGCTTGGAGGCCGCGACCTTGCTCGCCATCTCGCCCAGCTTGAGCTGAATGGCCTGATGTTCTGCGATCGGCTTGCCGAAGGTCTGGCGTTCCTGCGCATAGCGTGTCGCCATCTTCAGGGCGCCTTCGGCGATCCCGGCGCCGCGCGCCGCGACATTGATCCGGCCCAGCTCAAGCCCTCCCAGAACCTGCTGCATGCCGCGCCCCTCGGTGCCACCCAGAAGCGCGTCTTCGGGAACCAGCTTGTTGTCCAGCAGCAGTTCGCAGGAATCGATCGACCGGTAGCCAAGCTTCTTGAGTTTCTTCGAGACTTCGTAGCCTTCGCCCTTCTTGGTCAGAAACGCGCTCATGCCCTTGTGGCGCGGTTGGGCCTCGGTGTCGGTCTTGGCGAGGATCATAAGGCAATTGCCGTTAAGCGAATTGGTGATCCACGTCTTCGTGCCATTCAGCCGGTAGCCCTCGTCGGTCTTGTCGGCGCGGGTGCGGATCGCTTGAAGGTCGGTGCCCGCGTTAGGCTCGGTCAGGGCGATGCCGCCCCGAAGCTCCCCGGTGGCCATCTTGGGCAGCCATTCGGCCTTTTGCGCCTCCGTGCCCGCGCGTTCGATGGCCGAGGCCATGATGAGATGCGAGTTGAAGATGCCCGATGGTGCCATCCAGACCGACGCGACCTTGATGACGATCTTTGCATAGGTCGAAGACGGAAGCCCGAGGCCGCCATATTCCGGCGAGATGATCGCACCGAACAGGCCCAGTTCCTTCATCTGCTCGACAAGGTGGTGGGGATATTCATCGGCCTGATCGTATTCACGCGCGATGGGGCGCACTTCGCCCTCGACCCATTTGTCGATGGCGTCGAGGATCGCCGCTTCGTCGTCGGCCGTCCAATCGATCGCGGTTTCTGCGTTCATATCGGTCTCTCCAAAAGCTGAATTGCGTGGCGGGCAGGCGCGGGCGGCGGTCAGTATCCGGCCGCGTCTTCGGCCGCCCAGCCGCGCTTGGCCACGAGGATGGTGCGCTGGAAATCGCACACCAGCGTGCCGTCCTGGTTGAACCCGTTCGTCTTGACCGAGACGATCCCGGCATTCGGTCGGGATTTGCTTTCGCGTTTCGAAAGCACCTCGGTTTCGGAATAAAGCGTGTCCCCGGCGAACAGGGGATGTGTCATCCGGATATCCGTCCAGCCAAGGTTCGCAATCGCTTTCTGGCTGACGTCGGTCACGCTCATGCCGACCATGATCGCCACCGTCAGGGGTGACGAGATGATGCATTTGCCAAATTCGGAATGCTTGGCGTATTCCGCGTCGAAATGCAGCGGGTGCGTGTTCATCGTCAGAAGCGTGAACCAGGTGTTGTCTGTTTCGCTCACGGTGCGGCCGGGCCGATGTTCGTAGATCTCGCCGACGTTGAAATCCTCGAAATACCGGCCGAACCGTTCACGAATCCGGTTTTCGCCGACGGGGTGAGCTGTCTGGGACATCGTCTTATCCTTCCCTTTGGGTCTGTGCGTCCCGAAGCGCAAGGATGCGCTGCATGGACCGGATCACGGGTTTTTCGATCAGCTTGCCATCGAGGACCGCCAGCCCGTTCGGACTTGCCTTGAAAAGCTCTACGACTTTCTCGGCATGGGCGATCTCCTGCGCCGATGGGCTGAAGATGGTGTTGAGCGTCGCGACATTGCCGGGATGGAGCGCGGCCTTGCCGGTAAACCCAAGCGCCTTGGCCATCTCCGCCTCGGCAGCGACTGCCACGTCATCGCGGAACGCCAGACAGGGCACATCCAGAATATCGACGCCCGCAAGCTTGGCCGCATGAACCAGCGTCGTGCGCGCATGGAACAGGGGCTCGGGTTCCACCTCGACGCCCAGTTCGGCCGCGTAGTCGACCGCGCCGAACATGGCAAAGGATATGCGGGACGACGCACGCAGGATCCCGGCGACGTTGTGCAGACCTTCGAGGCTCTCGATCAGAACGGCGATGCGCAAGGGGACGGCCGCTTCGTCGATCAGGTCAGAGGTCATGCGCACCTCGTCGGCGGTGGCGACCTTGGGCAGACAGATCGTCCCGCCGGTGGGCCGCGCATCCAGAAGCGCCACGATATCGCGCAGCCCGTCGGCGCTGCGCAGCCCATTGATCCGGACGACCCGTTCTGGCCCCGGGGCATCCGACAGGAAGGACAGGGCATTCTCCCGCGCCGCGGATTTTTCCGCGGGCGGCACGGCATCCTCGAGATCGAGGCAGACGATGTCCGCCCCCGACGCAAGCGCCTTGGAATGAATGGCGGGCCGGTTGGCCGGCGCGAAGAGGAGCGACCGGTGCGCGATCATGTCACCTCTCCTGTCGAGAGGCGCATCAGCCGGGCGATGTCATCGACCTTTTCCAGATCGGCGATGGCCGCGATCAGCGCATCCTGCGCCGGCGCAGGCAGCGGTCGGGCGGCATAGCCCGCGCATCGCCGGAACTTCGCGACATTCTCCTCGGCGCTCAGCGGATTGTCAGGGTGGCCATAGACATGAGGCAGATCACAGACATGGGTCTGTCCGTCTTTCAGCGTCACAATGATCTGCTGGGGATCAAGCGCGTTGAGGTCGGGATTGTCGTCCTTCTCGACCTGCACGAGCCGCGCATAGCGATGCACAGCCGGGTCCTGCAGATTGTCCTGCCCAAGGAAGTCGGGCACATCCACGCCGCCGCGTGCAAGAAACACGCCGGCGACAAAGGCAAGACACAGCTTTGCATAGTTGGGCTCGGGCGCGTCGATCAGCGGGCGCCCGACCAGTCGGTGATTTAGCGGCGGGACCCGCGCGATGATCGAGACGATGTCATCTGGCACGAACTCATGCCGGGCCATCAACTGGCCAAGACCGTCGATCGCCCCATGGGTCAGGCGGCCGGACGGAAAGGGTTTGTGCGACATATGCAGCATCTGCCAGTCGCGCCCGAGCGACGGCAGGAAGGCGTCGATGTTCTGGTTGTCCTGTTCGAACAGGCGGAAGTATCCGTATTGCCCGGTCAGGATGTCGTGCGGCCCGCGGAAACCGGCGGCCGCCAGATCGCACGACACGATGGCTGCGCGGGCGTTGAACCCCACCTGCATGCCCAGCATGGGCGAGCCCTCGACATGCGGCTGAAGTGTCCCGCTCGTCTGGGAATATTGTGCGCCGAGGGCGTCCTTGAGCCGGGTCTCGTCAAAGCCCGCCAGCCGGCCGATAGCCGCGACCGCGCCAAAGCCACCCGCCGTCGCGGGCCGGAAGAACCGCAGCTCCGCATCGGTCACGATGCCCAGCATGGTCGAGACATCGACACCGACGGCAAGGGCCGCGATCAGGTCGCGCCCGGTGACAGGCGCACTCCGCCCCGTCTGTCGCTCGGACCATGCCATGACGGCGCCGAGGATCGTCGCCATGGGATGCAGGACCGCACCCTCATGGACACAATCGAATTCGAGACAATGGATCTGGTAGGCATTCACGACGGCCGCTGACTGGGCGCACATCCTGTCGCCCGATCCCAGAACGCTTGCCTCCGGGTCCGATCCCCATCCGCGCGCGACCGCGATCAAGTCGGCAACCCCGGCACCCGATGATCCCGCGATGCCGACCCCGAAGGTGTCGAGAAGGAAGGTCTTCACCCGATCGACCACCGCCTCGGGCAGATCTTCCGTGCGGGTGCGCACCACATGGGCCGCGACCTGATCCAGTGGATTGCTCATGCCGTCACCGGGGCGGGGACAGCGCTGGCGAAGGCGCGTGCAATCTCGAGCCGGCTGGCGCACCAGACGTCGGGTTTGGATTGCACATGGTCAATGAACCGTTCCAGCGCGCCGATGCGCCCCGGCCGCCCAATGATCCGGAGATGCAGCCCCAGTGACATCAGCCGGGCGACACCGTCGTCGGCCTCGTCGTAAAGCCTGTCAAAGGTCGCCACGGCATAATCAAGCCATTGCTCGGGAGTGTAGCCGGGCGCGAGCCAGAACTTCATGTCATTGGTGTCGAGCGCATAGGGCACGATCACGATCGGCGTCATGCCGTTCGATGTTTCGACCACGTCCCAGCGGGGCGTGTCGTCCGAGAAGTCGTCCATGTGGTATTCGAACCCCATCTCGGCCAGCAGCCTGCGGGTGATGTCGGTGTGCAGATACCGCGACAGCCAGCCATAGGGCCGGGTGCCGGTCGAGGCCGCGATCGAATCGACGGCCTTCTGGATGAACTCCCTCTCTCGGGCTTCGTCAAAGCTGAACTGATGCACCCAGCGCCAGCCGTGGGAACAGGTCTCATGCCCGCCCGCAACGATCATCTGCGCCAGCTGGGGCGCGGTTTCGAGCGACTGCGCGGCGGCGGTGACCGTCGTCGTTATCCCCGCCTTTTCAAAGGCGCCGAACACCCGGCGGGCGCCCGCGCGGATGCCGTAATCGTAATTGCTTTCGTTGGCATAATTCCGGATCGGGATCTTGAGGGCGACGCCAAGCTCGTCGACCGGCTCGGGGCCCTTGTCCCCGCGGGCGACCGACATTTCGGAGCCTTCCTCGATGTTGATCACGAAGGACATGGCAAGACGTGCCTTGCCGGGCCACGAAAATGACATCAGTGATACTCCTCCCCGCCCGAGACATTCATCGCCTCGCCGGTGACATAGGCCGCCTGATCGGAACACAAGAACGAGACCGCATTCGCGGTGTCTTCGGGCAGGCCCGTCCGGCCCAGGGGGATGCGGGCGCGCATGGAGGCCATGTATTCCTCAAGCGTTTCTCCGCGGGCGGTGCTCATGAATTCGTTCTGCCACGCGCCAAGGCCCGTGGTCACATGGTTCGGGCAGACCGCGTTGACCGTGATGCCATGTTCGCCAAGTTCGAGCGCGGCGGACCGTGTAAAGCCCAAGAGCCCGTGTTTCGACGCGGTATAGGCCGAGGCAAAGGCAAAGCCCGACTTCGCCGCCTGACTTGCGATGTTGACGATACGACCGCCGGATCCGCCGCGGATCATCAGCTTGGCCGCATGACCGCTCAGAAGCATCGGCGCCCGTAGGTTGACGCCAAGGACGGCGTCGAGATGGGCCGGATCGGTCTCGGTCAGGGGGCCGAAGAGATAGCCGACACCGGCATTGTTCACGAGGATATCGAGGCGGCCGAAATGCCGATCGGCTGCGGCGACGATGTCCGTGATTGCATCCACCTCCAGAAGGTCGCCGGTCACGGTCTCGACCCGGCGTCCAGTCGCGTGCCGTATCGCCTCAGCGGTCGTGGCCAGCTCATCGGCCACGCCGACCCCGTGGGCCGGCGCGATGTCGCCTTCGACGGCGCCCCGGTCATGCAGCAGGATATCGCAGCCATCGGCCGCAAGCCGCGCCGCGATCGCCTGACCCAGGCCTTTCGCCCGGGCGGCACCGGTGACTAGGGCGACGCGCGTCACGGCGCGGCGGTGATGTCCTGCACCACCATGAATTTGGGATCATCGGCGAACTGCTGAAACTCGGCCGCGATTCTCTGCATCTCAGGCGTTGAGATATCGGCGCCGAAGCGGTCGTCATCGCCCACGTCGATCACCTCGACATAGGCGTAGGGTGGCGTTCCGTCGCTTCCCAGCAGACCCGTCGAGCGGAACGCATCAAAGCCGTTGATCGACGGTAAGGCCCGCACTGTCGGGATATCGGCCTTGCGGGCCCATGCCTCGTATGCGGCGGGCTCTACCCCCTCTTTGAGGTTGAACAGAACGAAGATGCGCATGACCGAACTCCCGTGCTTCACCCGCGGGTCAGCGGGGTTGCTTTGAATTTGTCCGGACAAATGAGACTGCTTTTTTCCCGCGTGTCAAATCCTTTTCTGCCGCAGGTCGGGCCTGCCCATTGCGTCATCGATCCGGTTGCCAGCAAGGGGGCTGGAGGGGTCGGACCTAGAGAAATGCCTTGACAGGTCTCCGGCGAGGGTGCGTTATTTGTCCGGACAAATAAGCACAACCAACGGGGAGTACGGACCACATGAAGACGATGATGTCGACAGCGACAGCGGCGCTGTGCGCGCTGACAGTCGCGGGGGCCGCGACGGCCCAGGAAATTCTGATATTGGCGGAAGACGTGCCCGCGGGCCTGAACTACGACGGGCCCGCAGCCGCGATTCCCTCGAGCCAGCAGGGCATGGTGACCCTCCTCGAACCGCTTGTCGGCTATGCCGATGGCGAAACCATCGACGGCGTCGTCGTGCCGGACTTCGATACGTTCGAAGGCCGCCTCGCCGAAAGCTGGGAATATGACGAGGACACCCTCACGTGGACGTTCAACCTGCGCCAAGGCGTGACAGGTTGCGGCGGCGCCACGTTCAACGCCGACGATGTGATCTATACGTTCGAGCGGGCAAAGTCGGTATCCGGCGCGGCCCCGATCGGCTGGTTCCTGTCGAACGTGGCGAGCATCGACGGCTTCGGCCCCGAGGTCTTCGGCGAAGACCCGGCTGCCAAGGAACTGGGCGACAGCATCGTCAAGATCGACGACTACACCGTTCAGCTTCGGCAGGCCGAGCCGAACGCTCTCTTGCTGCCGGTTCTGACGATCTTTGGCCTGCTGATCTTCGACAAGGAGACGATGGAGGCCAATGCGACGGCGGACGATCCGTGGTCGCATGACTACGTCAACAACACCAATGCCCCGGGCTTTGGCGGCTATTGCATCGAAAGCTGGGCCAAGAACGAACAGATCACCTACACGGCCTATCCCGATTACTATCGCGGTGCGCCCGATGCGACCCGCGTCAGCGTGCGCCGCGTTCCGCAATCGTCCAACCGCCTCGTCGTGCTGCGGTCCGGTCAGGCGGATCTGGTGACCGGCCTTACGCCACGGGAATACAACTCGATCGCCGATACGGATGGTCTGACCGTCGCGGGCGTGACCGGCAACGAGAACCTGTTCATCCACATGAACTATGATGTCGAGCCATTCGACAACATCGCTCTGCGTCGGGCCATCGCCCATGCGATCCCCTTCGATCAGATCATCGCGACCGGCTATTTCGGTGAGGCGACCCAGTGGAACGGCATGGTGCCATCGACCTACCCGGGCTACACGGAATCTGCAGGCTTTACCTATGATCCCGACATGGCCCGCGACCTTCTGGCCGAGGCAGGGTATCCGAATGGTGAAGGTCTCGATGCCTTCGCGGAAGCCTTCGCCCTGTCTTACGTGGCCGAAAAGGAATCGACGCTCGGCCCGATCGTCAACGTGATCCAGACCGCGCTGCGCGAGGTGGGTATCCCTGCCACGCTCGATCCGATCCCGCAGACCCAGTATGGTGATCGTCAGCTTGTTCGTCGCGATCTGCCCTTCGCGGTCAATGATCAGGAAAAGCCGATCGGCGTAGATGCGGGGTACGCGATCCAGCTGTTCTTCGTGTCGCCCGAAAACGGTGGCCTGAACAACATGGTCAACTACCGCAATGCAGATCTTGATGCCATGTGGGCCGAGGCCCGCGTCGATCCCGACACGGCAAGCCGTGACGCGACACTGGCGCAAATCCAGGATATGCTGGCGGCGGATGTCACCTGGTTGCCGGTTGTCGAATACCGCACCCAGTGGGCCTTCAACGATCGGATTTCGGGGCTGAAGTGGTATCCCGACAATTCGATCCGCTACACCGACCTTCAGGTCGAAGAGTAAGCAGCCTAGGGGCCTGACCGGCCATTGATCACGACCTGACCAACGACCGGAAAGGCCCCCGATGCTTCTGCGCTATATCACCCGACGGATGCTGATTGGCGTCGTCCAACTCTTCTGCCTGGTGATCGCGGTCTTCTTTCTGATCCGCCTCCTGCCAGCCGACCCCGTGTCCCGGCTGGTAGGCCTCAACTCAAGCGAAGAGGCCTATGCCCAGGCCGCGGCCCAGCTGGGCCTCGACAGGCCCCTGTTCGAACAGCTGGGGATTTACCTGGGCCTATATCCGGAGATCGCGCCGGGGCTTCTGCAAGGATCGCTGGGCGTGTCGTGGGCCACCGGCTCCACCGTCGGGTCCGAGATCGCGACCTTCCTTCCCGTGACGCTCCAGCTGATCACGCTTGCCTTCTTCCTCGCCTTCGCCGTGTCGATCCCGGTCGGGATGCTGGGTGCGCTCAATCCCGGCAAGGCGGCGGACAAGGGGGTCTTTGTCTACAGCCTGTTTGCCGGTTCGCAGCCGGAATTCTGGTGGGGCCTGCTGTTCGTCTATGTCTTCTACTTTCAGCTTGGCGTGGCGCCTGCGCCCCTTGGGCAATTGTCGCCGATGACCTTCCCGCCCGAGCCGGTGACCGGCTTCATGCTGATCGACACGCTCATCGCGGGGGAGCCCGCCAAATTCGTCGAGGCGCTGCATCACCTGATGATGCCGGTGATCACGCTGGCCTTCATTCTGTCCGGCCCGATCATCAAGATGGTGCGCCAGAACATGGTGCGCGCGCTGCAATCGGATTTCGTGCTGTATGCCAACCTCGTGGGTCTGCCGCGCAAAAGGGTCGCACGCTATGCGCTTCGCGCGGCAATGGGGCCGTCGATGACGCTGATCGGTATCCTCTACGGGTTCATGCTGTCGGGGGCGGTGCTGGTCGAGAGCGTCTTTTCGCTGGGGGGGATCGGGCAATACGCCATTCGGTCCGTGCTGGCATTCGACTACCCGGCGATCCAGGGTGTCGTTCTCGTCATCACCGCGATCAGCCTCGTGGTCTATCTTCTTCTTGATCTGATCCATGCCGCCATCGACCCGAGGATCGCCTACTGATGACCGAGTTCTCGCACGACGTCTTGCTGGATGAACCGGCCTATGTGCCACCTGCGCGCAAGGCCGACTGGCTGATGCGGATCGGCGTGACGATCGTCACGCTGGTCTGTTTTCTCGCGCTCTTCGGCCCGTATATCGGGCCCTATGATCCGACGCGGACCACGATCCGCATTGCCGAGCCGCCGCCCGGCCTGACCGAGATCCCCGGTCTCATGGCCGGGTGGATCGGCGGCACTCTCGATCATCCGCCGCATTGGATGGGAACGGATGCCAACGGCTATGACATCTTCAGCCGAGTCATCGCCGCACCGCGCACCGACCTCAAGATCGCACTTCTTGCGAACCTTCTGTCGCTAACGGTGGGTGTCTTCTTCGGCCTGGTCGCGGGCTATTGGCGCAACTGGGGGACAGAGCTTCTCGTCCGGGTTTCGGACGTGGTTCAATCCTTCCCGGTGTTCATCCTCGCGATGGTTCTGGTGGCGCTGGCCGGCCGGTCGGCGACCAACATCATCATCGCGCTCGCCTTCGTCTATACGCCGATCTACCTGCGACTGACGCGGGCCGAGGTGCTGAGCCAGACCTCGCGCGGCTTTGTCGAGGCGGCCCGCGCGATGGGCAATTCCGAGCTATCGATCGCGCTTCGGCATGTGCTGCCCAATTCGCTGACGCCCGCGCTGATTCAATCCTCCGTCACGATCGGCTTTGCGATCCTGTTGACGGCGGGCCTGTCGTTCGTGGGGGCGGGCGTGCGTCCGCCGACGCCGGAATGGGGGCTCATGATCTCCACCGGTGCGAACCAGATCGTGCTTGGCGAATGGTGGCCGTCGGTGTTCCCGGGGCTTGCAATCTCGTTGACCGTGTTCGGATTTGCCGTGCTCGGCAACGCGCTGGAGCGTCGCTATGAAAAAGGCTGAGCCGCTTCTGAAAGTGCGCGATCTGCGGGTTGGCTACGAAGTGCCGGGCGATCTGGTCGTGCCGGTCGAAGGGGTCAGCTTCGATCTCAACCCGCATGAGGTTGTGGGCCTCGTGGGCGATGCGGGGTCGGGGAAATCCACGACCGCATTGGCGCTGATGGGCCTCGCCCGTCCGCCGGGCAAGATCCTCGGCGGCACCGCGATGTTCGATGGCCGCGACCTGTTGAGCCTGCCCGACGACGAGATCCGCGCGATCCGCGGGCGTGACATCGGGATCATCGTCCAGAACCCGCGCGCGGCCCTTAATCCGATGCTCAGGGTCGGGCGGCAGATCGGCTATGCATACCGCGCCCACAATCGGGTCAGCGAGGCCGAAGCGCGCAAGCAGGCCGTGGAAATGCTGCGCCTCGTGGGCATCAACGATCCCGAACGCCGGGTCGAGGCCTATGCGCACGAGCTGTCGGGCGGCATGGCCCAGAGGGCGCTGATCGCGATGGCGCTGTCGTCAACGCCGAAGCTGCTGATCGCGGACGAGCCGACATCGGGGCTCGATGTCACCATCCAGGCGCAGTTTCTGGACGAGATGTGGAACACGGTGCAGAAGACCGGCTCCGCGATGCTGCTGGTCACACAGGAGCTTGGGGTGATCGCCAATTTCTGTGACAGGGTCCTTGTCCTGCACCAGGGCCGGATCGTCGAGGATGCGCCGGTGCGGCAGTTCTTTTCCGATCCTCAGCATCCCTACAGCCAGGAAGTGCTGCGGTTCTATCACGAACGTTCGGACGGGTTTCCGGAACAGGTCAGTGGGGGCGCCGGGTTCCTGCGCACCGAACAGCTGACCAAGCATTTTCCCTTGCGCAACTCCGACAAGGTCGTGCAGGCCGTCGACAAGGTGACGATCAGCGTCGCCAAGGGCGAGGCCGTTGGGCTGGTCGGCGAAAGCGGCTCGGGCAAGACGACCGTCGGTCGCTGCCTGATGCGGCTTGAACATCCGACGGCGGGGGCGGTTGTTCTGGATGGTCAGGACATCACGGCGCTGAATGCCGCCGAAATGCGCAAGATGCGCAGCCGGATGCAGATCGTCTTCCAGGACCCCTTCGACAGCGTGAACCCGCGCTGGACGGTGGCCGACATCCTTGATGAGCCGCTGCGTGTCCACGAGGGCGGCGACAAGGCCAAACGGCGCAGCCGTGCGATCGCCGCGCTTGAACAGGTGAATCTCGACCCGTCGCTCATGCAGGCCAAGCCTCGTGACCTCGGGGCTTCGACGCTGCAGCGGATCAACATCGCGCGCGCGCTGATCTGCAATCCCGAATTCGTGGTTCTCGATGAACCCACGAGTGTGCTTGCCCCGCGTGCCCGCAACAGCCTGATCGCCCTTCTGGCGCGGCTGCAGAAGGAACTGGGCATCAGCTATCTTTTCATCAGCCACGACCTGACGACGGTGCGGTATCTCTGCCAGAGGGTCGCCGTGATGTATCTCGGTCAGATCGTCGAGGAGGGCACGGTCGAGCAGGTCTTCAGCGCCCCGCAGCATCCCTATTCGCAGGCGCTTCTGTCGGCGCATCTGATGCCTGATCCGACCCGGCGCAGGGTCGACCATCCCGTGCCCGCGGCCCTCGACGGCGAGATCCCGTCTCCGATCGATGTGCCCAAGGGCTGCTATCTGGCGAGCCGGTGCCGCCACGTGACCGAAACGTGCCGCGCCAATCCGCAGGTCCTGAGCGAGTTGGGCGATGGCCGGACGGTCCGCTGCGAACGGGTCGTCAAAGGGGAGATCACACCGGAGGATTTCGCAGATGCCTGATGTCGTCATCGTCGGTGCCGGGGCCAGCGGCGGGGCCGCCGCCTGGAGGCTGGCGCGCGCCGGGCTCAGGGTGACCTGCCTCGAACAGGGCGATTGGGTCGATCCGGACGCGACCCCCTCGCTCCGCCCGGATTGGGAGATTGCGCGCCAGACGACCCATCATCCCAATCCCAACGTCCGCGCAGCGCCGCAGGATTATCCGGTCGATCAGACGGATGCGGCGATCAAGCCGTTTCTCTACAATGCCGTTGGCGGCTCAACGATCCTGTGGGGCGCGCATTTTCCCCGGTTCCGTCCCTCCGATTTCCGGACCCGGACGCTTGACGGCGTCGGGGACGACTGGCCCATCTGCTACGAGGACCTCGCGCCCTATTACGAGGAAAATGATCGCATGATGGGAGTGTCGGGCCTTGCCGGCGATCCCGGCAATCCACCGCGCGAGCCGCGCCAGATGCCGCCGGTGCCGCCCGGCAAGGCGGGCGTGCGGATGGCGAAGGCCTTTGACAGGCTGGGCTGGCACTGGTGGCCCGCGGACGTGGCGATCAACACCGCGCCCTACGGAGAGGGGCGCGGCGCGTGCAACAATTGCGGCCCCTGCGATCTGGGCTGCCCGCATGGCGCGCGGAGTGCGACCGATGTCAGCTATTGGCCGCAGGCGATCGCGGCCGGCGTCGAGCTGATCACCGGGGCGCGGGTCTTCGAGGTGGAAACCGATGCCGCCGGGCGCGCCACGGGCGTGGCGTGGTATGATCGCGCGGGACAGGTGCAGCGCACGAAGGCGGCCGTTGTGGCGCTGGCTTCGAACGGCGTTGGCACCGCCCGGCTGATGTTGCTGTCGACGTCGAAGCGGTTCCCGAACGGGCTGGCCAATGACACCGACCTTGTCGGCCGCCGGCTCATGCACCACCCGACTGGAATGGTGACGGGCCGGTTCGACGAGCCGATGGACGGCTGGGCCGGGCCTTTCGCAGTCTCGATCCTCAGCCAGGAATTCTATGAGACACGGCCCGAGCACGATTTCAGCCGGGGCTACCAGATGCAGCTGATCCGCTCGGACGGCCCGGTGGGGACAGCGGTCGGCGGCTATCTGCCCCGCGTGCCATGGGGGGCAGGGCATCATGCCCGGTTCCGCGACGTGTTCGGCCACACGGCAAGCCTGACCGTCACGACCGAAGACCTCCCCCGGCCCGAGAACCGCGTCACCCTGTCGGACAGCCTGACAGACAGCGACGGCATACCGGCGCCCAAGATGACCTACAGCCTCGATGACAACACGCGCGCGATGATCGCCCACGGGATCGCCCGCGCGACAGAGGCCTTCACCGAGGCGGGCGCTGCCGACATCACCGCGCAATCGCTAGTGGCCGACGCCGGGTTTCACCTTCTGGGGACGGCCTGCATGGGGGCCGATGCCGGCAGCAGCGTGACAAATGCCAAGAGCCGGGCGCATGCTGTCCCTAACCTCGTGATCCTCGATGGCTCCGTCTTCACGACGGCAGCGGCCCTGAACCCCACCTCCACCATTCAGGCGCTGGCGCTCAGGGCTGCGGATGCGCTGATCCGCGACCGTGCCGAACTTGAGGTGGCGTCATGAGCGCGCTGCTGGATACCCTGATCCCCGGCGACGCCGATTTCCCTTCCGCCGGATCGCTTGATCTTCATGAGGCACTTCTGGCGCATGACCGCTTTGGCGCGCCCTATGCGGCGGTGTCTGGCCTTTTGCCCGAGGGGTTTGCCGACCTTCCGGCAGAGGCCCGTGCGCGCCATGTCGCCGAGATCGAAGCCCGGGAGCCCGACCTGTTCAACGGGCTGATCGTCGGCGTCTACAGCCTCTATTATACGCACGCGGATGTCTCTGCCGTCATCGAGCGGCTGACCGGTCACACCGCCCGTCCGCCGCAACCCGATGGCCATCCGCTCGAACCGTTCGACCCGCGACTGGTCGAGATCCCTGCCCGGCGCGCGGGCCTTTACCGTCCAACACCGGAGCATGACGATGCCTGATCCGAACCGCCACGCCGGCAAATCCGTCCTTGTCACAGGCTCCGCCAGCGGGATCGGCCTTGGGATCGTCGAACGGTTTCTGGCCGAAGGGGCGCGCGTCACCGGGTTCGACCTGAACGAGACCAAGGCCAAGGGCGTGATGTCGATCCGGGGCGACGCCACCGACGAGGCACAGGTCCAGCAGGCCGTCGACAGGGTTGTGGCAGAGCAGGGTGGCCTTGACGTGATGGTCTGCAATGCAGGCGTCATCGCGGTCGAACCGGTGGTCGAGATGGACTATGCCAATTGGCGCCGGGTCATGGATATCAATGTCAATTCGGTGTTTCTGGGCTCGCGTGCGGCGGCGCGTGCGATGATCGCACAGGGGCGCGGCGGCGTGATCGTGAATGCCTCGAGCGGGGCGGGGCGGCGGGGCGTGCCCAACCTGTCGCATTACTGCGCGTCGAAGGCGGCGATCCTGATGCTGACCCAGTCTTTGGCCATCGAACTGGCGCCGCATCGGATCCGGGCCAATTGCTATGTGCCGGGCCACATCGAGACGCCGTTCTGGGGCGGCATCGCCGAGGGCTTTGCGAAGGTCACGGGCCAGACCCCGGAAGAGGTCGTCGAGGGATTTCGCAAGACCGTGCCCTGGGGCCGGTTCGGCACGCCGGATGACGTGGCGGCCTCGGTGTCGTGGCTTGCCACGCCGGACGCGGAATATGTCAGCGGGCAGGCCATCGCGATGAATGGCGCGGAGTTCCCGTTCTAGGAGGTCAGGGCCATGGACAGCTTCGACTATATCATCGTCGGTGCAGGATCGGCTGGCTGTGTGCTGGCCAACCGTCTGTCCGAGGATCGAAGCAAGAGAGTACTTCTTGTCGAGGCAGGCGGCAGCGACCGCAACCCGATCTTTCGCATCCCCCTGCTGGCCGGGGTGGCCTATTGGCACAAGCCCGCGAACTGGAACTATGTCACCACACCACAAGATCATCTGGACGGGCGGAAGATCAAATGGCCCCGCGGCAAGGTTCTGGGTGGTTCGTCCACGATCAACGGCATGATGTATATGCGCGGCAACGCCGCCGATTATGATCGCTGGGCGCAGTCCGGGCTGACGGGCTGGAGCTATGATGACGTGCTCCCGTATTTCCGTCGCTCGGAATGCAATCCCGAGCGATCAGGCGATCCATTCCACGGTCAGGACGGGCCCCTGATGGTCCGTAAGGCGCGGGGCGAAAACCCGCTTTATGCCGATTTCCTTGCCGCCGGTCACGAAGAGGGCGCCCGCGCGAACGACGACTTCAACGGGGCCGATCAGGAGGGCCTTGGCCTATACGATTTCAACACCCGCGAGGGGCGCCGGGAAAGCAGCGCCACGGCCTTTCTGCGGCCCGCCATGACGCGCGACAACCTGACGATCTATACCCGGACCAAGGTGCGCCGCATCATGTTGTCCGAAGGGCGGGCCACGGGCCTTGTCCTGCGGCGCGAGGGCCGGACGGTCGAGGTCGCGGCCCGGCACGAGGTGATCCTGTCGGGCGGGGCGATCAACTCGCCGCAACTCCTGATGCTGTCCGGGATCGGTCCGGGGGCAGAATTGGCCCGCCACGGGATCGAGGTCATCCATGACCTGCCCGAGGTGGGGCGCAATCTTCAGGACCATCTTGGCGTTTATCTGACCTATGGCTGCAAGGACCCGGTCACGCTCTATTCGCTGTTTCGGCCCGATCGCGCAGCGCTTGCGTTTGCGCAAGCCTTCCTGTTCGGGACGGGTCCTGCCAGTGCCGTGCCGCTCGAGGCGGGTGGCTTCCTCAAAACCCGGCCCGATCTCGAGATCCCCGACATCCACATCACCTTTGTTCCGGGCCTGAGCCTCGAGACGACCCGGGCCGGGCAGGGACGGCATGGATACCTTATCAACTTCTACCAGCTGCGCCCCGAAAGCCGGGGGACGATCACGCTGGCCTCGTCCGATCCGGGCAAGGCTCCGCTGATGGATCCGAACTACCTCTCGGCCGAGGCAGACAGGCAATGCATGCGCGATGGCGTGCGGCTTGCCCGGCGTATCGGAGAGCGCGGCCCGCTGGCTGCGCGGAAATCGAAGGATCTGTCTCCGACCGAGGCCGACCTTGCCTCTGACGACGCCATCGATGCCTGGGTTCGGGCCGGCGCGAACACCATCTTTCATCCGGTGGGCACCTGCCGGATGGGGGCCGATGCCGGATCGGTCGTGGATGCAGAGCTGAAGGTGCGCGGCATCCAGGGGCTTCGGGTCGTGGATGCTTCTGTCATGCCCACGATCATCGGGGGCAATACCAGCGCGCCCACGATGATGATCGCGGAGAAAGCCGCCGACATGATCCTCGGGCGGCCACCGCTCCCACGGGTCGAGATTGCCCAAGGGGGAAGGCCATGACGATGACCTTTGCAAACGGCGATCTGCGGCTGAAGCCGGGTCCGATCGCGCAACTGACCCTCGAGCGTCCTGACAAGCGCAATGCCATGACGGCGGCGATGTGGGAGGCGATCCCCGGGATTTGCGACACGCTGATCGCGGATGAGACACGGGTCCTGATCGTGACGGGCGAGGGCGCGCAGGCCTTTTGTGCCGGTGCCGATATTGGCGAATTCGAAACCGTCTATGGCACGGCCGAACGCACCGCAGAGTATAACCGCAAGGTCCGTGATGCGCAGGCCCGGCTGCGGGATATGCCCTGTCCGACCATCGCGGAAATCCGCGGTGCCTGCTATGGTGGGGGCTGTGGGCTGGCGCTCGCCTGCGACTTTCGGGTGGCGCAGCCCGGTGCCAGCTTTGCGATCACGCCCGCGCGGCTGGGCCTTGCCTACAGCCCCGCCGACACCTGGCAACTGATCGAGAAGGTGGGAATGCCGCGCGCGCGCGATCTGCTTCTGACGGGCCGGGCGATCGATGCGGACGAGGCGCTGCGCATCGGTCTGATCGACCGGCTGGAGGACAGCGCCGCAGAGGCGGCGAGCGGCCTTGCGGCCCACCTGACGACCCTCGCGCCAAAGGCGCTTGCCGCGATCAAGGCGATCTGCAACGGCCTGAGCACACCCGACGGGCGCGCGGATCTTCAGGACGTGTTCGAGGCGACATTCTCGGGTGCCGAGTTCAGGGAAGGCTACCGTGCCTTTCTGGAAAAGCGCCGCCCCGATTTCGGGGGCTCAAACCAATGAAAATCACACTTCTCGAACAGGCCGCAGCCGCGGGGGCCGCGGCCCCGGGTCCGGAACAGGCTTTGCGCGCCTTGCTGACGCCGCTACATCAGGGTCTTGGGCGGCGCGACGGCACGTTCGACCTGCCGGAGGGGGTGTCCCAGTTCTTCGTCGCTGGGGCGTTCATGGTCACGCCCGATCAGGACTGGCATATGCTGACGGCCAGCCTTGATTTTCCGCCCGAACAGGAACGGCTGATGATCCCTATCGGCGCAGGCCATCCCGGCCGCGTGCGTGACAGTGGCACGCCCTTGCATCTGCTCGATACCGAGGCTGAACCGGGCGCATTCAAGCAATACCTGAAGACCGCGCGCATGGGATCGGCGATCTATGCGCCGATGATCTGGCAGGGGCGCTTTCTTGGGCAGATCGTGATGGCGGGACGGGCGCGAAAGACGCTGGAACAGGCCGATTTCGAAGTCATGCGCGCCGCGGCTCCGATCGCGGCCGCGCTCTGGATGGCGCATTCCGGCGATGACTGGCTCGCCGGGATCTACCCGCCCGAGAACGGGTTCCGGGTCGATCCGATGGGGATGTAGCGGCAGACCCGGCCAGCCTTGATGCCGGAAGAGCCTGCGCCCCAACCAGAAGGTCTTTCGGGCTCAGTCGTGGTTTCGGTCCGCTGTCGAATTGAGCGGAGCAGTCTCGATCAAGTGTGCCGGCCATCTGGTGACTTGAGGGGGACCGACAATGACGGCCGCTGGAAATACGTGATCGACAGCCCGGACGGCGCGGCGCTTCTTCCGGGATAGACCTGCGGCATCTTCTCCGTTGGGACTGCAAGAGGTCGAGAACGTTCCGGTCCTATTGGGTCGGGGTGCGTTCCGCCCAGCCGGCAAAGATCTTCTCGAGGGCGACCACCACGTAATAAAGCAGGATCCCCAGCACGGCGAGCGCGATGAGAACGGCAAACATCAGCGGATAGTCGGAATTCGTCTTGCCGGAATCGAACAGCGCACCAAGACCACGGCCATGCGGGCTGACGATCTCCATGAGGTTGGTGCCGATGAAGGCGAGCGTCACCGCGACCTTCAGCGCGCCAAAGAATTCGGGCAGGGTCTTGGGCAAGGCGATCTTCCAGAAGATCGTGGTCTGCGAGGCCCCGAGCGAGCGCAGGATATCGCGGTATTCGGGCTCCAGCGTCGACAGGCCGATCGACACCGAAACCGCGATCGGGAAGAACGAGATCATGAAGGCGATCAGCACCGTGTTGAAATCGTGCGCGCCCACGAAGAGCAGGGCCACGATCGGAACCAGTGTCGCCTTGGGGATCGCGTTGAAGCCGACAAGCAGCGGATAAAGTGCGTCGCGCGTGGTGCGGGAGAAGCCCATGGCCATTCCGATCAGAACACCGACGACGACCGCCAGAACAAGCCCGACGACCGTGCGCCACAGCGTCTGCCAGCCCATGATCAGGAACAGGTTCCAGTATTGCGAATAGGCGGCGGGCAGGTCGGACGGCGAGGCCATGACGTAATCGGGCCAGCTGTTGGCCCAGACGATGAATTCCCAGAAGACAAGGAACAGGATCACCGCACCGATCGGCGCCAGAACCGCACGACTTGTCAGCATGCGCAGAAGGCCGCCGCCGCGGGGAACGCGGTTCGTATCGGGAAGCGGTTCGGGAACATAGGCCATCGTGTTGCTCCTACTCGGCAGCAGATGTTTCTTCGGCCGGGGCCCGGCCCTGCGCGACCTCGATCTGGTGGCGCAGGATCGCCAGCATCTCGGACGCTTCGGACGTGTAGAGATGCTCAAGGTCCCGGGGGCCGGTATTGGGCACGGGAAGGACGTATTGCGTTCGGGCGGGGCGGCCCGACAGGACGATCACCTGATTGGCCAGAAAGATCGCCTCGCGCAGATCGTGGGTGATCAGGACGCCGGTAAACGGCTCTTTCTCTTTCACGAGGTGCATCGTCTGCCACAGGTCTTCGCGGGTGAAGGCATCGAGCGCGCCGAACGGTTCATCGAGGATCAGAACCTCGGGCTGGTGCACAAGGGCACGACACAGCGAGGCGCGCTGGCGCATGCCGCCTGATAACTCGGAGGGCCTCTTGTCTTCAAAGCCTTCCAGACCAACCAGCGAGAGAAGGTATCGGGCCCTGTCTTCCTGCTGGCTGCGGGTCAGCTTTGTCGGCACGATTTCAAGCGGAAGCATGACGTTCTTGAGGATCGAGCGCCATTCCAGAAGCACCGGGTTCTGGAATGCCATGCCAACCGTCGACCGGGGCGAAGTCACGCGCGAGCCGTGCAACCAGACTTCACCGGTGTCGGGCTTCATCAATCCCGCGACAAGTTTCGTCAGCGTCGATTTTCCGCAGCCCGAGGGGCCGACCACGGCGGCAAAACCGCCCTCTTCGACGGATAATTCCAATCCGTCCAGAACGGGCAAAGGGCCCTGGCCTGTCGGGTAGGCGTGGCGCACGCCCTTGATCTCGATGAGTTTTTCCATGACCGGCCCGGTCCCCTATTGTTGCGGGCCCGTGTAACCGGGCCCGCACAGGTTGGATTACTGGAGCGAGAAGCCGCCCTCGGGCAGATATGCGTCGGTAAAGTATTTCGACATATCAGGCACCGTTTCGAACTCGTAGGTCAGGGCGATCTGCTCGATGGAATTTGCCATACGGTCAAGATCGATCCCGCCCATGCCATTGGCCAGGGTGTAGTCGGTCACGACGTTGTCATTGATGGACAGCTGCAAGCGACGCTCTTCGAGCGCGGCATCCGCTGCCGGGTTACGTTCGATCAGGCTTTCGATTGCGCCGCTCGGGTCGGCGATCGCATCGGTCCAGCCTTTCGCGATCGCGACGAGGAAGCCTTCGATCAACTCGGGATTCTCGGCGGCAAAGTTGGTATTCACGATGATCGCGTTGCCATAAAGATCGACGCCGTAATCCGCCATCAGGATGGTCGAGATGTCGGCCTCGTCGACACCCAGCCGCACGAGGTTGAGGTAGGAGCTGAACGAAAAGCCGGTGATCGCGGCCACGTTGCCTTCGGCAAGCATCGGTTCGCGCGTCGGGAAGCCGACGGGTTCCACGGTGATCGCATCGACATCGAGATCGTTCTCGACGGCGAAGATCGGGAACTGGGCCCAGGCGCCGTCCGGCGGCGGCGCGCCAAGCACCCGACCTTCAAGATCGGCGGGCACTTCGACACCCAGGGATTTGCGCCCGATAATGGCGAAGGGCGGCTTGTCATAGACCATCATGACCGCGATCACCGGGGCATCCGGGTTCTGATCGAGGAACTTGATCAGGCTGTTGATATCGGCAAAACCAACCGGAAACGCACCAGTCGCCACTTTCGGGATCGCGTCGAGCGAACCGGAGCCGGCAGAGATTTCGACCTCGAGCCCGGCATCGGCGAAGTGCCCGTTGTCGATGGCGACGAAATAGGGCGCGGCGGGGCCTTCGAATTTCCAGTCGAGCGCGAAGGGCATCTGTTCCTGGGCCTGAGCGGCGGCCCCCAGAACAAGTGCGCTTGCCATCAAGATAGAGCGATGAATCACGGGTGTTCTCCCTGTTCGAGTGTTTCTGGTCCGGTTATGGGCTTGTCGCTCGCGGGCTGTGAGGCCGGGACTTATGTTTTGTTCCGTTGCTTGTAACATGTGTGCAGGTATTAGGCGCAAGCGAGGATTTTGCTCAAAAGATAAGCGGTCGGGTGGTGAATGTGATCCCGGATCGGCAGGAAACGCGGGCGTGGCTGCGCCGGATTCCCGATCGTGCGCTTTGCCTGGCGCCGGCCGAACCTTGGGTCTCGCGGGATTACCCCACGTCCACAGGCGCCTTGCCGAACTCCTGAACAAGACCCCGCGCAAGGGCGAAAGTCTCGTTCCAATGCGCGGGCTGCGGGCGCGGCGAAATGATCTTGCCGGCCCGTTTCCTCTCGAAGGTCTGCCCGGCGCCCAGTGCCGCAAGCTCGGCAGTGCCGAGGGCCGTCAACTCGGGTTCGTCTGAAATCACGACCTCTCGCCCCAGCGTGTCGGCAAGAAATTGGCAGAACCAAGGGTTGCGCGTCATGCCGCCATCGATCGAGATGGGTTGGGTCAGGGGCGTATGCGCCTCGAACGAGGCGATCACCTCGGCAGCGCGGAACGCGACCCCCTCGATCACCGCCTGAACGAGGTCGGTCTTTCCGGTATCCAGACCCAAGCCCAGCCACGCACCTCTGGCACGCCTGTCCCAATGGGGGCAGGCCAGACCGGCAAGCGACGGCACGAAGACCAGTCCGCGTGATATGGCCGGCGGCGCGCTGAACTCCACGATCTCGTCAAATTCGCCAAAAAGACCGAGGTCCCGCGCCCAGTTGAGGGCGGCCGCCGCAGCATAGACCCCGCCTTCAAGAGCGTAGGTCGGGCCCTTGCCCCCGATCTCCCACGCGATCGTCGGCAATGGTCCACGCCCCGGTTCGGGCACCTTGGCCCCGCCGACGGCAAGGACGAATGCGCCGGTTCCAAAGGTAATTTTCGCATCGCCCTCGGTGGCGCAGCCATGGCCGCGCAATGCGGCCTGCTGATCGACGACCGAGGCGGTCAGTGGCAGCGAGCCGATCTGTCCCAGATCACCTGTCGTTGGGGTGATCTGCGGCAAGCATTCTACCGGAACGCCGAACAGCGCGCAGAGGTCGGGATCCCATTGGCATGTGCCCAGATTCATCAGCGATGTGCGCGACGCGGTTGTCGGATCGGTCTCGCATCGCCCGGTCAGCCGCTGCCGGAAAAACGCATCCGTGGTCCCAAGGCGCAGGCGGCCCGCGCGCGCAAGTGCGGCGGCCTCGGGCAATTCACGCATGATCCATCCCAGCTTCGACGCCGAGAAATAGGGATCGAGCGGCAGGCCTGCCCGCGCAAGGGTCAGCGCCTCGGCGCCCTCGGACCTGAGCCGGTCCGTCTCGGCCATCGTCCGTTCATCCTGCCACACGATGACCGGTGAGACGGGCTGGCCGGTTTCGGCGTCCCAGGCGAGGCAGCTTTCCCCCTGGTTATCCAGACCGACGGCTGCGACTGCGCCTGCGGCATCGATGCAGGCGCGGATATTGCCCATCAGTTCCTCTGGGTCATGTTCGACCCAGCCCGGGCGCGGATAGATCTGGCGATGTTCGATCGACCTGACGATCCGGACCGTGCCATCGGGCGCCACGGTGACGGCCCGTGTGCTGGTCGTTCCTTGATCGATGGCAAGAATGGTCATGACGATGGCTCCAGCGACACAGAGGGATCAGAGCCGGGGGAAGGCAGGGGCAGGAGCAGGCGTCTTTCGGGCAGGGCCAAGAGCGCGCGGCCCGCGGTTTCCTGCCCGCCCGCGTGCAGAGACAGGCGGCCCCTCGCTGCCGAGCAAGCACGCAATTGAAGGACATCCAGCGCGGGCGCGGCGCCTCCGGCGATCCGCTGCGGGAGGACATAGGCAAGGTGTTCGCCTGTCTGGCCGATGCGCTGCGAGGCCGGTGGCGGAAGCCCCCCCGACAAGGCGCGCGCCATCGCCCCCGCGACCGCGCGTCCCTCGGCCCAGCACCAGCCCGCGGTTTCCACCCCGCGCAGCAGGTTGCCGGCGGCAAAGACCTGCGGGTCGGAGGTTCGGCCGAATTCGTCGACCTCCGGTCCGCCGGTCGCAGGGTCATAAGTCAGGCCGCCCAGCCGGACCAGCGACGCCTCGGGCCGAAACCGCCCTGTGACGATCACACCATCCGCGGCCAGCCGCCGTTCCCCGCCGGGCGTGCGCAGGACAACCTCCTCAACGGTCTCGCGGCCTTCGATCGACACCAGCCCTGTCCGGTAAAGGAGCGGGATGCCGAGGAGGCGGGGCAGAAGGCTCGCGGGCCAGCGTGCCGTCGTCCGGTGCCCGGGTTCGATCATGGCGACGGGGCGGATGCCGGCGTGTCTGCAGGTAAGGATTGCGGAAAAGGCGACGAGTTCCGTCCCGAGGATCACGGGCCGCCGAAATGGCCGCATCCCGGCACCGTAGACGAGGCCCTGAAGCGCACCCGTTGTCAGAACGCCACCGGGCTTCGTCCCCCCGAGAAGCTGCCCGGCCCGAGTTGTCTCACGGATTCCGGTGGCCAGCATGACGACTTTGGCAGAAATCTCGGACAGTCCCGCGTCGGAACTGATCTCAAGACACGGGCCCTTTTTCAGCGCGATGACGGTGACGCCGGTTGCGATCCGAACACCGGCACGGCGCGCCTGTGAGACAAGGGAACGGGCATAGGCGGGTCCCAGCATCGGGCGTTTGAATTCCCGCAGGCCGTAGGGCGAGTGGCCGCAATGGCGCGGCACACCGCCCGGTTCGCTCTCCCGCTCGAGGACAACCACCCGGTCGATGCCCAGCCGGCGCAACTCCGTCGCGGCGGCGAGACCCGCCGGGCCTGCGCCGACGATTGCCACATCTACCTGATGGGGCAGGTCAGGCACGCTCTGCCATGGGCGTGTCGAACGCCCCCTCCGTCATGGTCGCGAGCGGGCCTGAGCAATGAAATCCCTGGCAGCGGCCCATGGTCACCCGGGTGCGCCGTTTCAGTCCGGCGAGGCTTTGGGCGGGCAGGGGCCCGGAGAGCGCCCTTTCGATCTCGCGCCGCGTCACCTGTTCGCAATGGCAGACGATGCCGCCATTGCCGGCACTTTCGCAATCGCGCGGCGCGGCGGTCGAGATGTTGGGCACGCGGGGCCAGTGGATCCGCGACGGGGCAGACCAGCCATGGCCCGCCTCCCTTGCCATGCGGACCACATGCGCCGCGATGCCGAGGGCGCCGCTCAGGCCGGTCGACCGGATGCCGCCTACCGTGACATAGCGCCCCTCGTCGTGCAGCCGGATCTGATAGTCCTTGAATTCGGTCGCGGGGCGCAGCCCGGCATAGACGGCGGTGATGTCATGATCGCGAAGGGCGGGCAGGATCTCTTCACCGCGGATGCGCAGCGCGTCGAGCGTGTCGTGATCGAGGCCCGCGCGGTCGCGGTCTTCCTGATCCTCGGCGGTCGGGCCGACCAGCAGGTTGCCCCATGCCGTCCGGCACAGGACCACGCCCTTCGTGATGGCGGTCGGCACCGGCAGAAGGATATGTCCGGCCAGCGCCGCGGCAGGTTTGTCATAGACGATGAACTGTCCCTTGCGCGGCGTGACGTTGAAATCGCGCCTGCCCAGCAGCGCCTCGTCAACCAGATCGCCCCGCAGCCCGGCGGCATTGATGACCAGACGCCCCGAGATCGCGCCCCGCGTCGTGTCGAGCGCCCAGACATCGCCCTGCCGGGTGCCGCCCCGCACCTCGCAGCGGCGGATGACCTGCCCGCCGTGTTCCATCGCCTGCAGCAGATAGGCCAAGGGCGCGGACCATGCATCGATCAGGAACTCTCCGGGCACCCGGAAACTCGCCTTCAGCGCAGGTGACAAATGGGGCTCTGCCGCGAGCGTTTCCTCTCGGGTCAGGGCTTCGACATCCGTCACGCCGTTCTCGCGGGCTTGCGCCATCAGGTCGGGCAATTTGTCGTCCTGTTCGGCCGTCCAGGCGATGACCATCGCACCCGACCGGATGACCGGCAGGCCAAGCCTGTCGTGAATGTCGAGGTAGTCGCGATAGCCTTCGGCAATGCACGCCGCCTCGAGCGATCCGGGCGGTGCGTCGAACCCCGTGTGGAGGATTGCGCTGTTGCCCTTGGACGCCCCGTCGAGGATATCCGCGGCTCGCTCCAGCAGGACCACGCTTGCCCCCTCAAGCGCAAAGCGTCGCGCAAGCGCGCAGCCCACAACTCCGCCGCCAATGACAACCACGTCAAAGACATCATCGGGGGCGGAGGTGTGGTCTTTCATGGAGCGAGGGTCTCCCGAAACTCCCCTCAGCAAATCGCACGAAAAGCCCGTTTCGTCAATTTTGACCCTCGAATTTTCCGAAACAGTAACACATTGGGTCAGAAATTGTTGACACGGTCATTTCACTTGGGGTCTCGTGTCCGTCGGGAGCGCGCATGAAACCAAGAAACCGACAGGCAATCATCCTCGAGATCGTGGCGACCGACGGCGAAGCCTCGGTCGATGCGCTTGCCGCCCGGTTCGATGTTTCGGCCGAGACGATTCGGCGTGACCTGCGCGATCTGGCAAGCACCGGTGCGCTCTACAAGGTGCAGGGTGGCGCCCGTCGCATCCGGCTGTCGACCGAAGGCAGCTTTGAAGAACGGCGTTTCGAACAGGCTGAGGCCAAGGCCGCCATCGCCCGGACCCTGAGCGACATGATCGAGCCGGGCGAGAAGATCTTTCTCGATACCGGGACGACCACGCTCGCCTGTGCGGAGGAGCTGGCCCAGATCGACGGGTTGACGGTGGTGACCAATTCTTTCCGGATCGCCAACCGGATGGGGTCGGGTCCCGGAAAGACGCGGATCCACGCGATCGGTGGCGCCTGGGCGGCGGACAATGCCGAAACCGTGGGGCCGATGGCCATCGGGCAGATCGCGGCGTTTCAGGCCGACCGTGCCATCGTCGGCGTGGCCGCGCTCGATGCCGAGGCGGGCGCCATGGATGCCGATTTCGACGAGGCACAGGTTGCCCAAGCGATGATCGGTCATGCCAACCAGGTGATAATTCTTGCACATTCCGAGAAATTCGATCGTCGTGCGGCCTTCAGGGTTTGTCGACTTGCCGATATCGATGTGCTTGTCTGTGACAAACAGCCGGACGGAGACTTGGCCCGCGCGCTCGAGCGGGCGGGTGTCGAGGTTCGGTGCTAGAAGGCGATTGGGGGCAATGCCGGAAATAATCAAGACATATGTCCGGTGGGTCGACCGCGTGTCCGACTATGTCGGCATCGTCGCCATGTACCTGATTTTCCTGATGATCGGCATCCTGCTGATGGACGCGATCACTCGCAATGTCGTCGACATCCCCGTGCATTGGGCCATCGAGGCGGCGCAGTTCACGCTGGCCGCCTATTACTTCATGGGTGGCGCGATGACTCTCAAGAACAACGATCATGTCCGGATGGACCTGTTCTATGACAACCTCTCCGAGAGGGGGAAGGCGCGGATGGACCTGATCACGATGGTCTGCCTGCTGTTCTATCTCTCGGTCCTGCTGTTCGGGTCGGTGTCGTCGCTGAGCTACGCGATCGAAACGGGCGAGCGCCGGTTTTCGATGTGGAACCCGTCGATGATCCCGATCAAATCGCTGATGGTGGCCTGCATCGTGCTGATGCTGCTGCAAACGTTCTCGCTGATCATCAAGCATGTGGCGACGCTCCGTGGGGAGCGCATTGCATGACCGACGAATACACCGCGCTTTTGATGTTCGCCTCGATGATGGTCCTGCTGGCAACGGGTCAGCGGGTCTTTGCGGCGATCGGGTTCGTGGCGTCGGGCATGGTGCTGATGCTCTATGGCACGGGCGGGATCGAATTGCCGTTCAGCCAGGCGTTCAAGCTGTTCAACTGGTTCCCGATGCTGACCCTGCCCCTGTTCATCTACATGGGCTATATCCTGAGCGAGAGCGGCATCGCCGAAGACCTCTACCGCATGCTGCACGTCTGGTTCGGGCGCATGGCAGGCGGGCTTGCCATCGGAACGATCCTGCTCATGGTCATCATCTCGGCGATGAACGGGCTTTCTGTGGCCGGCATGGCGATCGGCGCCACGATCGCGCTGCCCGAGATGCTGCGGCGGGGGTATGACAAGATCCTCATCACCGGAGTGGTGCAGGGCGGGTCATCGCTGGGGATCCTCGTGCCGCCATCCGTCGTGCTGGTGCTTTACGGCATGATCGCGCGCGAGCCGGTCAGCCAGCTGTGGCTTGCCGGCGTCTTTCCGGGCCTTCTGATGGCCACGTTCTTCGGCATCTACATCTGGCTGCGCTGCAAGTTTCAACCGCACCTCGCCCCGACCCTGTCCGAAGAAGACCTCGCCATGCCGCTGCGCGACAAGCTGCGGCTCTTGCGGTTCGGGATCCTTCCGTTCCTGATTTTCTTCACGATGACGGGCCTCTTCGTCATGGGGATCACCAGCCTTGTCGAAAGCTCGGCCGTGGGGGCCACGGGCGCCACGCTGGCCGCGATCGCCAAGGGGCGGATGTCTTTCCGTCTTTTGCACGAGACGGCGCGCAAGACGCTGGGCATCTCGTGCATGTTCCTCTGGCTGATCCTCGCTGCGTTGGCCTTTGGTGCGGTTTTCGACGGGCTGGGGGCCGCCCGCGCGATCGAGAGCCTGTTCATCTCGGATTGGGAATTGTCGCCCTGGCAGGTGATCGTGATGATGCAGATCAGCTTCATCGTGATGGGCATGTTCCTTGACGATACCGCCATGCTCGTGATCGTCGCGCCGCTTTACGTGCCGCTTGTCAAACTTCTTGACCTGGGCTTCGACAATCAGCTGATCTGGTTCGGTATCCTCTACACGATGACCTGCCAGATCGCCTATATTACGCCGCCCTTCGGCTATAACCTGTTCCTGATGCGGTCGCTGGCGCCGCCCGAGATCAAGCTGATGGATATCTATAGGTCCATCTGGCCTTTCGTTCTGATGATGGGCGCAACCATCGCGCTGGTGATGATCTTTCCGCAGCTTGCCCTTTGGCTGCCCGAGACCTTGAATGTGAGGTAACCGATCGAAGCATTCTGAGACCGAAGGCCCGCCAAGAGGCCCCATATCCACCTGCAGAGGAGTGACGGACATGTCCGATCCAAAATCCAAATCACCATCCCCTTCGGAAAAGATTCTCGCGTCGCGTCGCGACTTCATGAAAAAGGCCGGCTTCGGCGGCGCCGCGGCGGCCACGGGCATGCTCGCGGCACCGGCCGCGATCAAGGCACAGGCGCCGATCCGCTGGCGGCTTCAGACCTATTCGGGCGCACCGCTGGGCGCGCATGTCATCAAGCCGCAGGTCGATGCGTTCAACGCCGCGGCCAATGGCGAGATGGAGATCGAACTGTACTACGCCGACCAGCTTGTTCCCACGGCCGAACTGTTCCGCGCCATGCAGAACGGCACGCTTGACGCGGTCCAGTCGGACGAGGCGACGATGGCCTCGCCCGTCGATATCTCGGTCTTCGGGGGCTACTTCCCGTTCGCCACGCGCTACAGCCTCGATGTGGCGTCGATGTTTACCTACTGGGGTCTCGGCGAAATCTGGAACGAGGCCTATTCCGAGGTCGACAACGTGACCTGGCTGTCTTCGGGCGCCTGGGATCCGCTGCACGTCTTCACCGTCGACAAGCCGATCCGGTCTCTTGAAGACATGCGCGGCCTGCGCGTCTTTGGCGTGCCGACGGCAGGGCGGTTCCTGTCGCGCTATGGCCTGATCCCGGTCACCGTTCCGTGGGATGACGTCGAGGTCGCCATGCGCACGGGCGAACTGGATGGCGTGGCCTGGTGCGGCTTTACCGAAGCTTACGAGGTGGGCTGGGCCGATGTCTGCAACTACGCTCTGACGAACTCCGTCACCGGCGCCTGGTTCGGCTCCTACTTCGCCAATACCGAAAGCTGGAACGCGGTGCCGCCGCATCTGCAGCAGCTCTATCGCTCCACGATCGACCAGTCGCACTACTACCGCGCGGTCTGGTATTGGGGCGGCGAGGCGCTTCTGCGGACGACGGGCGAAAAGATGGAGCTGACCTCCATCCCGGCCGAGGAATGGAACACCGTCGTGTCCGACGCCTCCGAGTTCTGGGACGAGATCGCATCCTCTTCGGAACGGGCCGGGCGCGTGGTCGATATCTTCAAGCGCTATGCCGCCGCACAGGAAGCGGCGGGATATCCCTACCGCTGATCTTTCACGAAACAGGAAAGGGGCACCGGCTGGTCCGGTGCCCCTTTTTCGTGCGGCCATGACGGCGGGGCCAGTCCCGGACACCGGGATTTGATCCAGGTCATCGTGGCGGCGCTATGCCTGCATTAGGCCCTCTGCGGAACGTAGCCGGGGGCCGATCCGCCATGAACCTTGTCACGCTTATCCTTGCCATTCTTGCCGCCGGACTGCTGGCGCTGTTTGTCCTGCGCGGACTTGACCAGAGGGCGATGACCGCGGAGTGGGCGCGTCTGGCGGCGCACCAGCCATCGGAGCCGTTACGATATTCCCCCGACATGGTCGCAGATCTGCCCGAGCCGGCCCGCCGCTATTTCGCCTATACGATCCAGCCCGGCACGCCGCTCTATACTGTCGTGACCATCGAGATGACGGGTCAGTTCAGCCTCGGCACGAAGGAGGCGCCCAACTACCAGCCCATGATGGCGCGCCAGATCCTCGCGGCGCCCTACGGATTTGTCTGGGCCATGCGCACGACCGGAAAGATGCCGTTTTCAGGGTCGGATAGCGGGCACTGGACGCGGTTCGGCATCTTCGGGCTGATCCCTGTGGCGCGACAGGGCGGCGATCCCGATCATGCCCGGTCGGCCTTCGGGCGCTATGTCTCTGAGGCGATTTTCTGGACACCTGCCGCCCTGTTGCCGGGGCCGGGCGTGACATGGGCTGCGGTCGACGCGAACACGGCCCGCGTCACTGTCCGGCAGGGCGGGCAGGAGCAGGCGGTCGATATCATCCTCGACCCCGAAGGCCGGCCGACCGAGGTGTCGTTCCAGCGCTGGACGAATGCTAACCCCGAAAAGGAACACCGGTTGCAGCCTTTCGGAGGTTACCTGTCCGATTTCCGCGAAGTCGACGGCTTTCGCCTTCCGTTCCATGTGGAGGCCGGGAACATGTTCGGCACGGAGGAATATTTCCCCTTCTTCATCGCCGAAGTCACAGGGGTCGGGTTCCCCGCTCCCGATCCGTAGCGAAGACCGGCGCGCAGCCGGGGCGCCGCTCCGCGGCCCCGGCTGTGCACTGCCGCTCAGGCTCCTGTGCTGTCCCCGCTCATGTAGATCGACATGAACGCCGGTTCGCCCATGCGTTTGAGCGTGGCCAGCTGCCGGTCGAGCCAATCCCAATGGCCCTCCTCGTCGATAACGATCGTCTCGAACAGGGTCCGGGTGCCGATGTCGTTCGCCTCGTAGGCATCGCGGGCGGCCTTGCTGTAGAACTCGATCGCGCCCTTCTCCTCGGTCTTGTCGTCCTCGAACATCGACTGGAGGGTTTCAGCCATCGCCGGCGTTTTGGTCGGGCTCAGTTCCGGTGTTCCGCCGAGGAACATGATCCGGTCGATGAACTGTCCGGCGTGGCCCAGTTCCTCCTGCATCTCCTCGCGCATGCGGTTCGCGAGCTTGTCCAGTCCCCAGTCTTCCAGGGTGTGGGCGTGCAGGAGGTATTGATTGACGGCGGTCAACTCCATCGCGAGGGCGGTCTGAAGGTTCTCGATGCTTTTGCTGTGGTCGGTCATGAGGGTCCTCTCTTTGCGGTGCGTCTCATTCAAGACTAGGCATGCATCTTCGGATTTGAACCGTCGGGCCGGGAATTCGGGTTCTATCAAAGGGGCAAGCTGCTGTTTCAAATGGATAAATTTTTCTAACCTGCGCCGAGTGATATCTACGCCTTCCCGCAAACCCTGATGGCCAGCCGAGGCCCGGCCTGCGACGAGGTGGCGCCCGGACCTGATCGAGTGTTGAAGAATCCCGCCGGATAGGCTCATTTCCGGTAATCCCGACTAAAACTATCGGAACTGGACCGCGGGGTGCTGACAGGACCCGTGCAGGAGGCGAAGAGATGGACACGAAGATCATGGCCGGCCTTGTCCTGCTGATCGCGGGGATCTGCCTTCTGCCGATGCTGGGTGTCATCGCCGCCGCGGCCTTCGGCACGCTTGAAACACTTGGACAACTCGCGGAGACAGTGCTGTGGCGCTATACCCGCACGACACTTGCGCTAGTCGCGCTTGTCGCGCTGGGCACCATCGTGATCGGGGCCACGACGGCGTGGATCGTGGTGACCTGCGAATTCCGGGGGCGGCGGTTCCTCGAGGCGGCGCTTGTCGTGCCGCTGGCCTTTCCGGCCTATGTGCTGGCCTATGCCTATACCGATGTTCTGGACCATCCCGGGATCGTGCAATCGACGCTGCGGGATGTGATGGGGTGGGGGCCGCGTGACTATTGGTTTCCCGAGATCCGGTCGCTGGGTGGCGCGGCGCTGATGCTGACGCTGGTGCTTTATCCTTATGTTTATCTGTTGACCCGAACGGCCTTCCGGATGCAGGCCGCTGCCCCGTTCTATTCGGCCCGGTCGCTGGGCGCGTCACCGGTGCACGCGTTCCTGCGCATCTCGCTTCCCATGGCGCGGCCCGCGATTGCGGCTGGGGCGCTGCTCGTCGTGATGGAGACCATCGCGGATTTCGGGACGGTGGCGCATTTCAGCGTCCAGACCTTTGCGACAGGCATATACACCAGTTGGTTCGGTCTGGCCGATCGCGGGGCGGCGGCCCAACTGTCGCTCGGGCTTCTGACCTTTTCGCTTCTGGTGGCGGCGCTGGAGTACATGAACCGTGGGCGCGCATCATACGCGATGAAAGGACGGCACGAGCCCTTTACCCGGTTCAAACTTTCCGGGGGCCGCGCTCTGGCCGCCCAGATTGCCTGTGCCCTGCCGGTCCTGCTGGGGGCGGTCATCCCGGTCATCACGCTGTTTCTGATGGGGTTGCGGTCGGAACAGGATATCCTCAGCCCGCGCTACCTTCATTTCATCCGGAATTCACTGCTCCTCGCCGGTATCGCGGCCCTTGTCACGGTTGCTGCTGCCATGCTGCTGAGCAGTCACAACCGGATCGCATCCAACCGCGTCTCGCTCGCCTCGCTGTTCGTCGGGCGGCTGGGATACGCGGTGCCCGGCGGTGTGATCGCCGTGGGCCTGCTGGTGCCGTTCGCGACGTTCGACAACTGGGTCGACGCCCGGATGGAGGCGTGGTTCGATATCTCGACCGGGCTTCTGATCTCGGGGTCGATCTGGCTGATGATCGCTGCCTACATGATCCGGTTTCTGGCCGCCGCGATCGGGGCCTATGACAGCGGGCTGACGGCGGTCACGCCGAACATCGACGCCGCGTCCCGGGTTCTGGGCCGCACGGCGTGGGGCACGGCGCGGGCCGTTCATCTGCCCCTGCTGAGGCCCAGCATCCTGACGGCCCTGCTGATCGTCTTTGTCGATACGGTCAAGGAATTGCCGGCCACACTGATCCTGCGGCCATTCAACTATGACACGCTGGCGGTGCAGGCCTTTCGGCTTGCTTCGGACGAGCGGCTTGATGGCGCGGCTGTCCCGAGCCTGATGATCGCGGGGATAAGCCTGATCCCCGTGGCGTTGTTGTTGTCGCAAATGGGGGTGGGCGGAAAAGGCCGCGGCTAGGCTGACAAGGGCGCGAGCCGAAGACATACTCCGGCCCGGGACCTCTCAGCCAAGCTGTTCCTTGATCTTCTCGATCACATCTTCGACCGACAGGCAGAGCCCGCTCTCACCGATCATGTCCATGATTTTGTCTTGCCCTCCGAGGGCGCCGCCTGCTTTTCCAAGCATGTCACCAAGTCCCATTACGCAACTCCTTTACCAGATCGAACACGGTTAGGTTCCCCTACCGAAGGTGCCATCGATGCCGTGGGATGGAAAGTGCGACCAAGCCGCATTGCGGGCTCTGATCATCGCGAAACGAAAAAGGCGCCCCGAAACAGGGGGCGCCTTTCCGTGGTCTCTGGTTTGGTTCAGCGCCAGCCGGCCTCGTTCAGAACCCGCTGGGCCGCTTCGATATTGTCTGCAATATCGGACAGGTCGATCGTGTCGGGGCGGAAGATACCAAGTGCCGCCACCGAGGGCGCAAGGCCCACGCCCGCGACGGCCGGGTATTCGTCGTTGCCGGCCGAGAAATAGTCCTGCGCCTGATCCGACGCGAGGTATTCGAGGAACGCGATCGCATTCTCGCGGTTGGGTGCATAGGCCGCGACGCCGCCGCCCGAGATGTTCATATGCGCGCCGATGTCGTTCTGGTTGGGGAACACCCAGCCGATGTTGGCGAGGTCGTCCTCGGTCATCGTGCTGTCGCCTTTGCGCAGGGCGCGGGCATAGTAATAGGTGTTCGACATGGCGATGTCGCACTCGCCCGACGCGATGCCGCGCAGCTGGTCGGTGTCGCCGCCCTGCGGATCGCGGGCAAAGTTGTTCACCACGCCCTTGGCCCAGTCCAGCGTCGCCTCTTCGCCCAGATGTGCCACCAGGGCTGCCGTGATGTTCTGGGTGTAGACGTTGGAGGATGAGCGGATGCAGACCAGCCCCTCGTATTCGGGGTTCGCCAGATCCTGATAGGTTGCGGGCGGGTTCGTCACATCCGTCTTGTCGTAGAACAGGATCCGCGCCCTCTGGGAAAAGGCGAACCACTGGTTGTCCTCGTCCTGAAGATAGGCGGGGATCCGCGCCTCGAGCAGGTCGCTGTCGATGGATTGCAACAGACCCAGTTCCTTCGCCCGGGTCATCCGGACAGTGTCGACGGTCAGGAAGACATCGACCGGGGAATTCTCGCCCTCGGCTTCCATTCGGGCGATCAGCTCATCGGCATTGCCTTCGATCCGGTTGATCGTGATCCCGGTCGCTTCGGTGAAGTCGGAATAGAGGCGTTCGTCGGTGTCGTAATGGCGCGAGGAATAGAGGTTCAGCTCGCCTTCAGCATAGGCCGGCACGGATACCGCAGCCATGCCAATCGCAAGAATGAAATGTCCGGTTTTCATGAAGGTCTCCCTTGTCGATCAATTCCTATTGTTTTTGTCGGATATCGGAGGCTGACTTGGAAATCAAGTTTAGTTGAGTAAAACAGTAGGAGATTAATCAGGCGGACACTGGTAATCCCATGTCGGTATATTTGACATATTTATCAGGGTCTTGCGGTTGATCTCCGACCCCGCGCCGGGATGCTGTAGACGCGAGGTCGGGGAGGGCACCGATGGGCGGTGCTAACTGTCGCCGGACATTTCCGGCCAGGACAACTCGAATCGGAAGACCGCGTCGCCGGACCACCACATCGGGAAATTCGTGCCCCATTTGTTGGTGTAGGTCAGGAAGGCGATGCCCCGATCCCATGCGGGCGGATCGGACTGAAACGTCATCAGGTCGTGTCCCGCAGGTGCGCAAAGCCCGGCGTCCAGAGGCCTGATGCCAAGCTGCCCGTCCGGCAGGCTGCATCGCGCGGCAAAGAGGCCATGCAGAGCGCCGCCGGCCCGGCGGGCACAGGTCGCGGGATCAATCCAGAGGCCCGTCTTCTCCAGCTGCCAGTCGCGGGCGCCTTGGGGGGCGATGGTGACATGGCCCGCTTCAGGCATCCGGTTCGCGGGCTTGTCTTCGAGGATGAGCATGATCGAGAGGCTGTCGGCACTCTGGCCGGGGGTGATCCGCCAACGATACCCCGCCGGCGCGCCGAGTTCGTCATGCGCGCCTTGCGGCATCCGGGCTGTGATCTCGACGATCTCGCTGTGCTGGGTCAGCCCGGAAAACTCGGTTTCGAACCGCGCCGAGAGGGCCGTTTCGGCCTGGGACAGGCCCGGCTTTCCGTGGTCGAGGATCGCCCAATCCGGCCGGTCGATCAGATAGCTGTCCATGTGGCGGTCAATATCGGCGGCATCACAGCTTTGATGTGTCGCGGCAAACAGAGGGGCGTCGTCACGGCCCTTGAGGCTGCGTCCGTCAGGCGCGGTGAGCCGCGCGATACCGCCAGTGACGAGATCGGCTTCGATCCGCCAGCCGCCGATTTCGCGGACCCCGTCGGCCGAGGTCGTGATCCGGGGAGGAGCGGTAAGATCGGCCAGAACCGCCTGTGCCCGGCCCAGATCATCTGGCTCCAGTTCGGAGAGTGCGGCATCGATATAACGGCGCTGTTCTTCCCACGATGCCTCGGCAAAGGTGAACCGATAATCGGAGGCGCGGATGGCATCAAATGCGCTGCGATCCCATGCGGTCTCGTCGCGCAGATAGCTCTTGATATCGACGCCCCAGGTATGTTCGGCGACAAGGCAGAGCGATCGCCCGAAGGCCAGTCGTGACGGCGTGAGCCCCTCCTCCTCGAACCGGTCATAGAGCCGCTGCAGCTGCCGAAAGCGGGCAAGCTTTTCGGGATCGCTGGCGCAGCCGTGGATCCAGCTGTCGCCGATCTCGGTCTCGACCACGGGCAGCGAGGCCCGTCGTTCCCACAGGAGGGCGCCATACTCCTCGAGCGTTGCAGCGCGGATGCAGGCGCCGGGATGGGCCTTGGCCAGTGCGCGATAGACTTCTGCCGTCTGGGGCACGCTTTGCGGGCCGATATTGTCCTCGGTATGGGCGAAGGACAGCGCATCGACCATGCCATCAGGCAGCTGTGTCTCGCCATAGGAATTCTGATACATCACAACGAGTTCCGAGCCATCCGGCGCGCGCCAGCAGAACAGGTCCGGCAGGTCGGGAACGGGACAGGCCGTGTTGACGCCAAGGTGCAGGAACCGCACGCCCGCCTTGGCCAGAATCGGGACGATCCCGATCGTGTGGCCCGGAACATCGGTCATCTTGGCCGCCCGGGTGGTCATGCCGAACCGGACATCGAGTTCCTTGCCAAAACTCAACCCTGCGCGGAACAGCGCAGGGCTCATCAGTTCCGAATGGGTGGTGAAGGGCAGGGCATGCCAGCGGATCAGGCCGCGTTCGATCGCCTGCTCCAGCCGGGCGACCTCGGCTGGCCCGGCCTCGGCAAGGTAGTCATGGATCAGCCACGCCCCCGTCGTCCAGATGAAAGCCGGGTTCTCGGGGTCCTCGCGCCAGAAATGCTCGGCCGTGGTCAGCGCCTGGGGGATGAACCGGTCGTGATATTGCTTGCGAACGGCCTCGGCATGGTCGGTGAAGCCGATGTCGAGATGGGTCTTGAAGACCAGATGGATCAGTGCGGGCGCCGCGGCCTGCCGGTCTGGCGCTGTGCTGCTTGTGCCGGTGTCTGTCATGAAAATATCGATGTTATCTGCCCGCAACAGGAGGATGCTTGCGCCTGATCGTGCGCGATCCGATGCTGAATTGACAAACGAAACTTCGCTGGGCCCGGTTGTCGGACCGGGCCAGACTGCGAAGAACGGATTTGACTCCACCTTCGTCCTGCGCCCTTTTCAAAGGGTGTGACGCGGGCGATTTTCGGGAAGTTGGGCCCGCACCGCACCCGATGGAGGAGCCCGCCAGATGATCGAGAAACGGATCGTTGTTCCGACACGGGACGAGACACAAAGCAATTATGCCTATGCGCCGATCCCGGTGCCCGAAGGCATTTCACGGATCGACGTGGCCGTCGAATATGACCGGGGCGAGGACTGCGCCATCGATCTGGGACTGGCTGATCCCAGGTTCGGGGTCTTCCCCTCTCGCGAGGGGTTCAGGGGCTGGTCAGGTTCGGCGCGCGACAGGTTTTTCGTGGCCAGCGATGATGCGACACCGGGCTATCTGCCGGGTCCGATGCCCGCGGGCGACTGGCAATTGATCCTCGGTTTATATCGCGTGCCTGCGGGAGGTACGGAGATCATCATCCGGGTCAGCTTCGACGCGGGGTCGCGCGGGCCATGGTCCGGCCTGCCCGCCCCGGTTGAGGTGCGCCGGGAAGCAGAGGGGTGGTATCGCGGCGATCTGCATTGCCATTGCTGGCATTCCGATGCCGCCGGAAGCCCCGAGACATTGCATGCCGCCGCCCGTCAGGCCGGGCTCGATTTTCTGGCGGTGTCGGATCACAACACCGTCTCGCACCGGCGGTATTTCCTGCCGCGCAGCACCCCTGACCTCCTGTTCCTGCGTGCCATGGAGGTGACCACCTATGACGGCCACGCGAATGCCTTCGGCACCGATGGCTGGGTCGATTTTCGCATCGACCGGCCAGAGGACGTGCAGGCCATGGCCCATGAGGTTCGAAGGCAGGGCGGGGTCCTGTCGATCAATCATGACAAGCCGGGCCTGCCCTGGCTTCATGATTGGCCGGGCCCCGACTGCATGGAGGTCTGGCAGCACCCCTGGCTTGCCCGCAACTGGATCTCGCTCGAGAAATGGCAGCACCGGCTGGCGGCGGGCGAACGGCTGCCCGCGATCGGCGGCAGCGACTGGCATCAGCCAGCTGACCTGCGACCCGAGGGGCCATATACGCTCGCCCGGCCGACAACTGTCCTGCATCTGCCCGAACTGACCGAGGCGTCGGTGCTTGAGGCGATGAAGGCGGGCCGGGGCTACATCACCGAGGCGCCGGACGGCCCCCATCTCGATCTGCGGATCGGGGAAGCATGGATGGGCGAAACCGCGCGCCCGAGCGATCCGGTGCGCCTCGACGTGCGGGGCGCGAATGGCGATATTCTGACCTTGCACGACGCCGGCGGAAAGATCGCGGCGATCGAGATCGCGGGTGATGATGTCATGCTGACGCCTGACGTGTCGCCTCGCGGGTTCCTGCGGGCAGAGATCATCGCCGCTGGCAGCCGCGACCGGCTGTTGTCCGAGTTTCGCGCGACGTTTCCGGCCGGGCTTCCCTGGGGTCTGACGGAGGAGGAGATCGCCGCTCAACCGCTGAGGCGGGCGCTCTCCAACCCGATCTGGTTCGACCGGCCATGAGGCGCGGACGGTTCAGGCTCATGATGGCGCGCGCGGCGAATGGCGTGGATCGACGCCCGACAACCCGGGTGGGATAGGAGGATCACGGATGCAGGCAAAAGATGTCTTGGCTTTCTGGGAGCTGTTCGAAAAGGCGGGGCTGGAAGTCTGTATCGACGGGGGCTGGGCGGTCGACGCGCTCCTCGGACGGCAGACCCGGCCGCACAACGACCTCGATATCGCGCTGCCTGCATCGAAGGTCCCGGCATTGAGGCGGCTCCTGTCCGACATGGGGTTCGAAGAAATCCCGCAGCCCGATGCATGGGAACACAACTTCGTTCTTGGCCATCCGGATGGCGCGCTTCTTGATGTGCATTCCTACGAGTTGAACCCTGATGGCAGCAACCTGTCGGGGGTCGCTTACATTGCCGAACAGCTCTCCGGACGGGGGCTTGTCCTAGGCACGCCGGTGCGGTGCGTGCCGCCTGAGTGGCTGGTGAAATTTCACACCGGCTACGAGCTGGATGACGACGACTGGCACGATGTCAGGCTGCTTTGCGAGGCGTTCGATCTGCCGGTTCCGGAGGAATATGCGACGTTTCAGGCGAGGGAAACCGACGGCTGATTCCTGTCGGATGTCGTGTGAAAAGGCAGTGAAACCAAGCGCTCAGACAGGTTTGCTGCTGATCCTGCTCCGCGAAATAAAACTGTCATATTAGGGTGTTACCACTATCCCGTGCGCGGCGATGAGGTCGTGCAGACAAAGGTTCTTCCCAGATGGGGAGAATCATGACATCGTTTTTGCACACGTGTGCACAAAGCACGTGAACCCATGCAGAGGAGGAAGAGAGATGGCGAACCTGATGCGGACCTCCGCTTTGGTCGGTGCCCTGGTATGGTCGGCGGTGCCGGCGCTTGCCGAGGATATCAACATCACGGTCTGGGCCGGCGGCTCGAACGACAGCGACAGCTACAGGATCGAGGCGATCGAGATCGCGGCGGATATCCTGGAGCGCGAATATTCCATCTGGGGCGAAGAGGTGAACATCACCGTCGAAGGGCGGCGCGATTTCACCGGATGGGACGAGTTCAAACAGGGTGTCACCCTCGGCGCCGAGGCCGGGACGGCCCCCAGCATCGTCGTGACATCGCATCTCGACATCGCTCCGTGGAGCCAGGCGGGTTACATCGTCGCGGTCGAGGATTATGTCGATCTGGACGCGTGGCCGCTCTCGAACGTGTATCCGAACCTCATGGAAATCGCATCCTATGCAGGGGCCCAGTGGGGCATTCCGCAGGATTCCGAATCCCGTCCCTTCTTCTACTGGCGGGAGACGATGGCCGCGCTGGGCTACGACGAAGACCAGATCGACGCGCTGCCCGACATGGTCGCAAGCGGCGAGTATACGCTTGCCAACGTTCTCGAAGATGCGACCAAGGCCGTCGAGATGGGCCTTGTCGAAGAGGGATACGGCTTCTATCCGCGTCCGTCGAACGGCCCCGACTATGCGCAGTTCTACCAATCCTTCGGTGGTCAGCTGGTCGATCCTGAAACCGGCAAGCTGGTCCTCGATGTCGAGGCGATGACTGAATTCTACCAGTTCTTCGTCGATGCCGTGGCCGCCGGCGTGACCCGGCAGAACCATATCGGGACCGACTGGAACCAGTGGTACAACGAAGTGGCCAACGGCCGGGCCGCATTCTGGCACGGCGGAACCTGGCATTTCGGCCGCTATGCAACCGAAGGCAACGACGATTTCTGGGGCACGATCCAGTTCTCGCTGATCCCGGCGGGTGACGAAGACGGCCGGGCCAACACGATCACGCATCCGCTTGTCTACCTCGTCATGGATCAGGAAGACGACCGGATCGAAGAGATCGCCGCCCAGCTGGTGACCATCGCGACAGAGCCCCGGCTCAACTCGCTCCATGCGATCCAGTCCAACCACCTCGCCGTGGCCGAAGCTCAGGCCGATATCGACCTGTATCGCGGCAACCGCTGGGCATCCGAGGCGACCGAGGTTCTTCTGGCCTCGGCCAATGCGCAGCCCAACCACCTGGACTACGGCGCCTATTCCGAGGCGATGTTCCGGGGTCTGGAAGCGGCCTGGACCGGGGTGCAGACCCCCGAAGAGGCCGTGGCTGAAGTCGAGGCCCAGATGCGCGCGACCATCGGCGATCAGCTGATCGTCCGCTGATCCGAAAACACGGGGCAGGGCGCCGATGATCGCGCCCTGCCACCCAAGCCGAAGGGAGCCGCTGCCATGAAAACGCGTCTGCTTGCGTTCGGGTTTCTCTCGCCCGCGCTGATCGCGGTATTCTTCTTCTTCCTTTTGCCGGTGTTGCTGACGGTCGTGTTCGCCTTCACGAACATGTCCACCTCGACCGGGATCATGGGCGGAGCCTACCAGATCAACGAAACCCAGATGGGAAGCCTTCGGGACACAGAGGTCAGCCCGGAGTCGATCGAGAAACTCGAAGGCGCGGGATACCTGATCTCCGAAGCAGGCCTTGCCGCGCTGGCCGAAGAGTTCGGCGAAGACACCGCCGAGGAACTGCGCGACGATTATCTGGGGGAAACCTTTGCGGCACGGCGCGACCTGGAACGGGTTCTGCGCAACCTCGATGATCCGATCCGCAATACCCGCGACAGGAAAGCAGCCGCAGACCTCTTCGTCTCGACCGTCATCGGCGAGCGGTTCGACACGGCCGAAGATTTCCGGGCGGCGCTTGTCGAGACCGGGATCGACCCGGCGGATCACGATCTTCTGACCGAGTTCGCCTATACCGGCTGGACCTGGACGACCGCCAACTTCTCACTGCTGGCAGAGCTTCCCTCGACCATGCGTTACGCATCGAACACGGCGTTCTACGTGGTCTGCACCCTGACGTTCAACATCCTGTTCGGACTGTTCCTCGCGATCTCGACCTTCTACCTGCCCGGGCGTCTGGCGAATACGTTTCGCGCGATCTGGTTTCTCCCCCGGATTCTGCCGCCGGTTCTGTATGTGCTGATGTGGAACTGGTTCACATGGGATCGCGGTTTCATCGCGACGGTGGCCGGCTGGTTCGGCGCGCCGCAACAGAACTGGATGCTGCATACCTCGACCCATGCCTGGACGGCGGTGATCCTGATCAACGGGTTCGTCGGGGCCTCGCTCGGGATGATCCTCTTTTCATCGGCGATCAAGGCGATCCCGACCTCGATGCTCTATGCCTCCGAAGTCGACGGAGCCAATCGCTGGCAGCAGGTGCGCTATATCATCCTGCCCCAGATGCGCTGGCCGATCCTGTTCATGACGTCCTACCAGACGCTCAGCCTGCTGACGTCGTTTGAATACATCCTGCTGGCAACCGACGGCGGACCCGGCCGGTCGACCGAGGTCTGGGCCCTGGCGGCCTATCACACGGCCCTGAACAATTACGGGGGCAACCTTCAGTACGGGCTGGGCGCGGCCTATGCGCTGGCACTGGTCTTCATCGGGATCGCCCTGTCGATCCTTTACCTGAGGTTCTTCAACTTCAAGGAATTGCTGTCAAAGCCGAGGATCGAACAATGACCGGCACTCCGCGCATCTGGCCCCTTGTCCTGATCCTGGCGATCTTTTCGACGCCGCTGGTGATCATGTATCTTTACCAGATCATCGACAGTGTCGCCTCGCCCGATCCGGGCTCGCTCATCCCGGGTGAACTCGATCTGTCGAACTGGCGGTTCCTGTGGGAACGGATCGACTCGGGCCGGCCCACAATCTGGCAGGTCACCTTCAACACCTTCCTGTTCGCCTCGACCACGGCGTTCCTCGTGACGCTGCTGTCGACCACGGCGGGCTATGCGCTGTCGCGGCTCAATATGCCCGGCCGGCCCTATTTCCTGGGCGGTCTGATCATCCTGCATGCCTTTCCGACGATCACGCTGATCATCGCGATTTTCATCATCCTGCAGGCGCTGGGGCTGTTCGATACGCTTCTGGGGATCATCCTCGTGAAGGCGGCTCTGGAACTGCCGTTCGGGGTCTGGATCATGAAGGGCTTCTACGACACCGTCCCGTGGGAGATCGAGATGGCGGGCGTTCAGGATGGCGCCTCGCGGTTCCGGGTCTGGTGGGAACTGGTGATGCCACAGGTCAAACCGGGTCTCGCGGCACTTCTGATCATCTCGTTCCTGTCGGGATGGTCGGAATTCGTGCTGCCCCTCGTGCTTGCACCGGGGTCGAGCACGCAGGTCCTGTCGACCTTCATGAACGCAGTGATCCAGGATGATGCGACGGCCGATTTCGGGCTCTTCAAGGCGATCGGGATGTATTACTCGATCCCGGTCATTGTCATCTACCTGATCTTCCAGAAACAGCTGATGAATATCTACGGCGGAGGGACAAAGGGCTAATGGAACTCAGGCTCGAGAAATTCACCAAGGCCTTCGGGCCGGTCACCGTCATCCAAGACATGGACCTGACCGTGGGCAGCGGCGAGATGATGGCCCTGCTGGGGCCGTCGGGCTGCGGCAAGTCCACGACGCTTTTCGCGATTTGCGGCATCCACAAGATGACGGGCGGGCGGCTCTACTTCGGGGATCGCGACGTGACGAGCGTTCCGGCGCAGCAGCGATCGGTCGGCGTCGTCTTTCAGAACTATGCGCTTTATCCCCACATGACCGCCGAGCAGAACATCGGCTTTCCCCTCAAGGTCATGCGCCAGCCCAAGGCCGAGATCGCCAAGGAGGTTCAGCGCCTGGCGGACCTCGTCCAGATCGGCGATCTTCTGGATCGGCGTCCGGCTCAGCTTTCGGGCGGGCAGCAACAGCGGGTGGCCCTCGCGCGGGCGATGATCCGAAAGCCCGATGTGCTGTTGCTCGATGAACCGCTTGCCAACCTCGATGCGAAACTGCGTCTCGAGATGCGGGCGGAGATCCGGCGCATCCAGCGCGAGACCGGGATCACCGCGATCCTCGTGACCCACGATCAGGTCGAGGCGATGTCGATGTGCGACCGGATCGCCCTGATGCGGGATGGCAAGATCGTTCAACTCGATACCCCGGAGCGCATGTATGCCGATCCGGCCTCTCAATTCGTGGCGGGTTTCCTTGGCAACCCGCCGATCTCGTTCCTCCCGGCTCGGGCGGGGGAGCAGCTGGCCATCGGTCAGTCTCAAGTGCTCCCCCGTCCGGCTGGGCTGGAGGTTCAGGGCGATATCGTGCTGGGCATCCGCCCGGAACACTTCGGGCCACAACACGGGCAGGGGCTTCACGGCGAGGTCATCTTTGTCGAACCGCAGGGCCGCGAAGAACTGGTCGACGTGCAGCTGGACGGGGGTGGCATCCTGCGCGCCATCCTGCCGACCGGAGATCCGGTCAAGCTGGGCGATCGCGTGAACTGGGGTGTGTCCGGCGGCAATATCCTCGCCTTTTCCACGGAAGGTGTGCGTCTGTGACAAAGGCAGGACTTCCCCCCCGTCCGTGGTCGATCGCGCATCGCGGTGCATCGGCCTATGCTCCTGCCAATACCATGGCCGCCTTCCGCAAGGCCGCGATGCTGGGGGCCGACATGTGGGAGGTCGATATCCGCAGCACGTCGGACGGCATTCCCGTTGTTCACCATGACGCGACCCTTGCGTCGGGCACCGCGCTCAACAGCCTGACGCGCGATGCCCTGCGCGATCACATGCCCGATTGCCCCGATCTGTCCGAAGTGGTTGAACTGGCCGCTGAATTGGGTGCGGGGATCTATGCAGATATCAAGGATGCCGAGGCGGCCCTGCCGACGTTGCACCTGCTTCAGGAGGCAGGGATCGAACCCGTGATCATCGGCGCCTTCAACACCGCGATCGTCGACACCCTCCGGGAGGCCGGCAGCCGATATCCCGTCTCGGCTCTGGTGCCCATCGGGGTCGATCCGCATCAGCACGCGGCCGAGGCCGACGTGATCCACCTCTGCTGGGAACATCTGCCCGCCCCGCAGGACATGCTGACACAGGATTTCTTTGCCCGCGCCTTCGCGGACGGCAAACGCGTCGTCCTGTGGCACGAGGAAGACCCCGACAGGATGGCCGCCATCCGGACCCGGCCGGTGACGGGGATCTGTTCGGACATGCCCGAACTGGTCAATCCCTTCCGGCCGCCTGCCGATTACCCGTTCGGCGTCGTCTGCCACCGTGGTGCCAACCGGATTGCCCCCGAAAACACGCTGCCCGCGCTGGAATGCGCGCTTGCCGCGGGCTTCACGCATATCGAGGTCGATCTGCACATTACCGCCGATGGCGAGATCGTCGTGATCCACGACCCCAAGCTGGACCGCACCACCAACGGCACCGGCCCGGTCACGGCCCGGACGCTGGCGGAACTGCGCGCCCTCGATGCCGGGTCTTGGTTCGATCCCTTCTTCGAAGGCACCCAGATCCCTACGCTGGCCGAGGTTCTCGCCCTTGTCGCGCGTTATGATGCCCGGGCCTATCTCGAGTTCAAATCGGCCCCGCCCGCCCCGGTTCTTGCGCAGGTCGAAGCTGCTGGCCTTCTCGACCGTGTGTTCTTCTGGTCGTTCAACCGCGATTTCCTGCATGACTTGCGACGTCTCAGCGCCAAGGCCCGCATCATGGCCCGGCGCGAAGACTATGGATCGCTTGCCGAAACCTTGTCGGATTACAGCGCCGATATCGTTGAATTCAGGCCCGATGCCGATGCGCTGGAGATTGCGACTTTGCGGGGGGACGACCTGCTCTCGATGGTGGCCTATATGGGCGACGATCCCGAGGTCTTCGACCGGATCCTCGATTTCAGGCCCGACCTGTTCAACCTCAATGAACCGTTCCTCTTTACCCGTCACGCCTTGCGGGCCAGACGCGATGGCTAGAGACGTGGAACGCAAACCCACCTCCTTCGACGTGGCGAAACTCGCCGGCGTCTCTCGGTCGGCGGTGTCGCGTGCGTTCACACCGGGGGGGCGAATTTCGCCCCAGACGAAGGAAAAGGTCACGCGGGCCGCGAGCGAGCTGGGATACCGGGTGAATTCGCTGGCCCGAGGATTGCAGCAGGATCATTCGGGCATCGTCGGGCTGGTTGCGTCGCGTCTGGATACACCGCTGCGGTCGAGCCAGGTCGCACGGCTGAGCGAATTGCTGATCCGCGAAGGATTCAAGCCGATGCTGATCACGGCCGAACGGCCCGATCATGTCGGCACGCTGATCGAATCCCTTCTTGGATACAACGTGGCCGGCATGATCTTTACCTCCGACACGCCGCCGCCCGACCTGATCAAGGATTGCGCCCGCTTCGGGCTTCCGGTCGTGCTGATCAACCGGCCCGGCAATTCCGGCTGGGGTGACCGGGTCGTGGCCGACAACCTGACCGGCGGGTCGATGGCGGCCCAGTTGCTGATCGATTGCGGGGCGACCCGCCTGGGATGCCTGATGCCGCGCCGGGAAACCTTTTCGGTGTCCGGGCGCGCCCAGGCCTTCGTCGATTACGCGACCGAACGGGGCCACCCGGTCGAGGTCCTTCTGGCCGACGATCAGGGCTATGCCGATGCCCGCGCCGGCATCGCAAAGGCAGACGCCGATGTTCTGCATCGGATCGACGGGCTGTTCTGTTCGACCGATCTGATGGCCCTCGGCGCGCTGGATGCCCTGCGGATCGATCGCGGCATCAAGGTGCCCGAGCAGATGCAGGTTCTGGGTTTCGACAATATTGAACAGGCCGGCTGGGGGTCTTATGACCTGTCGACCATCAGTCAGGATATCGACGCGCAGGCGGCGACTGTCGTTCGGCTCCTGATCGAAAGGATGGCTGGCGACGCCTCGTCCAACAAGCTCGAACAGGAGCCCTTGACCGCCATACTTCGGGGGACGACACGACATGCTCGATGATCGCCTGACCGTCATGCTCGACATGGCGCGCGAGGCAGGCCGCCTTGCACAGAAGATGCGCACCGACCCGGACATCCTTCAGACGCGCGAAAAGGGGCCGATGGACCTTGTGACCGCCGCCGATCTGGCCGTCGAGGCGCATTTGCGCGATCGCATACAGGCGCTGGAGCCGGATGTCGCGATCCTCGGCGAAGAGGGCGGCCTGACCGGCTCGGGCGGCGAGACATGGATCCTCGATCCGATCGACGGCACGGTGAATTTCTCCCGTGGGACGCCGAACTGGGCCATTTCCATCGGGACATTCGACGGCACCGCGCTGACCCACGGGGTCATTCATGCGCCCGATCTCGACATGACCGCCTGGGCGCGGCGAGGGCATGGCAGTTATCTGAACGGTCAGCGGATCACCTTCGATCCGGCAATCGTCGATAACCCGATCATGGCGCTGGGATATTCTCCGCGCACGGCGCTCGCGGATTACTTCAACGAGATCGAGGCGTTATTGGATGCAGGGATCGAACATCGGCGCTACGGTGCCGCCACGATCTGCTTTCTGGGTGTCTTGGCGGGTTGGTTCGATGCCTTCCACGAAGGCGCGCTCAACATATGGGACGCCGCCGCAGGCCTTGTTCTGATCGAAGAGGCCGGAGGCACCGTCTCCCATGACCCGTTCGAGGCCTTTCTGGCGGGGCCCTCGCGGGTGACGGCCTGCAACGCGAGGTTTCCGCGCGGGGTTGCCGGGATCACCTGATCTGATTGACATGCGCACGCGCCTGGGTGCGAAGTGCGGCGTGCGGATTCGGTGTCCGGTCCTTTCCGATCGGGCCGGACCACGAGTTATTGGAGGCAAGGGCCAACCTTGGAAAGCAGCCCGATCATCTTTGTCCTGAACATCGCGGCGGCGGCCGCACTTCTGGTGTGGGCGGTCAGGCTTGTGCGCACGGGATTTGAACGCGCGCTGGGTGCGCGGCTGCGGATCTGGCTGCGCCGCTCTACTTCGGGTCGGATCCGCGCCTCTGCCAGCGGTGCGCTGGTGGCCCTGATCCTGCAAAGCTCGACCGCTGTCGCCGTTCTGATCCGGGGCTTTGCCGCGGGGGGCGGTCTTGGCGGGCTTGCCAGTCTGACGATGCTTCTTGGGGCCGATGTCGGCTCTGCCTTGGTCGCCATTCTGCTGACCTCGGGGTTGTCGGTCATCGCGCCGCTGCTGTTGTTGTCGGGCGTGCTGACCTTCCTGCGAAGCACGCGTCGCGGCATTCGCCAGATCGGCCGGGTCCTGATCGGGTTCGCGCTGATCTTTCTCGCGCTCGACCTGATCCGCGCGGCAAGCCAGCCGATGCTTGAGAACCCCGGCGCGCAGGCCGTGATGGTCTATCTGTCGGGCGATCTTCTGACGGCCTTCGTCGTCTCCGCGCTTTTTGCGTGGCTCGTTCACTCCAGCGTCGCCGCTGTCCTGCTGTATGCGACGATGGCCGGGCAGGGCGTCTTGCCCCTCGATGCAGCACTTGCGATGGTGCTGGGCGCCAACCTCGGGGGCTGCCTCATTGCACTCGGGCTGACGGCGGGCGCGGATGTCGTCGTGCGCCGGGCGGTCTGGTCGAACTTCTGGCTCAGGGGCGGCGGGGCGCTTACTGTTCTGTTCCTGCTTTCAGCGTTGCCGTTTCAGGACTGGTTGCCCGGCGTCAGCCCCGATCAGCAGGCGCTGAGCCTGCACCTGATCTTCAATGTCCTCGTCCTGATGGTCGGCCTGCCGCTTGCCGGCCCTGCGCTGCGCATCGCGGGGGCGCTTATTCCCGACGCGCCCGACACTGCCTCGGCCTCGGCCTACAGCTCCGCGCTCGACCGGGAGGCGCTGTCGCATCCACGGCGGGCGCTGTCCTGTTCGGTGCGCGAACTGGTGCATATGTGCGGGATCGTCGAGGGGATGTTCCGGCAGTCGATGGCGCTCTTCGCCAGCTATGACGAAGCCGAGGCCGCCGCGATCGCCGAGACAAATCGCAAGGTCGAACGCATGTCGCTGGACCTGCGGGTCTATCTCGCCGAAATCGGCGAAGGCAAGGACCGCGAAAGGTTCGGGCCACGCGCCTTCGAACTCGCCGGGATCGGGGCCAACCTCGAGGCGGCGGCAGACGTCATCGCACAGATCATGGTCCGGCAGGCCAAGCGGATGAGCTATGACAACCTGTCCTTTTCCGAAGAGGGCTGGCGGGAACTGGTCGATTTCCACGATCAGGTCCTGCGCAACCTGCAACAGGCCGTTGCCGTTCTGATGAACGGTGACCCGTCTCTGGCCGAGGCCCTTGTCGCGGAAAAGGATCGGGTGCGCGAATTGTCGAAGGACCTTGAGGAGCGCCACCTTCAGCGGCTTCAGCAGGGCAACGAGGCGACGATGCTGACAAGCAGCATCCATATTGACCTGCTTCGCGCGCTCAAGAGCGTGAACACCTCCTTCGCGATGATCGCCTATCCCGTCTTGCTGGAATCCGGCAAGCTGCGCGAAACCCGGCTCGACGCCGGCTAGCGGCTGGGCCTCGGGCAGCAAGGTCGACCGCCTTGCGCGCGGTCGACCTTGATCGTTTGTGGCTGCGGTTTGCTGGCGGCTTGTCAGCCTAGTCGGCCGACGGGCGCGAAATCAGCGATTGCACCGTATAGACGAGGATTGCCGTGCCGATGGCCCCCGCCGCTGCGATCCCGAGAAAGACTATCACGTCGACCGGGCCGCCGAGGTCGGACAGGCGCGAATGCGTGATTGCGAGCACGAACCAGACTGCCGCGATCGCGCCCACCGGCATCGAAAGCTGGGCCAGAAGGAACTTCCGCCAGCTTATCTGGCGGTCCCGGATCAACACAAAGACATAGGCGAGGGTCACGATCACCGCCAAGACCGCCATTCCCCAGAAAAGCCATGCGCCGAAGATTTCCTCGAACACTGCGATAAGCGTGCCAAGTGTCAGGTCTTTCATGATGTTTCTCCTTATGCCCGGCCGCGCAGCATGGCGTTATAGGTCGGCTTGAGCGCCACCTCCTTCATCAGCCAGCTGATCCACAGCTCTTCGAGCGGCGCGATCACGCCCGGGAAAGACGGGACGAGGTCGTTGTTGTAGTCGAACTCGATCAGCATGGCCCTACCGACCCGCGTGATCATCGGGCAGGAGGTGTAGCCGCCATAGGTTTCGGTGGGATCGCGCTCTTCGATCGCGGCGATGATGCCGTCTTCGACAACCGGGACCTGCCACTTGACCGAAGCCGCCGTCTTGCCCTTGGGCACGCCCGCCACGTCTCCCAGAGCCCATACAGTGTCGTAGCGCAGGTGTCGCAGGCTGGCCATGTCGCATTCGACCCAGCCCTGATCCGTCCATTTGTCGGCCCAGCTCAGCCCCGATTGGCGGATCACCTCGGGCGCACGTTGTGGCGGGATGATGTGGATGTAGTCATAGTCCATCTCGGCGGTGCCGTCGGGCGTGGCAAAGGTGGCGCGCTTCGCGCCCGCGTCGATGGCGGTCAGCGTGTGCTGCATCGACGTTTCGATGCCCCTGTCGCCGAACAGCATCCGCACTTTCTCGGCCACGATAGGCACGCCAAAGAGCGCGCCTTGCGGGGCGGCATAATGGAACTCCGCCTTGCCGCGATTGCCGGCGGTGCGGGTGATGTCCTCGATCAGGAAGGCGTGCTTGAGGGGCGCGCCCGCGCATTTCATCTCGGTCGCCGGACGGGTGAAGAGCCCGATGCCGCCATCTTCGGTAAAGGCCTGCGCGGCCTGCCAGGTGGCTGCGGCATATTGCGGCCCGGCATAGAGCGCGCCGATGCCGTTCTGCCCCACCATGTCGAGCGAGAAGCCCTCGATCGCGTCGTGATCGAGCACGAGGCCCGGCGCCACGACGAGGAAATCATAGTCCAATCGCTGCCCCCCCGATGTCTCGACCACCCGTGCCTCCGGATCGATTGTCGCAGCGGCCTCGGCGATCAGGGTCACGCCCCGGGGGAGCCAGTCCGTCGTCTTCGAGACGACATAGTCGGCAGGCTTCAATCCCGCCGCGACCAGTGACAGCCCCGGCTGGTAGAGGTGATCGACCCGCGGGTCGAGCAGCGTGATCCGCGCACCTTCAAGCCGACGGACAAGGCGGTTGGCAAGAGCCGTGCCGCCCGCGCCGGCACCGATTATGACGATATTCGCATTCGTCGCCACCTGCGCCGCCGCCTCTCGCGGTGCGGCGAACGAGGCGGCCGCGGCACCACCTGCGGCCAGTCCCAGGAACTGGCGACGACTTGCGGTCAGCTTGGTCATGACGTCCTCCGATTAAAACATTCAAGAAGTCATATATGACAACTTCGGCGGATCCTTGTTGATCTGGGTCAAGTTGGCTGCGGCACGGACAGGCCGAAGGCGGGATGTCCTGCAGAGGCGACATCAGGGCTTGTGCTGGCCTTGCCTGAGCCACGCGCTAGACTTGTCGCCATGAAACATGACCTCCGCCCCGTCCTTGGCCCACGCGCGCCCGGCTGCCTCGGGGGCCGCATAGAATGAGCCTGATGGTCGTCACGCCCGAGACGGTGCACAATCCGCGTGCCCTGCGCACCGGAACGGTGCCGCGCAAGATCCTCAAGCGGGTCTTCGTCCTGCCCCGCCGGGGAGAGCGGAGCGCCGGGCTCATCGTCCGCCTCATCGCAGAGGTGGAGGCTCTTCGCTACCTGATCGCTCTGACGCCCTTTGTCGCTGTGGGTCTGATCTGGACCGACCTCGCCCTGCCTTTGGCACAGGCCCCGCTTCTAATGGTGATCGTCATCGGTTTCTTCGAATTGCGCGTCTTGCGGCCCACGGCGGCGAAGCGCGAAAAGCTGATGTCCGAGGACGAGGCCGTCCGCATCGTCGATACGCTGAATTTCCGCGCCCGTGCGATCCTGTCGAGGATTGCGGCACGCCCCGATGCCCCCGGAGGAGAGATCATGCTGGTGGTCGAGCAATCCGATCTGGCCCATGTGCCCACCCTCACGCTTGTGTCGCTGCAAACCGCCGAGGGACGCCCCCGCATCCTGAGCCTCGGCCCCGAGGATCGCGCGATGATCCGGGCGGAGCTTTTCGACGAGGAGTTCACCGAACGGCGCCTGCAAACCGCGAACCTGCGCGAGAACGTCTTTCTGCGATCCGTGGTCTATGACACCCGCGGCGTGACGGCCCATGCCCGGCTGGCCGCGCTCCTCGAGGCTCCGGCGGCGGCCCCGGCATGAGCGTGAACGCACGGATCCTGTCGGCGGGCGACGCGCTCGAGGTGCTCGAGGCGGGCTGGACGGCGCAGAAGGCCGGTGGCCTGACGGTGTCGTGGATGCTGCATGGCCGGCCCGGCGTCGGCAAGACCGACGTGGTCCGCACGCTGGCCGACAGGATCGGGGCAGAGCTGATCGACATCCGCCTGACCACGATCGAGCCGCAGGATCTGCGCGGGCTGCCCTACTACGATCACGACCGGAAGCAGACGGTCTGGTACCGGCCCGAGGATTTGCCCGACGATCCCGATCGCCCCGCGATCCTGTTTCTTGATGAGTTGACGGCGGCCTCGCCCTACCTTCAGCCCACCGTCTACGGCCTGCTGCAGGAGCGGCGCGTGGGTCGGCACCTTCTGCCCGACAGCACCTTCGTGGTGGCTGCCGGCAATACCGTCGACGATGGGGCCATCGCCTATGAAATGGGAACGGCCCTGTCAGACCGTCTGATCCACATGCAGGTGCAGGCCACCGCGCAGGACTGGCTCGAACGCTATGCGGTGGATCGCGGCATCCACCCGGCGGTGACCGCGTTTCTGAGGGCGCGGCCCGATCTTCTGGACACGACCGAGGAAAGCATCCGGCGCGGCGATATCATCGCCTGCACCCCCCGCTCGTGGGAGCGGGTCAGCCGGATTCTGGGCGCCGTCGAGACGCGGGCGATGCGCGACACGATGATCGCGGGCACCGTGGGCAGCGCGGCAGGCGCCGAATTCATGGCCGTCGCCGACGAGATCGCGGCCCTTGTCGCCATCGATGATCTGATCGCGACCCCGAGGGGCAGGCGGGCGGACCTCTATCCCGAAACGCTCAACGGCCTTGTCGGGTTGATCTATGCAGTCGTCGCGCGCGCTGATGCGCAGACGATGCCGGATGCGATCGACATCCTTGCCGATCTTCCGACGCTTGGCGGTGAGGCACGGCGCGCGCTGCCCTTGGCAGAGCTGGCAAGCTTCGGCTTTGAACTGCTGATCCGAAAGGCGCTGAACGAGGGATTGGCCGAGGCGTTCCGGGGATCGGAAAGCTATGCCGCCTATGCCGCGCAGCGCAGGGAAACGGGCGCGCTGTGACAGGCGGCATCCATTCGCGCCGCGCCGCCGCGGCGCTGGCCCGGATGCCCGAGATCGACCCCGCCATCGCGGCGCTCGCGCTTTGGTGCCGGCACCGGGATGACCCCGGCCAGACCCGAACCCGGGGTGATACGATCCTCTATGGTCCCGGCTTTGAGGCGCTCAGCCTGCCCGAACAGACCGGCCTTGCCGCGCATCACGTCCTGCATGTGGCGCTGCGCCATTCGGGGCGGGCCGATGCGCTGGCCGTCCGGCTGGGCGCGGATTTCGACGCCGCGCGCTTTTCGCTGGCCTGCGACGGGCTGATCAACGACCTGCTGATCGAAGGCGGGCACGCGCTGCCCCGGCCTGCCGTCCGCGCGACCGAGCTGATCGACCGTGTCGCCGGGCCCGGCATCGATGCGGCCACGATCATGGCTGAATGGACGGCGGAACGGCTCTACCTCGCGCTACTGCATAAACCGAGCCGGGGGGAGACGCGCGACACGGATACGGCCGACGGCTATGCCCGCGACAAGCAGTTCCAGCCCGATCTGGACGGCGATCCGCAGGAAGACAGCGGCCCGGATACCTGGCGGGCCCGGCTGGAGCAGGCCTTCGCGGCCGGGCGTGCGGCGGGCACCGGGATCGGCCCTGCCCTGCGCCGTTTTGCCGATCTGCCCACGGCCGCCGTCCCTTGGGAGGTGCATCTCAGGCGGCTCCTGCTGCGGGCGGTCAGCGATCACCCCCGGCGCAGCCACAAGCGACCCGCCCACGGCTGGATCGCCCGCGAGGCGATGGCGCGGGCGTCAGGTGGCCCTGTCCCCGTATTCGAACCCGGCCCCGCGCGGGATGCGCGGCGGCCGCGGATCGTTGTCGCGCTTGATACCTCGAGTTCGATCACCGAGGCGCAGCTTGATCTGTTTGCCGCCGAGGCGCTTTCGATCACCCGGCGCAGCGGCGCCGAGACGCATCTTCTGGGCTTCGACACCGAGGTTCACACCAGAACCCGACTGGATCGCGCGGCACTCGAAGGGCTTGAGATGCGCCGCGGCGGCGGCACGGATTTCGCCGATGTCATTGCCGAGGCCGGGCGGCTTGCGCCCTCTATCGCGGTTATTCTGACCGATCTCGACGGGCCGACAGGGGCCGCGCCGGCGTTTCCCGTCTTGTGGGCCGTTCCACATGCGCCGGGCACAGCGCCGTCCTTCGGCACGATCCTCGAGATGGATCGCTGAACCGCAGCTGCGCCTTGCAGGCGATGACAGGCCTGCCGCTACTCGAGGTCCGGTTCTTGACAGTCATAGGCGTCACCCGTCGGCAAACGGCACAGCGCGCGGAACGCCGCATCGTCGACCGAATCATAGCCCGCGATCGCGTGAGTCTGATCCTGCCGGTCCAGATAGGCGCTGCAGGCCGCGCGATAGTAGACTTCGCGCAGGTCGTCGACCTCGTACCAGCGGGCGAAGGCTGCCGTGGTTGCGCGTGCGAAATCCCCGCTATCAGCGATCTCGTCCTCGAAGGCCTGAACGACGGACGACTGACCTGGCCAATCGGCAAGCGCGTCCCAGACCTCCGGTTCGCCCGATTGCCGCAAGACCCAGGCGATCCCCGCGCCAATGGCGCTTGCGTCGGCCTCCATTGCCAGAACCAGCCGGGCCGAGGATTGCATCGACAGGTCAGGGTGAAGGCAGATGCCCATGCTATCCTGCTGGGCGTGCCGCAACTCGTGGATCGCGACCGCCCGCATAAGGCCCGGCTCCAGATCGGCGCGCAGGACGATGCGCCGGCTGCCGACTTCGAAGTAGCCCTGTATCCCGAACAACCGCTCGCCAAGGCAGACCTCAAGCGACGGGTCGTCCAGGATCTCGATCAGGCTGTCGAATTCCCCCAGCGCCGAGCGGAGCCAGACGACCAGCGAGCGGACCTTCTGTTCCTGTTCGGTGGGGGCGGCCTCGAACGGCGGGGAGAGGCAGGTCAGACCTTCAAGATCGGTCTGCGCGAACACGGGCACAGCGCCACATGCGAAGGTAGAGCACGCCGCGATGCGCAGAAGCCGGGTGAGAACTTGGGTCGCCATCCGGTTCAGGATAAGTTGGATCAGGTTGAGCCGGCAATCCTGCAAGGCGGGTCTTGGCCGGGTTGCGGCAGTTGATGCAGGCCAATCGGGGCGCTACCGTCGCGCAATTGGCGACGGCGTGTCGCCGACGAAAGGTTTGTCAGAAAGATCGGGGTCAATGCGGTTTTCGTTGCATTTCATTGTGTCGGGCCGGGCATGACCGTTGACCTCATGAACGCGGATGCCCGCCCGCCGCAGGGCGATCGGATCGTGATCGTCGATCTGGCGCGGAGCGCGGCGCTTCTGGGCATGATCGTCTTTCACTTCGTCACCGACCTCGAATTGTTCGAACTGATCGAACCGGGCACGACACTTCAGGGCGGATGGTACGTGATGGCACGGGTCGTCGCCGGAAGCTTTCTGTTCCTTGTGGGGATCAGCCTTGTTCTGGCGCATGGCCGTGGCATCCGGTGGCGGCCGTTCTGGCGGCAGATCGCACTTATCGCAGGGGCGGCCCTGATCATCTCGGTGGTGACCTACGTGGCGATGCCCGGCAGCTTTGTCTATTTCGGCATCCTGCACGTCATCGTCGTGGCGAAGCTGGCGGGCTTGCTGGTGGTAGTGCGGCCTGCGTGGCTTGCCGCGCTTGCCGCGGCGATCGTGCTGGGGGTCTGGGCGCGGTTCGGGTTGTCCTTGCCGCTAGATCCGTGGCTTGGCTGGACCGGGCTTGCCGCGCGGCCGCGCCCGGCGCTGGATCTGATCCCGATCTTTCCGTGGCTGGCGCCGATGTTCCTTGGCATCGTCGTGGCCAAGCTTGTCGACATGCGGGCCTTGCCGGGGCCACGGACAAGGTTTGCCCGGGCGCTTGCATGGCCCGGGCAACACAGTCTCGCGGTCTATCTGCTGCACCAGCCGGTGCTGATCGGTCTGCTGTGGCTGGGGCTTCAGCTGGCCTGAGCCTAGCGGCGACCCCGCCCCGCGACATAGGCCAGTGTCGCCACCAGAGCGATGCCGATGGCCCAGGCCAGGCCTTCGATGGAATGGACATGCGCCGTGCCATCAGTGTGGGCGAGCGCGGGCAGCGCGGCAAGCGGGGTCAGCGCCGTGGCGAGCGTGAGGAATTTCTTCATTCGTGATGCTCCTTGGTTTTGTGGGCGAGGAAGTCGCGGATATCGAGAAGGGATTTTTCGTCCATCGAGACATAGACAAGCGCCATGTTCGTCCGTTCGCTGACCATCTCTCCGGGGAAGGGAAGATAGCTCAGTTCGCGTGATCCGAAGGACGGGGAGGCGGTGCCCACCTGCCATTCGGTGGTCAGCGACACGTCCACCAGCTTGAGCGCCTTGGCGCCCGCGCTGCCGGGCCTTTCGAACGGAACACCGGCAAGCCGCAGATAGGCTGTCTTATCGGCGGCCTGAACAAAGCCGTCGATGAACTGGGTCGCCAGAACCTGGATGTCGGCGGCCTCGTCCTCGGGCTGCATGTGGCTGTGCAGGTGATCGTGGCTGTGGTTGTGGCCGATATGGCCGTTGACGATGTCATGTGGCATTGGACCACCTCTTGCCTTCGAATTCGCCGTGCGGGATCGTGACGGGCTTGTCGATATGGCGCTTGTGCTTGCCCAGATTGCCCGAGGCGACGAGCGATCCCAGCACATCCACGATCACGCGCGTGCCCATCAGCGCGGTGATGTCGCTGGTGTCATAGGGCGGCGAGACTTCGACCAGCTCCATACCGCAGATGCCCTCGGCCGCGACCTTGGACGCCAGTGCCAGCGCCTCGCGCGGGAGGAAACCGCCGGGTTCCGGCCAGCCTGTGCCGGGGACGAAGCCGCAGTCGATCGAATCGATGTCGAAGGACATGTAGACCATGTCGACCCCGTCCCACGCCATCTCGAGCGCCATTTCGGCGGTCTTGTCGATGCCCATCGCTTCCATGTCGGACATGGTGATGATGTTGGTCTCGCGCTCGCGGGCGACCTTGACCGCCTCGCGCGGGACCTGCCAGCCGCCGATGCCCACCTGCACGAGGTTCTTGGCGGGCACGTTGGGCAGGTTCGTCGAATGGAACCACGGGGTGGTGTGCATCCGCTCGTCGAGATCCTTTTCCTGGATGTCGGCATGCCGGTCGAAATGCACGATCCCGATCTTCTTGGAGGTGCATTCCGCGATGCCGCGCACGCAGGGGAAGCCGATCGAATGGTCACCGCCGATCATGATCGGCAGGGAGCCGGACGAGAACACATGGCTCACCGCGCGGCTGATCTGGTCGAAGCTCTTCTCGATATTGGCGGGGATGGTGAAGACATCGCCCGCGTCGCACAGCGTCATCTGCTCGCGAAGATCGACACCCATTTCATAATTGTAAGGCGTATAGAGAGCCGAGATCTTGCGAACGCCTTGTGGTCCGAACCTTGTGCCGGGGCGGTAAGTTGTGCCGCCGTCAAACGGGATGCCCAGAACAGTGGCGTCATAATCCTTTACCTCCGTCACATCCTCGGCGTAGGGCGCCTTGAGGAAGGTGTTGATGCCCGCGTAGTGCGGCAGCTCGCCCCGCGCGAAGGTGGGGATCGACTTGTCTTCGATGGTGTCGGCGCCGGTCAGGCCCATGCGCAGCGCCCAGCGGCGCTCTTCGTCCCAGCGGCCCTCGGGAAGGTCTCCCTCGGCCTGCATGGCCTTCCAGCCGCGCAGCTTGGTCAAATCCGGGTGGTGATGCCGCCGATCTGACAGGCGCCGGTCGGCCGGATGATGCGATCGCGATCGCTCAGGCGGGGCGAAAAACATGGGTGTCCTCCTTGATGCGTTGAAACGGGATGCCGCCATCGCGGGCATCGAAATCGTAGGTGATGGTGGCGCCATAGGCGTTGGGGTCGTGCGGATCCCAGCGCGGCTTGTCGAAGACAAGGACCCGGTCGCCCAGCTTGAACCCCTCTTCGAGGTCATGGGTCACCATGAAGACGGTCATGCCCGTCTCCTCGCGCAGATCCTGCAGGAAATCATGCATCGACAGCCGTGTGCCGGGATCGAGCGCGCCGAACGGCTCGTCGAGCAGAAGGATCCGGGGCTTTGCCGTCAGCGCCTGCCCGATGGCGAGGCGCTGCTGCATCCCGCCCGAGAGCGTCGCAGGATACTGATCGGCCACATGATCGAGACCGATGCGTCTGAGCGTCTCGTCCGCCCGGTCGCGCGCCGCGCGTTTCGCGGCCCCCGAAAACATGCCCCATCTGGTGCGAAAGCTTTCGCCCGCGACGATATTGTCGCGAACGGTCATGTGCGGAAAGACGGAATACCGCTGAAAGACGACGCCGCGATCGCGGCCCGGCTCCTCGGCGGGTTCGGCGCCGGCCACTCGAATCTCGCCCCGGGTCGGGCGCTCCTGCGCGAGAAGAAGCCGAAGGAAGGTGGATTTGCCGCAGCCCGATGCACCCACGATCGAGATGAATTCCCCTTCCTCGACCGTCACGTTCACGCGCTGCAGGATCGGACGCGTTCCGTAGGACTGGAAGATGTCTCTGGCGACGACGAAACTCATGCCCGGCCTCCCGGGCTGAGGGTCAGAACATGCCGTTCTCGTTCGCGCTGACCTTCGGCATGACCTGAAGCACATCCCAATGCTCGACCACCTTGCCCTCCGCATCGAGGCGGAAGATGTCGATGCCGGCATAATCCTCCGATGTCGGCCATTGCTGGTGACAGTGCAGCACCACGTAGTCGCCCTCTGCGATCACACGCTTGAACGTGACGCACTTGCCCGGATGCTCTCGGGCCATCCGTTCGAAATAGTCGATGAAGGCTTCCTTGCCGTCTCCCACATGCGGGTTGTGCTGGATGTATCTGTTGCCGGCATACCGTTCGATTGCGTCGCGCGGGCGGCACTCGTTGAACATCATGTCGTAGAAGGCGGTGACCGTCGCCTTGTTCGTCTCTGGATCGGGCATGTGTCGCTCCGGCGTTAAGTCGCCGGTTCAGGAGACCACATGGCCCATGGATCGCGCAACCGTTCACAGGCTCGCCTCCGTCCAGGGGAACAGCCGGCGCGACAGCCAGCGCAGGACCATGTCCATCATGAAGGCGAGAAACGTGATCCAGATGACATAGGTCAGGATGATGTCCATCGCGAGGAACCGCCGCACGAGGAAGATGCGGTAGCCCAGCCCGCGTTCGGCGGCGATGGCTTCGGCCGCGATCAGGAACAGCCATGCCGGGCCCAGCGACAGGCGCACCGCCTGTATCAGGCGGGGCAGAAGCTGTGGCAGCGCGACCCGGAGCGCGATGACGAAGGTAGAGGCGCCCAGCGTCTCTGCCTTCACGATCATCTCGCGCGGGATCTCGATCACCCGGGCTGACAGATCGCGGATCAGGAAGGGCAGGATGCCCACGATGATCAGGACGACCTTGGACAATTCCCCAAGGCCAAAGACGATGAAGAGAATGGGCAGAACCGCCAGTGGCGGGATCATCGACACCACCGCGACAAACCCCGCCAACGTGGCGCGCACATAGGGGAGCAGGCCGATCAGAAGCCCGAGGATCGTGGCCAGAACGGCCGAGATGCCGACACCAAGCCCCAGCCGGATCAGGCTCGCGGCCGTATCGCCCCACAGGAGGATCTTTTCCGACCTCTGATCGGGCATGGTGAACAGCCGGTGCGCCGTTTCGGCGATGGTGGAGGGGGCGGGCAGGAGCTTGTCCGACGGGTTGGCGGTCAGACGGATGTCCGAACCTATCGCATAGGCTCCGAACGCCAGCAGAAACGGAAGTGCGACAAGCGCTGTCCGCGTCAGCCGGCCGGGATGCCTGTTGATCAACCTCAAGGGACTGCTCCCACCCGCGCCGGATCAGAGCGCGCCGTCGGCGGCCATTTGCATATAGGTCGTGTCGAAGCGGAACTGAACGTTGCCTTCGTCGCCCGTCACCGATCCGTCAGGATAGGCGATGCCCACGAAATCGGCAGAGGGCGCGCCCACGCCAAGGATGCCCTTGTCGAACAGGAACTCGGCCACGTTGATCATGGTCGCAGGCAATTCGGCGCTTTGTGTGAACGCCACCGCATCGGCGGGATCATAGAACATCTGGGTCGAGGCAAGCTGCGCCTGATATCCCGCCAGATCGGTGCCCGAGGCCTCGGCCATGGCGGTCAGCACGTCTTCATCGCCGGCGGCCATCAGGCCCATCACTTCGTACCAAGCGCCCACAAGCGCCTTGCCGAAATCGGGATTGGCCTCGAGCGTTTCGGTATTCACCACCATCAGGTCGATGATCTCGCCCGGTATGTCGGAGCTGTCGAAGACGCTCTTGGCGTTGGGATCTTCGAGTATGGTCGACACGAGCGGGTTCCACGTCACCACCGCTTCGACGTCAGGCGTCGCGAAGGCTGCGATCATGTCGGCGTCCGAGGTGTTGATCACGGAGGCGAGGTCCGCCTCGCGCAGGCCGACACTGTCGAGCGCGCGGGCCAGCAGGTAGTGAGAAACCGACAGCTCTACCAGGTTGACCGGCTTGCCCGCCAGATCGGCCAGCTCGCCGTCGCCCTTGAGGATCACCGCGTCATTTCCGTCGGAGAAGTCCCCGACGATCAGGGCGGTGGTGTCGACGCCGCCGCCTGCGGGGATCGACAAGGTATCCATGTTGGTGGCGGACACGCCGTCGAAGGCGCCTGCGGTGTATTGGTTGATGGATTCGACATAATCGTTGATCTGAACGATCTCGACATCGATCCCGTATTTTTCGGCCCATTTGTCCATGATGCCGGAGTCTTCAAGATAGCCCCACGGCATCCAGCCCACATAGATCGACCAGGCGACGCGGAATTCGGTTCTGTCCTGGGCGACGGCGGGTGCGGTGGCGCCGATGGTCAGCGCGGCAGCAACTGCGGCGATCGTGCGGAATTCTGGCATGGGATATCCCCCTTATGCGACGTTCCGCCAAAAACGATGGTATCGGGGGGACCGAGGCGGAACGGGAGAGATCGGTCAGCCCCCAAAATATCGCAGTGCTCTCCCGGGATTTTGCCCCGCCGTGTACCGAGACCGGAATTTGCCGGCACGGTGGCGTCTCTCGGACCAGACCCTCGGGGAGGAGGAGGAGGTTGAGGCGGAACCCTAGACACCCTGCTTGACCTCAACGATGCAGCAGCACAGCGGGGAGTCACGGATTCGCGCCCGTTTGCGGGGCAAAGCGCGGGCTTGGCGCCTGCTTTTTGGGCATCTATCGGGGGTGGTGGTCACGAAAGCAGCGGAAAGATGGCATTTTCGCATGTCCCGTCTCAGGTTCGGGGCATGACATATCCCGTCGCTTTGCCGTGGTACGGCCTGACCTCGCTGGATGATCGGACATGGTGCCTGACCGAGCCCCATGTGCACCCGATCTTTTCCGCAAATATCTTTCTCGTGCTGGGCCGCGACGCGGATCTGGTGATCGACAGCGGGATGGGCATCGCACCGTTGCGACCGGTGATCGACGGCATAAGGCCCGATCCCGCAAAGCCGCTGATCCTGTTTACGACCCATGCCCATGTCGATCACATCGGCGCGGCGCATGAGTTCGAAACGCGTCTGGCCCACCCTCTCGAGGCCGAAGAGATGGCGGATCCGACGCCCTACAGCCTCGATAGCGCGGATATCCCCGACCGGTTCCGCCAGCTGTTCCTCGACGCGGGCTATCCGCCGCTCTGGCCGATGCTCATCGATGCGATCCCGCACGAAGGATATGATCCCTCTCGCTATCGCCTGACGGGGGCTGCGCCGACCTCGCTGGTCCGCGACGGCGACGTCGTCGATCTGGGTGACTGGCGCGCCGAGGTGCTGCACCTGCCCGGCCATTCGCCGGGGCAGATCGGCCTCTGGCACGACGCGAGCGGCACACTCTTCGGCGCGGACGCCATCTATGACGGGCCGCTGATCTATGACGGCCCGGGGATGAGCGTGCCGGATTACGCGGCCAGCCTGAAACGCATTCGCGATCTGCCGGTCAAGCAGGTCTATGGCGGCCATGATCCTGCGTTCGGGCCGGAACGGCGCGATGAGATCGTGAACCGCTATCTCGACCTCTGGGGCGAGGCTTAGGCCGCCACAACATGCGCCGGGCGCGGGGCAAGCGCCTCGGTCCGTTCGGTGCCGTTGAAATCCATGTCATGCAGGATGAACCCGTCGGCCGTGCGGGTCAGGACGGGACGCCCCTGCATCAGCGGATTGGTCGCCTGATCGGCCATGCCGCTGGCGCCCTTCCAGCGCCCCAGAACGTGCAGGCGCGAGAAGACATCGGCAAGACCGTCGGGACGCCGTCCCTGATCGAGTGCCGCGATGATCTCTGCCGTCGCGGGCGCGTCCGGATCGCCCAGCCCCAGAACGAACCGGTGACCCACCGTGACTAGGAAGCCTGTCCGGCCCGAGGGCCCGGTCAGTTCGATCCCTTCGGAGGGGTCGTCATCCAGCCGGTGCCACAACTCGGCATATTCGGCATGGACGCCGGTTTCCGTCAGGGCGCCGTTATCGTCGATCGCCATATGGCCCGCGTCGATGACCTCGGTGGCGCCGTGCCAGTTGATCCGTCGCTCCCACGTGCAGATATCGTTCTCGACGGTGATATGACCGGCGAAGCCCTCGGCTTCCAGCAGCCGGCGCAGGGTGCGGGGGGCCAGATCGCTCAGCGCGGCGGCCCCCCGGATATCCGGGCGATCGGCGGGAATGCGGACATCGGCATAAAGGCTGCCGGCCTGCATCCAGTGCACCGAGGTCAGACGATCCTCGACGCCCGGCGCCCGGAGCCACGCGCGCCGCCAATGGCCCTGAAGATCGCCGGCCCCGATCATTCGGCGGCGATCCGCGCCGATCCCATCTCGGCGATGATGTCGGCCGCACTGATCACGGCGCCTTCCTGCAGGTATTCCATCGCGTTGAGCGAGGCCTGATGCGCCTCGGGCGATGTGCCGCCGACGCAATCGGCCACAACCCGGCAGTAGTAATCGTGCTGATGCCCGTCGACGAAGGAATAATGCACGCAGACATCCGTCATGCCGCCGACCATGATCAGCGTCTCGGCCTTCAGCCCCTTGAGAAGGATTTCCATCTCGGTCCCGAAGAAACAGGAATAGCGCCGCTTGGGGACGAAATAATCGCCGGGTTGACGGCCCATTTCCTCGAAGGCGACGGGCGTGCCGGGTTCGCCTTCCATGCAGTGGATGCTTTCCGACCCGTCAAGCTCGCGGCCGTAATCGATCATGTCGCGGCGGTGGATTTCCTGGATGAAGATCACGGGAATACCATTCTCGTGGGCCGCATCCACGACGCTGCGCGCGCGCTCCATGTTCTGGCGATAGCCGTCCATCACGGGAATGCCGGCCTTCACGTCCATGAAGGCGCTTTTCTGGATGTCGATGACAAGAAGTGCGGCCTTGCCGACGATGGTAGGTTGGCGGGGCATGGGAAATCCTCCTCAGTTGCGGGATTGGTCCGCGCCCATTAGGCGCGGAAGGTCGCCCCAGCGGGCGACTGCGGAAAAGACCAGAACGGACACCACGATGAAGGTGATCGCAGCCACCGCCATCGTGGGCGTGTAACCGTTCCGGAGCGAGTTGAAGATCTGCAGTGTCACCGTCGCGTAGGACGATGCCGAGACGAAGAACATCACGATGAATTCGTTGAACGACAGGACCAGCACAAAGAAGAAACCCGAGATCGTGTAGGGCACCGTCTGCGGCAGGACGACCGTCCGGAACGTCACGGCCTCTGTCGCGCCCATGGTCGCGGCCGCATCCAGATGCGCGCGGTCAATCGCGCGCAACCCGATGGAGATCGTGACAAGGGGTAGGGCCATCAGCAGGATCGCATGGCTCACGACGCCTGCCCAGATTTCGCCCAGCCCACCGGTGAACCCCCAGAAGAACCCGAGCCCCACGCCAAAGACGATGGGCGGCACGGCAAAGGGCAGGGACCCGAGGCCCGCCAATACCTGTGACAGCCGCGACCCGGTCGACCACAGAAGATAGGCGATCGGCCAGGCCAGCAGAACGGCCAGCGTCGCCGCCCCGAAGGCCACGATCAGCGAATTGCCAAGCGCATTCGTCCAGACCGTCTCGTAGATGAAGAATTCCCCGAACCGGGCAAGCGTCGGCTCGCGCGGCGGAAAGGTCATCGTGCGCCCGCCGTTCAGGGCGGCGCCGCAGACCACGACGATGGGCAGCGCCAGAACGATCGCCGACAATGCCATATATATGTGCCCAATCCCCCGCATCATCGCGCCTCCGACCAGCGGTTCAGCGTGTGTCCAAGGACAAGGCACACGCTCGCCGACACCAGCAGGATCACGGCCTGCGTCGCGCCGAAGGGCGCGTTCAGGTTCGCCCCGCGCACGTTGGAATAGATCGCCACCGCCGTCGTGTGTTTCGAGGGATCGGCAAAGACCGTGATCGCCACGTAGGTGCCCAGCAGGAACACGAACAGAAGAAGCGTCGTGCCGAACAGCGGCAGCCGGACCGACGGCAGGGTGACGGTGCGCAGCACGGTCAGGTTGCCCGCGCCCATCGTCCGCGCCGCCTCGCTCAGCGATGGGTCGAGCCGCGAAAGCGCCGGATAGAGCAGGATCACCGAATAAGGCCAGACGAGATAGCTCATCGTCAGGATCGTGGCGAATTCGGATGTCTTGAATTTCACGTTTCGGGGATTGGCGAGCCCCCATTCCCTGAGCGTGTCGAACCAGCCCACGGCCTTGAGCCAGTCGGTCAGGCCGGTGGATTTGAACAGGGCCGGAAGGCCGGAATTGTTCGACAGAAGGATGTCCCAGCCCATCACGATGAAGACCTCGGACAGCGACAACGACGACAGGATGAACACCAGCCAAGCCGCCTGTGCCCTGCGCGACAGCCGCGTCAGCGCCAGCGTGAAGGGAAGCGCCGTTATCACCGCGAGTATCGAGGCGATGACCGCGTACCAGAACGAATAGCCAAGCTGCTGCAGGTAAAGGAATGTCACCTCGTCGGGCCAAAGGGTGCCCACGAAGAAGCGTTGGTAATTCTCGAAGGTGAAGTCCCAGACCCAGGCGGCGCCTTCGATCTTGCGGCCAAAGGAAATCGCGATCACCAGCAGGAATGGCACGACACAGAAGAGCGCGATCAGCGCGGTCAGGCCCCACGGCAGAACCCGCGACCAGCGGAACGGCGCCCGCGCCGGGGCGGTCTCTTCGCCCAAGGGCGGATCGATGCCGTCCGCGACGCTCATTCCGCGGCCATCGCGGCGGTCGGGTGCGGGAAGACGTGAAGCGCGTCCGGCGGCAGGCGCACTTCGACGTGGTCGCCCGTCTTCATCGGTCGGGCGCCTTCGCCGATCGCGTATTCGACGACCATCGGCCCGATCGCGGTATCAAGGTGATATTCCCGGTGCGGACCAAGGTCGCGGACAAAGGTTATGGTCGCGGGCAGACGGTTCGGACCCTCGGCATCATCGAGGGCCGCACGTTCGGGCCGGATCGCCACGCGAACCTGATAGCCTGCGTGAAATTTCGATTTGCTGACAAGCGTCTGGTCTCCCACGCGGATGCCGCCCGCCTCGGCCACACCGTCAAAGAAATTCGCCTTGCCGATGAAATCCGCGACAAAGGCGTTTTCCGGCCGGTGATAGATATCCTGGGGCGAGCCCACCTGTTCCACCCGCCCATTCGACATCACGACAATGCTGTCGGCCATTGTCATCGCTTCGCGCTGATCATGGGTGACGACGATCGTGGTGATGCCAAGCCGCTGTTGCAGCAGACGCAGCTCGACCTGCATCTCTTCGCGCAACTTTGCGTCAAGCGCTGACATCGGTTCATCCAGAAGGAAGACATCCGGTTCCTGCGCAAGGGCCCTTGCGATGGCCACGCGCTGACGCTGGCCGCCCGACAATTCCCCGATGCGTCGGTCGCCCATGGCCGACAATTGCACGAGGTCCAGTAGCGTGGATGCCTTTTCCGCGGCGGCCGTCTTCGACGCGCCGGAAATGGTCAGCGAATAGGCCACGTTTTCCCGCACGTTCAGATGCGGGAACAGCGCGAAACTCTGGAACACCATGCCGAACTTGCGCTTGTGGGCGGGCAGATCGGTGATGTTGCGTTTGCCCAGCGTGATCGAACCGGTCGAGGGCGCCTCGAGGCCTGCGATCATCCGCAAGAGCGTGGTCTTGCCGCAGCCCGACGGTCCGAGGAGGGCGGTCAACGCACCCTCCTCGAAGGTCAGGTCGGCCTGTTCGACGGCAAGGGTGCCGCCGAACCGCTTTGTGATCCCCTTGAGAACAAGGCCGGACATTGGCGCTTATGCCCCTGCCAGCATCTTGTCCCAGGTTTCCTTGATGAACGTCTCGTTGTCGAGATAGGCCTCGTAGGCGGGCTTGATCGACGGCGTGCCCGAGACGAAGGTGAATTCCTCGTCGCTCAGATCGGTCAGCGACTTGTCCACCAGCGGCGCGGTGCCGATCATCCGGCTCATCAGGGCCTGCGTCGCCGGGTCGGACGAATAGTTGATGAACTCGGCCGCTTCGGCGCTCTTGTCCGACAGCGAGGACAGGCACCACGAGCCGTAATCCTGCGGGTTTCCTTCCTTCGGGAACAGCGGCTGGATCGGGAAGCCGTCGGCCATCATGAGGTTGGCCACGTCGAGGTAATACTGGCCGCCGATCACGTCGCCGTTCTTCATCGACTGTTCCATCTGGCTTTCGGCCGACCACCAGAGCGCGACATTGGGCTTGATCTCGGCTGCCTTCTCGATCAGCGCGACGATCCCGTCCTGCGTGGCAAAGGTGGCCTCACCTTCGAAGAAGGTCGCGGCAACGATGTCGAGGAACTGCGAGTTGTAGTTGCGCGACAGGCCCAGTGACGATTCGTAGAGAGAGCTGTCCCAGAAATCGGCCCAGCTTTCCGGCGCGTCCACCTCGTTGGGGTTGATGACCATCGCCGTGAACCACGACATCGCGCCAACGCCCAGCGGGCCTTCGTTGCCTTCGAACACGAAGTAGGGATCGAGGTTCGACGTGGCCGGCATGGCCGACAGGTCCAGCGGCTGCAAGAGCCCGCCAATCCGGCTTGCCTTGATCAGCGTGTCGCGCGCGTAAAGCGACAGGTCAGCCGGAACGCTGCCCGCGGCGGTGGCCTGCTGCATGGTGACAAGCCAGTCGGTCGAGTTGGGCTGGGTCACGCTTTCGATGGCGATGCCGGTCGCTTCGGTAAAGGCGGGATAGACATGTTCCTTGAAGCTGTTCTCGAAATAGCCGCCGTAGGAGCCGATCTTGAGGCTGCGATCCTGCGCGATCAGCGGTGCACCGAGGCTCGATGCCGCAAAGGTGGCGGCGCCGGTCTTTAGAAGGCTGCGTCGATTCATTCTTGTCATGTTCGATCCTTTATTCACGGCCGCGTGGGCGCAGCTCGCCCGCCGTGGCTCCCCTGTTGATGGTTGGACTGCGCGGCAGACGGCCCCGTCCGGTCAACGCGACCTGACCCAAAACGCGCCGACCATGCAGTCAAACGATCAAATTTTGAGCGTCGGTTAACGGATCGGAAACTTTCTTAATCGCCGCTGATTCCCATCTCCCGCGGGCGTGGGACAGTCGGTCGATCAACGGAATCGGAGAAAACCACATGACCCGCGCGACCATTTCTGATGACCAGAAGGCCCTCACGATCGACGACGCCACGTTGCCTGTCATCGACCTGTCGGGCCTGTTCACGGACGATCCCGAAGACAAGGCGCAGGTCGCCGCGGCGCTGGGCGAAGCCGCCCGCACATCGGGCTTCTTCTACATAACCGGTCACGGCATTCCGCAGGACCTGATCGACGCGATGTTCGCGGCGTCAAAGGAATTCCACTACAAGCCGCGCAGCTACAAGATGAAGTATTGGTCGGGCTTCACCACCAATCATCGCGGCTATGTTCCCCTTGAAGAGAACGGCTCCGATTTCCCCAAACAGATCAATTTCAACGAAGCCTGGGACATGTCCTACGAGGCGCCGGCGGATCATCCCGACTACCTCGCGGGCTGGCGGATGACCGGGCCGAACATCTGGCCCGATATCCCCGGCTGGAAGGATACGGTCGCCACCTATTACGACAACGTCTTCGATCTTGGCCTGCGCCTGCTGGATGCCCTTGCTCTCGAGCTTGGGGTCGAACCCGAAGAGCTGACCCAGCACATCACCTATCCCACGTCGCAGTTGCGGATGCTGCGATATGTGCCCAACGACATGCCCGCCACGAAGGATATCGTCGGCATCGCCGCGCATTCGGATTTCGAATGCTTCACGATCCTGCTTCAGGGCGGACCGGGTCTTCAGGTCATGAATGCCGAGGATGTCTGGATCGAGGCGCCGCCGATCCCGGGATGTTTCATCGTCAATATCGGCGACATCTTCGAGACGTGGTCGGGTGGGCAGTTCAAGTCGACACAGCACCGCGTCGTCAATTCCGGCAATGAACGGTTCTCGTTCCCGCTGTTCTTCGGCCTTGATTACCATGCCATTGTCGAGCCGCTGGAGAAGTTCCGCACGCCCGAGACGGTCGAGAAATACCCCGCCATGAAGGCGGGTGACCACTTGATGCGCATGTCGATCAACGCCTTCCGCTACATGGCCGAGGCGCGCGCAGCGGGAGATTTGATCCCGGAATACGAGGTGCCCGACGAAAATCCGTTCAAGCGTGAGGCAAAGCAGCCCGACGCCTGACATGGACCCGCATCCCGATTTCGCAGGGGTCGATCTGCCGCGTGCGGTCGACCTTCCGCCGTTCTGCCTGACGCCGCTGTCGATGGCGCAGGTCGACGAGGATTTCGAGGCCGTGACAGGCGCCGCCGGGGTGCTGACCGGCTTCTGGGGGTCGTGGCCCGAAGGCCTGACGCGGGAAGAGGACCTGATCGACCTGGCGTGGCATGATCGCGAATTCACGCTGCGCCGGTCGTTCTCGTGGATCGTGCGCGACGAGGGTGGGCGCTATATCGGCTGCGCCTACCTGTTCCCCGATCCCGGCGCACGGGGATCGGCCAACGTCGTCACCTGGATGTGCGATCTGCCTGATCGCAAGGCGCGTCTTGCCTCGCTGAACGCGGCGCTGGCCACGTGGTTCGAGGGTGTTCTGCCCGGGGGGATCGCCCTGCGCTGGACCTATCCCGATTGAACCAGCGATCCGGATGCCCGCATCTCCTGTGCCGCGAAATCGACGAGCGCCCTCAACTTGCGGGGCAGGACCTGCCCATCGAGCCAGACAACGCTCAGTTCTATGCGAAGCGTTTCGTAATCGGTCAGAAGCGGGCGCAGATGTCCCCCGGCGATGTCGCCATCGACGGCGAAATCCGGCGCATAGGCGATCCCGGCCCCGGCCCGGGCGAGCTCTGCCGCACCACGGGCGGAATTCACCGCAAAGCCGCCTTTGACGGCAATCGCGACCTCGGCCCCGTCTTTGCGGAACATCCAGCGCCGCGGCAACGTCTGGTTGGTGTCGATGATACATTCATGTTCCGCCAGTTCTGCGGGTTCCCGCGGTATGCCCGCCGCGTCGAGGTAGCTTTGGCTGGCCACGAGCCGGGTCTGGATCATCCCCAGCTTCCGCATCTTGAGTGAAAAGGCGCGCGGCGATCCCGCGCGAAAGGCCAGATCGATGCCTTCGGCGGCCAGGTCGACATGGGCGTCACTCAGCCGCAGGTCGATCTCCAGCCCCGGATTGGCCCGGCGGAACCGGTTGAGAAGACCCACGAGCCTTGCTTCGCCAAAGATGACGGGCGCCGCGATACGGATCGTCCCGGACAATGCCCCCGCATCGTCGCGGATCGCGCCGATCAACTCGTCGAAACCCTCGAGCAGCGCCGGGGCCCGGGCCATGAGTTCGGCGCCCGATGGCGTCAGCCCGACCTTTCGGGTCGTTCTTTGCAAGAGCCTGACGCCGAGATCCCGTTCGAGTTCGGCCACGTATTTCGAGGTCAGCCTGTTGGAGAGGCCCAGAAGCCGCGCACCGGCGGTGAAGGAGCCTGTCTGTGCCGTGGCGACAAAGGCGCGCAACTGGTCGAGTGTATCCATGACAGCCTATTGCGAATGATTTGTGGATAGTCATAGCACATAGAGACCATATCGTTGAAGGTCGTTCCCTTCTATTCTGGGTGTGCCGGGTCGCCCCGGGGCAGCATCAGAAAAGGAACCGACACCATGACAACGGCCACAACGCTGGATGCGCTCCGCGATCGTCTCCGCCCCTCGGCCAGGATGCCCGTCGTCTTTCTGGGTCACGGCAGCCCGATGAATGCGCTGCAGGACACGGCCTACAGCCGGGCATGGCGCGACCTCGGTGCGACGTTGCCGCGCCCGCAGGCGATCCTCGTGGTCTCGGCGCACTGGATGACAAAAGGCACGACCCTCGTCGATGTCTCGGCACTGCCGCGCACGATCCACGATTTCCGGAACTTTCCGCAGGCGCTCTATGAGATGACCTACCCGGCTCCCGGCGCTCCTGATCTGGCCCGCGATGTCGTGAGCCTTCTGGCCAGCCACAATTCCGCCGAGGATGACAGCTGGGGGCTCGATCACGGGTCCTGGGCCGTTCTGAAATTCCTCTATCCCGAGGCCGACGTCCCGGTGTTCCAGGTGTCGATCGACATGTCCGCCGACCTTGATCACCATATCGAGATCGGCCGGACGCTGGCCGATCTTCGCAAACGCGGCGTTCTGATCATGGGATCGGGCAACATCGTGCACAACCTGCGCCGGATGAGCCCGGGTGCCGCGCCGCAGGATTTCGCGGTCGCGTTCGACAGCTTTTTTGCCGACCGGCTCGAGGCGCGTGATCACGCGGCTCTCGCTGATCGTGTGGCGATGGGATCATTGCTGCCCGAGGCCCATCCGACGGTGGATCACTACCTGCCCGCGCTCACGATCGCGGGGGCTTCCGGGCCTGATGATGACCTGACCTTCATGACGGATGCGATCGATCTGGGTTCGGTGTCGATGCGGTCCTTCGTGTTTCACGGGGCCTGAAGTCCTGACGTCGAGTCAATGCTGCAACTGCAAAAGGCGAATCCCGCGACTTCTGCTCAATAATCTCGCATATGCAGCATGATTGATCGTTTTGGCATCGTCGATATTGCCGGCGCGCGATGAGCCCGCGCAAGTTCTGATCGGGTCACCAGACCTTGAAACGACGCGCAGGGGCTTGGTCCGCTAAAACTCATACCCCCGCGCGACGGCAACTGACACGTTGCGGTGAAAAGATATGCTGAATTTGCGTTTTGAAAAGGGCGCAGAGGCACGTCACCGCAGCCAGAAAACGGGGACGTTAGTCAATGAAGACTTTCACCAAATTCGCCAGCCTGACCACGGGTGCGCTTCTCGCGATGTCGACCGCTGCCGCGGCGCAGGATTGCCCGATCAAGGTCGGCGTTCTGCATTCGCTCTCGGGCACCATGGCGATTTCCGAGACAACTCTGAAAGACACGATGCTGATGCTCGTCGAGCAGCAGAACGCCGCGGGTGGCCTGCTGGGCTGCGAAGTCGAAGCGGTCGTCGTCGACCCGGCCTCCGACTGGCCGCTCTTTGCCGAAAAGACGCGCGAGTTGCTGACCGTTAACGAAGTTGATGTGATCTTCGGTGCCTGGACCTCCGTCAGCCGCAAGTCTGCGCTGCCGGTTCTCGAGGAACTGAACGGACTGATGTTCTATCCTGTGCAGTACGAGGGCGAGGAAAGCTCGCGCAACGTGTTCTACACCGGCGCCGCGCCGAACCAGCAGGCTATCCCGGCCGTCGACTATTTCCTCGAGGAACTGGGCGTCGAGAAATTCGCGCTTCTGGGCACCGATTATGTCTATCCGCGCACCACGAACAACATCCTCGAGCAGTACCTTCTGGACGCGGGCATTCCCGAAGAAGACATCTTCGTGAACTACACCCCGTTCAGCCATTCCGACTGGGCAACGATCGTTTCTGACGTCGTGGCGCTGGGCGAGGACGGCAAGCAGGTCGGCGTCATCTCGACGATCAATGGCGACGCCAACATCGGCTTCTACAAGGAACTCGCGGCGGCCGGCGTGTCGGCAGACGACCTTCCCGTCGTCGCCTTCTCTGTCGGTGAAGAGGAACTGTCGGGCCTCGATACGACGAACCTCGTCGGTCACCTCGCTGCGTGGAACTACTTTATGTCCGCGGACACCGAGGCCAATGCCGAATTCATCTCCGCCTGGCATGATTTCATTGGCAATACCGACCGCGTGACCAACGACCCGATGGAAGCCCATTACATCGGCTTCAACATGTGGGTGAACGCGGTCACCGAAGCGGGTACCACCGATGTGGATGCCGTGCGCGAGGCGATGTGGGGTCAGGAATTCCCGAATCTCACCGGCGGCATGGCCGTGATGGGCGCGAACCATCACCTCGCCAAGCCTGTTCTGATCGGCGAGATCACGGCGGATGGCCAGTTCGACATCATCAGCCAGACCAGCGAAGTGCCGGGCGATGCCTGGACGGACTTCCTGCCGGAATCGGCCGTTCTGACGTCCGATTGGCAGGAGCTTGGCTGCGGGATGTACAACACCGAGACATCCACCTGCGTTCAGCTGACCTCGAACTACTGATGGCAGACGGGGCGCGCGGGTGTGATGCCCGCGCCCCCCATTCTCCGCTGGAAAGAAGTCCCAGATGATCCGCGCCTTCCTGCTCGCGCTATTCCTGCTCGTGTCCGCCCCGATAGGGGCGCAGGCCCAGCAATCCGACCTTCAGTCGATCCTGCAAGACTACCAGGAGATCGTGGCCAGCCCGTCACGCCGGACCGTGGGCCCCATGCTCGAGGCGCTGGCCGCCTCTGGGCTCCCCGGAACGCTCGGGTTCCTCGAGGCCTTCCAGAACCGCGATGTCTGGGTCCGGGGCGCCGACGGGCTGTTCTTCTACGTGATCGAGCGTGATGACGACCAGTTCACCCTGCTGGATATCGCCACGGGCGAAGAGGTCGGCACCGCAGACAAATCCGAGATCGAGCAAATCCGCCCCAACGGCGGTGTGCGCCGGGAAATCGGATCGGCGCTTGTTCAGTTTCAACTATCCGATCCCGATATCGAACGACGGCAGGCCGCCGTCGATGCGATCGCGCGGGATCTGTCGGCCGATCAGATCGGGCCCCTGTCGGGCGCGATCGACAACGAGGCCGATCCCGATCTCAAGGCCCGCAAGGAAATGCTGCTGGGCATGCTGATCGCCGGTTTCGGCGATGTCCCCGAAGAGAGGATCACCGCGATCGAAACGCTGGCCGACCGGTCCTCGGTCGAGGCGCGCGCGGTGCTGAACCAGATCCTGCGCAGCTCCTCCGAGGTGGCGGCCGACTTGCCCGAGGGCGAGAATATCGCCGGCGAACGGATCGTGGGCGTCGATCTGTCCCGCGAAGAGGCCTATCTGGAACTGGTCGACGCGGGCCTTGCGCCGCAACGTATCTCGGCCGACGCGCTGCGCGCGGCCCTCGTCGAGAACCTGGCCGATGGCGCGGTCGGCGGCGTTCCGGTCGACGAACTGGGCGATCCCGCCCGCCGGGTCGACGCCTATCAGGCGCTGGCCGAGGCCGGGCAGGTGGCCCCCTTCGTCACCGAGGACGAAATCACCGCGGCCCTCGCCGCCCACACGTTCTACGACGTCTATGCAGAGGCGGATGCCAGCGTGACCCGCGCCGCCGAAGAGGCGCTGGCTGCCATCGAGACGCGGGTCGCGATGGGGCAGGCGGTCGATCTTGGCCTTGACGCGCTGTCGCTGGCCTCGATCTACTTCCTCGCCGCGATCGGACTGGCCGTCACCTTCGGCGTGATGGGCGTGATCAACATGGCACATGGCGAATTCATCATGATGGGCGCCTACACCGGCTATGTCGTGCAACTGGTCATCCCCGATTACACCCTGTCTCTGGTCGTGGCGCTCCCGCTGGCCTTTGCGGTGACCTTTGCCGCCGGTGTCGCGATGGAGCGGCTGGTGATCCGATGGCTCTATCATCGCCCGCTCGAGACGCTGCTGGCGACCTTCGGGATCTCCATCGCGCTGCAACAACTGGCCAAGAACATCTTCGGCACGCAGGCCCGGCCGCTGACCTCGCCCGGTTGGCTGGATGGGGCGAGGGTCGTCAACGACGTCGTCCAGATCAGCTATATCCGGATCGCGATCTTCGTTCTGGCGCTGATGTTCCTTGTCCTGATCCTGTTCATCCTCAACCGAACCCGTCTTGGCCTCGAGGTTCGGGCGGTGACGCAGAATCCCGGCATGGCGGCCTCGATGGGGATCAATCCCGACCGGATCAACATGCTGACCTTCGGGCTTGGCTCCGGGGTCGCGGGGATCGCGGGCGTGGCGATCGGCCTTTATGCCAAGGTCACCTCGGAAATGGGCTCCGACTACATCGTGCAAAGCTTCATGACAGTGGTTGTGGGCGGTGTCGGCAATGTCTGGGGCACGCTGGCCGGGGCCGCCCTCATCGGCTCGTTCCAGAAGGGTATCGAATGGCTCAATCCGTCGAACACGCTGGCGGCACAGACCTACATGATCATCATCATCATCATCTTCATCCAGTTCCGGCCGCGCGGGATCATCGCGCTCAAGGGGCGGGCTGCGGGGGGCTAGGATCATGAGCCTTGTTCAAGACAGCGGACCGCGCCGGCCCTTCATCCTGAGACACCCCTCCGTGCTTTTGTTTCTGGGCGCACTGGCGGCGTTCACCATCGTGGTGACCATCCTGTCAGAAGCCGCGGGTCTGGGCCTTGTCTCGACCTCCTTCGTCAAGACATTGGGCAAGACCCTGTGCCTGTGCCTCGTGGCAGTGGCCATGGATGTCCTCTGGGGCTATTGCGGGATCCTGTCGCTGGGACACATGGCGTTCTTCGGGATCGGCGGATACGCGATCGGTATGTGGCTGATGTATGCCCGGACCGAAGCGATCGTCGCCGACAACCTGGCCGCGGCACCGATCCCGCCCACGCCGCAAGAGATATCCGATGCCATCGGGTCGCAGATCTTCGGTGTGGTGGGGTCATCGGAATTCCCGCTGATCTGGTCGTTCGCGGATTCGCTGTTCCTGCAATTGCTGGCCGTAATCGTTGTCCCGGGCCTTCTGGCGCTTGTCTTTGGCTGGTTGGCATTCCGGGGGCGGGTCACGGGGGTGTATCTGTCGATCCTCACGCAGGCGATGACGCTGGCCCTCGCGCTGTACCTGTTCCAGAACGACAGCGGCCTGCGCGGCAACAACGGCCTGTCGGGCCTTCAGAACATCCCCGGATGGGAGGATTGGCCGCAAAGCGTGGTCTCGCTCGTGTTCTTCTGGGCCTCGGCTCTGGCGCTGGCGCTTGGCTACGTGCTCTGTGCCTGGATCGTGTCGGGCAAGCTGGGCTCGGTGATCCGGGGCATCCGCGACGACGAGGCCCGGGTGCGGTTCCTCGGCTACCACGTGGAAAGCTACAAGCTGTTCATCTTCGTGCTGACTGCGGTGATCGCGGGCATTGCGGGGGCGCTCTATTACCCGCAGGCGGGCATCATCAACCCTGCCGAGATTGCGCCCATCGCCTCGATCTATCTCGCGGTCTGGGTCGCGATCGGTGGGCGCGGGCGGCTATATGGTGCGGTGATCGGTGCGGCCTTCGTCTCGCTTCTGTCGAGCTGGTTTACCGGGGGAGGTGCGCCGCCGATCAACCTTGGCTTCTACACGATCCAGTGGACCGATTGGTGGCTTGTCCTGCTGGGCCTCAGCTTCGTTCTGGTCACACTCTTTGCGCCCAAGGGACTGGGCGGTCTGGTCGACCTCTGGACAGAGCGTCGCCGGACAGCGGACCGGGTCGGCGATTACGGCCCCGACAAGGGCGCGTGGCGCCGCGAGGAGGGCGAGGAATGAGCACGCTTCTCGAACTTAGCGGGGTGTCGGTCTCCTTCGACGGGTTCAGGGCGATCAACAACCTGTCCTTCCAGATCGGTGAACCCGAGATGCGCGCGATCATCGGCCCGAACGGGGCCGGCAAGACGACCTTCATGGATATCATCACCGGCAAGACCCGCCCAGACGCGGGCAGCGTTCTGTGGGGGGAAAAGAGCGTCTCACTCCTGCGCAAGAGCGAAAGCGCGATTGCCCGCGAGGGCATCGGCCGAAAGTTCCAGAAACCGACCGTGTTCGAGGCGCAGACCGTGCGCGAGAACCTCGCCATGGCCCTGAAGAACCCGCGCGGGCCGTTCGACGTTCTGATGCACCGCAAGACGCCCGAGGGCGCAGCCCGCATCGAGGCGCTGGCCGAAGAGATCGGATTGACCGGACAGCTGGGCCGCATCGCCGGCGAACTGAGCCACGGACAGAAGCAATGGCTCGAGATCGGGATGCTGCTGGCGCAGGCTCCCCGGCTCCTGCTGGTCGACGAACCCGCGGCGGGAATGACCCCGGCGGAGCGTGAACACACGACCGACCTTCTGAAAAGGGCGGCTGAGACGCGCGCCGTGGTGGTGGTCGAGCATGACATGGAATTCGTCCGGCGGCTGGAATGCAAGGTCACGGTCCTGCACGAAGGTTCGGTCCTGGCCGAGGGAAGCCTCGATCACGTGACGAAGAACAAGGACGTCATCGATGTCTATCTGGGGCGATAACGATGCTTGAAGTCAGCGGTCTGACATTGCGCTATGGACAAAGCCAGATCCTGCACGGGATCGATCTGGTCGCCGAACGGGGGCGGGTCAGCGCCATCATGGGCACCAACGGTGTGGGCAAGACCTCACTGCTCAAGGCCGTGTCGGGGCGGCACCCGTTCCACAAGGGAACGATCCGACTTGATGGCCGCGACCTTGGCCATCCCTCTGCCTTTGCCGCGGCGCAGGCGGGCATCGCCTATGTGCCGCAGGGACGCGAGATCTTTCCGCTTCTGACGGTGCGTGAGAACCTCGAGATCGGGTTTTCCTGCCTCCCGCGCGAGGCGCGCGAGGTGCCGGACCGCGTGTTCGAACTGTTCCCGATACTCAAGGAATTCCTTGGCCGCCGGGGCGGCGATCTGTCGGGCGGTCAGCAGCAGCAGCTGGCCATCGCGCGGGCGCTGGTGACGCGGCCCAAGGTTCTGCTTCTGGACGAGCCGACCGAAGGCATCCAGCCCAATATCATTCAGCAGATCGGCGAGGTGATCCGCCGCCTGCGTGAAGAAGGCGAGATGGCGATCGTTCTGGTCGAGCAATATTTCGATTTCGCCGTGGGCCTTGCCGACCGGATCACCGTGCTCAACCGGGGCGAGGTCAATTTCCAGACCGATGCCGCCGAGCGCGACAGGCAGAAAGTTCTGGAAAGCGTATCGATCTGACGGTGTCGGCTTGCCCGTCCCGGTCGGCCCGCTAATCTTGCCACGATGAGCGAAGTTTTCACATATCGAACGAACGTGCGCCCCGAGTGGATCGATTACAACGGTCACATGCAGGATTGCTACTATGGCCTGATCTTTTCGCTGGCCGCCGACGAGGTGCAGGAGGCGCTGGGCGTCGGTGCGCGTTATCGCAAGGCAACCGGCTGCACCATCTATCTGGTCGAGGATCACAAGGTGTTCCTGCGCGAGGTCAAGGAAGGGGCCGAGGTCATCGTCGAGGCGCGGGTGATCGGCGCGGATGCCAAACGGTTCCATCTGCACAAGCAGATGTTCGAAGGTGGGGAACTGGTCTGCGTCGGCGAATACATGGAATTGCATGTCAATCAGCATCCCAAGCCGCATGCCACGGCCATGCCCGACGAGGTTTGCGAACGCCTGAACCGCGCCTGTCTGAGTGCCGAGGCCGCAGCTGCCCTGCCGCATCGCGCCCGCGCCATGGGATTGCCGGCGGCCGGATGATGGCTTTCTTTCAACCGGCCTGGCTGCGCATGACGAAAAATGAGGGGAATGGCGTTGCGAATGCTTTCCAATCCGGTGCATTCCCGCCTAGCTCTTCGCGAGTATGAACAAAGGGAAGGAAGCCAAGATGGCCCAATGGATCGATGCCTGCGCCGCCGATGATATCGAAGAAGAAGACCTGATCCGGTTCGATCATGACGGACGGACGTTCTGCATCTATCGCTCTCCGGACGACGAGTTTTTCTGCACCGATGGGCTTTGCACCCATGAACACGTCCATCTCGAGGACGGGCTTGTCATGGATTACGAGATCGAGTGCCCCAAGCACAACGCGACCTTCGATTACCGCACCGGCGAGGCAAAGCGCGCACCGGCCTGCGTCAACCTCAACACCTATCCCGCCAAGGTCGAGGGCGGGCGCGTGATGATCGAGATCTAGGGTCTAGCCGGCAAGGTCCTCGCGGGTCATCTCGTAGGCCTTGCCGAACCCTCCGTTCAGAAACACCCGCGACGCGACAAGCCGCATCATCCGGAAATCCGCGAAATCATAGTAAAGCGCGGTCTTCGGGTGATCACGGAGCCACGCGTCCTTGAGGGTTGCCTTGTCGGCGGGTGTGACCCGGCCCTGCAAGGTCAGCCGCGGGTGGGTCAGGGGATCGCCCTTCGGTCCCGGCTCCCCCAGAAGGAGCGAGGCGCCGGGATCGGCGTCAAGCGCGCGGGTATGGCCCGACAGCGACGAAATCAGCAACAACGCATCCGGCCCGTCGTGGCCCACCGCGACGCGGCTGACAAATGGCAGGCCCGTCTCGGGATCGGTGACGCCAAGCGCTGCGTGGCGCGCATCGCGCAGGAGGCCGCGTGCCAAAGCGCGCGCCTCGTCATCGGTGGGGCGGATCGGATCGGTCATCTCCCAATGGTGGGCCGACCGGACCCGGACGGCAAGTCGGGTCGAAGAGAATCCTTGACGCGGGAAATTCCACGCTGCTATGACACCGATGTCATGACACCGATGTCATAATCCAGATAGGTGAACCGGAGACACGCGCGGGAGGCGCGATTCGGGCTGGCGGGGGAGGGAAGATGTCGACCATCTATGACGTTGCGCGAGAGGCGGGAGTCTCGCCCAAGACAGTGTCGCGTGTGATCAACGGCGACGCGCCGGTTGGACGTGAAACGCGCGCGAGGGTCGAACAGGCAATCCAGAAGCTCGATTATGTGCCCTCGAACGCCGCGCGCATGATGCGGTCGTCGAAATCGGGCCTGATCGGGATGATCACCGGCGCCATTTCCAACACCCCCGAACCGGGCGAGCCGACGGGCCTGCCGGATATCTACATCGTTCAGGGCATCCAGCGGGCCATCGCCGAACGCAACATGACGTTGATGATCGCCGACACCGGAGGGCGCTCTGACAAGGTGGAGGACCTTGTCCGCACCTTCATGCAGCACAAGGTCGAGGGCCTGATCTACGTGGCCGATTACCACCGCCGCGTCGATTTCGACGCCTCTGGTGCGGATTGCCCCGTGGTTCTGGCCAATTGCTATGACACTAAGGGCACCTCCTGTGTTCTGCCCGATGACCGGGCCTGCCAACGCGCGCTGGTCGAACGGCTGATCGCCCATGGCCATCGCCGCATCGCGTTCCTGACGCTTCATGACAGCATGGATGCGTCCGGCCTGCGTGTTTCGGGCTATCGTGACGCGCTCGACCGTGCGGGCATCGCGTTCGACCCTGATCTGGTGCGGCCGGGTTTCCTCGAGGTGCATCAGCCGCACAATTCCTCGATCCTCGGCCCGGCTCTCGAGGCGCTCCTGTCGCTGGATGATCCGCCCACCGTGATCTGCTGCGGCAACGACGAGATGGCCCTGCGTCTTTACGGGCTTTTGCGCACGCGGGGCATCCGCCTGCCCGAGGAAATCTCGGTCGCGGGTTTCGACAATTATCGCGCCATCGCCGAGACGTTGCTGCCGCCCCTGACAACGGTCGAGCTGCCCTATCGCGAAATGGGCAAGCGCGCCGCCGAGGCCCTTCTGGCCCTGATCGACGGCACCCAAGAGAAACCACGGGAACCGGTCCTCGTGCCGGGCCCCGTTGTCTGGCGATCCTCCGTGATCGCTCAAACTGCATCCTGACTTTGCAAATCCATGGGAGGATAAAATGAGGATGATGAAACTGACCGCCGGCGCCCTTGTCGCCTATGCCGCGCTGGGCGGCACCGCCGCAATGGCGCAGACGGAACTGACCATGTGGTACCACGGTGCCGGAAACGAGGTGGAACTCACGCTCATCAATCAGTTGATCGACGACTTCAACGCCAGCCAGTCCGACTGGTCCGTCTCGATCGAAAGCTTCCCGCAGGAAAGCTACAATGATTCCGTCGTCGCAGCTGCACTTGCCGGCAACCTGCCCGACATCATCGACGTCGATGGCCCCGTCATGCCGAACTGGGCATGGTCCGGCTACATGCAGCCGCTGACCATCGACGAGAGCCTGATCGAAGACTTCCTGCCCGGCACCAAAGGCATCTGGGATGGCCAGCTCTATTCCATCGGTTTGTGGGATGCGGCCGTCGCACTCGTGACCCGTCAGTCGACGCTTGATGCGCTGGGCCTCCGGACGCCGACCCTCGAAGAGCCCTGGAATCTCGAGGAATTCATGGCAGCTCTCGAGGCGGCCAAGGCCTCGGGCGACTACGAATACGCCTTCGATCCGGGCATGGCCTGGACCGGTGAATGGTATCCCTATGCCTTCTCGCCGTTCCTGCAATCCTTTGGCGGCGACCTCGTCGACCGGTCGACCTACCAGAGCGCCGATGGCGTCCTGAACGGCGAGGCGGCCATTGCCTTTGGCGAATGGTGGCAATCGCTCTTTGCAGAAGGCTATGCGCCCGGCACCAGCCAGGATCCCGCGGATCGCGACACCGGCCTGATCGACGGCAAATATGCCTTCAGCTGGAACGGCAACTGGGCGGCACTGGGCGCGCTGGCCGCGCATGAAGACACGCTCTTCCTGCCGGCCCCGGATTTCGGCAACGGGTCGGTGATCGGCGCGGCGTCCTGGCAGTTCGGCATCTCGTCCACGTCCGAGCATCCCGAGGGTGCTGCGGCCTTCATCGAGTTCGCCTTGCAGGACGAGTATCTGGCGGCCTTCTCGAACGGGATCGGTCTCATTCCGGCGACGCCAAGTGCCGCCGCGATGACCGAGAACTACGCCGAAGGTGGCGCCATGTCCGTCTTCTTCGACTTGTCGGCTGAACAGGCGCTCGTTCGTCCGGTCACGCCCGGTTACGTGGTTGCGGCTAAGGTCTTTGAAAAGGCACTGGCCGACATCGCCAACGGCGCCGATGTGATCGACACGCTCGATGCGGCCGTCGACGAGATCGATGCCGATATCGAATCCAACAGCGGCTACGGCCACTAAGGGTTCCTCCCCGTGGTGGCCCGTGTTCTGACGCGGGCCACCGCACCCACCTTTTGCGCCGGAGGCCGCGGATATGGCGTCATCGCTCAAGAATCCCGATCGGACCGGATGGGCCTTTGCCTTGCCGGGCACGGTCCTGATCCTGACGTTCATCGTGATCCCGTTCTTCTTCGCGTTCGCGTTGTCGATGACGAACCAGCGGCTAATCTCGCCCAACCCCACGGAATACGTGGGGCTCAAGAACTACCGCGATCTTCTGGGTCTTGCGGTCGTGACGCTGGAACCCGAACGCGACGACAGCGGCGCGGTCGTCATCGATGACGACGGCGAAATCGTCTATCCCCGGCTCAGGACGATCACGCGCAGCGACGATTATCCTCAATACCGCGGGATGCGCGAATGGTTCCGATGGCAATCTGGCGAAGACGCCCGGATCGTGATCGCGAGCGATGTCGTCTTCATGAAGGCGCTGGTCAACACATTGCTGTTCGTACTCGTGGTGGCCCCGGTTCAGGGCGGTCTCGCACTTGTTCTGGCGTTGCTGATCAACCAGCGATTACGCGGCATCAACATCTTCCGAACGATCTATTTCATGCCGGTCGTTGTTTCGATCGTCGTCGTCTCGCTCTTGTGGCGCTTCATCTATGACGGCAGCGACGGACTTTTGAACAACGTCCTGTCTTGGATCACCTTCGGTGCGTTCCAGCCCGTCGACTGGCTGGGCAATACCGAAACCGCGCTGGGAGCGATCATGGCCATGTCGATCTGGCAGGCTGTGGGCTTTCACATGGTGATCTGGCTGTCGGGGCTGCAGACCATCTCGCCCACCCTCTACGAGGCCGCGGCGATCGAAGGCGCGTCGAAATGGCAGACGTTCCGATACGTCACATGGCCGGGGTTGCGGCACACCGCCGTTCTGGTGCTGATCGTCATCACCATGCAGGCCTTCGCGCTGTTCGCGCAGATCGACGTCATGACCAGCGGCGGCCCGCTCGACTCCACCCAGACGGTTGTGTTCCAGGCGGTCGAACGTGGCTATGGCAAGCAGGACATTTCGGGCGGCTCGACGATCTCGGTCATCCTGTTCGTCATCGTCCTGACCATCTCGCTGATCCAGCGCTACCTGACGAGGGAGAAGTAACATGGCCGCCGTCAATCCCGACAACCAGGGCCTCAGGCTCGCCGTGCGCTATGCGGTGCTGATCCTGATCGCCCTGATCTTCATCGGCCCGATCCTGTTTATGGTGATGTCGAGCTTCAAGCCTGACCTGCAATTGCTGCAGGACACCTCGTCGTTGCGGGCCTTTCTGCCAGTGGGTGACCTGAGCCTCGAGAATTACCGCGAGGCATTCCAGCGTGCGCCTGTCCGGCTGTTCGTCATCAACTCGGTCATCGTCACCGGGGCGACGGTGGTGCTGTCGCTGATCGTGTGTTCGCTTGCCGCGTTCTCGTTCGTCTATCTCGATTGGAAGGGGCGCGACGTGATCCTTTCGGTGATCCTCGCCACGCTGATCATCCCGTTCGAGACGATTGCCATCCCTCTTCTGCTGCTCGTGTCCAAACTGCCGTGGATCGGGCTCGAAGGGTTCGAGATCGGCTGGCTCAACTCCTACCGGGTGCAGATCATCCCGTGGATCGCCGACGGTCTGACGATCTTTCTCTTCGTGCAGTATTTCAAATCCCTGCCCGGAGAGCTGATCGAGGCGAGCCGCGTCGAGGGGGCCACGTGGTTCCAGATCTACATGCGGGTCGTCATGCCCCTGTCCGGGCCGGTTCTTGCCACGGCCGCGATCCTGAAGTTCCTCGTGATGTATAACCAGTATCTCTGGCCCCTCATCGTGGTTCAGCAGGAACAATACCGTCCCGTGATGGTCGGCCTGCAATACTTCTTCCAGCTCAACACGGCATGGGGCGAGATCATGGCCTACCTGACCCTGATCACCGTGCCTGTTCTGGGCTTCTACCTGGTCCTCCAGCGGGCCTTCATCGCATCGATCGCCTCAACCGGCGTCAAAGGATAACGCAATGGTTCTCTCTCTCGAAAAACAATGGATCTGGGACAGCTGGTATGCCCATGACGGCGAGAAATGGCATGGCTATTTCCTCAAGGCCGACAAGTCCCTGATCAACCCCGACCTGCGCCATTTCAACGTCAGCCAGGGCCATGCCGTCTCGGATGACCTGATCAATTGGGAACATCTGGGCACCTGCCTGGCACCGTCCGAGGGCGAAGCCTGGGATGATTTCACCACCTGGACCGGCTCGGTCGTTCAGGATGACGATGGCATGTGGCACCTGTTCTATACCGGCGCGCGCAAGTCCGAAGAGGGCCTGTATCAGCGGGTCGGCCATGCGACCGCCGCGGACATGCACAATTGGGAACGGGTGGGCGACGGGTTCTGCCTCGATCTGGTCGGGCCCAATGCGCAGCATTACGAGGCCGATCACGCCAAGGGTTTCTGGCACGATCGTGCCATGCGCGACCCGTGGGTCATGCGCGATCCCGACGGCGACGGCTGGCTGATGTACTTCACCGGGCGGGCCGATGGCATCGAGGAGCCGAATGCAGGCGGCGCGATCGGGTTCGCCACTTCGCCCGATCTCGACAACTGGACGCTTCAGCCCCCGGTCTTTACCGGCGGCTTCGGCCAGCTCGAAGTTCCTCAGGTCTTCGAGGTGGGCGGGCGCTGGTATTGCCTGTTCTGCACCGCGGCCGAGCATTTCTCGAAGGAGCGGGCGGAAGCCACGCCCGGCGGCCCCGTGACCGGGACGCATTACCTGATCGGTGACAGTCCGCGTGGTCCTTGGCGCGTTGCGCCCGGCTCGTTCCTTGACGGGGCCCTGCCTTGCCGGCGCTACGCCGCGCGGATCGTCCAGACGGACGAGGGTCTGCGCATCATGGGCTTTGCCGATCGCGGCGAGGACGATCATTTCATTGGCCACGTCATGGACCCCGAACCCGTCGTCATCGAAGAGGACGGGCTGTTGCGGGTTGAACCGAAACGACAGGCAGCGGAGTAGGGCATGGCCGATCTCAGACTGAAGGGTCTCCGCAAGAGCTATGGCTCGGCAGAAGTCATCCGCGGCGTCGATATCGACATCGAGGATGGCGAGTTCGTCGTCTTCGTCGGGCCCTCGGGCTGCGGGAAATCCACGCTTCTGCGGATGATCGCCGGGTTGGAGGACATCACCTCCGGCACGCTCGAGATCGGGGGCAAGCGGGTCAACGACGCCCAGCCCAAGGAGCGCGGCGTGGCGATGGTGTTCCAGTCCTATGCCATCTTTCCGCACATGTCGGTGCGCGAGAACATGGCCTTTGGCCTGACGATCGCCGGGGCCAGCAAGGCCGAGAAGGAACAGAAGGTGGCCGAGGCCGCACGCATCCTTCAGATGGAACATCTGCTGGATCGGCGGCCCAGCCAGCTGTCGGGCGGGCAACGCCAGCGTGTCGCCATCGGGCGCGCCATCACGCGCAATCCGTCCGTCTTCCTGTTTGACGAACCCCTGTCGAACCTCGACGCTGCGCTGCGCATGGATATGCGGATGGAAATCGGAAAGCTGCACAGCCAGCTGGATACGACGATGATCTACGTCACCCACGATCAAGTCGAGGCGATGACCCTTGCAGACAAGATCGTAGTGCTCAAGGATGGCGAGGTCATGCAGATCGGATCGCCGATGGAATTGTATCACAATCCGGCCAACCTGTTCGTCGCGGGCTTTCTTGGCGCGCCGTCGATGAATTTCCTGCAGGTCGATGTCCTCGACGTGCAGGGCGAAGAGGCCAAGGTCTCGAACCCGTCGCTTGAACCGATCGTCGTCAAGACTGCCGGACGGCCGATCGAGGCCGGGCACAAGGCCACGCTGGGCGTCAGACCACAGCACCTGCGCGTCAGCGAAACGGGTCAGCTGCACGGAAATGTCACGCTTGCCGAACGGCTTGGCAGCGAAACCGTGGCCGACCTGCGGCTTGATGACGGATCCAAGCTGATCGCGGCCTTTGCCGAAGACAAGATCCTCGACGTCGGTCAGCGCCTGTCGCTGGATTTCGATTCGGACGCGGCGCATCTTTTCCCGGTGGACGGATGAGCAAACCCGCGGTCATTCTGGATGTGCATTGGCGCGGGATGACCGAGCTTTTCTCTGCGGCGGACCGTGCGCGCCTGAACGACGCGTTCGACGTGGTCTGGGGGCGCGACGAGAAGATGCCCGACGAAGTGCTCGAGCAGAACATCGGCCGTGCCTTCGCGCATGTCACGACGACCCCAGAAGTCGATGCCGGCTACCTCGCACGGGCACCCGAACTTCGCGTCGTCGCCGAGGTGTCCGGCGCCTTTCCAGATACGATCGACTACGCCGCCTGCGAGGCCCGCGGCATCGAGGTGCTGTCCTGTGCACCCGGCTTTCGCCAGTCGGTCGCCGAGATGGCCGTCGCGATGGCGCTGTCGGCCGGGCGCGGGCTGGTGGCCGAACACGAGCTGTTCCGCCGGGGAGAAGAGTTCTGGCTCGACGACCGCGCGGGCCGCGATTTCACCATGTATGGCCAGCGGATCGGCTATCTGGGCTTCGGCTCCATCGCGCGGGAAACCCAACGTCTTCTGGCGCCCTTTGCGCCCGAGGTCCTGATCCATGATCCGTGGCTTCCCGATGCGGTGGCAGAAGAGGCAGGTGCCGCCAAGGTCAGCCTCGAGACGCTCTTTTCCGAAGCGCGCTGCCTGTTCGTCTGCGCCGCACCCACCCGCGAAAACGAGGGTCTGGTCGATGCGCGCCTGATTGCACTTATGCAACCCGGATCGCTGCTTATCGTGATCAGCAGGGCACATCTGGTGAACTTTCCCGATCTGGTGGCCGCCCTCGAGGCAGGCCATATCCGTGCCGCGATCGACGTCTTCCCCTCCGAGCCGGTGGGGCAGGACGATCCCATCCGTGCCTTGCCCGGCGTGATCCTGTCGCCGCATCGCGCGGCCGCCGTTGCAGGCGGTCGGCAATTGATCGGCCGGATGCTGGTCGATGATCTTCTGTCGATGGCGGCGGGCGGTGAACCTTCGCGGCTGCAACGGGCCCGCGGTGCGAATATCGCCCAGCTTGCCGGTGTCGGGGATGCCTCTCAGGTCACCAAGATGGCTTCTGCCCGCGACACGGGGTCCTAGGTCCCGGATCGCCTTGACGCGGGGTCGCCGGCCAACGGATAGTCTTCGCTCAACAGGCGGGGTCTTGAGGGGGTGAACATGTCAATTCGTGCGATCAGTGGGGCGGTTCTGGTCATTGCGTCAAGCACCGGAATGGCAGCGGCCCAGACGCCTCCGGGCTTTGAATTGCGCACGAATGTCGAGGCGTTCGACTCGCAGGATTCGACGATCCAGGGCCTGCACGGGATCACGGTTCTCTGGGATTTCGGCAATAATATCTACGCGGGCCAATCCTTCTATTCCGCGGCCTTCGGCGATGCGGGTGGCGCTTTTTTCTGGGGGTTCGAGGGGGCGACGCGCGTTCCGGTCACCGAACGCGTGTCGCTCAGCTTTCAGGGGTTCCTCGGCGGTGGCGGCGGCGCGGGCGAGGTGCCGGGCGACGGGCTAATGTCCCGGCTATATGCGGGCGCCAGCTACAGGGTGACCGAGCAATTCGCCCTCGATCTCGGAGCGAGCCACGTGCGCATCCTCGGCTCGCCGGTCGATACGCTGTCCTACGGGTTGGGTGTGACCTACCGGCCCGGCGGCTGGAGCGAGACCGGCCCGCTGGCCGGCAGCAACGTGGTCGACCGCCTGTCTGCCGTGCGGCCTTCGGTGCGCAGCTTCATCGTCGATGACGGTCGGCGCGCCCGCAATGGAAGCCCGCAGGAAAACGTGACCCTTGCCGGTGCCGAAATCGCCTTTGCCGTCAATTCCGCGAGCGAGCTGTTCGTGAACGCCGATGGCGCGGTGGCCGGGGATGGCGAAGGATACATGAACGTCCTTGGCGGCTATCGCCTCTTTGCCGATCTGGGCGCTGTGCGGCCCTATGCCGATGCCAGCATCGGCTTTGGCGGTGGCGGTGACATCGATACGGGTGCGGGTCTGCTTCTGTCGGCGGGTGTCGGCGCGGCACTTGCGATCAGCCCCAGTTTCGAGATCATGGCCGGTGTTCAGCGGGTTCAGGCAACCGACGGCGATTTCGGTGCCTGGTCGCCCTATCTGCGCGGATCGGTCAATCTGGGTGGATCGCCTGATCAGGACCGCGACGGTAGCCGAACATGGCGGCTCGCCTATTCCACCGCGATCACCCACCAGTTCGCCAATGACGATTTCCGCAAGCCCGGCGATCTGCGCGATGCCTCGCCCACGCTGAACGCGACCGCCATCGACGTCTACCTTGCAGGTGACCTCTATTTCACCGGAGAGGCGCAGACGGTCATGTATGGCGATGCCGGGGGCTATGCCCTCGGGATCCTCGGGGCGGGCTACAAGTTCGATCTGGCCGAGCGTTGGGACCTGTCGATCGAGGCACTGGTCGGCGCGGCCGGCGGCGGCGGGGTCGCCACCAACGGTGGCCTGATCGCGGGCGCACGGGCCGAGGTCGACTACGCCCTGACCGACAGCTTCCTGTTGTCGGGCGGCATCGGCTATCTGCAAACCATCGAAGGCGGCGGCATGGCTCCTGTCACGATCCACGCCGGGATCAAGATCCCCTTCGAACTGGGCGGCTAGGCGAAACATGATCATCCTGACATATGGCCAGCCGAAATCAGCAAGCACCTATCTTGCCGAACTGGCGCGCCGGGCCTGTGCGATCGCCGGATCAAACCAGAACGACCTACGTGCCAGCCACCTTGCCGGAAGGCCCGGCGTGTCAGGCGGATTCTGGGCCGGAGGTCTGAACGGACTAGCCAAGGTCGCAGCTGACCTTGCCCCGGAGGATCGACTGGCCATCAAGACCCACTCTCCCCCGCCCCGCGACCTCTCGGAGCTGGTCGCGCAGGGGCAATTGAGAATACTGATTTCCTACCGTCATCCGGGCGATGCAGCGCTTTCGATGTTCGAAGCAGGTGAGGCGATTCGCGCAGAGGGGGGCGATCGTCAGCCAGCGTTTGCCAGCCTGACGACCCACCGGGCCGCGATCGATGCGGCGGTCGCTCATGTTCGGAACACGCTGTTGCCGTGGCTGCGTTCAGGGCAGGGTGATGCGTTCCCGTTCGACGTCCTGGTGAATGAGCCCGACAAGGTCTTGTCGCAGATTGCCGCGGCGGTGGGTATCGGTGTCGATGCACTGATGGCTGATCGGGCGATCAGAAATCTCGTCTCGGGTCGAAAGCGGGTCTACAATTTCAATACCGGCCAAAGCGGGCGGTATCGTGACGCGTTCTCCGCCGAGGATATCGCCTATCTGACTGACCAGATCGGTCCGTTCATCGACTTCTGCGAGGATAGACTGCCGCGTGAGGCGCTCTGACGTCAGGCGTCCTGCATTCGGGCAAGTCTTTCGGCGGCACGATGGGCCGTCTCTGACAACCCACCGCCGCCTTGTTCCACAAGAGTTGCAAGCTGCGCGCGCATCCTCGGATCCCAGAACTCCACAAGGTGCCGGGCGGTGGCGTCGACCGCGTCCTTGCCGGGCTGGGTATCGAAAAAGCCTGCGATCTGGTTCGCCATGCGCACCAGTTTCGCATCGGTGTCAGAGGACATGATCGCTCTCCTTGATCCTGTGGGCATGTGAGAACACGGCAATCCCGCCCCGGCCCCGGCTGACCAGCGTCATGCCTGCCGCTTCCGCCACGCGCACCGCATGGGCGGTCGGGGCAGAGACTGCGCAGACCAGACCCGCACCCGCCATCGCGGCCTTCTGCACCATCTCGAGCGACAGGCGTGAGGTCAGAACGATTGCGCCTGTCGCGGGGTCGATGCCATCGCGCGCCATCGCGCCGATCAGCTTGTCGAGCGCGTTGTGCCGCCCCACATCCTCGCGGGCCATCACGATGCCCGACCCGGGCACATAGAACCCCGCGCCATGAACGGCATGGGTCTCGTCGTGCAACGGCTGCCAGTCGCGCAGCTCATCCAGCGCGAGGGCCACGTCGGTTTCGGAAAGCGCGATGCCGCCGGCGACGGTGGGCACCTTGCGCCCGGCCTCTTCCAGGCTGTCGATCCCGCAGAGCCCGCAGCCGACCGGCCCCACCATCGCGCGCCGCCGCGCATTCAACGCCGCGATCCGCGCCTCGGGCAGCCACATCCGGGCCTCGATGCCGGCCTCGTGTTCGATGACCTCGACTTCGCCGAGGTCTTCGATCGACGCCACGCCTTCGCTCAGGGCGAAGCCCCATGCGAAATCCTCGAGGTCCGTGGGCGTGGCCATCATCACCGCGAAGGTGGAGCCGTTATGGACGAGTGCGACCGGAACCTCTTCGGGCAAGGCGCGATCCTGCACCATTCCTGACGGCGATGCCGCCCTGACCCGGCGCGATGGCGCGGATATGACGCCCGGCGCTCTCATTCCGCGGCCGGAATGATGCGGCGCGACCGGGCGGCCTGATCGGAATATTCCTCCTGCCAGCGGGTCGGCCCGTTCGACAGGCCGATCTGCACCGCCGTCACCTTGTATTCCGGGCAATTGGTGGCCCAGTCGGAATAATCCGTGGTGATGACGTTGGCCTGCGTGTCGGGATGGTGGAACGTGGTGTAGACCACGCCGGGAGAGACGCGGTCGGTGATCTCGGCCCGCAGGCTCGTCTCGCCGGTGCGGGAGGCGAGCTTCACCCAGTCGCCCTGCTTGATGCCGCGGTTCTCGGCGTCCTGCGGATGGATTTCCAGCACGTCTTCTTCATGCCAGACGACATTGGCTGTCCGCCGCGTCTGCGCCCCGACGTTGTACTGGCTGAGGATCCGCCCCGTCGTCAGTAGAAGCGGGAAGCGCGGGCCCGTCCTTTCATCCGTGGGGATGTATTCCGTCACGATGAACTGACCCTTGCCACGGACAAAGCCGTCCACATGCATGATGGGGGAGCCGTCGGGATGGGCCTCGTTGCAGGGCCATTGCACCGATCCGCGCTCTTCCAGCAATTCGTAGGACACGTTGGCGAAAGACGGTGTCGTGGCCGCGATCTCGTCCATCACCTGGGACGGGTGGGTATAGGTCCAGCCCGCACCCATGGCATTGGCCAGAAGCATGGTTACTTCCCAGTCCGCATAGCCATTGCGCGGCTGCATCACCTTGCGCACCCGGTTGATCCGGCGTTCGGCATTGGTGAACGTCCCGTCCTTTTCGAGGAAGGTCGAGCCCGGCAGGAACACATGGGCGTAATTCGCGGTCTCGTTCAGGAACAGGTCATGGACGATCACGCAATCCATCGCGGCAAGACCCGCGGCCACGTGATGCGTGTCGGGGTCGGATTGCAGGATATCCTCGCCCTGGACGTAAATCCCCTTGAACGTGCCATCGACCGCACCGTCGAGCATGTTGGGAATGCGCAGCCCCGGCTCGCTGTCGAGTGTCACGCCCCACAAGTCGTCGAAGATCGCCCGCGTGGCATCGTCCGAAACATGCCGATAGCCGGGCAATTCATGCGGGAACGACCCCATGTCGCACGAGCCCTGAACGTTGTTCTGGCCGCGCAGAGGGTTCACCCCCACGCCGGGGCGGCCGATATTGCCGGTCATCATCGCGAGGTTCGCGATCGACATCACGGTGGTGGAGCCCTGTGAATGCTCCGTCACGCCCAGCCCGTAATGGATCGCGCCGTTTCCGCCGGTGGCGAAGAGCCGCGCCGCGCCCCTGACCTCATCGGCGGGAACGCCGGTCAGCATCTCGGTCGCTTCGGGGCTGTGCCGGGGGTCCGAGATGAAGGTCGCGTAATCCTGGAATTCGTCCCAGTCGCAGCGGTCACGGATAAAGGCCTCGTCGAACAGACCTTCGGTCACGACCACATGGGCAATGGCCGACATGACGGCCACGTTGGTGCCGGGGCGCAGGGGCAGGTGATGGGCCGCCTTGATATGAGGCGATTTCACAAGGTCGATCCGGCGCGGGTCGATCACGATCAGCTTGGCGCCAGCCCGCAGCCGTTTCTTCAGGCGCGAGGCGAAGACCGGGTGACCGTCGGTCGGGTTGGCGCCGATCACGATGACGACGTCGGTCTGCTCGACGGAGTCGAAATCCTGCGTGCCCGCGCTGGTGCCGAACGTCGTCTTGAGCCCGTATCCGGTGGGCGAATGGCAGACCCGGGCGCAGGTGTCGGTGTTGTTGTTGCCAAAGACCGCGCGGATCATCTTCTGAACGAGGAAGGTTTCCTCGTTAGTGCAGCGGCTCGAGGTGATCCCGCCGATGGCGCGCTTGCCGTACTTGGCCTGAATGTCTTGCAGGCGGCCCGCGGCGAAGCCGATTGCCTCGTCCCAGCTGACTTCGCGCCATGGCTGATCGATGCTGTCGCGGATCATCGGGTTGAGGATGCGGTCGCGGTGCGAGGCATAACCCCAGGCAAAGCGGCCCTTCACGCAGGAATGGCCGCGATTGGCCTTGCCGTGCTTGTAGGGCGTCATCCGCACGACCGTGTCGCCCCGCATCTCGGCCTTGAACGAACAGCCCACCCCGCAATAGGCGCAGGTGGTGATGACCGAACGTTCGGGCGTGCCCAGTTCGATCACGCTCTTTTCCTGCAAGGTTGCCGTGGGGCAGGCCTGAACGCAGGCCCCGCAGGAGACGCAGTCGGAGGCCAGCGCATCGTCCGACCGCGCGCCAAAGGACACCCGGCTGTCAAAGCCCGACCCTTCGATCGTAAGGGCAAAGGTGCCCTGCACCTCTTCGCAGGCCCGCACGCAACGCGAACAGACGATGCATTTGGCCGGGTCATAGGTGAAATAGGGGTTCGATTCATCCTTCGGGACGTAGCGCGGATTGGCCTCGCCGTTCTGGCGCACGGCGAAATGGTTCTCGGTGCCTTCGTAGCGCACGTCGCGCAGGCCGACGGCGCCCGCCATGTCCTGCAATTCGCAATCACCGTTCGCGGCGCAGGTCAGGCAATCGAGCGGATGGTCGGAGATATAAAGTTCCATCACCCCTTTGCGGATCTTGCGCACCTTGTCGGAATGAGTGTGTACCACCATCCCGGGGCTAACAGGCGTCGTGCAGGAGGCGGGCGTGCCGCGTCGGCCCTCGATCTCGACCACGCAGAGCCGGCAGGAGCCGAAGGCCTCGACATTATCGGTCGCACAGAGCTTGGGCACCTCGATGCCGGCCAGAGCCGAGGCCCGCATGACGCTCGTCCCCTCGGGCACCGTCACCTCGAAACCATCGATGGTGAGCGTGACCGGCGGGCCTGCCTTTGCGGGCGTGCCCAGGTCGCGGTCATCGGTCCAGGGAATGATGAAATCCTTCATGATGCCCTCTCAGCTTTCGCCTTGTGATAGGCGACCAATGCGTTCGCATGTCCGTGTCCCAGCCCGTGTTCGGACTTGAGCCAGTTGACGATGTCCATGTGCTTCATCCCGGTTTGCCCCGAGATCAGCGTCAGCCAATGATCGACCGGCTGCCCATATGTCTTTTCGATCGACGGGAAATAGGAGGCGGGGCCCTTCACCTTTTCGGTCATTCGGCGGCCTCCCGCGCGAGAGTGAAATCCTCGGGCGCAAGGCGGAGCGCACTCAGGACGGGATAGGGCGTGAACCCGCCCAAGGCACAAAGAGAGCCGTCCTTCATCGTCTCGCACAGGTCCTCCAGCAACGGCACCGCTGTGGCATCGCCCGCGACGATCCGGTCGATCGTCTCGACGCCGCGCACGGCGCCGATCCGACAGGGCGTGCACTTGCCGCAGCTCTCGACCGCGCAGAATTCCATCGCGAAGCGTGCGAGCCGCGACATGTCGGCGGTTTCGTCGAAGACGGTGATCCCGGCATGGCCGATCAGACCGCCCGCGCCATCGAATTCCTCGTAACCGAAGGGCGTGTCGAATTGCTCGGGCCCGAAATAGGCCCCCAGAGGTCCGCCCACCTGCACGGCCTTCACCGGCTGGCCCGAGGCTGTTCCCCCGCCGATCCCGTTGATGATTTCACCCAATGTGGTGCCAAAGGCGGTCTCGTAGAGGCCACCGAATTTCACATTTCCTGCAATCTGCAACGGGATCGTGCCCCGCGACCGGCCAAGCCCGAAATCGCGGTAATGGGCGGCGCCCTTCTCGAAGATCACGGGCACCGTGGCGAGGCTGATCACGTTGTTCACAACCGTGGGCCGCCCAAGGAACCCTTCCAGCGCGGGCAGGGGCGGTTTCGCGCGCACAACCCCGCGTTTGCCCTCCAGCGAATTCAGAAGCGAGGTTTCCTCGCCGCAGACATAGGCGCCCGCGCCCACGCGGATTTCCATGTCGAAGGCCTTGTCCGACCCAAGCAGGCTTGCGCCAAGAAGGCCCGTCTCCCGCGCGATGCGCACGGCTTTGTTCATGACCGCGATCGCGTCCGGGTATTCCGAACGCAGGTAGACATAGCCTCTCGTCGCGCCCACGCCGATGCCGGCAATCGCCATGCCCTCAATCAGGCAGAACGGGTCGCCCTCCATGATCATGCGATCTGCGAAGGTGCCGCTGTCGCCCTCGTCGGCGTTGCAGACGATGTATTTCTGCGCGGCCTCGGCCCCCAGAACGGTGTTCCACTTGATGCCCGTCGGGAACCCCGCGCCGCCACGCCCGCGCAGGCCGCTTTCGGTGACTTCGGCGACGATTTCGGCGCCGGTCATGCCAAGCGCGCGGCGCAGGCCCGCAAGCCCGCCATGGGCCTCGTAATCGGGAAGGTCCAGCGGGTCGATCACGCCCACACGCTGAAAGGTCAGCCGGGTCTGGTTGGCAAGGAAGGGGATGTCCTCGACCGGCCCCAACGCCTTGGGATGTCTCTCATCGAACAGGCCCGTCACATCGGCGGCGGTCATCGGGCCGAAACCGTGGCGGACGCCGTCGATCTCGATCTCGACCAGCGGCTCGAGCCAGATCATGCCCCGGCTGCCATTGCGGATCAGCGTGATCTCGTGGCCCTGCGCGGCGGCCATCGCCTCGATTGCACGGGCTACGGCATCGGCGCCAAGCGCGCGGGCAGCGGCATCGCGGGGGACATAGACCTTCATGCCCCGGCCTCCACCAGCAGGTCTTCCAGCCGGCCCGCATCGACCCGGCCCACGACCCGGTCGTCGACCATCGCCGCCGGACCGCAGGCGCAAAGGCCAAGGCAGTAGACAGGTTCGAGCGTCACGGCACCATTGCCGGTCGTGCCATGCCAATCCACGCCAAGTCGGGCCTTGGCGGTCTCGGCCAGCGCGGTGGCGCCCATGGCCTGGCAGGCCTCGGCACGGCAGATTTTCAGAATGTGCCGGCCCGCCGGTTCGGTGCGGAAATCGTGGTAGAACGAGATCACGCCATGCACCTCGGCCCGGCTGATGTTCAGCGCCTCGGCAATCGGCGCAATCACCGCCTCGGACAGGGAGCCGAGTTCATCCTGAACGGCGTGCAAAATCGGCAGGAGCGGACCTTCGAGATGCGCATGATCCGCGCAAATCTCAGAAATCCGGTCGGCGAGGCCAGCCTCGGGGTCGAGTGCGCGCATGAGGCGTCTCCGGCAGAGTGATCACGACATCACCCTATGCGCCATGCATCGACAATCAATATCGAGATACCGTTATTCGATAGGATAAATCTATCAAACCTCGGCGCTGCGCTGGGCTTCCCGGATCAGGGCGGCCAGCACCGGCGTATGAGGCTCGCGATAGGGGGCGATCAGGCCGACCTGATGGCTCCAGTCGGGACGGCGGATCGGGATCGCCACCAGCGCATCGGCGCGCACGAAGGTTTCGGCCATGCGGTCGGGCAGGATCGTGGCCAGTCCGCCGAACAGGATGTGGCTGACAAGAACGATCGTCGAATTGCTCTCGACTGTCGGATTGACCTCGATCCCCGCCTCCGACAGGTGATCGGAGATGATCCGCCGGTTCTGCATGTCGGGCGTCAGAAGGCAAAGCGGAACGTCGCCAAGCTCCTTCCATCCTACGCTATCCCGCCCGGCGAGCGGCGAATCCGTGCGCACAAGGAGAACGTATCGTTCGGCATAAAGCGGCACCGTCACAACGCGGCCCAGCGGCTCGTTGTCCATGTAGGTGAGGCCCGCGTCGATCCTGAGATCCTCGAGCATCTCGAGGATGCGGTTCGACGGCTCGGACAGAAGCGTCAGCCGGACATTGGGGTTCTTCTCGATGAAAGTGTTGGTCAGCCGGCTTGCCGTGTTCAGCGCCGTGGGGATCGCGGCGATCCGCAGGTTGCCGGACAGGCCCTGCTTGGCCGCGCGCATTTCCTCGCGCATGGTGCGCGCGTCGCCCACGATCTGGCGGGCCCATTCCAGTACGCGTTTGCCTTCGGGCGTCAGCCCCTGGAACCGCGATCCGCGCAGGACGAGCATCACGCCCAGCTGATCCTCAAGCTGACGGATCGCCGCCGACAGGGTCGGCTGCGTGACGCCGCATTCCTCGGCGGCCTTGCCGAAATGGCGGGTCCGGGCAAGGGCAAGGAACATCTCAAGCTTGTCGATCATGGCCCGACCTTGCCCTCAAACGCGCGCCTTGGCCATCGGTGCATCAGGAAAAGAGCGCGGGTCCGTGCCTGAGCAGAACCGGCGCGACAAGTTCTTCCTCGTCCTCGAGATGACGATCCAGCAGCCGGGCCATCGACGTCATCTCTTCGGAGAGCCGCCCCGTCGTGTCGCGGAACACGATGGGATCGCCGCTGTTCTGAAGGACGGCATTCGCGCGTTCCACGAATCGGTTCAGCGTCGCGTCGATGGCGTGATGGTCGGTATCGAGGATTTCGAATCCCCTCGCGAAATCGGGCTCCGCCCGGGCGAGGACAGGGAAATAATGGTGATCCTCGATCTGATGGTGGCCATGAAGCTCGTTGACGAACATCCCCCCGAACCGGCCCAGCCGGTTGGCATAGTCCCGCTGATCCATGCGCGCGTCGATCAGCGCCTGTGCGTCGCCTTGCAGCATGTCCATCAGCTTCCGGAACATCATGTGCCGTTCCAGCCAGAAGCTGACCAATTGATCGAAGTTCGGATGTGTCTGCCAGCTATCGCGCGGAATCTGCTCGACAAGGGCCCTGAGCGCATCGGGCAGTCGGTCGCGCGTGTCGAGGGCGAGTGTCTCGTCGGTCATGGGGTGATCCTTTGCTCTGGCAATCCCGCGTCAGGTGGCTCGATCTAGCAGACAGGTTTTCGGTGTCCACCGACGGGCGGGCCGGGGCCGGCGTGTCCCGCCCTGTGGCCGCGCGCGGAATACCGCCGCCGACCACCACGGGATTGGGTAATCCCGTGTCCGAAACAGGCAATCTTACCTCGGGTCAACCGCTAAACGCTCTTGCCATTTCGGGAAACAACCAAAAGGATTGTTCCATGTCCGCACATTTGCGGAACATCGAACCAACAGGCATGGCCCTGAGAATGTCGGTCATGCCCACAACAGGGAGATGAATTCATGACATTCAAGGCAACTCTTCTCGCGGGAACGGCGACGGCGCTGATCGCCTTGGCCGGCATGGCCGTGGCCGACGGCCACGCGACCCATCCCGTGACCGGGGATGTGCTGGCGTCTGACCAGTCGTTCACCTATCGCGTTCTCGACGATTTCCCGTCGATCGACCCCCAGCTGATCCAGGACGTGTCCGGCTCCGAAGTCGCGCGTGACCTGTTCGAAGGCCTGATGAACGAAGATGCCGAGGGCAACGTCATCCCCGGTGTCGCGACCGGTTACGAAGTGTCCGAAGATGGTCTCGTCTACACCTTTACCCTGCGTGAGGACGCCAAGTGGTCCGATGGTGTGCAGGTGACGGCCCAGCAGTTCGTCGATGGCATCAAGCGTGCCGCCGATCCCGCGACCGCCTCTGAATATGCGTGGTTCCTCGGCGTCACCGGCATCGTCAATGCCGAAGCCGTGACCGCGGGCGAAATGCCTGTCGATGCGCTTGGCGTGCGGGCCATCGATGACCTGACGCTCGAGATCACGATCGATGCGCCGCGGCCCTATTTCCCGCAGACCACGACCTTCCCGACGCTGTTCCCCGCCCGTCTCGACGTGATCGAGGCCAATGGCGACGACTGGACGGATCCGGCGAACATCGTCTCGAACGGTGCCTATGTTCTTGAGGAATACGTCCCGCAGGAGCGTCTCGTGCGTGTCCGCAACGAGATGTACTGGAACAATGACGCGACGATCATCGACCAGGTGACCGCGCTGATCATCAACGACGAGAACGCGGCCCTGACCCGTTACCTCGCCGGTGAACTGGACATGACCGACATTCCCGCAGGTCAGTTTCCGCGTCTGAGCGAAGAATACCCCGACCAGGCGATCAGCTTCCCGAACTCCTGTTCCTACTATTACATGTTCAACCTGTCCGACAGTGGCCTCGAGGCGCTGCAGGACGTTCGCGTCCGTCAGGCGCTGAGCATGGCGGTGGATCGCGACATCATCGTCGACAACGTGCTCGCCGGTGGCCAGCGCGCGGCCTACACCTTCACGCACTGGGCGATCCCGGGCTGGGAAGTGCCGGATATCCCGATGGCGAACATGACCCAGGCCGAGCGGAACGAGCAGGCCAAGGCCCTAATCGCCGAGGCGGGCTATGGCGAAGACAACCCGCTTGAAGTGGAAATCGTCTACAACACTTCTGACAGCCACCGGGCGATTGCCGTGGCGATCAGCCAGATGTGGAAGCAGACGCTGGGCGTCGAGGCGACCCTCGCCAACCAGGAATGGGCGACCTATCTCGATACCCGCGGCGAACAGAACTACGAGATTGCCCGCGGCGGCTGGTGTGCCGACTATGCCGAACCGTCGACCTATCTCGACCTGTTCACCACGACCTCGAGCTACAATGACGGAAAGTATTCCAACGCCGAGGTCGACGCCCTGATGCAAGAGGCCAAGCTGTCCGAGGATCCGCTGCCGCTTTATCAGCGGGTCGAGGAGATCGCGGCGGCTGACGCAGCCATCATCCCGATCTACCATTATGCCAGCGTCCGCATGATGAGCGCGAACCTCGAGAACTGGCCGACCGAGAACCTGCTTCAGAACTGGTACTCGCGCGACCTGTATATCTCGGCTTCCGAGTAACGCCGGTTTCGAACTGCCATAGCACTGCGCCCCTTCACCGGGGCGCAGTCGATTGACGTTTTCCATTCATCCGGGAACAACGCATGTTCAGCTTTATCGTCCGACGCATCGCCGTCGCGATACCGACGCTTCTGATCCTGATCCTGATTTCCTTCGTGCTGATGTTCGCTGCACCCGGAGGACCTTTCACGAATGAACGCCCGCTTCCCGAGGCGGTGATGAACAACGTGATGGAGCGGTACGGTCTGGACGATCCCTATCCCGTTCAGATGTTCAACTACGTCAAGAACATCGTTCTGCATTTCGATTTCGGCCCGTCCTTCCAGTATCGCGACCGCACCGTGAACGATGTCATCGCGCAGGGCTTCCCGGTCACGCTGACCTATGGGTTCTGGTCCTTTGTCGTCGCGATCGGGGTCGGCGTGAGCCTTGGGGTCGCAGCTGCGATCCGGCACAACAGCTGGCTCGATTACCTTGCCGTCGGCATCTCGATCGGTGCGCAGGTCCTGCCCAATTTCGTGATGGCGCCGATCCTGCTGCTGGTTTTCACGCTCTGGCTGGGCTGGTTGCCCGGGGGCGGATGGAACGGCGGGCAATGGAATTACGTGATCATGCCGGTGATCGCGCTGTCGACGTCCTACATGGCCTCGATCGCCCGGATCACGCGATCCTCGATGCTCGAGGTTCTGAACTCCGGCTTCATCCGCACCGCCAAGGCCAAGGGCCTGCCGATGCGGCGCATCATCTGGCGACACGCGCTGAAACCGGCGATGCTGCCTGTCCTGTCCTATCTTGGCCCGGCCTTCGTGGCGATGATCACCGGCTCGGTGGTGGTGGATGTCTATTTCTCGACCGGTGGCATCGGTCAGTTCTTCGTCAATTCCGCTTTCAACAGGGATTATTCGGTCATCATGGGGATCACGATCCTCGTGGGCGCGCTGACGATCCTGTTCAACCTTCTGGTCGATATCGCCTATGCGTGGATTGACCCCAAGATCAGGTATTGAACCATGGTATTGCCTGACAAAGCGACAGCCGACGGACTCGTGCAGGCCGCACATCTGGCCGAGGTCCGGGGCCGGTCCCTCTGGGCGGATGCGCGCATCCGGTTCTTTCGCAACAAGGCCGCCGTGGGGGCCCTGATCGTTCTGACCCTCGTCGCGATCTTTGCCTTCTTCGGGGGTTTCATCGCCCAGTATGAACGCGATTTCGTGGACTTTGCCCTGATGGGGGCGAACCAGACGCAGGGCGTGCCCTCGATCGAGACGGGCCATTACTTCGGCACCGACTCGTCGGGTCGCGACCTTTATGCCCGCACGGTGCAGGGCACGCGGATTTCGCTGCTCGTGGGCATCGTCGGCGCCGGCGTCGCGGTGATCGTCGGCACGCTTTACGGGGCGGTTGCCGGGTATTTCGGTGGCCGGATCGACAGCATCATGATGCGGACGGTCGATGTCCTGATGTCGATCCCGTTCATGTTCGTGCTGATCCTGATGCTGGTGATCTTTGGCCGGTCGATCCTGATGCTGTTCATCGGGATCGGGCTGATCTCGTGGCTAGACATGGCCCGGATCGCACGCGGCCAGACCCTGACCATCAAGAACAAGGAATTCGTGGAAGCCGCCGTCGCGACCGGCGTGGCCCCGATGATGATCATCCTGCGCCACATCGTGCCCAACCTGCTGGGCATCGTGATCGTCTATGCGACGCTTCTGGTGCCGGGCATGATCATCACCGAAAGCTTCATCTCGTTCCTTGGCCTCGGCGTGCAGGAGCCCAACACCTCGCTCGGGGCGCTGATCTCGGCCGGGGCAAGCCAGATGCAATACGGGGTGATCTGGCAGCTACTTTTCCCGCTCTTCTTCTTCATCATCACGCTGTTCGCCTTCTTCTTCGTGGGGGACGGGCTGCGAGATGCACTCGATCCGAAGGATCGGTAGATGAACACCAATCCGAAGGATCGCTGAGACATGGCGCTGTTGGAAGTCTCCGATATGACCGTGACGTTCCAGACCGGGGACGGTCCGGTGAATGCCGTCAACGGCGTCTCGCTTCAGATCGACAAGGGCGAAACGCTGGCCATCGTCGGCGAAAGCGGCTCTGGCAAAAGCCAGACGGCCTTTGCGACGATGGGCCTGCTGGCGCAGAACGGCGCGGCCACCGGATCGGTCAAATTCGACGGGCGCGAATTGATCGGGATGGGGCAGCGTGAGCTGAACAAGGTGCGCAGCCGCGACATCGCGATGATCTTTCAGGATCCGATGACCTCGCTGAACCCCTATATGCGGGTCTCGGACCAGATGGCCGAGGTGCTGACGCTGCACAAGGGCATGTCAAAGCGGGCCGCCATCGACGAGGCGGTCAAGATGCTCGACGCGGTGCGCATCCCCGATGCCCGGTCCCGGATCACCATGTTCCCGCACGAGTTTTCGGGCGGGATGCGGCAACGGATCATGATTGCCATGTCGCTTCTGTGTCAGCCGCGCCTTCTGATCGCGGATGAGCCGACGACGGCGCTCGACGTGACGGTGCAGGCCCAGATCATGGACCTTCTGTCCGAGGTGCGCCGCGAATTCGGCACCGCCGTCATCCTGATCACCCATGACCTCGGGATCGTCGCGGATTTCTGCGACAGGACGCTGGTCATGTATGGCGGCCAGATCATGGAGGAGGCGTCAACGCAGGACATCTTCGCCGAGCCGTCCCATCCCTACACGCTGGGCCTGTTGCAGGCGGTGCCGCGGCTTGATCGCGATGACGACACGCTGGCCACCATCGCGGGCGAACCGCCCGACATGTCGCGCCTGCCGGCCGGCTGCCCGTTCTCGCCGCGCTGCAAGATGGTGCGCGAGGAATGCCCGACCGTTCGTCCGGCGCTCGAGCAATTCGGCAACGACCGCCGCCGTGCCTGCCATATCCCCGTTTCGGAGCTTGCCCGATGACCGAACCGATCCTGTCCGTCAGCGACCTTTCCGTCATCTTCGACATCCGTCCGCAGGGCGCATGGCCCTGGACGAAATCGCTCAAGCTGCATGCGGTCTCGGGCGTCGGGTTCGATCTGGCCCCGGGCGAATGCCTGGGCGTCGTGGGTGAAAGCGGCTCGGGCAAATCCACGCTGGCCCGCGCGATCGTCGGCACGATCCCCTCGACGGGGGGCAAGATCATCTTCAACGGCACCGACCTTGCCTCCATGTCCCCGCGGGACCGCCGGCACCACCGCCGCGACGTGCAGATGGTGTTTCAGGATCCGCTTGCCGCCCTGAACCCGCGGATGCCCGTGGGTGATATCATCGCCGAGCCGCTGGTGACGCATTATCCCGATCTGCCGCGCAAGGAGGTCAAGAGCCGGGTTTCGGAGATGATGGAACGGGTGGGCCTTCTGCCGAACCTCATCAACCGCTATCCACACGAATTCTCGGGCGGGCAATGTCAGCGGATCGGGATCGCCCGGGCCCTGGTGATGCAGCCCAAACTCCTGATCTGCGACGAACCCGTCTCGGCGCTGGATGTGTCGGTGCAGGCGCAGGTGATCAACCTGCTGGCCGATCTGCGCCGCGACATGGGGCTGTCGATGATCTTCATTGCCCATGATCTGAGCGTGGTGAAACATATCTCCGACCGGATCGTCGTGATGTATCTGGGCCGCCTGATGGAGACGGCCAAGTCACGCACCCTGTGCACCCGGCCCGAGCATCCCTATACGCAGGCGCTCATCGCGTCGGTGCCGATCCCCGATCCGGTGATGGAACATGCCCGCGAACGGCCGATCCTCGAGGGCGAGTTGCCGTCGCCGCTCAACCCGCCATCGGGCTGCGTGTTCCGCACGCGCTGCCCCAAGGCGCAACCCAGCTGCGCAGACGCGCAGCCCCCTGCCGAGGAACTGGGCGACGGCCACCGCGTCGCCTGCCCCTTCCACGCTCCCGCGCAGGTGCTTGCGCCGGTCTAGTGATTTTTCCGGTAGGGTATTGCAGACTGGCTGGAAGTCAGGGGCTTCCATAGGCTTGGATCAGCCATTCCGGCTGATGTTTGGAAAATCACGATGAATACGCACTTCAGGAAAGTGGCTTCGGCCGCGACGGCTTTTTTCGTTCTCGTGTTTCTCGGTGCCTGCGCGACTGGTACGAACCAGAATTTCGATAACTACGGCGATCCGCTCAGCGGGGCTGAGGTGACAGAAGTTCTCGCTGGCAACTTCCTTCCGTTTGGGTCGAGTGACAACGGAACCTTCTTTGCTGCCAATGGTGCTCTGAACTCCCTGCGCGGCGGCGGCGCGATTGGCATCGGAACGTGGGGGGCCGGAGATCGTGGGCTTTGTATGGAAGAAGCGGTCTTCTACCGCGAGAATGGTGCCGTGAAGGCCGAGCCGCCCTTTACGAACTGCTATTTCGTGTTCAAGGCAGAGAACGGTACGATCATCTTCGATCCGGTTGGAATGGGTCGGAATATCGTCTTGCCCCCCGGAACGATCCGGTCCGGATTCGCAGGGCGGGCCGAGTTCAACAGGTTGCGGTCCGACCTTGGTGTCTAGATTTCCCGTGGTCGAGATATGATCACTTTGCGTGATCGGCCCCGTGTTGGGGCCATGGTAGCGGCAACCTGCAAGGATCATTCCGCAAGAGCGGTTTTCCTTCATCAGCCGTCGGTCGCTAGCATTGACGTTTTTCCGCGCAGCCAATGCGACGGGTGCATCGGCTGCGCGGACTCAATAATCCCGCTCGAAGAATATCCCCAAACTCGTCTCGCCATCCGAATTGGCTCCCCCCGTGACGGTGATGTCGTCGGTCAGATCGAGGTTCAGATCGACTTCGGTGCGCTCGGCCCCGACCGTCACGTCGGTATAGACATTCTCACCGATATAGGCGCCGGCGCGGACGGCGACATTGCCCTCCTCGTCGGAGGTGACATCCAGATCATCAAGGCCCAGCTGGTCGCGGAAATTCCCGACAAGCCCACCGCCGCCGCGGCCTGCAAGCGTCGCGGCCGCCGAGGCCAGTTGGACCGCTTGAAGCGGCGTGATCTCGGTCAGGTTGCGACCGAATATCAGCCGCGCCAGAACCTCGTCCTGCGGCAGGTCGGGGCTGGAGCGGAAGGTGATCTCGGGGTTGTCGGCAGGCCCTTCGAGGATGATCGTCACCAGCGTTCCGTCGCGTGCCTCGGTCGAGGCGACCAGACGCAGGATCGGGGTGAATTCCCCGCTCAGCGTGGCTGAGCCTTCATCCAGCGTGAAGCGCTGCTGCAGGACGTCGAGCCGCCCCCGCACGAGAGACAATTGTCCCGACGGGATCGGCCGCTCCGTCGTGCCGCCGATCTGCAATTGACCGCCCAGTTCGGCATCGAGCCCCCGGCCTCTTACGAAGATCTGGTTCGGGGCATTGACGACGATATCAAGGCCAAGGGCGATCCCTGCACCGCCATCGGCGCGCGACGGCGCGCGTCCGGTCTCGTTCACGCCGGCGCGTTCGAGGGTTCGGCGAATGCCCGGACCCGCGCCCACATGGCGCACTGTCGGCAAATCGCCCAGCACGCCGACGGCAGACGAGGGGACCCGCAACTCCGTGGCGCCCACGTTGATCTGCCCCGAGACCAGCCCGCCGGACCGGATCGGCCCGGTGACCCGGATCGACGCATCCAGCAAGGTTTCATAGAGCGCGGGATCGGTCACCGCCACGTCGAGGAATTCCAGCGTAAGGTCGGCCACCTGTGCACCGGTCACGCCGACCGAACCGGAGATCCCGACCGTTCCACCGTCAGAAATCCGACCCTGAAGATCGATGATTGCCTGACCCGATCTCAGCTCGACCTGTGCGTTGACATCCTCGATTGCGGATTCCAGCAGCGGCGCGGCAAGTCGCGCGCCTTGCGTGGTGACAACGCCGGATACCGAATTGACCTCGGGCGGCCCGGTCACGGCAAGGTCGAACTGCGCCATGCCCTGCAGCCGCCGGGGTTCGATATAGCGGTTGGCAAGCCCGAGGGGCGCCTGTCCGCTGGCCGTCAGACCCAGCCGTATCCCGTCGATCGTGCCTGCGATCCGCGCGGCGATGCCCGCCGGACCGGCGAGATCAGCCGCGACCTGCCAGATGCCCCCCGCGCCCAGATCGGCGGTGCCCTGCGCCGTGACAGGCCCGCTCAGATCATCGGTAAAGAGCCCGATATCGGCGAGCCGGGCGGAATACCGGGCCGACCCGGTCGCACCGTCGCTTTGCAGATCGGCGTTCGCGCTGACGTTCGGATAGACGACGTCCAGCCCCGACACATCGACCCTGCCGGCCGCATCGCGGGCAATGTTGGCCACGATCCGGCCCGTTCCGGCAAGCAACCTGTCCGCCTCGGCCGCGCCGGTGCGCAGGGATGCGGTCTCGGCCGAGATATCGACATCGAAGACAAGCCTGTCCGGATCGGCCGTGCCCTGGGCGTCAAGGCTGATCTGCCCCCCGATGGACCGGCCCAGAAGCGCCGAATAGGGCTCGATGCTGGCCGCATCAAGCGCAAGGTTGCCTTCGAAAAGGGCCTCCGGATCGTCGCGTCCGGCCTCGACTTCGAGGTTCAGCCCCCCGGGCCCGGTCAGCGTGGCCACCAGCATGGATCGACCCACCGGATCGAAGACCGCTTCACCCTGCGCCGTCCCGCGCCCGGCAAGACGCGGGTCGACGACGCCCAGATCGGGGAGGGACGCGTCGAACTCGGCAAAGGCGGCGCCCTCCGGCTGAAACCGCCCGTTGGCCGAAAGGTCCAGCTTGTCGCCCGCCAGTGAAAGTCGCTCGATCGTCAACCGGCCGTCACCGTCGCGCGACAGCGCGCCATCGAGCCGCAACTCACCGGCCAGAAGCGGGCGGACCTGATCGATGCCGGGATCAAGATCGGTCCCGGTTCCTTCGAGCGCGAGATTGAAGGAACCGAAACCCGATGCCGCATCGCCCGACAGCCCCAGTCGGATTGCGCCTGTCACATCCTGCCCCGCAAGGCGCGCCAGCGGAGCGATCTCGACGACATCGAGCATGGCGTTACCGCTGATCGCACCGCCCCGGGCGCGGGGCTCGATCATCGCGGAGACGCGGCCCGTGATCCCGCGGGCCGTCAGATCGGCAGAAATCCCGGTCGCGCCGCCGGGGGGGCGCTCGGCCGCAGCCCGGATGCGGGCCGGGCCCGACAATCCATCGACCGCGATGCCGAGATCGCGAAGATCGACCTCGACGAAGGCATCCGTGATCTCGTTCGTCAGATTGGCGGAACCGACGATCTCTGCCTCGTCAGTTGTGATCCGAAGCGCGCTGATCCGGGTGCCGGTCTCGTCGCGATTGGCGGCAAGGGTCAATTCGCCGGCCCCTGTCAGTAGGGGGTCGACCTCGGCGATGCCGACGGCAAGGTTGTCGGTGCCGCCGCTGAGCATGATGTCGAATATGCCGTTCAGGGGTTCGATCTCGCTCACGATACCCAGCGATGCCGCACCGCCCAGCCCATCGATGCCCGATAGCGCGGCAAAGCGCGACAGGTCGTCGGCCTGAAGCCGGATCGTGCTGTTGGTGGTGAAATCGTCGTCGGCCCCGGCAATCCGGGCCCGGGCCTCGGCGGTCAGACCCGGCCCGTTGACCGTCAGCCGGTCGATCCGGACCGGCCCAGCATCCGACCGGGACAGGCGCAGCTCACCCGCGATCTCGGGGCCGATGGCAAGGGCAAGACCGGGATCATCGAGGGCAAGCCCCACCGCGGCATAGGCCAGCTGCCCGTCGAACCGGCCGGCCTCGCCGCCGTCGCGCGGGACGATCTCGCCCTCGCCCTCGAGCGTCAGTTCACTGATGCTCAGTCCGGGACGCTCAAGCCCGTCCATCCGGAACGTGGCGGTCAGGGCATTGCCCGCAGCCACGTCGAACCCGATATCGAGCGTCGCGCGATCGACGAATGTCTTCTCTCCTGCGAGGGGCAGCAGAACGGGGCTGCCATCCTGCGATGCGACCAGCCCTGTCAGTGCCAGCCGCCGGGGCCAGCCGTCGGCGTCGATCAGCGCTGATCCGTCGAGCGACAGGGATTGCGTTTCGACTGTCAGGACGGGCAGGGCGATTTCGCCTGTCTCGCGTCGTTGGGCCTGCACGGCCAGACGCGAGTCGGGACCAAAGAATTCAGCATAATCCGGCGGCAGGAGCGCACCCACATCGCCCCGGATATCGGCGCGCAAATCCAGCCGTTCCATCCCGGTCTCGGAGGTTTCCGAGACAAAGCCGAACGTGCCCGTGGCGCGTTCCACATCATCCGTGGCCAGCGTCAGATCGGCCCGGAAATCCGAAATCGGCCCGTCGCCCTGCAGGCTCAGATCGACGGAGGGCCGACCCGGAAGGCCAAGGATCCGCGCCACCGCGCCGTCCGGCGGCTCGGACAGTGCCACGTCGAGGGACAGGGCCTCTGTCTGGTTGGAATAGGCGGCCTTGATCGAAAAGATGCCCTCCCGGTCCGTCCGTGTGGCCGCGATATCTGCAGTGCCTTCGCCGCCTTCCAGCGTGACGGTTCCGTCAAGTGTCAGTGTCAGGTCTTCGCCCAGAAACGAGGCGTCGAGGAACACGCGGGCGGCTTCGACGCGCCCGATATTGATCGCGACAGGCAGTTCGGGCAGGGCAAAGGGCTTGGCCTCGGCGTCGGGCAGGCTCTGTTGCGGGATCGGGGCGCGCAGAAATTCGATATTCTCGGCGGCCAGTTCGTTCACCTCGATCCGGCCTGCCAGAATGGCCGACCGGTTCCAGTCCAGAACAAGGCCCTCAGCGCGGAGCCAGATGCCCTCGGCATCGGCGATGGTGATCAGCTCGACCCTGGCCCGCGACGACAGCGCGCCCTTGAACCCTGTCACCGTGACCGTCCGGCTGACGCCCGACAGATTGTCCTCGATCAACCGGGTCAGAACCCCGCGGTCGCGCTCTTCTTCCTCGGAGGATTGCGCACTCACGATCGACCCGGCCAAACAAAGCGTCATGGTGAGAACAAGAGAGAGCAGATACCTCAAAACGCTTGTCCTATCCCGATATAGAATTCGAGCCGCTCCCCGGCCTTGTCCCCGGTCGCGGGTGTCGCGAGATCAAGGCGGATCGGCCCGATCGGGGACCCGTAGCGCAGACCGATCCCGGCACCGGCGTGCAGGGGATCGTCGGTGGATGGCAGGGCCTCTGGTCCGACAAGACCGATGTCATAGAAGCCAACCACGCCGATCGTGTCCGTCACGCCGACCCGCGCCTCAAGCTGGGCACCAAGGAAAGAGGCGCCGCCGGATTCGAATTCCACCGGCCCGTCGCCGAAATTCGCCTGCGTCGTCAGCGACAGTGACTGATAGGGCTGGCCGCGAACCGTCCCGCCGCCGCCAGAATAGAACAGGAAATCCGCCGGTGCCGTCGTAAGCCCCGCACCCAGAACCGATCCGGCCTGCGCGCGTGCGGCCAGCGTGACCCGGTCTTCCGCGCCAAAGCTGAGATAAGCCCGGCCATCGGCAAGGATGCGCGCACCGCTTTCCAACCCGGTGATCCCGGCAAAGGGTGTGATCTCGAGGTTGACGAAAAAGCCCTGTTTCGCGTCAAGCGGATCGTCCCGCTGTTCGAGCGTCGCCTCCAGCGGCAGCGTCAGCAGGGCGTAATCTCGGGTCCGGTCCTCGGTTTCCTCGCGGGCGATCAGGCCGCCCAGCGCGGCGCGATAGGTCAGATCATCGCGAATGTATTGCACAAGGCCGAGCCGGGCGTCGAGTTGGCGCAGAAAGTAGAGGTCCTCGTTGATCTGGCTGAGGGTAGCGCTTGTCTCGAGGTCGATGTCGGGCTTGAACGTCGCGGGCCGTGCGAAGGTGGCCCCGATGCGGTAGTCGATGCCATCGGCGCCGGCGTCGACATTGCTGGCCTCGCCCTCGATCCGGAACCGCTCGGCCCCGCCCAGAAGGTTGCGGTGCAGCCAGTAGGCCGAAACGTTCAGACCATCGACCGAAGACAGTTCGAGCCCCGCACCGATCCTCCGGGGAAGGCGCTCATCCACGAGGAGCCGGAACGGAACGGTGTCGCCGGGCCCGATGTCTTCGCTTTCGATGAAGGCCACGGAGTCGAACGTGCCCGTGCGCTGAAGCCGCCGTGTCGCGGCCTCGATCTCGGCGGGAGAGAAGACGCGGTCTTGCGGGTAGCCCGCGATCTCGCGGACCCGCTCCGTCCGCACATCTTCGTTGCCCTCGATCACCAGTTCGCCAAAGGTCAGCCGGGGGCCGGGATCGATCTCGATCGCGACATCAAGCTGTGTTTCGGGATGGATCGCGGCCACGTCCTGCCGGGCGACATCCGCTCTGGCATGTCCCTCGTTCCGCCAGCCGTCGATGGCGGCGCGTGCGGCGCCCCGAACGGCGTCGGTTCTCGCGATTCTGCCCGGCGCAAAGGCCTCTGGCAGGAGCGTGGCCGAAGTGACGGGGCCGATCTCGGCCCGGCCGAAGCGGTATCTCGGGCCCGGATCGACAATGATGCGGACCTCGGATACCCGCGACGGTGCCTCCAGCGGCGGGATCGACGCGGCCTCGCGTCCGTCAATCGTGATCGAGATCGTGCCGCCGTAATGTCCTTCGGAATAGAGCGCGGTCAGGAGCCTGCGGTAATCGGCCCGTGCGGCGGCCACGAAATCCTGCGCATCGCCGCCGTCACGGCCAAGCGATACCGATGCGCTTCGCAACGCGCGGCGCAGATCGTCGCTTGCATCGGGTGTGATCAACTCGACATTTTGCGCGCGGGCGATACCCCCCGCAAGCATGAGCAGGGTCGTGGCGATCGCTATGGGACGACGCAGACTTCGCACGTTCCTGTTCCCCCAGATATGGTGAGTCAGGCGGTGCTCGAATACACGATCCTGACGGCAGACTAGAACTTTGAACACCAACACTGATGCGTAGACTAGCGCTTTGACAGCCAGCCGCAAACCGGTATGCCGTGTGGCAGCAAGAAACTCAGCGGGAATCCCCGAAGGGATCGTGTGGATAATCCACCTCCCTGAGATAGAGTCCCTGAGGCGGACAGACCGGTCCGCAGGCCGCGCGATCACGGGCCTCGAGCGCGGCAGTGACGTCATCGGGCGACCAGGCTCCCGCGCCCACCCGCTCCAGCGTGCCGACCATCGAGCGGACCTGGTTGTGCAGGAACGAGCGCGCGTGAAACCGGAACCTGTATTCAACGCCGACGGGCAGGGAAATCTGTTCGACCTGCGCCAAGTCGAGCGTCTTCTCGGGCGATTTCGCCTGACAGATCGTTGATCTGAACGTCGTGAAATCGTGGCGCCCAAGCAGCCGGTCCGCACCCGCCTGCATCGCCCGCACATCCAACGGTTGGCGCACCTGCCAGGCAAGGCCGCGGTCATGGATCAGCGGCGCCCGCCGGGAAATCAGCCGGAACAGGTAGTGACGCCCCGTCGCCGAGAACCGGGCATGCCAGTCATCGGGCACTTGGGCGCAGGCGGTGATCGCGACGGGCGCAGGTTTGAGGTGCCAGTTGAGCGCCTCGGACAGGCGGAACGGATCCCAGTCCTTCTCCAGATCGCAATGGGCGACCTGCCCGGTGGCATGCACGCCCGTATCCGTCCGGCCGGCCGCCGCTATGGTATGGTCCCGGGGTTCGAGCCGGGCCAGCGCAGCCTCGATCGCGCCCTGAACGGTGCTCAGCCCGGGCTGGCGCTGCCACCCCGAGAACGGGGCGCCATCATACTCGATCCTGAGGGCAAAACGCGGCATGCCGCGCGGCTTAGGGGGAGGGGCTGGCAAAATCAATCCCTACACATCCCCCGGACGCGTGCCTATCTTCATGCCAACCATCGGCGAGGGCGGCAATTTGGTCATATCCACGATCACCGATCAGATCTCGCGCACCGTCGAGGGGGTGGGCGACGTACTGTCCGCGCCGTTTTCGGACCCGGTCATCCGGCTTGGCGTGACCGGGCTCAGTCGCGCGGGCAAGACGGTCTTCATCACGTCGCTTGTCGCGAACCTCATGAATCGCGACCGCATGCCCCAGCTGCGGGCCGCGTCCCGCGGGGCGATCCGCGCGGCCTATCTGCAACCGCAGCCCGACGATACGATCCCGCGCTTTCGCTACGAGGATCATCTGGCCGCCCTGACGGGCAACGATCCGCATTGGCCGCAGGGCACCCGCCGGGTGAGCGAGTTGCGTCTGTCTCTCAAGGTGCAGCCGACGGGGCTGCTGTCGGGGATACAGGGGCCACGGACGGTCCATCTTGATATCGTCGATTATCCCGGCGAATGGCTTCTGGACCTCGGCCTGATGGACAAGGAGTACGCCGAATGGTCGGTCTCTGTTCTCGACCGGATCGAGAACCGGGCCGAAGCCGCTGAATTCCTTGCCCTTGCCCGGCAGACCGATCCAACCGCCGATCTCGAGGAGCCGCAGGCCCAGCGGCTGGCCGAGGCTTTCACAGGCTATCTGAAAACCGCGCGCGAGGCCGGGTTTTCCGATTGCACGCCGGGGCGGTTCCTGCTGCCCGGCGATCTGGAAGGCTCTCCCGTCCTGACCTTCGCGCCGCTGCCACAGGCGCAGGGCGCGGGGCGCAAATCGCTCTGGCGGGAATTCGAACGCCGGTTCGACAGCTACAAACGTCACGTCGTGCGCCCCTTCTTTCGCGACCATTTCGCCCGGATCGACCGGCAGGTCGTGCTGGTCGATGTGCTGGGCGCGATCCATGCGGGCCCCCGCGCGGTCGAGGATCTGCGCCATGCCATGGCCGATATCCTGTCCGCCTTCCGCCCCGGTCGAAACGCCTTTCTCAGCCGTCTTCTGAATGGCCGGCGGGTCGAGCGGATCCTCTTTGCCGCGACCAAGGCCGATCACCTGCACCACACGCAGCACGCCCGCCTGAGCGCGATCACCGAGGCGCTCCTGCGTGACGCCAAGGACCGGGCCGATTTCGCCGGCGCCCGCACAGAGGCCATGGCCATCGCGGCCCTGCGCACGACTGTCGAGGAAACGATCGACCACAAGGGCCGCGCGCTTGACGTGGTGCGCGGTCGCCTGCTCGAGACCGGCAAACAGGCCGCCCTCTATCCCGGGGAATTGCCCTCCGATCCTGCCCGCCTTCTGAACCCTGCGCTGTCTGGGGCCGAGGCATGGCTCGATGCGGATTATTCGATCATGCGCTTCGCGCCTGCGAAAATCTCGCTCGCCCCCGGTCAGGGACCACCGCATATCCGGCTAGACAAGGCAGCCGAATTCCTGATCGGAGACAGGTTATGAGCCTGCGCCCCGCCTCTTTGGATGACGCCCCGGCGCTGGGCACGATCCTGTCGGACTGGATCGACGAGACCGTCTGGATGCCGCGTCTTCATAGCCGCGCGGAGGATCGGGGCTTCGTTGAAGGGCTCATCAGGGATGCCGAGGTCTGGACCGACGAGACGCGGTCGGGCTTTGTCGCCCGGTCGGGCGAGGAGGTTCCGGCCCTTTACCTCGCCCCCGGCGCGCGCGGCAGGGGGCTTGGCGCGGAACTTCTGAACGCGGCCCGGACAAGGCGCGAGAGCCTTGGTCTGTGGACGTTTCAGGCCAACAGCCGCGCTGTCGCATTCTACCTGCGCGAAGGGTTCACCGAAGCCCACCGCACCGAGGGGGATAACGCCGAAGGCCTGCCCGATATCCGATTGATCTGGAGACGCGCGCCATGACCGACCCTCGCAAGACCGGCCCTGTCCTGATCGAGCTGGAACCCGACACGCCGCCCGCCGCACCCGACAGCGCCCCCCCGGTGATCGACCCGGTCGAGGGGCCGCAGGGTGCCGCGATGCAACAGGTCGCGGCCCTTGCCGTGCGTCCGCCCTCGCGACTTGCGCGCTGGTTCTGGGGGCTTCTGGTCTCGATTGTCATGTTCTTTCTCTCGCTTGCGGCGTGGAACGCCGTCACGGCCCTGATCGCGAGCACGCCCGTGCTGGGCTATGCCGCGACGGCGCTCATGGTGGCGTTCTGCCTTGTCTGCCTCGTGATCACGCTGCGCGAATGGGCGGCCTTCCGGCGGTTGGCGCGGCTCGATACCGTCCGTTCCGCCGCCGAGACGGCGATCATGGCGGAGGATCTGGGGCAGGCGCGGGTCGCGATCGACCGGATCGTCGCCCTTTATTCCAGCCGGGACGACGTGGCCTGGGGCCGCTCCGCCCTGGCGGATCAGCGGGGCGACGTGCTTGATGCCGATGGATTGATCCGACTGGCCGAACGGCACCTTCTGGCCCCGCTCGATCAGCAGGCCGCGCGCGAGGTCGAGGCCGCGTCGCGGCAGGTTGCGATGGTGACGGCGCTTGTGCCGCTGGCCCTTGCCGACGTATTCACCGCGCTGACGGCCAACCTGCGGATGATCCGCCGCATTGCCGAAATTTATGGCGGCCGGTCCGGCACTCTCGGCGGCTGGCGGCTGACCCGGAGCGTTTTTACCCACCTCGTCGCCACGGGCGCGGTCGCGGTGGGCGACGATTTGGTGGGCTCCGTCGCGGGCGGCGGGGTCCTGTCCAAGGTGTCGCGGCGCTTTGGCGAGGGGATTGTCAACGGGGCGCTGACGGCCCGCGTCGGCGTCGCTGCGATGGAGGTGTGCCGCCCACTGCCTTTTGCCGACGTGGCCCGCCCGTCGGTCACCGCCATCGTGCGTCGTGCGCTGACGGGGCTCTTTTCTCGGGCCGACCGGGTCTAGCGCCGGGTGAGACTGGCCACCGGCGGCAACATCGTGCCGCTGACCAACGCGCCCAGAACCCGGGGCAATGGCGGCACCTGCGACAGCGGGAACAGCGCCCTGTCGCGCAGCCACGGCAGGATCTTGCTGTCGGATTGATACTGCGGCGTGAAGACCCGCGAGAACAGCTGGTAGACCCGCACATGCCAGCGCCGTGCCGCGGCATAGAGAGCCAGCGGATCCTGCCCATCCGCATGACGGATCGCGAGCGCCAGCGCCTGCGCATCCAGAAGCGCCATGTTCGCCCCTTGCCCCAGCTGCGGGCTGGCCCGGTGGGCGGCATCCCCGATATGGACGATCCCGTCGGAATAGGGTTTGCGGAGCGTTCCGTGGCTGTAAAGGGCGAGGCTCATGTCGCCGTGATCGGTGATTTGTGCGATGAACGGCGCGACCTCAGGCCAGAGGGCAGTTGCCTCTGCCCGCCAGTCGGCAAGCGGTGTCTTGCGCCACGCCGCGACCCTGTCATGGCGCAAAGACCAGAACAGGGCGGCCCGTTCGGCCCCGCCATCGGGGCGGCCCAGCGGCAGGACCCCGATCATCCGGTCGGCTGCGCGGTAGCATTGGCGCAATTCGTCGCGGGGCAGGGCCGTCTCGGGCCAGTCGACATTGCCCCAGATCGCGCCATAGGGCAGGGGCCGCGATACAAGAGGCGACAGCGGCGACCCCACCCCCGTCGCATCGACGATCAGGTCGCCCGCATCGCTCAGCCGGCCATCGGCGAAACACAGGCGCGTCCCGTCGCGGCCAGTGGCAAGGGCCCCCGTCTCGACCGGGATGCCGCGCACGCGGCAAGCCTGCCACAACAGATCGAACAGGGCCGCGCGATGGATCCCCAGACCCGTGCGCCCCGGCGCGCCCGCATCATAGCGCACGTCAAGGACGGGCCGCCCGTGATCGGCCTCGTGCCCCCGCATCCGGGTGATCGGCGCCCCGCGCGACCGCGCGTCATGCCCGATCCCGATCGCGTCGAGCACGTTCAGCCCCACAGGCTGGATCACCAGCCCCGATCCCACCGGCCCCGGAGCGTCGAACTGGTCCCAGATCCGCACCTTGTGCCCGCCGTCATGCAGCAGCGCCGCCGCCGACAGCCCGCCGATCCCGGCGCCCGCGATCTCGATCCGAAGCGATTCTCTCATGCGCCCAATCTGACCGAAGCGCAGGCTCTGGCAAGCGCGGGCGATGGCGGACTTTACCCTGCCCGGAGGGGGGCCTATAAGCCGCCCCATGATGTTGGGCCGCACGACGATCATTCGAATTACGGACCCGGCGCTCTGATCTTCAGGGCCGCCGGGCAAATGGTGTCCGAGATATCGCACCGCCCCGAACATTCCGATTTTCCGAACTCCGCTCAAGGGACGCCCGAAAATGTGCGCCGAAACGCCTGATTACAAAGACACTCTGAACCTGCCCAAGACCGAATTCCCGATGCGGGCCGGTCTGCCCAAGCGCGAGCCCGAATGGCTCGACCGTTGGGCGAAGATGGGCATCTATGACCGCCTGCGCGCCAGCGCCGGCGACCGCCCGTCCTTCGTCCTGCACGATGGCCCGCCCTATGCCAACGGGCATCTGCACATCGGCCACGCGCTCAACAAGATCCTCAAGGACATGGTCGTCCGGTCCCAGCAGATGCTGGGCCACGACGCGCGCTATATCCCCGGCTGGGATTGCCACGGTCTGCCCATCGAATGGAAGATCGAAGAGCAGTATCGCGCCAAGGGCCAGAACAAGGACGAGGTCGATGTTGTCGACTTCCGGCAGGAATGCCGCCGCTTCGCCGAAGGCTGGATCGATGTGCAGCGCGAGGAATTCAAGCGGCTTGGCGTCACCGGCAAGTGGGAAAAGCCTTACCTCACGATGGATTTCCGGGCCGAACGGATCATCGCGGAGGAATTCCAGAAGTTCCTGATGAACGGCACGCTCTATCAGGGCTCGAAGCCCGTGATGTGGTCGCCGGTCGAGGAAACCGCGCTCGCCGAGGCCGAGGTCGAATATCACGACAAGGAAAGCTTCACGATCTGGGTGAAGTTCGAGGTCACGGCGCCCGCGGACGCCGATCTGGCCGGTGCCCATGTGGTGATCTGGACGACGACCCCCTGGACCATCCCGTCGAACAGGGCGGTGGTCTATGGCGCGGACATCTCTTACGGGCTTTACGAGGTGACGGGCACGCCCGAGGAATGCTGGGCCAATGTGGGCGACCGGTTCCTTCTGGCCGACAACCTTGCCGCCGACGTGATGGCCCGCGCGCGGCTGGGCGATGACCATTGGCGCCGCGTGCGCGATGTTACGGCAGATGAATTGGCGGGCCTGAGCCTGTCGCATCCGCTGGCCGGGGCCGACGGTGCCAACGGCGAATGGGACGATCCGCGCGATTTCCGTGCCGCCGATTTCGTGACCGACACCGAAGGCACGGGCTTCGTGCATTGCGCGCCCTCCCACGGGATGGAGGAATACGAGCTGTATCGCGATCTCGGCATGCTCGAGCAGGTCATCACCTATAACGTGATGGATGACGGCACCTTCCGGCCGGACCTGCCGTTCTTTGGCGGCAAGGCGATCCTGCGCAGCAAGTTGAACAAGAAGAACAAGACCAACCCCTGGGAAGGGGACGCCAACGCGGCCGTGATCTCCAAGCTGGTCGAGGTGGGCGGGCTTCTGGCGCGCGGCACGATCAAGCACAGCTATCCGCATTCCTGGCGGTCGAAGGCGCCCGTCATCTATCGCAATACGCCGCAGTGGTTTGCCGCGATCGACCGCGAGGTGGGCGACGGGCATGACACCTTTGGCAAGACGATCCGCCAGCGCGCCCTGACCGAGATTGACAACGTCAAATGGACCCCGCAATCGGGCCGCAACCGGCTTTATTCGATGATGGAGGCCCGGCCCGACTGGGTGCTGTCGCGTCAACGCGCCTGGGGCGTGCCGCTGACCTGTTTTGTGAAAAAAGGTGTGCTGCCGACCGCACCGGATTTCCTACTGAGGTCGGAAAAGGTCAATGCCCGCGTGCTCGAGGCCTTCGAGGCTGAGGGTGCGGATGCGTGGTACAAGCCCGGGGCGAAGGAACGGTTCCTCGGCAACGACTACAACCCCAATGAGTATGAACAGGTTTTTGACATCCTCGATGTCTGGTTCGATAGCGGCTCCACCCATGCCTTCGTTCTGGGCGACCGCGAGGACGGATCGGCGGACGGAATGGCCGATCTCTACCTCGAGGGGACCGACCAGCATCGCGGCTGGTTCCACTCCTCGCTCCTGCAAAGCTGCGGCACCCGCGGCCGCGCGCCCTATCGGGGTGTGCTGACCCACGGCTTCACTCTCGACGAGAAGGGCATGAAGATGTCCAAGTCGCTGGGCAACATCATCGCCCCGCAGGAGGTGGTGGACCAATACGGCGCCGATATTCTGCGCCTGTGGGTCGCGCAGACGGATTATACCGCCGACCAGCGGATCGGGCCCGAGATCCTCAAGGGCGTGGCCGACAGCTATCGTCGGCTGCGCAACACGATGCGGTTCCTTCTGGGGTCGCTCGCCGATTTCACCGAGGCGGACAGGGTCGAGGCGGCGGAGATGCCCGAACTGGAGCGCTGGGTTCTGCACCGGGTGACCGAACTCGATGAGACGGTGCGCAAGGGCTATGCCGCCTATGATTTCCAGGGCGTGTTCTCGGCGGTGTTCACCTTTGCGACGGTCGACCTCTCGGCCTTCTATTTCGACATCCGCAAGGACGCGCTCTATTGCGACGGCGACACGATCCGCCGCCGCGCGGCGCGCACGGTGCTCGATCTGTTGTTCCACCGGCTGACGACCTGGCTGGCCCCGATCCTTGTGTTCACGATGGAGGAGGTCTGGCTGGAGCGGTTCCCGGGCGAGGACAGCTCGGTCCATCTGGTCGACATTCCCGAAACTCCAGAGGCATGGCGCGACGCGGCGCTTGCCGAGAAATGGGCCGTCATCCGCCGCGCCCGGCGCGCGGTGACCGCCGCGCTGGAAATCCAGCGGCGCGACAAGGTGATCGGCGCAAGCCTCGAGGCCGCGCCTGTGGTGCATGTGGATGCAGCGACCCGGGACATCCTGACGACGGTCGATTTCGCGGACCTCTGTATCACCTCGGCCATCAGCCTGAGCGCCGATCCGGCCCCGGCCGAGGCGTTCCGCCTGCCCGAAGTGGCGGGCGTGGGCGTCGTCTTCGAAAAGGCCTCGGGCGAAAAGTGCCAGCGGTGCTGGAAGATCCTGCCCGACGTGGGCCGCCATGCCCACGAGGGCGTGTGCGGGCGCTGCGAAGAGGCGTTGTCCTGATCGGTGAGGGGCGCGGCCAAATTTCGCGAAATTTGGCTGAGGGGGGCGATGCCCCCCGGGCCCTGACGGGCCGTCCCTCGCGGCTGATCACCGGCAAGGGTGAGAGGCGCGTGTTCGATGACTGAGGCCTGCGTTCTGCCCAGCCCGACGGGATGGCTGAGGCTCGCGATCGAGGACGGCGCGATCGCTACCTTGGGCTGGACCGACAGCCCGGGCTCGCCCCCGGAAGGTGCGCTTGCCCGCGAGGCCGCCGCTCAGATCGCCGCGTATTTCGACGGGGATCGTCGGGAATTCGATCTGCCGCTTCGCCCCGCCAAAGGCTTTGCCGGGCGGGTGCGTCAGGCGCTCCTGGCGATTCCGTTTGGCGAGACGTGCACCTATGGCCAGCTGGCCGCCTCGCTCGGCGTCTCGCCCCAAGGGGCGGGTCAGGCCTGCGGCGCCAACCCGATCCCGCTGATCGTGCCGTGCCACCGGGTGCTGGCCCGCGACGGGCTGGGCGGGTTTTCCGGTGGAACGGGGATCGAGACGAAGGTCGCACTTCTGCGCCACGAAGGTGCGGCGGGGCTTCTGATCTAGCCGTCGGGGCCGTGCAGGATCTGCTGCACCGCGCCTGCGGCCAACAGGTAGACCGAGGTCAGCACGAGCCCCCAATGTGCCCAGCTTTGCGGATGGAAATCGACCCATGCGGCCCAGCCGGCAAAGAAGGTCCAGCCCAGCGCCATCGGCAGCGTTACAGACCGCCAGCGCGCTGTGCGCACGGGGTGGACGAACTTCACCGGCAGGAACATCGCCACCGCAAGGATCGCCACGAGCGCGGTGATCACCCAGAAATTCGGGTTGAGCGCGAAGAGCACGATCACCACCATGTTCCAGCACCCGGGAAAGCCGGAAAAGGAATAATCCTTTGTCTTCATTCGCGTATCGGCGAAATACAGAGCGCTTGCGAAGGTGATGATGATGATCGCGAACCAGCCCGTCCAGCCGGGCAGAAGCCCTGATTTGAACAGCGCGTAGGCCGGGATGAACACATAGGTCAGGTAGTCGATGATCAGGTCCAGCAGGACCCCGTCGAATTCCGGCGAATATCGTTTCACATTGTAGCGGCGGGCAAGCGGCCCGTCGACGCCGTCGACCGCAAAGGCCACCACGAGCCACAGGAACATGAGGCTCCATTCCCCGTCGACTGCTGCCAGCATGGCCAGCATCGCAAAGACCGCGCCGGTGGCGGTCAGCAGGTGAACGAGAAGGGCTTTGTTTGCGGCGGACATTCTGCCCTCACCTAGACCGGGAAGAGGTCCGCTGTCCATCCGCCTTTGGATGACTGCGGTCATAGACCTCCATCAGGTGCGCCGTGTCGACGGCCGTGTAGGCCTGTGTCGTCGAAAGCGATGCGTGCCCCAGGAGTTCCTGGATCGCGCGCAGATCACCGCCCGCCGTCAGAAGATGGGTCGCGAAGGAATGGCGCATGGCATGTGGCGTCGTGGTGGCCGGAAGGCCCAGCCCTGTTCGCGCCTGTTCGACCGTCTTTTGGACCATGCGCGGCGACAGTGGCCCACCACGAGCGCCCAGGAACAGCGCGCCGGCTGGCGCGATCTCGAACGGGCAGGCGTCGACATAGGTATCGACCGCCGCGCGTGCGGCCGGGATCACCGGCACGATCCGTTCCTTGCCGCCCTTGCCCCGGATGAGCAGCGTCTCGGGCAGGGGGGCCTCGGCGCCGGTCAGGCCCAGCCCTTCGGAAATCCGCAGCCCGCAGCCATACAGAAGCGTGACGATCGCAACGTCACGCGCGGCGATCCAGGGTGTCTGGTGGCCGACCGAGACCCGGTCGATCAGGTCGCGCGCGGCCTGTTCGGCAACTGGCCGGGGCAGCTTGCGGTGGAACTTCGGCGCCCGCGTCGACAACACGGCCGTCGGTTCGAACCCTTCGCGATCCGACAGCCAGCGATAGAAACTCTTGACCGCGGACAGCGCCCGCGCCAGCGACCGTGCCCCCACGCCGCGGCCCCGTTCATGCGCCATCCATGCCCGCATGTCGGAAATCGTGATCCGCGAGATCGGCCCCAGCCCTTCCTGCCCGCCATGGTGCCGGCCCATGAAGGCCAGAAACCCGAGCAGATCGGACTGATAGGCGCGGATCGTGTTTTCCGCCGCGCCGTTCAGGGCCTGTTCATGGGCAAGCCACCGGTCAAGCGCATCGGTTAGGGCCGGTGCGATCATCTAGCCTAGCCAGCGGCGCATGGCCCGTTCGAAGACTCCGGCGAAGAACATCAGCAAGTCAGGCCCGTGCTGAGGCGTGAACTGGTGCGGATCCTCGGAACCCAGAACCAGCATTCCGGGAAGCCGCCCCTGCCCGAAATCCAGTTTGAGGCAGGCTTCTGAGCGGATGTAATCGGCCTTGTCGCCATAGACGCGGCCATCGCTGGGCTGATACTGACGCAAGGTCACCTGCCGCGTCGTCATGTTGCGGCCCTGCGTGATATAGGCATCCGTAAAGCCGATCTCGGCCACGGAAAGGATATCACCCACTTTCCGGACCGCGGGCACCTCTTCCTCGGTGGCGGTTTCGAGCACGAGGCGGATCGCGTCCACGCGCAGGATCTCGGAGACTTCGCCCCCCAGATCGCGCAGAAAATCCTCGAAATTCGTGGCATCCATCAACCGCAGCACGGCGCGATGCACCTGGTTGGTGCCGGCAAGGTTCTCGTAGGCGGCGGCGATGACGGAGCGATGCGTGTCTTCCAGCCTGTCGAGCCGGGATTCGAGGCGCGACATGGCGATGCCGCGCAGGTCCACGATATTGGGCCCCATGGATCGTTCGTTCGCGGCGACGAGCGCACGCATGATGTCTGTATCCTCCAGCAGGAGGTCGGGATCGGAAAGGATCTTGTCACGCAGATTTGCGTCGATCGCGGGGGAACTGCTCATCTCGTCTCTCTCGTCGCGGCGCCGGTTGGCGGGCCCGTTTTTGCCCTTAATGGCTTTGGGGGCGGTGCCGGGCAAGCATTTCTTCATCTTTTTCCGCGATCTGTGCCGTGGTCGGCACGTTCGTTGCCCAAGGGAGAAAAGGATGCCAGACGGAACCCGCCCACCTGATCCGAGGATCGCGGAATGCGCCCGACTGATGACCCGCGTGACGCGGCACTGGGCTGAACTTGACGCCTCCGGTCCCCGCTCGGGGCCTGTCCGCGACGCGATATCGAGGCTGGAACCCGTGGTCTTTGCCCAGATGATCGTGGCGATGGATCACTGGGCCAGCCAGATCGACGGGACCCTCGCCGCAGACGGCGCCCGCGCGCGGTTGCACAAGCTGTCGGAACAGATCCTGCGCGGTGCAGAGGATGATACGCACGATGATCCCGTGCCCGGGGGGCCGCACCTGACCTCCATCGATTTCGTCCAGCTCTGGCCGAAGGTGATCCGCGAACTCAGGGGGGAGGAGTAGTTCCCGCAGGGGGGCTTTCCGTGCCTTACAGGATCTTCTGACCGGTCGAGGCCCAATCCTTCAGAAACGCGTCGAGACCCTTGTCCGTCAGGACGTGGTTCGCCATGGCCTTGATGACGTTGGGCGGCGCGGTGGCCACGTCGGCGCCGATCTTGGCGCATTCCGACATGTGGTTGGCCGTCCGGATCGAGGCTGCGAGGATATTCGTCTCGAACCCGTAATTGTCATAGATCTCGCGGATATCGGCGATCAGGTCGAGCCCGTCGATGTTCAGATCGTCCAGCCGGCCGATGAAGGGCGAGATGAACGTGGCCCCCGCCTTCGCCGCCAGAAGCGCCTGGTTGGCAGAGAAACACAACGTCACGTTCACCATCCGGCCTTCGCCGGTCAGCACCTTGCAGGCCTTGAGACCGTCCCAGGTCAGCGGCACCTTGATCGTGATGTTGTCGGCGATCTTGGCCAGTTCCCGGCCCTCGGCGATCATGCCCTCGGCATCGAGCGCCACGGTCTCGGCGCTGACGGGACCGTCGACCATCTCGCAGATCTGCTTGGTGACTTCCTTGATGTCACGTCCGGATTTCATGATCAGCGACGGGTTGGTCGTCACCCCGTCGACCATGCCAAGGTTGTTCAGTTCGGCAATCGCATCCGTATCCGCGGTATCGACAAAGAATTTCATGGTATCCGTCCTTGAAGCTTGGCTTGGGGTTGAGCGTCTCCTACCGCATCGGCCACGCTGCGAAAAGGGTTGAAGCACTTTACAGTGCCGGTGCGGTGGGGTTTGCTTTACGTCGAATGTCCCCCGGGAGAGTTGGTCATGGATTTCGCGCTCTGGCTTGGTTTCGTCGTGGCGTCCTCGGCGCTGTTGATCGTGCCGGGGCCGACCGTGATCCTTGTTGCAAGCTATGCGATGACCCATGGCCGCAAGGTGGCGCTGGCCACCGCCGCAGGCGTCGCCGCCGGCGATTTCGTCGCGATGAGCGCATCGCTTCTGGGGCTTGGCGCGCTGGTTCAGGCCTCCGCCGAGCTTTTCGTCGTGCTCAAGTGGATCGGCGCAGCCTACCTCGTCTATCTGGGCATCCGGCTCTTGCGGGCGCGGCCCGGTGCCGGGCTGGCGGAGGCGACCGCGGGGCGCAAGACGCGGCCCGCGGCCCTGTTCGGACATGCCTTCACCGTGACCGCGCTCAACCCCAAATCCATAGCCTTCTTCATCGCCTTCGTGCCGCAATTCCTGCGGCCGGAGGCACCGCTTGCCCCGCAATTCGCGATCCTGATCACAACCTTCGTTGGGCTCGCGGCGCTCAACGCTTTGGCCTACGCGATCCTTGCCGACAGGCTGAGGGCGCGGATGGCCCGGCCCGCCGTCGCTCTCTGGCTCGGCAGGGCGGGGGTGCGGTTCTGGTGGCGATGGGGGTTCTGACGGCCGCCACCCGCCGCGCCGCGTGACAGGCCGTGTCTGACCGCTTCTTCGACGAAGGCACGCTGATCGCCGTCCTGACGACGCAGCCTCTTGACCGGACGCTGGATTACCGCGCGCCCGAAGGCGGTTGCTGGATCGGTGCCTTTGTCGAGGTGCCTCTGGGGCCGCGCAAGGTTCCGGGAGTTGTCTGGGGGGCAGGCAAGGGCGATTTCGATATCTCGAAGATCCGCTCGGTGATCCGGGTGATCGACACGCCGCCGATGCGCGAAGAGATGCGGATGTTCCTGACCCGCGCCGCCGATTACACGCTGACCCCGATGCCCGCGATGCTGCGTCTTGCGATGCGGGCCCCGGGCCTTGGCGATCCGCCGTCGATGCGGCTGGTCTACCGTCTGGGCGAAGCGCGGCCCGACCGGATGACGCCCGCCCGCGAAAAGGTTCTTGCCGTGCTCGAGGACTATGGCGGGCTGGCGTTCACCCTGGGCGAATTGGCCGAGATGGCAGGCGTCGGGACTTCCGTCGTCAAGGGCCTCGTCAAGCAGGGCTCCGTTCTCGAGGAACAGGCCCCGCGCGACATGCCCTATCCGCATCTCGACCCTGACATCACCGGGCGTGACCTGACCCGGAGCCAGACACAGGCCGCCGCTGTCCTGCGCGAGGGTATCCGCACCGGGGGTTACGGCACGACACTTCTGCGCGGGGTCACAGGGTCGGGCAAGACCGAGGTCTATCTCGAAGCCGTGGCCGAGGCCCTGCGCTGTGGCCGTCAGGCGCTTGTCTTGCTGCCCGAGATCGCGCTCACGGGTGAGTTTCTTTCCCGGATGCAGGCGCGGTTTGGCGCACGACCCGCCGAATGGCATTCGGGCGTCACCATGACGGAACGGCGCCGCTGTTGGCGGATGGTGGCGCAGGGCGATGCGCAGGTGGTGGTGGGCGCGCGATCGGCGCTGTTCCTGCCATTTCGCGATCTTGGCCTGATCGTCGTCGATGAGGAACACGACACGTCCTACAAGCAGGAGGACGGTGTCCTTTACAATGCCCGCGACATGGCGGTGCTGCGCGCCTCGATGAACTCGGCGCAGGTGATCCTCGCCTCTGCCACGCCCAGCCTTGAAAGCTGGGCCAATGTGGAGGCCGGCAAATATGCCCGGCTCGACCTGACCGACCGGTTCGGACCCGCCGTGATGCCCAAGCTGGCCGCGATCGACATGCGGGCGGAGGATCTGCCCGGGGCGCGCTGGATCTCGCCCACGCTGCAATCCGCGGTCACGTCGCGGCTCGAGGTCGGTGAACAGGCGTTGTTGTTCATCAACCGGCGGGGTTATGCGCCCGTGACCCTGTGCCGGGCCTGCGGCGAGCAGATCGCCTGCGAACATTGCGACGCACGCATGGTCGAACACCGCTTTCTCAAGCGGCTCATGTGCCACCAATGCGGCGAGACGCGGCCGATGCCCGAGGCCTGCCCTTCCTGCGGGGCGGAGGGGCGGCTGGCCCCCGTCGGCCCCGGTGTCGAACGTCTGGCCGAAGAGGCGGGCGGGCTGTTCGAGGGGGCCCGGATCGCCGTGCTGTCGTCCGACCTTTACGGCTCGGCCCGCGCGCTCAAGGCTCATATCGAGGAGATCGCGGGCGGCGGGGCGGACATCATCATCGGCACGCAACTTGTGGCCAAGGGCCACAACTTCCCCAAGCTGACGCTTGTGGGTGTGATCGACGCCGATCTGGGGCTTCAGGGCTCGGATCTGCGTGCGGCGGAACGCACGTTTCAGCTGATGCGGCAGGTGGCCGGCCGTGCGGGCCGGGCCGAGGCGCCGGGCGAGGCGCTGCTTCAGACCTATCAGCCCGAACATCCCGTGATCCGCGCGATCCTCGCCGGGGACGAGGAAGGCTTCTGGAAGGCCGAGGCCGAGGGCCGCCGCGCCGCGGGCGTGCCGCCCTATGGCCGGATGGCGGGGATCGTGCTGTCGAGCCCTAACGTGCAGGAGGTCTTCGACATCGGGACTGCGCTTGCCCGCAACGACGCGGCCCTGCGTCGGGTGGGTGCGCAGGTCTTTGGCCCCGCGCCCGCACCGATCGCCCGCATCCGGGGGCGGCACCGGGTCAGGCTTCTGGTCAAGGCGGACAAATCCGCCCCCTTGCAACAGGCGCTGGCCGAATGGGTCTCGGGCCTGCGGTTGCCGTCAACGGTGCGGCTCTCGATCGATATCGATCCGCAGAGCTTCTACTAGGCTCAGGCCGGCACCGCGCCGGGGGTTTTCTGGTCGATCAGCAGATCGGTCACCATGCCGCCCACCCACATCGCCGTCAGCGCGGCCCACGCGGTGCCTGCAAAGATCGACCCGCCCGTCACGCCCGCGCCGATCGCGCAGCCGCCCGCCAGCATCCCGCCGAACCCCATCATCGCGGCGCCCGTAAAGGCGCGGCGCATGTTGGCCTCGTTCTCGAAGCCCTGAAACCGGAACTCCCGCGCGGCAATGGCGGCGACAAAGGCGCCAAGCACAACCCCCGGAACCAGCCCGATATCAAAGCTCAGCACCGCATCGCTTGAGAGAAAGAACATCAGCGTGTTGGCCGAGGGGCCGGTAAAGGTCGCGCTTTCGATCTGCACCGGATCGAAAGCCACGCGCGACAGGGCCGTCGTCAGCGTCCAGCCCACCGCCACGGCAAAGCCCACGCCGGCCCCGAAGACAAGGCGCGATCCGCCGATCCGGTTGCGCCGCGCCACGATCAGCGCAAGGCCCGCCAATCCAATGCCAAGCGCCAGCCCGCCCCATTGCGGGACGCCCGCACTTGCCAGAAGGTCGACGTTGCGCCCCCCCGGCGTGATCCAGAGCGCGGCGAGCCGGTCGCGCAGGGGCGCGAGCCATCCCTGCAGCGACATCTGCGCCACGACCGCGAAGATCAGGCCGGAGACGACCGAGCGCAGATTGCCCGTTGCCGCCAGAACCAGAAGCCGCCCCGAACAGCCCCGCGCCAGCACCATGCCCACACCGAACAGAAGCCCGCCCAGTATGGCGCCCGACCAGCTGCCCGGCACTGCCATCATCCGCGCCTCTGTCGTGTCGATCAATCCGCCAAGGCGGGCGGCCTGAACCCAGACGAGCGCGGTGGAAAAGGTCAGCAACCAGACCGCGACCTTGTCGCCCATCTGGCCGCGGGCGAATTCCACGGTCGCGGCCCTGAGGCAAAACCGTGACCGTTGCGCCGCCACGCCGAAGATCGCACCCGTGATCAGCCCGAAAAGCGCCGCGGTCGGCGCCTCGCCGATCCGGTCGACGAGTGAGATGACAAACTCCATGGGGCGCCCTTTCCTGCGTGTTCAGAGCGCATATGCCTTGTCGTGAATGTGTCTGCCTTGATCTGGATCAGGTCAGGTAGAACCTAAGCGGCTTGGTTGCCGCCCGGCCGATCACGCCCTTGGCCTCCAGATCAAGCTGGACACATTTGGCCCACCATCCCGACGTGGCCCCGCCCGGAAACAGGTCCCCGGGCAAATGGGCCTTGGCGGCCTCCTTGATCTCGGCGGCGGTCTGGCCGGGGGCGTCATGCGTCATGACGTTCAGCATCGCGGCCTTCATCGCGTGGTACTTCGCGGCATCGACGCGCCCGACATGCCCGGGCTGGTTCACGTTCTCGACTTCGATCTTTTCCGACATCGCTCTCTCCTCCCGCCGTGACGGTAGGCTGCAGGCCGGCCATCGCGCAAGGACTAGGCAGCGTCGCGAATTGGGCGTAATGGCTTGCCACATGCGGATCGTTTCCCTGTCCGAGGCCCAGTCGCTGCCATACTGGCGGCGCCCCGTGATGCTCCTGTTTCTCATGGCGATCGCGATGCCGGTGTCCTTTGCGACCTGGTCCGCGCTTCTGAACAATTTCGTCATCGAGGTCGCCGATTTCGACGGCTCGGATATCGGCTGGCTTCATACGGTCCGCGAGGTGCCGGGCTTCCTTGCCGTCGGTGTGCTGGCGCTTCTGATGTTCATGCGCGAGCAGGTTCTGGGCCTTGTGGCGCTTGTGCTTCTGGGTGTGGCGACCGGCGTGACGGCGTGGTTCCCGTCGCTGGGCGGGATCCTCGTGGTGACGATGCTGTCCTCGATCGGGTTCCACTATTTCGAGACGGTGAACCAGTCGCTTCAACTGCAATGGATGACTAAGGAACGCGCTCCGCAGATGCTGGGCTGGCTCCTCTCGGCGGGATCGGCGGCCACGCTGGTGGCCTATATCCTGATCGTGGTGACGTGGGAGACCTTCGATCTGAGCTACAACTTCGTCTACCTCGTCTCTGGCGGGTTCACGATCGGCCTCGCGATCTATTGCATCGTCGGTTTTCCCCAATTCGAGGCGCCGCATGTCCAGCTCAAGTCCATCGTGCTGCGGCGTCGCTACTGGCTCTACTACATGCTGCAATTCATGTCCGGCGCGCGGCGGCAGATCTTCGTCGTCTTCGCCGGATTCATGATGGTTGAAAAGTTCGGCTTCGAGGTGCACGAGGTCACGGCGCTCTACCTTATCAACCTGATTGCCAACATGATCTTTGCGCCGCTGATGGGGCGGCTCGTGACCGTGTTCGGCGAACGGCGGGCGCTGATCTTCGAATATGGCGGGCTGGTGATCGTCTTCCTTGCCTATGGCGGGCTGTACTGGTTCGGCTGGGGGGTGCTGATCGCGTCGATCCTCTACGTGGTCGACCACATCTTTTTTGCGCTGGCGCTGGCGATGAAGACCTATTTCCAGAAGATCGCCGATCCCGGCGATATCGCTCCCACCGCGGCGGTTGCGTTCACCATCAACCACATCGCGGCGGTGTTCCTGCCCGCGTTGCTGGGCTATCTCTGGCTGGTGTCACCGCCGGCGGTCTTTGTGCTGGCCGCGGGGATGGCCCTCGCCTCGCTGGTTCTGGCGCTGCTGATCCCGCGCCACCCCGCCCCCGGCAACGAGACGATCCTGTCGCGTGTCATGCCGACCGCGCTCGGGGCGACCCCCGGCGAATGATGCCCTGATCCGTTCCGAAAGGCCCTCACATGACTGCTGTCTATTCCGCGATCACCACTCTCGAAGGTCATGGCCCGGCACAGGCCTTGGGCGAGGCCGTCGAAGACCTTGATCCCGCGCCCTATGGTGTCGGCGTCTTCGAGGTGGAGGACGGATCGGGCCTGTTCGAAGTGGCCGCCCATTTCATGGAACCGCCCGATGGCATTGCGCTGGCGCTTCTGGCCGCGGCCATGGGGGCCAAGGACTTCGTCGTCTCCGAGGTGCCGGAACGCGACTGGGTCGCCCATGTGCGCCGCGAGTTGGCCCCCGTCGAGGCAGGGCGCTTCTTCGTTTATGGAAGTCACGACGCCGACAAGGTCCCGGAGGGGAGCATTCCCCTGAGGATCGAGGCCGCGATGGCCTTTGGCACCGGACATCACGGCACGACTTTGGGGTGCCTGCGCGCGTTGGACCGGCTTCACGAAGACGGGGTGCGCGCCACGCGGATCGCCGATGTCGGCTGTGGCACGGCCGTCCTTGCCATGGCAGCCGCGGCCCTCTGGCCGGACGCCGGGCCGATCATCGCAGGCGATATCGACGAGACGGCGGTCGACACCGCAAAGGCAAATGTGGCGGCCAACGATCTGGAAGGCCGCATCGATTGCATCGTGGCCGCCGGCCTTGATTCGCCGCAATTCGACGCCGCAGGCCCCTTCGATCTGGTGTTCGCCAATGTCCTCAAGGGGCCGCTGACAGCGCTGGCACCCTCGATCTCGGCGGCGACGGCGGCGGGCGGACGGGCGATTCTGTCAGGGATTCTGACGGAACAGGCCGATGCGATCCTCAAGGTTTATTCACGCAATGGGTTCAGTCTTGTGAATCGTGAAGACATTGTTGACTGGACGACGCTTTGCCTGCGCAAAGAAGGCTGAAATTCGATTAATTTGAGGGGTTTCAGCGCCGCTGCCCAAAATTCGCCACATTTCGGAGGGAATTTGAACATCAGTAGGGCGGGGGCTTCTACGGAGGCTGTCATGGGCGAAACCGCTGATACCTTTAGAAAGCGCACCAATCGCGTGAACCGCCGCCATGAGCAGATTTATCTCAATGGCGCGAGAACCAAGATCGGCCGCGATGGGCTGATCACGACGGTTCCTCGCAAACGCATGCCATCGTTTCCCCTGCGCGGCTTTGCGATCCTGTTCCTCGCGGCGATCCTTTACAAATCCGTGATGCTCGCCTGGATCGGGCCCACCGTCTATGCCGAGCGCGTGGGCGCGCTTGCCGATGGTACCGTGATCGAACAGGCCGGCGCATGGCTCTTGCAGGCCGATCCCGCGACAGTTGCCGTCGCAGGCGTCATCGGGCCGTTCTTGCCGCGCTGACCATAGACACCTCCGGTTGTTCCGAACCCTCGCCACTCCTCCTCGGGTCTTGGCAAGTGAAGAGGGCCGCTTCGCACAAGCGAAACGGCCCTTTTTGCGTCTCTCTTTCAAGTCGCCGGCGGCTGACCTGTCAGAAATAGGTCGGACGGCTGATCCGGTCGATATCGCCGCGGCAAAGCCCGATATCGTCAAGCTCATGCTCGCTCAGGCGCAGCAGAGCCCGGCGCGTCTGGCGCGCGTCGTTCCATGCGCGGACGGTGTGAACGATAGAGAGCAGGCGGGTCATGAGCCCGCCGCCCGTGGAAAGGCGGGTCGTGTCGATGATGGTCATGTGATGTTTCCTGTGCGGGTGCCGGGTCCGTGCCCGGCGGTGCTTTTCGATGTGCTGCATTTATGGGCAGCGTGAGAACTTCACCACCAACAAGACTGCAATGTCCCTATGCGCTGCCGTCATGGCAGAAATCATGGCCCATTGCGCCGGATCCGGGTCCGGGCGGCGCAATCTACTTGGCGGGTGTTCGCCTTTTGTGCTAGTCCCGTGGCAAACGAGCAGAAAAGCGGGCGGCAATGCGTGTATTGGGCATCGATCCCGGTCTGAGAAACCTTGGTTGGGGCATCATCGACGTTGCAGGGTCGCGGCTGTCGCATGTGGCAAGCGGTGTGTGCCGAACGGTGGGAACCAATCTCGCGCATCGCCTGCTGTCGCTCCACGAACAACTTACCGCCGTCATCGTCGAGCATGCGCCCGACATGGCCGCGGTCGAACAGACCTTCGTCAACCGCGACGGGGCAGCGACGCTCAAGCTTGGGCAGGCGCGCGGCATCGCGATGCTGGTGCCCGCGCAGGCCGGGCTTCCGATCGGGGAATATGCGCCCAACGCCGTGAAAAAGGCCGTCGTTGGCGTCGGCCATGCCGACAAGATCCAGATCGCGCATATGGTGCGGCTTCACCTGCCCGGCGCGGTGCCGGCCAGTGCCGATGCCGCCGACGCGCTGGCGATCGCGATCTGCCACGCCCATCACATGCAATCGACAGGGCATCTCGAACGTGCCCTGCGGAAGGCGGGCGCATGATCGGGCGGATCAGCGGGCGGCTCGACTGGCGCGGCAGCGATCACATCCTGATCGATGTGCGGGGCGTCGGATACATCGTCTATGTCTCGGACCGCGTGATGGCGGGCCTGCCCGGCACCGGCGAGGCCGTGTCGCTCTTTACCGATCTTCTGGTGCGTGAAGACAATCTTCAGCTGTTCGGCTTTCCGACGCTTGTCGAAAAGGAATGGCACCGTCTGTTGATGAGCGTGCAGGGCATCGGCGCCAAGGCGTCTCTGGCGATCCTTGGCGCGCTTGGCCCCGACGGGGTCAGCCGCGCGATCGCGCTGGGCGACTGGAACGCGATTGCCAAGGCCAAGGGCGTCGGCCCAAAGACCGGGCAACGCGTGGTCAACGAACTCAAGGACAAGGCCCATTCGGTCATGGCCATGGGCGGGGCAGAGCCCGCATCCGGCACTCCGGCCCGCGATCCCGCTGACGCCGAGGTGATCGAGCAGGCCGCACCACCCGTTCGCGCCGCACCCCGCCGCCCGGCCGGGGCAGGCGCCGCCCAGTCCGAGGCGCTTTCGGCACTGGGCAATCTCGGCTACGCCCCCGGGGAGGCGGCCTCTGCCGTGGCCGAGGCCGCGGGCGCCGATCCCGACGCCACGACCGAGACGCTGATCCGCGCGGCCCTGCGCCTTTTGGCGCCCAAGGGATAAACCGCCGAGATGACCGAACCCGATCCCACCCTCAGACCGGACCGCCAGCCCGAAGACCTCGACCGTGCGATGCGGCCACAAACGCTCGATGAATTCATCGGTCAGGCCGAGGCGCGCGCCAACCTCAAGGTCTTCATCGAAAGTGCGCGCCGCCGGGGCGAGGCGATGGACCACACCCTGTTTCATGGCCCGCCCGGTCTCGGCAAGACGACGCTTGCGCAGATCATGGCGCGCGAACTGGGCGTGAATTTCCGCATGACATCGGGGCCGGTTCTGGCCAAGGCGGGCGATTTGGCCGCGATCCTCACCAATCTCGAGGCGCGCGACGTTCTTTTCATCGACGAAATTCACCGCCTGAACCCGGCCGTGGAAGAGGTTCTGTATCCCGCGCTCGAGGATTTCGAACTGGACCTCGTGATCGGCGAAGGTCCCGCCGCGCGCACCGTGCGGATCGAGTTGCAGCCCTTCACCCTTGTCGGGGCCACGACGCGGCTTGGCCTGCTGACAACGCCGCTGCGCGATCGGTTCGGCATTCCCACCCGGCTGGAATTCTACGACATCGACGAATTGCACGAGATCGTGCGCCGGGGTGCCCGGCTTCTGGGCGCACCGGCCGAGGATGACGGCGCGCGCGAGATCGCCCGCCGCGCCCGCGGCACGCCGCGCATCGCGGGCCGCCTGCTGCGCCGGGTCGTGGACTTCGCGATCGTCGAGGGCGATGGCCGTGTGGACCGCGCGATTGCCGACCGCGCCTTGACCCGGCTTGGCGTCGATTACCTTGGCCTCGACGGGGCCGACCGGCGGTATCTGACGCTGATTGCCGAAAGCTATTCGGGCGGTCCCGTGGGCATCGAGACGCTGTCGGCGGCGCTCAGCGAAAGTCGCGACGCGCTCGAGGAGGTGATCGAGCCTTACCTTCTTCAACAGGGCCTGATCCAGCGCACCCCGCGTGGCCGGATGCTGGCCCAGAAGGCCTGGACCCATCTGGGCATCGCGCCCCCTCGGAGCCAGACCGACCTTTTCGAATAGGCCAAACACTTGCGCCGCCTGGCGCGGTCTGCAAGTTGTTGGGCATGCTTGATCATACTGAAATCGCGGCGCTCTTCACCCGCTCGGACGGCGAATTCCTCTTTGCCCGCTGGCAGCGGCCCATCGCGCCGGTGATCTTCGGCGTCGACGACGCGACACTGCCGGTTCTCAAGGGCGGGATCGAGGCCGTCGTGACGCTTGCCGGTCACAAGATGACAGAGGCCGATCCCGAACTCGGCACCAATCTGATGATGTTCTTTGTCGCCGAATGGGACGAGCTGCGCGAGGTCCCCGATCTCGACCGGCTTGTTCCCGGGATCGGCGACATCCTCGATCAGCTGGAGGCGGCGGGGGCGAACCAGTACCGGGTCTTTCGCTTCGAGGAAAGCGGCGCGATCCGCGCGGCCTTTGCCTTCATCCGGCTCGATGAGCACATGCGCGACGTGCCGGCGCAGACGCTCGCGCTCAGCCAGGCGGTGCAGCTGGCGCTCTTGTGGTCGGACGAGGCCTTTCAGAACAGCCCGCCACTTCTGATCGGACCCGACGGCGATGTCCTTCTCAAGCCCGAGATCGGGGCGCTTATCCGCGCGGCCTATGATCCGGCGATCCCCGTTATGGGGCGTGATCCCGCACTGGCCTACCGGCTTGCGGCCCGCGTCGACCGGCCCACATGACGCATGTTTTCCGCCTGCGCGTCTATTACGAAGACACCGATTTCGGCGGCATCGTCTATTATGCCAATTACCTGAAATACATCGAGCGCGCGCGCAGCGAATGGGTCCGGAGCATGGGCGTCGACCAGCGCCGGATGAAAGAGGAAACCGGCGTGATATTCGCCGTGCGCCGGGTTGAGGCAGATTACCTCTCGCCCGCGCATTTCGACGATGAACTCGAGGTCAGGACCGAATTCCTTGAATTCGGATCGGCCAAGGTGATCCTGCGGCAGGAAATCTGGCGCGAAGAGACCAGGTTGTTCGTCGGCGTGGTGACACTTGTCGCCATCGGGGACGGCGGCTGGCCCACGCGCATACCGGCGATACTCCGCCCATAATGGCCCAGCGCGGGGAAGATCGCGCGCATTTTCACCGCCCCGACGCACTGTTCGATTGGATTTCCCGCGACCGATGCGATAGAGGTCGGTCAAGTGAGCCGCGAAAGATGGCCACGCGAACATGTACCGGCGCGACAAAGAGCAGGCAGATGGAACACGCAAGCGACTTCACGATGTGGGCGTTGTTCGCCCGCGCGACCCTTATCGTCAAATTCGTCATGGTCATGCTGGTGCTGGCCTCGGTCTGGTGCTGGGCGGTCATTATCGACAAGGCGATCCAGTATCGCCGCGCCCGGCGCGAGGCTGCGGCTTTCGACCGGGCCTTCTGGTCCGGTGAACCCCTCGACCAGCTGTTCGAGGAGATCGGACCCGCCCCCACGGGCCAGAGCGAAAAGATATTCGCCGCCGGCATGCTGGAATGGCGTCGATCCCACCGGCAGGATGGCGGGCTGATCGCGGGCGCGCAGGCCCGGATCGATCGTTCCATGGACGTGGCCATCGCCAAGGAGGCAAGCCGCCTGCAAAAAGGGCTGCCGGTTCTGGCGACCGTCGGCTCCACCGCCCCGTTCGTCGGCCTCTTCGGGACGGTCTGGGGCATCATGAACGCCTTCATCGAGATTGCCGAACAGCAGAACACCAATCTGGCCGTCGTGGCGCCCGGCATCGCCGAGGCCCTCTTGGCGACGGGTCTGGGCCTTCTCGCTGCGATCCCGGCGGTCATCTATTACAACAAGCTTTCCGCAGACAGCGACCGCATCGTCGGCAATTACGAGGCCTTTGCCGACGAATTCGCCACGATCCTTTCCCGCCAGCTGGACAGCTGAGCCATGGGTGCCGGTGTCATGAAATCCGAAAGCGGGGGCGGGGGATCGCGCCGCCGCCGCCGTCGCGGCCGGACCCAGCCGATGGCCGAGATCAACGTTACGCCCTTTGTCGACGTGATGCTTGTGCTGCTGATCATCTTCATGGTCGCCGCCCCGCTTCTGACCGTGGGCGTGCCGGTTGAATTGCCCAAGACGGCGGCCAACGCGCTGCCCACCGACGAGGAAGAGCCGCTGACGGTGACGATCACCGGCGAAGGCTTCCTTCTGATCCAGAATACGCAGGTGACCGATGACGAATTGGTCCCGCGCCTGCAAGGCATCGCCGCGGAACGCACGTCGGACCGGATCTTCGTGCGCGCCGACGGCGCCAATGTCTGGAACCGCGTGGCCGAGGTGATGGGCGCGCTCAACGCGGCCGGATTTTCCGAGATCGGTCTGGTGACCGATATCGGCGGGCCGTCCCTTGACGGGTCGGACCAAGCGGTCGGCGACGAATAGGATCGCGGCGTAGCGCCATGGAGAACGAAGACGCCATCTTCGAGGACGACGCGACGGACGGCGCGGCGCGGATGACCACAGGCACCGCCCTGTCCGCGCTGGGTCATGTCGCGCTCGTGGGCTGGCTTGTCATGGGGTGGGGGCTCGAGCAGGATCCGCTGCCCTTCGATGTGACCGATGTCTCTGTCATCTCGGGCGAGGATTACGCGGCCCTCGTGGCCGCGACCTCGCCGCAGCCCGACATCTTCGAACCCGCCGCGCCAGAGCAGCCGCAGATCGAAACGCCCGCCGCCGTCACGCCGCCGGAGGAGGCCGCGCCCGAACCGCCCCCTGACACGCCGCCACCCACGCCGCCCGAACCACCGGTCGATGAGTTGCCACCGCCCGAGCCGCCCGAACAGGCGCCCCAGACCGAGGTGACCGATACCGTTCCGCAATTGTCGGAACCTGCGCCGGTCGCGCCGCCGCCGCAGGCACCGACCGAAACGCCCCGGCCGCAGCCGCGGCCTGCGCCGCGCGTGGCCCCCGAGGCTGCGCCCGCCCCGCCGCCCGATGCCGATGTCGCGCCTGTCGTCCAGCAGGAGGCCGCGCCCGATCCCACCCCCGATATCCCCGTCGAGGAGGAACAGGACCAGGCTGCGCCGGAGGAAGCCACGACCGAGATCGTGACCGAGGCCGAGGAGCCGTCCGGCGCCGTCGAAACAGCAATCCGGCCGCCCGCACGGCCTGCCCGGCCGACGCCGCCCGCAGAACCGGCCTCCGATCCGATCGCCGACGCGGTGGCCGATGCCGTCGCGGATGCGGTCACCGGCGCGGCCGAAGCCTCCGGTCCACCGCTCACCGGGGCCGAACTTGATGCGTTCCGCATCTCGGTTCAGCAATGCTGGGTCGTCGATCCGGGGTCCGAATCCGCCCGCGTGACCGTCACCTTGGCATTCGAACTTGACCGGGATGGCCGGGTGATCGGCAACCAGGTAGAGATGCTTGGGAATTCCGGTGGTTCCTCCGCAGCCGTCAATACCGCGTTCGAGGCAGCCCGCCGTGCGGTCCTGCGCTGTCAGGCGGGGGGCTTCCCGCTTCCCGCCGACAAGTATGATCAGTGGCGGCTGGTCGAGATGACGTTCAACCCTTCGGAGATGCGCATCAGATGATCCCGACGATTACGGCCCGCATCCCTTCGGCGATCCTTTGCCGCTTGCGTCCTGCCGCTTTCTTGATCAACGCAGTCCGGTTAATATGTACGGCGACCCCCGTCCGTCGACGCGGCGCAACAACGAGGAACCTGATTTTGAAACCGGTCTTGAGTGTCCTGATCCTGGCCATGGCCGCGCTGTTTGCCTCGGGGCTGTCCGCCCCGGGCCTGAAGGCGCAAGAGCCGCTGCGCATCGAGATCACCGAAGGCGTCATCGAACCCTTGCCCTTCGCGATCCCGATGTTCGTCGCCGAAACCGCCGGCGCTTCGGATGTCGCGCGCGATATCACGGGCCTGGTCTCGGCCGACCTTACGGGAACCGGGTTGTTTCGGGAAATCCCGGCCTCGGCCCATATCAGCCAGGTCGCCACCTTCGCGCAGCCGGTGGCCTATGCCGATTGGCGCGCGATCAATGCGCAGGCCCTGATCATCGGCGCGGTGTCCGTCAACGGCAGCCAGCTGGTCGTCAAGTTCCGCCTCTACGATGTCTTTTCGGGCGAAGAGCTGGGCGACGGCCTGCAATTCGCGGGCACGACGGATGGCTGGCGGCGGATCGCCCACAAGGTCTCTGACGCTGTCTATTCCCGGATCACCGGCGAGGGCGGCTATTTCGACAGCCGGATCGTCTTTGTCTCGGAAACCGGGCCCAAGGACAACCGGCTCAAGCGGTTGGCGATCATGGATTACGACGGCGCGAACGTGCAGTTCCTGACCGACAGCGGCGCGCTTGTTCTTGCGCCGCGGTTCTCGCCCACGGGCGACCGGGTGCTTTACACCAGCTATGAGAGCGGCTTTCCCCGGATCAACGTGCTTGACGTGGCCTCGGTCGGGCGGCGGCAATTGCCCACCGCCGAAGGCTCGATGGCTTTTACCCCGCGCTTTTCCCGGGATGGCGGTCAGGTGATCTACAGCCTGTCGAACGGCGGCAACACCGATATCTGGCGCACCGATCTGGCCAGCGGTCAGCATACCCAGCTGACCAATGCGCCGTCGATCGAAACCGCGCCGTCGCTGTCCCCGGACGGAAGCCGGATCGTCTTTGAAAGCGACCGCTCCGGCACCCAACAGCTTTATATCATGTCGGCCAACGGTGGGGAGCCGACCCGCATCTCCTTTGGCGAGGGTCGCTATGGCTCCCCCGTCTGGAGCCCGCGCGGCGACCTCATCGCCTTTACCAAGCAGAATGCCGGACGGTTCCACATCGGTGTCATGCGCACCGACGGCTCGGAAGAGCGGCTCTTGACGGCGTCCTTCCTCGACGAGGGGCCGACGTGGGCGCCCAATGGCCGCGTCTTGATGTTCACCCGCGAAACGCAGGGCGCCTCGGGCGGCCCACGTCTCTATAGTGTCGACATTTCCGGGCGGAACCTGAGGCAACTGCCGTTGTCGGGCTTTGCCTCCGATCCCTCCTGGGGGCCGTTGCAGCAATGACATGCTTCGTGAACGTTGCGCGTTCCCTGGGTCCGCGCGGCGTGCTACCTTTCCCGCAAATGAGCAGATAACAGGCAAAAGCCATGATGAACCTCACGAAAGCCACGATCCTGATCGGCGCCTTGGCGCTGTCGGCTTGCACCAATCCCGACCGGTTCGGCGGAACCGGCACCGGAAACAACCCCGGAACGATCGCGCTCGAGAATGCCGATCAACTGACCGGGATCAACGACGTGACCAGCCCCGAGTACTTCACCCAGGCCATCGGCGACCGCGTCTTTTTCGAGGTCGATCAGGTCACGTTGACCGCGGCCGCCCGCGCCACGCTGGACGGTCAGGCGCAATGGCTGATCGGCAACGTCGACTATCTGGCCATCATCGAAGGCCATGCCGACGAGCAGGGCACCCGCGAATACAACATCGCGCTTGGCGATCGCCGGGCCAACGCGGTGCGCGATTATCTGGTCAGCAAGGGTGTTCCCGCCAGCCGTCTCCGGACGCTGAGCTATGGTAAAGAACGCCCGGTGGCGACATGCTCCGATGAATCGTGCTATTCTCAGAACCGTCGCGCGGTCACGGTGATTTCGGTGGCCTCGATCGGCTGAACATAGCCTTTGGGGGGTGGTGATGAGATTGGGAAAGACGCTGCTGGCAGCGGCTGTTCTGGCGGTAACCGGTTTCGGCGTGTCGGCGCAGGATCGCGACGCGACACTGGCCGATATCCGCCAACAGCTTTCGGTGCTCTATGGTGAGGTCCAGAGCCTGAGGTCCGAACTGACGGCCACGGGCGGGGCCGCAACCGGTGTCGCGGGCACGACCCCGCTGGACCGGCTGGCCGCGATAGAGGCCGAATTGCAGCGCCTCACCGCCAAGACCGAACAGCTGGAATTCCGGATCAACCGGATCACGGTGGACGGCACCAACCGGATCGGCGATCTCGAGTTCCGCCTTTGCGAGCTTGAGGAGGGATGCGACATCTCGCTTCTGGGGGACACGCCGTCGCTGGGCGGTGTCGACAGCGCGGCGCAGATTCCCGTCCCGTCGGAAGAGCCCGCGACCGGGCCCGCCCTCGCGGTGGGCGAGCAGGCCGATTTCGACGCGGCGCAGGCGGATTTGTCGAATGGCAACCTGCAGGCGGCAGCCGATCGGTTCTCGGCCTTCGTGTCGACCTATCCCGGCAGCCCGCTCAGCGCCGAGGCATATTATCTGCGGGGCGAGGCGCTCGAAGGTCTGGGTCAGCTCAGCGCCGCGGCGCGATCCTATCTCGACAGTTTTTCGGGCGATCCAAGTGGGGTGGTGGCCCCGGACGCGCTGTTCAAGCTGGGGACCTCGCTCGCCTCGCTGGGGCAGATCGAGGATGCCTGCGTGACCTTGCGCGAAGTCGCAAACCGGTTTCCCGCCTCTGCCGCAGTGCCCGACGCCAATGCCGCCATCCAGGAGTTGGGTTGCGCGTGACGCCCGAAGCCGCGTTTGACCGGGCGCTCGATTTTTTTATCGACGGCAAACATGGCGACGCGCTGGGTGTCGCCGTCTCGGGCGGTGGTGACAGCGTCGCCTTGATGCATCTGGCCTGTTCCTGGTGTCGGGCGCATGGCATCCGGCTCGAAGTGGCGACCGTCGATCACAGGCTCCGGTCCGAAGCCGCCGAGGAGGCCAACGCCGTGGCATCAGCGGCCGAGGCGCTGGGCCTTCGCCACGACACGCTTGTCTGGGACGATTGGGACGGCCGCGGCAACCTGCAGGCCCGCGCGCGCGAGGCCCGACGGGCGCTCTTGCACCGATGGTCGCTCGAGAGGGGCCTGTCCTTGGTCCTTCTGGGGCACACGGCCGATGATCAGGCAGAAACTTTCCTGATGCGGCTTGCGCGCGGGTCGGGTGTCGATGGCCTGTCCGGGATCGACGAGGTGGACCGGGACGCGCTCTTCATCCGCCCGCTTCTCTCCGTTCGCCGGGCCGACCTGCGCGACTGGCTGATGCAGAGGGGCATCGACTGGATCGATGATCCTTCGAACGAGGATACGCGGTTCGACCGGATCAAGGCGCGCAGGGCGCTGGAACTGCTCGAGCCGATGGGACTGACGCCCGATCGGTTGATCTCGACGGCAGGCCACATGAACCGGGCACGTCGGTCGCTCTGGCACGCGGCGGCTGATTATGCCGATCGCCATGTGCGGGTGGAGGGCGGAGATCTGATCTTCGACGCGGATTCGCTCTGGCTGGGCCGGTCCGACACGGAGGCGCGGGTCTTCACGGCGGCGATTCGCTGGATCGGTAACGGCGCCTACCGTCCGCGCTATGACGCCGCGCTTCAGGCCGCCGAGGCGCTGCGGCGGGGCGAGGCCCGGACGCTGGGTGGTGTTTCCATGTTGCCGGAGGGGGGCGGTGCCCGGCTAAGGCGCGAATTGTCTGCCTGCCCGCCGCCCATGATCGTTCCTTTCGGCACATCGGCGGCCCTCAGCTGGGAGGAGCGGTGGATCATCTCGCCGCCTGAAGGCGTCCAAGACCTTGTCAAGACACGCAATTTTTCTGACACTTTGCCCGAGAGCCTGACCCTTGGTCCCCTCGGTCCCGCGATCCGCGATATCGACGACTGGCGCGCTATCGGCTTACCGCGCGAAAGCTTGATGACGACCCCGGCGCTTTTCGATCAGGGGGAACTTGTCGCGGCCCCACTGGCCGGTCTTGCAAACGGATGGTCCGCCCGCCTTTCGCCCGATTTTCGCAGCTTTTTGCTGTCAGGCTCAGAAAGAATGGGCGCCGATCCGTCGCACCGCACCGTTTCGCATTGAAGATCGGGGCCTGATCTCTATCTTAGAGACATGGTTGAAGGTGGTTTCGCCGCCTCCCGCCCAAGCTTGTGAGGAGATTCCCTTGGGAAACGCGAGAAATATCGCCTTCTGGGTCGTGCTGTTCCTGCTGATCCTGGCGCTGTTCAATCTGTTCAACGGCAATCAGAGCACGTTGCAGTCCAACACCCGGAGCTATTCCGACTTTGTCTCCGCCGTCGAGGCGGGGCAGGTCAGTCAGGTCACGCTCGATGGTGAACAGGTCCGCTACCGTGGATCGGATGGCCGCGACTATGTGACGATCAAGCCGCAGGACGCCGAAGTCACGCAGCTACTGATCGACGAGAACATCCCCGTATCCGCGCGCAGCCAGGAACAGTCGGGCTTTACGACGTTCCTTCTGTCGCTGCTGCCGTTCCTTCTGCTGATCGGTGTCTGGATTTACTTCATGAACCGGATGCAGGGCGGTGGTCGTGGCGGTGCGATGGGCTTCGGCAAATCGCGGGCCAAGCTGCTGACCGAAAAGCACGGTCGCGTGACGTTCGACGACGTGGCTGGCATCGACGAGGCCAAGGAAGAGCTCGAAGAGATCGTGGAATTCCTGCGCAACCCGCAGAAATTCTCGCGCCTTGGCGGCAAGATTCCCAAAGGCGCACTGCTGGTCGGCCCGCCGGGCACCGGTAAGACGCTTCTTGCCCGTGCCATCGCTGGCGAGGCGGGCGTGCCCTTCTTCACCATCTCGGGCTCTGACTTTGTCGAGATGTTCGTCGGTGTGGGTGCCTCCCGTGTCCGCGACATGTTCGAGCAGGCGAAAAAGAACGCGCCCTGCATCGTCTTCATCGACGAGATCGACGCCGTGGGCCGGTCCCGTGGCGTGGGCTACGGCGGCGGCAACGACGAACGAGAACAGACGCTGAACCAGCTTCTGGTCGAGATGGACGGCTTCGAGGCGAACGAGGGCATCATCATCGTCGCGGCAACCAACCGCCCCGACGTGCTTGACCCCGCGCTTCTGCGTCCGGGCCGGTTCGACCGTCAGGTCCAGGTTCCGAATCCCGATATCAAGGGCCGTGAAAAGATCCTCGGCGTTCATGCCCGCAAGGTGCCTCTGGGCCCCGATGTCGACCTGCGAATCATCGCGCGCGGCACGCCGGGCTTCTCGGGCGCCGACCTTGCGAACCTCGTGAACGAAGCGGCCCTGATGGCCGCCCGTGTCGGCCGTCGCTTCGTGACGATGATCGATTTCGAAAGTGCCAAGGACAAGGTCATGATGGGCGCGGAACGTCGCTCCATGGTGATGTCGGAAGAGGAAAAGATGCTGACCGCCTATCACGAGGCCGGCCATGCCATCGTCGGCCTCAACGTCCCGCAACATGATCCGATCCACAAGGCGACGATCATTCCGCGCGGTCGTGCGCTGGGTCTTGTCCTGTCTCTGCCGGAGCGGGATCAGCTGAGCGTGACCTTCACCAAGTATCGCTCGAAGATCGCGATGGCGATGGGTGGCAAGGTCGCCGAAGAGCTGAAGTTCGGCCGCGAGAACGTGACTTCGGGCGCAACCTCCGACATCCAGCAGGTGTCGAAGATCGCGCGCGCCATGGTGACGCAGTTCGGCTATGACCCCGATCTCGGCCACGTGGATTACGCCAACGAACAGCAATCCTATCTGGGCAATTATGGCGGTGGCACGAACCACAGCCCCGAAACCCAGAAGATCATCGACCAGAAGGTCAAGCAGCTGATCGACGAGGGCTATGAAACGGCCAAGCGCATCCTCACCGAACACGAAGAGGAGTGGGAACGCCTTGCCCAGGGTCTTCTGGAATACGAGACGCTGACGGGCTCCGAGATCACCAAGGTGATCAACGGGGAACCGCTGAACCGTGGCGACGATGGGGACGATACGTCCACCAATCAGGGCCCCGGTGCATCGGTCACCTCGATCCCCAAGACAAAGCCGCGCAAGCCCAAGGCAGACGACAGCGGGCCCGAGCCCGAGCCCGTCACCTGATCACCCGATAGGCAGAAACGACCCCAACGCCCCGGTGCCACAGCGCCGGGGCGTTTTTCATTCGCCCTTCGACTTGCAGTTGGCCAAGCGACATGGAAACTGCCTGCGTGAGCCCCAGTCCGGAGACCGCCCATGCCCGCCCTGAAAAAGACCGACATATCGGGAACCATCGTCTGGTTGGGACGCGTCCCCCATCGGGACGCCGACGAGATCGAGACCGATGGCCTGACAGAAATGACGCTGACCTTCGCGGGCCTCGAAGGAGAGGTTCATGCCGGCCTGACCCGCCCGTCCTGCAGCCGGGTCTCCACCCAGTATCCGCGCGGCACCGAGATCCGGAACGTCCGGCAGCTGAGCGTCGTAAGCGAGGAAGAGCTGGACCGGATCGCGGCCAGCCTCGGCCTGCCGCAGATCGATCCGCGCTGGCTCGGCGCGTCGGTCGTAATCCGGGGCATCCCCGATTTCAGCCATGTGCCACCTTCGTCGCGGCTTCAGGCCGAGGGCGGCTGCACCCTGACGGTCGATATGCAGAACCGGCCTTGCCACCTGCCCGCAATGACGATCGAAGCGGTGGCCGAAGGCCACGGCAAGGGCTTCAAACAGGCGGCCAAGGGGCTGCGCGGCGTGACGGCCTGGGTCGAGCGCGAGGGCATTCTGCGCCTTGGCCACACGGTCACGCTGCATGTTCCCGATCAACGGGCCTGGGCTCCCTGACTTCCGGGATCGGTGGAGATCGTTTCCAATGTGAAACCGCGTTTCGCCCTTTGGGCGATTCCGATGGCCAAAATGTCGCAATCGCTGTGTGCGATCCGGTAGGGCCTGATTAGAAGAGCGATCAAAGACATGCGTCCCGGACCGGGGAAGGGAGTTCCAAATGGCCCACAAGAGTGACATCGAGATTGCCCGCGAGGCGACCAAGAAACCGATCCTCGAGATCGGCGCTGGTCTGGGGATCGGCGAGGCCGACCTTCTGCCCTATGGCCACGACAAGGCCAAGGTCAGCCAGCAGTTCATCAACAGCCTCGTGGATCGCCCCGACGGCAAGCTGATCCTTGTCACGGCCATCAACCCTACCCCTGCCGGTGAGGGCAAGACGACGACGACCGTGGGTCTTGGCGACGGGCTGAACCGGATCGGCAACAAGGCGATGATCTGTATCCGCGAAGCCTCGCTCGGCCCGAACTTCGGGATGAAGGGCGGAGCTGCGGGAGGCGGCTATGCGCAGGTCATCCCGATGGAGGAAATGAACCTCCACTTCACCGGCGATTTCCACGCGATCACAAGCGCGCACAGCCTTTTGTCGGCGATGATCGACAACCACATCTACTGGGGCAACGAACTGGAGATCGACATCCGCCGCGTCGTCTGGCGCCGGGTCGTCGACATGAACGACCGTGCGCTGCGCCAGATCACCTGCAGCCTTGGCGGCGTGGCCAACGGTTTCCCGCGCGAGACGGGGTTCGACATCACGGTCGCCTCCGAAGTCATGGCAATTCTCTGTCTTGCCACGGACCTCGCCGATTTGCAGCGTCGCCTTGGCGACATGATCGTGGCCTACCGTCGTGACCGCTCCCCGGTGTTCTGCCGGGACATCAAGGCCGATGGTGCCATGACGGTTCTGCTGAAAGACGCGATGCAGCCGAACCTTGTCCAGACGCTGGAGAACAACCCCGCCTTCGTCCATGGCGGGCCGTTTGCCAATATCGCCCATGGCTGCAATTCGGTCATCGCCACCAAGACGGCACTGAAACTGGCCGATTACGTCGTCACCGAGGCGGGCTTTGGCGCCGATCTGGGTGCCGAGAAGTTCATGAACATCAAGTGCCGCAAGGCGGGCCTCGCGCCATCGGTCGTGGTCTGTGTCGCCACCGTCCGCGCGATGAAGATGAACGGCGGCGTCGCCAAGGCCGATCTGGGCGCCGAGAACGTCGAGGCCGTTCGCAACGGTTGCCCCAATCTCGGCCGCCATATCGAGAACCTGAAATCCTTTGGCGTGCCGGTGGTCGTGGCGATCAACCATTTCGTCACCGATACCGATGCCGAGGTGCAGGCCGTGAAGGATTACGTCGCGACCCACGGGGCCGAAGCGATCCTGTCGCGTCACTGGGAACTGGGGTCCGAAGGCTCGGCTGAATTGGCCGCGCGAGTGGCCCAGATCGCCGATGCCGGAGAGGCCAATTTCTCGCCCATCTATCCCGACGAGATGTCGCTTTTCGAAAAGGTCGAAACAATTGCAAAGCGGATTTATCGCGCGGATGAGGTTATCGCCGACAAGAAGATCCGCGATCAGCTGACCCAATGGGAAGAGCAGGGCTATGGCCACCTGCCGGTCTGCATGGCCAAGACGCAATATTCCTTCTCGACAGACCCGAACCTGCGCGGCGCGCCGACCGGCCATTCCGTCCCGGTGCGCGAAGTGCGGCTGTCCGCCGGCGCGGGCTTTGTCGTTGTCGTCTGTGGGGAGATCATGACCATGCCGGGCCTGCCCCGGACACCTGCCGCCGAATCGATCCGGCTCAACGAGGACGGCCAGATCGAAGGCCTGTTCTAGGCCCCGGCACGCGAACTGTGGAAGCGCGGTTCGGCGCCCCCGGATCGCGGACCCGTACCGACAAGACAAGGAGACGACCATGACCGCCACGCGTATCGATGGCAAAGCCTTCGCCGCCCGCCTTCGGACCGAGATCGGCGCGCATGTCGGCTCGCTGAAGGCCGATCACGGGATCACCCCGGGCCTCGCCGTCGTTCTGGTCGGCGAAGACCCGGCAAGCCAGGTCTATGTCCGGTCAAAGGGCAAGCAGACGGTCGAAGTGGGCATGAAGTCCTTTGAACACAAACTTCCTGCCGACACGTCAGAAGAGGCGCTTCTGACGCTGGTCGGCCAGCTTAACGCCGATCCGGCAGTCAACGGCATCCTCGTGCAGCTGCCCTTGCCGGGTCATATCGATTCCGATCTCGTGATCAACGCGATCGATCCGGCCAAGGATGTCGACGGCTTTCATATTTCCAATGTGGGCCTGCTGGGAACGGGGCAAAAGGCCATGGTCCCTTGCACGCCCTTGGGCTGTCTCATGATGCTGCGCGATCATCACGGATCGCTTTCGGGGTTGAATGCGGTCGTGGTGGGCCGGTCCAACATCGTGGGCAAGCCTATGGCGCAGCTTTTGCTGAACGACAGCTGCACCGTGACGATCGCCCATTCCCGCACCCGCGACATCGAGGATGTGACACGCCGCGCCGATATCGTCGTGGCCGCCGTGGGCCGGCCCGAAATGGTGACCGGAGACTGGATCAAGCCCGGCGCCACGGTGATCGACGTGGGCATCAACCGCATCGATGACGGTTTGAAAGAGGATGAGACGCCCAAGACCCGCCTCGTCGGTGATTGCCATTTCGACAGCTGCGCCGAGGTGGCAGGCGCCATCACGCCCGTGCCCGGCGGTGTCGGGCCAATGACGATTGCCTGTCTTCTGGCGAATACGCTGACCGCGACTACGCGCGCAAATGGCCTGCCCGAACCGGTCGGTCTCACGCCCTGAATTTGTGCGAATGCGCAACAATTACCTCACCTTCCCGTGATCATTGGAAGAATCTTAGCCCCTCAGTCCGTTCCGGTGTTAACAAGCTCGCGCTATCGAAAGTTGCTGAAAGAGTTTGCGGGGTCTCGGTGCGAAAGACGGTGGAAGACTCGATCCGGACGTTCTGTGCGGAATGTTTTACCGCGACAACCTGGTCGATCTGGTTTGTCGCGTCTGCGATTTTTGTTGTTGCCGGACCCTTCGGAACCTTTGAATACATGTCCGTTTCGGAACGGCTGCTGTATTGGCCGATCCTGCTCGCGATTTCCCTGATCTTCAGCTACCTCGTCCGGGCAACGGTCAAGACAATGGCGCCGCGACAGCACCAGTTCTCGCGCGACGGATTGGTCATTGTCCTGTTCAGCACGATCTTTGCCCCGATGCCTTCGCTGGTGCTGGCAGTCTTGAGAGGGGGGCAGTCCGAGCCAGCCCTGACGTTTTCCGATACATATCTCCTGATCCTGATCGTCGCCTCGGCCGTCGTCATAGTGCGCCATCTTCTTAACATGGAAGCCGGGCCCACCGAGGACAAGATCGACGAACGCCCGCGTTTTCTGCGCAGGCTCGAAGGTTCGGTCTGCCCCGAACAGGTCCTGCGGCTCACGGTCGACGACCATTACGTCGAGGTCTATCTGACCACCGGCAAGACACAGCGCATCCTGATCCGCTTTGCCGACGCCGTCGACGAGATGGACGGGCTCGAGGGGATTTGCGTTCATCGGTCTCACTGGGTCGCATCGCAGGCGATCCGAAGCGTCGAAAAAGAGGGTGGCCGGGAATTCGTCGTGCTGAGCGACGATAGTCGCGTGCCCGTCAGCCGGACCTATAGGCCGAACCTTGTCGAGGCCGGCTGGATCGTCGATGGCCGTCAGAAATCAGCGGAACCTTTAGTGGGCGCCGGCCTGTCAGCACGGCAAAGGCCTCTGTTCCGAACAAAGTCCTGATCGGCGGCGAGAGCGCCGACAGCCCCCCGGTATAGGCCCCGAATGCCGGCAGGATGCAGCGCCGCCCGTCCCAGACGAAACAGCGCCGCGCCACGCCACCGCCGGGCACGGCCAATTTCGGATGAAAATGGCCCGAGATTTCTCCGACGGCGCCCGGTTCCGCGATGTGCCGGTAGGTAAGCCCTTCGAACGAGACCGAGCCCAGATGCTCACCGCCCACCGAGATCGGCCCCGGATCGTGATTGCCCTCGATCCAGATCCAGCGGCGACCCGCCTGCATGCGCAACAACAGGTCGCGGCAGTCGTCGTCCAGCGACGTGGCGCCGTCCATGTCGTCGAAACTGTCGCCCAGGCAGATCACGATCTCGGGTTGGGTCGCCTCGACCTCGTCCGAGAGGCGGCTCAGCGTCTCAAGGTTCTCATAGGGCGGCAGGAGGGCACCGCCCGCTCGTGCTAGCCTGTCGGACTTGCCCAGATGCAGGTCGGACACACAAAGCGCGCGTGCGCCCGGCTGCCAGAGGGTGCCGGCGGGCCGCGCCATCAGGGGGATGTCACACAGGGGAATGGTCGACGCGTTCATGATCTGTTCCTAATCCCCTGCGCGACAATTGCAAAGGGGGTCAAGGAGCAAGGCCGGCCTCGGTGATCGCGCGTTCGGCGGCGGCCTCCAACAGTCGTTCCCGCCCTTCGCCCGCGAAGGGAACCCGCCCGGCCTCCAGCAGAAGCGGCGCGGCAAGTGGCGTCAAGCGCGCGGTTTTCACATGGTCGATATGCCCGCCCGTTCGCGACAGCATCTCTTCGATCCGACCGAAATCGACCAGTCCGCGCAGCGCCTCTTCCCTCGTGATGCGCAGCATCAGGTGGTCGGGATCGTATTTCGACAAGGTGTCAAAGAGTATGTCGGAAGAGAATGTCGCCTGCTTGCCGGTCTTCTTGGATTGGGGCGTCCGCCTCTCGATCAGCCCGGCGATCGTGGCCGAGGCGCGGAAGGTGCGTTTCATCACCGCGTTGCCCCTGAGCCATGTGTCGAAATTCTCGCGCAGCTGGTCGGGGTCGAACAGCGGCACCGGGTCCGTGACAGGCTCTACGCTCCAGATGAGGGTCGCGTAATCGGTCGAGACAAAGCCCAGCGGCGCGGTGCCCTCCGCCTCCATCCTTTGTGTCAGGAGAAGCCCAAGCGTCTGCTGCGCGTTTCGTCCGGCAAAGCCATAGATGCAGCTGTGCGGCCGCCCGTCATAGATGAAACTCTCGAACAGGATGCGGTTGGCCTCGGGCAGCTTTGACACCTCGCGCTGAAGCGTCAGCCAATCCTGCGTATGGCCGGGCAGGTCCGGCCAGCTGTCTTGGCGAAACATCTCGAGGATCCGAGCCGAAAGCTGCGTCGAGGTCGCGAATTTCGTGCCCATGAAGGTCGCGATCTTCGGCTTGCGATCGGCGCGCCGTGACACCTCGACCGTCATCTCGCGGAGCCCCTCATAGCGCACGACCTGTCCGCCGATCAGGAATGTGTCGCCCGGTGTCAGCGTGGCGGCAAAGGCCTCCTCCACCTCGCCGAGCGGCTTGAACGAGCCGCGGTAGCGGACCTTGAGCGTGTCGGTATCCTGGATCGTGCCGATGTTCATGCGGATCCGTTGGGCCGACCGCGGATCGCGAAGTTGCCACAGCCCATCCACCTGTTTCAGGCGCTGCCACTTGTCATAGGCCCTGAGCGCGTAGCCGCCCGTCGCGCAGAAATCGAGGCAGTCGTCGAATGCCGCCCGGCTCAGCCCGGCGAAGGCACCCACGGTCCTGACCTCACGGAACAGCGCCTCCGCGTCGAAGGGGCCGGCGCAGGCGCAAATCAGGATATGCTGGCACAGCACGTCGCGCGGCCCGGGACCCTTGGGGTCGCCATCCAGATCACCGGCCTTCGCCGCGTCCAGCGCGGCCACGCATTCGACGATCTCGAACCGGTTGGCGGGGACAAGCACCGCCTTGGACGGCGCGTTGTATCGGTGATTGGCCCGCCCGATCCTCTGGATCAGACGTTTGACGTTCTTGGGCGCCCCGATCTGGATGACAAGGTCCACGTCACCCCAGTCGATGCCAAGATCGAGCGATCCGGTGCAGACGATCGCCCGCAGATCACCGCGCACCATGGCGGCTTCCACGGCCTCGCGTTGCTGCCGGTCGAGCGATCCATGATGAATGCCGATCGGCAAGCTGTCGTCATTGGCAAGCCAAAGGTTGTGAAAGAAGATCTCGGCCTGTGCCCGCGTGTTGTGAAAGATGAGCGTCGTGCGGTGCTGCTTGACAAGATCCAGCACGGCCGGGATCGCATAGGCCGCCCCGCCGCCCGACCACGGCGGCTTTTCCTCGGTGACCAGCATCGAGATGTCGGGCTCGGGCCCCGGATCGGCCGTGAGGATGCGGCAGGGATCGGGCTGGCGCGCCAGCGCATGGGCGATGCGTCCGGGGTCTTCGACCGTGGCCGACAGGCCCACCCGGCGCAGCCCCGGCGCGAGCGTCTCGAGCCGCGACAGAGCCAGCATCAGTTGATCGCCCCGCTTGGAGTCCTCGAGCGCGTGGATCTCGTCGATGATGACGCGGCTCAGCCCGGCAAAGATGCGCGGTGCATCCTCATAGCTTGTCAGAAGCGCAAGGCTCTCGGGCGTGGTCAGCAGGATATGCGGCGGGTCTGCGCGTTGGCGGCGTTTCGTTGTATAGGACGTATCGCCGGTGCGATCCTCGATCCGGATCGGCAGACCCATCTCGTCGACCGGGGTGCGCAGGTTGCGTTTGATGTCGCTTGCCAGCGCCTTGAGCGGGGAGACGTAGAGCGTGTGCAGCCCTTTGTGCGCGCCGTCCGCCAGTTCGACCAGCGAGGGCAGAAAGCCGGCCAGCGTCTTGCCGCCCCCCGTCGGGGCGATCAGCAGCAACGTGCTTTCGGACGCGCGCGACAGCATCTCCTGTTGATGCGGATGTATCTGCCAGCCGCGCGTATCGAACCAGTCGGCAAAGGGGCGGGGCAGGGCGTTCATGAGCCAAAGGTGGCACCTGACCGCGCGGCGTCAAGCCCCGCCGAGGGGGCGAACAAAATTCGCGAATTTTGTTGTGCGCCCCGGGGCTAGTGGATGATCGCCTCTTCGCGGACGAACATGTTGGCCCAGGCCCGCTCGATCAGTTCGGGCGACATCTGGTAGGGGATGCCTTCGAATTCGCAGATCGAAATCATCTGGTCGATCAGGAAGACCGGCTGGTAGTTCGCATATTCGTTGTCGATCGTCGGATACTTCTCCTGCAGCAAGTAGATCAGCGCATCCTCGTCGAGTGGCATCTTCTTCTTCCGGGCGATCATTGCGAAAATCTTGAGGAAATCTTCCTGGTTCGGCCCGTCGACCTTGATCTTGAAGAAGATCCGACGCAATGCCGCACGGTCGAAGATCTCGTTGGGATGGAAGTTCGTGGAAAAGATCACCAGCGTGTCGAAGGGAACCTCGAATTTCTCGCCCGATTGCAGGGCGAGGATGTCGCGGCTTTCCTCGAGGGGAACGATCCAGCGGTTGACGATCGACTGCGGCGGCTCTTTCTGGCGGCCGAGGTCGTCGACGATGAAGATGCCGCCGGTCGATTTCAGCTGAAGCGGTGCCTGATATGTCCGCGCCGTGGGGTTGTAGACGAGGTCCAGCATGTCGAGCGACAATTCACCGCCCGTGACAACGGTGGGCCGTTCGCAGCGGACATAGCGGCTGTCGAAGCGGCCTGTCGTCCGCCGGAGCGAGTTGGGATCCTCGACCTCCTGTTCAGCGGAGGAATGCACGATCGGATCATAGACTGTAATCACCTGGCCCGCATATTCGATCGCGCGCGGGATATAGATCTTGTCGCCGAGGGCATCACGAATGCCGTTGGAGATCGAGGATTTACCGTTGCCGGGCGGGCCATACATCAGGATCGACCGGCCCGCGCTGACCGCAGGGCCCAGATGATCGATAAGGTCGTCCGGCAGGATCAGGTGACCCATCGCCGATAACAGACGGTCACGCGTGACTTGGAGGTTGCGGATCGACTGCCGTTTGACCTGTTCGCTATAGACCTCGAGAGGCACGGGCATCGGCCCGAAATACTCTGACTGCGCCAGCGCATCGAGCGCGCGGGCCTTGCCGCTGTCGGTGAGCTGATAGCCCATCTCGCCGTTGGTGCCGGCCCGAAGCGACCCCATCGCTTCCAGTAGTTTCTGACCCCTCGCCAGATCGACCAGTTCCTGTGTGACGGGCACCGGCAGACAGATCGCGAGGGCGATTTCGGTCACGACGCTCAGGTTCTTGCGAAACATCGTCTTGAGGAGGATGTCGCGCATCATGACCTGCGGAAGGAGCATACCTTCAATGGTCTTGGGTGCGGGTGGCGCAACAACGCCGGCTACTTGCATGTTCATGTGACTGCCCATCGCTGCCTGATATTCCGTGTCCTGGACACACGGCTCCGGTCGTGATTAACGGCAATCTTTGTGGCGAATTGATGGAGGCTCTGGTGCCGTTGTACGGCGTATCAGCCGGCCTGAAGCGCCAGCACCAGATAGAGGATCATCGTGAATCCGAGGGGAAAGCCCATGGGAAATCTGCCCCGTTCGGTCCAGCTTTTCCAATCGGGCGCCAGTCTGCGGATCGGTGTCTTTGCGGCCAGCCGGTGCAGGCCCAGTCCGATCAGCAGGCAGGCGGCCAGCAGCATCGCGACGAGGCTCAGGTCCGACAGCGCGACAAAGGGCGCCGCGGCTGCGATAAACTTTGCGTCGCCCGCCCCGAGGATGCGCCCGACATTCAGAATGATCCCCACGATCAGCGCCACCACGAGGTGGAGATACCGCCAGAGGTAATCGGCGAAGGGCAGGGCGATCAGCCCCAGAACCGCATAGGCGATCAACAAGGCGAGGTTCGCCTTGTTGAGGATCTTCATCTTTCGAAGGTCATACCAGGCCACGAACAGGCAGATCGGGACAACGGCCGGCAGAAACCATGCCGCGGCGTAGGCCGAGGTTCCCATGGATCAGTTCGTCACGTTGTCTTCTAGCGCCCGAAGCGCCCGCACAGCCTCTTCGAAATGCTGCGGATGGGTGTCTATTGCTTCTCTCAGAAGGCCCTGGCCGATGATCACGTCGTTCTGTTTGATCGCCGTCAGCGCCAGCGTATACAGAAGCTGCGCCCGTTCGATCTGGGTCATCTGGATGACCGGCAGATCATAGTTGCGCTGTGCGCCCCGGGCCAGAACGAGGTTGTTCTTGGCGGTGAACATCCGCGGGTCGTGGCGAAGCGCATCGCCGAACAGGCGCTCGGCATCGTCGAAATCGCCGCGGGTCAGCTTGGAAAACCCCCAGTTGTTCAGAACGCCCGCGGGTGTCGTCGTCAGGCCGACGGCGGTTTCGTAGAAACTGTCGGCGCGGTCCCATTCCTCGTTGCTGTCGGCGATCATCGCCTCGAGGCGGTAGCGTTTGAACGTCTCGTGCGTTGGGGGGATGTCATCCAGGACCAGTTCGGCCTCGTCCCAGTCGTTCGACCGGACGAGCGCATCGGCGAGTTCGACACTGTCTTCGTTGGTGGCGTCGGGATGAGCGACGACGCTGCGCCAGACACTGACCGATTCCTGCGCCCGGTCAGCCCGGACAAGCGACAGGCCCAGCCCGCGCAAATGGTCGATCCGGTTCGGATCGGCCTGGCTCGCGCGTTGGAAGTAAATGACCGCTTCGTCCGGATCGGCGACAGTCAGCATCACGTCGTTGAGATTGCTTTCGTCGATGACGTTGACGTCCTGCATCGCGCGCTGGACCTGTGCATCGCCCGTTTGTTCACATGCCGCAAGGGCCACAAGTCCCGCAAACGGGACAATAATCCTGATGATCTGGCGCATTGCCTGCGTCCTTTACCTGCTCTTGCCTCGTCTTACAGGTCCGTCACGATCAGGAAATCTCCTGCTCCACGGCGAACCAGCTGGAACTGTGCGTTCTCTTGCTCAGGAGCATAGCCCGGGTTTTCAAGTTTTGCGAGTGCAAGTGCGAGGTTGTCGCGGATCTGCTCGCTATTGCCGTTGTCCGTGGCAAATGCGCGACGGAAGACTTCGGCCGCTTCGGCCACTTTTCCGCGTTCCATCAGGATCACGCCGAGGTTGTTCCATGCCGGGACGAATTCCGGATCTTCCTCGACCGCCTGCCGCATCAGCGCCTCTGCCTGGCCCAGTCGACCGAGGCGGAGGTTCGCAGACCCGAGCGCAGAGAGGGTGTCCACATTCAGCCCCTGAACCCCTGCGGCCCGGATATAGGCCTCGAGTGCCAGCTCGAATTCGCCGGCCTCCATCAGCCGGTGCCCGACGATGAGCCCGTCCACATCCTCGCCCCGGCCCACGCCCGGGGCATAGACCCCGTCCGGCGACGCGCCAAGGCCGCCCGTGTCACAGGCGGCCAGAGATGCCAACATCATGGCACAGGCAGAGATTGCTCGGATCATGGCCCCTCATGCTCGGGCCCCTTTCGGCGGGAGCCTCTTGTGGCGGGCCGGTTCAGGCCCGATTACGGCATCGCGCCGCCCAGAACCGTGGAAATCTCGAAGATCGACGGCCCAATCAGAATGATCAGAAGTGGCGGAACCGTCAACATCATGGTGGCCAGAGTCATCTTCGTCGGCAGCTTGTTGGCCTTTTCTTCGGCCCGCATCACCCGCTTGTCGCGCATTTCGCTGGCATAGACCCTCAGCGCCTCGGCGATCGATGTGCCGAATTGCTGTGACTGGATCAGAACGGTCACGAAACTGGCCACGTCGGGCACGCCGCAACGTTCGGACATGTCGCGCAGGACAGCTGTCTTGTCCTTGCCTGCCTTCATCTCGTTGCTGACCAGTTCATATTCCTCGGCCAGTTCGGGGAATCCGGACCGCAATTCCTTGGACACGCGGATGATCGACTGGTCCAGCGACTGGCCCGCCTCGACGCAGACCAGCATCATGTCGAGACTGTCGGGAAAGCCGTCCTCGATCGCCTGCTGACGCACAGCCTGACGGCGGGTCACCCAGTATTTCGGGATCATGTAGCCGACTGCGCCCGGACCGATCGAATAGAGGATCAGCATATGGGTTTCCGGATCGCCCGTCGCCGACTGGACGATCGCATAGATGACACCCAGGATCAGGAACGCGACACCAAGCGCGAACTGCATGAAATGATAGATCCGGACGGCGTTCTTGGTCCGGTAGCCTGCCTGCAACAGCTTGAGCCGGACGGCCGTATAGGCCTCGACGTCCTGGGGTTCGAGGAAGTTGGAGTATTTCTCGAGCTTGTCCTTGCCGCCGCCCATCCGAAGGCGCTGGGCCTTTTCGGGGGTCGTGGTCTTGGTCCGGTTCGACGCCTTGAGCTTGTCGAGCGGGTCTTCCTGTTTCTTCAGCAGGACGGGCAAGGTCACGAGAACAAGAATGAGGCCCAGCATGCCGACGGCGATCAGCGGGCCGAATGGGCCCAGCATATCGACCAGCATCGTCTCGATCGTTTCCATGAAAGCCATTTCGAACCTCAGACCTTGATATTCACAAGTGCCCGCATGACGAAGATGTTCGCCACAAGAAACACACCGACGGCGATACAGGCGGGCACGAAGACGGCCTCTTCCTTGACGTCGTCATAATAGTTGGGCTCGATCACGTTGATCGCGACCAGCGCCACCAGCGGGAACAGCGACAGGAACATGCCCGACCACTTCGATTCCGCCGTGATCGCCTTGACCCGGCGGAACAGCTTGAACCGCGCGCGGATCACCTTGGCCAGACCATCGAGGATTTCTGCAAGGTTGCCGCCGGCCTGCTGCTGGATGGCAACCGCCACCGCCAGAAAGCGCAAATCCTGCATGTCGATCCGTTCGGCCATGTGCTTGAGCGCTTCGCCCATGTCACGACCATAGGCCGCCTCGTCGGCGATCATGCCCATTTCGGTGCCCAGCGGATCGGGGACTTCTTTCGCGACGATCGCCACCGCAGAGGCAAACGGATGGCCGACCCGAAGGCTTCGGACCATGAGTTCCACCGCATCGGGAAGCTGTTCCTCGATCATCGTGGTCCGCTTCTTGGCCTTGTTGTTGACCCACAGGTAGACCGAGCCGATCCCCATCGCGAGTGATACGAGAATCCGCACCGGTGCCTCGGTCTCGGTGCCCAGCGTCAGCGCCATGAAGGCAACGCCCGAAAGTACCAGCATGATGATGACCAGCTGGGACGGGGAAAAGGCGATGTTGGCCTTTTGCGCCTTGCCCGCCAGGATGGAATACAGCGGGATCGAGGTCGATTTCATGTGCTGCGTCATCTCCTTGCGGAGCTGTTCAAGCACTTGTTCCCGGCCACCGCCCTTTTCGAGCAGTTCCAGCCGGCGGTTCACACGACTGTTGAGGCTGATGGATTTGCCAAAGACGGTGAGATAGATCCCCTCGACCAGCAACAGCACGGCCAGGAAGATCAGGCCATAGATAATCGGTTCTGCAGACAGTTCCATTGACGTCTACTCCGCGGCGAAGGGTTCAAAGATGGTCGGCGGAAGATCATAGCCCCAAAGGCGGAACCTCTCGGAAAAGTGCGACCGAACGCCGGTGGCCGTGAAATGTCCGATGATCTTGTTTTCGGGTGTCAGGCCTACGCGCTGGAACCGGAACACCTCCTGCATCGAGATGACGTCGCCTTCCATGCCGGTGATCTCGGTGATCGAGGTCATCCGCCGCGAGCCGTCCTGCAGACGGGAGGCCTGTACGATCAGGTTCACAGCACCCGCGATCTGGGAGCGAACCGCCTTGAGAGGCATCTCGATACCCGCCATGGCGATCATGTTCTCGAGACGGCTGATGCCGTCCCGCGGGCTGTTGGCGTGGATCGTGGTCATCGATCCGTCGTGGCCCGTGTTCATCGCCTGCAACATGTCGATGACTTCTTCGCCGCGCGTCTCGCCGACGATGATCCGGTCGGGCCGCATCCGCAGCGCGTTCTTCAGACAGTCGCGGGGCGAGACCTCGCCCTTGCCTTCGACGTTGGGCGGACGGCTTTCCATCCGGCCCACGTGAACCTGCTGAAGCTGAAGTTCGGCCGTATCCTCGATCGTCAGGATGCGTTCCGAATTGTCGATGAAGGAGGACAGGGCGTTCAGCGTGGTCGTCTTGCCCGAACCCGTACCACCTGACACGATGACGTTAAGCCGGGTCGCGACGGCGGCCTGAAGATAGGCGGCCATTTCCTCGGTGAAGGCTCCGAACTTGACCAGGTCGTCGATGCCCAGCTTGTCCTTCTTGAATTTCCGGATCGAGACAAGCGAACCGTCCACGGCGATCGGCCCGACCATCGCGTTGAAACGCGAGCCGTCGGCCAGACGAGCGTCGACATAGGGGTTGCTTTCATCGACGCGCCGGCCAACCGCGGACACGATCTTGTCGATGATCCGCAAGAGGTGACGTTCGTCCTTGAACGTCACATCCGTCAGTTCCAGCTTGCCCGACCGTTCCACGAAGATCTGCTGCGGGCCGTTGACCAGAATGTCGTTGACCGTTTCGTCCTTCAGAAGCGTCTCGAGGGGGCCAAGGCCCCTGACCTCGTCATAAAGATCCTGGCTCAGTGTCTGCCGCTCTTCGCGGTTCAGGACGACGCCCATCTCTTCGAGCGTCTCGGTGGCGATCGCATTGATCTCCTGCCGCAGGTCCTGTTCGGAGGCCTGGTCAAGCGCGCTGAGATTGAGGTTGTCCAGAAGCGCGCGGTGCAGGTCGAGCTTGATCTCGCCCAGCTTTTCCTTGCGCTTCTTTTCCTTGTCGACGGGGGCGACCTCGCCGGCCTTTTTCTTGGGTTGCATCAGCGGCTTCTTGGCGGCCGCCGGTGTTTCGGTGATCGGGGTCACGGATGCGGCTGGCCCCCGCGAGGCGACGTTCAGCCCCGGAGCCGGTGCCGCCGCTGCAGGCGCTGCATCAGGCTTTTTGAACTTTGAGAACATGTCGGGTTACCCTCCCGCTTTCGCGGTCTCCGCAACGTTGACGTCATGGACGGACTTCGCCAGTTTCGCGATTTCCTTGCGAAGCGCGTTCTTGGGGATGCCCTCGGCCATCGGCACGCCGTGATCTGCGTTCTGCGACACGGGCTTGCCGCCGTCAGGCAAGAGAAGCTCGATCGAGATCCCCAGCGATTCCGCCAGCCGCTTGACCCGGCTCTTGCCGTTCAGGTCGGTGAACCCGGGTGCCCTGTTCAGCGCAAAGCGCAGCTTTTCGAACGGCAGTTCCTCGGATTGCAGCGCGCGCTTGAGCCGGAGCGTGTTTTGCGCCGACCGCATGTCCAGTTCGAGCGTCGCGAAATAGACATGCGCCGCCGACAGAACGGTTTCGGACCATTCGACCATCGTCGCGGGCAGGTCGATCACCACATAGTCGAAATTGATCCGCGCCATTTCGATCAGCCGTTCGATATCGGCCGGTCCCAGCAGATCGAGAGGGATCATGTCGGTGGGGGAGGTCAGGACGTGCAGCTTTTGTTCATAGGACAAGAGCGCCTGCATGAACGCTTCGCTGTCCATCGCCTCGGTGTCGGTCAGCAGCTCCAGAACCGCCTCGCGACGCGGAAGGTCGAGGTAGGTGGCGACCGTTCCGAATTGCAGGTCAAGGTCCAGAAGGCAGACACGGGGCGCCAGTTCCGGGTCCACGTTCGCCAGTTCCCAGGCGAGGTTGACCGCCAGTGTTGTCGCGCCCGTGCCGCCGGCCATGCCATGGACGGGGATGACGACGCCCGACCGATCTTCGGTCGCCGAGAGCGTGTTGCGCATCTCCGGTGCGACCGGATCGTGGGTCGGGGTGTTCTGAACGCGCTGGATGGCCTCGCGCAATTCTCCCTCGGGGAGCGGGTAGGGCACGAATTCGTCGCCGCCCTCGCGGAGCAGCTGGTGCAGCGAGGCGGGTGTCAGGTCCTCGGCGATCAGGATTACCTTGACGGACTTGGCCTTGGCCGCCGCGATGATATCGACAATCAACGAGAGATCGTCCTCATCCTCGGAGTCCAGCGCGATTGCCACGAATTGCAGTTCCGAGGCTTCGGGTTGTTCGAGAAAGGCGAGAGCGTCGTTGAAGCTCAGATCACCCCAGTTCTCACCGAGAGCACTTTCCATGTCTTCGATCAACAGATCGAAGATCTGAACGTCCCTGCTGATCGTGCAGGCAATTATCGGTTGCGGTTCAGGTTGCAACGCTGCGCTCGTACTCATGGCCTCGAATCCTTATTCCACCTCAAGGACGGGGCTACCCCCGGAACGATACCGACAGACTCGGATCGAACGTGTCCCAGTGCAGACAATCTCGCCGAAGATCGTGACCAGATTGGGGCCGAAAAAATGTAATTGTTGGGTAAGCCGGGACGATAACCTGAGATCGTCCTTGTTGTTGAAAAGGGCGGCAGAGGTTGCCCTCGCCGCCCGTTTCGAATTGTTTTTGGGCCGCGACCCTAGTTTTCGGTCGAAAGCTCCGAACCTTGGATGCCTTCGATCTGCTGTGCCGGGATCGCGCTTTCCACGTATTCACGGAAGATGACTTCCGCGTATTTGCCGTTCATCACGGCGGGGTGATCCTCGACGAAGCCGGACACTTCGGTCACGGTCCGGCGGTTGGCGCGTTCGCGACCCTCGGTCACGATCAGGGGCTGTTCTTCGCCAAACGACACCACCGCCTCAAGCCGCGACCGGCTGATGCCCTGACTTGTCAGGTACAGCACCACCGCTTGTGCACGCCGCAGGCCAAGCCCCCGGTTATAGCTCGACGATCCGACAAGGTCGGTGTGGCCATAGACCTTGAACCGGACTTCGGGGAATTGCCGGATGAAATCGGCCTGCCTGCGCAAGGTCGCCCGGGCCATTTCGTCCAACGCCGTGGAATTGAAAGCGAAATTTACGGTGGACGGAACTTCTGCCTCGAACCTGCGCGCCAAGCTGATCCGGTAACTTTCGTCGCCGTTGTTGATCGCGATGTTCTGGTTCACGGCGCTGCCGAAATTGCCCTGGCTGGGGTCGGCTCCGGCCTCGCGGTAGAAGGACGAGACCGATGGATTGTCTGCCGTGCAGGCGCCAAGAACCATCGCCGACGCCAGTGAGAGTGCCAGATATTTCATAGCCCGCCCTTTCCTCAGTCGAGCACGTAGCCGTAGGACCCGCTGAAGTCCTGACGTGCAACTTCACCTGCTCCGCCCGTCGTGGGCGCAACATCGTTCGATGTCCGGCCAAAGAGGAACAGGTCCCGCTCGGTCGGTGGGCGCACCCGGTCCGTCGGAAGGGCATAGACCTCGCCCCGCGTCGGTGTAACCAGATGTGGCGTCACGATGATCACCAGTTCGGTCTGTTGGCGCGCATAATCCGCAGAGCGGAACAGCGCTCCCAGCACCGGGATGTCACCCAGCCACGGGACCTGGCCCGAAAGATCGCGGAAATCGTCGGACAGAAGACCGGCGATTGCAAAGCTTTCCCCGTCGCGCATCTCCACCGTGGTGGAGGTTTCGCGGCGCCGGAAGGCGTCGACGGTAAAGTTGCCCTGCGTGATGCCGTTCGACGGGTCGATCGACGAAACCGCCGCTTCCAGCTCGAGGTTGATCACGTCGCCGTCGACAACCCGCGGGATGAAGTTCAGCTCGACACCGAACGGCTTGTATTCAACGGTGATTGTGCCGTTTTCCTGGCTGACGGGCACCGGATATTCGCCACCGGCGAGGAACTTCGCCTCCTGACCCGACAGGGCGGTGAGGTTCGGCTCGGCCAGCGTGCGGACCATACCTTGCGATTCCAGCGCTTCGAGCAGTATACCCACCTGAACCGCGCCCGCATTGAACCCGAACAGCATCGCTCCGTTCTGATTGCTGATTGACGGGATGTTGCCGCCAAGGGCGGAATCCGCGGAACCGGATGTATTCAGTGTGTTCGTGCCGGTCGAAATACCAAGATCGCCGCCAAGTCCGATGCCCTGAAGGGCGAGCGAACTGGACAGCGACTGGCTGACGGTCCGCTGCATTTCCGCAAACTGGACCTTCAGCATCACCTGCTGTGTGCCGCCCACGCTCATCAGGTTCGAAACCCGCTCGGGCGCATACCGCTCTGCCAGTTCCAGCGCGCGATCAAGCCGCGCGATCGAACTGACGGTTCCGGACAGGACAATCCCGTTATTCGCGGTGCGGACCTCGATCGGCTCGCCCGGCAGGATCTGTTCCAGCCGTTCCTTGAACTCCGCGATGTCAGGGGTGACATGCACCTCGACATTGGTGATCAGGCTGCCATCGGCCCCCAGGATCGTGAGTGTCGTGCGTCCGGGTTCTTTTCCCAGAACGTAGATGCTTCGATCCGACAGGGACGAAATGTCCGCGATGCCCGGGTTTGCAATGGATAGTTCGGCGAATGGCGTATCGCTTTCCACGACCACCGCGCGGTTCATCGGCACCTGCAGTGCAGATGACGGAGCGCCACGCTGAACGCGAAGTGCCTCTGCATGGATGGGCGTCGGCGCCTGAGCCAATGCCAAAGACAGCCCGACTAGGGCCGCCTGCATAAATCTGTCAATTTTCATTGTGACCTGCCTCTCCGATCACGACTACCAGCGAGATTTTTCTCGTCGTTGGATCGACCGTGACCGCAATATCCTTTCCGGTCAAGAATCAACGCCTTGTCGGGGGGAGTTGATGTGGATAACTGGCAACAGTCGGACCTGACGAAAAAAGGCGCGCCGCAAGGGCGCGCCTCTTCCACGAAGCAGGTCATCTAGTTGCGAGCAGTCGACCTAGTTCGTGCAAGGGATCTCTGTCTCGACCACTTCCGATCCGCGGCGGTTGCGGACGGTGCAGACCTCTTCCGGCGCCTCCACCTCTTCGATCACGCGGGCCTCTTCTGCGATGCCCAGAAGGCTGCGCTGATCGACTTCGATCGCCGTGGCAATCGTCTCATCCCCCTGGCCGACCAGTGACAGCATCAGTGATCCCGTCGTCTGCGCCTGCGCCAGGTTCGCGACCTGCTGCGGCGACACCTGAACCGTCACGGTTTCCGCCACGCGCGCGGGCTGCGACGAGATTTCGGAACTCTGGTCGATCGCGATCAGCTCGAGACCGGTTTCGATCAGGCGCGTGATCTCCTGTCCCGACTGTTCGCCAAGGCTCAGGCGGCCGGACCAGTAGACATCCACCCGATCCCCCGGACGCAGGAAGCCCGACACACCCGATTCGACATCGACCGGGATCGTGAAGGCCCGCATTCCCGGTGCCAGCCGGCTGGTGATGCCGGGCAGGGCGCCCGGTTCGCTGACCTTGCTGGCAAGAACCGGTTCGTTCTCTTCCATCTGGCGAAGGACCGTCCGGGGCACGTCGGTGCCGCGCGGAAACAGGTCCTCGGCGCTCGTGAACACACCTTCGGGAAGGTAGTCCTCGGCATAGCGCACCACCTTCAGGTCGTCCGTCGTCAGCTGTTCTCCATAGGCGACCGATCGGTTCACCGCGATCACCTCGATCGTCGCGACGATCTGGGCGGCTGCCGCGCGTTCACGCGCGAGAGCCTGTTCCTGCTCTTCAAAATAGCCCTGGACCATGTAGACGGCAAAGCCGGCCAACCCAAGTCCCAAGACAAGTACCAATCCAAATACTGCTCGCATATCTTACTTCTTTCCTCTGGGTCCGTGTGTTTCGGTCTGGACCGAGACGATCCCTAGAAAACGACTTCGGGGACGACGGCGTTCGTAAGTTCTGTCTCGGTGTTGTTGGCCATCGTTTCGGCTCCATTGGAAACCGCGGCGCCGACGACGACACCAAGTATGAGGATCGCGGCGGTCAGTACGACCCAGTCAATCGTGACCGCTCCATCTTCATCCTGGCGAAAGTGCCGAAAGAAACTCCACATTCACGTCTCTCCTGATAATACCCGACGGCTAATCGTTCCCTAATGAACGTGCTGTCGGAATGGGGCATTTTTGGGGAGGTTTTGTTCCGGATCCGTGAACAAACTTGTTCTTTCTAGACAAACGTCAGGACGACGGGGCCTCCCGGGCGACTTTGAAACGGCAAGGGCCAGTTCCGCTGCGCGGAACCGGCCCCCATGATCGTTCGATCGAACCTTCGTCGAATTAGAAGGTGATCGTCGGGACGGCCGTGTTCAGCTCGGTCTCGATGTTCTCGGCCATCTGCTCGGCTCCGTTCGAAACGGAGGTGAGAACGGCGATGCCAAGGCCCACGACAGCGGCGGTCAGCACGACCCAGTCGACGGTGACCGCACCATCTTCGTCGCGGATGAATGTGTTGAGATAGTCTTGCATTTCCAGTCCCTCCTGGGGGTTTGGTATGGTTGCAGTATCCTGCGCATCAAGCAGTGCCGAACCAACCAGTCCGAAACCCGCGAAGGACGATTTGATTGTCCGCCTGCAATCAGGCGAGTTTCAGGCTTTTTCCCGGCGTCATCCGAAACCTGTGCGGATTGCGAGAAGACTTGCCCGAAAAGCGGAAGCCGGCCCCGATGGTCGAGACCGGCTTCCTGTCATTCCGAAAGACGGGCTCTCGGATCAGAACGTGATGGTCGGGACGGCCGTGTTCAGCTCGGTCTCGATGTTTTCGGCCATCTGCTCGGCACCGTTCGAAACGGAGGTGAGAACGGCGATGCCGAGGCCAACGATGGCGGCGGTCAGCACGACCCAGTCAACAGTAACCGCACCATCTTCGTCGCGGATGAAGGCGTTCATGAAGTTTTGCATTTCTAGTCCCTCCTCAGGGGTTTCACTCAGTTGCGATATCCAGCGGATCAACTCGGACCGGCCTCTTCTTGGTCCGATCCCCGCTTTGGATGTACTTTTTATCGACTTTGAATCGGGCGGGATTTGGGCCTGTTTCGATCATTTTCAAAGCGCTGGCGTTTTTTGTGAACTTTTTCCTAAAGAACTGATTTTTATAGATAAATAAATGAATGGGGGTTTTTGACCCGCGGCAATTGTTACGCGTCAGTGTTCAAAGCGCCCCACTGGGCTTTATTATCCGCGACCCACTGGTCAATGCGGTTCGCGTGTGGATAAATTCTCCAAAAAGCACAGAGGCATGTTTCATGGTTTTCCTGGATATGCGCCGCCTGGCGCTCGCATTCAGCTGTCTGGCGTCTCTCGGGGTGGAGGCCTCCGCCGTTCAGGCGCAGGGCACCGACAGACTTCAGCCTGATTTCACGTTCCGCCGGGTCGGCGTGCCTTCCGGTGACACAGGCAACAGAATCACCGTTCAGATCGATCCCACCGCGCCCAGTGCCACCGCAGCTCCCGCAGCCCCCCAACCCCCGGCAGTGGCCGGGCCGGGTGAGGGGGGCGCAACTCCCGCGTCCAGCGGGTTCGAATGGTTCTGGGCCGCGATCTCCCCCCGGATCGAGGATTCGGGCCCCGGCCGGCTTGAGCCCGCGCTTCTGGCGCTGTCTGCGGCGCCGCAGGGGCAGGCCGCGCCCGTGCCCCGCATTCAGACCTTGCAGGAGGTCGCGCAAAGCCATGGCCGCGATATACTGGCCGCCACAATCGGCACCCGCGTATCGCCGGCCTTGGTTCTGGCGGTCATTTCAGTCGAAAGCGCGGGGCGCATCGATGTGGTCAGTTCCGCCGGTGCGCAGGGCCTGATGCAGCTGATGCCCGCGACCGCCGAACGCTTTGGCGTCACCGACAGCCTTGTGGCGGCCGAGAATATCCGCGGCGGCGTGGCCTATCTCGACTGGCTTCTGGGCCATTTCGATGGCGATCCGGTTCTGGCGCTCGCAGGCTATAACGCGGGCGAGGGGGCCGTGCGCGACAATCTGGGCGTGCCGCCCTATCCGGAAACGCGCGGCTACGTGCCCAAGGTCCTTGCCGCCTGGACGGTCGCACGCGGCCTGTGCCAGACCCCGCCCGAGTTGATCTCGGACGGTTGTGTCTTTGCGGTGAACAACCTCTGACGGATCAGTCGTCGGCCTTCTTGGCGGCCGACTTCTTCGCAGGGGTCTTTTTCGCAGCCGTCTTCTTTGCCGCGGGCTTCTTGGCGGCTGCCTTCTTTGCTGGGGCCTTCTTTCGGCCCTTGCCCGACTTCGCGGCCCGTTCGTTGACCAGCTCCACCGCCATCTCGAAGGTCAGCGCTTCGGGCTCGACCTCCTTGGGGATGGTCGCGTTCACCTTCTCCCATTTGACGTAGGGCCCATAGCGGCCGGGCATGACGCTCATCGCGCCGCCATCGGGGTGATCGCCCAGTTCCTTGATCGGCTGGGCCGGTGTCCGGCCCCGTCCGCGCGACGCGGCTTTCTGTGCCAACAACTCCACCGCGCGGTTCATGCCCACGGTCCAGACCTCGTCGATCCCCTCGAGATTGGCATTCAGCCCGCCCTTGTGGGAAATCGTCTCCGCATGTTTGAGGTAGGGGCCATAGCGCCCGATATTGGCCCAGATCATCACCCCGTCATCCGGGTGCGTGCCCACCTCGCGCGGCAGCGCCAGAAGCTTCAGCGCCTGTTCCAGCGTCAGCTCTGCCGGTGGCCAGTCCTTGGGAATCGACTGGCGTGGCGGCTTCTTGTTGTCGTCCGTCACCTCGCCGCGCTGGACGTAAGGCCCGAAGCGGCCGTTGAAGGCGTAAATCTTGTCGCCCTGATCCTCGCCCAGAAGCTTGCCCTCGGGCGGGATCGCGCCATCGCCGGCGTTTTCATCCATGCCGGGGGGGCCGAAGGGCCGGGTGTAGCGACATTCGGGATAGTTCGAACAGCCGATGAAGGCGCCGCCCGACCGGGCGGTGCGCATCGACAGCCGGCCCTGTCCGCAATTGGGGCAGAGCCGGGGGTCTGTCCCGTCCTCGTTCGGCGGGAACAGGTGCGGCGCGAGAACCTCGTTGATCTTTTCTAGAACCTCGGTGATCCGCAGTTCCGACGTCTCCGCAATCGCGGCGGAGAAATCGCGCCAGAACCGGCGCAGAAGGTCCTTGTAATCCGCCTCGCCCGCGCTGACCCGGTCGAGATCCTCCTCCAGATCGGCGGTAAAGTCGTAATCGACATAGCGACGGAAGTAATTCGACAGGAACGCGATCACCAGCCGGCCCTTGTCCTTCGGGATCAGGCGGCCCTTGTCCTTTTCGACATATTCACGATCCTGGATCGTCGTGACGATCGAGGCATAAGTCGACGGGCGGCCGATCCCCAGCTCTTCCATCCGCTTGACCAGCGTTGCCTCGGTGTAGCGGGGCGGCGGCTGGGTGAAATGCTGCTCCGGCGTGACCTCGCGCTTTTCGGCGGCCTCTCCTTCGGCGATCTGGGGCAGGCGCTTGTCGTCGTCATCGACGACGGCATCGTCGCGGCCCTCTTCGTAGATGGCGATGAACCCTTCGAACAGGATCACCTGACCCGTGGCCCGCAGGCCGACCTGTTCGTCGGCGCTTCCGATCTCGACGGTGGTGCGTTCCAGCCGGACGGCCTCCATCTGGCTGGCAAGGGTGCGCTTGTAGATCAGGTCATAAAGCTTGCGCTGATCGGCATCGGCGATCTTGGCCTTCGCCGGGTCGAGCGCCATGTCCGTGGGCCGGATGCATTCATGCGCCTCTTGGGCGTTCTTGGCCTTGTTCTTGTACATGCGGGGGCTGGCCGGCACGTAGTCGGTGCCGAACTTCGCCTTGATGGCATCCCGGGCCGCATGCACGGCCTCGGGGGCCATGTCGATCCCGTCGGTCCGCATATAGGTGATCAGCCCCGCCTCGTAGAGCCGCTGCGCCACGCTCATGGTCTGGCGCGCCCCGAAGGAGAACTTGCGGCTTGCCTCCTGCTGAAGCGTCGATGTCATGAAGGGCGGCGCGGGGTTGCGGGTGCCGGGCTTGGCCTCGACCGACTTGATCACCAGATCGCGCGAGGTGATCGCCTGCACCGCCATCTCGGCCGCGGTCTGGTCGGCGATATCGAACCGGTCGAGCTTTTTCCCGGCCAGCGTCGTCAGGCGCGCGGAATAGGTCTGGCCGCGCGGCGTCGCGAGAAGCGCGCCCACCGACCAGTATTCGCGCGCACGGAACGCTTCGATTTCCATCTCGCGCTCGACGATCAGCCGCAGGCAGACCGATTGCACCCGGCCCGCGGATTTCGCGCCCGGAAGCTTGCGCCACAGAACGGGGCTGAGGTTGAAGCCCACAAGGTAATCCAGCGCGCGGCGCGCCAGATAGGCTTCGACGAGGTCGCCATCGACCTGACGTGGCGCGCCCATCGCCTCGGTCACCGCGGATTTCGTGATCGCGTTGAAGACGACGCGGCTGACCGGCGTGTCCTTCTTGAGTGCCTTGCGCTTCAACAGGGCCTCGGTCAGGTGCCAGCTGATCGCCTCGCCCTCGCGGTCGGGGTCGGTGGCGAGGATCAGTTCGGGATCGTCCTTCAGCGCATCGGCGATCGCCTTGAGATGTTTCTTGCTGTCATTGGCGACCTCCCAGCTCATGTCGAAATCCGCATCGGGATCGACTGAACCGTCCTTGGGCGGCAGGTCGCGCACATGACCATAGGAGGCGAGAACCGTGTAATCGGGCCCCAGATACTTGTTGATTGTCTTCGCCTTTGCAGGAGATTCGACGACGACGACGGGCATAGGCACCTCTGACTGAACGGATCACGGCAGCGGGCCTAGATGTGCGGGCAAGTGCGGGAATGTCAATGCGGGCTTCCCTTGCCGGATGGCTCCGATCCGGCACAGCCCTAAAGGGCTGAAAAATTCAGGTGCAATTTCAGACCTCCCGGGACAGCAGTCCTGCCGCATCGCGCCGGATGCGACCATCGAGTTCCAGATCGACCAGTGCCGGGGCAATCTCGCGGGGTGGGGTGGCAAGGTCCCGGATCAGCTCATCCTCCGAGATCGGGCCGGCCCCGATCCGTGAAAGGATCCTGTCGTGAAGCGCCGCGACCTGCCGCAAGGGCTGCGCAGGCGGGTGCGGTGCGGGCCTGTCGTCGGGGATGCCTTCGGGCACAAACAGGTTTGGCTGTCGCTGCACCAAGGGGGCCACCACGGCAGGGCCGGTCACATCAAGGATGTCCTCGGCCGAGCGGATCAGGGTCGCCCCGTCGCGGATCAGGATGTTGCAGCCCGAGGCCCGACCCTCGAACGGGTGGCCGGGCACGGCCATCACCTCCCGCCCCTGATCGAGCGCGCATCGTGCGGTGATCAGGCTGCCGGATTTCGCCGCGGCTTCGACGACGACGACGGCCCGCGCGACTCCCGAGACGATCCTGTTGCGCATCGGGAAATGCCGCGCCAGCGGCTGAAGCCCCATCGGCTGTTCTGACAGGACGAGCCCGTCCTGTTTGATCCGCGCGGCCAGATCGGCGTTTTCCTGAGGGTAGATGACGTCCACGCCGCCTGCCATCACGGCGATTGTCCCGCCTTTCAGGGCCGCGTCGTGCGCCACGGCATCAATGCCCCGCGCAAGCCCCGAGACGACGACGAAACCCGCCTCGGACAGATCGGCCGCCAGCCGCCGCGCCATGCGCGTTCCGGCCGAGGATGCGGTGCGCGAACCGACGATCGCGATCATCGGCCGGCAGAGCAGATCGGAGTCGCCGCTGATCCACAGGATCGGCGGTGCATCCTCGACCCCTGTCAGAAGTGCGGGGTAATCCGGCTCTCCGTGAAAGACGGCGCGCGCCCCGGATCGGCGCGCGGCCTTCATCTCGGCCGCGACTACGCCTTCGGGGCAGGGCGCGTAATCCTCGACCCCGGCCGCCCGCGCGATCTCGGGCAGCGCGTCAAGCGCGGCCGCAGCACTGCCGAACTGGTCCAGAAGCCGCCAGAAGGTGGCCACACCGACCCGGCGGGAGCGTAACAGGCGAAGCAAGAGAAACCGGTCATCTTCCGTGGTGGGTGGGAGTGGGGGGTGAGCGGAAGAAGTTGGGTCCCCGGCCATTCTGTGCCTCGTCCTGTTACCCACACAGGATTAGGCGGCCAAGGTTAATGGCGTGTAAACGCAATCACGCTTTGTTCCTCACCAATTCGGGGGAGGCGGCGCTCAGGTCTGCGCGCCGCCGATGGTCAACCCGCCGATCAGCAGGCTTGGCTGGCCCACGCCCACCGGCACCCATTGCCCGGCCTTGCCGCAGTTCCCGATACCCGGGTCCAGCGCCATGTCGTTGCCGATGGCGCGGATCTGTTGCAGTGCGGTTGCCCCGTCGCCGATCAGCGTCGCGCCCTTGACCGGTGCCCCGCGCTTGCCGTCCTTCACCCGGTAGGCTTCGGTGCAGGAAAACACGAACTTTCCGCTCGTGATATCCACCTGACCGCCACCGAATCCCACGGCATGAATGCCGTCGCGCAGCTCACCGATCATGTCATCCGGCGCAGCGTCTCCGCCCAGCATGTAGGTGTTCGTCATGCGGGGCATCGGAATGTGGGCAAAGCTTTCGCGCCGCCCGTTGCCCGTGGGCTCGACCCCCATCAGCCGGGCGTTCTGCCTGTCCTGCATGTAGCCGACAAGGATGCCATCCTCGATCAGGACGTTCCTGCCCGAGGGTGTGCCCTCGTCATCGATCGTCAGGGATCCGCGCCGGTCGGGGATGGTGCCGTCATCGAGAACCGTCACGCCACGTGCAGCCACTTGTTGGCCCATCAGCCCGGCAAAGGCCGAGCTGCCCTTGCGGTTGAAATCGCCCTCCAGCCCGTGGCCCACGGCCTCGTGCAAAAGGATGCCCGGCCAGCCCGGGCCAAGCACCACGTCCATCACGCCCGCCGGCGCGGCTTCGGCGCCCAGATTGACCGTCGCGATCCGCAGCGCCTCACGCACCGCGCCTTCCCAATGCGTGTGGCTGATCAGCCCGTCGAGACCGTGCCGCCCGCCAGCCCCCGCGCCGCCGCTTTCGCGCCGGCCGTTTTCCTCCACGATGACGCTGACGTTCAGCCGGGCCATGGGTCGGATGTCCGAGACAAGCCGGCCGTCGGGGCGCAGAATCACCACCTCCTGGTAGACGGCCGACAGCGTCGCCGAGACCTGCACCACCCGCGGGTCCAGATCGCGGGCGAAGGCGTCGATCTCGCGCAGTGTGTCGACCTTGACGGCAAAGGGCGTCTGCTCGACCGGGTCGACGTCGGCATAAAGCGCGGTATTCGTGCCCTTGGGCCCGTCGGCCAGCGTACCGCCGCCAGCACCCACCGCAAGGCGCGCCGTTTCGGCCGCGCGGCGCAGGGCGTGTTCGTCGATCGTGGTGGAATGGGCATAGCCCGCCGTCTCGCCGCGCACGGCACGCAGGCCGAATCCTTCGGAGGCGTCATAGCTGGCGGTGCGGAGCCGCCCGTCATCGAAGGACGTCACCTCCGACCGGCGCCGTTCTAGGAACAGTTCGCCATCGTCGGCCCCTGCCACGGCCTCGCGCAGGATGGACAGCGCGGTGTCCTGATCGAGGTTGGTTTCAAACGGGCGAAAGGGGTCTTGGGACATGCAATCCTCCGGGGCATAATGGCGCGCAGAACCCGCCGCGCGCCGCGTCATTAGGCCAAAGGAGACGCTTTGCCGCAACAGGCCTTCTTGTGATGTGCCTCGGGTTGTGGGTATAGACGCCCGAGACGACAGGATTCCCATGCAAATGGGGTCCGGCTAGCCAGAGACAAGGGAACGAGAATGCAACTGTTCAGAACAATCCGGACGCTGGGCACCGGGCTGGCTGCCGCAATGACGGCGCAGACCGTATCGGCGCAGACCGCGATCGACGACCTCGAGGTCGTTGGTGCACCGCATTTGGGCGGCATCGGGTTTCAGCCCGCCGCAACCGAGCTTGCACGCGATCTGCAGTGGCTCGATGGCATGCTTCTCGTGATCATCACGATCATCTCGCTCTTCGTCGTGGGCCTGCTGGCCTACGTGATCCTGCGCTACAACAGCCGCGCGAACCCGAATCCCGCGTCATTCACGCACAATTCCCCGCTTGAGGTTGCGTGGACGATCATTCCGATCGTGATCCTCGTATTCATCGGGGCCTTTTCGCTGCCTGTGCTGTTCAAGCAGCAGGAAATCCCCGAGGCCGATATCAATATCAAGGTCACCGGGTACCAGTGGTACTGGGGCTATGAATATGTCGACGATGGCGTCGCCTTCGAAAGCTTCATGTTGGCCGAGGACGAGCTTGCCGATTTCGGCTATGACGAAAGCCTCTACCTGCTGGCCACCGATACGGCCGTTGTCGTGCCCGTGGGCGCCACGGTCGTGATGCAGGTCACGGCCGCCGACGTGATCCATTCCTGGACGATCCCCGCCTTCGGTGTGAAGCAGGACGCCGTTCCCGGACGCCTTGCCCAACTGTGGTTCGCGGCCGAGCGTGAGGGCGTCTATTTCGGCCAGTGCTCCGAGCTTTGCGGTCAGGCGCACGCCTATATGCCGATCACCGTCAAAGTCGTGAGCCAGGAAGAATACGACAAGTGGCTTGCTTCCGCGCAGGAAGAATTCGGGGTCTGATCCCCCTGAGCGGGGCGCGGTATCGGCTGCGCCCCGTCTCCCCCGCCCCCAGATGACCGCCAGAACAGACGGACAGCCATGACAGATGCCAGCGTGACAGACGTCGCCCATAACGGAGCCCAGACCAACGAGGCAGGCTTTGGCGATTATTTCGCGCTGCTCAAGCCGCGGGTCATGTCGCTTGTCGTGTTCACCGCGCTGGTGGGCCTCGTCGTGGCGCCGGTCGGCATTCATCCCTTTATCGGCTTTGTCGCGATCCTGTGCATCGCGGTCGGGGCCGGCGCGTCAGGCGCGCTGAACATGTGGTGGGATGCCGATATTGACAGCGTGATGAAGCGCACGTCCCGCCGCCCGATCCCTGCCGGCAAGGTTGAGCCAAGCGAGGCGCTGGGCATCGGGCTGGCGCTGTCTGGCTTTTCGGTGATCCTGCTGTTTCTCGCGACAAACCTGCTGGCCGCCGCGCTTCTGGCTTTCACCATATTCTTCTACGCGGTGATCTATTCCATGTGGCTCAAGCGGGCCACGCCGCAGAACATCGTGATCGGTGGCGCTGCGGGCGCCTTTCCCCCGATGATCGGCTGGGCCGTCGCCACCGGCGGCGTGTCCATCGAATCGGCCCTGATGTTCGCACTGATCTTCATGTGGACGCCGCCGCACTTCTGGGCGCTGGCATTGTTCGTGCGGTCCGATTACGGCGATGCGGGCGTGCCGATGCTGACCGAAACCCACGGCCGGCCCATCACGCGCAACCACATTCTGGTCTACACGCTGTTCCTTGTTCCGGTGGCGCTGGGGCTTGGCTTCACCTCGATCGGCGGGCCGGTCTATCTTGCCGCGGCCTTCGTGCTGAACCTGCGGTTCTTCTATGGTGCATGGCTCGTCTGGCTTCGTGATGACGCCGCTGCCGAGGCCGACAATTACGCGACCGAGAAGTGGCTGTTCCGCATCTCGCTTAGCTACCTGTTCCTGCATTTCGGCCTCCTTCTGGTCGAGGCCGCGCTCCATTCGCTTGGCTGGAGTATCTGGTGATGGCGATCAAGGTCGAACATGAGCTGCACAGCCGCCGAAAGGGTCGCAACCTCGGCGTGGGTCTTGTCCTGGTCGGGCTGGTCGGGATCGTTTTCGGCCTGACAGTGGTTAAGGTCCTCAACCTCGAGAATATCGCCCAGTTCGAACGCTTCGATCATGTGGCCAGACCGCAGCTTGAACCCAGCGCATCGGAGGGCACGCAATGAAACTGTTTCCCCGCCTGCAGGGGCCGCAACGCACCGCCACGCAGGCCGTATCGGTCGTGATCATCATGGGATCGCTCGCCTGGGCGTCGGTCCCGTTCTACGACTGGTTCTGCCGCGTGACGGGGTTCGGCGGCGCGACGGATGTCGCCGATCAGGGCAGCGATGTGATCCTCGATCAGACGATCACCGTTCGCTTCGACGGGTCGCTGGAACGCGACATGCCGTGGACCTTCAAGCCCATGCAGCGCGAGATGGAAATCCGCATCGGCGAGACGGGTCTCGCCTTCTACGAGGCGCACAACCCCACCGATCAGCCGATCGCGGGACAGGCGGCCTATAACGTCACGCCCTACGAGGCGGGCGGCTTCTTCGACAAGATCGAGTGTTTCTGCTTCGTCGAACAGGTGCTCATGCCCGGCGAGACGATGCAGATGCCGGTCAGCTTTTTCGTCCATCCCGACATCGTTGATGATCGCGAAGGTCAATACGTCCACACCATCACGCTGGGCTACACTTTCTATCAGATCGACCTGCCCGAGGATTTCGAAGGCGCCGAGACTCAGGCCGCCCTCGATCTGCCCGCCGGTTTGACAGATGGCATCGGCCCGGACATAGAACAGAATTAACGACAGCCGGCCCCGCAGGGCCGGACCTAGCCTCAGGGAACGACCGCAATGGCCCATGAAAAGAACCACGACTATCACATTCTGAACCCCTCCATCTGGCCGTTTGTTGGCGCTGTCGGGGCCTTCCTGATGCTGTACGGCGCCGTCCTCTGGATGCACGGCAGCGCGCCCTACCTGTTCCTGATCGGCCTCGTAGCGGTCCTTTACACGATGTACGCCTGGTGGGCCGAGGTCGTGACCGAAGGCCAGCAGGGCGATCACACGCCCGTCGTTCGGATCGGCCTGCGCTATGGCTTCATCATGTTCATCATGTCCGAGGTCATGTTCTTTGCCGCGTGGTTCTGGTCCTTCTTCAAACATGCGCTCTACCCCATGGGCCCCGAAAGCCCGATCGTCGACGGCCAGTGGCCGCCTGCGGGCATCGAGACGTTTGATCCCTGGCACCTGCCGCTGATCAACACGCTGATCCTGCTGTGTTCGGGTGCCGCGGCGACCTGGGCGCACCACGCGCTGGTGCACGAGAACAACCGCAATGACCTCAAGAACGGTCTGATCCTCGCCATCGCGCTTGGCCTGCTGTTCACGGCCTTCCAGATATACGAATACACCCACGCCTCCTTCGGCTTTGCCGGGAACATCTATGGCGCCAACTTCTTTATGGCGACGGGCTTTCACGGCTTCCACGTGGTGATCGGCACGATCTTCCTCGCGGTCTGCCTGCTGCGCGTCTATCGCGGCCACTTCACGCAGGAGCAGCATGTCGGCTTCGAGGCCGCGGCCTGGTATTGGCACTTCGTGGACGTGGTCTGGCTCTTCCTGTTCTTCTCGATCTACGTCTGGGGCGGCTGACACCTGCCGGCGGGGCCCGCCCTGCCAGTCCGAAATTTCCTGAAACGCGCGAGGGCACCCTCGCGCGTTTCGTCCGTCCTCAAGGGGGGGCAATGCGCCGTCTGATTTTTCCCATCGTCCTTGGCCTTGTCGGTGTTGCGATCCTCGTGTCGCTCGGCAATTGGCAAATGCGGCGCCTCGCGTGGAAAGAGGGGATCCTCGCCGAGATCGACGCACGCATGGCCTCGGCCCCGGCCGATCTGCCCTTTGCCGATCTGACCGAAGAGACCCATGAATACCTGCCCGTCGCTATCACCGGCGCCTTCACCGGCGAGACGATCTATGTCCTGATCTCCCTTGACGGTGAGGGCCCCGGCTACCGTGTGATTGAGGCGTTCGAGACCGCGGGCGGCGACCGCATCCTTGCCGATCGCGGCTTCCTGCCCGACGAATCTCGCGGCGCTGACCTCTCGCCCGCGCCCGGCACATGGGAGGGCAACCTCTCATGGCCGAACGAGGTCGACGGCTTCACGCCAGACCCCGAGGGCAATCTGTGGTTCGCCCGCGACCTGCCCGCCATGGCCGAGGCGCTGGGAACGCTGCCGGTGCTGGCCGTGCTGTCGGAGCAAACAGACCCGCAATTGACGCCGATGCCTATCGACACCGGCGGCATTCCCAACGATCACAGGGAATACGCGATTACCTGGTATCTTCTCGCATTGGTCTGGGCCGTCATGAGCGGCTATTACGGCTGGCGGGTTCTGCGCAGGAAGGACTGACACGATGCGCTATATCTCGACCCGGGGCCGCGCGCCCGATCTCAGCTTCGAAGAGGCGATGCTGCGCGGGCTGGCCCCCGATGGCGGGCTCTATGTCCCCGACACCGTCCCGCAGATGTCGGCTGACGAGATCGCGGCCCTCGCGGGCCTGAGCTATGAAGAAGCGGCCTTTCGGGTGATGCGCCCCTTCGTGGGCGACGCCTTCGATGACGCGACGCTGCGCCAGTTGATCGAGACCGCCTATGCGAGCTTTGGCCATGATGCACGCGCGCCGCTCGTGCAGCTGGGGCCGAACCATTTCCTGCTGGAATTGTTCCACGGCCCGACGCTCGCGTTCAAGGATTTCGCGATGCAGCTGATCGGCCAGATGTTTCAGGCCTCGCTCGCGCGGTCCGGTGACCGGATCACCATCGTGGGCGCCACCTCGGGCGACACCGGATCTGCCGCGATCGAGGCGTTTCGTGGCCTGTCGAATGTGGATGTCTTCATCCTTTATCCCCATGGCCGGGTGTCGGAGGTGCAGCGCCGCCAGATGACGACGCCTGTCGAAGACAATGTGCACGCCCTCGCGCTGGATGGTGATTTCGATGATTGTCAGGCCGCGCTGAAAGACATGTTCAACGACCACGCCTTCCGCGACGAGGTCGGGCTGACGGCTGTCAATTCGATCAATTGGGCGAGGGTTCTGGCGCAGGTCGTCTATTTCTTCACCTCCGCGGTCAGCCTTGGCGCGCCTCACCGCGAGGTCAGCTTTACCGTGCCCACAGGCAATTTCGGCGATATCTTCGCAGGCTATATCGCCAAACGGATGGGCCTTCCGATTGCCGATCTGGTGATCGCCACGAACCAGAACGACATCCTGCACCGGACGCTCGTCACCGGCGAACAGGTCAAGACCAGCGTGACCCCCTCGATCAGCCCCTCGATGGATATTCAGGTCTCGTCGAATTTCGAACGCGTCCTGTTCGATGCCTATGGCCGCGACGGCGCGCTGACGGCCAGCCAGATGGCTGACCTCAAGGACAAGGGCGGCTTTTCGGTGGGGCAGGGTGCGCTGGAGTTCCTGCGCGAACATTTCCGCTCGGGCCGCGCCTCCGAAGAGGAGACGAGTGCGACCATCACCGGCGCGCTGGCCAGCACGGGCGAACTTCTCTGCCCGCATTCCGCCGTCGGCGTCCATGTGGCCGAGGCGCATCTGGGGGCCGTGCCAATGATCACGCTGGCCACCGCACATCCGGCGAAATTCCCCGACGCGGTCGAGGCGGCATCGGGCATTCGTCCGCCCCTTCCCTCTGCCATGTCGGATCTGTATGAGCGACCCGAACGGGTCACCCAGGTGCCCAACGCCCTTGCCGACCTTCAGAAACTTGTCAGGGATCGAAGATCACATTGACCGTCCAGACCCACACACTCAGCAACGGCCTCCGCATCGTCACCGAGAACATGCCGGGCCTGAAATCCGCCTCCGTCGGTATCTGGATCATGGCGGGCGGGCGCCACGAACGGGTCGAACAGAACGGTATCGCGCATTTCCTCGAACACATGGCCTTCAAGGGCACGACCCGGCGCACCGCGCTGAGGATCGCCGAAGAGATCGAGGATGTGGGCGGCTATATCAACGCCTATACCAGCCGCGAAATGACGGCCTATTACGCCCGCGTTCTGGAAGACGACGTGCCGCTGGCCATCGACGTGATTGCCGATATCCTGCTTGATCCGCTGTTCGAACAGGCCGAGATCGACGTTGAACGCGGCGTGATCCTGCAAGAGATCGGACAGGCGCTCGATACGCCCGATGACATCGTTTTCGACTGGCTGCAGGAAGTGGCCTACCCCGATCAGCCGCTGGGCCGCACCATTCTGGGCCCGACGGAACGGGTGCGCGGCTTCGGCCGCGACGATCTGGCGGGTTTCGTCGGCGAACATTACGGGCCCGACCGGATGATCCTGTCGGCCGCCGGTGCCGTAGATCACGACGCCATCTGCGCACTGGTCGAACGGCTCTTCGGCCATCTCCCCCCGGCCCGCGCCGCCGAGGCGCCGGTACCGGCCCGCTTTGTCGGCGGCGAACGGCGCGAGTTGAAACAGCTTGAACAGGTGCATTTCGCGCTTGCCCTCGAGGGGCCGGATTACCGCGACCCCGCGATCTATACCGCGCAGGTCTTTGCCAATGCGCTGGGTGGCGGCATGTCTTCGCGCCTGTTTCAGGAAATCCGCGAGAACCGGGGCCTGTGCTACACCATCTTTGCGCAGGCCGGCGCCTATGCCGACAGCGGCATGATGACCATCTATGCCGGGACCTCCGCCGAACAGATCGACGAGCTGGCCAACCTGACCATCGACGAGATGCGCCGCAGCGCCGAAGACATGTCCGAAGCGGAGGTCGCCCGCGCGCGGACCCAGATGAAGGCCGGCATGCTCATGGGGCTTGAGAGCCCGTCGAACCGGGCCGAACGGCTGGCGCGAATGCTGTCGATCTGGGGTTATGTCCCCAGCGTCGAGGATACGGTCGAACGGATCGATGCGGTCGGCCTCGAGGATGTCCGCCGCTTCGGTGCGGCGACTGCAACCGGTGCCGGCGCGGCGCTTGCCCTTTACGGGCCGGCCGAGCGGGCACCGACCCTGTCCCGGTTGCGGGACAGGCTTGCCGCGTAATGCTCGGGTCGCGCCGGAAACTCCGGCTCGATACCGAACGGCTCGTCCTGCGGCCCCCCGAACATGGTGACTTCCGCCCTTGGGCGGACTTGCGCCGCGACAGCCGGGCGTTCCTCAAGCCGTGGGAGCCGACATGGGCGGCCGATCACCTCAGCCGCAAAAGCTTTTCCAACCGGGTCTATTGGGCGCAGAAATCGATCGGCAACGGCTCTGCGCTGCCGCTGTTCCTGATCCGGCGCGAGGATGACATGCTTCTGGGTGCGATCACCCTCGACAATATCCGGCGCGGCCCGGCGCAGGCCGGAACGACCGGTTACTGGATCGGCGAGCCTTTCGCCCGGCAGGGCTACATGCGCGAGGCGATTTCGGCGCTTGTACACCATGCCTTTACCGTGCTGGATCTGAGCCGGATCGAGGCCGGTTGCCTGCCCGAGAACACGCCCTCTCGTCGACTGCTGGAATCCTGCGGCTACAAATACGAAGGCGTGGCGCAAAGCTATCTCCAGATCGACGGTCGCTGGCGCAACCACGTCCTTTACGCCAATTTGCGCTACGACCGGCGGGGCCGGACCGAAACAGGCTGACCGGCCACCCCAACAACAGGCTCTGCACAGCGGAAGACGATGGGTCAGAAAGTTCTGGCCCGGGGTGTGCGTCGGACTATTCTCTTTGTCATGTTCAGATTCGCTGCCTTGTTCCTTGCCCTCGGTGTCGCGCTTCCTGCGCAGGCGCAGCTTCGCCAACCAAGCCATTGCATCGCGGTTGCAGAGGGTCCTGAGCGGGTGATGACCGCCTCGTTCCGTGACCCGGTGCCCGAGAATTCGGTGCGCATCCGCTATGTGGATCACGCGATGTTCCTGCTGCAGACCCCGGGCGGACTGTCGGCCATGACGGATTTCACCGGCTGGTTCGGGAACGTGGATTTCATCCCCGATGTCGTCACGATGAACAACGCGCATTCCACACATTGGACTTCTGCCCCCGATCCGGCGATTCCTCATGTTCTGGAAGGATGGACCCGGGACGGACAAGCGGCCGAGCATTACCTTGATCTGGGCGAGATGCTGGTGCGCAACGTACCCACTGATGTTTTGCCGCGCGGCATGGGGGGCGTCCCCCGCGTCGATGGCAATTCGATCTTCGTCTTCGAGGTGGCTGGCCTCTGCATCGGCCACCTGGGCCACCTGCACCACGAACCGACGCCCGAGGATTACGCGATGCTGGGGCGGATGGATGTGGTGATGGTGGCCGTGGATGGCGGGCTCACCCTCGATATCGGGACGGTCCTGTCGGTGATGGAGCGGCTTCGGTCCAGCGTCGTGATCCCGATGCATTGGTTCGGACGCTCGACACTGGACCTGTTCCTCGTTGGCATGGAAGAGGCGGGCTATGATGTCGAGCGGACGGGGCAGAGCGACCTGACCGTGTCCCTTCGCGATCTGCCCGACAGGCCCACCGTGATGGTGCTGGAGCCGCAGATCCTGACCGAGCCGTGACCTAGCGCCCCCGCACGATCCGGCGCAGTGTTGCATCGCGGTGCAGAACGACATGCGACAGAGCGCCCGCCAAGTGCAGCAGGATCAGCGCGAAAAGGGCCTTCGTGAGAACGGAATGAGCGGTAAAGCCCGCAGTGTCCCAGAATTCGGTTGCGGGCGCGATCGCGGGCAGGGTGATCTGTCCAAAGATCACCGTGGGAATACCCGTGCCCGACGATCCGACCCAGCCCGACAGCGGCACCAGAACCATCAGCAGATACAACAGCCGGTGCGACCAGGCCGCGGCCCTGACCTGCCAGCCCGGGATGCCGGCGCTGATCGCCACGGGCGGCGGGCTGAACCGGTGCCAGGCCAGCCGTATCAGCACCAAAACCAAAAGCGTGATCCCCACGCTCTTGTGCGCGCCATACATCCACAGCGTGTCGAAGCTGGGCTCGATCCGGGCGAGGTAGCTGCCGAAGGCCAAGGCACCAATCAGACCCAGCGCCATCAGCCAGTGAATGCCTCGGCTGACCCAGCCGAAACTGTCGGGACCGTTGCGCGCCGCCATCAGCCCCCCTCGGCGATGGTGGCCGTGATATCAAGCGTGACCGTATCGCCCACGAGGTCGGACCAGCCATCCGCCCCGAATGCCGACCGGCTCAGCGATCCGCTGATCAGGACGGTAAGACGCGACAGATCCCCAGCATCGCTCCCCGGGGCGCGATAGATCTGCGCCGTAATCGTCTCGGGCCGCGTCACGCCGCGCACCGTCAGATCGCCCTCGATCGTGGCTGTTCCTGGGCCCGTCCGGGTGAAGCTGCGGCTGCGAAAGCTGATCAGCGGGTGGGCTGCCGTATCCAGAACCCGTGGGCCACGCATCGCCTCTGTCGCGAAGGGGAACCCGGCCTCCGCCCGCGACGCGTCGACGGCGACCGTGACCCGGGACTGCGACACGTCTTCGAAATCGATCGTCAGGTCCGCCTGGGCGATTTCCATGGTGCCGGTGAAGGTGTCTTCGCCGAACTGCCACGAAAAACCGACCTCCGAGGCCCGTTCGTCAAGGGTATAGTCACGAGGCGCGGCCGAGAGCGCCGGCGCGAGGGCCATGGCGGCCAGAAACAGGATCACACGCATGAACGAACACCTCCTGCTGCAACCATAGACCAGCAAACGGGCGGCCCCCAGACAAGATTGCGTGCGCCCGGCTTGCCGCCATCGCGGCGGCATGGTGTAGAAGGGGCCGGAGGTGCGCCACACATGCTCAATCCCGCGACTGAAGAGACCCTTGCCGCCCTGCGCGCGACCTGCCCCGATCTGGTGATCCGGGAGGAGAGTGCCGCCTATCTCGAAGAACCGCGTGGCCGCTGGGCTGGGAAGGGCATCGTGCTCGCGCCCGGAACCACGGCCGAGGTTGCGCAGATCATGACCTACGCCCATGCCAACCGGATCGGCGTCGTGCCCTATGGCGGGGGCACCGGTCTGGTCGGCGGTCAGATCATGACGGACGGGCCCGCGCCCCTGATCCTGTCGCTTGAGCGGATGAACCGGGTGCGCGAAGTTCATGCCGACGAGAACGTCCTGGTGGCCGACGGAGGCACGATCCTTGCCGATATCCAGAAGGCCGCTGAAGGGGCGGGACGGCTGTTTCCGCTGTCGCTTGCGTCCGAGGGGTCCGCCCGGATCGGGGGGCTTCTGGCCACCAATGCGGGCGGGGTGAACGTGCTGCGCTATGGCAATGCGCGGGCGCAATGCCTCGGGCTGGAAGTGGTCACCGCCGAGGGTGAGGTCTGGTCGGGGCTGAGCCGGCTGAGAAAGGACAACACCGGCTATGACCTGCGCGATCTGTTCATCGGCTCTGAAGGGACGCTGGGCATCATCACCGCGGCCTCGCTGCGCATGATGCCGCGCCCGCGCGAGATGGGCGCTGCGGTCTTTGCCGTGGCCAGCCCCGAGGCCGCGATCCGGCTCTTGTCGCTCGCGCAGGAGCGGCTGGGCGAAACCGTCTCGGCTTTCGAGTTGATGGGGCGGCAGGGCCCGGATTTCCTGAACGAGGTCGGCCCCGAGACGCGGATGCCACTTGATCCGATGCCGGACTGGACGGTCCTGATCGACGTGGGCCTGTCAGGCGAAGGCCGCGCCGAAGAGGCGCTTGCGGCCCTCTTCGAGGCGGCGCTCGAGGCCGGGCTGGTCACCAATGGCGTGCTGGCCAGCTCCGAGGCGCAGAGAGCCGAATTCTGGGCCCTGCGCGAAAATATCCCGGCGGCGAACCGCAGAATCGGCGCGGTCAGTTCCCATGACATTTCGGTGCCGGTGGGCGCGATCCCGGAATTCATCGCGAAGGGCGCGCCTGCGATCGCTGCCATCGGCCAATTCCGGATCAACTGCTTTGGCCACGTGGGCGACGGAAACCTGCACTACAACGTCTTTCCCGTGCCCGGAAAAACCCGCGCCGATCACGAGGGAGACCGCGACGCGATCAAGCGGGCGGTGCACGACCTGACACATTCACTGGGCGGGTCTGTCAGCGCCGAACACGGGATCGGACGGCTCAAGACCGGCGATCTGCGGCGCTATGGCGATCCGGTCAAGCTGGCGCTGATGCGGCGGATCAAGACGGCGCTCGATCCGCATGGCATCCTCAATCCGGGCGCGGTGCTCGATTAGTCGCCCTCGAATTCGCACAGGGCGTGCACCTCCATGCCCAGCGCCTCGAGCCGCTTGCGGCCGCCCAGATCGGGCAGATCGATCACGAAGGCGCAGCCCACCACTTGCGCGCCCAGACGTTCGATCAGCCGGATGCCGGCCTCGGCGGTGCCGCCGGTGGCCAGAAGGTCATCGACCAGCAGGACCTTCTGTCCCGGTGCGAAGGCATCGTCATGGATCTCCATCACGGCCTCGCCATATTCCAGCTGATAGGCCTGTTCGATCGTGGCGCCGGGCAATTTCCCTTTCTTGCGGATGGGAACGAAGCCCACCGAAAGCTGGTGCGCGATCGCACCACCGAGGATGAAGCCCCGCGCCTCGAGACCCGCGACGCAGTCGATCTCTGTCCCCGCATAAGGGTGCAGAAGCTGATCGACCGCGATCCGGAAGCCGCGCGTATCCGAAAACAGCGTCGTGACATCCCGGAACATGATCCCTTCATGCGGGAAATCGGGGATGGTGCGGATGTAATCCTTCACGTTCTTCATTTGGGCTCCGGTGTCATGAATGGGGGTAGTGGCGCAGGATCGCCATCCGGTCCTGCGGGCCGTGCTTGCGCACGAGGTTGCTGTCCTCGGAAAAGACCGAGGTCGTCTCGTAATAGGGATTGCGGATATCGGTCATCAGGCCAAGCGACTGGGTGACCTCTTCCAGCAGGACGGGATAGGCGTTCGACAGCGGGATATCGGCGGCCATGGCGATGGTTGCGTCGGTGATATGCTTGCTGGCGTCCCAGCTGATGTGAACGAGGGCCGCGCCAATCACGAAGCCATCCATTTCGTAGTTTCCTGTTCCGCTGATCGGCTCGCCCTCGCGAGAGGAAATAAGGTGGATCGTGATATCCTGCCGCTCGGGATCGTCCTCGGCGATCAGGTGAAGATCGGCGCCGATCCGGTTGATCGAGCCGATGGCAAGACCAAGCCCATAGTATAGCTGGTCGCGCAGCACCGCCGGGTAGCCGCTCGACACCGGCGCGAAACCGATGCGCAGGGCTTGTGCGGCCTCGGGTGCCCAGCGGACGAAATCCTCGCGGCAGGGTTTGCCCGGCGGGGCACGGCACGCCACGAGCCTGTAGAAATCGTCGTCGGATAGCGGCCCGTCGCAGGCCACGAAATCCGCGTCCTGTGCAAAGGCGGCCGGGGCAGAAAGGCACGCCAGAAGGGCTGCGATCCGCGCAGGCCTCATCCCAGGATGCGCCCCGCCACGGCATCGAGCCGGGCCATGACGTCAGGGTCACGCTTGTCCGGGGCAGTCAGAACCGCATGATCGAGCGCATGATCGCAACCATGCGGGCAGGCGGCGCGCGGGCCTGCCAGCCGTTCGGGCATTCCCGCCACGCTGCGCCGCGCGGCATCGGAATTGGCGCCCAGCGTCGCGATGATCTCGGCGATATCCACCGATCCGTGATCGGGATGCCAGCTGTCGTAATCGGTGATCATGGCCACCGAGGCATAGCAGAGTTCAGCTTCACGGGCGAGCTTGGCCTCGGGCATGTTGGTCATGCCGATCACGTCGCAGCCCCAGACATCGCGGTAGAGCCGGCTTTCGGCCTTGGTCGAGAATTGCGGCCCCTCCATCGCGAGGTAGGTGCCGCCCTCATGAACGGTGACACCCGCCGCACGGGCGGCGTCCCGGGCGAGGGCGGCGAGGCGGGGGCAAACCGGGTCGGCCACGCTGACATGGGCGGTGAAACCGGTGCCGAAAAAGCTCTTCTCCCGGGCGAAGGTCCGGTCGATGAACTGATCGACGATGACGAAATCGCCCGGTGCCAGCTCCTCCCGGAAGGACCCGCAGGCAGAGACCGACAAGACATCCGTCACGCCCAGCCGCTTGAGCGCATCGATATTGGCGCGGTAGGGCACGGTGGTGGGGGAATGAACGTGGCCGCGTCCGTGCCGGGGCAGGAAGGCCATCTTCAGGCCATTGAGCGTGCCGGTCAGGATCGCGTCGGAGGGGGCGCCCCAAGGCGTCTCCACTTCGGTCCAGGTGGCGTCTTCGAGGCCCTCGATCTCGTAGAGGCCGGAGCCGCCGATCACGGCGAGCATGGTGGCTGACATTTCATCCTCCGATTGAGCGGACCTTTCGCCCAGATTACGGGAACAGACGCGAATGGGAAGCCGGGTCTCACCTTTTTGCGCCGGTCCGTGCCGGAACCGCTGCAAAGTTGGGCAGCTGGGTCGCGCCGGGGCCGGCAGGCTTGCCATGGCCCGCGGTCGTGCAACGCTTTCACGCATGCAGATCAGTTTGGAGCAGAGGGTGAGGAGGCGTCGGCTCACCTCAAACCCATTGCTTCGCAACGACTTTTCAGAAGATGCGCGGCGTCGTCGCGCGATCAATCGTCAGGGCGTTTGAGGGAAAAAACCTCCGTGATGCGGGCATAATCGCGATAGCCCAACCGGGAAAGCGGCTGGAACGTCGTGATGTCGAAGATGCCGTCCACGATGCAATCGTCCCGCAGGTGCAGGCCTGTCACCTCGCCGAAGACGGCGAAATTCGCCTCGCCCGGCAATTGCACGATCTGTGTCAGCTTGCATTCCAGCGCGCCGGGTGTGCCCGCCACGCGGGGGCAATCGATCGTCCGGCATTGCTCTTTTTCGAGGCCCGCATGAAGGAATTCATCCTCCCCCGCAGGCAGGGAGGCCGAACTGGCATTCATCGCGTCGCGCATCGCGTATTCGACGATATTGACGCAAAAGACGCCGGTTTCCCTGATCTGGGAGACGCTGTCCTTGGTGCCATCACGATCGGGCTTGGCCGAGGTCGAGGAAAACATCACCTGCGGCGGCACATAGGCCACCGCGTTGAAGAAAGAATAGGGCGCGAGGTTATCGCGCCCGTCTGCGCCGCGGGTCGAAATCCAGCCGATGGGCCGTGGCGTGACCATGGCGTTGAACGGGTTGTGTGGCAGGCCATGGCCATCTTCGGGGCGGTAGAACATCAGCAATTTCCCTTGTTTGCCCACGACCTAGCGCCATGATAGGCCGAAGGCCAGAGCGCGGCGGAGGGAAGGGCGTGGCAGGTCTCGTCAGGGAAGTGCCCCAGGATTGGTGGGAGGTCGAGGGGCTGTTCGACCTGTGCTTCGCGCCGGGGCGCGAGGCGCTGTCGTCCTACCGGTTGCGCGACGGGATCGACCCGATTGCCGATCTGTGCCTTGTCATGCGCGACGAGACCGGCGTCATCGGCGGTGCGATCCGCTGCTGGCCGGTCATGATCGGTGGCGAAAAAGCCGTGCTTCTGGGCCCGGTCGCCGTGCACCCCACCCGGCAGGGCGAGGGGCTGGGCGCCTTCCTGATCTACGAAGTGATGGAAAAGGCCCGCGACCTGGACTGGAGCAGGATCATGCTGGTGGGAGACGCCCCCTATTACGGGCGCTTCGGGTTCGAACGGCTGGACGGCGTGGTGATGCCGCCGCCCACGAACCCCGAGCGCGTGCTGGGCGCCGCGCTTGAGCCCGGCGCCTGGGATGGGATACGCGGCGAGGTCATGCGCGTCGAGGATTGAAACCCGGTCCCCCGCCCCCAATCTTAAGAGGGCAGAGGAGTTTGGCGCATGAAGGTGATTGATCCGGACGTGACGGTCCGCCCATTCGATGACGAGGCCCGCGAAAGAGTGGCCGCACTGGCGCGGCGTCAAGCCAAGGCCAATGGCCTGTTGATGCAGGTGATCAATTTCGCCGGCGGTCAGGTCGAGGACGGTCTGAAGTTTCTTCCCAAAGGCACGCGCACCCAGATCGAAACCGCAGCCCGCAAGGCCCTGACCCGCAGCTATGAAATGGCGAGCCGGAGCCGCACGGGCCTGCCGGGCCGGGTTTCCGGCGATCGCGCGCACAAGGTGCTGGGCACGATTTCCGGCGCGATCGGCGGGCTGGGCGGATTGCCAACGGCGCTGGCAGAATTGCCGGTTGCCACGACGCTGATCTTTCGTGCCGTTCTGGAAGTGGCCGAGGCCCATGGCGAAGACCCCTTGAGCGAAGAGACCCGGTTGGAGTGCCTGCGGGTCTTTGGTGCGGGCGGGCCCGGCGCGGGCGATGACGGGGTCGATACCAGTTTCATCGGTGCAAGGCTGACCCTGTCAGGCGCCGCGCTGAATGGCCTGATCTCGCGCGTGGCACCGAAATTCGCAGCCGTCCTGAGCCAGAAACTCGCAACCCAGACGGTGCCCGTTCTGGGCGCGGCGGCGGGGGCGGGCACGAACTATGCCTTCGTCGATTACTACGTCGCCATGGCGCATGTGCATTTCGGCCTGCGGGCGGCGGCACGGGACTATGGCGAAGACAAGGTTCTCGATCATTTCCACAAGGTTCTGGCCGAACGGCGCGTGCCCGTGAACCGCGCCTGATCAGCCTTTCTGCGTCGCCAGCCAGTCCATGAGCGGGCGTCGCACCGATTGGTGGCCGTCGGCGCGGGCGGCATCGATGACAGCACGGACCTCTGTCAGATCGACCCGCCGGAACAGGTGCTTGACCGGGCCAATCGAGGCGGGGCGCATCGACAATGTCCGAAAGCCGAGGGCCGCGAAGGCCAGCGCCTCGACCGGGCGTCCTGCATCCTCGCCACAGAAACTGAGGGGTGTGCCGGCGGCGTCGCATTTTGCGAGGATCTGTTCGAGAAGACCGAGAAAACTTACGTCCAGCGTATCATAGCGGCGTCGGACACGTTCGTTTTCACGGTCTGCGGCGAAGAAGAATTGCTTGAGGTCGTTCCCACCCACCGAGATGAAATCGGCCTCGGCGAAAAAGCTTTCCGGCGCGAAGGCAAGCGAGGGTGTCTCGAGCATGGCGCCCACCTCGTACCGTTCGGGCAGGGGATGGCCAAGAATGCGCTCGCGTTCCAGCGCCTTGTCCCATTCGGCGCGGGCGGCGCGAAATTCGCGCGGCTCGGCGATGAAGGGGAACATGACGGTCAGCGGCCGGCCCGCGGCGGCCCGGATCAGCGCCTGTAGCTGCATCCTGAGAACACCGGGTTTGTCGAGGCCGACGCGGATCGCGCGCCACCCAAGCGCCGGGTTCGGCTCGTCGTTCGGGGCCATGTAGCTCAGCACCTTGTCGGACCCGATATCGAGGGTCCGGAAGGCCACGCGCCTGCCCTTGGCGCTATCCATCACACGGCTGTAAAGGGCCGACAATTCCGATCTCCTGGGCATCTTGTTGCGGACCAGAAACTGCAGTTCGGTCCGGAACAGACCTACGCCTTCTGCGCCCGATGGCTCGAGCGAGGGCAGATCGGCGATCAGCCCGGCATTCATCTGAAGCGAGATGTGTGTGCCGCATTTGCCCTCGGCGGGCAGGTCACGGATCGAGGCATAGCGCTCCATCGCGCGGGCCTGCATCGCGATCTTGTCGCGAAAGGCCGATTTGACGCTGTCTTCTGGGCGCAGGTGAACGATGCCCTGTTCGCCATCCACGAGGATCGTGTCGCCGTTGAGGGCCTCTGTCAGGATAGACTTGGCATGAACCACCAGCGGGATCGCCCAGGCGCGCGCGACGATGGCCGCGTGACTGCCGACCGAGCCCTCTTCGAGCACGACACCCTTTAGTTTCTTGCCATATTCCAGCAATTCGCCCGGCCCGATGTTGCGGGCCACGAGGATCGGATTGTCCGGCATCTCGGCCCCGGTATCTGTGCCCTGGCCCGTGAGAATCCGCAGGAGCCGGTTCGAGATATCGTCAAGGTCATGAAGCCTGTCGCGCAGATAGGGGTCAGTGGCCTTCGACAGACGCGACCGGGCCAGAGACTGCTCTTTCTCGACGGCGGCCTCGGCCGAAAGGCCGCTTTCGACATCGGCCTCCATCCGGCGCATCCAGCTGCGCGAATTCGCGAACATGCGATAGGCTTCGAGGACTTGGGCCTGTTCGCCGGCCATGTTGCCGTTGAGCATTTCGTCGACCGAGATGCGCAGCGTATCGACAGCCTTGCGCAGGCGTTCAAGCTCGGCCTCGGGGTCATCGGAGATCGGGTTGGTGACGACGACCCGGGGCTCGTGCAGATAGACATTGCCCTCGACCGCGCCTTCCTGACCAACGGTTCCGCGGATCATCACCGCCGACGTATGGCGCGCCGAAAGCGCCGCGCCATCGCCCACGAAGGCGCCAAGCTCGGTCATTTCGGCCAGCACCATGGCCACGACCTCGAGCGCATAGACCTCGTCGGCGGTGAAGACGCGTGCCGCCTTGGATTGCACGACCAGAACGCCCATCGATTCGCCAAGCCGCTGAATCGGGATGCCGCAGAAGCTGGAATACCGCTCTTCGCCGGTTTCCGGCATGTAGCGAAACCCGCGCTCGGACGGGGCGTTCGCGGAATTCATCACCTGACCGGTGCGCGCGACGCGGCCGACAAGGCCCTCGCCCAGTCGCAGGCGGGTCTGGTGGACGGCCTCGGGCTGAAGCCCCTCGGTGGCACAAAGCTCCAGCGTATCCTTGTCGCGGAACAGGTAGATCGAGCAGACCTCGGTCTGCATCGACGTGGCGATGATGCCCACGATCCGATCAAGACGGGCCTGACCTGCCCCGCCTTCGGCGAGGGCCGCCCTGAGCCTGCCCAAGAGCTTGCGACTCTCGGTTTCCGTACGATCAGGCATTCTGCTCCCCCGGGATTACCCCTGTGCCGACTGTCCTATAAGGACATGGATTACGCAAGTGGAGCGCCCTTCGGCCACCCGTCGCGGCCATGTGCTGCCATGTCATGGATGAGGCTGTCATGATCTGGCGTGATGCCCTGATCTCCCGGGCTGGAGTGGGCCGGCTCAGGCGGCCTTTTCCAGACCAAAGCAATCGTGCAGCGCCTGCACGGCAAGTTCCATGTATTTGCGGTCGATCAGGACCGAGATCTTGATCTCGGAGGTGGTGATGACCTTGATGTTGATATTTTCGTCGCGGAGCGCCTTGAACATTTGTGCCGCAACACCGGCATGAGAACGCATCCCGATGCCGACGACTGACACTTTTGCAACCCCGGTGTCTGAAACAACATCGTGGAAATTGATCTCGCCCCTTTCCTTGGCGTCGGTCATGGCCTTTTCGGCGCGGATCACCTGATCGGTTGGGCACGAAAAGGTCATGTCCGTGCGCCCGTCTTCGGAGATGTTCTGCACGATCATGTCGACATTCACACCCGCCTCGGCCAGCGGGCCAAAGATCGCGGCGGCGATCCCGGGCCGGTCGGCCACGGAGATGAGCGTCATCTTGGCCTCGTCGCGGCTATAGGCGACCCCGGCGACCACGTTGGATTCCATGATTTCCTCCTCGTCGCAGACGAGCGTTCCGGCTTCGTCGGACTGTTCCTCGAAACTTGACAGCACCCGAAGGCGCACCTTGTAGCGCATCGCCAGCTCGACCGAGCGGGTCTGCAGGACCTTGGCCCCAAGGGACGCGAGTTCCAGCATTTCCTCGAAGGCAATCTTGTCCAGCTTTCGGGCCTTGTCGCAGATGCGCGGGTCGGTGGTATAGACCCCGTCGACATCGGTGTAGATGTCGCAGCGCACCGCGCCAAAGGCCGCGGCAAAGGCCACGGCGGTGGTGTCCGATCCGCCCCGTCCCAGCGTGGTGATGCGGCCTTCGGGGCTGACGCCCTGAAATCCCGCGACAACGGCGACCTTCATCCCTTCGCCGAACTTGGCGAGGATGTTGGCGGGCGGGATCTCCTCGATCCGGGCGGAGGCATGGGCCGAGGTGGTCTTGACCGGCACTTGCCAGCCTTGCCAGCTGCGCGCGGGGATATCCATTTCCTGAAGCCGCAGGGCCATGAGGCCCGCGGTGACGTTCTCACCGGAGGACACGACGGCATCATATTCGCGGGCATCGTAAAGGGGGGAGGTCTCGCCGACCCAGCCCACCAGCTCGTTCGTCTTGCCTGCCATGGCCGAGACGATGACGATCACGTTGTGACCTTTGGCGACCTCGACGGCGACGCGCTTGGCGGCCCTCTGGATACGGTCGAGCGTGGCGACGGAGGTGCCGCCGAATTTCATGACGAGGATGGACATCTTGGGCGGTTCGATCCCGGTGGCGAATTTCGCGCCCTCTTACTGTTCTTGGCGCTTCAGCGCAATGCGCATGAGAGCGGTCCTAGAAGGGGATCGTCTCGCCGTCATAGGCCTCGAACGTGCCGGTGGTCGCAGGCGTCAGCGCTGCGATGCGGGCCTGAAGGCCACGGGCCGAGGTCGCCGCGTCGATATCGGCGCCCGCTCCGCCCATATCGGTTCGGACCCAGCCGGGATGATAGATGCCGACGCTGATGCCCTCTGGCGCCAGGTCGCGGGCGAGATTGCGCCCGATGTTCAGCGCCGCGGCCTTGGACGCGCGATAGATATAGCTGCCGCCGGGCGCGATGTCCTGGCTTCCCATCCGGCTCGAGATGATGGCGATCTTGCCGGCCTGCGCCCGGCGCAGCGCGGGCATCAGCGCCTGGATCGTCAGGAACACGCCGGTCACATTGGTGGCCAGTCCCTCGGCCCACATCTGGGCGGGAAAGGTGTCGCCGATATCCATTCCCTTGTCGGGATAGATGCCGGCATTGCAGACAAGAATATCCAGCGGCGCGTCACCCAGCGTGGCGGCAAGCGCCGCACAGGAGCCGGGATCGGTGACGTCGAGGGGATGCAGCCCGCCTGTTCCGGCGCGCGATGTGCCGATCACGTCATGGCCCGCCGAAGCATAGACATCGTGAAGGGCCGCACCTACACCGCGCGAGGCACCGGTGATCAGAACACGCATCAATTGGCCTTTGATTTGGGTCGGAAGGGCAGGGGCGCGACCGGCACGCCGTCTTCGATCAGTTTGCGCGCCTCTTCGGCCTTGGCCTCACCGTATATGGGGCGCTCGGGGGCGGCGCCCTCGTGGATGGCACGGGCCTCCTTGGCGAAGGACATGCCGACGTATTCGGAATTTTCCTCGACGTGGCGGCGCAGTTCAGCAAGGGCCTGTTCAGCCGGCGATGCCGGGGCCGAAAGCCTGGGCTCGGGCGTGTCGGCCTTGACGTTGGGCGCCATGAGCGCCTTTTCCACCTTCCCCGATCCGCAGACCGCGCAGGACAGGTGCCCCGATGCAGACAGGCCGTCGAACGCCTCGGCCGAGGCGAACCAGCTATCGAAACGGTGGCCGTCTGCGCATGAGAGGGTGTAGCGGATCATCTGTCTATCGGTGACTCCCGGTCTGTCGGTCAGAACTTAGGATCATGTCGCGTGAAGACAACGGCTGTCAGTCAGCGGTGATCAGGCCGATCATGTGGCGCGTGGCCAGCGCATAGCCCCGAACGCCAAAGCCTGCCATCACCGCATCCGCCCGCAGGCTGACATAGGAATGATGGCGGAAGCTTTCGCGTTTGTGAACCTGGCTTATGTGCAGTTCGATCACCGGACCGTCGAACGTGTTCAGCGCGTCGAGAACGGCGATGGAATAATGCGTCAGCGCGCCGGGATTGATGATGATGCCCGAGGCCTCTTCGCGGGCCTCGTGGATCCAGTCAACGATCTGGCCCTCGTAATTGGACTGCCGCAACAGGACTGAGACGTCCGAGCCTTCGGCCTCGGCCCGACACAGCGCCTCGACATCGTCGAGCGTGTCGTGGCCATAGATTTCGGGCTGACGTTTGCCCAGCAGGTTGAGGTTGGGCCCGTTGAGTATGTGGATCGACCTGGTCATCTGGATGCTACCGGAAAGAAAGCCGCCACTTGGCGCGCATTGGCGCAAGGCGTTAGCATTTTTCCCATGCGCTGCCTAGCCTTGCGCGCTCAGTCCGACAGATAGGCCGCAAGGGCCGCCTCTGCGCCCTTGTCCCAGATCAGCGTCAGCCAGCGGACGAAGGGATCGCGGAACGCCGGCTGGCCCGCGAGATCGCCGTAGATCTTGCGCTGCTCGAGCCACACCTCGGGCCGGGTGCGGGCGGCCCTGGCCGCGGCGACGAGATCGTCCCAGACCGGATCGTTGGGGGCGATGGCGCTGCCATCTTCGCGGGTGCCGGCGCACATCCGCGCCCAGAATGCCTCGACTAGCGCGAGGCCGTCGACCGAGCGGCCATCGGCCAGCGCCTGCGTGACGGCGGGCAGGACAAACCCGGTATGGCGGGACGAGCCGTCAAAGGCCACGCGGCGCGTCGTGTCGACGATGGCGGTGTTGGAAAACCTATCCTCGATCAGATCGACATAGCCCGCGGGCGTCATGTCCGGAACGGCGCGCACGATGGGGGCGATCTCTTCGGTCAGGACCTTGTGGAAATAGACCCCGATCAGCGGATGGTTCATGCAGCCCGAGATCGTCTCGACGGACAGGACCTCGCCCGCATTCGCCAGCACCTGGTGCCCGGCATTCAGAAGCCTGAGCTTCATCGTCTCATAATCGTGCACCCGGTTCGAGAACGTGGCCCCGACCTTGTCCCAGTCCGGGCGACCGGCGCAGAAATCATCCTCGATCACCCATTGGCGGAAGTTTTCGTGGGTGACGGGCGCGGCATCATCGATGCCGAAGTCGCGGACCAGGGCCAGTTCGGTCGGGCCTGTCGCGGGGACGATGCAATCGACCATGGAATTCGGAAAGCTGCATTCGTTGTCGATCCATGCGGCCAGACCGGGATCCGACAGCCGCGCCAGCGACACGACGGTCTGCCGCAGGATCCGACCGTTGCCCAGAAGGTTGTCGCAGCTTAGCCCGGTCAGGGGGCCGTGTCCTGCGTCGCGCCGCGCCCGCAGCGCCGCTACGATCGCACCAAAGGCGGTCCGGGGCCGGTCGGGATTGGCCGCGTCATGGACGATATCGAAGTGGCTGGGATCAAAGCTGTTGGTGACGGGATCGACGTAATAGCCTCCCTCCGTCACGGTCATGGCAACGATACGGATTTCGGGTTGGGCCATGCGCGCGATCAGGGCTGCATTGCCCTCTTCGATCGGGAGATAGTCGATCATGGAGCCGACCACTTCGGCGGATTTGCCGTTCGGACCAAGCTCGATCAACGTGGTCAGGCAATCCTGCGCCAGAAGCTTTTCCCGCATTGCCGCATCATAGGCCCGGACGCCCGCGCCGATGATCGCCCAGTCGAGCGCCTCGCCTGATTGCATCAGACGATGCAGATACCAGGATTGATGCGCGCGGTGGAAATTGCCGACGCCGATATGAACGATCCCGGGACGCAGGGCCGCGCGATCATAATGCGGACGGGCCACGCCTTGAGGGATCCTGTCGAGCGTCGCATCTGAAAGGGCGATCGCCTTTGACATTGTCTTTGTCTCCGTCATCAGCTCAACCAGTTTCCGCCATCGACATTATAGGTCTGGGCCACGATGTAGTCGGCCTCGTCCGACGCGAGGAAGATGGCCATACCGGTCAAATCCTCGGCGCGGCCCATCCGCCCATAGGGCACCGCGTCGCCGACTTCACGCTTCTTCTGGCCCGGGGCCTTGCCTTCGTATTTCGCAAAGAAGGCGTCCACGCCATCCCAATGTTCGCCGTCGACGACACCGGGGGCGATGGCGTTCACGTTGATGCCGTGTTCGATCAGGTTGAGCCCGGCCGACTGAGTCAGGCTGATGACCGCGGCCTTGGAGGCGCAATAGACCGCGACCAGCGGCTCGCCGCGCCGTCCGGCCTGGCTCGCCATGTTGATGATCCGTCCGCGGATACCTGCCTCGATCATGTGGCGTGCAACGGCCTGCATCACGAAAAGGGTGCCCGCCACGTTGATGTTGAAGACGCGGTCATAGTCGGCGCGCTCGATCTCGGCGATGGGAGCCGCGGTAAAGAGGGCGGCGTTGTTGATGAGGATGTCGATCTGGCCGAATTGCGCGATGACACGGGCCACGCCCGCATCGATGCTGGTCTGGTCCGTGACATCCATTGCGACGGCAAAGGCGGCGGGACCCAGTTCGCCGGCCGTCTGTTCGGCGCGCGCGATGTCGATATCCGCGATCGCCACGCGGGCGCCCTCGCGGATATAGGCCTCGGCAAAGGCGCGCCCGATACCCCTTGCGGCGCCCGTAATGAGGGCGCTCTTGCCGGCAAGCCGTGTCATGCGATCCGCAGCCCCTGTGCGTCGAAGCGGTGCAAATGTTCGAGCCGGGGGGACAGATAGACTTCCGCCCCGTATTCATAAGACAATTCACCGGTGGCCCGGACTGTCAGCGGCTCGGACGAGATGTCGCTGGTGATGTGAAAGAAGGTGTCGGAGCCCAAGTGTTCCGACACGCCGATCCTGCCCTTCCACAAACCATCCGTATCGGACAGGTCGATATGTTCGGGGCGAATGCCGATCGTCTCGGCCTCGTGCTTGCGGGCCTCGGCACCGGCGACCAGGTTCATCTTCGGCGATCCGATGAAGCCCGCGACAAAGGTGTTGCGGGGCGCCTGATACAGCTCGAGAGGGCTGCCCACCTGTTCGATGTTGCCGGCGCGCAGGACCACGATCTTGTCGGCCATTGTCATCGCCTCGACCTGGTCATGGGTGACGTAGATCATCGTGGTTGTCAGGCGCTTGTGCAGTTCGGAAATCTCAAGCCGCATGCCCACGCGCAGGGCGGCATCGAGGTTCGAGAGCGGCTCGTCGAAGAGGAACGCCGCCGGTTCGCGCACGATGGCCCGCCCGATCGCGACACGCTGGCGCTGACCGCCCGACAACTGGCCCGGCCGGCGGTCGAGGTAGTCGGTGAGGTTCAGGACAGAGGCCGCGCCGTTGACCCGCTTGTCGATTTCAGCCTGATCCATCTTGGCCATCCGCAGCGGGAAGGCGATGTTCTTGCGCACCGTCATATGCGGGTAAAGCGCATAGGACTGGAACACCATCGCAAGCCGGCGCTTGGCGGGCGGAACCATGGTGGCATCGTCGCCGTCGATCACGATCCGGCCCGAGCTGACATCCTCGAGCCCCGCGATCAGCCGCAGGAGCGTGGACTTGCCGCAGCCCGAGGGGCCGACGAAGACCACGAATTCGCCGTCGTTGATATCGAGGTCGAGAGGCGGGATGACATTGACGTCACCAAAGCTCTTCGTGACCTTTTCAAGTGTGATGCGTCCCATTGGTCGCTCCTTACTTCACGGCGCCGAAGGTCAAGCCCCGGACGAGTTGTTTCTGGCTGAACCAGCCAAGGATGAGGATCGGCGCGATCGCCATGGTGGAAGCCGCGCTGAGCTTGGCGAAGAACAGGCCCTCGGGGCTGGAGTAGCTGGCGATGAAAGCGGTCAGGGGGGCTGCGTTCACCGCGGTGAGGTTGAGAGTCCAGAAGGCCTCGTTCCACGCAAGGATGAAGTTCAGAAGCAGCGTTGACGCGATGCCCGGGATCGCCATCGGCGTCAGGACATAGATGATCTCGCTTCTCAGGCTGGCGCCATCCATCCGCGCGGCCTCGAGGATTTCGCCCGGGATCTCGCGGAAATAGGTATACAGCATCCAGACGATGATCGGCAGGTTGATCAGCATCAGAACAATGATCAGGCCGGCCCGGCTGTCGAGAAGCCCGAGTTTGATGAAGATCAGGTAGATCGGGTAGAGCACACCCACCGCCGGCAGCATCTTGGTCGAGAGCATCCACAAGAGGATGTCCTTGGTCCGACGCGACGGCACGAAGGCCATCGACCAGGCTGCGGGCACGGCGATGATGATCCCGAAGAGCGTGGACAGGCCGGCCAGCAGGACCGAGTTCCACAGGAAGCGCATGTAGTTCGACCTCTCCTGAACCACGGCGTAGTTCTCGAGCGTCCAGTCGAAGAACAGGAAGACCGGCGGATCGGCAATCGCGACAGCCTCGGTCTTGAAGCTGGTCAGGATCGTCCAGAGGATCGGGAAGAAGATCAGCAGACCGATCCCCCATGCGACGATGGTATAGATCGCCTTACGTTGCGTCGTGACGCTGCGGGCCATAGCGTTACCTCCTCAGGCGTCCAGGTTCTTGCCGACGATGCGCATCAGGAAGATGGCAACGATATTGGCAAGGATGATGGCATAGACACCGCCTGCAGACCCCAGCCCCACGTTCTGGCTTTCCAGAACCCTCTGGAAGATCAGGTAGGTCAGGGTGCGGGTTCCGAAGGCGCCGCCGGTGGTGACGAAGATCTCGGCGAAGATCGACAGAAGAAAGATCGTCTGGATCAACACCACGATGGTGATGGCGCGCGCGAGGTGCGGCAGCACGATGTAGACGAACCGTTTGTGCACGGGGGCGCCGTCCATTTCCGCGGCCTCAAGCTGTTCGCCATCCAGCGACTGGATCGCGGTCAGCAGGATCAGCGTCGCGAAAGGGAGCCACTGCCACGACACGATCATGATGATCGACCCCAGAGAGGCGTCACTGAGCCAGACCACGGGTTCGGCCCCGAAGAACCGCCAGAGATGGGCGAACAGGCCGTTGACCGGGTCCATGAACATGTTCTTCCAGACCAGCGCAGAGACGGTCGGCATGACGAAGAAGGGGGCAATCACGAGGATACGCACCGCGCCCTGTCCCCACATCGGCTGATCCAGAAGGATCGCCAGAAGAATGCCCAGAACGATCGTGATCAGAAGAACGCCGCCCACGATCACCAGCGTCGTCTGGACACTGGGCCAGAACGCGCTCGACGAGAAGAAACGGACATAATTGTCGAAGCCCGCCCAGCCAGGCTCTCGGTCGGGGCGCAGCGGGAAATAATTCCGGAACGAAAACCAGAGCGTCATCGTCAGGGGCACCAGCATCCAGCCCAAGAGCAGGATCACTGCGGGAGCCATCATCAGGCGCGCGGCTGATCGGGAATGCTGGGTGGCCATGGCGTAAACCCTCTGTGTTCAAGCAAGTCGCTCGGTCTTGGCGGTTCGGAGGCAGACCCTGAGAAACGGAACCCTGGCATGGACACGCAACGTCAAGACGTCGAGTGACAACGACACCAACAAAAACTCTTGGGTTTCAAGGACTGCTTCGGAAACGCTCGACACGGTCGTCGGAGATCCGGCGGAAAACGCCGGGGGGCCCGCTACTTAGGCCCCCCGACAAGGGAGAAGGATCAGTAGCCTGCGGCTTCCATCTCTTCGGTCGTGATCGCCTGCGCTTTTTCCAGCGCTTCTTCGATCGTCTGCTGGCCGGCGTAGGCTGCAGAGAACTCCTGGCTCACCTGGGAGGCGATACCAGCGAATTCGGGGATCGCGGCGAACTGCACACCCACGTAGGGGGTCGGCAGGACGGTCGAGTCGTTCGGATCAGCCGACAGGATCGAGTCGAGCGTCATCTGAGCGAAGGGCACGGCCTGGTAGTTCGGGTTCTCGTAGAGAGAAGTCCGCGCACCCGGGGGAACGTTGGCCCAGCCTTCGTTGGCAGCAACCAGCTCGATGTAGTCCGTCGACGTGGCCCACTCGATGAAGGTCTTGGCTTCAGCAACCTGCTGCGTGCCTGCCGGAACGGCGAGAGCCCATGCCCAGAGCCAGTTCGAACGCTTGCCAAGGCCGTTATCGGGGGCCAGGGCAAAGCCGACGCTGTCAGCGACTTCGCTGTCTTCCGGGTTGGTCACGAAGGAGGCTGCAACAGTGGCGTCAATCCACATGCCGCACTTGCCCTGGTTGAACAGCGACAGGTTTTCGTTGAAACCGTTCGTTGCATAACCGGCGGGGCCGGAAGCATCCATCATGTCCTTGAAGAAGTTGAGCGTATTGGCCCACTCTTCGGTGTCGAACTGGGCGTTCCAGTCTTCGTCGAACCAGCGTGCGCCGAACGAGTTGGACATGGCTGTGATGAAGGCACCGCCTTCGCCCCAGCCGGCCTTGCCGCGCAGGCAGATGCCGTTGATGTCGGCGTCGCGGTCGGTCATGGCGGCAACAGCTTCGGCGATGAATTCCCAGGTCGGATCGTCGGGCATTTCAAGACCGGCAGCTTCCATCAGGTCAGTGCGATACATGACCATCGAGGATTCGCCGTAGAACGGAGCCGCATAGAGCGTGCCGTCGTAGGACAGGCCACCAGCCATGGCGGGAAGAATGTCGCCGACGTTGTATTCTTCGGACAGGTCGTCCAGCGGGACCAGCCAGCCATTGGCACCCCAGATGGGGGTTTCGTACATGCCGATGGTCATGATGTCGAACTGGCCACCATTGGTGGTGATGTCCGTCGTAACGCGCTGGCGCAGAACGTTTTCTTCAAGGGTTACCCACTCGACTGCGATCCCCGTCTCGGCGGTGAACTGATCGGTGTAGCCCTGCATCCGGATCATGTCGCCATTGTTCACGGTCGCGATCGTGATGGTGGCCGAATGCGCATCGGCGAAAGCCGCCGTTCCGGACGTGAGTGCGAGCATGCTCGCCGCACAAAGTGCGCTTCTGAAAGACATCCTATTCCTCCCTGGTTTGGATGTGATGTCCGCAACCCTAAGAGACAACTTGTCGCGGCGTCAATTAAAATTTTGCGCGCGTTAAGTTTTAGGCGGAATCCCTGAGAATGAGCCGTGCCGGGAAAAGCGTTTCGGTCCGTCTGGCAAGGCGTCCGCCGCCTTCGATCACCTCGAACAACGTCTCGACGCTGCGATTCGCGACATTGTCATAATCGTGCGCCGCGGTGGTCAGGGACGGGCAGGTGAAGCGCGAGAACGGGTGATCGTCGTTCGAGGCAACCCTGAGCGCGGCCCCCGAATCGCGGCCTACGCGAATCCCTCGTTCATAGCAGGCCGCCAGGAATCCGATGGCCAGACGGTCGTTGCTGCACAGGATCGCATCCGTCGGCAGGTCATTGGCCTCGAGTATCTTGTGCGCGCCCTTGTGTCCGATTTCCTCGAAGTTCCAGCCCTCGCCTTCGACGCGGATGACGTGCGGTTCGAAGCCCAGCCTCTCCATCATCTCGAGATAGGCGAGCCGGCGTTTGTTCGCGTTCGGGTTGGCGGGGGTGCGCATTTCGAAAAAGGCGGGCGGCTCGCCCGTGCGGGTCAGGTATTCGACGGTCTGCGATACGAAGCTGTAATTGTCCGAACCGACGAACGCCTCGCCTACGCCGTCGATGTTACTGTCGAACAGCACGGTCGGGACATCTGCACAGAATTTCTCGATCTCGGCCCGGTCTGAGGAGCGGCCCAGCGGTGCCATCAGCACGCCTGCGGGTTTCAACGAGCGGAGGCTGTCGAGGATGTCGACTTCCAGCGTCTGCTGACCATGCGCGCTGTAGATCGTGGGGCGAAATCCGGCATCAAGGCAGCGCTGTTCGATCTTGCGCGCGATCTCGGCGAAGAAGGGATCGGCGAGATAGGGAACCACGATGCCGACATTCTTGGTCAGCTTGCGGTTCTGGTTCATCGCGAAGATATTCGGCCGATAATCGTATTGTTCCAACGCCTTCTCGATCCGGGCGCGTGTTGTCTGGCGCACGCTGTCGGGGTCGTTGAAATACTTCGAAACGGTCGGCCGGGAGATACCGCTGACCGCCGCGAACTCCTCCATATTCCGAATTTTGCTTTCTGCCATATCAAAGTGCCTTCACGACGGCTGTCCCGTCGCTTGCTCGTGGATTTTCCATTTGCCTGACGATTTCTTATCGCGCGCAAGAATTCAATGCGCTTGTTTCAGCACCTGCCCGGACATGTCCTGTGCAGATGTGTCTTATTGCCCGCCGGTGAATTCGATCCGCATCACGGCCGTGTCTCCGTCGATCCGGACGCCGCCTGCGATTTCACTGGCGTCCGGGCCGGCGAACCCGGCCTCGAACTCGATCTGGGAAGCGGTTGCATCGGCACTGACCCCGGCTTCCCCGAAATCGGCAAGAGAGGCCCCTGTCTCGGTGCCGCTGACAATGCCGAATTGGGTGTCTTCCAGGCCTGTGATCGACACGCTTTCCGTCCCTGTGGGTGTATAGGCACCCGGCCCTTCCGTGGGGGTCGCAGCACTCGAGAAGGTGGCATCTGCAAGGTTTTCGAGGGTCAGGCTGCTGCCTGTCGGATCATCGAAATCGGCGATGGCCCGGGCGTCCATGATGCCGACATAGGTTCCCGTGGCGTCGCCCGCATCCGTGAGCGTGACCAGAACGGCTGCAGCCCCGTTGAAGACGGATTGCCCCGTCGTCGGGATCTCGGAAAAGTCGGTGGGAACATAGACAAGCCGATAGCTCGACCCATCGTCGAGCGCTGCGCTGTAGAAGCGCCCGTCGTTCAGGGCCGAGGTGCTGTCGATCGTCAGTTCGAAGGATTGCCCGTCGACGGTAAGGTCCACGATATCAGTTGATCCGTCGAAATTGCCGGCGACGATGGTCACGAAGTCGCCGGAATTGTTCAGCTCGATCACGCGGACGTTGACGGCGGTTTCTGTGGTTTCGTCCAGAGAATCCGGTGGCGGCGGGATGTCGGTTCCGCCGCCGTCACCAGAGCCGCCGCCGTCGCCGGTTCCGCCACCGTCACCAGAGCCGCCGCCGCCGCCCGTGCCACCACCGTCACCAGAACCACCGCCATCTCCCGATGGGGGATCGTCGTCCATGTCGCCTCCGCTGCTGACGCAGCCTGACATGCCCATAACCAGAAGGAGCAGGATCGCGAGGGTGCGGGTCATGGTCATTCGATGGGCTCCTGTCTGGCGAAATCGCGCGCCCCGTCCGGACGTGGTTCTGGCAAGTATATGTTATACAAAGATGAAATCGCTCTCAGACAAGTCGGTGACCGAAAGACCCACGATGGTGATCGTGCCTTGTTCCGTGTCGATCAAAACGCCGTCCGACGTGTCCGTCAGCTCGAGATCATCGAAGGAGGTCACGTCCGCGATGGCGCTCAGGTCGATCCGGTCAAGCCCGGTCTGGAAATCTGCGCCCGCCAGCAGCGGCACGTCCGAGATGTCCGCCGGCCTATCGGCAAAGACCGCGTCGATGTCGATCCGGGCGATGGTATCGTTGCCGTGGCCATCGCCGAAGACGAAGAGGTCGGCGCCAAAGCCGCCCTGAAGCAGGTCGTCTCCTGTTCCGCCGTCGATCGTATCGGCGCCAAAGGCCCAGTCCTCGGCCGGGTCGCCGATCACGATGTCATGGCCAGCGCCCGCCATCAGAGCGTCGTCGCCCCAGCCGGCCACGAAGATATCGTCAACCGGCCTGTCGGTCGTCTGGGACGTGCCGGCATCGTCTTCGGCAAAGGTGGAGTTGCCGCTTTGGGTGATGCCGGTATCTGACCCCGCGCCGCCATCGATCTGGTCGTCGCCGCCGATGCTGAAGATGAAATCTGATCCGCCGCCGCCGTCGATTTGGTCATCGCCGCGGCCACCGGTCAGGAAATCGTCTCCGCTGCCGGCCTGAAGGACACCACCTGCGTCGGGCGTGCGGGCCACCGTGAAATTCTCGACGCCCGTGAAGCTGCCGGTATAGGTGACGGTCTCGCTGATGATCGCGATCTCGAACCCGTCATCCTCGACCTCGGGAACGATCCGGTCGAGGTCGTCGATACTGTCGGTGAAGATCGGGTCCGATTGGAGGATTTCGTCGGGCGTCAATGTCGTGCCGTTGATCGTTCGGCTGCCATCGGTGCCCTGCATGCTGGCGCCGTTATCGTCGGCCCAGACCGCCCGGCTGACAAGCAGTTCGGCGGTATAGGTGCCTTCGCCCGTCTCGGGGTCCACGATGACCTCGACCTTGGCCGAGGGGCCGAATTCCAATGTATCGACGCCCACGCCGCCATCGATCGTCATGGTTCCGGCACCGATCACGAAATAATCGTCGCCATCCCCGCCATAGGCCTCGTCGTTGCCCTGCAGAGCGATCCTGTCATCGCCGCCAAGCCCGATGATCGTGTCGTCGCCATCACCGGCATCAAGCGCGTTGTCGCCCGCATCCCCGATGATCTCGTCATCGGCCGAGGTGCCCACGACATTCTCGATCCCCTGAAGGGTGTCGGTCTGGCTTGTCCCGTCATTTGGGGCGGCCCAGCCTTCGGACAGGTTGACGTAGATGCCGGCGGTGACGGCACTTTCGGATGATGCACGCGTGATCGCGCGGTCGGCCCCCGGCGCGGATAGCGCATAGGAGGCCGTGTCGTTGCCGGAGCCCCCGATCAGAATGTCCCGGCCCGCGCCGCCATGCAGCAGATCGTCGCCGTCGCCGCCGTGAAGCGTATCGTTACCCTCACCGCCATAAAGCAGGTCGTTGCCGGAGGGATCACCCGGAGAACCGGTGGATTCGTCGGCCGCGATCACGCCTGTCCTGCCTTCGAGGATGTCGTTGCCGCCGCCGCCGATCAGGACGTTGCCGTTTTCGTCGCCGCCCAGAACATCGTTATCTTCGTCCGATCCGATGGCGCCTTCGAATTCCGAAATCCCGGCGTTGATGGTCGTGCCGCCGAAGTTGTCGATCATCGTGCCGGCCAGCAGGTCGATGGTCACACCGCCGGGTGGATTGTTGGGCCGGACCGAGATGTAATCGAGGTCGCGTCGCTGGTTGCCATCTTCGTCGACAGGGTCCTCGCCGCCGCGCAGGATCGTGCCCGGGTCTGCGCGATTGACCATGATGAAATCGTCGCCCGCGCCGCCATTCACGGAGCCGGAGCGTTCGACGAAGATTTCATCTTCGCCGTCACCGCCTTCGGCAAGGCCATCTTGATCGAGCGTGATCACGTCGTCGCCCGCGCCACCAAACACGTTGTGGCGTTCCGAGCCGTTGCCATCCACGCGGATCTGGTCATCCCCGGCGCCGCCATAGATCGTCAGCTCGTAATTCTCGTCGATCGAGAATTCGTCGTCGAAATCGCTGCCGATGAAGGTGCTGAAGCCGCTGAGCGAACCGCCGTTGAATTGCGTGACGGCCCCGGTGCTCGTGATGTCCTGATTGTCGATGGCCGAATAGGCGCGCAGACCGCTGTCGACCCGCCAGCGCACATCCTCGACCGCGGTCAGATCAAGGGTGGCTTCCGTCGAGCCTCGGTAACTCGCCCCGCCCGTCCCGGCAAAGACGATGTCGGCCCCTTCGCCGCCGTCCACAACGCCATAGGTGTTGCCGCCATAGATGATGTCGTCGCCTGCGGCACCGTGAAGCCCATAAAGCGCGTCGTCGCTGGTGGAACCATAGAGCGTATCGTTGAAATCCGAGCCGACGTAGTCCTCGATGTTGATGGCGATATCGATGGCCAGAACCGTCGATCCGTCGGACGACAGCCTCTCGACCGTGCCGTCACCAAGCACGCGGACGGGGCCGGAGGCGACCTGGTCATAGGCGCGGTCGCGGAAGCCCGCGAGTTCATCGCTGGGGAAGGGGGCATCGACGATATCGCGGATATCGGTGGAATAGTTCAGGCTGTCGGTATCGCCCTCGCCGCCGTCATAGAACTGTCCGTTCCCTTCAGGCGTCCCGCCGATATCGTCGGCCAGAACGTCGCCCACGATCAGGTCGTCGTTGCCCTTGCCGCCAAACAGGCTGTCGTTGCCCAAGCCGCCGATCAGAACGTCGCCGTTCGATCCGCCGCGCAGGATATCGTCGCCGCCGCGCCCGTCGATCAGGGACCGCTCATCGCCGCTGGCGGCCAATTCGTTGGCCATGTCGTCGCCAAAGATCGCGGATTGCCTGTCATCCTCGATCAGGACGTTCTCGATGCTGTTCAGCTCGACTTGGAAGGAGGAGTTGATCTCGACGTTCGGGCCTTCGGTGCCGGATTGAACCGTGCCGGCGAGATCGACCTTGAGGGGGCCGCCGCCGCCCTCGCCATCGTAGTAATATACGTAGGTATCCTGGCCCTCGCCTCCGAAGATGGTGTCGAAGCCGCCAAGGCTTTCCATCAGGTCGTCGCCATCGCCACCGCTCAGGACATCGTTGCCCGTCGAACCCGAGATCAGGTCGTCACCACCCGCACCCGTCAGCGTGGCGCCGTTGACCGCGGCAAACAGGAAAAACTGGGTCAGCGGATCGTCGGCCAGAAGGGCCGCGGCGTCCGGATCGTCGTTGACGTCGAAGGTCGTGGTGTCGACGCGGATGACCTGGCCCAGCAACTCGTCGATGGTGAGCGTGAGTTCGGTGCCGCTGGAGCCGCCAAGGAAAGAGACGCTGTCGATATCGATCAGAGTGTCGCGCCCGTCGAGGGATTCGCCCGCAATCGGCGAGGCGTGTTCGATGATGACGGGCGCCGTATCGTCTTCGCGGCTGATCAGGTATTCGCCGAGCCGCCCGAGAAACACCGCGCGATCGTCGCCATCGCCCTCGGCGCCGATCAGCGTGTCGTCACCCTCGGAGCCGAACAGCACATTGTCGCCGCCGCTCGCGGTGATCGTGTTGTTCTCGGCATTGCCGATCATGATCAGATCGTTGATGGGGGTGCCGACACCCGGGATCTCGGCCGTCAGATCCTCGTCATCGTCCGAACCTGTAAGCCCGGTTGGTATCTCGACCGCGATCCCGATACCCTCGGCGCTGAGCGTCCCGAAGGTGTCGGTGATGACAGAGGTCAGCCCGTCGCGCAGCTCTTCTGCGACCCATTGGCCGATGCCGAAGGGATCGGGGATCTCATCCGTGCCGGCATCGTTGTCATGATCGTATGTGGGCAGGTCCGCCTGCAGCGGGTCATAGGCGGCAAGCGCCTCTTCCAGCTGATCGAACGACGCGTCGAGCGTGTCGAGGAAATCGACATTCGGCAGCAGGGCAAAGATCTTGTCGGCGGCATCATCCAGCAGATCGTCGACACCGATCGTGTCGAAGATGATGTCGATCACCGGATCGACGGTAATCGCGGTGATGAACCCCACAGCATCGAGCAGCGGCTCGATCGGTTTGAGAAGGTTGTAGACGTCGTTCAGGGGCTGACGGATGAAATCGAGTGAATCGAAGACCTTGGCCATCGCCTTTTCGGCCTCGATCAGAAGCGAGAAATCGGCATCGGGCGTATCGACGTTGAAGGCGGTGATCACGTCACGAAGTTCGGCATAGACCTCGTTGATCAACGTCAGTGCGGCGAGAGGCGGCTCCACGAGGGTGCCTGCTGCCACGATCGGTTCAGAGGCAAACGTCGACAGTTTCGAGACGATGGACGCCACGCTGCTGAATGCGGCCTGATGCGATTCAAGCTCGCCCTCGACATCGGCCAGCATGTCGTCGAAATCCTCGAGGTTCTCGATGATGTCGTCGACCAGCCGCTTGACGGCACTGTTCTCGATCCGCTCGACCACGTCGTCCAGCTTGCGTTCGAAACTGTCGATCCGGTCGCCAACCGCGTCGGCAATGTCGCGGCCGATCTTTGCCACGGTCTTGAGGGGGCCGGCCTTCTCGAGAAGCTTGAAGACCAGTTCCAGCTTGTCGAGATCGTCACCGAAACCGCCGACCGCGTCGCGGAAATCGACGATTTTGTCGATGGCCCTGTCGATGATGCCCAGTGAATCCAGAGCGCTCCAGACGGCGTCGCGGATCTCGGCGACGTTGTCGAGGCTTTCGAACAGGGCCGCGTCATAGGCCACCAGGTTGTCGACGGCGGTGTCGACCTCATCCTGCGTGACCATGGCCTGCAGGGCGCGTGCCGAGGAATCGGAGGCAGCCTCTGACCGGATCGCAGCCGACAGTTCGGCCTGAGCGGCGTCCAGATCGCGCGCGAAGTCGCGCAACTGAGCGACCATCGCACCATCGGCGGCGAACGGGTTCGAAGTGGCCGCGTCCTGCATCGCCGAAAGATCGGAGAGGGCCAAGGCCAGTTCCGACCGCGCCGTTTCGGCCTCGTCCTGCGTGCGGGAGGGCAAATCCTCAAGCGGGCGAAGCTCGGCGCGCAACTCTTTCAGAGCAGAGACAAGTGCGTCGATGTCAGGCTCGGTCTGTTGGGCAGTCGTGTCGGCCGCATCGAACCCGTCGATCCCGATGGGGCCGGTCAGGCCCTGAACGTCGCGTAGCGCGGTCCGAACCAGCAAGAGGGCGGCTTGCAAAGCCTCGTGCTCAGTCTGGAGTCCGGCCAGATCCGCGTGCAAATCTCTCAAATCAAATTCCCGAAAAACCGAGGTGACCAAACGTCAATAAAAAACCCTACCACGCTTTCTTCGCGCGGGTCACGTATTTCCGCACCAAGCCCGGCGCGGTCGGTATCACAGGAAGGTAATGGGTTTTTCCCAAAGGATCAGAACGACGCAGCCCGGATCGGACCAGACCGAATGCGCGCTGCCCGGCGGGTTGAGCACGACATCGCCCGTTTGGTAGGTCCCGCGTTCGTCCGATTGGGCACCATCAAGAACGCAGATCATCTCGAGCCCGTTATGGCGATGCATCGGCACGCGGGCACCCGGTGCATAGCGCAGAAGGGCGACGGCGGGGTCGACTTCGCGCAGGCGGGCGATTTCGATCCCGTCGCGGAAGGGCTGGTAATCGGCATCGCGCCAGTCGGTCGTGAGGTAGCCGCGCAGGATCGTGGGATCAGTCATCAAGAGCCTCGAGGATTTGCGCCGTCTCCGCCGCCCAGCCGACGATGGCGCCCTGCGCCGTCATCATCTCGATCGCGGCGCGTTTGAATTCGGGGAAATAGCTGGCGGTGGCATCGACGGCCAAAAGGCAATCGAAACCGCGGTCATTGGCCTCGCGCATGGTGGTCTGGACGCAGACCTCGGTCGTGACGCCGGCAAAGATCAGCTGTCTCAGGCCCAGATCGCCGAGGATCGTCTCGAAACCTGTCCGGCAGAAGGCCCCCTTGCCGGGCTTGTCGATCACGATCTCGCCGGGCAGGGGGGCAAGCTCGGGGATGATTTCGGCCCCGGGTTCCCCGGCGATGAGGATGCGCCCCATCGGGCCCGGATCACCGATGCGCAGGGCGGGATCGCCGCGCAGCCGTTTCGCGGGCGGGCAATCCGAGAGGTCGGCCGCATGGCATTCTCGGGTGTGCAGGACAGGCAGGCCGTGGGCGCGGAACCCTGCGATCAGGCTCGCCGTGGTCGGCACGATCTGCTGAAGCGGGCTGACGTCATTGCCAAGGCTTTCCCCGAACCCGCCCGGCTCGACGAAATCGCGCTGCATGTCGATCACCACGAGGCCGACGGAACCGGCATCAAGTTCAAAGGCAAACGGGCGCGCGTCGATCCGGGTCATGCGTGGCCTGACATGTATTGGCCGAGCATTGCCAGATCGGCGGACGCGGCCGGGGTTTCGTGGACCAATGTTCCCTCCGCCATGACGATGATGCGGTCGGCGAGTTTCAGAAGCTCGTCCAGATCCTCGCTGATCATCAGGACGGCCGTGCCGGAATTGCGCGCGGCCATGATCCGGTCGTGGATCGCCTCGGTCGCCGCAAAATCCAGGCCAAAGCAGGGGTTGGCCACGATCAGCAGATCGACATCCCCGGTCAGTTCACGCGCGAGCGCGGTGCGCTGCACGTTCCCGCCCGACAGCGCGCGCACCGGGGCCTCGGGCGACCGTGTCTTGATGTCGAATTCGGCGATCCGGGTCTTGGCGCGGGCCGCGATGCCCGCACGGTCGAGCCAGATGCCGCGCCCGTCGTCGAAACTGCGCAGGGCAAGATTGTCGGCCACGCTCATCCGTGGGGCGCAGGCATTGTGCAGCGGCTCTTCGGGCAGGTAGCGCACCTTGAGGCGCTGTGCCTCTGGTCTGCGGGCATGGTAGGGCGTGTCGTGGACCCGCATTTCGCCCGACAAAAGGCTCCGCTGGCCTGTCAGGATTTCCATCAGGTCGGATTGCCCGTTGCCTGATATGCCGGCGATGCCCACGATTTCGCCCGCCCGGACCTTGAGGTCCCGGATCGCGATCTCGCGCAGGCCGCTTCGGTCGAGGGCGCGGATATCGTGGAGCGAGAGAACCGTGGCGCCGGGGGTTCCCGCGCGGTCCGGGATCGGCTGACTCTGACGTTCGCCGATCATCATGCGCGCCATGTCGGCATGGCTCAGGTCACCGACGCGGCCATGGCCCGCGTGGATGCCATTGCGCAGAACCGTCACCTCGTCGGCGAATTCGGTCACCTCGCGGAACTTGTGGGTGATCATCAGGACCGTGATCTCGCCCGCCTGCGTAAGCGCGCGCACATGGCTGAGGATCTCCGTGGCCTCCTGCGGGGTAAGCACAGAGGTCGGTTCGTCGAGCACGAGGAACCGGTGGCCGAGGTAAAGCTGCTTGAGGATCTCGAGCTTCTGTTTCTCGCCTGCCGAAAGATCGGCCACGGGCGTGTCGAGGGGGGCGGTGAACGGCATACGCGCCATGAAGGCGCGCAGATCGCGGTTCTCGCGGGCCCAGTCGATGCGCATCGGCACATCGCCCCGGCTGATCACGAGGTTTTCGGCGCCCGTCAGGGACGGGACCAGCGTGAAATGCTGATAGACCATGCCGAGCCCCAGACCCTGCGCCACGCGCGGGTGGGTCATGTGCACCTCGTGACCGCCCACGAGAATGTCGCCGTCGCTGGCCTGGTAAAAGCCCATGAGGCATTTGACGAAGGTCGATTTGCCTGCGCCGTTTTCGCCCAGAAGCGCGTGAAAGCTGCCGGGCCGGATGCGGATCGACACGGCATCAAGTGCGGTGAACGACCCGAACCGCATGGTCAGTCCCACGGCCTCGACGCCGAGGGCGCCGTTCTCGTGGTGCCAATCGATCATCCCGGCAATCCCGAGACAAAGGTCGCGCTGTCGGACACAGTGCCAAAGACCCCGCCCTGCATCTTGACCATCTTGATCGCCGCGTCGTGATTGCCCTTGTCGGTCGCGCCGCAGCAATCCTCGAGCAGGAGGCATTCGAAGCCACGGTCATTGGCCTCGCGCATGGTGGTGTGGACACAGACATCGGTGGTGATGCCGGTCAGGATCAGGTTCTCGATCCCGCGGGTGCGCAACATCAGTTCCAGATCGGTCGCGCAGAAGCTGCCCTTGCCGGGCTTGTCGATGATCGGCTCTCCGGGTTCGGGGGCAAGCTCGTCGATGATTTCCCAGCCGGGTTCGCCCCGCACGAGGATCTTGCCACAGGGGCCCGGATCGCCGATGCCCGCGCCGATGCGTTGCGAGCGCCACCGCTTGTTGGCAGGCAGATCGGCCAGGTCGGGGCGGTGGCCTTCGCGCGTGTGGATCACATGATAGCCCTTGGCCCGCATCGCGGCCAGCACTGCCCGGATCGGCTCGATCGGGGCGCGGGTCAGCGACAGGTCATAGCCCATCGCATCCACATAGCCGCCCTTGCCGCAGAAATCGGTTTGCATGTCGATGACGATCAACGCGGTGTTCTCGGGCCGCAGATCGCCGTTATAGGGCCAGTCATAGGGATCGGCCTTGATGACGCTCATTCCGCGGCCTCCTGCGCCTTCTCGCCATAGAGCCGGGTCGGGGCCGGAAAGCCGAAGCCGGTGCCATCGGTGACCTTGACCTCGTCTTCCCACGGCAGGCGATATTTCCCCGCCGCGAGATCGGTCATGTAGGTATAGGGGCAATCCTGCGCGCCGCCCTTGACCGCGACATAGCCGCGATGGCCGAACTGGTAGATGTTGTTCTCCACCCCCCAGCCCGCGCGCGCCTCGCGGACCAGATCGGGGCGGACCTCGGCGGTTATGATCTCGTCCGCGCGCCCGGTCGTGCCGTGGGCCAGGATCGATCCGTCGTAGTTGCAGATCATGCCTTCGCCCATGCTGTCGAATGTGCCGTCGCTGCCGCACATGCAGACATTGGCCGTGACCATGAGGTTGCAGAAGGCGTTGGACTGGTTCGTGAACCGCCAGCTGTTTCGGATCGGCGCGGTATAGCCTGCAGTGCGGATCATGATCTCGGCCCCCTTGTAGGCGCATTCGCGCGCCATTTCAGGGAACATGCCGTCATGACAGATGATCAGCGCGATCTTTGATCCATTGGGCCCGTCGCAGACCGGGATGCCGCCGTCACCCGGTTCCCAGGGCTCCACCGGGACCCAGGGGTGCATCTTGCGATAGTAGAGCTGCAGTTCGCCCTGATCGTCGAAGATCAGGCCGGTGTTATAGGGATAGCCGCCGGGATTGGCTTCCATGATCGAGAAACATCCCCAGATCGCATTGTCGATGCAGGCCTGTCTCAGGGCGGCGACTTCGGGGCCGTCCATGCTGCACATGATCTCGGGATTGGTGTCCATCGACAGGCCGTGCAGCGCGTATTCGGGAAACACGACAAGGTCCATTGTGCCCATGTTGCGCCGTGCCTTGCCCACCAGCTCGACCACGCGGGCCGTCTGGGCGGTGAGGTCCGCCTTGGTTTCGACAACGGGCAATTGCAGCTGGACCATGCCCAGCACGACGCCGTTTTCCGATTTGTTCAAGCCTCCGAGACCGTTCATTGCATTCTCCGTTTACTTGGTGATGCTCAGCTCGCCCGGGGCGCCGCGCAGGGCGCGTTCGGGCGAACTGGTCAGGATGAGAAGCGCCAGCGTGAGCACGTAAGGCGCGGCATAGAAAAGGTAGTATCCGTCACTGACACCCACCGACTGAAGCGCGGGGCCAAGCGCGCCCGCCCCGCCGAACAGCAGTGCTGCCCAGAAACAGGCGATCGGGCTCCAGCGGGCAAAGATCACGAGAGCGACGGCCATCAGGCCCTGGCCCGACGAGATGCCTTCGTTCCAGCTGCCGGGATAGGCCAGCGACAGGTAGGCCCCGCCCACGCCCGTCAGCGCGCCGCCCGCCGCAGTCGCCAGAAGGCGGACCCGGTCGATATTCATGCCCATGGCGCGGGCGGCATCGGCGCTGTCGCCCACGACCCGGATCACGAGGCCCACACGCGTCTGCCGGAACATCCACCACATGGCCAGGGCAAGGCCCGCGCCCACGAAGAACAGGATGTTGATCTGGAGCGCTGCGCGGATTTGAGGGATGTCGGACCAGTTGCCCAGCGGGATCGCCGGCAGGTCGGGAGCGACGGGTTGGATGTAGCCCTTGCCGAAATAGAACGCGAGGCCGAGGCCCAGAAGCATCATCGCGATGCCCATGGCGATGTCGTTCACGCCGCGAAACTTGCAGATCCAGCCGTGAAACAGCCCGAAGAGCGACCCGGCCAACGCTGCCCCCGCGACACCGACAAAGGGGTTGCCCGTCTCGTAGGAAATCGCATAGCCCGCCATTGCCCCGAAGACGAGCGTGCCTTCGAGGCCAAGGTTGATCCGGCCCGACCGTTCGGTCAGGCATTCGCCAAGCGCCACGAACAGAAACGGGATCGAGACCCGGATCGCACCCGCGAGGATCGCGAGCGGGACACCCCAAAGACCGATATCTGCGCTCATGTCCGCCCCCATGTTCCGGGCTGCAGGAGTTTCAGGCGGCCGGTCAGCGTCTCGCTGAAGAGGATCGCCACGAAGATCATGCCCTGCAGGACGAGGTTGGTGGCATCCGGCAGGTCCATCCGGCGCTGGATCAGGCCGCTCGACGCCTCGATCCCGCCCAGAAGGATGGCCACGGGGATGATCGCCAGCGGATTATGGCGAGCAAGGAAGGACACGAGGATGCCGGTGTAGCCGTAACCGGCGATCAGCGACGCATTGGCCGAGCCATGAACGGCGGCCACCTCGAACAGGCCGGCAAGGCCGGCCAGCGCGCCGCCGAGGGCCATGAACCCGATGATAAGCCGGTCGACCGGCAGGCCCTGCACCTTGGCCGCGCGGGCGCTGTCCCCGGCAAGGCGGGCCGCAAATCCCAGCTTGGTCCGTTCGATCAGAACCCAGCAGGCGATGCAGGCGCAGATGCCCACGATCAGGCCCCAATGGGTCGTGATGACGGGCATGTCGCCCACGCGCAGCCCGTCGGGCAGGGGCGCGGTCGAGGGTTTGTTCAGGCTGGCCGGATCGCGAAAGACCGTCTCGACGAAATGGTTGAAGAGCGCGATCGCGATATAGGCCATCAGGAGAGAGGCAATCGTTTCGTTCACGCCGCGCTTGACGCGCATGACGCCGACAAGGCCCATCCATAGGCCCGCCAGTCCCATTGCGGCGATGACCATGCCGGCGAACCCCATCACTGAGGGCAGGCCCGCCAGCGCCACCCCCGCGACACCTGCACCGAGCCCGCCCAGAACGATCGCGCCCTCGCCGCCGATGACGACAAGGCCGAGACGCGCAGGCAGGGCCACGCACAGCGCCGCGAACAGAAGCGGCGCCACGCGAGAGAACGTATTCTGTAGTGAAAAGGCCGAGGAATACCCGGCCTTCCACACCAAAGTTGCGAATTCGACAGGCGACTTGCCCTGCGACAACAGGAAGACGGCGAAAATGGCGAAGCCGCCGATCAGGCCGATGGCGGGGATCGCCACGGCCTCGATCCGGGGCAGCAGCGTCTCGAGTGCTGCTGCCCGGACCGGCAATCGTCTGCCATGAAGCGCCTGATCGGCCATGAGTCGGCTCAGGCCCCGGTCGAACCGATGACGCCCTCGACGAGGTAGTCCATGCTCTCGAGCGCGACATCATCCTCGGGGAAGGACTGGCTTGCCGTTGCGATCACGTTGCCCTCATTGTCATTGAGCGGACCTTTGATCGCGGCGAAACCGCCTTGCATGATCTCGGCCTTCACGGCCTCGAACTGGTTGCGTGCGGCGTCCGACACGGCGGGGCCGAGCGGGCTCATCTTGATGAAGCCGTCGGCGAGGCCGCCGCGGACGAAATTGTCGATGCTGCCGCCGGCCTGAACCGTTTCTATCATGTTCTGGTAGACGCCGGCCCAGTTCCATTCGGCGCCGGTCAGATACAGGTCGGGGGCAAGCGCGCTCTGATCGGCATGATAGCCACAGACATAGGCCCCGCGCCCGGCGGCGGTTTCGACGACGACCTTGGGCCCGTCGACATGGCAGGTGATGACATCGCAGCCCTGATCGGCCAGCGCGTTGGTGGCCTCGGCCTCCTTGACGGCCAGCGACCATTCCCCGGTGAAGATCACCTGGCAGACGATCTCGGGATCGACGGCGCGCGCGCCCAGCAGGAACGAGTTGATGTTGTTGAGCACCTGCGGGATCGGTTTGGCCGCGACGAAGCCGATCTTCTTCGACTGGGTGGCGTGGCCTGCGGCGATGCCGTTGAGGTACTGACCCATCCCGATATAGCCGAAGTAGGACCCGACGTTCGAGGGATGCTCGGCGCTGTTCCACAATCCGCCGCAATGCTGGAACCGCAGATCGGGATAGTTCGGTGCGACTTCGAGGATGTGGGGATTGAAATAGCCGAACGAGGTCGGGAACAGGAGCGTCGCGCCGTCGAACTGGATCATCGACTGCATCGTGTTCTGAACGTCCTGCGTTTCGGGGACGTTCTCTTCCTCGATGACGGTCACGCCTTCCATGGCGGCCACGGCGGCGGCGCCTTCGGCATGGGCCTGATTATAGCCGAAATCGTCGCGCGGCCCGACATAGATGAAACCGACGGTCAGGGGCGTGGCGGCAAAGGCCTGCTGGGCGGTTCCGCCCAAAGCGAGGGCGCCGATACCCGCGGCGCTCTGGTTCAGAAAGCTGCGCCGGGACAGGGTCTTTCGATTGGTCATGCTCTTCACTCCGGATGATTGCGATTCTCATGGCGCGGGAGGTCTGTGCGCCGGATTGCATTAACCGTAGCGAAGGGGAATGCTCCTGACTTCTGCTATATTTTTCCAAATCCGATGCATTTTTTGCAGCGCTCCGTGCGGGCGGCTTGTCTGTCACTGCAGGGTTTCAAGCGTCGCGATGAGGTCCTGCGCGAATTTCGCGGAGGCCACCGGCAGGCTCCGCCCGCGCCTCTGGCCGAGGATGAGCGCCCCGGGCGGGATGTCGCGGGTCGAGATCGGACGGGCGATCAGGCCGTCTTCGTCGCGGGGGCGCAGGCCGATGGGGATCTGAAAGGCGAGGACATTTTCATGCAGCACATAATGGCGCATGAAATCAAAGCTACCGGATTCGACACTGGGCTGGGCGTGCCGGGTGCTTCCGCTCAGCGCGATGTCGATCAGGGCCCGCACGCCGAATTCCGGCGCAGGCAGGATATGCGGCACGTCGATGCAATCGCGCAGCCGCAATTCCGACTTCGAGGCAAGCGGATGATCGTGGCGCATCAGCGCATGGATGACTTGCGGCAGGTGGCCCAGAACCTCGAAATCGACCATCTGGACCGGCTCGAACACCAGCGCGAGATCGGAGTTGAATTCGCTGAGATCCTTTTCCGCGGCGCGCCTGTCGCGCACGTTGACGGTGAAGGTCACGCCGGGGTGCTTGAGCCGGTAGGCCGCGATCCGTTCGGGCAGGAAATAGGGCACAAGCGCCTGCGAACAGGCGATCGAGACATGGCCGCGCCGTTCGCCTGCAAGATCGGCGACCTGGCTTTGCACGCGCCGGAGATCGGATTCCTGCTGGCGAAAATGCTGGATCAGCAATTCGCCCGCCGGGTTGAGCCGCACACCGCGCGGCAGGCGCTCGAAGATCTCGAACCCGAATTCCTCTTCAAAGCGCTGGATGCGGCGGTTCAGGGCCGAAGAGGTGATGTTCATGTCATCGGCCGCCCGGCGGATGGACCCCGCCCGCATCACGGCTTCGATATAGCGAAAGTTCTGAAGGTGGCGCATGGGGCCTCGGTCCAGTGATGCAAAAAAGGAAGCGGTTTATTGAATTAATAGCGATTGTCTTGAGCGCGACAACGCGCATTGTGATCGCAAGAAGCTGAGAAAGAGGCCCGTCGCATGGATTTCGTTCCCACCCTCCCCTGGTTGCGCAGGGCCTATGGCGATGGATTGTCGGTCAGCGACGTTGTGGAGAAGGTCTATGACCGGATCGCAGAGATCGGGGATCCGGCGATCTTCATCTCGCTGCGTGACAAGGCCGAGGTCCTGGCAGACGGACAGGCGCTGGGCGATTTCGACCCCGACCTGCCGCTATGGGGCGTGCCCTTCGTGGTGAAGGACAATATCGACGTGGCCGGCATGGTTACGACGGCGGCCTGTCCGGCCTATGCCTACACCGCTGATGCCGATGCTCATGTGGTGGCGCAGCTGCGCGCAGCCGGCGCGCTTCTGATCGGCAAGACGAACCTCGATCAGTTCGCGACGGGGCTCGTGGGCGTGCGATCGCCCTATGGCGTTCCGCGCAACGCGATTGATCCCGACATCGTGCCGGGCGGGTCGTCCTCGGGCTCGGGCGTTGCGGTGGCGCATGGGATCGTGACGTTCTCGCTGGGCACCGACACGGCAGGCTCGGGGCGGGTTCCGGCCGCGCTCAACAACATTGTCGGGTTGAAACCCACGCTGGGGGCGCTGTCGGCGCGCGGCGTGGTGCCGGCCTGCCGCAGCGTCGAGACGGTGTCGATCTTCGCGCTGTCGGCCGAGGATGCCTATCGTGTCTTCCAGGTGGCGGCCGATTACGACCCGGGCGACGCGTTCGCCCGCCCCGTCGCGGCCCCGGATCTGGCCCGCGCGCCAATCGCGCCGGTGGTGGGCGTGCCCGATGCCGCCAGTCGCGAATTCTTTGGTGATGCGGTTCAGGCGCAGGCGTTCGACGAGGGTGTGGCGCTCTTGCGCGCCTCGGGGGCCGAGGTCCGCGAGATCGACCTCAACCCGTTCTACCAGGTGGCCGAGATGCTGTACGAGGGCGCCTGGGTGGCCGAGCGTCATACCGTGATCGAGGATTTGCTGCGCCGCGATCCCGAGGCGATCCTGCCCGTGACCCGCGCGATCATCGGCCGGGCCGAGGGGATGTCGGCGGCCGATGCGTTTCGGGGGATCTACCGGCTGAAGGAATTGTCCAGGCTGGCCGAGGCGCAAATGGCGGGGCTTGACCTGCTGTGCGTGCCGTCGATCCCGACATTCTACAGTTGCGCCGATCTCGAGGCCGACCCGGTCACGCCCAATTCGCGGCTGGGCACCTATACGAATTTCGTGAACCTGATGGACATGTGCGCCCTGGCGGTGCCGACGCCCGCGCGCGCCGATGGCCGCCCCGGCAGTGTCACCCTGATCGCAAAGGCGGGGCAGGACGGTCTGCTGGCCGCAATGGCCGAGACGTTCGAAATGGCCGGTGACAGGACGCTGGGGGCGACCGGCGCGATGCGGGAGTCGCGCTCAGAACCGCTCGATTGCGCCTCGACCCACCTGCAGATCGCGGTTTGCGGGGCGCATATGTCGGGGCTTCCGCTGAACGGTGACATGAAGCGGCTTGGCGCGGTGTTTCAGCGAGAGGCGGAAACCCTGCCAGAATACAGGCTTTTCGCCCTGCCAGGCGGGCCGCCCGAACGGCCGGGGCTTGTCCGGGTGGGCGATGGCGGATCGGCGATCGCGGTCGAGGTCTGGGCCATGCCGCGCGACAGCGTGGGCGACTTCCTCGCCTCGATCCCCGCGCCCTTGTCGCTCGGCCGCGTCGCGCTCGACGATGGCGCGCAGGTGACAGGTTTCCTCTGCGAGGCCTGGGCCGTGAATCAGGCGCGCGACATCACCGATCTGGGCGGCTGGCGCAGCTATCTGGCGCAGGCGGGCTAGGGGCCGGTGCTGCCCTCGTCGCGCAGATGGGGCAGAATGTGCAGGCGCACCACGTCGGACGCAAAGGGCGCGTCGGTCGCGATCTCGTGCCAGAGAAGTTCCGCGATTTCGCTTGCCGCGCGAGGTGCGCCCGTGACCTCTGCGGAATAGAGCCTTACCTCGACCTCGACACCCGATCTGCCGGCCGCCGGCGCCACGAAGGTGCCGACGTTCCGGTCCGTTCCGGGGATCAGGGAGACCTCGAGTTCTTCGGCCGTTTCCCGGATCAGGGCTGTCAGGTCATCCTCGCCCGCCTCGGGCTTGCCCCCGGGGATCTGAAAGACCCGATCCCCATGGGACCGGGCCAGCAGGACATGGGCCCCGCGGATCAGGCAGAGCCCGACCTTGACGATCCGTTTCTTCCGGCCAGTCATTCGGACGGGGCCGCGGATCAGCTCAGCTCGAAGGAGATGTCTTTCGCGCCCTCCCACAGGACCGAATTGCCAAGCGCCATCAGGTTTTCCAGCCCTGATGTCAGGGTGATGAAGTGATTGCCTGCCAGCTGACCCATCTTTGACGAGAAATCGACGCCGCCATAGGCCAGCAGAATCTCGGTCTCGCTGATGCCGCCGGGATAGAGGATGATGTGGCCCGGCGCCGGGTGGCTGGTATGATTTTCATAGCCGACGCCGAAATCCTCGTCGCCCAGCGGGATCCACACGCCTTCGCCCGACCAGCGCACATGCACGATCTTGCCGGTATAGGGCAGAAGCTTGCGGAAGGCCGCGCAGGTCTGCGGCGCGGCCGCGTCTTCAAGGTGCCCGCCGAAGGTGAAGTCGCCGGCCTTGACGATAAGTTCGCTCATGTTGGGGTATCCTTCCTGTAGATGATGCAGACGGGGCCGCCGCCATCGGGGCCCTGATGTTCCGCGCCGCCCGAGACGAACAGATCGGTCAGACCCGTCAGCCCGGCCAGAACGCCGCCGACAAAGCCGCGTGCGTGCCGGGTCGATGAGATGTCGCTGTCGTCGAGCATCGTGTGCCGCTGGCCCCGGATCGTGCCACCCGCGCTGGCCTCGGCCTTGGCAAGGACGGCTTGCAGGCGGTCGGCCTGCGACTGGATCGGCGCGCCGGGGGCGATGGTGTCGAGGACCCGGGCAATCGAGCCTGCGTCGATCGCGTCGCGCATGACCGTATGGGCCACGGCCAGATCGCCCGACCAGTCGGACGAGAGGCCGATCACCACGATCTCGCAGCTCATCAATTCGATGCCCGACGAGGCGGATGCGCGCGATGACCAGAGCGACCAGTCGGAGCCGATCGCGGTGTCGGGCACCGGCCCGACCTCGCCCAGGGCTTGCGCCACGCCAAGGGCCGAGGCCCCACGCGACAGCCCCATGGATTTCAGCGTATCGCGGGTGGCCACGTCGCCTGCAACCTGCTCGATCCGCTCGCTGGTCAGGAGCGGGCATTTGATCTGGACGAAATGGACGTCCTCGGGGCGGGTGATGCCCGCGTCTTTCATGGCGGTCAGAACCGCGTCCCTGACCAGTTCGACCTGCGCGCCGCGGCCGATCTCTGACGGGCTCAGGGGGCGGGTGACCGCGCTGGCCAGCGCAAGTGAGGGGCCGGTCGCGGTGTCGGGGCCGTCAGCCTCGCTCAGCACGATCCAGTGCGGCGAGAGGCCCCCCTCGGTTCCGCCCGACATCACCATGGGCAGCCTGTCGATACGGTCGGGGGGCAGATGCGGGGCAAGGGCCGCGCGCAGGGATTGCACCGCGTAGCCACGGGTGAAATCGTTTACACAGCCGTTGCCTTCGGTCTTGCCGAGAATGGCCACGATGGCGTCGGGGGCAAGGTCACCAGAGGCGAACAGGGCCTCGATCGCGGAGACATCGGACGGCACCGACATCGGCAGGCGGTGCACATGGGCGGTTCGGGCCATCAGCAGCACCCCTTGTAATGGGCGGCGATCCCGGCCTCGATCGCGGGCCAGGCGGCACGCAGGGCCTCGGTTCCGGGCAGGGCCGCGCGGTATTCCTCACGAAGCGCCTCTTCCAGTGCGGGCAGGTCGACGCCGGTGACGGTGCCGTCCGCCAGAACGCGGCGGCCCCCGGACCAGACCTCGGCGATATGGGCCGACGTCGCCCGGGCAAACAGCAGATCGCGCGGGTCGACGGCCATCACCGCGTCCCGGTCCAGCAGGTCCAGATCGAGGAGGAGGAGGTCGGCCGGCATCCCTTCCGCGATCAGGCCGCCATCGCCTAGGCCGAGGCCGGCACGGCCCGTGCGGCACGCGGCATGGAGCGCGCGGGCCGGGGTCATCGCATCGTCGCGAAATCCCGGCGCATGGTTGAGCAGGTGAAACAGCCGCAATTCGCGCAGTCCGTCGTCATCTTCGTCGAAGGCGCAGCCATCAAGGCCCATCGCCACGTCGACCCCGGCCTCGAGCATGGCGGGCACCGGCGCGCAGCCGGAATAGAGGTGCAGGTTCGACGAGGTGTTGACGGCGATCCGGGCGCGATGTGCGGCGATGACGGTAAGCTCTTCGGGGCGGGCCCAGACGCAATGCGCGAGCGTCAGCCGGGGTGACAGAAGGCCGATTTCGGCCAGCCGGGCAACGATGCCCTCCGGGTAGGCCTCATCGGCCCATTGGCGCTGCGGCTCGGTTTCCAGAAGGTGCATGTGAACGCGGCGGCCGGTTCTTTCCGAGGCCTCGGCGATCGCGGACAAGAGCGCGTCGCTGCACCACTGCACGCCGGTGGGTCCGTATTGCACGTCGACATGCGGCGCATCGGCCAGCGCTTCGGCCACGGTGTCGACCAGCGCAAGCTGATCGGCGGTGGAGGGCAGGGGGCGGAGCCATGTCTGGCGGGCCAGCGTAGCGGCCTGGTCGGGCATGGCATCCAGGGCGGGGTCGTGCTTGCCATAGACCAGCGGGTTGCGGTCGCGCATCGAGATGGCAAAGCCGATCGAGATACCGACATCCGCGGCGGCGCGGGCAATCTCGCGGGCCTCGTCGGGCAGAGGGCGCTGGCCCATGGGTCGGGTCAGGTGAACCATGACCGAGGTCGCCCCGCCGCGCAGCGAACGCGCGAAGGAGGCAGCGCAGGCCGTATAGGGATCGACGGCGGGCATGGTGGCCAGTTGCGGCAGCCAGAGTTCCAGCGGTTTGCCACCGCAGCCGAAGGATGTCGTCGACAGGGGCCGGGCATGGTTATGCGCATCGGCCAGCGCCGGAATGGCCAGCCGGGCCGGCCCGTCCGGGGCTTGATCGAGCGGCTCGATCCCGGCGATCACCCCGTCGGACAAGTGCAGCCGGACGGGGCCGGAGGGGGCATAGTCCGGGCCGGTCAGCGCGGAGGCGACATCAATCGTGGTGTGGGGGGGCATTGGGTCAGTCCTTGATCGGGGGCCGGGGAAGTCCGGCCCCCAAAGTCACGTCACAGAGCGCGCTCTTCAAGCGGGGGAAGAAACTCGTCGGTGAAAATCGTTGACGCCTCGGGCGTGGTCTCGAATTCATAGACCGACTGGATGATGCCGATTGTCCGGGCAAGCCGGTCCATGTCGACGCCGCCGACGCCAAGTTCGAGGCTTTCGGCCGACCGGATGAGGTATTCCAGCGCGAAGTTCAGACGCTTCTCTTCCAGTTCTTCATCGATGAGGGGCTCGACCTCCTTCACCGCTGCGGCACCGATCGCGGGATCGGCGATGATTTCCATCACCGCGCGGTTGATCGCGCGGACAAGGCCCGCGACGGCTTCGGGGTTTTCCTCGTAAAGCTCGCGCGAGACCATGACACCGTTCGAATAGATGTCGAGCCCGGCATCGCCGTAGCCGATGAAGCGGTACTCGGTGTCGGGGTTCTTTCCGAGGCCAATCAGGTTCAGGTAGCTGGTGACGTTGAAGACAAGGCTTGCGTCAACATCGCCCTGAAGCAGCATCTGCTCCTGAAGGTTGGGCTGGACGCTGAGGATATCGACGGTCTCCAGATCGAGCCCGGCCTGCGCCGCGAGCGCGGGGAAGAGCTTGGTCACGGCCGAACCGGGCGGTGAGCCGACGGTCCGGCCCGCGAGATCGGCGGCACCCTGAATGGGGCTGTCGGCCGGAACGAGGATCGAGAACGGCGGCTGGTTGTAGATCTGGTAGACCATGATCGGCGCCAGTTCGGGGTTCACGGCGGCGTTCTGCACGATGGCGTTCATGTCGCCGAAGCCCGCATCATAGGCGCCCGTCATGATCCGGGTGATCGTCGCGGCCGAGCCTTCGCCCTGATCGATCGTCACGTCGAGGCCTTCCTCGGCGAAATAGCCCTTCTGCTCTGCCAGGTAGAACCACGAATGGATGCCCTGCAGCTTCCAGTCGAGGGTAAATCGGATTTCGACGTCCTGCGCGAACGAGGGGGTCGCCAGACCCGCCATGATCGCCGCGATTGATAACAGCTTCTTCATAGTCAAACTCCTGTCGGATTGGATTTTTCTTGGTCTTCAGAGGTCCTTGCGCATCGCCCAGCCGGCCATCCGGCGTTCGACGAAGGCGAAGATCGCGTAGAGAGAGATGCCCATGGTCGCCAGCACCATCAGGCCCGAGAACACCAGCGGGACGTTGAACGAGGACGAGGCGATCAGCATCATGTTGCCCACGCCCTTGTTCGAGGCCACGGTCTCGGCGATGACGGAGCCCACGAAGCTGAGCGTGATCGCGACCTTGAGCGAGGCAAAGAAATAGGGGAGCGACCGGGGCAGACCGACGTTCCACAGGATTTCCCACTTGCTCGCCTTGAGAGAGCGCATGACGTCTTCAAGCTCGGGCTCGACCGTCGCGATACCGGTGGAGACGTTCACCACGATGGGAAAAATGCAGATGATCATCGCCGTCAGGATCGCGGGCACGGTGCCTGCGCCGAACCAAAGGACAAAGATCGGCACGACGGCGACCTTGGGGATCGAGGAGATCCCCACCAGAAGCGGGTAGCAGGTGTCATAGGCCAGCTTGGACGATCCGATCAGGACGCCCAGCGACAACCCGATCAGTACGCCGAAGAAGAAGCCCACCATCGTGGTGTAGAGCGTCTGCCAGGCATGGGGCCGGATCGCCGGGGCGTATTCGAGGAAGGCCCCCACGATCTGTGTCGGGCGTGGCAGGATCAGTTCGGATATCCCGAAGGCCAGGCAGATCAGTTCCCAAAGGACGAACACGCTGACGATCAGGCCGGCGGAGGCGAATTTCTGTGTGCGCGGGCTCATGCTGCGGAAGACCTCTTGCCTGTGGGGGTGTGAACGATCTGGCTGCGCAGTTCCTGAACCAGCTTGACGAAGGCCGGCTCGAACGTGGCGTCGATCGGGCGCGGGCGCTCGAATGTGACGGCGCGATCCTCGATGATCCGGCCGGGACGGGGCGACATCACGCAGACGCGGTTCGCCAGATAGGCGGCCTCGCGCAGATCGTGGGTGACGAGAAGAACGGTGGGTTTGCGGGCAAGCCAGAGGTCCTGCATCGTCTGCCACAATTCTTCGCGGGTGAACTGGTCGAGCGCGCCGAAGGGCTCGTCCAGCAGCAGAAGATCGGGGTCATGGACAAGCGCGCGGCACAGGTTCGCCCGCTGCATCATGCCGCCCGACAGCTGCCACGGGTTCTTGTCGGCGAAATCCAGAAGACCCACCTGTTCAAGAAGCGCATCGACCCGGTCGCGGTACTCGCCGCCGCGCTTGGACCGGTAGTCGGACTTGAAGGGAGGCACGATCTTGAGGGGCAGCATGACGTTGTCGCGGATCGACATCCACGGCAGGAGAGACGCGCTCTGGAACGCCATGCCGACGCGCACGGGGCGGGCGCCCAACTCGCGTCCGCCGAAAAAGATGTTGCCCTGCGTGGGTTTGAGAAGTTCGCTCACCAGTTTCAGGATGGTGGATTTGCCACAGCCGGACGGGCCGACGAGCGCGACGAAATCCCCCTCGGACAAGGACAGATCGGTGGGGCAGAGGGCTTCGGTCTGGTCGGGGCCCAAACCATAGGTCACGCCCACGCCCTCGAGTTTGACGTAATCGGAGCGGCTCACTCGGCGGCCTCCTGTTGTTGGAGCAAAGCCGCGAGGCTTTGATCGGTGTTTCGGGGGGTCGGCGTCGGCATCTTCTGTATCGCGGTGACCTGCCGGCCATGGCCGCGCACGCCGTCGCACAGGGTGCGGTCGCGCTGGACGAACCGGCCGCGCACGATCGTGTGGATCGGGGCGCCGGTGGTCTTGCGGCCCTCGAACGGGGTGATCTTTCCGCGGCTGTGCAGCCTTTCGGCGCGGATCACCTCTTCGCGGGCCATGTCGAGAACGGCGATGTCGGCCTGCGCACCCACGGCGATGCGGCCCTTGGCGGGCCACATTCCGAAAGCGCGTGCCGGGTTGGCCGACGAGATGCGCACGTAATGTTCAAGCGTCATGCGACCGGCCGCCACCTCACTCAGCATCAAGGGCATCTGCGTCTCGACGCCGGGAAAGCCGCAATCGGCCTTCCAGATGATGTCGTTCGTTTTCTCTTCCGGCGTGTGGGGCGCGTGATCGGTGGCGATCATGTCGACGACGCCGGATTGCAGCGCCTCCCAGATGGCGATGGAATCCTTCTTCTCGCGCACCGGCGGGTTGACCCGTATCACGCTGCCCAGTCGGTCATAGTCGCTACTGTCAAGGAACAGATAGCAGGGGCAGGTCTCGCCGGTGATGTCGACGCCGCGGGTCTTGGCCTCGGCCAATGGGCGCAGCTCCCCCGCAGACGAGATGTGCAGGACATGGACGCGTGCGCCTGTCCATTCGGCGAGGATCGCGGCGCGGGCCACGGCCTCGATCGCCACGACCTCGGGCCGGGCCGCAATGTGGTAGAGCGGTGAATTCTTGCCCGCCGCTTCGAGTTTCGCCTGACGCCAGGCCATGATCGAGGCGGTCTCGGCATGAAGCGAGATGCGCAGGCCGGACGGGGCGATGATCTCGAAGCCTTCGAGCATCGCGCCCGTTGAGGGGGAGGGCAGGTTGCCGAAGGTGTTGCCCATGAAGCATTTGAAGGCGTTGACGCCTGCCTCGATCAGGCCGGGGATCTCGTCGATATTGTCCTCGGCCAGAAGCCCGTAGATGCCGTAATCGACACAGGCCTTTTCGGCGAGCGCCTGTTTCTCGCGGAATTCCTTGACCGACCGGGTGGGCGGATGCGTGTTGGGCATCTCGAACACCGTCGTCACGCCGCCCATGGCGGCGGCCTGCGTGCCGGTTTCCCAGTCTTCCTTGTGGGTGTAGCCGGGTTCGCGGAAATGCACATGCATGTCGATGCCACCGGGGATCAGGTGAAGCCCGGTCACATCTACGATCTCGGCCGCGTCGCCCAAGGTGCCGGGCAGGCCGATGGCCGAAATGACGCCATCGGTGATGGCGACATCGGCGTGCGCGCGGGCGCCCTCGTTCACGACGGTTCCGCCCGTCAGGATCAGGTCGGTCATGTTGTCCTCATAGTGATGCCCAGCCGCCATCGACGGGCAGGTCCACGCCAGTGATCTGGCGCGCGCGGTCGGAGGCGAGAAACAGCGTCGCGTCAGCAATGTCCTCGTCGGTGCTGATCCGGCCCAGCGCATAATCGGAGGCGTGTTTCGCAGCCGCCTCATCGGGCGAGATCCCATGCTGGGCCGCGACCTGCGGGACGACCTTTTCCCGGAAGCGGGGGCCGTCGACCATGCCGGGTGCGACAAGGTTGACGTTGATGTTGTCGGGGCCAAGCTCGAGCGCGAAGCTTTTCGTGATCCCGCGCAGACCCCATTTGGAGCTGGAGTAGGCCAGTCGCATCGCGCGGCCACGCATCCCGAATGTGCCGCCGACATTGACGATCTTGCCACCGCCACCCGCCCGCATGATCGGCGCCACGGCGCGGATCATGTTGAAGGGCCCCTGCATGTTCAGGGTGACGATCTCGTCGAATTCCTCCGGCGTCGTCTCGACGCCGGTCTTGCCGATCGGGCCGGTGCCACCCGCCACGTTGACGAGGATATCGACACGGTTCCCGAACCGCCCGCCGATGGCGCTGACCGCGGCGTCGACCATGGTGGCGTCGGTCACGTCACAGGCGAAGATTTCCGCTTCGACGCCGATCTCGCGCGCGGCCGCGCAGACCGGTTCGATCGCGGCGGTGTCCCGCCCGAGAAGCGCCAGTCTGGCGCCTTCCCGGGCGAAACCCAACGTGATGGCGGCGCCCATGCCCTTGGCCGGGCCCGTGATCACCGCCACCTTGTTCCTGAGATTGAGGTCCATCCGATTACAGCAGGCTGTAGATCCGGTCTTCCTCGGCCGGCAGGAAGGCGTCGGTATAGACCTCGGAGGCATCCGGCGTGCGCGGCAGCTGATCGGCCTCGACCACGATGTCGATCGAAGTCGCGAAGCGTTCGGGATCGACGGCGCCCAGGCCCGTGGTCGCAAGCTCGGGATGGTTCATCTCGTCCTGCAGAGTGGCGATCAGGCGTTCCTTCTCGACCTCCTTGTTGATCAGCGGTTCGCGGGCGGCGACCGAATCGACGGCGGCGTCGAGATCGGCGAGCGTGTCCTTCACACCTTCGTTGATCGCCCAGATCATGCCCTTGACCATTTCGGGCTCGTTCTCGGCCATGGCCTTGGGGATGATCATGCCATTGGAATACAGGTCCATCCCGTAATCGCCGTAAGAGATGAAGCGGATGTCCTCATCCGGGTTCATGCCCGACAGCTTGGCGGAGAAGCGGATCGTGTTGACATAGCCGAAGACGCCTTCGACCTGCTCGGTCCGGAGCATCTGTTCGCGCAGGCTGGACTGGAAGTTCAGGATTTCGATCGACGACGTGTCGAGACCGGCGAGATTGGCGAATGCCGGGAACAGCTTCAGCGCGCCGTCATTGGGCGCCCCGCCCAGCAGGCGGCCTTCGAGGTCTTCGGCTGTCATGATGTCGCTGTCCGACAGGACGGCTACGGTGAAGGGTGGCTTGTTATACATCTGATAGACGCAGATCGGCGCCTCGTCGGGGTTGGTCGCGGCCAGACGGATCAAGGCGTTCACATCGCCGAAGCCCACGTCATAAGCGCCGCCGGCCACCTGGCCCACGGCGGCACCCGAGCCGCTGCCCTGATCCATGACCATGTCGATCCCGGCCTCGGCGAAATAGCCCTTGTCATCGGCGAGGAAGAACCATGATTGCGGGCCCTGGTAACGCCAGTTGAGGATCATCTTGATCTCGCGATTGCCCTGGGCGATCGCGGGGGCGGCCAGGCCCGACATCGCGGATGCGGCGGCGAGTTTCGTGAACGTGCGTCGTGTCATTGTCATTGGGATATTCCTTCTTCCTGAGAGAGTGAGGAAATCGCGGGGAGGAGGTCCGCGGATCGGGTCGTGAAGCCGTAGAGAAGACGGATCAGGTAGAGGATCGCGTCGGTCACATACGGGGGAGAGACGGTGGTGGTCGCGTCTTCGACCAGCACCGCGTCAAAGCCGCCAAAGCAGCCATCGGCCAGGGTCGCAAAGACGCAACGGTCCAGATTGACCCCGGTGAAGAACAAGGTGTCCACGCCAAGCCGGCGCAGAATCGGGTCCAGTTCGTTGTCGCGGAACCCGGTCAGGCGGTGTTTGCCCACGTGAATGTCGGACGGCGCAGTCTCGATCGCGTCGACGCTTTGCGCGCCCCATTCGCCCGCCACCAGAACGCGGCCCGAGGCGATCTCGTCGCCATAGCCCGGCCGCGCGCCGCAGGACGACCCCTTGTCGAGCACGTTGGCCGGCAGGTTCGCCACGTCGGCGCGCACCGCCCAGTTCACATGCAGGACCGGCGCGCCGATCGTGCGGAAGGCCCGGCTGAGCGCATTCACGGTGCCGATCACTTCTGACAGGGGGGAGACGTCGACGCCGCGGGCCGTTGCGAACCAGCCCTCGGATTCGAGGAAATCGTTCTGCATGTCGATGATGACAAGTGCCGCGCGTGCCATGTCGACGACGACCGGCTCGGGCGCTGCATCAAAGCGGACGGGCCGGGGCGCAGGGCGATTGCGCAGGAGGCTGACACTGGTGCCATCACTCTTCCAGCGGTCGCTATGCGGCAGTCCTTGCGCGTCGGTCATTCCGATCCCCCATGGTTCGGCCGGATCGTTCACGATTCGCGTGTTGCTGTCGTCTGCTAGATTTGCGCCTATGTGTTGCTCAAAACGCAACGCAATGGCAGAATGGTCCGATGAAACATCTCACCACCTTCATGATCATTGAAACGATCGCCCGGACCGGCTCGATCCGGGCTGCGGCGGAACAGGCGGCATTGACTCCTTCGGCCGTTCAGCGCCGTTTGCAGGGCTACGAGGATGAGCTTGGCTACGAGATATTCGAGCGCAGTTCGAAAGGGGTCCGGCTGAACGCCGCGGGGGAGTTGGTCATTCAGCATGTCCGCGAGACGCTGGCCGAGACAGAGCGCCTGCAATCGCGGATCGCGGATCTGTCGGGGTTGCGCCGGGGCCGTGTTTCGATCGGATGCAGCCAGGCCCTGATCCGGTATTTCCTGCCCGCCCAGATCGCGGCCTACCAGTCCGAGTTTCCCAATGTGAATTTCGAGGTCATGGTTCTGGAACATGGCGCGGCGCAGCAGGCGCTGCAGGATTACCTTGTAGATCTGGTGCTTGTTTTCGACGACGGGGCGCTTCCGGAATACAAGGTCCTGCTGGGGGTGCAGCAACGACTGGCAGCCATCATGGCGGCGGACCACCCCCTGACCCGGCACAAGACGCTCCGCCTGCGGCAATGCTTCGGCTATCCGGTGATTCTGCCGGGGCAGGGCTTTGGCGGGCGGGCCCTGATCAACGCCGCGATCCTCGACAAGACCTATGGCCGGCCGCCGGTGCTGGAAAGCAATTCCTTCGAATACCTCAAGGCCCATGTGGCGCGCACCGATTCGCTCACCTTCCAGATCGAGATCGGTGCCCCGGACGAAGGGACCGCGCAGGACGGTCTGGTCAGCCGCCTGATCGACGAGCGCGACATCAAACCCGGAACCTTGCGGCTGGGTCAGCATCGTGACCGGGCGATGTCGGTCGCTGTTTCGCGCTTTGCCGAACAGATCAGTCGCGCGCTGACAGATCAGTACAGCCATGTCTGAACCGTCGGTCGGGGTCGGCATGATATCCGGAACCCGGCGATCCGGCGGATGCGCTGTTGCAACAAATTGACTGGATGTCCCATTGGATAATCGGATGATCAACATTGGGTCCTGCGAAACTTGCCGGTGCTAGCCTTCTCGGGACGCTGTGTGATCATGGGCCTTGCCATGGGAGGGGCAAGCCGATGAAACAAATAGATTTCAACAAGTTGCTAGCGGGTTCCTTCGCCGGATCGCCGCCTGCGCGTGCCTTTGCACTTTCGCCGACGGCCAAGAAGCTGACCGCCGGCGTGCCGTTGAACGGCACCTCCAGCTGGGAGATGGAAACGATCATCGAGGGCGGCATCTATGGCCGCAACGGGATTGAGCTGTCCCTGATGGATGTCGTGCACAAGCAGGCCGGACATGTGGCGTTCTTGTCGGGCGCGGCGATCTTTCGGACGACATCTGGCATGCCTCGGTGCGCTCACGTGGTGAGGTCGTGACCTGTATGCCGTATGCGTTGGCAGCGGCAGGCGTGATGGTGCCCGAAGGCAGTGATATCGCCTGTGCCCGCGATCTTGCCGGCAAGTCGATCGGGATCGCTGGTGGCCCGGCTGACAAGAGCTGGAGGGAGCGGCAGGCTCATTATACCAATCGGACAGGGGTGACGCAGGCCGACAAGGTTGCCAGGCACCGGGACGCGATCACAGGGTTTCCGGGCGCCTCGTTCGAGGCTAGGGACGTTCTGGTGAACGACGACGCCGCATGGAAGGCGTTGCGCAAAGAGATGGGTGCCGTGGACAACGACACCCTGTTCGAAACCCTCGGGACGGACTATCGCGCGGGTATCGCGCCGGGCTATACCGACGACATGATCGACGCGGCGGCCGCAGCGTTCGCGATCATGGCCGAATATTGCGGGCCCGACCTCACGGGCGATGGCGAAACACGCGATCCGGGGACTTACTGGTCCGCCGACCGGGGCTGAAAGGGCTTGAATGGGACGGGCAAGGGGGGATGGCACGCGCGGTTTCTTGCTTGAGGCCGCCTCGCTCCCGCTTCTATTTCTGATCTGGCATCTTCTGGCGCTGGCCGTGTCGCATCGTCTTTTCCCGACCCCTGTCGAGGTGATCGTGGAATTGTGGCGGCTCGCGACCGAACGGCACCTGGTTGCCGACCTTGCCAAGACGCTGGTCCGCGCGGCCTGGGCCTTTGTTGCGGCGATGACCATCGGCTCCTTGATCGGCGCGGTGCTCGGGCGGTTTCGCGGCGTCGACAGGCTTTTCGGAAGCTGGGTTCTGATCGGTCTGAACATCCCGGCGATCGTCGTGGCGATTACCTGCTATATCTGGCTCGGGTTGAGCGAATTTGCCCTGATCCTCGCGGTTACGATCAACAAGACCCCGCTTGTCGCGGTCACCATGCGCGAAGGCGTTCGCGCGCTCGATTACGGTTTTGCCGAACTGGGCCGTGTCTACCGGCTCGACCTGTGGCGTCGGGTCCGGCTCATCGTGATCCCGCAATTGATGCCCTACATGCTGACCGCGGCGCGCACCGGGCTTTCGCTGATCTGGAAGATCGTTCTGGTCTTCGAGGTGCTGGGGTCGGACGGAGGCGTCGGGTTCCGCATCGGGGTCTTTTTCCAGAACTTCGATATCGAGGGCATACTGGCCTATACGCTGGCCTTCATGACCGTGGTGATCACCTTTGAATACCTCGTGATGCGGCGGCTGGAAGCAAGGATACTCGGATGGCGACCGACCTAGCCGTATCCGTCGATCTGCGCGCCAAGCGGTTCACCGGCGCAACGGGGCTTCTGTTCGAAGACCTTCGTTTCGACGTGGAGCAGGGCGAGGTTCTGGCGCTGATCGGCCCGTCGGGCGTCGGCAAGTCGACGCTCTTGCGGATGATCGCCGGGCTCGACACCGATTTCGATGGCCGCGTCGATGTGATGGGCCGCCCCGCGGCAGAGGCCTCTCCACCGGGCTTCGTGTTCCAGGACCCGCGCCTGCTGCCATGGCTCGACGCGGTGGGCAATATCCGTGCGGTCTCCCCCGACACGAGCAAGGAGGAGGCCGCGCGTCTGCTGTCGGAAATGGGTCTTTCGGGCTATGAAAGCGCGCGGCCGGGCGATCTGTCCGGTGGAATGCAGCGCCGCGTGGCTCTGGCCCGTGCCCTCGCCGTCGAGCCGCGACTTTTGCTTCTGGACGAGCCATTCGTCTCGATCGACCGGCAACTGGTGCGCGAATTGCAGAAGGTCGTCGCCCGCGTCATCGAGGATCGGAAGCCCACGATGATCCTTGTCAGTCACGAACCCGAAGATGCCGCCCGTCTGGCCGACCGGGTGCTCCGAATAGAGGGACGGCCAGCCTCGATCATCCGTGACGATCGGCTTGATGTGCCCCGCGCAAAGCGGGACGCCACCGCGATCCGGCAGATTACCGAGGCCCTTGGCGGCGGGGAGGAAGGCCTGTCATGACAAGTCCTGTGCCGCCGAGGCCGTCATCTTTTCCGAAAGCCTGACGGCTGCACCTTCGCCGCCGCATTGGCCCCGTATGTGCGATCCCGTGGCGAGAAAGGGGCTGCCCGGACCCCGAGGCCCGCGCACAGGTCCCGTGCCAGGGCCATGCGGATTTCATCGTCGGCAACCCGCCGTTGATCCGGGCCGCGCGCCTGCGGAGCATCCTGTGCATTGCGACAGGGAGCGGGCCCGAGATAGATCTGCCAATGCAGATGGGGGAGCTACACGCCGTGTCAGATCAAGCACCCTTCTGTGCCTTAACGTTGATGACCGGCCACCGCTTCCGTCGGAATCAGTGTATTCAGCGCAAATGCGATCAGACGACAACTGCCGTGTGTTTTCCCAGCGCCTTTGCTCGATAAAGCGCTTGATCCAACTTGTGATAAAGAGTGCTGAAGTTGCTTGTCTCTTCATCTATCCTGGAAAACCCAGCACTTAATCCCAACACTTGGCCAGTGCTGCTCGTTCGATATTCAGCGCAGGCCTGGTCGAAATCGGATTTGAACATATGAAAAAAGTCCGTCGGGCAGGTTCCGTTTTCGACGTTTACAATGCCCAGAAATTCGTCCCCGCCCATGCGGCCGAAATGGTTGATCGACGCAGAGTGCCGGCGTGCTATTGCGGCCAAGTCTTGGAGAACCTGGTCGCCAATCAGATGGCCGTGCGTATCATTGACTGTCTTGAAGTGGTCCAGATCGACGAGCATCGCATATCTATGAACTTCATCTTCCGGCTCTCCCAAGAGAATTTGCTCGACTTGCGAGATAATTGCCTCACGACTAAGCGCACCTGTCAGGAAGTCGGTGTTCAAAGCTCTTTGTAGCTCATCATTTGCCTTGGCCAGACGGTCGTTCTTGTCCATTAGGTCAGAGTAAAGCTGGCGCAATTCCGTGACTTCTGTCTGCACGCTCACAAATCCGCCGTCTGGAAGCCGTCGATCTGTCGTCTTGATCCAGCGTCCGTCCTTCAGATGGACGAAGAAAGATCCTTTCAAACGTGCGCGGTACTCTGCCTTTCGCGCCAGGTATTCCGCACCTTCTCCAATGTCGTCGCCGATCGCAACGTTGCCTTTCTGAACATCGAGTCTTCCCAATTCCGAAAAATGGATTCCGACCGAAAGCTCATCATCCGTGTATGCGTAGAGTTCTTTGAACTTCTTGTTCCAATACGCTAGGCCGCCATCTTTGTCATAGACGACAACAGCTTCTTCCACGTGATCCAGAATCGTCTGCCAGATTGGATCAGAGCATGCTTGAAATCGCATAAGATGGTTCCGATAACTCAGCGGGATTGGTCAACCATCCCGTTTGCTTCTGTAGGTTGCGAAGCGTTTGGAGTGGCGCCCAAACGGCTCGGGCCCCTACTAACTGGATTTCGAGACACCTTTCCATAAGAATATCTGCACCGCCTGATTGTGCTATCGGCACCTCCGCGGGTATTACAGCCCCCGACACAGATATGGGCCGGTTTCTGCAGATTGGCTTCGAATTCTATGGGCGATGCGTGAGGTTCTTCGTGTCACCTCCTTCCCAATCTTGGCGGATCCCAATGTCGTCGAAAATGCTCCCGATAAACACTTGGTCGGTGAGTGATATCTTGTCAGTCAAGACACTGGCAGCGTTGCTGTCTCTCATTTCTTATTTCTGGTTTGCATCAGGTATTCAGGCGGGGCGCATGGAGATCCCCAAACATCTGTTGCGCGTTTCGCCCCCTTCGTGTCGGGCATTGTGTCTGCTGAACAGCCGAAAGAAATTAAGTAAAGCCCTCTTCGTCTTCCGTCATCCATTTGGGCCAAATCACTAGAACTCCACGTCCGCGAATATCTCGCGTGAAGCCTGGCTACGGCGCCATCCGTCGTGGGCCGCTACATGGACCATCGGACACCGCTACCCCGCGCGTGCAGGCCGGTCCAGCGTGTCGCTGGTGACATCAGTTGAAGTCATCTGACTTGGGATCGTTGAACTGGCGGGACTTGCTGAAAAGGTCAGCGGCACACGAATCGTAAGGACACCACAGCGCCACATCGTCGAACATGCGGAATAACAAGCCCTCTTAGCAGCCCACCAAACGTCTTGATCCACACAGTGATTCAGCGCTGCATCAGGTGTGTGCAGGTAGCATAAGGCGCGTATCGCTATTTTGGCGGCCGAAGTCGCTCTAAATGTCTGATTTTAATGGAGGCGAGTACCGGAATCGAACCGGTGTACACGGATTTGCAATCCGCTGCGTCACCACTCCGCCAACTCGCCTCTCGAGGGTCCGAATATACGAGGCGCCGGGGCCTTGCAAGCGTGGTGAGGCAGGTACATGGCCGTTGCCGAGGGGGCGTCGATGTGGCATCACCGATCAGAGCCAAATGAACGAAAGAGTTTACCGCCTTGCCCGACTATACCTCTCGCCGGATCATGATGGTCGACACGCAGGTCCGGCCGTCGGATGTGACAAAGTTTCCGATCATCGACGCGATGCTGAATGTGCCGCGCGAGTTGTACGTGCCGCAGGGGCAGCGCGAGGCCGCCTATGTCGGCGACAACATCCCTCTGGGCGGCGATCGTGTGCTGCTGGAGCCGCGGACGTTCGCCAAGCTTCTGGACGGGCTGGAAATCAGGCCGGGCGATGTCATCCTCGATGTCGGTTGCGGCCTTGGCTATTCGACGGCCGTTCTGGCGCGGATGGCGGAATTCGTCGTCGGTCTGGAAGATGACCCCGAGCGGGCGCAGGAGGCGCAGGCCACACTTTCGGCCAATGGCGTCGACAATGCCGCCGTGCTGGAAGGGCCTCTGGCCGAAGGTGCCGAGAAGAACGGCCCCTATGACGTGATCGTCATCGAGGGCGCGGTCGAGACATTGCCCGAGGCGTTTGTTGCCCAGCTCAACGACGGTGGCCGGATCGGCTGCCTGTTTTCGGAGGGCACGCTTGGCGTGGCACGGGTCGGGGTGAAGGCGGACGGACGGATCAGCTGGCGCTCATCGTTCAACGCCGCGGCCCCTGTACTGACGGGTTTTGAACGCCCGGAGGTGTTTGCACTTTAGGCGGTGAAGGTATTGGCGGATCGGTTGGATTGATCGGGGAACAGATGGGCATTTTTCACAAGATAGCAGGTAGTGTCGGTGCGGCGGCGCTGTGTCTTGGTCTGGCATCTCAGGCCTCGTCGGAATCGCTCGCGGATGCGCTGGCACACGGCTACGAGGCAAGCGGGCTTCTGGAACAGAACCGTGCCCTGCTGCGCGCCGCCGACGAAGGCGTTGCGAACGCGGTGTCTGCCCTGATGCCGGTTGTCAGCTGGTCGATGTCGGCTCAGTCCCAGTTCCCGCAAGCGCCCAATTCCGATTTCATCACCGGGGGTCTTCAGCTTCAGGCGGAAATGACGCTCTATGATGGCGGGCGCAACCAGCTGGCCGTGGATGGCCAGAAAGAGCTGGTTCTGGCGACGCGTGAGGGGCTCGTCAACATCGAACAGCAGGTCCTGCTGCGCATCGTCGAGGCCTACATGGAAGTGCGCCGCGCGTCTGAATTCGTGGCGCTGCGGCAGAACAACGTCCGGCTGATCACGCAGGAATTGCGTGCTGCGGAGGATCGGTTCGAGGTCGGTGAAATCACCCGGACGGATGTCGCCTCCGCCGAAGCGCGCCTTGCCTCGGCCCGGAGCCAGCTTGCCGCCGAAGAGGGCACTCTTGCCCGGGCGATTGCGGAATATGTTGCGGCGGTCGGACGACAGCCCGGCCAGCTTCAGCCGGCCAATCAGGTGCCGATCCGGCGGTCGCTGCGCGAGATCAAGGAATTCGCGCTGCGCAATCATCCGGTGATCCTGCAGGCACGGCATTCGGTCGCATCGGCCGATATCAGTGTGGAGAGGGCCGAACTGGCCCATGTGCCGACGGTCAGCCTCAACGGGACGGCCCGGATCGATTTCGACGGACGCGAAAGCCAGAGCATCGGGTTGAGTGTCGGTGGCCCGATTTATCAGGGCGGACGGCTTGCAAGCCAGCTTCGCGAGGCACAGGCGCGCCGGGATGCTGCGCGGGCCGATCTGTACGTGACAGCGCAGTCGATCGAACAGAATGTCACCAATGCCTATGCCTTCTGGGAGGTCGCGCGGGCGACGCGCGATGCGTCCGAACGTCAGGTTCGGGCAGCGACCATCGCCTTCCGCGGCGTGCGGGAAGAGGCCGATCTAGGCGCGCGGACAACGCTTGATGTTCTCAATGCCGAGCAGGAACTGCTCGATGCCCGCGCAAATCTGATCGCGGCTCAGGTGGATGAGGTCGTGGCCTCCTACACCGTTTTGTCGTCGATGGGCCTTATGACCGCCGAGCATCTGAACCTGAACGTCCAGCTGTACGATCCCGAGGCCTACTACAATCTGGTCAAGGACGCGCCGACACAGCTGTCCGAACAGGGCCGGGCGCTTGATCGGGTGCTGGAAGCGATCGGGCAGCAATAGCGCGCTGGAAGTGTCTCAAATCCCGCGTATCTGTTGTGGGATTTTCACTTAGTGTCTAGAGTGATGGCCGAGGCCAATCAGAGTAGACGATGTCCGATCCTGTGACCAATATCCAGATAGAGGATGTCTTGTCCTCGATTCGTCGGCTCGTGTCCGAGGGCGAGAAACTGCGTGATCCGGGCACTTCTTCCGAAACGAAGTCGTCTTCCAAGACGGGGGCCGCGTCGCCAGAGGAGGAACCCGGCGTGCTCGAGCTCGGTGCCGAATACCGGGCGGATATCGCGGGCCCCGATGGGCGCGAAGATGCGGGCGAGGGTGACCGATCGGAGGTCGACAACCCCGTTCGATTTGTTCTGACCCCGGCCTATCGTGTTGAAGAGCCGGAGCCTCAGGAGTGGCTTGACGAGACGGACACCGCCGATACGCAGGCCGACACGACCGCTGACGCCGGCCCCGAGAATGCCGAGGCCGACGAAGAGGGCGATGACGCCGGCCTCCGGGGGGAGATTGTCTGGACCGACGAAGATGATCCCGAAGCCGCGGTCACCTCGGATACCGCTCCCGATACCCCGGCGGCAAAGGCCCGGGACGACGGGGGCGTGCCGGAGGCCGAAAAGACGGATCAGGTGCCCGAATGGGTGGCGCGCGGGCAGGCGGAGCTGGATGCGCTCGAATCCGAAGGTGCCGATCCCGAGGCGGGACTGACCAATGATGCCGCGCTCCAGGGTGACGATGATTTGGCGGGGCCGTCCGGGCAGGACACGCCCGCGCAGCAGACCGCCGAGATCGAAATCCCGGCGCCTGAGGCCGAACACTCTGATCGTCGCGCGATCGAATCAACCATTGCCGAACTCGAGGCCGCGATTTCGGGTGCGGCTGAAGAGTGGGAACCTGACGGAAGCGAAGAAACGCCCGTCATGGATTGGGACGCCGCAAGCGAGGTGGGCGTCTTCTTTTCCAGTCGGTTCGCATCGGGCGGGCCGGTCGAAGATGCCGAGATGTCGGATACCCCGGATCAGCGAGACGAGACGGACCCCGAGGATGCGGCGGAGAAGTTCGAGGCCGCCGAAGCCTATTTCGCAGAGGCCGAAATCGAAGATGCCCCCGACCCGCTCGAAGACCAGCTGACCGCTTATCTGGAGCAGGACGAGGTTCTCGACGAAGAGACACTGCGCCGAATGGTGGCCGAAATCGTCCGCGAGGAATTGCAGGGCCCGTTGGGCGAACGCATCACCCGCAACGTCCGCAAGCTGGTGCGCCGCGAGATTTACCGCGCCCTGGCAGAACAGGGGTTCGAATAGCGCCCCTTCAGACCGGCCCCGCCAGTCCGAATAGCCGATCCAGATCCATATGGGTTTCAAGGTGCCGGGCCAGATGGTCGAGCGTGTCATCGACCGTTTGGCCATAGTCGGTCACGGTGCTTGCACCACCCATCTCGGTCAGCCATTCGGCCCGGAAATCGTCGGCCGAGAACAGACCGTGCAGATAACATCCCCGCACGCGGCCATCGGGTGATGCGGCCCCCTCGGGGCGACCGTCGATGCTCAGCCATGCGCGCGCGGTGTCGGGACCATCGGTCTGGCCGATATGGATCTCATATCCGTTGACCGCCCGCCCGGACGCCAGATCGACCGCGTCGGTCAGGGCCAACCGCTTTTCCGGCGTCATGACGGTTTCGATGTCCAGAAAACCCAGACCCTCGACTTCGCAGGCGGCCCCTTCGATCCCGTCCGGATCGGCAATCCGCCGGCCCAGCATCTGGTATCCACCGCAAATCCCGAGGATACGCCCGCCGCGGCGCTGATGCGCCCGCAGATCGATATCCCATCCCTGTTCCCGGAAATGAGCCAGATCGGCGATCGTGCTCTTCGATCCGGGGATCAGGACCACATCCGCATCGCCGGGCAGGGGGCGACCCGCCTCGATCAGCTCGACCGAGACGCCCGGCTCGGCAGACAGGGGATCGAGGTCGTCGAAATTCGCGATCCGGCGCAGCCGCGGCACGGCGATGCGCAACCCATCGCCCGGGCGGCCCCGGATATCGAGGATATCCTCGGCCGGTAGGCGCCACGCCTCCTCGAACCACGGAATGATGCCCAGCGGTGCCCAGCCTGTGCGAGAGGCGATCTCGTCCATCCCGTCGTGAAATAGGCTGGTGTCGCCCCGAAACTTGTTCACGGCAAAGGCGCTGATCCGGTCGCGATCCGCCTTTGGCAGAACCGCATGGGTTCCGACAAGCTGGGCGATCACGCCGCCCCGGTCGATGTCACCGATCAGGGCAACGGGCACACCGGCGGCTTCGGCAAATCCCATATTGGCAATGTCACCCCGGCGCAGATTGATCTCGGCGGGGCTGCCCGCGCCTTCGACAATGACAAGGTCATGTCCCGAGGCCAGCCGCCGAAAGCTTTCCAGAACGCGGGGCAGCAAAGTGGCCTTCAGCGCCCCGTATTCCCGGGCGCGCGCAGTTGCGATGCGGCGGCCCTGAACAACGACCTGCGCACCGGTTTCCGTCTCGGGCTTGAGCAGTACCGGGTTCATGTCCGTCACCGGATCAAGGCCCGCGGCCCGCGCCTGAAGCGCCTGTGCCCGGCCGATCTCGCCGCCATCGACGGTGACGGCCGCGTTGTTCGACATGTTCTGCGGCTTGAACGGGACCACCGACATCCCGCGCGCCCGTGCCGCACGCGCTATACCGGCCACCAGCATCGACTTGCCGACATTCGACCCCGCGCCCTGGATCATGATGCTCTTGGTCATACGGCTCCTCCGGGCTAACTCCTTACGGAGCCTCGCTGACGGAGGGAAGAGGATGAATACGCCCGCCCACCTGATTTTCGGCATGACTGCCTTTGGCAAGGCCGGGCAAAAGGGGCTGACGGCGGCGGCATTCGCCGGTGCGCTGATCCCGGATCTGTCGCTCTACATCCTCGCGGGTAGCCATCTTCTTGTTCTCGGAACGGCCCCCGATGTGGTCTTTGGACAGCTGTACTATTCGCAAACCTGGCAATCGATCTTCCGGATCGACAATTCGATCCTGCTGTGGGGCATAGCGCTGATGGGCGCGATCCTGGCACGCGCTCCGATCGCCGTGGCCTTCTGCGGCGCGGGGCTCCTGCATCTGGGGCTTGATATGCCGTTTCATCATGATGATGGGCGCGCGCATTTCTGGCCGTTGACGGATTGGGTGTTCCAAAGCCCGGTCAGCTATTGGGATCGAGACCACTATGGTCTTTGGGTCGGCGGGATCGAGATCGCGGCCGCTCTGGCCTGTTGCGTGGTTCTGTGGCGGCGGTTCGTCGCGCTGGCATGGCGGGCGTTGATCATCGTCCTTGCTTTTGTCGAGGCGCTGCCCGGGCTTGTCTGGGCATTCGTGTTCTAAGGCCCCTGAAAACGAGAAACGCGGCTCCCCCGGAACCGCGTTTTCCCATCGAAAGAGTGGTGGTGAGTGGATCAGGCAGCCTTGGCGGCGGCCTCCAGTTCGGCAGCGTGGCGACGTTCGCTTTCTTCGCGCGACAGCGCGACGGACGTGCGGACACCCTTGCCTACGAAATCCATCAGGCCCTGCACGACACGTTCGTTCGGGTCGATGCCGGCACAGGACAGAACTTCCCGACCATCGCGGGACCGTGCCCAGCGGGCAATCTGTTCAGGACCGTTGCCGTATTTCTTATCGTCGGCGATGGCATCATCCAACGCAGCAAGAACCACCGCAGCAAACAGCTTGCGAGCGCGGTTGCCCTGTTCGTTGTTGAATGCCGTACCGTCTACGAAATCTCTCATCATGCGTCCTTGTCTTTTTTGGTCTTGCGGCTGCAGCCGTGACGGCGAATATGCAGGTTTAGAGCTGATTCGGGTGGCTTCATTTTGCATAACTGCCATGCGCAAGGCGCATGGCTCTCGCCGAACACTTGCCGCATATTGTTGATAGCTCCCGGTCTAACTCGCTAGATATAGCTTTCGCTAACTTTCCTTCAAGATTTTGTCATGAATTTGACGCAAGCCTGGGCTGGCGGATTCATGCCAATCTAGGCATCCCCAGCCCGCTTCGGAACCGTGGTGCCATAGTTGGCGATGGGCTCCGCCCGGCCTACACGGCCTTTTCAAGCAGGGTCACGCGGGCCGCGCCGGCCAGCATCTCTCCATCTGCCCGGTCGAACCGCAGATAGGCGATGGCGTCGTCACCCGCGCGGGTATGCAGCGTGCCGATCGTCTTTCCATCCACCGTGATCGGTGTTTCGGGATCGGCCGCGCCCTCGACCCGCACCCGCGCAAGGCCCTTTCGCAACTCCGTCTTGTGCTTCATCCGCGCGGTGACCTCTTGCCCGACATAGCAGCCCTTGCGGAAATCGACGCCTGCCAGACGCTCGAACCCGGCCTCGAGAAGGTAGGTCTCTGGTCCCAGTTCGATCCCGGTTTCGGGCACGATATGCGCCACGCGCAACGCCGCCCATTCCGAGCCGTCGTCGCCGCCCTCTTCGCCGTAGAGCCGCCATCCCATGGCGGGGTGGCGCGGGTCGGCAAGCGCTCCGTCGGGCGGCGGCTCGCCGGTGCCGCGGAACACCTGGACCGGCGCCTCGGTGATCGTGACATCTGCGCGCAGCTTGTACATCGACAGACGCTGAAACAGGGTGGCTGCCACGGGCGTGGCCACGTCGATGAGGTAGTCGTCCTCGCGACCGATTAGAAAGAAGTCGGCGATCAGCTTGCCCTGCGGTGTCAGGATCGCGGCATAGGCGATGCCCGCGTCGGCGCGGGCCATGTCGTTCGAGACAAGCCCCTGCAGGAATTCGCGCCGGTCGGAACCGGCGACGGACAGGATGGTGCGGTCGGTCATGATCCCTCCTTCGGACGTCCTTCCTCATTTAGGGTGCCATCGCGAAATTGCATCGCATGAAGCGTGGCATATGTGCCGCCGCGGGCCATAAGGTCGTCATGCGTGCCCTGTTCGACGACGCGGCCGGCCTCCATCACGACGATCCGGTCCGCGGCCCGCACGGTCGAGAGCCGATGCGCGATCACGAGCGTGGTGCGACCCCGGCTCAACCGGTCGAGCGCACCTTGGACGACGGCCTCTGCATGGGAATCAAGCGCGCTCGTCGCCTCGTCCAGCAAAAGGACCGGCGCGTTGCGCAGCAGGGCGCGCGCGATGGCGATCCGCTGCCGTTGCCCGCCCGACAGGGCCGATCCGCGCGGCCCGGCCGGGCTGTCGAGCCCCTGGGGCATGGCGGACAGAAAGTCCGCCACATGCGCCCCGGTCAGCACCTCGTCCAATTCTTCCTGAGAGACACCGGCCCGGTTCAGGACGATGTTGTCCCTGAGCGTTTCATCGAAAAGCGCCGTGTCCTGACTGACGACGGAGAACAGCTCCCGCAGATCATCCAGCGCCATGGCGGTCACCGGCACGCCGTCCAGCGTGATCCGTCCCGACTGTGGATCGACGAGGCGTGTCAGCAGGTGAAAGACGGTGCTTTTCCCCGCACCTGAGGGGCCGACGATTGCCGTCGTCTGGCCCGCCGGTGCCACGAGGTCCAGCCCGCGCAGGACTTCCGTGTCGCCATAGGACAGGTGAACGCCCTCGATGCGGATCTCGGGCGCGCCCTCGGGTGCGGCGACAGGATTGGCGGGCGATTTCAGCGTGGGCTCCGTGTCGAGGATCGCCTTGATCCGCTCGATCGAGGCCGCCGCCGCCTGCCAAAGCCCGGTGAGGTTGCCAAGACGGCGCAGCGGCTCGAACGCGAGGCTGATCGCGGTGAAGAACGCCATGAATTCGCCCAGCGTCTTTTCGCCTTCGATAATCTGGGTGCCGCCATAGATCAGCACGCCCAGAAACCCGAGACCGGTCATCACGTCGATCAGCGCGGGGATGCCGGCCTGCCCGGCGGCGGCGCGGGTCTCGGCTGCGATGCGATCCTGGGCGAGGCGGTCGAACCGGTCGGCCTGATGGCGCTCCAGCCGGTTGAGTTTGACCGCGGCCATGCCGTGGAACACCTCGTCCAGCCGGGTCGACATGCGGCCCGCGATCTCGCGGCTTTGTCGCGCGCGGGCGCGGACGAAGCGCTGCACCATCAGGGCCGGCGAGATCAGGAGAGGCACGCCGATCAGGGCCACGAGCGTCCATCGCCAGTCGACGGTCAGTGCCACGGTGAAAAGGGCTACGACGGAAACGGCGTCCCGACCCAGACCCGTCAGGATATTGGACCAGACCTTGCCCAAGGCCGCCACATCGCCCTGAACCCGTTCGATCAGTGCCCCGGGCGGGTTGGCCTGATGGAATGCGCCGTCAAGCCGCATCAGGTGGCGTAACATGTCCGCCCGCAGGTCGGCAGATGAGACTTCTGCCACGCGGGCCAGAAGGATCCGTTGTCCCATCGACGTGACCGCGCGCAGGAGGAAGACACCCATCACCACCGCCCCAACGGTCCAGAGCGCGTCGCGCGCACCTTCTACGAAGACGCGGTCGAACATCGGCTCCATCATCGAGGCGAAGACACCGAGGGAGGCGCCCTCGATCGCCATGAACAGCAGCGCCAGCGCCAGGGGCCGCCAATGCCGCGCCAGGTAGCCACGCCAGAGCCAGCGGGCCAGTCGGGGCGCGCGCGCCTGTGTCATCCGCGGCGGTCCGCGGCCCAGCTGCGGGAGATGTCGTCGACGGAATATTCCGTTTCGATCCAGTCGCGGATGGAGATCGGACCATCGGCCTGGCGCGCTTCGAACCGGTCGAGGATATGATCGAGGATACCCGTCGCACTGTGCTTGATATGCAGATAGCGGAAGGACAGCATCCCCCGTGCCTCTTCGACCGAGGCGTCCTCCTGGTCCAGCAGATAGAGCGCCGAGGCAAGGCCTGCCCGGTCAGCCCCCGATTTGCAATGCATCAGGAAAGGACGCGGGACTGTGCGGAACAGGTCGAGCAGCTTGACAAGCTCGTCTCTCGAGATGGGTTTGCGGGCATTCGCGCGGATCGTGAACATCGTGATGTCAAGGGCGTCGCAGGAGGCGCGCTCCATGCGCTGATGGATCGCGTTGCCGCTGCCCCGAAGCGTGATCACGTTCTCGATCCCCATGGCACGATAGGCCGCGAGGCGGCCGTGGGTCGGCTGGTTGGACCGGAAGACGCCCGGCGCGATCTCGTGGAAATTATGCCAGCGATAGCGCAGGACGGCGTGATCCACGAACAGGTAACGCATCCGCTCTTTCAGCGTGAATTCGGTGATCTGGGGGTCGGTTTTTTCCATCTTCGTGAGGGTCTAGTCGCAAATCCACCCGGGTGGCAAGAAAGCCGTGAGGTCGCGATTGACGCCGGGGGCGAACTGGCTAACGTCCGGGCGTTCTTTCCGCGCATATCCCCGGAGTCGCAGATGCTAGCCAATGGTCGTTCCTACCTTGCCATTCCAGGGCCGTCGGTCATGCCCGACGCCGTGTTGCAGGCGATGCATCGCTCCGCGCCCAACATCTATACCGGCGCATTGCATGACCTGACCCACAGCCTGATCCCCGACCTCAAGAAAGTGGCGCGGACCGAGGGCGAGGTGGCGATCTATATCGGTAACGGCCACGCCGCATGGGAGGCCGCGCTGGCCAATGTCCTGTCGCGGGGGGACAGGATCCTCGTTCTAGTCACCGGACGATTCGGCCATGGATGGGCAAGGATGGCGGCAGGGCTGGGCGTCGGCTGCGAGGTGGTGGATTTCGGTGAACGTTCAGATATCGACCTCGCCCGCGTCGAAGAGGCCCTGCGCGCCGATAGCGGTCATACCTACAAGGCGGTTCTGGTGACCCATGTCGATACCTCGACCGGGGTTCGCAACGACGTGGCGGGCGTGCGTGCGGTTCTGGATGCCACGGGGCATCCCGGCCTGTTGATGGTGGATTGCATCGCCTCGTTCGCCTGTGACCGGTTCGAGATGGACGCCTGGGGCGCCGATGTCGCCGTTGCCGCAAGTCAGAAGGGCCTGATGACGCCGCCGGGGCTGGGGTTCGTCTATTTCAACGACCGGGCCAACGCGGCGCGCGACCATGCCGATCTGGCGACGGAATACTGGGATTGGCGGCCGCGCATCCGGCCGGAGATTTATTCCGAATATTTCGACGGCACCGCGCCCACGCATCACCTTTACGGGCTGCGGACGGCGCTCGACATGATCCTCGCCGAGGGGATGGAGGCCGTCTGGGCCCGGCACGAGGCGCTGGCCCAATGCCTGTGGGAGGCGTCGGAGATCTGGGCGTCCGACGGGCCGCTGGAGCTGAACATCGCGGATCGGTCCAAGCGGTCTCATGCGATCACGTCCTTTGCCATGGAGGAAGGGCAGGCCGATCGCCTGCGGGATTGGTGCGAACACAAGACCGGCGTGACGCTGGGCATCGGTGTCGGTCGGCAGCCGGCCAGCGCGTTCTTTCGCGTGGGCCATATGGGGCATGTCAACGCGCATATGATGCTGGGTGTCATCGCGGTGATCGATGCCGGGCTGAAGGCGCTGGATATCGCGCATGGTGCCAATGCCGTGGAGGCCGCGACGCGCCATGTGGCGCGGGTCGTCGGGGCCTAGTCTGCGATCCGGTTTCCGATCAGGCGGATCACCCGGTCGATCACATATCCCGTGATCATCGCCCAGAGGAACCCCACGACATAGGCGATCACGCAGAACGCCATGAACAGGACAACGCCGAAACTGACCAGAAAGGCGTCGGTGTAGTTCTCGACCGGTTTGGGCGGTGGTCTGGTGCTCATGGCAGGCTCCGGCTTCACTCTGCTCGGTATACTTTAAGGCGGATTTCCTGCGCGTCGATCAAACTTTTCGCGCATCGGCCAGCGCGCCGGGCAATTCCTCGGCAAAGGCATCAAGATCGGCGGGACGGCCTGCGCTGATCCGGATGCAGCGATCCTGCGGGGCCACGAACGGCATCCGCACGAAGATGCCCCGCGCCATCAAACCATCGAGGACCTTTCGTGCGAATGCCCCGTCGGACCCGCAATCGATCGCCACGAAATTCGTGGCCGACGGGATCGGTGTCAGGCCGTTCTGGGTGGCAATCGCTGCGATCCTGTCGCGTGCCGCGGCTACTTCGCTGCGAATATGGCCCAACCACTCCTGATCCTGAAGGGCGGCAAGGGCGGCGGCCTGACTGATCCGCGACATACCGAAGTGATTGCGGATGCGGTGAAAGGCGGAAATCACGCCCGCCTCGCCGATGACATAGCCGACCCGCGCACCCGCGAGGCCATGCGCCTTGGAGAAGGTGCGGAACCGCAGGACCCTTGGGTCGTCGACGGGCAGGGCCGGGCAGGCGCTGTCGGGCGCCAGTTCGATATAGGCCTCGTCGAGCAGCAGCAGCGCACCGTCCGGCACGGCATGCACAGCGTCGCGGATTGTGCCAGCGTCATGCCATGTGCCCATCGGGTTGTCGGGGTTCGTCAGGTAGACCAGCTTTGCCCCGGTCTCCCGGGCGCGTGCCATCAGACGCTCCGGGTCTTCGTGATCGGCGGTGTAGGGGACGGCCTCGATCCGGCCACCGAACCCGGCCACGTGATAGTTGAACGTCGGATAGGCGCCGGTCGACGTGACTGCCACATCGCCGGGTCCGATGAACAGCCGCACCGTCAGACCGAGAAGCCCGTCGATCCCTTCGCCCACGAGGATGTTTTCCGGTGCACATCCATGATGGCGGGCCAGCGCGGCGCGCAGATCGTGGGATTCGCTGTCGCCGTATTTCCAGGCCTCTGGCGCGGCCGCCTCGATCGCGGCGATGGCCTTGGGCGAGGGGCCGAACAGGCTTTCGTTGGCGCCAAGCCGGGCGCGAAAGGGTCTGCCGCGCGCGCGTTCATGCGCCTCGGGTCCGACAAAAGGAACAGACGCCGGTAGCGAGCGGACAAGCGGGGTAAGTCGGGGATCGTTTTCCATGGGTGGACTGTCTCTTTTCTGTGGCGGAACGGCAAGCGTCCGGTCGCAAGAGCCGATCGGGGATTGCCGGTTCCGCGATGGCGAGGCAGAAGTTTTCCCGGGAAGACGGGAGGACGGTTCGCTGGAAATTTCGAATGTTCGGCCGGCGGGCCTGGTCCTGCCGTCCCTTGCCCTGTGTGGCGCGTTGATCTGCGGCCCGGTGTCCGCGCAAGACAGGTCCTTCGTGGCCGAAGGCACCGATACGGTGATCGGGCTTGGCGCACGGCATCTGGCGATGGGGGGCACCGGAACGGCCACAGCCGACGATCCCTACGCGCTCTATTACAATCCCGCTCGGCTTGCCCTTATCGGACGTCCAATGTTGACTTTCGGGCGCCAGGTCGATGCGGAATTGCAGAATTTCAGCTTTGCGGGCTTTGCCATCCCGCTGTCGTTCGCCCGGGATCTCGGTTGGCGTGCCACGGTGGGCGCGGGCCGGTATCCGCGTGTTCATGCGCGCTCCACGGGTGCGTTCGACGAGGATGATCCCGAGAGCATCTTTCTGCGCATCCTGCTGCCCGGCATTTCCGGCACCTATGACGGCGACATCGATTCCAAGACGCTGGTCTACAAGTTCGCCGCCGGGTTCAGCCCGATCGCCCATGACCGGTTGAGTTTCGGCATAAGCATGGACTGGATCGATTGTCGCACCAACAGCTGCGGCGTTCATGCGGGGTCTGACGGCGTCGAAGAGGCGACCGTCCATGCCCGCGCCCTGAGTTTCGGGGCCGGCATCGATTACCGGCTGACGGATCGTCTGACACTGGCCGCCTCGGTCACGGATATCGACACGACGCTCAAGGTCGATGCGGTGGCCACGGACGAGTCTGGCACGACCGAAAAGGATTTCGAGGCAAAGGTCCCGATGCGCCTGAATTTCGAGGCCGCATGGCAGGCGCGCGACACCCTTTTGCTGGCGGCGGGCTACCAGCTTTACACCGGCGAATACGGGAAAGAGCCGCTGGATGTGCGGACCGTGCATCTGGGCGCCGAATGGCAACTGACCGAGGCCTGGGCGCCGCGCTTCGGAATGGTCGTTCCGCTGGAATTCAGCAATGGCGGCGGCGACACGATTGAGATGCCGTTTCCTTTCGCCCCGACACTTGGCCTTGGGTGGGAGAGCGGCGGATTATCCGCCGATCTCGCCGTTTTTGCCCACCCCATCATGACGTTCCACGAAAACGCCCCCGTAATTTCGGCCGAGGTGAGCGTCAGTTACAGGTTCTGACCCGGGCGATCAGCCGATCTCGGCAAGCCGGGCCAGACCGTCGCGCAACTTGGCCTCTTCTTCCTTGCGGGCCGCGAGGTTGCCGCGCGCCTCTTCGACCACCTCGTCCGGGGCGGAGGCCACGAAATTGGGGTTGTTCAGCCGCCCCTCGAGCCCGCCGATTTCCTTCATCAGCTTGTCGATGGCCTTGGTCAGGCGGGCCTTTTCGGCCTCGACGTCGATGATGTCGGCCAGGGGCAGGCAGAAGGTCGCGCCCGGCACCGGAACGGTGATCGCCCCCTTCGGCGCGACATCCGTTGCCTTGATGGAGTCGATCCGGGCCAGCTTGCGGATCAGGCTGTCGTTGTTCTCGAGCGCCATTTCCGCCGCCGCATCGCTGTCGAGTTTCAGAACGGGGATCTGAAGGCCGGCCGGCACGTTCATCTGCGACCGCGCCGAACGGACACCCTCGATCAGTGCGATCGTCCAGCCCATTTCGGCATCCGAGGCACCGTCGGCCAGGTCGGAGGCGGTATAGGTCGGCCAGGCCGCATGAACGAGCATGCCGTCACGCGTGTGCGACAGCTGCCACAGCTCTTCGGTGATGAAGGGCATGATCGGGTGCAGCATGATCAGGCATTGATCGAGGACCCAACCCATCACCTCGCGGGTTTCGATCTGTTCAACCTCGCTGCCGTCCAGGAGCAGTGGCTTGGACAATTCGACATACCAGTCGCAGACCTTGCCCCAGACAAAGGTATAGAGCGCGTTGGCCGCGTCGTTGAACCGGTAGGCGGCAAGGGCTGCATCCACCTCTTCGCGGACGCGGGCGGTCTCGCCGATGATCCAGCGGTTTACGGTGCGGGTGGCGGTGACGTCTGCGGCAGAGTTGATCGTCAGGCGGCGCGCTTCGAAGACGCCGTTCATCTCGGCGAAGCGGCAGGCATTCCAAAGCTTGGTGCCGAAATTGCGGTAACCAGTTATCTTGTCCTTCGACAATTTCAGAACGCCGCCAAGGGCTGCCATCTGCGCATTGGTGAAGCGCAGGGCATCGGCGCCGAATTCGTCAACGATCTCAAGCGGGTCGATGACGTTGCCCGTCGTCTTCGACATCTTCTTGCCCTTCTCGTCGCGGACAAGCTGATGGAGATAGACGGTATGGAACGGCACCTCGCCGCGCACGGCGATCTGCATCATCATCATCCGGGCGACCCAGAAGAACAGAATGTCAAAGCCCGTCACGAGAACGTCGGTCGGGTGATACTTGTTCAGCTCGGGCGTTTCCTCGGGCCAGCCCAGCGTCCCGATGGGCCAGAGCCCCGACGAGAACCAGGTGTCGAGCACGTCGGCATCGCGCCAGATCGGATAGACCAGGTGGGTGGGGTCGCCACTTGTCGTGTAATCGGCGAGCGATCCGGCCATGACGTGCAGCGCCTCGGCCCGGTCGGCCACTTCGACGATGCGCGCGGCCGAGATCGGGACGGGCGTGTCTTCGAGTTCCTTGCGGAAGGCGGCGGTCACGGCATCCGCGTCGGCGGCACAATGCTTGACCAGCCCCAGATGAACCATGCCGTCCGTGAGAAGGCGGCCCATCTCGACCATGTCGAGATCGCCATCGCCCTCGTCATCGACGAAATCGGGCGCCGACAGGTCGAAACCGTACCAGACGGGGATCTGGTGGCCCCACCACAGCTGACGCGAGATGCACCACGGCTCGATATTCTCAAGCCAGTGATAATAGGTCTTCTCGCCGCTTTCGGGCATGATCGTGACCTCGCCCTTGCGCACGGCATCAAGCGCCGGGCCCACGATCTTGGCGGTGTCGACGAACCACTGATCGGTCAGCATCGGCTCAATCACCACTTTCGAGCGGTCGCCGAAGGGCTGCATGATCGGCTTGTCCTCGACCGTGATCATCAGGCCCTCGGCGTCGATGTCGGCCACGACCCGCTCACGCGCCTCGAACCGGTCGAGGCCGCGATATTCATCGGGCACAAGGTTGATCGCGTCGATCTCTTCCTCGTCGAAGGGCGCCCCTTTGGCAAAGGCCTGCGCGCGGGCGGCCTCTTCGGCGTAGGGGGCGCCGTCATCGCGCATCTGCCCTCGGGTATCCATCAACCGGTAGCAGGGGATCTTGCCACGACGCGCCACGGCATAGTCGTTGAAATCATGTGCGCCCGTGATCTTGACCGCGCCCGAGCCGAAATCGGGATCGGGGTAATCGTCATGGATGATCGGGATCAGGCGGCGGTGCTCTTTCGGGCCGACGGGGATCTCGCACATCATGCCGACGATGGGGGCGTAGCGTTCGTCCTTGGGATTTACGGCCACCGCACCGTCGCCAAGCATCGTCTCGGGCCGGGTGGTGGCGATCGAGATATAATCCCGCTCCTCGCGGAAAGTGACATTCCCGTCCTCGTCCTTTTCGAGGTATTCGTAGGTCGCACCACCGGCCAGCGGATATTTGAAGTGCCACATATGGCCCGCGATTTCGATGTTTTCGACCTCGAGATCCGAGATCGCGGTTTCGAAATGCGGGTCCCAATTGACCAGCCGCTTGCCGCGGTAGATCAGGCCCTTGTCGTACATGTCGACAAAGACCTTGATCACGGCATCGTGGAAATTGGCGCTGTTCTCGTGGCCCGTGCGCCGGTCGCCGGGAGCGCCGGCCATGGTGAATGCGTTGCGATCCCAGTCGCACGAACAGCCAAGCCGTTTCAGCTGTTCGACGATGGTGCCGCCGAATTCGCCCTTCCATTCCCAGACCTTCTCGAGGAATTCCTCGCGTGTCAGGTCGGTGCGGCGCTTGCCTTCTTCGGCCATCAGCTTCTTTTCGACCTGAAGCTGGGTCGCGATGCCGGCGTGATCCTGCCCGGGCTGCCAGAGCGTGTCGAAGCCCCGCATCCGGTGCCAGCGGACAAGGATGTCCTGAAGCGTGTTGTTGAAGGCATGGCCCACATGCAGCGCGCCCGTGACGTTGGGCGGCGGGATCATGACGGTGAAGGTTTCATCGCGCGAGGCGTTGGCGCCAGCGCGAAACGCACCGGCCTCGACCCAGTCGCGATAGATCCGGGCCTCAGACTCTTGGGGCTGGAACGTCTTTTCCATCGGCATGGGGCTGGCTCCTGTTGCAATCGGGCGCCTTGCATCTAGCGTGCCGGCGATCGAAGTGAAAGGGGGATGGCCCTTTTGGCGCGCGGATGCTGGACAGTGGCGGCAGGACCGCTAGGGTCTGATCCGGCAAAACCGAGGGAGCATCAGGGATCGTCATGGAAAAGTTTGGTCGCAGTCAGCCTGTCAAACGTGTCGAGGATATCCGGTTCCTGACCGGTAAGGGCCGCTACATCGCCGACGAGACCCCTGAAGGCGCGCTGGCGGGATTTGTCGTGCGCTCGCCGATGGCGCATGGGCGCATCGTCTCCCTTGATGTGTCGGCGGCAGAAGCGGCCGATGGCGTGCACCTCGTGCTGACCGCCGACCGCCTGATCGAGGCAGGTGTGCGGATCGGCATGTCGGGCGCGCGGGTGACGAATATCGACGGAACCAAGGGCGCACGTCCCGAACGCCCGATCCTGGCCCGTGGCAAGGTACGCTACGTGGGCGAGGCGATCGCCTTCATCGTGGCTGACACGCTGCTGCAGGCCAAGGACGCGGCCGAACTCGTCGAGATCGAGATCGAGGATGAACCCGCCCATGTGCGGGTCGAGGTTGGCGGGCCGGAGTTGCATGAGGGCGTTCCCGACAACAGGGCCTTCCACTATGGGCTGGGCGACAAGGGCGCGACCGACGCCGCCCTTGCGTCTGCGGCCAAGGTGGTCACGGTCGAGGTTCCCGACCAGCGGATCATCGTCAATTCCATGGAGCCGCGCGGCGTCACGGCCCATACCGGCGACGGCCGGTTGCATGTCGCGGTGAACGGGCAGGGCGTCTGGGGGCCGCGCGACGATCTGGCCAAGCATTTCGGCATCGACAAGAGCGAGGTCCATGTCACAACTCCCGATGTGGGCGGCGGATTTGGGATGAAGGGCTTCACCTATCCCGAATTGTTCCTTGTGGCGCAATCGGCCCGGGTTCTGGACAAGCCCGTCCATTGGATGTCGGAACGCACCGAGGCGATGCTGAGCGACAATGGCGGACGCGATCTGACGACCACGGCGACCATCGGGTTCGATGCGAACAACCGCATCGTGGCCTACAAGCTGTCGTCCATCGCCAACATGGGCGCTTACAATTCGGGCTTTGCCCAGAACATCCAGACCGAGCTTTTCTCCAAGGTGATGCCCGGCACCTACGATATCCAGACCGCGTGGATGGAATGCGTGGGCGTCTATACCAACACCGCACCCGTCGATGCCTATCGCGGGGCAGGGCGGCCCGAGGCGATTTTCGTGCTGGAACGCACGATCGAATTCGCCGCCCGCACGCTGGGCATCGATCCATGGGAACTGCGCCGGATCAACTTCATCCGGCCGGACCAGTTTCCCTATACCTCTGTGACGGGCATGACGTATGACGTGGGCGAATTCGACAAGGTCCTGACCCGCGCCGAGGCCGAGGCGGACAAGGCCGGCTTTGCCGCGCGGCGTGCGGCGTCGCGGCAGGCGGGCAAGCTGCGCGGCATGGGGCTGTGCTATTACATCGAGTCGATCCTCGGCGACAAACAAGAGACGACGACCGTCGTCTTTGCCGAGGATGGCACGGTCGAGATCCATGTGGGGACGCAGTCGAACGGTCAGGGCCACGAGACGGTCTTTACCCAGTTCCTTGCCGATCAGACGGGCATCCCGGCCGATCGTATTCGCCTTGTTCAGGGCGATACGGATGTGATCGCCAAGGGCGGTGGCACCGGCGGGTCGCGCTCGGTCACGGTGCAGAACACCGCGACACTGGCCACGGTCGAGACGATGGTCGAGGCGTTCGGCGCCTATCTTGCGGAAAAAGAGGGGGCCAAGGCCGAGGACATCACCTTCGATGACGAGACGTTCCGTATCCCCGGCTCTAACCTCACGCCCACGATGCTGGAAGTGGCCGACATGGCCCGCGAAGATGGCCGGACGGACCTCTTGCGCCATACCAGGACGATCGAACTCGAGAACCGGTCCTTCCCGAACGGCGCCCACGTGGCCGAGGTCGAGATCGATCCCGAAACAGGCGTGACCCGGGTCGACCGCTATACCGTCGTTGACGATTTCGGCAACCTGATCAACCCGATGCTGGCCGAAGGCCAGGTCCATGGCGGGGTGGCGCAGGGGCTGGGGCAGGCCCTGACCGAACGCGCGGTGTTCGACGAGGACGGTCAGCTGCTCACGGCAACGTTCATGGACTACGCGATGCCGCGGGCCGACGATATGCCCATGATCTCGTTCACGTCGGAACCCACGCCCTCGCTCTATAATCCCATGGGGATGAAGGGTTGCGGCGAGGCCGGGACCGTCGGTGCTTTGGCGGCGGTCGTCAACGCCATTCAGGATGCGGTCTGGGAGTTCGGGATCACCGAACTGGAAATGCCGTTCACGCCGCATCGCGTCTGGTCGATGCTGCAAGAGAGGATGCGTGAAGCTTCGTGACTGGATCCTCCGCCTCGCGAGGCGGAGCCCGCGGCGCAAGGATGCCCGGCTCCGCCACAGGGGGGCTGCGACCCATGTCATCATCCTCGACGGAACCATGTCATCGCTTCGGCGTGGCCGAGAGACGAATGCCGGCAAGACGTTCAAGCTGTTGCGCGAGGTCGGGCTGACCGCCAACCTGACGGTCTATTACGAGGCGGGCATCCAGTGGCCCGACTGGTCATCGACGCTTGACGTGATGATGGGCCGGGGCATCAACCGGCAGATCGAACGCGCCTATGGCGTTCTGGCCTCGCGGTGGCGAGACGGCGACCGGATCATCCTCGTGGGCTATTCGAGGGGCGCCTATGCCGTGAGGTCCCTGGCCGGGCTGATCGGCCGCGTCGGGCTCGTGCGTCATAACGATGCCAATGTGCGCAACATCCGGCAGGCCTATCGCCATTACCGGATCGGGGCCGACACCCGGACCATCGCCGATTTCAGGTCGGCCTTCTGCCATCACGACGTGCAGATCGAGGCGGTGTGCGTCTGGGATACGGTCAAGGCGCTGGGCCTTCGGCTGCCGATCCTGTGGCGCTGGACCGAAGCGCGACACAGCTTTCACGATCATGCGCTGGGACCGCAGGTCAGAAACGGGTTCCATGCCCTCGCGCTTGATGAAACACGCGAGGTCTTTGCCCCCATCCTCTGGAGGACCGATTCCGCTCGGCCCGGACGGATCGAGCAGGTCTGGTTCAAGGGTACCCATGGCGACGTGGGCGGCCAGATCAACGACATGCTGGAGGCGCGTCCGTTGGCCAATATCCCGCTTGTCTGGATGCTTGAACGGCTTGTCATGAGTGGCGTGCCGCTGCCCGATGGATGGCAGGCGAGGTTTCCCTGCGATCCGTCGGCCCCCTCGATCGGGACGTGGCGCGGATGGGGAAAGATCTTCGTGATCCGGGAGCGCCGGATCTGCGGCACAGACCCCTCAGAGCGTTTGCACCCGACGGTCGATCGCGAGGTTCCCGGCCTTTCGGCCCGGAGCCAGGCGTTGAACGCGCCCTCCGGCCAGGAGCCGGAAGGCAAGGTCGATCAGGCGACTTCCTGAAGCGAGGCCTTTGGCATGATCCCGAGGGCGTGGCACACGTCGCGGGTCAGTTCGGGCCGGTTGAGCGTGTAGAAGTGCAGATGCTCGACCCCGCCCTGCAGAAGCTCGTCGCAGAGCTCGGTTGCGACGGCGGTCGCCAGAAGCTCGGTCGTGCCGTCGCGGGTCGCGTTCTCGAACGCGTCATTGATCACGGCGGGGATCGAGGTTCCGCAGGACTGGGCAAAACGCTTGGCGCCCGACCAGTTCTCGATCGGGAGGATGCCGGGGATGATCGGCGCGTCGATGCCGGCCTTCACGCAGGCGTCGCGGAACCGGAAGAAGGTCTCTGCCTCGAAGAAGAACTGCGTGATCGCCGAATGGGCGCCCGCGTCGATCTTGCGCTTGAGGTGGTCGATATCGGCCTGATTGTCCGCGGCATCGGGGTGCTTTTCGGGATAGGCGCCGACGCGAAGACGGAACTTGTTCATCGCTGACAGCGCCTCGATCAGCTCGACCGAGCCGGAAAAGCCATTTTCGGCAGGCGTGAATTTGCCCTGACCCTTGGGCGGGTCGCCCCGCAGGGCGACGATCTCGCTTACGCGGGCCTCGGCATAGGCTTCGGCGATTTCCATCGTCTCGGCCTTGGTCGCGTCGACGCATGTCAGGTGCGCCGCGACACGCAGGCCGGAGGTTTTGTGGATGGTGGCGACGGCCTCGTGGGTGAGCGTCCGGGTCGTGCCACCCGCGCCGTAGGTGACGGACACGAATTCAGGCGCCAGCGGCGCGAGGGTCTGAACGCAATCCCAAAGGCGGAAGGATCCTTCGAGCGACTTGGGCGGGAAGAATTCGAAGCTGACGGAGGGTACGGACATGGGAATGCTCTCTGATCTGGACACCACCTTGTCTCACGCCGCGCTATCTGAGACAAATTCATAACTTTCACTACAAACATGAAGCCGGCTCACATACATCATGCCCATGCATATCGAATTTCGCCATCTGCGCACGATCAAGGCCATTCATGATACCGGCGGGCTGGCCCGCGCGGCCGAGCAGCTGAACATCACCCAAAGCGCGCTGAGCCACCAGATCAAGGGCATCGAGGATCAGGCGGGGGTTGAGTTGTTCGTGCGCCGCTCGAAACCCCTCAAACTGTCGTCGGCGGGGCGCAAGTTATTGGACGCGGCCGAGAAAATACTGCCCCAGATCGCGGAACTCGAGGCGGAATTCTCGGGCCTTGTCAGCGGAAGATCGGGCCGGTTGCACATCGCGATCGAATGCCACGCATGTTTCGAATGGTTGTTTCCCGTGCTGGAACGGTTCCGTCAGGCCTGGCCCGATGTGGATGTGGACATCCGGCCCGGCCTCGCCTTCGATGCGCTGCCGGCCCTCAAGCGCGAGGATGTGGATCTCGTGATCTCGTCCGATCCCGAGGACCTTCCCGAAACAGATTTCACGCCGCTGTTCGATTACGAACCGGTCTTCGTAGCCTCGAGCCAGCATCCCCTTGCGCAGAAGGACGTCATCGAGGCCGAGGATTTCCGGGGCCAGACGCTGATCACCTATCCAGTCGAACGGTCGCGGCTGGACATCTTTTCGCAATTGCTGACACCCGCCAAGGTCGAACCCGAGGCCGTGCGCAAGGTCGAGCTGACGGCAGTGATCCTGCTTCTGGTGGCATCGAACCGTGGCGTGGCGGTCCTGCCCGACTGGGTTGTCCGGCAGGAGCGCTACAAGTCCGACTATGTCGCGCGCCCGCTCGTTAAGGATCGCGAACGGATCGTCCGCCGGCTTTATGCCGCGACCCGGGCCGAGGATACGCAAAGGCCCTTCATGGCGCATCTTGTCCGGCTTGCCCGGCAAGAGGCCGTCAAGCTGCAACAGGGCCGTTAGCGCCCGCCCCTTGCCGGGGCGCGGGCGAGGGCCTATACGCCGCGTCTCAGAACCCAAGGACGAAAGGCGGACCCATGGTCGGCAGCGCGAACCTCAATGTCATGATCCGCACGGCCCGCAAGGCGGGGCGCGCGCTTGTGAAGGATTTCGGCGAGGTCGAGAACCTTCAGGTCTCTGCCAAGGGCCCGGCAGATTTCGTGAGCCGTGCCGATCGTCAGGCCGAAGAGATGATCCGCGCCGACCTCATGGAAGCGCGGCCCACCTACGGGTTCCTCGGCGAAGAGAGCAAGGAAATCGAAGGGGACGATCCGACGCGGCGCTGGATCGTCGATCCGCTGGACGGAACGACGAACTTCCTGCACGGCCTGCCGCATTGGGCGGTGTCGATCGCGCTGGAACACAAGGGCCAGATCGTGGCCGGCGTGATCCATGACCCGGTCAAGGCCGAGACCTTCTTTGCCGAGAAGGGCGAGGGCGCGTGGCTGAACGAAAGCCGCCTGCGCGTTTCGGGTCGCACGCGGATGAACGAATCCATCTTTGCCACCGGCGTGCCTTTTGCGGGCAAGCGGACCCTTCCCGCCACGCTGCAGGATCTTGCGCGTCTAATGCCGGAATCCGCCGGCGTGCGGCGGTACGGTGCCGCGGCGCTTGACCTCGCCTATGTGGCGGCTGGCCGATACGAAGGCTATTGGGAACGCGAACTGCATCCGTGGGACATCGCGGCTGGCATCGTGATCGTGCGCGAGGCCGGCGGCATGATCGGCCCGATCCGCGACGGGCACGATCCGCTGCGCGACGGTGACATCATTGCCGCGAATGGCGAGATTTTCGAAAAGTTCGCCCGCATCATCCGTCATCGGGACGGCTAGCTCCTTCGGTCCAACCCGCCTGTTTCCAGAGCGTGAGCGCCTCCCTCACAAGGGTCTGGAGCGGATCAGACGCCCGTGGTAGCGTTCCATCCGGAGTTGTGTTGGTAGGAGGAAATATGCTGAAACCTTTACGAGTGATCGCGGCTTCGGCGATCGCGATGACGCTGGCCGCGACAACGGCCAACGCCGCGACTTGCGGAAATGACGCGAGCGGGTTCAATCGCTGGAAACAGGAATTCGCAGCCGAGGCCGCGGCCGCAGGTGTCGGGCAAGCGGGGCTGCAGGCTCTGGCGGGTGCGACCTATGCAACGCGCACGATCGCGGCGGATCGCAACCAGAGGGGTGTGCGTTATTCGCTGGACGAGTTCATCCGGATCAGGCTGGGGTCGCTCGATGGGTTTTCGGCGCAGGTGCGCAACCGCATCAACAGCAACCCCGCCTTCTACCAGTCGCTGGAAAATGCCTACGGCGTGCCGGCGGGTATTCTCGTGGCGATCCACGGCATGGAGACGGGCTTCGGCAACTTCATGGGCAATGAAAACGTCGTGAGTTCGATCCTAACGGTGGCCTATGACTGCCGCCGGTCGGATTTCTTCACCCCCCATGCGCTGGCCGCGTTGCAGATGGTCGATCGCGGCATGCTGTCGCCAAGCCAGAACGGTGCCGCCCATGGCGAGCTGGGTCACACGCAGTTTCTGCCCGGCAATGCGCTGCGCTATGGCGTGGATGCCAATGGCGATGGCCGGATCGATCTTTACAGCCTGGCCGATTCGATGGCCTCGACGGCGAATTTCCTCCGTCAGAAGGGCTGGCAGCCCGGGCAACCCTTCAACGAGGGCACCCGGAATTTCCAGGTCCTGAACGAATGGAACGCCGCGACCGTCTATCAGCAGGCGATCGCGCTGGTGGCCGAACGGGTCTAACGACCGGTCGGTCTATCATTCCCTGAGATATCTCAGAAGCAACGGATCATGGGCGGAGCCATAGGCTCCGGCCATGCGCCCAAGGCTGCCCTCGAGGATTTTCGGCGGCCTGACCCCGCGCGTATCCACGTTCGGCATTTGCGCCTCGACCTTGTCGCGCAGCCGTTTTCGGATCTCCGGGGGGAAGCTGCCATCGACGACCATCTGGGGCAGGTCGAGCACGGCCGTCACCGCGACGATGGCCGTCGCGAGGCCAAAGGTCGTCCGATCCAGCCAATCTTCGAGCACCGGGCCCATCTGCGACCAATCGTCGGGTTCGGTCCAGAGACGCGAGGGATCGCCGCCCGCGTTCCGGATGTCCCGTTCGAGCGTGTGAATGGAAGCATGTTCAATTAGCTGATGCCCGGGCTTGGCCGGGTCCGAGACCGGGATCGATCCGAAGGCTCCGGCATTTCCGTTCGTCCCCCGCACCAGCCGCCCGTCGATCACGACACCCCCCCCGACAAAGGCACCCACGTAGAAATAGCCGAAATCCCGCAGGTCGGGACGCATCCCGAAATGCAATTCGCCAAAGGCCGCCATGCTGATGTCGTTGCCAACCAGGATGGGAATGTCGTCCTGCAGCCCGAGGTCCAGATCACGGGTGAAGTCGAAATCCCGCCACCCATCCATCTGGGCTTGTTCTGCGCCCACGAGATCGAGCCAGTTCCAAAGTTCGAAGGGTTTTGCGATGCCCAGCCCAGCGATCCGGCTTGTCGCATTCGGCGCCGGCAATTCCCGAAGACCGCGGGTCAAGAACTCGCGGATCACGTCCGGCGTGGGCACGGGATAGACCTGTGTCAGATGTCCGAGCAGGGCACCGGACAGATCGATCTGAAGAAAGTCCGCGCTGCGCCGCCCGATGCGCAACCCGTAGGACACGACACTATCGGGGGCGATGATCAGGGGGGTCGTGGGTTTGCCGACCCGGCCTTTGACGGGCGCGCCGCGCATCACGAGCCCTTCGGATTCGAGCGCTCTCGTGATGACAGACGAGGTCTGGGCCGACAGGTTCGTGGCGCGCGCGATCTCGGCACTGCCGATAGGGCCACTGTCGCGGATCAGGGACAGGACCAGCCGTTCGTTGTGGTCGCGCACACCAACGGGCCGCGCCCCTTCGGACGCACTGACCGTATCACGCGGATAAGCGCCGCGAAGCTGCATCTTGTCCTCCCATCCCCAACTTAGGGAGGGTCGCCTTAATAAATCAAGTTGATTTATTTATTGACGGAGACTCTCGAATCAAACATTCTTGGGGAATTCCCGGAGGGGAATGAACGAACGCCCGCAAGGGCAAGGGAGGACTACATGAAAAAGCTACTTGCCAGCTCCGCGCTGGCCTTTGCCGCTATGTCCGGCACCGCAATGGCCGACGCCCACGGCGTCAGCGCTTGCCTTATCACCAAGACCGACACCAACCCCTTCTTCGTCAAGATGCGCGAAGGCGCCGAGGCCAAGGCGGAAGAACTGGGCATTTCGCTCAACTCCTATGCCGGCACGGTTGACGGCGACCACGAAAGCCAGGTTGCGGCGATCGAAACCTGCATCGCCAATGGCGCCTCGGGTATCCTGATCACCGCCTCCGACACTGCGGCCATCGTCGAGCCGGTGCAGCAGGCACGCGATGCGGGCCTTCTGGTGATCGCACTCGACACACCGCTGGAGCCGATCGACGCGGCTGACGCGACCTTTGCCACCGACAATTTCCTTGCCGGCGAACTCATCGGTCGTTGGGCTGCCGCCGCCATGGGCGACGCTGCCGCAGATGCCAAGATCGCGATGCTCGACCTTGCGATCAGCCAGCCGACCGTGGGCGTGCTCCGCGATCAGGGCTTCCTGACCGGGTTCGGCATCGATGTCGTCGATCCCAACATGTGGGGCGACGAAACCGATGAACGCATCATCTGCAACGAGGTGACCGCGGGCAACGAAGAGGGTGGACGCACCGCGATGGAGACCTGCCTTGCCGCAGATCCCGACATCAACGTCGTCTACACGATCAACGAGCCCGCCGCCGCAGGCGCCTACGAGGCTCTGGTCGCCGTGGGTCGTCAGGATGATGTCCTGATCGTGTCCGTTGACGGTGGCTGCCCGGGTGTGGCCGATGTCGCCGATGGCGTGATCGGTGCCACTTCCCAGCAGTATCCGCTGCTGATGGCATCCCTCGGCATCGAGGCGATCGCGGCCTATGCCGCCGATGGCACGCTGCCCGAGAATACCCCCGGCAAGGAATTCTTCGACACCGGCGTCGCGCTTGTCACCGGCGAGCCGGTTGACGGGGTCGACTCGATCTCTGTTGAAGAAGGCACCGAGCTCTGCTGGGGCTGATGCGAAAACGCAAATCCGAAGCGTAGTCTTTATCAATGCGAGGGGCGGACTTTGATCCGCCCTTCGTCTACAATGTCGGGTGATTTCCGACGGACGGAGACAAACATGGCCGAAACTCCTGACAACTACGAATCCGGTTTGAAGGACGCATCGCAAAACGTCGCGTCGTTCGACTCGGCCGATACCTCGGTCGTCACGCGAATTCAGGGGGCGCTGCACAAGACACCCTCGCTGGTGCCGCTGATCGTTCTGGTCTGTGCCATCATGATCTTTACCGGTTGGCTTGGGCCCCGCTTCCTGCCGCAGATGACGCTGGTCTTTCAGCAGATCCAGATCGTCGGCATTCTCGCCTTGGCCCAGACCCTCGTCATCCTGACTGCCGGGATCGATCTGTCGGTCGGCGCGATCGCGGTGTTCTGCTCCGTGATCATGGGGCAATTCACGTTCCGATACGGGCTGCCGCCCGCCGTTGCCGTCGCCTGCGGGCTGGCGGCAGGCGCCGCCATCGGCGCCGTGTCGGGCTGGCTGGTGACGCGGGTCAGGATCCCGCCGTTCATCGCGACGCTGGGCGTCTGGCAGATCGTTCTGGCCGCCAACTACATCTATTCCAAGAACGAGACGATCCGCGCCCGCGACATCCGCGAAGAGGCCCCGATGCTACAATGGTTGGGGCTCAAGCCGAACGAACAGTTCGTGACATGGTTCGAGACGCTGCGCGGGATCACCTATGAGCGCATCCGACCCAATGACACGGACCAGTTCCTGCTGGACCTGATCTGGCAGACCAAGATCACCTACGGCGTGCTCGTCATGATCGGTCTCACGATTGTGCTGGCCTATGTTCTGCGCTCGACTGCATGGGGCCGCCATGTCTATGCCGTGGGCGACGATCCCGAGGCCGCCGAGCTTGCCGGGGTCAACGTCAAGCGGACGCTGATGTCGGTCTATATGCTTGCAGGCTTGATCGCCGCGATCGCGGGCTGGTCGATGATCGGACGATTTGCCTCGGTCTCTCCCTCCGCGTCGACGGGGCTCGAGGGAAATATCGAATCCATCACCGCGGTCGTGATCGGGGGCATCTCCCTGTTCGGGGGACGGGGCTCGATCTGGGGCGCCTTCTTCGGCGCCGTGATCGTCGGCGTGTTCATGCTCGGCCTCGGCATGGCGGGGGTCAACCCGCAATGGACCTTCATGCTGATCGGCACGCTGATTATCGTTGCCGTGGCCATCGACCAGTGGATCAGAAAGGTGACGACATGAGCGATCCCATTCTCAAGGCCGTCAATCTCACCAAGCGGTATGGCAAGGTCGTGGCCCTCGACCACTGCGACTTCGAGCTGTATCCCGGCGAGATCCTCGGTGTTATCGGCGACAACGGCGCTGGCAAATCGACCCTGATCAAGGCGCTGTCGGGGGCGGTCGTCCCCGATGGAGGCGAGGTCTGGCTCGAGGGGCAGAAGGTCAGTTTCGGCTCTCCGAATGATGCCCGCCACGCGGGGATCGAGACCGTCTACCAGACGCTGGCCGTCAGCCCGGCTCTGTCGATCACCGACAACCTGTTCATGGGCCGCGAACTGCGCCAGCCGGGGATCATGGGCAAGGTCTTCCGCCGGCTCGACAAGGCCCGGATGGAGGAATTCGCCCGGCAGAAGCTGAACGATCTGGGCCTGATGACGATCCAGAACATCAATCAGCCGGTCGAGACGCTTTCGGGTGGCCAGCGGCAGGGCGTCGCGGTGGCGCGTGCAGCGGCCTTCGGCTCCAAGGTCATCATCCTCGACGAGCCGACAGCCGCGCTGGGCGTAAAGGAAAGCCGCCGGGTGCTGGAGCTGATCAAGGACGTGCGCGCACGCGGCATTCCGATCATCCTGATCAGCCACAACATGCCCCATGTCTTCGAAGTCTGCGACCGGGTGCATGTGCACCGCCTTGGCAAGCGGCTCTGCGTGATCGACCCCAAGACGCATTCGATGTCGGATGCCGTGGCCTATATGACCGGCGCCAAGGAGCCCGATCAGCATCTCGAAGACGCATGAGCCTATGCGGCGCGCCGGGGTCAGACCTGGCGCGCGGCAATCCTGCGGGTCATGTCGATCATCCGCGCCGAAAACCCCCATTCATTGTCATACCAGCCCATGATCCTGACCTGATCCGCGCCGCTGCGCATCGTCTCGGGCAGGGCGAGGACAACCGATTCCGGCCGTCCGCGCAGATCGGTCGACACGCAGGGATCGTCGATCAGGCCGACAAGCCGCGACCCGGAGAATGTCGCGCGCAGCAGATCGTTGAAATCCCCCTCGGGGCGCGTCTTAAGCCGGATCGTCGCGTCGATGGTCGAGACGCTGATCGCAGGCACCCGGATCGCCGCCACACTGATCCGGCCGGCAAGCCCGGGCAGAACCTTGATCACCTGGCTCGCGGCGCTGGTCGTTGTCGGCACCATCGACACGGCCGCGGCACGGCTTCGTTCATAGCTGGCCGCCGGCGCGTCTACGGTGGGCTGGCTGCCGGTATAGCAATGCACCGTGGTCACATGCGCGGCCTCGATCCCGAGTGCCGCGTCGATCGCGGCCATCAGGGGGCCGATCGCGTTCGTTGTGCAGGATGCGTTCGAGATGATCCGAGCCCCGCCCAGATCGGCCTCGTTGGCGCCCAGAACGATGGTCTGGTCCGCGGCCTCTGACGGTCCGGACACCAGAACCGCGCCCGCGCCCGCAAGGACACCGGCCTCGGCGCGGGGTCTTGTGTGGGCAGTGCCCGTGCACTCTAGAACCACGTCGACACCCGCCAGATCACGGCCCGAGATGTCGGCGCTTTGCCAGAACGGGATCCGACGCCCGGCGACCAGCAGATGACCGTCGTCCGCCTCGACCGTGCCGGGCCACGGGCCAAAGACGCTGTCATAGCGAAACAGGTATGCGCACATGTCGAGAGGGGCGATATCGTTGATCGCGGCAATCTCGATATCCGTGTGTGCCGGATCGCGGAGCAGCTGTCGCAGCACGGTCCGGCCGATGCGGCCGAAGCCATTGATCATGATGCGGGGCATCGGGGTGTCTTCGCTTTCAGAAATCGACCTCGATCGCGAGGCCCTGTTCGATCGCAACCTCGACCAGAGTGGCGGCAACTGCAAGGTCCTGCAAACCGACGCCGGTCCCGTCAAAGAGCGTCACCTCGTCCTTCCCTGTCCGCCCCGGTGTGCTGCCATTGATCACCGCGCCAAGCGGCGTGATGGCCTCAGCCGAGAGCGTGCCTGCCGCGACCGCATGTTGTGCCTCGCCCAGTGTCACGGATTGGGCAACCTCGTCGGTAAAGACCCGCGCCGTCGCCAGCAGGTCGGCCCCGACCTCCTGTTTGCCGATTGTATCGGTGCCCATGCAGGCGAGATGCGTCCCGGGCGCGACGTGATCCGAAAGCAGGACCGGCGCGAAACAGGAAGTGATCGTGATGATCACATCCGCATCGCGCATCCCCTCAATGGACACCGCTTCGAAGGGCAGACCGGCCTCGGCCGCGATTGCAGCCAGCCGGTCGAGTTTGCCCGCGTCGCGGTTCCAGCCGATGACCCTGTCGAAGGGCCGTTGCTCGAGCGCGGCGCGAAGCTGGAACGCCGATTGATGGCCTGCGCCGACGATCCCGAGCGTCCGCGCATCCGTACGCGCGAGGTGGCGGATCGATACCGCAGAGGCCGCAGCCGTGCGCAGCGCCGTCAGAAGATTGCCGCCCACCATGGCCCGCACCCGTCCGCTGTCGGGATCGAACAGGAAGACGGTCGATTGATGGTTGATCAGCCCGCGCCGCGCGTGATTGTGCGGCCAATATCCCCCGGCCTTGAGCCCGAGCGCGCCCCCCGCGGCATCGAACCCGCCCTTGAAGCCGTAAAGCGCGTCTTCATGGCCAAGCGCCTCGCGGATCACGGGGAAGTTGCGGGCCGCACCCTGCGCCATCGCGGCAAAGACCTGTTCCACTGCATCAAAGGCAGCCTGTCGGGTCAGAAGCGACCCGATTTCACGTTCCGGCACGATCCACATGGGCGGCGGTCCTTCCTGTCTTGCGTTCAGAACGCCTTGCCGCGCGCCGAGACGGGCCAGAGCGTTTCGACCTTGCCGTCCCGCACGCCCACATACCAATCGTGGACATTGGCGGTCGGGTCGCAATGGCCCGGCACAAGCCTGAGCTTGTCACCCACCGCCAGCACCCTGTCGGGATCTGCGACCACGCCATGCTCGTCCGAGCATTTGACGTATTCGACATCCGTTCGGCCAAAGATCACCGGCAGGCCGCTGTCGACGGATTGCGCCTTGAGCCCCGCGTCCACGATGGCCTTGTCGGCCTTGGCATGGCTCATGACCTGCGTCAGGAGGAACATCGCGTTTTCCCATTCGCCCTGATCGATGCGGTTGCCCTCGGCATCGCGGATGCGGCCGTAATCGGCATCCATGAAAGCATAGGACCCACATTGCAATTCATTGTAGACGCCTGAATTACTTTCGAAATAATAGCTTCCGGTGCCGCCGCCCCCGACGATGTCGCATTCAAGTCCGTGTGTCTTCAGCGCCTCGACGGCGTCGCTGACCATGGCGATGGCGACTGCTATCTTGGCCTTCCGCTCGGCGTAATCGTCCAGATGCTGCATCGCGCCCTGATAGGCCTGAAGCCCGCCGAATTTCAGCCCCGGGGCGGCGTCGATCGCGCGGGCGATTTCGACCACGGCTTCCGTTGTCGTGACGCCACAGCGGCCTGCGCCGCAATCGATCTCGATCAGGCATTCGATCTGGGTTCCGTGTCGGGTCGCGGCCTCGGATAGGTCGGCCACATTGGCGATATCGTCGACACAGCACAGCGTGCGCGCACCCAGAAGCGGTAGGCGGGCCAGCCGGTCGATCTTGAGCGGATCGCGCACCTGGTTCGAGACCAGAACATCGGTGATGCCGCCGCGTGCGAAGACCTCGGCTTCCGATACCTTCTGGCAGCAGACGCCGCAGGCGCCACCAAGCTCCATCTGAAGCCGGGCGATATCGACGGATTTGTGCATCTTGCCGTGGACGCGGTGGCGCATGCCATGCGCCTTTGCATAGGCCCCCATCTTGGCGATGTTGCGTTCCAGCGCGTCCAGATCAAGCACAAGGGCCGGCGTCTGGATGTCGGCCGCGTCCATGCCGGGCAGGGCCGGGATGTCAAAGCCCAGCTCGTATGCGTCAAGGTCGGTGCGATCTTTCATGTTGGTCTCCTGTGTTGGGTGGGCGGGATTTATCCCGTCACCCAGGGAAGGGTATCGAGGTCGACATTGCCGCCGGTGAGGATCACGCCCACGCGTTTGCCGGCAAAGCGGTCAGGGTTCTTGAGGATCGTGGCAAGCGGCACCGCGCAGCTGGCTTCGATGATGATCTTCATCCGTTTCCACGTGAGTTTCATGGCCTCCACGATCTCGTCTTCCGACGCCGTCAGGATGTCGGTCACGTGGTTGGACACGAAATGCCATGTCAGCTCCTTGAGCGGCACCTTCAGCCCATCGGCCACCGTTTGCGGCGCGTCGTCGGCGATGATGTGACCGGCCTTCAAGCTGCGACAGGCGTCGTCGGCCTGTTCCGGCTCGGCGGCGATGATCTGCGTCTCCGGCGCAAGGGTCGACAGGGTCAGGCAAGTGCCCGAGATCATGCCACCACCGCCGATCGGCGCCACCACGATGTCGAGCCCGTCCGTCTGCTCCATCAGCTCTCGCGAGCAGGTGCCTTGCCCGGCAATCACGCGCGGATCGTTGTAAGGATGGACGAAATTGCCGCCCGTGGCCGCCTGAACCTCTGCAAAGACGGCCTCACGCGAGGTGGTCGAGGGCGCGCATTCGGTGATGATCCCGCCATATCCGCGCACGGCATCCTTCTTGGCCTCGGGCGCGGTGCGCGGCATGACAACGTGGCAGGGGATCCCCCGCCGGCCCGCCGCGTAGGACAGGGACAGCGCGTGGTTCCCGCTGGAATGGGTGCAGACGCCGCGTGCTGCCTCTTCGTCGCTCAGAATGAAGACGGCGTTCGACGCCCCGCGCACCTTGAACGCCCCGGCTTTCTGGAAGTTCTCGCATTTGAAAAAAATCTGCGCGCCGGTCAGGTCGTTCAGGAAAGATGACGTCAGAACCGGGGTCCGGTGGATATGGGGGGCGATCCTGTCATGCGCGGCCAGCATGTCATCGAAGGTCGGGATCGTCATCTGGTCGATATCCTTCATCATGCGGCCGCCTTCCGGGTCTGCGCGTTGGTCACGCGGTAGTAGTCCTGTGCCGCGGCAACGCCCGATCCCAGCGTGATATCAAGGCCAAGATCGACCATGCACATCTCGGCCGTCGCGATCCCCGACAGGGCCATGACATCCGTCATGCTGCCAAGATGGCCGATGCGGAACACCTTGCCCGCAACCTCGCCCAGGCCCGTGCCGAAGGCCACGCCATAGGCCTCTGCCGCGTGGGAGACGATGCGGGTCGCGTCGAACCCGTCCGGCGTGCGGATCGCGCTGACCGTATCGGATTGCACCTCCGGCGTCGCCGCGCACAGCTCCAGCCCCCAAGCCGCGACGGCCTGTCGCACGCCCGTCGCGATGCGGTGATGGCGGGCGAAAACTTGATCCAACCCTTCCGACAGGAGCATCTCGCAGGCCAGGTTCAGCCCGTTCAAGAGACCCACAGCAGGGTTGTAGGGATAGGCATTGGCCGCGTATCCGCGCGCCATGTCATGTACGTCGAAAAAGGTGCGGGGAAGTCGGGCCGTCGCGGTCGCCTCCATCGCGCGGGCGCTGAACCCAAGGATCGCAAGCCCCGGCGGCAGCATGAAGCCCTTCTGCGAGCCCGTCACCGCGATGTCGATGCCCCAGTCGTCGAAGCGGAAGTCTATCGAGGCGATGGAACTCACCCCATCGACGAAAAGCATCGCGGGGTGCCGGGCCGCATCCATTGCCGCGCGGATCGCCGCGATGTCAGAGCGGACGCCGGTCGCGGTCTCGTTATGGGTGGCCAGAACAGCGCGGATCTCGTGGCCGGTATCGGCGGCGAGCGCCTCTTCGATGCGGTCAGCGGGGATGCCGTGACCCCAGGGCGTTTCGATGATCTGCACGGTCAGGCCGTGGCGCTGGCACATGTCGATCCAGCGATGGCTGAACATGCCATTGCGGGCCGCCAGAACGGTATCGCCAGCCGAGAGCGTGTTGGTGATCGCCGCTTCCCAGCCACCCGTCCCGGTCGAGGGAAAGATGAACACCTCGGCCGCTTCGCTTTGCAGAACCCGGCGCACGCCGTCGCGGGCGGGGTGCAGGATTTGCCCGAACAGCGGCGACCGGTGATCGATCGTCGGCATGTCGCAGGCCTTCCGCAGCGCCTCGGGGATATTGGTGGGGCCGGGAATGAAGACGGGGTTCTGGAAGCTCATGGCTCTGTCCTTTTAGATTGGGATCACCCTAGGCCTGGGCTGGACAGGAGGAAACTTTTTTGAAATTGTTTTTCAAAAACGATGTTGCAGAATAATAGTATCTATATCAGTGACTTAAGTTTTTCATGATATGAAAAATATATTCATTAATGATACGGAGGCAATAACTTGGGTGACACCGCAGCCGAATCCACCCCGCGTCGCGCCCGAGGTCGACCGCGCGGATGGGATGACAAGACAGAACAGAACACGATCAAGTCGCTTGATCGCGCAATGGCCGTCTTCGAGTATCTGAGCGAGAATCCGGGCCTTGCCCTGTCCGAGATCGCGACCCGGATGGGCCAGTCGCCCGCCACGATCTACCGGATCCTCGTGACCCTCGAAGGGCGCGGTCTCGTGGAATTCGATGCCGGTGCGCAGGTCTGGCATATCGGCTCGCGAGCCTTCGTCATCGGGGCGCGCTTCCTTCGCCGCACCAGCCTTGTGGAACGGGCGCGCCCCTTTCTTCGGCAGCTGATGGAAGAGACGGGCGAGACCGCCAATCTTGGCATCGTTCAGGGTGCGAATGTCCTGTTCGTCAGCCAGGTGGAGACACAGGCGACGATCCGGGCCTTCTTTGCGCCGGGCACCTTGTCACCGCTGCATTCCTCGGGGATCGGCAAGGCGCTTCTGTCACAGATGGATCCGGCGCGGCGCGACCGGCTCCTGGGGCACGATCCGCTCGAGGCGTTTACGCCGCATACGCTGACCGACAGGCAGGCGCTGTCCGCTGACCTCGACCGCGCCCGCGCGCTGGGCTTTGCCGAGGACCGGGAGGAAAAGAACCTCGGCATGCGCTGCATCGCGGCCCCCGTCTTCGACATTCATGACGAGGCGGTGGCCGGCATCTCGGTCTCGGGGCCGACAAGCCGGATGCCGGAGGAGGCGGTGCCTGCATTGGGCCGCGCCGTGGCCGGGGCGGCGCGCAACCTGACGCTCGCCTTGGGTGGCACGGCCCCGGCCTGAGGCTCAGGCCCGGTCGAGAACCTCGACCGACAGGATCGTGGGCAGGTGGCGGGCGATCTCGTCCCAGCTGTCGCCTTCATCGAGGCTCGCAAAGACGGAGCCGCTGTTCGTGCCGAAGTAGAGGCCCACCGGATCGCGGGTGTCACCCGCCATCGCCTGCCGCAGGACGGTGAAGAAGCAGCCCTCTTGCGGCAGGCCGTCGCGCATTGCCTGCCAACTGGCCCCGCCATCGCGCGACCGCCAGACGGCGGCGGCGGCATCGGGCGGAAAGCGCCCGGCCATGTCGCCGTTCAGGGGCAGGGTCCAGAGCGTGTCGGGATCGCGGGGATGGACCCGGATCGGAAAGCCGAAGGTCGAGGGAAGGCCCTCGGTGATGTCATCCCAACTGCGCCCGCCATCGGCCGACCGCCAGACGCCGTGGTGGTTCTGCTGATAAAGCACGTCGCCATCGCCGGGCGCGCGCATCATGTTGTGGATGCAATGCCCCGTCTCGCCGTCGCGGGGGGCTGCGGGATGGTCATGGCCCTCGCAGGCCTCGGCGTTCGACAGGCGATTGCGCCTGTCCCATGTCGCGCCGCCGTCCTCGGTCGCAAAGACGCCGGCTGCGGAAATGCCGATCCACATCTTGGCCTTGTCGTCGGGATGCGGGACGATCGTGTGCAGGACAAGGCCCGCCGCGCCGCCGTGCCAGCTCTCGGCTGAGGGGTGGTTCGTCAGCCCTTCGACCTTGGTCCATGTCGCGCCGTCATCATCGCTGACCAGAAGGCGCGCGGGCTTGGTTCCCGCATAAAGCCGGCCCTCGTCGCGGCACAGGCTCCAGATCTGGGTGAAGTCGTCGCCATGGGGCAGGGGCTCGCCGGTCCAGCCGACCATGGCGGCGAAATCGGGGTCGTTGACCGCCCAGTCATCCAGTGTTCCGGTGGTCAGCCGGGTAAGGGCCCAGTCGGTGCCATTCTCGCTTCGCCAGACGCCCGCGCCGTGGAAATCGCCGCCGCCCGCGGCCCAGATCATGCCCGTCGCCGGGTCGCCGGCCATGTGATTGATCGTCCAGCCACCGCAGAACGGGCCGTGAGCGCGCCAGCCGGACCTGTCGGTCCCGCCCGACAGCAGGAACGCGCCCTTCGTGGTGCCTACAAGGAGGGTGATCCCGGGTTCAGCCATGACGAGACCTCATATTGATGGGCAATATTATCAACGGTCCCCCGGAACGCCTAATGTCAAAGCGTGATGGCGTGACCCTTGCGAATGCTTTCATCGGCGGCAATGCAGATCCTGAGCGAACTGACCGCGTCGGCCATGTGGCGCGACAGGTCGATATCCTCGGCGATCGCGCGCAGCAGATAGGCCTGTTCCGCATCGCACAGCGCCTGATGCCCCGGCTCGTCATCGAGCGCGATCATCTGGTCTCCGCCGGGGCGGTGCACGAGGATGCCGCCAACCTTGGTGTGGCCATCGATATCGGCGCTGTCGCCCTTGTCGGCATCAAGGATCGAGACCGATCCGTTGGGGCTGACGATATCTTTCACGAAGAACGCGGTTTCCGACATCATCGGCCCCCAGCCCGCCTCGTACCAGCCGACAGAGCCATCCTCGAACACGACCTGAAGCTGGCCGTAGTTGTACATGTCTGGGGCGATCTCGTCCGACAAGCGCAGGCCGATGCCCTGAACGCGCACCGGCCGCGCGTCGGTGACTTGGCACATCACGTCGACGTAATGAACGCCGCAATCGACAAGCGGGCTTGTCGTCTTCATCAGCGATTTGTGGGTGTCCCATTCCGCGCCGGAGGATTGCTGGTTGAGGTTCATCCGGAACACGTAAGGACCGCCAAGGCTACGGGCCTCGTCGATCAGGCGGACCCATGAGGGGTGATGTCGCAGGATATAGCCCACCGCCAGTTTGCGGTTGAGGCGGGTCGCCGTTTCGACCACCCGCTCGGCATCGGCGACAGTCGTGGCGAGCGGCTTTTCCACAAAGACATGGGCGCCCGCCTCCATCGCGCGGATCGCGTAATCGGCGTGGCTGTCGGAATAGGTGGCGATCACGACAAGGTCGGGACCGGTTTCCATGCCTGCCTCGAAGCTGTTGAACCGCGGGTAGCGGGCCAGAGCCTCGGGCAGATCGACATCCGACCGGTTCACGAGGCCCACGATTTCGGACCCGTCGAGGGCATGATGGGCCAGCGCATGAGACCGGCCCATGTTGCCAAGGCCCACGATCAGAACGCGTGTCATGGTGTGTCTCCCGGAAGGTGCCGCACGGCGCCGATATCTACAGGCCGCCCCGTGCGGGACGATTCAATCGCCGCGAAACACAGGGCAAGGCTTTGCAGGTTCTCGCGCGCGCCATTGCCCGGTTCGCGATCCTCTTCGATGGCGCAGAGAAGCTCCCCCATCGCGCCGCGGAACCCGTCGTTGAACCATGTGCCGGTCAGCGTAGGCGAGGCCCGGCCCTCTGCCGTGGTCAGCGTGACGACCTGCTCTCCCAGCGATTCCCCGATGCTCGACAGGCTGCCGTCGGTGCCGGTGATCTGCGTGGTGTCGCGGGGCCCGTGTGGCGTGGCGCCGTCAAACACTAGGCTTGCCTGTCCGTCGTCAAGCTCCACCAGAGCCTGCGCCAGCAGGGGTGGCCGCGGGGTCTGACCGGCGGCGCGCGCCGTCGAGGCGCTGACCCTGCGGATACGGTCCCCGGCGATCGAGACCAGAAAGTCGAACCAGTGAACCCCGAAATCATACAGGATCAGGTCGTCGATATCCTCGAACGGTGTGCCCTTGATCCATGAATGATCCCAACCGATCGAGACATGCGCACTGCGCAGCGTGCCCAGATGCCCGCCCCTGACGGCCCCGCGCATCCAGGCGTGATGGGGCGACCAGCGGCCGTTCTGGTTCACGGCGAGTTTCACGCCCTTCGCCTCGGCCAGCGCGACCAGCCGCTCCCCGTCGTCAAGGGAGGTCACGAAGGGTTTCTGGCTCAGAACATGTTTGCCGGCCTCGAGCGCTGCCTCGATGATCGGAAGCCGCGCGGCGGGATAGGGCGTGATGTCGACCACGTCGATTTCCGGATCGGCAAGGACTGTGGCCCAGTCATCGGTAACCCGGGCCTGCGGGTAGAACCTGGCGGCCTTGTCTTCTGCCTTCGACAGCGTGCGATTGCAGATCGTGGTGACGTTCCACCCGGCGGTGCGACAGGCGTCAAGATGACTGACCGAAATGCCGCCCGCCCCGATCAGCCCGATCCTCGGGCTGTCATCGCGGGGCGAGGGGGGCTGGTAGGCGATATCGGGGGCCGCGATCTCGGCGACCTTGGCCGCGCGCAGGGCATAGGTGTCGGTATCGGCCTCGCTCATGGCAAGAGGTCCAGCGTGCGTTTCTGCGCGGCCGAGGCGGCGGCGGTATCGACGATGCGCTGCGCGGTCAGGCAGAGCGCGGGATCAAGCGGTCCGCCCACAGGTTCCCCGCGCGCGATGCAGCCGAGAACGTATTCGATGGCGTTGCGTTCGCCCTCGGGCAGCGGATCGGCGGGAATCGGATGCACCTCGGGCCGGGCGCGGGTCTGGACGGTGACGTGATCGGCGTAATCCTCGCTTGCGATCGTGCCGTCGCTGCCCACGAAAACGAACCCGCAGCGCGGCTGCGGTTGACGCGCCCATGGGTCGGTGAAGGTGCCCCAGCGCGTTTCCATCTTTGACAGGCCCCTGGCATAGCGGCAGATGGTGATCGAATGCTGATCGACCTCGATCCCCGGCGTCTCGTCCACAACGCAGGTCACCTCGAGCGGCGCCTCACCATTCATGTACCACGTGCCGAGCGTTGCTCCGTAGCCGAGGTAATCCAGAAGGCTCCCGCCGCCCGAGGCCTTCTTGTACCACCAGCTGTCCGGTTTCTGGCGTTCGACCTCTTCAGGGCTCACCTCGACCTTGTCGGCCAGATGGTAAAGCGGGCCGCGATTGCCATCGTAGAAATGCACCTCGATCAGTTCACCGATCAGCCCCTCGTCGATCAGCCGCTTGGCCGTCACATGGCTTTCGACCCAGCGTAGAGGCCAGTTGATCGCCATCTGTTTGCCGGTGCCCTCCATCGCGGCGATCATCCGGCGCGCATCATCGGTGCTGGCCGCAAAGGGTTTTTCCACAAAGACGTGGCAGCCATGCGGGGCGAGCCGTTCGGTATAGGCCGCGTGATCTGCCGTTGCCGCGCAGAGGATCGCCATGTCATAGGGCCCGGCGGCCATGCAGGCATCGAAGTCGGTGAAAAGGCGATCCTCCGGCACGCCGAAGGCCTCGGCCGCGATCCGCATCTTCGCCCGGTCGGGGTCGAAAAGAGCGGCGATCTCGGCCTCGGGATGGTCGTGGACGAGCCGCAGGAGATCGCCCATATGCATGTGATCGAAGCTGATGCCTGCGATGCGGAACGGGGCCATGTCTGCCTCCCTAGCGTTGATCGGTGAGCCGCACGTAAAGCGCGGTGACGAACAGGATGATCAGCCCGAAGAGGATGCGCCGCGCGCCCTCGGGCATCTGAAGAAGCGTGAGAAGCGTGCCCAGAACCGTCAGGATCAGTGCGCCCACGATGGTGCCGGCATAGCCGCCCCGACCGCCGAAGATGGATGTGCCGCCCACCACGGCCGCCGCGATCGAGGGCAGCATCAGCGGATTGGCAAGGCTCAGCGAGGGGGCCTTGATCAGCCCCACGTAAAGAAGCCCGGCGATGCCGGCGATCAGCGCCGACAGGACATAGAGCGCCATATAGACCTGCCAGGCCCGGACGCCCGACAGCTTGGCCGCACGTTCGTTCGATCCCAAGGCGTAAAGCAACCGACCGAACCCTGTGCGCCGCTGGCCCCAGAGGATCAGGATGGCAAAGGGGATGAATAGGACCAGCGCGTTGGGAAACCCCCACGTCCGCCCGGTGCCGAGCCAGGCGAGGAATTCCGGCACCTCCGATCCGGTCGCGATGACGAACCGCTGATAGACCTGAAGGCAGCCCGTCCCGATCAGCCCCGTGCCCAGCGTCATGATCAACGGGTGAACCCGGGCAAAGGCCACGCCGATCCCGTTTGCCAGACCCATGAGGATGGCGGGGATCAGGCTCAGGAGGATGGCCCCCGTCGGCCCGTAGACCGGCACCAGCGTCGCCATGACGAACGAGGTGATCGTGGCCACGATCCCCGCCGAAAGGTCGATCCCGCCGGTCAGCATCGTCAGCGTCTGACAGGCGGCCAGCATTGCCAGCGGGATCGCGAATTTCACCGTGTTGCCCAGCCAGCGTTCGTTGACGATGCCGGGGCGCATGAATTCGAGGATGCCGATCAGGACGATCAGCAAGAGGATCAGCGGGATCACCGGGTTGTCCCGCATGAAGCGGCCGAGCCGTTTCAGGAATGTCGTGTCCGGGGCAAGCGTCGTCATGATCGCGCACTCCTTATCGCCAGAACCCCGCCCAGCATCACGACGGCCACCATGATCGTGCCCTCCACGATGGTCGTGACGTTGGGATCGACCGACATCAGCGTCAGGTCCATCCGCACCAGCCGCAGGATGAAGACGGCGACGATGGGTCCGATCAGCCCGCCCTTGCCACCGCCAAGAACGACACCGCCAAGGACGACCGCCGCGACGCTGGCCAGAAGGTAGGGGCCGGGGATCGGCTCACCGATGCCGGTGCTCATGGTCAGACTCAGCCCGCCCATCGCGGCAAACAGCCCGCAGATCGCATAGGCGATGATCCGGGTCCGGCCCACCGCGATGCCCGAGCGAAAGGCTGCGTTCTCATCGCTGCCGATCGCATAGATCGACAGGCCCAGGCGCGACCGCCGCAGCGGTATCCAGACGACCAGCACACAGACGGCAAGCACGATCAGCGCCTTGGGTATACCCAGAAGCCCCGTGCCACCGACGATCAGCGCTTCGAGCCAGTCGGCCGCGGCGCCCCCCGGGGCATTGAGGATCAGAAGGGCCACGCCCTCCCAGACAAAGAGCATGGCGAGGGTCACGACGATGTCGGGCACCTTCGTGATCACGATCAGAGCGCCGTTGATCGCGCCCATGATCACCCCGATGACGAGGACGAGGATCACGATGGGAATGGCCATCGCGTCGCTTGCGCCCTGCATCAGAACGGCCGCGGTGACGCTGGCGACCGCCATCATCGAGGCGACCGACAGATCGATCCCGCCGGCGATCACCACGACGGCCATCGCAGCGGTCGCGAAGGCGAAGGGCAGGGACGCGCGCGCCAGCGATTCCACGCCCGATGCGCCGAAGTCCGGCTGGATGATCTTCGTCACCACGAACAAGAGCGCCAGAACGACGAACAGACCCATGGTCCAGCGGTTCTTCGAGATGAGACGCATCATGACACGGCCTCCGCGCGATCCTGCTCGGTCAGACCGTAGGCCGCGCGCATGAGCGTCTGTTCGTCGGCATGGGCCGCGTCGACCACGTCGACGACCCGGCCGTTGAAGATGACGATGGCCCGGTCGCAGGCCAGCTGAACCTCATCGAGTTCTGAGGTGTAATAAAGGATCGCGGCGCCCCGTTCGGCCAGTTCCCGGACAAGCGGATAGATCTGGCGCTTGGTCCTGACGTCGATGCCGCGTGTGGGATCGAACAGCAACAGCGTCTCGACCCCCGTGGCGATCCACCGACCGATCGTGACCTTCTGCTGGTTGCCGCCTGACAGGCGCTGAACCTCGCCCTGCGCGCGGGTGTCGATCTGAAGCTTGTCGATCGCCTCGCCCACGCGGGCGGCCTCGTCGCGCATACGGATCGGCCCCCAGTGCCGGATCCGCGCCAGCAGCGGGAGCGCGATGTTCTCGCGCACCGACCGCTCCATCAGCAGCGCCTCGGCCCGGTTGCCGGGCACGTAGGTCAGGCCCTTCGCGATAGCGTCGGCGGGGTGGCGAAAGCTGGCCTCCTGACCGTCGATGCGCACCGTGCCGCCATCCGCGCGGCGAAATCCCGAGAGCACATCGAACAACTCGTCCTGCCCCTGACCTTCAAGGGCGACGACGCCAAGAACCTCCCCGGGGAAGAGATCGAACCCCACATCCCGGAGCTTTGGTCCGGATGACAGGCCCGAGACCGCAAGGCGGGGTGTCCGCCCGGTTGCATGGGCTGGCTGGCCTTCGGAAGTGACGATGTGGCCCCGCTCGAGGGCTGCGCCAAGCATCAGCTCGACGATCTTTTCCTCGATGCCGGGTTCGATCGGCAGGTCGGCCACCGTGCCGCCGTCGCGCAGGATCGTGGCCCTGTCGCACAATTGCGCAATCTCGGCGAAGCGGTGGGAAATGAAGATGACGGACCGGCCTGCATCGGCCTGTTGCCGCACGACCCGCAGCACCTGTTCGACAAGGTTCGTGGGCAGGGCCGCCGTCATTTCATCAAGCAGGAGCACGTCGGGTTCGACCGCCAGCGCCCGCGCGAGATCGAGGATCCGCAGCGTGGCAAGCGGCAGGTCGCCAATCATGTCGTCAAGGCGCAGGCCCTCGATGCCCAGTTCCTCGACCCAGCGCAGGAACGGCTCGACCGGGGTATTGCCGAGGCGCAGGTTGTCGGCGACGTCGAGATCGGGGATCAGAGAGGGTTCCTGATAGATCGGGACAAGCCCGGATTTCCGGGCGTCGGCGGGGTTCCCGACCGTGCTGTCGCGGCCCTTGATGCGGACATGGCCGCCATCGGGCCTCAGCGCGCCGGTCAATATCTTGACGAAGGTGGATTTCCCGGCCCCGTTGGCGCCCATCAGGGCCACAACTTCGCCGGCCCGCACGGTCAGGGATGCGTCGGTCAGGGCCGATACCGCGCCGAACCGTTTTGCAACACCCTGCGCGTCAAGGACGGCGGGGGCGGAATTCGCCTCGTTCATGAAAGTTGCTCGCTTGCCCTGGTCTTGTGGGAAAAGCCCCCGGCATGATGCCGGGGACCTTTCGAAGCGGTGTCGATCACTCGCCGGGGCCCTTGCAGGCGATGATCTCTTCCATGGTGTAGGTGGTCCAGCCCGGGATCGAGACCGAGACGGGCCATTCCGGATCGAGGTTCGGGTTCTGGGCTGCGTTGATCAGCGCCATCCCTTCCTCTGTCGTGTTGTCCCACAGCGACGGGGTCACCAGAACAGTGCGGTCTTCGGGGATATCGCCGCCGAGGATCTGAAGCGCCAGCGTCACGCCCGCGCCACCGATGGAGCCGGGGTTGGTGACGGCCGCGCCCACAAGGCCGTCGACACTGGCCAGCTGGCCGACGAAGCCTGCGTTGTCTGCGCCCACGACAGGCACAAGCGGCACATCCGATTCTACCAGCGCATCGACGATCACGTTGTCGATGCCGCTCGTCCAGATGCCGTCGAAGGGCAGGCCGGTCGCGATATAGTCGAGGATCTGCTGCTTGCCCTGATCCTGCTGCCAGCCGGTGAACACCTCGTGCACGACGTTGATATCGGGGTATTCCTCGAGCGCGCGGGTGAAACCGGTGTGCCGGTCATTGTCCGCACCTGCGCCCGCGGCGCCCCGCATATAGACCACGTCACCCGAACCGCCCAGCTGTTCGAACAGCCACTTGGCACCCAGATAGGCATAGCCTTCCTGGTCGTTCGACAGGACATAGGCGCTTTCTTCCGTCACGGCCTGATCGACGGCCACGACGACGATCCCCGCCTCGGTGGCCTCGCGGATGGCAGAGTTCACGCCCTCTGTGTTCGACGGATTGAGCACGATGGCATCGACCCCGGCCTGAATGAGGTTGCGGATATCCTCCAGCTGACCGGCCGCATCGGTGTTGCGGTGCGCGATGTTGAGCGACCCCACATCGCCAGAGGCCAGTGCCTGCGCCTTCATCGCGCAGATCATCTCTTCGCGCCAGCCATTGCCCTGCACGGTGTTCGAGATGCCGATGGTGTAGTCCGCGTGGCCACCCGCGATGGCCGGTGCGCCGAGCCCGGCGGCAATTGCGGCCGCGGCCGCTGTCTTGAGCACTCTCTTCATTGGATTTTCCTCCCTGTTGAGTGTTCGTCGTCGTTCGCTGCCCCTCACTTGATGAAGGGCATGAGGTTGTCGCGCGCGATCAGGAAGCCGCGTTTGACCTTGTCGTCGGTGCCTTCGAAGATCCGGTCTTCATGTTCGATGATGATCGGGCCGTCGAACCCGACGCGGTAAAGGTCGGAGAAGAACTGTGACCAGTTCACGTCGCCCAGCCCGCAGAGCCGGGGGATCTGCCAGCCCATGCCCGCCGACAGGATGCCGCGTTCATAAAGACCGTCGCGATCGATCATCAGGTCCTTGGCATGAACGTGAACCATGTGCGCGCCGAATTCCATGATGAAGCGGCGCTGGTCGATCATTTGCAGGACAAGATGGGAGGGATCGAAATTCATGCCCACCGCATCGCCCCATTCCTCGAAGATACGCCGCCAGATGCGCGGCGAATAGGCAATGTTGTGCCCGCCGGGCCATTCGTCATAGCTGAAGATCATCGGGCAGTTTTCAAAGGCCAGCGTCACACCGCTGTCCTTCGCATGGTTCACGATGGGGGTGATGATCTCCTGCGCGCGGGTCCAGTTGTCATCGACCGTCAACGCCCTGTCACCACCGACAAAGGTGTTGACGACGCCCACGCCCATCGTGCCCGCCGCGGTGATGACCTTTTTCAGATGGCCGATCACCTCGTCGCGATGCCCGGCATCGGGATGGAGCGGGTTGGGGTAATAGCCCAGCCCTGAGATCTCGATCCCCTTTTCGGCCAGCGCGCCGGTGATCTCGTGACCCTGATCCCGTGTCAGGCCATCCACGTCGATATGAGAGGTCCCGGCATAGCGCCGTGCCTCGCCCCCCGATGCGGGCCAGCACGCGATTTCCAGCGCGGACATGCCGACGGAGGCCGTCCAGTCGGCGACCTCCATCAGGTCGGTATCCGGGAAAGGGGCGGTCAGAAGGCCCAGTTTCATGGCAGGCTCCTTTGTGGTGTCATTGGTCTGCGATGGCGATCCAGCGCCCTTCGCGCGCGCTTTGCAGCACGGCGTCACAGAACAGCATTTCGTAATGGCCATCCTCGAAGGAGGCATAGGTTGACGCATCCGCCCGCGCACCGGCCATCACGTCGCCGTAGAACTGGCGGAAGAAGGCGAAGAAGCTGTCGGCAAAGCCCTCCACATGTCCGGGTGGCAGGCTGGCGGCGGCGGTGCCGGCTGCGTTCATCAGGGTGAAGTCACGCTGAAGAATCTGGTTGGGCGCATCGCGATGGCCGATCCACAGGTGATCGGGCGTCTCGGAATGCCACGCGGCGGATGCCTCGGACCCGGCGATATCCCAGTTGAGTACGTTCTTGCGTCCGAAATTCACCTGGCTCGTGGACATGACCCCGCGCGCGCCATTGGGATAGCGCAGCATGATCATCGCCGCATCCTCGGTTTCGATCTTCACCGGTTCGGTCTGACCTTCGGCGGCAGAGAATGTCTCGACCGGGCCCACGGGTTTCTGGCGTTCCGGAAGGAAGGTGGACAGCTCGGCAAAGACCTCGGTCGCCTTCATCCCCGCGATGAAGCTGGTCAGATCGACCCAATGCGTGCCGATATCGCCGACCGAGCGCAACGCGCCGCCCTTGTCTGCCTCGAGCCGCCAGTTCCAGTCTGTGGGCCTTGCCAGCCAATCCTGATGGTAGTGGCCCGAGACAAAGCGGATATCGCCCAACTCGCCGCCCGCGACCATGCCGCGTGCCTGCTGGTTGAGGGGATAGAACCGGATGTTGTAGCAGACCGCGGCCAGCGTGCCGCTGGCCTTTGCGACCTCGACCATTTCGGCGGATTGCGCTGATGTCATGGCCAGCGGTTTTTCGCAGATCACGTGTTTTCCTGCCCGCAGGATCGCGCAGACCTGTTCGAAATGCGCGTCATTGGGCGAGGTGACATGCACCACATCGACCGACGGATCGGCCAGCAGCGTCTCAAGATCGGGATAGGCGTGCCCCACGCCCATGGCCTGAGCGCCCGCCGCCCCGCGCTCGGGGCTTGATCCCAGCACGCCGCGCACCGAAACGCCCAGCCGGCGCAGCGCCCATGTGTGAACGGTTCCGATGAACCCGGTGCCGACAACGGCCACCCCGACATCGCTAGAATTCGTCATCACAAATCCGCCGTCATCGGCGGCCTCCCTCGCGCATCATGTTCAAACAACGCTGTATCCCCCGTCAACCGGAAGGCAGGTGCCGGTAATGAACCGGGCGGCGTCGGAGGCAAGGAACAGGGCCGCGCCTGCGATGTCATCGGGGTTCCCCCAGCGCCCCAGCGGGGTGCGGGCCTCGATCCCCGCGACAAAAGCCGGATCGCTGCGCGCGCGGGCCGATTGTTCCGTCACGATGAAACCCGGGGCAATCGCATTGACCCGGATGCCGTCAGGTGCCCATGCGATGGCCAGCGACTTGGTCAGCTGTGCAACGCCTGCCTTGCTCGCGCCATAGGCCGGGTTCCTCGGGCTGCCAAAGAACGCGTACATCGACGCCACGTTGATCAGCGTTCCGTTCGCGGCCGACAGGCCCGGGTGAAATGCGCGGGCCGTCCGGAAACTGCCCGTGAGATTGATGTCGAGGACCGTTTCGAAGAAGTCGGGCTCCATCTCTGCGCCGCGCTGCGTGATCGCCGCGCAATTCACCAGAACGTCCAGTGTGGGGAAACTTGCGGCAAACGCCTCGACAGCCGTATTGTCGGTAACATCGAGCTGCTGGTAGGCAAACCGGTCGCTGTCTTCGGGGGCAGGGGCCGCTTCGACGCCGGTGATCATCACGTCAGCGCCGCTGTCGGCAAAGGACCGGGCGATAGAGGCGCCGATGCCGCCCCGGCTTGCGCCGATGACAACGACCCGCGACTTCGAAAAATCGAATACCGGCGACGCTAACATGTTACCTCCCCGCGCTCAGTCTGGGGGCCGGGGCTGATTCTGCGCAAGTCTTTTCTTTCGGGGGCTTAGCCCGGCGCGCCGGGCACCTTTTGTTCAAGATCGATGCTGGCGCCCGACATCGGGGCAGAGGCGTCGGACAGCAGATAGACCGCAAGGCGGGCGGCCTCAACGGGGGTGATCAGACGGCCCAGCGGCATGGTTTTTTCGGCCTCTGTCCGCCAAGCCGGGCCCTTGCCCAGAACGACGGATTGCATGTGATCCTCGCTTTCGGTTGCGGCCCAGCCGAGGTTGATGCCGTTCACGCGGATACGCTCGGCCATATGGGCGTGGGCGGCGTTGCGGGTCAGGGTCTGAAGCGCGCCCTTGGTCGCGGAATAGATGGCCAGATCGGGCGCGCCGCAATGCGCGTTGACCGACTGGATATTCACGATTGTCCCCCCTGCGCCGCGCGCGCGCATGTCGGTGATGGCCGCCTGCATCAGGAAGAACGGGGCCCGCGTGTTCACGTCGAAGAGCCTGTCCCATGTCGCCTGCGTGCCGTCCAGGAACGAGGCCCTGTCCGTCAGCCCGGCTGCATTCACCAGCCCGTCGATCCGGCCGAACCGGGCGATGCAGGCCCCGGCGATCGACCCGGGAGCCGCGCGATCCGTCAGGTCCGCCGCATGGGACGCCGCGCCCCCGGCTGCCAGTTCCCGCGCGATCTGTTCAAGCGCCGGGCCGTCCCTGTCGGTCAACAGGAGCTGCGCGCCCGATGCCGCCGCCTGCCGCGCGATTGCGGCGCCGATCCCGCGGGCCGCGCCGGTGATGATGATGGCCTTGCCGTCGATCCTCGCGTCCATAGGGCCGATCCTTTCGTGCGCATTTCCAATTTGTCATGTCGCCGCATCCGGGACATCCTCCGCGTCGGGAGGACGGATATGACAGATTCTGATCACAGCGCCCGCGCCTTGGAAAGCCCCGACCCGCCGGACCTGCGGTTGCGCGCCGGAGGCAACGCGGTGACCCTCGACCTGTCGCTGGGCAATATCGCCGCGCTTGACCTGGGTGGCATCGCGCCCCTGCATCGCGCGCCCTGGCTCGATGAACCGGAGGTGCAGGCGGATACGGGGATCGCGATGGTGGAAAGGCGGCTGTCCGGCGACTTTTTCTGCATGCCATTCGGCGGCAATGATGTGGAACCCGGTCCGATCCACGGCTGGACGGCCAACAGCCCGTGGAGCGTGATCGACCGGGGCGATGGCGCGGCGACGCTGGGGCTCGACCGCCCTGTCTTCGGTGCCACCGTTCGCCGCGAGGTTCGGATCGCAGGGGATGCGCCAATCCTCTACCAGCGGCACCGGATCTCCGGCGGGCAGGGCGAGGTGACCTTCGCACATCATCCCATGGTGTCGTTTGCATCCGGGTCGCGGTTCTTCTGTTCGCCAAAGCGGGTGCTGATCACGGCAGAAACCCCTCTGGAACCCGGGCGCAACCGGCTTTCGGCGGGCGCGGATTGTCGCGATCTGACTGCCGTTCCGGCCTCGGATGGCGGAACCGTCGATCTGAGCCGCCTTCCGATCGGGACCGCGCACGAGGATTTCGTCACTTTGGTCGAGGATGCCGGACGACAGATCGGCTGGACCGCGATCCTGCGCGAGGCTGAGGATGATATCGTCTTCTTCCTCAAGAACGCCGAACTGATGCCGGTGACGATGCTATGGCATTCGAACGCCGGGCGGGACTATGCGCCGTGGAATGGTCGGCATCGCAATGTTCTGGGCGTCGAGGATGGCCGCGCCGCGGGGGAACTGGGCCATGCCGGCGCGCTTGAGGCCTCGGTTCATACGCGCAACGGCATCCCCACGACGCTGACCTTGGGAGGCGAGATCATCGTGCCCCATGTGACAGGCGCGATCCCGCGCCCTCGGGGGTGGCACGAGATCACCGATATCCGTGTCTCGGGCGACCGCCTGACGATCGCGGGCGGACCGGGGCAAGAGGTCGTTCTGCCCTTCGAGGCGGGCTTCCTCGACCTCGTCTAGTCGGGCCGTTCCGCCGTTTCGAGGTTCAGCCACGCAACCTCGGCCTCGCTCAGTTCGAGGCCAAGGCCTGGCAGGGTCGAGGCGATTTCGCCAGGGCTTCGGGGGCCGATCAGCGCGAAGGAGGGGAAGGATTGGGCCAGGACCCAGGCCGTCGCCACGTTATGCGCCGAGACACCCTTGCGCGCCGCCACATCCTCGGCCCGTCTGCGGCGTTCGGCATTGGCATCCGAGCCGAAGCAGGTTTCGGGCCGGGTATCCTCCGGCAACCGGTCGCGCAATTGGGCGGGCAGGAAATAGCCCCGCGCCTGGCTTGACCAGCTGACATGGATCACGTCGTTGTCGCGCAGATAGGTCAGAGTCTCGGGGGTATTCGAGGTGATGCACCCGGCCCAGACCGGTTTCTCCATGACGGCCAGAGACAGGTTGTTGTTGAGGATGCGGGGTGGCTCGAGGCCCTTGGCCTCGGCATAGGCGACAGCTTCGGCAAACCGCTCCACGCTCCAGTTCGATCCTCCCCATATGCCGATCCGGCCCGCCGCGCGTTGCTCGGCGATCGCCTCGACGAATTCGCCGACAGGCACGTCGGTATTGTCGCGGTGCATGATGTAGATGGGCACGCTGTCCAGACCCAGCCGCCCCAGCGAGATCTCGAGCTGCGTGCCGATGGCGCGCGGCGTGCAATAGGGGCTGTGTGCGCCCTTGGCGATCACGTTGATGTCGCCCGCCACGCCGCGCGAGGCGATCCATTGGCCCAGAACCGCCTCGTGCCGGCCGCCGCCATAGACGAACGCGGTGTCAAAGGTGGTGCCTCCGGCTTCCATCCACGCGTCCCAGACGATGGCGCCCTCGGCGGGCGTGTCACGGTTGTCGCAGCCGATGATCAGGCGGCTGACCGGCTGCGCGACGCCCGGAAGCGTAACGGTGGGCATTGCCGGCAGGCCGGTCGGCAAGGTGCCGGCCAGCTTGCGCAGCACGCCCGGCGCCTCGGCAAAGGTGGCGTAGCCGATTGCCGCGCGCCACCGGTCGAGGGTTTCGGCATTGCCGATCGAGCCGCGCGGGGTCATGCCCGGAAACTCGAGGCCTCCGCGCCCCGCACGGATCGCACGGGAGGCAGCCTCGGCCTCGAAGGCAAAAAGCATGCGCGGATCGCGGATTTCCTCCGCCCGCTCCGATCCATCGGCGGCGATGATCCGGATGCTGCTGTCCGAGGGGCCCTCGTTGCGGCCCGGAACCCAAGGGTTGTCGAGGATGACGCGGCCCTTCTCGCACCGGATTTCGACCTGTTCGCCCAGACTTTCGGCCACGGCACAGGCGATCTCGGCGGTGATCCCGTCTTCAAACTGCAACAACCCGTAGGCTTCTGCATCAACGCCGGTGGGCGCAAGCCGGCCGACCCCTGTCACCGTGACAGGATTGGCAAAGCTGCCTGACCCGAGGCCCGCCACCATCCGCGCAAGCGAGACGGGATAGCCGCCCACATCGAGGATCCCGCCGCCTGCAAGATCATGGGAATAGAGCCGGGATTCCGGATTGAACCCGGCGGCAAATCCAAAGACGGCACGGATATGCCGCACGGGGCCCAAGGCGCCCTCAGACAGGATCTCGCACAGGCGGGCGATCTGCGGATGGCACAGATACATGAAGCCTTCCATGAAGAAGACGCCCTCCTGCTCGGCGGCCTCGACCATGGCCGTCACCTCGGCGGCGTTGAGGCCCGCGGGCTTTTCCACGGCGACATGCTTGCCTGCGCGGATTGTCTTCAGGGCAAGTTCGGCATGAAACGGATGGGGTGTCGCGATATAGATCGCCTCGATCTCGGGATCGGCGATCAGCGCGTCATAGCTGTCGAACCGTCGGTTCGCCGCGACCCCGAAGCGGTTGCCGAATTCCGCGCGCCGCTCGGCGGACCGGCTGGCGATGGCATCGAGCGTGCCGGTCTCGCTTTCGGCCAGACCCTGGGCGAAATTCGCGGCAATCGATCCGGGGCCGATGATGCCCCATTTCACATGTGTCATGTCGTCCTCCCGGCCGGGCAGGATGCGCGGCCCCTTCCTGTTGCCCCGGCTCCTCCACCGGGGGGCGCTTATTCCGGCGCGGTCTCGAGCATGGATGGCCGCGCCCCGAATGCCGCGTGCCATTCGGCCAGCGCCGGCCGGCCGTCGCGCCATGATCTGCCGGGATGGCGGAAATCGAGGTAGGAGAGCGCGCATCCAACCGCGATCTGAGCCGCATCGAGCGGACCCGCCAGATGGCTCATCCAGCGGTTCTCAATTGCGTCGAGCGCACCTGTCACCTTGCCCCATTGCGCCTCTGTCCAGGCCTCGGACCACAGCTCTTCAGGGCGGAGCCGGTGCTCATAGACCATCAGGACGGCTGCATCCATCAGCCCGTCCGCCGTCGCCTCGAGCGTGAGAACCTCCCACAGCCGCGACGCAGGGTAGAGGCGCAGATCGAACGTCGCGTCGAGATAGCGGGTGATGACCCGGCTGTCATAGATCGCAGGCCCGTCGTCACGCAGCAGAACGGGGATCTTGCCGGTCGGATTCGCGGCCCGGACTTCGGCGGGCGTGTCCAGTGCCGTGGTGGTGACCGGATGTTCGGTCACCTGTTCGGTCAGACCGCCTTCGTGAATGGTGACACGCACCTTGCGCACGAAGGGCGAGGCGGGAGACATGATCAATTTCATCTTGAGGGGTCCATCGCGGTTTCGAGGCAAAGCCTACTCTGCGTCGTGACCCCGCATCAAGCCGCCGAGAGCGTCTGTCCGGGAGCCGATCCTCGATTTTTCGAGGCCATCCGCCGCGCCAAGCCGCGCGGCTTCGGGCTTGTTCTGCCCCAGCTTCCACGTCTCGTCGGTGGCCTCGATGGTCAGCCGGGCCGTCAGGTGAACGGCGACATAGTTCCATGTCGGAACCTGGTCGGCCACGCCATATCAGTCGGGGGAAATGTAGCCATCGGGCCCAGACACCGCGATGCGCGCGGCTCTTGGCGCTGTCAGCAGGGCGCGGGTGATGGGGTTCGACCGGACGAGGTGAAGCCGCGCCTCCGACCCGTCCCCGGACAGGAGGAACGGCACGTGCGAGAGAAAGGGCACGTCGTCGCCGTCGGCGACGGCGACGGCGAGGATGCCAAAGCCCCGCGCCCGCGCAAAGGCTAGCCTCTCCTCACGCATGGTCTCGCGGAAGGCGGGGTTCGGATGCATCGGGCGTCAGACCGGGCGGGCGGCGAGGGTGGCGCCGGACGCGCCCGTGATCCGGGCGCGCAGGACCGCGCCGGTCGGCTGGTCCGCGTCGAAGCCTACCTCGGCGAAGCCCGGCGTTCGGCCCAGCCGCGGCGATTCCATGAGGATATCGCGGGTGGCCCCGATCTCCTCCGCGAGGTGGCGCGACACGGCGGCCTCGCCTGCGGCGCGCAGTCGGGCGGCGCGGTCGCGGATCGCGGCGCCATCGACGGCGGGCATTCGTGCGGCTGGCGTGCCCGCGCGGGGCGAGTAGGGAAAGACATGGAGCCATGTCAGCCCGCATTCCTCGACAAGGCGGAGCGAATTATCGAACATCGCCTCCGTTTCGGTCGGAAATCCCGCGATGATATCGGCGCCGAAGACGATGTCGGGCCGCAGGCGCCGCGCCTCTTCGCAGAAGGCGATCGCGTCATCGCGCAGGTGACGCCGCTTCATCCGCTTCAGGATCAGGTCATCGCCCGCCTGAAGGCTCAGGTGCAGATGCGGCATGAGCCGGGGTTCCGTCGCGATGGCCTCCATCAGCGCGGGATCGGCCTCGATCGAATCGATCGAGGAGATGCGCAGCCGGGGCACTGAGGTCAGCTTGAGGATCCGCCGAACCAGATCGCCGAGCCGCGGCTCTCCAGGCAGGTCGGCGCCCCATGACGTCAGATCGACGCCTGTCAGCACGACCTCGTTGTAGCCCTTGTCCACCAGTCGCGCGATCTGGTCGACCACAACGCCTGCCGGAACCGAGCGGGAATTGCCCCGACCATAGGGAATGATGCAGAAGGTGCAGCGGTGATCGCACCCATTCTGGACCTGCACATAGGCGCGCGCGCGGCTTCCGAAGCCGTCGATCAGGTGGCCCGCGGTTTCGGTCACCGACATGATGTCATCGACCTGCACCTGTTCGGTCTGACCGATCAGATCGGGGGCCAGTCCGCGCCACGTCTCGGCCTGCATCTTTTCGGTGTTGCCGATGACATGGGTCACCTCTGCCATCGACGAGAAGGTCTCGGGCTCCGTCTGCGCCGCGCAGCCGGTCACGATTAGAGGCGCGCCGGGATTGGCGCGCGCAAGGCGGCGGATTTCCTTGCGCGCCTTGCGCACGGCTTCGGCCGTGACGGCGCAGGTATTGACCACGACCGCGCCGCGGAGGCCCGCATTTGCAGCCAGGTCCTTCATCGCCTCGGTCTCGTAGGCGTTGAGCCGGCAGCCGAAGGTCGAAAAGACCGGGGCTTTGTTCTCTGCGGTCATGACCGCCAGACCCCATCGAAGACATGGGCCGTGGGCCCTGTCATCCAGATGCCGTCTTCCCCGATCCGGATCGCGATATCGCCACCATCGAGCTGGATGGTCACATCGGGCCCCGTCAGGCCGCGCCGATGCGCCGCCGACGCGACCGCACAGGACGACGATCCAGAGGCGAGCGTCAGGCCGACACCGCGTTCCCAGACCCGCATCCTCAGTCTGTTTGGGGCCATGACATGGGCCACCTGAACATTGGTGCGTTGCGGGAAAAGCGGGTGATGTTCGATCTCGGGGCCCAGCGTCTCAAGCGCGACGGCCTCGGCATCCTCGACGAAGAATGTGCAATGCGGATTGCCCATGCTCGTGGCGACGGGCGTGCCCTCGATCGGCAGGTGCAGCGTATCGACCTCGCGGGCCAGCGGAATCCTGTCCCACGCGGTCTGCGCAGGCCCCATGTTGACCGAGGTCAGGCCGCCGCCCGCATCTCGGGCGGGCAGCACCCCGTGGTCCGTCCGCAGGGAGAGGGAGGAACGTCCGGTCTCGTCCATCAGAAAGCGCGCGATGCAGCGCGTGGCATTGCCGCAGGCCGCGGAGGTGGAGCCGTCGGAATTGTAGAACGTCAGGAAGGCATCCGCCCGCTCATCTGCGGAAATGATCGCCAGCTGATCGAATCCCACCCCCCGGTGCCTGTCGGCGATCGCGGCAATGACAGCCGGATCGGGCAGGGCGCCTGCGCCCCGTCCGTCGATGACCACGAAGTCATTGCCCAACCCATGCATCTTCATGAAGGGAAGGCCGGATTGCCGATCCTGAACCATGAGGCCGGGCTATAGGGCAGGCCCACCGACAAATCCAGATGCCGCATCAGGAAAAGGGCTTGACCCCCCGGCTCGCCCTTTCTAAGTAGCGCCCTCGTGGGCCGTTAGCTCAGTTGGTAGAGCAACTGACTTTTAATCAGTGGGTCGCAGGTTCGAATCCTGCACGGCTCACCACTGAAATCAGATATTTTGCGGAAGCCTTGGCCATCGAAGGCATTCCTGGGTGCAAAAATATTTGATCTTGCCTTTGAGAAAGCGGGCTCGCCATCTGCTTTAAATCCGACCAAGTCTGCCATCGCCAACAGTGAGGGGTCATTTTGGCCTTTCGCTCCCGACTCTCGGCCTTTGCTGCTCGAAGCGTGGAGGCAGCGCTGGGGAATTTCGTTCGGGCTCCGTCGTCCGAAAGGGGCGATGGCCCGAGGACGAAGGGGTGCCGGGATTGTCAGCCAGACCAGTGGTCGGATTCGACACACAGGGAATTGCGTCACGCCGCCGCGTCGCTGAAGGGAAGGACGGCCTTATGATGACCTAGGTTCAGGACGCATTTGGTTTGAAAGCTTGAAGATGAAGATTTCTGCCAGTGCGATGGCTGAGAGAAAGGCCTGTGGACAGCGGAGGGTAGGTTGGCCAAGCAGCGGTCCCGCCGTCGTCGTGCAGAACTCTCTCGAAGAGATGGCGATCCGGATACGCAATCCGGTTCGAACAGCATGGCAATCGGGCGTTCAGACTATTCGCCGGCCCGTTGCCGTGTCGAACAGCCGGAGGGACGCTCTTTCGAAATCGACTGCAATGCTACCTGAATGATCAATTGGCTCGTTTCCA
>NZ_RBVZ01000030.1 GCF_004000435.1 Alexandriicola marinus
GCGAGACCGCCTGGTATCTGGCCGCGAGCCCTAACCAGATCGACACCATCGAGTACGCCTACCTCGAGGGTCAGCAGGGCGCCTACATCGAGACCCGCAACGGCTTCGACGTCGACGGGGTCGAGATCAAGTGCCGCCTCGACTTCGGCGCCAAGGCCATCGACTGGCGCGGTCTTTATAAGAACCCCGGTGCGTAACCGGTTCCCATGCTGAACCCTAACACGTTGGCGGTCCTGATGGGCCGCCCTTCGTCATTCCACAAGGATCCCCATCATGAAAAACTACGTCCAGCCCGGCAGTACGATCTCCCTCAGCGCACCCTATGCTGTGACCTCCGGCGATGGCTTGCTCGTCGGCTCCATTTTCGGCATCGCCGCCGGAGACGCCGACCTGAACGATCCTGTCGAAGCCGCCCTGACCGGCGTGTTCGACCTCACCAAGGTTGGCTCGCAGGCCTGGACCGTGGGCGCGAAAGTCTATTGGGACGACACCAATAAGCGCACCACAAGCGTGGCCACATCGAACACATTGATCGGTGTTGCAACGGAGGCCGTGGCCGGCGGGGCCGGTGACACCATCGGCCGGGTGCGCCTGAACGCGAGCTTCTGATGATGGCGTTTTCCGCCATCGTTGATGCGCTGTTCTCGGATCCCAACATCGGGCGGGAAGCGGTGTTCACCTCCGATGGCGGCGCGCCTGTGCTGGTGCGCGTTGTGGCCCGTCAGGCGGATGCAATCACCGACTTTGGCGACGCGCGGCTCTGGTCCGAAACAACTCGGCTCGACCTTCGTTTGGCCGATGTCGCGAACCCGCGCCCCGGCGACCGCCTGGAAATCGACGGAGACGCGTTCCTTATCCAGGGGGAGCCCGTCCGCGACCGTGAGCGGCTCGTCTGGACTGTGGACCTGCGCCCGGCATGAAGCTGAAGCTCGACATCACGCCCGATCTCGTCGCTGCCATGGCTGCCGAGGTGAAGGCGGGCGAGAAAGCCGTCACGGCCGCCATGCGCGAGGCCGGGACCGGGTTGAAGTCTTCGTGGCGGACGCAGATCACCGGTGCAGGTCTCGGGCGACGGCTCGCCAACTCGATCCGTAGTCAGACCTTCCCGCGCGCAGGCGAAAGCCTTGATGCCGCCGCGCTGGTCTGGTCCAAAGCTCCGACCATTGTCGGGGCCCACGACACTGGTCCGCTGATCCGCTCGAAAGATGGGTTCTACCTCGCGATCCCGACCGAAGCTGCGGGCCGTGGGTTGCGGGGCCGCCGGATCACGCCGGGCGAATGGGAACGGCGTCACGGCCTGCGCCTGCGGTTCGTCTATCGCCACAGAGGTCCGAGCCTGCTCGTCGCTGATCGAGCTCGCATCAACAAACGCGGTCAGGCGGTGGCTTCGCGCTCAAAGACCGGCCGCAACCAGGTCACCGCGCCGATCTTTTTGCTGGTCCCGCAAGTCAAGCTGCCGAAGCGGTTGGACCTCGACCGCGACGCCGAGCAGGCGCGCGACAGAGTTCCGGGGCTGATCGTGGCAAATTGGGTGGATAACCGATGAAAGTGAGCTAGCACAGCCGCTTCGAAGTCCGTGAGACTATCTGCGGCAGCAATCTAAGACATTGGTCATGACCAGTATGCCATGCTCAAAATTCGCTTGTTGATCACGCATTTCATACGCCCACTTCAAGCCATGAAAAAGGTTGTTCCTCAGCCGATATACGATAATGAGCAAGGCTTTCACTTTTTCGGCGTTGTCGTCATTTCTCCCAAGCAATACGGATTCGACAAGTTCGCGATTATCGTTTCTTCGGAAGTTCAAATGGTCAAACCTGAAGTTAATGTTGCCTTCCTCGACATAACGGTCTTGGAAGTAATCAAGGGGTGCTTGAAGTGGTGTGAAATCAACAAGCGCCTCCCTGTTTCCGTCAATAAATTGGCTAATCGAACGAACGCTTCCACTTCCCGATAGCGCGGCCGCTTCAAAGACGCTCCATATAATCGAAAACCCAGCAACTGCTGACCTCTCGCCCTGGGCCAGTTCACGATAACCTGGCTGGCTGCGTTCTAACCAGTCTTCTGCAAGCATTTATAGACCTTCGGCGAGATGGATAGCATTTCGAACACCATTACTGCCGGTATCTCGTAGAGAAGCAATGCCCACCCCACGCGAAACCATCCTCGCCGCGCTGCACGCGCGGCTCTCGGCGCTGCCCGCCACCACACTGCGGGGAGAAGTCCTTCCCGAGCGCGTGCCGGCCGAGGGGCTGCTGATCCTGCGCAACGGTGAGCCGGGAGAGCCAGAGGTGACGCTGTCGCCGCTGCGCTACCACTACCAGCACCGCGCAGAGATCGAGGCGGTCATTCAGGGCACCGCCCGTGACGCCGCCTTCGACGTGCTGACCGCCAGCATCGGCACGAACATCGCCGCCGACCGCACGTTGGGCGGCCTCTGCGACTGGATCGAAGCCGAAGCGCCGCGCCCGGTTGATCTGCCGGTCGAGGGCGCCGCGAGCCTGAAGGCCGCCGTGATCCCGGTGGTGCTGCACTATTCCACGGCCGACCCGCTCGGCTGATCCCGACAATCCGAGGAGAACACAATGGCACGAGCCCAGGGGGCGCGCGCGCAGATGGCGCTAGCGTTCGAGACAACCTATGGAACGCCCCCGGTGGGCGGTTTCACCAAGATGCCCTTCGCCAGCACGTCGCTGGGCGCCGAGCAGCCGTTGCTCAATTCCGAACTGCTGGGCTACGGCCGCGACCCGCTGGCCCCGATCAAGGACGCGGTGACGGCGGACGGCGATGTCGTCGTACCGCTTGACGCCGAGGCCTTCGGTTTCTGGCTGAAGGCGGCTTTTGGTGATCCAACCACGACTGGCATCGGCCCCTGGACGCACGAGTTTCAGTCGGGGTCCTGGACGCTGCCCAGCATGTCCATCGAGACCGGCATGCCCGAAGTGCCGCGATTTGCGATGTATTCGGGCTGCGTGCTCGACCAAATCACCTGGCAGATGCAGCGCTCGGGGCTCCTGACCGCCACCGCGCGGTTGGTAGCGCAGGGCGAGTCGATTGGAACTACGACCAGTGCAGGCACGCCTGCCACTCTCGAATTGCAGCGCTTCGGCCACTTCAATGGGGCGATCACCCGCAATGGCTCCGCCCTCGGCAACGTCGTCTCGGCCGATATCACCTATGCCAACAACCTCGACCGCATCGAGACCATCCGGTCCGATGGCCGCATTGATGGGGCAGACCCCTCTATCGCCGCGCTGACCGGCTCCATCGAGGTCCGATTTGCCGATCAGACGCTGGTGACGCAAGCGATCAATGGCGATCCCTGCGAGCTCGAGTTCGCCTATGTGCTGCCCTCTGGCGAGAGCTTGCGCCTAACCGTGCACGCCGTCTACCTGCCGCGCCCCCGGATCGAGATTTCAGGGCCGCAGGGCGTACAGGCCACCTTCGACTGGCAGGCGGCGCGGGACAGCGTCGTCGGTCGGATGTGCACGGCGACCCTGATCAACGACATTGAGGTTTATTGATGCTGACGCTCGACCTGACAAATGAACCGCGCTGGCACGACCTCTCCCCTGGCGTCCGGGTGGAGCTGCGCCCGCTGACAACCGCGCTGATGGTAGCGACGCGCAGCGATCCCGCTGTCGAGGCGGTGCCCGAGGAAGCCTCCGACGAGGAGCGCGCGGTGGCCTTCGCCAAGGCGCTAGCGCGGCGGGCCGTGCTGTTCTGGGAGGGCATCGGTGATGCGGATGGCAACGCAATCGAGCCGAACCCTGAGGCCATCGACGCGCTGCTCGACGTCTGGCCGATCTTCGAGGCCTTCCAGCTGACCTATGTCTCCAAGGGCCTGCTGCTGGAACAGGAAAAAAACGCCTCCGCGCTCTCGCCGNTGTCTCCAAGGGCCTGCTGCTGGGACAGGAAAAAAACGCCTCCGCGCTCTCGCCGAATGGTCCTTCGGCGGGGGCGACTGCTACTGCGACGCCTGCGCGCAAGCCTGCGAAGACTGTCCGGCGCGGCTGAACCGACCGCTGACCTATGAAGGCTGGCAAGTCTGGGACCTCGTCCGCCGTCTCGGCGGCCAACTCCGCGTCCTACCTGGCACCGTGATCGGCTGGGACATGTCGGCGGCGCTGGCGCTCGGTGACGCCCTCGGCGTGCCGCCGCTCGCCATGGCCGAACTGCTGCCCGTCATCGAAGCGGTGATGGTCGCAAAGCTCAACGAACAGATGGATCAAAGCAATGGCTGAGAAGCGCGTTTCCGTTCGCCTTGCCGCAGTTGGCGGGCGACAAGTGCGCGCCGAGCTGGAAGGTGTCGGCGAGGCCGGGTCGCGCGGCTTCGGACGGCTCAGCCGCGAGATGGAAGCGGCCAACGCCCGGCTGGCGGCCTTCTCGCGCCGGGTCCGGGTCGCGGCCGCCGCCGCCGTGGCCGCCGCTGCAGCCGCGGGCGTGGCAATGGTCCGGTCCGGGCTGCAGACGGTCGATGCGCAGGCCAAGCTCGCCCAGTCCCTCGGCACCACCGTTACCTCTATCCAGACGCTGGAGCGCGCGGGCGAACTCGCCGGCGTGTCGATGTCCGGCATCGAGCAGGCCACCAAGGATCTGACGCGTCGGCTCAGCCAAGCGGCCGCCGGGACCGGCCCTGCCGCCGACGCGCTCGACCGGCTCGGGCTTTCGGCGGGCGAGCTGATCGCTCTGCCGCTGGACCAGCGTGTGGGGGCGATCAACGCCGCCATCGAGGATTTCGTGCCCGCTGCCGAACGCGCGGCCGTCGCGGGGCAGCTCTTCGGTGAGGAAGGCTCCATTGCGATGAGCCGGATCGACACCGCGACGCTGCGCCAGGCCACCGAGGACGTGCGCGCCTTCGGGGTTGTCGTCTCCGAGCAGGACGCTGACCAGATCGAGCGGACGAACGACGCGATCTCGCGCCTCGGGCTGATCTGGCGCGGCCTGTCGAACCAGCTCGCGGTCGCCGCGGCACCCGCGCTGGAGGCCGTCGCCAACGCCATGGCGGCCATCGCCAGCCGCACGGGTCCGCTGGGCACCTCGATCCGCGGGCTCTTCGACAACATCGGCCGCCTGACCACCTACGCCGCCACCTTCGCGGCCTTTCTCGCGAGCCGCTGGGTGGCGGGAATGGCCGCTGCCGCGCTTTCGGTCCGTGGCCTCGCCACGGCGCTGGTCGTCCTGCGCGGCGCGCTGATCCGCACCGGCATCGGCGCGCTTATCGTCGGCGCGGGCGAGCTCGTCTACCGGTTCACGCGCCTCGTCTCCGGCGCGGGCGGCTTTGGCGCGGCGATGTCGCTCCTGAAGGACCTTGCCGTCGAAGTCTGGGATCGGATCAAGATGGGGGCTGCGGCGGCGGGCGCTGCGACCACGGCGATGTTCTTCGATCTGAAGGCCGATGCCGCCTCCGGCATGCAGAGCGCAATCGAGAGCGTGGTGGCTTTTGGCAACACGGCCGCGAACACTTTTGAGGGTGCCTATGAGACAATCAAGGCGATCTGGGGAATGCTGCCCGCCACGATTGGCGACCTCGCGTTCCAGGCGGCGAACAGCCTGATCGACGGTGTCGAAGCGATGCTGAACGGCGTTGTTTCTCGGATCAACGGCTTCATCGGCGGCATCAATCAGGGGCTGGAAGCGCTCGGGTCCGAACGACGGATCTCGATTATCCCGGATCTTGAGCTGGGCCAGCTTGAGAACCGCTTCGAGGGTGCTGCGACTGCCGCGACGACTGCCGCACAGACTGCCTTTGACCGTGCCTTTGAGGACAACCCGCTCACGGCCCCCGATCTCGGGCTTACCACGGCTGCCAATGTTGCCCTTGCCACGGCCAACACGTATCGCGGTGCAGCGCGGGATTTGGCAGAAGGTGCGCGTGCGCCACTCGCCAGCTGGCAGGCGCTGCGCGATGCGGTGCGGGGCAGCGATGACGATGGCGCCGATGCGCTGACCGAAGCCACCGACGCGGCGGCGCGGTTCGAGACAGCCCTTGGCGATGCCGGACAGGCGGCCACGGGTGCGGGCGCAGCGGTCGGGGCTGCAGCGGCCGCCGCCGAACCCAATACCGAAGCCGCCGTCACCGGCTGGCAGGCGGTCACCGCAGCACTTTCCGACTATGCCAGCAAGGCGCGCGACATCGGCGGCGATATAGGCCAGAGCCTCGTCAGCGCGTTCCAGTCGGCCGAGAACGCGGTCGGCGAGTTCGTGAAGACCGGCAAGCTGAACTTCCGTGACCTCGTCACCTCTCTCATCGCCGACCTCGCCAAGCTGGCGGCGCGTCGGTTCATCCTGGGGCCGATCGCCAATGCGCTTTCCGGCGCGCTTGGCGGCGCGGGTGGTATCTTCGCGAACATCCTGCATGCGGGCGGCATTGTTGGATCGGGCGGGCCTTCGCGCATGGTCCCGGCCATGGCTTTCGCCGCTGCGCCTCGGATGCATGGCGGCGGTATGGCCGGACTTCGCCACGACGAGGTGCCCGCAATCCTGCAGCGCGGTGAACGCGTGCTGTCGCGGCGTGAGGCGCAATCGTATGGCGGAGGCGGTGGGATCAACGTCACCATCATGACCCGTGACGCCGAGAGCTTCCGGCAATCCCGGACGCAGGTCGCGGCGGATATCGCCCGCGCCGTGTCCCTCGGGCGGAGGGGCATGTGATGGCGTTTCATGAGGTCCGGTTTCCCGACAATATCAGCCGGGGCGCACGCGGCGGGCCGGAACGCCGCACCCAGATCGTCGAACTCGCCTCGGGCGACGAGGAGCGCAACGCCAGTTGGGCCAACTCGCGACGCCGCTACGATGTCGCCTACGGCATCCGCCGCGCGGACGATCTGGCGGCCGTGGTCGCCTTCTTCGAGGCGCGCAACGGTCGCCTGCACGGGTTTCGCTTCAAGGACTGGGGCGATCACAAGTCCTGTCTGCCTTCAGGAACGCCATCGCTGACCGATCAGTCGATTGGCACCGGCGACGGCGCGACCACCGCCTTCCAGCTGGTGAAGCGCTACGCCTCGGGCAGCCAGATATGGACCAGAACGATCACCAAGCCCGTCGCTGGCACGGTGCGCGTCGCCCTCGATGGCGCCGAACAGTCGGGCGGCTGGTCCGTCGACACGACCACCGGCATCGTCACCTTGGACAGCGCGCCCGCCGAGGGCGTCACGATTACCGCGGGCTTCGCCTTCGACGTGCCGGTCCGCTTCGACACCGACGCGCTCGATGTGACGCTCGATCTCGAGCGGCTCGGCTCGATCACCTCCATCCCGCTTCTGGAACTGCGCCGATGAAGACACTTGATCCCGCCCTGCAGGCCCATCTCGACGAGGGCACGACCACGCTCGCCTGGTGTTGGCGGATCAGTCGCGCCGATGGCGTCACCTTCGGCTTCACCGACCATGACCGGACGCTGACCTTCGATGGCACCGATTTCGAGCCCGAGAGCGGGCTGACGGCGTCCGAGGTGCGCTCGGGCTCGGACCTGTCGGTCGATGCGCAGGACGCCGAGGGCGTGCTGACCTCGGACCGGATCACCGAGACCGACATCCTCGACGGCCGCTGGGATAATGCCGAGGTCGAGGTCTGGCGCGTGAACTGGGCCGACACCGGCCAACGCGTGCTGATGCGGCGCGGGGCGATCGGCCAGATCCGGCGCGGGCGGCTGGCCTTCGTAGCTGAGGTCCGCTCGCTCGCGCATGTCCTCGGCCAGACGGTCGGGCGGACCTTTCAGGCGACCTGTGACGCCGCGCTCGGCGATACGCGCTGCCGCGTCGATCTGGAGAACACGGCCTTTAAGGGCACCGGGGTCGTGATCGATCTCCTGCGCGACCGGGCCTTCACAGCCTCGGGTCTCGGCGACTTTGAGGCCGGCTGGTTCACCTTCGGTACCGTCGAATGGACGAGCGGCGCAAACGCGGGGCGGCGCACCGAGGTGCTGGGCCATGACGTAGCGGACGGCGTGGCAATCCTGACCCTGCTCGAGGCGCCGGTGCGCGCGATTGCCGAGGACGACGCCTTCACCATCCGTGCGGGCTGCGACAAGCGGATGGAGACCTGCGGGGCGAAGTTCGCCAACACCACCAACTTCCGCGGCTTCCCGCATATCCCCGGTCAGGATGCCGTGCTGCGCTACGCCACCAAGGATGGCGGGCACGAGGGCGGCGTGCTGTGACCTCCGCCGATCCCGCCCGCGTCATCG
>NZ_RBVZ01000031.1 GCF_004000435.1 Alexandriicola marinus
CGGACCACCCGATGGGGGCAGGCCATCATCGTCTGTCTCCTCAGTTGGAGAACAGGCTAACCTCAGATCGAGGATTTTTCAGGGGGAAGGCCATCTGCAATCGGTCAGCGGTGAATGGATCAGATCATGCTGACACCCTCTTGATCCGCAGGTAGCTTCGCCCCAGTGCGTCGGGAACGCCCAGGCAATCCTATGTGAGGCAGAGAACACTAGAATATCATCGACGTCGTATCAGTATTTCTTGGAATCAGGGCTCGCGCAGGGCCTCGCGGGAACGGTAGAGCGGCTTCGTGAGATATTGGAGCACGGTCTTCTGGCCGGTGTGCAACTCCACCGCGGCCTGCATGCCCGGGCGGATCTCTATGTTGCGCTGACGGTCATCGCGCTGTCCGAGGTCGACCCGCAGCGTCGCCCGGTAGGTGGGCGGCAGGTCGGCGCGCCGATCATCCTCGAACGTGTCCGCGGAGATCACCAGAACTTCTCCCGAAAGGGAGCCATAAACGGTGTAATCGTAGGCCGTAAGCTTGATCGTCGCCCTCTGCCCGGGGACAACATTGGCGATATCCTCGGGCCGAATCCGGGCCTCGACGAACAACTCGTCGCCCAGAGGAATGATCTCGAAAATCTCTTCGCCCGGGCGGATCACGCCACCGATCGTCGTCACATTGAGGTTGTTGACGACCCCGCGCATCGGCGACGTGATGATCGTGCGGGCCAGTTGATCCTCGGCCACGCGCAGATCCTGGCGCAGCTGTGCGAGTTCCTGCAGGGTTTCGGAATAGGCACTGGCACGCTCCAGCTCGGTGCCCGTCACGATCTCGTTATACCTGATCTCGGCGTCCGAATGGGCGTTGCGGGCACGGGTCACCTCGATAAGGGCGGCGATCTCGCGGGCCAGAAGGTCCTCCATCACGTCGAGTTCGCGTTTCGTCTCGGCGACGATCCGGGCCGCTCCTTCGGTGCGGCTCTGGTAGTCCGCCTGCCGGGCCGCCAGGAGCGCGCGTTCCGAAGACAGGATATCGGGGCTGCGGGCCGCGATGTCGGCAGGTACGTCGAAATCATGCGCGCCGTCCATTTCGGCCTCGAGCCGCATGCGGCGGATGTTGGCCGCGTCGATCTGCTCCTTCAGATCATCGACGCGCGACTCGAAATTGGTGGCCCGCAGACGCGCCAGCACGTCGCCGGGCGCGACAACGTCGCCTTCGGTGACATGCAGTTCGGCAAGGATCCCGCCCTCGAGGTTCTGGATGATCTGGGGCCTGTTGGCCGAGACGATCTCGCCTTCTGCCCGAACAATTTCGTCGATCCACGCGAATTTCGCCCAGACGAGAAACAACAGTACCGTCGCGGCCACCAGCCAGATGATGAGGCTGGGGCCTCGCAGGCGCCGTTCGAACTCCCCCTCCCAGAGCGCCATCAGCCGGCCTCCCGCCCGCGTCCGAGATGAGCCAGCACCTCGTCGCGGGGCCCGTCAAGTGCCAAGCGTCCGCCCTGGAGAACGATCACCCGCCCGGTCAGGGACAGGATCGGCATGCGGTGGGTTGCGATCACGGCGGTGCGGCCAGAGAGCCATTCGGACATGCGGGTGACGATCGCGGATTCGAGCGTCTGGTCGAGCGCGGCGGTCGGCTCGTCCAGAAGGCAGATCGCCGGGTCCTGCAGCCACAGCCGCGCCCAGCCGATGGATTGCTGCTGACCGACCGAGAGGCCCGCGCCGCCATCACGGATCTCCATGTCGAGCCCCTTGGGATGGGCGCGCACATAGGGCCCGATCCCCGCGAAATCGAGCGCCCGCAGAAGCCGGTCATCGTCGCGTTCGAGAAGCGTGAGGTTGAGGTTGTCGCGCAGGGTGCCGGCGAACAGGCGCACCTCCTGACCCAGATAACCGATCGACCGGCGCAGATCGCGCGGCATGACCTGCCCCATATCGACCCCGTCGATCAGGATGCGTCCTCCGGTCGGCTGATAGAGGCCCGACAGAAGCCTCAGAAGCGTGGACTTCCCGGAGCCGTTCGAGCCCAGAACGGCAACTTTCTGCCCCGGCTCGATCGCGAGCGCCGCGATCTCGAGAGAGCGCGCGCCATCCTCGTCATAGGCATAGACCACGTCGCGCAATTCGAACGACCCGCGGATCGACTCGCGGCGCAGGTACATGCGGTCTTCGGCCTCGTCCTGTTCGGAACAGGCGACCTGATCGAGCGCCTCCAGCGAGGCCTGCACGTTCGACCATCGCGCCAAAGTCGCGGATAACTGNGACCTGATCGAGCGCCTCCAGCGAGGCCTGCACGTTCGACCATCGCGCCAAAGTCGCGGATAACTGGGTAAGGGGCCCAAGCGTGCGCGAGGTGAGTATCCCCACGGCGATGATCGTACCCACGGTGAACTCACCTGCGAAGACCATGAAAGTACCGGTGACCACAGCCGCGACATAGGTCGCCTGCTGTACCCCCTGGCTCCAGAAGGTCAGCGTCGAGGCCAGCTTGCGCTGCTCCGATGTCGCGTGGGATCCCAGCGCCGTGAGTTCCGACCAGATGCGACGGAACCTGTCCTCGCCGCGATGCGCCTTGATCGTGTCCACATTGTAGATGGCCTCCTGCAGGAGGCGGCTCGACCGCACGGACGAACCTTGCGAGGCGCGCGTCAGGTCGATCATCCGCTTCTGCAGAAAGAAAGACGGAAGAACCATCAGGATCCCGCCCGCGAACAGCACCCAGACAACGTTGCCCCCGATCGAGGCGACAAGGGCAAGGAAGAGCACGATGAACGGCAGATCCGTCAGCGTGCCGATGGTCGACGCGGTGAAGAATTCCCGGATCGAGCCGAACTCCCGGACCGCAGCAAAGGTGCTGGAGGGCGCGGCGGCCGAACTGCCCGACCGCATCCCGAGGATACGGTCCATCAGCAGCCCCTGAACCTTGATCTCTATCTGACGTCCGGCGCCGTCCATCAACCTGGCCCGGGCGATCCGCAGGAACGCCTCCAGAAGCATCGCGATCCCCGCCCCGATGGCCAGCACCCACAGAGTGGCGATCGATTGATGAGGGATCACGCGATCATAGACCTGAAGCGAGAACAGCGCGACGGCAACGGCCAGCAGGTTCGCGACCAGCGATCCAAGCGCCACCTCGAAGATATGGCGGCGGAACTGGCCCAGCTGCCCCCAGAACCAATGTGCCTGCCGGCCCTTCTCGGCGTGTCGGCGGCCGAGCTCGGCCACGCCCACATCTGCGCGGATGATTGTCCCGGCAAAGACCGCGCGGAAATCCTCCATCTCGACCTCGGCCCGGTTCGCGGGCCGGGTGGTGTCATAGACGATGAGCCCCGCGCTGGTCTGCTCCAGAACCAGGACGATCTGACCAGATGTCATTTCAGCGAGCGCGGGCCACAAGTCGGGCTGAAGACGGGACGGCCGGGCGATGCGGGTCATGAGCCCCGCGACAGTCAGGGCGCCCGAGATGAGCTGCGGTGAAATCTCGCTTCCGCCGTCCCGCGACATCCGTTCGAGGATGTCCCGGCGGGAGACGTCGACGCCAAGCATCCCGGCATAGACGGCCGCGAGTTCGGCACGGGCCTCGATTCTTTCGCGTTGCCTGCCGCTGACAGGCCGCTCTTCCGGAGCCGTCGCCGCCGGTCTCGGCGCGTCCGCGACGCTCGTCCGTGCCGGTTCGAGGCTGTTGGCCGCGATCGCGTCGAGCGTCAGACCCAGATCCCGGGTCTGTTTTCCGGTCTCGGTCTCTCCGACCCGGCGCAGGCGTGCGCCTCTTGTCCGGCCGACATCGAAGGCAAGAACAGGTTCGCTCACATCTTGTCTCCATCGACCAGCAGGCCCAGCCGCTCGGCGATGCCCAGTTCGGCGAGCACAATCTCGTATTGCAGGCCAACCGCCGTTCGATCGGCACGTATCTTCGTCTCGAACACACCGACCACTTCGCTTACACCGCGTTGGCCGGCACGTTGCTGCTCAGCGAAAAGTTCATAGTTTTCGGTGGCCTGGCGGGCGAGCGCGATCGCCTCCGAATGCTGCCGGCGCAAGCTTTGCAGCCGCCCCTCGAGCGCAGCGATTGCACGCTCTGCGGCCTCGCGTTCGGCGCCCACGCGCGCGGCGGCGGCCTGTTCCTCGGCCTCGATGGCCCGCATCTGTGCCCCGATGCCGAAGCCGATCCCGTCCGACCCGGCGGTCAGGGCGGCATCTGCCCCGTCCGTCCCGACGGAACCGCCGAGGCTCACCCCCGGCAGCATACCTGCCTGCGCAGCGCGGGCGCCCGCAACGGCGCGGGCGCTTTCGGCGCGGGCCCGCATCACGCTCAGGGCCTCGGCGGTCAATGACGGCGTCTGTCGGGCCGAGAGACCGGTCAGGGTGGTGACGGGCACGGCGGCCATGGCCTGCAGCTCGCGCAGTGCCGAGGCGGCGGTTTCCCTGTCCGACGCCATGTCGGCCGCCATCTGATCCTGCTTCTGCGTCACGACCTGAAGGTCGGCCCTGTCGGAAATTCCGGCGTTCACGCGTTCCCGCATGACATAGGCGAAGTGGTCCATCCGCTCCATTGCCTGCGCGGTGACATCGGCGCGCGCGCGCGCAGCCTCCGCCGCGACATATAGCTCCAGCGCCTGCATGACCCGCGCATTGCTGTCCTCGGCAAGCGCCACGGCGGCCACCTCGACATCGTGTCGGGCAAAGTCACGTTCGGCCCGGCGGGCACCGTGATCGATCAGCGCAGCATTGAGCACGAGATTCGCGACGACAGATCCGAGCGACGTCAGGCTGACACTTGGTCCCAGCGTCGGAAGCCAGTTGTAGCTTTCGGCCTCGGCGCGCAGGAGTGCGGCCCGCAGATCGGCCTCCGCCGCGCGGCTGTTGGCGGCCATGACCGCATTCGCCACATCGCGCAGCGGCCCCGGCTCGAGCACGGACCGGCGCAGAAGCAGCGCCTCGATCACCTGCGAGGTCGTGCCGTCTTCCATCTCGGGGTCGAGCGTGAAGGACGCATCAGTCACCGCGAGATCGACGCCTGGCGCGCCATCGGAACGTGTCACACCGGCCGCGTCACCGGGCGCACATCCCGTCAGGCCAACAGCGATGCCGAGGATTGCCAGCAATCCCGTCATCCGGCCTGTTCTTCCCGTTCCCGACTTCACGAAGGGTCTCCCCTGTCCACCCGGTGCCCGCATCTGGGGGCGGACGGGGCCGGTTCTGCCGGCCCTCGTCATCTCGTGCATCAGGTGATCACGTTGATCGTTTCATCGATGATCAGCGTCCCACCGTTGTCGCCAAGGTCGTAGTGGACATAGGTCTTGCCCGCGATCTCGGAGGTCTCGGAATTCGAGACTGCGCCCACGATCCTGACGGTATCGTCAGCGCCGCCATGGATCGTCAGCATGTTCGAAAATTCCGATAGCGATTCTAAATCGCTATCGGAAAGAGCCAAATCAGCGTCAAAGGCCGCCTGCAAGTCGATAGCCTCGATATCGAAATCATCGAGCCCCGGATTTCTGACATCGATCCGGTCTGTTCCAGCGACGTCAACGGCCACGAATGTCGCAGATGAATTGCCATTTACATCGGTTACATTGACCACAAGCTGCGACCCATCACTGATGGATGCTTCGAAATCTAAGTTGAGTGATCCTTCAACCAGATCGACCTCCTGAGCAGCAGGGAAAAGTGAGACGCCCCCATCACGCGTGACCGAGAATATCTCGACTTCCTCACCGGCATTTGCGATCGTAATACTTTTTAACCCATCACCGGTAATGGTGAAACTTTCCAGATAGGAGGGATCAGGTGGAATCGTATCCACAAGGAAGATATCGCTGATCATAGATGTGTTTCCGGAGGAATCCGTCGCTGAAATCAGCACCTCCGCCTCATATTCACCCTCCTGAACCTCGTCACTGGTGAATGTCACGGTCCACTCGCCTTCATCGGAGACCCATGCCGCGCGAGTGGTGCCTTGGAAGGTCACGTCAACGGTTGATCCGGGCTCCACAGTACCACCAAGGGTAATCCCGTCATCAGCCTCTGCGCGATTGACCACGTCGTCACCTTCGACAAGCTCATCGGAAAAAAAACTGCTCACAATCGTATCGACCTCAATCTCTCCAGAGATTGTCGTCACGTTGCCAGCCAGATCGGTTGCGGTGATCGTCAGGCTCTGAACGGATTCGCCGATCGGAACGAGGGTCTGCGGCACAGAGACCGACCACAAACCCTCCGCATTGGCAACAGCCCCAAGAGACGCACCCGCAAATGATACAGCGATCTTGGCTCCAGCATCGGAGGTGCCCGAAATCGTCAGCCCGCCATCGATATCCGGAGTGCTGATTACATCATCCCCTATTATCGGCGAATCCACAGCCAGACTTACATCCGTGTCAACACGCACAGACTGAGAAACGACGGCCGTATTTCCTGCAGCATCGGTAGATGTTACCTTTATTACTTGATCATACACACCGAGCTCAAGCGCATCGGAAGCGATGATCGCGCTCCATGAGTCACCTTCGACCAAAGCAGGAAAAACCCGGCCATCGATTTCGACTACGACGGCCGATCCCGGTTCGACAGTTCCAGATAGTGTGACACCGCGCGTAAGTTCAGCTCCGTTGATAAAGCCATCTTCGGAAACCGGGACATCAAGGGTCAGACTCGCAACTGTATCGATCAAGAGTGTTTCGTTCAGAACGCCGACGTTTCCCGCCACGTCACTGGCGGTGATCGTCACCTCCTGTTCATACTCTCCGGATGTGAATGCACCGGCCGGAATCGCGACGAACCAGCTCGCGCCTTCGACCGTTGCCGAATACTCGGCATCGCCAATCGATACAACAACAGTCGCACCCTCATCAACGGCACCTGCCAGAATGACGTCACCTTTCAATTCATCCGCGTTAATCACATCATCGCTCGTGACTGGACGATCCAACGTGAGACCGATTCCGGTATCGACAAGGAAGGTCTCGGTGATCTCCGAAGTGTTTCCTGCATCGTCCGTCGCAAAGACAGTCAGGCTTTGCTCATATCGACCAGGGGGTAGGAAATTTGGTGGGATTGAGACGGTCCAGATGTCGTCGACGATATCCGCAACAAACTCTTCACCGTTGATCGTCACAACAACGACAGAGCCGGGATCTACTCGACCGGATAGCTCCAGACCATTTGCAGCTTCGTCTTCGTTGATTGTGCCGTCACCAGATATCGGGCTTTGAATGGAATTTTCCAGCGCAGTATCGACCGAGAATGTCCCATTGGTTGCGAATTTGTTTCCGGCCTCGTCGGTTGCCGTCACGGTGACTTCCTGCTCGTATTCACCCTGCGGAAGGTCGCCTGGTTGAATGATGACCTCCCAGACCGAACCATTTACCGATGCATTGTAATCGATGCCGTTGATAGACACGACAACACTTGACCCCGCTAGAACAGTGCCAGATAGCAAAATCCCCTCGGCCTCCTCGCGGGCATTAACGACTCCATCACCACCAACTGCGCCGCCTCGAAACGTCAGGACAGTGTCAATCGGGGGGGGAGGCGTATCATCTTCCCCGTCGCTGTCGTCATCTCCGTCGCCGTTATTCTCCCCTCGTCCGCTCTCTGCGGTGGTCGACAACACTGTCGCCGCCAAGCCGCCCGTTGCAGCAATTGCCCATCCTATCGGATCGAGCGACAAGAACCCATTCAGCATTGTATTTTCGTCGCGAGCGGGTGTGCCGGCCAGTGAGGAGAGTGAGGATCCTGCCTCATCGAATATCAACGAGTCGAAGTCGTTCATCCGATCCGCTTCTTCGGAATAGGACAGGAAGTACTGGAGTGCCCCCACTGAAGTGGTC
>NZ_RBVZ01000032.1 GCF_004000435.1 Alexandriicola marinus
GATTCATCCGTGCCAGCAAATTCCTGACGGTGGACACACGCCACTGCCCGCCGCGCCTCGTCCGGATGCCGCGGCTGTTCAACTCGGCTGCGATGGCGCGAAGGGTGGTATGACCCTCGGCTTGGATCTCCGCGAGAACAGGTTCATTCTGTCCCGTGACCCGCGCAGAGACCCCGCCATTCTTCGAGAGCGGCGGCGCGGTTCAGCTTGAAGTCGTTGCGTTTGGGGAGGCTGCGTTCCTGGTTGAAGCGGTTGCAGACGGAGGCGTGGAGGGACGCAGATTTCCGTAGACTTGGCATTCGCCGGCCCCGCAGCATCGCCCGATCGCGCCGTCGGAATGGCAGATGCGAATTCTCAGCTCTGTTGTTGATTCAGCGGCCGGTTTCTTGCCAAGCGCCAGCGCCGATTTCCTTTAGCGCGGCACTGTACGACCTCAGTTTGTCCGTCACGATCACTTCAGGCGGACCGTGCTTGCGCATCGCTTTCTTGAGGAATTTCAATGCGGCTTTCTTGTCTCGGGTCTTCGTCACGAAGCTTTCGAGCACCTCGCCTTCATGGTCGACGGCATGCCAGAGGCAATGCCGCTCCCCGTTGATCTTCAAGAAGATCTCGTCGAGGTGCCATCTCCGAAGGCTTGATCCCATGCCCGCGATCCGGCGCTTTCGGATCTCTGCAGCAAACATCGGGCCAAAGCGGTGCAACCAATATCGGACGGTTTCGCGGCTGATGTCGATGCCCCGTTCGTGACGTAGACCCTCGACATTCCGGAGCGAGAACTGAAACCGGACGTACAGCATCACCGCCAGGCGGATGATGTCGGGACTGGTCTTGAAGTACTTGAACGGATTGCGCCTTGTCATGGCGGTTTGATGCGCCCTTCGCCCAGGATGCCCGCTTCCGAAAGCCAGCGGTTGTGCGGAATCGGCTGTTGCGTTTAGGGTGATCAGTAAGAGGGGCGAATGGAGGAGGCGCGGCGTATCACGCCGCCGCTTGATCGGGAGAGAGATATGCCAATACTCAATGTGAACGGAACGTCTCATGATGTAGTCGCGGAGCCGGAAACACCGCTGCTGTGGGTCCTGCGAGAACAGATCGGCCTTACTGGCACAAAATACGGATGTGGCATCGCTGCGTGCGGGGCCTGTACGGTCCACATCGGTGGCATCCCGACCCGCTCGTGCCAGGTTCAGCTTCAGGACATCGCCGAGGGTGAAGAGATCGTAACCATCGAGGGACTGTCGCCGGACCGCTCGCACCCTGTGCAGCAGGCGTGGGTCGAACTCGACGTTCCGCAATGCGGGTATTGCCAGTCGGGCCAGATCATGGCGGCGGTCGCTCTCTTGCGCGATATTCCCGAGCCGACGGACGAGGACATCCGCGCCGCGATGAGCAACCTGTGCCGTTGCGGCACCTACAATCGTATCCGCGACGGCATCAAGCGCGCCGCAGAATTGTCTTGAGGAGGGATGGGTCATGACTGAACAATTCAATCTCTCCCGTCGCGGTTTCATTGCGTCTGTTGCGGCTTCGACCGGAGGACTGGCGCTGGGATTCCCGCTGGGGGCTACCGCGCAACAGCTGGCCGAACTTGCCGAACCCGAGATCAACGCCTGGGTCGTCGTGCAGCCTGACAATACCGTGGTGGTCCGCGTCGCCAAGATCGAGATGGGGCAAGGCACGCTGACAGGTCTCGCGCAACTTGTGGCCGAAGAGCTCGATGCCGACTGGGAGAATGTCACATGGTCGTATCCCACACCGGGTGAGAACGTCGCCCGCGAACGGGTCTGGGGGTCGTTCGGCACCTTCGGAAGCCAGGGCATCCGCGCAAGTCAGGAGCTTGTCCGCCAGGGCGGCGCCGCTGCCCGTGCCATGTTGCTTCAGGCCGCGGCCAATCGCTGGGGTGTCGGCGTCGACGAGGTGACGGTCGAAAGGGGCGTCATCAGCGGGCCCGGTGGCCAGACGCTGACCTATGGCGACGTGGCCGAGGATGCCGCGGCGCTCGACGTGCCGGAAAATGTCCCTGTGAAGGATCCCTCCACCTGGACGATCGCCGGACAATCGCTCCTGCGGCTCGATACGGCCGACAAGACCGACGGGAGCCGGGTCTATTCCATCGACTACACGATGGACGGGATGGTCAACGCCGCGATCCGCCAGTGCCCGGTGCAGGGCGGCACCGTAGCAAGCTTCGACGCATCGACCGCCGAGACCATGCCCGGGGTCATGCGCGTTCTGCAGGTCGATGACAGCACTGTCGCCGTGGTCGCCGATACCTGGTGGCGGGCCAAGACCGCCCTGGATGCGGTGGAAATCGAGTGGGATATCCCGGAAGAGAACGCCGGCTTCAACACCGCGCAGTTCGAGGAGATGATGCGCGAGGGCCTCGATGCCGAGGACGCTTTTGTCGGCAACCAGGCCGGTGACGTCGCCGGTGCGCTGGACGGCGCAGCGCAGGTCGTCGAGGCGACCTACGCCTTTCCGTGGCAGCATCACGTCACCATGGAGCCGATGAACGCCACCGCTCTTGTGACCGACGACAGCTGCACGGTCTGGACCTCGACCCAGAACGCGGAATCCGACCTCGCGGCTGCCTCGCAAGCCTCCGGGCTGGAGATCGCCCAGTGCGATGTGCATCGAATGAACCTCGGCGGTGGCTTTGGCCGTCGCGGTGCCTCTTCGACCGACTACACGACACATGCAGTCAAGATCGCGATGGCGATGAAGGGCACGCCGGTCAAGGTCATCTGGTCTCGTGAAGAGGACATGCTCCACGGCACCTACCACCCCTCGACGATGGCCCGGTTCCGGGGCGCGCTCGACGAGGAGGGGAACCTGACCGGCATGCACATGCGGATTTCGGGACAGTCGATCTTCGCCGGTCTGATGCCTTTCGCACTTCAGGACGGGATGGACCCCCTTGTGTTTCAGGGTCTGCAGGCCGAGAGCACCGAAGGCGAATTCGGCTACACCGTGCCGAACCTCCTGATCGACCACGCGATGCGCAACCCGCCGCTCAGGCCCGGATTCTGGCGCGGGGTCAACAACAACCAGAACTCGTTCTACCTTGAAAGCTTCATGGATGAACTGGCCGATGCCGCAGGTCGCGACCCACTCGAATTCCGCAGGTCGCTGATGCAGAACCACCCCAAGCACCTTGCCGTGCTAGACACGGTGGCCGAGGCGATCGGATGGGATGCCGGCGCCCCCGAGGGGCGGGCCTATGGTCTGTGCCAGCACATGGGATACGGCTCCTATGTCGCTGCCGCGGCCGAGGTTTCCGTTGATGGCGATACGGTGAAGATTCACCGCATCGTCGCCGCGACCGACCCCGGCCATGTGGTCAACCCGCAGCAGGTCGAGGCACAGATCGAAGGGTCCTTTGCCATGGGCCTGTCGGCGGCCATGGTCAGCGAGATCACCATGGAGAATGGGCAGGTTCAGGAAGAGAACTTCGACACATATCCGATCATGACCATGTGGGAGATGCCGGAGGTCGAATCGCACATCGTCCCGTCCGGGGACTTCTGGGGCGGCGTCGGCGAACCGACGATCTTTGTCGCGGCGCCTGCAGTTCTGAACGCCGTGGCCCGGCTCACCGGCCAACGGGTCCGCGAGCTTCCTCTTTACAAGAGCGGTTTGCGTCTCGGCTGAACACATGTCGGGGCGGCTACGGCCGCCCCGAAACACCCTTTCAAGGACATGGGAGGTGCTCATGCGCGTCTCGCTCGCGGTTGCGTCTCTGCTTTTCGCCCAGTCCGTGTCTGCGCAGGGCTTGATCGACCTTGGGGCAGCCCCGGTCGGGGCGCTCAATTGTTCGGGCTGCCATGTAGAGGGGTCGGATCTGTCCCTTCAGGGACTCTCGGCCGCTGAGATCGAAACGGCCATGCGCGCTTTCCGCGACGGCACGCGGGAGGCAACGTTGATGCCCCGCCTCGCGGCCGGTTTCTCCGATCAGGAGATTGTGGACATCGCCGCCTGGCTGAGCAGAGAGGGAAGCACACAATGAAGACCGACAGGCGGAAAGTGCTCAAGGGGCTCGGCGCCTCGACCGCCGCCCTCGGCTTTCCCCATGTAGGACGCGCGCAGGTTCGCGGGCAGATCGTCGTCATCGGCGGCGGATTTGGCGGAGCGACAGCCGCACGCTACCTCTCTCATGCCGGTCACGACGTGACACTGGTTGAACGAGATGCGACCTATTTCTCCTGCCCCTTCAGCAACACCGTCCTCGGCGGGATGGCGGGCATGGGTGACATCACGTTCCAGCCCCGAACCCTCTCTGCCGATGGTGTTCGGGTCGTGCAGGGCGAGGCTGTCGGCATCGCCGATGGCACGGTGACCCTTTCCTCTGGCGAGGGCCTACCATACGACCGCGTCCTGATGTCCCCCGGGGTCGACATGATTTGGGGGGCGATCCCCGGCTACGACGAGGCCGCGGCGGAAATCATGCCCCATGCCTGGAAGGCCGGCAAGCAGACGCAGATCCTCCGTTCCCAGCTCGAGGCGATGGAGGATGGCGGGCTTGTGGTCATCGCCCCGCCCGCCAACCCGTATCGCTGTCCGCCGGGCCCCTACGAGCGGGCCTCGCTGATCGCGCATTTTCTCAAGGCCGAAAAGCCGCGCTCAAGGATCCTGATCCTCGACGCCAAGGAATCCTTCTCCAAGCAGGCTCTGTTCGAACAGGCATGGGACGCGCTCTATCCGGGGATGATCGAATGGATTCCACCCTCGATGGGTGGCCGGGTGGCCTCTGTCGAGGCGGACACGATGACCGTGGTCACCGACTTCAACCGCTATGACGCCTCTGTCGCCAACATCATCCCGCCTCAGCGGGCGGCGGCAATCGCGCAGGCGGCCGGCGTCGTCGACGAAACAGGCTGGTGCCCCGTTTCCGGCCTCACCTTCGAAAGCGACCTCGTGCCGGGCATCCATGTTGTCGGCGACGCCTGCTTCCCGGGAGCGATGCCGAAGTCGGCCTTTTCGGCCAACGCCCAGGCCAAGGTCGCCGCCGCCGCCATCAACGCCTTGCTGCGGGATGAAAGCCCGGTTTCGCCAAAACTCCTGAACACCTGCTACAGCCTTGCCGCGCCGGATTATGGCTTCACCGTTGCCGGCGTATACGGCGAGGCGGAGGGCAAGCTCTTCGAGGTCGAAGGCGCGGGAGGAGTGAGTCCCATCGATGCCGACAACGATGTACGCGTTGCAGAGGCTGAATTTGCCCGGTCCTGGTATGCGACGATCACGAACGAAGCCTTCGGTTAGCCTCGTGCTGGCCCTGCTCGCTGGATCAGCGGGCGCTCAAGGGCTGCCGGAGCCTCTCACCGACACGCCCGGCGACCCGTTGGCGGGCCGGACCATCGTCACGACGCGCGAACTTGGGCTTTGCGTCCTTTGTCACGCGGGGCCCTTCCCCGACGTGGCCTTTGCCGGCAACCTCGGACCTGACCTTGCCGGCGTCGGCTCAAGACTGACGATACCCGAACTGCGCCAGAGGATCGTCGATAGTCGGGTGCCCAACCCCGCGACGATCATGCCGCCCTACTTCTCGACCGAGGGTCTTTCCCGGGTGGGCGAGCCTTGGCGGGGGGCTACCATCCTGAACGCGCAGGAGGTCGAGGATGTGGTCGCCTACCTCGCTACACTGAAGGAGGAAGCACAATGACTTTGACCCGACGGCAGGCGATTGCAATGGGGCTTGCCTTGCCCATCGCCTTGCAGACACGCCCCGCCACCGCAACACCCGAGGCGATGCAGGCGGCAATCGATGCGTTCACCGGCGGTGCCGAAATGATCGAAGGAGGGGTCGAGCTGAAAATCCCCGCGCTGGTTGAGAACGGCAACTCCGTGCCTTTGTCCGTCAGAGCGACAAGCCCGATGACGACCGAGGATTACGTGGAGGAGATTGCAGTCTTCAACGAGATCAATCCCCTGCCAGACACTGTCCGATTTCGCTTCTCGCCCCGTTCGGGCCGGGCGGAGGCACAGACCCGCATTCGCCTGAATGGCAGCCAACACGTCACGGCGATCGTGCGTCACAGCAACGGCGACTTCCATTCGACGCAGGTGAACGTGATCGTCACCGCGCCCGCCTGCAGGGAGGCCTGAGATGACCGCGCTGATAAATGTTCCCGAAACAGCCGCTCAAGGCGAGATCATCGAGATAAAGGTGCTGCTGCAGCACCCCATGGAAACCGGATTCCGGACCGGCCCGGATGGCAAGCTGGTTCCACGAAACATCATCCATTCGCTGCGCTGTCTCTACCTCGGAGAAGAGGTTTTCGCCGCAGAACTCTTCCCGGCCGTCACCGCCAACCCTTTCTTCGCCTTCACCCTCGTCGCTGACGTCACGGGCGAGGTCGAGTTCCTGTGGGTAGATGAAGACGGCGAAGAGCACCGGGAGAGCCGGCTTCTGTCGGTCGCATGAGGCGAGCCGCGATCTTGGCCTGTCTGATCGCTCTGCCGGCTCTCGCGGATGATCGGGTGACGGGCTTTGAACAGATGTCTTCAGACCTGCAGATGATGCAGAACGATCCCTTCGCCAATCCGGGGCAGTTCTGGGTCCTCGACGGCCAGACGCTATGGTCAGCGGATCCGGGAACCGGCGCCGAAAGCTGCGCGGGGTGCCACGGCGATGCCTCGGCGACCATGGTCGGCGTGGCTGCGAGATATCCAGCTTGGGACAACCAGAGTAACCGTCCAGTCGATCTCGAAGGCCGGATCGAGCTCTGTCGAACGGAACACCAGAATGCCGAGCCATTTGGCAGGGAAAGTGCGGGCCTGTTGGCCCTGTCCGCCTTCCTGACCCACCAATCCAAAGGTCTTCCGATCACGCGGCCCGAAGACCCCCGTCTTGCACCCTGGCTCGTGCGGGGCGAAACCCTGTTTACCTCAAGGATGGGTCAACTGAACCTGTCTTGCGCAATCTGTCATGACGACAATGCCGGGAACTACCTCGCGGCCGCCCTGATCCCCGAGGCGCATCCAACGGGATACCCGCAGTATCGCCTCGAGTGGCAAACCATGGGTTCCTTGTCGCGACGGTTCGGGAATTGCCTTTTCGGTGTGCGCGCCACATCGTTTGCAGCCGGTTCGGATGAATACATTGCACTTGAGCTCTACCTCAAGGCCCGCGCTGCCGGGCTGGCCGTGGAATCCCCTGCGGTCCGGCCCTGAGGGGGGTAATGTAACCAATGCGAGCCAGCCTCCCTGGGATCAGGAGTCACAACCAAGACATGATGCCGGACGTGGCCGACGTCAGGTTAGCCTGATCTCATCGGTTCGGTTTGGTTATTAGTGCATGATCGGCCTGGTTTCCATCGACACGGTGGTCTCCGGTGCGGGAGGCCGGCAAGGGGTGATTGACAGGCGCTTACTGTTGATCAGGACCGTGAACCGCGGCAGCCGGGGCTGATCGCCCGCTGCCGCAAGAGGTGCGTGAAATCTGGATCGACCGATTCATCCGTGCCAGC
>NZ_RBVZ01000033.1 GCF_004000435.1 Alexandriicola marinus
CGGACCACCCGATGGGGGCAGGCCAAATCCTTCAGCCGACCGGAGCCCGGATGGCGCTGGATTGAACCTCATAGCTTAGCGTTTGACGGCTTCCGCTGGCATGCACGTGCCTTCTGCCGCAACGACGAGGTGTTCAAGGATTTTCTCCTGAGTCGCATCATCGGCATTGATGGTTCCGAGGAAGCCACGACGTCGGTTGAGGGCGACACGGCATGGAATACCGAGGTTACACTCCAGATCGGCCCTCACCCTGACCTGTCGGACGCCCAGAAGTATGTCATTGGTCTCGATTACGGGATGGAAGAGGGCGTGACCCAAATCAAAGTGCGTAAGGCGATGCTTTACTATGCACTCAAGCGTCTGGGTCTCGATACAGACCCCGAAGTGCGCAAACCGCAAGACCAGCAAATTGTACTCCTGAACCGTGATGAAATTGTGTAGATGCTTCAGACAGGCGCAACCCAGATGAAATCAGTCAAAGCCCCGCTTTCGCTCTCAGCAGAGTATCGCCTTTCTTTTGGGGCAGCCGGTCTGTCTGTGACAGAAAGTGCCTGGCTCGTTCAATCATATTTCGATCTGCGGGAATGGTCTGACGTGATAGAAGCCGCAGTCGAGCAAAATCTCCTGCGGTTCAAGTCCAGACAGTCCACTCGTCGTGCTGTCCGAGAGATCTGCACACGTCTGAAATCCTTATCCCCTCAAGAATTGGATTTCTTCACGACAGCAGACCCTTTTGACCAGTCGCTCATTTGCTGGCTGGCTTGCTGTCGGACCTATGAGTTTATCGGTGATTTTGCGACCCAGGTACTTCTGGAAAACTTTGCCAGCTACAAGCTCGACCTCGATTATGCTGCATTCGACTTTTTCTGTGAGGAACAAGCTCATTTTCACCCTGAGCTTGAAGAGGTGACCGAAAGCACTCGCAAGAAGCTTCGTCAGATCCTGTTCCGCATGATGCGTGAATCTGGAATTCTTAGCGATGACAACCGCATCATTGCGGGGATCGCTTCACAGTCTCTGAAGGATATCAACGAACACGGTGAACGTGATCTGCCCTTCTTTGTGCCGGGAGCCTCTCTATGACGATTAACACCGCATGTGCCGAACTCCGAGGTCCGCAGTCTCGTGAACTGCTCGAACATCTTGAAAGCGTGATCTCAAGCCAGCGCTTTATTGAGAAGCAGGGTCTGAACAACGAAGTTCCCTTCTTCATCTGTCCCTACCGACCAGAGGATGCGGTGGAGATGGAGGTGTTACGAGCTCAGCTCGTCAAACGCCTTGCGCAAAAGTCTGTCAGAATTCTCGAAATCAATCTCTACGACCTCGCTCTCGAACTTCTGGAGGGGCGCAAGCTGCTTGGTCGGATACTGCAAGCCGAAGGCAGCATGCCAAAGTCCAAGATCAAGGAGACCCTACAAGGTGTTCTGGATCCAGAGCGCCACCTCATTCCTGCCATCGCAGAGCGTGCCAAGGATGCTTCCTTTGATGTGATGTTCCTGTCCGGTGTGGGTGAGGTTTTCCCCTATATCCGCTCGCACAACGTCCTGAATAATCTCCAGAGCGCTGCCAAAGACCAGCCCACAGTGATGTTCTTTCCCGGAAGCTACCAGCACCAGCTGGCAACAGGGGCATCCCTGGATCTCTTCGGAAAGCTCCAGGACGACAAGTATTACCGTGCCTACAATATTCTCACGATGAAAGCTGCCGCATGACCATGCAATTGAAATCACTTTTTGTTAAGCCCGTAGACCGTCCCATTGATGGGGTTATCAAGGCAGACGATGAAGCCAGCCTCCTGATGGAGCTGGAAGAATATGTGGTAACGAACGAGGTCGAGAAAAATCTCAGCAGGTTCTTGCAAGAATATAATAATTATTCACATATCAATGGCGTTTGGATTTCTGGTTTCTTCGGATCCGGTAAATCTCACCTCCTGAAAATGCTGTCACTCGTTCTCGAAAACCGAGAGATCGAGGGGAAGTATGCAGCTGACATTTTCAGCGAGAAATGCGCTCACGATGCCATTCTGAAGGGCGAGCTGGATAAGGCTGTTCGCATCCCATCAAAAAGCATTCTGTTCAATATCGACCAGAAAGCCACCATCATCAGCAAGGATCAGATTGATGCCCTGCTGGCAGTGTTCCAGTCAGTTTTTGATGAGAGCTGTGGCTACTATCGTGAAGGCTATATCGCCAAACTTGAGCGAGACCTTGATGAGCGAGGTCAGTTTGTAAGCTTCAAAGAAGAATTCCAGAAACACTCCTTCGGAAACATTCCTTGGGAAGAAGGCCGTGAACAAGCGAACTTCGAAGCGGATGCAATTGCGAAAGCATTTTCAGCCGCAACAGGTCAAAGTGATGTCGCCAGCCAGAACATCCTCGACCAATATGCCAAGACCTATAATGTTTCCATTGAGAGCTTTGCCCAGCAGGTCAAACGCTACATCGACAAGCAGGAAAAAGGCTTCCGTCTGACGTTCTTCGTCGATGAAGTCGGTCAGTATATCGCTGATAACGTCAAACTGATGACGAATCTTCAGACGATTGCGGAAAGCCTGAACACTATCTGTAAAGGTCAGGCGTGGCTTGTCGTGACTGCCCAGGAGGCTCTCGATAAAGTCGTGGGCGACATTAATGCCCGTCAAGCAAACGACTTTTCAAAGATCATGGCTCGTTTCGGCACTCGCATGCCGCTCACCAGCCAAAACGTTGCTGAGGTCATCCAGAAGCGCCTTCTGAAAAAGAAAGCTGAGGCTGAAGGCACACTCGCCAATCTCTATGAAAGCGAGAACAGCAACTTCGGCACGCTATTCAACTTCTCAGATGGTTCCGTGACCTTGAAGAACTTCAGGGACAAGGACCATTTCATCGCAAGCTACCCCTTTGTCCCCTATCAATACGAACTGTTCCGCCAGTGCATCAAAGGGCTTTCTGAGCACAACGTCTTTGAAGGTCGCCATAGCTCTGTCGGGGAACGCTCGATGTTGGGCGTGTTCCGTGAAGTGGCTATCGGGATTGCTGATCTGGAGGTGGGTCAGCTTGCCACGTTTGACCGCATGTTCGAAGGGATCCGCACCGCTCTGAAAGGCTCTGTGCAAACCTCGATACAGGTGGCTGAAGGTAACCTCGATGATGAATTCGCCGTCAGAGTTCTGAAGGCACTGTTCCTCGTCAAATACTATCGTCAGTTCAAGCCCACGCTGCATAACCTCAGCGTGCTGATGCTGGAGCATTTTCATCAGGATCTGACTGCTCTACGCAAGAAGGTAGAAGGGGCGCTGAACCGCTTGGAGAGTGAGACCTATATCCAGCGGAACGGTGATGTTTACGACTTCCTGACCGATGAAGAGAAGGACATCGAGGAAGAAATTAAGAATACGGAAGTAGACCGCACCGAGATTTCAAAGGAAATCAACGGCATTATCTTCCAGCAGGTAATCGGGTCCACAAAGATCCGTCATAATCAGACGAAGACAGACTACAGCTTTGCCTGCAAGATCGATGATGAGCTGCAAGGGCGTGATGCCGAACTTGCAATCAATGTGATCACACCCTTCCACGAGCATTCGGAAAATCTCTCATCCCTGTCGCTTGCGTCGATGAACAGCGATGAGCTTATGGTGGTGCTTCCGCAGAACGCACGCTTCATGTCTGACCTGCTTCTGTTCAAGAAAACGGAAAAATATGTCCGTCAGAACCAGCGTTCCAGCAGTGAAGAGGTCAAGGCCCGCATCCTTCAGGAAAAGGGCACCCAGAACTCTGAACGCTTCAAGACACTGAAAACCCGCATCGATATGATGCTGGCAGAAGCCAAGCTTCTTATGCGTGGGGATGACCTTGAGCTTCGTGAGGCGAATGCAAAAGCCCGCATCGAGCGAGCGTTCCAGCTCTTGATCGATAAGGTTTACAGTAACCTGCAGATGTTGCGGAACATCACCTATTCCGAGACTGACATCGCCAAATATCACACAGATGCCAAGGACGGCATTATGGGTGGGGAAGCTGCACCTCTCACAGAGGCTCAACAGCAGATCTTCAACTATGTGCAGAGCCAGACCCGTCAAAGCCTGCGGGTCACCCTGAAATCCGTTGAAGAGAAGTTTGAGCGTAAGCCATTTGGTTGGCCCAGCTATGCCGTGCTGGCAAACACCTCAGCACTCTGTGGTGCAGGAAAAATCGAAGCACGAGCTGACGGAACCATCCTTGAAAACGATACTCTGATTAAGTCCTTCAAGAGCAATCGGGACCATCAGAACATCGTTCTGGAACCGCAGGTCGAATACTCTGCCTCCAAGATCAAAGAACTGAGAGAATTCTACACGGAATTCTTCACCCATCAGCCTGCAGCAAGTGATGCACGTGGGCTCAGTAAGGAAACGGCAACTGAGTTCGAACGGCTGGCAAGTAAGCTTGCTGACCTGCATCGGTCGGTTGGCACATTCCCCTTCCTCGAACAGCTGCCTGCTATCCAGGTGGCGCTCGAAGGCTACGCCAAGAAGGATGTTGATTGGTTCATCGGTGAACTGCCCAAGATGGCAGATGACCTGCTCGACCAAAAGGATGACGTTCTGGATCCGATCTTTGCCTTCATGGAAGGGCCACAGCGTCAGATTTATGAGCAGGCCAACCAGTTCCTGACCGAGAACCAGAATAATTTCAGCCATGCAGGGGCTGATAAAGCCAGAGCCCTAAAAGCAATCCTGATTGATGAGGGGTGCTTCAAGGGCAACAAGATGCAGGACGCCAAAGGTCTCTTGCATGACCTGAGGCTGCAGATCGACCAAGCCTTGATGGAAGCCAGACAGGCTGCAACGGAACGTTTGGAAAAGCTCCAGTCCAGCATGCAGCAACTTACTGAATATCAGTCTGCTGATGCAGCACACCAATCACGGGCTGATCAGGCATTTGGAAGCATCCGCCAAGAGATTCAGAACCAGCGCATCATCGCCCTTATTCAGGTCTCCGTAGATCGCTTTACGTCTGATCAATATCCAAGCGTCCTTGGAGGTCTCACACCTGCACCGCAGCCGACCCCGACAGGGGATGACAACACTCATACCCCTGCTCCGAAGCCCTCTTTTGTCTCAGCTAAGAGCGTTTCGGTCACATCTGCGAAGTCTGTTCTGGATACGGAAGAAGACGTGGATGCGTATCTGTCGGCCTTGCGGGATGCACTCGTAAAAGAACTCAAAGATGGTAAGAGGATCACTGTGTAATGGACACGAATAAGCTCAAGAAGTTCGCCCAAGAAGCTCGTCGTGTTCTGATGGGACGGGTTAAGACCAAGCTTGATCTGGTCTTGGCCGAGGATAGCGCCGCCCGCCGTGAACGGCCTGCCGCTGTTCGTGATCTGGAAAACAAGATCCGTGAGCTGGGCAAGGCCCAAGTCATCGAACAGGTGGCTTATACCTGGTTCAATCGTTTCACCGCTCTGCAATACATGGACATGAACGGCTACAACCGTGTGCGTGTCATTGCACCCGCTGATGGGCAAACTCGTCCTGAGATCCTGTCAGAAGCCACGGCCGGCATTTTCAACGAAGATCTCGTATCCGAGAACACAAAGAACGTGGTCTCTGGTCTTCTGGATGGACGTTCAGCCAGCAACGACCCTGAGAATGAAGCCTATCGTCATCTTGTGGTTTCAGCATGTAACTACTGGCATAAATCCATGCCCTACATGTTCGAGAAAATCCTCGATTTTACTGAACTCTTGATGCCGGAAGACCTGCTCTCTGCCACCTCGATCCTGACAAGCTTGCGGGAAGTGATGACGGAAGAGGTCTGCAAGGATGTTGAGGTCATCGGCTGGCTCTACCAGTTCTACATCTCGGAAAAGAAGGATGATGTCTTTGCTGGTCTGAAGAAGAACCAGAAGATCACGCCTGAGAATATTCCAGCTGCCACCCAGCTCTTCACGCCACATTGGATTGTACGCTACCTCGTTGAGAATTCTCTGGGCCGCCTTTGGATGCTGAACCGCCCGCAGTCCAAACTGGCGGAGCAGATGGAATATTACATCAAGCCCGAAGAGCCCGAGACGGATTTCATCAAGATCAGCAAACCCCAAGAGTTGAAGATCTGTGACCCCGCCTGTGGGTCTGGTCATATGCTGACCTATGCCTTCGACCTGCTGCATGCGATCTATGAAGAAGAAGGGTTCGACCCTAAGGATATTCCAGAGTTCATCCTTGAGCATAACCTGACAGGCATCGAGATTGATGAACGTGCAGGTTCGCTTGCTTCCTTTGCTCTTGCCATGAAGGCCGCTGAAAAGCTTGGCCGCCGCCGTTTCCTGCGGATCGAAACCCAACCTGATATCTGCGTTCTTCAGAATGTCAGCTTCGAGCCATCAGAACTGCAAGACATCGAAGCTATGGTTGGGCGTAGCCTGTTCACAGCTGACTTGCGAGCAACCCTGACCCAGTTCGAGCAAGCCAAGAACTTCGGCTCTCTCATCATCCCGAAACTAAAAGATCCCATGGAATGCCTGCGAGTGGTCGAGGCACAGGATCTTGGTGGCGACATGTTCCGTGCAAAGTTGCGGGAACGGTTGCTGACAGTCCTTCGTATGTCTGAGGCGCTTTCGTCAAAGTATCATGTTGTGGTGGCGAACCCGCCTTACATGGGCGGCAAAGGTCTCAACGGGCAACTCGGAGACTTCCTTAAAAACGAATACAAAGACGTTAAGTCAGATGTTTTCTCTGCCTTTATGGTTCGCAACACTTACTTGGCGGTTAAGGGCGGCCAGCTTGGCTTTATGACTCCATTCGTGTGGATGTTCATTTCATCATACGAGAAGCTAAGGATTTTCCTTCTCGAACAGAAAACGATCACTAGCCTTATCCAGCTCGAATATTCTGGCTTTGATGGCGCAACGGTGCCTATCTGCACGTTCACGATTGAAAATAAACATCGCCCTGATTTTAGGGGTGGTTATGTGCGCTTGTCAGATTTTCGTGGTGCCAAAAACCAAGCCCCAAAGACCTTGGAAGCCATCCAAAATCCGAACTGCGGCTGGTTCTATCGGGCCTCTGCAAATGATTTTGAGAAGATTCCGGGGAGTCCAATTGCTTATTGGCTGAGTGAAAATATCAAAACAGCGTTTGTGAATGGAAAGCAGCTATCTGAGATAGCAAAGCCTGTTGTCGGTTTGCAAACTGGTGAAAATGCTTGG
>NZ_RBVZ01000034.1 GCF_004000435.1 Alexandriicola marinus
CCGCCGCGATGCGAGCCGGCTCCACGCGGCATGGGGTCGGCCGCGGCTCAACAGAGCCGGGGCCGTAGGTTCTCCCGGCGCATTTGACGGGCTATCAATCCCAGTCACGCGCCGCATTGTCATTCTCCGAAGGCACCTGCGCCTGGATAATCCCGCTCGATAGAGACAAAGCCGCTGCCAGCCAGTCTCCGGTTGGCAATCGCCTCGCCTTCGGCAAGCACCGAAGCGAAGTCGATGTCGCCACCCTCGGCCAGGATATCGCGGACGTAGTCGTAGCCAGCCTCCCACGCCACGGGAATTGGCCCGGGATAGACCGTGCGAGACAGTGTATCTGCGGCAATGGCCGCCGCAACGACCGGGTTCTCCTGAACCTTGGGATCATCAAGCAGGCTTCGCCGGGTCGGTACGCCACCGGTCTCCAACACGTGCTGGAGCACTAGGTCCTCCGACGCGATGACGAACTTAACGAAGTCCAGCGCGACGGCCTTCTCGTCGTCGGGGCTGGCGGCACTGACGGCGAAGCTGTTCTCGACGTTGTTGCGTCCCAGCGCCGGCGCATCTGGTGCGGCCGGGGTCAGGAACCATCCCCAATCGACTTCCGAGTTGCCATTCAACCAGCCCCCGACCCAGTTATAGGCATAACCCATTGAGATCCTGCCCTGAGCCATGCCGTCCCAGTTCGTGTCGGCGATCAATGGGGAGCATACGCCTCCGTCTCCGTAGAGATCAGCCATGAAGGCCAGGTTTTCCTGCGCGGCCAGCGTGTTCATCGCAGCGCTGACGCCATCTTCTGAGAAGTTCCAGGCCGCAGACTGGTAGTTAAGATCAGTAATCAGATCACGAAACACACCTTGGTAGCAGAACCCTGCGCGAGTCATCTGACCGTCTGCATTGCGCTGGGTCAGTCGCTCGGCTACAGTTCTAAGCTCTTCCCAGGTCGAGGGTATGTCGTTCTCGGTCAGGCCCGCCTCGGCCCAGTGCGCCTTGTTGTAGAAGACCCCGCCGTGGACGACGGACATGTTCATAAACAGCACATCTCCGTCAATCATGTTCGACCCGGCGAGGGCATAGTCGGTCGCCAGAGCCTCTGGGTCGATCGGCCAGGGCTCGAGAAGATTGGCAAGGCCGGCGGCCCAGCCGATGTGCATTCCTATGATGTCGGGCCCGTCGTCATTGCGAAGCGCGACGGGAAGTTTGTTCCAGTAGTCGCCCCAAGGCTGGTTCTGAATGTTGATGGTGACGTTGGGGTGCCGCGCCGTGTACGCGTCGACCCAGTCTTGTTGGAACGCCCAGCCATAAGGCGTCCAGTATTCAAGCGTAATTGCTTCACCGTTGTTCACGACGTCCGTATCGTAGACGATCCCCTGCGCAAGAGCGCCGGAACCCATGCCGACTACGGCGATTGATCCCAGCAGCGCAGCCCGGATAGTAGGTGTCCATCGATCCCGTTCAAATCGGTTCATCTTCCTCTCCTCCCGAAGAATGTTTGGTTTTGACAACGTTGTCATAAAGCGATTCGTACAAAATACAATCCAAATCCTGGAGTCAGGCCGAGTTTCGTTTGACCAACTGCACAGGAACGATCCAAGGGTCTTGCACCGTCCCTCGCCCGGCCCTTGCGCCGGACAGGGCCAGCTCGACAGCGGCTGCAGCCGTTTTGGCCTTGTCGATTGAAACCGTTGTAAGTGGAGGGTCAATCAACTCGCCGATGGCCAGGTTGTCGAACCCGACGATCGCAAGGTCTTCTGGCACTCGCAAACCGGTCGCGCGCGCCGCCGCAACGGCCCCCATTGCGCGCATGTCGTTGTAACAGATCAGCGCGGTCGCCTCGGGGTAGGTCTCGCGCAGGATTTCGACCGCGCGACCGCCGCAATCGGTCTCGCGCCCGTTTGTCGCGTCCGAAACAATCCGACGGTGGGTCGCGAGGCCGCGTGCCGCCATGGCCGCGATGAACCCCCGCTCGCGCCAGCGCCGCGCTTCCGGCACATTGGCGCTGACCTCAATTGCTATCTGCTCGTGGCCGAGGTCGCACAGATAGTTTACCACTTGGCCAATTCCATCGGAAATATCTGATTGCAATAGGAAAATGTTCTCATTTGACACTGCAATCGGGAGAATGTGATCCATCAGAACAAACGGACCGAACCCTTCAGCCACTTCAAACAGCTTTGCGTCACCGCCCACCTCCGGGTAAATCAATATCGCGTCCACTCCCTGCGAGATTAGCGAGGCCACGACCTCTGCTTGTTCCACGGGATTTCCCATATGGCTTGCGACAAGAACATGGTTTCCCCGAGCCCGCGCGGCCAACATGATTTCCTGAGTCATCTCGGAATAGAACATGTTGGACATGTTCGTGACGACCAAGCCGATGGATCCCGACCGTTGCTTGACGAGGCCTCGCGCCAACTGGTTCGGGCGGAATTTCAGTTGTTCGACAGCATCCTGCACAAGGCGGCGCGTCTCGTCGGCAACAACTCCTTCGTTGTTGACTACCCGCGAGACGGTCTTGATCGACACGCCTGCCAGGGCCGCGACTTCCTTCATTGTAACAGGCAATGGATATCGTCCACAATAATTTGACAACGTTGACACTAAGGTGACAACTCTGCGTGTCAACGTCCTTCGGTGCTGAGGTAGCGAACACCTCTGGCGTTCCCGAGCAGCTTGCTGACTTAGGCCCTTGATCACGGTCAGATGCAGGTAATCGTGGCCGTCGGTATCCTAGTATAGGGGTCTGATGCCGGAGAGGGCAGGATCCTACGCTAAGAGCTAATTTGGCGTTCTGTCCGTTGCAACGTCCTGTAAACGGTTGGCCTCGACACTGAGAAGAGTTCAGCGAGATCGCTGATGGAGTATTCTCCTGTCGCGTGCATGCGTGCGAGTTCTTTCTGTTGTCTATCAGATAGTTTTGGCTGTTTACCGCGGAGTTTTCCTTTGGCGCGGGCTATAGCCATCCCTTCTCGTGTCCGCATTCTGATAAGATCCGACTCGAATTCGGCGAAGGTCGCCAGGATGTTGAAGAACATCTTTCCCATCGGGTCGGCTGGATCATAGACCAAAGCACCCAAGGCGAGCTTCACGCCTTTTGCTTCGAGCTGGTCAGCAATGGTTCTGGCATCGGGAACGGAACGGGCCAGGCGGTCTAGTTTGGGGACAACGAGTGTATCCCCATCGCGAACGGCGGCAAGCGCCTCGTCCAAACCCGGGCGGGCACGATTGGTGCCGGTCAATCCGTGGTCATTGTAGATAAGGTCTTCGGCAACCCCAAGATCGATCAAGGCCTGACGCTGCGCTTTCAGATCCTGTTTATCGGTGGAACAGCGGGCGTAGCCTATCTTGGTCGCGGTCATGGCCTGAGTGTACGAATACGGGGCCTCTTATGCAAAACTATTCGTACCAGTTATATGAGACAGTCTTACGGTAGACATCGTTGGCCGTGTGATCTCGCTCGCAACCGTCCGCTGATCGATCCCCTTCCGGACACCTCTCTTGCCAAGGAAGTAACATGATGCCCCGTCGGAAAATCCTTACTGGTCGCCAACGCGCGGCCCTTTTTGACCTGCCAACCGACGAAGCTCTATTGTTGCATCACTACACCTTGGCTGATGACGATCTGGAGATCATTCGGTCGCGCCGGCGCCCTCACAATCGTTTCGGCTTCGCGCTACAGCTTTGCGCGCTACGATATCCAGGTCGGTTGCTCGCGCCAGGTGAAGTCATCCCGCTGGAAATCACACGTTTTCTGGCGGCCTAGCTTGGACTGAGGCCTGAGGATCTGGCCGAATATGCGAGCCGCGAAGAAACCCGGCATGAACACCTGGCAATCCTGCGCGAGCTTTATGCTTACAAGATGTTCGCGGGACGGGGATCGCGCGACTTGAAGGTTTGGCTGGAGAAGAAAGCTGAGAAAGCGCGGTCGAACGAAGACCTGGCGCGGCGGTTTGTCGATCGCTGCCGTTCGACGCAAACCAACTTGCCCGGGATTACCGTGATTGAGCGCCTTTGCGCAGACGCCCTTGTCGCGGCAGAGCGACGGATTGATGCGCGGATTGTAAATCGGCTGGAACCTGAAATGCGCAAGTGCCTTGATGCCTTGCTGACCGAGAGTGCAGATGGCAGCGTCACGCGTTTTGTCTGGTTGCGGCAGTTTGAGATGGGGCGGAACTCAGCCGACATGAATCGTCTGCTCGACCGATTGTATGCACTGCAGGATATCGCACTCGACAATTCTCTGCTGTCCGATATTCCCCCGCATCGCGTTGCTGGCCTTCGCCGTCAGGGCGAGCGTTACTTTGCCGGGGACATGAGGGATATCTCGGGTAATCGGCGCCTCGCAATTCTCGCAGTATGCGTTTTGGAATGGCGAAGTGCGGTTGCCGATGCAGTGGTCGAGACTCACGACCGGATCGTAGGCAAAACGTGGCGTGAGGCCAAATCACGAAACGACACCTGCGTAGCCGAAGCCAAATCGACTCTGAAGGACACCCTGAAAGCCTTCTCGTCCCTCGGATCGGCATTGCTCGAAGCGCACGAAGACAAAGCTCCACTGGAAGAGGCCATTCAAAATACCGGGGGTTGGTCCTCGCTCAGGGACCTTGTTGCAACCGCGGCGCAACTCACCGACACGTTGGCCGCCGATCCGCTGGCGCATGTTGTACAGTGAGCTACTCCCCGATCCTTGGACAGTATCTGGCGTGATCTAAGCTGCTCTCTGCTCCTGCTGATCGGTTTGGGTTTTGTCTTTTCTCAGCCAATTGACCACCGCTGGGGGTTCTCCACCAAGAGCGGCTTTCAGACGTTCTCGGTTGAAGAACTCGATCCACTTTCCGACGCCGGCTTTCGCCTCTGTTCCGGTCCCCAAAGCGTGCATGTAGACGCATTCGTATTTCAGGGTGCGCCACAGCCTCTCGATGAAGATGTTGTCGAGGTCCCGGCCTTTCCCATCCATCGATATTCGCACGCCTGAGCGGCGGAGCGGGTCCGTCCAGGCGAAGGTCGTGAACTGGGATCCCTGATCCGTATTCATGATCTCAGGCGGGCCGAACTTGTGGATGGCCTCGTTCAGCGCCTCGACACAGAAGTCGGCCTCCAGCGTGTTCGAGATCCGCCAGGACAGAACCGTGCGGGTGTGCCAGTCCATGAAGTGCGCGAGCGTGCCGTTCGCCTGGTTCTGGACAATCAACGGCGGCATGAAAGCCGCTGGTCGGCGTTCCTGTGGACCTCCTCGACGATCGGCTGCGCACCCCGGACGCTGCACGAATGGGTCAAGAAGGCCGAGGTGGATCGCGGCGAGCGAACCGGCATCGCGACCGAGAAGGCGGAGACGATCAACGGGCTGTTCAAGGCTGAGGTCATTCATCACCGTGGGCCATGGCGCGGCTTCGACGCCGTGGAATACGCCTCACTCGAATGGGTCGACTGGTTCAACAAACGCGGCGCGCTTGAACCCGTCATGACCATAACGCCGGCAGAGGCGGAGGCAAGCTCCCACGCAGCTCTGGAAACATCATATACGGCCGCGTAGCCTAAACAAATCAGTCTCCGGCAAACCCGGCGCGGCTCAGTGGCGCAAAAAACTTAAGAGTAATGAATCTCCCTCATGAGCATCAACCATCTTCTAGAGACTGGTTCATAAGACGCTATGCGCTATCTCTGGTTCTCTTCAATATCAAGAGGTTCATGACGGACTTCTTGTTCAGAGGTCAGTGCGGCACCGGCAAACGACAAAAGGCAAAGAAATGAACAAGTTACAGGAGAATAGGGAAGGGAGCCCTCGAGACGAGCAGTTGTCTAAGGTCAGGGTGCTTATCGCTGATGATCATGCATTGGTCGTTGAAGCGGTTGGGCGCGCTCTCGAAGCTTCAGGAAATTTTGAGTATTGCACGGTGAGCTCGATGGGAGAGGCAGTCAAAGCTTTGATTGACGGACCAGCCTATGATATCGCTCTTGTCGACGTTAGGATGCCTGGCGTCACCGGCTTGGATTCTTTCAAGCGAATAATTGAGCGGGCACCTAATACTATGTTCTTGCTCTTTTCGGGCGAGGTTGACCCTCGTTTTGTCAAGGAGGCAATGAAGGTTGGTGTCCGAGGCCTGATTCCGAAGTCGATGCGACTGAAGTCCTTGGCGAGTGCCATCCATTTGGTTTTGTCGGGAGAGACCTATCTCCCGTCGGAGCTTAAACTAGCGACAGGAGAGCGCATTGCATTACAGTCTGACAGTGAGCTTTCGGAGATCGAAATGAAGATATTACGCCTTGCCGCACAAGGATACATGAACAAGGAAATCGGAGAGCAACTCATTCTAACGGAAGTTGCAGTGAAAATGCATATGCGGTCGATATGCAAGAAGCTGAACGCGAAGAATCGAACTCATGCCGCCATGATGGCCCGAGATCTCGGCTTCGCCTGACCACGGTTGTTACTGCATCCCGACTTTATCCTGAGACATATCCGTCAGCCTTGATGTAGTTCCAGCGTAAGCGTCTGGTCAGGCCGCCTTATTCGACCAATGCCAAGGCAGGAGATCATCTACGCGGGTGAACTTGTAGTCGGGGATGCAGGCCAGCGTATCGGCGAGCCATCTCTGCGGGTCCACAACATTCAGTGGAGTAGCCCCCTGAAAGTGGTCCACCAACTGGGATAGATTATCCCTCAAATTGGAGGATCAGCGATGGCTGGGAAACGAGAGAAGCCGGAAGAGATTGTCTCGAAGCTTCGGCAGGTTGAAGTTCTGCAGGGGCAAGGTGCGACGATCGCCGAGGCGGTTCGCCAGATCGGCGTGACGCAGCAGACGTTCTATCGATGGCGTAAGCTATATGGCGGGATGGGGCGATCTCAGCTTGCGCGGTTGAAAGAGCTGGAAAAAGAAAACCAGCGTCTGCGGCGAGCGGTGTCCGATCTCACGCTGGACAAGCTCATTCTGACGGAAGCAGCAAAGGGAAACTTCTGAGCCCTTCGCGCCGCCGGAAATGCATCGACCATGTTCGGCAGGAGCTTGGCGTGTC
>NZ_RBVZ01000035.1 GCF_004000435.1 Alexandriicola marinus
GTGGGGGCACTCCACCCGATGACCGAGGACATTTCCTGCTGCGCGGTAACGATGATCCAAGCTTGGCCCTTGCATTTCGTGTTCAGGCTCTCAGCGACGGTCTGCAGGTTTGTCATGAGCTTAACGTTGTCGGCAATATACTGCCCGACCTCGTCGACGAAGAAGTTCAGCCGAAAATTTGGTTCCTGTTCGTCAATCCAGGCTTTCACGGTCTCGGCGAAATCCTCGATCGAGACACGAGTGTCCTTTCGATACTGAGTAAGGATGTCCTTGGCGTCGGCCGGATCGCCCCCGGTGACTTGCGCGAAAGCGTTTGCGATGTTCGGAGCTTCCAGCAGAGCCTGCTCCCTGCCGCGGTCCCAGGGTTTGCCGGCAGCCGCCTGGAATGCGCCCCGGAAGGCGCTCAACAGGCGGCGCCCGTGCAGGTCCCGCTCGAACTGCGCGATATGCGGTTGCTTGCCATAAAACCCGCAGGCCTCGTCGAAAACCTTCTGGAACACTGAAAGAAGCGCATCAACATCCGTCTTGGAGATAACATCGGCCTTCTGGTCGATATTGAACAGGATCGACCTGGACGGGATTGACACGGCCTTTTGTAACGCACCCATCAACATAGGCTGGTCTTTCAGCTTTTCGCTGAAGATGTCCGCGGCCCGACGCCCATCCAACTCGCGGTTTTCCAGCACGAGGGCCAGCATCTTGAGAAGGTGCGATTTGCCCGATCCGAAAAAGCCCGAGATCCAGACACCGTTCGATGTGTCGTAGTTGTTGTACGCATGCAGGAAGTCTTCCAGCCGCCGGGCGATTTCATCTGTAATGACATACTCGTCCAGCTCCACGCCCAGCCTGGCCTCGTCGTCTGCTTTGATGACACCATCGATAGGGCGATCAACCGGTTTTTCGAAAATGTCTTGGAGTAGCTCGGCCATCGTATCAGACCTCGTAATTCAGAATGTTGAAGGCGCGGTAGTACTTGTCGTCGTGCAGGCGACCGAAGAGATCGAGCGAAGCACCTGTTGCTAGTTCGTGCGTGTAGCTACCAGGAAAAAACAAGACTGTCGGAGCGTCTTTGGCCGTGCTCTGCAGGTTGTTTAGTACGTTGTGCGACCGGATATAGGGGTAGACCTCACCCACGCCGGACAGGAAGATCACGTCGTGCGGGTTCGTCTCGATAGCGGCGCCGATTTTTGGAATCAGGTGCGCATGCGGGTCTAGCACCCCCTGGAGCAGTTCCTTGAGTTCAGACTTCTCGGTGCTTTGCTCCACCTCGAGTATCTGATCGAGGATGTCTCGTTCACGTAGGATCTCGATAGCCAAACTGTAGAGGCTGAGGTCCAGCACCTTAACGCCTGCATGTTCGGCTCGTGTCACAAGATCCCGGCGGTCGTCCTCAACTCCGACCGCGAACTCCGCTGGGAACGGACAGATGAAGAATGGCACCTCGTTGCCCAGCCCCTGTTTTCCGAGGAACCTTTAGCTGGTCACCACGCGGTAGAGATGCTCCGCCAGCTCCTTTCGGTTAAAAACACTCTTCACACTACGCTCCATCGACAGGCACGCCCGGGAATACTGCAAGGTCTCCCGGCGCCTGTTCCTCGATCATTGTTTTCAGCTGGCTGGAAAGCAGCGCTGCCTGTATTTGGCCTGCCTGGGAAATGACGCCGGCTTCCCGCATGATCCGAAACAGAACCTGGCGGAGCTTCAAGCGTGTCGATGAGGTCAAGGATGCCAGGTGGTCATCCCATTCGGCCTTCGCATCCAGCAGGATATCAAAGCTCTCCAGCGGCAATTCGTATTGGTAGGACAAGTACCTCTCCCGGATCACCTCGACGGCGAATTCCCGGATGAAGCGGTAAGCTCGGCAGGTTGCCAGCCATAGGAGAGCTTGCCGGTCAGCCCGATCGGCATGATCGATCAGGAAATCGCGCTCTGTATCTGTCAGGGTGAGAAGCCGATTGGATATCTCCCTGAGCGTTCGACGATTCGAAGCGGTTTTCGGCAGCGCGGTCGTGCCCGCTTCGATTGCCCGACGGATTGTATCCTCCCAAGGCTCGTCGGATACATGAAGGCGCGCAACCTCAACGCTCTCATTGAGCAACAGCCCACCTGTGCCGAACGACATCTTGTATGGTTGCGGCTTTGTCACGAACTTGCCCCTCCAGAAGAGCGGGCGATTTCGGCAGCATTGAGAAGCACGATTTGTTGGTCTTGTGGTCTGCGGGCACTAGGATCCGTGTCCAGTCCAAGCCGCCTGAGCGCGTAGTAAAGGAGCGCACGCCGGACCTTGATCTTGGCTTTGCCGCCTCGCATGCCGTAGTCGAGCGCGATGACCTTTGCCTGCGTGTCAGAAAGATCGGGGTGAGGGGCGACCTCCAACGTGACCTCGGAATGCCACTCGCTGTCGTCGGCGGCCGAGGCGTCGCTTTCCTGTGCACCTCGGATCTTGAGCATCCGGGACAACAGGAAGTCCTTGAAGCACTCATCGCTCAGACAGAATGCTCGCGTGTGCCAGCGAAAGCCGTCAAACGCGATGGCGTGGGGCGCGATCCACCGCCAGCGGGGCTCCGGGCTGGACAAAGACTGGTACTTCACCTCGACCGCCTCCGACCGGCGTATGGCGCCAACGACCGAGCGGAGGGTCACCGGGTTGACGCCACGTACCGGCGTCGGGGCAGACGCGTAGGGCGGTAGATTTGCTATCCAGGAATCCTCGCGGTCGAGGATTCCGTCAGAGAGTGACCGCAGCTGCGCGAGGTAGCGACTCGCATCGGGCTCTAGGAACTGCGCCTCGAAGTCCAAGCCGCGGACATAGGTCCGAGCGCTTTTATCGTAGACCATGTTGTCCGGCGCGAAGCCGATGTAGCGGTTCAGATCGGCGGACGCTTGGTTCACCGACAGTCCAAACTGCTCCATCAAATCGCTTCGGTTCACATGCCCCTCCCAAAACAAGCGGAACTCGATGAACTCTAGTCGCTGCGCGACTCCCCAACGAAGCTCCGCTTTGGTGTTGTCCACGTCGCACTCCTTTTTCGGCGCGACGGAAAAATGTACGCGCCCAATTTTTGTGCTAACCTCAAGCTATCTGAGTGGCGACACGGGTTCAATCGAAATCCTGCGAAATCTCGGTGACTTGCTTGATTGATCCTGCTCGAGGTGCAGGCGTGCCGAGCCCGCTATTCCACGGCACGCCTGCGATTATCGCCACCGCTTTTGCGGCCGCGCGGCCGGCGAAAACTCGAGCCAGCCTGATGGGCTCCGAGCGGGTTCGCCGCCATCCCCACCGCCGCGCTCGATCCGACCCACAGTCCGGCGTCTCCCGCGGTCCCCGCGCTTATCGGGTCCGGGTCCCCATTGAAGCGACCGGCAGGCTATTCCACCTCGGCCGGCACGACCGACTCCATCTCGGCAATGGTCTGAAATTCCGACAGGAACTCGGGGCGCGTCTGCATCAGATACCGCACCACGCGCGCGTTCCCGAGGAGCTTGCCGACGTAGCCACGGAGCACCGTCAGCTGGAGATGGTCCTCGCCGTAGGTGTCCTGGATTTGGGTGATCCCTTCCTGAAGTCGGGCAAGCTCCTTTTCCATCCGGGCGACCGCCTGCGGAGTGACGCCGTTGATACGTTTGGGCTTGTTCGCCTCGACCAGCTGCGCCTGCGGTGTTCCGGCGAGGATCGCCGAGATGTAGGCGACGGAGTAGTTGTTGGCGTTCACCATGAGCTCGGCGGCTTCGATCTGGCGCAAGGGGATCATCTTGCGTAGCGTGGTGAACACGGCCGCGGTGCAGGCCTTGTCCTTCAGGATCGCCACGGCTTCTGGGCAAATGCCGTCGAGCAGCTTGACCTTGCGGTGGACGCTGCGCGGGTTGAGATCCAGCGCCGCCGCGATCTTTTCCTCCGAAACACCACGCTCGATCGCTTTAAGGATCATCCGGTGCTCCTGAATGGGCGCGATGCGGCTGATCCGCTTGTTGTAGGTGAAGGCCTCATCGTCGGTGGACACGAGGCATTCGACCTGTTCCTGACCCAGGTCTTTGAGGACTTCGATCCGGACATGTCCATCGAGCAGCAGCCAGCTGCCGCTGGCATCCCCGTTTCTAGCAACAACCGGCGGCTCGACCAAACCGATCTCGCGGATCGACGCTGTGATCTGGGTGTATTTCCGACTGGACTTGATGGACTTGCTCAGCACCCTGACAGGCAGGATGTCCGCGACCGGGATCGTGACGCAATCGTTCTCGAAGCCGAGCTGAACCTTCTTGGTCATGGCGCTGCCCCCTCGGCGAGGGAGTCCTGCAGGTAGCTGGGCATGGTCTCCAAGCCTTCCGCACGCAGCAACGTCACGAAATGGTCGTCCTCGAGGAGAGTCCGGAATGCCTGGCAGATGAACAGCAGCCGCCCCTGCGTCAGCTCCGCTTTCTTGATCAGAAGCTTCTGGCGGTCCGCCTCCTTCTGATAGGCGCGCACCAACGCTTCGCTCGTCAGCGGTCGCCGGTTTCGGCTGTCGCGCCCGTATTGCTTGGGATGGATCTTCTTTCCACGCGCCTCACGCTGTTCGATCAGGCGCCGGGCCGCCGCGAGTTTCTTTCCGCGCAGTTTCTTCTGCGTGTAAGCATCCATCAGCGCACGCTGGGCGCCTTCGGCATCGGTTTTTGATATGTCGATGGCAAGGTTGAGTGGCAGCAGGCCAGTTTCGACGGCCGTCACCAGCCGCTCTTCGCCGCGCTCCAGGAGGCCAGCGATCATGCCCACATAGTCTGGCGAGACGCCGATCTTGTCGCCGATTTGCCGGTCGTTGTAGCCGCGTTCGCGGAGCGTGCCGATCTCCCGCATCAGATCGATCGGGCGATGCTGACGGCGAGCGCAGTTCTCGACGAGGCTCATTACCAGGCAGTCGGACTCATCCGCATCGATGACAATGGCCGGGATGGCTTTCTGCTTCAGCTGAATGAAGGCCTCGAGCCGCCCTTGGCCGCAGACCAGATCATACTCCTGCGGATCTGTGCCAGTGCGGCGGGTGACGGTGATCGGGCGCTTCAAGCCGATCTTGGCGATGTTATCCACCATGTCCGCGAATGTCCTGGGGTTTCGGACCCGCGGATTGAGAATCCGAATACGGTCGGTCGGGACTAAGGTGACTTCCGTCTGGTGGGTTTCTTCCGCGTTTTTGGCCATCATGCCACCTCCGTCACCTTCGCCCGCCCAGCGAGGGCGTAGAAATCGTCAAGTGTTTCAGTTCGATAGGCATCGAGCCAAAGGCCGTTCTGTTCGGCCATCTTCAGGCGCGCGTCGGTTATGTCGATGCTGGGCAGCAGGTAGAAGTCGCGCGGCGCGTCGTTGGTCTCGTTCATCCGCACAGCAATCGTGATGTCCGGAACGAGGCCGGTGTCGAGCCGGATGTGCCAGCGCAAGGAACCAGCTGCCGTCGCCTGGCAGCGGGCCAGAACGATCGACACCGTGAATTCATCATTCACGCGCAGCAGCTGCGTGTCGGGGACCTGCACCACGCGACCACCTTGGGCGGCCACGCCCTCGATGATCTCCTCAACGACCTGGGGGTGGGCCGCGCGCAGCGCCTTGTTAATCTCGATGTAGCGGTAGTCCCGCTCTGGTTCATAGCCGATGAGGCGATAGGCGCGCAGCAGGCTGCCAAACCGACTACGATAAGCGCTGGACGAGGGCAGATCGTTCTCCTCGTCGATAATAAGCCCGGACAGCTGGCCCTGTCGTTTCAGGATCGCCCGCAGGGCATCGAGCAACTCCTCGTCCGAGAAATGGCGGCTGCGGGCATCCACGATTTCCCGCGCGCGCAGAAACAGCGCTTTGTCGACGATGGCCGGATAAGCGCCCTCGGCCCGGATCCACATGTCCCGTGGATTTACGACACGACGCTGCTTCAGCTTGAACGACACCTTGTTGAAGACATTGTTCCCGATGTATTTTTCGTTGGTCAGAACCTGATGGACCGTCGCCCGGGTCCACGGTCGGTCGAGATCGGTGCGGCGTCCTTCGCCGTTCAGAACCTCCGCGATCTCGCGCTCGGGCCGCCCCTCATTCACGAACATCTCGTACATGCGCTGGACGACCCGCTGTTCCTCCTCGGGGCCGGGGACCAGGATCACGCGGTCGGTCTGCAGGCTCTTCTGCTCGCCGCGCGACAGCTCACCCTTCGGGTTGCCGTGCTCGTCGATCAACACGCGCCGCAGCCCGTATCCGGCCGCGCCGCCTTGGCGATATCCAAGCTCTACCAGGCGGCATTGCCCGGCAAAAACCTTCACCGAAAGCTCACGGCTATATTCGCCGGCCATGACCCGCTTGACGGTCTTCAGAAGGTTAGAGCCGATGCTGCCATCGTTCTCGAACTGCTCGCCGCAGTAGTGGACCCGGATACCGGCGCGGGAACAGACATGCTCATGGTATGCGCCCTCATCGGCGTCCTGAAACCGACCCCAGCGGCTGACGTCATAAACGAGGATCGCCTTGAAGTCTGCTTGGCCGGATTGGACCTCGGCCATCAGGTTCTGCAGCGCCTCGCGGCCGTCGAGCCGTAAACCTGATCGGCCGGAGTCCTCAAACGTGCGCATAATGGTCAGGCCACGAGCCTCGGCATAGCTGCGAATGACATCG
>NZ_RBVZ01000036.1 GCF_004000435.1 Alexandriicola marinus
ATGTCACGCGCTTTGATGCCAAATTTGTTGACGCCACAGGATTTGGAGCCGAACTGGGAGTGGCGGGATCGTTTGCCGGCCTGGGGTCATGGGTCTGTTGATTTTGAGCGTCGTGTGGATCACGACCGTTTGCGTCGGTATCGTTTGGCGCGGACGCGTCAGTCGTTGCAGGCGTCGAATGCGGGGTCGTTGCTGTTGTTTGACGTGAACAACATCCGCTACGTGTCTGCGACGAAGATCGGCGAGTGGGAGCGGGACAAGATGTGCCGGTTCTGCCTGTTGACGGGGGACGACAGCCCCTATGTGTGGGATTTCGGTTCGGCGGCGGTGCATCACCAGCGCTATTCGGACTGGCTTGAGCCCGATCATTGCCTGGCCGGTGTGGTGGGCATGCGCGGCACGATCCCGCCCGAGTTCGGGCTCATGCGCAAATACGCCAAGATGATCGCGCAGCTGATCAAGGATGCGGGCATGGCGGACATGCCGGTGGGCGTGGATTACGCCGAGACGGCGATGTTCCACGCGCTGCAGGAAGAGGGGATCAAGGTCGTGGACGGCCAGCAGATCATGCTGGCGGCGCGCGAGATCAAGAACTGGGACGAGATCCAGCTTCTGACCCAGGCGGCCTCGATGGTCGACGGGGTCTATCACATGATCTACGAGGAGCTGAAGCCGGGCATCCGGGAGAACGACATCGTCGCGCTGTCGAACAAGATGCTCTACGAGATGGGCTCGGACGACGTGGAGGCGATCAACGCGATCTCGGGCGAGCGGTGCAACCCGCATCCGCACAACTTCACCGACCGCTACTTCCGGCCCGGCGACCAGGCGTTCTTCGACATCCTGCAGTCATACCAGGGCTACCGGACGTGTTACTACCGGACGTTCAACATCGGCCGGGCGACGCCGGCGCAGAACGATGCCTATGTGAAGGCGCGCGAATGGATCGACGCCTCGATCGCGATGATCAAGCCGGGTGTCACCACCGACAAGGTGGCCGAGGTCTGGCCCACCGCCGAGAGCCTCGGCTTCCCGAACGAGGACGCGGCCTTCGGGTTGCAGTTCGGCCATGGTCTGGGGCTTGCGCTGCATGAACGCCCGATCATCTCCCGCGCGGTGTCGCTCGATCACCCGATGGAGATCCAGACCGGCATGGTCTTCGCGCTGGAGACCTATTGCCCGGCCACCGACGGCTATTCGGCGGCGCGGATCGAGGAGGAGGTCGTGGTGACGGAGACGGGCTGCGAGGTGATCTCGCTGTTCCCGGCCGAAGAGCTGCCGATCGCCAACCGTTACTGAGCATGGCGGAACGGGTCCCGTCCTGCGCCGCGCGCGCAGGGCGGGCCCGTCCCGCTTCCCCCCGGAGGACACGCCCCAATGGCCAAAGCCAAAGCCCAATCCACACCCCAGTCCAAACCCCAGTCCAAACCCAAGACCAATACCGAAGACTACATGCGCATGTATGCCCAGATGGTGCGCATCCGGACCTTCGAGGACAATGCCAACCAGCTCTACCTCTCGGCCAAGATGCCGGGGCTCACGCATATGTATTCCGGCGAGGAGGCCGTCGCGGTGGGCATCTGCGAGGCGCTGACCGACAGCGACCGGATCACCTCGACCCATCGCGGCCACGGCCATTGCGTGGCCAAGGGCGCGGAGTTCCGCGAGATGTTCTGCGAGCTTCTGGGCAAGGAAGAGGGCTATTGCCGGGGCAAGGGCGGCTCGATGCATATCGCCGATCAGAGCCACGGCAACCTCGGCGCCAATGCCATCGTCGGCGGCTCCATGGGGATCGCCACCGGCTCGGCGCTGCGCGCCAAGCTGCAGGGCTCGGACGACGTGACCGTGTGCTTCTTCGGCGACGGCGCCACGGCGCAGGGCCTGTGGTACGAGGTGATGAACATGGCCGCGCTGTGGAAGCTGCCGGTCATCTATGCCTGCGAGAACAACGGCTATTCCGAGTATACCAAGACCGAGGAGATCGCGGCGGGCTCGATCATGGCGCGGGCCGAAGCCTTCGGCATCGAGAGCCACCAGGTCGACGGGCAGGACGTGCTCGCCGTCAACGAGCTGACCCAGAAGCTGGTCGCGCGCGCCCGCAAGGGCGAGGGCCCCTTCTTCATGGAGCTGATGACCTACCGCTATCACGGCCACCACGTGGGCGACATCAACCGCGCCTATTACCGCTCCAAGGAAGAAGAGACCGACTGGAAGGAGAACCGCGATCCGATCGTGCGGTTCCGGTCCTGGCTGGTGGCCGAGGGCATCGCCACGGAAGAGGAGATCGAGGCGCTGAACGCCGAGATCGAGACCGATGCCGCCGAGGCCGTCGCCTATGCCGAGGCCGCCCCCTACCCCGATGCGTCCGAAGTGGACATGCACGTCTACGCGGATTGAGGAGAGACGAGATGCGAGAGATCACCCTGTCCCAGGCCGTCAACGAGGCCATCGCCGAAGAGATGCGCCGCGACCCGACCGTGTTCCTGCTGGGCGAGGACGTGGCCGAGGCCGGCACGCCCTTCAAGGTCCTGTCGGGGCTGGTGGAGGAGTTCGGCACCGAGCGGATCATCGACACGCCGATCTCGGAGCCCGGCTTCGTCGGGCTGGCCGTCGGCGCCGCGATGACCGGCGCGCGGCCGATCGTCGACCTGATGTTCGGCGACTTCCTCTACCTGGTCATGGACCAGCTGTGCAACCAGGCCGCCAAGCAGCATTACATGTCGGGCGGCAAGCTGAGCGTGCCGATGGTGCTGCGCACCAATCTCGGCGCCACGCGCCGCTCGGCCGCGCAGCATTCCCAGTCGCTGCAGGCGCTGGTGGCCCATATCCCGGGGCTCAAGGTCGCCCTGCCCTCCTCGGCCTACGAGGCCAAGGGGCTGATGAAGACCGCGATCCGCGACAACAACCCGGTCGTCATCTTCGAAGACAAGCTGATGTACCAGGACAAGGCGCCGGTGCCGGAAGAGGAGTACCTGATCCCCTTCGGCGAGGCGAACATCAAGCGCGAGGGCACCGACATCACGCTGATCGCCACCTCCTCGATGGTGCAGGTCGCCGAGAAGGCGGCCGAGACGCTGGCCGCCGAGGGCATCTCGGCCGAGGTGATCGACCCGCGCACCATCGTGCCGCTCGACGAGGCGACGCTGATCGAAAGCGTCAAGAAGACCTCCCGCGCGATCGTCATCGACGAGGGCCACCAGAGCTATGGTGTCACCTCCGAGATCGCGAGCCGGCTCAACGAGAAGGCCTTCTACCACCTCGACGCGCCGGTCCTGCGGATGGGCGCCATGGATGTGCCCGTGCCCTTCAGCCCGGCGCTCGAGGACCTGACCGTGCCCACGCCCGAGGGCGTCGCTGCCGCCGCCCGCAAGCTCTGTTCCGGGGAGCTCATTCATGCCGCATGATGTGACGATGCCGCAGCTGGGCATGGCGCAGGATGCGGGCAAGATCGTCTCCTGGCTCAAGGCCCCCGGCGACGCCGTCGCCAAGGGTGACGCGCTCTTCGAGGTGGAGACCGACAAGGCCACCATGGAAGTCGAGGCCCAGGCCTCGGGCTTTCTCACCTCCGTCAGGGCCGCCGAGGGCGAGGACGTGCCCGTGGGCGCCATCATCGCCCGGATCTCCGAGAGCGCCGAAGACGACGGGGCCGAAGACGATGGCGCAGAAGACGGGAGCGCCGGGGACGGGGGCGCAGAGTCCGGGGCACCGGCCGCCGCCGATGCCGGTGACGCGCTGCCCGAGGGCCGCCCCATCACCATGCCCCAGCTGGGCATGGCCCAGGACACCGGGCTGCTGGTCAGCTGGCAGGTCGCCCCGGGCGCGGCCGTCGCCGCCGGCGACATCCTCTTCGAGGTCGAGACCGACAAGAGCACGATGGAGGTCGAGGCCGGCGCCGCGGGCTTCCTCGCCGCGACACTGGCCCAGGCGGGCGAAGAGGTGCCGGTGGGCGCCGTGGTCGCCATAATCTCCGACACCGCGCCCGAGAGCCCCGTCACCCGCTCCGCGGCGCAGGCCGCCGCACCAGCCGGGGCCGAGGCGTCCAGGGCGGACCCGGCGAAGGCTGCCGCTCCGGCCGCTGCACCCGCAGCCGCTCCGGCGGCACAGGCGCCGCGCACAGCGGCGGGCCGCATCCTCGCCTCGCCCAAGGCGCGCCGGATCGCGCTGGAGGAAGGGCTCGATCTCGCCCGCCTCGTGGCCGCGGGCCATCCCCAGCCCTTCCACATGCGCGACCTCGACGTGCTGCGCGCCCTGCCGCCGGAGCCCGCCGCAACGGCACCCGCCGCCGCGGGCCAGATCGCGGCCGCCGCCCTCCGGCTCGAGGCCGCCACCGCCACCGATGGGCTGACCCCCTTTGCCGCCTGGGCCGCCGAGGCCCATGGGCTCGGCGATGCCGATGCGATCCTCGCGGGCCTCGCGGGCGGAGGCACCGGCACAACCACCATCGCCGTGGAGCGCTTCGGCCGGACCCGCCTGTTCACCGTGCCGCCGGGCCGCCGCCTGTCGGCCGTCACCGAAGTCACCCCCGAGGACGCCGGGGACGCCACCCCCGACCTTGTCCTGCGCGACCTGCGCGGCACCCGGCTCACGGGCGTGGCGATGGGCGCCGAACCCGTGCCCGTACTCACGCTCATGACCTCGGGCCTGACCGCCGGAGAGGGCCTTGCCCTCACCCTCGAGGCCGCCCCGGGCCAGCTTGACCCCGCGGCCGCGATCCGGCTTCTTTCCGACGTCGCAGGCCGGATGGAGCAGCCGCTCCGCCACCTGCTCTGACACGAAGCTCCGACTGGAGAGGACTTTCCCATGGACTACACCGACCTCTATATCGACGGCCAGTGGCGCGCCACGACAGAGCGCTTCGACGTCATCAACCCCGCCACCGAAGAGGTTCTCGCCTCCGTCGCCTCCGCCGATATCGCGGATGCCGACGCCGCCCTCGATGCCGCCGAACGCGCCATGGCCGACTGGGCCGCGCGCACCCCCCGCGCCCGCTCCGAAGTGCTGCGCAAGGCCTGGGAGCTGATGAGCGCCCGGCTCGATCACTTCGCCAATCTCATCACGCTGGAGAACGGCAAGGCCGGCACGGACGCGAAGGGCGAGGCCGCCTATGCCGCCGAGTTCTTCCGCTGGTTCGCCGAAGAGGCCGTGCGCGCCGACGGGCTGATCACCCATGCCCCCGCCTCCGGCGCACGCATCATGGTCCAGCACAAGCCCGCGGGCCTCGCCGTCCTGGTCACGCCGTGGAACTACCCGGCCGCCATGGGCACCCGCAAGATCGCCCCCGCGCTCGCCGCCGGCTGCGGCGTCATCATCAAGCCCGCCTCCGAGACGCCGCTGACCATGCTCGCCCTCATGCCGCTCCTCGAAGAGGCCGGCGTCCCGCCGGGCCTCGTCAACGTGCTGCCCTCGCGCCGCACCGGCGCGCTGGTCGATCACATGATGCATGACCCCCGCGTCCGCGTGATCTCCTTCACCGGCTCCACCGGCGTCGGCCGCACGCTCCTGAAGGGCGCCGCCGACCAGGTCCTCAAGCCCGCGATGGAACTGGGCGGCAACGCCCCCGTCGTCGTCTTCGAGGATGCCGACATGGACGTGGCCATCGAGGGCACCATGCTCGCCAAGATGCGCAACCTCGGCGAGGCCTGCACGGCCGCCAACCGCATCTATGTCCACGAGGATATCGCGGACGCGTTCACCGCCCGCCTCACCGAGAAGATGTCCGCCCTCAAGGTGGGCAACGGCACCGACCCCTCCGTCGATGTGGGCCCCCTCGTCAACGCCCAGACCCGCGACAAGGTGGCCGAGTTCGTGGCCGATGCCGTCGCCAAGGGCGCAAAGGTCGAATGCGGCGGCACCACGCCCAATGGCCCGGGCTTCTTCTACCCGCCCACCGTGCTCTCGGGCGTGCCCGAGACCGCCGACTGCGTCCATGACGAGATCTTCGGACCCGTCGCCGCGATCCAGACCTTCAAGACCCAGGAAGAGGTCATCGCGCGGGCCAACGACACCGAGTACGGGCTCGTCGCCTACGTCTTCTCCGGCGACTTCAAGCGCGCGCTGCAGGTCTGCGAGCGGCTCGATTACGGCATGGTCGGCCTCAACCGCGGCCTCGTCTCCGACCCCGCCGCCCCCTTCGGCGGCACCAAGCAATCCGGCCTCGGCCGCGAGGGCGGACACGAGGGCATGCTCGAGTTCATGGAAACGCAATACATCTCGGCAAGCTGGTGAGCCCCATGACACAGACCACGCCAGACATCGCCGCCAGCCCCACCACCCGCAAGCGCGCCCTCGAGAAGGGCGTCGATATCGAGGCGCTCGCCCGCAGCCTCGGCCGCACCACCATCGGGCCCGAGGATATCGACGCCGCCACCGGTGCGGCCCCGGCCACCCCCGCGGCGGGCGCCCCCGCCCCCGCCGGCGACACCGCCTATTGGGACGTCGATCACAGCCTCTACGGCCCCGTCACCGAGGAACCGCTCAGCCGCTTTGCCCGGGTCGCCGCCCGCA
>NZ_RBVZ01000037.1:0-3979 GCF_004000435.1 Alexandriicola marinus
GTGGAGCCGGCTCGCATCGCGGCGGGTCTTTCTCGCGGCGAGTATTGCGTTCGTTTTGCTGTTCTACATGGCGTTCCAGGTCTTCCCGATCCTTCTGACTTTCGTGGGAAGCTTCTTTCACTGGAGCCCGCTGCAAAACCGGTTCGACGCAGCCGGGCTGGCAAATTACAGGAGCATGCTTGCGGATCCGCTCTTCGCAAAAGCCCTATGGCTCAATCTCTATTTCACCTTCGGCGTTGTCGCCCTTCGAACGGTGATCGGATTGGCCATCGCTCTCGCAATCGCATCGGTCTGGATGGGTAAGGGGTTCTTTCGGACCGTTTACTTCCTTCCGGTCATCGCACCGATGATTGCAGTTTCATTGCTTTGGGAGCAGCTTTACGACCCCGGCTTCGGACTTATCAACATGACGCTTCACGCCTTTGGCCTGATGGGCGAAGAACCGATCCGCTGGTTGCGTGATACCGACCTCGCGATGCCCTCCGTGATCATTATGACCGTCTGGAAGGAAGTTGGCTATGCGGTTGTTATCTTTCTTGCGGCGCTCGCAGGGGTACCGCGCGACCTCTACGAAGCAGCCCGGATCGACGGAGCCAGGCGTTCTCAGCAATTCTGGCTGATCACCTTGCCCATGATCAAGCCAGCGATGGTGTTTGTCGTGATCACGTCGATCATTTCCTACCTTCAGGCCTTTGGACAGATTTTTATCATGACCAAAGGCGGCCCGGCATACGCCACATTCACTACCGTCTATCAGATATTCGATGAGGCGTTCGTGCTTTACAATTTCGGGAAGGCCTCGGCGATTTCAATGACGCTATTTGCGATCACACTGGTGCTGTCGCTCGCGAGCATCCGGATCATGGGGGACGATGATGGTCGCTAAGGCTCGACTTCTGTCAATACTCTTCCTCCTTTCGGCAGGTGCCCTGACCATGGTGGTCCCTTTTGTCTGGATGCTGCTTTCGGCGTTCAAGCCCAATCAGGAAATCCTGCGTATTCCGCCCACGATCCTCCCTGAGGTCTGGACGCTGGACAATTTTCGCCGCGTCTTGTTCGAAATCGACTTCGCCAGCTTCTTCGCGAACTCGCTGCTTCTTGCGACGCTTAAGACGGCGATTATCGTCTATACGAGCGCTCTCGCCGGCTATCTTCTGTCGAAGTTTCACTTTCCAGGCCAACGTTGGCTGTTCTACCTCATCCTGGCCACAATGATGGCGCCTTGGCCGGTGACGATCATCGCGCAATACCAGCAGATGGTCTGGCTTGGCTGGATCGATCATTACGCGGCACTTGTCGTCCCGTTCCTGATGAACAGCTTCGGCGTNATTACGCGGCACTTGTCGTCCCGTTCCTGATGAACAGCTTCGGCGTATTCCTGATGCGCCAGTTCATGATGGGCATCCCTTCCGAACTGATCGACGCAGCGCGCGTCGATGGCGCCTCCGAGTTCCGGATTTTCCATTGGATCGCCCTGCCCCTGTCGGTTCCGGCGCTGTCGGCGCTTGGCATCTTCATCTTCTTGTGGAGCTGNTGCCACTGTCGGTCCCGGCGCTGTCGGCGCTTGGCATCTTCATCTTCTTGTGGAGCTGGGATGACTTCCTCTGGCCTTACCTGATGATCTCACGCCAGGAGGACTATGTCCTTCCGGTCGGGCTGTCTTTGCTGCAAGGCCGGTTCGAGACCGATTACGGAGCGATCTTCGCCGGGATGTCCATCACGATCGTGCCGGTCCTGCTGGTCTACGCAATCCTTCAACGCAAGTTCATCGAAGGGATGACATTTTCGGGAGGGGTCAAGGGATGAGCATGCTCCAGCCGGTCGACACCCGCTTTGCATCGGAGTTGAAGAGCGCACACCCAGCCGACACGACAGGCAAGGATAGCTGGCGTGTCGAGGCTGNGTCCAGCAGATCGACACCCGCTTTGCATCGGAGTTGAAGAGCGCGCACCCAGCCGATACGACAGGGCAGGATAGCTGGCGTGTCGAGGCTGCGGGGCATTCGCTGCGCTTCACGACAAACGCCGCCCGGCTGTTCCTTCTGCGCCGCGAACCGGGCGGGACATTCGTCTTGCCGCTCAGCTGCGAGGCGAAAGAAGAACAAGATGTTTCCATCGGGCATGACCTGGTCTGGCTGCTTCCGAAGNGCACCCAGCCGATACGACAGGGCAGGATAGCTGGCGTGTCGAGGCTGCGGGGCATTCGCTGCGCTTCACGACAAACGCCGCCCGGCTGTTCCTTCTGCGCCGCGAACCGGGCGGGACATTCGTCTTGCCGCTCAGCTGCGAGGCGAAAGAAGAACAAGATGTTTCCATCGGGCATGACCTGGTCTGGCTGCTTCCGAAGGCAGGTGCAGAGGGCGGCGCCTGGATGCTTCGCGCCGAGGGTAGCTGCGGGATCGAAATCAAGCAGGGGATCGAGACAGAAATCATCTTTGCCGAAGGCCCGGTCCATATCCGCCGTTGGAACGGGCGTCCGAACGCGGATGCATTCGGAGGCGAAATCAAGCTTGATTTCGAGGACGGCCAGGCACTTCAGGAGGCATGGGCCGGTTTTTACTGGGACACGATGATGCCGTGTGTGGCCGAACGAACCCTTGCCCGAAACTGCAACGAGGCTGATGGTTACGTCCTGAGCACGCTGGAATTGTCGCGCTACGCAGGGACATATCCCGACGTTGATCACGAATTCCAGATCAAGGGCAGAGTTCTTCTGGGCAACCCCCTGGACAGCGGCCTGTGCCGGCGGATGATCGAGTTGCAGCTACGCCTGATGGAGGAAGATCCAGCAGGCCTTTGGCGGCTTCCGTGTGCCGTTCAGTTGGATGGCAGTCGCGAATACCACGTTCGCCGTTCCAGCATGGATGGAAGCGAAAACGCCGAAATGTTCCTGATGACGGGCAATATCGCCGTCATCGAATCCGCCTGGCTTCATGTCGCTATGACGGACGATATTGATTGGCTGGGCACGCATATCGAGGCGCTTGAACGCGCCTTGAGCATCGTCCGCAGTTTCATCGACAGTGATGGGCGGCTCTGGTCCGATGTCTATTATGAAGACCAAGTCATCAAGGATGGGCGCGTCGCACTTGCCCAGGCCTTTGCCATCAACGCCTTTGACCTGCTGGCCGATCTGGAGCGCCGGCTGGGCCGGCTGGAAAAATCGGCCGACTGCCACGATCTATCGAAGCGCCTGAGAAAAACGCTCTGTGCCGACTTGCCAGAAGGCTATTGGGATCCCTCCAACTCGCGTTTCGTCGATTGGGTCGATCGACATGGTTGTCCCCATGATCATATCCACCTTCTGGCGAATATACTGCCCGTTCATTTTGGTTATGCGTCGAAGGATCAGGCCCGGTCCATCCGGGCGCTTTTAGCAGCAGAATGGGAAGAATTTCAGCGCTTTCCCACCTTCAACGCCGNAGCTTATAGCGGCAGAATGGGAAGAATTTCAGCGCTTTCCCACCTTCAACGCCGCACGCATCGGGGACTATACCGATTCCGAAATCGGCACCGGCGGCCCCTACGATCTATGCGCTGCGGGCCGCTATTGGTGCTGGGATGCCGCCTTTCTTGCGAGCGAGGGACGGGGTCATGCGGTCCGCTATCAGCTTCTGACCGTCGCCGCTGAANTTTTCTGGCAAGCGAGGGACGGGGTGATGCGGTCCGCCATCAGCTTCTGACCGTCGCCGCTGAAGCACGGAAAGACGGATATCTGATGGGCGAACGCTATGACATGGACCACGTCTACTACATCGACGGCAAGACATGGCACGGTGCAGGCCATTACTATGAATACCCTTGTGTCTTCTCCTGGGTTCTACTGCATGAATACCTCGGCATCTGCCCGTCCCTTGACGCCGATCTGTGCCTTCGCCCTGCGGGTCTCGATCCCGGAGAAACGGTTCTCGACATTTCGGCGATAAGGCTCGCGTGGACTTGGCGCGATGGCGTCATGCACCTGCGCAACCTGGCGGACC
>NZ_RBVZ01000037.1:3984-6503 GCF_004000435.1 Alexandriicola marinus
CGACCGCGCCGGATTCAACTCGACTTTTCGCGAATGGGAATTTCCCCCGGAACGCTCCCGGAATTGGTGGAGATCGCTTCGCACGGAGCGATCCTGATCGATACTAACACGAACGAGACAGCCGAATGACAACCCCGACTTTGGCCGATCCTGCCAGCCCTATCCCAATCCAATGCAAAGTCATCTTCCCGCAAGGCGACGAGATGACCGATCACCTGCGACACACGCCCCTGCCTGAAGCAGGCGGCAGGCTCTTGACGCTGGATGGTCTGGCCGATCGGGCCATCGATCAGGCGCGCTTTCGCGTCTCTATACCGATCCTCGATATGTCGGGGATCTACATCGGGGGCGATCCGGGTCCGGAATTCGGGCATTTGCCCTTCTGGAACCACGAAAAGCACACCCGCGCCAATTCGGGCTTTCCTTACGTCGCCTGGCACAACGCCAAGGGCCTGAATCGCATGGCCATTGGGCTTGTGGATCAACTTCTCGACTGCACGATCCGAATTACGCTCGATGAGGCCGGGCGCTGCTACCATGTTGAGATTATTGCAAAGCTTTCGCCCGCGGATTGTGAGCGTCTGGGCGATGACGGGCTGTCGCTCTTCCTCTGCGACCATCCATCCCCATGGCATGAGGTTCTGGGTAAGTACCGGAAACTCGCGGAAGATGCGCTCCCTGCCACGCCCATCGCGGTGCCAGAGGCTGCCTTCGACCCTGTCTTTTGCACTTGGACCGCCGCTCATCACGGCATCACCGGTGACTGGTGCGAGCAGACAGCACGCATAGCTGCTGATCTGGGTTTCGGAACCTGGCTCACGGATGACGGATGGTTCACCCAGAATGCCGAGTTCGGCCGCTATGATCACGTGGGCGACTGGTTGCCCGATTCGAAGAAGTTTCCTGATTTTCGCGACCATGTAGAGCGCGTCCGAGACATGGGCATGCGCTACCTCTTATGGGTGTCACCATTGATGGTCGGCACGCGATCAAGGGCCCATACCGTCCTTGCCGAGAAACTGACCAGAGGGCGGTCTGATCTCCATGCCGGACACCTGTCGCCGACCGCGCCTGGTTCAGCCGAGCATGTCGCAGATCTTCTCGACCGGCTGATGAAGGACTACGGGCTCGATGGGCTCAAGATCGACTTCGTCGACGCGCTGGAAACGGCGATTTGCCCATCCATCAGTACCAACGACAATTTTGGCGCCGCGACCTTCGCCCTGCTGCGCCGCGCCTTGGATCGTGTCTTGGCCCAGCGGCCCGACGCTCTGATCGAGTTCCGCAACACTTATACCAACCTCGCGGCTGCAGCGCTTTCAAATGTCTATCGCGCCTCGGATGTCCCGTTGAACCCCGAACTGAACCTTTGGCAGGTTACGATGCTGAGGTTGATGGCCCCGGGTCGGGCAATCCACATGGATCCGATGTTCTGGCACGCTGACGAGAGTGACCGAAACGTCTCGCTACAATTGATGCGCGGGCTTGCCGGGGTTCCTATGGTCTCTGTCCGGCTGACCGAAACCCGTGCGACGCATCTGGCGCTGATCCGGCACTGGCTCGCGTTCTACACTCGTCACCGAACGACACTCTGGCACGGAGCTTTCGCCCCGGTGATAGAAGGGCATTCGATCCGACAGCTCTGCTTCACCGACCCGACACGCCGCATCGTCATGGCGCTTGGCGAAAGCGTGATCGATTGCCCCGCCTCCCCCGCCGAACAGATCGTTCTCAACGCGTCGGTGCACGGTTCCCTCGTTTTGGCCCTTGCCGCGCGATCTCGGCTCCAAGTGTTCGACATGTGGGGCAAAGAGCTGGAGTCACGTGATGCCGAAGCCGGCCACGTAGCACTGGAGGTCGAGCCGGGCGGCTCCATTGTCGTCCGACCAACACCCGAGGCAGACGTGAGTTTTCCAAAATGACTTCGACACCCGCCATTGAACTTCGCGATTTGACAAAATCATTTGGCTCTGTGGATGTCATTCCTCCGTTGTCGCTATCGATTCCAAAGGGGGGCTTTTGCGTGTTCGTCGGGCCCTCGGGCTGCGGCAAATCAACCTTGCTCCGTCTTATCTCCGGTCTGGAGGCGCCGACAACCGGCGAAATCCATATCGGTGGCCGAGACGTCACAAAGCTTGAACCTTCGGAACGCGGCATCGCAATGGTGTTCCAAAACTATGCGCTGTATCCGCATATGACCGTCGCGCAGAACATCGGCTTTTCAATGCGTGTCGCAAATGCCCGCAAAGACGAGATTGCGCGCAAGGTTGGCGAGGTCGCGGAGATGCTGCGCCTGACCCACCTGCTCGATCGCAAGCCCAAAGCGCTCTCTGGCGGCCAACGGCAAAGAGTAGCCATTGGACGCGCCTTGACGAAGGGAACGGATATCTTCCTCTTCGATGAACCTTTGTCCAATCTGGATGCTGAATTGCGTGCCGAGATGCGGGTCGAGATCGCACGACTTCACACTGAACTGGGCGCAACGATGATTTTCGTGACCCACGACCAGACGGAGGCGA
>NZ_RBVZ01000038.1 GCF_004000435.1 Alexandriicola marinus
CCGCCGTCATCATGATCGACAGCACCATCGCGGGCATGACCAGATGCGGAAGCCTGTCCCAGAAACTGTCATAGCCGGGCAGGATACGCCCGCCCACCGGAAACCAGTTGAGGTTGAGGGCAAAGACGAGGATGGCGACAAGGCCAAAGAAGAATTCCGGGATCGACACGCCCAGCATGCCCACGACCGTCAGGCTCTGGTCGGTGAGGCTGCCGCGCGTCAGCGCGCTGATCGTGCCGAGGATGCTGCCCAGAACGGTCGAGATCAGCAGCGCCGCGAAGGAGAGTTCCAGCGTCGCGGGCAGCCGGTCGAGGAAGATTTTGGAGATCGGCACACCGCCGGCAAGGCTGTATCCGAATTCGCCCTGCATGACGCCGGTGATCCAGATCCAGTAGCGCACGATGAACGGCTTGCCCAATCCGAGGCTTTCCCTGAGCGCCTGAAGACGCTCTTCGTCCATCATGCTCAGCGCGTCGGGCGGCACCATGTGAGAAACGGCATCGCCCGGCGTCAGCTCGAGCCCGAGGTAGATCAGAAAGCTGATCACGATCACCATCGGGATCAGGGTCAGCAATCTGCGCGCGATATATGTGAGCATGTGCCTCGGGGGTCAAAGCTTGGTCATGAAAGGGGGAGCAGCCTTCCGGACGCTCCCCCGGGGAGTTCAGAAACCCTGGTCGAGGATCACTCGCGCGGGAACTGGTTGATCCAGAACATCCGGGTGTAGGGGATGTTCACCGCGGTCACGTTCATGTGCTCCATCTCTTCGAGAGCAGGCACATCCGTGGCGTTCTTGGTATAGCCGAAATCGGCACGGAAGGCCGCCGCGTTGCGGATCAGGTTGGCATCCCCGTCAGCAGAGGGCAGCGCGATGATCCGGTCGATCTTGGCAACGCCCCGGTGGTAATCGGGGAACGGCACCAGCGTGGTGAACTCGTTCATCCGGGCCTCTTCGATCATGAAGGGACCCGAGCCGACGGGCTTCTGCCAGAACTCGTGCTGCTGGATTTGCAGAGGATCGACGCCTTCGAGATAGGCTTTCGGAAGCGGCGCGAATTGCGCGAACGACATCAGCATGTTCGGATCGATCGTCGCGAAGGTCAACGTGACCGTGCGGCCATCGACGGAAATGCCGCTGATGCTGTCGGCCTCTCCGGCCTTGTAGGCGTCGGCACCTTCGATGCTTCCGATTGTCGTCGCGACAAGCGGCTGAACGATCGGCGCAAGAGCCGCGGTCTCGATGCTCCAGACGACGTCTTCCGCCGTCAGGTCCGATCCGTCATGCCACTTGAGCCCTTCCTTCATGGTAAAGCTCAGGGTCAGGCCATCTTCGCTGACTTCGTAGCTTTCGGCCAGTTCGCCACCGATCGGGGTAAGCGATCCGTCGGCTTCGAGAATGGTGTCAAAGGCATAACGGCTGTGCACCCAGATACCGAGGTTCTGCCAGGGCAATTCGAAGAACTGCATCGGCGCGGCGTTGGTATAGGCCACGCGTTCGCCATCCTCGTTGGGCTCGACCGTCCAGTTGATGACATCGGAATTGTAGCTGTACTGCTCGTTTCCGTAGGGCGCCCCGTTGCGGCTGATCCGGTCACTCTCGAAGATGTAGAGCTGCTGGTAATAGAGCGGCAGGATGTAGACATTCTCGTTGATGATGCCTTCCATCTGCTGATAGCCGGCGCGCTGCACGGCCGGGTCGACCGTGCCATTGACCTGTTCGACAAGCGGAAGCATCTCTTCCACAGTCGGGATCATCGGCATCTGCCCTTCGGCAAAGCGGTTGAAGTATTCCTGGTTCGCGATGGCAGCGCGGGCACCGTAGAGCATGTCCCATTCGACAACCGAGGGGCCATTGACCGGATCGTCCGGACGGCCGGTGATCTGCGCGCCCACATCGCCCTCAAGCAGGCGATAGGTCATGTCGATGCCCACATCGGCAAGCTGGGCCTGCACGACCGCCATGAAATCGGCGGTCAGCTGATCGGGGTAATAGTAAACCATGTCGAGCGTGCGGCTGCCGTCCCATCCGGCCTCGGCCAGAAGTTCGCGCGCACGTTCGGGGTTGTAGGAATAGGTGTTCATCCCTTCGGGATAATTGGCCGGGTCCGAAGTAAGGCCGACCGCCGGGATCGCCGCGCCTTCGAACAGAGTCTCGGCGATCGTTTCCATGTCGATTGCATAGGCGATCGCCTGACGGACGCGCGGGTCGGACAGTTCGCTTTCGTTGATAGGCTGGGCCCAGGCCCCGGTCGTTCCGCAGACCGCGATCAAGGCTGCGGCGGACGTTGTGAGAAGTTTGTTCATTCCAATCCCCTGTTGTCGTTCGTCATTATCGGCACGCCGGCCAGAGCCGATCTTCACGCCTAGAGTTGCCGGGCCTTAAACACCCGGAATTGCAGGCTTTTCCCGGTCGCGCCGATGCAATCGACCCTCCCGAGACCTTCCGGGACCGGACATGCCCTCCCCCGGCAAGGCCCTCGCCGATGCGCCTTGCGGCAGCGTTGACAGGCGAAGATATCCTATTAACATAACAACATGGCATTTTGCGCTGAGTCAAGGTTCTTGTACCCGCCGAAATGCCGGTCAGAGCCCGGCCTTCACAGCCGCGCAGGCCATACGGGGGACAGATGACTTCTCAAATGCGCAGCGTCCTGATCATCGGGGCCGGAGGGATCGGACGGCGCCATATCATCGGCTACCGCCAGACCGGGCGTGCCCGCCTGACGATCGTCGAGCCCGACCGCGCCAAGCGGGATGCAATCGTTTCCGAGTTCGCCCCCGAGGCCGCATGCGCCGATCTGGCCCAAGCGGACCCCGCCGCCCACGATCTTGCGGTGATCTGTGCACCCGCCAACCATCACGTCCCGCTCATGCGGGCCTGCGCCGAGGCGGGGCTGCCGTTTCTGGTCGAGAAACCCCTTGCCGTGACAGAGGACGGGGTCGACGAGGTCATCGCCGAGGTCGAGAGGGCGAACCTTCTGGCCCGGGTCGGATATATCCGGCGGATCGCGCCCGAGATCATCAACCTGCGCAAGCAGATCGACGAGGGCAAGATCGGCACGCTCAAGTTGGCCTATCTGAATTCCTCGCAGGAATTCCCGAAATACCGGCCCGATTTCCAGCGCACCTATTATGCCCGCCCCGAGATGGGCGGCGGCGCGATCCTCGATGCGGCCAGCCACAGTTTCGATATGCTGATCTCGATCATGGGACGGCCCGTCACAGTGGGTGCGATGTATGACAGGCTCGCCCTCGAAGGGACCGAAACGGAGGATACCTGCCTCGTCTCGATCCGGTTCGAAAGCGGCGCGATGGCCAACCTGACGATCAACCAGTTCCAGAAACGCAACGTCGCCAATGCCGAATTCATCGGCACGAAGGGCAATCTGAAACTCGATCACGCCCGGCTCAGCTTTGCCGATGACGACAGCGGTCATTGGTCGGAATCGCGCGACTTCATGGAAGGCATGGTCCCGATGGAGGCCCATCAGGCGCGTTTCACCTTGCAGGCAGAGGCCATGCTCGACGCGCTCGACGGCGTGGCCGATCCGCTGGCCACGCTACAGGACGCAAGGGTCAACCTCGGTCTCGCCCTCGCCGCGAAACGATCCTGGATCGAGCGGCGGTTCATCGAATTGGAGTGATTGTGCAAAACCTCTTTTCCATGGACGGCAAGACCGTCCTGATCGTGGGCGGGGCGGGCTATCTGGGCCTTCCGGTCTGCGAGGCGCTGCGTGCGCAGGGCGCGTCGGTCGTGATCGGCGATCACCATCCGGGCCGGCTGGCCGAGGCGCAGGCGACGCTTGCCGCGCAGCCCGGCGCGGGGGAGGTCACGACGCGCCACGTTGACATGGGCGACGAGAGCTCGATCCTGGCCTGTGTCGACAGCTGCGCGACGCTTCACGGGCTGGTCATGGCCACCGCCGGGTCGAGCAATACCCATTTCGACAAGCTGACCGCCGAGGAATACGACCGCTCGAACCGGATCAACCTGACGGGCACCTTCGTGCTTGCCCGGGCCGCCGCGGCAAAGATGACCGAGGGGGGCGCAATGGTGTTCTATTCGTCGATGTATGGCACCGTGGCGCCCGATCCCGCGAATTATCCCGACGACATGCCGCCCAACCCAGTGGATTACGGGGCGGGCAAGGCCGGGATCAGCCAGATGGCGCGCTACATGGCCGGTCATTTCGGGCGCAGGGGCATCCGCGTGAACGCGATCACGCCGGGCCCCTTTCCGCCGCAGGCCGTGCAGGACGCGCACCCCGAATTCATCGCCAACCTGACCCGCGACACGATGATGGGCCGCATGGGTCGGCGCCATGAGACCGCGGGCGCGGTGGTGTTTCTTCTGTCGGATGCGGCCAGCTACATCACCGGTCAGATCCTTGGCGTCGACGGAGGCTGGACAGCATGGTGACCTTTCCCCTGGGCGATCGCCCCCTGAAACTCGCCATGCTGGGCATGACCGAAGGCAACGGCCATCCCTATTCATGGAGCATCATCGTCAATGGCTCTTATGACGCCGACGCGCTGGCCGGCTGTCCCTATGCCGTGATCCGCGACTACATCGCCAAACAACCGCCCGGGACATTGGGGATCGCGGGGGCCCAAGTCACCCATGTCTGGACGGACGATCCCGCCGATGCGGTTCAGGTCGCCGCCGTCGCCCATATCCCCAACATCGCCGAACGGGCCGAGGACGTGATCGGAGAGGTCGACGCCGTGCTGATCGCCACCGATATCGGCCACCAGCACGTGGACCGCGCCCGCTCCTTTGTCGAGGCGGGCCTCCCCGTCTTCATCGACAAGCCGCTGTGTGACAACCGCGCCGATCTGGCTCAGTTTTCCGATTGGGTCGCGGCAGGGCATCCGATCCTCAGCAGTTCGGCCATGCGCTATGCCAAGGAATTCGCGCCCTATCACCGGCGGACCCACGAATTCGGCGCGCTTCGGCATATCAACATGACGATGGCCAAGAAGTGGGAAACCTACGGGATCCACGCGCTCGAGACGATCCTGCCGATCACCGGCCCGGGGTTCGAGACGATCCGCAATTTCGGCAGTGCCGAACGCAACATCGTGCATCTGACACACCGCGACGGGATCGACGTGACGATCTCGGTGATCAAAGACCAGATCGGCGGCGCCGGCTTCCTGACGATCGCGGGCACGCAGGGCGGCGTTCAGCTGCGCTCGCAGGACACCTACCACGCCTTCAAGACACAGCTCGAAGGGGTCGTGTCATGGCTGCGCACGGGCACGCCACCCGTTCCATGGCCCGAGACGCAGGAATTGATGAAACTGGTCATCGGCGGGATCGAAAGCCGCGAACAGGGCGGCAAGGTCATCCACATCAATGAAATCGAGGTCACACAATGAGCAACGTGATGGACACCCTGTCGCTCTCCGGCAAGGTCGCGCTGGTGACGGGCGGCGCCGGTCTGTACGGCCGGCAGATCGTCTCCGCACTTGCCGAAGCGGGAGCCACGACCTTCATCGCCTCGCGCGGGATCGAGGCGCTTGAGGCTGTCGCCGCCGAGGAGAGGGGCAGGGGTTACGATGTCCGCGCCCTGCCGCTGGATCTGGGGGACCAGGCGTCGATCGACGCGCTGCACGCGCGCATCGCCGATGAGACGGGAGGCTGCGATATCCTCGTGAACAATGCCGTCACGCGAAACCCCGAGGCCCTCTGGGGCGGCCCGATGGATGCCTATGACACGGCGCTGCGGGTCAATGCCTCTGCCCTGTTCTACCTGACCCACCTCTTTTCCGAAGACATGAAAACCCGAGGCGCGGGCTCGATCATCAATATCGGCTCGATGATGGGCACCGTGGGGGTGGAGCCTGCGAATTACGCGGGCACCAACATGCACGACAATCCCTCCCCCCTGTATTTCTATGAAAAGGGCGGAATGCAGAATTTCTCCCGCTGGGCGGCCAGCATCCTTGGCCCGCATGGCATCCGGGTCAATTGCGTGGCGCCCGGCGGCTTTTTCACCGGCCAGCCCGCGCCCTTTGTCGCCGCCTATTCGCAGCGCACGCAACTTGGCCGGATGGCCAATGAGACGGACCTCAAGGGCATCATCGTCTTTCTGGCCTCCGACGCGTCGGTCTACATTACTGGCGCGAATATCCCCGTCGACGGCGGCTATACCGCCAAATAAGCAAGGATTTTTCCGATGGCCGACCCCTATGCCGCCACCTCTTCCGGTGCCCCTGCCCTGCGGCCCAGCCGCGTCTTGCGGCGCATCCGCGAGGGCAAGGTTGCCCGCGTCCTGAAACTCAACACAACCGATCCCAAGGTCGCCGAAATCTTTGCCAGTGCCCAGCCCGACGC
>NZ_RBVZ01000039.1 GCF_004000435.1 Alexandriicola marinus
TCTTCTATCTGGGGCGGGATCACCATTTCAACTACGACGACTTCCGCACGGCGATGGTCGAAGAGGCTGAAAAATATGGTGTTTGTCTCGAAGCAACGCGCCGTTTGGATCGGGGTGTGGTAACATATCAGCCGCGCACCAAGGAGGTTTACGCGGCCAAGGAAGAGGGCAGGGAGCCGGTTGGACGTGTCCGCGTCGGGCGCGATCTGGACCGCGCGCTGGCGGAGATCGCCAGCAATACGAAGGTTTACCGTTCACTGGCCGCCGAGGCGTCGGCCGAGAACCGTGAGGATATTGCAAACGCCTTGTTTCGTGCCGGTGAGATGATGGCACGGGGCGGGCATCTTGAACAGAATGGAGAAGTTTACATGGCCGAGGAACAGTCCTTTGATGATCTGAGAAGCAGCTTTGCCGCACGGATGGAGCGCGTTGAGGCGATGGTTGCCAGCACGCCCGAGGTGCAGCGACCCCAAGCGCAGGCGCGTCTCAATGAAATCTATCGGGGGGTTGCCCACATGCAGCCTCTTGGCACCCGTTCGCAAACGCTACTTGATGCGCCTTCGGCCGATGGGGTCTATTCCGAGACCAATGTGAACCGCGATGCCGTCGAGCGGCTGCGCGAGCCTGAGACGAGGGCGCAGATCGAAACGACCTTGCGTGGCACAGGCATTTCGTCCGAGACGATCATCGCACGGATCGAAACCACAGCGAATAACGCTGCGCTGGAACGCCAATGGCTTTCCGATGATTTGAGCCGCATCGCGGAGACTGATGGGCTCAATCTCGAACGGCGCGAAGATCTTCAACAAGCGGTGGACAAGCTGGACCAGGTGCATGTCCAGCTAGGGACCGCGCTCGAACGGGCCGAGGTTCTGCGCGACGATGGGGTGTTCGAGGACGATCCGGATTATCAAGACTTCCTGCGCGATCAGGCGAACGATGAAGTCTATCGGGAACGTGTCAGCGATGAGCTGCGGACCGAGGACGCCTTAATTCGAGCTGAGAATGATGGCATTTCCGCACGAGAGGCTGAGGCCGTGGCCGAGGTCGAGAAGGGGGTTCGTGACAATTTCGATGGGCCAAACAATGACTATGCCACATTCGAGCCTTTGGTGATCGAGCGGGATCGTGCGGCGCAGGGGCGCACGAATGTCAGCACCAACGCGGAGCTGGGCATGGCGTTCACGGCTCTGGCGAAAGAGCGCGCGGCAGGAGGTATGTCGGTTGAAGATCAGCGCCGGGCCGATGCTTTGTTGCGCGACACCGCTGACAGATATGGTGAGCAGATGCGCGACGGGTTGGTGCGCGAGGATACCCGCGAGTTCCGTTCGCATGAGCATGAGGATTTTGCGGGCTACAGTGCTGAAGTAGAGCGGTTCGAGCAGGATCGCTTGCGCGAGTTCGATGATGCGATGCGCCCCTACGAAGTCGAGACCGACAACGAGGGCGGGGTTTCCCATCAGGCCCATATCGAGCAGGCCAGCCTTGATCGCATGAGCAGCCGCATCCGCGACGAGCTTATGTCAGCCGATCAATCGGAGGACTTCGATACGCGCTATGATCGTGTGCAGGCTATGTCCGAGGACGGCCGGATCGAGGCAATGGCGCGGGAGCGGATTGCAAGCGAGCAGGCCGATTATCTCCGAGACAAGCCGGAAATCGTAGCGTCCCCGGACCTGATCTATCGTGACCAGCCCTATCAGGAAACGATTGTCGATCACGACCTATACGACCGGATCGAGACGGAGGCCCGCGCCGCCGGAGCTGACGAATCCACCGATGTGAAGGCGACTGTCGCAGATGACTTCAAGGCCCGGTATCCGGACATGCCCGATCACCTTGCACGGGGTCTGGGTCAGACCTACGCCACGGCAATGAGCATTCGGGACAGTGAGCGGGTTTCCGAGGTGGCGGCGCAACGTGAACTGACCAGCGCCGGCCGCAGTCCTGAGATCGAGCGTGTCATTGCTCACGAACGTGACGACAAGATCAACCCGACCTTCGCAGACGAGGCCAGTGGCCGCGCCTATCGCGAGGAAATCGAACGCGAGCTGGATGACGAGCGGATCGAGGCATTGCGCGAAGGCGATGCAGATGCCTTGGAGAACGTCATTGATGACCGTCTGGAACGGCTCTACGCCGCGAAAGCCTATCTGCAATCGGATGAAGCGACGGCCAACAGCGAGGCCACCCGCGAGGTCATTTCCGAGATTGCCGATGAAGAATACGATGCGCAGCGCCTGAAGCATGTTCAGAGCCACAGCGAAAAGGGGCAGACGCATGGATAAGGGCAAGATCGCAGTTGGCGTAATCCTCCTGACGCTGGTTTCGGCCGCTGTCGGCTATGTGATTGCGACTGCCTACCTCACGTTTCGCGATTATGGGCTGTCGGCTGAGATTGACTTCTTCTGGCTGGCGCAGAACTACCTGGATATGCGGATCGTCCGCCCCAACGACTTCGAGAAGGTCAATCTCATCATCGGCGGCTTTGCCCTAGCCGGGATGCTTCTGAGCGCGGTTCTGTCCGGGTCTGCACTCACCCGCTTCGGGCGCACCCATTGGCAGAAGGCCGCTGAAATGGCCCGCAACGGGTTTTTCGGTAAACCCGGCACAGGGTTTATCCTGGGCAAGATGGGCAAGCCGAAGTCGCGCGGAAAGCTCGTCACGTCGAAGGTTTTTCCCCACGCATTGATCGTCGCACCGACCGGGCGGGGGAAAACCACCGGCTTCGTTATCCCGAACCTTCTTACCTTCAAAGGGTCCGCCGTGGTCCTGGACGTGAAGGGGGAGAATTTTGAGCATACGGCCCGGCATCGAGCGTCGGAGGGCGACAAGGTGTTCCGCTTTGCACCGACCGATTGGCACGACCGGCGCAGCCATCGCTACAACCCGCTGCTGAGGATCTTCGAGCTGGACGATCCTGACCGAAAGCAGATGGAGCTTCAGCTTCTCGCCTCGCTCTTCCTGCAAGCTGACAGTGATCGTGTCCAAGGGCTTCTGAAAGGCGGTATCGACCTCTTCGTTGCAGCCGGTCTTCTGGCCTTCGAGCGGAAGCGGCCCACCTTGGGCGAAATCTACCGGATCAGCGCGTCCGGCGGCAATAAGCAGAAAGAGTTCATGAAGCGTCGGGACGAGGTTCGGAACCACGCTGCGAAGCTGATTTTCGAGCGGCTTGCATCCACCAACAACGATACGCTGACCTCCTATGTGTCCCTGTTGATGACCTCGGGCCTCGATCAATGGAGCAACCCGGCGATCGACGCCGCCACCATCGAATCGGACTTCGATTTCCGGACGATCCGCAAGAAGCCGTTCACCGTCTACCTGGTCGTCGCTCCGAACATGGTGAAGCCGATGGCCCCGCTGATCCGCCTGTTCTTCTCCGACCTGATTTCATCGCTTCAGGACAAGGAGCCGGGCAAGGATGAACCCTGGCCGGTGATGATTATGCTGGACGAGTTCAACCGCCTCGGGAAGATGCCCATCGTGGTCGAGAGCATCGAGACGCTGCGCTCCTACAAGGGGCACTTGGCTATCGTCACGCAAACGATCCCTGCGCTGGACGAGATATATGGCGAGAACACCCGCAGGGCGTTGCAGGGCAACGCTGGTGTGAAGCTCTACCTCACGCCCTCCGATGAAAAGACCGTCGAAGAACTGAGCAAGGCCGTGGGCAAGACGACCAAGCGCGTGGTCACGCGATCCCGGTCGATTGGTCGGAACCCCTTCGAGGGTCGCAGCATGTCCGAACGCACCGAGGAAACGTCTCTGTTGCCCGAAGATGAGGCGCGGCGGATGCCGCTCGATGACATTGTGATGGTCGTGGATGCCCAAATGCCGATCCGGGCAAAGCGTATCCAGTATTACGACGATCCGTTTTTCAAGGCGATCCACGGCGCACAGAAGGGCGAGCTACCTTTCCCTGAGCGGACCTTGAAAGCCGTCGAGCCGGTGATTGCGGAAGAACCGGAGGACGAGGCGCAGCCGACGCCGGCGGCTGCGCCGCAGGAGGCGGCCGAGAACCTTTCCGTGAAAGAGGCCAGCGATCAGCCTCATCGAGCAAAGCTGAAAACGTCGAAGCGCAAACGGTCCAAAGCTGTCGCCCAGGCTACGCAGGCGACTCGGGACATGGACGAGCGCCAGCGCGAGTTAGACCTGTCTGTTCAGCAGAGGCTCGATCTGCCCGAGCCGGGCGACGTTTCCGATGCCGACGTGCAGGCGTTGCGTGATGCCGATGCAAAGCTGGCAGAGTTCGAGGCAAGTTTTACGGAAGGGCAGGGAGGCGAACGCGCAACCGCGGCCGAGTAGCGATGTCCTTGCCGACCAACACAAAGAAAAAGGCCCGCTTGTGCGGGCCTTTTTCAATCTCCGAGGCGGTCAGCTCGATCTTTCATGCGCTGCATCTTGGCACCCGTTCCGGTCGATGGTGGGGTGCCTCCGCCCGTCGAAGACGGCGATCCCCGCATCGAGGCCATAGCTCGCCTCCCATATTCATTGGCCCGAAGGCCAACCACTTCCGCCGTAGAAGCCGCTCCCACTTGGTAGCGGTTTCGGGCTTGTTGGCTTCCCATAGCAGCTCGGGCGAACTGATAGCTGCCGCCCATCCCTGCATTCATGGCAGGCATGACGATGTTGCCAGATAGGGAGCGCGCGATAAACGGGGTCGCCAGAATGAAACCTTTTCCCATCAGGATCATCATGAAGAAGGGCAGCAAGGCACCGATGTTTGCTGCGCTTGAGGGGTCTCCGAGACGGTCGATCAGCGCGCTCGCAACGCCGATGATGGTCGAGAATACGCCTGCGATGATGATCGGATACATGGAAAAGGAGATCAGGGTGGACAGCCACCGAGCAAAGTAATCCTTCGTAACGTCGAAAAGCGTCAGGAAGATCATGATCGGAGCAAGGCCAATCAGGATCGAGATCAGCATCCTTGACATCATCACAAGCCACGCTGCGATCGCGCCTAGAACCGAGAGAAGGAACATTCCAAGCGTGTCGATCAATGCCCCGGCCATCCAGTTCAGGTTCTCACCGATCGCGTTGAGGTATTCGCCCATGCGGTTGATGAGCTGGTCAAATTCTTCCGCATAAGTTCCAGACGGCCCCGGCGCACCGCCACCTACCGAGGCCACTAGAGACCCGGCGATGCTGTCGATCCCGTTGAGAATCCCGTCTGCAAGATAGTTGAATTGGGCCCAGTTCGTTGCAAACAGCGCTACCAATCCGATCTTCACGGCAAGCCAGAATGACGTGCGCCCGTCCACACTTCGAACCTGAAAGGCCATGTTTATGAAGATCAGGATTACGATCAGTGTAGCGGACAGGGCAATCACAGTTCCAACGGTCGCAGCTATAGCTCCGAACTGTGATTCGGCTGCTTCTTCCAGGAAGCTATCAGCCGTCTCTACGAAGAAGGTTACTACGCTCATGTGACCCTCACCAGTTACCTTGCTCTTCGCAAATTGATCTTGCTGCGGGCCTCAGCTCGTTCGCCGTTCGACTGTATTCCGAGGTGCGTTCAAGGATCTCGTGTCTGTCGAGGCCGGCGTAGTTTTCAAAGTAATATTCCGAAGCCGCATCCCAGGAGGGAAAGCGAGTTTCACAGGAACAATCGCCAGTTTCGACAACTGCATTCAAACTTTGAGCTCGATACATCTGTTGAACGAGGATGTTCTTATGCGCGTCCCGCACATGTGCATTCTCCATCCAGTCAGGGCGGGGCGGTTGTTCCGGACACACACGGGGTTCATTGTCCAGCGTGGGCACGAATTGCGCAATGGCGGGGACGGGGGCCAGAACGAGGACCGCGATGCTGATAGCTTTAATCACGCCGCATCCTCCTTTTCCCCTGAAGCATTTTCACGCGTCAAGAATACATGAATGTTCGATCCAGCACGCCCTTCCGCACTGGCGTGGACCACGGAGACTACCTTGAAGCCTGCTTGTCCCCATTCCCTGAGTTTTTCGGGCATGGAC
>NZ_RBVZ01000004.1 GCF_004000435.1 Alexandriicola marinus
TCTGCAAACATTATGCAACGGTGATCAAAGAACCGAGAGGACTGATCATCTGAGACACACAGTCCGGGAAAATCGTGCACAATCCCGTCAGCATTTGTCGAAGCCGCGCGGCCCGGCTATCTTGCGGCAAAGCATGATGCAAAGCCCGGACCGGGGCCCGCCAGAGGCCCCCTGACAAGACAGGAGACGACCGACGTGCCGTCTGTGACCTTGAAGGACATCGCCCGTGAAACGGGCTTTCACGTGTCAACCGTGAGCCGGGCGCTTGACCCGCGTGCACGATCGGCGCTGACCGACCAGGTGGTGCAGAAGGTGAACGAGGCGGCGGTGCGCATGGGATACCGGCCCAACCGTCTGGCCGCCGGGCTGCGCACGAAGCGGACCAAGACGATCGGCGTCGTGATCCCCGATATCACCAACCCGCTGTTTCCGCCCATCGTGCGCGGCATCGAAAAGGTGATCGAGCCGCTGGGCTATGTCTCGATCATCGTCAATACCGACAGCCGCCGCGACCGCGAACAGGGACAGGTCGGCGTTCTGCTGGAGCGTGGGGTCGACGGGATCATCCATGCCGCCGTCGAACGCGACGATCCGGTCCTTGACGAAATCCGGCGCGCGGGCGTTCCGCTCGTGACGGTGAACCGGGCGCTCGAAGACCCGGACATCCCGGCCATCGTCAATGACGACGCGGACGGGATCGCGCGGATGGTGGCGCATCTGGTGGAGGCCGGGCACCGGGAGATCGCCCATATCGCGGGCCCCGAACAATTGTCGACCGGGATCGACCGGCTGGCGGCATTCCGGGCCGCGGCGTCCAGCTTTGGCCTCGAGGTGCCCGAATACCATATCGCACGGGCCACCCGGCTCAACGAAGAAGAGGGCCGACGCTGCGCAGAGGCGCTCTTGTCGCTGGCCCGGCCGCCCACCGCGATCCTCGCCGCCAACGACCGGCTCGCCCTTGGCGCCTTCGAGGCGATCCGCGAAATGGGCCTGTCCTGCCCCGAGGATGTCTCGGTCACCGGCTTCAACGACTACGATTTCCTGCGGCTGATCCCGCCGGGCCTGACGACCGTCCGCGTCGACAAGCAGACGGCGGGCCGGCGGAGCGCGGAACTGGTGATCCGCCTGATCGAAGAACCCGAAAGCAAAGGCGAGACCCGGATCATCCTGCCGGTCGAAGCGGTGTTCCGGGGCAGCGTCGCCGCGCCCCGGGCCGCGCACTCAGAGCCCGAGCAGCGTGCGGGCGTTGCCTGAGAAGATCTGCGCCTTCAGGCCGTCATCGATGTCCATCTTCGACAGCCAGTCGACCCCGTCCTTCGAGCTGGCATAGGGATAATCCACCGCGAAGAGGATCCGGTCATGCGAGACCTGCTCAAGGCAGCAGCGCAGCGCGGGATCGGAAAAGAAGCCGCTTGTCGTGATCCAGAAGTTGCGGCGGAACACGTCTGCGAAATGCGAGGGCGGATTGCCCGGCCGCGCAAAGGACTCGTCGATCCGGTCAAGCCAGAACGGGATCGCCTCGCCCAGATGACCCAGCAGGATCTTGAGGTCGGGATGTTTCTCGAACAGCCCCGACAGGATCAGCCGAACGGCCTGTGTCCCGGTCTCGACGCCAAAACCCCAAGCGGCCTTGGTCATCATCGAATGGCTGGCATCATAGGGCGCATAATAGCGTTCCGTCACCGTCTTGTCGGGCAATCCGGGATGCACATAGACCGGCACACCCAGCGCCTCGGCCCGGGCAAAGATCGGCCAGTATCGCGGCAGATCGAAGAATTCGCCATGGTTCATCCCGTGAATCAGCGCGCCTTTCAGACCCTTCTCCTCGACCGCGCGGGTCAGTTCGTCGGCCGCCTGCGCGGGCAGGTTGGTGGGCAGCATGGCAAACCCCGCGAACCTGTCCGGATGCCGGGCGATCACCGCGGCCAGCGCATCGTTGACGTTGAGGCAGGCCTCTACGGCGATGTCATCGGGCAGCCGCTGACTGCCCGGCGACTGGTGCGACAGGACCTGCATGTCGACACCCGCGGCATCCATTTCGGCGATCCGAAGCTCTTCGAAATCGTAAAGCCGGTCCGACACGAAAGCCGGTGGTGACGCCGCCTTGCCGAGATACTGCGCAAGCGATGATTCCATGAAGTGCTCTTCGACCGCGATCACTGTAGGTTTGTCGTCCATCCCATTGTTCCTTATGCCATTTTTGACTGCTGCCTGAGGAGGCCGTTGCTGTCTTGACAGATATCCTGTCTTGTAGCAGCCTGTCTATGCAAACGTTTGCCGAGAGCCGCAAATCATCCGCCAACAAGATGAGACTGGCTCAGCTGGCGCGCTGTTGCATGCCGTTTCGCAGCCACTGGATCGGGGACGCAGACGGCAGGCATGTGGGTCCGGGAAACGCTGCTTTGTATCCTCGGGCTCCGACACACCAACGGGAGGATGACAATGACAAAAAGATTCACGGTTACTTCAAGGGTGGCGATCGTTGCCGCGCTCATGACGGGCGCGATGTCGACTGCGGCCCTTGCACAGGAAACGATCGTGCATGGTGCGGACGAGGAACCCGCGACGCTCGACCCGGCCGAAGTCGAACCGGGCGAAGGCGGCGAATCGGTCATCTTCCACGTCTATGACCGGCTTCTGACCGTGGGGGCGGGATCGTCCGAGCTGATCCCGGCGCTGGCGACCGAAGTGCCCAGTGTCGAGAACGGCCTGATCTCGGAAGACGGGCTGACCTACACCTTCCCGCTGCGCGAAGGGATCGCGTTCCACGACGGATCGCCCTTCACCGCCCATGATGTGAAATTCTCGTGGGATCGGGTCATCGACCTCGAATTGCCGGGATCGGGCTATGAGATCCTGTCCGAGCGCGTAGCCGAAACCCGCGTGATCGACGACTACACGTTTCAGGTCACGCTCAACGGCATCGACGCGAGTTTCCTTTACTCCGCCGTTCTGACGATGACCGCCTCGGTCGTCAGCCAGGAGGCCGTCGAGGCCGCCGGTGCGGAGGGTGACGGCGAATCGAACGGCCTTCTGGCCGGCAACATGATCGGCACCGGCCCCTACACGTTCGAAAGCTGGAACCGGACCGAGAACATGACGCTGCGCGTCAATCCCGACTATTGGGGCACGCCCGCCAATGACGATGTGCGGCTTGAATTCGGCCTCGACCCCGATGTCCGCGTGCTTGGTCTGCGGGCCGGTGAATTCGACACGATCGAGACCGATCCGTCCTATGTGGCCGACCTCGAAGGTGCCGAAGGGGTGGAAATCTACTCCGAAGGGCTCCTGCTCGAGCCGCTGCATATCGGCTTCAACATGAACGTGCCCGAAGGCGCGCTTCCCGAGGGTGACACGATCCCGGAGGATTTCTTTGCCGATGTGCGCATCCGCAAGGCGTTCAACCATGCCTTCGACTACACCGCCTTCCTGCAGGGCGCGCTGGCCGGGTTCGGCGACATCAACCCGCATTACGTGCCGATCGGCGTCTTCGGCTATGATCCCGACGCACCCGTCTATGCCGAGCAGAACCTCGAAGAGGCCGAACGCCTGTTCCGCGAAGCCGGCGTCTGGGACGCGGGTTTCACCGCGACTGTGGTCGTCGAATCCGGATCGCTGTTCGAAATTCAGTGCCTGATCCTCAAGGACAGCATCGAACGGCTGAACCCCAACATGCGGATCAACGTGCTTGGCGTGGCCGAGGCCGTATTTGACGAGGCGATCGCCTCGGAAACGGTCAACTATGCGATGTGGGCCAAGAACGGCGATCCTGCGGCCGACCCGATCGATTACCTCACGACCTATGCCCATCCCGATGGCGAATGGGGCGAGATCCATGGCTTCCGCAACGCCTATGAAAACCCCGACCAGATCGCCGACCTGATCGACCGGATCGCGGTCGAGCTGGATCGCGATGTCCGCGCCGATCTCGTGGGCGAGGTTCAGGCCCTGCTCTATGACGATCCGATGTGGATAATCGGCGCGCAGGAAGGGGCGGTCACGGCCTATCGCGAGGATATCGACGGCATGGTGCTTCAGCCGCTCTGGCCGCGCCCGTCGATCAACTTCGCAATCCTCGACAAGTCCGACGGCTGAACGCCGCCCGACAAAGGCGACCGAATGACCGGCCCCGACGGGCCGGTCATTACGACGACATACACCACGATCTGATCCTTCACCCTGCTCCACACCGGAGGTGTTATGCAGCTACGCGACTATATCGTTCGGCGGCTCATGATCCTGCCCGTCCTGATTTTCGGCGTCTCGATCGTCGTCTTTGCACTGACCCGGATCGGCGGATCGCCAATCGGCGTCTATCTCAGCCACGAGATGAACGCGGATGAAGTCGCCGCCCTCGAAGAACGGTTCCACCTGAACGAACCGCTGGTCGTTCAGTACTGGTATTGGCTCAAGGGCGCGCTGTCGGGTGATTTTGGCTATTCCGGCGTGGCCTCCGCCCCGGTGTCCGAGGTCTTCTGGCCGAAATTCGCGGCCACCATGGAATTGTCGGTCTTTTCGGCCATCGTCGCGGTCTGGCTGGGGCTCTGGCTCGGGGTCTTTGCGGGCACGCGGCGCAACCGCTGGCAGGATCACCTGACGCGGGTCGTTGCCGTGTCGGGTGCGTCGCTGCCGCTGTTCTGGTTCGGGATCGTGCTTCTGATCGTGTTCTGGGCCAACCTCGGCTGGTTCCCCGTGGGCCGGTCGACGGCCGATCTCTGGGCCTCGATCCCGCATCCGACGGGCTTCTATACACTGGACGCGATCCTTGCAGGCAATGTTCAGGCCTTCCTCGATGCACTGTGGCACCTGTTCCTGCCCTCGATCACGCTGGGCTTCGGCGCGGTGGCGATCATCACCCGGATGATGCGCTCGGCGCTGGTCGAGGAGCTTCAACAGGATTACGTCGACGCAGCCCGCGCCAAGGGCCTGCCGGAACGGCTGGTTCTGAAACGGCACGCACGGCGCAACGCGCTTGTGCCGACGATCACGGTGATCGGCCTGACCATCGCCTTTCTGATGCAGGGCGCCATCGCGGCCGAGATCATCTACCGCTGGCCGGGCCTTGGCCGCTGGATGGCGGATGCCGTCGTGCGCGGCGATCAGGCGACGATCATGACCTATGTGCTGTTCACCTCGGTCCTGTTCCTCTTCGCCAACCTCATCGTCGACATCATCTACGCCAAGCTGGACCCCCGCGTCCGACTGGGAGACTGATCCATGGCCATGACAGACCCGATCCTTTCCGAAAGCGCCGCCAAAGTCCGACTGCGCCGTCAGGGCGAAGTGCTCCGTTCGCTGATGACAAACCCGACCACCGCGCTCGGCATGATCATCATCATCCTGCTTCTGGGCATGGCGATCTTTGCGCCCTATCTGATGCCGCCCAATATTCCCGATCCCTACCAGATGCCGCGCGACTGGGGCGCGACCCGGATGCCGCCGGGCACGCCGGGGCACCCCTTGGGCACCACCAACCAGGGGGGCGACGTGCTCTACGGCGTGGTCTGGGGCAGCCGGTCGTCGCTCCAGATGTCGCTGATCGTCGTGTCGGTCACCGTGGTGATCGGGGTGGTCATCGGATCGATCGCGGGCATCGTCGGCGGCTGGATCGACGAGGCGCTGATGCGGGTCGTCGACATCTTCCTGTCGATCCCGGAACTGATCTTCGCGCTGGCCGTGGCCGCGATCCTCGGCCCGAGCTTCACCAATATCATCCTGTCGCTCTGTATCGTGTTCTGGGTGAAATACGCCCGGATCATGCGCGCGCAGATCATCCTGATCCGGCAATCCGACTACGTGCAGGCCGCCCGCGTGATGGGCGACAGCCGGTTCAACATCTTCCGCCGGGATATCCTGCCCAATGCTTCGACCCCGATCGCGGTTCAGGCCACGCTCGACATGGGCAACATCGTCCTCGTCGGCGCCACGCTCAGCTTCATCGGGCTGTCGGAATCGGGCATCGCCGAATGGGGCGTTCTGGTCTCAGAAGGTCAGGCCGGCATCGCGTCGGGCCGCTGGTGGGCCTCGACTTTTCCGGGGCTGATGATCTTTCTCTGGGCGCTGGCCTTCAACCTTGTGGGCGACGGGCTGCGCGACGCGCTCGATCCCAGAACGGAGGGCAAGAGATGACCGCTCACGACATGCCAAAAGCCCCGGTCATCGCCGAAGTGCGTGACCTGAGGGTGCAATTCGACAGCAAGCGTGGCAACGTTCACGCCGTCGACGGGGTCGGCTTCCAGATCCGCGATGGCGAGATGCTGGGCCTTGTCGGCGAGACGGGCTGCGGCAAATCCGTCACCGGCCGCGCCTTTCTGAACCTGATCCCGCGCCCGCCGGCCAAGATCGCGGGCGGACGGGTCCTGTTCCGCCCCCGTGGCGGAGCCCCCTGCCCCGATTGCGCGGGCGAAGGCTGCGAGGCCTGCGGCAGGACGGGCACCGAAACCGTCGATCTGCTGACCCTGCCGCCAAAGCCGATGCGCGCCATTCGGGGCGCCCGGATCGCCATGATCTTTCAGGATCCCGGCAAGGCGCTGAACCCCACGCTGACCATCGGCGCGCAGCTGGCCGAAGTGTTCCTGCAACACCGGAGCGAGGCGCTTCTGGCCGAGGCCGGCGTCTCGCCCGAGGAAACCGGCTGGCAGGCCAATGCCCTGCGCCGCATGGCCCGCGAAGAGGACCGCTGGCTCGACCGGCGGCTCAAGGGGCTGCCGCCGCTGTCGTCGGCGGCCGCGAAACTCGATGCGGCACTCGATGCCCATGTGGCGGCCGCATTGGCCGAGACACAGATCCCCAACCCGGCCCGCGTGATGCGCGCCTATCCGCACGAATTGTCGGGGGGCATGCGTCAGCGGGTGATGATTGCACAGGCGCTGGCCTGCGATCCGGACCTGATCATCGCGGACGAGCCCACCACCGCGCTCGACGTGACGATCCAGGCCCGCATCCTCGACCTGATCAAGACGCTGCAACGCAAGCGGCGGACGAGTGTCCTGTACATCTCGCACGACCTGAGCCTCGTGCGCAGGGTCTGCGACCGTGTGGCGGTGATGTATGCGGGCCGCATCGCCGAGATCGGCACCGTGGCCCAGGTCTTTGCCGATCCGCGCCATCCGTACACACAGGGCCTGATTGCCGCCGTGCCCCGCGCCGGCACCGGCCGCGGGCATCTTGCCTCGATCCCCGGCAGCGTGCCGGAGCTGGTCGATCCGCCGCCGGGCTGCCGCTTTGCAGACCGCTGCGCCCATGTCATGGCCGAATGCACCCGGGCCAATCCGGTTGCGCGGGAAGTGGCCCCGGGCCACCAGTCGGTCTGTTTCCTTGAAAAAACGGGGCAGACGGCCGCCCCGGCAACCAGCGAGGCGTCCACAACATGATGCAGCAACGCCTGTCCGAGAAGTCTGCGCAGCGCAAGGCGGGTGACACCCTCCTGTCGGTGCGCAACCTGTGCAAGCATTTCCCGATCCGCGAAGGCATCCTGCAATCGACCGTGGGGCATGTCCGCGCCGTCGATGGCGTAAGCTTCGATATCCGGCGCGGCGAGACGGTGGGCCTCGTGGGCGAGTCGGGCTGTGGCAAGACGACCCTCTCGCAATGCGTGGCGGGGCTGACCACGCCCACCTCCGGCGAGATCCTCTTTGACACGGGCCGGGGCGGTCCGCTGGGTCAGGAAGACCGGATCGATGCCATGCCGCGCGACAGATACCGGACCTACCGGCGCAATACTCAAATGGTGTTTCAGGACAATTTCGCCTCTCTGAACCCGCGCGAACTGGTGATCGACTGCATTGGCCGGCCTCTGCGCGTCTATAACGAGGCCTCGGGGTCGGAGCTGACGGAACGGGTCGTCGAACTGCTCGAACAGGTGGGCCTTGGGCGGCAGCATCTCTATCGCTATCCGCACCAGTTTTCCGGCGGGCAGCGGCAGCGCATCTCGATCGCGCGGGCACTTGCGCTCGATCCCGAACTGATCGTGCTGGACGAGCCGACCTCGGCGCTGGACGTGTCGGTTCAGGCGCAGATCCTCAACCTGCTGTGGGATCTGCAAAAGCATCGCCACCTCGCCTATCTTTTCGTGACACATGATCTGTCGGTCGTGCGCCACATGGCCGACCGCACGGTGACGATGTATCTGGGCCGCGTGGTCGAACAGGGCCCGACCGAAACGATTTTCGGCAATGCGGCGCACCCCTACACAAAGGCTCTGCTCGCCGCGAAGCCCGATCTGGACGACGACCCCTCGGTGCCGATCGCAACGCTCGAAGGGGTGGTCCCCGACCCGGCGCGCCCGCCAAAGGGCTGCCGGTTTCATACGCGCTGCCCCGTGGCGACGCCCGATTGCGGGTGGGAGGTCGATGACATCGTCCGCCTGCTCGAAGCTGACGAGACTCTGTTCCAGAGCCTTCAGGGCGTGGCCCGCAAGACCGATCTCGAGGCCGGCCTGACATTCGCCGACGAGACCGCGGCCGCGGCGCTTCACGCCGCACTCGGATCCGACCGCGTGCCGCTGGCGATGCGGACGGCGACAGAGACCCTTGATCTGAACGGCAAGACCGTCAACATCCGGTTCCGAGAGACCGAAGAGGTCAGCCTCACCGACCGGGGCGAAGGCCATCAGGCGGCCTGCGTTCTGGGGCGCGGTGGGCAGTAAAGGAAAGGCAGACGACATGGCCGACACGGTCGCATTCACAGTCAACGGCAAGGCGGTCGAGGTGACGGCCGATCCCGGCCTTCCCCTTCTGTCCGCGCTGCGCGAGGATCTGGGCCTCAAGTCCACGCGATTTGGCTGCGGTTCCGAGGGCTGCGGCGCCTGCACCGTCATCGTCGACGGAACGGCACGATTTTCCTGCACCCTGCCCCTGGCCGACGTGGCCGGACAGGAGGTCCGCACCGCCGAAGGGCTGGCCGGTCCCGACGGCGATCACCCCCTGCTGACGGCCTTTCTCGATCATCAGGCGGGGCAATGCGGCTATTGCCTGCCCGGCATCCTGATGCGGGCCCGCGCCCTGCTGGATCGTGGCGAACCCGTCGACCGCGCCCGCGTGGCGCAAGAACTCGACGGCAATCTGTGCCGCTGTGGCGCCCATGCGCGCATCCTCGATGCCATCATGGATGCCGCCCGCGAGATGGGAGTTGCGACATGAGCGCGAAACTGCCCCCGGGGCTGGAAACCGCACCGCTCGTCTCGGACTGGGTGCGCCCCGACGGGGACGGCTTTGCCGTGCGCACGGGCCGGGCCGAACTTGGTCAGGGCGTGCAGGCCGCGATGTTGCGGATCGCGGCATGGGAACTGGGCCTGCCGGTCGAGCGGCTGACGATCACCGGCCCCGATACCGGCGCCAGCCCCAACGAAGGCGTCACCGCCGGCAGCCTGTCGATGACGCAGGGCGGCGCGGCCCTGCGCGCGGCCACCTCGGCAGCGCGGGTTCTGTGTCTGGCCGAGGCCGGGCGACAGCTGAATACCGAGGCCGGTCGGCTCGCCGTGATCGACGGCGCGGTGCTGGAGGCCGGGGTCGATACCGGGCTGACCCTGCCCGTGCTCGCGACCCGGGTCGATCTGGATGTGCCCGTCGTCGATCATGCGGCCCCGCTGGGCCAGCCACTCGATGCCGACGACACGTCGCGCCATGATCTGCGCGCGCGCCTGACCGGCGCGCCTTTCGTCCATGATCTGTCGCCCGAGGGGCTGCTCCATGGTCGGGTATTCGCCCCGCCCTCGATGGCCGCGCGACTGCCCGACGCACTCGATCTCGCCCCTCTCGAGGCACGGCCCGGCGTTGTGGCCGCCGTTCGGGATGGCAACTTCCTCGGGCTGGTGGCCGAAACCTCCGCCGCCGCCGACAGCGCGGCCGCGTGGTTCGAGGCGCGGCTCGAGTGGGAGGGCCTGCCCATTGTGCCGTCTGACCCGCATTCCCTGCTGGAGGCCAGCACGGCCGAGATGGAACAGCTCGAGGTGCCGGAGGCGGGCCTGCCCAGCTCCGAACCCGTGATCGACATCACCTGCCGTCGTCCGTTCCTGAGCCATGCGCCGATGGGCCCGTCCGCCGCCATGGCCCAATGGGGCGACGATGGCCTGACCGTCTGGTCGCACAGCCAGGGCGTCTATCCGCTTCGCGATGCGATGGCGCGCGTGCTCGACCTGCCGCAAGACGCGATCCGCGTGATCCACACGCCGGGGCCGGGCTGCTATGGGCATAACGGCGCCGATGACGTGGCGCTGGATGCCGCACTTCTGGCCCGGGCCGTGCCGGGCCACCCCGTCCGGCTTGTCTGGTCGCGCGCGACGGAATTCCGCACCGCGCCGTTGGGTGCCGCCATGGCGACCCGCGTGCGCCTGTGGATGGAGGATGGCCACCTGTCGGCGGCCCGCGTCAGTGTCACGAGCCCGCCGCATTCGACCCGGCCGGGAACCGCCGGGCATGTCTATCTGCGCGCCGGCGCCATGATCGAGGGAGGCACGCCCTTCCCGCCCGCCCCCGACCTGCCCGCGAACCGCGGCAACGGGGCCGCGCGGAACGCCCGCCCGATCTATGCCGCCCCCGCACTGGTGGAGCGCAAGCTGGTCGATGACCTGCCGTGGCGCACCTCGGCGTTGCGCGCGCTTGGCGGCCAGCTCAACGTCTTTGCAATCGAAACCGGCGTCGAGGCGGCATTGATGGCCGAAGGCCTCGATCCGTTCGATGGCCGTCTTGCAAGCCTTGAGGACACCCGCGCCCGCACCGTTCTGGAAAAGCTGCGCGAGATCGGGGCCGATATCATCGGAACCGAAGAACCCGACCGGTCATGGGGCATCGGGCTTGCGCGCTACAAGAACGTGGCGGCTTGGGCCGGCGTGCTGGCCGAGATCGAACTCGGCGACGATATCCGTGTCACCCGCGTGCGCGCCGCCGTCGATACCGGTGAGGTGATCCACCCCGATGGTGCCCGCAACCAGATCGAGGGCGGCATCATTCAGGCGCTGAGCTGGACATTGAAGGAAGCGGTCCCCCTCGACGGCGCCCGCGTGGCCGCGGAAAGCTGGGAGGATTATCCGATCCTGAGGTTCTCCGAAGTGCCGCAGATCGAAACCGCCCTGATCCACCGCCCCGAAGACCCGCCCTATGGCTGCGCCGAGGCCGTGGCAGGGCCCGCCTCTGCCGCGGTGGGCAACGCGGTGCAACGGATGATCGGCGTGCCGATCCGCGACCTGCCGATCACGCGCGAAAGGATCATCGCGGCTGTGTCGGAGGCATAATCGATCGCCGTCGGGCGACGCGCACCGAGAACATCAAATGGCCGATCCCGTTATCCGGGACCGGCCATAATTCTTGCCGCCTGAACCGGTTCCGACCAAAGCGTCAGGCGGCGACGACCTTGAGGTTCGTTTCTTCCTTGCCGATCAGCGCCTCGTGAAGCCGCGCCACCGCGCTGTCGGATGCATCGCGCGGCACGGCAAATTGCACGTCGACGTTGCGCGAGGTCTGATGCGCCGCGATCACGTCTATCCCGGCCTCTTCCAGCGCCCTGAGGCCCCGGCTAAGTGGCTTCACCCCGCAAAGATCCCGCCCGATCGCCGAGACGATCGCGATTGAACGGGCACCGACCTCTGCCGAAGGAAAGGCGGTCTCGAGATCGTTCACGACCCGTTTCACGGTCTTGAGCGAAGCGTGAACGTAATGGGTGATCGTATTGGCGTTCGAGCTTTTCGAGACGATCCACACATTGTGCCGCTTGAGCACATCGAGGATCGTGGCGTCATAACCCTTTACGCCCACCATGTCCTGTTCGAACACTTCAAGCGCGACCACGTCCAACCCTGTCACAATCTCGACCCCCGGTGTCTCGGCCGGCTGATCGTCGATCAACGTGCCCGGATCGCCGGGATCGAACGCATTCGTCACCCTCAGCGGGATGGCCGAACGGCGCAGAATCTTGGCCGCGTTCGGATGGATCGCCTCCATCCCCATGTTCGACAGCTGATCGGCCACGTCATAATTCGTGTGGCCAAGCTTGCGCACGGCATCCGGGCCGACAAGCTTGGGATCGGCGGAAGACAGGTGGAATTCCTTGTGGATGATCGCCTCCTCCGCGCCGGTATGGGCCGAGATATTGGCGAAGGTCACCTCGGAATAGCCCCGGTCATATTCCTTCATAAGCCCTTCGCTGCATTGGGCATATCCGGTCACGATGGGCAATTCGGCGCTCAGGTCTATGGAGTCGAGCCAGTGACCGATACGTTCGCGCAGGTTGCAGACCGTGTCGTCCCGCCAGCCGCTCAGATCGACAAAGCGCGCGTTCACGCCCGACCGTTGCAACAGCAGCGTCGCGACAAAGGCGGAATGCGCCTCGCCCAGGCCCGACAACAGCTCTCGCGTGACGCCCATGTGATCGGCGAGCCGGAAATGTCCGTAGGAACACAGCCGCTGCAGATCGAACAGGCAGGACCGCGCGCCCTCGATCCGGTCGCGGACGAATTCGTCGGCCATCTGCCGGTCGCCATCGCTTTCCAGAACGGTCGCATGGATGTCGGACATCGCGGTCGCGACCTTGCTCAGCGCGTCAAGCCAGCCATGATCGTTGTCATCATTGGCAAACAGCCCATAGACGCCCGGCTGGCCCGACTTCTTGTGCTCGAGAAGAAGGTCCGTGATCCCGCCGAAGGCAGAGACCACGAAGATGCGGTTATAAAGCGCATCCCCCTCCCGCTCCCCGATCAGGAGCGTGTCGCGCAATTCGCGCAGGCGGCTCATCGAGGTGCCGCCGATCTTTTCGACCGTATGTCCGGTGCGTGTCACGGTATCATCCTCCTCTTCAGGCCGAAGCCTCGTCGACAAGCGCGTAGGAGCCATCTTCGCGGTGAACCTCTGTTCCGGTGACCGGCGGGTTGAAGACGCAGGCCATGATCAGCTCTTCCTCGGCGCGCAGGATATGCCTGTCATGCTCGTTCAGCGCATACATGACACCGGGCTTGATCTGGTGCGTCTCGCCGGTGGCGAGGTCGGTGATCGAACCCTTGCCCTGCATGCAATAGACGCTCTCAAGGTGGTTCTTGTATTCGAACGTGTGTTCGGAGCCGGCCTCGAGAAAGGTGATGTGGAACGAGAACCCCATCCCGTCGCTGGCCAGAAGCATCCTGACCGACGACCATTGCGCATCCGACACGACGCGGTCCCGTTCTTTTTCGACGATCTCGTTGAAATCTCTGACAATCATGATGTTACTCCGCCGCCATCCGGTTGTTGCCTGTCGCCTCGCGCGCCGCGCTTAGCAGGATATCGAGCCCCTTGCGGAACTGCGCCTCGGGCGTTGTCAGCGGGGCCAGAACCTTGACCACCTCGTCATTCGGCCCCGACGTCTCGATCACGAGGCCATGGGCGAAGGCGCGGGTGCAGATGTCGCCCGCCAGATCGCCGGACCCGACGTCGACGCCCTGCATCATGCCGCGGCCCTTGAGCCGGGCACCGGGCACCATCTCGGCCACATTCGATAGTGCATGCATCAGGATCTCGGCCTTGTGGGCGATCTCCTTGGCAAAGGCATCGTCGGACCAGAACTTCTCGATCGCGACCCGGGCCGTCACGAAGGCATGGGTATTGCCGCGGAACGTGCCGTTGTGCTCGGCCGGGCCGAAGATGTCATGTTCGGGCCGGACCAGCATCAGCGCCATCGGCAGACCAAAGCCCGAGACCGATTTGGCCATCGTCACGATATCGGGCATGACGCCCATATCCTCGAACGAGAAGAACGTGCCCGTCCGGCCGCAGCCCGCCTGGATGTCGTCGATGATCAGAAGCGCGCCATGCGCCTTGGCGATCTCGGCCACGCGCTTGACCCACGGGGCGCTTGCGGCCGTCAGGCCGCCCTCGCCCTGCACCGTCTCGAGCATGATTGCGGCGGGGGCGTCGACCCCGCTCGACGGATCGGACAGCACCGTTTCAAGGTATTCGGCGGTGTCCATGTCACCACCCATGTAGCCGTCGAACGGCACGCGCGTCACGCCTTGCAGCGGCATGCCTGCGCCGCCACGGTGATAGCTGTTGCCGGTCGCGGCAAGCGCGCCGGATGTCACCCCGTGGAATCCGTTGGTAAAGGCGATCACGTTGGTGCGTCCGGTGACCTTGCGCGCGATCTTCATCGCCGCCTCGACGGCATTGGCGCCGGTGGGCCCGGTGAACATCACCTTGTGATCCATGCCCCGCCGCGCGAGGATATGCGTCTCGAACGCTTCGAGAAAGGCGGCCTTGGTATCGGTGTGCAGGTCAAGCGCGTGGGCAAGGCCATCGCGGCTGAGATGATCGATCAACGCCTGCTTCATGTCGGGATCATTGTGCCCGTAGTTCAGGGACGAGCACCCCGCAAGAAAATCGATATATCTCCGCCCCGCCTCGTCGGTCATCTCGGAGCCGGAGGCATGGGTGAATACGGTGTCGAAGCCGCGGCAATAGCTGCGGGCCTCGGATTCGCGGCGGGCAAAGATGGTGGTTTCGGCTGACTTGTCAGTCGACATGGGAAATCCTCTGATTTTCGGGAGTTGGAAGGGCTACGGCGGGGTCCCCGCCATATCAGGCAGCTTTGCGAAGCTGCTCCTCCAGTTGGATCGTCATCATGTGTTCGGTCTCGTGGCGTTCACGGAAATGAAGCGCCTGTGTGAAATAGGCCTGCACATCCACATTGGCGTCGCGCTGGCTGGCAAAGCGACGGAACAGCGACCAGGACGCCTGGTTGTCCGAGGTGATCGTCGTCTGGAGCCGGGTCACGTCTTCACAGGCATCGCGCCCGATCAGGTGGTTCAGCATCAGCGAGCCAAGCCCGCATCCGCGGGCATCGGACGAGACGGCAACCTGCCAGACAAAGAGCGTCTGCGGGTCATAGGGCAGCACATAGGCAGAGACCCAGCCCACGACCTTGCCATCCAGCTCGGCCACGACACAGGTGTCGCGGAAGTGGTCGCATTGCAGAAGGTTGCAGTACATGGAGTTCTCGTCCAGCGGCTTGCATGCGCGGACCAGCTCCCAGATATCGGCGCCGTCCTTGCGTTCGGGAACGCGCAGAACGGGCGTGGGTGTCTTGAAGAGATCGCGGACATGCTTCATTGGACTATGCCTCCTTATTACTTCGTGAGGCTAAGTATCAAGCGCGATCCAATTTTTCAACCTACAAAGTAATTTTCTTCCCCGATCCGCTTATATAGCCATATAAACGCTGAAAACCGAAGGAAAACTTCACAATAGAAACTTAGATAAACTCAGTTGTTAACAGTATCTTCATAATTGCCAACCCCCTGTTTCCATCGTATTTTTGCTAATCGCGCAACACGGAGAGCCCATGGACAGAACCGATGTCAGCCTCATCGCCCTTCGCCGGATCCTGCGGGCGACCGAGCTTTTCGGACGGGAGCTTGCCCAGACGGCGGGCATGACCGCGGTCCAGTTCCGCGTGCTGCAGGTCGTGGGCGAAACCGGCCAGTGCACTGCGACCGCGATCTCCCAGCGAATGCGCGTCTCGCAGGCCACGGTGACGTCGCTGGTGGACAAGCTGGTGCGCTCGGGGATGGTGGTGCGCGAGAAATCCCAGACTGACCGGCGCCAGACCAACATCCTGATCACCGAACAGGGCCGCCGCACGATCACCGATGCGCCCGACCCGCTTCAGCAGCGCTATGTCCGCAAGTTCGAGGCGCTCGAAGATTGGGAACAGGCGATGATCGTGGCCTCGCTCGAACGGGTGGCCGCGATGCTCGACGCCGAAGAACTCGACGCCTCGCCGGTGCTGGATTCCGGCGATTTTCGCGGCGCGGGCTGAGGGCCCGCCCGGGGCCTGTCAGTCCGGATCGACCAGCGCGCCGCGCGCCCCGATGACACGAGCGGCAAGGGCTGCCCCGGCACGGGCCGCCACGTCGGGCGCCTCCCCGTTCATGAGGCCGCTCAGAACGCCTGCGTTGAAGCTGTCACCCGCCGCTGTCGTGTCGACGATCCGGGGGGCGGGCCGCACAGGCACCTCGCGAACGTTGCCCGGCTCGGCCAGCAGGACCGGGTTCGCCCCGTCCTTGACCACGACAAGCCCGGCTCCTGCGTCGAGATAGCGCCGGGCGGTCGCGGCGGTGTCGGCATCGTCGAACCAGCTCGCCTCATCCTCGAACGACGGCAGAACGATATCTGCCACGGTAGCCCCCTCCATGACGGCAGCGCACATGGTGGCACCATCCGGCCAGAGACGGGGCCTGAGATTGGGATCGAAGGCGATCCGCACACCGGCCGCGCGCGCCTGACACATCGCGTCCAGCAACCGGTCGCGCCCCGCCCCGGACAGGATCGCAAGGGTGATGCCCGAAAAGAACGCGACATCGCCGGGGCCAAGCCGTGTCACCTCGTCCAGATGATCGGCCAGATCGCGCGCCGCCGATGCGCTGCGCCAGTAGGAAAAGCTCCGCTCCCCGTCCCTGAGCGATATCAGGTACAGCCCCACCGACCGCCCCGGCAGGACGGCCAGATAGGGCCGCACCCCGGCAGCCTGCATGAAATCCTCCATCCGGCGCGACACGTCGTCATCGCCGATCGCCGACAGGAACCCCACCTCGATCTCATCGCCGGCGCATCGGCGCATGTACCAGGCCGTGTTGAAGGCGTCGCCCGCAAAGCCCATGCCAAAGGCGCCGTCCTCGCGGGGTGCCATCTCGACCATGCATTCCCCGATCGACAGAAACCGCCTTGTCATTCGCCGTCCTTCGCATAGCTGCACGCATGGCGCGCGACCCGTCGCGCATGAAAATTCCCGATAATCTAGAATAGCTTAACTTTTGACACAAGACAGGCCGCCGCGTATCAAACCTCTGTCCGATCCGAACGGAGCGCGCCTGATGAGCCTCACCGATCCCGACCGCCTGTTCCCTGTCGAGGCCAGTCTGCGCACGCTCGCCCGCGAACTTTACGACAGCGTCGCAGGCTTGCCCATCATCAGCCCGCACGGGCATTGCGATCCGCGCTGGTTCGCGGAAAACGACCGCTTTCCCGACCCTGCCCGGCTCTTCGTCGTGCCCGATCACTATGTGTTCCGGATGCTGGTCAGCCAGGGCGTGCCGATGGCCGATCTGGGGATCGCGCGGCAGGATGGCGGCCCGGTCGAGGATGATCCCCGGCGCATCTGGCGCCGCTTTGCCGAGAACTTTTACCTGTTTCGTGGCACACCGTCGGCGCTCTGGCTGAACCATTCCTTCGAACATGTCTTCGGCCTCGATACACCGCTCAATGCGGCCACGGCGGATCTCTGTTACGATCACATCGACGCCTGTCTTGCCCAGCCGGGGTTCCGCCCCCGCGCGCTTTTCGACCGCTTCGGGATCGAGGCGCTCGCCACGACCGAAGGCGCGCTCGACGATCTGCGCTGGCACAGGATGATCCGCGACAGCGGCTGGCCGGGCCGGGTTGTCACGACCTACCGGCCCGACACGGTCGTCGATCCCGAAACGCCCGGCTTTCGCGACAATCTGCGGACGCTGGGAGAGATGACCGGCGAAGACACAGAAAGCTGGGACGGCTATCTTGCCGCCCACCGCAAGCGCCGGGCCGTCTTCAAGACCTTCGGCGCCACCGCGTCGGATCACGGACATGCGACCGCCCGCACCGCGAACCTTGCCACATCCGAAGCCGAGGCCCTGTTCCGGCGCGTCCTGAGCGGGGCCTTTACCCCCGATGAGGCCGACGCCTTCCGGGGCCAGATGCTGACCGAGATGGCGAAGATGAGCCTTGATGACGGGCTTGTCCTGCAGATCCACCCCGGATCACATCGCAATCACTCGGCCTCCGTTCTGCGCGATTTCGGCCGGGACAAGGGCTTCGACATCCCCATCCGCACCGATTACGTGGGCGCGCTGAAACCGCTGCTCGATGCGGTGGGTCTGAACCCGGACCTGACGATCATCGTCTTCACGCTGGACGAAACGGTCTATGGCCGTGAACTGGCCCCGCTTGCCGGCGCCTATCCTGCGCTGAAGCTGGGTCCGCCGTGGTGGTTCTTCGACAGCTACGAGGGCATCCGGAGGTTCCGCGAGACCACGACCGAAACCTGCGGTTTCTACAATACCGTGGGCTTCAACGACGACACCCGCGCCTTCTGTTCGATCCCCGCGCGCCACGACGTGGCCCGCCGCGCCGATTGCGCCTATCTCGCGAATTTGGTGGGGACCGGGCGGCTTGGCCGGGATGAGGCCGTCGAACTGGCCCATGACCTGAGCTATGGTCTGGCCAAGGCCGCCTACCGGCTCTGAACCGCAAGAGAGATCACATGCCGACCGCACCGCGCCTCAGCCGCACGGGCCCCGCGCCCGCCCCCCGGATCGCTCATATCGGGCCCGGCGCCTTCTTTCGCGCCTTCAACGCCGTCTATACCCACGAGGCGATGGCGGCCACGGGTGACGACTGGGGCATTGTCGCGATCAGCCTGCGCAGCACGGCGGCGCGCGATCAGCTTGCCCCGCAGGGCGGCGTCTATACCTCTGTCACCTTGCGCGAGGAGGGCTGGCAGTCACAGGTGATCGGCGCGATCACCGAGGTGCTGGTTGCGCCCGAAGACCCCGAAGCAGTGCTGAACGCCATGGCCGATCCCGAAATCGCCATCGTGTCGATGACCATGACGGAAAAGGGCTATTGCCATAACCCCGCGACCGGCAGGCTCGATCTGGCCAATCTCGATATCGCCCGCGATCTGGAGGGCAGCGCCCTGCCCGCCTCGGCCCCCGGGCTGATCGTCGAGGCGCTGGCCCGTCGCCGCGCGGCCGAAACGGGCCCCTTCACCGTCCTGTCCTGCGATAACCTGCCCTCGAACGGGCGGTTGGCCCGTGGTGTCATCCTCGATTTCGCGCGCGCGCGCGATCCGGAGCTGGCCCGATGGATCGACGGGCACGTCACCTTCCCGTCCACGATGGTCGACCGCATCACACCCGCGACCACCCAAGGCGATATCGACAGGCTCGAAGAGACCGAGGGCTATCACGACGCGGCCTGCGTGTTTCACGAGGCGTTCCGCCAATGGGTGATTGAGGATGATTTCGTGGCCGGCCGCCCGGACTGGGACAAGGCCGGCGCGCAATTCGTCCGCGATGTCGAGGCGCATGAGACGATGAAGCTGCGCTGCCTGAACGGCACCCATTCGACGCTGGCCTATCTGGGCTACCTCGCCGGGCACGAGACCATCGCGGATGCGGTCGCCGATGCCGATTTCGCGGCCTTGTGCGACACGCTCTGGGCCGAGGAAATCCTGCCGACCGTGCCGCAGCCCGAGGGCGAGGATCTGCCCACTTATTGCCGCGCGCTCATGGCCCGCTATCGCGATAGGTCGCTGCGCCACCGGACATGGCAGATCGCCATGGACGGGAGCCGCAAACTGCCCCAGCGCATCCTCGGCACGCTCCGCGACACGCTCACCTCGGGGCGCGAGGCCCCGGGCCTGTGCCTCGTCGTGGCCGCCTGGATGCGCTATGTCGGCGGCGTGGATGAGGCGGGCCAGCCCATCGATGTGCGCGACCCGATCGCAGACCGGCTTCGCGCCGCATCGGACCGCGCGGCGACGCCAGCGGACAAGGTCGCGGCGCTTCTGGCTTTTGACGAGGTGTTCGGCACGGACCTGCCCGCCGATCCCCGCTTTCGGGGCGCCGTGACCTCGGCCTATGAGACATTGATGAACCTTGGTGCGGCGGGGGCTGTCGCGGCCTATCTCGACCGGACAGGCTAGTGCAGCCGGGGCGCGCGCCCCCTGCGCAGCGCCGAGCGCCGCAGCCCCAGACCAAGGTCGCAGGCCAGTGGAACACTGAGAAAGGCAATGTCGGGGCGCAACAGCTCGAAGGCATTCAGAAGTGCGGCCTCCCGGTCGCCCTCGGCCGCGGCACGGACGAACCGGGCCAGACAGGCCTCGTCCGGGCTTGTCCCGGTCGCGCGCGGCGACAGAAACTCCAGCGGACGGATGGCATGTTCGTCAAGAAGCGCATGAAGCGCGGCAAAGCCCTGTCCAAGGCCACAGGGCGGCGCCGGGGCCTTGTCACGCGCGGCCACATGCGCGGCGCGCAGACACTGGATCACCGAGGCATCCAGCGGATCGACCTCCCCCGGCGACATCAGGGCCAAACCGTCACGGATGTCTTCGTGACGGCTCATGCCAAGACTCTGACAGATGGGGCAGACAGGGCAACTTCGGAACGGGTCATTGCGATATCCAATGCGACGATGAACTGCGCGGATCACTTGCCAAAAATCATGACTTAAATTGTCAGGTATTTCAAGCCCCGTCCATTCAGCTGGCGGATCGCCGCCGGAACAGGGTCAGGCGAAGGCGACCGAGACCCCGCCGAACGGGCCGAAATAAGCCTCGATCCCGGTCCCCGGCGGGCATTCGATGGGCGCGATGAACGACCCCGACAGGACGACCTGCCCCGCCTCGATCCGTTGGCCATATTGACCCATGCGCCGAGCCAGCCAGACCAGCCCCGTCACCGGATCGTTCAGGACGGCGGCCCCCAGACCGGTGGCCACCACCTCGCCATTCCTGTGCAGGATCGCGCCCGTCCAGCGCAGATCGAACGCCTCGGGCGCGTGACGCTCGGGGCCCAGAACGATGCCGGCATTGGCGGCATTGTCCGACACGGTATCGACGATGATCCGCGCCTTTCCCGTTTCTGGATCGGCCCGCAGGATCCGCGTGTCGAGGATTTCGAGCGAGGGGACGACGTAGTCCGTGGCGGCGATCACCTCGGCGCGGCTGACCTCGCCCTCGAGCGGGGCTTTCATGACAAAGGCGATCTCGGCCTCGACCCGGGGCTGGATGAAGCGGCCGTCGGGCACGGTGGCCCCGCTCGCAAAGGCCATATCGTCGTAGAGAACGCCGCTGTCGGGCGTGTCGATGCCCAACGCATCCTGCATGACCTTCGAGGTCAGCCCGATCTTCCAGCCAATGATCCTGCGGCCCGCCTCGAGCTTGCGGACCATCTGCGCCGACTGGATGCGATAGGCATCATCGAGCGTCATCCCCGGATGACGCAGCGACAAGAGCCCGATCTGGCGGCGCGCCTTTTCCGCCTGCAGCAAATCGTCGGCGGCCTGCGCCACCTCCGCGTCGCTCAGCATGGCTCGTCTTCCACACCATTGCGCAGGATGCCGATGCCTTCGGCCTCGACCTCGACCACGTCGCCGGGCGTCAGCCAGATCGGCGGATCGAAACGCGCGCCGGCACCTGTGGGCGTGCCGCAGACGATGATGTCGCCGGGCACCAGCGTCGTGAAGGTCGAGACGTAATTCACGATGTAGCGGAAATCATAGAGCATCCGGCCCGTCCGATCCTCCTGCCGGACCTCGCCGTTCACGCGCGTCTCAAGCCGCACATCATCCAGCTGCGCCGGATCACGGAACGGCACGAGCCATGGCCCCATCGCGCCGGAACGGTCCCAGTTCTTGCCTTGCGTCACGTTGAATTTCGCATGCCGCACCCAGTCGCGGATCGTGCCCTCGTTGCACAGCGTCAGGGCTGCGATGTGATCATAGGCGGCCTCGCGCGGGATGCGCCGCCCGCCCGCGCCGATGACGATGGCGATCTCGCCCTCGTAGTCCAGCTGCGGGCTTTCGGGCGGGCGCACAAGGTTTTCGCCGTGACCGACGAACGACCTCGGGAAGCGAATGAACAGCGACGGCTTGCCCGGCGCCTCCTGCCCATCCTTGTATTCGGCATTGCGGTCGGGGAAATTCACACCGACGCAGATGATCTTTTCGGGGTTCGACAATGGGATGCGCCAGCGCACCTCGTCCAGCGCGAAGTCCGGCCGCCAGCCCTGCGCTTCGGCGATCACGGCCTCGAGCGCGCCGGCCTCGATGATCGCCTTGAGGTCTGCGAACCTTCCGCCCGTGACCGGGTCGAGGTCGATCACGCCTTCATCGGTGACAAGGCCAAGCCTGTCTTCACCTGCCGCTTGGAATGCCGCGATACGGGCGGGAATGGCGGTCATGGGTGGGCCTCCTGTCTCAGGGTGCGATGATAGGTGAGGCGCCAAGCCCCGAAGGCACCGGCGTCACCCCATCGAAAAGCGAGCCTTCCTCGAACCACGACCGCGGCGCGGGTGCGCCCCAAAGCGTCTGGCGCTGCGGATCCTTCAGGTCCCAGCGGATCGGTTCGAGATCGGGATCGACGGTCTGGTAGTCCGAGCAATAGATCTCGATCCGGTGCCCGTCGGGATCGCGGACGTAAAGGAAGAAGGCGTTGGAAATGCCGTGCCGGCCCGGCCCCCGTTCCATGTTGGCGAGGTAGCCCGTCGTCGACATCAGGTCGCACAGGTCGATGATATTGAGAGGCGTCGGCACCCAGAACGCGGTGTGATGAAGCCGCGGCCCGAGACCGTTGGTGAACGCCATGTCATGCACACCGCCCTTGCGGTGCATCCATGCGGCCCAGAGCTTTCCGCTGTCCTCGTCCTCGGTATATTCGGTGACCCGAAACCCCATCTGGCCGTAAAAGGCCACGGCCTTGTCCACGTCGCTGGCGAAACAGTTGAAATGGTCGATGCGGAGCGGTTTGACCCCGTGATAGAGCGCGTATCTCTGGTGGATCGGGGCCAGCCGCTCCATCCGGAAATAGAGCTCGATCGGCATGCCAAAGCAGTCGGTCGTGGCCAGCGTCCGGCCCTGATATGGCCGGTCGACCCAGCCCACGTCATGGCCCTGCCCGGCGAACCAGTCGTGGGCGAGGTCAAGCTGCGCATCGTCATAGACCTTGAAGGACAGCGCGCCCGCATGGGCCTGCGCATCCTTGCGCAGGATCAGGCAGTGATGGCCCCTTTCCTCCATGGCGCGCAGGTAGATCGCCGCGTCATCCTCGTCGGTGACCTGAAGGCCCAGCGTGTCGACGTAGAAGGCCCGGCTGGCGGCAAGATCGGTCACGCCCAGCGCCACATGGCTCAGCCGGACGATGTTAAAGGGCGGATAGAGTGTCGGTTCGGGAATGGGCATGTCGGGCTCTCCTCAGGCGCCGAGTTTCGGGATCCTGTGAGACTGTCGGGGGAAACTCACGTTCACCGTCTCCATGTAGAAATCAAACGACCAGTGCCCGCCGTCGCGGCCGATGCCCGATGCCTTCACGCCGCCGAAGGGCGTGGGCAGGTGGCGAATATTCTCTGAATTCACCCACATCATGCCCGCCTCCAGCGCGTCTGTCATCCGCATCGCGCGGTTCAGATCATTCGTCCAGAGATAGGCCGCCAGGCCATAGGGCACGTCATTGGCGATGCGCAGCGCATCCTCTTCGTCCCTGAACGGAATGGCGGTCAGGACGGGGCCGAAGATCTCTTCCTGCGCGATGGTCATGTCGTTCGTGGCCCCGGTGAACAAGGTGGGCGCGACATAGCACCCGGTCTCGCCCACCTTTTCTCCTCCGGCGGCGATGGTGGCGCCTTCCTCGCGGGCGCGCGCGAAATAGGACAGGACCTTGGCCTCGTGTTCGGGGTGAATCAGCGGCCCCACGACCGTGTCGGGATCAAGCGGATGGCCCACCTTGATCCGGCGGGCCGCCTCGGCCACACGGGCGGTGACCTCGTCATGGATGCTCTCCTGCACCAGAAGCCGCGAGGACGATGTGCAGCGTTCACCATTGAGCGAATAGATCATGAAGACCGCCGCATCGACCGCGCGATCCAGATCGGCATCGTCAAAGACGATGACCGGGTTCTTGCCCCCCAGTTCGAAATGCACCCGTTTCAGCGTGGCCGCCCCCTGCGCCATGATCATCGAGCCGGTCCGGCTTTCGCCTACGAAGGCGATGGCCTTGATGGCGGGATGCTCCGTCAGCGCGCGGCCCGCCTCCTCGCCAAAGCCGTTGACCACGTTCAGGACACCGGGTGGAAGCCCCGCATCTTCGGCGATCTCGACCAAAAGCTTGGCGGTAATGGGGCTGAACTCGGCGGGCTTAAGAACGACGGTGCAGCCAGCAGCAAGCGCCGGCGCGATCTTCCATGTCGACAGCATGAAGGGCGTGTTCCACGGTGTGATGACGCCGACAGGGCCAATGGGCCGGCGCGACGTGGTGTTCATCTGCGTGGGCGTCCGCGTCACCTGCCCGTCTTCGGCATAGGGCGCCTGATCGGCATAATAGCGGAAATTGGCCGCCCCCCGGATCGCGGCCTTCGACATGAAGCGCAGGGCCTGACCGGTATCCATGCATTCGGTGAAGGCGATTTCCTCGGCCCGGGCCTCGATCGCCTCGGCCACGCGGATCAGGATCGCCCGACGCTCCGCGCCCGGCGTGGCCGCCCAGCCGGGAAACGCCGCCTTCGCGGCGCGGGCGGCGGCGTCGATATCCTCGCGCCCGCCCAGCGCGACGCGCGCCAGCGGGGCCAGATCGACGGGGGAGATGATCTCGAACGTCTCGCCCGAAGCGGCGGCGACGGACTGCCCGCCCACATGGTTCATCACGCCAGTCTGGCGGAACCTGGCGAGATAGCCCTCGGCACGAGCGATATTCTCTTCGGTCTGACCCATCGACGCCTCCCCTGGAATGGTCCGGAAAGCCACATTTCCGGTCCGGATAAAATTTAACATGTTAAATTAATGCCGGTCTGTCAATTCCCGGATCACCCGGTTCCGGGGGCTGCCGCCGCATATCGGGTGCGACAACACGACGATACGGCGGTTCGGGATCACGGCCGCGTGCCTCACGGGAAGAAAAAATCTTGTGATACCGCACCGCCATCCCCCGAACGCGAGCACTCCGGAGCCCGCCGACCATCGACTGCATGTCGGTTTTACTGGTGAGAAGCGGATCCGCGCCGTGTCAAGCCCTGCCCAAGATCACTGACAGTTCGATTTTTCGTGATGTTTCAAGGGCTTTCCGAACCACGCTGCCTGCCACAAGTCTGGCTCACCAACAGCGGGACAGACCCGCAGACAACCAAACCCAAAGGAACCATAACATGTCCATCAAGCTTTTTACCGCCGCCGCCGTCATCGCCGCCTTCACCGCCACGATCGCCTCTGCGAACGTCAACTACTTCAGCGTCCTGACCGATCTTGATTCCGCCAACACGCTCGATCTGGGCACTGTCCGGGCCGCCGGCGACGGGGTGGTTGAAATCTACAACTACCGCGCCGGTCAGCAGCGCGAACTTCTGGGCTCGACCATGGTCAACAGTGGCGCCAATCAGGACGTCCGTGTCAGCGTACAGGTGGCGCCGCGCTGGGATGTTCTCGCGGTTTTGAAGGTCAACGGCCAGATCGTCGACAGCCAGGTGATCGATATCGAGCGCTGATCACCGCCACCACCCCCTCCCAAGACAAGGCCCGCCAGTCCGGCGGGCCTTTTTGTTCTGCCACTCAGACCACTCAGCCCATGACCTTGGTACCAAGGCCATGGCCTTCATCGGCGGACTTATCCTTTTCGGCCCGCGCCGCGCGCAGTTCATCGACCGAGCGCACGCCCAGACGCGCGGCCCCGGCCCAGTCGCGGGTCTTGACCTTGGGGTCTTTCAGACGCTCCTTCGCGGCCGGGATCGCATCGGCATATTGCGGCAGCCACTCGGCCTGCGCGACCAGCATCTCGTCGACCATCTGCCATACCTCGTCGGGGGTGCAGACCGCGCCCACGAGCGGGTCATGCAGCACCGCCTGCTTCAGCAGATCGACATCGCCCGTCATCGCGGCGCGCACGGCCATCCGCTGAACATCGACCGAGGCCTGACAGGTCGCGGCGGCGGCAAGAGGCAGTTCGATCCCCTCGACCATGTTGATGCCGAAGCGATCGACGAAGCCGGGGGATTCGATGATGCAATCGTCGGGCAGGTTCCGGATCACGCCATTGTTCTTGACGTTGAAATGCCCGCGATAGACACGTCCCGTCTCAAGCGCCTCGAGAATCCAGCTGGCATGTTCATCGGTGCGCGGGCCGTCCAGCGGCGCATTCGCCTCTTCGAGGAATTTCGGGAAATCCTCTTCGAACCAGTTCCGGTTCTCGGTGCAATAGCGCAGATAGCCGCCGGTCTCGCCGTGGATCCACTCATCAAGGCTGATCCAGTTGGTGATCTCGTCAGGACGCTTGCGATACCACGGCAGGTATTCCGAAAGGTGTCCGTTCGATTCCGTCGAATAGACGCCGAACCTCTTGAGCACGTCGATCCGCACCTTTTCCTGCACGGAGAAGACGGGATGAGCCTCCAGCGCGGCGACCAGTTCGTCGCGGTCGATCCTTCGGCCCTTGTAGCGGATATCGAGATACCATGTCTGGTGGTTGATGCCGGAACAGATGATATCGACCTCTTCCGGCCCCTTGGCCCCCAGCGCCGTCGCGATCTGGCGATGCCCGTTCTGGACCCCGTGGCAAAGTCCGACCGTGCGGACATTGCCATGATCGATCGCGGCCCATGTCATCATGACCATGGGGTTGGCATAGTTCAGAAGCAGGGCGTTCTCTTCGGCCAGTTCGTTGATATCGCGACAGAACTCCAGCATGGCCGCGATCCCGCGCTGGCCATACATGATGCCGCCCGCACAGATCGTGTCACCGACGCACTGATCGACGCCGTATTTCAGCGGGATCGAGATATCGGTCTCGAACGCCTCGAGCCCACCGATCCGGACGCAATTCATGACGTAGCGCGCGCCCTTAAGCGCCTCGCGCCGATCGGTCGTGGCGGTGACCTTGGCGGGAAGGCCGTTCACCTCGACCATGCGTTCGATGATCTGGCGGATCATGTCGAGGTTGTGGGCATTGATATCGGTCAGCGCGATCTCGATGCCGGTGAATTCCGGCACCTTGAGGATGTCGGAGCAGAGTTTCTTGGTGAACCCGACACTGCCGGCACCAATGATGCAAATCTTGAAGCTCATGGTCGTGACTTTCGTTTGAAGCGCCTCTACGCGCTTTTTCGGGTTTCGGGGCGGGCCCATTCGGGCAACCAGTCGCCATGCGCGGCCAGAAGGTCATGGGTCAGATCCCAGATCTGGTCGAGGTCCAGCTCGGCCGCCGTATGCGGGTCCATCATCGCGGCGTGGTAGATATGTTCCGGGTTCTCGGTCAGGAGCGCCTGAACCGTCAGATCCTGCACGTTGATGTTGGTGCGCATCAGCGCGATCAGCTGCGGCGGGATATTCCGCACGACCGTGGGGTGCAGGCCGTTGTCATCGACAAGCGTCGGCACCTCGACGGCGCAGCCATCGGGCAGCTGCGGGATCAGACCGGTGTTGCGCACATTTCCGTAGATCACCGAAGGCTCCCCCGTGACGACGGAATTCACGATGTCGGAGGCATATTCGTGGCTGGGCTCCACGATGACCTCGTTGGCCTCGCGGTATTGCTGGGCCTGCACATCCCAGCGTTCGATCTGCTCGATGCAGCGCTTGGGATATTCATCCAGCGGAATGCCGAACTTCTCGATCAGGTCGGGGCGGTCGCGCTTGATGAAATAGGGCACGTATTCCGCGAAATGCTCGGAGCTTTCGGTCACGAAATATCCCAGCTTCATCAGCATCTCGTAGCGCACCTTGTTGGGGCAGCGCGGGTTCCATGTGCTGGGCTTGGGGATCTCGCCCGCCAGATAGCCGCGCCGCAGGTCGGGATAGAGATCGCGATAGGTGCCGTCCGGCTGGCGGTGTTCGAAATTGAGGTAGAACGCCATGTGGTTGATGCCCGCCGCCGTGTAACGAAGGTCGGAGGAGGCCAGATCGAGGTCGCGGGCCAGTTCGGCCGCCGTGCCCTGCACCGAATGGCACAGGCCCACCTGACGGATCTCGGGGAACTTGGCGCCGATGGCCCATGTGTTGATCGCCATCGGGTTGACATATTGCATCATGATGGCGTCGGGGCAGACCTCCATCATGTCCTGACAGATCGACCACAGGTGGGGCACGGTCCGGATGCCGCGCATGATCCCGCCGATGCCAAGGGTATCGGCGATGGTCTGGCGCAGGCCGAATTTCTTGGGCACCTCGAAATCGGTGATCGTGCAGGGATCATAGCCGCCGACCTGAAAACAGCAGACCACGAAATCGGCGCCATCGAGCGCGCGGCGCTGATCGGTATAGGTTTCGACCTTGGCATGGCCGCCAAGGGTCTGGGCCATCTTTCCGACGACGATCTCGGATTCCTCGAGCCGCTGGGGATTGATATCCATCAGCCGGATCGTTGCGTCCCGGACGGATTTCCGCTGCAGGACGTCGCCGGCGATGTTCTTGGTAAAGACGGTGCTGCCAGCACCGATGAAGGTGATCGTTGTCATGTTGCAATCTCGAATGCTGCGCGGACAAGCCGCTTGGTGTAGTCGGATTTCGGGTTCACGAGAACCTGGTTCACGGGGCCCTGTTCGACGATCTTTCCGTACTGCATCACCATCACGCGGTGGCACAAAGTGCGAACAACTTTCAGATCGTGGCTGATGAACAGGTAGGAGAGCCCCTTTTCTCGCTGGAGTTTGCGCAAGAGCGCGATGATCTGCGCCTGAACGGACAGATCCAGAGCCGAGGTCGGCTCATCGAGGAGTATGAATTCGGGCTCCAGCGCGATGGCCCGCGCGATGGCAAGGCGCTGACGCTGGCCGCCCGAGAATTCGTGCGGAAACCGATTGGTGATCGTGTCGGGCAGGCCCGCTTCGCGCAGCGCCTGCTTGACCCGTTCATAGCGATCGGCGCGGTTGCGCCCGATCCCGTTGACGACAAGACCCTCTTCGATGATCTGGCGCACCGACATGCGCGGATTGAGCGAGGAAAAGGGGTCCTGAAAGACGATCTGCATCCGGCTTCGCAGCGGTTTCATCTGGCGCCGGTTAAAGGCCTCGATCGCATCGCCAAAGAACTTCACCCGGCCGTCGTTCATATCGATCAGCCGCAGGAGCGCCTGTCCGAACGTCGTCTTGCCCGAACCGGATTCGCCCACAAGACCAAGGGTTTCCCCCTTGCGCAGATCGAGATCAAGACCGTCGACGGCGATCAGCTTCGATGTCGTGCCCTTGAAGAAGCCACCCTTGCGGAGCGAGAATTCAACCCGCACGCCCTCGCCCGACAGGACCGGATCGCCGCCTTCCTCGATCGGGTTGGCGACGCCCGTGGGTTCGGCCGCGATCAGCCGCTTGGTGTAGGGATTGGTGGGGTTGGCAAAGATCTCTTCGGTCGGGCCGTGTTCGCGGACCTCGCCGTGCTGCATCACGTAGACCCGGTCGGCGAATTGCCGGACGACCGTCAGGTCGTGGGTGATCAGGATCACGCCCATCCCGTATTTCCGTTTCAGGTCGTCGATCAGATGCAGGATTTCGGCCTGCACCGTGACATCGAGCGCGGTCGTGGGCTCGTCCGCGATCAGGACATCGGGCCGGTTGGCCAGCGCCATCGCGATCATGACCCGTTGCCGCTGCCCGCCAGACAACTGGTGGGGATATTGGTTCACCCGCGCGTCGGGTTCGGGGATGCGCACCTCGTCCAGAAGTTCGATCGAACGCTGCCACGCCTGCTTTTTCGACAGTTTCTGGTGCAGGATCAGTGTCTCGGACAGCTGCACCCCGATCCGGTAGATCGGGTTCAGCGACGACATCGGCTCCTGAAAGATCATCGCGATCCGATCGCCGCGCAGCTTGCGCATCTCGGCCTCGGAGAGGCGGGCCATATCCTTGCCCTTGTAGTCGATCCGCGTGGCCTCGGCGACGGTCGCGCGTTTCGACAAGAGCCGCATGACGGCGCGCGCCGTCACCGACTTGCCCGACCCGGATTCGCCCACAAGCGCCGTCGTCTGACCGGGATACAGGACAAAGGACACATCGCGAACGGCCTCGACGGTGCCGCCGTCGACCTTGAAGGTCACACCCACCTTGTGGGCATCGATGATCGGGGACATCTCGTTCATTGCCAGCGCCTCAATAGGGATCGACCGCGTCGCGCAGGCCATCGCCCAGCGCGTTGAATGCAAAGACGGTCAGAAGGACAAAGCCCACCGGCGACAGGATCCAGGGATAGGATCCGATCACGCTGAACGTGCCCGCATCCTGCAACATAAGACCCCATGACATCAGCGGCGGCTTCACTGCAAAGCCGAGGAAGCCGAGAAAGCTCTCCAGAAGCACGATCGTCGGGATCCCCAGCGTGATCGCCACGATCACGTGGCTGAGAACGTTGGGCAGGATGTGCCGCGTGATGATCCGCCAGTCGCCCGCCCCCACTGCCAGCGCCGCGCGCACATAATCGATCCGGCGAAGCGCGAGCGTCTTGGACCTCACCTCCCGGCTGAGCTGTGCCCAGCCAAGGCCCACGATGACCAGCACGACGAATGTCAGGAACAGGGTCGAGGGCGCGGTCACCGGGATCAGCGTCGCAAGCGCGAGGTAGAAGGGCAGTTGCGGAAAGGCGAGGATGATCTCGACGAACCGCTGGAACCACATGTCGAACCGGCCGCCGATATAGCCCGAAGTGATACCCACCAGCGTGCCGATGATCGTGATCAGCGTGATCGAGGTCAGCGCGATGGCCAGAGAGATTTTCGACCCGATGATACCGCGGCTCAGAATGTCGCGGCCCAGCTTGTCGGTGCCCAGAAGATGCAGCGGCGATCCGTCTTCGGCGCCGATGAAATGGCGGTCGAAGGTCATTCCGAGCATCTTGTATTCCCAGCCCTTGGCAAAGAACACGATCCTGCGCGGATTGTCGTAATCGGGCCCGTTCAGGGGCTGGAAGGTCACCGGGTCAAGCTCGTCGGATTCGACGATGGGAAAGGCCACCGGGAACAACCGCCAGCCGGCCTCGGGCCCGTCACCCGGCACATACCAGCTGATCTTGTCGGGCGGGGCGAAGGCGATGTTCGGCTCCTTGGGGTTCATCGGCGCAAAGAATTGCGCAAACAGCGCCACGATCAGCAGGATCATCACGAGGATGAGGCCCATCATGCCGGGGATCGAGCGGCGGAACCGGCGCCAGACAAGTGTCCAGTAATTCTCGCCCTCGCCACTGATCGTCGTGACGCGAAGATCGGCCTCTTCCTGTTCTGCCAGTTCCTCGATCTCGCGCAGCTCGTCGGGCTGATGTTCATCGGAGGGAAGCGGGTTGATCTGGTCGGTCATCAGTCGTTCCCCACCCGGATGCGCGGATCAAGCACCGCAAGCAGCATGTCGGCGATGATGTTGCCGATGATCAGCGTGGCCCCCAGAACCAGCAGCAGCGTCGCGGTCACGTAGACATCGCCGATCCCCATCGAGCCCACGATGGCAGGGCCGACGGTGGCAAGGCTGAAGACGATCGCCACCTCGATCTCGCCGGTCAGCATGTAGGGCATGATCACCCCCTGATAGGCCACGAGCGGATGGAGCGCGTTGGGCACCGCGTGCCCCATGATCACCCGCCGCTCGCTCAGCCCCTTGGCGCGGGCGGTTTCTACGTATTGCGCGTTCAGCGTGTCCAGAAGGTTTCCCCGCATCACGCGCATGTTGTAGGCCAGCCCCCCGATCGTCGCGATAAAGACGACGGGCCAGACATGTTCAATCAGGTTCCAGAGCTTCGCCCAGTTGAAATCGAACGGCCCGAGCCAATAGGGCTGTCCCCCGTATCTGGAGGAATAGAAGCTGCCCAGTTCCTGCACGTTCAGCTTGAACGCCAGCACATAGAGAATGATCAGCGCCAGAAGGAAGCGCGGGATCGTCATGCCAAGGAACGAGATGAACGACAGGACGGTGTCGGTCCAGCTGTATTGCCGGGTCGCCGCCAGAATTCCGAATGTGATCCCCAGGAGCGAGGCGAAGAAATGGCAGACCAGCGCCAGCATGATCGTCCGCGGGAGCCGCTCGCCGACCACGTCGGCCACGGGCTTGTTGTAATAGAAGGAATGTCCGAAATCGCCGCGGGTCACGATGCCCGTCACCCAGCGAATGTATTGCACCACGATGGGATCGTTCAGGCCGTTTTCTTCGCGGTACCGCTCGGCCGCGGCATCGGCGGCGGCGATGGTCGCATTGCCCTGGGTGATCATGTTGGATCGGATGAAATCCGCGTAATCGCCCGGCGGTGCGTTGATGATCGCGAAGGTGATGATGCTCATCACGATCAGCACGGGAATGGCCTGAAGCAACCGGATGACAAGAAAACGAAGCATCGGTCAATCCTCGGGTGGAAAGGAAAGGTCGGGGAAAGGCCGGGGCGGGACACATGTCCCCGCCCCGTCCAGGGAGGAACTCCCTTAGCCGGCGGTCACCGGACCATCGTCACCCGGAAGCGTGTTCGGGTGCAGCTCGTGGTCCGCTTGGGCATCGGCCGGCACGTACACGCGTTCGCGGATTATGTTGTCCTCCGCCCAGTTGTACATGAAGATCGGTGCCCCTGCCGGGATGTTGGCAAAGCGCTTGTTGATGATCAGCGCGCCCGGATAGGCGGTCAGACCCACACCGTAGAGGTTCTCGGTGTAGAGCCGCTGATACTGGCTCATCAGCTCGGACCGCTCGGCCGCATCGCGGCTGCCGATGAAGGCATTGACCACATCGACCATTTCTTGCTCCCACGGCAGCAGATCCAGCTCGCCATCCGCATTGGCACGGTGGTTGAGCGAGGTCTGCGCACCCACGGGCGCCAGTTCCGTGGTGTTCTGGACCACGGTGATCAGCGACGTGCCGTTGCGCAGCACCATCCAGTCATACCGGCCGGAGTTCTGCGCCGCGTCCCGGTCATTGCCGGTCAGCAGGTTCAGAGCGGCCTGGATGCCCGCCTCTTCCAGCATCGCCACCACACCTTCCGCGAGGTTGCGGTCGGTCTGATAGTCGGTGTTGGCGAGGATGGTGATCTGGACGTTGCCGCCATCCATCATCCCCTCGGGCCAGTTGTAGAAGCCGTCACCATCGGTGTCGGCAAGGCCCGCCGCTTCGAAATGCGCACGCGCAGACTCGAGGCTGTAGGGATAGAAGACGGTCGACGCCTCGTCGTAGTAGGACGTCCCGGCATAAAGACCGCCCGGATACTGAACGGTGAACGGCCCTTTCACGAGCGATTCACCAAGGCGCACGCGATCCATGGCCTGGGTGATGCCCTTGCGGAAATCGGCGTTGCGGTTCAATTCGCGCACGGCCTGTGCCCGCTCGTCCGGTTCGCCCCAGCCATTGCCCGAGAGGTTCGGATAGAGCGTGTAGCCGATCGTCCGCGGACCAAAGGCCAGACGTGCCGGGGCATCGTCCTCGGCCGAACGGCGCAGGGATTCGACGTAGTTTTCAGGCTGTTCGAGGTTCGAGAAATCGCCCGTTCCGGCAACCGCCTGAACGTCACGATCCGCCCAGGTCGACAGGCGATAGTGCACCTCGTCGAGATAGGGCAGCTGGTTCCCCTCTTCGTCCACCTTCCAGTAATAGGGGTTGCGCCGCAGAACGATGATGTCGTCGGCACGATACTCGACCGGAACCCACGCGCCCATCACCGGGAAGCCCATGTCTTCGGGCGGGAAGGCGTTGATGAACTGTTCCATCGTGTTGTCGGAATAGCTCGGGTGGACCGGCTTGAGAACGTGGCTCGGCCCGGGGCAGAAGTTGCCGTAGGCAAAGTTGTAGAGCACCGATTCCGGGAACGCCGTCGTGAAGGTCATCGTGAAGGTGTAGTCATCCACGATCTCGAGGGTCGTCCCTTCGCCATAGGTCGTCTGGGTCGCACCGTTGAGCGGGGTGACTTCGCCGTTCATGACGATATCGTTCCAGTAGAAATCGATATCCTCGGTGTCGAAGGGGTCTCCGTCGGACCAGTGGGCGCCCTCGATGAGGTTCACCGTCAGCATCATGCCGTCATCCGACCATTCCCACGACTTGGCGAGGTTCGGCATCGGCTCGAGGTCTTCGGGATTGATCGTGAAGAGCGGGCCGGTGCGCGTCAGACATTCGGTCATGCCGATGTCGATGCCGCCCCAGCCCTGCGACTGGCCGCCCCAGTAGTTCCAGCCCTCGGGCCGTCCACCGATCACGTGGCGCAGGGTGCCGCCGTAATCGCCGATCCCGTCGGGCATGTTGCCGGCCTTGTAGACCATCGGCTCGGCCGGCAGACGCTCGGCAACCGGGGGCAGCATGCCGGCCTCGACGAAGGCAGAGACGAATTCCGGCTCGTTGTAGGATTCGAGCGCGCGGTATTCGAACATGTCGGAACGGTTGACGAAGACCGGCTCCCCCTGCGCCGAGAATTCCGGCGCGGGCGGTGGCGTTGTCGGCTCGACCATCTGCGCGGTCAGCGCAGTGGCAGAAACGCCAAGCATTAGCGCCGGCAACGCGGCGCGTGAAAGTATCTTCATTTGAAGTCCTCCCTATGGCCACTTCTGGCCAAGTCGGTTTGTTTTTGCGCGGCGAACCGACTCCTCAACGGCGCGCCACACCTCAAGCTTGCGCAGGGGGCGGTGCATCGGGCAATGTCGGATTCCAAATAATTTGTCCGGGTTTCAAAGATTCCCATGAAAACAGCTGCCGATTCTCCGACCCTCGCCCCCGGCCCCGATACCACCCCTCCGGCCGAGCGGGACTTCTATGCGCCCGATATCGCCTATGGCCGATTCGGGATGAAACAATTCGCGCCCGACACGATGGAGGCGCCGCATTGGCATGGACATGTGGTGTTCAACCTGCTCACCGGAAACGCCATGCGCTATGATTACGATGGCAGGGAGGTGGTCGTGCCCGACGAACGGATCGTCGCGTTCTGGGCCGGTGTGCCGCACAGATTGATCCGGTTCGAGGACCCGTATCACGGCGGGATGTCCCTCACCAATCTCTACATGCCGGTCGACACCTTCCTCTTCATGCCCCATGTCAGCCAGCTTCAGGTGGCGCTTCTGGGTGGCGCCGTGGTCATGCTTCCGGAAAGCTCGCTATCCAAAGAGACGTTTTATCAATGGCTTGAGGATGACAGATCCGGCAACCCCGAACGCCGTGAGATCCTGCATACAGAGCTGAACGCGGCTCTCAGGCGCAGCCAGCTCGACGGGCTGGAGTTTCTCTCCCTGCCAGATCGGATGTCGTCGGACACTCACCGCTCGAACAGTCGCCAGATCAGCCAGCTTGTCGCGATGATCCGCTATATTCTGGAGAACCTCGAAGAGCCCCTGACCACCGCAGAGGTCGCGACCGTGGCCCGGCTTCATCCCAATTACGCCTCCTCGCTGTTTGCGAAAACACTTCACATTCCTATGAAACGGTTCATCATACGCATGCGGCTTCTGCGGGCCCGCGCGATCCTGATCGATGGTTCGGATCCCATTAGCCATGTCGCCGAAGCGTCCGGGTTTTCATCCATGACGCAATTCTACGAACATTTCAAAGCCGCCTATGACATGAGCCCGCACCAGATGCGCCGGATGTATTCGACCAATGGCTAGCGCCGGCCTTTGCGCCGGGATGGCGGTTCATTATCCAAAAACCCCGAAAGGTCCTGCGCCGGTTTGCGGTCTGGCTCACCGGGCCATGGCGCCGCATCCTGCCCCCGATCACAGGGAGACCTCGAATGAATGACCGCTATTACGCGCCCGGAGGCGGCCACCCGCCGCAGGATCAGCTGCTGACGGATCGCGCCATGTTCACCGAGGCTTACGCGGTGATCCCCAAGGGCACGATGCAGGATATCGTGACCTCCGCCCTGCCGTTCTGGGACAGGACCCGCGCCTGGATCATCGCGCGGCCCCTGTCCGGTTTTGCCGAGACCTTTTCGCAATACATCATGGAAGTGTCGCCCGGCGGCGGATCGGACCGGCCCGAGACCAACCCCGAGGCCGAGGCCGTCTTTTTCGTGGTGTCCGGCAATGCCCGGATCACCATCGGCGACACCGCGCATCCGTTGGAACCGGGCAGCTATGTCTATCTGCCCGCGGGGCAGCTCTGGTCGCTGTGGAATACCCACGATGCGCCGGTCGTCTTTCACTGGATCCGCAAGGCCTATGAGCCGGTGGACGGCATCGACACGCCGGAGGCATTCGTCACGAACGAGGCCGATGTCGCGCCCTCGGTCATGCCCGGCACGGAGGGCAAATGGGCGACGACGCGCTTTGTCGACCCGGCCGATATGCGCCACGACATGCATGTGACCATCGTCACCTTCGAACCCGGTGCCGTTATTCCCTTTGCCGAAACCCATGTGATGGAGCACGGGCTCTACGTTCTGGAGGGCAAGGCCGTCTACCGGCTCAATCAGGATTGGGTCGAGGTCGAGGCGGGCGATTACATGTGGCTGCGCGCGTTTTGCCCGCAGGCCTGCTATGCGGGCGGGCCGGGGCGGTTCCGCTATCTTCTATACAAGGACGTGAACCGGCACATGCCGCTCAGGCTGCGTTAAGGCAGGGTGACGGTCCAGGCCTCGTCGAACCAATGTTCCTCGAGGTTGTCGCCCTCGCCGATCCGGTCGATCACGGCGAACAGCCCCGGCGGATGAAGAGGGGTCAGAACCCCGTGCCATGTGCCGCGATGAAAGTTGATCCCCTGCCCGGGCGCCGTGACAAAGGCCTGCGGCACGCCGGGCCGTCCACCCTTGTCGGGAGCCACGATCACTAGGAACGGATCAAGGCTCATCGGCAGGAACGCCTGACTGCCCAAGGGATGACGCTCCATCATCTCGAGCGTCAGCGGCATCGCCCGGGCCTCGGCCTGAAAGAGGCTGATCCCGGCCCGGCCGGCGCCGAAATCAAGCTGCGCCCTGTCGTGGTAGCGCCCGCAAAGCCCCTGATTGATGATCTTGTCCGGCGCGCCCGAGGCATCGAGCACGTCGCCAAAAGGCGCAAAGCCCTCTGCGTCAAGCGGGGCCGCGATGATCAGCCGATTCATGCGCCCAGCTTGTCGATCAGGCGCAACTCCGCGATGCGTTCGACCTGTCGGCAGGCCTCGGCGATCTCGGTCTCGCGGTCATTGCCGATCCGTCTTTCGAACGCGGCAAGAATGCTGTCCTTGGTGTTGTCGCGCACGGCGATGATGAAGGGAAAGCCGAACTTGGCCGTATAACGCGCGTTGGCATCTTCGAAGGCCGCGCGTTCGGCATCGGTCAGCGCATCGAGCCCGGCAGAGGATTGTTCATTGGCAGATTCGGGCGTCAATCGCCGCGCCTGCGCCAGCTTGCCCGCCAGATCGGGATGCGCCCTGAGCACATCGAGCCGCTTGTCATCGGGGGCGGTTCGGAAGACCCGTGCCAAGGCCGAATGCACCCCGCGAGCGGTGTCGTGGGTCGGACCCAGCTCAAGGCCATGCGCCGCCTCCGCGATCCACGGCGAATGTTCGAAGATACCGCCGAATTCCGAGACGAACTCCGCTTTCGTCATCTCGGACGGGCGCGGCTTTGCCATTGGCGGATGGGTCGCGGCCCAGTGATCGGCGATCTGGCTGCGGGTGGCGAACCAGACCCCCTCGTGCCCCTGGGCGAAGTCGAGGAACCGGCGCAGCGCCTCGATCCGGCCGGGGCGGCCCGCCAACCTGCAATGCAGGCCGATCGACATCATCCTGGGCCGACCCTCCTCGCCCTCGCGATACAGCTCGGCAAAGGTGGCGCGCATGTATTCATAGAATTGTTCGCCCGAATTGAAGCCCTGCGGCGTGGCAAAGCGCATGTCGTTGCAATCAAGCGTATAGGGCACGATCAGGTGATCGCGCCCATCGATCCGTTCCCAATAGGGCAGATCGTCGGCATAGGAATCGGCCAGCCAGTCAAAGCCCAGTTCCGCCCCCAGACGCACCGAATTCATGCTGGCCCGCCCCTGGTAGAACCCGCGCGGGCGCGTGCCCACCACCTCGGTATGAAGGCGGATCGCCTCGGCGATCTGGGCGCGTTCCTCCTCTTCGGGCATGTCCTTGAATTCGATCCATTTCAGGCCGTGGCTCGCGATGTCCCAGCCCGCGTCCTTCATCGCGGCCACCTGTTCGGGCGCGCGCGCAAGCGCGGTGGCCACCGCAAAGACCGTCACCGGCACATCGGCCAGAAGGCGATGGAGCCGCCAGAACCCGGCGCGCGCGCCGTATTCATAGATCGTCTCCATGTTCCAGTGGCGCTGCCCGGGCCATGCCGCCGCGCCCACGATCTCTGACAGAAACGCCTCGGAGGCCGGATCGCCGTGCAGGATATTGTTTTCCCCGCCCTCTTCGTAATTGACGACGATCTGAACCGCGATCTTCGCGCCATCGGGCCAATGGGCCTCGGGCGGTGTCGCGCCGTATCCGGTCATGTCTCTGGGATAACGTGTCATGCGGGCCCTTTCAGAAAGCATCCACTGGATAATTCGAACAAATCGTGATGTTTTTCAAATTATTCCACAAGCTGCATCAAGGCCCGGTCATTTGCCTTCGCCGCGCGGCCGTGCCAGCCTGTTTTTCGATCATTGGGAGGCATCAGATGCCGGGTTATCTCACGACACATGTCCTTGATACCGCGCGGGGCTGCCCTGCCGCAGGGATCGAGATCCTGCTCTATCGTGTGTCTGGCAACAGTCACCGCAAGATCGCGGAGCGGGTGACGAATGCGGATGGCCGCACCGACAGCCCGATCCTGCCGCAGGCGGAGTTCGAGACCGGAACCTACGAGCTGATCTTCCGGGCCGGCGCCTATCTGCGCGCAACGGGTCAGGTCTCGGCCGAGCCGCTGTTCCTTGACGAAGTGCCGATCCGGTTCGGCATGAACGACCCGGAGGCGCATTACCACGTGCCGCTTCTGCTGTCGCCCTACGGCTATTCCACCTATCGCGGAAGCTGAACGGCCGGGGTGGCCTCGCGCACGACACGGGCGATCCGCTCGATCATGAAATCCATGAACAGGCGTGTCTTGGGATCCTGCCCTTTGCGGTGGGTAAAGAGGCAGGCCATCTGGATCGGATCGGGCGGCGTCTGCGTGGCCACCGCCACCAGCCGCCCCGCCGCCAGATGATCGGCCACTTCGAAGACGGGTTTCAGCGCGATCCCGTGGCCGCCCAGCGCCCAGTCGGTCAGCACATCACCGTCATCGGATTCGTAGCGCCCCGAGACCCGGAACCGCCGCACGCCATCCGGCGTGCGCAGCCGCCACTGAAATTCGGTGGCGCCGGGAAAGCGCAGGTTCAGGCAATCGTGCCCCTGCGCGATCAGATCGTCGCCCGAGGCAGGGCAGCCGCGCGCCGCGATATACTCTGGGGCCGCGCACAGGACCCGTTCGACATCCGCAATCTTGCGCATCCGCAGCGTGCTGTCCTCGGGTTGCCCCAGAAAGAACGCCAGATCGAGCCCCTCTCCCGTCATATCGACCTTCCGGTCCGACAGGCGCAGCCGCACCGTCACCTCGGGGTAACGCTCGAGAAAGGCAGGCACATGCGGCGCGATCAGCCGCCGGCCCACGCCCAGCGGTGCCGCCACATGGACAGCGCCCCTCGGATTGTCGGTCAGGTTGACGACCTCGGCCTCGGCGGCCTCCACCGCCTCGAGGATACCGCAGGCACCGCCGTAGAAGGCCTTGCCCTGTTCGGTCGGAGACAGGTTACGCGTTGTGCGCTGGAACAGGCGCACGCCCAATCGCTCCTCAAGTTGCGAAATCCGCGACGATGTCACCGCCGGAGAAATCCGCAGATCTCGACCCGCCGCCGACATGCTGCCAAGCTCGTAGACGCGGACGAAGGTCCGGATGGTGTCGAGATAGGACATTATTCGGTCTTTTTTGATGCTGCTTGGTATTCCTGCGCAATAGCAGAACAATCACAGCCGGCCTAGGCTGGATATCGACCGGGAAATGGAGTGCGACGATGTATGATCTGGCCATCTTGTGGGACTGGACAGCCTTTGCCGTGCGGTGGCTTCACGTGATCACCGCCGTGGCGTGGATAGGCTCGTCCTTCTATTTCATCGCGCTCGATCTGGGCCTGAAGCGCGACATCCCGGGCCCTGCGGATGGCGAGGAATGGCAGGTCCATGGCGGCGGCTTCTATCACATCCAGAAATACCTCGTGGCGCCCGACGCGCTGCCCGAGCATCTGACGTGGTTCAAATGGGAGGCCTATTCGACATGGCTGTCGGGTGCGGCGCTCTTGATGATCGTCTATTGGGTGGGCGGCGAGTTGTTCCTGCTGGACCCGACAAAGGCCGATCTGGCGCTGTGGCAGGGCATCGCGATATCGGCGGCAACGATCGCGGTGGGCTGGCTTCTATATGATGCCCTGTGCAAATCGAAACTGGGCGACTATCCAACCTCGATGATGGTCGCGCTCTTCGCGATCATCGTGGCGATGAGCTGGGGGCTGAACCAGGTCTTCACCGGGCGCGCGGCGCTTCTGCACCTTGGCGCCTTCACCGCGACGATCATGTCGGCCAACGTCTTTTTCATCATCATTCCCAACCAGAAGGTCGTGGTAGCCGATCTCAAGGCGGGCCGCACGCCAGACCCGAAATACGGCAAGATCGCCAAGCTGCGCTCGACCCATAACAACTACCTGACGCTTCCGGTCATCTTCCTGATGCTGTCGAACCACTACCCGCTGGCCTTCGGCACCGAATATGCCTGGATCATCGCGAGCCTCGTTTTCATGATGGGGGTCACGATCCGGCATTTCTTCAACTCGATGCATGCCCGCAAGGGCCGTCCCCACTGGACATGGGCCGTCACCGCCGCCCTGTTCCTCGTGATCGCGTGGCTCTCGACCCAGCCCGGGATGGACAGCTACGACGAGGCCGAAGCCCGGCCTCTGACCGCGATCGAGGCGCAATTCGCCAATGCCGCCGGTTTCGACGCGGCCTATGACACGGTCATCGGCAATTGTTCGATGTGCCACGCACGCGAACCCGTCTGGGGCAACATGCAATGGCCGCCCAAGGGTATCGTGCTCGAGACGGAATCCGATATCGCGCGCCACGCCAAGCTGGTCTATCTTCAGGCCGGCGTAAGCCATGCCATGCCGCCGCCCAACGCCATCCAGATGGACCCGCAGGCCCGCGCCGACATCGTCGAATGGTATCGCGCGGCGACCGGCAGCTAGAGCAGACCACGGGGAGTGAGACATCATGGCCAAGCTGAAGAAGACATCGGCCCAGATGGTCGCCGAAGCTCGCGTCCGCATCGCGGAGGTCGAGACCGCTGACCTGATCGCGCGGCTCGATGACCCCGACACCGTGATCGTCGACATCCGCGACGTGCGCGAACGCCAGCGCACGGGTTATATCCCCGGCTCGATCCACGCGCCGCGCGGCATGATCGAATTCTGGGTCGATCCCGACAGCCCCTATTTCAAGGAGGTCTTCGGTCAGGACGGGAAAGCCTACGTCCTTCACTGCGCAAGCGGCTGGCGCTCGGCCCTGACCGTGGCCACGCTTCAGGACATGGGCTTTGACGCCGCGCATCTCAAGGACGGCTTTTCCGACTGGCTCAAGGCCGGCGGCCCGGTCGAGGGCGCAAAGGACGACTAGGCGCGGAGCTTGACCGCGCCGCCATGGGCGCTCTCGATCACGACGACGTCACCCGCCTCCAGCGGGACGCCGCTGGCATAGCGGAAGCCGTCGTTTCCGCCGCCCGCGCGCTCGACCACCAGGCTGTTCAGGCCGCCGGGCCCTGCCCCGCCAAGAGACCAGACAGGCTCCACCCCGTGCGAGAGCCCCACCGACAGCGTCGCGGGCCCGCGCAATCCGTAGCGGATGCGCACGCCGCGCCCGCCCGGCATCTCGCCCGGTCGTTCGGGCCGGTCTGTCAGCGTCTTTTCCAGAACGTCGAACCCATAGCGCGCCTCTGCGATCTCCACGGGGCAGTTGAACGTATCGCCATGGTTCGTGGAATACATCGCATCGAGGCCCGGCCTGCGGGCCGTGGCGCCCCAGCCGCCCATTTGCGGCTCCACCATCGTGTAGCGCCGCCCGGTATCCGGATGTTTGCCCGCAATCACCGTGCCGAAGACAGAGGCGAAACTCCCGGCGGGGAGCCGCCCGGGCATCGCGTCAGCCAGACAATGCCACAGCATGTCGACCAGCTTCAGCCGGGTCTCGAAATAATAGCCATGCGGCGCATCGGGGCCCGCATGAAAGATCGTGCCCGGCGTCGTCAGCACCTCGAGCGGTGCGAAACTGCCGGCATTGGCAAAGCGTTCGGGATCGGTCAGCGCCTTGAACAGGATCTGGCACGCGATCAGCGCGCCGTCACGACCCGTGTTATAGGGGCCGGTCGCCTGAATCGGCGCGTCGCGCAGATCGACACGGAACCGGTCCTTCGTGATCTCGATCCCCGCTTGCCAGACCGCGCCGTCATCCTGCCGCGCCTCGATCGAAAACCGCCCCTCGGGCAGTTCGGCCAGCCCGGCCCGCGCCCGCGCCTCGCCCACCTTGCGGGCCTCGACAATCGCGGCCTCGAGCGCGTCGGCGCCGTAGCGCGCGCACAGCCCCCGGATCAGCGCCGCCGCCCGCCGCCCGGCCGAAACTTGTGACCACAGATCACCGGTCACGAAATCGGGCAACCGCGAATTGGTGCGGATGATGTCGAAGACGGCTTCGTTGGCCTGCCCCTTGGAGAACAGCTTGACCATCGGCAGGCGCAGCCCTTCGGCCACGATCTCGGTCACGTCAACGGGCATGGAACCCGGTGTCTTGCCGCCGACATCCCCCCAATGGGCGATGGAGGCGACCCAGGCCACGCGACGGCCCTCGTGAAAGACGGGCTCGGCCAGCACGATATCGCTCAGATGGGTGACGCCGCCGTAGTTGGGATCGTTCGTGACGAAGAGATCACCCTCTGCGACATCCTCGCCATAGCGTGCGACGATGGCCGTGACCGATTTGTCCAGCACGCCCACGAAGGACGGTATCCCCGCGCCTGAGCTGACCAGCGCGCCGTTGGCATCCGTGATCCCGGTGCCCACGTCGAGCACCTCGTAGATGATCGGGCTCATCGCCGTCTTGCGAAGAACCTCGAACATCTCCTCGGCGGCACTGTCCAGCGCGGCCTGGATCACGTCGGTCGTAAAGGGATCAGACATCGATCCGCTTGGCGTCCCTTGGCAATTCCGACAGGATTTCCGGCCCGTCGGCCCGCAGGATCACGATCTCTTCGAGCCTGAGGCCGAACCGGCCCGACAGGTAGATGCCCGGCTCGATCGAAAAGACCATGCCCTCGTCGAGAACCGTCTCGGACGAGGCGCTGATCCATGGCGGCTCGTGCACTTCGGTGCCCAGGCCATGGCCCAGACGATGCAGGAAATTCTCTCCGTAGCCCGCCTCCGCGATGACGCCACGGGCGGCATCGTCAAGGACATGCGCCTTGACCCCGGGGCGCGCGACCTCGATCGCGGCCTCGACCGCGCGGTTGACGATGGCATGGACCTCGTCGAACCCCTCCGGCGCCTCCCCCATCACGGCCATGCGCGTGATATCCGAGGAATAGCCCTCTGATCCGCCGCCGATATCCATCACGACGACATCGCCCTCTTTCAGGACCGTCGTGCCTGTGTGGTGATGCGGCATCGCGCCGTTCGGGCCCGCGCCCACGATGGAGAACAACGGCTTTGCACCCTCGGAGACGAAATGCGCGCGCGCCACGGCGGCCACTTCCTCTTCGGTCATGCCGGGCTTCATGGCGGCCCAGGCGGCCTGCATCGCGCGGTCGGCCTGAAGCGCGTTGCGCTTGAGCGCGGCGTATTCATCGGCATCTTTGCGCATCCTGAGCGCGCCGACGGTGCTTTCACAGAATTGCCGTTTCGCGTTCAGAAGCCTGTCCTGAACAAGGGCCGCATGATCGGCGCGCATGGTTTCATCCACCACGAATGACCCCGCATTGCCCGCCCCGAAATCATCGAGAAGCCGGTCGAGCGCGCCCTTCGGCCCCTCGTCGTCCGACCATTCATAGAACGGCAGATCGGTCTGCCGTCCGGCGCTTTCGGCCTCGAGCACGGGCATCAGGAACCCGGCGTGACCCTTTGTCACCATGGCCAGAACGGGGCGTTCGTCGGCATGGGGATGCACGTCAAGCAACCATCCCAGATGGGCGCCGGGGCCCAGAACCACGAGGTCCACGCCCTCTTCGTCCATCTTGGCGCGCAGCCGGGCGAGCCTTGCATCGGATTTGGTCATATCCGGTCCTCCTGTCATTGCTTTGCGGTCTCGATCACGACCTTGCCATGGCTGTCGCGGGGTAGGCTCAGATAGGCCCAGGCCTCGCGATAGCCCTCCATCGGATAGACGCGATCGATCCGGGGCGACAACACCCCGTTCGCCAGCGCCTTGGTGACGAAGTCGACCCCCCGCGCACGGGCGGCATCGTCTTCGACATAGTTGAACAGCGAATAGGGTTTGAACGTCGCATTGGCCTGGAACATGTCGACGAAAGGCAGCGTCGGGAACACCCCGTCGAGCGTCCCGTAGAAAAAGATCTGGGCATCGCGCGCCAGCGCCGGCGAATAGCGGTGGATCATCCCCGCGCCCACCGGGTCGAAGACCGCATCGACACCCTGCCCGTTGGTGAGCCTGCGGATCTCGGCCGCGATGTCGGTCTCCTCGCTGGTGACGATCACGTGGCTCGCGCCGCTCTCGATCAGGTAGTCGACGTTGGCGGGATCGCGGGTCGTGCCGATCATGTTGGCGCCCGTCAGCCTGCCGATATTGAGCGCGGCATTGCCCGCCGTTCCCGTCGCTGCCGTCACCAGCATCGACGTGCCGGGGCCCGCCTTCGCCAGTTCCATCACCGGGAAATAGGCCGTCATGAACTGCATCCAGATCGACGCGGCCTCGACCGGTGACAGGCCTTGCGGCGTCGGGGCCAGATATCGGGCATCGACGCAGGCATAGTCGGCGCTCGTCCCGTCATTGTCATAGAAATAGGGCAGCGTTCCGACATGATCGCCGATCTCGATGCCTGTCACCCCCTCGCCCAGCGCGTCGACCACGCCTGCGGCCTCCATCCCGATCCGCGCCGGAAACGACGGAAAGCTGAAGGAATAGCGATCAAGCATCAGGTCCATGTCGCCCCAGTTGAGGGAGAAGGCCTCGATCTTCAGCCGCACCTGCCCCGGGCGGGGTTCGGGGAGCGGCGCCTCGATCAGGTCGAGCCCCTGCCAGCCATTGTATTCGTGAATTACCCATTCGCGCGGCATATCAGGCCTCCACCACGATGCGGCCACCAAAGGCCGGTCTGTCGTCAAAAGTGCCGATGCTGGCGATCTCTTCCTCGGATGGCGCCTCGCATGACCATTTCCGCGAGGGCACCCAGCCACAATCCCGCTTCAGCAGCGCACCGTATTCGGCCCGTTTCAGCGCCGCGATCGACGGATCGATCACCGGCACGCCCAGTTCCTGTTCCATGTGGTGGTGAAAGCCCACCTCCATCGTACAGCCAAGGATCAGGGATTCGGCGTAATCTTCTTCCACGGCCTTGCGCCCGGCCGTCATCAGGCAATGGGCGGTGCGGTCGTGATCCTCCTGAAACTCGGTCACGCCAAGTTCGACGTGATAGAAACCAGCCAGCCTGTCGCGGTGGCCGTGGTCATGGACGGTCGATTGCATCTGGTGGACCCATTTGCGCCGTCCCACGATCACGCCGAACCGGTTCGACAGGCTTGCAGCGATCTCGCATGACGCCACACAGGGCGCGGTGACGATCATCTCGCCCGAGACCTCGCGCGCCTCGAGAAGGCCCGTGTCGTAGAAACATCCGATGGCCAGCGCGTCGAAACCTTCCCGCGCCGCCGCGCGCGCGGCGCGAATGATCCCGGCTGTCACCATGCCCTCGTAGCTGCGAAACTCTATATTGGTGAACAGCCCGATCTCGTCGGGCAGCGAGGTGACATGCACCTCCGTGCCCGGCAGTTTCACATCGCGTGCCATGTCGGCAAACAGATCGTCATGGCCGTCGCGATGGGCGACGGGACTGAGGTACATGATCTTGATCGGGTCGCGCATGTCTCAGACCTCCACGCCGTGAATGTCGCGCGCCCGTTCGGCGCTCAGGATGCCGTCCTTCACGTCACGCTTCACCGCCTCCGGGTCGCGCGCTTTGGGGTCGCCATAGCCGGCCCCGCAGGAGGTGACGACGCGGATCACGTCATCGGTCGTCAGGCCCAGACCCGAGACGAAACTGTAGCGTTCCGTCTCTCCGTTCTTGATCACCTCGACATAATTGCCGGAACCTTCCTCGGCCCCTTCGAGCCCCCATGGCTTGATCCGCGATCTGGTATAGCCCGCCGTCAGAAACCCGTTTTGCGTGCGGATGCGGTATTCAAGGACGAGCCCCCTCCCGCCCGAGAACTGACCCTCGCCGCCCGGTTCGGTATTCAGTGCCATGCGGTCGACGAACAGCCCGTTTCGCGCCTCCGAGATTTCGGCGGGGGTGTTGTAGGTTTCCCCGTGGAAGCCGCTGAAGATGCAGGGGTTTCCGTCGCGCCCCTCCCATGCGCCCCAGCCGCCGATCTGGGGCTCGATGATGGTGTATTGGCGGCCCGTGTCGGGATGGATGCCCCCGATGAACGTGCCACAGATGGAACTGAAATGCCCGGCGGGCAGCCGTTCGGGGATATGCGGCGCGAGGCAGCGCCAGATCAGGTCATAGACGCGCACCTCGGTCTCGAAATAGAACCCAATCGCCGCGGGCTCCTGCGCATGAAAGATCGACCCTTCCCGCGTCAGCACCTTCAGCGGCCGGAACGAGCCGTCATTGGCCGGGCTGTCGGGGTCCGTCAGCGCCTTGAACACCATCTGCGCGCAGACCATCGTGCCGTCGCGGCTGGTGTTGGTGGGGCCCACGTCCTGATCGGGATTGTCGCGCAGGTCGACAAGGAATTCGGTGTCGGTGATCGTGATCTTGACGTTGAAGATCCGGCCGTCGTCCTGCTCCTCGTCGAGCTCGAACGTGCCCTTGGGCAGGTTGGCAAGCTCGGCCAGCGCTGTCTTTTCCCCGAATTCCATGAAGCTTTGCATGGCCCGGATAAAGGTATCGGCCCCGTATTTCGTGGCCAGACCCTCGAGCCGCCGCGCGCCCACCCGGACGCTCGCGATCGCGGCCCAGACGTCGCCCAGAAGGAAATCGGGCATCCGGCTGTTGCAGGTGATGATGTCCATCACGGCCTGATCCGTCTCGCCTTCGCGGATCAGCTTGACCGCCGGCAGGCGCAGACCTTCCTGGAAGATCTCGGTGGCCTCGCCCGAAAGTGAGCCCGGCGCCATGCCGCCCACGTCCGAGTTATGGGCGATATTGGCCGTCCAGGCGATCAGCCGCCCGTCGACGAAGACCGGCATCGCCAGAACAAGGTCGTTGAGGTGGGTGACACCGCCATACCACGGATCGTTGGTGATGAAGACGTCGCCGGGGCGGATATCCTCGTGTTTCGACAGGATGAACTGCACCGACTTGTCGAGCACGCCGATGAAGGCCGGGATACCCGCGCCCGAAGAGGCGATCCGCCCTTCGGCATCGGTGATGCCCGTCCCCATGTCGAGCACCTCGTAAATGATCGACGACATCGCCGTCTTGCGCATTGCGGCGAACATCTCGTCGGCGGCGGCCTGAAGCGAATTCTGGATGATCTCCAGCGTGATGGGATCGTTCTGGCTCATGACCGCTGCTCCCCGATTTCGATATGGATGTTGCGATAGGCGTCGATCGACACGCGGTTGCCCGGGTGGATCACCACCGTCGAGCCCGAATCCTCGATGATCGCGGGCCCGGTGAAGGACATGCCGGGCAGGAGTTTCTCCCCGTCGTAGATGTCCGCCTCGTGCGTTCCCTCGAGCGCGTAGTCGACATCTCGCTGCCCCTTGAGCGCGTCCGACGCCGGCGCGTCGGTCAGCTCTTCGGGCTTCATCGTCAGCTTGCCGACCTCGGCGCGGGCGACAAGATGGATGCCCACCATCTCGACCGGCGCAGAGAGGCGATAGGTGTATTCCCGCTCATAGGCTGCGTGGAAATCCTCGGCGATACGGTCAAGCTTGCCGTCCGTCACCTCGCCTTCGATCAGAACCTCGGTCGTGTGTTCCTGGTTCTGGTAGCGGAACTTGCCATAGCGCAGGAACGTGACACGCCCCGGATCGACGCCTTCCTCGGCAAAGGTGGCCCGCGCCTTGGCCTCGGCCTCGGCAAAGACGCCCTCGATCAGCGCGCCCGCTCCTTCGGTCAGGTCGGCCAGCTGGGTGACGAAGTAATCGCGCCGCAGGTCCGACATCATCATGCCCCAGGCCGAAAAGACCGAGGCCGCGGCAGGCACCACGACCTTCTTGACCTGCAATTCCTGGCCCAGCGCCACACCGTGCATCGCACCCCCGCCGCCAAAGGCCAGAAGCGTGAAATCGCGGGTGTCGTGGCCACGGTTCAGCGACACCAGCTTGAGCGCGTTGACCATGTTGTTGTTGGCGATCCGGATGATCCCGCGGGCGGCCTCGTCGGTCGAGACGCCCAGCTTCTCACCCACCGCCGAAAGGGCCTTTTCGGCGGATGCGATATCGGCCTCCACCTCGCCGCCGCAGAAATAGTCGCGGTTGATCCGGCCAAGCCAGAGGTTGGCATCGGTGGTGGTTGCCTCTGTTCCGCCCTTGCCATAGGCGGCCGGGCCGGGCACGGCGCCCGCGGATTGTGGGCCCACATGCAGCTTGCCGAAATCATCGACCCAGGCGATCGAGCCGCCGCCATTGCCGATTTCCACCAGGTCCACGACGGGCACCATGATCGGGTAGCCCGCCGATTTGCGGCTCCGCTCGATCCAGTAGTCGGTCATGATCCGAACCTCGCCGCCCTCGACCAGCGAACATTTCGCCGTCGTCCCGCCGATATCGAGGGCAAGGATATCGGGCTCCCCGATCAGCTTGCCCAGCTCGGCCGCGCCCCAGAACCCCGAGGCAGGGCCGCTTTCGACCATGGTGATCGGCACGGCCGACGTGGCGGCAAGGCTGTCGACCCCGCAATTCGACTGCATGATATAGGGCGACTTGGTAAAGCCCTGCGCCTTGAGCCCGTCATCCAGCTTGCCTAGGTAGCGGGCGGCGACCGGCTGCACATAGGCGGACAGAACAGCGGTGTTCGAACGTTCGTATTCGCGCCATTCTCGGGTGATCTGATGGCTCGCGACGACCGAGACCTCGGGCCAGAGCCGGGCCACCTCGGCCAGCAGGGCCTCTTCGTGGGCGGTATTGGCATAGGAATGCAGCAGGCTGATCGCGACCGCCTGCACGCCTTCGGCGCGGAACCCGTCAAGGATCGCCGCCACCCCGGACAGGTCGAGAGCTGCGCGCTCTTCGCCCATATAGGTCATGCGACCGGGCACTTCGGCACGCAGGTGGCGCGGCACGAAGGGTTCGGGCTTCTCGTAATGCAGGTTGAAGAAATCGGGCCGGTTGCCGCGGGCGATTTCCAGCGTGTCGCGGAAGCCCTCGGTGGTGATCAGGCCGACCTTGACGCCCTTGCGTTCGGTCAGGGCGTTGATGACGACGGTCGTGCCGTGGGCGAGGAAATCGACCTCGGACGGGTCGATCCCACCCTTTGCCAGCACGTTCAGAACGCCCGTTTCGAAATCCGGTGGCGTGGTGTCCGACTTGGCGGTGATGATGCGCATCGTGCCATCGGCCGCGGTCTCGAAGGCCACGAGATCGGTGAAGGTTCCCCCCACATCGGTTGCGACCCGGCGTGTGATTTCGGCCATGTCAGTCCTCCTTCTTCAGGGATTGCGCCAGCAGGAACACCGCGGCCCCCGGCAGTTTGAGCGTCTCGGCGGCGGCGACGCGTTCAGGCGTGAAATGCCCCGCCACGTTCAGGCAATTGAGCGTGCCCAGAAGCCTGCCGCCCGCAAAGACGGGCAGGTTCAGGCAGCTTTCGCAGCCAAGGCTCCGGATCAGTTCGTGATCGCCAAAGACCTCGGCGATCTCTTCGATGGAATTCGCGACGAATGTCTCGTGCCGGCCTTGCACGGTATCAGACCATTTGCCCGGCGGCATCGGTTTTTCGCCGCTCGCGGGATAGGCGTCGGGCATGTTTGAATAAGTCCGCCTGGCCACGCCGCGCTCCGGGTCGAGTTCCATCAGCGTGAACAGGATGATGCCGATCGTGTCATCGACCAGCGCCTCGAGCGCCGTGTAGGCGGCCTCGGGCTGGTTCTGTCCGGCAATGGCCTGTGCAAGATCTCTCATGTGCCCTCCGCAAGGCTGTTTCTGAGTGAAAGCTCATCGTCGTCCACCACCGGGACCGCCGAAATCAGGCTTCGGGTGTAGGGATCACGCGGGTTGGTGAAGATGGCCTCGGTCGTGCCCGTCTCGACCAGTTGCCCGGATTTGAAGACGGCGACCCGGTCGGCCACGTTGCGCACGACGGCAAGGTCATGGGTAATGAACACATAGGTAAGGCCCCGGCTGACGCGCAGATCATTCAAGAGCCGCAGCACCCGCGCCTGCACCAGAACATCAAGCGCCGATGTGGGTTCGTCCAGCACGACAATACGCGGGTCGCAGGCCAGCGCCCGCGCAATGCCGACGCGCTGCCTCTGCCCGCCCGACAGCGACGACGGCGCGCGCTTGCGCATCGCCGGCGGCAGACCGACGGCATCGAGCGCCTCTTCGACGACGCGCCAGCGCCCGGACCGATCCCCGATCCCGTAGGTATCGAGACCCAGCCGGATCGACGCCCCGATCGTGCGCTTGGGGTTGAGCGACGACAGCGGGTTCTGCTGAACCAGCTGGATCGCGCGGCGATGGTCCGGCAGGCGTCGGGACGGCAGATCGGCCCCGTCAAAACGGAGCCGCCCGGAACTCGGCGCAAGGATGCCGAGAATCATGTTGGCCAGCGTCGTCTTGCCCGAACCGCTTTCGCCCACCACGGCCAGGCATTCGCCCTGCGCCACCGACAGCGACACGTCACGCACCGCATGAACAGGCCCATGATCGGTATGAAACGTCTTCGAGACGTTCTGCACCTCCAGAAGGCTCATGCCGCGTCCTCCTCGTGCCGGATCAGGGGGGCGAGGAAGTCCTCGCTCACCTCGGGCACGTCCGGAAGGCCGCCCCCTGTGATGCGCGGCACCGCGTCCATCAGAGCGCGGGTATAGGCGTGGCGCGGATCGGCAAAGATCGCGGCCGCGGGCCCCTCTTCGACGATACGCCCACGGTAGATGACATAGAGCCTGTCGGCGAATTCGCGCACGACGCCCAGATTGTGCGAAATGAACAGGACAGAGGTGCCGTGATCATCGACCAGTTCGCGCATCAGGTGCAGGGTCTGCGCCTGAACCGAGACATCGAGCGCCGTGCCCGGCTCGTCCGCAAGCAGCAGCTTCGGCCTGTTGGCCAGCGCCATCGCGATCATCACCCGCTGGTTCATCCCGCCCGACAGCTGGAACGGATAGGCCGCCAGCACCCGCGCGGGATCGGGGATCGACACCTCGGCCAGCATCTGCGTCGCGCGCGCATCCGATGCCGCGCGCCCGATGCCCGGATCGCGCCGGCCCAGAACTTCGCGGAACTGCCGCCCGATGGTGAAGGTCGGGTTCAGAGACGAGGTCGGGTCCTGAAAGATCATCGACATCTCGGTGCCGCGCAGCGCGGCGCGCTGACGGGCCGACATGGCCCCGATATCGCGCCCGTCGAATTCGACGGCGCCCCTGATCCGGGCCGTCCGCGTTTCCTGCAAGAGGCCCAGAACGATCCGCGCGGTCACCGACTTGCCGGACCCGCTTTCGCCCACGAGGGCCACCTTCTGGCCCTGTTCGATCCGCAGCGAAATGCCGTGAAGCACTTCGGACAGGCCGCCATAGCCCTTGAACGACAGGTGCAGGTCGCGAATGTCGAGAACCGGGCTCATTCGTCGACCCCCAGTATCTCACGCAGGCCATCACCCAGCAGGTTGAAGCCGAAGACGACCAGTAGGATCGCGAGGCCGGGGAACACGGTCAGCCACCAGCTGTCGGGCAGATAGCGCGCACCTTCAGCCACCATGGAGCCAAGATCCGGCGTCGGCGGCTGAACGCCAAGCCCGAGGAACGACAGCGACGATGCGATGATGATCACGAAGCCCATGTCGAGCGTCATCTTGGTCAGGATCGCGGGCAGGCAATTGGGCAGGATCTCGCGAAACGCGATGTGAAAGCTCGAGGCGCCGATCACCTCGGCGGCCAGCACATAGCCCTCTTCGCGTTCGCTCCGCGCGATGGAATAGACCAGCCGCGCATACCACGGCCACCACATCACCGTGACGGCCAGCATCGCGTTGGTCAGCGTCGGTTCCAGCACGCCCATCATGGCGATGGCCAGAACCAGCGGCGGGATCGACAGGAACACATCGACCAGACGCATCAGGATCGTCTCGACCCAGCCGCCCATATACCCCGCCAGAAGCCCCACGATCGTGCCCACCGGCGGCGCGATGGCAAGAACCACGAGCCCGAGGCCCAGCGAAATCTGGTAAGCATAGAGGATCCGGCTGAAGATATCGCGCCCCACGAGATCCGTGCCCATCCAGTTCTGCGCCGAGGGCGGGCGGTTGTTGTTGAGGAAATCGACCACCGCGCCGTTGTGGGTCGGGTATGGCGCGATCCACGGCGCAAAGACGGCGGCAAAGACGATCAGCACCACGAGGATGAACCCGATCAGCGACAGCGGATTGGCCGCGAGGATGCGGAACGCCCGGATCATGACGCGGCTCTCGTCGAATGGCGGATGCGCGGGTTGAGAAACGCGATCAGCAGATCGACGATGATGTTCACGATCAGGAAGGTCAGCGCGATGATCAGGACGGTGCCCATGATCGCGTTGAGATCCTTTCGCAGGATCACCGCCACGCCGTATCGCGACAGGCCCGGCCATGCAAAGACCGCCTCAACGAGGAAGGCATTGCCCAGCATCGCCGCGAAATCGAGGCCGATGATCGTGAGCGACGGGATGATCGAGGGCTTGAACGCATAGGTCCGCGCGATGCGGCTGGGGAAGAACCCGTAGGCCTGCGCCATCTCGATATAGGGTTTCTCATAAGTCTCGACCATGTTGGCGCGGGTCAGACGCGCGGCCTGCCCGATCCCCGACAGCGACAGCGCAACGGCGGGCAGAACAAGGTGATGCCACGCGTTCCAGAATGCCGGCCAGTTCCCGGCAAGTGCCGTGTCGATCGTCATGAAGCCGGTGACGCGCTCGATCTCGTAGATGTCCTTGATCCGGCCCGCGATCGGGAAGAACGGCAGGTAATAGGCAAAGATCAGCATGAGGATCACGGCCCAGACGAAACTGGGCGCCGAGACCGTCAGCAGCGACAGAACCCGCACGAGGTGATCGGGCCAGCGGCCCCGATACCGCGCGGCCAGAATGCCCAGGGGCAGCCCCACGGCCACCATGATGAGCCCCGCGAGGAACACCAGTTCCAGCGTCGCGGGCAGGAATTGCGCGATATCCGTCGTCACGGGGCGGTTGGTATAAAGCGAGGTGCCCAGATCGCCGCGCGCCAGATCGCGCAGGAAGAACCCGTATTGAACCGGGATCGGCTCATCGAGATGCATCTCCGCCCGGATACGCTCCACCTGCTCGGCCGTCGCGTTGGGGCCCAGCGCAATACGCGCCGGATCGCCCGGAATGATCCGGGCAATCGCGAAGATCAGCATCGAGACGCCGATCAGGACGACAAAGGAAATCCCGAGCCGTCTGAGCAGCAATCGCAGGACGGGTGACATGATCTGGTATCCGGTTGGATCAGGGCGGGCCGGGCGGAGAAACCGCCCGGTCCTGTCTTTCCGATTACTCGGTCATTTCCATCAGCCGGAAGGAAAAGCCCATCCCGTCGAGGCCGAAGGCCATCGCCGGATCGGACAATGCCGGTACGCTGACACGGTCCGAGGCCGCAAAGACCGACTGACGGTCAAAGCCATAGATCGTCGGCGCGATCTCCATCAGCCTGTCGTTCAGCGCCGAATAGGCGGCCTCGCGGGCCTCGTCGGTCGCGGCCTGACGACCTGCGTCAAGGGCGGCATCGACCTCCGGATCGTTGAGGTATTCCGGCGACTGCCATGTGCCCGGAGTGGAGGAGTGATACATCCCGTACAGTAGCGTGTCGGGATCGCCCGTCACCGCGTTGACGAAGATCTGGCTGATGTGGGGCGTGTTCTCGGGGCTGGCGACCCGCTCAGTGAAGAGCGCCCAGGGCAGCGTCTCGATCGAGGAACTGATCCCCAGTTCGGCGAAGTTGGCCTGCATCAGAAGGGCCAGACGCTCTTCCAGCGGAACCTCGGCGATCCAGCTGATCTCGAGGTTGAAATCGCCCGGCGCCGTGCCGCATTCGGCAAGGTAGGCCCGCGCCGCATCCATGTCGCGCGCCAGCGCGTCGGACGGCGGGTTGGAGCCGAACATGCCGACCGGGATCGCCCCGGTGGAGGGGCTGCCGCCCGAGACATCGTCGGTGATCGCCAGCATCTGGATCGCGGTGCCGTAATCGAAGGCGTTGGTGATCGCGAGCCGGCAATTCACATCGTCAAGCGGCGGCTTGGTGGTGTTGAGTTTGACATAGAAGCCGCCCGTCCCGCTTTCGGTCAGGAGCTGCGCGCCGCCATTGGCCAACGCCTGCATTACCTCGGGCGGAAGCCACTGGCTGGAAATGTCGTGCTCGCCCTGCGCGATCAGCGTCCGGACCGTTGCCGCCTCGAGCCCGTAACGCAGCCGCACCTGATCGGGCGCCGCCTCGTTGATCTCGAGGAAATAGCCGTCGTTCTTGGCCATCACGGTTTCTTCCTGCGGGTTGTGCGAGGTCACCGAATAAGCGCCGGTGCCCGCGCCGTTGGCCGACAGGAAGGTTTCGCCCCATTCGTCGTCGGCCGTGGCATTTTCCTGCACCAGCACGCTGTCGACGATCGGCAGACGCACGAGGGAGGCCACGAAGGGAGCATAGGGCGCGTCGAGCGTGAAGCTGACGGTCATGTCATCGACCGCCTCGGCCGTGACCCCGCCAAAGAGATAGGACAGACCCTGCCCCAGCGCCTGCATCCGCTCGATGGAATAGACGACATCGGCGGCGGTCAGGGGGTTTCCGCTCTGGAAGGTGACGCCATCGCGCAGGGTAAAGGTATAGGTCGCGCCATCGACCTCCCAGCTTGTGGCGAGATGGGGGTCGTGGCCCGGACCGCCCTGCGTCGGGATGACGAGCGTGTCATAGACGTTGAACATCAGGATCGAGTCGGCGTAATCCGACGCCTTCGCCGGATCGAGTTCGCCGACGGCGACCTCGTCCAGACGCAAGACAGATTGCGCATAGGCCGGAGCCGTCAGCGCTGTCGCGGCAAGCAGCGCCGCAGCGAGCAGTGTCCTTTTCATTTCTTGGTATCCTCTCCTGCTGAGTTGATATGTGCCCCTTTGTCGGGGTCGTCTTTGTGAATCGGGGCTGGCGCGTCACCGAAGATGTCCATCGTGCCGCACCAAAGAAGCGATGCGGTCCGATCGGTATGGTTCCAGGTGGAATGAACGCGATGGCTGTCGAAATGGAAGCTGTCCCCCTTGCAGAGGATCTCGCGCTTGCCTTCGATCTCGACGGTGATTTCACCGTCAAGAATGTAGAACATCTCTTCTCCGCGGTGGCTGATCGGCTCCGACCGGCGGCCCGGCGGTTCGTGCACGATCACGGAGTGCAGCTGGCTGCCTTCGAACTTGGTCGACAGCCGTTCGTAGACGGGTTTCGCGCCCGGGACGGCATATTGCCGGCGCCCGGCTTCGCGGGTCAGATCCTCGGTGCCGCGAGGTTGTTCGAGGAACTGGCTGACGGAGGTCTGAAGAACTTCGGAAATCGACACAAGCGATCCGAGCGAGGGCGCCGTCAGATCGCGTTCAACCTGAGAGATGAAGCCAACGGACAAGCCGGCCCCGTCCGCTACGGCCTGCATTGTCAGACCAAGTTCCTTCCGGCGCGCCCTGAGGGCCTCACCGAGTGATGGGGCGGTTTCGTCACCGACACGGGCAGCATTTTTTAACATAGGTAAAAATTGATGCCGGGAACTGATTCCGTCAAGCAATTTCTTTAGCAATACTAAAGTCACCCGGCACAAGCCGTCGCCCGACCCGGGCCGATGCTCAAGGATTGGTCAGGTAACCCGCGATTTGGTCTGATAGGCCGGTTCGCGATAGACCCCGCTTGTCAGGATATCCTCGAGGATATCGACCGCCGCCACGACATCGCCCTCATCGAGGTAAAGCGGCGTGAAACCGAACCGCATCAGGTTGGGCGCCCGGAAATCGCCGATCACACCGCGATCGATCAGCGCGCGCATCGCGGCATAGCCATGATCGAAGGCAAACGAGACCTGACTGCCGCGCCGTTCCGGATCACGAGGCGAGGCGAGCGTCAGATCGGGACAGCGCCCTTCAACCTCGGCAATGAAGCGTTCCGACAGCGCGATGGAGGCCGCGCGCAGATCGGCCATGTCGATCCCCTCCCATGCATCGAGCGCCGCGTCGAGGATCGCAAGCTGCACCACCGGCGGCGTGCCCACGCGCAGACGCTCGGTCGACATGGCGGGGCGGTAGGCCGGGTCCATCTCGAAGGGGGCCTCATGGCCCAGCCAGCCGGCCAGCGCAGGCTCCACATCGAGCACGATATCGGGCCGGGCATAGATAAAGGCGGGCGCGCCGGGCCCGCCATTGAGGTATTTGTAGGTGCAGCCCACCGCGAATTCCGCGCCGGAGCCCGCGATATCCACCGGCACCGCGCCCGCCGAATGCGCCAGATCCCAGATCATCACCGCGCCCGCCGCATGGGCAGCGCGGGTGATCGCCGCCATGTCATGGATACGACCAGAGCGGTAATCCACATGGGTCAGCATCACCACCGCCACCTCGTCGGTGATCGCGTCGATCACCTCTTCGGGGGTGGGCAGGCGCAATTCGTGATCCTTGCCGATCGTGCTGATCAGACCCTGTGCCATATACAGATCCGACGGGAAATTTCCGCTGTCGGACAGGATCACCCGCCGGTCGGGCCGCATCTTCAGGGCCGAGGCCAATGCCTGGTAGACCTTGATCGACAGGGTGTCGCCGGTGGCGATCGTGCCCGGCGCCGCTCCGATCAGCGGCGCGATCCGGTCGCCGACCCGCCGCGGCAATTCCATCCAGCCCGCGGAATTCCACGCCCGGATCAGTTCCTGCCCCCATTGCCGCGTGATGACCTCGCCCGCGCGTTCGGCCGCACCCCTTGGCAAGGGGCCAAGGGAATTGCCGTCGAGATAGATGACGCCATCGGGCAGATCGAAGAGGTGCTTGCGCGGCAGATCGGTCATGTGGTCTCCGTTCGTGACAACCGCTCGACCAGCATCAGCATGGTCAGCGCCTGTCCATAAGGTGCTGGGATATCCGGGATATCTCGGTAGAATTGCAGGTCATGGCCCATCGGCGTCCCGTCCGAGACATGAGCCACGATCCCGTCCTCGCCGATGCAATCGACGACGGCGGCGAAGGCGGCATCGGCCATGGCGCGGTCGCCCTCGTCCAGCAGGCCCAGCGCGATCCCCCGCGACACCCCGTAGGAGATGCCCGCCGTGGCCGAGGCCTCGATCGGGGAGGCCGGATCATCAAGCAGCGTGTGAAAGAAGCCGTCCGAATTCTGAAGCCGGCGCAACGCCGCGACCTGAGCGGTGAACACCGCACCAAGGAACCGGCGGGCGGGGCCGCCAAGCTCGGGCAGGATGGAAAACAGCTCGGGGATCGCGATCGTGATCCATGCATTGCCGCGCCCCCAGAAGGCATTGGCAAAGTTGTGACGGCCATTGAACGTCCAGCCGTGATACCACAGCCCGGTCTTCGGGTCGGACAGATATCGCGTGTGGATCAGGAACTGGCTCACCGCCTCGTCGATCCAGTCGGGCCGGTCGAACCGGCGCCCGGCGCGTGCGAGGAAGAGGCAGGTCATGAACAGCGTGTCGTCCCATAACTCGCCGTCGTTCATCCGCTCCTTCACCACATGCTGGAAACCGCCCTCTTCCGTCCGGGCCAGCCCCGTCATCAGCCAATCGGCCCAGTCCTGAACCAGCGCCTCCCAGTCGGGGCGATCGACGTGGTCGATCAGGCCGGCCAGCGCCAGCATCGGCGCCGATGAATTGACCTGCCGGGGCGGCAGGCCACGCCCGATCTGCCAGTCGTACCAATCGGCCAGCGCCTTTATCAGCGCGGCGTTCCCGGTGGCCTCCGCATGGCGGAACAGCCCATAGACACCGACCCCGATCTCCCAATCCCATTCATCGAACTGGAGCGAGAACCCCTCGCCCGCCAGCGGCGCGGTCTCGTCAATGCCGCGCAGCCGGGCAAGGCCCGTGGCCACCTGATCGAGTTGCGCAAGCAGCGTGGCGCGGTCATCGCTCATCGGACAGCTCCCCTATTGGCCCCGTCGCACCGCAACCTGCGGACGCACGTCATCGGTCGGGAAGGGCACGGCCTTGCCATCCCGGAACAAGCCCGCCTCATAGTCAAGCAGGTAGCCCGGTCCCGACGGGCGGTCCAGCCGAAGGCTGAGAGGCGACGACCCGAGCGTGAGCCGCATGGCTTCGGCCTCGGTGGCGAGTGCGTCGAGATCCGTGCCCTCCAGATCGGCCACCTGCACGACCCAGCCCATCTGCGCGCCCCCGACCCGGAACTCGATCCCCTGCCCCGGTCCGCGCTCCACTCCGGCAATCGGCGCGGTCGCCTTGAGAAGGATACCCGCCCGGCCCGAGCGCAGGACCAGCCAGTCCGCGCCCGCCCGCCGCTCATCAAAGACCGAAAGCGGCGCATAGGCATGTGTGAAGGGCAGCCGCGGCGCAGCCCCCAGATCGAACAGCGCAAAGGCCATGGGCGCATCCATCGCCACGCGCGGCATGATCCCGTTGCCGGCCCAATAGGACGGCCGGTTGCTGCCCCAGGGATCGTCCTCGCCCGGATGATTGAGCCAGACCCGGGCAAAGGGCGCGGCCGCGGCCTGCACGTCGATCATGTGCTGCTGATGGCCCGGCTGGCCGGGCGCCCCGTCGACACTGGCCGACAGCTGGACATGGGCGGTCTTGTAAAGGGCCAGCCGCGCGGCCTGACCATGGCCCTGCACGTAACGCGCCTCGATCACCGTCCCGTCCGCCGGATTGGCCAGATCGGCCAGCGCGGCGGGCGGGGCATAGTCGCAGGCGCAGAACATCGGAAGCGCCGCCACGCCCGGATTGAACCAGCCCTGACCGAAGGCCACGGCGGCAAAGGGGGCAAGCTCTGTCAGGGGGCCCGCGCGCAATTCCTTGTCATAGGCGCGGCCCATGCTGCCCGCCGCGACCCCGCCCGAGCTGTGTAACGCGATCATCTCGAACAGCCGGTCAAGCAGCCCTTCGGCCCGGGCCGCGATCTCCGTCCCTGCCCAGCGCAACAGGCCGAACAGGCCAATGAAATCGATCGGGTAATAGGCGGCCGAATTCCATTCGGCGAACCCGTCCCGCTCTGCCGCGTCGAACCAGCGGGACAGGCGCTGTTCGGCCAGCAACACGTGATCCGCCCCGGTCAGGCCGGAGTTCGGGAATACCCGGTCGGGGAACAGCTGCCCCGCCAGAAGCTCGCTCACGTGAAAGCACAGGACGTGGTTTTCCGACCAGAACCACATCACGTCATTGCCCGGCTCGTCCATCCAGTAGCGATAGCCGAGGATCGCCTCTTCGGTCGCGCGCCGCGCCGCATCGGGGAAGGCCTCCGCATGGGCGGCATAGGCCCACAGAAGCGGGACCATCACGAAATCCGAGCAATCCTTGCAGGCGGTGATGTCGCCCAACGTGTCGTCAAGGATCGCCTGTGCGGTCGCATCCCACGGAAGGCCGCGATCGAGCCGGGCCAGAAGCCGCCCCGCCCGCGGCTCTCCGAAGGCGGCCGCGTGGTCCTGCGCCAATCGCTTGCGATCCGCCAGCGCGGGCGGAAGCACCTGCGGCACCATGTCATTGATCGAGGCGAATGCGATCTGGCGCTCCAGTGTCGTGCTGCCGGACCGCAGCACCAGATCCAGAGGATGATAGCCATCAGCCAGACCCGAAAGCGGGCCGAGCGACACCCGGGTCTGTCCCGCCACAAGCCGCCCCTCACGTTCGAGGATCGGTGGCAGGTGGCCCAGATGCACCGAGGGTCTGATCCGGGCAGAAATCGCGACGTCGCGCCTAGGGCCCGTGTCGACCAGCAGGTCCAGACTGTCCGCCCCTTGAAACGCGACCTTCGCCGGACGGATATCGCGTGCGACCTGCATCAGGTCATCCAGAACGTCGGGTGCGGCCTCCCCCGGCACCGACACCCGCAAAGGCGCGTCGCCCTGCCATTCCAGTTCGGCGAAATAGACGGTGTCGCGCTCGGCCATATCCTCGATCAGGACGACCAGCTCCGAACCTTCGGGACGGAGCGGCAGGTCGACCCTGCATTCCGCCGCCGAATTCCGCGTATAGGGTTCGAAACCCGCGACATGCGCCCCGTCGATCCAGATATGAACGCCGCCGCAGGTGCGCAAAACGATCTGCGTGGCCCCGGAACCAGGTGTCAGCCGCGCCCGGCCCCAGCGGGCCAACCGGGTGGGCAGATGCCAGAAACCCGAGAATTCGAGACGCCGGTTGAACCCCGGCAGCGCCACGGCCGCGATCTCGAACGACGCAAGGTCGGGTATGCCGCGGGCCTCGACAAAAGCGCGCACGGCATCGCGGCACGGCAGATCACCCACCGCCGTGTTGCCGTTGACAAAGACGTAATCGACCGTGTCGGGATGGCGCCGCCTGTCCCCCGGAAAACTCTCTTCGATCAGGGGGCCAAGGGCCATGGCCGTGATCGTCTCGCCCGGCCGAACGGTGAATTCGGCTCGGGCAGGCTCAGCCGGCATGCGACAGGCCCGCGATCACCCCGCGCAGTTCCGCCAGCCCCCGCAGTCGCCCGATCATCGGATAGCCCGGATGGGTCCCCGCGCCGATATCGGACAACAATTCATGCCCGTGATCCGGCCGGAACGGGATCTCGGCATCTGCGCGGCCCTCGGCGCGACGCCGGGCCTCTTCGTCCAGCAGGACCTTCACCAGTGCCACCATGTCGGTATCACCTTCCAGATGGGCGGACTCCTGAAAGGACCCGTCCGGCTCCTTGGTGACGTTGCGCAGATGGGCGAAATGGATGCGGTCGGCAAAACGGCGGGCGATGGCGGGTACGTCATTGTCGGGGTTCGCGCCCAGCGAGCCCGAACAGAGCGTCAGCCCGTTGGCAGGGCTGTCGACCGCGCCCAGAAGCTCCGCGATCTGCGTCGCGTTCGACACGATCCGGGGCAGCCCCAGAAGCGGCCTTGGCGGATCATCGGGATGAACACAAAGGCGGACGCCATGTTCCTCGGCCGTGGGCACGACCTCGGACAGGAACCGTTTGAGATTGGCGGTGACATCGGCTTCGGTGATGCCTTTCCATTCCTCAAGGATATCCTGCAACTGCTTGATATCAAAACGGTTATAATACCCCGGCAGCCCGGCCATGATCGAAGAAAGCAGCCGTTCGCGATCCGCCTCCGTGGCCTGTTTCGCCCAGTCGGACGCCTGCGCCAGCACGGCGTCGGGATAATCCGCCTCCGCCCCGTCGCGGCCCAGCATATGCACTTCGAAGGCCGCCATCTCGACGGCCGAGAACCTCAGCGCCGTGCCACCGGTCGGCAAGGCCGCATCAAGCCGGGTTCGCGTCCAGTCGAGGATCGGCATGAAGTTGTAGCAGATCACGCGCACGCCTTCGGCGGCGAGGTTCGCGATGGTCTCCCGGTAGGCGCCATAAAGCGCATCCAGAGGGCCGTCACCCTTCTTGATCGCGTCATGGACCTGCACGCTCTCGACCACGGCCCAATGCAACCCGCCGGGCGCGGCCTCGATCTCGGCGCGCCGCGTGGCGATGGCCTCGCGGGTCCAGACCTCGCCATAGGGCACCTCGTGCAGCGAAGTCACGATCCCCCGTGCGCCTGTCTGGCCAATCTCGGAAATCGAAATCCGGTCCAGCGGACCGAACCAGCGCCAGCTCTCGATCATGTTGCTGCTCCCATGGTCATCGTTCCGCCTCCCTGTGCCGCGACTCCCGCGCTGTCATGGATAGGGTGAGGGCTGCCTGGAATGCAATTCGGGAATTGCTCCGTTGGCTGGCGCCGTCACAGCTCGACGGCCCGGCCGGTCGTTGCCGATTCCTGCGCCGCAAGGCCCATGGCGACGGCGCGGATCCCGTCCTCGACGCCGACCTCGACGCGGCCCTCGCCCCGCACCACCGCGTTGAACCGCTGATGCTGGTAGAAGGTCGATCCGTTGTGATCCCCCGCTGTCAGCAGCGCCGGGTCCACGGGGATCTCGCGCAGGATCGGGCCTTTGGGATGGCGCGGGCTGATCTCGAGTTCGGGGACAGGCGCGGGCCCCGCCGTCTCTGGCCAGAACCGGCCCGGCCCCGGGACGCGCGCCACGATCTTGCCCTCGGGGCCCAGCGCGCAGATTTCCTCCTGAAAGCGGCTGCCTTCGGCGAACATGCACAATTCCAGCATCGCCCGCGCGCCATTGGCGAAATCGGCGATGACATAGCCATGATCCCAGATATCGGGCGTGCGGCCGTCATAGGTTTCGGTCAGATGATTCACCGCCTGCCCGCCCGTGGCCATGATGCGCACCGGTTCTGATCGCAGGATCAGCCGCATCAGATCGAAGAAATGGCAGCATTTCTCGACATAGGTGCCGCCGGAATTGGCGTTGAACCGGTTCCAGTTGCCGATCTTGGGCAGGAAGGGAAACCGGTGTTCGCGCAGGCTCAGCATCCGGACACCGCCCGTGGCGGACGCCGCCTCGTCGATGAGCGCCGCGATCGGCGGCATGTAGCGGTACTCCATGGCGACCCAGATCGGCGCGGGATAATCCGCCGCGATCCGTTCAACACCCGCCCTGTCCGTCGGATCGGTAAAGAGCGGCTTTTCCATCAGGAGCGGCAGGGGCCGCGTCTCGGCGATCTGGGCAAGCTGGGCCACATGCAGGTGATTGGGGCTGACCACGACGAGCGCATCGAGGCCCTCATCGGCCAGCAGTCCGGCCAGCGTGGGCGCGATCGCGGCGCCGCCCGCCAGCTGCGCTGCGGCTTCGGCGAGTTCGGGAACCGGATCATAGACGCAGGTCACGCGGGCACCGGGAACAAGGGCAATGTTGCGGATATGCTCCTGCCCCATCATGCCGCAGCCGATCAGACCATAGTTTACATTTTGCAATATTTCAGCCTCTTCCCATGCGCGACACATAGCGCGCCTTTTCATTATCGAACCACGTGCCGGAATATTCCATCACCTGCCCCGAAGCGTCGCGGCTGCGGCGTTCGACGTAGGGACAGGTCGATCCGGCGGGGGGATCAAAGGCCGGTCTGGTCCAGTCCGGGACCTGCCCCAGCCCCACGCGATCCTCGACGCGCGCGACCACCAGCCCCAGAACATCGCGGTAATAGAGGTAGAGCGATTCCGATATCGCGGCCGCGTCCAGCCGCTCCGCCCGGCGTGCATCCAGCCAGATCTCCTCGAGCGCGACCGGATCCCCCTCCAGAAGGCGCAGCCGCCGGATGCGGTGCCCCGTGGCAAAACCCGCCTCTTCGGGCGGCGCGATCCCGGACGCGAGATCAAGGATTTCGGCCGTGGGCAATCCGCCCCCCTCGCGCCGCTCGAGCCGAAAGAACGCATAGACCGAGGCCACGTCGGCCCGATAGCGCACGTAATTGCCCGACCCCTGTATCCGGTCCAGCAACCCCTTGGACGCCAGATCGGCCAGCGCCTTGCGCAAGGTGCCCACCGAGGCGCCCAGATCGCGCGCCATGTCACGTTCGGGGGGCAGACGGCTTCCGTCGGGCAGCTGACCAGAGGCAATCTCGCGGATCAGACGCTCCGACAGGCGGACATAAAGCGGCAACCGCCCCTGCTCCGGCGTCCTTCCTCCCCTGCGGTCCATCTGCCCTCCCCAGGCCCGATTGATCCATCATTGATTTACACAAGACCCGATGCTAGGCAAGCGGGAAAAGACGGCCCGCTGCGGCCGGCCAAAGGGGGAACAGATGACAATCGTACCGGTCACCAGCGCGGATCTGGATGCCGCCGAGGTATCGTGGTTTTCTGCCTTGTGTTCAGATGATTATGCCTATCTGGGCGTGCCCGACGGCGCGTTGAGATCGTCATTCGAGCATTGCCGCGACATCGCGCTCGAGGCCGAGTCTCAGGGCTTTCGCAACATCCTGGCCCCCTCGTCCTACCAGGTGGGTCAGGACACGCTGAGTTTCGTGGCCGCGATGGCTCCGCTGACCTCGAAGATGAACTTCCTGGCCGCGATCCGCTGCGGCGAGATGCAGCCCATCATGCTGGCCCGGACCGTGGCGACGCTCGACCACATGCTCGAAGGCCGGCTCACGCTGAACGTGATCTCTTCGGATTTTCCGGGCGAGGTGGCCGACAGCGCCTATCGCTATCAACGCTCGCGCGAAGTGGTTGAGATCCTGCGCCAGGCCTGGACGCAGGACGAGATCAACTACGAGGGCGAGATCTACAGCTTCAAGGGCGTGCCGACCGATCCGGCCCGCCCCTATCAGCAGAACGGCGGGCCGCTTCTCTACTTCGGGGGCTATTCACCTGCCGCTCTCGACCTGTGCGGCTTTGCCTGTGACGTCTACCTGATGTGGCCGGAACCCAAGGAACAGCTGGCCCAGCGGATGCGCGACGTCCACGCCCGCGCCGCCGAATATGGCCGGACGCTGGATTACGGCCTGCGCGTCCATGTGATCGTGCGCGACACCGAGGCCGAGGCCCGGGACTATGCCGAACACCTTGTCAGCAAACTCGATGACGAATACGGCCAGCTGATCCGCGACCGGGCACACGATTCCATCTCTCTCGGCGTGGCCCATCAGGCCAAGGCACGCGAACTGGCCGACAAGTTCGGCTATGTCGAACGCCATCTGTGGACGGGCGTCGGCCGGGCAAGATCGGGCTGTGGCGCGGCGATCGTGGGCTCTACCGATCAGGTTCTGTCCGAACTCGAGGCCTACCGAAAGATGGGCATTCGGGCCTTCATCCTGTCGGGCTATCCCCATATAGACGAGGCGCGGCACTTCGGGAGCCGGGTCTTGCCGCAGCTGAAGACCTGCTCCCTTCCGCATGAATACGGGCGCGTCCCCGACACGACGCCCGCCACCCCCTTGGGAACAGGAGACCGCCGCTGATGGATCGCGTCCGCATCGCAGAAACCCTCGATTTCTCGCGCATCGTTTATGGCATGTGGCGTCTTGGCGATGATGCCGACACCTCGCCCGCCCATGTGCAGGCCAAGATCGAGGCCTGCCTCGAACAGGGCATCACGACGATGGATCAGGCCGATATCTATGGCGGATACATGGCCGAAGAGATCATGGGCAATGCCCTGCGCGCCGCGCCTCAGCTGAAGGACAAGATCGAGATCGTCACCAAGTGCGATATCGTCGTCAATGCCGGGCGCCATGCGGGGGCTGCGGTCAAGCATTACAACACCAGCCGCGCCCATATCGAGGCGTCCGTCGATGCCTCGCTGCGGCTGATGGGCGTGGACAAGATCGATCTGCTTCTGATCCACCGCCCCGATCCGCTGATGGATCCGGACGAGACCGGCCCGGCGCTCGATGATCTGGTGGCCGCGGGCAAGGTCCGCGCCGTCGGCGTGTCGAATTTCCGGCCGTGGGACTGGAAGCTGCTGCAAAGCCGGATGACGACTCCGCTTGCCACGAACCAGATCGAACTGAGCCTTCTGGCGCATGAGAGCTTCGTGAACGGCGACGTGGCCTTTCTCCACGAGGCGCGCAAACCGATCATGGCATGGTCCCCGCTGGCCGGTGGCAGCCTTCTGGCGGGCGCCGCCCCCCGCGTGACCGAAAAACTGCGCGAGATTGCGGGCGTCGACGGTGTCGACCCGTCGTCCGTCGCGGTGGCCTGGCTGCTGGCGCATCCGGCGGGCATCCTGCCCGTGATGGGCACCAACAACCTCGGCCGGATCGCGGCCCTGTCGGAGGCCTTGAAGGTCGAGATGGGACGGGAACGGTGGTTTTCCCTTTATGAGGCGGCTCTCGGCCACGAGGTCGCCTGATGGATGCCACCGCCGCCGGCGCCGAGACGGTGTTTTCGCCCGACACCGACAGCTTGGCCTTTCGCCGGGCGCTGGGGTCGTTCGCGACCGGTGTCACGATCGTGACGGCCCCGGGCCCCGATGGCCCCGTCGGCATCACGGCAAACAGCTTTGCCAGCGTCTCCCTCGATCCGCCGCTTGTGCTGTGGTCACCCGCCAAGGCCTCGCGCCGGTTCGATTATTTCGCCACAGCGCCACATTTTGCGATCCATGTTCTGGGCGCGGGCGATCACGCGATCTGCGAAGGATTTTCCCGCGCGCATTCGGCCTTCGACGCGCTCGACTGGAGCGAGAATGCCCATGGCGTTCCGCTGATCCACGGGGTGGCGGCCCGGTTCGAATGCACGCTCGAGGCCAGTCACGACGCGGGCGATCACCTGATCATCGTGGGCCGCGTCACCCGCGTGGCGCATGATCCGCAGGCGCCTCTGGTGTTTCATGCAGGCCAGTTCGGCGGGTTCGCGCCCCGGGGTTAGGGATCAGCCCCTGTCGTTCTCCTCCCATGTGGCGATTGCATAGGGCCCGCCCAGCGCGTCGATCAGGGGGGCAAGCTCGGGCGCGAACCGGCGCCATTTGCCAAGCCCGTCGCGGTTGATCCCGCGCCGCACCTGCGTAACCGACGCCGTCCGCACGATCCGTGTTCCCTGTTCCGGTGATAGGCAATCGGCCGACCATCTCAGGCCCGCATGATCCAGCATCTGGCGTATCTGACACTCCGGTTCCTCGACCAGCGCGCGGTAGGATTGCAGGCGAAAAGCGGGGCCAAGCTTCTGGGCATAATCCTGAGCCGATGCCGCCACGCACCCCGTCAGATGGGCGATATGATCGAGCCGCCGGGAAAAGGCATTGGCCCGCTGGAAATTGGTCACGAAATTCGACAGGCCCTGATCCAGCGGATGGCGCGACAGGTGAATGATGCGCGCGTCCGGCAGGATATGGGTCGCAAACCCGACCTCGAGCGCATTCAGCGGCAGCTTGTCGATGATCACCTCGGGCGGGTCACCGGGAAATCGCTGCAACGCATGATCGAAATAGATCGCCCGGAACCGGGCGCGATCCGCAGCGCTCAGCCCATCCTGCCAATCCCAGGCAGAACGTGCGTCAGCGGCCAGTCGCGCCGCCCGGCAGGCGGCTAGCGCGCGCGGCAGGGCCTGGCTTTCGCCGATGCTTGCCGTGTCGGGATGGCGTTCGAGGATCGAATCGACCAGCGTCGTGCCCGATCTCGGCATGCCCACGACAAAGATGACCCTCAGCCCAACGGTCCGGGCGCCCAGATCCGGCGGCGGGACAAAGCGCGCCACCTGAGCCGCCACATGGCGATCGATCGCGCCGGGATCATAGCCCCCGGGCAAGAGCGCATTGGCTCGGGTAAAATGGCGAAAGGCCGCCTGGAAATTGCAGGCCCTTTCCTCGATCCGCCCCAGCGTATTCGCGGCGGTGGCCTTTTCCTCGGGCGTTAGCCGGGACGAACGCGTGATGCGACGCAAAATCTCGGTCCGGCGATCATTGCGGCCGATCGGAGAGGCCCTGTCGAGTGCGGCGATCAGCTGGGCCGATTTCGGGGTCTGCCGCAACCCCCGCTCAAATGCTAACCGGGCGTCATCGACCTGCCCCAGCGACAGATACATGGAGCCCAACCTGCCATGAAACGCGGCGCGGTCGGGCGACGCCCGAAGCGCGATCTGCATCAGGTCGATCGCGATCTGCGCCTCGTCCAGCCCCCAATGACACAGCGCCAGATCGCCAAGGTAATCCGGGTCCGCCGAGAAGAGATCGCGAAGCCCCATCAGGATGGAAAGTGCGTCGCGGAACCGCTCTGCATCGATCCGGGCCACGACCCGGTCACGTATGGCGGGATAGCCCTGATTGCGAAGGTCGGGCGTGGTCCGGGCAAGGGGCGTTCTGCTCATATCCATGCCGGAGCATTGCAGCAGAAATCCTGATGCCCGGTTAATGGTGCTCAGCCCGGATCAGAGCGCGATCTCACCAAGGGGCATCCGGCGCTGACCCGCCCGGATGCCACCGGGCGGGCGTATATCCTGCGGATCGAGGGCGCCCCACCTCAGACGAAGCGGTTGACGTAGTTTTCCAGCCGCTCCTGCCGACCCGACCGCGGCTCGGGGGTGATCGGCCCGGAGCGGACAGCCGTCTCCAGATCCTCGAGCGTGGCGCTTGTCAGATAGGCCTTGGCCGCATCGGTCTCCCATCCGGCATAGCGCTCGGCGCGGGCCTCCTCGAGGCCACCATCCTCGAGCATCGCAGCCGCCGCCTTGAGCCCTGCGGCACAGACATCCATCCCGCCCACATGGGCGAGGATCAGGTCTTCGGGATCGAGCGACTGACGCCGCAGCTTGGCATCGAAGTTCGTCCCGCCCGTGGTGAAGCCCCCGGACTTGAGCACCTCGTAATAGGCCAGCGCCGCCTCGAGCGTGGAATTGGGGAACTGGTCCGTATCCCAGCCCGACTGGTAATCGTTGCGGTTCATGTCGATGGAGCCGAGGATGCCGAGGCTCGCCGCCATCGCCAGCTCGTGCTCGAAGGAATGACCGGCAAGGATCGCGTGGCCCTGCTCGATGTTCATCTTCACCTCGCCCTCGAGCCCGAATTCCTTGAGGAAGCCGTAAACGGTGGCAACGTCGTAATCGTATTGATGCTTGGCGGGCTCCTGCGGCTTGGGCTCGACAAGGATCGCGCCCTCAAAGCCGATCTTGTGCTTGTAATCGACCACCATCTGAAGCATCCGGCCCGCCTGCTGACGTTCGCGTTTCAGATCGGTGTTCAGCAGCGTCTCATAGCCTTCGCGCCCGCCCCACAGGACGTAGTTCTGGCCGCCCAGCGCCTTGGTCGCATCCATGCAGGTCTTGATCGTGGCGCCCGAGAAGGCGAACACATCCGGGTCCGGGTTCGTGGCCGCACCGGCCATGAACCGGCGATGCGAGAACAGGTTCGCTGTGCCCCAAAGCAGCTTGACCCCGGTTTGCTCCATCTTGCCCGCGAAGTAATCCGTCATTTCCTTCAGGCGGTCGGTGTTCTCGGCGAAGTCGCGGCCCTCGGGGCGCACGTCGGCGTCGTGGAAACAGAAGAACGGCACGCCGAGGATCTCGAACATCTCGAAGGCGACGTCGGCCTTGAGCTTGGCCAGTTCCATTGTCTCGCCGAACCAGGGCCGCTCGAAGGTCTGGCCGCCGAACGGGTCACCGCCCGGCCATGCGAAGGAATGCCAATAGGCCACGGAAAACCGCAGGTGATCTTCCATCCGCTTGCCCATGACGACCTCGTCGGGGTTGTAATGGCGGAAGGCATAGTCAGAGCGGCTGTCCCCGCCCTCGTAGGCGATCTTGGGAATGCCCTTGAAAAAGTCGGTCATCGGTCTGGTCTCCTCAGGTCAGATTGCGCAGCGCGGCAAAGCTGGCGCGGTATCGGGAATGGGCCTCTGCAAAGGCATCGGTAAGCGTCCGGTCCGGTTCGATCACCTCTTCGATCCTGGGCGGTGTGGCGATTTCGGCCCCGGCGCCGGTCGCGGCCATCAGGCCAAGCCGGGCCGCCCCGAAGGCGCCGCCGAAATCGCCCGCGACGGGCCGCTCGACGGGCATGTCGAGCGATGTGGCAATGGCCTTGAGCCAGTAATCCGACCGCGACCCGCCGCCCACGGCGATCAGCCGTTCGATCTGGGTCCCGGTTCCGGTGAGCGCGTCGAAACTGTCGCGGAAGGCATGGGTGACCCCTTCGAGAACGGTGCGCGTCAGCGCCGCCCTGTCGGAGCCGTGGTCGAGATGGAGGAACGCCCCCCGGATCTGCGCATCGTTATGTGGCGTGCGCTCGCCGCCCAGATAGGGCAGGAACAGCGTCCGCTCCGGTGCCTGCAGAGCTCCCAGATCGCCCGTCAGCACCGCCGCATCCTCGCCCGTCAGCGCGGCATACCAGTTGAGCGCGTCGGTGGCCGCAAGGATCACCCCCATCTGGTGCCACGTCCCCGGCAGCGCATGACAGAAGGTGTGCACCGCGCTTGCCGGATCGGGCTGATATGCCGCGCTGGCGGCAAAAAGCACGCCGGAGGTTCCCAGTGACACGAAGGCCTCGCCCGGTTTGACGACACCGACGCCCACGGCGCTTGCCGCGTTGTCACCGCCACCGCCCGCGACGACGACACCCGCCGGAAGACCCCAGTCCCGCGCCAGATCGTCGCGCAGAGTGGCCGACACCTCGGAGCCTTCGACAAGCCGGGGCATGGCATCACGGCTGAGCCCTGTCGCCGCCAGAAGATCGTCGGACCAGTCACGGCGGCCCACGTCGAGCCAGCTCGTCCCGGCGGCATCCGACATCTCGGCCACAGCCTCGCCCGTCAGGAATAGGCGTAGATAATCCTTGGGCAGAAGAACCTTCGCCACGCGGGCGAAAAGCGCGGGCTCGTTGTTTTTCATCCAGACGAGCTTGGGCGCGGTAAAGCCCGGAAAGACGATATTCCCGGTCAGCGCGCGAAACCGCGGATCGGCATCGAGTTCAGCCGCCTCGCGATAGGCGCGGGTGTCATTCCACAGGATACAGGGCCGCAGAACCTCGCCCTCGGCATCCAGCGCGGTCGCCCCGTGCATCTGGCCCGACAGGCCGATGCCCCGAACGGCAGACAGATCGACGCGGGCACCCAGTTCGGCCATAACGCTGCGGGTCGCGGCGATCCAGTGGGCGGGATCCTGTTCGGACCAGCCGTCATGGGGCCGGCTGACGGTCAGGGAGGCGGTCGCCTCGGCCAGCACGTTCTGGGCCTCGTCGATCACGACGGCCTTGAGCCCGGATGTGCCCAGATCCAATCCGATGAACATGGCGCTGTCCTCCCTCTTTGCTCCCCGGTCTCATGCTTGCCCCAATTTAATTCAGCCGTCAAAGAAAATAATGGCCGCAATCGGCAAATCGTGGCATTCTCCTCTTGGAAGCCGGCGCAATAGCGTCCGATCCTGCGTCGACCCTGAAGGAATAGTTTCACAAGTGAACGATATGACCGAAACCGGGCCGGCCGAGCCGGCAGGCTGCGGCCCAAGGCTCAGGAAAGCCTCCGACAGCCGGCCGCTTCGGCTTCAGGTCTTCGAGGCCGTGCGCAGTCTTGGCTGCCTGCCTCGGGCCGAGATCGCGCGGGCGCTGGGGATCAGCGCCGCCTCGGTCACGGCGGTGACAGCAGATCTGATCAATGACGGCTTTCTCGAAGAGGGGGCAACCGCGCCCCCGCGCGACGCCGCACGCGGCCGCCCGCCCGTGGGTCTTGCAGTGACGGGGCGTGCAGGCTTCGTCATCGGGCTGAAACTCTCGGACGAGACCCATACCGCCATTCTCGCCGATTTCGCGGGCACGATCCTCGCCGAGATCGCCCACCCCACCTCGAACCTGCGCAAACCGCCCGCCCGGATCCTGTCGGAACTGGAGGCGCTGGTCGCGGCGCTCCTGTCTCAGGTGGCGCTGCCGCTTGATCAGGTGGCGGGGATCGGCATCGGCATCACGGGACTGGTCGATCATCACGCGGGCACGGTGCTCTGGTCTCCGATCCTCGACGGGCGTGACTTCGACCTGCGCGCCGCGGCGCGAAACAGGCTCGGCCGGCCGGTTTTCGTCGATAACGACGCCAACCTCCTGACGCTGTCCGAATTGTGGTTCGGCGCCGGGCGTGAACTGGACGATTTCGCCGTCGTCACGATCGAGAACGGCGTCGGCATGGGTGTTGTGATCGACAATGCCCTCTATCGCGGGGCGCGTGGCACCGGGCTCGAGCTGGGCCACACCAAGGTTCAGCTTGACGGGGCCTTGTGCCGCTGCGGGTGCCGGGGCTGTCTCGAGGCCTATCTGGCCGATTACGCGCTGGCGCGGGAGGCAGCGACGGCGCTTGGCCATTCGATCCGCGCCGAACACAGCCCCAACGCCATGCTCGACGCGCTTGGCGCCGCGGCCCGCGCGGGGGACGAGGCCGCGCAGTCGATCTTTCGGCGCGCGGGGCGCTATCTGGCCATCGGGCTGTCGAACGTGATCCAGATCTTCGATCCCGAGCTGATCATCGTCTCGAGCGACCGGATGACCCGCGACCATGCCGATCCCGAGGCGATCCTCGCCGATGTGGCCGCTTTGTCGCCCTCGGGCCGGCATCCGGGCGCCCGGGTCGAGATTCGCCCGCGCGGCGATTTCACCTGGGCCCGCGGCGGCGCGGCGCTGGCGCTTTCCGCGGTAACGGAACAGGTTCTGGAACGCGCCTGAGGTCTCCCGCGACGGATTCAGTCACACTTTTTCTGCTTTTGAATGCCTGATTGTGCAATTTTTTGATCCATACTTTCACTTTTCGAACATTCTTCGGAAATTGCGTGCCGCAGACGCTGCCCTCCATACAGGACGCCACACCACGACAAGCCGTTTGACGGAGCGGCAATCCCAAACTAGAACAAAAGAAGAACAAACAGAGATGCGAGTCGCCGTGACGTGTCTGCAAAACCGTCTGCCCCACCCCACGCGCTGCACCGCGCAACAGGCCGATGCCGCCCCGACCCTGTCGGAGGTGTTTCCCGTCCGGGCGACAGACGGGGCGGCGCCCGCCTTCGTTGCGGCTCACGTGACGCGCGCGGCGCGCGGCCCCGTCCTGTGGATACAGGACCGGCAGTCGATCCGCGAAACCGGCCGGCCCTACCTTGCGGGCTTTGCCCGCCCGCCCGAGATGCTCTGCCTTGTCGTGTCGCGCGCGGTCGATGTGCTCTGGGCCATGGAACAGGGGCTGGGCTGCGCGGCACTTTCGGCCGTGGTGGGCGAGATATGGGGCAATCCCCCGGCGCTCGACTTCACCGCCAGCAAACGTCTCGCGCTCAGGGCCGAGGCGCATGGCGTGCCGGCCTGGCTGATCCGGCGCGGGGCGGAGGCCGATCTGAGTGCGGCACGCGAACGCTGGCGGCTCTCCTCCCTGCCCTCGCTGACCGATCCGGACGATCCCCGCGCGCCGGGGCGGCCGCAATGGCGGGCGGAGCTGTTCCGCGCGCGCTGGCGGACGCCCGGCGACTGGGTGGTGCGCCATGACGCGGGCACGGGCGAGATCGTCTTTGACCATGGGGTGGCGCGCCCCGCGACGATTGACGAAACCGGGCGGCAGGCCGCCGGATAGGCACGGGGGCCACGGCTCATGAGCCGCGAGGACAAGCTGCCGGTCCTCGCCACCCTGCCCCGGCCCGCAAGACACCAGACCGAACCGGATCGCACGGCCCCCGCCGATCTGGCCCGGGCCATCGCCGCACTGCGCGAGGCCGAGGCCGCGATAACGGCGCCGGCCCCGCGCGATGGCGGCGATTTGCCCCGCCCGAACAGGACCGAAACCGACGACACCGATTTCACCCCCGTCGGCCCGCCCCGGCCGCGCTGGCGCGCCGGGCCGGACGCGCCCTCCGACATGGGCGCGGCAAGGCCCGGGCGGGCGGGTGTCGCCGCAGGCGCAGTTGCCCCGCCCGGGGACCGCGATCCGCTTGCCCGGCGGTTCCTGTCGCTGCACATGCCCGATTTCGCCATTGAGCGCTGGCAGCGGCATGCCGCCCGCACCAATGCCGAATTGCCGCAGGACATCCCCCACGCCCTCGCCATGGAAGGCCCGCACGGGCCGGTGATCCACGCGCTCAACCGGGCCGCCCGGCTTGCCGGCATCGAACTGGGGGCCCGCGTGGTCGACATGCGCGCGCTGGTGCCCGAACTGCGGCTCGATTACGCCGATCCCGGTGGCGATGCTGCGGCCCTCGAGCGGTTGATGCGCTGGTGCCGGCGCTGGTGCCCCTGGACGGTGGTGGACGGGCTGTCGATGCACGGCGCAGGCGTCGTGATGGACACGACCGGCTCGGATCACCTCTGGGGCGGCGAGGCGGCGATGCTGCGCGATATCGAGGCGCGGCTCTCCGCGCTCGGCATCTCGGCGCAGCTGGCCATCGCGCCCACCCGCGGCGCGGCCTGGGCGCTGGCGCGGCTGGGCGGGGTGCGCGAATGCTGCGCGGCGGACGAACTGGCCGCGCGCATGGCCCCCCTGCCCGTGGCCGCCCTCCGCCTGACGGGCGAGACGCGGCTTTTGCTGCAACGGCTGGGGCTCAAGACCGTGGGCGATCTGGCCGCCGTGCCGCGCCTGTCGCTGGCGCGGCGCTTTTCGCGCGCGGCGCTGCCGGAAAACCCGCTTCTCCGGCTCGACCAGATGATGGGACGGCTGGCGGAACCCGTGGCCTCGCCCGACGACCCGCCCCGCTTTGCCGTGCAATCCCAGCTGTCCGAGACGGTGATGGACCCGGTCCCCCTGATCCCCGGCCTCTGCGCCGAATTGTGCGAGGGGCTGGCCGCGGCGGGTTTTGGTGCGCGGCGCATCACGCTGACCATCTACCGCAGCGACGGCGAGGTCAGCGAGGCCGCGGCCGCCACCTCGCAACCCAGCCGCGACCCCGCCCATCTGGCGCGCCTGTTCGAGGGCAAGCTCGACCGGATCGACCCGGGCTTCGGCTTCGACCTGATCACGCTGGCCGCATCGCAGGCCGAAAAGATGACCACCGCGCAGGCCCGGCTGGACGGCGGGCCCGAGGCCGGGCCCGATACGGGCCGGCTGATCGACAGGCTTTCGGCGCGGTTCGGGGCGCAGGCGCTGCGCCGGCCCGCCATGCGCGAAAGCCACATCCCCGAGCGGCGCGAGGCCTGGGCGCCCGCCATGGCGGGTCTGCCCCGCCGGCCCGAACCCGCACCCCGCCCGCGCCCCCTGCGACTGCTGGAACCGCCCGAACAGGTGACCGTTGTTCATGCCGTCCCCGACGGGCCGCCCGCGCAATTCATCTGGCGTCGCCAGACCCACCGCGTCACCCGCTATGCCGGCCCCGAGCGGATCGCCCCGGAATGGTGGGCCGACAGGCCCGGCACCCGGCTGAGGGATTATTACCGGATCGAGGATCATCAGGGCGCGCGGTTCTGGATCTACCGCGAGGGCATCCTGGGCGATGGGCGCGGCGGCAGCCCGGATTGGTTCATTCACGGGATATTCGGATGAGGGCGCCGGATGACCCGCGACAAGGAGGTATGACCCGCCATGCCCGAGAATGACCATCAGCATCCGCGCCGGACCCTGCCGGAGGACGGGGTCTTTACCCGCAACGCCCGCGCGCCCTTTGTCGAACTGGGGCTCGCCTCGTGCTTTTCCTTCCTGCGCGGGGCCTCGGACGCGGTCGATCTGGTCCGGCAGGCCTGGCAGCTGGGCTATGACGCCCTGGGGATCGCCGATCTGAACACGCTCGCGGGCGTGGTGCGGCTTCATGTCGAGGCGCACAAGGCGCAGGTCCGGCCGCTTACCGGATGCCGGATCGGCCTTCTGACAGGGGAAGAATTCCTGGCCTATCCCACCGATCGCGAGGCCTATGGCCGGCTGTCGCGGCTTTTGTCGAAGGGCAAGATGCAGGATGCCGGGGGCGCGTGGCAGCAGAAGGGTATCTGCGACCTGGCGCTGGATGACCTCGCCCGCGAGGCCCATGGCCTGATCCTGATCGCGGTGCCGGGCGATGACATCACGGCCTTTGGCGAGGCGCTGCCACGGCTGGTCCGGCACCTGCCGGAGATGGGCCATATCGCGGCCTCCTACCTCTATCGCGGCGATGACCGGGCGCGGATCACCGCGCTCGACCGGCTGGCAAAGCGGCACGGACTGTCGATCCTGGCCACCAACGACGTGCTCTATCATGTGCCAGAGCGGCGCCCCCTGCAGGACGTGATGACCTGCATCCGCGAGAAATGCACCCTGACCGAGGCGGGCTTCCGGCTCGAACAGAATGCCGAGCGCCATCTCAAGGGCCCGGCCGAGATGATGCGCCTGTTCTCCGAATGGCCGCATGCGATCCGTGCCAGCCGCGAGATCGCCGACCGGATCACGTTCGACCTGTCGGAACTGGCCTATGAGTACCCCCGCGAGGTGATCCCCGAGGACATGTCACCGCAGGACTGGCTGGAAGAGCTGACATGGCGGGGCGCGGCCGAACGCTATCCGGACGGCGTGCCCGATGAGACGCGCGCCGTCCTGCGCAAGGAGCTGGCGATGATCGCCAAGCTCGATATCGCGCGTTATTTCCTGACGATCCACGACATCATCAAGTTCGCCCGCGAAGACCTTGAAAAGCCTATTCTTTGCCAGGGTCGCGGCTCGGCCGCAAATTCGGCGGTCTGCTATGTTCTGGGGATCACCGCCGTCGATCCGGCGCAGCACCAGCTGCTGTTCGAACGCTTCATCTCGGAAGAGCGGAAGGAACCGCCCGATATCGACGTCGATTTCGAACACGAGCGCCGCGAAGAGGTGATCCAGCACATCTATGACAAATATGGCCGCGATCGCGCGGGGCTCTGCGCCACGGTGATCCATTACCGACCCCGCTCGGCCATCCGCGAGGTCGGCAAGGTGATGGGCCTGTCGGAGGATGTGACGGGCGCGCTGGCCAAGACGATCTGGGGGTCGTGGGGCAAGGATGTAGCCGAAGGCCACGTGGCCGAGGCCGGGCTCGACCTGTCGGACCCGGTCTTGCGGCGCACGATCATCCTGGCCCGGCAGCTGATCGGGATGCCGCGCCACCTGAGCCAGCATGTGGGCGGCTTCATCCTGACAGAACGCCCCCTGACCGAGACGGTGCCCATCGGCAATGGCGCGATGCCGGACCGGTCCTTCATCGAATGGGACAAGGACGATATCGACGCACTGGGGATCCTGAAGGTGGATATCCTCGCGCTTGGAATGCTGACGTGCATCCGCAAGGCATTCGACATGATTTCAGCGCATTACGGGGAGGAGTTCACCCTCGCCACCACCCCGCGCGAAGACCCCCGCGTCTACGAGATGCTGTGCCGGGGCGACAGCGTGGGCGTGTTCCAGGTGGAAAGCCGCGCACAGATGAACATGCTGCCGCGCCTGCGCCCGCGGGAATTCTACGACCTCGTGATCGAGGTCGCCATCGTGCGCCCGGGCCCGATCCAGGGCGATATGGTCCACCCCTATCTGCGCCGCCGCAACGGCGAGGAAGCGGTGGACTATCCCGCGCCCGGCGCGCCCCATGATCCGGCCGAGCTGAAGAACATCCTCGGCCGGACGCTGGGTGTGCCGATCTTTCAGGAACAGGCGATGAAGATCGCGATCGAGGCCGCGGAATTCAGCCCCGCCGAGGCCAATGAGCTGCGCAAGGCCATGGCCACCTTCCGGTCCAAGGGCACGATCGGGCTTCTGGAGGAAAAGATGGTGGGCCGGATGGTGGCGCGCGGCTATGACGAGGATTTCGCGCGGCGCTGTTTCAACCAGATCAAGGGCTTTGGCGAATACGGCTTTCCCGAAAGCCACGCGGCCAGTTTCGCGCATCTGGTCTATGTCTCCAGCTGGCTGAAATGTCATTATCCTGCAGTGTTTTGCGCGGCACTTCTCAACTCGCAGCCGATGGGGTTCTACGCGCCCGCGCAGATCGTGCGCGATGCCCGCGAACACGGGGTGACGGTGCGGCCGCCGGATGTGAACTTCTCGGATTGGGACAATACGCTTGAACCGGTGGGCGCGGGCGCATTCGCCGTCCGGCTGGGCTTCCGACAGGTCACCGGCCTGCGCGAGGATGTGGCGGCCCGGATCATGGCCGCGCGTGAGGCGCCCTATCGCGATCTGGCCGATCTCAAGGCCCGCGCGGGCATCAGCGCCGCCCATATCCGCAGGCTGGCCGAGGCCGATGCCATGCGCTCGATGTTCATCGACCGCAGGCAGGCCCTGTGGGAGGCCAAGGGCCTGCGCGACGCGCCCGACCTGCCGCTTTTCCGTGAGACCCGCGACGAGGGGGCCGAACGGCCCGTCGCCCTGCCCGCCATGCCCGTCTGCGAACAGGTGGTGGCCGATTACCAGACGCTCAGGCTCAGCCTGAAGGCGCATCCCATGGCCTTTCTGCGCAAGAGCCTGACGAAATCCGGCTATGCCACCGCGCGCAGCCTGCACGACAGCCGCGACAGGCAGAAGGTCCGGCTTGCGGGCCTTGTCCTGATCCGGCAGCGCCCCGGCAGCGCGAACGGCGTCTGTTTCATCACGCTCGAGGACGAGACGGGCGTCGCCAACCTTGTCGTCTGGCCCAAGGTGATGGAGCAGTATCGCAAGGTCGTCATGCAATCGCGGCTTCTGGCGGTGCATGGCTATATCCAGCGCGACGTGGAGATCATCCACCTTGTCGCCACCCATCTTGAGGATCGGTCCGACGCGCTGTTGCGGTTGTCACCCGACGGGTTGAAACCCGCCATCGCCCATGCCGACGAGGTCAACCGTCCCGTTCAGGGCCGGCTTGCCGCGCCGACCTCGCGCCACCCCAGAGACGCCGCGATCATCCCCAAGAGCCGGGATTTCCACTAGACACCAGAAACCCGGTCTTGGGCATGACCGCCCCGTCCGGCCGCAAGCCCCGATCCACGGCTCACGACGGCATCGCAGGACACGCCGACCCCGAAATGCCGCAACCGGGGCACAGACGAGACACCGGCCCATCCGATCGCGTGACCTCCCCCCGAGATTGCGTTAAGGGACGCGAGACCCCTGTTTCCTTTCTGATATCGGACGCTTTTTCATGACCCGCGCCTATGCCATCGGCGACATTCACGGCCATCTTGATCTGCTGGTGCAGGCCCATGCCCTGATCGCCGCCGATCGCGCCGAAACGGGCGACATGTCCGCCCCGGTGATCCATCTGGGCGACCTGATCGATCGCGGCCCCGAAAGCGCCGAAGTGCTGGAATACCTCGTGGCCGGCACGATGAACGGCAAGCCGTGGATCACGATCAAGGGCAACCACGATTACATGTTCGAGCTGTTCCTTCGCGACCCCGTGTCAAAGGATCCGGGGCTGCGGGCGGATCTGAGCTGGCTAGATCCCCGCCTCGGCGGCGACACGACGCTGGCGAGCTACGGGATCGAGGTCACGCCCGAACGTGATCCGGCCGAGATCTGGTCCGAGGCGCAGGATCGTGTCCCCGACAGCCACCGCGCCTTCATCGAGGGCCTGCCCCTGACGCATCAGATCCCCGGTATCCTCTTCGTTCACGCGGGGATCCGCCCCGGCATCCCGATCGGGGAGCAGGATCCCACCGACCTGATGTGGATCCGGCGCGATTTTCACGGTCACAAACGCGATCTGGGGGTGCTGGTCGTGCATGGCCACACGCCCGTGGACGAACCGATGCATTATGGCAACCGGGTCAACCTCGACACCGGGGCGGCCTATGGCGGGCCGCTGACGGCGGCCATCTTCGAGGATGATCGCATCTTCATCCTGACCCCGGAAGGCCGCGTCGCGCTCCGCCCACCCGCGGATACCTAGAAGGTGTTGATTTCCGGCCCCAATCGCAGGCCCGTTGCCGCCGGGTCTTGGCGCGTCACCGCCAAGCGCCTATAGCAAGACCGACCATCGCCCGAGGACGCTCCACATGCGACGCGCACAGATCACGAGACAGACCGCCGAAACCGACATCTCCGTCGAGATCGATCTCGACGGAACCGGCACCTATGACAACAGCACCGGCATCGGTTTCTTCGACCACATGCTCGACCAGCTGTCACGGCATTCGCTGATCGACATGACCGTGCGCTGCAAGGGCGATCTGCATATCGACGACCATCACAGCGTCGAGGATGTGGGCATCGCGCTGGGCCAGGCCCTGGCGCAGGCGCTTGGCGACAAGACCGGCATCCGCCGCTATGGCGAATGCGTCCTGCCGATGGATGACGCGCAGGTGGCCTGCGCGCTCGATCTGTCGGGGCGGCCCTACCTGATCTGCACGCTGGACATGCCCACCGCCAAGATCGGCACCTTCGATACGGAACTGGTGCGCGAATTCTTTCAGGCACTGTCGACCCATGGTGCCATCACGCTGCACATAGATCAGCGTCATGGCATCAACAGCCACCATATCGCCGAGGCCGCGTTCAAGGCCGTGGCCCGCGCGCTGCGCATGGCCATCGAGACCGATCCCCGCAAGGCCGACGCGATTCCATCGACCAAGGGCAGCCTATGAGCCTGACGGCGGTTCTGGATTACGACAGCGGCAACCTGCACTCGGCGCAGAAGGCGTTCGAGAGGATGTCGCGCGAGGTGGGCGGCGGCGATGTCATCGTCACATCGGACCCCGACGTGGTGGCCCGCGCCGACCGGATCGTCCTGCCCGGCGATGGCGCCTTTCCTGCCTGCAAACGCGCGCTCGACGCGGTGCCCGGTCTGGCGGATGCGATGCGCGAGGCCGTCGAGGTCAAGGGCCGGCCCTTCCTCGGCATCTGTGTCGGCATGCAGATGCTGGCCACGCGCGGCCACGAATACGAACTGACTGACGGTTTCGGCTGGATCGAGGGCGAGATCACGCGGATCGAACCGGCAGATGACGCGCTTAAGGTGCCGCATATGGGCTGGAACGATCTGGTGATCGACGCGCCCCACCCGGTGCTCGACGGAATTGCCACGGGCGATCACGCCTATTTCGTGCATGGCTGGGCCATGCGGGTTGCGAAACCCGAAGAGCTGCTGGCCCATGTCGATTATGCCGGCAACATCACCGCGATCGTCGGGCGCGACAATATCGTGGGCACCCAGTTCCACCCCGAGAAAAGCCAGGCGACGGGCCTGCGGCTGATCGCGAACTTCCTGACCTGGGCGCCCTGACGCGACTGTCTATTGGGCGCGCTGCCAGGTGCCGCCGTCGCGGCAGATGCCCAGGACACACCCCGACACCGACAGCGTGTCGCCCTGCAACCTCAGACGTGAATTGTAGGTCTGGTCCCGGTCGGGCGACCAGACCTTGCCGCGGTATTCACCGCCACCCTGCGCCTGCGTTTCGGATATGATCAGACGGCCGACATTGGGCGACGAGACCTGTGCACCGCCCCCGTCGAACGCCGCGACCAGCGTACCGCACAGCGCGGTGCCGCAAGGCGCCACCTCGATCAGGCCGGTATTTCCATTGTCGTCCGGCGCCGTCCGCCAGGTGCCTTCCAGCGGATCGGCGAGCGCGGCCCCGGCCGACAGGACAAGAACCGCGAGGGCGGCTGCGATTGCTTTTGGTGTCATGGAGTCCTCCTCTTTGGCCGCAGCCTTATCCGTAGCGGGCCACTTGGCAAGAATGACGCCGGGTCGCGTTGCATCCGCATGCGCGCGGGGCCATAAGGCCCGCGACCAACGCACAGGGACAGACAGATGATCCTTTACCCCGCCATCGACCTCAAGGACGGTCAGGCCGTCCGGCTTCTGCGCGGCGACATGGACAAGGCCACCGTGTTCAGCGATGCCCCCGGCGAGCAGGCCCGCAAGTTTCAGGAGGCAGGCTGCGACTGGCTCCACCTCGTCGATCTGAACGGCGCCTTCGCGGGCAGCCCGGTCAACGGCGCGGCTGTCGAGGCAATCCTTGCGGCCACCTCGATCCCCACGCAGCTGGGCGGCGGCATCCGCGACATGGCCACCATCGACATGTGGATCGACAAGGGCATCGCCCGGGTGATCCTCGGCACCGTTGCGGTCGAGAACCCCGATCTGGTGCGCGAGGCGGCAACGGCCCACCCCGGCCGCATCGCCGTGGGAATCGACGCGCGCGGCGGCAAGGTGGCCACACGCGGCTGGGCTGAAGAGACGAACGTCAATGCCACCGACCTTGCGCGCAGCTACGAAGACGCGGGCGTGGCCGCGATCATCTATACAGACATCGACCGCGATGGCGCGATGGGCGGGCCCAACGTCGCCGCGACCGAGGCGCTGGCGCGTGCGGTTTCGATCCCGGTGATCGCGTCGGGCGGCGTGTCGTGCATCGACGATCTGACACGGCTCAAGGCAACGGGCGTGATCTCGGGCGCCATCTCGGGCCGCGCGCTTTATGACGGCGCGCTCGATCTGGGCGCGGCACTGGCGCTGCTGCGCGAACCGGCCGCGTGATCGCAGCCCCTCGGCGCGCGCTTGCCCGGGGGGACACAACGGTCTAGGGAAATCCCATGTTGAAATCGCGCATCATCCCCTGTCTCGACGTGGCCGACGGCCGCGTGGTGAAAGGCGTAAATTTCGTCGATCTGGTGGATGCGGGCGATCCGGTGGACGCGGCGCGCGCCTATGATGCGGCGGGCGCGGATGAGCTATGCTTTCTCGACATTCACGCGACCCATGAAAACCGCGGCACCATGTTCGATCTGGTGACCCGCACGGCAGAGACGGTCTTCATGCCGTTCACCGTGGGCGGCGGGGTCCGGACGCATGAGGACGTGCGCGCGCTGCTGTTGGCCGGTGCTGACAAGGTCAGCTTCAATTCCGCCGCCGTCGCCAACCCCGATGTCCTGACCGAGGCCGCGTTGCGGTTCGGCTCGCAATGCATCGTCTGCGCGATCGACGCCAAGACGGTCGAGCCCGGCCGGTGGGAGATCTTCACCCATGGCGGGCGCAGACCGACGGGGGTCGACGCGGTCGAATTCGCGATCACCGCGGCGGCCAAGGGCGCGGGCGAGATCCTTCTGACCTCGATGGATCGGGACGGCACCAAGGCGGGCTTCAACATCCCCCTCACCCGCGCGATCGCGGATGCCGTCGACATCCCCGTCATCGCAAGCGGCGGTGTCGGCACGCTCGATCACCTCGTCGAGGGCGTGACCGAAGGCGGGGCGAGCGCGGTTCTGGCCGCCTCGATCTTCCATTTCGGCACCTACACCATCGCCGAGGCCAAGGCCCATATGGCCGCGGCCGGCATTCCCATGAGGCTGACATGAGCATCGCGGCCCTTGCCCGCACCATCGCCGCGCGTGCGGATGCCGACCCGTCCGAAAGCTGGACGGCCAAGCTCCTCGCGAATCCGGAAAAGGCCGCCGAGAAATTCGGCGAAGAGGCGGTCGAGGCGATCATCGAGGCCGTGAAGAACGACCCCGAACGCCTGACCTCCGAAGCGGCGGATGCGATCTATCACCTTCTGGTCATGTGCGCGGCCCGCGGCGTGACGCTCGGTGATATCGAGGCCGAACTGACCCGGCGCGACGGCACCTCGGGCCTCGCCGAAAAGGCCGCTCGCAAGGGCGGCTAGAACCGGCCCGGCAGTTTCGACGATATCCGACCGGTGGCAAAGCCGCCCATCCGCAATTCGCCGGCAAGGCGCTGGTATTCCTGTTTCGGGCACAGATCCTCGATCACCGTCACGTCACGCGCGCGCGCCATGTCGGCGGCCTCGGCGTTGCGCACGCCGATCTGCATCCAGACGGTTCCCAGCCCGGGCCAGAGCGACAGCGCCTCTTCCACGATAGGCGGCACCGCCTCGGACCGGCGAAAGATGTCGACCATGTCGATCTCGGCCTCGATCTCGGAGAGCGAGGCGCGAACCGTTTCCCCGAACAGCACCTGACCCGCCGCCTTGGGATTGACGCCGATCACCCGGTATCCGCGCTGCGTCAGGTAACGGCCCACGAAATATGAGGCGCGCAGCGGATCGGGCGAGGCCCCGACAAGGGCGATCGTCCGGGTCCGGTCAAAGACGGCGCGCAGGATAGCATCGGAAGGTTTCATCCCACAGATGTGCCCGAGTTTCGGCCCGCCGAAAAGTCCCGCAGACGAAAAAGCGCCCGAAGGGAGGACCTCCGGGCGCACAGGTGCGGAACGAGGGACAGTGAAACCGAATGGACCTGTTCCTGGGGCCCATTCTTGACATTTACATAGGAACGCCCCTGCCGCGGTGAAAGATCCTGCTCATGAAACTGTGATCAGCGCACGGGCTGAGCCCAAGGGCTCATGCATCAAGGATCGAAGGCCAGTGGCCGTCGGCACTCTGGATGTTGCCCGGTATGTCGCGGGACCAGCGATCCCGGATCGACAGGCTGTAGTTGAGGTAAAGCCGGTCTTCGTGGATCGTCCAGGCCTCGGGGACAGACGAGGCGATATACCCGCGCGACATCGCGAAGGCGCAGTAGCCGCCGTATTGCGGTGCATAAGCGGTGGGGTTCATCTCGAACCGTTCCATGTTGGCCGCGCTCGCAAAGTGCCAGATCGCGCCATCCCACATCAGCGCGTGATCCGCTTTGCCCTGCACGGGCGCGCCCTCGGTGAAGAAGGCCACGGGATCGGCGCCACGGATCGCGATGCCCCCATCAGAGAAGACCGGCGGTTCCGACGCCATCGCGGGGCGGGTCAGCAGGGAAAGGGCCGGAAGGGCAAGCGAAGCCCCGAGAAGGGCGCGGCGGGTCAGCATCTGTCTTTCTCCGTCAATGATCCGTGTCGAGGATCAAGATGGGCGAATCCCTGCCGCCTGCAAAGCCGCCTCGCCAAGGCGTGACAACACGCGATGAATTGTTTCAGTCGAAGATATCCTCGACCACGTCGAATATCTCCTCGAGGAACTTACGCCGGAAGCTTTTCTTTTTCTTGGGTTTCTTATGGTAGCGATCCGGCGTTTTCGCCATCGCCCGCTCATGCGAGGACAGGCCCGGACGGGGCGTATGGGCTTGCTGCACCGGGCGCGGCTCGTCGCGTTTCGGTAACATTTTCAGATCGTGAAGCTGCGCCCCGCAGGCAGCGCAACTCAGTTCATGCCGGGTCTTCCCGGTCAGAACCAGCGCGGCGCGCGTGCCGCAGTAGCAGCAGGTTGCGATCTTTGTTCCGTTCATGTCGTGCCGTCACCCCGTATCGGACCTTGTCTTGTGGCATATAGGGAGACCGCCGCCGCATTCGAGACGTTGAGCGAACCGAATGCACCGGCTGCGTCAATTCGGACAAGGTAATCGCAGGTCTCGCGGGTCCGTTCGCGCAGGCCCGGCCCCTCGGCCCCGAGAACAAGGGCCACCGGGCGATCCTCGTGGCCCGCCATGGCCGCAGCAATCGTCAACTCGGCCTCACCGTCAAGACCGAGGACGAGGTAGCCCATCGCCTTGAGCGCCTCCATCGTCTCGGCAAGGTTGCGGACCCGCAGATAGGGTTGCCGTTCCAGCGCGCCGCTGGCCGTCTTTGCAAGCGCGCCGGTTTCGGGCGCGGCATGGCGCTGAACGCCGATCACGGCGCGCGCGCCGAACACCTCGGCCGAGCGCAGGATCGCGCCCACGTTGTGCGGATCGCTGACCCGGTCGAGCAGGACGATGCGCGCAGGATCGACACCGCGGGAGGTCGCCACCTCCTCGAGGCTGCCCCAGTCGAGGGGCCGCACCTCCAGCGCCGCGCCCTGATGAACCGAGCCCGGATCAATCGGCGCAGGGAACTTTCGCGGATCGGCGATTTCGGGTTCGATGCCGGCCGCGGCGATCGCCTCTTCCAGCCGTGCGGCCGCATTGCGCGTCACGATAAGGCGCAGCCGCTCGCGTCGCGGGTTCATCAGCGCGTCCCGCACCGCATGAAGCCCGAACAGCCAGACCGTCTCATTGGCGGCGGCGCGTTTGGCCTGTTCCTTTTCCACGACCCATTTCGGCTTTTTCATCGGCGGATTCCCTTGTTTGCTCAGGCTTGTGCGCCCCAAGGCCGCCGGGTGCAAGGTTCTGACGGATTTTCCGTGTTGGCGCGTCTTGACGGGCCGCACCGCTTTGCATATTCACCCGCTGTTCGCGCGGGCAACCGGCGAATAGTGGGCGACAGGCCGCAAGGTGTGGCAGGGGACTGTAACTCCCTCGCGGAGACGCACGCCTGGTTCGATTCCAGGGTCGCCCACCACTTTCATCCTGAAAATGATCTGGCTTCAGCACCCACGCGGTGTTTTTTGCGCGAAGACACGACCTGTGGTTGTGTCTTATGCCTGCGAAATTCTTCGATTGTTGAAACAATCGGCAAAGATCCGAACTCTTGGTCAGGAAGGTGCGGTTTTCCGGACCTTCCTTGACGTTGCGTCACGAAAAGACTGGATCGAAAGTGTGCAAATGATGTAACTTTAGTTAGCCCGCGTGATTTCCGCAGGGGCGATGGGTCGTCACAACATTGACTTTTTTGTCGTTAATTAGCTGCGTTTGCCAGCCCCAAAACCGGGAGTGATTTGATGTCTCTTGATCTGAGTGGCGCCTCTGCCCGCGCCAATTTCGATAAGCCTGTTGATGTCTTGATTTGCGGTGGCGGATTCGCCGGTCTGACGCTCGCGATACAGATCCGCCGCGAAGTTCCCGGGGCGACGGTCGCGATCCTCGACAAACTGGAACGTCCCTTCCCCGAAGCGGCATTCAAGATCGGAGAGTCGACCGTCGAACTGGCCGCGCATTACATGCGCGACATCCTCGGGCTTGCCGACTACATGGATGATCGTCATCTCAGAAAACTGGGGCTGCGGTTCTTCTTCAAGGATGACGATTCGAAAGACTTCGCCGACCGCCCCGAAGTGGGCCTGTCGAAATTCGCGACCGTCCCGTCATACCAGATCGACAGGGGCCGGTTCGAGAATGACCTGCGCGCCATGGTCGAAGATATGGGCGTGCAGCTGATCGAGGGCGCCCGGATCGAAACGATCGAAATCAACGAGCGTGATCAACCGCACAAGGTCACGTTCTTCCGCGATGCGGACGGTCCCGACCTTCAGGAGATGGAATGCCGCTGGGTCGTCGATGCCGCAGGACGGATGCGCATGATCCAGCGTCAGCTGGGTCTGGGCAAACGGCGCGAGGCCGATCACCACGCCGTCTGGTTCCGGGTCGAGGGCCGCGTCGACATGGACGACCTCGTTCCGCGCGAGAATACGGAATGGCATGACCGGGTCCCCGGCGAAATCCGGTATTTCTCGACCAATCACCTCGTCGATACCGGCTACTGGGTCTGGATCATTCCGCTGTCGTCCGGCTACACCAGCGTGGGCATCGTGGCCGACAAGGCCTATCACCCGCTCGAAACCTTCCGGACACGCGAAAAGTCGCGTGAATGGCTGGAACAGAACGAGCCCGATTTCGCCAAGCTGATCGCCGACAAGGAATTCGTCGATTTCGGCGTCATGCGCGCCTACAGCCACACCTCCGACAAGGTGTTCTCGGCCGACCGCTGGGCCTGCACCGGCGATGCCGGCGTTTTCGCCGATCCGATGTATGCCCCCGGCGCCGACCTGATCGCCTTTGCCAATTGCTGCATTTCGCATCTGGTCGCCAAGGATATGACAGGCGAACTCACGGATGCGGATGTCGAAGAGAAAAGCCGTTTCGTGATCTCGTTCGGGGAGCTTCTGACGCGCTCGATCCAGATCAACTATCACCTGCTGGGTCATCCCAACGTGATGGCGGCCAAGCTGTTCTGGGATATCCTCGCGGGCTGGTCCTTTGTGCAGCCGTTGTTCTTCGGGCAAACCTTCCTCGACGGCCAGAAACACAAGACCGTGCGCGCGGTTAGCCGCAACTTCTTCTACATGTCGCTTCAGATGAACAACTTCTTCGGTGACTGGGCGGCAAAGGGCGGCAAGGGCGATATCGGTTACAAGTGGATCGACTATTTCGCCGTCGACGAAGTGCGCCGGATGCGCGACCGGAACCTCAAGGCCGGGAAGTCCGTCGACGAACTGGTCGAGGATCAGAAACTGAACATGAAGCTGGTCGAAGAGATGGCCATCGTGCTGTTCCGTATCGCGGTCAGGGATTGCCATCCCGAACTCTATCACAAGGTCGCTGATACCTGGATCAACGCCTGGGCCATCAGCCTCGACCCGTCCACATGGGAAGAGCGCGGGCTGTTCAAGCCAACGACAGAGCCGCGCGATCTATCCCATTTCGAGGAACCCCTTTACCAGCTGTTCAACCTCAGCGTGGTTGAAGAAGCCGCCTGAAGGACGCCCGCGAAACCAATGAATGCGCCGGTCCGCAAGGCTGGCGCATTGTCGCGATTGGGCCTTTCGCCTTGCCCAGACCCGGCTCCCCGAATAGGTCTGGGCCATCGTAGATCTACCCGTTTGGAACTGTCATGGATTTGAAGATCATAGGCGCCGGTTTCGGCCGTACTGGAACCTCCTCCGTACGGGAGGCCCTCGGCGATCTGGGGTACAATTGTTACCACATGTCCGAGGTGCTTTTCAGCGCCGATCGAAAATCGGATATCGATTTCTGGCGGTCGGCATGGGCCACGGAAGACCGCAGCAAGATCGACTGGAGCAAGCTCTATGAGGGCTTCGACGCAACGATCGATTTCCCCGGTTCGGCGTTCTGGAAAGAGCTTTCCGAGGCGTTCCCCGACTCGAAGGTCATCCTCACGCATCATCCCAAGGGCCCCGAGGGATGGTATGAAAGCACGATCAACACGATTTATGGCGGCATGGGGCCGGCGGGAAGCACCGAATTCGGCCGCAAGGTCAACGACCTGATGAACGAGATCGTCTGGGAAGGGATGCTGCGCGGCACCATGGACGATCGCGATGCCGCAATCGCACGCTACAACGAACACACTCAGGAAGTGATGGACACGATCCCCGCCGACCGGCTTCTGGTGTTCAGCGCCGATCAGGGATGGGGCCCGCTGACCAAATTCCTTGGTGTCGATTATCGCGAGGGCGCCTTCCCCAAGACCAACGACCGCGAGGCCATGGCCCGCACGGTCGCACGGCTCAAGCGGATGAAGGAATTCGGCCGCTCGAAGGGGTGATCCGGCCGATCAGGGCATCAGGACATTGGGCCGGGTGAAGACGGCGAAATCCGTCGTGCCGTCGTCGAAGACCAGCTCCACATAGATCGTCTCCACGCTTTCGGGCGGGAGCGTGATGTAGGGCAGGAAATTGACCACATCCGTCATCGCATTGGGCTGGGCGGTCTCCTCGTGGCAGGGCTCCATCGGGAAGGATTGCAGCGTCTCGTCACTGTTGATGCTGTAGCGAATTTCCCAAAGCCCGCAGCGCCACGCCAGAAGATGCGTGAAATAGACGAGGTCATTCCCCTCGTAGAGACGAACCGCAACCCAGTTCTGTTTCGTCATGCCGAGGATCGGCTTGACCTCGATCGCCGTGGTGAATTTTCCGGTGGGCACCTGTGGCTCGGGTTCGCGGACAATCGGCGCCACCGGATCGGCAGCCGCCAGATCGGGGCCGCCCTCCGGTACCGGCAGGCCAAGCGCGATGCCGATCAGGAAGGGAATAAACAATTGGATCATAACACATCTCCGAAAAACGGCCCCCCCTGACAATCGAAGGCCCAAGCAATGACTTTCTAGACAGACCTCCGCACCCTATACTGGCCAAAAATCCAGAGTGGGCAGTGAAATTATGGCGTCAAAGGTCGGGTCTGACCAGTCTGTGAACATCCTCGTGGTCGCACAGGCCGGCCGTCTGCAATACGAGGCGCTGCTGTTTGCCCTGTCACTGCGCCGATCGTCCCCCGACTTCCCGGGCCGCGTGATCGTGGCGGAACCCGAGCGCGCCGGAGCCTGGCGCAAGGAAACTGCGATCCGGCCCGATATCCGCGAGATACTCACCTCCCTCGACATCGAGATCGCGCCCTTCAGGGCCGTGCATTTCGGCGAGAGATATCCCAATGGCAACAAGATCGAGGCCCTGTCCGTTCTGCCACCCGGAGAGCCGTTCCTGTTTCTCGATACCGACACGCTGATCACCGGAGACCTGACCACCCTGCCCCGCGACTTCAGCCGGCCGACCGCCTCCATGAAACGCGAGGGCACATGGCCCGTCGAAGAGCTGTATTGGCCGGGCTATACCGCGATCTGGAAATCGCTCTATGACAAGTTCGGGCTGGATTTCGAAAGCTCTCTCGACCTGTCGCAGCCCGATGAATACTGGCAGAGATATCTCTATTTCAACGCGGGCTGGTTTCTGGGCCCCGACCCCGCCGCCTTTGGCAAGTTGTTCCTCGATTATGCGCGGGCGATCCGGGGCGATGCCCCGCCCGAGCTGGTGATCCAGCCGCTTGATCCATGGCTCGACCAGGTGGCGCTTCCCCTCGTCGTCCATACACTGGGCGGTGGTCGGCCCGGTCCCGAATGGGACGGTCTCGATGGGGACGTTACCTGCCATTACCGGACCTTCCCCCTGCTTTATGCCAAGGAGCGGGACGCGACGGTCGATCTGCTCGAGGAACTTGCAGCCCCAAACCGGATCAAGCGCATTCTCAAGGATTACATCCCTATCCGGAAAATGGTGTTCCACGGACAGGGCCGCAAGGCACGCGCCGAATTCGACCAGTCGAACCTGCCTGCGCAGGAAAAGGATATCCGACGCGTGCTGCGGGCCAAGGGATGGTGGATGCGCTAGGGGTCCGGGTCCGGTCCGGCATCGGGTGACATCTCGGCAGGCGTCCCGTAGGTTGCGAGGTGGCCGCGCATCCGCTCCGCCAACGCATCCGCGCCCGAAGACATCAGTGCCGCGTTGATCTTCAGAGCCGGCACATCGGAATCTTTCGGACTGAAGATGACCAAATCCTGCTGGGTCTTTCGCTGGGTAAGGCCGGTGGAGCTGTTGTAGCCGGAATATCGGACGACCCGGTCCTCGCGTTCGATAGAGGCGATATCCTCCCACGCCATCTTGCGCCCGCGGGCGGTGATTCCCGTCTCGTCCACCCGCAGAACAATGCGCATCCCGACGATCGTGAAGAGGAGCGTCGCGATCACCCATGTCACGGCGAAGATGACAATGCTGTCTTTCTCGAAGTCGTCACTGCCGCTTTCGGTCAGCATCGGCAGACCGATGATGACCAAGTAAATCACCCCGAGCATTCCGCCGATGACGGGTCCAAGCAGCGGTGAGGCACGATACGATTCAGGTTCCATAGGGCAGACTTGACACCAGATGCGCAGCGCAGGGCAAGTCAGGCGGACCTTGCCTGGCGCTGACCCGTTGTGGCCTGCCCTTTCCGGCGCTAACGTCCGCACAACACATCTCAAGGGAGAAGACCATGTCCACCGAAACCGGGCCAAAGTACGGCTTTGAAACGCTTCAGATCCATGCGGGCGCACAGCCCGATCCGGCAACCGGCGCCCGTCAGGTACCGATCTACCAGACCACGGCCTATGTGTTCCGCGACGCCGATCACGCGGCCGCCTTGTTCAACCTGCAAGAGGTCGGATACATCTATTCCCGCCTGACCAACCCGACGGTCGCGGCCCTTCAGGAACGGCTCGCGACGCTCGAGGGCGGTGCGGGCGCGGTCTGCTGTTCGTCGGGGCACGCCGCGCAGATCATGGCGCTGTTCCCGCTGATGGGGCCGGGCACCAACGTGGTCGCCTCAACCCGGCTTTATGGCGGAACGGTCCAGCAATTCACCAACACGATCCGCAAGTTCGGCTGGTCGGCGAAGTTCGTCGATTTCAACGATGTGGACGCTGTGCGCGCCGCGATCGACGACGACACCCGCGCGATCTTTTGTGAATCGATCGCCAACCCGGGCGGCTATATCACCGATATCCCCGCGATCGCCGAGGTGGCCGATGGCGCGGGCCTGCCGCTGATCGTCGACAACACCACCGCCACGCCGTATCTGTGCCGCCCGATCGAGTTGGGCGCGACACTGGTCGTGCATTCGACGACGAAATACCTCACCGGCAACGGCACGGTCACCGGCGGCGCGATCATCGATTCGGGCAAGTTCGACTGGTCGGCCTCGGGCAAGTTCCCGTCGCTCAGCGAACCCGAGCCCGCCTATCACGGGCTCAAGTTCCACGAGGTTCTGGGCCCGATGGCCTTTACCTTCCACGGCATCGCCATCGGCCTGCGCGACCTTGGCATGACGATGAACCCGCAGGCGGCGCATTACACCCTGATGGGGATCGAGACGCTGAGCCTGCGCATGGAGCGGCATGTCGAGAACGCGGTCAAGATCGCCAGCTGGCTTGAAGGCCACGCCGCGGTGGAAAAGGTAACCTACGCGGGCCTGCCCTCCTCGCCCTATTACGACCGGATCGCGAAGGTTTGCCCCAAGGGCGCCAGCAGCCTGTTCACCATCGCTCTCAAGGACGGATACGAGGCCTGCGTAAAATTCGTGGATTCCCTCGAATTGTTCAGCCATGTCGCCAACCTTGGCGACACACGCAGCCTCGTGATCCATTCGGCCTCGACGACCCACCGTCAGCTGACGCCCGAACAACAGGAGGCGGCGGGTGCCGCCCCCAATGTCGTGCGCCTCTCGATCGGGATCGAAGCAGCCGACGATCTCATCGCTGATCTGGATCAGGCGCTGAACAAGGCTTCGGCCTGACCATGACAGGCGGCCCCGGCGGTTGCGCCGGGGCCGCGCCCCCTATTGTGCGATGGCATAGACCATCGTCACCCGCACCTCGATCGTGACTTCGCCTTCGGCGACCGGCACCGATCCGGAGGCCGCATCCATCATCCGCATCTCCATCATCGGGGCGGGCACAAAGCCCCCGCTGTCCTCGTTGAGGGTCAGCAGCGCGCCCAAGGTCACGCCCGCTGCCTCGGCGAACAACTCTGCCTTGGCACGGCCGTCGGCCACTGCGTCGCGCCGGGCAGCGTCACGCATCGGACGCAGGTCTGAGAGGGTGAATTCGACGGATTGCAGGGTGTTTGCCCCGCCCTCGGTCACGACGCTGTCCAGGATCGTGCCAAGACCTGCCAGGTCCCGGACACTGACGCCGAATCGCGTTTCCGCCACGAATCCGGTGATCTCGGGCGCCTCGCGATCTACGCGGGATTGATAGCGTGGCCGCAGGGTCAGACCGGATGTCTGGATGTCGCGCGACTCGACGCCTGCCTCGGTCAGCCGGGCAAGAATTGATTCCCCCGCAGCGCTCATGGCGCGCAGAGCCTCCGCGGCTGTCGGCGCCTCTTCGCTCACACCGATCTGGATCATCGCCATGTCGGGCGCGGCCGAAACGCCGCCTTCGCCCACAACGGTGATGCGCCGTTCGTCGGCCTGCAGGGGGCCGACGCTTAGCGAAACCGCTGCGAAAGCGGCCAAAACAAGGGGAATCAGTCTTCGGAATCGGGTCATGTCGTGCTCCTGTCGTCCGGGTGTTTCATCTGCTTGGACGTCTCCCGGACCATGCTCCTTGGGGATGGCGGCGGATATACCACAATATGGCACGTTCTTTGCATCGGCGGGAAACTGCTATAAGTTCCGGGCTTGCGATGTGGGGTTCTTATCGCGCTGCCACCTGGGATGCTAAAGCCGCTACATGAAACCGAATTTTTCCCTGTCACTTTCGTTTGACGGTATCAGCCTTCTGTATCGCGGTAAGTCCGGCTGGAGCGAGGTCGGCTCCGTCTCGCTCGAGGATGCCGATCTGTCCGGGTCTCTTGCGGCGTTGCGCGCCGAGGCTCTCGAACTCGCGCCCGACGGGATCAGATCGAAACTGATCATTCCCAACGACCAGATCAAATACCTCGACCTGCCCGGAAAAGGGCTGAAGGATGCCGACGTTCGCGCCGCCCTCGAAGGGGCAACGCCCTACGCCGTCGAAGAACTCAGCTACGATTTCTCCGAGCATGAGAGCGGCACCGCCATTGCCGCCATCGCCAACGAAACGCTCGAAGAGGCAGAGGCCTTTGCCGCCGAACACGAGTTCGGACCTGTTTCCTTTGTCGCCGTGCCCGACCCCGACGGCTTCCCGGGTGAGCCCTTTTTCGGCAAGGCCAAGGCCGCGTCCGGCACACGGGTCACCCGCGACAAGACGCCCGTTCCACTGACCACGATCCCGTCGGCATCTGCCGGTGTCGACCAGCCCACCGCGCCGGAGACCGCTTCGGAAGAGGTGGAATCTGTCTCCGAGGCCCCGCAGAGCGACACAGATGCCGAGGCCTCAGAAGAACAAAGTGGAAATGAAATCAAGGCACAGGAGGTCGAAGCTCATGTGACGGATGTGCCTTCTGCCTCCTCCGGGCCGGACCTGTCGACCGAAGAGGCGCCCTCCGAGGAAGATGCCTCTGAACCGACGCCCGACGAGATCGAACCAGAGGCCGCGTCCTTCGAAGACAACGCGCAGACAACTCCACCGGCCAGCTTTGACAGCGAACCGGAGACCGTAGCATCACAGGCTGACAGCGCCCCGGAAGACGACGGGATGGCCATCGGCGCCGCAAGCGACGAACCGGTCACGCCGGAGATCTCCGAGCGCGAGGCGTCTCAGCAGGCCGAGGCGCCCGAAACCGCCCCCGCCCAACCAGAACACCCCGAAGAAAGCCCGTCGGAGGAACCGACCGAAACGGCCGAGCCAGCCTCAACCGGGCCGGATCGCGACGAGGCACCCGACCCCGATCAAGAGCCTGCCGCGCAGCCTGACTCGCCCGAACCGGCGCTGGCCGAGCCGGTCTTTTCCTCGCGGCTGCGCAGCGTCCGTGAAGAACTCGACATACCGCCGGCATCCTCCGGCAGGTCCCCAAGCGTCCGCCTTCCGAATGGCTCGGTCGGCGCACAGCCCGCCGCGGAATCCGCCGCCCAACCGGCCTTCGCCGCGACACCGCGAATCGATCCGGTGGCCAAACCGGGCACACCGATGCCACCCGCGGTTGCCGAGGCCATGAAAAAGGTCGGGCAACGTGAGGCCGTCCCGCCGCGAGCCGGTGCGGGCACGGAAGAACGTCCTCCGGCCTTCCGCCCCGCGACGCCACCGCCGCCCGCGGTGTCCAAGGCGCTCAGACGGGTGCAGAACAGCCCAGATCTGCCTCCGATCAACGGGGCAGCCGCCGCGCGGCCGATCCCGGGTGCAGGGCCGCAGGCGCCGGTATCATCCGCGCCGCCCAGCCTTCCGTCCGCGCCGTCGCGATCGGATGTCCCGCCGCCCGTGCGGCAGATGCCGAAATCGCCCCCCGTCAGCACGTCCGAAACGGCGATACCCGCGCCACCCGCAGAGGTCGCAGCCTCGCTTTCGGCCTCCGTTGGGCCTGCCGGCGCATCGCCGTCACAAGACAAGGGCGGCAAACGCCGCTTTGGTCTGATTGGGCGTGGCCGCACGAAGGACAAGGCCCCGGACCTGACGGCCAAGGCACCCGCCGCGCGGAGCGCGCCGCCGGAGCCGGTCACCGCCAAGCCAGAAGCCGTGCGCAGCGAGAGCGAGAAAGAGCGGCTCACCATCTTCGGCGCGCGCCGCAAGGACGAAAACGTGCGCGGCAAACCGAGGTTCCTCGGGCTTATCCTGACGGCGGTTCTGCTGCTGCTCATGGCCGCCGTGGCGGCGTGGGCCACGATTTCCAGCGACAGCTTTGCCCGGTTCTTCGGTCTGGATGACACCCCCACGATGGCCGCCGACGCGGGCGATGAGGCCGCGCCGACCCTGGCCGCAACGCCGCCGCAGGCTAGCGTGCCGGCCGCCCCGGCCTTCGAGCCGACGCCCCTGCCGGCGGACGAATCGCCCTTGGCTCCCGGCAGCGTGCCTTCGGGTGACATGCTGCTGTCCGAGACGGGCTCCCTGCTGCCCGACCCCGATCTTCTGCGGGCCTTGTCTGCGCCGACCCCGGCACAGGCCGTGGCCGAGGTGCCAGGCGCGGTGCTGAGCCCCGCCGCCGCCGAACGGTTCTACGCGGCCACGGGCGTCTGGCTCCGCGCACCGCGCCTGCCGGTCGAGCCGCAACCCGAGCCTCTCGGCACCGTGGTCCGCACCCTGAGCGAGGTGCCGCCCGCCCTGGGCCCGACACCGCAATTGCCGCAGACCGCACCCGATGCGGTCCTTGTCGCCCAAGTAAACCCGCCGCCGCCGGATATGCGCTTTGAACGGGATGACAGGGGCTTCCTGCTTGCCACGCCCGAAGGCACGGTTACGCCCTACGGGTTGACCATCTATGCCGGATCGCCCTCCATCGTGCCGCCGACGCGCCCGGGCACGCCGCCGGTCATCGCTGAGCCGCAAGCTCCTCCCGCAGCTGAAATCGCCGAGGCCCCCGCCCCGGTCGAAGAGACGCCACAGGCGTCTTCGGAGGCTACGGACCTTGCAGCCGCTCTGCCCGAGCCCGAACCAGCCGCCCCCGCAGATCCGATCGTCGCAGACGCGACCGAGAGCCTCGCGCCTCAGGCGCTTGCCGTTCTGGAGCAGGCGCCCGTCCGGCCCGATGCGCGGATCTCAACCGCCGGTTCGCTGAATGCTGCTGCAATCTCGCTCAACGGTATCCGTCCGAACGTTCGGCCTGACGACGCCGTTCCCGAAGACCTGCTGCCCGAAGTGCAGCTTGCCGCCTTTGCAGGCCCGCGCCCGTCGCCGCGGCCCGAAGGCCTGGCGCCCGAGCCTGATCCGGCCGAGGCCCCGGCGGAAGAAGAGGCGCCCCCCGCCAACGAGGTGGAGGATGCGCTGGCCGGTATTCTCCAGGGCGCGGCCGATCCTCTGGCCTCGGCGACACCGAACGCCGTTGCCTCGGCGATCCGGCCCGACAGCCGGCCCAACAATTTCGATCGTGTCGTTCAGCAGGCCCGTTCCCGACAGAGCCAGGCTCCCGCCGCATCTGCCCCCGCGGCAGCATCCGAACCCGAGGCGGTGTCGAACGCGGCCGCGCAACCGACCGGCCCCGTGCCACAGACCGTCGCCTCTGCCGCAACTCAGGAAAACGCGATCAACCTCCGCCAGATCAACCTGATCGGCGTCTATGGGCGGCCCAGCGATCGTCGCGCGCTTGTCCGGCTATCGAACGGCCGCTATGTGCGGGTCGGGGTCGGAGACAGGCTTGACGGCGGCCGGGTGGCCGCGATCGAGGACAACACGCTCAGCTACGTCAAGAGCGGTCGGAACGTGACGCTGGAAATCCCCAGCGGCTGATCCCCCCAGACCCGACTGTCCCGCGCGCCCTGAATGGGCCGGGGACGCGGGTCAGCCCAAGACATCATCGCAAGATGCGCAAAGCTAGTCCGCCGGTTCGGTGGACAGCACGCCCCGGGCCACCTGATCGGCTTCGATCGATTCGAAAAGCGCCTTGAAGTTGCCCTCGCCGAAGCCGTCATCCCCCTTGCGCTGGATGAATTCGAAAAAGATCGGGCCGATCACAGTTTTCGAGAAGATCTGCAACAGGATACGGGTCTCTCCCCCGTCGACCACGCCCTCGCCGTCGATCAGGATCCCGTGTTGCGCCATCCGGTCGAGCGGTTCGTCATGGCCCTGGACGCGATCCTTGCTCAGCTCGTAATAGCTGGCGGGCGGCTTCGGCATGAAGCGGATGCCACGTTCGGCGATGGCGTCGACGGCATCGTATATCTCGACGTCTTTCGTCCCAACCGCGATGTGCTGGATCCCCTCGCCGTTATACCGCTTGAGGTATTCGACGATCTGTCCCGTCTCGCCCCGATCCTCGTTGATCGGGATACGGATGCGGCCACACGGCGACGTCAGCGCGCGGCTCAGCAGGCCGGAGAACTTGCCCTCGATATCGAAGAACCGGATTTCACGGAAATTGAACAGGTCACCGTAAAACCGGAACCAGGTATCCATGTTTCCCTTGTGAACGTTGTGGGTCAGGTGATCGAGGTAGTGAAACCCCACGCCCTGCGGATGCGCGTCCGACACCCAATCGAATTCTGCGTTGTAGGGGTTGGTCTCGTAATACTGGTCGATGAAATAGATCAGGCTGCCGCCAATCCCGCGAATGGCCGGGACATCCATCGTCTTGCCGGGGCCGGTGTATTCCTCGGCCCCGCGCGCCACGGCATGGCGCAGCGCATGGGCCGCATCGACGACCCGCCAGCCCATCGACGGGGCGCAGGGGCCATGTTCCGTGGCGAAATCACGGGCATGGCTGCCGGGCGCGTCGTTGATCACATAGGTGATATCGCCCTGCTGCCACAATTCTATCGCGCGGGTCTTGTGGGTCGCGACGTGGGCATAGCCCATCTGTGCAAACAGCCGGCGCAGCACATCCGGATCGGGATGGGCAAACTCGACGAATTCGAACCCGTCGGTGCCTGCGGGATTATCTGCGGTGATCTTGGCACGTGGCGCGTCATGCGGAAACGGACCCATGGGACCCTCCTGTTCAAATTCGGTGTGGCACGATCTTCCGCGATCCTCAGCGCCGATAGTGCGCATTCTTCATCCTCTTGAAGCACTAGATGCGGAAAAATTGCGTATCACTCGGATCTGTCGCATGATCACCGCATGAACCTCGATGCCACCGACATTCGCCTCCTCGCCCTGCTCCAGACCGATGCGCAGATGACATCGCAGGACCTGGGCGCGCGGCTGAACCTCTCGCCCAGTCAGGCGGGCCGGCGCAAGCTGCGTCTCGAGCAGAGCGGCGTGATCACCCATTACACCGCGCGGCTTGATCCGGCGCGGCTGGGGCTCGATGTGCAGGCCTTCGTTCAGGTTCAGCTAAGCCAGCACGGTCCGGGCCCCGGGCGCGATTTTGCCCGGCTTGTGGAGCGGCGGCCCGAAATCGTAAGCGCCTGGACCCTGACTGGTGAGGCAGATTACCTGCTGCGTGTCTGGACGCCGGATCTCGCCGGGCTGAACCGGCTCATCCACGACGTGATTCTCGCGCATCCCGGCGTGGGCCGGGTCCAGAGCCAGATCGTCATGGATCAGCTTAAAAAAGATGCGCCCCTGCCGTTGTGACCCTTGCGGATTTCCAATGGTTAATCTCCTGTTAACCAACTTGAATCATAGGGTTCTTCCGTGGCGGGAGAGCAGCGACCCTGTCACTGGCCGGAATTCGGGGCCGATCCCGCGCGCCTGACCCCGGTTAGGGCCGCCCGGCGTCCGGTTCCGGCCGCCTTACGGCGCCATTGACGTTGCCAATACGTCCGGCGCTTGCGAAGGTGATCCCATGGACGTCTTCCTCCTGCAGGCAACGATTTACCTTGGCGCCGCGGTCATCGCGGTGCCGCTTGCCGCGCGTCTGGGTCTTGGGTCGGTTCTGGGATATCTGCTGGCGGGCATCGTTATCGGGTTCCTGCCCGGTGTCGGCTCCCAGACCGAGGACCTGCGCCATTTCGCCGAATTCGGCGTGGTCGTCATGCTGTTCCTGATCGGGCTCGAGCTTGAGCCGCGCGCCCTGTGGGACATGCGGAACCGGCTGATCGGGCTGGGTGGACTGCAGATCGGCATCACCACTCTCGCGGTGATGGGGGGCGCCTATGTCTTTGGTCTGCCATGGCAGACGTCGCTGGCCATCGGGCTGATCCTCGCGCTGTCATCGACCGCCATCGTTCTGCAGACCCTGACCGAAAAGGGCCTCATGACCACCCCGGGCGGGCGGTCGATCTTTTCGGTTCTGCTGTCGCAGGATATCGCCGTGATCCCGATGCTGGCCGTCATCCCGCTCCTGACGTTGGGGACGCTGGCCCCGGTCTTCGAGTCCGATGGATCGATCCATATCGATAACGGGGACCACGGCGCCGGGCATGGCGCGATCAGCCTTGTCGAGGGTCTGCCGGGCTGGGGTGTGACGCTGGTGACCGTAGCAGCCGTCGCGCTTGTCATCCTTCTGGGTATCTTCGCCACGCGGCCCGTCTTCCGCTATATCCACCATGCGCGCCTGCGCGAGATGTATACCGCGCTTGCCCTTCTGATGGTGGTTGGCGTCGCGGTTCTGATGTCGCTGGTGGGCCTCTCGCCCGCGCTGGGCACGTTCCTCGCCGGCGTGCTGCTGGCAAATTCCGAATTCCGCCACGAATTGGAAAGCGACCTTCAGCCCTTCAAGGGCCTGTTTCTGGGGCTGTTCTTCATCACCGTCGGGGCCGGCATCAATTTCGACACCCTTTTGGGTGCGCCGCTCACGATCCTTGCGATCACGCTGGGGATGATGGTCCTGAAGGGCGTGATCCTGTTGATCCTTGCGATGGCCTTCGGCCTTCGCGGGCGCGACAGGTGGCTGTTCACGCTGGGCCTGGCCCAGGCGGGGGAATTCGGCTTCGTCCTGATCTCGTTCTCGTCGCAACAGAACGTTCTGAGCCGCGACATGTCAGAGTTGATGCTGCTGGTCGTGGCCCTGTCGATGCTGATCACGCCGCTTCTGTTCATCCTCTTTGAAAAGCTGAAATTCGTCGATGCCGGCGTCAGCGACCAGCCCGCCGACAAGATCGAAGAGACCGGCACCGTCATCATCGCGGGCATCGGCCGGTTCGGTCAGGTCGTGAACCGGATGGTGCAAAGCGCGGGTTTTCAGACGGTCGTGCTAGATCACGACATGGAAACGATCAACACCATGCGCCGGTTCGGTTTTCGCGGCTATTTCGGCGATCCGACGCGGCCTGACATCCTGCATGCGGCCGGGCTTCAGACCGCAAAGGTCCTTGTCGTGGCGCTGGATGACCGGGACGCGGCCAACCGGCTGGTGGCCTATGCCCGGCGGGACCGGCCTGATCTGCACATCGTGGCCCGGGCCTATGACCGCGTGCATGTCTATGAACTCTACCGTGCGGGCGCCAATGACATCGTTCGCGAGATGTTCGATTCCAGTCTGCGCGCCGGGCGCTATGTGCTCGAGAATATCGGGCTGAGCGAGTTCGAGGCCGCCGAGGCGGAGGTGACCTTCTACCAGCGGGACCGCGCGGCAGTGCGCGAGCTGGCCCCCCTGTGGAAGCCCGGGGTCAAGACGGCGGACAATCCGGAATACGTCGCCCGGTCGCGCGAATTGAACAAGGAACTCGAGACGATCTTCGCAAGTCGCGTGGAAACCGTCCGCAAGGCCGCCGAAGACGGGACGGATACGCAGCCCGCCTCCGGGTTCCAGAGCAAGGGCGGGCTCAACCGTCGCTGACACCGGCCTCGCCGAAGGTGGCCATCCCGGAATGGCAGGCAACGGCCCCCTGCATCACGCCGATGGCCAACGCCGCACCCGAGCCTTCGCCCAGCCGCAGACCCAGGTCCAGCAGGGGAACCTTGCCCAGCGCATCGAGCATCCTGCCATGCGCCGCCTCATCGCTCAGGTGTCCCGCAACCGCGTGATCCAGCGCGCCGGCCATCGCCCGGTGCAGGACGAGCGCCGCGGCAGAGCAGATGAAGCCGTCGAGGATGACCGGGATACGCGCCGCCCGCGCCGCCGCGATCGCCCCCGCCATGGCCGCGATCTCGCGCCCGCCCAGCGCCTGAAGGACGCCCAGCGGCGTGGCGACGAGCCCTGGATTGACGGCAACGCCCCGCGCCACGACATCGGCCTTGCGGGCAAGGCCCGCGTCGTCGATGCCGGTGCCGCGCCCGGCCCAGTCCGCGGGCGCACCGCCCAGGATCGCATGCGCGATCGCCGCGGCAGAGGTGGTGTTGCCGATCCCCATCTCGCCGGTGACCAGAAGGTCCGCGTCAGGGTCGACGGCCTCCCATCCGGCGGCAAGGGCGGCGGTGCATTCGGCCTCGGTCATCGCCGGGCCCTGGGTGAAATCGGCCGTGGGCCGGTCGAGATCGAGCGCAACCACATCCATGCGCGCGCCAAAGGTCCGGGCCAGCTGGTTGATCGCCGCGCCGCCGGCCTCGAAATTGGCGACCATCTGGTGCGTCACCTCGGCGGGAAAGGCCGAGATACCCTGCGCCGTCACCCCGTGATTGCCGGCAAAGACCACGATCTGCGGAGCCGTGATCCGTGGCCGCGCGTCGCCGCGCCAGCCGGCATACCAGATCGCCAGATCCTCCAGCCGGCCCAGCGCGCCGGGCGGCTTGGTCAGCATCGCGTTGCGCTCGGTGGCCCCGCGTGCCGCCGCGGCATCAGGGGATGGTGCGCGCGACAGGCACTCGCTAAATTCGGCGAAATTGGAGAAGGGTGCGGCCATCTTTGTCCTCGTTGCACTGGTCTGGTGATCTGTCTAACGGTTCGGCACGCAGCGGAAAGGCCCGAGAAGTCATGGCACGGGAAAAAACCGACATTCTGGCGCCGGTCGATCTGCCCGCCGCACTTGGCCTGCTGACCCGTCTGCCGATCCCCGTCAACGGGGAGGCCGCGGTGGCCCGCGGTGCGCGGGCGGCCTGGGCCTGGCCGCTGGCCGGCCTGGTGGTGGGCACGCTTGCCGGCGCCATCGCATGGGTCGCCCTTGCCGCCGGTTTGCCCCCCGCAATCGCGGCGCTTCTCGCCCTTGCCCTGCAGGTTGCCACAACCGGCGCGATGCATGAGGACGGCCTTGCCGACAGCCTTGACGGTCTGTGGGGCGGCTGGACGCGGGACCGGCGGCTCGAGATCATGAAGGACAGCCATATCGGCGCCTTTGGCGTCACCGGGCTAATCCTGACCTTCGCGCTCAGATGGCAAATCCTCGTCCACCTCATCGAGACCGGCCTGTCGCCCATCGCGGTTCTCGTGGCGCTGGGCGCGGCCAGCCGGGTGTCGATGGTTGTCCTGATGGCGTCCCTGCCCCATGCCCGCGACAACGGGCTGAGCGCGACCGTGGGTCGCCCGGGGCCCGTCACGACCGGGATCGCCGTGATCCTCGGCCTCGGTATCGCGCTTGTCGCACTTGGCGTGAACGCTGTTCCTCTGGCTCTGGCCATGGCGCTGGCAGGTGCGGCATGGGCGCTGATCGCCATGCGGCGGATCGGCGGGCAGACGGGCGATATCCTTGGCGCGGCTCAGGTTCTGTCGGAAATGGCGGGCGGGATCGTCCTGCTGGTTCTGACGAGCTGAGCGCGGTGACCTAGCCCTCGCAGCGCAGCGCCCGCGCAAAGGAGGCGCGTCCCTCGTGCCGCCCGATATCGCGCGCCGTCAGGGCCTGCCCGTCGAAAGTGACGGCCATCAGGCGGGACCAGTCCCTATCCGCGACGATCATCTCGGGCCCCGCCCCGCAATCGCGGATGCCGCCTGCGATATCGGTCTCGCCGATCCGGTGGTTGGTCAGGCCCGGCATCTCGGCCAGCTGGACGAGAGTGCCCTCCTCCAGCCGCCAGACACGCAAGGTGCGGGCAAGATGCGGGCGGTCGACATAGGCGATCTCGATCCGGCCGTCACCATCGAGATCGGTAGCCCCCACCGGAGCCAGCCAGCGAAAGCGCTGGCCGATAAATGGCGTGGCCGCGCGCAGGCCCGTCTCGTCATGGATCGCAAGGCGCGCGCCAAGTGACTGGTCGCTTTCGACAACGATCACCTCGGGGTCGCCGTCGCCGTCAACATCAACAAGCCGGGGGGCCACATCTTCGAAGACCCGCGCCTCGGGCAGACGAATGATGACCTCCTGCGATGCCTCCTCGGCGCATCCGGGGCAGATCACGACATCAAGGACAAACGCGCCCCATTCCTCGTCATCGCCCAGAACGCCATGCGCATAACGCGTGGTCGGTTCTGAATAGCGGGCGCCGTCTATCCGCGCGGGCGCGTCTTGCGCAGAGGCCGCCCCGGCGCATAGCGCCAGAACAGCGACCAGCCCTGCGCGGTGCATGGATCAGATCTGCTTTTCGGGCATCTGCACGACAAGACCATCCAGCGCATCGCTGACCTTGAGCTGGCAGGTCAGGCGCGACCGCTTGGGATCGGGCTCATAGGCGAAATCGAGCATGTCTTCTTCCATCGGGTCCTTGGCGGGCAGCTTTTCGACCCACTCTTCGGCCACGTAGACATGACAGGTCGAACAGGCGCACGCGCCGCCGCAATCGGCCTCGATGCCGGGCACACCATTGTCGCGGGCGCCTTCCATGACGGTCAGACCGTTCGGCACGTCGATCACGTGTTCCTTGCCGCCATGTTCGATGTAAGTGATCTTCGCCATTTTCGTTACGCTCCGTCACAGAGATTTTCGGTTGGTTCTCATTTAGTGCCTCTGGACCGCGGGGGCCAGAAGATTTGGCAGACATCCTGACCTTGTGGGCCGGGGGGAACATATTCGCGCAAACTTGAAGCGCCGCGCAGTCTGCTATTGGCCGGCGTCAGAGCGGGGTCCTAGATGGCGCGTACAAAAGCAAATCGGACCGAGGCCCCCTTGAGCAGGGTTCAACCAGTAACTTTTGCCTTTTTCGCAGGGTTTCTTGCGGCGTGCAGCACGCAGCTGCCGCCCGTGGAGGCCCCCAATGTGCCAAGCTTCATCGCCGCCGAGATCGAGGCGGGTGAGGACGGCCGCTGCTATGGGCGCGACATCACGCCCGCCATCATCGAAACCCTGACCGAGCAGGTTCTGGTCCAGCAGGCCACCTATGACGAGGATGGCACGCTGCTCAGCCCGGCCCGCTATGAAAGCGCGATCCGCCAGCAGATCACCCGCGAACGCGAAGAAGTCGCCTTCGAAACGCTCTGCCCCCCGGCCTATACCGAGGTCTTCGTCGCCTCGCTGCAGCGGGCCTTGCGGGCGCGCGGCTTCTATGGCGGGGAGATCACGGGGGTCATGGATACGGCCACGGGCCGTGCGGTGCAGGATTACCAGCGCCGCGACGGCCCCGACAGCCCGCTTCTGTGGATCGCCGCGGCCCGGGAACTGGGCCTTGTCGAATTGTCCGACGAACAGATCGAGGCGCTCAACGCCTCTCCGTTCGGAACCGGGCCCTGAAGCGGAGACACCCCCGGATGCGATCCGGGGGTGCCTGCCATTTCAGCAAAGTCGAGCGGTCCTATTCGTCGTCGAGAACCAGAGCGACAAAGCGCGGGTCACCTGCGCGGCGCACCAGAAGCAGGATCGATTTCCGGCCCGCCTCGCGCGCCTGCTCGATCCGCTCTTCGAACTGATCGATCGTGGTCACCGCCTGCTGGCCGACCTCGGTAATCACGTCACCGGGCAACAGGCCCTTGGCTTCGGCATCCGACATCGGCTCGATCCCGGTGATCACGAGGCCTTCGCTCTCGGGCAGGCTGTATTCATCGGCCAGGTCCTGGCTCAGCTCCGACAGGGTCAGGCCCAGCATCTGCATCTCGGCCGGTGCCGGGGGTTCAGGCTCCTGCTCGACCTCGGGCTCGACGCCCTGGGCCTCTTCGCGGCGGCCAAGCGTCACGGCGACATTCGTCATCTCGCCATCGCGCAGAACCTCGACATCTACGACCTTGCCCACCGGCGAATTGCCGACGATGCGCACCAGCTCTCCGGTGTCGGCCACATCTTGCCCGTCGAAAGTCAGGATGATGTCGCCGGCCAGAATGCCCGCGTCGGCCGCCGGGCCTTCGGGGACGTCGGTAACCATGGCGCCAGCGGCTTCGGTCAGGCCCTCGATCGCGTCGACCATGTCAGGCGTCACGTTCTGGATGCGCACACCCAGCCAGCCGCGGCGCGTCTCGCCATATTCCTCGAGCTGGGCGACCACGTTCGTGGCCACCGCTGACGACATAGCAAAGCCGATCCCGATCGAGCGGCCATCGGGCGACAGGATCGCCGTCACGACGCCGATCACGTCGCCATCCATGTTGAACAGCGGCCCGCCCGAATTGCCCCGGTTGATGGTCGCGTCGGTCTGAATGTAGTCATCGTAAGTGCCCGAAAGCGCCCGGTTGCGGGCCGAGACGATCCCGGCCGAGGCCGAGAAGCCGATGCCCAGCGGGTTGCCGATGACCATCACCCAGTCGCCCACACGGCTGCCCACGGCATCGCTGTCTCCGAAGGACACGAAGGGCAGAGGCTCTTCCGGCTCGACCTTGAGAAGCGCGATATCGGTCGTGGGGTCTGTCCCGACCAGTTCGGCCGGAAGCGTGTCCCCCCCCTGAAACTCGATCAGGATTTCGTCCGCATCGGCGATCACGTGGTTGTTGGTCACGATCAGGCCCTCGGCGCCGATCACGAAGCCGGACCCCGCGGCCGAGGCACGGCGCGGCGCGTCAGGCCCGCCGTTTTCGAAGTCGCGGAAGAAATCCTCGAAGGGCGATCCTTCCGGCACCAGCCCCTGCGGCCCGGTCGGCCCGGCGATCGTGGTCGAGGTGGTGATGTTCACGACGGCCGGGCTGACCCGCTCGGCCAGCTCTGCAAAACTGACGGGGCGGCCATCGGGCATGACGTTGGCGGCATCGATCTCCTGTGCGCGGGTCTCGATCGCGGCGCCCAGTGCAAGGGCGGCCCCAAGCAGAAGCGTGCCTGCAATTTGCCAGGATTTTCGGCTCTCTTGCCGGGATTGTGCTATCGCGATGGCTCTTGCCTGTTCTCTCACGGGTCTCTCCCCTTGAAATCCTCGTTGTCGGGCGCGCGGCGGATGCGGTCCGTCGTTCATCGAAATGTGAATGTAGTCCGAAGGTCATGCAACGCAAATAAACCGATCCTCTGTCACCAGGATGTGAAGCGGCGGCGCGGCACCTCTTGCGCCGGGCCAGTTCTTGCGTCTACCAATGGGGCGAGGTTCGGGAGAATCCGTCAAGGCCGAAGGGTCGAAACGGTGCCGAAGGAGCATCCGCCCCGGTAAACTCTCAGGCAAAAGGACCGTGCCTCGAACGTAAGACACTCTGGAGAGTGGTGGTTCCGCATGCCGGGCCCGCCCGCCGAAGGGATAACGATCTCAGGCGTCTGACCCGGTCACAGGCCGGCAGGACAGGGACAGAGGGGGCATCGCCGCGGCGGCCATTCCGGCCATCGCAATGATGCCCGGCCCAGCACCCGGGCCGGTCGGAGGGGACGTATGAGCAACACGAAACAGCTGCCGCTGGACGCGCTGCACAAGGAACTTGGCGGGCGCATGGTGCCGTTCGCGGGCTATGACATGCCCGTGCAATATGCCGCAGGCGTCATGGCCGAACATCTGCATTGCCGCGCCCATGCGGGCCTGTTCGACGTCAGCCACATGGGCCAGGTCCGGCTGGTGCCGAAGGGCGGGGCCGAGGCCACGGCACTCGCGTTCGAGGCGCTGATGCCCGCGGCCGTTCTCGGCCTGCCCGAAGGGCGCCAGAGATACGGGCTCTTCACGAATGACACGGGCGGCATCCTCGATGACCTGATGTTCGCCAATCGCGGGCATGACCTCTTCGTCGTCGTCAACGCCGCCTGCAAGACCGCCGATCTGGCGTTGATGCAGGCGGGCCTGTCGGACACGACCGAGGTGATCGCCATCACCGACCGCTGCCTTCTGGCGCTGCAGGGCCCCGAGGCCGAGGCCGCTCTGGCCCGGCTCGTGCCGCAGGTCGCAGACATGCGCTTCATGGATGTGATCGAGGCCGACCATCCCGAGTTCGGAAGCCTGTGGATCTCCCGCTCGGGCTACACCGGTGAGGACGGGTTCGAAATGTCGGTGAGCGACGCCGGGGCCGAAGGCTTTGCCCGCGCGCTTCTGGCGATGGAGGAGGTTCTGCCCATCGGGCTCGGCGCGCGGGATTCGCTGCGGCTCGAGGCCGGGCTTTGCCTTTATGGCCACGACATCGACGAGACGACCTCCCCGGTCGAGGCCGGGCTTGCATGGTCGATCCAGAAGGCGCGCCGCGCGGGCGGCGACCGCGCGGGCGGCTTTCCGGGTGCCGATCGTATCCTGAGCGAATTGGCCAATGGCGCCGCGCGCGCCCGCGTCGCGCTCCGCCCGGAAGGCCGCGCCCCCATGCGCGAGGGGACGGTCCTTCTTGCGCAAGGTGCGGAGGTCGGACAGGTCACCTCCGGCGGCTTCGGCCCCTCGGTCGGCGCGCCGGTGGCCATGGGCTATGTCCCTGCGCCGCTGGCCGACCCGGGCACCGAACTTGCGGGCCGCGTCCGTGGCAAGGACCTGCCCGTCACCATCACCACGTTTCCGTTCCACCCCCACTCCTTCAAACGTTGAGGACAGCAATGAGATTCACCGAAGAACACGAATGGCTGCGCGTCGATGGCGACCTGATCGTCGTGGGCATCACCGAACATGCGGCCACGCAGCTGGGCGACATCGTCTTTGTCGAACTGCCCGAGATCGAGACACAGGTCGCCAAGGATGACGAGGTCGTCGTGATCGAAAGCGTCAAGGCCGCGTCGGACATCCTCGCCCCCGTGGACGGCGAGATCGTCGAGGTCAACGAGGCGCTCAGCGACAACCCCGCCTTGGTGAACGACGACCCGCTGGGCGAAGGCTGGTTCTTCAAGGTCAAGGTCGACGACCTGTCGGTCGTCGACGAATACATGACCGAAGACGAGTATCAGGAATTGATCGGCTAACCACGGGCCGCCACCAAAATTCGAGAATTTTGGTCCCCCCGCCGGAGACATTGCGATGACATTCGAACCGACGACCTATGACACCTACGATTTCGCGAACCGCCGCCATATCGGCCCCTCGCCCGCCGAGATGGCCGAGATGCTGGCCGTCGTGGGCGCGCCCGATCTCGATACGCTGATCTCCGAGACGGTGCCCGACAGCATCCGTCAGGACCGCCCGTTGACCTGGGCGCCGATGACCGAACATCACCTTCTGGACAAGATGCGCGAGGTCGCGGCGAAGAACACCGTCATGACCTCTCTCATCGGCCAGGGCTACTTTGGCACGGTCACGCCGCCCGCGATCCAGCGCAACATCCTCGAAAACCCGGCGTGGTATACGGCCTATACCCCCTACCAGCCCGAAATCGCACAGGGCCGGCTCGAGGCGCTTCTGAATTATCAGACAATGGTGTCGGACCTGACGGGCCTGCCCGTGGCCAACGCCTCGCTTCTGGATGAGGCAACGGCGGTGGCCGAGGCCATGACGATGGCGCGGCGCGGATCGAAATCGAAGGCCACGGCCTTTTTCGTCGACCGCAATTGCCATCCCCAGACGATCGGCGTGGTCGAGACGCGGGCCGCCCCCCTTGGCATCGACGTGGTCGTCGGCGCCCCCGAGGATCTCGATCCCGAAACCGTCTTTGGCGCGGTGTTCCAGTATCCGGGCACCTATGGCCATGTGACGGATTTCACCGACATCATCGCGGGCCTTCATGCGGCCAAGGCGATTGCCGTCGTGGCGACCGATCTTCTGGCGCTGACCATGCTCAAGGAACCGGGCCAGATGGGCGCCGATATCGCGGTGGGCTCGTCCCAGCGGTTCGGAGTGCCGATGGGCTATGGCGGCCCGCACGCGGCCTTCATGTCCTGCACGGATGCGCTCAAACGCTCCATGCCGGGTCGGATCGTGGGGGTGTCGGTCGATGCGCGCGGCAACAAGGCCTACAGGCTGTCGCTTCAGACGCGCGAGCAGCATATCCGCCGCGAAAAGGCCACGTCGAATGTCTGCACCGCGCAGGCCCTGCTGGCCGTCATGGCCTCGTTTTACGCAGTGTTCCATGGGCCAGAGGGGCTGAAATCCATCGCCGAAGGCGTGCATTTCCGCACTGTCCGGCTTGCCAAGGCGCTGCGCGCCGCGGGCGCCAAGGTCAGCCCGAAGGCCTTTTTCGACACGATCACCGTCAAGGTGGGGGTCGGACAGGCGGGCATTCTGGCGGCCGCGCGGGCCGAGGGGCTGAACTTCCGTAAGATCGGCACCGATCGCGTGGGCATCAGCCTTGACGAGACGACCGATGACAAGGTGCTGATGCGGGTGCTGCGCGCCTTCGGCATCAATATCGCGCCGCCCCATCGCGCCACACTCGGCTTCCCGTCCGAGATGCTGCGCCAGAGCGCCTATCTCACGCATCCGGTGTTTCACATGAACCGCGCCGAATCCGAGATGATGCGCTACATGCGGCGGCTGTCGGATCGCGATCTGGCGCTGGACCGGGCCATGATCCCGCTGGGGTCCTGCACGATGAAGCTCAATGCCGCGGCCGAGATGATGCCGCTCACATGGCCTGAATTCGGCGCCCTGCATCCATTCTGCCCAGCCGAACAGGCCGCGGGCTATGCCGAGGCCATCGCCGATCTGTCGGACAGGCTGTGCGAGATCACCGGCTATGACGCCATGTCCATGCAACCCAATTCGGGCGCGCAGGGCGAATATGCCGGCCTTCTGACGATCCGCGCCTATCACCGCGCCCGCGGCGAGGCGGATCGCGATATCTGCCTGATCCCGGTCTCGGCCCATGGCACGAACCCGGCCTCGGCGCAGATGGCCGGGATGAAGGTCGTCGTGGTGAAATCCGCGCCCAACGGCGATGTCGATCTCGACGATTTCCGTGACAAGGCCCAACAGGCCGGCGACAAGTTGGCGGCCTGCATGATCACCTATCCCTCGACCCACGGTGTGTTCGAGGAAACGGTGCGCGAGATTTGCCAGATCACCCATGATCATGGTGGTCAGGTCTATCTGGATGGTGCAAACCTCAACGCCATGGTCGGGCTGGTGAAACCGGGCGAGATCGGCTCGGACGTGAGCCACCTCAACCTGCACAAGACCTTTGCCATTCCCCATGGCGGCGGCGGGCCCGGCATGGGGCCGATCGGGGTGAAAGCCCATCTAGAGCCCTACCTTCCCGGTCATTCCGAAACCGGTGGCGGCGAAGGCCCGGTGTCCGCGGCCCCCATGGGATCGGCCTCGATCCTGCTGATTTCATGGGCCTATTGCCTGATGATGGGCGGTGCGGGCCTGACGCAGGCCACCAAGGTCGCGATCCTGAACGCCAATTACATCGCGGCCCGCCTGCGCGGCGCCTATGACATCCTTTACATGGGCAATCGCGGTCGCGTGGCGCATGAATGCATCCTCGACACCCGCCCCTTCGCCGAGGTGGGGATCACGGTCGATGACGTGGCCAAGCGGCTGATCGACAACGGGTTCCATGCGCCGACGATGAGCTGGCCCGTCTCGGGCACGCTGATGGTCGAGCCCACGGAGAGCGAGACCAAGGCCGAGATCGACCGCTTCATCGCGGCGCTGCTGTCAATCCGGGACGAGGTGCGCGAGGTCGAACGCGGCGATATCGCGGCCGCCGACAGCCCGCTGCATCACGCGCCCCACACGGTCGAGGATCTCGTGGCCGAATGGGACCGGAAATACCCGCGTGAAGTTGGCTGTTTCCCGCCCGGCGCCTTCCGGGTGGACAAGTACTGGCCACCGGTGGGCCGGGTCGACAACGTCTTTGGCGACCGCAACCTCGTGTGCACCTGCCCGCCGGTCGAAAGCTACCAGGAAGCGGCGGAGTAGACCGGCTCTTCGGTGATGGCGGCCGCGATTTCGTCGGCCACTATCGCCGCACTTGCGGGCCTGTCTGCCGGCTTGACGGCAAGGCAGGCCTTCATCACCGGGCGCAGCGCTTCGGGCACACCCTCCACCATGATGGTGGGCGGGGCAGAGGCCAGGTGGCGGAGCGCAGCCACGATGTTCTCGCGCGGGACATCGGGATACAGGTCCCTGCCCGTCAGCACCCGGTGCATCGAGGCACCAAGGCTGAAGACATCGCTTGCCACGCTCGCGTGATAGCCGCGCGCCACTTCGGGCGCCATGAAGCCGATGGAGCCGGTCGGCACCGGCGCGCCCTGCCGTTCCTGCGTCTCGTCCGCGGTGCCCAGATCGGTCAGCCGGCAACCATCAACCCCGATGAAGATCTTGGCGGGCTTGAAATCGCGGTGCAGCACGGCGGCGCGGTGCAGCACATCCAGCCCCCGTGCCCCGGCCTCGAGCGCGCGAAGGGTCTCGCTCTGCGACAGCGACCTGACAGGATCGGCCAGCGTGCCCAGCGCGGGATAGGTCAGCGCATAATACAGCCGCCCGTTGTCGTGCCCGGCATCCAGAAGGGAGGCCACGTATTTGCTCTTGATCCCGCTCAGCAGGCGGATTTCGCGTGCGACGGCGTGCCATTGCTGATCGCTCGCCCCGCGATACAAAACCTTGAGCATGACCTTGACCGCGATGCCCAGCCGCGCCGGGGGGCGGGCGCGGTAATAGGTCCCGTGGTTGCTTTCGCCCAGATAGGTCAGGTCCTTGTAATCGATCCAGTCACTCAGGTTCATCGGGTGCCTCCCTCGCGGCGAAACCCCTCGCCGATATCGAGCCTGTCGGCATGAAGACTGGCCTCGAGGTTGGCCTCAGGCAGATTGAAAATCTGCTCGCGCCTGTTGGCGACGACCCGAAGGACGAGGACGGTCAGGACCACGCCGATAATGAAATAGGACAACAGGAACATGTCGGTTCTCAGCGGCTTGAGGAAGATCGCGGTCGAAATCACCTCGGACAGGGCGAGGATGGTCACGAAGCGGACGAGGTTCCTCGTGGTCAGCCGCGCGGCGATCCAGGTGCCCACGGGCGCGCCCCAGACGACAACCGGGATCGCGGCAAGCCAGAGGCCGAGCACGTCGTATTGCCGCGCGGGCGCGGGCGCCCCTTCACCATAGATCAGGCGTCCGGCCTCGTTCAGGCCCACGGGATCGCCGCCCACGCTGACGACCTGCCCCGCGTCGTTGAGCCCCACCAGAAGCTGCCCGTCGACAAGACCGAAATACACCATGCCGATCACCGAGATCAGGGCCATGCAGATCACGCTGGTGGGCACGCCCACCTTCGGGTCAACCGCGAAGAACAGCACCAGCGCCAGATAGAGGAACACATCCGCCCCCGAGCCCACCAGCGCGGACGAGACCCCGCCCAGAAATCCGCACAGAACCAGCGTGGCCCGCATCCGGCCGTTCAGCCCCGGCAGCCCGAGGTGGACCTCCCGGATGCTGACGCGCGTGCCTTCATAGACGACAAAGGCCATCGCGATCAGAACGATGGTGAAGGTGATCTTCACATACGGCGCCGAAAGCGCGGCGGGCCGGAACGGCAAATCGCTTTGTGCCGACAGGATGCCCGCCACCGCGAGCCCCGCCACCGCAGAGGCGGTCACGATGGCGAGTGTGCGCCATTCGACCGGACGGCGGTTGATCACGATCCACGCCGTGGCCGCCATCATGCCCACCGACTGGATACAGAACGAAAAGGTGCGTGCGACCTCGGGCGGCATGCCGAACACCTTCGTGAAGACGGGAAAGGCCACAACGCCCCCGCCCTGCGGCGTGGACCCGGCAACAAGGCTGCCGAACACCATCGTGATCGTCGCGGGCCAGAGGCCGATCACCCTGTCCCACAAATCGAAGGAAATCATGGCGATAAGCCAAATCCCCGTCAGACTGGCCGAAACCGCGATCGCCGATCGCGTCCGGAACTGGCGGGAATCGAGCCGTGCGCTCCACGCCTCGTCAAGCATCTGCTGGGGGTCGAGAAGTGATGAAGTCCGATCCGACATAGGGCTGTCCTGTTCCATCGACCGGTTTGGGTCCGCTCTGACCGGATGGAGGGGCCAGAGGTCCGTCTGAATAAGAAGCGTTATAAAAACTTTGGCCGAAAGCCGCGGCCAATCCGGCCAAGTCTCAAGTGTAGTGTCACTTGCCGCGCCGCGGCAAGTGAAGATTGACTCCGGGGCCCGCCCGGATCGGCTCTCGCCCCTTGCGTCGGGCCCGGCGAGAAGGTCCATTGGGGCCGAACATCCGGAGGTGTCAGACGATGGAGTGGAAGGACTTTGCCACGCAGGGCGCGCGCGCCGCCCAATGGGCCGCAGATTATCATGCAGGCCTGCGCGACAGGCCGGTCCGGGCCCAGACACGCCCCGGCGAGATCGCCGGGAAGATCCCGGACCAGCCGCCGGATGCCGCCGAAGATATCGAGGCGATCCTTGGGGATCTGGACGAGATCATCCTACCCGGCATGACCCATTGGCAGCATCCCCGGTTCTTTGCCTATTTCCCCGCCAACGCCGCACCGGTCAGCGTTCTGGCGGAATATTACGTCAGCACGATGGCCGCGCAATGCATGCTCTGGCAGACGTCGCCCGCGGCAACCGAGCTGGAAACCCGTGTCATCGACTGGATGCGGCAGGCCGTCGGCCTGCCCGACCAGTTCTCGGGCTCGATCCAGGACAGCGCGTCGACCGCGACGCTGTGTGCCGTGCTGACGATGCGGGAAAAGGCGTTGGGCTGGGCCGGGAACCGTGAAGGGCTGGCCGGGCAGAAACAGGTGCGCATTTATGCCTCGGATCAGGTTCACAGCTCGATCGACCGGGCGATCTGGGTCGCGGGCATCGGCGAGGCGAACCTTGTCCGCATTCCGGTGACCGGCGCCGCGCGCGCGATGGACATCGACGCCCTCCGCGCCGCGATCGCCGCAGACCGGGCGGCGGGGCACTTGCCCGCCGGGGTGATCGCCTGCGTGGGGGGCACCAGCGTCGGCGCGACCGATGATCTGCGCGCGGTTCTGACCCTTGCCCGCGACGAGGGCCTCTATTCCCACGTGGATGCCGCATGGGCCGGTGCGGCGATGATATGCCCCGAATTTCGCGACGTCTGGGAGGGTGTCGAGATGGCCGATTCGGTCGTCCTGAATCCGCATAAATGGCTGGGCGCGCAGTTCGACTGCTCCACCCATTTTCTGGCCGACCCGGCCGATCTCGTCCGGACGCTGGCGATCCAGCCGGAATACCTCAAGACCGCGGGCGCCGATGGCATCATCAACTATTCGGAATGGACTGTTCCCCTTGGCCGACGGTTCCGCGCATTGAAGCTGTGGTTCCTGATCCGCGCACATGGTCTGGATGGCCTGCGCGAGATGATCCGCAACCATGTGCATTGGTCCGAAAGCCTAGCCCGGAGGCTCGCCGATGCCCCGGGGATCGAGATCGTGACTCAGCCCATGCTTTCACTTTTCTCGTTTCGAATGGCCGAAGGCGACGAAAAAACCGAGGCACTCTTGCACAAAATCAACAACGACGGTCGAATCTACCTGACCCAGACACGGGTCGACGGGGCCTATGTGATCCGATTTCAGGCGGGCGCCTTCACGACGACCGAGGCCGATATCGACACGGCCTTCGAGGTGATCACAGAATTGGCGCGCGAGGTCTGATCTTCAGCTGCTCTTCAGGAGCGCCTCGATCTCGGATCGGGCGGGCATCGACGGCGCGGTCCCCGGACGGGTGACCGAGATAGCAGCCGTGGCGCAGCCAAATCGCACGGCCTCGAGCGGCTTCATGCCCTCGGCCAAGGCGACCGAGAACCCGCCGTTGAAGGCGTCGCCCGCGCCCGTCGTCTCGACCACGGGGCCCGCTGACATGGCGGGCACCAGTTCCGCGGTCTCGCCGTCGTCGTAATAGGCGCCCCGCTCGCCCAGGGTGATGATCGGGGCCGAAACGCCGCGTTCGCGGAACCGTGCGGCGGCAGCGGCGGCATCGTCCAGCGTCTTGACCGTGACGCCCACGATGCCCTCGGCCTCGGTCTCGTTCGGCGTGACGAATTCGCAGAGTTCCAGCATGGATTGCGGCACCTGTGCCGCCGGCGCCGGGTTCAGGATCGTGCGCGCACCGCCTTGCCGGGCGATCCCGAGCGCGCGTTCCGCCGCGTCCATCGGTTGCTCGAGTTGCGTGACAAAGACCGCGGCCCCGCCGATCAGCGCGGCCTGCGCCTCGACATCGGCCACAGAGATCCGGGCCGCCGCACCCGGAGAGATGATGATCGCGTTGTCGCCAGAGGCTTCTTCGATGAAGATATAGGCCGCCCCGGTATAGCTGTCGGGATCGTCGGTGACGACGGGCGTCACGCCCGCCTCCTCCCAGGTCTTGCGCGCCATGATAGCGAAATCGTCCATGCCGAGGCGGGTGACGAAATGGACATTTCCGCCCGCGCGCGCGGCCGCGACGGACTGGTTCGACCCCTTGCCACCGGGCCCGAGGACGAAACTGTTGCCCATGATCGTCTCGCCCATCCGGGGCTGACGCTCGGCGCGATAGGCGGTGTCGGCGACGAAGACGCCGAGGATCACGATGTCGGTTCTCATGAGGTCCTCCGATAGATCAGCCACGCGCGGTGGTGGCCAAAATTAGCTAATTTTGGCCGCCCCGCTCAAGCGTCGGGTGGGATGACGCCTTTGCGCAACATGAAACAGCCATAAAAGCGGCGCTCGCCGCTCTGGATCACGGCATAGGCCTCCTTGGCCATATCGTAGAAGGCAAACCGTTCGACGCCGATCATCGGCCGCGGCGCGCCTTCGGCGGCATCGATGGCCGCCTGAACTTCGGCCTGCACCGGCGGGATCGTGTCGGGTTCCCCGACGATCTCCATCCGGGCCGCGAAATCATCGACGAACGTGTCGAGGGGCAGCACCGACAGGATCGCGCCGACCGTTTCTCCGGCAGTGAGGTTCTCCATCCGCAAGAGCTTTCCATGGACCGTCTGTTTCGCGATCGAATCGGCCGGAAAATTCGTGTCCGACACGATCAGCATATCGCCATGTCCCATCGCCCGGAGCACGTGCAGCACATCCGCGTTGAGCCTGTTGTCGATCCCCTTGAGCATGGGGCCCTCCTCCCTCGTTGATGAACCTGTCGGCGCCCTAGTTGATCCTTTGTCCACTCTCGCGGTCGAAAAGATGCAGGTGTTCGGGCGCGGATGAGACCGTCAGCGTCTGACCGACCGAGAAATTCTGCCGATCCTTGAGAAGCATCGTCAGATCGGCACCGTCGTGGCGCAGCAGGATATGGGTCTCGGACCCGGTCGGCTCGATGACGCTCACCTCTGTCGAAAGGCCCCGCTCGGACAGGACGAGATGCTCGGGCCGGATGCCAAGCCGGATCGGTCGCCCTTCCTCGAGCCCCGGTCCGGGCACCAGATCGAAGGCCACGTCGCCCACCGTCGCGCTCTTGCCGTCCGGGCCGATCACCGCATCGAGCGTGTTCATCGCGGGGCTGCCGATGAAGCCTGCGACAAAGGTGTTGGCGGGCCGGTCATAGACGTCGAGGGGGGCACCGATCTGTTCGATATGGCCGCCCTGCATGACGACGATCTTGTCGGCCATGGTCATCGCTTCGATCTGGTCATGGGTGACGTAGATCGTGGTCGTCGACAGACGCTGATGCAATTCGCGGATCTCGGTGCGCATCTGCACGCGCAGCTTCGCGTCCAGATTCGAGAGAGGCTCATCGAACAGGAAGACCTGCGGATCGCGCACGATCGCCCGACCCATCGCGACGCGCTGGCGCTGACCGCCCGAGAGCGCACGGGGATACCGGTCGAGATAGGGCGTCAGGCCAAGAACCTCGGCGGCCTTGTCGACGCGCGCGGCGATTTCGTCCTTGGCCATCTTCCGCATCCTGAGGCTGAAGGCCATGTTGGCGCGCACGGTCTTGTGCGGATAAAGCGCATAGTTCTGGAACACCATCGCGATGTCCCGCTCGGCGGGCGGCAGGTTGTTGACCAGCCGGTCGCCGATATGAATCGTGCCCGAGGTCACGCCCTCAAGACCCGCAACCATACGCAGCAAGGTCGATTTGCCACAGCCTGACGGGCCGACCAGCACGACGAATTCGCCATCGGCAATATCCACGTCCAGCCCGTGCAAAACCTCGAGATTGCCGTAATTCTTGCGAAGTGCGCGAACCTTGACCTCGGACATCTGTGCCAGCCTCTCCTTGCTCCCTGAAGGGAATGGTTAGCCGAAGGGCCGGAGCCTGTCCAACAACTTAGCATACTAACATGTTAGAAACTTGACTCGTGTCACCGGCGCTGTGATGCTCTGACCTGTCAGCATGATCGGAGCGGAGCCTGGGGCATAGAGGATGCAGCGGGCGACGGGGCAGGAAACCGAGGTCAGGAATATCGCCCCGTCCTGCCGTGAATGCCTTTCCGCTGACCGGAGTCTATAGGGAGGATTGTCCGTGAAAACAGAACTTTACAACATGGTGGCCCGTTCAAGAGTGAACCGGCGCAGGCTGCTGCAAGGCGCCGCGAGCGCGGGCGCACTGGCCGCGATGGGGGCCCGTCCGGCCATGGCCGAGGCGCATGGGTCGGTGCGTGCCGAAATTCTCAAGATCCCCGGCGTGGGCATGGGATCGCCCACCGATGCCGATTGGCAGAAAGTCGGCGAGCTGTGCCTCGGGCCGACCAAGGAACGCGTCGCCGAGGGCGAATTCGCGGGCGTCGAGCTGACCTTCATGGGTCTCAACAACCAGAACCTGCACAACTTCCTGTTCCGCGGCTTCCTGAAGCCATGGGAGGCCTATACCGGCGCCACGATCAACTGGATCGACCTGGCCCAGGCCGATTACAACGCCCGCCTGCAGCAGTCGATCGCCACGGGCACCGTCGACTTCGACATCATCGAGATGGGCGCTCCCTTCGAAGGTGACACCGCAGGACGCGGCCTTTTGGACGAGATGCCCGAATGGGTGAAGGAGCAGATCGAGGCCGATGACCTCGTGGGATACCTTCAGCCGCCCGTCGGCACCTGGGACGGCAAGACCTACCGGATCACCATCGACGGCGACTGCCACACCTTCGCCTACCGGACCGATTATTTCGGCGAGGGCGCGATCGGAGGGCCAAAGGTGCCCAGCACCTGGCAGGAGGTCAACGCGGCCTCGCTGGCCCTGAAAGGCCAGACAGACCCGCTGACCGGCCTTGATGCCCATGGCTTCCTCGATCCGCTGAAGTATCAGTGGGGCGGCTTCGGCTTCTACTTCCTTGCCGACCGCGCGTCGTCCTATGTCAAGCATCCCGACAGCCCCGCGTGGCTGTTCGAGCCCGAAACCATGAAGCCCATGGTCAACAACCCGGGCTGGGTGCAGGCGATCCAGGACGTCTTCGATCTGGTCGCGGCCGATGCCTACCCGGCCGATCAGGTCAACGCGGACCCCAACACCACCGCCTTCAGCCAGTTCCTTGCCGGAACCGGCTCGATGCTGACGTGGTGGGGCGACGTGGGCTCGAACGCACGCACCTCCGACAGCTCTGTCGTGGGCGATGTCGTCGGCTTCGGCATCAACCCCGGATCGGAGCGGCGCTTCAACGCGGCGACCGCGTCGTGGGAAGACGAGATGAACGAAGCGCCGGTCATGTCCTACATCGGCTGGGGCATCTACGTCACCTCGCGGGTGTCGGGCGACGACCTCAAGCGCAAGGCCGCCTGGTCGGCCGCGGCGCATCTGGGCGGCAAGGACCTGTCGCTCTGGACGTCGGCCTATCCGTCGGGCTTCCAGCCCTACCGCAACTCCCACTTCCAGTACGAAGAGTGGGAAGAGGCTGGCTACGACCGGGCCTTCGTCGAGGATTATCTCGGGTCCAACGTCGACAGCTACAACCACCCCAACGCCGCGATCGAACCGCGTATCCCCGGCATCTTCCAGTACTACTCGATCGCCGAGGACGAACTGGTCAAGGGGATCAACGGCCAGTACGGCTCGGCGCAGGAAACCGCCGATGCCATCGCCGCCGCCTGGGAGGATATCACCGACCAGATCGGCCGCGAGAGCCAGATCGCGCTCTACAAGGCGTCGCTGGGCATGTAACCTGAACCGCGCGGACCTTCTGGCCCGCGCAACCATGGCCCGCCCCGAAACGGGCGGGCCACTTTTGACCGCAGGACAGGCAAGACCGGGGCATGAGCACCTCTGAAGGCGATCTCCTCCATGTCGTCACCGCCGACGACATTTCCGACGGACGGCGCAAGCTGGGCACCACGGTCATCTGGGGGTCCTTCGCGATTCTCGTGATCGTCGCGGCCCTGCAATGGGCCGATGCCAATGGCCGGGCCGATTTCGGCTTCACCTCGTGGCGGCCGACCCTCTATGCCTTCTGCCTGTGGTCGGTGGGCCTGTGCTGGGGCCAGGTCCTGCGCTTTGGCGAATATGGCAAACGCACGCTTTTCGTCCTACCCGCCGCACTCTTCGTGGGGGCGATGGTCGTCTTTCCGCTGATCTTCGGCGTCGGAATCGCGCTGTCGGACTGGAACCTGTCCTCCCCGGACGGCCGGCAATTCAACGGCACCGACAATATTGTCGAGATGTGGAACGATCCGTTCTACTGGAACGCACTGAAGAACATGGTCTGGTACGTTCTGGCGATCTTGCCGGAATATGCGATCGCGTTCGGGCTCGCGGTGCTGCTGAACGCCCAGATCCGGGCGCGCAAGTTCTTTCGGGTCGCTTTCCTTCTGCCGCTGATGCTGTCGCCCGTGGCGGTGTCGTGGATGATCGGCAAATCCATGCTCGAGGTGCGCTTCGGGCCGATCGCACGGTTCTTCCGCTCCCTCGGGGTCGAGGATGTGGCCTTCTTCTCTTCGCCCGAGATGGCGCGCTTCATGATCATGGCGATGGATGCCTGGACCTTCATCCCTTTCATGATGATCATGATTCTCGCCGGCCTACAGGCCATTCCGAAAGAGCTGAACGAGGCCGCCCGCGTCGATGGCGCGGGCCCGTGGCGCGGCTTCTGGGAGGTGACCTTCCCGCTGATGCTACCCGTCTCGATCACCGCGATCCTGATCCGCATCATCTTCAAGCTCAAGCTGGCCGATATCGTCATCAACGTGACCTCGGGCGGCCCCGGCGGCGCGACCGACACCGTGACGTCTTTCATCTTCCGCGAATATCGCGACCGATCCAACGTGGGCTACGGCACGCTTCTGGCGATGGTCTACCTCGTCATCATCGTCATCTTCATGACGATCCTGATGAAGGTGTCCGAACGCTGGACCCGGCCCCGCACATGAGGCGCATCGATGTCTGAGCAAATCTTTCACGACAGCCCCGCAGATGCCGGCCACCGCGCCAAGTGGTGGAGCTCGCGGATAGCGATCTACACAATCCTGATCTTCTGGGCGATCATCTGCCTCTTTCCGATCTTCTGGACGATCACGACATCGTTCAAACGCGCTCCCGACGTGATGCAGGGCAATATCATCCCGTGGCTCGATTTCGCCCCGAACTGGCTGGGCTGGCGGTCGCTGGGCCTGTCGCCCGACACGATCGGCACGGAAAGCACGGTGCGGGCCGAGTTCATGAAACGGTTCCTGAACTCCACCATCATCGCGCTGTCGGCCTCGACGCTGGCCGTCGTGCTGGGCAGCCTCGCGGCCTATGGGCTCTCGCGGTTCTCCTACCGGTTCGGGCCGATGAAGAATTCGGATATCTCCTTCTTCTTTCTCAGCCAGCTGATCCTGCCGCCCGTCGTGCTCGCCCTGCCGTTCCTCGTGCTCTACAAATCCCTGGCGCTCCTCGATACCCGCATCGGGTTGATCATGCTCTATACGCTGACGGTCTTGCCCATCGTGATCTGGATCATGCGCGACCAGTTCTCTTCGATCCCGACCGAGCTGGAAGAGGCGGCCCTTGTCGACGGCCTGTCGATCTGGGGGGCGTTCGTGACGATCATCCTGCCGATCGCGCTTCCGGGGATGGTCGCGGCCTTCATCCTGAGCCTTGTGCTGACGTGGAACGAATATTTCTTCGCCGCGCTTCTGACCTCGACCAACGCGGTCACCCTGCCGGTGATGGTGGCAAGCCAGACCGGAAGTCAGGGGATCAACTGGTGGTCGATGGCGGCCCTCAGCTTTGCAGCGATCCTGCCGCTGATCGTGATCGGCATCGTGCTCGAACGCTTCATCATCAAGGGCATGGCCGCGGGCGCGGTGAAGTAGGGGCCCCTGCCCCGCGACACGCGCACTGTGGTCTCACTCGAGGTTGGTGTGGCGGGTTTCCATCTCGGCACTCGTGACGCCCAGCCGCGCGCGCAGGTCATGGATCATGACCTCGAACAGGACGAACATCGCCCCTTCGAAGACCGATCCCATGGGCAGGACGCCTTCGGTCTCGCCCGGCGCCCGCGCCATGGTCCGTGCCGGCAGAACGAGGAACTGATCGACCAGTGCCGCGGGCGCGCGGTCAGGTTCCGCCGTCAGCAGAAGCGTGCGGGCGCCCGCCGCGCGCGCCTTGCCCAGTAGCGCCGTTACCGTTGCCAGCTCCCCCGGTCCGGCCGAGGCCAGAAACAGGTCTCCGGGTCCGACCGGCGGGCAGGCCATGTCCCCCTGCATCGCGACCGACAGCCCCAGATGGTGCAATCGCATGACAAATCCGCGCAGCTGCACCCCTTCACGCCCGCAGCCATAGCCCACGACCACGCCTGCCCCGGCGATCAACGCGCAGGCGGCCTCGACCTGCGCATCATCGAGGCCCTCGAGCCCCGCGCCGATCTCGGCCAGCGCATTGGCATACTCAGATCTCATGAAAGGTCCGCCATGATATCCTTGGTCTGGAGATAGAGACGTTTGAACAGATCGTGCTGGCCTTCGAGGGCGGCGCCGGGATCGGGCTCGACCTGTTGCGTCACCGGGTTCCACCTGTCGATATCGCCCCGCTCGGCGAGGCCTGCCGCGCAGGCGGCAAGGAAGGCATTGCCATAGCTGGCACCGATCGACTTCTCGCGCAGGATCTGAGGCACCTTGCCGATATCGGACGTGGCCTGAAGCCAGATCGCATTCTGCGTCCCGCCGCCCACGGCCAGAACGCGTGTCGGCGCCTGTCCGATCTCTCCATAGGTTTCGATCACATGCGCCGTGCCGTGGGCGATCCCTTCAAGAAGGGCGCGATACATGTCGCCGCGGGTATGGGTCAGGTTCAGACCAAAGAAGGTGCCCTTGGCCCTCGGGTCATGGATCGGGGTCCGCTCGCCCGAGAAATAGGGCAGGAACAGGATGCCGTTGGCGCCTGCCGGTGTGTCGGCGGCTTCGCGCGCGAGGTCGGGAAAGGCCGTCTCGCGCGGCAATTCGCGGGCGAATTGATCGCGAAACCAATGGGTCAGCGTGCCCGAAGTGGCCAGCCCCGCCATCGAGGCATGCTCCCCTTCGAATAGCCACGGCGCATACCACAGCCGCGGATCGGTGACGCGGCCCGACACGGCCTGAATGATGAAGATGGTCGAGCCATACATCATCATCATGTCGCCCGGACGGGTCAGGCCCACACTGACCGCCTCGGCCGCCGCATCGATCGTCCCGCAGGTGACGGGCGTGCCGGGGGCAAGGCCTGTTTCGGCGGCCGCCTCGGGCGTGACGGTTCCCGCGATCTCGGACGACCACATCAGGCGCGGCAGCTTGTCCAGCGCGATGATGTCGGAGGCAAGGGCGTCGGTCCAGTCCTGCCGGTCGACATCGTAAAGCGGGGAGAAGTTGGCCGCCGTGTAATGATCGATCACCTTCTCGCCGGTCAGGCGAAAGGTCAGAAAGCTCGTGGAGGTGAAGATCGCCTCGGTCCGGTCGAAAAGCTCGGGGTGGTTCCGTTTGAGCCAGAGGATCTTCGGCCCCACCGATTGCGATGTCAGGGCGTTGCCGCAGGTGGCGAGGATCGTCTCTTCGCCGATGCGGTCGGTCAGTTCGGTGATCTCGGCTTCGGCGCGGGTATCAACGCCGTAAAGAACGCCGTTCATCAGGGGCCGTCCCTGCCCGTCCACGGGCAACATGCAGGGTCCGATGGCCGAAGTTGCGACGCAGGCGATCTCGGTCGGGTCGATGCCCGACCCTGCGAGCAGGTCCCGTGTCACCTGAACGAAATCGCCCCACCAATCCTCCTCGGCGCGGTGCTCGGCCCAGCCGGGCCGGGGCACGATCATCTCGTGATCGCGCCGCGCCACGGCCACGACGCGGCCCTTGTCATCCACCAGCACACCCTTTGTCTGGTAGGTCCCGATATCGACGCCGAGCGTATAGGTCATGGCTGATTCTCCTCCGTGGAGGAGCCGGGCGGGAGGACCAGAGGGTCTTCTGCTGGCATCTCCGGTGCCGGTGGCTCGGCCGCGACGGGGGCCGCCGGGGCATCGGCCGGATCACGGCCAAGGTCGAATTGGGCATCGAGCCGCTGCACGGCGGCCTGCAGAAGCCGGGCCAGGCTTTCCAGATCACGAAGATCGCAGACCTCGAGCGCCGAATGCGAGGCGCGCATCGGAAAGCCCACGTCGATGGAGATGACCCCCTCGCCCACAAGCTGCACATAGGACAGGTCCGTCAGGACGCCCACTTGCGCCGAACGTTGCAGGGGCAGCCCTTCACCCGCTGCCGCCTCTTCGATCAGACGCACGGCGGCAGGGTGCGGTATCACGCCGTTGAGCGTGCCACGCCCGTGGAACGAATAGAGGCTCATCCCGGGCCCGCCGCCCAGAACCATCTCGCCCCGGTCGGCCATGTCGGGCGTGTCGGTCGCCAGCATCAGGTCGATCTGGATGGCCACATCGGGTTTCAGCCGTTGCGCCGCCACCTGAGCGCCGCGCAGGTTGAATTCCTCGAGCACCGAAAAGACGATATGCACCGTCGGCCCGCCCTCCCGGTTGCGCAGCGCGCGGGCCAGCGCCATCAGAACCGCACAGCCCGCGCGATCGTCTATGGCCGTCCCGGCCAGTCGGGTATCGGCAAGGGGCAGGACCTGCGGCAGATAGATCACGGGCGCGCCGATCCGGATGCCCGCAGCCTCGACCGCCGCTCTGGAGCCGTGGCCCGTGTCGATCACGATCTCGGGCGCCTTGACGACGCGGTATTTCTCTTCGGGTGTCGTGGCGTGATGGGCCTTGTTGAGGATCACCCCGGGCACATCGCGCCCTTCGCCCACGCAGACCAGCACCGCCTGCGCCGCCATCGCGCGTTCCGCCACGCCCCCCATCCGCTCGACCCGCAAGAGGCCGTCGGGTTCGATCCGGCGGACGATGAAGCCCAGCTGATCCATATGGGCAAAGACCATGACGGATGGGGCCGCGGGATCGCCCGGGAACGTCACGGTGAAATTGCCCAGCCGGTCGGTCTCGCCGGTGATGCCGTCGCGGGCAAGCTGCGCCGCGATGTGCCGGCGAACCCGATCCTCGTGGCCCGCAAGGCCCGGGATGCACATCAGTTGCGATAGGTCCTCCTCCAGACGATCCAGCATCACTTGCCACCCCGTGCCGTGCGAACGAGGCTCATGAATTCGACGGCCCGGTCCGGGTCGATCGCGTTCCAGGTATGGCCATCGACCTTGAGCGCCGAACCCACGACGCAACCGTCCGCGATCGCCAGAACATCCGCCACGGTCTCGTGCTTGACGCCGGTATTCGCCATCACGGGCACGCTCGTGACCGCGCGTTTGACGGCCTCGAGATCCTCCATCCGGGCGGCCTCCCCGGTGATCTGGCCCGAGACGAGCACCGCGTCGGGGATCGAGGAAAAGACGGCCGAGCGCGCCCGGTCGGCCAGCGGCCGCTGATCGAGCGAATGGGCGAATTCGGCGGATACGTTATAGAGCATCGCCACGTCCTTCGCGCCCAGCCGGTTGCGATAACGCATCGCGGCGCCGGCATCGGGCGTCCATGGCCCCATGTCCGAGGCATAGGTGCCGGTAAAGATTTCGCGCACGAAAGAGGCGCCCGTGGCGGCCGCAAGCGCGATGGTCGACATCGGATCCCACAGCACGTTGACCCCGAACGGCACCGTGATCTCGGAGCGCAGGGTGCCGATGATCGAGGCCATGGTCGCGGTCGAGGCGGTATCGACCTGAAACTCATAGGGCCGGTCGTTTTCGTTGCCGAACATCACCGCGTCGAACCCCGCCGCCTGAAGGGCGGCGAGATCGCGGCGCGCCCCGTCGAGAAGCCCCTCGATCCCCGCCTCCGGGTCAAAAAGGGGGCTGCCCGGCAGCGCCCCGATATGGACCATGCCGATCACGGGCTTTGCCGTGCCGAAAATCTCGTTGAACCGTTCCATGTGTTCTGCCTTGTCCTTCGAATTCTGTGTCAGCCTACTGCCAAAGCCGTTGGCCCCCAAGCGTTTCATGCTAGCATGTCAGTCAAATGGAGGGAGGACGCCATGGAAATCAGACGCCGACATTGGGACAGGCATGGCACGGGCGGGCTGAGCTTTACCGAACTGGGCTTTGGCACCGCACCGCTGGGCAATCTCTACCGCGCGATTTCGGACGACGAGGCCGATGCGATCCTCGCCCGCGCGTGGGACGCAGGCATCCGCTATTTTGACACCGCGCCGCTTTACGGGCTGGGCCTGTCCGAGACGCGGCTGAACCGGTTCCTGCGCGACAAGCCGCGCGACGACTACGTGCTGTCGACCAAGGTGGGCCGCATCCTCAGGGCCACCAGCCCCGACAAGCGCGACGGGTTCGGCAAGTGGTTCGACGTGCCCGCCCGCAACGAGGTCTATGATTATGGCTATGACGCGGTCATGCGCAGCCTCGAATTCTCGCTCGAGCGGCTGGGGACACATCGGGTCGATATCCTCTATGGCCACGATCTGGATCTGACCAACCACGGCAGCCGCGACGCGCTGGACGCGCGGATGACGGAATTCCTCGAAGGCGGGCATGAGGCGCTGGTCAAGCTGCGCTCCGAAGGGGTGATCGGCGCCTTCGGCCTTGGCGTGAACGAATGGCAGCCCTGCAAATGGCTGGCCGAACGAGGCGATCCGGACATCTTCCTTCTGGCGGGGCGCTATACGCTTCTGGAACAGGCCTCGCTTGATACGATGATGCCCCTGTGCGTGGAAAAGGGCATCGGCGTCGTGATCGGCGGGCCCTACAATTCGGGCATTCTTGCCACCGGGCCGCGACCGGGCGCCTATTACAACTACGACCCCGCTCCGCAGGAGGTGCTCGATCGCGTCGCAAAGATCGAGGCGGCCTGCACCCGGCACGGGGTTCGTCTTGTGGATGCCGCTTTCCAGTTCCCGCTTCGTCATCCGGCGGTCGTTTCGATCATTCCCGGTGGTCAGTCGGTCGACGAGATGGCAAGCAACCTGAAGGCTTTGAACGCCGAAATCCCCGCCCAGCTTTGGGCAGACCTGAAATCCGAGGGGCTTTTGCACCCCGATGCACCGGTGGAATAAGATCATGAAGATCGACGCACATCACCATCTCTGGCAGCCCGCGCGCGGCGATTACGACTGGATGCCGATGGACAACGAGATCCTCGCGCGCCCCTATTTCCCGCCCGATTACCTCGCCGTGGCCGAGGCCGCGGGGATTGAACGATCCGTCATCGTGCAGGCCGCCGCCACGACGGCCGAGACCGAATACATGTTGGGCCTTGCCGATGCGACCGACATGATCGCGGCCGTGGTCGGCTGGATCGATTTCGAGGATCCCTCCCAGATCGAGACGCTGGCGCGGTTCGCCGGGCATCCGAAGTTTCGCGGCGTGCGGCCCATGATCCAGGATATCCCGGACGTGGACTGGATGCTGCGCGAGGATGTCCAATGGGCCTTCGAGGCGGTGTCCGAACTCGGGCTGACCTTCGATGCGCTGGGATTTCCCCGGCATCTGGAGAATTTCCACACGATCCTGACCCGCTATCCCGAAATGCAGACCGTGATCGATCACTGCATGAAACCGCAGATCACCGACCCCGGCGGGTTTGATCACTGGGCCGCCGGAATGACGCGGCTGGCCACGGATACCGAGGCCTGCGTCAAATTTTCGGGCCTTGTGACCGAGGCGGCCGAAGACTGGACCATCGACCAGCTGCGCCCCTATGCAGAGCTTCTGTTCGAGGCCTTCGGACCCGACCGGATCATGTGGGGATCTGACTGGCCCGTGGTGCGGCTGCGGGCGGAATACGATCGCTGGTATGCGGCCGCCGAGGAGCTGACCCGACCGCTGGGCGCAGAGGCTCAGGCCCGGATTTTCGGCGGCACCGCGCGCGAATTCTACGAGATCGGGGTGTCGGTCTCGCTCTGAAACCGGACGACATCGGTGGCGCGGAGCCTGCCCCGCGCCGCGACCGGCGTCGAGACATGGAGCGCGGCGGCCGCCTGCGCGAAATCGCAGGCCTCCGTCAGCGGAGCGCCTGCCACGAGCCGCGCGGCCAGCGCCCCGCAGAACCTGTCGCCCGCCCCGTGGGTCGAGATCACGTCGACCACGTGGCCGGGCATCGCAAAGGGTCCGTCAGGCCCCAAACCACAAAGCCCATCCGCACCCAGCGTGATGATGACATTGCCCGGCCCCCTGCCCTTGAGATCGGTGGCCAGCGCCTCGGGCGCGGCCTCCCGACCGGCGAGCATCGCGGCCTCGACCCGGTTCACGACAAGGATGTCGACGCGGGCCATCAGTTCTGGCGGGACGTCACGCGCGGGGGCGGCGTTCAGCATCAGCCGGACACCCTCAGGCAACCGCGCCGCAATCTCCACATTGGCCGCCGCCGAAATCTCGTTCTGAAGCATGAGCAGCCGCAGGTCGGGCGGCAACTGGACCGCGCCGCCATCCAGCGACTGGTTCGCCCCCGAGACGACGACGGCACAGTAATCCCCCGCCGCATCCACGATCGCAACGCTCATGCCCGTGGCGCCGTCGATCTGGACAACAGCCGACCTGTCGACCCCGGCCTCATCCAGCGCGGCAAGGATGGGTGCCGCGAAATCGTCGCGCCCCACATGGCCTGCCATGCGCACAACCGCGCCCATATGGGCGGCGGCGACGGCCTGATTTCCGCCCTTGCCGCCAAAGACATAGCCCACGTCCGAGCCCATGAGCGTCTCGTCCCTGGCCGGCAGATAGGGCGCGCGGACCACCACATCGAGGTGGAGAGAGCCCGCGACGAGAATGCTCACGCGTCGGCCCCGTAAAGGGCGCGACCCACGATCCGCTGGCTCGTGGCGGCATCCTGCCGGGCGATCGCAGCGGCCAGTTCGGGATCATCGGCCAGCCCTTCGGCCACCTCGCGCAGCCTTTCGGTCAGCGCGAGGTTGGTGCGGGCCTCCTCGATCGGGTTCAGGCCGCCGTGATCGGGGAAGGTGTCGAAATAGATCGCGCCGTCATAGCCCATCCGCGCGATTTCCACGAACAGCTCGACCGTGGCGATGGCATGGACCGTGCCCACCATCAGCCCGTCATCCCGCTTGCCGTAGCCGTCATTCAGATGCACCCCCATCAGCCGCGCGTGGCGCGACACAAGATGCGCAGAGTGGGCTGGCATCTCGTCGGCATACAGAAGATGCGCGAAATCGAGCGTCACGCCGATGTTGGGCCGGTCGGCCTCGCGCACGGCCAGAAGCGTGTGCCCGATGTCGGGCATCAGGGCAAAGGCGCGGGGCTCGTTCGGTTTGTACTCGATCGCTATGTCGACGTCGGGCGCATGATCGGCCACTTCGCGCAGGGCGGCGATCGTATCGTCCCACAGCCGCGCGTAATTCCCCTGAAAGGCATAGTCGAACCCGTCCTGCCCCATCCAGAGCGTCATGAGGCTACCGCCCATGGCCTGAAGAGCGTCGATGCCGCGCCGCGTTTCGTCGATGGCAGCCTGCCGCACGGCCGCGTCGGGATTGGTGAAGGCACCCAGCCGATACCCGGGATTGGTGTAATACCGCATCGCGAGACCGTTCAGCACCATGCCCGCATCGGCCAGCATCGCCGACAAGTCGGTCGGGGAAAGACCTTCGAAATGGTCGGGATAGTTCAGATCGGCCGCGTTCAGCCCACCCACCTGCCCTGCCGCGGCGATCATGTCGGCGATGCCGGGCCGGTCAGGCAACCCGGGCGCGAGCTTGAACGCATTGAGCCGCGCGGCATAGCGGTGTCGGTTCGGTCGGGTCATGGATAATCCTCAAACAGCCCTCAATCGGGGTCGAACAATTCCGGCCGCTCTTTCTCGAGAGGCTCGATATAGGCCAGCAGCTGGCGCAAATGGTGCCCCATCGCGGCCCGCGATGCCACGGGATCACGCGACGACAGGGCATCGTGGATGGCCCAGTGTTCGACCAGCGTTTCGCCGACACGGCCCCTGACGGGAACCACCTGCTTGCGCGCCCGATCCACATGGACCCATGCCGTTTCCGCAACGGACTGAAGCTTGCGAAACCCCGTGGAGGCAAGGATCAGCGCATGGAATTCACGATCCAGTCCGTAGAACCCCCCGTGATCGGCCTCGGCCACCATGATCTCCTGCAGCTTGAGATTGCGCCGAAGTAGGGCCAGCTGTTCGTCCGTGATCCGGGAAGCGAGGTATTCGGCCGCCGAGCTTTCGATCGCCTCGCGCAGGAATGCGCCCTCGCGGATTTCGACCATCGAGAACAGCGACACGAATGTGCCGGCCTGAGGCACGACGCGGACCAGACCTTCGGTCGCAAGCCGGGCGATCGCCTCGGACACGGGCGAACGCGAGACGCCAAGTGTCTCGCAGATCTCGCTTTTCCGCATGGCCTGTCCGGGCAGGTAGGTCAGGTCGAGGATCGCCGCACGCAAGCTTTGATAGGTGCGCTGTGCCATCGAGCCCTCGAACCTGTCCAGAGGCTGAAGCGCAGGAGGTAACGGCTGGTTCGACATTTCGGCGCGCGGCCCCCGCTGGAAGAGAGTGGCATGCTAGAATGTTAGGAAATGTCGGGCAAACAAGCAATCCTGACGATTCGCAGCCGCCGTCAGAACTGCGGCTTCCGTCCGGCCAGAAAGGCCTCGCGTCCTTCGTGGAAATCGCGGCCCTCGAAAAGAGCATCGAACGCGCCTCGATCGGGAAGCGTCCAGGGGTGCGCCAGCCCGTCGATCGTCTGCTTGATGACCTCGAGCGAGGCGGGCGACCGATCGCAGAGCGTTTCGGCATAACGCATCGCATCGGCCAGCGGGTCCGCCTCTTCGGACACGAAATCCACGAGGCCGATCCGAAGGGCCTCGTCCGGCTCGAGAAGACGGGCGGAATAGAGGATGTCCTTCGCACGCGCGGGCCCCACGATACGAACAAGTTGCCAGGTATCCTCGGGCGACAGCGCAATGCCCAGCCGGGATGGCGTGATCCCCAGACGGGCGGTTGATCCCGCAAAGCGCAGATCGGCGGCCAGTGCCATGCCGCAGCCGCCGCCGATGCAGGGCCCGGAAATCGCGGCCAGCACCGGTACCTTCAATTCGGCAAGGCGGGCCTGCGCGCGGCGGAACAGGGCGTTATAGGCAGAGGTGCGTTCGGGCGTGGCAAAGACCTCGGCGAATTCTGCGATATCGGCGCCTGCGGAAAAGCAATCGGGACCGCCGGTCAGAATGACGACCCGCACCGCGTCATCGGCATCGAGGGCATCACAGAAGGTGATCAGCGCCGCCCACATCTCGGCGGTCATCGCATTGCGCGACGCGGGCGCATTTATGCGAATGCGGCTGATACGCCCGATCTCGAGCGACATGCGCCCACCCGCAAGTTCCATGCGACCCCCTGCCCGACTTTGAGTTGCGGTATCCTTAGCAATCTTTGGTCGCGGGACAACCACCACAAGGCGCCCGCCCCCCGGCGAATCAGGGGCCGGCAGGAGGAACCTGTGCAACCGGGTTCGGGCAGAATGCAACCTTGGAGTGTGCAACTGGGCGCAATGCCCGGATATTCGACACATGCTCCCAAGCCGGGCCGAACGACCTGTGTGCGGACATTCGGCATAAGCAAAACCGCAAGTCGAGATGTTGGATTTGGTATGAAAATCACCGTTGCCACAAATGCTTGGCAAGTTAGTGCGTTCGGCCTCAGTCCATCCCGAACCAATCGACTGGCCCCGCATCCGGTCCCTTCGCGCGCCCCATGGCCACACCGCAAACCGACATGAAATCGCGTTCTGTCTTGACTGACGCGGCGTTTGCCCAATGCTTCTGGTCTTATTTTAAAGGGTACAGAGCTTCCAGTTCGTCGCACAATTACAGCGATCCGATCCAAAGCAATATTGCAGGGGCCTCGTCCGAGGTCCGTGAATTCCGATGGTCGGCCAATCTGACCACAACAGGAATGAGGAGTCGGTTTGATGCCAGTCCACTCGTTTCATGAAGACCTGTCGCAAGATTTCGAATTCGACGATGACGTGACCGCAGCCGTCACGATTGACCCTCCACGCGACACTTCCGCGCCGATTTCAGCAAGCCAAAGCGCCCTCCAGGAGGCCTTCCACACGCAGGCGCAGGCAGAACGCGAGGTCGATCCCTCAATCCCCGAGACGCCGACGCCAAGCGCATTCGAGATTGCGGCGGGTCTGCTGGACGATATGCGCGTCGAAACGGTCAAGACACAGGAGGTACGGGTTCTGGCCTCGGGCGGCACCTTCGAGCGTTATAACGGGGTGGATCCTTTCGAGGACATTTTCCTGGGCGATTTCCTCAGCCCCGTCTTCCTCGACATGAACGGAGACGGCGCCCTCGATCTGGTAACCGGTGCCGCACTTGGACTGATCGTGATCTATCAGGGCAGAGCGGATGGCACCTTCGGAACATGGGAGGGCGACAATCCATTCGCCGATATCCAGGTCGGAAATTTCGCGGCCCCCGCCTTAGTCGATCTCGATCGCGACGGCGATCTTGATCTGGTGGTGGGCGCGCAGGACGGGACCGTCACCGCATTCCGAAACGGGTCGATCGGCGCCCCGGGCGATTTCGTGACGACCAACTCGACATTTCCTCTGGGCAATATCGATGCGGGCACGGGCGCAGCCCCGGCATTCATCGATCTGGATGGCGATGGCGATCAGGACATGGTCGTCGGCAACGGGGCCGGCCCGATGATAACCTACCGCAACGGCGGCAATGGTTGGTCGGGCCAGTTCAGCCTATGGGGCGATGACGATCCCTTCGCATCCCTCGCGGTGGATGAAGGGAGCACACCGACATTCGTCGACCTCGATCTCGACGGCGATCTCGACCTCGTGGTGGGCACGCGGTTCGGCGAAATGATCTCCTTCATCAACGGCGGCAATGGCTGGAGCGGCAATTTCCGCGCCTGGGGCGACAACGACCCGTTCCAGGACGTCAATGTGGGCCAGCGCAGCGCGCCCACCTTTGCCGATCTCGATAATGACGGCGATCTCGATATGGTGACGGGCGCCGGATATGACGGCTTGGTCATCTACGAGAACGTCTCGGGCGAAGCCGGCAGATACGATTTCGCGGCCCCCCAGAGTTATCAGGGAACGGACGAGTTTCTGATCTGACGACCTGACCGGAACGCAACGCGAGGTCGTCTAGCGTCGCCTGTTAGGCACAGGCCATTCGGACGGCTCTTTGATCTCGGGCAGGCCCCTGACATCGCGGTTGGACGCAGAAGGCAGGCACAGCATGTTGAAGGATCCGAGGCCTTCGAAATGGTTCTCTGCCAGGTGCCGGAAATTGCGTTTCCGGTAGAGCGGAACGACAAGTGCGAATACCCGGTAATCGAGAGAGAAAAGCCGTTCGATCAATGCATGCGATGTCTCCGGTTCCTCGTTCTCGATGCTCAGGATAGGTTGGCACCGGCGCAGAGTGTCCGTGGCACCATCGAGCATCTCGCCTTCCATGCCCTGGATATCAGCCTTGAGAAAATCAAGGCGCGGCAGATTCAGCGCATCGAGCGGCAGAACGGGAACGCGGTCGCCGGGCCCGTCTGGCCTGAGCCCGGGGGCGCCGGAATTTCTGCCCTCGCCAAACGGGATAACCGGCATCACCGCCTCTCCCACTCCTGCTCCGAGGCCCGCCTGACGCGCCTCGACATGTGTCAGCCCATTGAGCGCGAGGTTGCCGCACAGCATCTGAAAGACCGGCCTTTGTGGCTCGAACGCGATGACATGGCCCGAGGTCCCGACCGCGTGGGCAAACAGGAGCGTGAAACAGCCGATATGCGCCCCGGCATCAACGACGACCTGCCCGGGACGAACGATCTGACGGTAGACGTCGCCCTCGGCCGGGCTGAATTCGCCATAGAGATCGAGCGACCGCCCGATATACGCATCCGTCGGGTCGAACATCATCCGCCCGTCGCGGCAGTCGCGTATCGTCGGCCGCCAGGTCATGGCCTAGTCGGCGTCAACGAACCCGTCCACTGTCTTCAGCCGGTGACGGACCGAGTTGACCTGGCCCAATGTCTGTTCGACGAAACAGCCCTTCTTCGCCGCGGCGATCAGCGCTAGCTGCGCGTCGATCGGGTTCGGACTGTCGAGGATCACGTCGATATCGAAGCTTTTGGGCGCTGTCTCGTAGATCCGACCCTTGGGCGTCCAGACCCATGTGACACGGCAATCGACCTTCAGATCGGTGATCGTTACGTCCATCCGTTTCGCGAAGGCGCGAAGCTGTGTCATGATGCAGCCCGTAAGCCCGCCGATGAACAATGCCAGCGGCGGCGGCGCGGTGGCATCCCCTCCGTGGAACGGGCCCTCGTCGGTGGCGAGCGTGAAATGCTCTTCCATCGGGCTGATCATGGACACATCAAGGTCATTGCGCATCTTGCCATTGGCCTGTCCGTGACAGGTGAAGGTGACTTCGGTCACGGTCTTGGGCTGCTTGACCTCCATCAGAAATTCACCCTGTCGCCGCCCTTGAGGCCGAGGATATCGCGGGCCTCGTCGGGTGTGGCCACGTCATTGCCCTGAAGTTCGAGGATCTTGCGGATCTTCTCGACCTGCTGGGCGTTCGACGTGGCAAGCTCTCCGCGCGAGATATAGAGCGAATCCTCGAGACCCACGCGCACATGGCCACCAAGCTGGGCCGCGACGGCGGCCAGCTTCATCTGCTGCGATCCCGCGCCCAGGACCGACCATTGATACTGATCACCGAACAGCTTGTCGGCGGTGCGCTTCATGAACAGCAGGTTGTCGATCTCGGCCGAGATGCCGCCCAGCACGCCCATCACGAATTGCAGGAAGATCGGCGCCTTGAACATGCCCCGGTCGAGGCAGAATTTCAGGTTGTAGAGATGGCCCACGTCATAGCATTCATGCTCGAACTTGGCGTTGTGGGGATCGCCGCCCAGCGCCTCGGCGACCATGCGGATATCGGCGAATGTGTTGCGGAAGATGTTGGCCTCCGACCCGCGCAGATAGCCCTCTTCCCAATCCTCTTTCCAGTCGTCATAGCGATCGGCCAGCGGGTGCAGCGCGAAATTCATCGACCCCATGTTGATCGAACACATCTCGGGCGAATAGCGCAGGGCCGCGGGGATGCGTTGTTCGACCGTCATCGTCGGGCTGCCGCCGGTGGTGATGTTCACGATGGCATTCGTGGCCTGCTTGATCCGGGGCAGGAACAGCTCGAAATCCTCGGGCGCGACAGAGGGCGCGCCGTTGTCGGGGTTGCGCGCATGAAGGTGCAGGATCGCCGCCCCGGCCTCGGCCGCGGCGATCGCCTGTTCGGCGATGCTGTCGGGCGTGACGGGAAGCGCATCCGACATGGTGGGCGTGTGGATCGCGCCGGTGATGGCGCAGGTGATGATCGTCTTGGGCATGGATCAGTCCTCTATAATGGCGACCGCGCGGACGAACCCGGCGGAGGCGGCTTTGATCTTGAACGGGAAACAGGAGACCATGAAGCCGGTCCCCGGCAATTGGTCGAGATTGGCAAGCTTTTCGATATGGCTGTAGCCGATCTCCATGCTCGCGCGGTGCCCCTCCCAGATGATGGCCGGGTCCGGCTCTTCGGCAAAGCGTTTGGCGGTGTGGATGAACGGCGCGTCCCAGCTCCATGCGTCGGTGCCAGTGATCCGCACACCCTGTTCCAGAAGGTGCAGCGTCGCCTCGCGCCCCATGCCGCAGCCTTTCGCCAGATAGTCAGGTTGGCCGTAGCGGTCGCCCGCAGAGGTATTGACCAGCACGATATCGAGAGGCTGGATCCGGTGCCCGATCCTTGCAAGTTCGGCGTCGACCTCGGCGGGCGTGACCACATGGCCGTCGGGCAGGTGCCGGAAATCAAGCTTGACGCCCGGGTTGAAGCACCATTCCAGCGGCACCTCGTCGATGGTGATCGCGCGTTCGCCCCGCGACATGGTGGAATGGTGGTGATAGGGCGCGTCGAGATGCGTCCCGTTGTGGGTATAGATGGTCAGTTTCTCGATCGCCCAGCCTTCCCCGCCGGGGAGATCCTCCTCCGTCAGGCCGGGAAAGAACGACACGACCTGTTGGGCGGTGTCCTTACCGGAGAAGTATTCGATCTTGGGCAGCATCATGTCGGGGTCGGATGGAATATCAGCCTCCAGCGCGACGGAAAGATCAATGTAGCGTCGTCCCATGAAAACCTCCTATCGGCCCAGAAGACCGGTTGCGATGGATGGAAAGGCGATGATCAGCCCCAGCGCCGCAAGCATCATCAACGCGAAGGGCGCGGCCCCCGCAAAGATGTCGCCAAGGCTGATGCTGTCATCATCGAGGGTGGATTTGATCACATAGACGGATATGCCGAAGGGCGGGGTCAGAAGCCCGATCTCGACGGCCAGAACCGTCACGATACCAAACCAGATCAGGTCGATCCCCATCGGCTGAATGATCGGCAGCATCAACGGCACGAGGATCAGCATGATCGACGAGCTGTCGAGGATCATCCCCATGGCGATCACGATGGCGCAATAAAGAAGGATCAGCCCGATCCGGCCCAGATCCGCCCCTGCGGCCATGTCACCGAATGTCGCGGGCACGCCCGAAAAGGCGAGCATCCGGGAATACATCTGCGCCGCGATGATCAGGAAACAGACCGACGCGGTGACAAGCCCCGTCTCAACCAGCACCCGCCACAGCGCGGCCCAGCCGATCCGGCGTTTCGCAATCCCTATCGCCAGCGCGCCGATCGCGCCCATGGCCCCCGCCTCGACCGGGGTGAAGAAGCCAAGGTAGATGCCGCCCAGAACGATTGCGATCAGGCCGGTGATCGGCAGGCCCTTGGCGATCAGCTCGCGCGCAGTCATCTCCTCGCCGCCCTGTCCGAGGTTGCGGCCCACATAGCCCGGCGCGGCAAAGGCCAGAAGGATCGTGCCCAGCGCGAACAGAACCGCCAGCAGAAGGCCAGGGCCCACGCCCGCAAGAAACAGGTCCCCGATGCTTTGCTCGGTCAGCAATCCATAAAGGATCAGCAACAGGCTCGGCGGGATCATCATGCCCAGAACCGAGCTGCCGGCCACGACCCCGACCGAGAACCGCGCGGTATAGCCGTGGCGCCGCATCTCGGGCACCGCGATCTTGGTGAAGACCGCGGCCGAGGCAATGGAGATCCCGGTGATCGCGGCAAAGATCGCGTTGGCCATGACCGTGCCGACGCCAAGCCCGCCCCTGATCCGCCGGGTCAGCGCGTTGGCCACGTCATAGGCGTCGCGCCCCATGCCGGTTTCCGACACGATGAAGCCCATCAGGACGAACAGCGGCACCACGCCGAAGAAATAGCTTGCGATGGCATCGTTCGCCGCCAGTCCCAGCATCTTTGCCGCCAGAAGCGGCGTGCCCTTTATCGCCCACATGCCCGCGAAGGAGCACAGGATCAGCGCGATCGGCACATAAAGCCCGCCCATCACCAGAAGCCCCATGGCCCCCAGCGCGATCAGCCCGATTTCAAACGCGGCCATCGGCACCCCCGAGGAACCGGCGCAGGATGCGCGCCGCGAATTGCAGCGTCAGAAGGCCGCCGCCGAGGATGATCATCGCCTTGACCGGCCATGTGGGTGCCGTGAAATCGCCGACCGCGCCCACGAATTCGTTCCTTTCCCACGCGCGGGTGAAAATCGGCCATGTGGCGGAGACGATCACCGCCACCACCGCCATGCCCAGCAGATCATAGAGCGTCTCGAGACTGCGCTTGATGCCGGGCCGGCGGCTGCCGACCCAGTTCAAAAGCGCGTCCGACCGGGTCATCCGCCCGGATTTGAGCGCCTGCGGCGCCTGAAGGAAGACGATCGCCACGATCGACAGCGACACGAGTTCGGGCACCCCCGACAGGGGCGCCCCCGCAAGGTTGCGGCCCAGCACGTCGATGCCGATCAGCACCATCAGCCCGAGGATCAGGAGCGAACCGCAGACATTGGCCAACAGGGTCAGACGGTCGAGCCAGCGCAAAAGCGCCGGCTCTGCCCGTGTCACGGCGGTCAAGGGTTACTCCATGTCCCAGTCGCGCAGCGGCGTGGCGCCGCCGGCCCGCATCGTCTCCATGTAGAGCGAGAGGATCTCGCTGCCGGGCTGCCCGTTGGCATCCAGTTCCTCGGCCCAGGCTTTGGCGGCGTTGTCCATGCCCGCGGCCCAGGCCTCGCGCATCTCGGCCGGCGCTTCGGTGATCGTGGCGCCCTGTTCGCCCATCGCGGCAAAGGCCGCCTCGACCGCGCCCTCCAGCGCATCGAGATACCAGTCGGAGGTGGTGTCGGCGGCGGCCAGCATCGCGTCCTGCACCTCGGTCGGCAGGCCCGCCCACCAATCGGCATTGGCGCAGAGGCTGCCGGCATATTGCGCGCCAAGACCCATCCGCGTGATGTAGGGCGCCACCTCGTAGAGCTTGCCCGGCAGGGCGGCGGAGGCAAATACGATCACCCCGTCGAAGACGCCCGAGCTGAGTTCGTTGTAATAGGTGGTCAGGTTGCCCGACACGCCGACCGCACCGGTCCCCGACAGCCAGTTCAGCGCAGCCCCCGGCGCGCCGATCTTGCGGCCCTCAAGATCTGCGAGGCTTTCGACAGGGAAATTGGTCATCAAGAGATAATCGTCGATGGCGACCGGCGCGCCCAGATAGACCACGCCATTATCCTCGAACGGCTGCTGCATCCGCGCATCGGTGGACAGCAACTCGTCCATCAGGTCCGAGATCGTGCGCGCGTCGTCGCTGACGAAAGGCGTGTAGTAGGTCACGTTGTGCACCGCCAGCTTGGCCGGATCGAACAGCGACTGGCAGATCCCGATCTCGGCAAGCCCGGCCTCGACGGCCTCGAGTTCTTCGCCCACGCCGGCGATGGCGCCACCGTAAAGACCCTGGAACGTCACGCTGTGGCCGGTCCCCTCAAGGTTCTCGGCAACAGCCGGCACGAAGGCCTGATCGACCATCTGAACCCAGCGAAAGACCGGCGGATGGCCCGCCGCGACCGTGGCCGAAAAGCTGTCGGCCATCGTGGCCGCGGGCAGCGCAGCCAGCGCCGCGGCAAATGTCGTTGTCCTGAGCGTCATTTTCTTTTCCTCCCTTTGAACTCACGGGCCCTTGTTCGTGTCTTTCCCCCCTGCGCGGGCCAGCGCATGAAGGCCTCCCTCGGAATAGGCGACGACCTGTTGGATCAACGCCTCGGTTTCCATCAACGCCCCGTCCTGCGCGCCCATCAGCCGCTCGGGCCGCCCGTCGCGCGCGATCACGGAGATCAGCACTCCCAGCGTGAAGGCGTAGCCGAGCCCTGCCCCCTCCTCGCCCAGCGCAGGGCACGCCCTGTGAAGGGCCGCGACGAATTGCAACGCCATCGGGTCATAGCATTCGCGCACCAGCGCCTGATCCCGCTCGCGCCCCACGATCAGGCCCGAAAAGATGCGGGCATAGGCCCTGTCGCCGCCTTCGGGGCCAAGCGGCGGGCGCACCAGCGCCTCGATCACGGCGGCAAGCGCATCTGCCCGCGCGAAATCGACTGCGTTCAGCAGTTCGAGCCTGCGGTCATTGATCATGCCCGACCGGTGACGGATCACCTCGGCATACAGATGATCCTTGGTGCCGAAATGGTAATGCAGCAGACCCTGACTTACCCCGGCGCGTTCCGCGATGGCCTTCATCCCCGTCCCGTCGAAGCCCCATTGGGCAAAGACCTCCTCGGCGGCGACGAGGATCTTCTCCGTCGCGCTGTCGGTGACCTGCCTGCCTTGGGTGCGTGCCAATGCCATGACGTGAGGCTAGGGCGTCCTGACTGATCGGTCAATCAGGAGTTCGGACCCTCGCCCGCCGTTTGACAAGCCGGCGGCAACGCCCTTCGATGCGGGGCCAGTCCAATTGATGAAAGACCGAATCGCATGCAGCCCGGACCTCGAAACAGCCTGACCGATATCCCCGGCCTTCAGGTCGGACAGGCCGAGGATCGGGCCCTGAAATCGGGGGTGACGGTCGTGATGGGCGCGGCCCCGATGGTGGCAAGCGTCGCGGTGATGGGCGGCGCGCCCGGCACCCGCGAGACGGACCTGCTGGAGCCCGACAAATCCGCGCCCGCCGTTGATGCGCTGGTCCTTTCAGGTGGCTCGGCCTTTGGTCTCGATGCCGCAAGCGGCGTCGTCGCGCGCCTGCGCGAGATGGGCCGCGGCTTCGAGGTAGGCCCCGTGCGCGTGCCCATCGTGCCCGCGGCGATCATCTTCGACCTGCTCAATGGCGGCGACAAGGGCTGGACCGACAGCCCCTACCCCGCGCTTGGCCGGGCCGCCGTGGACGCCTTGGGCGAGGACATCCGGCTGGGCAGTCACGGGGCCGGAACCGGCGCCCTGACCGCACGGATGAAGGGGGGGACCGGCACTGCCTCTCTGGAGATCGGGGAGGGCGTGACGGTGGCCGCGCTGATGATCGCAAACCCGATCGGCAGCCCCTGCACCAGGGGCGACCGGCATTTCTGGGCCGCCCCTTTCGAACTGGGCGGCGAATTCGGCGGGTTCGGCCCCGATCCGGCAAGCGGACTGGTGGATCCGGAAGAAAGCCTCAAATACGGCGCGCTTTCCCGTCACGCCAACACCACCATCGGCCTCGTGGCGACCAATGCGCAGCTGACCAAGGCGCAGGCCAAGCGCATGGCCACCGCCGCCCATGACGGCATCGCCCGTGCCATCGTGCCGTCGCACAGCCCTGCCGACGGTGACCTGATCTTCGCGGCCACCACCTGCGACGGCCCCGTCGCGGACGACACGCGACTGGGGACGATCTGCAACGCGGCGGCCCATTGCGTCGCGCGCAGCATCGCGCGCGCGGTCTATGAGGCGCGCCCCGCCGCCGGTGATATCCTACCCTGCTGGTCCGATCTGAACGGGGTGCCCTGATGCCGACTTTGCAGACCGACGGAGCCGAGCTTCACTACGAGACCGGCGGCAGCGGCCCGCCGCTCCTGCTCCTGGCGGGGATGTTCAGCGACAGTGCCAGCTGGGGCCCGGTCGTGGCCCCGCTCGAGGCGCAATTCACCGTCATCCGACCCGACAACCGCACCACCGGGCGGACACGCCACGCGGGCGCGGCGCGGGTCGAGGACATGGCCCGCGATGCGGCCGCCCTGCTCGAGGAACTGGCGCTGGGGCCTGCCCATATCGTTGGGCATTCGCTGGGCGGAGCGCTGGCGCTGATGATCGCGGACGAACGGCCCGGACTTGTTCGGTCGGTCCTCTTGTCCTGCACCGCGCCGCTGCCGCGGCCGCATCTTGTCGCGCTTTTCGACGGCCTGTGCCGGATCCGCGCCGCGGCCGGGAGCGACTGGCTGCGCGCGCTCTATCCATGGCTCTTTGCGCCGCCCTTCTTCGAAGAACCGAGGAACGTTGAGGCCGCGATGCTGGCCGCCGGCGCCTATCCCCATGCCCAAAGCCTTACGGCGATGCAGGCGCAGGTCGCGGCCTTCGCGGCATTCGATCCGATGGCGCTGAGACCAGTGACGGGCCTACCGACCCGCGCGGTCTTTGCAGGCGAGGATCTGATCGTGCCGGACGCCCTTGCCCGGGCCCGGCTTGCGGAACTGGGCGTGGCCGATGCCGTCACGATACCAGGCGCAGGCCATTCCCTGCATTGGGAAGCGCCGGAGGCCTTCGTGAGCGAAATACTGCAATTCCTAGGGCCAAAAACTGATCTTCAAAGGCTCAGGAGTTGATATAGTGCAACTCGCTCAGGCTCTTGCGCCAGGCTGACACCTCGGCGAGGATCTCTGCGCGATCTTCCTCGCGCAACGCCCGCGCGATGAGCCCGGCCATCCGGGGCGCATCCTGCACCCCGATGCCAAAGCGCACGATCTCGGGCGTGCCGATGCGCAATCCGTTCATGTCACCCGGCACCTCGGGCAGCGGAAGGCCTATCCCGCAGGTCAGGAACCCCGCCTCGCGCAACCGCAGGGAAGCCGCCTGGCCACCGCCCAGAGACCGCGCGTCGATCGCGAATTGATGCGATCGGGTGAACCCATGCGATGCACCGAAGACCGGCAGCCCCTCGGCCGACAGGGCAGCCGCCAGCGCCTGCGCCACATCGATCATGGCGCGGGCATAGGACCGCCCGTGATCGCGCCAGTCAAGCAGCGTCATCGCAAGGGCCGCCGTCTTGGCCACGTCGAAATTCGCAGTCATCCCCGGAAAGGCGATGGCGTCGAGTTTCCGGGCGATCTCGGCATCGTTCGTCACGATCAGACCGCCCGGAGGGCCGCCCAGGCTCTTGTAGGTGCTCATCGTCATGAGATGCGCGCCCTCGGCCAGTGGATCGGCCCAGGCCTTGCCGGCGATGATCCCGCATTGATGCGCCGCGTCGAACATCAGGTGGGCGCCCACCTCGTCGGCCACCTTGCGGATTTCGGCGACCGGGTGTTCGAACAGGTTCAGACTGCCGCCCACGGTGATCAGCCGGGGCCGCACCTCGCGGGCCAGATCGCGCAGCGCCGCCACATCGATGGTATAGCCATCCGCCGCCACGGGCGCCGGCACGGTCCTGAGCCGGTAGAGCCCCGCGCAGCCATCGGCATGATGGGTCACATGGCCGCCGATCGTGGCCGGGGGCGCGATGATCGTGTCACCCGGTTCGCACAGCGCCATGAAACCATAGAGATTGGCCATCGCCCCCGACGGTACGCGCACTTCGGCAAACCGCGCGTCAAGGATTTCCGCGGCCAGTTCGGCGGCGATCACCTCGATCTCTTCGATCGCCTCGAGGCCGGTTTCATATTTGTCCGCCGGATAGCCCAACGAGGCCCGCGTGCCGAGGCCCGAGGCCAGCAGCGCCTCGGCCCGGGGGTTCATGACATTCGTCGCGGGATTGAGGTTGAAACAGAGGCGCTCGTGGATGTCGCGGCTTTCTCTGGCGAGGCCCTCGATCCGGTCCGCGAGCATCGCCGTGCCCTGCCTCGAAACGGGCGCGGCCAGAAATTGCACCCGGTCTTCGGAGCGGTCCGGCACCCAGTCACGGCGTTCGAGCGTCATCGTCATCTCCCTTGTTCGGGGCGAAGACTGCGTCGGTGCCCGCGCCGCCGCAAGCGGCAATTTCGCCGGACACGCAGGTCAGAGCCGCGCGAGGATTTCATCCAGCACTGTCTCGGCCGCGCGGGACAATTGATGCGCCTTGTTGCGGATCACGAAGAAGGGGGCGACAGCGATCTCATCGCGCAGATCGAGCCGCACCGGCCCGTGCGCCCCACCCTGCCGCTCGACAAGACGGGCCACCTCGTCGGATTGGGGCGCGATGGCCTGTGATCCCTCGATCATGGCCAGCGCCACCAGAAGAGAGGACGAATTCGTCACCTTCGCAGGTGTGGGAAGCCCGCGTTCCCGGAACGCGGCCTCCACGGCGCTGCGAATGGGCGAGACCCGCTCCTGCACGACCCATTCGTGATCCAGCAGATCGGCCAGACCGACCCGGCCCCGACCCGCCGCGGGATGGCCGCGATCAACGAGAAGGGTCACCTTTTCGGTGCGCGCGGGCGTCAGGTGAAAGGCACGGGCATCGGCGTCGGCCGGAATGCGGCCAAGGACGAAATCGAATTGCCGTTCGGCCAGCCCCGCCACCAGCGGTGCGGACGGCAGCACCTCGACCGAGATTTCCAGATCGGGTGCGCGGGCCCGGCAGGCCCGGATCGCGGGCACGACCGATCCCACGGCGGGCCCCGTCACCGTGCCGATCCGGACAGAGCCGGCCCCGCCGGTCTGAACCAGACCGATTTCACGGTCGAGATTGTCGAGCCCCTCCAGAATGGCGCGCGCATGTTTGACGACCGCCTGCCCGGCCGCCGTAGGCCGCATCCCGCCCGGCCCGCGATCGAACAACGCAGTTCCCGCCCGCCCCTCGATATCCGACAGGATCCGCGAGGCCGCGGGTTGCGACATGGCCGACCGGTCGGCGGCAAGGTGCAACTTGCCCGTCTCGGCGATGCGGACGATCAGCGCCAGATGGGCGGGCCTGATCCTGGCAGAAAGGGACATGTCTCATCATACCATTTTTGTTATATGATCACTCAATATTCCGATTTTACTGGTATGCCAAGCCTCGTATATTTCCTATGCTCGAGGCCCGCCGGATTGTCGGTCGGGAAGGAGGAGAAACAGCCGATGACTTTCACACCCGCGAAATGGCCCCGGAAACTCCGCTCACAGGAATGGTATGGCGGCACGTCCCGCGACACGATCTATCACCGGGGCTGGCTCAAGAATCAGGGGTATCCCGATGACCTGTTCGACGGCCGCCCGATCATCGGTGTGATGAACACATGGTCGGAGCTGACGCCCTGCAACGGCTCGCACATGAAGGACATCGCCGAAAAGGTGAAGGCCGGCATCTGGGAGGCCGGGGGCTTTCCGGTCGAGGTGCCTGCATTCTCGGCCTCGGAGAACACCTACCGCCCCACCGCGATGATGTTCCGCAACCTCGCGGCGATGGCCGTCGAAGAAAGCCTGCGCGGCCAGCCCATCGACGGCTGTGTCCTGCTGGTGGGCTGCGACAAGACCACGCCCAGCCTGATGATGGCCGCGGCCTCGACCGACCTTCCCACGATCGTGGTGACCGGCGGCCCGATGCTGAACGGCTATTTCCGGGGTGAACGCGTCGGATCGGGAACCCATCTGTGGAAGTTTTCCGAAGCCGTGAAGGCCGGAGAGATGACGCAGGAAGAATTCCTCGAGGCCGAACAATCGATGAGCCGGTCGTCGGGCACCTGCAACACCATGGGCACCGCGTCCACGATGGCCAGCATGGCCGAGGCGCTGGGCATGGCACTGTCGGGCAATGCGGCGATCCCGGCCGTCGATTCCCGCCGCAGGGTCATCGCGCAATTGTCGGGCCGGCGCATCGTGCAGATGGTCAAGGACGACATGAAGCCGTCCGACATTCTCACCAAAGAGGCGTTCGAGAACGCGATCCGTACCAATGCGGCCATCGGCGGATCGACCAACGCGGTGATCCATATCCTCGCGCTTGCGGGCCGCACGAACGTGGAACTGACGCTCGATGATTGGGACAGGTGCGGTCGCGACGTGCCGACGATCGTCAACCTGCTGCCGTCGGGCGAATTCCTGATGGAGGAATTCTTCTATGCCGGTGGCCTGCCGGTCGTGCTCAAACGGCTGGGCGAGACCGGGCTTCTGCACCGGGACGCGATCACCGTGTCGGGCAGCACGATCTGGGACGAGGTCAAGGACGTCCGGAACCATAACGAGAACGTCATCCTGCCCGCAGAAAAGGCGCTGGCGCAGTCAGGTGGCATCGCGGTGCTCAAGGGGAACCTCGCACCCAATGGTGCGGTGCTGAAACCGTCGGCCGCGACACCCGCGCTGATGACACATCGCGGCCGCGCGGTCGTGTTCGAGGATATCGACGACTACAAGGCGCGGATCAACGACGAGGATCTGGATATCGACGAGACCTGCATCATGGTCATGAAGAATTGCGGCCCCAAGGGCTATCCCGGGATGTCGGAAGTGGGCAACATGGGCCTGCCGCCCAAGGTCCTGAAGAAGGGCATCACCGACATGATCCGCATTTCCGACGCGCGCATGTCTGGCACGGCTTATGGCACCGTCGTGCTGCACACGTCGCCCGAGGCGGCGGCGGGTGGGCCGCTGGCGGTTGTCCAAAGCGGTGACATGATCGAGATCGACGTGCCGAACCGCAGGCTGCACCTGGATATCACCGACGAGGAACTTGCCGCGCGGCTGGCCAACTGGACACCGCACCACGAGACATTCGACAGCGGGTACGCCTGGCTGCACCAGGCCCATGTCGAAGGTGCCGATACGGGAGCCGATCTCGATTTCCTCAAGGGGTGCCGAGGCTCGCCCGTCGGCCGGGATGCGCACTGATGAAGATCGCGCTTGCAGGGATCGGAAAGATCGCGGTCGACCAGCATGTTCCTGCGCTGGCCGCCTCGCCGGACTGGGAACTGGCCGCGACGGTCTCGCGCCGGGGCACGGTCGAGGGGATCGAGGCCTTCACCGACATGGCCGCGATGCTCGAGGCGCGGCCCGATATCCGGGTCGTGTCGCTCGCCATGCCGCCGGTGCCGCGTTTCGCCTATGCCGAGGCCGCGATCCGCGCCGGGCGCCACGTGATGCTGGAAAAGCCGCCGGGGGCGACGCTGTCGGAATGCCATGCGCTGACCGCCATGGCGCGCGAGGCGGGCGTATCGCTGTATGCCACATGGCATTCGCGTGAGGCCGCGATGGTCGCGCCCGCGCGCCTGTGGCTGGCCGACCGCGTGATCCGCCGCGCCCATATCACCTGGCGCGAGGATGTGCGCAAATGGCATCCCGGGCAGGATTGGGTGTTCGAGCCGGGCGGCATGGGCGTCTTTGATCCGGGCATCAACGCGCTGTCGATCCTGACGGCGATCCTGCCCGCCCCGGTGCATCTGACCGAAGCGACGCTGGAATTCCCGGAGAACCGTCAGACCCCGATCGCCGCGCAGCTGGCCTTCACCGGGAACGTGACAGCCGATTTCGACTGGCGGCAGGAAGGCCCGCAGACCTGGACGATTCAAGTCGAGACCGATGACAGCACGCTTGTCCTGTCGGATGGCGGCGCCACGCTCATGATCGACGGCGCGGAAGGCCCCCGCGACGAGGATACGCTGGCGGGCGAATATCCCCGCCTCTACCGCAATATGGCGCACCTCGTGGCCGAAGGGGGGATCGATATGGACCTCGCCCCCTTTGCCCATGTGGCCGATGCCTTCATGCTGGGCGCGCGCAAGACCGTGGCCCCCTTTGAATTCTGAGATCGCGAAAGGATTTCCCCCTGTGAAACAACCTCTGACCGGGATCCTCCCCGTGGCGCCCACGCCCTTCCATGACGATGGCCGGATCGACAGCGACGGCATGTGCCGCGTGATCGATTGCATGATCGATCAGGGCGTCGACGCGATCTGCATCCTTGCCAATTACTCCGAACAGTTCCTGCTGTCCGATGACGAGCGCTCCGAATTGATGCGGGTCAGCCTCGAACATGCGGCGGGCCGCGTGCCGATCATCGTGACGATCAGCCATTTCCATACCGGCATCGTCGTGGCGCGCGCCAAGGCCGCGCAGGCCATGGGCGCCGCGATGGTGATGATGATGCCGCCCTATCACGGGGTGGGGCTTGTCCCGGCCGAGGCCGGCATCTTCGAACATTTTCAGGCCGTGTCCGACGCGATCTCGATCCCGATCATGGTGCAGGACGCGCCTTTGTCGGGCTGTACGCTGTCTGTCCCGCTTCTGGTGCGGATGGCGCGGGAACTGGAACAGGTCAGCTATTTCAAGATGGAAATGCCCTTCGCCGCCGACAAGCTCGCCGCCCTGATCGAGGCGGGCGGCGACGATATCGTCGGCCCCTTCGACGGCGAGGAGGCCGCGACCCTTCTGGCCGATCTCGATGCCGGATGCACAGGCACGATGACCTCGGCGCTGCAGCCCGAACATATCGGCAAGATCGTGCGCAGCTATCTTGCCGGTGACAAGGATGCGGCCCTTGCCCAGTGGGCGACCTGCCTGCCGCTGATCAACCACGAAAACCGGCAATGCGGCCTGCGCGCGACCAAGGTCGTGATGAAGGAAGGCGGGGTGATCGGGTCCGATCATGTGCGCCATCCTCTCAAACCGATGTCGGAGCGCACGAAGGACCGTCTTCTTCAGTTGTCGCGCGACATGGACCTGATCGCCCTGCGGTGGGGCCGCTGATGTCACCGGCTCCCCTGACCGAGGCAGAACAGGCCGGGCTTTGGCTGGGCCGGGTCGAGCGGCCGGGGATCGGCCCGGCCGTCGTCACGCTGCGCGACGGCGTGGTGACGGATATCACCTCGCCCGAGGCGCCGAGCGTGCGCGATGTGCTGGAACGCGACGATCCGGCGGCCCATGTGCGCGAGGCCGCGGGCGAGGCGCTGGGATCGCTGGCCGATATCGCCCCGGGCCACGACGAAGGGCAGATACGGTTTCTCGCCCCCTGCGACCTGCAACCGGTCAAGGCCTGCGGCGTCACCTTTGCGCGCTCTATGGTCGAGCGTGTGATCGAGGAACAGGCCGCGGGCGACCCGGACAAGGCGCAGGCGATCCGCGCGCGCATTGCCGACAAGATCGGCGCCAGCCTCGACCAGATCGAGGCCGGGTCCGAGAAGGCCGCCGAGGTCAAGGCAGAGCTGATTTCGCTGGGCCTGTGGTCGCAATACCTCGAGGTGGGGATCGGCCCCGACGCCGAGGTCTTTTCCAAGGCGCAGGCCCTGTCGTCCGTGGGTTGGGGCGCGGATGTGGGGCTTCACCCGATGTCGCGCTGGAACAACCCAGAACCCGAGATCGTGCTGGCCGTCAGCAGCCGGGGCCGCATCCTGGGCGCCACGCTGGGCAATGATGTGAACCTTCGCGATGTGGAAGGCCGGTCTGCCCTGCTCCTGCACAAGGCCAAGGACAACAACGGCTCCTGCGCGATCGGGCCGATGATCCGCCTCTTCGACGCGGGCTTCACCCTCGACGATGTGCGCCGGGCCGAACTTGACATGACGGTCACGGGCGAAGATGGCTATGTCCTGCATGGGCAGTCCTCCATGCGCGAGATAAGCCGCGACCCCGAAGACCTTGTCGGCCAGACCATTGGCCGGCATCATCAATATCCCGACGGGTTCATGCTGTTCCTCGGCACGCTGTTCGCACCGACCGAGGATCGCGACCAGCCCGGACAGGGCTTTACCCATCACCTTGGGGACGTGGTCTCGATCTCGTCGCCGGGGCTTGGCACATTGACCAACACCGTGCGCCTCTCGACCGAATGCCCGGAATGGACATTCGGGACCGCGGCGTTCATGCGCAACCTCGCTGCGCGCAACCTGATCTGAAAGGCAAGACAAGATGGCATTCACTCCCCACGGAAAGCACCTGATCGCCGGCGACTGGGTCGCGGGCGAGACGACCTTCAAGAACGATCCTGTCAGCGGCGCGGCGCATGACTTCTCCGTCGGCACGCCCGCCCATGTCGACGCGGCCTGCGCCGCCGCCGAAGAGGCCTTCTGGTCCTATGGCAATTCCAGCCGCGAGGATCGCGCGGCGTTCCTGAACGCCATCGCCGACGAGATCGAGGCCCGCGGCGAGGCCATCACCGAGATCGGCACCGCCGAAACCGGCCTGCCCGAGGCGCGCCTTCAGGGGGAGCGGGGCCGCACCACCGGCCAGCTGCGTCTGTTCGCGAGCCATATCCTGAAGGGCGATTACCTCGACCGGCGCCATGACGAGGCCCTGCCCGACCGGCAGCCCCTGCCCCGTCCCGACATCAAGATGGTGCAGCGCCCGCTGGGCCCCGTGGCCGTCTTCGGCGCCTCGAACTTCCCGCTGGCCTTTTCCACCGCCGGGGGCGACACGGCCTCCGCGCTGGCGGCAGGCTGCCCGGTCGTCGTCAAGGGCCACTCGGCCCATCCCGGCACGGCCGAGATCGTGGCCGAGGCAATCCTTGCCGCGATCAAATCCTGCGGCGTTCATCCCGGTGTCTTCTCGCTCATTCAGGGGGGCAAGCGCGATGTGGGGCAGGCGCTGGTCCAGCATCCGCTGATCAACGCGGTGGGCTTCACCGGATCGCTTGGCGGCGGACGCGCCCTGTTTGACCTTTGTGCCCAGCGCGAAAATCCGATCCCCTTCTTCGGAGAGCTGGGATCGGTCAACCCGATGTTCCTTCTGCCGCAGGCCCTTGGCGCGCGTGGCGCAGAGATCGCGCAGGGTTGGTCTGGATCGCTGACCATGGGTGCGGGCCAGTTCTGCACCAACCCCGGCATCTCCGTGGTGATCGACGGCCCAGATGCCGACGCCTTCATCGAGGCCGCGACAAAGGCGCTCGAGCCGATGGGCGCGCAGACCATGCTGACCGATGGCATCGCCTCCGCCTATCGCGCGGGGCGCGACCGCGTGGCCGGCACGAAGGGCGTGCAGGAAGTGCTGACCAGCGTCTGCGACATGCGCAACGCGACGCCCTACCTTTTCGCGACCACGGGCGACGAATGGCTCGAGAACGAGGCGCTGGGTGAAGAGGTCTTCGGCCCGCTCGGCCTGATCGTCCGGGTCCGGGATTTCGACCAGATGCGCGACATGGCGCTGAGCCTGCAGGGGCAGCTGACCTGCACGATCCACATGGATGACGGCGACACGACCCATGCACAGGCGCTGATGCCGGTTCTGGAACGCAAGGCGGGCCGGATTCTGGCGAATGGCTTCCCCACCGGCGTCGAGGTCTGCGATGCGATGGTTCACGGCGGGCCCTACCCGGCGTCGACCAATTTCGGGGCGACTTCGGTCGGCACGATGGCGATCCGGCGCTTCCTGCGGCCGGTGTCCTATCAGAACATGCCCGACGCGCTGCTGCCCGCCGACCTGCGCTAAGTCACCAATGGAAAACGCCGCCGAGGGGCAATCCCCTCGGCGGCGTTGTCATGTCCGGGGGCAGGCCCGGTCAGCCCAGAACGGTTTCGATGGCCTTGGCCGTCTTGCCCGCGACCTCGTCGGCCTCGGCCGTCGTCAGGCAGAAGGGCGGCGCATATCCGAGGATATCGCCCTGCGGCATCGCCCGCGCGATGACGCCCTGCTCCAGAAGCGCCGCGACGATGCGCGGACCCACCTTTTCCGACGCCTCGAAGGCGGCGCGGCTGTCGCGATCCTGAACAAGTTCGACCGCGCACAGCATCCCTTCGCCACGCACCTCGCCCACATGGGCGTGCCCGCCCACGGCCTCGGCCATCACCTTGTTGAGATAGGCGCCCGTCTCGCCCGCGTTCTGCACGAGGCCCAGCTCGTCGATCAGCTTGAGGTTGGCGACACCGGCCGCGGCGCCGATGGGATGGGCCGAATAGGTCCAGCCATGGCCGATCGGGCCGTTCTCGTCGGTGCCCTGTTCCAGAACCGCCCAGACCTTGTCCGACACGATCGAGCCAGAGAGCGGCGCATAGGCCGACGTCAGGCCCTTGGCGATGGTGATGATATCGGGTTCAAGCCCGTAATGGGTCGAGCCGAACATGGTGCCCAGGCGGCCAAAGCCCGTCACGACCTCGTCGGCGATCAGCAGGATGTCATGCTTTTTCAGCACCTCCTGGATCGCGTCCCAATAGCCTTCGGGCGGCGGCACGATGCCGCCGGTGCCCAGAACAGGCTCTCCGATGAAGGCCGCGATCGTGTCGGCGCCCTCGCGCTCGATCATCTCCTCCAGCGAGGCCACGCATTGCGCCGTGAACTCCGCCTCGGTCTGGGAGCCATCCGCGCGGCGGTAGTAATAGGGCGCATCGGTGTGCAGGATCTGCGCAAGCGGCAGGTCGAACTTCTTGTGAAACAGCTCGAGCCCCGTGAGCGAGCCCGTCACCAGCCCCGACCCGTGATAGCCGCGCCAGCGGGAGATGATCTTCTTCTTCTCGGGCCGGCCCATGATGTTGTTGTAATACCAGACCAGCTTGATGTTGGTCTCGTTCGCGTCCGAGCCGCCAAGCCCGAAATAGACCTTCGACATGTGGTCGGGCGCGCGATCGAGGATCATCTTGGACAGCGTGATCGACGCCTCGGTGCCGTGGCCCACGTAGGAATGGTAATAGGCCAGTTCCTTGGCCTGTGCGGCGATCGCCTCGGCGATGTCCTGCCGCCCGTAGCCCACGTTCACGCAATAAAGGCCCGCAAAGGCATCGAGCAGCCGGTTGCCCTCCCGGTCGGTGATGTGGCAGCCCTGACCACCCGTCACGACCCTGTGGGGGATGTCACCACGGGCGAAATCAGCGAGATGTGTGGACGGGTGAAAGAAATTCTCCCGGTCCCATTTCTCGAGCATGTCATTCTTCAGCATCTCAGGCCCCTTTCCGGGCCCGACTCGGGGCCCGATCTTTCATTTCCCTTGATGCATTGGTGTCACGACGCGCGCGCGGGTGCAAATCTCCCCCGCGCGGCCAGTCAGAGGCCCGCGATCTCTTTAAGATGGATGGCCACGGCCTCGGCCCCCTGCCGCGATTTCAGCGCGGTAAAGACAAAGGGCCTGCCCTCGCGGACCCGCGTCGCATCCCGCTCCATCACTTCGAGAGAGGCGCCCACATGGGGGGCGAGGTCGGTCTTGTTGATCACCAGCAGGTCCGACCGTGTGATCGCGGGGCCGCCCTTGCGCGGGATCTCTTCGCCAGCGGCCACGTCGATCACATAGAGCGTCACATCGGCGAGTTCGGGGCTGAACGTGGCCGACAGATTGTCGCCGCCCGATTCGATCAACACGATCTCCACCTCCGGGTGGCGCGCGCGCATTTCGGCCACGGCGGCAAGGTTGATTGAGGCATCCTCGCGGATCGCGGTATGAGGGCAGCCGCCCGTCTCGACCCCGATGATCCGGTCCGAGGGCAGGATCTGCATCCGCGTCAGCGCCTCGGCATCTTCCTGCGTGTAGATGTCGTTGGTGATGACGCCGATCGAATGATCCTTTTGCAGGATCTCGGCCAGACGGGCCGTAAGCGTCGTCTTGCCGGCCCCCACCGGGCCGCCGATGCCCACGCGCAGCGGGCCGTTCATTCTGGTCATGACTGGAAAAGCCTTGGTTCGAGCGTTTCGTGCCGCATCGCCATGATGTCGGACAGGAACGCATTGCTGTGGATATCGTCCTCGGTCGCCGTTTCGGCCAGCTCGGACAGCGTCGCGCAATCCGGCGCGAGGGCCGCGACGATCCTCTGGCCTTCGGTCTGGCCAAGCGGGGCAAGGCGCAGGGCCGCCGAGACGAGCGACGAGACAAAGGATTGCAGATAGGCCATCGCCGCCATCCGCCGGTCGATCCCCACCTGCCCCGCGGCGGACCCGACGGCCAGCGGCAAAAGGATGGGCGGCAGATCGAGGGACCAGACCGCGTTCACGGTCCGGACAAAGGCGGCCCCCTGCCTTTCGCCCTCACGCAGCCGTTCGCGCGCCGCGCAAAAGGCGCGCGCCTGCGCATCGAGCGCGGTCAGCGCCTCGGTCGAGCCAGCCTGATGGGCAAGCCCCAGCCAGATCGCATCCGACCGGCCCGTGCCGTCGCGCAGGATATCGCGCAGCCAATCCTCGACATCGGCGCCCGATGCGACGCGGCCCTCCGCGATTGCGGTTTCCAGCCCGTGCGAATAGGCGAAACCGCCCACCGGAAAGGCGGGCGAGAGCCATTGCATCAGGGTCAGGAACCGTGCGTCAGTGTTCATGGGCCGTGGCCCCGTGCTCGTGCGAATGAGTGCGCCCGTGGCCATAGGCGCCACCCTCGGGCGTAAAGGGTTCGGTCACCTTGTCCAGCCGCGCGCCAAGGTGCTCCAGCATGTGGCCGATCACGGGGTCGTCGCGGATCAGCAGGCGGTCTGCCTCGATCCGACAGGGCGTGTGCCGGTTGCCGATATGCCAGGCCAGCCGCGCGAGATCGGGGCCAGTGACCTGCAACAGAGGCTCCGGCGCCGCGACCACCTCGATCAGGCGCCCGTCGCCGAGTTCAAGCGCATCGCCCGGATCAAGCGAGGTCGTCTGCTCCAGATCGACGACGAAGGGCAGTCCCGCATCCGTCTCGAGCCGCTTGCGGCGCAGGAAACGCCCTTCGTAATCGCGGCTCATCGTGCCGGCGGGCGCGCCGTCCCAATGGCCCTTGCGGTGCAGGATCTGCGCGATGGGAAGTGTGGTCATGTCACGCCCCTCTGGCCCGTCAGAACATGAAATAGCGTTGCGCCATGGCAAGCTCTTTCGCCGGTTCGCAGGTCAGAAGCTCACCATCCGCGCGCACCTCGTAGGTCTCGGGATGGACCTCCATATGCGGGGTCGCGGTGTTCAGCTTCAGATCGGCCTTCGTCACGTTGCGCGTGCCGCGCACCGCGGGCGTCTGCTTGGCAAGGCCCAGTGTCTCGCGAATGCCCGCAGCCTCGGCTGCGGCCGAGACGAAGGTCACCGCCGAATGCTCGACCGAGCGGCCATAGGCCCCGAACATCGGCCGCGAATAGACCGGCTGCGGCGTCGGGATCGAGGCGTTGGGATCGCCCATCTGCGCCATGGCGATCGTGCCCCCCAGAAGGACCATGTCAGGCTTTACCCCGAAGAAGGCCGGCGACCACAACACGAGATCGGCCCGCTTGCCAACCTCGATCGAGCCAATCTCGTGGCTGATCCCGTGGGCAATGGCCGGGTTGATCGTGTATTTGGCGACGTAGCGGCGCACGCGCATGTTGTCGTTCTGGCCGGTCTCTTCGGCCAGACGCCCGCGCTGTTTCTTCATCTTGTCGGCCGTCTGCCATGTGCGGATGATCACCTCGCCCACCCGGCCCATCGCCTGACTGTCGGACGCGATGATCGAGAAGGCCCCCATATCGTGCAGGATATCCTCGGCCGCGATCGTTTCGCGACGGATGCGGCTTTCGGCAAAGGCCACGTCTTCGGGCACCCGCTTGTCGAGGTGATGGCAGACCATCAGCATGTCGAGATGCTCGTCCACCGTGTTCACGGTGAAGGGCCGCGTCGGGTTGGTCGAGCTGGGCAGGACGTTCGGATCGCCGCAAATCTTGATGATGTCGGGCGCATGTCCGCCGCCCGCGCCCTCGGTGTGGAAGGCATGGATCGTGCGGCCCGCGATGGCGGCGACGGTATTCTCGACAAAGCCGCTTTCGTTGAGCGTGTCGGTATGGATCATCACCTGCACGTCCATCGCGTCCGCGACCGTCAGGCAGCAGTCGATGGCCCCCGGGGTCGTGCCCCAATCCTCGTGCAGCTTGAGCGCGCAGGCCCCCGCATTCACCTGTTCTTCCAGCGCGGCGGGCAGCGAGGCATTGCCCTTACCCGCAAACGCAAGGTTCATCGGGAAGGCGTCGGCGGCCTGCAACATCCGCCCGATATGCCACGGGCCCGGCGTGCAGGTGGTGGCCAGCGTGCCATGCGCGGGGCCGGTGCCGCCGCCCAGCATCGTGGTCAGGCCGGAATGCAACGCATCGTCGATCTGCTGCGGGCAGATGAAATGGATATGGCTGTCGAACCCGCCTGCCGTCAGGATCCGTCCCTCGCCCGCGATGGCTTCGGTGCCGGGCCCCACGATGATATCGACGCCGGGCTGGGTGTCGGGGTTGCCGGCCTTGCCGATGGCGGCGATCCGCCCGTCACGCAGGCCGATGTCGGCCTTGTAGATGCCGGTGTAGTCGACGATCAGGGCGTTGGTAATGACGGTGTCGACCGCGCCCTGGGCGCGGGTCGCCTGGCTCTGGCCCATGCCATCGCGGATCACCTTGCCGCCGCCGAACTTGACCTCTTCGCCATAGAGCCTCGCGTTCGGCCCGCTGCCGCCCGAGGCGGCACCCGCGCGTTCGGCGATCAAGTCGCGTTCGACCTCGATGATCAGGTCGGTATCGGCCAGACGCAGCCTGTCGCCCACCGTGGGGCCGAACATGGCGGCATAGTCACCCCGTGAAATCGAAGCAGGCATCTCAAAGCGCTCCCATGATCTTCTTGTTGAACCCGAAGATGCGGCGATCTCCGGACATCGGGATCAGCTGCACTTCGCGGCGTTGTCCCGGTTCGAACCGCACGGCGGTGCCCGCCGCGATATCGAGGCGCAGGCCCCGCGCGGCCTCGCGGTCGAAGTCGAGCGCGGAATTGGCCTCGGCAAAATGATAATGGCTGCCGACCTGAACGGGCCGGTCACCGGTATTGGCGACCATCAGCGTGATCGCCTCGCGGTCGGTGTTCAGCTGGATCTCGCCCTCGGCCGGAAACAACTCGCCTGGTATCATCGCGTTTGCCCTCTCGTTCTTTCTGAAATTCTCACATTCACCGGATCGGGTTGTGAACGGTGACCAGTTTCGTGCCGTCAGGGAAGGTCGCCTCGACCTGCACCTCGTGGATCATCTCGGGCACACCCTCCATGCATTGGTCGCGGGTGATGACCTCGGCGCCGGCCTGCATCATGTCGGCGACGGAGCGCCCGTCGCGGGCGCCCTCGACCACGGCATCGGTGATCAGGGCGATGGCCTCGGGGTGGTTGAGTTTCACGCCACGCGACAGCCGCTTGCGTGCCACCTCTGCCGCCATGGCGACCAGAAGCTTGTCCTTTTCCCTCGGGGTGAGCTGCATCGTTCTAAAGACTCCACGATTTCGGAAGCCGGGCCCCGCCCAGCGTTTCGAGTATCGGCACAAGGCTGCGCCGCAATTCAAATCCGTCCTCCGCCAGAAGCCGCAGGACAAGCGTATCCGGCTGGACGAGGCTTGCCCCACCCGCCGCACCAAGCAAAGTGCGACAGCGCGCCAGCAGCCCCTCGGCCATCTCCGACACGAAGACCACGCAGGCCATCGCCCCCGCCCCGGCGCCCAGTGCCGGGCGCGCCATCAGCGCACCCGCGTCCCCCTCGAGAGAGATCGTATCGAGATAGAGAGGCCGTCCCGCGCGCCGGATCGCGATCCGGTCGGTAAATCCGATCCGGTCAAGCCGTTCATCCATGGCGCGCCGGCCGAAGATCACGGGCTCGACCATCAACAGCTCCGCCCCCGGGGCCAGATCAATCTCTAGCCGCCGGTCAAGCGCACAGCCCTGAAACAGGATCAGCTCCTGCGGCAACCAGTTGAGACGCCCGCCCGGGGCAACATCCATCCGGCTGCGCACCTGCGCCCGGCCCGACACCGCGCGATAGGCCCTCTCGGCGGCCTGGGTCGTGAGCGTCAGCGTGCTGCCCTCGCCCACCCCGGCCGTCACGTCGAACCGATCCCCACCGGTCAGCCCGCCCGAGGTGTTGATCATGATCGCCTCGAGCGTCGTGCCAGTCAGCGGAAACAGTGTCTTCATGGAGCCCGAGGTGCGGAACCTGTCGATCACGCTGAGCGCATCGCGCCGCTTGGTGACCAGATCGAGAGTGCCCACGGACCGCGGCTGCACCGGCGCGGCGCGGTCTGTCACAAGCTCTGGCTGTCCATCCATCGGGTCAGGTTCCTCCTGTCGGGACGATTGAGCATAGGCGCGGCACGCGGGGCCATGGGGCGGCTCGACTTGTGACGCGCTGCGCCAAGGCGGCGCCGACGAACGCCCATTCCTTGGACGATCTGCCCAATAATTCACCGCCGATGAATCGCGCCAATCCGGGCGCTTTCGCGGTCTGCCGCACTCAGACAGGGCCATCTTGATCTGAATCAAGTCAGGTTGACACTTCACATGTCAATCTAGGCTTACACAACTGAAAGGCCGACCGGATGCGCATTCTCTTCGTTCACCCAAATTATCGCTCCGGCGGGGCCGAAATTGCGGGAACCTGGCCGCCCGCATGGGTCGCCTATCTCAGCGGTCACCTGCGCACGGCGGGATTCGAAGACATCCATTTCATCGACGCGATGACCGACAATATCGACGATGACGATCTGGCGGTCCGCATCGCCAAAATCGAACCGGATGTGGTCGGCGTCACGGCCATCACGCCGTCGATCTACCGCGCCGAAGATGTCTTGCGCATCGCCTCCGAGGTCGCGCCAAAGGCCGTCCGGATGCTGGGCGGCGTGCATGCCACCTTCATGTTCAAGCAGGTCCTGTCCGAGGCGCCCTGGGTTGACGTGATCGTGCGCGGCGAAGGCGAAGAGATCTGCACCGAATTGATGCAGGCCATCGCGGACGGCCGCTGGCCCGAGGATCGCCGCAAGATCAAGGGTCTGGCCTTTCTAGATGGCGACGAAATCGTGGCGACGCCGGCTGCCTCCACGGTCAAGGACCTGTCCAAGATCAAGCCCGACTGGACGGTGCTGGATTGGGAGAAATACATCTACATCCCTCTGGGCACGCGGGTGGCGATCCCGAACCTCGCCCGCGGCTGCCCGTTCACCTGTTCGTTCTGTTCTCAGTGGAAATTCTGGCGCGATTACCGGGTCCGCGACCCCAAGGACGTGGTCGACGAGATCGAGGATCTGGTGGAAAACCACGGTGTCGGCTTCTTCATCCTTGCCGACGAGGAACCCACCATCAACAAGAAGAAGTTCGTGGCCTTCTGTCAGGAACTGATCGACCGGGGCCTGCCGAAACGCGTGAAATGGGGCATCAACACCCGCGTCACCGACATCTACCGCGACCGCGACCTGCTGAAATTCTACCGCAAGGCCGGGCTGGTTCATGTGAGCCTCGGGACAGAGGCCGCCGCACAGATGAAGCTCGATGTCTTCAACAAGGAAACCAAGGTCGAAGAGAACAAACAGGCGATCAAGTTGCTGCGCGAGGCCGATATCCTTGTGGAAGCACAGTTCATCGTAGGCCTCGACAATGAAACGCCGGAGACGCTCGAAGAGACCTACCAGATGGCCTGGGACTGGCAGCCGGACCTTGCCAACTGGTCGATGTACACGCCCTGGCCCTTCACCCCGCTGTTTCAGGAATTGAAGGATCAGGTCGAGGTCTTCGACTTCAGCCGCTACAACTTCGTGACCCCCATCATGAAGCCTGCCGCGATGGAGCGGGGCGAATTGCTGGATGGTGTGATGAACAATTACCGCCGTTTCTACATGAAAAAGGCGCTGTTCCATTATCCATGGCGGGGCACGGGGTTCCGCAGGCGCTATCTTCTGGGTTGCCTCTATGCCTTCCTCAAGGCGGGCGTGGGCCGCACGTTCTATGACCTTGGAAAGGTCGGCTATACCGGCCCGCAATCCAAGAAGAAGCTCGACTTCCACTTCGACGAGACCCGCACCATCGCCGAGGCGCAGATGGACGATTGGGAAGCCTCCGCCGACAAGGCCGCCGCTGCCGCGGAGCGGCGCGAGGCCGTGAAGGCGCAGATGAAGGAACGCGCGGTCGAGCGGAGCCAGGATTTCAAGATGCCCAACGGCGCCGAGATCCGCGCCTGCGGAGGGGGCGACCAGCAGATGGAGGACGCCTGAGGATGCCCATGCCTCCGGCGCCCTGATCGGCCCCAACGCGATCCTGCAATTGCTGCCCCATCTGGAGGAAAGGTTCGGCGCGTCGGGCACGCGCGAGATGCTTGATCTCGCCGGTGTCGCGCAGATCCCCGACGGGCAGTCCATGATCCCCGAGGAGCAGGCCGCCCGGCTTCACCGCGTCATGCGGATTCGCGCCCCCGAGGCGGCACCGGACTTGGCGCTTCTGTCGGGGACGGGCACGGCCGATTACATCCTCGCACACCGCATCCCGCGCGTGGCACAAACGATCCTCAAGGCCCTCCCGCCGCCTCTGGCCGCCCGCGCCCTGACCGCCGCGATCGGCAAGCACGCATGGACTTTCGCCGGATCGGGGCGGTTCGAGGCAAAGGGGCCATGGTGCTTCGAGATCCACGACAACCCGTTGATCCGGGGGGAGAAAAGCGACGCACCGCTTTGCACATGGCACGCCGCCGTGTTCGAGAGGCTCTACCGCGTGCTGGTCGCGCCCGATTGTCGCTGCGTCGAGACCTGCTGCCGCGCCCAGCCCGGACAGGACCGTTGCCGGTTCGAGTTGAGACGCGCTTAGCCCCGGCGCGGATGACCAAAGATTGCATTCAACGGTATACTATGGCCTTATTCTCGTCAGGGAGGACGAGATGACCACGCCACACGCAGAGCGCGTGCTCCAAAGCATCGAATCGCCGCGCGCCTCGGCACGGTCGTCGGTGGCCGCCTCGTGGCGGCGCTGCTTCGTGAAGCATCAGCTTGATCCCAACGACAAGACCCTGCGCGCCGAGGCCGACAGCCGCCGGCTGGCCGAGCGGCGCGATGCCCTTGGCCGGCTGCTGCATGTGGCCGAACCCCGGCTCGAGGATCTTTACCGGATGATCGGCCATTGCGGGCGGGGCATCTTTCTTACCGATGACGAGGGCCTGATCCTGTCGGAAAGGATTGGTGCGTCGGATCGGACCGCCTTTGGCGAGTGGGGCCTGATGACCGGATCGGACTGGAGCGAGGCGGCACAGGGCACCAACGGGATCGGCACCTGCATCGAAGAGGGCCGCCCGCTGATCATCCACCGCGACCAGCACTACCTGCCGTCCAACACGGCAATGAGCTGCATCGACGCGCCGGTCTTCGGCCCCGACGGACGGCTGATCGCGGCGCTTGACGTGTCGTCCGCGCGGATGGACCAGACCGAAGGGTTCAACCAGCTGATCGGCGCGATGGTCACCAAGGTCGCCGCCCAGATCGAGACGGATCTCTTCCGCGAGGTGCATTCCGGCCACCGGATTCTGCTGGCCGGCGAAGATGACGCGGCGGTCCTTCTGGCGGTCGATCGCGACGATATCGTCGTCGGGGCGACCCGCGCCGCGCGGCGGCGGTTCGAACTGGAACGCGAAGATCGGGTGCGTCCGCGCGCCTTGCGCGAACTGACCGGCGAAGATGCCCGCGGGCTCGAAGGCGCGGAACGCGCCGCGATGATCCGCGCGCTGACCCGGACCGAGGGCAATGTCTCGGCCGCGGCCCGCGACCTGGGGATCGGGCGCGCGACGCTCTATCGCCGGATGAAACGGCTGGGGATCTCCGAAAACATGCGCGATCTGTCTCAGGGCTGAGACAGATCACCCCTGTCATCGTGTCCAGCCCTCCTGACAACTGCTCATCTTATCGGTCATCACGATCGGAGCGACGCAGCCTTGCGTCCACCATCGGAGGAGAGACCCATGAACCAGATGACAGAAATCGACACCCGCACGGCCAACCCGTTCAAGACCCGTTATGACAACTTCATCGGGGGCGTCTTCGTGCCGCCCGTGAATGGCCGCTATTTCCAGAACATCACGCCGATCACCGGAGACGTCGTCGGCGAAGTCGCCCGTTCCGACGCGGCCGATGTCGAACGCGCGCTTGACGCGGCCCACGCCGCCAAGGCCGCCTGGGGCGCCACTTCGCCCGCCGAACGGGCGAACACGCTGTTGCGCATCGCCGACCGGATGGAAGAGAACCTCGACCTTCTGGCCCGCGCCGAGACATGGGACAACGGCAAGCCGATCCGCGAGACGACGGCCGCCGACATCCCCCTGTCGATCGACCATTTCCGCTATTTCGCCGGCGTCCTGCGCGCACAGGAAGGCACGATGTCGGAAATCGACGCCGATACCGTGGCCTATCATTTCCACGAGCCGCTTGGCGTCGTGGGCCAGATCATCCCGTGGAACTTCTCGATCCTGATGGCCGCGTGGAAACTTGCCCCCGCACTTGCCGCCGGCAATTGCATCGTGCTCAAGCCTGCCGAACAGACCCCTGCCGCGATCATGGTTCTGGCGGAACTGATCGCCGATTTGCTGCCCGCGGGCGCGCTCAACATCGTCAACGGCTATGGTGCCGAGGTCGGCGCTCCGCTTGCGTCTTCCCCGCGCATCGCCAAGATCGCGTTTACGGGCTCCACCGCCACGGGCCGCAAGATCATGCAGGCCGCGACCGAGAACCTGATCCCCGTGACGCTTGAACTGGGCGGCAAGTCGCCCAACATCTTCTTCTCGGACGTGATGGCCGAAGATGACGCCTTCCTCGACAAGGCGGTCGAAGGCTTCGTTCTCTTTGCCTTCAACCAGGGCGAGGTCTGCACCTGCCCCAGCCGCGCGCTGATCCAGGAAGACATCTACGAAGAGTTCATTGCGCGCTGCATCGCCCGTGTGAAGGCGATCAAGCAAGGCGATCCGCGCGACCCCGAGACGATGGTCGGCGCACAGGCCAGCGCCGAGCAGCAGGAGAAGATCCTCTCCTACCTGACCATCGGCGTCGAAGAAGGGGCCGAGGTCCTGACGGGCGGCAAGGCGGCCTCGGTCGCGGGGCTGGAAAACGGCTTCTATATCGAGCCCACGATCCTGAAGGGCCACAACAAGATGCGCGTCTTCCAGGAGGAAATCTTCGGCCCTGTCGTGTCGGTGACGACCTTCAAGGACGAGGAAGAGGCGCTCGCCATCGCCAATGACACGATGTACGGCCTTGGCGCCGGTGTCTGGACGCGCGACGCGAACCGCTGCTACCGCTTTGGCCGCGCGATCGAGGCGGGCCGGGTCTGGGTCAACAACTACCATGCCTACCCGGCACATGCAGCCTTCGGCGGCTACAAGCAATCGGGCATCGGGCGCGAAACGCACAAGATGATGCTCGATCACTACCAGCAGACGAAGAACATCCTGATGAGCTACAATCCCAACAAGCTCGGCTTCTTCTGATCTCAGGCGATCCGACCAACCAAAGGGCCCGCCAATGCGGGCCCTTTTCTTGTGCCGCTAGAGCGATGTCCCGATCAGGAGCCCGACCGCAAGCCACAGGTAAGACCCGAATGCCAGCGCAAGGAGGCTCGTTTCGAGGATCCCCCGCTTTACCGCGAAGCTCCAGCCCGATTGCGCGATCTTCCAGCCGAGAAAGCCCAGCGTCATGACGAGGAAGGCGACGTTCATCCAGAAGGTATAGTCGAACGCAAAGAATTCGCGGTCGACTACGTTCCGGATCTGATCGGCCGTGGGCAAAAGGCCAAGCAACGCGAAGCCGTAGTGCAGAAGCATCGCCGTCGTGACCAGAACGACAAGGAACACGGCCAGAATATACAGCGCCATCTTCCACCCGTAATATTGCGCGTTGATCCGCAGGACCGGCAGCACCACGAGGTCTGAAAAGATGAACGCCATGATCCCGGCAAAGGCCACGCCGTTGCCATAAAGAACAGCCGCCAGCGGGATGTTCCCCATCGACCCGATGAAGGTGAAAAAGGCCGCGACTGGCCCCACCAGGGCCTGTGCCAGCAATTCCCCGAAGTTTGGATCGGCGCCGCCAATGAACAGCCATTCAAAGAAGTCGCGCGGCACGAAGGCTGCGATGATGCCTGCCACGGTGAAGCCGACCGTCACGTCCTTCCAGACCATCTGCCATTCCATGACATAGCGTTGCGCGACCATCGCCCAGCTGTCGCGGGACCGGATCTTCTCGCGCCACGAGCTGCGCTCTTCCGACCCGTCCCCGTTCTCGTTCTGGCTGGCCTGCGCGCGGTCACGCGCCTCCTCTATGGGCGCGATCCCCCGTGTCAGCCGGATCACCAGCCACATCAGACCGATCAGGATCAACCCTCCGACATACTCGCCCACCACGAATTGCCATCCCAGAAAGATCGCGATGATGATCCCAAGCTCGACGACAAGATTGGTCGAGGCCAGAAGGAAGGCCATCGACGGCACCAGCCCCGCGCCCTTGGCGAAAAGCGTGCGGGCGCCAGACAGCGCGGAAAAGCTGCACGAGGAGCTGAGAAATCCGAAGATCGTGCCGATCGCCACGGATTTCGGGCCGGTCGTGCCCATCCTGTCGCGCATGGTCTGGCGCGTGACGAAAACCTGGATCATGGCCGAGATCGCGTAGCCAAGCGCAAAGGCCCAGAACGCTGTCCAGAACAGGCCAACGGTCGTTGTCGCGGCCTCGTGCCACGTTTCCAGAAATTCGTGCCGCATGGATTTCTCCCTTCGGCTGGAATGGGGGTTGTTTCGTCTCGCCGCCGCGTCGTGCGCGCTTGGACGATCCGGTCCGCAGCCGGTCTGCGCCGGACGCGTGCGCGGCGGAGCTGGGTTTGCAGAGTTGAAAAGCTAACAGATCCGCGCCCGAGGGTCCAATCGGGCCCAGGACGTTCTCCGTGACTTGGACGCCAATCATCGCTAGGTTGACAATGCGCGGCGGAGACCCGCGCCTCGGAAAGGGAGGGTGTACAATGAGTTCCCATCATTCCGAAAAGGCCGCACATCTCCACCGGGAGTTGCACAGCCACCTGCCCCCGGACCCGGCGTTGCGCCTCAAGGCGCTGGAGACGGTGCTTGTCCGCAAAGGGTTCCTCGCCGAACACGCCGTCGACGACTGGCTTGACGATTATTCCGAAAACGTGGGGCCGATGAACGGTGCGCGCGTCATCGCACGGGCCTGGACCGACCCCGATTTCGCCGAGCGGCTGGCCGATGACAGCCCGGCCGCGTTTCACGCGCTGATCCCGACCATCGACAAGGGCTATCCGATCGTGGCGGTCTTCAACGGCCCGCAGGTCCACAACCTGATCGTGTGCACCCTGTGCTCCTGTTATCCGCTGGGGGTGCTGGGCATGTCGCCGTCATGGTACAAATCGGTCGAATACCGCGCCCGGGCCGTCCGCGACCCCCGGGGCGTTCTGGCCGAATTCGGCACCACCCTGCCGCCGGGCGTCGATGTCAGGGTCTGGGATTCGACCTCTGACAGGCGCTACATGGTCGTCCCCGAACGACCCCGGGGCACCGACGGCTGGAGCGAAGAGGCGCTGGCAGCCCTCGTCACCCGCAATTCGATGATCGGTACCGTCCGCGACCTGTCGCCCGTGGCGGACGGCAGCTGATGGATACGGTTCACGATCTGGGCGGAGTTCAGGGCTTTGGCCCGATCCCCAACACCGATGAAGACGACAGCCGCCTTTTCGCCGAGGAATGGAAGGCCCGGATCTGGGCCATTGCCATGATGTCGATGGGCCGGCTCCGGGCCGATGACACGGGCTGGACGCTGGATTGGTATCGCCATGTTCTGGAACGCCTACCGCCCGACCTTTATCTGCGGATGGATTATTTCGAGAAATGGATCCTCGCGATGATGGTGACCGCAATCGACGAGGGCATCGCGGAAATCGGGGATTTCCGGGGCGACGGGCCCGTGCCGGAACCCTTTGCCTACACGACGGCCACGCCCCTGATCCGCCAGGCCGAGACCCCGGGGCGCTTCGCGCCCGGTGACACCATCGTGACCCGGCGCGATCTGCCCTCGATGCATACCCGGCTCGCGCGGTACATGCGCGGGCGCAGGGGCGTCATCGAACGCGTGATCGGTCCGCAACCCCTGCCGGAACTGGCGGCAGAAGGCACTGTGCTGCGCGAACAGACCTATGTGGTCAGGTTTCGCATGGCCGAGCTTTGGCCCGAGGCCGAGGACAATGGCGACAGCCTCGTGACCGACATGTGGGACAGCTATATTGAGCCCGCCTGACGAAAGCCCCTCGCGCGGGACGCGCGCGCCGGACCCGGACAAGGGCACGCTCTTCGCCGAGCAATGGCATGCCGAGGTCATCGCCGTGATGGAACTGCTGGTGGCGGGCGGCCGGATTTCACCCGAGGACTGGTCGCGCGCATTGGGAGCCGAACTGGACCGCCGGCACGCCAGCGGCGCGCCCGACACCGATGCCACCTATTACGAGGCTTTTCTCGCGGTTCTGGAACAGGTCACCGCGGCAGGCCGCCTTGCCACCCCGTCCGAGATCGACCGCTGCGAAGCAGATTGGCGCGCGGCCTATCTCTCGACCCCGCATGGGCAGCCGGTCGTCCTGAAGGACCGTTAGTCGGCCAGCCAGCCCTTGAATCGCAGATCGGCCGATAGCTGCGCGATATCGCGCAGATCGCGTCCAACCGGGCTTGCCAGATCGTCAAGACCCATGAGCCCGGCGGGAATTGTCACCACCATGCGCAGCGCCGCATCGGGATCGATCCCCAGCACGTTGACCAGCCGCCAGAGACCCTCGGCCTGGCTCAGATGGGCGCCCGCGAGGCTCCCTTCGCTGTTGACCAGGCGCCCCTCCTCGAGCCTGAGCGTCGCGCCATACAGATCGAACCGGTCCGGCCCACCCACCGTCGGCATCGCGTCCGAGACAAGGAACATCCGGTCCGGCACGGGCCGCGCCCGAAGCGCAAGGCCGATCATCTCGTCGGCCACGTGAATGCCGTCGGCGATGATCCCGGCATGGGCATCGGAGTTGATCGCGGCCCCCACGACACCGGGCGCCCGGTTCTGCATCGGCGACATCGCGTTGAACAGATGCGTGAAACAGCGCGCGCCGGCGGCGAGGTATTCGCGGGTCGTGTCGGCATCGGTGTCGGAATGACCCAGCGAGACGACGACACCGGCCGCGGCGATGCGGGCCACCTGCGCCGGGGTCACGGCCTCGGGCGCCACGGTGATCATGATCTTCAGACCCGCCTGCCGGAGCCTCTCGAGATGATCGAGCGTCGCCTGTTCCATCGGACGGACATGCCGGGCGGCATGGGTGCCGCGCCGGGCCTGCGAGATGTGCGGCCCTTCGATATGCAGGCCGAGGATGCCGCGCTGCCCCTTGGCCGCGATCGCCGCGTCGACGACGCGGGCCAAAACCTCCGGGGCATCCGTGATCACGGTGGGCAGGATACCCACAGTGCCAAGCCCTCGGTGGGCCTCGGCGATCGCCATCATGCCGGCCAGATCGGGGCTGGTGTTCAGCAGGACCCCGCCGCCGCCATTGACCTGCAGGTCGATGAAGCCGGGGCTGAGAACACCGTCGATCACCTTGTGATCGGGCGGCGCATCATCGGCATGGGCGATCCGGTCGACCCTGCCATTGCGGATCACCAGCGCCGCACCCCGGCGCAGCTTTTGTCCGTCGAAGATGCTGTCGGGCACAAGCCAGGTCTCGCCCTCGTCACCCGTTTGCGCGGCGGAGTGGTCGGGCGAAAGGGTTCCCACAGATCGCGTGTCGCTCGTCATGTCTGGGCCTCCTGACTGGCGGCCAGCGCGGCCCCGCGTGCGCCGCTTGCGTCGCCACCTTCGGCCAGCACGATCGGCGGCACGCCAAAGCCGGGGATCTGCGCCTGTGCCAGCGCCTGTTCCAGTTCGCCGACAAGCCCGTCCACCCGGCTCAACCCGCCGCCCAGAACGATCACGTCCGGGTCGACTGCCTGGACAAGCGCCAGCGCCATATCGGCCGCAAGGTCGAGCCATGCGGCCCAGGACCGCCCCGCTCCCGGATCGGTTGCCCGGGCGGCGGCGACCTCTTCGGGGGTCATGTCGCGGCCCGCGACCTCGCGCGCCGTGCGGGCCAGACCGGGGCCGGAGACATAGCTTTCCACGCAGCCCCGGCGCCCGCAGCCGCACTCGCGCAGAGCGAGCCCGTGGGCCAGAAGGCCGGGGCCCGAGACCGGCATATGACCGAATTCACCGCCCGTGCCGGCAGGCCCGGGCCAGAGCGCGCCGCGATGGGCCACGCCGCCACCGACGCCGGTGCCCATGATCAGTGACATGACCGTGGCGTGACCACGGCCCGCGCCGAACACCGCCTCCGACAGCGCGAGCGCCCGGCAATCGTTGACATAGGTCACCCGGTGGCCCGCCGCGCGCGCGATATCGGCTGGCAGGGGCCGCCCCATCGCAGGCAGGTTGGCGGTAAAGGCGTTGCCCTCCGCATCGACAAGCCCCGCCGCACCGATCCCCACCGGGACGGCCTCGCCGGCCCTGTCCTGCACCCAGCGGACCTGTTCGGTCAGCATCGCGACAAGGGCGTCGTAGCTGGCGGGCGTCGCGTCGCGCCTGCGATCGACAAGGGCCCAGTCCTGATCGAAAAGCTGCACTTCGGATTTCGTGCCGCCAAGGTCGATGCCCGCCGCCCGGATCATGGTATGACCTCGTAAAGCGTGACCCCGGACACAACCCGCGTCAGCGTGCCCTGCCCCGCAAAGGGATCGTCGACGTTATAGCCCAGTTCTTCGGCCCAGAGGACCGAGGCCACCTGCGCGAAAAGCACCGCCAGCGGCGCGGCCCACAGCGGTCCGTCGGGCTGAGGCATGTCGATGTCGCCACCGGGGCCGATCACTGTCAGGCCCACTTGCGGAAACTGCGTGCGCAATTCGCGCACAAGATCGGCCTCATAGGCCGCACCCGGCGCTTCGGCCCCGGTCAGAACGACAATGCGTGTGTCCTCGGTGACGAAGGATTTCGGCCCATGGCGAAAGCCGAGGATCGAATCCCAAAGACACGGGATCGCTCCGGCAGACAATTCCATGACCTTGAGCGCGGATTCCCGCGCCGCGAAGGCCAGCGGTCCGGTTCCCAGAAAGACGGCGCGGGAGGGGGCCGGCCCCACCGCGCCCGCCAGCCCCGGCAGAAGACGCTCTGCCTCGTCGGCCGCGCGCGTCAGATGCGCGGGGTCTGCCACGCCGTCGGTGAACAGCATCAGCGCCGTCAGAAGCATCGTCGAGAAACTGCTCGTCATCGCGAAGCCGCTGTCATGGGTCGCCTCGGGCAGGACGATCACGCGGCTTTCGGCGCCACCCCGCGTGGCCAGAACGCTTGACCCGTTGCAGGTGATATTCAGGCGCGGCGCGTCCGGGGCGAGCGCATCCAGCGCATCGAGCGTGCCCACGCTTTCCGATGAATTGCCCGACCGCCCGAAACTGACGACAAGGGGCGTGCGCCCACGCAGATGATCCTGAGGCCGCGCGACAAGATCGGTCGATGGCACCGAGCGCAGGCGCGGCCCGCCGCGCTGTGCCTCGAGCCCGGCCACGATGATATCTCCGATATAGGCGCTGGTGCCTGCACCGGTGAACCAGACCTCGTCGATGTCCTGCGCTGCGATCCAGGCCCGGTGGGCCGCGAAATCGCAGGACGCGGCCCAGTCGCGCCAAATGCCGGGCTGGGCCATGATCTCACCCCAGGTGGCCCAGGTCTCGCGGGGTCCGGTCGTCATCGGGTCATCGTCACTTTGGACAGGGTCGCGGGCGCATCTGGATCGTGCCCCAGCGCCAGAGCGGCGTCGAGGATCACAGGATAGACCTGCCGCAGGATCGCAGCGGCGGCGGCCGCCGGCGTCAGGCCCGCCACAGCCGGGGCCACGCGATGCACATCCGTCCCGATCTCGCGGAACCGCGCGGCCGCATTGGCAAGGCTCTCGGAGGTGCCCGGCGCGCCGGTATCGAGCAGGATCACGGTCAGCGGATTGGTGGCCAGCTGCAGAGGCCCGTGCAGAACCTCGGAGGCGGAATAGGCCTCGGCATGGATGGCACAGGTTTCCTTGATCTTGAGGGCAAGTTCATGAGCCGCGCCGAAGCCGGTGCCACGGCCGACCACAAAGACATGACGCGCCGACAAGAGCGCCGCGCGCAGGGCATCATGGTCTGCGGCACTGAGCCGCCCCGCCTCGTCCATGGCCGAGACAGAGCCTACCAGTCGCGCGCCATAACCCGGGCTCAGCGCCGCGAGAAACGACAGACCCGCCGCGATCGAGCCGATCACGGTCTTGGTCGCGGGCACCGCCAGTTCGGGACCTGCGCCCACCGGGATCGTCAGATCGACGGCGGCCTCGACGGCGGAGCCGGCCACGTTGGTGATCGCCGCGACCCGGCCGCCCTGTTCGCGGATGCCCTGCGCCGCGCGCACCAGATCCTCGCTCGCGCCCGATTGCGACACCACCAGCCCCGCGGCCCCCGACATCGCAACGCCCGCGCCCACCGAAAAGATCGATGGCGGCATCGACGTCATCGGCAGGCCAAGTTCGGCCATGAATTCATAAGACAGGATATTGGCCACCGCATCGGATGACCCCCGCGCCACGGTGTAGAACGATTGCGCCCCGGCAAAGCCCGCTGCCTCGGCTTCAGCCGCCAGATCGAGTGAGGCCGCCCGCGCGAAAACGTCGGTCGCCTCATCGATCTCGGCGGCCATGTGCCGGCCCGGATCCGATTGTGTCATACTCATCCTTTCAGGCCGAAATCGTCGAATTCAGCCCATGTTTCCGTCAGGTCGACGACCTGCCCCGCAACCCGCGCCTCATCTAGCGCGAGCGCCGCGACCCCGGCCTCAAGCGCGTCGAGGATCGAGACCGGCAATTCCTGTGCCGCGCCGCGCAGGTAGGCCGCGATATCGTCGATCATCATGTGGTCGGCCCCATAATGGTGGCTGCGCCGCGCCTGTTCGCCCTGCGTATAGTCGTGATCCGCGTGAACGCTTCCGTCGCGCCGCGTCACCTTGAGAAAGCCACGCACGAAATCGCCCTCTGCCATACCATGGGTGCCGATCACGCAAAAGCGGCGATGCTCATCGGGCACGTTGAGGTTGGTGTGAAACGCAAGGCTGGCCCCGCTTTCATAGGACAGGATCGCCGTCTGGAAATCGATGATATCCCCGTCCGAACGGAACGGGTCGTCGACCGATTCCCAGACCGATTTCTTGACATGGAAGATCTCGTTTTCCGCGTTCGAGGCCGGCGCGTGATCGGGCAGGAACGACCGACGCCCGCCGAAACTGGCCACGCGTTTCGGTCGCGAGGCCGTGATCATGTTATAGAGATCGAGGTCATGGCAGCATTTCTCGAGCATGAAGCCGCCCGAATGTTCGACCATGCGCCGCCAGTCGCGCATGAAGAACGCACCGTGATAGGGCCCGATATGTTCGTTCGCCTCGAGAGAGGCGATCTGGCCCAGCGCGCCTTCGGCCATGGCGCGGCGCAGATCGACCATATGCTGGGAATAGCGCAGCACCAGCCCGACCATCAGCCGCGACGCGCCGCCATGCTTGCGCAGCAATTCGGCCAATTCCAGCGTTTCGGCGATCGAGGTGACGACCGGCTTTTCGGTGAAGATATGCGGCACATCCGCCTCGAGCCCCGCGCGGATCTGTTCAAGGTGAAACCGGTTGGGCGAACCCACGAAGTAGAGGTCGGGCTTCGTGGCCCTGAGCATCTCCTCGACGCTGTCAAAGCGGGGCACATCCTCGCCGATCATCTCCAGATGGGTGGGCTGCGGATCGAAATAACCGACGAATTCGACCTCCGGCATCGCCTCCTTGAGGATCGTGAGAACATGACCGGCGCGAAGGCCGATCCCTGCGGTTGCGACTTTCATCTTTGTCTCCTCAGGCGCTGAAGGCGGGGGCGGACTTGCGCCGCATGACACGGCCTGACGCGTCGAACAGGTGGCAGGCCGCCGGATCGACCGCAAGGCCAAGGTTTTCGCCTTCGCGCGCCGGGGCAACCCCGTCGAGCGAGGCGCAGAACCGCACATCGCGCCCCACCGTGCCATAGGCCAGCGTCACGCCGCCCAGCCGTTCGATGACGCGCACCGACAGATCGAGCCCCGTGCCAAGGTCCAGATCCTCGGGCCGGATGCCCACCTCGACCCTGTCGCCCTTGGCAGCACCGTTCGTGTCGACCGGCAGGACAAGCCGTCCGCCGCCATCGAGATCGACAGCCGCGCCGCTGCCATCCAGATCGGCGATGACACCGGGAACGAGGTTCATGTTGGGTTGCCCGATGAACCCCGCGACGAATTTCGTCGCCGGGTGGTGATACAGTTCCATCGGCGTGCCGAATTGCTCGACTCGCCCGTTGTTGAGCACGACAATCCGATCCGCCATCGTCATGGCTTCGATCTGGTCATGGGTGACATAGACCATCGTCGCACTCAGCTGGCGGTGAAGCTGCGACAGCTCGACCCGCATGTCGCCGCGCAGCGCGGCATCGAGGTTCGACAGAGGTTCGTCGAAGAGAAAGACCTTGGGCTCGCGCACGATCGACCGGCCGATGGCCACCCGCTGACGCTGCCCGCCCGAAAGCTGGCCGGGCTTGAGGTGCAACTTGTCCGTCAGCTGCAGGATCTCGGCGGCGCGCTGAACCCGGGTCTTCATCTCGGCCTTCGGCATTTTCTGCACATGCAGCGGAAAGGCAATGTTCTCGAAGACCGACAGATGCGGGTAGAGCGCGTAGGACTGGAACACCATCGAGATGCCTCTCTCGACGGGATGCGCGGTGCTCACGTCGGCGCCGTCGATGACGATCCGGCCCGATGTCGCCTCTTCCAGCCCCGCGATGATCCGCAGAAGCGTGGACTTGCCACAGCCCGAGGGGCCGACGAAGACCACGAATTCCTTGTCCCGGATCGCGAGGTCGATGTCGTGCAGCACCTGTGCGGGTCCGAACGACTTGCTGATATGATCGAGATTGAGAGTGGCCAAGGGTCTGTCCTGTCGCTGAACGGCGTTGTTCGGAAGGCCCCCGGGCGACGGCGATCCGCCGCCCGGGGAGATGCGCGATCAGAGCGCGTCGTCGAGCTCTTCACCGGCGATGGTGACGAGGTTGTCGACGGTGTCATCCTCGAGAAGGATGCCCTGCACCATGTTGGTGAAGACCGACTGGAGCGATTTGAAATCCTCCACGAGCGGCTCCGGACCACCGGCTGCGATCCCCGCGGTGAAGACCTCCCAGAAGGCGTCGCCCACGTAATAGGGATCCTCATAGCCCAGGTTCTCGTACTGGAAGATCGGGGTCAGGCCCCACGACTGGTCCAGCTCGTACTGGGCATCGCCCGACGCGAGCGCCTGTGCCAGTTCCTGCGCAAGGTCCTCGTGGCCCGACCCCTTGAACACGACAAGGCTGTCGGTGATCAGGATGGTGCCGCTGCTGCCCGAGGGGCCGGCCGGAACGGGAACTGTGATCGCGTTGATGTCTTCGTTGTGCTGTCCACGGCCCCAGGGCCCCTGAACATACATGCCGATCTGCTGGTCGTTGAACAGATCGCGCAGCTGGTCACGTTCCCATGCGGTCGGGCCTTCCTGCGCGACACTGGCCAGACGGCCATAGAATTCCAGCGTCTCGCGGGTCTGCTGGCTGTCGAGCATGTTCTCGCCGGTTTCCGTGTCGATCACCACACCCCCGTTGGAATACAGGTAGTTGAGGAACTGGTGCATCGTGTTGTCGAAATCCTTGCCGGCAAGGCCGATCCCTGCCGCATCGGTATTGTTGTGGATGGCCTCGGCCATCGCATACATCTCGTCCCATGTGGCGGGTGCTTCGCAGGCCACGCCCGCCGCTTCGGCCAGATCGCAGTTGATGTAGAGCGCCTTGGTCGAGAAGGCATGCGGATAGCCCCAGCGGGTGCCTTCGATCGTGACGGTGTTCAGGATGCCCGGCTGGTAGGCGTCTTCCCATTCGGCGGGGATCTCGGCCGGCACGATCAGGTCGTTGTTGGCCAGCTGGCGCAGGGTCCGGCTGCCCATATAGGCGATCGAGGGCGGATCACCGGCTGCGGCCAGCGTCAGCGACTTGTCCTGGCAGGTGCCCCACGGAACGGCTTCCATGTTGACGGTCACGCCGTCACGTTCGGCCACGAACGCGTCGATCACGGCCTGATCGGCCTCGCGCACTTCGCCGCCGCACATGATGAAGTGCAGTTCAGTGCCATGCGCATCCGCGACCGCGGACAAAGCCGAACCCGTCAGAAGGACGGCTCCGAGTGACAGTGTTTTCAAGGTTTTCATTTGGTTCTCCCTAGTTGGACCTTGGTTCTTCATTCCTTGACCGCGCCGGCGGTCAGCCCGGCCACGAGGTATTTCTGCAAGAAGAGGAAGATCAGCATCACCGGCAGAACTCCGGTCAGCGATGCCGCCATCATCTCGTTCCAGGTGACATCCTGGTATCCGATGAATTCGTAAAGACCGGCCGGAAGCGGCTGGTATTCGCGCACCTGATTGAAGGTGATCGCAAAGAGGAACTGCTGCGCATAAGCGGTGATGAAGACGGCGGTCGACACAACGATCAGGCCCGGAACCGCCAGCGGCAGCACGACGCGGCGCAGCGTGTAGAGGCGGCTGGCGCCGTCGACATAGGCCGCCTCTTCCAGTTCGCGCGGGATTTTCTCGAGATAGGATCTCAGAAGCCAGATGCCCGTCGGGATCAGGAAGGCCACGCCCGGCACGATCATTGCCCAATAGGTATTCAACAGCCCCAGCGTCCTCAGGACCCGGTAAAGCGGGATCAGGAGCACCGCGCCCGTGAACATGTTGACGGCCAGAAAGATGCCCAGCGTCGCGTTCTTCATGGGGAATTGCAGCCGCGCAAAGGCATAGGCCGCAGGCACCACGAAGATCAGCGTGATCAGCGTCACCATGGTGGAGATGTAGATCGAGTTGAGGATGTAGCGCCCCAGAAGCGGAACCGTTTCCCACATCCGGGAATAGGCATCGAACGAGAAGTCGTCCCCCCAGAACCGGTAGGGTGTCGAGAACAGATGCTCCAGCGGGCGGAGCGAGACGACGAACATTTCGACGAAGGGCAGCAGGATGAAGGCCAGAAAGATCGCGACGCCGATATAGAGGCCGATCTTCTGAAGCAGGGTGTAACGGTCCATCATCGGATTACTTCGCCCCGTATCTGCGGTTCACCTTGTTCAGGAAGAACAGGTAGATGAGTGAGAAGATCGCCAGCAGGATCACGATGATCACCGCGCGCGCTGCGCCCTCGCCGAACTTGTAGTTGCCGATCGCGGTCTTGTAGGTGTCGACGATCAGCGTCGTCGTGGCGCCGCGCGGCCCGCCCTGCGTCAGGATCCAGATGATCTCGAAGCTGTTGAACGTCCAGATCGCGGAAAGCAGCGCCATCGACACGATCACCGGCATGATCTGAGGGATCGTGATCCGGCGGAAGCGGTACCAGCGCCCTGCCCCGTCGACCCATGCGGCCTCGTAGAGATCGCGGCTGACACCCTGCATCGCCGCAAGGAAGAACAGCGTCACCATCGGCGTGCCGATCCAGACATCGGTGACGATCGCCGAATAGAAGGCGGAGCTTTTGTAAGCGAGAAACTCGAACGGGCCGTCGATGATGCCGAACCGCTGGAGCATGCCGGAAATCAGCCCGAAATGCCCGTTGTAGAGCCACAGCCAGCCGAAACATCCGATCGCGATCGGGATGACCCAGGGCGGCATGACCAGAACGCGGAACAGGGCCCGGCCCGGGATTGCCGCATTCAGAAGCGTGGCGCCGATCAGCCCGAGGATCAGCTTGAGCCCCACCGACAGGAACATCCAGTAGAACGTGCGCAAGACAGTGTCGTGAAACCGCCGGCTTTCGGCAAGATCGGTGTAATTGGCCAGCCCGACCCATTCCTCACCGCCCAGATCGGCCTCGAGAAAGGACAGACGCACCGTTTCGGCCAGCGGCCAGGCCACGATGACGGCGATGAAGATGACGGCTGGCGCAACCAGAAGCCATGCGAACCACGCCTCGGGCAAGGCGCGACGCGCGGCCTTGACGCGCTGTTTCGGAGCATTGTCCGCCGATATCTCCGCCACATGACCCTCCGGCTGCTGATGGCGCCTTGGGGCGCTCGAATCGCTTGCTTGACGAAATGATACCAAGAACGGTTCACCATGCTACCCAAATAATACCAAAATATCAGAAGCCAAAAATTTCTATACTTTTCAGATTATTACATTTAGACCCTCAGTTTCTCCTTTTCCTTTCTCTCAATTTGGTATTATTATGAAGATACCAATACAGGATACTCCCGTGCCCGAATCTCTCGACTCACTCTTCCATCCGGACGCCTGGTTCCGGCCCGGTGGCGGCTCCAGATACCTGCAACTCGCGCGCCATCTGGCCGCGGCGATCAAGGCCGGCCGGCTTGAGCCGCAGCAGCAATTGCCGCCTGAACGCGACCTTGCCGAGATCGCGGAGGTCAGCCGGGTGACGGTTCGAAAGGCGATCGCGGAACTGGTGACCTCGGGTCTTGTGGCACAGCGCCGGGGCGCCGGGACCTTTGTTCTGGGAACGGCCCCCAAGACGGAACATTCGCTCCTCAGCCTCGTGTCGTTCTCCGAGAACATGCAGGCTCAAGGCCGGACATCGAGCAGCGAGGTTCTGGGCCGTGGCCTTTTCCCCCCCAGCCCCGACGAGATGATGACACTGGGCCTGTCGTCGAGACAGCAGGTCGCCCGGATCGACCGACTGCGCAGCGCCGACGGCACGCCTATGGCGGTCGAACGCTCGTCCCTGCCCGCCGATGTGTTGCCCGATCCCAGTGCGGTCGGCGCATCGCTCTATGCGGTTCTGAGGCAGAACAATCAGGCGCCCAGCCGCGCGATCCAGCGGGTCAAGGCGGTCAATGCCGGCGTGCAGGATGCGCAATTGCTGGGCGTGCCCGAAGGCACCGCGATCCTCAGCATCGATCGCACCGCCTTTCACGCCACGGGTCGGCCGATCGAGTTTACCCGGGGGCTCTACCGTTCCGACATCTACGACTTCGTCAACGAGCTGCGCCCCGAACATTGAGGGGTGCGTTTTCACTTCATTTCCAAGAGGTTGACCATGGAATTCGACGCCCGCATCGATGCCCCCCTGATCCGGTGCACCGTGACAAGCGACAGGTCGCTGGCCGCCCCTGTCCTGTGTTTTTCCTGCATGGCGCCGATACGGGTGGTCGATGGCGGCGAACGGATCGCGGCGCTTGGCGGCTATGCCGAGGTCCGGCTCCCGGACCTGTCGCCCGGCACGCCGCACCACCTGACCCTGCGGCACGACAACCCCGACTACGCCCCGACCAACAGGGCATGGCTGCCGCTGGGGGCCTATCTTCGCAGCGACGACGGCCCGATTGCGCTGCCGCCCCTGCCCGCGGGCGTCCGGCCCCGGCCCTTTCGTGCCGACGGCCCTGCCCCCGCCCTGCGCCTGTGCCCCCAACCCCGCGGCTTTGCGCCGACCGGGGGCACGCTGAAGGCCGACAGCTTTCGCGCGGCCCCCGACCTTCTGGTCGGGGTCGACGCGCTGGCGCGGCGGACGGGGCTGGGCGCATTCCTTGATGACGCAGGCGTGCCACTGGATCTCAGGCCGAACGCGGGCTGCGCGCCCGAAGGCTACCGGCTCGAGATCACGCCCGAGGGGGTCACGCTTCATCACCGGGACGAGGCAGGCGCCCGGCATGGCGCGATCACGCTTCTGACGCTGCGCACGACCCACGGCGGCCGCCTGCCCTGCGGCGAGATCGAGGATGCACCGCGTTTCGAATGGCGCGGACAACACCTTGATTGCGCGCGCCATTTCTACGAAGTCGACACGATCCTCAGGCTTCTGGACCTGATGGCCCTGATGAAGCTGAACCGCTTTCACTGGCATTTTGCCGATGACGAGGCGGTCCGGCTTGACCTGCCCCGGCTGCCCGAACTGCGCCGGACACATATTCGCGGCGAAGGGGAGCTGTTGCCGGGGCTGTTCGGCGGCGGCATCCGGTCGGGCGGCGGCTATTCGCGCGCAGATGCCGAACGGATCATCGCCCATGCGCAGGATCTGGGGATCGAGGTGATGCCCGAAATCGAGGTGCCGGCCCATGCGCTGGCGCTCGCGCGGGTCTATCCCGGCACCCGCGACCCGAACGACGCGGGCACCGAGGTTTCGGTTCAGGGATACCCCGAGAACGTCATGAACCCGGCGATGGAGGAAAGCTGGCGCATCTGGGAGGCGATGGTCGCCGACGTGGCGGCGATCTTTCCCTTTGGCGTCATCCATCTGGGCTGCGACGAGCTGCCGCCGGGCGCGTGGGCCGGCTCGCCCGCCGCCGAGGCGCTCAAGACGCGCGAGGGGCTGGACACCACCGACGATCTTCAGGGCTGGATCATGCACCGCCTGGCAGGCCGTGTCGCCGGGATGGGCCGCGTTCCCGCCGCATGGGAGGAGGCCGCACGCGGCGCGCAGGGCATCGGCCACCAGGCCATCCTCTTCAGCTGGACGGGTCAGGGCCCGGGCCTCGATGCCGCGCGCGCGGGCCATCCGGTGGTGATGACCCCGGGGCAGCACCTCTACCTCGACATGGCCCATACCGACGATCCCGAAGACTGGGGGGCCAGCTGGGCCGCGATCATCGGGCTGGAGGACACGATCGCATGGGAGCCGGTGCCCGACGACGAACCCGAGCTTGAAGACCGGATCATCGGCGTTCAGGCGACGTTCTGGTCGGAATTCACCACCCGTGACGCCGAAATGGAGCCGATGCTCGCGCCCCGCATCCTCGGGCCCGCGATGATGGGCTGGCAGGCGCGCGGGACGCCCGATCCGGGCGTTCTTTCCGCACTGGCGCAGGAGTATCGGGCGATCTTCGATGCGATGGGCTGGCGCCATGCGATGGCGTGACGGCTCAACCGTCCATCCAAGCCGCGACAAGCGCCCGCGAGGTCCGCAGGAACCGCGCATTGCGCGCCTCGGCCCCCGGCTCGCCCATGCGCGGCACGATCCAGCCCAGATAGGTCACCGCCCGCAGGGCGAGGAACAGATCAAGCGGAGCCGCATCGATCTTTCGCCGGGACAGGTAGCCGGTCAGAAGCGCCTGCCGCAGTTCGGGAAACTCCGGCGCCTCGACCGATTTGATCAGGGCCGTGGCCAGATCGAAAAGCCGGAACCCGAAGCCGCCATCATCGAAATCGATGAGGAAGAGCGTGTCGCCCGCGACAAGAATGTTCTCGCCCACCAGATCGGCATGGATCAGCCCATGATCGAGCCGCCCCTCAAGACGGGACAGCGCCACGGCGGCCCTGTCGCGAAACTGTTCTAACAGGGCGCGGTCCCCCGGCGCGAGGGTCGGATTTTCCCAGAACCGCCCCCAAAGCGGCGCCTCCCCCACCAGCCCCGCCGTATCCCATGACCAGCGGGTGAACCCCGGCCCCGGCTGCCAGTCGTCACAGGCTGCGTGCAGGCGGGCCATCTCGGCCCCGATGCGGGAAAAGAGCGCCGCCCGTGACGCGCCGTCCAGCGCATGATCGGACAGGGGCGATCCCGACAACCAGTCGAGCATATCGCAGTGCGTTCCGCAGACCGCATGCAGCAGGCCGCCATCTGCGGCGGCCACGGGGGCCGCGACCGCGATCCCGCGCCGGGCGAGCGCCTGCGTCCAGTCAAGCTCGGATCGCAGCTCTTCCGCCGTCCGGTAGCCCGGACGATGAAGCCGCAGGGCATATCGGCGACCATCGTGATCGACGCGGTAGACCTTGTTTTCCCGCTCGGCGACGAGCGTGGCGCGAGCCCCGTCCATCCCCCAAAGGGCCAGCGCCTGATCGACCACCTTCATGGCGCGAGCGGCGTTTCCTCCAGCACCGCGTCAAGCGTGTCGATCAACAGATCGACATGGTCGGTGCCAAAGGGCATCGGCGGGCGGATCTTGAGCGTGTTGCGGTGCCGGCCCAGTTTCGACAGGAGGATCCCGCGATGGCGCAGCGCATTGACCACCCTGTCGGCGAAGGCGGTGGCAGGTGTCTTGTTCTCCCGGTCAAGGACGAACTCTGCCCCGAAGACCAGCCCCTCTCCGCGGATGTCGCCGATCGCCTCGTGCCGTGTGGCCAGATCGGCAAGGCGCGCCTTTGCATCGGCGCCGACATTTCGGGCATTCTCCATCAGGGCCTTGTCCTCGATTTCGTCGAGCACGGCCATCGCCGCCGCACAGGAGACGGGATTGCCACCGAAGGTATTGAAATAGCGAAATCCTTCGCGGAATTCGGCCATGACCTCGGCCCGGGTGACGACGCCGCCGACCGGGTGCCCGTTTGCCATGGGTTTGCCCATGGTGACGATGTCCGGGATCACACCCATCCTCTCGTGCGCCCAGAAATGGCCGCCCGTGCGGCCGAAGCCCGATTGCACCTCGTCACAGATCAGAAGCCCGCCTTCGCGCCGGACGAGATCGGCCAAGGGCGCGAGCCAGCCGGGCGGCAGATCGGGAAAGCCTTCGTTCAGGAAGAAAGGGCAGACGACAAGCGCGGCAAATCCGTGGCCAGCCGCTTTGTGTTCCTCGATCCGGGCGGCCACCTCGGCCGCGAAAAGGCGGCCATCCGGGTCGGGCCTGCGAAAGCTGTCGGGGGCCGCCACAAAGCGGAAATACCGGTCGAGCCCGAACCCGACCTCGGGCACGTTCGACCGGCTGAGCTGACTGACCAGCGCCGTATTGCCATGATAGGTCGCATCCGTCGCGATCACGCCGCGCCCGCCGGTCACCGCCTCGGCCATGCGCAGGGCGATGTCATTGGCCTCGGACCCGGTGCAGGTCAGGATCGCGGTCGAGAGGCTGTCATCCATCGTGGCCGTCAACCGCTCGATATAGTCGAGGATTCCCTCGTGGAGATAGCGGGTATGGGTGTTCAACGTCCCCGCCTGACGGCAGATCGCCTCGGTCACGCGCGGGTTGCAATGCCCCACATGGGGCACGTTGTTGTAGCAATCGAGATAGCGCCGGCCCTCGGCGTCCCAGAGCCACACGCCCTCGCCCCGCACGATATGAACCGGGTCGTCATAGAAGGTCGCGACATTGGGGCCCAGAAGGCGCGCGCGATCGGCCAGAAGTGCCTCGGGCGTGCGCGTCACGGCGCGACCTTGACCGTGCCATCGGCGATCCAGCCATCGAGGATCGCCAGAACAGCCTCGGCAAAGGCGGGGTCGTTGATATGGGCGGCCACTTCGGTGACGGGCACATTGATCTCGGCGCGGACAGCCTCGATCATCGCGGCGAGGCCCTCAGGATCGTAGGCAGGCTCGCCCGGCTGATCCCATTCCTCGACCCCGTTCAGCGGCATGACGAAATGCACCGGGCCCATCGCCTGATCGAGCCGGGCCGAGATGTCGCGGATCAGTGCGCGGCGTTCGTCGGGGGCAAGGCCCGAAGATTTGATCAACCGGTTGTGGGCATGAAAGGGGCGGTCGGCAAAGGCGGGCGGAATGTCCTGCCAGCCCGCGAAATCGATCAGGTCCGCGCAACCCGGGCTCACGATCTGTGGCACCGCCTGACGGCCCGCGTTCAACAGCCGCTCCGGTCCCGCGTTGACGACAGAGCCCACCATCAGGTTGCCCAGTTCCGGCAGCGCAAGATCGAGAACGGCGGCGAAATAGCCTTCGCGGGCCAGCGCCTCGAAGGCCATGCCACCCATGCCGGTCGCGTGGAACACGGCCACTTCGAAGCCCCGGGCCTCCAGCGGCTCCTTGAGGAGTTTCATGTAGCGCAGGCAGGAGGACCCGAGGCTCGTCATCCCGATGACCGGGCGATCCCTCTTGGGCGGTTCGACCGCCTCGGCAGCACCCAGAACCGCGCCCGCGGCCTGACTGAGCGAGGATTTGCAGACCGAGTTCAGGCCGTAGAGCCCCCCCGCCCAGAGGATCATCTGCACGTCCGGCGACAGCCGGTCGGCCGGGATCAGCGGCGAGAAAGACACGGTCGAGACCACGTATTTCGGCACGCCCAGTGGCAGCGCCTGACAACAATCCAGCACCAGATCCGTCCCCATGGTGCCGCCAAGGCCCACCATGCCGTCGATCCGACCCTCCGCGTGAAGCCGCGCGGTCAGCGTCGCGGCCCCCTTTGCCATGAGCTGCATGGCAAGGTTCTCGTCGCCCGCATCGATTGCGTCCTGAATGGTCTTGCCTGCTGCCCGGGCCACCTCGTGTTTCGAGATGTCGGTCGGTTGCGTCGGGTCGCCCAGAACGCTCACATCCATCGAGATGACGTCGCCACCCCGGTCGCGGATGCGACCGCAGAGATACGCCAACTCGTCATCCTTCGTGTCGTAGGTGCCGATCACCAGGATCGTCTTGGTCATGTCGAAGCTCCGCTGTTTGGCTAGAGGCTGATCCATGCGGTCTTGAGGTCAAGATACTTGTCGAAGGCATGGAGCGACTTGTCATGGCCGTTGCCCGATTGCTTGACCCCGCCCAGGGGCACGGTCAGGTCGCTGCCGCCATAGGTATTGACATGGACCACACCGGCCCTCAGCGCCCGGATCATGCGATGCGCGCGGCCCAGATCGGCGGTCCAGACCCCGGCGGCCAGCCCGTAATCGGTGCCGTTGGCGATCGCGACGGCCTCCTCCTCGCTGTCGAAGGGGATCACGGCAAGGACGGGGCCGAAGACCTCTTCCTGAGCGACGCGGTCGCAGGGGGCCACATCCGCGACAATGGTCGGGGCCATGAAGTAGCCGCCCGTTTCCTCAAGGATGCGCCCGCCGCCCGACAGGATCGGGCGCCCTTGCGCGCGGGCCTCCTCGACGAAACCAAGGCTCCGGTCCAGCTGATCGAGCGAATGGACCGCGCCGATCGCCGTGGCGGGATCGAGCGGATCGCCCACGTTCATGGTGCCGGTCACCTCGGCCAGCGCCTTCACGAAGGCGTCGCAGATCGAGCGCTCCACCAGAAGCCGGGACCCCGCCACGCAGACCTGCCCTGCATTGCGGAAGATGCCATTGGCCGACGCCTTGACCGCGGCCCCGATATCGGGCGCGTCGGCAAAGACGATGTTGGGCGATTTGCCGCCCAGTTCGAGGTAGACGCGCTTGAGGTTCGATTGCGCAGAGGCCTCCATCAGGCGCCGTCCCGTCGCCCCCGAGCCGGTGAACACGAGAACGTCGACATCCATCGACCTTGCGATGGCGTCGCCCACCACGGCGCCCTCGCCCGTCACGACATTCAGAACACCCGGCGGCAGACCGGCCTCGAGCGCAAGTTCCGCGATACGCAGGAGCGTCAGCGACGCGGTTTCCGGGGGCTTGAGAACGACGCTGCAGCCTGCGGCCAGCGCGGGGCCCAGCTTCCATGCACCGATCATCAGCGGGAAGTTCCACGGCACGATGGCGCCGACCACACCCGCCGGCTCTCGGTGAACAAGGCCCAGGGTGCCCGGAGCGGTTGGCGCGATCTCGCCGTAAAGCTTGTCGATGGCCTCGGCGTAATAGCGGATCGTGCCCGCCGCAGAGAGGGGCTCCGCCTTGAAGGCCATGCCGATTTCGGTCCCGTTTTCACGCACGCCCAGCACCGCGAGATCCAGCGCCTCGGCCTCGATCAGCGCGGCCCATTTCAGCATCACCGCCTTGCGCGCCGCCGGCGCCATGCCCTGCCAGCGCCCGTCATCAAACGCCGCACGGGCCGCCGCCACGGCCGCGTCGGCGTCGGCACGGGTGCCACGTGCCAGCGTCGTCAGCTCCGCACCGTCAAGCGGCGACAACGTGGCCATGCGGCCGCCGTCGGAAGCCTCTCTCATCGCCCCGTCGATCAGGTGATGGGCCGGCGGCACAGCTGCGCTGCGCAGATCGCCGATTCGCGAAACATCCATGAGGCACCTCCCTGATCGGTTCATTTAGTGAACCTTTGGTGTCAATAATTCTGCTTTCTGTTTTCATTCCTGTCAATCTCAAGCCGATGGTGCGCGCTCGAAGAGAATTGTTGACAGGTGGAGCTTCCTGGGCAGAATATTTCGATACCAACGGTTCAAATAATGATCCACAGCAGGGAGCGACCCATGAAACCCATTCTCACGGCCCTCACCGCGGCCGCCATCGGCATTGCCGGCCCGGCGTTCGCCGAATACCCGGAAAAGCCGGTCACCTTCATCGTGCCGTGGCCGCCCGGTGACCTCGAAGACATCCTGACCCGGATGATCGCCGAGGATTTCCAGGAAGCCTATGGCGTGGCCGCAGCCGTCGTGAACAAGCCCGGCGGCGGCGGTGGCCCGTTCCCCGGTGCGATCGACGTGGCGACAGCCCCGGCAGATGGCTACATGATCGGCTCGTTCGTGCCCGCCGTTCCGGTGATCGGCCACGAGATCGGCATCCCCGAGCTGGAAGGCGAGGTGTTCGACCCGATCGGCATATTCCTCACCTATCCGTTCGTCATCGCCTCGATGGGCAACGCGCCCTATTCGACGATGGAGGAACTGGCCGCCTATGCACAGGACAACGACGTGGTCCTTGGCCATTTCGGCGACGTTTTGACCCCGACGCAGGTGACCAAGGCACTATCCACCAACATGGGCTTTGAATGGGCGGCGGATGCGGCCTATGACGCGCTCGATTGCAACACGCTGGCTTCGGGCGACGCGGATGTGATCAACACCACGCTTCAGCTGATCCTGCCCTGCCTCGATCAGCTCAACGTTCTGGTGTCGATCACGGGCGAGCGCATTTCGCGTGTCCCCGACACGCCCGCCATCGGCGAAGTCGATCCCACGCTTGATATCGCGCTGTGGAACGGCCTGTTCGTGCACGAGGACACGCCGCAGGACGTGCGCGACAAGATCGCGGCCGTCGCAAGCGAAACCGTGATGAGCGAACGCGCGCAGGCCCTGAGCGCCGAGACCGGCGCGCTGGTCTACTGGATGGATGCCGCGGCCAGCGCCGAGCTGATCGAGACCGACAAGGCGACGCTCGCCGGCATCTCCGCGATCCTCGAATAACGCCTGACGAGGAGGGGCCCGGCGGGTCCCTCCTCTCCCCTCGTCCCCCCATCATCCGGACCGCGCCATGAGCGACGACACCGACATTCAGCCGACAACCCGGATCGCCGGTCAGGTGATCTTTGTCGGCGCCGCACTTGCGCTTTCGGCATTTCTGCTGACCCAGATCGGCCGGCAGACGATCTGGGCCGAAGGCGAAAGCTTTGCCGCGCAGCCCCGGTTCTGGCCGGGCGTGTCGCTTGCGATCATGCTGGCGGGCTTCGGGCTGCACCTGTGGCGAATGAAGCGGCGCAGGCCGAACCGGCTCGACCGCGAAGAGATGATGCGCTGGGTCGAACCGCTGGAATTCATGATCTGGTTCATGGTCTTCGTCTTTGCCGTGCCGATCGTGGGCTTCCTGCCGATGAGCATCGCCTTCGCGATCGCGCTGACATGGCGGCTGGGCTATCGCCGCCGTTCGATGCTTGTCCTGGCTGCCGTCTTTGCCGTGGCTGTCGTGATCCTGTTCAAGGGGTTTCTAGGCGTGCGCATTCCGGGCGCGGCCCTCTACGAGCTGCTGCCCGCCGGGCCGCGCAGCTTCTTCCTGCAGTACCTGTGATGGATATCCTGTTCCAAGCCGTCGATGTCCTGGCCCGGTGGGATGTTCTTCTGGCCCTTCTGGTCGGCTCGATCGGTGGCGTGGCCATCGGCGCGATCCCAGGCGTCGGACCCGCCGTCGCCATCGCCATCCTGCTGCCTGCCACGTTCTCGATGGATCCGATCGTCGGGCTGACCGTGCTTCTGGGGATCTATGGGTCGTCGATGTATGGCGGCGCGATCCCGGCCATTCTGATCAACACGCCCGGCACCGCCGTCAATGCGCTCACGACCTATGACGGCTTCCCGATGACGCTGCGGGGCGAGGGCCGGCGCGCGCTGTCGCTGGCCTATTCGGCCAGCTTCTTCGGCGGGGTCTTTTCGGTGATCTGCCTGATCGCGCTGTCGCCCCTTCTGGCCAAGGTGGCGCCCATGTTCGGCTCGCGCGAGATATTCCTCGCGGCGCTGCTGGGCATCCTTCTCGTCGTCGTGGCCCATCGCGGGCAGATGCTGGTCGCGGGTGCGCTGGCCGCCTTCGGGATCTTCCTGTCGACCGTCGGGCTTGAGCCCGTGAAATACACCCGCCGTTACACGTTCGAGCAGACATGGCTCGCCAGCGGGTTCGACCTGATCGTCGTCGTCCTGGGCCTTTTCGCGATCAGTCAGGCGTTTCTTCTGCTGACGATGGACGACGAAAAGGTCCGCATCGCCAAATCGCGCGGATCGCTGTTTCAGGGCTTCCGCGAATTGTTCCGCCATCCGCGTGTCGTCACCGTATCCGCAAGCTTTGGCGTGATCATGGGGATGATCCCCGGCGTGGGCGAATTCACCGCACAATTCATGTCCTATACCTCGGCGCGCAAGCTGTCGAAGACGCCAGACGCCTTTGGCCACGGCTCGTCCGAGGGTCTGATCGCGTCAGAGACCGCGAACAACGCCGTGCCGGGGGCCGCGATGATCCCGCTTCTGGCCCTTGGCATCCCCGGCGAGGCGCTGACGGCAATGATGCTGTCGGTCTTCTACGTGCACAACGTGGTGCCGGGGCCGGGCCTCTTCGCGTTCCAGATGGATTTCGTCGTCGCGCTTTACCTCGCGCTTCTGATCCTGAACGTGCTGGTTGTGGTCTTCCTGCTGATCTCGACCGGGTGGCTGGTCTATCTCACGAAGATCCCCAACCGGTTTCTGGGGATGTGCATCCTGCTGCTGAGCTTTGTGGGCGTCTATTCGATCCGCAATTCGGCGGTGGATTGCACCGTGGCCGCCGCGTTCGGGTTCCTGGGCTACATCCTCAAACGGCTGAACATGCCGATCGTGCCCATCGTTCTGGGCATGGTTCTGGGCGGCATCATGGAGGTGAAGCTGCGCGCGGCGATGACCCGTGTGAACACGCCATGGGATTTCATCGACCGGCCCATCGCCTTCATCCTGTTCGCGATCATCTTGATCATCCTGATCTCGACGGCATGGCGCGTGCGCCGTGAATGGCGCGCCGTCGACAGGCGGACCCCGGCCAAGAAGGCCTCGGCCCGTTTCTCCCGCAGGCTCGCGGGGCGATATGGCCGCCATTTCGACGACCGGCTCAAGATACAACGGAGGAAGCGTCGCTATGACCATATGGGCTCCTGAGGATGACGGCTTCGCCGATCTGGGCTCGCACGATGCCTTTGCGAATGGTGCGCCCTACAACACCTTCGCCCGGCTGAGGCGCGAGGATCCCTGCCACTGGTCGGATTTCGCGCAGGGCAAGGGATACTGGTCGATCACACGGCACGAGGACATCGTGGCGATGATCCGCGACACGGAGACGTTTTCGTCTTCGCGCGGCATCCGGATGGAGGATCAGACGGAGGAGGAATACCTCGCCCGCCGCACCTTTCAGGAGACCGACGGCGAAGAGCATCGCAAGGTCCGGATGAAGGTGGCCAAGGCGTTCTCTCCGGGTGTGGTGGCGGGCTTCGAGGATCAGATCCGCGACCTCTGCGGCCCGATCCTCGACCGTGCGCTGGAACACCAAAGCTTTGACGCCACCCGCGAGATTGCGCGTGAATTGCCGATGCGGATGCTGGGCCAGATCCTCGGCACGCCCGAAGAGGACCTGCCCTGGCTGGTGGAAAAGGGCGACGCACTGATGGCGAACACCGACCCCGATTTCACCGATCACGTGGCCGACAAGCTGGACACGGACGCCTACCGGCTGATGCCGTTCAATTCGCCCGCCGGGGCCGAGCTTTATGAATATGCCCATGATCTGATGGCGCAAAAGAACGCGTCGGGCGACACCGACGGCATCCTGCACCTGATCCTGCAGCCAGACGAAAACGGCGAGACCATATCGGAAAGCGAATTCCGCAACTTCTTCTGCCTTCTGGTCGCTGCTGGCAACGACACCACGCGCTATTCCATCGCAGCCGGCATTCAGGCGCTCGCGCGGCAGCCCGGTCTGCTGGAACAAATGCGGTCGGGCGAGGTCTGGGGCACGGCCGCCGACGAGATCGTCCGCTGGGCGTCACCCGCAAGCTATTTCCGCCGCACAGCCATGCGCGACGTCGAAGTGCACGGGAAACAGATCCGCGAGGGCGACAAGGTGCTTTACTGGTTCCTTTCGGCCAATCGCGACGAGGACATGTTCGAAGACCCCTACCGCCTGACATTGTCGCGCAAGCCCAACCGCCAGTTGGGCTGGGGACAGGGCGGCCCGCATGTCTGTCTGGGCATGCATCTTGCGCGGCTTGAGATCCGGGTTCTGTTCGAAGAACTCGTCCCGCGCATCGCCTCGATCAAACCGGACGGCGAAGAAGCCTTTGTCAGATCGAATTTCGTCAACGGTATCAAGCGCCTGCCCGTGCGCGTCACCCTGAACTGAGGCCCGCCGATGCCTGACCGCCTGCGCACGCTGTTCATTGATCACCTCTCGATCCCGAGGGGCAAGCATCTGCCCGCCTCGAAGATCGGGGACGGATCGTCGCGTTTTGCCCGCGCGACATTCGGCGTGCATTACGACCGCGACCTGATGCTGGATGCGCCCCATGCCATGGTGAGGCAGGGCATGCCCGACATGGAATTGCGCTGGCAGGGGGCCGAGATCCGCGACAGCTGGGATCCCGGCACCAAGGTCGTTCTGGGCGATCTCTACGATGTGGACGGCGCCCCGCTGCCACTCTGCCCGCGCGGCACGCTGAAGCGCGCGGTGGCAGACTGGGCGAAACTGGGCCTGACGCCGAAACTGGGTATCGAACTTGAGGCCTATGCCATGCAGGGCGATGAAAGCGGCCAGTTGCGCCCCTATGATGCGCCGGGCGGCGTCGTCTATGGCACCGGCCCCTTTGCCGATCCGATGCGGATCAACGACCTGATCTGGCAAAAGGCCGATGAGATGGGCTTTCGGCTCGAGATGATCACCGCCGAATATGACAGCCCGCAATACGAATACACCCTGACCTTCGACGACGCGCTGAAGGCAGTGGACGATATCGTCCTGTTCCGCCTGATGGCGCGGGAAATCGCGCTGGATCACGGTGTGATCCTGACCTTCCTGCCCAAGCCGATCCCCGAACTGGGCGGATCGGGGATGCATATCAACTTCTCCTTCACCGATGCCGAGGGCAACAATGCCGTGGCCTCCGGCCCCAGGGGCGGCCCCGATCACCTGAGCGATCTGGCCCGCGGATGCCTTGCGGGGCTGGTCCATCACCACAAGGGGCTCGCGGCGCTTGTCTCGCCCACCGCCGGGTCCTACCTGCGGCTTCAGCCCGCGGCCATGTCGGGCTATTGGCGGAACTGGGGCGGCGACCACCGGGCGGTGACGACCCGGGTCTCGAGCGAGGGTGGCGCCAAGGCCCGGCTAGAACACCGGATGGCAGATGCTTCGGCCAACCCCTATACGGCCTGCGCCGCGGTTCTTCAGGCCGCGCGGCTTGGGTTCGAAAACGGCTATGCCCTGCCCCCGATGGAAACCGGCGACGGGTTCGACCGCACCGATGCACGCGAAGGCGTGGCCCCGAACCTGCGCCGCGCGGTGCAGGACATGGTGGCCGACGGCGCCCTGACCGCGGCCGTGGGCAGCGAGCTATGCGCCCATCAGGCCTATATGAAGGAGCAGGAATTCCGCAAAACCCGGGATCTGGAACCCAACGCGCTCCTCGATTTCTATGTCTGGTTTGTCTGAGATGCGGATCGCGATCCTGATCACCAACACCGATGACAGCGCGTTTTCGCGCGCGCGCCCCGATGATGGCGAGAAGTTCGGCACGCTCATCGCGGAGGTCCGGCCCGACTGGACCACGACGCCCGTCTGGGTCTGCCGCGACGAATGGCCAGAGGATATCACGCATTACGACGGTGTCCTGATCACCGGCAGCCCGGCGTCGGTCAACGACGATGCGCCATGGATCGCCCGGCTGTCGGACCTGATTGGCCAGATCATGGCCGCCCGCCTGCCGCTGTTCGGGGCGTGTTTCGGGCATCAGCTGATCGCGAAAACAATGGGCGCGGGCATCGTGCGCAACCCTGATGGCTGGGGCCACGGGCTTTTGCATGTCAGCCGCACGGCCCGCGCGCCCTGGTCCGGCCCGGAGACGGAATTTGCGCTCTATGGCTCGCATATCGAACAGGTCGACCGTCTGCCCGACGGCGCGACTCATCTGTTCGAAGGCCCCGGCCTGCCGATCGCAGGTTTCGCGGTTGACGATCACGTCGCGACGATCCAGCACCATCCCGAGATGACCCATGACTTCATCACCGATCTGGTCGAGGAATATGCCGATTACGTCGGCCCCGAGGTGACCGCCCGCGCCCGCGCCTCGCTGGCGCAGAGGGCCGACCGCGCAGCCTTCGCGGCAGAGATCGCGCGTTTCTTTGAACATGCCCGGGCAGCGAGGGGGTAGCGGCATGGGCACCATTACCAAGGCACTGGAATTGCTGACCCATTTCTCGCCCAGCCGGGGCGAGATCGGTCTGGCCGAATTCGTCCGCCTGACGGGGCGCGACAAGGCGACGGTGCATCGACACCTGACCGAGTTGGAGCAGAACGGCTTTCTCGAACAGCATCCCACGACCCGCGCCTACCGGCTGGGCCCCGCGCTCTTGCGGCTGGCCGCCGTGCGGGAGGCGGCGTTCCCGGTGCGCGCGCTTCTGCGCCCGATCGTGACCGAATTGTCCGAGGCCGTGGGCGAGTTGGCTCATGCGTCCCTGCTGCAGGGCGACGCGTTGTCGCCGCTGTTTCATGCCGATCCGCAATTGCATGGCACGCAGGTCCATTTCGACCCGTCCGAAATCCTGCCGCTTCACGCGACGTCCTCGGGGCTCGCCGTTCTGGCCTTTGCCGGCGACGACCTGCGCCAGCGCGTCCTCAGCCGGCCCCTGCCGCCCTTTACCGCCCGCACCGTGACCGACCCCGAAACCCTGCGCCAGATGATCGCACAGACCCGCGCCACCGGCCTGAGCCGGCTGGAGGGGAGTTTCGACCGCGAGGTCACGTCGCAGGGCACTCCCCTGTTCGGCGAAGGCGGGCGCGTCGTGGGCGCGCTTTCGGTGGCGGTGCCCGCGCTGCGGGCCACGCCCGAACGGATGGATGACATCTCGCGCCACCTGCATGCCGTGGCGCGCGACGCCTCCCTTTCCCTTGGCGCACGGCCCGCCGATCTTGCCGTGTTGCCCAATCCAGTCCAGATGCCCCAGAAACAAAAGGCCCGATCATGAAAGACGCAAACTTTCTCAAGGAAAACAACGCCCGCCAGATATGGCATCCGATGGCGCACCCCGCAGACAGCCTCGCCAATCCGCCCGATATCATCGTGGGCGGCGACGGGGTCGAGATCACCGATGTCGACGGGCACACCACCGTCGATGCGGTCGGCGGGCTTTGGAACGTCAACCTCGGCTATTCCTGCGACCCGGTGAAACGCGCCATCACCGAACAGCTGGACCGGCTGCCCTATTATTCGATCTTTCGGGGCAGTTCGAACGATGCCGCGATCGAGTTGGGCTACATGCTCAAGGAATTCTTCGAACCCGACGGCCTGTCTCGGGCCTTCTTCACCTCGGGCGGATCGGACAGCGTGGAAATCGCGCTGCGGCTTGCGCGGCAATACCACAAGGTGCGCGGCGAGTCAGGCCGGGTGAAGTATCTCAGCCTCAAGAAGGGCTATCACGGCACGCATACGCTGGCGGCAAGCGTCAACGGCAACGCCAATTTCCGCACGATGTACGAGCCGCTCATGCCGGGCTGCTATCACATCCCCGCGCCCTATGCCTACCGCAACCCGTTCAACGAGAGCGATCCCGAGAAGCTGGCGCAGCTGTGCCTGTCGGCGCTGGAAGACGAGATCGCGTTCCAGAGCGCGTCCACCATCGCGGCCTTCATCATGGAGCCGGTTCTGGGCGCGGGCGGAGTGATCCCGCCGCATGAAAGCTTCATGCCCGGCGTGCGCGAGATCTGCGACCGGCACGGGATCCTTCTGATTGCGGACGAGGTCATCACCGGGTTCGGCCGGACGGGCGACTGGTCCGGCTCGCGTCACTGGGGCGTGAAGCCCGACCTGATGTGTACCGCCAAGGCGATCACCACGGGCTATTTCCCCTTCGGCGCGGTCATGGTGTCGGACAAGGTCGTCTCTGTCTTCGAGGATGACACCACGGGTGCCGCGGCCATCGGGTCGGGCTACACCTATTCGGGCCATCCCGTAGGCGCCGCCGCCGCCATCGCCTGCCTGCAAGAGACGCAGCGCCTGAACGTCAAGGACAACGCCGCCGCAAGGGGCAAGCAGCTGTTCGCCGGCTTGTCGGCGATGAAGGACAGGTTCCCGCTGATCGGGGACGTGCGCGGCGGGCATGGCCTGATGTGCGCGCTGGAACTGGTTTCCGACCGCGAGACCAAGACCAGCGTCGACAAGGACACCATCGCAGCCCTGCATCGCGCGACCTACGAAGCGGGGGCCATGGTGCGTATCTCGGGGCCGAACGTCATCTTCTCGCCGCCGCTCATCCTCACAGAGGCACATGTGGACAAGATCCTGTCGGCACTGGAAACGGGTTTCGAAGCAGTAAGTTAAGCCCCAGCTTTCACGTCAGATCACACGCCGACCCGGCAAGAATCCGCCGGGTCGGCTTTTTCTTTGGCGGAGGGTGCATAGGTCTTTGTCGAACGGCGCAAACCCTGCGCCGCAGACCAGAAAGGAGCCGACACCATGTCCGAGAGAGACGAATACATCGAAAAGGCGAAGGCGAGGCTCGATCAGTGGAATGCCGATATCGAGAAGATGCAGGCCAAGGTCGACGAGGCCGAAGCTGACGCCAAGATCGAATACCGCAAACAGCTCGAAGAGATGCAGACACAACGCGACGAGGCCGAAGATCAGCTCAGGAAACTGCGCGACGCCAGCGACGACGCCTGGGCCGACATGAAGTCCGGCTTCGACAATGCGTGGAAGAGTATCTCGGGTGCCTTCGAGAGCGCCTCTGCGCGCTTTCGCTAGGGCGGGCACCTCGTCCCCAGTCGGGGTGACCCGGCGGAGAGGGCGCGGCCCGGCCGCAGCCCTCCCGCCAATCTTGCCCGCCAATCTTGAACGTGCGTCAGGATCGCGGGATGTGCTAGCCTGACCCCCAAGTTACAGGAGGCTGGCGCATGACCGATTATTTCGACCTTGGCACCCATTCCCGACCGGCAAGCCTGATCCCCGAGGCGCAGACATGGTCCGATCGGGGCCTCGTCTGGCTGTTTGCCTATAACCACGAAGAGGCGATCGCCTGTTTCGAAAAGGCGCTCGCCCTCGATCCGGATTGCGCGATTGCCCATTGGGGCATCGCCTATGCGATCGGCCCCAATTACAACAAGCCGTGGGAGGTCTTCGATCCCGAGGAAAAGGCCCCTGCGCTTGCCCGCGCGCACGCGGCCCTTGCCGCCGGGCTCGCGCTGAGTTCGGCGCCGGCGCCCGAACGGGCATTGCTGACGGCGCTGGCCTCCCGCTATCCCACTGATCCGGAAATCGAGGATTACCAACCCTTCAATGACGGCTTTGCCGCCGCGATGAAGCCGGTCTACGAGGCCCATCCCGACGATCTGGACGTGGCCTTCGTCTATGCTGAGGCGCTGATGAACCGCACGCCGTGGCAATTGTGGGACTTCAGGGTCGGTATCCCCAACCCCGATGCCTCTACCACCGAGGCGATGGCAGTGCTTGAACGTGCCTTCGACGAGACGCCCGGCGCATGGGATCATCCGGGGCTGTTGCACATGTATATCCACCTGATGGAGATGTCGCCTCACCCCGAACGCGCGCTGCGCCATGGCGACAGGCTGACGGGCCTTGTGCCCGATGCGGGCCACCTTGTTCATATGGCAACCCATATCGATGTGCTGTGCGGGGATTACCAGAATGTCCTGTCACGCAACCTGGCCGCCGCGCAGGTGGACGAGACGTTCAAGGCCAAGGTGGGCGACGAGAATTTCTATGCGCTTTACCGGATCCACAACCTGCATTTCGCGATGTATGGCGCGATGTTCCTTGGCCAGAAGGCCGCGGCAATCGACGCGGCCCTGCGGCTCCGGGACGAGGTCCCGCACGAGGTTGTCCTTGTCTACCCGGACCTGTTCGAAACCTTCGTGGCCGCCCTGCCCCATGTCTATATCCGCTTTGGCATGTGGTCCGAGATCCTCGATCTCGAGCTTCCTGCGGATACCGAAGTCTACACCGTCACGAACGCGCTGATCCTCTATGCCCGCGCGGTGGCGCTGGCCAATCTTGGCCGCCATGACGAGGCCGCGGAGGCCGTTCTGGCCTTCGACGCCGCCTATGCCGCGGTGCCTGAGGAACGGATGCTGTTCAACAATTCGGCCCTCGATCTCTTGGCGGTGGCGCGGCAGATGATGCTGGGCGAGGTGGCGTTCAAGTCGGGCAAGCGCGACGAAGGGCTCGATCATCTGCGCCGCGCCGTCGCGCTGGATGACGGGCTGATGTACGAAGAGCCGTGGGGCTGGCCGCAACCCACGCGCCATGCGCTTGGTGCCCTCTTGATGGAAGCCGGGGCCTATGCGGAGGCCGAGGACGTCTATCGTGCGGACCTTGGGCTTGACGCGAAATTGCCGCGGCCCAGCCAGCATCCGCGCAATGTCTGGGCGCTGCACGGGCTGCATGAATGCCTGTCGCGGCGCGGTGAAACGGTCGAGATCGGCCATATCCGGGCGCAACTCGATCAGGCGCTGGCCCGCGCCGATGTGCCGATCCGGGCCAGTTGCCTCTGCCGCGCGGCGGCCTGAGCGCTACTCCCGGATCCAGACGCTCATCCGGTTGGGGCCCCTGTTGGCCCAGAGGTAATAGGGGATCGCGGTCATCAAGGCCGGCGTCGTGACCGGCGGTTCGACCGAATAGAGCGGCATTCCGGAATGCGGCGGCCGAGAGACGGCCGCCTCTGCGGTGATCGCAGTCATTCCGGGGACCAGCGCATCGTGCGGCTCTGTCTGCAGGTCCGCATCGCGCGGCAAGCGCATCTGCGCGACAGACACGTCATGATCGTGATCCTCGATGCAATAGACGACCGGCCCCCGCCTGAGCGCCACCCGGCCAAGCGCCTGCCGCACCCTTGGATCGGCATAGACGCGCTCGGGGTGCATCGGCAGGGTCAGTTCGACCACATCCCCCGCGATCCAAGTCCGGCCAAGACGGGCATAGCCCTTTTCAACCTCAAGCGGGACCGACACGCCGTTGATGCGAAGCGCCGCCCCCTTCGCCCAGCCCGGCACCCGCAGATACAGGGTGAAATCGACCGGCGTTTCGGGCGAGATGGTGATCCGCACGGCGCCATCGAACGGATAGCCCGAGACCTCGTCGACGCCGACCGGCACGCCCCCCAGAGTGACATTCGCCCGTGTCCCGCCATAAAGGTGAACCGCAAGCTCCCTGTCCCCGGTCGAGAAGACATAGCCCCCGATCGAGGCCAGCAACCGCGAGACATTCATCGTGCAGCAGGGGCACGGATGCCATTCCCACCGCTCATGACTGCCGTCGCTTTCCAGCTTGTTGTCGTAGAAATACCGCTCGCCATCGAGCGACAGGCCGGCCAACACATTGTTGAACAACGCCTGTTCAAGGATGTCGCCATAGCGGCCGTCGAGATCGATGTTCAGCATCCGCGCGGCCCAGAACACCATCGCGACCGAGGCGCAGGTTTCGGCATAGGCGGTATCGTTCGGCAGATCGAAATCGGTGGTGAAACCTTCGTTCGAGGCCGAAGGCCCGAAGCCGCCGGTGACATACATCCGCTTGGTGGTGATGTCCTCCCACAGTGTCTCGCAGGCCGACAGAAGGGCGGCATCACCGTCCTCGGCGGCCAGATCGGCCATCGCGGCATACATGTACATGGCCCGGACCGCGTGGCCAACGACCTTGGTCTGGTCGCGCACCGGCAGGTGGGACTGGTTGTATTCGTAGGTCCCGGCCCAGAAATCGGAGGGAGCCTCGCCCCGGGCACGGGCCTCGGCGTCGAAGTAATGGGGCTGCCGGCCGCGTTCGTCGATGAAGTAGCGGGCGAGATCCAGATGCTCTGTCCCGCCGCGCGCGTGATAAAGCCGGATCAGCGCGATCTCGATCTCCTGATGGCCGGGATAGCCGCGCCGCTGGCCTTCGCCCGGGCCGAACACCGTCGCGATATGGGCGACATAACGCTCCATGATCCGCAAGAGCCGGTCCCGGCCCGTGGCGTGGAAATAGGCCACCGCCCCTTCCAGCATGTGGCCCGCACAGTAAAGCTCGTGATTGTCGCGCAGGTTCGTCCAGCGGTTTTCCGGCTCGCGACCGAGATACCAGCAGTTGAGATAGCCGTCCGCGTCCTGCGCGGCCTCGAGGTCATCGGTGATGGCCTCGATCCGGGCCTCGGTTTCCGCGTCACGGCGAAACGACAGGGCATAGGAGGCCGCCTCGATCCATTTGCCGATGTCACTGTCCCAGAAAATCTGCGTGGAAAACCCATGCCGGTTCTCGGGGATCGTCAGCGGCGGGACCGGCCTTGGCAATTTCAGGCTGTTCAGGATGCCGTGTTGGCCGAGCATCCTGAATTGGCTCGGGATCGTCTGCGTCAGGATGCAATCCAGACGTTCACGCCAGAATGCGCCGGTGATCTCGACCTCGCTGAAATTGACAGGCTGGTAGCTGCGCATATCAGTGAGAGTGATAGGCTTTCCCGCTCTGATCAAAGAGATGAAGCTGACTGATGTCGAACTTCAGCGAGACGGTCTCGCCCGGGGCAACCTGCGACCGCCCGCTGTCCTGCGCGGTGATCATCGAGCCGTCCTTCAATTCCACATAGACCAGCGTCCGGTCGCCAAGATGTTCGACGACCTTGGCCAGGCCTGTCGTGTCGGGTTCGTCCGCCTGCACGCGCACGGATTCGGGGCGAATGCCCAGCTCATACCGGCCCGCCTCGGGAACGGTGATCGTCAGCGGAACGCGCGATCCGTCACCCAACGTGGCGACCGAGTTCTCTCCGGTGCCGGTCATCTCGACCTTGAGAAAGTTCATCACCGGGCTTCCGATGAACCCTGCGACGAAGCGCGACGCCGGATAGGTGTAGACCTCCATCGGAGAGCCGATCTGCTCGATCTTGCAATCGTTCAGAACAACGATCCGGTCGGCCAGCGTCATCGCCTCCGTCTGGTCGTGGGTCACATAGATCATCGTCGTGTTGATGCGCTGGTGCAGTTCGGCCAGCTCGACCCGGGTGCGCACCCGCAGCGCCGCATCGAGGTTCGACAAGGGTTCGTCGAACAGGAAGGCGGCAGGTTCCTTGACGATGNAGGGTTCGTCGAACAGGAAGGCGGCAGGTTCCTTGACGATGGCACGACCGATGGCGACCCGCTGGCGCTGACCGCCCGACAATTGTGACGGACGCCGGTCCAGAAGCGCATCCATCTCGAGTATGCGGGCGGCGTCATTGACCCGGCGTTCGATCTCGTTCGGGGCCATTTTCACGTTCTTGAGCCCGAAGGCCATGTTTTCGCGCACGGTCATGTGCGGATAAAGCGCGTAGTTCTGGAACACCATCGCGACGTTGCGCTGACCGGGAGCCAGGTTCTGGCTTTCCGCCCCGGCAATCAGCAGCTTGCCCTTGTCGATGGTCTCGAGCCCCGCGATCATCCGCAGCAGCGTGGATTTTCCCGAGCCCGACGGCCCGAGGAAAACCACCAGTTCTCCCGATCCGACGGTTAGTGAGATGTCATTGATGACATCCACGTTCCCGAAGCTTTTGGATACGCTCTGAAGGGCGATCTCAGCCATGCTTTGCCTCGTTTCCCATTATCCCTTGATCCCTGCACTGAGGGTGATTGCCTGTGTCACGCGGCGCTGGAACAGAAGGTAGGCCAGCGCAACCGGGAACCCGGCCAGCACGGCGGACGCAAGCTGCCGCGCATAATAGACCCCGAACGCGTCGGTAACCTGAGTGATGCCCACCGTGATCGTCATCATCTCGGTTTTCGTCACCGCGAGGAACGGCCAGAGGAAGGCGTTCCACGACCAGATGAAGGTCACGATCGAGAGGGCCGTCGTCACGCCCCAGTTCATCGGAATGTAAATCTTGAACAGCACCCCGAATTCGGTCGCGTTGTCCATGACCGCCGCTTCGCGGAAATCCTTGGGCACCTGATCGAAGAACTGCTTGTAGACGATGATCACCACGGGGCTGATCAGCTGGGGCAGGATGATCCCGGCCCAGGTGTTGAGAAGCCCCATATCCGCGATCAGCACGAAGTGATTGATGATCAGGGTCTGGGTCGGCACCATGAAACTGGCGAGGATGAGCCAGTAGAGCGGCTGACGCCCCGGAAAGCGCAGCTGGCTGATCGCGTAGCCCGCGAACAACGAGGTCACGATGGTCAGGATCGTCGTGCCCACCGCGGTGGCGATCGAGTTGATGTACCAGCGGCCGATCTGCGTCTCGGTCAGGGCGAACCAATAGTGCTGGAACGTCAGGTTCTCGGGCCACAGCTCGATATAGGGTCGGACGACCTCGTCCTCGGGCTTGAGGGAACTGACGATCCCCCAATAGATCGGAAAGGCCCAGACGACCGCACAGAAGACGGTAAAGACGGTGATCGCCGCGCCCGCGGCGTTGAAGCGCTTGGCGGTATCGGCGTTCATTGTTTCTTCTCCGCAAGGCGCATCAGCTGGAAGTTGAGAACCGATACGACGATCACGATCAGGAACAACACCACCGCGATTGCCGCGGCCCGGCCGCCGTGGTCGTTCTGGAAGGCGCGCTGGAAGACGTAGTAGACCAACACGAGGTTGTCGTTCGGTCGCCCGCCCGTGGAGAACAGATAGACCTGGTCAAAAATCTTGAGCTGAAGGATCAGCTGGATCGTCAGGACAAGCGCCGTCACGGGCCACAGGAGCGGCCACGTCACCCGACGGAAAGTCGTCCATCGCGTCGCATTATCCAGAGAGGCGGCCTCGTAAATCTCCTGCGGGATGGCACGTATCCCGGCCAAGAACAGCAGGATCGAGAAACCGGCCGTCCACCAGATCGTCACCAGCGCCACGGCGGGCATGAACCATCCGGTCACCTTGAAGACCGGCACCCGGTCGATCCCAATCATGTCGAAGACGTGCATCGCGATGCCGAACTGGAAATTCAGTGTCCAGTCCCATACCCTGTAGACCACGGAAACGGGCAGGATGTAGGGCAGGAAGAACAGCGCAAGAACCAGCGCCTGAAGCCGGCCCGACAGGCGGCTGATGCCCAGCGCGATGCCCAATGCGACAATCGTTCCGGGAATAACCGTCAGAAGCACGAAGTAGGCCGTGTTCCAGAACGCCGTGTCGAAGCGTCGGTCACTGGCAAGTCGTGTGTAGTTCTCCAGCCCGACGAATTCTGGCGGCTGGCCGTTTGGCATCACGATCAGCGGCGAGTCCGTGAAGGACATCCGGAACATGTCGATGGTGGGATAGACGAAGATCAGCGCATAGATGGCCACGAAGGGCGCAATCAGGATATACGCGATCAGCGTTTCTCTTTTGGTATTGCGGATCACCGCCGGCCTCCCCGATCAATGGCGGTTGGCGGGGCGACGAACGCCGCCCCGCTCTTGTCACTTGGCTCAGAGGTCGTTGAGCTCGTAAGCGATTTCCTCGACCGCTTCGGCCGGGTCCATCTCGCCGTTCAGGACAGGCACGAAGTAGGTCGACATCACGTCGAACATCGGACCTGCGACACCGGCAAGCGGCGACTGGGGATCATAGATCATGTTGGCCGTCAGCGACGAGTAGGTCGCGTTGGGTTCCATCATCTTGAACTCGTCCGAGTTGGTGACGGCGTTGTAGGCCGGGATGTGACCCGCCGTCGCCCAGAAGAGCGATTCCTGAAGGATCGAAGACATCACTTCCAGAACGGCCGCACGCTTTTCGGGATCCTGGGAGCTGCCCGCAGGGATCGCGAAGACGTGGCTGTCGGAATAGGTCGCCGGCTGGTCGAAGATCATCGGCAGCTCGACCGCGCCCCATTCAAAGAGTTTGCCGTCAGCGTGAAGGTCCGTCATCGTCGGCACTTCCCACACACCGTTGATCATCATCGCCGCTTCACCCGAGGTGAAGAGCGCGACAGTCGCCGGATAGTCGGTGTAGGTCGATTGCAGGCCGGCATTCGTCCAGTCCTGCAGAACCGTCAGCGCGTTGGTGAGCTTTTCGGCGTTGTCCCCGGCAAGGAACTCGCCATCCGTCATCAGCTCGCCGCCCTGCTGGCCCATCAGAGAATAGATGGTGCGGAACATGAAGTTACCGTCCGCCGTCACGGAGCCGAGCGGGAAGGTCACTTCGCCGCTGTCGGCGAGCGCCTGCAGCATCGCAGTGAAGTCTTCGCCGCTGCCCAGACCGATCGGCAGGCCGTTTTCGTCAAGCTGACCCGCGGCGCCGAGAATGTCCTTGTTGTAGTAAAGGACGATGGGGTGCGTATCGAGCGGCACGCCATAGGTCTTGCCATCGGGGCCGGTCACGGCGTTCCAGATGGCGGGTGCGAAATCTTCTTCGCCAAAGCCCATGGCTTCCCAGTCAGCGGGCGTGATCTCGTCGAGAACACCCTGCTGCACGGCCAGCGGGATACGGCTGGCGTGGTAGGTCATGACGTCGGGCGCTTCGCCGACGGCAACCGAGGTCTGCACCTTGGTGTAGAACGGCACGCCCCATTCCAGCGTGGTCGCGTCGATGGCGATCTCGCCCTCGTGGGCCTCATTGAATTCGGAGATCAGCTGCTTCATGCGCACGCCGTCACCGCCTCCGAGGAAGTCCCACCAGACGACCGTCTCCTGGGCCTGTGCCGCAGTTGCCATCATGGCACCGGCTGCAAGTGCTACGAACTTGTTCATTTATTTCCTCCCTGGTTTCCGGCTCCTCCGCCGGACTGGAAAAAGGTTACTACATTCGCGGATTCGCGCAACGGAAAGATCGGTATGAACCCGACATTCCGATACATTCAAAGTTGGACGCGGATCATCGAGTAGCTGTACGGCGGCAGGGATAGTGACAGGCCGCCATCTGCCAACGTCGCCCCGTCTCCCTTGACGGGAACGACATTATTCTGATTTTCCTTGGTGTTACGAGCCTCCAGATCATCGTGCTTGATCAGGGTATGCTCGACCGATTTGGCCGTACCGAACCGCTCGAGCGCGAGGTCGACCTCAAGGGTTTCCTCGCCATTCCGGTTCACCGCGAAGAAGGTGAGTGTTCCGGAATCTCCATCATGGACGCCCGATATGTCAAGATAGCTTACCCCGGATGCAACATCGGCATTGTAGGTGGGGCAATCGACATCGAGCTGAAGGGCCGTGCCCCGTCCGAAGGCCGAGGCGAACTGGAACGGATAGAAGATCGTCTGCCTCCAGGCATCGCCGCCCGGCTCTGTCATGATCGGTGCGATCACGTTCACAAGCTGTGCGATACAGGCAATCCGGACCACGTCCGAGCGGCGGATAAAGGTGTTCAGGATACAGCCGACCTGAAGAACATCCTCGAAATTGTAGATATCCTCGAGCAGCGCAGGCGCATGGGGCCAATCCCATTCAGCCATCCGCTTGGCGTCATTTTCGCGCTCGTGATACCAGACGTTCCACTCGTCAAAGGAGATCTTCACATCCTTTCTGGAGCGGGATTTCGACTTGATATAGTCGATCACGCCCGAGACCGTTCCGATGTAGCGATCCAGCTTTTCAGGCAGGGCCAGATACTCGGCCGTGTTCTTCTCGTAGTTCTCGAAATACATGTGGAGCGAGATGTAGTCGACCTGATCATAGGTCTGCTCAAGCACTGTCGCCTCCCATTGCGGGTAGGAGGGCATGTTCGAATGCGACGATCCGCAGACGATCAGTTCGAGATTTTTGTCGAATGCCTTCAACGCCTTGGCGGTTTCGTTCGCAAGGTGGCCATATTCCGCGGCCGACTTGTGACCGATCTGCCAGGGGCCATCCATCTCGTTGCCAAGGCACCAGACTTTCACGCCCCACGGATCGGCGCGGCCGTTCTTCTTGCGCAGGTCGGACCAGTAGGTTCCGCCGGGGTGATTGACGTATTCCACGAAGGCACGCGCCGCATCCAGATCACGCGACCCGAGGTTGAGTGCGAGCATCATCTCGGTGTTCGCCTTCTCGGCCCAGTCGGCATATTCATGAATGCCGAACTGGTTCGACTCCGAGGTCCGCCATGCCAGATCGAGACGGGTCGGGCGATCTTCTTTCGGACCGATGCCGTCTTCCCAGTTGTAGGCGGAAACGAAGTTGCCACCGGGGTAGCGGCAGATCGGGGTATCAAGCTCGCGGACGAGATCGATCACGTCCTTGCGCATCCCGCTCTCATCGGCCTGAGGGTGACCAGGCTCGTAGACACCCGTGTAGACGGCACGTCCGAGATGCTCGAGAAACGAGCCGTACAGGCGGTTATCGATATCGGAAATCGTATAGCGCGAATGCGCTGTGACCCGGGCTTTCATCGGCATCTCCTCCAAAATACCAGTGAAGCTGGTATATACCAACTTTTCGGATACTCTTGAGCAGAAATGTCCCCTACGTCAACACCTTTCAGTGCGTCAGACGCATGACGATGTCCTGATCATAATTCCCGAAGCCGCGACCGAAGATATTGATGCCCCCGGGATGGGTCGCATCGACATGCACGCCGATCCGCATCCGGATCGACCGGTGCTTGTCGAGTTCAAGATCGTCCAGCGTGACGTTCGACACCCTCACGCCATCGACATAGCTGCCATCGCCATTGATGCGCCATGTCTTGAGCTTGCCGTATTGCGAACCAGTCAGCTTCCACCAATCGGGTGTGAACACGCCGCGCTTGTCGCCGAAATCGCCCGGCGATGTCCATGTTCCGATGTCGATCCCGTTGACCTGAAGAAAGATATCCGACGGCCAGTCGGCGCTCGTCCCAGGGACTTCGGAACTTAGCTCAAGGGCGAACTCGACAGAGTTTGGCCGCGATTGTTTGAGCTGCGCGTTGTTGGGAAACTGGTATTCCACGAAGCCCTGCGTGAACCACAAAAGGCCTGCCCGCATGCGCTCCGGGTCAAGAAATGTCGCCGGCACGTCCAGAAGCCCGATCACGCCTTCGGACGAACACAGACCGCAGGGGCCCGTCACTTCGCACCGGGTGTAAAGACCGATCGGCATCGCCACTTCAATGTCGGAGCTGCGCTTTTCCGCAGGCATGTCGCGAAACGCGACTAGCAACTCGGAAAAGACGGATTCGCAGATCTTCTGGCTGCCCTTGCGCGCATTCGTCGTGCGAGTGATCACAAGTCCCACATCCTCCAGGATCTGGAGGTTGGACGACACCGTCGATTGCGGCAGGCCCAGTGCCTCCGCGATCTGGTTCACGTTCAATGGGCCCGTCGTCCCGAGAAGCTTGAGGATGGAGACCCTGACGGCACTCGCCAACCCCTTGATGAGGTCGAGCCGCTCTTCAGGATCGACGAGCAGATATTTTTCGGACACGTGGCAACCAGTTCTTTCTGTCTATCGAGATAACCTATCGAAATTGTGTATCAGCATTGCGGGTATGAATAAAGAGAAAGGTTTTTGATGCGAAAGCCTTCGTGAAAACCCGGTTTCGTGGCACCTCGGCGACCTGTCCGGGGGCGTTCTCTTCCGGGAATGATCCTGTGCGATCCGCGGGTTGCGCGTTTGCGCTCCGGACCGACCTGCCGCTTGTGATCCTGCCTGCAAGCGGAAATACTCTAAGCCTGCGATCCGTCTCCCCTGCCCGTGCCTGCCGCGCGGAGATCCGCGGAGCGCGATCCCCGACATGGAGAGCCAGATCATGCACCCGACAGAACGGATTGTCCGCCAGTTTCACGAATCGTGGGATCTGCGCGATCCCGAACGCGGCGCGGCCGTCATCGCCGATGACTGCGATTTCGAGGATGTGGCGCGCGAAGAAAAGCTTACCGGAAAGGCGGCCTATATCGAGGATTATCACCGTTGGCGCGAGGCGTTCCCCGACGGTGCCTGCAAGGTCGAAAACGTGATCGTCAGCCTCGACGGCGAATGGGCGACGGTCGAGTTTCGCAACAGCGGCACCCACACCGGCATCCTGCGGTCAAGCCTTGGCGATTTCCAGCCGACCGGCAAACGCGCAGAGGTGCGCTATTGCTCGGTCATGCGGGTGCGCGACGGGCTGGTGGTCGAGGGGCGCGACTATTACGACAGCGCAACCATCGCCCGCCATCTGGGGCTGGTGACCTGACCGGCCCGCGCCTCAGTCTGATTCGGCAGCCGCCACGTGGTTCTTCACGTTGAGGAAGCTGTCCGGCGTGACCGAGATCGAATCGATCCCTGCATCCACCAGAACCCGCGCGAATTCGGGATAGTTCGACGGCGCCTGACCGCAGAGCCCGATCTTGCGCCCGGCCGCATGGACCTTTTCGATCGCCGTCCGGATCATCCACACGACGGCGGGATCGCGTTCGTTGAACAGGCCCGACAGCTTGTCGCTGTCGCGGTCGATGCCCAGCGTCAGCTGTGTCAGGTCGTTCGATCCGATGGAAAACCCGTCAAAGCGTTTCGAGAATTCCTCGGCCATGATGACATTCGAGGGCACTTCGCACATGACATAGAATTCCAGCCCGTCCTGCCCGCGTTCCAGCCCCTCTTCGGCCATGACGGCCAGCACGCGGTCGGCCTCTTCCGGGGTCCGGCAGAAGGGCACCATGACCTTGACGTTCCGGAATCCCATCTCTTCGCGCAGGCGGTGGATCGCCCGGCATTCAAGGGCGAATCCATCCCTGTAGGCCGGGTCGTAATACCGCGATGCGCCGCGCCATCCGATCATCGGGTTCGATTCGACAGGTTCGAATTCGGTCCCGCCGATCAGGTCGGCATATTCGTTGGTCTTGAAATCACTGAGCCGCAGGATCATCGGGTTGGGATAGCAGACAGCCGCGATCCGAGAGAGGCCGCGCGACAGCTTGTCGACGAAGTATTCCGACTTGTCGGGGTATCCCACCGTCATGCTTTCGATTTGATCGCGGACCTTTTCGTCGCGCAGCTTGTCGAAATGGATCAGCGCCTCGGGGTGGATCTGGATCGCATTGTTGATCACGAATTCCATCCGGGCAAGCCCCACGCCATCCGCCGGAAGCCGCCACCAGCGCGCGGCGGTCGACGGGTTGGCAAGGTTCAGCATGACCTTTGTCCGGGTCTCGGGCACATGATCGAGATCGAGTTTCTCGACCTCGTACTCCGCGATCCCCTCGTAGACGAAGCCCTCGTCGCCCTCGGCGCAGCAGACCGTCACGTCCTGTTCATCGTGCAGAACATGGGTGGCGTCGCCGCAACCCACGATCGCGGGCACACCGAGTTCGCGGCTGACGATGGCCGCATGGCTGGTCCGGCCACCGTGATCGGTGATGATCGCGGACGCCCGCTTCATGATCGGGACCCAGTCGGGATCCGTGGTCGAGGTGACAAGCACGGCACCATCCACGAATTTGTCGATATCGGCCACATCCTCGATCAGGCAGATCCGCCCCGTGGCGATCTGTTCACCGACGCTCAGACCGGTGATGAGCCTGCGCCCGTGCTTGCCGATGGTGAAACTTTTGAGGGCGCCGCTATCCATGTGGGATTGAACGGTCTCGGGCCGGGCCTGAACGATGTAGAGCTTGCCCGTCTCGCCGTCGCGGGCCCATTCCATGTCCATCGGCAGGCCGTAGTGCGTCTCGATCGTCGCGGCCTGACGGGCCAGTTCGATGACCTCGTCATCTGACAGGACGAACGTCGCTTTTTCCGCCTTGGAGGTGGGCACGTTCTTGACGGGCCCCGCGTCATCGGCGCCCGCATAGATCATCTTTTTCTCCTTGGCGCCCAGCTTGCGCTCGATGATCGGGCGCAGGGACCGATCCTCGAGGAAGGGTTTGTAGACCTGGAATTCGTCGGGGGTCACGGCCCCCTGCACGACATTCTCGCCCAGACCCCAGGCCGCATTGATGACCACGACCTTGTCGAACCCGGAATCGCTGTCGATCGAGAACATGACGCCCGACCCGCCGATATCCGAGCGCACCATCTGCTGCACACCCACCGACAGCGCCACGTCGAGGTGATCGAACCCCTTCGCGTTGCGGTAGCTAATCGCCCGGTCGGTAAAGAGGGATGCATAGCAATCACGGCACGCTTTCAGCAGCGCCTCTTCCCCCTCGATGTTGAGGAAGGTTTCCTGCTGGCCCGCGAAACTCGCGTCGGGCAAGTCCTCCGCGGTCGCGCTCGACCGGACGGCGACGGACAGGTCCGTCTTTTCGGCGCGTCGGGACAGTTCCTTGTAGGCCTCCCCGATCTCTGCGGCCGTCTCGGCGGGCCAGTCGCCCGCGGCAATCGCGCTGCGCACAGTCTGGCCGGCCTCATGCAGGGTGATCTTGCCGGAGGCGAGCCTGTCCATCGTGTCCGAGATCATCGCATCGAGGGCGTTTTCGCTGATGAACCTGCGAAACGCCTCGGCCGTGGTGGCAAAGCCCGGCGGAACCGAGACCCCCAGCTTGTCGAGTTCCTGAACCATCTCGCCAAGCGACGAGTTCTTGCCACCGACGAGGGCCACGTCTCCGCGGCGAAGGTTCTCGAAAAAGATGACTTCGGGTGTTCTGGCCATGGCCGTGCTCCTCCGACTGAGATGTGACGCCATCCACAGCAGAGACGAAGACCGCCCCCCGTTCGTTGATTTCGATCAAGGACCCAGAGCGGGCGTCAGATAGGGTGGAAGGGAAACGAAACTCCCGGAATGGTGAACCGACATGGATAAGACACTTGCCCAACTCGCCCACGAGATCGAAGCGGCCCTCGAGCTGACCGACGACCTGCGGGCGAAAGCCGCGAGTGCCATAGAGGCAAAGTTCGAAGACTTTGATCCTGCGACGGATTTCGATTCGACCGATGCCGTTCTGGGTCTTGTGCGGCGCGGTCTTCCCGGCTGGACGATCCAGCTCAAGGGCACGGCGACCCATCCGAACGGTCACTGGCATTGCAGTCTGAGACGTTCGGATATCCGCGACAACGACCCCTACGTGGGGATCGGCGCCGGACCGACCCTGCCCCACGCCCTGCTGGGCGCGCTGATCGGGGCGCTGGCTCAGGCCTGACCCCGGGTCGGACCAGCGGCGCCATCCCGAGCGCCATGAGGCCAATGCCATCAACCTCGGGCGTCATGGTCGGATCCGACCGATCCATCGTGACCTTTGCCGGCCGCGCGCCCAGAACCTCGCCGATCAGCAGCCCGAGATTGGGGTGATGCCCGCCGGCCCGGCCGGAAAAGGCGCCCGCCAGCGCCTGATGCTGCGCATCGTGGGCGCGGTCATCAAGTCAAGGCGACACAGTCCAGCCAACGTCCTTCATGTTGCCGGGCGCATGGACCAGCATCGCCATGTTCAGCCCGTCAAGCTTGGTCCCGTCAAAGCTGCCGCGACCGATATGCCAGCCCAGCACCGCGGTGCAGCTGTCCTCGGTCGGGGGTGAGAAGACAACACAAGGACAGGCGGCCTCGCGGTTGCTGGCTTCCATGTATGTGCCGGATATCTCGGATGTCACGAGTGACTCCCGTTCCGCCAATTGGACGATACGAGGATGGGATCGAAGGTGAGGCAGGCACCCACGAGCCGTGGGGCAAGGCAAAATAAGTCAGATCGCGCCGAGGCTCGACAATGTCCAACCTGCGAACTCGGCGATGACGGCGCTTGTCGCCATGTTGAAGGCCGTCACGAGATCCGCGTCCGACAGCGTCGCCGATGTTGCCGTGGCGGTGAATGTCCGGGTCGCGACGATATCGACCCCCTCTTCACGCACGAGCCGCGAGATCAGCGCAATGTCGATCCGTGCGCTTTCCCCGTCTGGGAGGACAGCCGCCTGAAAATCGACGAGTTCCGTGACAATTGCATAGTCGCCCCCCGGACCAAGCGGCCGGCGCCCGACATATTCGAAGGCCCCCGTCACATCGAGCGCGCGCACCATCAGCGTCTGGAGCATGATGGGCGCGGGATCGGTCCAGCTGACCCCGGGCAGATACTGCGCCTGAAGCGCGTTGGGCTGGATCATGATCCGTTCCGTGGCAAGCGCCCCGTCCGTTGTCGGCTCTTCGATGATGATGGCGCGCGATTGCGGCGCACCCTGACGCCGTGGCAGATCCTGCGGCAGTTCAAGCACGAAGACATCAAGCGGCGTCGACACCTCACCAAGGCCCGTCAAGGCACTGCACGCGGTCAGCAGGGACAGGCCCATTGCCATGGCCGCGGTTCGGATCGTGCGAAAAGCTGGCAGCATCGCGTTACCTCCTGAATTCGGGAACATCGCGTTCGAGGAAGAACCGCGTCGGGCTTTGCTCGATCTGCTCTGTCAGACGGTCGAGATTGGCGATCAGGTCCCGGGTTTCCTGCGCCAGGCGTTCATAGGCGGGCAAGGCGTTTGCCGCAAAGGCCTCGACGCCGGGACCCGAGGTATCGACCAGCCGTTCGAGCCTGCCGAAGGCGGCGTAGGCGGCGGAACTCGCCTCGCGAAGATCGGCCGAGATGGCGGGCAGATCATCCGCCACCGTGCCCACGGCGGCGTTCAGACCCTGAACCATGGCCTCCAGTTCAGCCACGATCAGCGGAACGTCTTCGTTGATCGCCCGGTCCGCGCCGCTAAAGGCACTTTCGGCGGCGGCAAGGGCGCGGTCGCCGGTTTCCATCGCGGTGTTGATCGCGCCCAGCGTCTCGTTGGCATTGGCAAAGGTGCGGCCCACCTCGTCCAGCGTCGTGCGCGCATCCGCCACGAGGGTCGAGAGATCCGCGCCGGCCTCGCCCAGATCGAGGCCCGCGATCACGCCACGCGCCTCCGCTACTGCCTCGGACACGTCGCTCAACACCATCGGCAGGTCGTCGCGGGCGGTGTCGCGGATCGCAGAGATGGCCTCTGTCGCCTGTGCCACCGCGATCCGCGTCTCGGCCAGAAGCGGGGCGCCTTCCTCCTCGATCAACCCATCGATCCGGACCGCCGCCCCCTCGATGGCGCGCGATGTCTGGTCGAGCGAGGCAACCAGGTCGTTCAGGGCCGCCATGGTTGCTTCGGCCTCGCTCAGCCGCCGGGTCGCGGTCGATCCGGTCTGGTCGAGCGTCGCGATCAGGGTGCTGGTCTCGGCCCCGATACGGGACAGTTCGTCGCGCAGCTCCGCGATCATGTCGCGGGTCTCGCGCGTTGCGGCCGTGAGGTCTTCGGCGACATACCGATCGACCTGACCGATGGCGCCTTGCAGATCGTCAATCGCCTCCGTACCGCCCTGCATGACGCGTGTCGTCTCGCGCGCCAATGCGTCGATAGAGTTCAGCGTTTCGTTGGCCGAGGTCAGCATCACGTTCATTTCGGACGTCAGGGTATCGAGGGTAGAATTGAAGCGGCTGATCTGGCCGGCGAAGTCATCGACGGTGTCGGCCACCCCGGAAAAAGCCTGAAAAGTGGCCACGAATTCATCCGAGGCGGCCTCGACATTCAGGATGATCCGGTCGATCCGGCGGGCATTCTCGTCGCTGAACAGCGTGCCAAGCTCCTGCATCACGAGAAGCGTCTCCTCGACAAGTTGCGGCGCATCTTCGGACAGCGCCTGCAAGGTCGAGCGGCCCGAGGTTATCTCGGGGATATCGTCATCGGAGACCTCGGCCAGCAGCGGCGTGTCCGGCGTGCCGGGGCTGATGCTGAGAAAGGACACGCCCGTGACGCCAAGAGATTCGATCGTGGCCACGCTATTGGCCCGAACCGGTGTCTGGGCATCCACTTCCGCCCGCACGAGAATCGTGCCGTTGCGGTCGGGGGCAAGGCGCACATCGACGACCTGCCCCACCGGCAGACCACTGAATCGCACGTCCGAGGCATTGCTCAGCCCCGAGACCGAGGAAAAGCGGATATCGTAATAGGCGAATTGTTGATCCAGCTCGACCCGCGCAAACCACAGGAAGAACGCAAAAATCCCGAGGAAACCGGCAAGGGTGAAGAACCCGATCAGGATATAGTTTGCCTTGGTTTCCACCTAGTGCGGTTCCTCTGATGCATGAAGCGCGGCGCGGGCGCGGGGGCCATGAAAATAGCTCCGAACCCAAGGGTGATCGACACAAAGCATGTCGTCCATCGTGCCGGAAACCAACACCCGGCGCTCCGCAAGTACAGCGATCCTGTCGCACACGGCATGGAGCGTGTCGAGGTCGTGGGTCACCAGAAACACCGTAAGACCAAGCGATTGGCTGAGTCCACGGATCAGCGCGTCGAAATCGGCCGCCCCGATCGGATCGAGCCCCGCCGTCGGCTCGTCCAAAAAGACGATTTCCGGATCCAGCGCGAGGGATCGGGCCAGCCCGGCCCGTTTGCGCATACCCCCCGACAGCTCGGACGGAAACTTGTCGCCCGCCGATCGCGGCAAGCCCACCATCGCGATCTTGAGATCGGCCAGCGCATGCGCGATCTCCGGATCCAGTCCGGCCACGGCCTTCATCGGCACCTCGACGTTTTCGCGCACGGTCAGCGATGAGAAGAGCGCCCCATCCTGAAACATCACACCCCAGCGCGCCTCGATCGCGGCGCGATCTTCGTCCCCGGCCTCGTAAACATCGTTATCGAAGACGCGGACATGCCCCGAGGCCGGCCTCTGAAGCCCGGTGATCGTGCGCAGCAGCACGGATTTTCCTGCCCCCGAACCGCCGACCACGCCGAGGATCTCTCCGCGATGGACATCGAGGTCGAGGTTCTCGTGCACGACGTGATCCCCGAACCTGTTGGTCACGCCGCGCAGCGTGATGATGGTGTCCTGCGCCATCAGATGCCCATCTCGGCAAAGAAGATCGAGAACAGCGCGTCGGCAAGGATCACGGCAAAGATCGCCATCACGACAGAGTTCGACGTCTGTCGACCCAGCGATTCCGCGTTGCTTTGGACCAGCATGCCTGCGCGGCAGCCGACAACCCCGATGATCAGCGCAAAGACCGGCGCCTTCACAAGGCCAACCATGAGGTGCGACGTGTTTGCCCCTTCGATCAGCCGGGTGCGGAACATGGCCGGCGAAATGCCCAACTCGATCCAGCACATCAAGGCGCCGCCCAGAAGCCCGGCCGCATTCGCGATCAATCCAAGAATCGGCAACATCAGGATCAGCGCCAGTATCCGCGGCACGAACAGCACCAGCGCCGGATCAAGGCCAAGCGTGCGCATCGCGTCGATCTCTTCGCGCATCTTCATCGACCCGATCGCGGCGGTGAAGGCCGAGGCCGTGCGGCCGGCCACGATGATTGCCGTCAGAAGAATGCCCAGCTCGCGCAGGATCGAGATGGCGATCAGGTCGACGACGAAGACCTCGGCCCCGAATTGTCGCAGCTGTGCCGAGCCCTGAAACGCAAGCACGATCCCGATGAGGAACGCCATCAGCGCCACGATGGGCACTGCCTTGACCCCGACCTCTTCGCATTGATGGACAAGCGAAGTCAGCCGGAATTCACGCGGGTGCACCACCGCCCGGACGAGCCTTGCCAGGAAAAGCCCCAGAAATCCCGACAGCCCCGCCAGCGCGCCCCCGGCCGCGGCCACGGCGCGGCCGAGCCGCTCGATCCGGTCCGTCAGGGTCACAGGCGGCGGTGCCTGTGCCTCTCCCTCGGGCAGAGCCTTCGTGACGGTATCGAGCAGGGCCTCCATCGACGGCGTCGCCCCGATGATCGCGCAGGATCCGCCCGCGGCCTTTGCCCGCCGGGTCAGCGCGGCGATCGCCCATGCGCCCGCGGTGTCAAAGCCGGTGACGGGCCGCAGATCGATCTCGAGCGCCTGGGCCGGATCGAGGTCGCGGAACCGCTGTTCGGCGGCGGTGACCGTGTGGATTGTGAACGGCCCACGCAGGACGGCAGCACGCCCTTCGGCGCCCGTCTCGATCACCAGTTCTGCCGTGTCGTCCACTGACATACCCGATCGCTCCGCCACAACGCGCCCGGGCCTGCGACACTTGCGCGACGGGTCCGAACGCTCTCATCAGAAAAACCAGACCACCGGAAACGCGACACCCCCGCAATCCGGGGGGCCCCGCAGCCTGACCGACCCCTGCCCTCGACGTTGCCCGTGAAGGCGTGCAAGTGCAAGCGGGTCCGGGTTGTGCGGAGCCGTCAGCGATAGATGCGTTGATTGCGCAGGCCCCAATCGGAATAGAGATCGGCCATGATGGTGCGAAACTGCCGTTCGGCAGCCTCGACCGGGGTCTGTCCCTCATCGGCCCCACCAAAGACGGTGGCCACGTCGCCCACCTGCACTTCGGGCAGGCCGGTGACATCGACGACAATCGTGTTCATCGAGACCTTCCCCCGGACCGGGGCCTCCCGTCCGTTGATCAGGACCCCCGCATCCGGGCCGATATCGCGGCGAAAGCCGTTGGCATATCCGACCGAGAGGCAGGCCAGCCTCCGATCGCTCTCGAGCCGGGCGGCGCGGTCATAGCCCACGGTGGACCCTTTCGGATACTCCGCCACACTAACGACCCGTGTCTTGAGCGCCATTGTCGTCCGGAACCCGAGGTCCGGCTTGAGAATGCCGTAAAGGATCGCGGCGCAGCGATACATGTCGGTCGACACCTCCTGCCCCGACACCAGCGTGAGAGAACTGCCCGCGTGAACCAGAACCGCCTCGCGCCGGAGGTCGGAATTGGCAAAGACCCAGTCGACATGGGCGCGGAACTCCGCGTCGCTCTGGGGCAGGTTTTCGGGCGTGTTGCAGGGGAAATGTGTGCAGATGCCCACGATATCGTCGCCCAGAAGATCTAGGATCGCCCGGGCGGTCTCGCGCCCTTCACGGGTTGCGATCTCGAGCCCGTCGCGCGACATCCCCTTCGCGTTGAGCGCAAGATGCGCGCGCACCGGATGCCCCGCGTCGCGCAGCGCGCGCAGTTTGCGGGCCACAAGGCGCGAGGCCACCTGTTCCTCGACCCGCGCGTCGCGCGCGGCCTCGATCTCGGTCGGGGTGGCGGCGCGGACCCGGATGATGGTGCCGTCAAAGCCCGCCGCGCGCACCGCCCGGGCCTCGTCGTTGGACGTGATGCCGATGCAGGACACCCCGTGTTCGCGGATCAGCGGCACGACCTGCGCGATCCCGTGGCCATAGGCATCGGCCTTCATGACCGCACAGAATCGTCTGCCCCGGGGCACCAGATCCAGCGCCAGCCCGAGGTTCCGCGAGATCCTGTCCAGCCGGATCTCGCACCACGAGCCGGGGGTTCCGTCGGCAATCATGGGACGCGCGGCCCGAGGATATGGTCCACGATTGCGCAGAAAAGGTCGATCATGATGGGCAGCAGGCCGTCGGGAAAATCATAATCGGGGTTATGGAGTTTGGGACGCGTCTCGCCCGCCCCGACATAAAGCATCGCGGCCTTCGCTCCGTCCTCGCCGATGCGGCCGAAATCCTCGGACCAGCTCATCGGCGTCTCCATCTCGGAAATCACCTGGCCGAGGCTGCGGGCGGCATCGCGGGCGATCGCGGTGGCCTCGACGTCGTTGGTGACGGCGTGAAAGATGTCGTGCCAGTGAACCTCGGTGTGCAAGTCGCCCTTGGCGCGGGCCAGTTCGGCCTCGGCCGCGGCGATGAGCGCCTCCATCCGGGCATTCGTCATGGTGCGCAGGGTCACGCGCAATTCGCCCTCGGCGGGCGCGATGCCGAAGGTGGGCTCGCCCAGATGGGCATGGGTCAGCGTCGACAGGGCGAAATCGGGATCCGCCAGCGTGCCCTCGCCCAGCGCGGGAAGCGCGGTCATCAGGGCGGCCATCGCGGGGCCGGGCGACAGCCCGTCCTGCGGGGCGGCGGCATGGGCGCTCTTGCCTTCGAAGCGGATCTGCATCCCGCGCGAGGCGCAATTGCCCGGCCCCGGTCGCAGACCGATCTCGCCCAGCGGGCGGCCCGGCACGTTGTGATAGGCAAAGGCGAAATCGGGCCGGATCTCGGGCCAGATGGCATCCTCGACAACGGCCTTGGCGCCCGCGCCGGTTTCCTCGGCGGGCTGGAACAGAAGGATGACGCGGCCGCGCGGGGGCCGGATGGCCAGACGCATCGCCACGCCCAGAAGCGTGACCATGTGCCCGTCATGGCCGCACAGATGCCCCCGGCCGTCGATCAGCGACTTGTAGGGCAGATCCGACAGCTCCCGGATCGGCAGACCATCGAGTTCGCAGCGCAACAGGACCGTGGGCCCCGGCCCGGCCCCGCGAAACTCTGCCGCGACGCCATGGCCGCCGATGCCGCGCCAGATGCGATCCGCGCCAAGCGCCTGAATTTCGGCCACGATCCGCTGCGCGGTTTCGCGTTCCTCGCCCGATATCTCTGGCCTGGTGTGCAACGCGTGGCGCAGGTCCGTCAGGTGGGCGATCTGGGCTTGGTCAGTCATCCCGGTCCCTCCGGTCAGCGAAGATTTCGAACAACCCGGCAGCCCCCTGTCCGCCGCCCACGCACATCGACACGACGCCCCATTTCGCACCCCGGCGGCGACCTTCCAGCAGGATATGACCCGCCATGCGCGCGCCTGACATGCCATAGGGATGGCCGATGGAAATCGCCCCTCCGTTCACGTTCAGCCGATCATCGGGAATGCCAAGCCGGTCGCGGCAGGGAACCAGTTGCGCGGCGAAGGCCTCGTTGATTTCCCACAGGTCGATGTCCTCGATGGCAAGGCCCGCCCGCTTCAGCAGGCGCGGGATCGCGACGGCGGGGCCGATCCCCATCTCGTCGGGCGCAACGCCCGCGACGGCAAAGCCGCGCAGCGCGCCCAACGGGGCAAGGCCCCGGGCGGAGGCCTCGGCCTCGGCCATCACCACCAGCGCCGCGGCGCCGTCGGACAATTGGCTGGCGTTGCCTGCGGTGACGGATTTGCCCTCGCCCATGACGGGCGCGAGGCCCGAGAGCCCCTCGGCCGTGGTCCCGGGTCGGTTGCATTCGTCGCGATCAATCCGCACCGGTTCCGGGCGCGTCTCGCCGGTGGCCTTGTCGGTGACGATCCGGACAGCCTCCATCGGCACGATTTCATCGTCGAAGTGTCCGGCCTCCTGCGCCTGCGCCGTGCGGTGCTGGCTCTGGAGCGCATAGGCATCCTGCACCGCGCGGCTGACGCCATAGCGCCCGGCCACGACTTCCGCCGTTTCCAGCATCGAGAGGTAATAGCCCTCCGGAACGCGGGTCGATTGGTAGCGATAGCCGTTCCAGTGAGAATTCTGGACGAGCGAGATGCTTTCCACCCCGCCGGCAAGCGCCACATCAACGCCCTCGCAACGGATCATGTGCGACGCGATGGCGATCGCGTTCAGGCCCGAGGCACATTGCCTGTCGACCGTGGCGCCCGCCACGCTGTCGGGCAGGCCCGCCCCCTGCGCGATATGGCGCGCGACGTTGACCCCGGCCGATCCCTGCGTGAGGGCGGCGCCGAAGATCGCTTCTTCGACCTCTGCCCCGGTCAGACCGGCGCGGGCCAGCGCCGCGCGCACGGCGGGCGCGGCAAGGCCCGGCACGTCGAGATCGTTGAAAGCCCCGCGATAGGCCTTGCCGATGGGCGTGCGGGCGGTCGAGACGATGACGGCATCGCGCATGGGATCAGGCCTCCTCGGTGCCGCACCATGCGGCGATGAACAGCGCCGTGGCCTTGGTCACCCGGCGCATACTTTCGAGATCGACCCGCTCGTTGAAGCCGTGGATCGCCTCGGCGCGCGGGCCATAGACCAGAGCCGGCATGTCGGCATAAAGCCCGAAGAACCGCGCATCCGTGGTGGCGGTGATCGCCTCGCGTTCGAGCGCAGTGCCGGTCGCGCCCTGATGCGCCCTATCCAGCGCCGCGATGGCCGAGGCCGCATTGGCAGAGCTGTCCTGCGACAGCGCGTACCCTTCGGCGTGGAATCCGTGATAGACGATCTCGGGCAGCGAGTTGCGCAGAAACGCGTTCTGGCGCGCGGTGTCGAGGATGACCTGTTCGATCTCGGCCTTGGCCGCGTCGATCGACTGGCCGGGAAAGATCCCCATCCGCACGTCAAAGACGCACCAGGCCGGAACCGAGCTTGTCCAGTCGCCGCCCACGATCTTGCCGATGTTGAGGTTCAGCGCATGATCGAAATGGGCGTAATCGTCGGGGCGGTTCTCGGCCGCGTTCCAGCGATGCTCCATATCGTGCAGGGCCGCGATGAGCGGAAAGGCCGCCTCGATCGCGTTCGATCCGGTTCCGGCATAGGCGACATGGGTAGGCATTCCCTTGAGGTGGACCTGAAACCAGATCACGCCCAGCTGCGCCGTGACCAGATGTTCGGAAAACGGCTCGGGGATCAGGGCGGCGTCGGCGGTATAGCCACGGGCAAGGCAGGCCAGCGCCCCGTTGCCCGTGCATTCCTCCTCCACGACGGACTGGACATGCACATCCGCCGCAGGCGCCAGACCGCAGGCAGCAAGCGCATCCAGCGCGAACAGGTTCGAGGCAAGCCCCGCCTTCATGTCGCCACCGCCCCGCCCATAGAGCCAGCCGCCCTCGACGCGCGGCTCGAAGGGGGGGCTGTCCCACATGTCGAGGGGGCCCGCCGGCACCACGTCGATATGCCCGTTCAGGATCAGTGACCGCCCCTGCCCCGTCCTGGAGCGATGGGTGCCCACGACGTTGACGGCATCCTCATAGGGGCCCTGACAGGGGGAAAATCCCGGCAGGTGGCTGATCTCGGCCAAGTCGATCTGCCAGCGGTCGATCTCGTAGCCACGCGCGGCGAGCTCTTCGACCATGAAGGCCTGCGCCGATTGCTCTGCGCCACGGGTCGACGGATGCGCCGTCAGCGCCGACAGGAACTCGACCTGACGGTCGAAATGCGCGTCGACGGCATCGCAAAGGCGTTTGTTCAGGTCTTCTTTCATGGGTGCCTCAGAATGTCGGCAGGGCGGCGTCGGGGATCGCAAGCGGCGCGTCGGTGGCCGCGGCGACCTCGGCCGCGCTGATACCCTCGGCCGTCTCGACAAGGGCAAAGCCACCGGGCGTCACGTCAATCACGGCCATGTCGGTGAAGATGCGCGACACGCAGCCCCGCGCGGTCAGCGGCAGGGAACAGGCCTGTTTCAGCTTGGGCGCGCCCGACCGATCGGTATGGGTCGTCAGCACGACGACCCGGCGCGCCTTCTGCGCAAGCTCGATCCCGCCGCCCACGCCGGGGCTGAACTTGCCGGGGATTTTCCAGTTCGCCAGATCCCCCGAGGCGCTGACCTCGAAGGCGCCCAGCATCGTCAGATCGAGCCTGCCCGACCGGACGATGGCAAAGCTGACCGCGCTGTCAAAGACGGCCGAGCCCGGAACCAGCGAGACATAGGCCCCGCCGGCATCGATCAGGTTGCGGTCCGCCAGTTCGGGTGCAAGCGGCGGACCGATGCCGGTCAGTCCGTTCTCGGTATGCAGGCACACCGGAAAATCGGAGGACAGGCAGCCCACGACCCGGGTCGGCAAGCCGATCCCGAGGTTGACGACCATGCCCGGCGCGATCTCGCGCGCGGCGCGAGCCACCATGCGATCCCTAGCGCTGGACAACGCCGTATTCCCCTGAAATCGTTGAAAGTTCGGCGACATGATCGACAAAGACACCCGGCGTGTGCACGTCGTTGGCGTCAAGTGCGCCCAGCGGCACGAGGCGTTCGGCCTCGGCGATAACGCAGGTGGCGGCCATGGCCATCAACGGATTGAAATTCTGCGCCGTGGCGACATAGGCCAGATTGCCGAAGGTATCGGCCCGGTCGGCATGGATCAGCGCCACATCGGCCCGCAGGGCAGGCTCGACGAGGTAGGGCTTGCCCTCCATCTCGACGACCTGTTTGCCGAGGGCCAGTTCGGTGCCGATGCCGATATCGCTGAGGATCGCGCCAAGCCCTGCCCCGCCTGCGCGGATACGTTCGGCAAGGATGCCCTGCGCGTTGAACTCGACCTCGAGCGCACCGGAATTCATCAGGGCGATCGCGGTGCCGTTCAGGCCAAGATGGGTGGTGATCAGCCGTGACACCTGACCCGCTTGCAGAAGGTGGTCGATGCCCATCCCCGGCTCGTTGGCATCGTTCTTGATCAGCGTCAGACCCCGCGCGCCATGCTCGACAAGGGCGTGGATCAGCGTCATTGGTGTGCCCGGCACGCCAAAGCCGCCGACCATCACCGTGGCACCATCCCCGATGCGGGCAATCGCCTCCTCGATCCGGCAGGTCTTGTCGGGGAGTTTCATGCCGCGCTCTCCACCGGCCAGCCGATTTCGGCGGCAAAGGCATCGAGCGCGTCGCGCAGGATCAGCATCATTTCGGCGATCTGGTCGCGGGTGATGATCAGGGGCGGCGCAACAAGGAAATGATCGCCCGCCTTGCCGCCGCGCGTGCGGCGGGAATAGATGATCAATCCACGCTGATAGGCCAATTCGACCAGCCGCTCATGCGCGTTCAGCAGCGGGTCCAGAGGTTCCATCGTCCTGCGGTCGGCCACAAATTCGAACGCGGTCAGCAGACCCTTGCCCCGAACATCCCCGATGAAGGGATAGCGATCCATCAGCGCGCGCAATTCGCCCATCAGAACCTTGCCCATACGGGCGGCATTCCCGATCAGATCCTGTTCCTCCAGCTCTTCCAGCACGGCCAGACCGGCGGCGCAGGCCAGCGGATTTCCGGCATAGGTGAAGCCATGCAGAAAACCGCCCGCATCCAGCACCGGCTCCACCAGACGTGCGCCGGCCACGATGGCGCCCAGCGGCGCGTAACCCGCGCCAAAGCCCTTGGACAAAGCGACGATATCAGGGGTGATCCCCCAATGCTCTGCGGCGAGAAACTTGCCGGTGCGCCCGGCGCCCGTCATGACCTCGTCATAGATCAGCAGGACTCCGAATTCGTCGCAGATCTCGCGCACCCTTGCGTAATAGCTGTCGGGCGCGACAAGCGCGCCGGTCGAGGCGCCGCCCACGGGCTCCATCACGAAGGCAAGAACGGTCTCCGGCCCCTGTTCGACGATCCGGTCGCGCAGGAGTTCGGCATATTTCAGGCCGCGCGCCTCTTCGGTCAGGTTGTCTCGGTCGAGATAGGTGGCCGGTGCCGCGACCTTGGGCATGCCTTCCATCATCGGGGCAAAGGGTTCGCGCAGCGGATCATATCCCGTCAGATCGAGCGCACCGAAGGTGCAGCCATGATAGGACGGGAACCGCGAGATCACCTTGTAGCGGGTCCCCTGCCCCTGCGTCAGCGCATATTGGCGGGCCAGCTTGACCGCGCTTTCCACAGCCTCCGATCCGCCCGAGACGAAGAACACCCGATCGAGCCCCTCGGGCGTCATGGCGACCGTCTTGGCGGCCAGATCCTCGGATGGATGGGTGCGGAAATGGAGCCGGTAGCCAAAGGTCGCCTTGTCCATCTGCGCCTTCATCTTGGCCAGAACCCGGGGGTTCGCATGGCCGATGTTCGACACCATCGCGCCGGACGAACCGTCGATGTAGCGTTTGCCCGCCTCGTCGAAGAGGTAGATGCCCTCCCCGTGATCGAGAAAAGGTCGCGGGTTGCGGGACTGGTAGAACAGGTAGGATGGCGTGTCGGTCACTTGGCACCTGCAAGATGCTTGCGAAGGAATTCCTTGGTGCGGTCCTTCTCGGGATTGCGGAAAATCACCTCGGGCGGGCCTTCCTCGACGACGACGCCGCGATCCATGAACAGGACCCGATCACAGACGGCGGCGGCGAAATCCATCTCGTGGGTGACGATGATCATCGTCATGTGTTCTTCGGCGAGCTTCTTCATCACGAGGTTCACCTCGTCGACCAGTTCGGGATCGAGCGCCGAGGTCGCCTCGTCGAAGAGCATCAGCTTGGGCTTCATTGCCAGCGCGCGGGCGATGGCGACCCGCTGCTTCTGGCCGCCCGACAGCTGTGAGGGGTAATAGTCGATCCGGTCGAGCATCCCGACCTTTTCAAGCTGCTCCTTGGCCAGCGCATCCGCCTCCTCGTTCGTCAGCCCCTTCAGCAGCTTGGGCGCCATCGTGACGTTGTCGCGGGCGGTCATGTGCGGAAACAGGTTGAAGTGCTGGAACACCATGCCGATCTGCTGGCGCATCTCGTTGATATGCTTTTCATATTGCCGGTGCGGCAGCGATTTGTTGACCTGCACGCCATCCAGCCAGACCTCCCCGCCGGTCAGCGCATCGAGATCGTTGATCGCACGCAGGAGCGTCGATTTCCCCGAGCCCGACGGGCCGATGATCGCCACGATCTGGCCCCGCGCGACATTGAGGCTGATATCCTTGAGAACCTCGAGAGACCCGAAGGATTTCTGCGCGTGGCGGATTTGAACAAAGTGATTGGGGTCGGTCATGGACAGGCCTCCTGTATCAGCGCGAAATGGCAATGCGGCGCTCGATCCGGCGCTGCACCCATTCCATGCACAGGTTGATGACATAATAAAATGCGGCGGCGAGCAGATAGAACTCGAACGGCCGGTAGGTGGCGCCGATGGCCCGCTGGGCCGACAGGGTCAGTTCGCTCACCCCGATGACGGAGACCAGCGCACTGTCCTTGAGAAGCGCGATCATGTTGTTGCCGATGGGCGGGATCACATCGCGCACGGCCTGCGGGATCACGACCTTGCGCAGCGCCTGCCCCCGGCTGAGCCCGACCGTGCGCGCGGCCTCCATCTGGCCCTTGTCGACCGACAGGATCGCGGTCTGGATCAGTTCGGAATTGTAAACGGCGAAATGCAGGCCCAGCCCGATGATCCCCGCGACAAAGGCGGGCAGATCGATGCCGATCTGCACCAGCCCGAAATAGATCAGGAACAGCTGCAACAGAAGCGGCGTTCCCATGAACACCCATTCGACCAACCGGAACGGCTGGCGAATGATCCATGGCGCATAAAGCGCCACCACGGCGAATGCGATGCCGCCGAAAAAGCTCAGCAGTGCCGCCGCCACAGTGATGCCGATCGTCCAGAGGCACCCCAGAAGGACAATGTCTAGGTATCCGGGTATGACCGTGAAATCGAGGCCCATCCGTCCGTCCCTTCCCGGTCAGTTGATCTGCACCTTGCGGTCCAGCCAGGCAACGCCCCGGCCGGTCGCATAGATGATGATCATGTAAAGAATGCCCGCGAGAAGAAACATCTCGAAGGGTTTGTAGGTCGAGCCGATATAGCGCTGCGCGGTATAGGTCAGCTCGATCACCGAAATCGCGGCCACCAGCGCCGTGGCCTTGATCAGCATATTCAGGTTCACGCCCAGCGGGCGCACCATCAGCCGGGCGGCCTGCGGCAGGATCACCTTGTAGAAGCCCTGAAACTGGCTCAAGCCAAGGGTGCGCGCGGCCTCGCGCTGACCCTTGTCGATCGAGATGATGGCGCCGCGGATCGTTTCGGTCATATAGGCGCCCGCATTGATGCCAAGGCCGATGACGCCGGCCTCGAAGGCATCGAGCTGGATGCCGATCTGCGGGCCGCCGAAATAGAGGATGAACAGCTGGATCAGCGCGGGCGTGCCGCGAAAGACGCTGACATAGGCCGCGCCGAGGAATCTGAAGACGACCAGCCGCGACAATCGCGCAGCCGCCCCCAAAGCCCCGCAGGTCAGACCAAGAATCGCCGTCAGCACCGACAACAGGATCGTGGTGCCTGCCGCCTCGATGAAGAACGGATAGACCCTGAGCATCAGGTCAAAATCCATGTCTGTCCTCCCGGAAGGGTTGCGCGGCGCCAGGCGACGAGCGCGAGGTCAGGTGACGAAGGATCCCACCATTCAGGCGCCGGCTTGACGGCCTGCGGGGATCATCATGCGTGAGGGGAAACCCCGCCGCGCGACCGCGGCGGGGCCGAAAGGCTTAGCGGATATCCGCGCCGATCCATTCCTCGGCAATCGCGAGGTAGGTGCCGTCTTCCATCATGGACTCCAGCGCCGCCTGCATTTCGGCGGCGAGTTCGGGGCTGCCTTCGCGGATCGCGATGCCGGCGCCGAAGGGTTCGGTCGTGGGATCGGCGAACATCTCGAATTCCTGGCCTTTCGCGGTCATCGCGAGGATGGCGGCGATCGAGTCGTTCACGATGGCGTCGACCCGGCCGTTTTCCAGCTCGAGCAGAAGCTCGGGCAGGCCCTTGTAAGTGCTGATGTCATAGCCACGCTCGCGTGCCCAATCCTCATGCGTCTCGCCCAGCGTCAGGCCGACCTTCACATCCTCGAGGTCCTCGAGGCTGCTGATGCCCGAGCCCGGATTGGTGAAGATCGCGCGCTTGTCCGAGTAATAGGGTCCGACGAAATCGACGACTTCGTCCCGCTCTTCGGTGATTGTCATGGAGCCAACGATGGCGTCGTACTTGTTGGCCAGAAGGCCGCCGATGATCCCGTCCCACGCGGTGGTGACGATCTCGACCTCGAGGCCCATGCGGCTTGCGATCTCGGCGCCGATGGCGGGATCGAAGCCCACGACTTCGTTCTGGTCATTGACGAAGTTGAACGGAGGATAGGCCCCCGACATCGCGATGCGGATCACACCCTCTTCGCGTATGGTGTCGAGTTCTTCGGCAACCGCCGCATTCAGTCCGGCGACGACGAGGCCCGCTCCGACAAGGGCAGATGTCATGATCATTCGGCGTGAAGTCATTTTGGTCTCCATGTTGGTTTTCGATCCGGGCCGGTCACCCGCAAGCTGTGGCGGATTCCCTCCGCTCCGACAAAAGACTTGCATGGGGAGATACATCGCGCAAATAAATATGAGACATTATCAATATAGATGAAAACTATGAGCCTGCCGCTTCGCAACCGCTTTCCCTGGAACCTGGACTGGAACCTTCTGCGCACTTTCATGGTGGTGGTCGAACAGCGCGGCATCTCGAAGGCGGCGACCCATCTGGGCCTGAAACAACCCACCGTATCGGCTGCGCTCAAGCGGTTGGAAGTGACGGTGGGCAAGACGCTGATCATCCGCAAACCGAACGAATTCTCGATCACGCGGGCGGGGCAGATCCTCTACACCCAATGCGCGACGATCTTTGGCACCGTCTCGCAGATCCCCGCCATTCTCGATGAGGGCAATGCCGACGATCTCCATGGTCATCTGACGATCGCGATCACCAGTTCGGTGATCTCTGAACATTTCGACGATTTCCTGAACCGGTTCTCGATCGCGCATCCCAAGGTGACCTATTCCTTCACCGTCTATGAAAGCGACGAAGTCGAGAAGATGGTCACGCTGAACCGGTCGAGTTTCGGGATCTGCCTGTTGTCGCGCATTCCGAAAAGCCTCGATACCATGGTGCTTTACAACGAATACTTCGGGTTGTTCTGTGGTGCGCGGCACCGGCTGTTCAATGCCGAGTCGATTGCGATCGAAGACCTTGAGGGGGAGCCGTTCGTGGCCTTCCAGACCGAGGCCGAGGGTGGCCCTCTGGAATCGATCTCGACCCTGCGATCCAGCCTGAACCTGTCGCGCAACTGGCGCGGCGTGTCATCGAGCCTGAACGAGATCCGTCGCCTGATCATGGCCGATATCGGGATCGGCGCCCTGCCCCTTCATGTGGCCCGGCGCGATGTGGAGGCGGGCCATATCCGTCAGCTGCCGCCCTATTCCAACCTGCCCAAGGTCAGCATCTACCTGATCAGCAACCCTGCCCGAAGGTATTCCGAAGCCGAGGCCACTTTCCTGTCGGCCATCGAGGCGGAGCTTTCGACCATCGGCATCGCCGAGCGAACCTATGGGCCTGATCCGTCGTGACCGGGGGGCGCGCGCCCCGCAGCCGTCCAAAGCCCGCTCAGAACCGCGTCATCGGCGCAGCGGGACCCCGGCTCAGGGCAGAACGGTGAGCCAGAATGTCGCGGTCAGAACCGTCAGCGCCGTTCCGAGCAGCACGCTGGAGGCCGCGACCCGCTTGGCCGAGCCATACATCGAGGCAAAGAGATAGGCGTTGATGCCCGGCGCCATCGCCGATGTGATCACGGCGGACCGCAGCGGACCCCGCGACAGATCGAAGACCTGCGCCAACCCGTAGGTGATCGCCGGATGCAGAAAGAGCGACACCGAGGTGATGAAGGCGATGACGCGCAGATCGCCCTCAGGCCGATACCGGAACAGAACCCCGCCCAGCCCAAACAGGGCCGCCGGGATACCGCCCACCGCCATCATCGTCAGCGCCTCTCTCAGGACGCCGGGAACGGGCGTGCCGGTGACGTTCACGGCAAAGCCCAGCGCAATCGCGATGATCAGAGCGTTCGAGAACATCGCGCGCAGCACCTTGCCGGGCAGTTCCCTCAGCGGACCGCCACGGGCGCGCACGAATTCCATCGCGGTGATGCCCACGGCATAGCAGAATGGCGCGTGAAACGAGACGATCGCGAAATTCGACGTCAGCGCATCGGCTCCATAGGCCCGCTCCGTGATCGGCAAGCCCAGCATGACGGAGTTGGAGAACAGGCCGCAAAACCCGATCGCGACAGAATCCTCCCAGCTGCGCCGGAACAGAAACCGCGCGCCGAAGGTTCCCACGGCAAAGCCGCAACTGGCCCCGATATAGAAGCTGCCCAGCAAATCCATCCGGAACCCGGTGCTGAGTTCGAGGGTCGAGATCGCGTTGAACAGAAGGCACGGGATCGCAAAGCCTTGCGCGAACTTCATCAGCATGTCGACGGCTGTCTCGGAGAACAGACCGCGCCAGGCGGCCGCATATCCGAAGGCCACGATGATGAAGACCGGAAGGACGACCGTCAGAAGCTCGGACATGGAATATTCCGGTTGGAAATGAGGGTCACGCTGCCCCGTCCGTGATCTCGATCTCCATGCCGTCGAAGGCCGGCGTGACATGAGGCGGCGTTTCGTCCGCGACGGTCTGGTAATCAAGGTCGATATGCATGTTGGTCAGGACAGCACGGGCGGGCGCGGCCCGGGCGATCCATTCCAGCGCCAGATCAAGATGCGCATGTGTCGGATGCGGTGTCCGGCGCAGCGCATCGAGAATCCAGCAGTCCAGACCTTCGAGTTTCGGCCAGACGGCCTCGGGTATGTCCGACACGTCCGGCAGGTAGGCCAGCCCCCCGATCCGGAAGCCAAGCGCGTCGATCGCGCCGTGGACCACCTCGAACGGATCGAGGGTGATCGCACCGCCCGCGCCCTCCACCGTCAGGGGCCCCCGGATCGTGTGCAGATCGAGGATCGGCGGGTAGGACGATCCCTCTGGCTGGACAAAGGCATAGCCGAACCGTCCAAGCAGCGCGTCAGAGGTCGCGCCATCAGCCCAGACAGGCAGACGCGCGTTCATGTTGAAGACGATCTGACGCAGGTCATCGAGACCGTGGACATGATCGGCATGGGCATGGGTAAAGACCACCGCGTCAAGCCGCCCGACATTGGCATCGAGCAGCTGATCACGCAGGTCGGGGCTCGTGTCGATCAGGACCCGCGTCTCGCCTTCGGGGCCCGTGCGGCGCAGCAACAGCGAACACCGTCTGCGCCGGTTACGCGGATCGGTCGGGTCGCAATCGCCCCAATTGCCCCCGTCATCGGACAGGCGCGGGACGCCGCCGGAGGACCCGCAGCCAAGGATCGTGGCACTCAGTATCATGCGGCGGGCGCCTCCCATGCGGCGGCCTTGGCAAAGAGCCGGTCGAAATTGCGCGTCGTCTGGGCCGCGAAATCCTCGGGGCTCATCCCGAAGACCTCGGCGCCGCGGGCGGCGGTGTGGGCCACGAAGGCGGGCTCGTTGCGCTTGCCGCGATGGGGCGGCGGCGCGAGATAGGGGCTGTCGGTCTCGACAAGGATCCGGTCGACGGGTGCGGTGGCAAAGATATCGCGCAAGTCCTGGCTTCGGGGAAAGGCCGCGATGCCCGACATCGACAGGTAGAACCCCATGTCCAGCGCCTCGCGCGCCAGTTCGGCACCGGATGAGAAGCAATGCATCACGCAGCTGTAGGGGCCGTCCTTCAGACCGTCACGCAGGATGCGGGCCATGTCCTCGTCGGCGTCGCGGGCATGGATGATCAGGGGCAGACCCGTCTCGCGCGCCGCATCGATGTGGATGCGCAGCGATGTCTGCTGCACCTCTGCGCTTTCGGCGGTGTAATGGTAATCGAGCCCCGTCTCCCCGATGCCGACCATCTTGGGATGGCGGGCCAGTGCGACCAGCTCGTCCACCGAGGCCAGCGGCTCTTCGGCGGCGCTCATCGGATGGGTTCCGGCGGCATAGAAGACGGGATCATGGGCCTCGGCGATGGCGCGCACCGCGGGTTCGTTCCTCAGCCGCGTGCAGATCGTGACCATGCGTTCGACCCCGGCGGCCTGCGCGCGGGCGATCACCTCGGGGCGTTCGGCCTCGAAGTCGGGAAAATCCAGATGGCAATGGCTGTCGACGAGTGTCGGCGGGGCGGACATGGGCAGGCCTTGTTATGCGGCGACCGCGCGGGCCGTCTCTTCGATCCGGAACAGGATATCGAGGATCAGTGCGGCAGGGTCAAGGTTGACCGCCCGTCCCCGGCGGGCGCGGGCCGACACCTCCTGCTGGAGGTCGGCCCAGGCGCGGGCCGCGTGATCGTGTGGCGAGAGCCGCACCAGAAGCCGCGCTTCGCCGGGCGCACCCTGAAGGTGAGGCCCGCCGGTCAGCCCCGCGCGGGCGGCGCGCGCCAGAAAGATGTCGATCAGATCGAGCGTCAGGGAAAAGCGCGCCTCCGAGCCGCGCCCGGCGCAGGCATCCGCGATGCGCAGGGCCTCGGGCCGTTTCATCCGCGGCAGATCGGAAAAGAGCGCCACCAGTTCGGCATAGAGCGGCAAGCCGTCATGACCCAGAAGCGCGATGGCCGCGCCCGCCGATCCGCCGGCCAGAACCGCCAGCGCGTCTGGGGCATCGGTGTCGAGCCCGATCCCCGACAGGACCTCATCAAGCTCGGTCGGGCCAAGCGTGGAGAGGCGCAACTCCCGGCAGCGCGACCGGATCGTGGGCAGCAGGCGCGACGGCTGGTGCGCGACCAGAAGAAGGGTGCACCGCGCCGGGGGTTCCTCCAACTCCTTCAGGACGGCATTGGCGGCAGAGACGTTCATCTCATCGGCGGCATCGATGATCACCACCCTGCGCCCGCCATCGGTGGCCGAAAGGTGAAAGAATGACTTCAGCTTGCGCACCTCGTCGGCGCGGATCACGTCGGCCAGCTTGTCGCCCTTGGTGTTCGCGCCCCGGCGCACGATGAACAGCCGCGGATGCGCACCCGACCGGATCAGGGCCGCGTCGGGGTGATCGGGCGGGATATCGAGGCTCTCGGGTGGTGGCGGCGCACCGAAAAGCCCGTCGCCGTCGTCTGGCTGTTCGGCCAGAAGGAAGGCCGCGATGCGATAGGCCAGCGTGGCCTTGCCCACGCCCTTGGGCCCGGTCAGAAGCCACCCCGAATGCAGCCGTCCCGAGCGATAGGCGGTCAGGAACGCCTCTTCGGCGGCCCCCTGCCCGATGAGGCGCACGGCCTCGCGCGGATGGGGCGCGCCCTCGATCCGGTCCGGTTCCGGCAGGCTGTCGGGTTCGGCCATTGCTCAGACCACCTGGCTCATCCTGGCCTGGACCTGTGCTGCAATCTCGGCGGCGACCTCGGCCTCCGGCCGGTTGCCGTCGATGATGATGCAGCGATCCGACTGGGACCGGGCCAGCGCAAGGAAGCCGTGCCGAAGCGTTTCCTGAAACCCGAGGCCGAAGTCCTCGAACCGGTCTTCGCCCGACTTGCGCGCGAGACCCCGGTTCAGCGCCACCGCCGGGTCCATGTCGATGATGAATGTCAGTTCCGGTTCGCGGCCGATCATCAGCCCGTGAAGCCGGTCGACCACGTCGCGCAGATCGCCGCGGGTGGCCCCCTGATAGACGCGGGTTGAATCCGCGAACCGGTCGGTGATGACGGTCTGCCCCCGGGCCAGCGCCGGTTCGATCACCCGTTCGAGGTGATCGCGCCGCGCGGCAGTGAACAGCAGGATCTCTGTCTCGGCCGACCAGCGCCCCGGATCCCCCGTCAAAAGCAGGCTGCGAATCTCTTCGGCGCCGGGGCTGCCGCCGGGTTCGCGCGTCAGGACCACCTCGGCCCCCATGGCCCCCAGCCTTTGGGCCAAGGCGCGGGCCTGGGTCGACTTGCCCGAGCCGTCTATGCCTTCGAAACTGATGAATTGCCCCGACGCCATACCGCCCGGTCCGGGAACGGTCATGCCCCGCCCGGCGCCGTCAGAAGCGGCTCGATCAGATCGGCCTGCTGCGGTGCGAATCTCTCGAGCAGGACAAGCGCGGCCGTGCGCAGCTTGACCCCGAAGGTGCCGGCCGCGACATCGGCATCGGCCACCAGCGGAACACGCACTTCCGGCAGACCTTCCTCGCGCCGCACGATCAGCTCGCCCAGACGCTGACCCGCCGTCACCGGCGCGTCGATCGGGCTGAGGAAAACGGCCTCCGCCTCGATCTGGTCGATCTGCTCGAGCGGCATCAGGAGCGAGACATCCTCCGCGATGCTGAGCCCTACCGTCGGCGCGGCGCCCATCCAGACCTCGGCCTCGGCGACCCGGGTTCCTGCGGCCGGCAGGCTGCGCTGCGCGAATTGCCGGAAGGCCCAGTTCACGAGGCGCTCGGCCTCGTCGCGGCGATCCTCCGGGGTATCGAGGCCGGTGATCACGAAGACGATGCGCCGGTCGCCGCGCTTGGCCGACCCCACAAGCCCATAGCCCGCCTCCTGCGTGTGCCCGGTCTTGAGGCCATCTGCCCCGATCCCCATACCCAGCAGCGGATTTCGGTTCTGCGAATTGGCGGGCACCCGACCGTCAAATGCAAATTCCTGCTCTGCAAAAAGCGGGTAGAACGTCGGAAAATCATTGATCAGATGGTCAGCCAGGATGCCAAGATCGCGCATCGACATGCGATGATCGGGATCGGGCCAGCCGTTCGAATTGGTCAGGACCGTGCTGGACATCCCCAGTTCGCGGGCCCGGTCCGTCATCATCGTGGCAAAACCCGCCTCCGTTCCATCCGGGGACAATGCCTCGGCCAGAACGGTGGTCGCGTCATTGCCCGACAGGACGATCACGCCACGGATCAGATCCTCGACGCTGACCCGTTCGCCCGCGCGCAGGAACATCGACGAACCGCCATAATCCATCGCATGTTGCGACACAGGCAAAGTCTCGTCGATCTTCAACCGGCCATCGGCCACAGCCTCGAACGCCATGTAAAGCGTCATCAGCTTGGACATGGAGGCCGGAGGCAGGGCCTCGTCGGCATTCTTTTCCAGAAGGACGGTGCCCGTCGTCTGATCAAAGACATAGGCGGCGCGCGCCTGTGTCTCGAAGGCCTGCGCCACGGCAAGCATGGGCAGAAGAAGAAAGGCGACGGAGATCAGGCCCCCGATCAGGCGCAACATGGCAGCAAGCTCCCTGGTTTTGGATCCGTTTCAGCCGCCGGGCAGAGCGGCGGCTGAACGTGGCCCCGGTCGGCGGGGTCAGTTTCGCACAAAATAGGCGTCAGTAAACCCGCGATCCTTGACAGTCTCGAGGTAGTCGGCCCGCTGCGCCTCGGAAGAGGCCGGCCCGACGATCACACGCCAGAAGGTCGACCCCTGGCTTTCCTGCCGGACGATTTCGGCGGGCAAGCCGGCCGTGCGCATGGCGGTGGCGGAATTCGCGGCATTGGCCTCGACGCTGAAGATGCCAATCTGGATATAGGCACGGTCGAGGTTCGAGGTCGGGGCAACCGGTGCAGGCGCCGAAACCGGCGTCACCTCGGGTGCGGCGGCCTCGGAAGCCTCGATCTCGGCCAGGGCGGCGGCGGCCCCCGCGATGGGATCGTCCAGCGGCGTGGCCTCGATCTCGGCGGGGACATCGAAATCCGCCGTGGGCTCGGGCGGTGCCTCGACCGGGACGGGCTCGCGCCGCAGGGCCGTGACATTCAGCGAGGCCGGCGATCCCGCCAGCATATCAAGCGCATCCGCGGCATCGGACGAGACCTGCAGGGCCGGTCCGGGGTTCTCGCGCTCGCGCCGGAAGAGCGCCCCGATCACGAACGCGCCGGTCTCTGTGTTGCGGATGATGACACGTTCGGGCTCGGCCACGTCGGGATGGGCAACCCAGACACCGCCCAGCGATGGGCGGCCGTCCCACAGACCCGCCTCGGTCACCTGAAAGACATCAGGCGCCTCGACATCGCGTTCGACCAGCTCTGTGGTCTGCGCCCGGGTGACCAATTCGCCGCCCTCAGGGGTCGCTTCGAGTGTAGGGAATGAAAACTGGCCGGTCTCGTCACAGGCGGAAAGCCCGCCTGCCAGTGCCAGGACGAGGACGGAACGCACCGCCCGATTGCGCCGATAAAGGATCGTCATCATGCTGCCCTTTTGCCTGTAAGTCCCTGTTTTTGTGGGACCCCGACCCATTCGGGACGGTCTGCCTTGCCTGTTTATTGCCCCGCCGCACAGTTCTCTTGGGCAGGGATTTTTCAAACTATAGCTGTATGCAGATTCTTTTGAAAGCCTGTGATTCGGCAGTCATGCCCGATGTGTTGCTGCCAAACACGCTTCCCGAATCGCGCGCGCCCCCCTAAGGAGTGTCCGGCCCGGAGGAGTGGCAGAGTGGTCGAATGCACCGGTCTTGAAAACCGGCGTGCGTGAAAGCGTACCGTGGGTTCGAATCCCACCTCCTCCGCCACTTGCC
>NZ_RBVZ01000040.1 GCF_004000435.1 Alexandriicola marinus
ATGACGCGGGCCAACCGGCAGGGGCAGGGGGCTGATGGTGGCACGCGTGCCGAGTTCACCGAACTACGCCTTGCGCAGATGCGCGGTCTGGCGCGGTTCATTCTGGATTCCGCTGACGAGATCGACCTGCTCCTGCGGCGCCGTCGAGACGCGATGCAGCTCGAGGCTACGGCCGCGCTGAGGGAGTTTGCCCATGCGGCTGAATGATGCCGTCCATGCCGTCACGGGCGAGGTCTTTCGGGATGGCTGGAGCCGCGTCCGGGGCTCGATGCAAGGGCTGCACGTGGCCAAGCAGAGCCAGCTTGTGCGCGCGGCTGCGGGGCATCGGCCAGCGGTCTTCAAGGCGATCCGGGGCGGGGGTACGCATACCAGATCACAGCTCGCAAACCAGCTCGATTACCTCACCACCAAGTCCACCCATATCGTGGACAGTAGCGGGTTCCTGGATGGCAAGACGAAGCTCGAGGCGGGTGACATCAAGGACCTGACGGAGCGCTTTGCCAAGCGGTGGGACGCGGGCTTCAAGCCCAAGCTCGGCCAGACGACCCATATGCTCATGTCGTTCCCCATCGGCACGCGCGGGGAGGATGTGCGCGACATCGCGACGGATGTGGCCGAGCGGTTCTTCCAGACCGACGCGGGGCATTTCGACTACATCATCGCGGTGCATGAGGACCGCGATCATCCCCATGCGCATCTGGTGCTGAACCGCGGCTCGCAGGAAGGCGAGTTCTTCTTCCTCGGGCGCAACCATCGCTTCAACTATGACGACTTCCGCCTCGCCATGGTCGAGGAGGCCGAAAAGTATGGCGTGCGCCTGGAGGCCACGCGCCGGGTGGATCGCGGGGTTGTGCATTACCCAGCCCGGACCAGCGAGGTCTACGCGGCCAAGGACGAGGGCCGCGCGCCGCGCGAGCGCGACCGCGTGGGGGAGGACCTGACGCGGACGCTGGCCGAGATCGCCAATACCAGGACCATCTACCACGCGCTTGCGGTGGAGGCCTCCCGCGAGGCCCGCGAAGACATCGCCGACGCGCTCTTCCGCGCGGGCGAAGTGCTGGCCCGGGGCGGCCAGGTGGAGCGAGCAGGAGACATCTACATGGCCGAAGACCAGTCGTTCGAGGACCTGAGAAGCCTCTATGCCGAGAAGCTCGGGCGGGTTCAGCGCATGATCGCCGAGAAACCCGATGCGGACCGGCCCGCCTTCGAGAAAAACCTCAACGCGATCCAGAGGCAGGTCCAGCACATGCAACCGCTCGGGCTGCGCTCGAATTCGCTGATCGAACCGCCCTCGGAGGGCGGGGTCTATTCGGAGGCCAATATCCGGAAGGGCCAGCTCGAACGCCTCGCCGAGCCGCGCGTGCGATCGCAGATCGACACTGCCCTGCGCGGGACCGGGATCAGCACCTCCGAGGTCGTAGCGCGTATCCAGGCGGGCGCCCCGAACGCGGCGCTGGAGCATCAATGGATCGCTGCCGATCTCTCCAAGGTGGCCGAGGCGCGGGACCTCAACCTCGAGCGCCGCGCCGATCTCGAGACCGCACGGGACATCCTGAACGACGCGCATGTGAAGCTCGGGACCCTGCTGGAACGCGAAGGCGTGCTCGTGAAGGACGGTGTCATGGAAGACGAAACCCCCCTGGAGCGGTTCCACTATGATGCCGAGGCCCTCCGCAGGATGGAGGCGACTGTCCGGACCGAGATGCGGTCCGAGGGTCTCAGCTACGATCAGGTCGACGCGCGGGACTGGGAGGTCACAAATCGGGCGGAACGCCGGATTGAGCTCGAGCAGCGGGAATATCTCGCGCAGCATCCCGAATTGTTGGCCAAGCCCGGGGATGTGATCGACCGGACGCAGCCCTACCGGGAAGAGATCACGGATGATCTGCGCGCCGCGGCCATCACGAAGGAGGTGGACGCGATCATGGCGACGCGCGGCTCCCGAACCCAGATCGCGGAGGCCGTAGCGGATGAATTCCGCAGCCGCTATCCCGACATGCCCGATCACCTCGCCCGCGGACTTGGCGCCACCTACGCCTCCGTCGACCCATTGGCAGAGCGCGCGCGATATGAAGGCCAACGGGTTTTTCGGGGCGCCGGGGACCGGGTTCATCCTCGGCAAGCTGGGGCCGCCGGGGTCACGCGCGCAATACATCTGCTCCAAGGTCTTCCCCCATGCACTGATCGTGGCGCCGACCGGCCGCGGCAAGACTTCGGGGTTCGTGATCCCGAACCTGCTGACCTGGCAGGGGTCCGTCGTGACGCTCGATGTCAAGGGGGAGTGTTTCGAGGCCACGGCACGGCACCGCGCCGCCCAAGGCGACAAGGTCTATCGCTTTGCCCCCACCGATTGGGAGGGCAAGCGCACGCATCGCTACAACCCGCTCCTGCGCATCTATCAACTGAAAGATCCTGCCCGCCAGCAGATGGAACTGCAGCTCCTGGCGACGCTCTTCCTGCAAAGCGACAATGACCGGGTGCAGGGCCTCCTCAAGGGCGGGATCGATCTCTTCGTGGCGGCAGGGCTCTTGGCCTTCCAGCGCAAGCGCCCCACCTTGGGCGAGATCTACCGCATCGCCGCCTCGGGCGGGAACAAGCAGAAGGAGTATTTCGCGCGCGGCCATGAGGTGGATAACAGGGCCGCCAAGCTGATCTTCACCCGGCTGGCCTCGACCAACAACGATACGCTGACCTCTTACGTCTCGCTCCTGATGACCTCGGGGCTCGATCAATGGCAGAACCCGGCCATCGATGAAGCGACGGCAGTCTCGGACTTTGATTTCCGCACGATCCGCAAGAAGCCCTTTTCGGTTTACCTCGTCGTCCAGCCCCTGATGGTGAAACCCCTCGCGCCGCTGATCCGGCTCTTCTTCTCCGACCTTCTCTCGGCCATGCAGGAAAAGGATCCCGGGCCAGACGAGCCCTGGCCTGTGATGATCATGCTCGATGAGTTCAATCGCCTCGGCAAGATGCCCATCGTGGTCGAGAGCATCGAGACCCTGCGGACCTATCGTGGTCATCTGGCCGTGGTCACCCAAACCATCCCCGCCCTCGATGAAATCTACGGCGAGAACACCCGCCGCGCTCTGCAGGGCAACGCGGGCGTGAAGCTCTACCTGACGCCCTCCGATGAAAAGACAGTCGAGGAGCTGAGCAAAGCCGTCGGCAAGACCACGAAGACCGTCGTCACGCGCTCGCAGTCTATCGGCAAGAATCCCTTCGAGGGCCGAAGCCAATCCACGCGAACCGAAGAGAGCTCTCTGCTCCCTGAGGATGAGGCCCGCCGCCTGCCACTCGACGAGATCGTCATGGTCATCGATGCGCAAATGCCGGTCCGCGCAAAACGGATTCAGTATTTCGACGACCGGCTGTTCAAGGCAATCCATGCAGCGCAGACGGGCGAATTGCCGTTTCCGGAGCTGGGGGGAGGTGGACCGCAGGGCGATCTGCCGCTGAGTATGCGCGCCATGCCGATGACGCCGCCACCGGACGGGCCCCGTGGAACTGAAACCGATGTGGTGGCCGGACGCCAGGCTGCTGATGGCCAATCGTCAGAGCAAACCCATGTCGCCCCAAAGAAGACTGCGCCTGTCGTTCAAGCCGTTGTCGCAGAGGAACAACGACAGATGGAGTTGGATTTTGGGGGTCCAGTCACGGATGCCGAGGCAGCGAGCGCGGTGGGTGAGGCGCAGATGCGCTCTGCTGTCGATGGTCTCGATATGTTGGAGGCGACTATGGAGCGGAGCAAGAACGGCGTACGAGAAGGGATTTAGTTATTCATATGGGTTCGTAGTTTGTTTTCGCGCGCTCAAGCCGTGCGCCTACGGTATCCAACCCCCATCGACGATCAAAAAAGAATTCCAGAGCTTTTCTGGTTTCGACACGAAGCCATTCGCCTTCAAAGCCGAATTCACGTCTGACCACCTTTGCTTGCTCTTCTGAAAGTCCTGTCTTTGGTCGCAGCCAGATGATTGCCCGAGTGTTCCAATCCACATCCTCCGGCAGAGGCTTGTCTATGATTTTCTCCTCGAAAGAGCTGTCAGGATCGATACGGATCGGGAGGTAGTTCCGATATTCACTGTGCTTGAAGCTGTGGGCACGCACGTGCACGCTTTCACCGTCAGACGTGAAGCGGGTCGGTGCGATCCACTGCCCTTCGTCGGCACCGGACGACATTGATGTGTATCGTATGTGGATGGTTTTCCCCAATCGGATTGCCTGGTGAAGCAGCGCGATGGTCCTCCGATCTGCCTTGCGTTCCGGTCGTGGCAGCGCGGAAGATGGCGTGCTTTCATCACAGCTCGTCAGGATAGCGAAGGCTTCGGTCAGGCCGGAAGGTGCTAAAGACTCGTGCTCACTCGCAGCTATGTATGTCTTTCGAACTGGATCATAGGTTGGCGGTGTACTGTGCTCGAGACCGAGATAGACACGGAAGTCCAGCGCTGCCTGCGCTGTCGAAATGCCGAAGCGGTCGATCAGGTCCTTGCGGTTTGCCATGCCCCGCCAGGTCAGGCAGCGGTCCAGAAAGATCAAGCGCTCTCTCTGCGCATGTTTGAGGTCGTCGAGCTTCATGTGCGCATCCCTACCTTGACTCTCGCCTACATGTCCATCTAGAAATTATACGAATAAAAAATATATGGACTATTGTCATGAGGATTCTTCACACTGCCGACCTCCATCTCGGACGTCAGTTCAACGGGATTCCTCTCGATGCTGATCATGCAGCAATTCTCGACCAGATCGTTTTGGCGATCACCTCCCGCGGCGTCGATGTTCTTGTGATTGCAGGAGATATTTTTGACCGGGCTGCCCCGCCAACGTCTGCTGTGCGGCAGTTTAATGGGTTCTTGGCGCGCGTCGCCTCGGAGACCGACGCGGCCGTAGTGATAATCGCCGGCAATCACGACTCTGGTGATCGAATCGCATCCATGGCGATTATGACAGACACACGACGCGCTTTAATACGTGGTGCAATCAGTGCGGACGAGAAACCTCTGGTCCTCAGTGATGCACACGGACCGGTGGCGTTCACAGGGTTGCCCTTCGCTTATGAGTATGCCGCCCGCGAATGCTTCGCCGTTGATGGGGAAGACGGCCCCGCTCCTGAGAAGGGACCGTATACTGGTCCTACTTTGCAGAAGGAGCATTCGCATGAACCCAGCCACCGTGGGCCTTGATCTGGCCAAGAACGTGTTTCACGTCCATGTCGCCGACGCGTCCGGCAGAACACTCGAAAGCAAGCGGCTTACGCGTCGTGAGCTTCTACCTTTCTTCGAGTCGTTGCCCTCTTGTCTGATAGGTATCGAGGCGTGTGCGACTGCCCACAACTGGGCCCGTCAGTTGCAAAGGCTCGGCCATGACGTGCGCCTCATTCCTCCAAGTTACGTAAAACCCTTCGTGCGGCGGGGAGCGAAGAACGACGCCACTGATGCGGCCGCCATTTGTGAAGCGGTGACCCGCCCCAACATGCGCTTTGTCCCAATCAAATCGCGCGAAGATCAGGCATTCCTGATGCTGCACAGAGCCCGAGGGCTTCTGGTCCGACAGAGAACGATGGCAGCTTGTGCATTCCGGGCGCATTTGGCCGAATATGGAGTTGTCGTCCCACAGGGTAGGCACCGGGTCGATGCCCTCGTCGCAAAGCTGGACGAGATACGAGAGGATCTACCGGAGGATGCCTGCTTCGCTTTGGATGCTCTCGTCGGGCAACTGGATGCGCTGAATCAGCAGATCGATGGGATGGACATCCGGTTAGCGGAGATCCACAAAACTAATCCGATCTGTCGCTTGCTTGCGACCATACCGGGGATCGGGCCGATTACCGCAACGGCCTTTGCCGCGACTATCCCGGTGGCCTGCCCCCATCGGGTGGTCCG
>NZ_RBVZ01000041.1 GCF_004000435.1 Alexandriicola marinus
TGGGCGTGCGGGATCGGGCCATGGCTGGCCTCCTTTCGAGTCTTGGTGAGAGTAAGTGGCGATCAGGTTGACTGGCGGAGGCGCGGATCGTTGGCGATCCTGGCGCCGAGCCCTTCGACCTTTTCGATGTAGGTGGTCAGCGAGACGCACTTGCCAGCACCCGAATGCTCAGGGTCGAGCGATCCGTCCCGCGTCGCCCGCGGCAGGTTGGCGAAGGCGATGACATCTCTGATGGGTCGGATATCGATGAACGGCGTCCCTCGTGCGACCGCAAGCACGGCCAGGGGGAAGCGCTCGATAGGCGCGAGAGTCGACACGGTGATCCAACCGAGATGGAGGAATGTCCCGCCGTCTCCGCAGATCACATGCGCATTTGGCAATGACGCGGCCTGCTTGAGATAGCCGAGATCGCGGAGAACGGCTGTCCGCTCGAGCTGCCGTGCCAGATCCTTCTCGCCGGTTCGGCGCAGCTCTCTATGCCGCCACCAAGAGGCTGCGGTTGCGCGGAGCACGCGCAAGACACCTGTTTGCATCGGAATGCCCTNAACACTTTCACTTTTCGTGGACCAAACCCATGAAACACCCAACCGCCACCGAACTGTACTGGTACGACGGGATCAGAACTTCCACAGGGCCCATCGGCTAGACCTGTGGCGGCTCCTTCTTCACGAGATAGCCCAAACCGCTCAATCGGCCCGCAACTGCCAACTTCTTCATAAAGCGTGCTGATGCTTTGGCTTCCCGCCGATGTAGCGGATCGGCACCCTGGAAAGGGAAACCATGTCGATGATGGCTGTTATGGGCATAATTTCCCATCGCGAACACTAAAAAACAATAACCCATTGTTATTAAATCGCTTTCATCCACCGGATGGATCAGATCATTCCGCAGCCAACATCAAAGCACTCTTTTGAAGAGTTCGGGTGTCATGAAATCAAGAGATTAAGTTGCACCCGCTGTTCTGCGATGTCCTCGCCGTCCACTACGACCAAATCAGTGGAACGCGGGACCGCTGGCAACCAGCTGCTGCGCTTGAGGAACCGATTGCCTCGCTGGCCATGTCGCCATTGTCGAAGTGACTGAGAAGTTACCGGCTCCCCGCGTGCGGGAATTCGAGGATCGAGCCCTTGGTCAAACGGTTCTGGCAACCATCCATCGTCTGCTCCTTGTGCGCTACGGCCCGTAGCTACGATATCATGCAACAGACATCCACAACCTACCTCTCAGGCATTAGCACCGATGAAGGCCAAGGGAATATCCGAGGCCAGGACCCAAATCGCCGTCAGCAGGCGCCGGATAGCGTAGAACCAATTGTTGAGGGTATTCATCATCAGATCTCAGACATCGAAAAGGGCAGGGGCCGCGGAGGCGCGCAACTACTAGGTTGGCTACAGCGCAACGCTCTGTATGTTCTTCACTCGCCGCCTTTGCGCTACTAGCAGCGATGGTCACCAGCTGAGGTTTACCATGATGATCCGGATGCCCTCGTCATCAGATCTTCGCCGCGACGAAGGCAAAAGCCACTTTCACGATCTCAAATACCGCCACACCTCAACCCCCTAACTTTTCTCTCTCGAACACCGTTTGTGTGCCGAGAGCCTACTTAACAGCTGTTAAGTTATGCCATGCCAGCCGCACGAGATCGGAGTTTAACAGCTGTTAAGCCGCGTTCCGCCGGCCAATCAATGCCATGACCATTGGGCCACAGGAAAACTCGCCTGCCGCAGCTTTGGCAGTCAGAGCTCGCAAGTATCCACCAGGCGATCTTATGTCGGCGAAGCGTTCCAGCATGGCAGCAACGACGATCGACGCTTGCTCCGGACCCATGAACCGCTGTGCTTCTTCCCATGCAGACGCACTGATGCCCATGGCTGGCCGCACATGGCACGCCGCATCGAAGAGCTGATGCCAATGCCGGATCTCACCTTGGTAGAAGGTCTTGAGCGAGGGACATGCCGCGATCACTAGGTGCAGCGGGATCTTTGGCGGGTGTCTTGTGTCCTGTTCATCAACGTCAGCCACCGGCTCATTCGTATCCACATCTGGCACACCCGCCTCCGCTCCGCTTCTTTCTAAAGCAGGTTCAAGATCTATAGATTCTTTATTTGAATTATGATGGTGACGCTCAGATTGGGCATCATTGGTGTTCATTTCTTCTGTTTCAGGGCCATCAATGATGTTGCGTGCCTGGTCAAGGAGAGCTTCAAGGTCGGCTCGATAGGCCGCGAGGTCCTCAACTGAAAGCTTGCGGCGAAGCGCGCGGGCTGTGAGGGCAGCCCTATCGCGAAGCTGATCCCAGAAGCCTAGGCCTGGCTGCATCTCGTCTCCGAACTCGGCGAGGGCCGCGAGATCGCGGCGCATGAGGCTTACGACCTCTCTCAGGCGCCTGACGCGCTCCTCAGCCTCACGTACGGCCTCTGCGGCCCGTGCTATCTCCTCGGACTGACAGTAGAGCGGGGAAAGATCGAAGCCAAAGGCAACGCGGTCTTCGCCGTGCTTACGGACGTAGCGCTTCCCATTGGGGCTATCGCGCCGCTGGAGCAAGCCAGCCTCGACAAGACGCGCGAGGTGACGACGCATCGTGGAGCAGGGCATACCATTCAGGCGCTCACAGATCGCCTTGTTCGAGGGGAAGACGACCATCTCGGCGTTCCCGCCAAGCGCATCGTCCGGAAAGAAGCTGAGGAGCCCCTGCAAAACCGTCAGATCACGTTCCGAGACCCCAAAGGCCGCTTGCGCCTTGGAGAGCTCGCGCAGGAGTTCCCACTTGTTAACGGGTCTGGCTGGAACAGATGCCTCGGGTCGCTCAATGACGCGCAAATGGGCGTGCGAAATCGGCCGCATAAACGGCGAGATTGGTGTGTACTCCATGAAAATGTCCACGAAGACAAAAATTCTAGGGCCCGCGAATCGCTTTGCGCTTGCGGGGTAGGGGCCAGAACGCTACATTCAGAAGTGCGAAAACTGAGATTTTGTAGCGGGCTGATCCCGGTGCGAAACCTTACAAAGGTCTCGTGAAGCTAGCTTCTCGGGGCCTTTTTCTTTTTGCCTGTATCGTGCCTCCTTCTTGTTGGTTGCTCTTCCTCAATCTCCTGAACGCTTCCAGCGCTCATGAAGCTCGGTAATCAGCTTTGAGGCATTGCCCTCCAACCAGCTGACAAATTCAGGTTCATCCGTAGTCAGATCGAGTTTAAGCTGCTTGCCTTGGCGGCCGGTCTTGACCGTCGCAGCTCCGACACCGGGGATCGCCAAAGCAGGCACATCTTTTCTAGACGGGCTTGCTTTCTTCTCTGCGCTCTTCGCAGCTGCCAGAACTGCGAGAAACGCACGCTCAGAAACCTCATCGACCGAGCCGGAACTTTCGGACTTTGCTGCATGAGCTACGGCTTGCAGTTGGGCTCGATCACCGTCGTAGGCACCCAAGGCTTTTTTGAGCTCTTCCCATCTCGGGCGACCAATCCCGGGAGCTGCACCAATCGCCTGGATGAGTTCCTCGCCGACCGTCCGAACGACACTCAAGAGTTGTGAAACCCCAGCTTCGTGGAGGTTAAGGACTTCGGCGACACCTCGATTGGTGCGCTCAGCCCCTTCCAGATGATCACCGTCCAAAAGCGCTGTCGCAACAAGCGCACGTTCAATAAAGCTCAGATCACGACGCTCTTGGTTCTCGAGAAGCTGATCTCGAAGCGCTTGATCACCCTCAACCTCTGTGACGATGGCTCGAACTTTGATACCGAGTTCACGACATGCTTCCAAGCGTCTACGGCCATAGATCAGGTTGTAGCGATCGCCTTCCAGTGGGCGGACCAAGACAGGCACACGCTGACCGTTCTTGGAAATAGAGTTCTTCAGGCCCTCAACTTCGATCTGAAGCCTGTCATCAAAGCGGCCTTCGGTAACAATCTGCGCCGGATCGATCTCAAATACACCGCCACGCAGTCGGCGCCCTTCAAGAGCGTCAGGAGCGTTGCGAAGGGTCTGCAGCGGCAGGCCAAGTTTAGGCTTTCTTGCCATTCCGCCCCCATGTGTTCTGGATGATTTCAGCGATCTCATCGTTCACTGCGTTCATAGATTCGATCGCACGATCAAACGTCTGACGCGTGAAGTCCTTCTTGTCAGCTTCGTAGAGCGTTTGCTTGGTCAAGCCGGCGTCAGAAATCGCGGTCGACTCAACCATGTGGTTGGTCAGGACCGACCTCCCAAAAAGCCCGCGAATGAAAGCGATGACTTCGGTTTGTGGCGCGTCGCCGACTTTGTATCGCGTTGGCAAAAAGCGCAGCCAATCGAACCGCAGGTTGGCGCCTGCATCGCGGATCACGCCCAACAGGTCGGCCGTCATCCGCAGGAACTGCGACATGGACATGAGGTCGAGCATCTGCGGGTGGACCGTAACCAGGACCCCTGAGGACGCGGATAGGGCAGACATGGTCAGGAAGCCAAGCTGCGGCGGACAGTCGATCACAACAACGTCGTAGTTCGCTTCAACACTATCGAGTGCGTCATGAACTCTCGCGAAGAACGCCTTCGCTCCGCCTCGCTGAATTGCAGCAGGCGTCTCGTGCTCGAACTCCATGAGTTCAAGGTTGCCCGGGATAAGATCAAGGCCGCGGATGTAGGTCTTGCGGATCACTTCGGCGATCGGAACCGGATCGTCATAGCGAACGGCATCATAGAGGGTCCCGCCCTCCATGAGGTCGAGTTCCGGCTGGATTCCATGAAGAGCCGAAAAAGATGCTTGGGGGTCGAGATCGATCGCAAGAACCCTGTACCCCTTGAGCGCCAAGCGCTGAGCGAGGTGAGCAGATGTCGTCGTTTTGCCGGACCCGCCCTTGAAGTTCACAACTGAAATGACTTGAAGCTCGTCACCGTCGCGACGTCCGGGCACGTAAGTTCCAGACTTTTTTGCGTTTCCTTCAAGCGTCTGCCGGATTTCCCAGATATCGTCGAGCGTATAACGGCGATGACTTCCAGCCGTCGTCTCGACGTCAACGATCTTTCCTTCTCGATGAAGCTTCCGAAGATAGGTATGGTCGACGCCAAGGAGCTCAGCAGCTTCGCCGCTGGTCAAAGTGCGCATCACCTTCTTTGCATCCGGTGGGAAGTGTGCAGCTCGCTGAGCATGCAGGTTCGACGCGAGAAGTTCCGCGTAGTGCCCGATGGCGATATCTAGATCCTGTACTGCTTCGCTCATGTCTGCCCCGATCCGTGGGCGCGTTTTTTATGTGACCGCGCGTTATTTTTCGAGACTATTGCCCGACCAGCCAGATTCGTGCAAGCACTTTCTAGATTTAGTGGCAATCCGTTTGGCCAACACAAGTGTCGTGTTCAGAGGAGCCCCAACTTTTCCGCACGCTCAAGCAGCATTTTGACCGAAGACGGCTGCCAGCTAGTGCGGCCTCGAGGGGTGCGCTCACGCATCGATTCCAGCCGGTCGCAGATCGCCTGCAGTGTGATTTCGGGGTCCGAGCCTTTGATGGCAGCCACGATAGATGGCAGACGGTCATCGGTTTCGCGGCGTCCGGCGCGGCCCAGCACTGCATCTGGTAGAAACCCGTCGCGGACATAGGCTTTCACAGCACGGAGTAGGCGGCTTTGGGTCCAGTGCCGGTCGTGGGGCAGGGGGCCATTAATGATTCGTAAAACATCTTCCCAGGCCAAATCCGGCCGTAGGCGTCGCACGTGGGGCACCCAATCCTGCGCGGTTT
>NZ_RBVZ01000042.1 GCF_004000435.1 Alexandriicola marinus
CCGCAGACTCTCATCATGAATGAGGGAGTCTCGGGGAGCAGGTCACGGAGCTTATGAAATCAGCGCACGAAACCAGCCCGTTCACCAGATCGATGGCTGAAAATCTGACAACGGCCGAGGGCTTGTCGGGTAGCACATCACGATGGGACAGAGTGTACCGCAAATTGGAGGAGGAAACTGGTCTCGGGTTCGCTCGTCAGACGCTACCCTGTCCAGTAGCGCTGACGTCAGACAGAAATCACTTGCAGAGGACGTATACGCCAGCCTTGCGACCATTAGGCACTCTTATCTTTCCCGAATCTGTCAACTTTCGAAGAGCGCGATAGAACGTTGGAGTGGCTATGTTACGACAAAAAAGGTGTTCCCTCACGCTGCGGCTCGGAACATGTTGTCCATTCTTTCCCAAGTCGACGAGCGCGTAGATTATCCTACGCTCATCCTCCGACCAGCAGGAAAGCCCCAAGTCTGTCTCGATGCAGTTAAGCAGGTCAAAAAGCTTACAGGCTTGAACTAGTGGTTCTACGCTCATTTTGATGACCCTAATATTGCCTTTGAGTTGGACAGTCTCTGATGATCCCAATGATCGTCATTCAATGTTGATGAGCGTCTATCTATAGATAATAGTCGTTTGACTAAAGATGATAACTTCTATCGCTGAAGTCTACAAGAAACGTGTCTAGCTTATCTCTCAGCGATGTCGGGAATCTGTCGGCTTTGTTGCTCAAAGTGTTTGAAGGTCGGTCTTCCCCTTTCCCCGGACACACTTTCCCTATTGGCTCAGTGTCGGGGATGCCAAGTGCGGTGTAGCGATTGAGCACGCCGATGCGGACTTGGGTTTCGGCAACCTCCCGGTCGAAGTCTCGTGCCATGAGGCTATGCCCATCAGTTTCACATGACCTGCCCCCCGAGGCTTCCTCATTCATGATGAGAGTCTGCGGGTCTGGTTTTCATGGTTATGGTCGTCGATTTGGGCAAGCGCGCCGGGCGTGGAGCCCTTAAATTGCTCGAGCGTCCGGCGCACTTTGCTGGTGCTTGGTTCGCGATNTAAATTGCTCGAGCGTCCGGCGCACTTTGCTGGTGCTTGGTTCGCGATGATGTGATCCGCCCGGGTTTGCCGAAGGCTCCAACTCCTGAGCAAGGTGGAGCTTCATGAGCACGACAACGAACAAATTTTCCTCTGAGGTGCGCAAGCGCGCAGTGCGGATGGTTCTCGACGGCGAGGGTCAGCACGGATCTCGCTGGCAGGCGATCACGTCGATCTCAGCGAAGATCGGTTGCTCGGCGAACACGCTGAACGACTGGGTCACGAAGGCCGAGGTCAACAGTGGCAGGTGCGCAGGCGTTCCCAGCGAGATGGCCGAGAGGATGACGGCGCTGGAGCGGGAGAACCGAGAGCTCTGGCAGGCCAACGAGATCCTGCGGAAGGCAAGCGCATATTTTGCGATGGCGGATCTCGACTGCCGGTCGAAGTTATGGTGGATTTTGTCGAGGCGCACAGGGATGCGCATGGGGTCGAGCCGATCTGCACGGTGCTGCCGATCGCTCCTTCCACCTACTATGATCGCCTCGCCAAGCGGGCCAACCCGCCACGGCTTTCGGACCGCGCCCGTCGTGATGCCACCCTGCGGCCCGAGATCGAACGCGTCTGGGAGGAGAACTACAAGGTCTACGGCGTCCGCAAGGTCTGGCGGCAGCTCCTCCGGGAAGGCTTCGTTGTCGCGCGTTGCACGGTGGCGCGGCTGATGAGGGACATGGACATTCAGGGCATCATTCGGGGCAAACCGCACCGGACGACCATCCCGGACAAGAAGACCCCATGCCCGCAGGACAAGGTGAACAGCGAGTTCCGCGTCCCGGCACCCAACATGCTCTGGGTCAGCGATTTCACCTATGTCGCTACCTGGAAGGGCTTCGTGTATGTCGCCTTCGTCATCGACGCCTGTGCCCGCAAGATCGTCCGCTGGCGCGCCAGCACGTCAGCGCAAACAGGTTTCGTCCTGGACGCCCTAGAGCAGGCAGTTCATGACCGGTGACTCACGAAAGCCATGGGCCTGGTTCATCAAAGCGACCGCGGCTCGCAATACCTGTCCATTCGCTACGCCAAAAGGTTGGACGAGGCCGGTATCGAACCTTCAGTCGGCAGTGTCGGCGACAGCTATGACAAAGCTTTGGCTGAAACCATCAACGGCCTCTACATGCAGAAGTCATTCATCGTCGTGGCCCTTGGCGCAGCTTCAAAGTCGTCGAATACGCGACACTTGAATGGGTGGACTGTTTCAACAACCGCCGCCTCCTCGAGCCCATCGGAAACATCCCGCCAGCCGAGGCGCAGGTCAACTTCTACGCAGCTCTGCAAAGTGAAGACATGGCCGCGTAACTAACCACAATCAGCCTCCGGCAATCCCGGCGCAGTTCAATGAGTGCGGGCGGGATGCGGCTTTGCGATTGACGCTGTCACCGGCGACTGGAGCCCGTTGGGCGCATGCAATTCGGCGTACAGGTAGGGTTCTCCCAGCCCCGCAGAGGCGCCCTCAAGGTAAAGTCAAGCTCGACCCTCCCAGCGCCGTTTTCACGGAGCTCATCGCGCAGTATGGAAATTTCACGAAGCCCGAGCTGGCTGCCACCTTAACGTACAAAAAGGGTGTTCAGGCGCATCTGAATGCCATCGGCAAGTTCCTTCACAAACTCAGTTCAGATACAATACAAGACATTGGTCGCCGCTGAGCGACGCCGCGCCAAGGTCAGGAAACAGCGTGGAGATTAGTACAGGCATCCTAGTCCAGTCGTATCGGCTCAACCCAAACGCTCTATTCTCATAGATGAAACATCTGTCAAATCCAACCTGACACGCAAGCGGTGATGGTCGCGGCAGGGGGGCCGTTTGGTGATTTATGGCTCCTTGGGAGCTTGGGGGACGCGAACCTTCGTTGCCGGGTGCACGCCTGATGCCATGATTGCGCCCTGGGTAATCAAAGGCGCAATGGATGACTTTGCTCTTCCCGCTTATGTCGAAAAGGTCCTCATGCCCGAACTGCAGTCCAGCAAAGTATTCATTCTCGACAACCTTGCTCCCCACAAGAAAGCTGTCGCGGCCAAGTCCATGCTTTAAGCAGGCTGCCGGTTCCTGTTCCTGCCGTCATACAGCCCCGATTTGAACCCGATAGAAATGGCCTTCTCCAAACTTAAAGCACACCTTCGACACATCGAACCCCAGAACTTCGCCGACGTGTTCGATGCCATCGCCCAAATCTGTGACCTCTCCTTACCGGAAGAGTGCTGGAAAGTAAGCGTCCGGCGTCACTGCTCTGCCGC
>NZ_RBVZ01000043.1 GCF_004000435.1 Alexandriicola marinus
GGACCACTTTCAGGGGGCTACTCCAATGAAGAGAAGCCGTTTCAGCGAAGAGCAGATCATTGGCATTCTGAAGGAACACCAGGCGGGCATGAGCGCGTCGGATCTGTGCCGCAAGCAACGGGATCAGCGATGCGACCTTGTACAACTAGCGACGCAAGTACGGCGGCATGGAGGTCGCCGATGCGAAGCGGCTTAAGGCGCTCGAGGCCGAGAGTGCGTAAGCGCGATGGCGCGACCCTATGCGGCGAGGCTTGACGGCTGGGCGTGCCGCCAAGGCATGAGGCCCTCGATGCGGGATCTGGGGTGGCCGTCGAGGATGGCTCGGAGGGTGTCGGCGAGGTAGTCGACGGGGTTCACGCCCGACAGCTTGTAGGTGGCGACGAGCGAGGCGAGCATGGCCCAGTTCTCGGCGCCGATCTCGTTTCCGGCGAAGAGAGCGTTCTTTCGGGTCAGCGCGATCGGGCGGATCTGGTTCTCGACCGGATTGGTGTCGAGCTCGAGGGTGCCATCGTCGAGGAAGCGGATCAGGCCGGCCCAGTGCGCGAGGGTGTAGCGGATATCCTCGGCCAGCAGGGACTTCTGCGAGATGCGCGAGAGCTGGGCCTCCAGCCATGGTTTGAGCGCGGCGATGATGGGGGCGGCGTGCTCGCGCCGGGCGGCGAGGCGGTCGGCGGGAGCCTGGCCGCGCACAGTCTTCTCGATCTGATACAGCAACGCGATCTGGCGCAGCACCTCCTCGGCGATGGGCGAGCCCTGGCTCTCGAAGCGTTTGACGAAGCGGCGGCGGACATGGGTCCAGCAATAGACCAGCTGCCACGGGCCCTCGTCACGCGTGATCTCGGTCAGCGCGTTGTAGGATTGGTAGGCGTCAAATTGCAGGAACCGGCCACGGTATCCGGCCAGGAATCTCAGCGGATGCTGCTTCCCCCGGCCGGGGGCGTAGTGGAACAGCACGATGGGCGGGCCGGCACCGCCATGACCACGGTCGTCGGACACGACGGCCCAGAAGTAGCCGCTCTTGGTGGCCTTACGGCCCGGGTCCAGAACCGGAGCGCGCGTCTCATCGACGAAGATCCGGTCGGCACCACGCAGATGGGCCTTCATGTGGTCGATCACGGGCATCAGGTGGAAGCAGGCGTGACCGACCCAATTGCCGAGCGTGCCGCGGTTGAGGCTGAGCCCCTGCCGCTCGAAGATCCCCGCCTGGCGGTAAAACGGAAGGTGGTCGCCGAACTTGGACACGATGATCCATGCGATCAGCCGTTCGGTCGGCAGCCCGCCAGGCACGACGTGCTCGGGCGCATGGGCCTGCACCACGGCCTTCGAACAGCGGCGACAGGCGTATCTCGGGCGCCGCGTCACCAGAACCTGGAACTGCGCCGGGATCACGTCGAGCCGCTCGGATATATCTTCGCCGATCCGGGCCATCTCCCCACAGCCGCAGGGGCAAAGGGTGCTGGCAGGCTCGATCACGCGCTCGACCCGGGGCAGATCCGGTGGCAGATGCCCGCGGTTGCGCGCGGGCTTGCGAGGTTCTTCCCGGCGCGCCCGGGCAAGCGCGGCCTCTGCCTTCTCCTGCGCGGCCGCGAGAACGCCCTGGGCCAGTTCGGCATCCTCGAGCGGCAGATTGAACTGGTCCGGCGACAGCTTCTCGGAACTCTTGCCGAAGCGCTCGCGCTGCGATGCGCGCAAGATGCCCTCCAGCCGCCGGTTGGCCTCCTGCACCTCGAGCAGGGCCGCCTCAACCTCGGTGAGGCGTGCCTTCAGATGAGCATTCTCGCGGCTGAGGGCATCGGCATCCATGCCTCGGAGTGAATCACGCTGACGCGGTTCTGGCCAGCAAAAACAGGCGCTTCCCGTGCGTCCGCCCACTCATCCTGCGACCAGCGGCCGCCGCGTCCGTTCCGGTCGCACCAGCCGCCAGTCCAGCCCTTCAAACAGCGCCGCCAGCTGCGCCGAGGACATCCGCATCACCTCGTCCCGCACCTGCGGCCAGACGAACTTGCCGCCCTCAAGCCGCTTGTGAACCAGCACCATCCCGGTCTGGTCCCACACCAGCAGCTTGTTCCTGTCCGCCCGTTTCGAGCGGAACACGAAGACCGCCCCACAGAACGGATCGAGCCCGAACATCTCCTGCACCGCCAGCGCAAGACCGTCGATCCCCTTGCGGAAGTCCACTGGGCGCGTCGCCACGTAGACCTTCACCGGCCCTCCCAGACCGAGCATCATGACGCCGCCGCTCGCACCGCCCGGATCGACCGCGTCAGCAGGACCTCATCGGCGTCGGCCCCGACGCGGATCACGACATCGCCGACAACGATCTCCACGCCGGTGGTGACCTCCGTCTCTGCCGGCATCTCCGCTGCGGCGCCCTCGACGACTAGCTCGGCGAACATCGGCAGGGCCGCCACGCTCTCGGGCACGACAAGCTGACCCGTCCGCAGCTTCTTCCGCCAGTCATAGACCTGCCAGCGCGTCGTCCCGTGCCGCCGCGCGACATCCGCCACCGAAGCCCCCGGCACCAGGCTCTCCGCCGCGATCCGCGCCCGCTCCGCCTTCATGCGCCGACGTCGCCCGGTCGGCCCCTCGATCACCTCCAGCCGTGAAACCTCACCACCCGAGGAGCCATCCAAATGGACGCCCACTTTGCCGCCTCGTTCCAACCCAACGCCTCCGACGCTCATGCGCACGGAGAATGACACGGTCAGATCAGAAGCGGCAGGAGGGGATCAGCGTCGCGCTTACGTTCAGCAAGAACCGCGACCGGCTGCCGACGACTGACATGTCGCGCAAGGTCATGACCGCGATCTTGGCGCAGCCTTGAGTTAGGCCGCTGCTGTCGGACGAGCACTTCTCGGTCGACGGAACCCTGGTCAAGTCTTGGGCGTCCATGAAAAGCTTCCAGCCAACGGATGACGGTAAGCGTCCGGTCAGGCCGCCTTAT
>NZ_RBVZ01000044.1 GCF_004000435.1 Alexandriicola marinus
GCCAGATTTGCAGCGGCGGTTCCACCGGCCAAGGCGTAATTCGTCGAATGAATTCGACGCGGGCCAAGCTACAGGGAACCGAAGCTGGCCAGCCACCAGACAAGCACAAGAGGATCGCGCAATCGATGGGGTAGGTCTGCGCGCGGGCGGGCAACGGCAGCGACGTACCCGTCACAGTCAAAGTGACTGCGACCGAGGGGAGGAGTTTCTTGAGTAGATGACGCATGCTGAGGTCTCTCTGGAACAAGGCTCAGAATACACGCGATAATATACTATTGCAACCTAAAGTATAACTAAGAATGAATTAGTTATTATATGTTTAGACTTGAGTTCGGAAATCGACCAAGGCTGCCACTTGTTACCGCCGCGGCGAATCCATCAGGGCTAATTACTCTGCGGGACGTATGAACTGCCACTTGGGGAATGTCTGAAAAACCTCGCGTACTGAGCGTCATGGGGTAGAGTTGCAAGGACGATAGATGAACCTACCGATGCCCAAGCAACCCGTCTTTCCCGGCTTCTGCCAATCTCTGAAGAAGAAACAGACGCGGCGTGAGAAGTCCCTCCGCGAGATGGATGCGGCTGTGCCCTGTCCACGGCTGCTGTTTCTGATCGCGCCGCTTTACCCGAAGGCCGGACCCAAGGGTGGACGGCCACCGATGCCGCTGGAGACGATGCTGCGCATCTATTTCCTCCAGAACTGGTTTGCGCTCAGCGACCCGATGGCCGAGGAGATGCTGTATGACAGTGACGCCATGCGCCAGTTTACGGACATCAAACTTGAAGACGACCGCATCCCGGATGAAACCACGATCTTGAACTTTCACCATCCGCTGGCAAAGCATCGGCTGACCGAAAAGCCTTTTGTAGAGCTTAATACTCACCTTGCCGGTCAGGCCATCACGCTACGCTTTGGCACACTGGTGGATGCGACGATCATCGATGCTCATTCCTCGACATAAAATCAGGCCAAGGTGAGTGATCCTGAGACGTCGTCGACAAAGAAGGGCAACGGCTGGTTCTTCGGGATGAAGGTGGCATGCCCCCGACGGGTGGTCCGGCCCATTTGTTAGTGCATTGTCGGCCTCTGGTCCATCGGGACGATGCTTTCTGGCGCGGGTGGGCGGTAGCCGAGTGCGCTGTGTGGCTGACCGTGTCGTAGTGTCTGCGCCATTGTTCAATCAGGACTTGGGCTTCCCGCAAGTTGTAGCAGGCGCTGAAGAAGTCGGCTCTCGACCTTTTTTGCGAAACATGATTCACCCTTCGCACAGTTATGGCGGAGGTGATGATGCGCGGGACGGACGAGACGAGCGGGTCGCTGTTCAGCTATGTCGATCTGGAGGAACGCATCCCGGTGCGTCATCCGCTGCGCAAGATCCGGCAAGTGGTGACTGACGCGCTGTCCAGCCTGGATGCCGAGTTCGAGGCGCTCTACACCGACTTTGGCCGCCCTCGATTGCGCCGGAGCGGCTGATCCGGGCGAGCCCGATCCAGATGCTGTTCTCGGTCCGGTCCGAGCGGCAGTTGTTGGAACAGATGCAGTATAATCTGTTGTTCCGCTGGTTTGTTGGCCTCGGCATAGACGATCCCGTCTGGGTCCCGACCGTCTTCACCAAGAACCGCGACCGGCTGCTTACGACCGAAATTTCGCGCAAGATGATGGCTGCGATCCTGGCACACCGCGAGGTCGCGCCGCTTCTGTCGGACGCTCACTTCTCGGTCGACGGCACGCTGGTCAAGGCCTGGGCGTCGATGAAGAGCTTCCAGCCGAGGGCTGATGACACGCCCAAACCGTCAGAACCGCAATGCCGAAGTCGACTTCCGGGGTGAGACGCGCTCGAATGCCACCCATGCCTCGACCACCGACCCGGATGTGCGGCTCTACAAGAAGTCCCCCGGCACCGGCGCGATGCTGTGCTTCATCGGGCATGCGCTGATGGAGAACCGGAGTGGGCTCATCGTGCAGGACGACCTGACGCAGGCCGATGGCCATGCAGAACGGCGCGCCGCACTGGACATGATGCACCGCCACTCCCCCGGTTCGACCCGAAAACTGACGCTGGGCGCCGACAAGGACTTTGACGCTGCCGAGTTCGTCGCCGACCTGCGGCAAGCCTGCGTCACGTCCCATGTCGCGCTGAAATCAAGATATTCAGCGATCGACGGTCGCACTATTCGGCACGAGGGCTATGCCCTGTCCATCGAGCACCGCAAGCGGATCGAGGAGGCCTTCGGCTGGGCCAAGACCGTCGGCGGCATGGCCCAGACCGTCTATCGCGGCGTCGAACGGGTGCGCTCGCGCTTAATCCTCACCATGGCGGCCAACAACCTCGCCCGACTGCCACGGCTGCTGGTGGCATGACGACGACATACCGATCAGGGCACACATGCTTGCAACATGAAGCGGCGCGACGCGAAATGCCGATAGCCTCCGCAAGGGAAACCACTCCGCCACGCAGACTTCTTCAGCAGCCTGTTCTCATGATTGCTGTCAAGCCTTTGTTTCATAGCAATTACTCCGGCAAGGCTGTCTGAGGTGCCCCTAGTTTCC
>NZ_RBVZ01000045.1 GCF_004000435.1 Alexandriicola marinus
CCAATATCGAGGTTGAGAGCGCCTATCGGCAGGATGCGATCTCACATGCGGGCGCCATTGGCCTTGGTCAGCTGATGCCCGATACCGCGCGCGACCTCGGCGTTGAGGGTGAAAGCATCCGCTCGATCATCGCGGGCGACACCGAGGGCTTCGAGATCGATGGCGTGCCCGGAGGCCAGGCATTTGCAATCAAGCCCGTCGCGCGCGGTGTCCATACCAATGTGACCGTCTACACGAACAGGCGCAGCTACTATTTCAACGTCGAGGAGGTTCGCAGCCCGACCTTCTATGTGGTGCAGTTCCGCTATCCTGATGACGCTGGGCGCCCGACTCGAGCCATCGCCGCCCAAGCGCCAAACTACAATTACGGTGCCAGCGCGCGGACCGAGTTTACGCCAACCCGCATCTGGGATGACGGGACGTTCACGTATTTCGCGTTTCCAAGAAACGCGCCTGTGCCCGCGATCTTCCGCTACGCGGGCGGCCGCGAGCGCACGGTCAACACGCAAACTCCTGAAGACGGCGTGATCCGCGTCAGCGGCGTGAACCGACAATGGGTCCTGCGACTTGGCGAAGAGGTGGTCTGCATCGAGGCGATCCCGCCCGCGGAGGCCACCTCATGAGCGATACCGGGAACACCGAGATGGAAAAACGCCTCGCCGCCCTTGAGAAAGGCAGTGCCCGCGCCCCCACGGCGTCGCAGCGCCGGTCGCCCCTTCTCGCGCTGATCGTGGTCCTCGTCATCGGCGCAGGTGGTGCCCTGCTCTATCTCCTCTCACAGCCCGACGAAGAGGAAGCCTTGCCGACGGCCACCCCGGACGTCTTCCAAAACGAGGGGGACGGCTTTGGCGCTATCGAGACCTTGCCTCCGCCCGAGCCCGAGGTTGTGTTTGTCGGACCGGATCCAGTCGAGCCCAACGCGGAGCTTCTGGCGCAGATCACCGCGCTGCAGGCTCAGATCGAGGAATTACGCAACGCCCCCGAACCGGTCGTCGAGGCAGACACCGCCGCCGCAGAGGCGATCGACGCGCTGACCGCTCAGATCGCTGCGCTACAAGCCGCCTCGGAAGCCGCACAGCAACGATTCCAGGACGAACTGACGGCGCGGGATCGCAGCCTTGAGCAATTACGCATGGATCTGGAACTGGCCCAACTCGAGGCCAGCCGACCCCAGCCCGCCCCAGCGGGCCCCACGGAGGATGAGCTGCGCGCACGCGAGCAAGAGCGACTGCGCCGCGAGGAAGAAGCCCGGCGCATGGCCGAGCTGGAGCGCCGCGCCGCGGAGGAACGCGCCTTCCAGGAGCGGCGCATCGCCTCGCCCACCATCGCGTTTGGCGGCACGTCCGGAGCGAATGAAACGGCTCTGACCGAACGCACCTTCGGCGAGGTGACGGATTTCGTGCTGAACGGGGCGCTGCCCTCGACGGTGACGCAGGCCGAGGTGATCGCCAATCCCTCCAACACCATCATCCAGGGCACCATGATCCAGGCCGTCATGGAAACCGCCCTCGACAGCTCGCTTCCCGGCCAGACCCGGGCCGTGGTCTCCGAGGATGTCTACAGCGTCGATGGCGTGCGCCTCTTGATCCCCCGCGGATCCCGTCTCGTCGGGCGCTACCGCGCTGGCGTCGATATCGCGCAGCGCCGCGTCACGATCGCCTGGGACCGGATCATCCTGCCCGACAACCAGACCGTCCAGATCAGCTCCTTCGGAGGTGATGAACTGGGCCGTTCTGGCGTCACCGGCTTCGTGGACACACGCTTCGCCGAGCGTTTCGGGTCGGCCGCCCTGATCTCGCTGATCTCCGCAGCACCCAGTGCCGCCGCCTCCGAAGTCCAGGATGAGACTGCCGCCGACGCTCTCGAAGACGTTGGCGATGATCTGGCAGATGCCACGGACAGCGTCATAGGCGATTACCTCTCCATCGGCCCCGTCATCTATGTCGACCAGGGCGCCCGCGTCACGGTCATGGTCGACCGCGATCTGGAGGTATTCTGAGCCCATGTCTCTGAGCTATCTCGAAACCTCGCTCGACCGGATCAACGCCGCCGCTCGCGACGACGTCATCGAGATCTGCATCAATCCCGACGGGACCTGTTGGGGCGAATTCCAGGGCGATCACTTCATGCGCGCGCTCGACCAGAGGCTCACGGCCGTTCAGGTCAGGGATCTCGGCAACCAGATCGCCTCCTCGGCCAACACGACGATGAGCAAGGACCGCCCCATCGTCTCGGTTTCGATCACCTACAAGGGGCGCCCGATCCGCGCGCAGGTCATCACCCCGCCCGCCGTGC
>NZ_RBVZ01000046.1 GCF_004000435.1 Alexandriicola marinus
CAATTCCATCGGAAATATCTGATTGTAATAGGAAAATGTTCTCATACGACTCTGCAATCGGCAGAATGTGATCCATCAGGACAAACGGACCGAATCCTTCAGCCACTTCGAACAGCTTTGCGTCACCGCCCATTTCCGGGTAGATCAATATCGCGTCCACCCCTTGCGAGATCAGCGAGGCGACGACCTCTGCCTGTTCCGCGGGATCACCCAGATGGCTTGCGACAAGAACATGGTTTCCCCGAGCCCGCGCGGCCAACATGATTTCCTGAGTCATCTCGGAATAGAACATGTTGGACATGTTCGTAACGACCAACCCGATGGATCCGGACCGCTGCTTGACGAGGCCGCGCGCCAACTGGTTCGGTCGGAATTTCAGTTGTTCGACAGCGTCCTGAACGAGGCGGCGTGTCTCTTCGGCGACAGCCCCTTCCTTATTGACAACCCGGGAGACGGTCTTGATCGACACGCCTGCCAAGGCGGCGACTTCCTTCATTGTAACAGGCACTGGATATCGTCCACAAGAATTTGACAACGTTGACACTAAGGCGACAACTCTGCGTGTCAACGTCCTTCGGGACAGTCGGACAAGGCCGCTTCTCGAGCTGACACGGTGTCAAGAAGTCGGCCTGTCCCACTTTCGGACCAGACCGGCCGGTCAGGCGGCTGCGTCGTGCAACCAAGCATCAACTTGCGGCGTGTCGAAGGCAGGCGTCCGTCCCGAACCCGGACCGGTGGGAGAGATCGGGGCTGCTTGGGACCAGCGGAGCAGGGTGTGGTTGGTAATGCCAAAGGTGTTGATACGACGCGTTGAGGGTGCAACGTTTGACGTTGCTGGCGTGTTTACGGACCTGGCCGGCGCACTTCCGGAATAAGTCCGGGCGAAAATTCGTGGGGGCCTTCTCATAGGCTTACCTTTGAGATGCGGGGGCTTCGTAACGAGGTCCCCGATTTCGTGTGGTAGTACGCTTTTCCAGCGCGCTGCGTATGGATTGCCGGTAATAGATAGCAGACGGCAAAGGTGACGTTTGGCTGTAATAAAAAGACCTATCGTTCTGTAGGTCTCTGAACGCTTGGAGAAACGTGGTGGCATTCGGTAAGGCGAGACGATCGAAACCTGATCCGGTTCAGGCTTCCGCAGTTTCCCAAGGGTCGAATTTTAGAAATTCAAACGATCTGGTCGATGATCGAGACTCGGATGATCAGGAATATTTCTACGCCGTAAAGGAAGAAGTTCGTACGGCCCTCGTTGAGCTGATCGATATCGATGAGATTAACGAGATGACGCCGGACGAGGCGCGTGGTGAGGTCAACAGGATAGCGAATGGGATCATCAGTCGTCGCGTAGGCGATATCCCCCCTTACCTTGCCGAGCAAATCGTAGAATCGCTCGCAGATGACGTCCTGGGCTATGGCCCGCTCGAGGAACTGCTTGTCCGGGATGAAATAACCGACATCATGGTCAATGGGCCTCGGAATGTATTCATAGAAGTCGGCGGACGGGTAAAGAAGACAGACGTTCGTTTCAAGAACCGCGACCACCTGCTGAACGTTTGCCAGAGAATCGTCTCGCAGGTTGGACGGCGGGTCGACGAAAGCAGCCCGATCGCTGACGCGCGACTTCCTGATGGATCAAGGGTGAATATCATTATCCATCCGCTGTCGCTGGATGGCCCGACTCTTACAATCCGTAAGTTCCGAAAGCAGCGTCTGACACTTGATGATTTGGTCATGTTCGGATCGCTCACCCCGGACGTCGCGGATATCCTCCGGGTGATCGCACGGACACGCTGCAATGTCATCGTTTCCGGGGGAACCGGCTCCGGGAAGACCACACTCCTGAACTGCCTGACCGCATACATTGATGAAGAAGAGCGCATTGTGACGTGCGAGGACGCGGCCGAACTTCAGCTGCAACAGCCGCACACTGTCCGCCTTGAAACGCGTCCTCCGAACCTTGAAGGCGAGGGTGAGGTGCGGATGCAGGATCTGGTAAAGAACTGCCTTCGTATGCGACCCGATCGCATAATTGTGGGGGAGGTGCGTGGCGGTGAAGCGTTTGACCTCATGCAGGCGATGAATACCGGCCACGACGGATCAATGGGGTCGATCCACTCCAACTCACCTCGCGATACAATTCGTCGGTTGGAGACCATGATTACCTCTTCAAGCTTTCAACTGCCAACACGAAGCATTCGCGAAATGATCTCGTCCTCCTGGTCTGCCCCCATCGAGTGGTCC
>NZ_RBVZ01000047.1 GCF_004000435.1 Alexandriicola marinus
TCGACCGCGCCCCAGTTATCGGCCGCGAGTGACCGGGACCGGCGCGTCCAACGGATGGTCAGATCGCCGGGCGTGCGCGGTGTGCGCCACGGCTGTTCGACATGGGTGACGGAGAACGGCCGTAGCCCGACACCCGAAGGCGTGAAGGTTTGCGCCACATAGGTCTCGTCGCTGACGGGACGGCTCGCGGGGCCAATGCGCCAGTTCCACGGGGTGCCAAGATCGGCTTCGGCGATCGGCAGCGATGCGAGGCTGTCGTCGAGCACCACCACCCGCGCGCCAGCGGGCGTCGGATTGCCCATGGCGACTTCCGTCCCGCGTTGGCCGCGCAGGAGCCGGGTGAGCCGATACCGGCCTGGGGCGAGCAACTCGGCCGCGCCCGCCTGCACGATCTCCCAGACACTAGGCGCGCTCTCGATGGCGAGCACGTTGGCGCCTCCGAAGAGCGTCAGGTCGGTGACGCTTTCCAGCGTGCCGGTCAGCAGATCGACCACCAGCACGTTGCCAAGGTCGAAGCGCGAGGTGGGGCCCGCGAAGAAGTCGGAGACCAGAGCCCCGAACCGGGCGCGGCTGCCGAACGTGGTCAGCAGCTCGAAGCCGTCCGTCGAGGGGCTGCGGAACACCGCCATCTCGCCCGGCCACGGCACGGCATGGGCTGCGGCGTAAGGCCGATGCGCCGGCTGGTCCTCGGTCAGCTGAGGCAGGTCAATCAGCACCGCATCCGGCGCGCCGAATACCACGGCCCGCGTCAGTGAGGCTGCGCGGGGATCGCCGGGCGGCAGATCGTAGGTCGCCCGGTCCTGGCGCACCGCCTCGATGCCGCGCGCCTCGGCGTCGGCGATGGAGACGAGCCGCAGATCGACCAGCCGTCCGTCATGCGCGAGGCGGATCGCATCGGCCGGATCGAGCGCGAGCCGCGAGGGCGGCAATCGGAACGCCGCCGTCTCGCGCCCCACCCACGCCTCGATCAGCGCGCGGCGGCAGCGCCGCTCGGCCTCCTCGGGCGGCACTGCCATCGGGAAGGACTCGGACGCGATCCGGGTCGTGTCCACCGTGATGCGCCGGGCCTCGACGAGGGCCGCGTCGTAATCCTCGTCGGCGCGGGCGACCTGCCATTTCAGGGCCTGCGGCAGTTCCGTCTCCTGGCCGCGGGTCAGTTCGAGCAGGTCGCCCTCGCGGGCGGCCACCAGATCGTCGGGCGTAAGGGTGGCGACGGAGGCCGTGCCGCGCATGATGAAGCGGATCACGCCCTCGGTCTCCACCGCGTCGAAGCCGAAGTGGCGGGCGAGCGTAGTGATCGATGCACGCGGGCTCTCCAGCGCGCCAATCGCATAGCCCTCCACCGCGCCCCAGAGGCCGGTGACGTCGATGCGATCCTGGGGCAACCCGGCGCGGAGACAGAGGTACCGGACCAGCGCAGCCAGAGACACCGCACCCAGCCGCCCAGTGAGCCAGTGGCCGAGCCGCCAGTTCGCCCCATCCGTCCAGACATCGGTCAGCGCTGGAAAGAACGGGTACGGCCGCGCGTCCCAGGTCCATGCGGCGCATTCGGGCACATGCACCATCCGGCCGCCATAGACCGAGGACACCGGGTTGTTTGCGGCCTCGCCCCACCAGAGATACGTCGCCTCGAGATAGGCACGCTGGATGGCGTCATCTCGCCAGCCCCGCGAGAAATGCGGCGTGAAGCTCTCCGACGACTTCGGGTCGAAGAAGACGTTCGGCTGGTTCGTACCGCGGTCGATGGCGGGACAGCCGAGCTCGGTGAACCAGATCGGCTTGGACTGCGGCACCCATGCCGTCGGCGTACCGCTCTCCACCCCGCCCGGGCGGTTGTAGTGGGCGTTCGACCACCAGGCGCGCAGATCCTTGTAGCGGAAGACCCACGGCTTGCCCGCCGCACCATCGGTGATCGGGGTGCGTACCTGCGCGGTGCGGTCCGCCGCGCTGGCATAGAACCAGTCGAAGCCTTCGCCGCCCGCGATGTTCCCCTGCTGGTAGGCGCGGTCGTAGATGGCGGGCCAGCCCTCCTGCGCATCGGCATGCTCGAACCCGTCGCGCCAGTCCGAGAGTGGCATGTAGTTGTCGATGCCGATGAAGTCGGTGTCCGGATCGGCCCACAGCGGATCGAGATGAAAGAACACGTCGCCGCTGCCATCGCCCGGCTGGTGCCCGAAAT
>NZ_RBVZ01000048.1 GCF_004000435.1 Alexandriicola marinus
CGGCGAGGGCGAGGCGGGTCATGGCGGTCTCCAATGGGTGTCGGGCGTGATTTTCACCCAAGCTAACGCGCTGGACACGTTCCCGGCATCGTGCATATGCACTATAAACGTGTAGTACCCTTGTGCATGTACCCCACCGGGTCATGCGAAAACGATCACCTCGGGGTGTGCCGCATGCGGTCTTTCCCGGGCCGCTGGGCCTGCGGTCTGTCTCGATCGGTTTGAAGGAGCGCGACAGATCATGGAAGCCGAGCGCCTGAGCCGCCGCGAAGCCGAGATCGCTACCGCCTATGCCGGCGGCGCCACCTATCGCCAAATTGCCGAACGCCTTGGCATCGCGCCGACCACGGTCCGCGCCCATATCTATGCCGTCTACCGCAAGCTGGGCGTCGGTTCGAAGATCGCGCTCTCGCAGGCGCTCGGCGGGGGGGACGCCGAAGACGTATCGAACGATCGGGGCGCCGCGCCGAGGGTTGCGAAAGCCGTCCGCCCCTCGGTTGCCATCCTGCCCTTTGAAAACCGGTCGGGCGCGCCCGAGCATGAGGGCATCATCGCAGGGCTCGTCGACCGGACGACCGGGACCCTGTCGAATTTCCGCATGCTTCTGGTGATCGCCGCGGCATCGAGCCTGACCTATCGGGGCAGCGCGAAGGACATCACCACCATCGGCGAGGAACTGGGCGCGCGCTATCTGCTCCGCGGCACTTTCTTTCGCGATGGCGCACGGTTGCGCGTGACGGCCGAACTCGTCGATGCGCCGACGCGCGCCCATGTCTGGTCAAAGACCTATGACGGGGCGTGGTCGGACATTTTCGAGCTTCAGGACGATCTGGCTTGCTCGATCGCGCAGGCCATCGAACCCGAGATCCGCGTCCGCGAATTCGAGCGGGCCAGCCGTGGACGGGAAAGCAATATTTCGGCATGGGAGCTCTACTGCAACGGGTTCGATGCGGCCTACCGCTTTACCGAGGGCGGCTATCGTTTGGCCCGCGATTGCGCGCTGCAGGCGATCGAGGCCGACGAGACCTTCGCCGCCCCCCATGCCCTACTTTCGCGGATCGACTTCATGGAAACGATCCTTGCCATTTCGCCGGATCCTCGAAAGGCCATTCCCGATGGCATCGCGCATGCCAGGCGCGCTCTCGACCTCGAGCCGCGAGACGAAGTGGCCCATTGCACCCTCTCGTGCTGCCTGGTGATGGCGGGGGCGTTCGACGAGGCTTTCGCCGTCATGGACAGGGCCTTCGAAATAAACTCCAACAGCGCCGAAGTGCATAACGCGCGCGCTTTCGCCAATGTCCTGGCCCCGCGTGGAGATCTCAGGCAGGTCATCGCCGACAGCGAGATCGCCTCGCGCATGAGCCCCAACGATCCGATGCGCTGGACCTTCCTTGCCAACATCGGCATGGCGCATCTTGCGGACGCCGAGCACGGGTCTGCCGAAGCGGCCCTGAAAGCGTTCCGCGAGGCCTCCCTTCTGCCACGCGCAAGCTGGTTCGCGAATGCCGGGGCTGTCATGGCCGCCCTCGCCCTTGGCGATCCCGAAGTGGTAAAGGTGCAGGTCGCGCGCGTGAAAGCAGCACGACCCGGCGTGACAATCGAGGATTTCATGCAGGCTTTCGCACATCTGATCGCGCGGTCGCCAAAGGTTCGCGCGCTGATAGAAGAACTGGAATTTAGTTTCGAGCTTGGCTGACACTTCTCCCCAAGACTTGCGGGAGCTTCGCGCCCGGGCCTGAAAGCTGCAGCAACCTGTCAGTTCGCTTCGCCGCAATAGAAACTCAGGCATCTTTGGCAGGCGACTGCGAACGACGGCTTCGCAATGGAACCACACCAGGCCCGAAGATAGTTTGATGTCCGATGGCATTTCTGCCACCCTTAGCAAGGGTCGGCTTTTTTGTTGCATCTCACCGAACGCCACTGGCGTCGAAGTGTGAAGCCAGGAGCCCAAAATAACGGCGTGATGCCAGATACTTATGAACTATTCACCAAATCGGCGTAGTCATGAGGTCCAGAGAATATCGGCCGCGAGAGACCTCTCCCGGGCCTTTTGGCGGCAGCGCCAGTGCTCAGCCCCTGGCAAATAACCCTTGAAAACAACGGAAAAATCCGGCCGC
>NZ_RBVZ01000049.1 GCF_004000435.1 Alexandriicola marinus
AGTTGCGATGGGGATCACCCGGCACGGGGGCAATCCGCCTCATGAACTCGGCAAAGAGCGCGTTCTGCATATGGATGGGTAGCGCCAGCACCCGGTTCAGAAACCGCTGGATCGGGGGAAGTTCCTGGAGAAGCACACCGTCCTTATCGATCAGTCGCAGGGCCGTCCAGTCCGTGAAGCTCTCGTAGCTCATCGCCTCGGCGCGCCCGGCGGCAAGATCGGCGAAATACCCACGCAGCGCCGCTCGCGCGATCGGGCTTTCGAGATTGTCCTCCTCGCGGAACATGCCTTGCGAGCCGGTCTCGCGCTGGCCCTTCGTCAAGGCCCCCAGCTGGTCGAGGCGTTTGGCTATAGTTGAGGTGAAGCGCTTCTCGCCATGCACATCGGAGGTGCAGACCCGGAAGAAGGGCGCGCTGACCTGGGCAGAGCGATGCGTGCGGCCGAGCCCCTGGATGGCCGCATCGGCGCGCCAGCCAGGCTCCAACAGGTAGTGCCGCCGCCGTTTCTGGTTCTTGGCCGTCTTTGCGGCATGATAGGACCGGCCCGTCCCGCCCGCATCGGAGAAGATCAGGATATCCTTCTCGCCCTCCATGAAGGCTTGGGTCTCGGAGGAATTGCTGCTGGGGCTGCGCTTTTCGATGAAGAGATGTCCATCCTCGGCCTTGAGGTGAGATCAGCTTCGGAGATTGAGAGAGCCGGGTTTGCCAGTTTGGGCTTGGACATGGAGATTTCCTTTGGATCAGGGTCTGAGTTCCAAAGGACAAAAAGCCCGCTCTACACTTTGAAGGCGTAGAGCGGGCAATTTCTTAGCGGGGGGCCTGCACCCCCATCATGGCCACTGCTGCGCAGCATGAAGAACGCGTAAAATGGTCACCATCTCAGGATTTTCTGCATAAACCACGATGTAGTTCGGCCGAACAACCATCTCCCTAGTCCCGTCCACACGGCCCGCGCGGTACATCAGAGGGCGTTCAGGAAGGAGGGACGTCTTGTGTTCAATCTCGTCTTTGAGAACTTGGGCGGCATCCGGGTTGTCGTCAGAGATGTAGTCAATGATTGCCAGCAAGTCGGCGGTGGCCGTCGCTTTCCATTCAAGATTTGGCAAGGCGCTTCCCGTCAATCAATGCCTGGGCGTCTTGCATCGCCTTGGCATGGGACGTTGTGGGCCTTGGATCGTCCAGCGCTTCCTGTACCTTCGCCCGGAACCAGGCGTCATAGGCATCCGGATCAGCAGTCAATCCGGCAGGCAATCCGCCTTCTGCGGCCACGCGGGTCAGAAGAATACGCACTGCGTCGGAGAGCGTCAGACCGACGCCCGCAAGTGCGTCCGAAGCCTGTGCTTTCAACTGATCGTCAACACGGACATGAAGCATGGATGTTTGGGCAGGCATGGTGGTTCTCCAATTGATAGGAATCATGTATCTCATTTGAGATACGATTTCAAGTCGGCGGTATGTGCGCGCGTTGTTTCGTCGTGTTGTCTCAGCGAGAAACTCAGCCACCCTGCCCCGCCAGAAACTCCGCCAGCACAGGACTGGCCGCACCCTTCGCGGAACTTATCAGCTCCGAGCCCGCAAGCGAGGCCCTAGAGAGCCGCACGAGCCCGCCGGTTTCCTCAATGCGGTAGCAGCGGCGGTTTTGCCGCCCCCGCCTGTAGTGGGTCGCAGTGACGATCTGGCAGGTGCTGCCATCGGTGAGCGTCACAGGGGCCGCGAGCCTGATCTTGTCGCCTTCCTCGTAGTCCGGGATCGCAGCCCAGTCCCGGCAACGCTGGCGCCAGGCATGGGCGTAGCTGTCAGGGTCTTTCAGGTCGGAGAGAAGCGCCAGAAGGCTGAGCGGCGCGCGGGACTCGACGGGGCCGGCGCTTTCTTCCATGTCCTTGTAGCCCCAGCAGC
>NZ_RBVZ01000005.1 GCF_004000435.1 Alexandriicola marinus
GACCACTTCAGTGGGGGCACTCCATCGTTCTCGACGCGGAATTCGAAAAACTCTTCCAAGCCGGTCTCTCTGAGGAATTCGATCGCTTCGACATCAAAATCGACGAGGGGCCTGCTGCTTCTCCATGGGAAGGGGTAGTCGCTCACGAGGGCAAAGGTGACGTCAGTATTTGTCTTGTTGAGATAGGTCGTCAGCTCGATCATCATTGTGGCGGGAATGGGGATCGCGCCGTCAACTTCGCGGAAATTATGCACGATTTCGGCGTTCGTACCCTGCAAACGCTCAACAACGTTTTCCTGATAGAAATTCCGGATACTCGTAAAGGTCTGACTATAGGATCGCGCGGTCTCCAGCGCCGCATTCTCTGCAAATCGCTGGTTTGAGCCACTCAGCCCAAATATCAGAGAACCCATCACAATACAGCCGACGATGATGATCAAGAGCGACTGATTGGCGTTTCGGAGAGCGTTCAGCACTTAAGAGTCCTCGGAGCGATGTCGCAGGTTGTAGTAGATCAAGGCGATTAGCCAAGAGGATGACGCGAACGCGAGAAAGATGATCAGGTTGGCCAGCTTGTCTTTGACATTCTTCTCCGAAATCAGGAAATCGGAGGATCGGTCTGAATAGACCTCGACAACGCCGTTGATACCAGTCGCCTCTGAGTTCAGGGGATGATAGGAAGAGACGACCTCGATATTCACTCTGTTGCCCGCCATTGTCACGAACCTGTCCCGGAAAGTGAATTGAGAAGAAGATCTGCCTCGCAATGCGTGCGTCACTTCCTCGACTTCACTTTTCTCTTCTCCGATTTGGGACGGATCGGTCGAGAAGATCGTATACCCATCAGTCGCATAAATCTTGAGTTTCAAGACATTCGTCCCTTCGAACAGGTCTTGAACTTTGGCATTGAACGCTCGGGAATGTTCCTGTCCCAGGAACCCAGCCCAATCATCGATCGGGCGCTGCCTTTCATATTCATCAACGAGAAGGTTGATCTCGTCTCGCAGCGAGTTCGAAGCGAACAGCACCATGTCCCCATGGGAGGATTCAGTCGACCGCCGGAGGGTCTCCTCCATGACGGTTTCGAACGATTTCTGAGAGGTCCAGTATATCAGTCCAAGAGAGGCAAAAAACATCGCGGAAATAAGAACTTGTGGTAAGATCGCCCGATTGCCCCGTCCAGACATAGATACTTCCCCAAATGCAGTAAAAATAGAGTTTTCGGGTAGCACCGCCTTTCCGTATGCCGCAAGATTATTTGGCTGTTGATAACTAACGATACAGGTTCTTACCGAATACGAGAGCCACGACGGATTTCGCTCTGACATCAACGCGTCTCGCAGCATGAGGCGGACCGACGATGTCGGGGTTGACGGTCTTGTGCAGACACCACTGATGCCCTTGGGTCGAAAGGACTTTTGTGTTTCGATTGGCCGCTGAATTGCACCGTGAAACTGACAATGACACCGCTGATGGAGTTGGCAAAGGGGACGTGTCCGGGAATAGACGAAAGCCCCCTTGCGCCTGTCCGCCCGTGCGCTGCCATTCAGGTTTGGTCGGCCTCGATGGTCAGGCGGGTGCCCGTCCCGGCAAGGGGATGCCGGGCAGGGCGGTCGGGGAACTTCTGGCTGCTGGTTCTTGCGTCACCCCTGCGCGGGGGAGGTGGAGCGTTTGAGACGCCAGATCCAGAAACTGATCAGGATAGCCGAGGCCGAGATCAGCGTCATGATCGTGCCGGGGACAAAGTTCACGAGACCCGGCAGGTCGAGGAACAGGAAATAGCCGACATCGGCCAACCCACCCACCATGGCCGTCACCCAGATCGCGGTCAGGGTGCCGCGCCAGATGAAGACGGCGCCCACGATCGTGGCCAGCCCGATCCACAACAGGTTGAAGCCGTGCTGGTTTATCACCCCGGCTACCGCGGGGTGATAATCGGCCACGAGGACCGCAGGATCGACCGCATCAGCGATTGCGGCGAAAGCCTCGGACGGCGGCTGAAGTATGGTCATCGCACCGGCAAGTGTGTGGACAAGACCCCAGATCACCCACAGGATCGCGGCAAATTTCAGGGCAGTGGCTTGTGTCTGCGTCATTTGGAAATCCTGATGTTTCAGTATGATGGGGGTGAGCGTCTGTTCGTGCCGATCAGGCCGCGGCCGTTTGGACCGGTGTCACAAGTTGGCCGAGCAGATCGTCCAGCGCCGCGATTTCCTCGGGTCGTGTCAGCCGCTTCGCCTCGGCGTCCCAGCCCTCGAACCACGCTCCGATCCCCAATGATCCGCGCAGATCGGCGCCGAAGAGCGGGGCGATCATCTGCTGGCTGGCCAGCACATTGGCGCCCGCGCGGCCGCCGGGGCTGGCGGCCAGCATGACCACCGGCTTGTTCTGCCAGAGCTTCATCTCGATCCGGCTCATCCAGTCGAAGACGTTCTTCCAAGCAGCGGTGACAAAGCCATTGTGTTCCGCGAACGACACCAGAACCGCATCCGCCGCGCCGATCCGTGCGAAGAACTCCTGCGCCGGCGCGGGAATGCCGGCCTCGTGTTCGCGGTCGACGGAAAAGATCGGCATCTCGTAATCATTGAGGTCAAGCGTTTCGACCTCGATGCCGGACTGCATCTGCTGCAGCCGCGTCGTGGCGTGGTCGATCAGCAGACGATTGATGGAATTGCGACTGTTGGAGGCCGCGAAGGCAAGAATTTTCATGAGGGACCCTTTCTGAGTTTCCGGTGGACCGTTGGCCGAATTACGATCGGCGCAAGAACTCATCCGTAGGGATGATCTGGTGATGCGGCGCTGCGGTGATGTGCAGGGCAATGAGTGCAACGAGGATCGACGCGATCACGCTCTGTGCGATACGCGTCGGCACGCCGGCGAGTGCTGCCGGCAGTGTTTCGGACGTGCCGTCATGGACGACCGGGAACAGGCCGGCACCGGGCGCCGGCCCGAAGGTGATGTGCGGGCCAAGGCCGGCGACCGTTTCAAGGCTGACATGCAGCAAGTTGGCGAGCAGGAGGCCACCTGCAGCCAGCGCCACAAGGATCAAGAGTGCCATCAGCCAGTGCCGCGAAACGAGGAGGGGAGAATATCTTTGCATGGGCCCGAACTGCTGCTCGATAAGTTATGCTGCAATCTCTCCCCCTGTCCTGCCGCGCACCAGATCCCGGATCGCACATGATGTGCGCGTTGATGCGACATATTCCGCGTGCTAAGGGCCGCCATGGAACATTGGATGGAACTTCGAACCGCGATGATGGTCGCGCGTCTGGGCACGGTCAGCGCGGCAGCCGAGGCTTTGGGTGTGCACCGCGCGACAGTCAATCGCCATGTCGAGACGCTGGAGGTCGCGTTCGGCGCCCCCCTGTTTCAGCGCCACGCGCGGGGCTACACGTTGACCGATGCGGGCCAAGACATGCTCGAGGTCGCGTCCCGCGCCGACGAGATGTTCGGCGATCTGGCGGGGCGCGCACGCGGCAAGGCCGGGCAGCTTTCCGGCGCACTGATCGTGACGGCTCTGGCCGGCGTCGCGCCGGTGGTCATGCCCGCCGTGCGCGCGTTCCATCTGGAGCATCCTCAGATCGCCATCGAATTCCTCGCGGGCGCGCAACTGGCGCGGCTGGAACATGGGGAGGCGCATGTGGCGATCCGTGCCGGGGCCAAACCGGAAGTGCCCGACTACGTCGTGACGCTGTTCCGCCATCTGCGCTTCGGGCTTTATGCCAGCCAAGCCTATATCGACCGGGCCGGGCGTCCGGGCCCCGACGAGCTGCATCGTCACCGGTTCGTCGGCAATATCGGCCCGGCAGGGCGCGCCCCGTTCACGCAATGGATGAATGCGAATGTGCCGCCAGAGGCCCTTGCGCTGCGGACGACCGAGCTGAGCGTCATGCTCAACGCCGTCTGTGACGGGCTGGGCCTTGGCTTTCTGGCCGAACATGACGCCTGCGGCCGGTCCGATCTGATCGAGATCATGCCGCCTTGCGACGAATGGTCGACCGCGCTCTGGATCGTGACCCATGTCGATCTGCACCGGACGACCAAGGTCCAGGCGTTTCTCGAACATCTCAGGGCGATCCGGCCTGATGAGACGTCCGGTGAATGAGACAGCGAGCGGGGTGCCTCAGCCGGCAAAGGCCCAGCCGTTGAGGCCGGCCACGGCGGCCCAGAAGGGCGCAAAGACAAGACCGACATTGCGCCCGTTGCGCGACATCCGGGGATGATGGCCGAGAAACGGCACGCCGGCGGGGTTGGCGTTCACCAGCGCGAACAGCAGGGCCATGATCCCGAATACGAAATGCAGGGCATGACGATCGGCAAGCGGCAATGTCAGGCCGTAGACGACACCGGCCGCCACCGCGAGAAAGGCCAGCGCACCCTGACGTTGCTCGAACAACATCAGGAAGATGTAATCCGCCCCAACGGGAGCCTTGTCCTTCGGCGCGGCGTCCAAGGCGGCATCCAGCATGGCGATCTGGTCACCATGGGTCAGCGCCTTGGATGGGCGCGGCAGGCCGGGGGCAAAGACGGGCAGCACCCAGTTGACCATCCAGCGCGCCCAGAGCGGACGGTAGATTTCGACGGCATGGAAAAGGGCCGGTGCAAGACACAAGAGCAGGCCGAGCGTTGATGCGAGGGAAACTGTCATGAGTGGGGTATGTCCTTATCGCGAAATCGGGTTCGGCCGGCCTTGATCCGACCGAACCCGCAAGACCTCGTTACTCGACCAGTGCCGCATCAAGCGGCCCGCTATAGACAATCAGGCCGATGCAGGGGATGTCGCTGTCGCAGCGGTCTCCGTGGGCCACGCCACCTTCGACCAGGGAATAGTCGCCCGGCACGGTCGACACTTCCGTGCCGTCGGCCTCGATATGCACCCAGGTGCCCGCGATGCTGACGCCCCGATAATCATGGGTATGCGTATGCGGCGGCAGTTCCGTGCCCGGGTCGATCTTGATCAGCCATGTGGCGCCGGTCGCGTCGTCGCCCCAGGCGAGGGCCAGTTGAACGCCGGGCAGGGGGGCATCGAACCATGCGGTATCCTCGAGGGCGAAGTGGTTGCCATCATGGGCATGGCTCTCTGCAATGGCGGATGTCGCAATCAGGGCGGCCGCGGCTGCGGCGATCAGTGTCTTCATCATGGGAAAAATCCTTTCCGGCTGGTTTTCGGTCGTTCTGTTTGTTGCCTGCTGTGCACACGCGAAATGGCGTCGGCGGTTGTGTCGGGCGACGGCGGTCCCCGCGTCGAGACCCCGGTGTTGACGTGGTGACTTCCCCCGTATCCGCCTGGGGACTATCCCCTGCTTGTGCACTCTGTTACCGACTGGTACAAATATATCGGACGCACCGTCAAGATATAAAATACCATATGGTATAAAAATGAGCGATCAAGATCCCAAACCTGCGCGTGGCCGGCCGCGGACGATGAAGGCCGACGCGGTGCTCGATGTCGCGATGACCGCCTATTGGAACAGCGACCCGGCCGACGTGTCGGTCAATGCGATCTGTCAGATGGCAGGGATATCCAAGCCTTCGCTTTACCGGGAGTTCGGAAGCGAGGACGGGCTGATGCGCGCGGTTCTCGACAGCTATGCCGAACGGGTCCTGTCGGCCATTTTCCTGATCCTGCAAAGTGGAGAGGGGTTGCAGGACACGCTTGACGCGCTGATCGACTTTGCCGCCGCAGACCCGCGCATGGAAACGGGTTGCCTGTTCTACAAGATGCGCGCCGGGAAACACCGGCTCGGGCCCCAGACCCGCGCGCGGGTCGAGGAAATCGACGCCGCTGCGCAGGCCGTCTATGTCGCGTTCCTGTCGTCATGCCGGGATGCCGACACCTGGCCCGAGCGCCTCTCGATCGAGGCCGGGGCGCGCTATCTGGGAGAGCATCTTGCACTGGCGATCACCCAGCGCGCCTCGGGCGAGGATCCCGCCCGCATCCGCGAGATGATGTCCCTTGCCTTGTCGGCCCTGACGCGCCCATAGCCATCGCTCTCCCTGAACGCGACAGGCAGGTGGGGGCCGCTTCGGGCGACGCATGCGATCTCGCGGAAGATGAGAGGATATCCCGCATCGGTCGGGTGTCCCGCCCCGAGCGCTTGCGCAGCGAGACTGGTGCGAAGTCCGTCGCGCCCCGATGTTACACGGCTGGGTCTGGACCTGGCGCCGCGCGATGCCATGTCGGTCCGTTCATGCGGACGGCCCGGTGAGAAACGTCGAGGATGAGGCCCCCCGGGATGAACCGGACCTGATTATCGCGCAACGAAAACCGGCCACCCCGACACGATCAGCTGCGGGCCATTGCCCGCATCGTAACCGACACGCGGGCAAGCCTCCGCGTGCCGGTACGTTTCAAGAGCGCGGCGAGACAGGGGCTGATCAACGTCACCGCGCCAGACTGTCGCGACCGTGGCGGCCTTGCTTCGGCAAGGTGGTTTCCCTGACTCGCCGAAATCGGCTGCCGGCCTGTCGATGACGTCGCTAGGGGCCTGGCGCGGAGTCAGGTCGCCACGGGTGTGAGCCAGACCGGCAGATCGCTCTCGGCGCTATCGACAACGGCTTCAACGAAGGCGACGCCCTTCAGCCCGTCATAGGCCAAAGGCACGTTCTGGCCGATGGAGCCCGGGTCTCGTCCGGCGCGTCGTGCCCGGATTACCTCGGCAAACCCCGCATAGAGATTGGCAAAAGCCTCAAGATATCCCTCGGGGTGGCCGGGGGGCGTGCGGCTGCGGACCTTGGCGTCCTCCGAAACCTCGTCTGTGCCGCGCTTGATCGTCTGGACCCGGCCGCCGAGCGGCTGAAAGATCAGTTCGTTCGGCTGCTCCTGGAACCATTGGAGCGACCCTTCCGATCCGAAGACACGTAGCCGCACACCGTTGGAGTTCCCGAGGGCCACCTGACTGGACCAAAGCAGACCCCGCGCGCCGCCTTCGTAGCGGATCATCACATGGGCATTGTCGTCCAGTGCACGGCCCGGAACGAAGGTGGCAAGATCGGCTGTCAGGGCTTCGACCGTCAGGCCGGTGACGAAGCCGGCAAGGTGATAGGCATGGGTCCCGATGTCCCCGATCGACCCGCCGCGCCCGTTCTTCGTGGGGTCCGTGCGCCATGCGGCCTGAGCGTTGCCCTCGGATTCGATGGCGGTGGCCATCCACTCCAACGGATATTCGACCTGGATCGTCCGGATTTTTCCAAGCTCTCCATTGGCGACCCGGACGCGCGCCTCATGCACCATCGGGTAGCCGGAATAAGTGTAGGTGACGCCGACAAAACTCCCTCTTTCCCGGGCCAGCTTTTCCAGCGCGATGGCATCCTCGAGCGTGGCCGTCAGCGGTTTTTCACAGATCACGTCAAAGCCGGCGTCGATCAACGCCTTGGCGATAGGATAGTGGGTGAAGTTCGGCGTGCAGATGGCAACCGCATCAACCTTGTCGTCGCGGCCAGCCTCGCCGGCGATCAGGTCCTGATAGCTGCCATAGGCGCGGGCCGGATCCAGCCCCTCGCCAATCGCGAAGTCCCGCCCCCGTTGCGGGTCGACATCAAAGGCGCCTGCGACGAGGTCCCACTGACCGTCGAGCCGCGCCGCGATGCGGTGGATATTGCCAATGTAGGCGCCTTGACCGCCACCGATCATCCCAAGCCGAAGTCTGCGATCCATTGCCTATTCCTCCAGGCCAAGCATCGACCGGTTGGCCTGTCGATCGGCGCCGGACTTGACGAAGTCGTCGAACGCGCGGTCCGAGACCCTGATGATATGATCGGCGATGAAGGCCGCGCCTTCTCGCGCCCCGTCTTCGGGATTCTTGATGAAGCATTCCCATTCGAGCGTCGCCCAGCCGTCGAAACCATATGTCGAAAGCTTGGTGAAGATCGCGCCGAAATCGACCTGCCCATCGCCCGGACTGCGGAACCGTCCGGCACGCTTGGACCACGGCATGAAGCCGCCATAGGCCCCGGATTTGCCATCGGGCCGGAACTCCGCGTCCTTGACGTGAAAGGCTCTTATCCGGTCGTGGTAGTGGTCGATGAACGCCAGGTAATCCAGCGCCTGCAAGACGAAGTGACTCGGATCGTACATGATATTCGCGCGCACATGTCCGTCAACCTTGTCGAGGAAGTATTCCCAGGAATGGCCATCATGCATGTCCTCGCTGGGGTGGATTTCATAGCAGATGTCCACCCCATGGGCATCGAAATCATTCAGAATGGGCACCCAGCGGGCCGCGAGTTCGGTAAAGGCTTCGTCCACCAAGCCCTCAGGCCATTGAGGGTAGGGATAGAGGTAGGGCCAAAGCAGGGAGCCGGGGAAGGTCGTGTGGGTCGTCAGGCCGGCGCGTCGCGAGGCGCGAGCGGCGTAGGAAAGCTGCTGTTCGGCCCAGGCGCGGCGCGCGGCGGGGTTGCCATGAACTTCCTTCGGCGCAAAGCTGTCCATGATCTGATCATGCGCCGGATGCACGGCAACCAGTTGGCCAGTGATGTGCGAGGCGAACTCGGTCAGGACCAGACCGTGCTCTGCAAGCAGTCCGACGACCTCGTCCAGATAGGTTTCGCTTTCGGCGGCCTGCCGCATGTCGATCAGTCGTGTATCCCATGTCGGGATCTGCACTCCCTTGAAGCCCTTTTCGGCGGCCCATTTGGCGAGGCCAGGCAAGCTGTCATAGGGGGCTTGGTCAGCGGCGAATTGGGCCAGGAATACGGCTGGTCCCTTGATGGTCGTCATGGTCATTCCGTGAGGGCCTTTTCTGGCACGGGCGCGTCGTCATAGGCGCCCCAGATGGACTGGTCGAAGTTGATGACGGCACCGGTCATCATGCCGCTGTCGGGCGAGGCCATCCAGAGCACCGCGCGCGCGACCTCGGCGGGGTCGAGGATACGACCGAAGGGTTTGGTTGCCGCAACACGGTCGATGAAGCCGGAATCACCGGTCTCCGACTCGACCAGCTTTCGTTCATGGTCGGAGTTCATCCAGCCGATACTCAGCTGATTGACGTGAATGCGGTTTCTCATCAGCGCGAAGCCCGCATGACGTGTCAGGGTGGCCAATGCGCCCTTTGAGACCGAGTAGGGGGCAAGGAACGGCTGGCCGGCATGTTCGGACATGGAGCCGATGTTCACGATCCGACCCTCGATGCCATCGCGGATCATGACCTTCGACGCGTCCTGTATCAGAAAGAACGGAGCCCGGGTGTTCACCGCGATCATCCGGTCAAACAGGTCGGGGGTCGTGTTGAGCATGTTGCCACGGTCCGTCAGACCCGCGGCGTTGACCAGGATATCGACCCGGCCAAACGCCGCCACCGTCTGCGGGATGATCGTCCGGACGTCCTCGATATTTCCCAGGTCTGCCGAGACCATGCGCACATCGGTGCCGTGGTCGGCCTTGATCTGGTCCGCGACTTTCTCGCCTTTCTCCAGTCCGCGGCCGACGATCACGATTCCTGCCGCTCCCGCCTCTGCGAACAGGCGGGCAATGGCGGCGCCCAGTCCTTGCGTGCCGCCGGTGATCACCGCGACCTTGCCGTCTATCCGGTTCATGCCTCCACCTCGTATCCTGCCGCATCCATCACGCGTTTCAATTCTGCCCGGCCCTTGATGGCCATCTCAAGAGGCGGACTCACTTTTGGATCTTGTTCCGCCTCGATGACGAACCAACCTTCGTAGCCCTTCTGCGCAAGCGCCCTGACGATTGCTTCGAAGTCGAGCGAGCCATCGCCAGGCACAGTGAACGCCCCCTTGATGACCGCGTCGAGAAAGCTCTCGCGGGTGCGATCGAGGCCATCTGTCACGTCCCGCCGAATGTCCTTCGTGTGGACATGTGCGATGCGGGAATGGTGGTTCTCGATGACCCGAAGGTTGTCGCCGCCCGCGAAGGCCATGTGCCCGGCATCGAACAACAGCGGCACGCTGGAATGCTTCATGAAGAGGTCCAGCTCCGCTTCGGTCTCGACGACCGCTGCCATGTGGTGGTGGTATGCGATTGGCATGCCCTGCTTGGCTGACCAGTCCGCGAAGTCACTGACTTTGCGACCATAGGCGGCCATCTCGACCTCGGAGATCACGGGCTTTCGGGAAAGGGGCGTGTTGCGTTCGCCCTGTACCGATCGCGCGACTTCACCGTAGACGATGCAGGGCGCCCCCGCCGCGACGAAGAAGGCGTGTTGAGCCGCGATCCTGTCCTTCTCCGCCTCGATGTCTCCGTCAAGCAGCATCCCCGAAAACCAGCCTCCGCAGACAGAAATCCCATGGCGGGCAAGGATGGGGCCAAGCTGCGCCATGTCCATCGGGAAACGCCGGCCCGTTTCCATCCCCGTCAATCCCGCTTCCGCGGCCTGCCTCAGGCATTCATCCAGCGATACGTCATCAGACAATTCGGCGAGGTCGTCATTCCACCACGCAATCGGCGCTATTCCGAGTTTCGCCTTCATGTCTCACACCCCGCGCCGCTGCTTGCTGCGGAAATCTTCCTGCCCCTCCCGAGCCTTGCGGATGCTTTCGCGGTCGTTGATCTCGGGGACGCCGACGTACCAGTCAGCGCCGCCGGGGGTCCAGGTGTAGGCGTCCGAGTTGATGACGAGCACAGTCGTCCGGTCGGTGCCCTGCGCCCATTCCATCGCGGCTTCGAGGTCGGCCAGGCTGTCGCAGTGGCGCGCCTCGGCGCCCATTGCGCGGGCGTGGGCGGCAAAATCGACGTGGAGCGGGTTGTCGCGGTTCAGCACGCGGCTGTCCTTCAGGAGGTTGTTGAAACCGGGCACGCCCATGCCTGTCTGGAGACGGTTGATGACGCCGAACCCGCCGTTGTCGCAGACGACGACAATCATCTTGTGGCCGGACAGAACGGTCGAATAGATATCCGAATTCATCATCATGTAGCTGCCGTCGCCGACCATGACGATCGGCACGCCGTCCTGCGTTCCGTCCGGTCCGGCCTTGGCCATTGCGTGCCCCCAGCCACCGGCGATCTCGTAGCCCATGCAGGAAAAGCCGAACTCGAGATCGTAGGTGTTGGGCGCCTTCACCCGCCAGTTCTTTGCGGTCTCGCCGGGCAGGCCGCCGGCTGCGGTGACCATCGTATCCTCGGGCCGGGCCATCCTGTTCACCACGCCGATGACCTGTGCGTAGGTCGGGATGGCGGCGTTGGTGGGCGCCTGACCCTTGTCCAGCTCGGCGTTCCAGTCGGCATAGAGTTTCTGTGCGCGCGCCATCTGGGCGGGATCACAGGTCCAGTCGCCGAGGGCCTCGTCGATCTCGCGCAGGGCCTCCAGAGCGTCGCCGACGACTGGCTGGGCGAAATGCTTGGAGGCATCGAAGCGCGCCGCGTTGATGTTCAGGAACTTTGTGTCTGGGGCGAAGGTCGTCCAGGATCCGGTTGTGAAATCCTGCATCCGGGTGCCGACGGCGATGACCAGGTCAGCCGTCTCGGCAAGCACCTTCGACGCATCGGTGCCTTCGATGCCCATGGCGCCGGTATAGGCCGGGTGGTCATGCACGACACCGCCCTTGCCAGCGATCGTCTCGGTAAAGGGGATGCCGCGGCGGGTCGCGAAATCGGCGAGGACATCGTTCGCGCCGGAATAGCGCACGCCGCCGCCTGCGATGATGAGGGGCGTCTTGGCCGTCTTGAGCAGTTCGACGGCCTTGGAGATCTCTTCGCGCGACGGGCGCGGGCGCGGGATCGTCCAGACCTTCTTGGTAAAGAAGCTTTCGGGATAATCGTAGGCGATCTCCTGGATGTCCTGCGGCAGGCCGATGAACGCCGGGCCGCAATCGGCAGGGTCGAGCATGGTCGAAATGGCCTGGGGCAGGGAGGACAGGATCTGGGCGGGATGCACGATCCGGTCCCAGAACCGCGACACGGCGCGGAATCCGTCATTCACCGTGGTCGAGGGGCTGCCGAAATGCTCGACCTGTTGCAACACGGGATCGGGCAGGCGGTTGACGAAGGTGTCTCCGGACAGCAGCAGAACCGGCAGGCGGTTGGCATGGGCAACACCGGCGGCGGTGATCATGTTGGTCGCGCCCGGCCCGACCGAGGACGTGGCGATCATGATCTGTCGGCGCAGTTTCGCCTTGGCAAAACCGATGGCCGCCAGGGCCATCGACTGTTCGTTCTGACCGCGCCAGGTCGGAAGCTGGTCCTGCACCTGTTCCAGCGCCTCTGACAGGCAGGTGACGTTGCCATGGCCGAAGATACCGAACACCCCGGCAAAAAGCGGGACTTCCTCGCCTTCGATCTCGGTGAACTGGTTGCACAGGTAACGCACCAGCGCCTGTGCCATGGTAAGCCGAACGGTTTTGCCTGACATTTGTTTCCTCCCGATGACGGATTCTCCTCGTGTTGGAAATGTATATTGACATCCCGCCCTTGATGCAATGATCATTGCGAAAAGGTAAGGGAGGAGCCGATGGTTCGCATAGCCGTGCTTGGCTGTGGCAGGATTGGTCGCATGCATGCCGAGAATATCGCCGCACATCCGCGTGCGGAACTGGCGGGTGTCTTTGACGTCGTGGACGCGGCCGCGTCTTCAGTGGCGGCCACGCTGAATGCCACCAAATTCGCATCTGCGGCGGAGGTGTTCGGCTCGCCGGAGGTGGACGCGGTCCTGATCGCGACCTCGACACCCACCCACGCAGATTTCATCGAAGAGGCAGTGGCAGCCGGGAAACCGACCCTTTGTGAAAAGCCGATCGATTTGTCTCTGGCCCGGGTCGCGGCCTGTGCCGACGCCATCAAAGGGACGACCGTGCCGATCATGCTCGGTTTTGTGCGCCGCTTCGACAAGGGGCACAGCGGCGTGCGGCAGGCGATCGAAGCCGGGCAAATCGGCGAGCTTCACCAAGTGACCATTACCTCTCGCGACCCGGGAATGGCGCCCGACGCCTATATCGAAACATCGGGCGGGATTTTCCGCGACATGACCATCCATGACTTCGACATGGCCAGGTTCATCGTCGGGGAAGAATTTAAGACGGTCAACGCGGTCGGAGCGCGACTTGTCGATCCTGTCCTGATGGAGCGCTGCGACGACTACGATACTGTGACCGTTGTCCTGACCACGGCCAGCGGCAAGCAATGCGTGATCAGCAACTCGCGCCGCGCAGTCTATGGTTATGATCAGCGGGTCGAAGCCTTCGGCTCGGAGGGCATGGCGATCTCCGAGAATCAAAGCGATGGCAACACGCGGCTCTATGCCGCCGCCTACACGGATCAGAAGGCGCCGCTTCTGAACTTTTTCATCGAGAGATATGCCCAGGCGTTCTCGAGCGAGATCGACGCCTTTGTTGAAGTGGTTGAGAAGGGCGCCCCCGTGCCGGTCGGCTTTCATGATGGGCAAAAGGCGCTCGCCCTGGCCGAGGCCGCAATCCTGTCGGTCCGCGAGGGCCGTCCCATTGCCTTGAGCGAAGTGGAGTAGACGCATGTATTCGAACTTTGGTTGCTTCATCGGTGGGTCCTGGCGGGCGGGCTCTGCCCCGTTCGAGGTCGCCTCGCCCGTGACTGAAAAGGCATTGGGCACCGTCGCGGGCGCTGCGGCAGATGATACGCGGGCGGCCTTGGAGGCTGCGGCGGGGGCACTTGCACCGCTCCGCGAGATGGGCGGCTTTGCCAGGGCCGACGCGCTGCACAGGATCGCCGACGCGATGATTGCCCGGGCCGACGAGGCGCAGCGCATGATCTCGACCGAAACCGGCAAGCCCCTTGCCCAGTCCGGCCGGGAATGGGGCCTCGCCTGCGACCAGTTCCGCTGGTACGCCGAAGAGGCGCGGCGGATATACGGCCGCATCGTGCCGTCCCGGGTGCCGGGTGGCCGGTTTGAAATCACCCGCGAGCCTGTCGGTATCGTCGGAGCCTTCACGGCCTGGAATTTTCCTGCCGCCCTCCCAGCCCGAAAGCTCGCGCCCGCCCTCGCGGCGGGATGCCCGGTGGTTCTGCGTCCTTCCTCGCAGACCCCGGGCGTGGCGATGATCATGGTGGACTGCATTCGCGCAGGCGGATTGCCGGATGGCGCGGTGAACCTGGTCGCCGGGTCCACTTCCGACACATATGGGCCGATCATGGCTGACACGCGCGTCCGCAAAGTCTCTCTGACCGGTTCGACCCGGGTGGGGCAGCAGATGATCCGCGACGCCGCCGAGACGGTCAAGAAGGTGTCGATGGAACTGGGCGGCAATGCGCCCTTCATCCTGTTCGACGATGCCGATCTCGAGGCGGCACTCGATGCCACCGTGCCAACCAAGTTTGCCAACTGCGGACAGGTTTGCGTGACGCCGGACCGCTTCTTCATTCACGAGAGCCTGCACGATGCCTTTGTCGACGGTTTCGTGGCGCGCGCGGAGAAGATCAGACTGGGCGACGGGCTGGACGAGAGCGTGACCATGGGCCCGCTGATCAACGGCGGCCGTCTGGACGAGATCGACTCCATCGTGCAGGACGCCGTGAGGTCGGGCGCAGAGGTTGCCACCGGTGGCAAGCGGGCATCAGGCTTCAACGAAGGGCATTTCTACGAGCCGACGGTGCTGACCGGGGTCACTGACGACATGCGTGTTCATGCCGAGGAAAACTTTGGCCCCATCGCAGCGATCACCAGCTTCCGGGACGAGGACGAGGCGCTGGCCCGCGCCAATGCCAGCGACATGGGCCTTTCGGCCTATGCCTTCACCGCCAACCCGGACCGGGCGCGGCGGGTGGTGTCGTCTCTCAAGGCCGGGATGGTGGGCATCAATTCCTTTGCGCTGGCCGCTTCCGAGGCGCCGTTCGGCGGGACCAACCATTCTGGAATGGGTCGGGAAGGCGGGCCGGAGGGGATCGAGGATTACCTCGACACCAAGCTCGCTCAGATCGTCTTCTGAGGAGGTGCGCCAATGATCTCGAACAAGGTCAAGGACCTCTGGCGTGACGGCAAGCCGGTCCTGCATGGCTGGCTGTCCATCGGCAACCCCTTTACCGCCGAAATCATGGCCGCTCAGGGCTATGACGCGATCTCGGTCGATTGGCAGCACGGCGCGCTCGACTACGCCAGCCTCCTGCCGATGTTTCAGGCGATGCGCGCCTCGGGCGTGGTCGTCGGTGCCCGCGTGCCGTGGCTGGACCCGGGCCCTATCATGAAGGCACTGGACGCCGGTGCGATGCAGATCATTTGCCCGATGGTCAACACCGCGGAGGATGCGGCACGCTTTGTCAGTTACCTGCGATACCCGCCTTTGGGCCAGCGCAGTTTCGGCCCGACGCGGGCGGCTTACGCGCAAGGGGCTGGGATCGCCGAAGAGGCCAACGACCGGATCATCGGCTGGGCCATGGTCGAGACGCAAGCCGCGATGGACAATCTCGACTCCATCGCCGCGACACCGGGATTGGACGGGATCTATGTAGGCCCGGCAGACCTGACGTTTTCGCTGCATGGCGGCAAGTATCCGCCCGGGTTCGACCGCGAGGAACCAGAGATGATCGAGGCGCTGCAGGCAATCGTCGCTGCGTGCCGTCGAAACGGCATCCGCGCTGCGCTGCATTGCGGAACGGCAGAATATGCTGCCCGTGCGATCGGATGGGGTTTCGATATGACCACGGTGTCCGGCGATACTCGGCTTCTGGCCGGTGCGGCTTCTGCTTCGGTAAAGGCATTCCGTGAGGCGACCGGGGGCGCGAAAGTGGCCATGCACAAAGGGGGCTACTGATGCCCCATGTTCTCGTGGCCGGCAAGTTGCATCCCAAGGGGCGGGCTCTGCTCGACACCGCGCCGGGCGTGACGGTGCGCTACATCGATGAAATCAGCGAAGAAAGCTATTCTCCCTACATCAGTGAGGCCGATGCGCTGCTGATCCGGACCCAGCCGTTGAGCGCTCGGACAATCGCGCAGGGTGGACGGCTGCGTATCGTGTCACGCCACGGTGTCGGCTATGACGCGGTCGACGTGGATGCGCTGAGCGCACAGGGTATCGCACTGGCGGTCTGCGGCGACGTCAATTCATACTCGGTCGCCGAACATGCCTGCATGATGATCCTGGCCGCCTCCAAACGCGCCGTGCGGGCAGATGGCTCTGTGCGGATCGGGCCCTGGGGCTGGCGCAATAGCCTGGAAAGCCAGGACCTGCGCGGTCGGAACCTGCTGATCCTTGGCTTTGGCCGGATCGGGCAGCATACGGCGACCATGATGGGCGGTTTCGGCATGACGATCCGGGCCTTTGATCCCTATCTGGCGTCCCAGGGATGGCCTGCAGGGCAGGTCGCATGCGCGGCGAACCTGTCCGAGGCCCTTGCATGGGCAGATGTGATTTCCGTCAGTGCGCCCAAAGGGGCCCGCCCGCTGATCGGCGCGGCGGAATTTGAGCAGATGAAACCCGGCGTCGTGGTTGTCAACACCGCGCGCGGAGGCATCATGGACGAGGCGGCACTGATCGACGCGCTCCGGTCCGGCAAGGTCGGAGCGGCAGGGCTCGATGTCTTCGAGACCGAGCCCTTGCCCGAGACTCATCCCCTCAGGGACTTCACACAGGTGATCCTGTCGCCCCATATCGCGGGCGTGACCGAAGGCGCTTCAGAGCGGATGGCCATCGGGTCGGCCCAGAACATCCTCGATTTCTTCAGCGGAACGATCAGCCCAGACCTGGTCGTCAACGGGAACGCGCTGCACCATGTCCAGGAAACCTGACCTTCGCGTCGGCATGATCGGCACCGGGTTCATGGGCAAGGCCCATGCCTTTGGCTTCGCCGCAGCGCCCAAGGTGTTCGACCTTGGCCAGGACGTCGTGCTGGACATGGTCGCAGACGTGACGGAGGAGGCCGCCGCAAAGGCCGCCCGCGCATATGGGTTCGAACGCGCCACGACCGACTGGCGCGAGATCGTCGCCGATCCCGCAATCGACATCGTGTCGATCACCGCGCCCAACGCCCTGCACAAGGAGATGTCGCTCGCCGCCATCGCGGCGGGCAAGCACGTCTATTGCGAAAAGCCTCTGGCGCCGCTGGCCGTCGATGCCGCAGAGATGACCGCCGAGGCCGAAGCCGCCGGGGTCAAGACGCAGGTTGGCTTCAATTATCTCTGCAACCCGATGCTGGCGCTGGCGCGCGAGATGATCGCCGCGGGCGAGTTGGGCGAGATCCTGGGCTATCGCGGCATCCATGCCGAGGATTACATGGCCGATCCGGCCTCGCCCTTCACCTTCCGTCACGATCCCGAAGGCGGCGGCGCGCTGGCAGATCTCGGGAGCCATGCGCTTGCCACAGCCGAATACCTCGTAGGCCCCATTTCCGAGGTCATGGGCGATTGCGTGACGATGATCGGCACTCGCTCCGGGCGCCGTGTCGAGGTCGACGATGTGGGTCGCGCCTTCCTGCGGTTCGAAAACGGGGCCAGTGGCTCGATCGAGGGCAACTGGATCTCGACCGGCCGCAAGATGCAGCATGACTTCGAGGTCTATGGCACCAAGGGGGCACTCTGCTTCACCCAGGAGCGCCTGAACGAATTGCACCATTTCGATGCCGGTCTGCCCGTCGGCCGCCAGGGCTTTCGCCGGATCGAGGCGGGACCTGCCAACCCGCCCTACGGCCAGTTCATCGCCGCCGCCGGCCACCAGATCGGGTTCAACGATCTCAAGACGATCGAGGTTGCCGGCTACATCCGAGCGATATCCGGAGCGGAACCGGAGCCCTTCAACTTTCGTGCTGGCCTTCGCATCCAGACCCTGGTGGAGACAATCCAGGCGTCGTCCCGGGAACGGTTCTGGCGCGCGATCTGAGCAGCATCGCGATTGCGTTGCAACGAGCCGCAACGATCATTGCAATTGTGGATCGCAACCGGCTAGTCTCGATGGGCAGGAGAGGTCGCGATCAACGATGGCAAATAGCGAAATCAAGGCCCCGGAGAATTACGAGGATCTGATCCGGGTGATCCACGACCGATTTGAGGGAATGAGCAAGACTTACCAGAGGATTGCTGAGTACCTGACACAGAACCCGAACGAAGTCGCCGTTCGGTCGGTCAATTCCATCGCCACCCAAAGCGGTATCCACGCCTCGACCTTTGTTCGCTTTGCCCAGTCCCTCGGCTATCGAGGGTTCAAGGATCTGCAGGAGCTGTTTCAGCTCAGGCTCAGCACCGCCGCGCCGGGGTTCGAGGCCCGCAAGAAAGTTCTGGAGAGCGAGCTGACGCGGCACGGCACCGGGTCAGAGCTGGATTTCCTGCGGGAACTCGTTGTACGTGACATCGCCTCTCTTCAAGGGTTGCTCGAGTCGGTCGGCGCGAAGGACCTGGCCCGCGCGGCGGAGATGATCGAAACGGCAGACACCATCTATCTGGTGGGCCAGCTACGGGCGGAGCCAGTGGTTAGCCTCCTGCGCTATATCCTGACCATGCTGGGCCGGCCTTGCGTTCTTCTGGACGCAAGCGGCGGGCTGTCCACGCACATGGCGCGCAACATGGGCCCCAATGATCTGCTGATCGCCGTGTCTTTCAGGTTCTATGCGACCGAGGTGGTCAACATTGTAGAAGAGGCCGGCCGCGCCGGCACGAAGATCATCGCCGTTTCTGACAGCACATTGTCGCCGCTGATGAAACCTTCAACGATTCTCTTTGCGGTGCCCGAGCATGATTATACCTTCTCGCGGTCTTTGGCCGCGCCGATGTGCCTGGTTCAGGCGCTGATGGTCGCCGTGGCCGCCCGCGTCCAGAAAGACAAGGAAAACCCCAGAATACCGACAGTTACGGGTCTATGAGCGGTCGATGCAAGCCGCTGGCAAGTGGAGTGCACAGATACTCTGCAACATTCATTGCAGAAAATGATATTTGACAAAGATCAAATCGTAGATAATGGTTTCCAGTGAGGTGGTCGGTCCCTTTCGGCTGTCTTTAGACCAATCTTGGGAGGAACTAAGAATGAAGAAGAGCATTTTGCTCGCTACCGTTGCTGGCGCCATTTTCGCAACCGATGCGATGGCGCAGGACCTGAGCGTCTGCGTCAGCTGGTCGAACTTCCGCGAAGAGCGCTGGAAGACCGACGAAGCAGCCATCGTCGGCGCGCTGGATGCCGCGGGAGCCGAGTACATTTCCGCTGATGCGCAAACCTCGGCCACCAAGCAGCTGGCCGACATCGAGGGCATGATCACCCAGGGCTGTAGCGCCCTGATCATCCTCGCTCAGGACAGCGCCTCGATCGGACCGGCTCTGGACGCCGCCGAAGATGCAGGTGTGCCCGTGGTCGGCTATGACCGGATGATCGACGATCCCCGCGCTTTCTATCTCACGTTCGATAACGTCGAAGTGGGTCGGATGCAGGCCCGGGCTGTGCTCGAAGCCCAGCCCACCGGTCGGTACGTCATGATCAAGGGATCGCCCGTCGACCCGAACGCGGACTTCCTGCGTGGCGGTCAGCAGGAAGTGCTGCAGGCTGCGCTCGACGCGGGTGACATCGAGATCGTCGGCGAAGCCTACACCGACGACTGGCAGCCGGCCAACGCCCAGCGGAACATGGAGCAGATCCTGACCCAGACCGACAACGGCGTGGACGCTGTCGTTGCGTCGAACGACGGCACTGCCGGCGGCGTCGTCGCGGCGCTGACCGCTCAGGGCATGGAAGGGATCCCGGTTTCGGGCCAGGACGGCGACATGGCCGCTCTGAACCGCGTTGCACTGGGCACGCAGACCGTCTCGGTCTGGAAGGACAGCCGTGCACTTGGCCGCGCCGCAGGTGAAATCGCAGTTGCGATGGCTCAAGGTACGGCGATGGCCGACGTCGAGGGCTCGGCGATCTTCAACTCGCCCGGCGGCAACGAGCTGAACTCGATGCTTCTCGCGCCCATTCCGATCACCCAGGACAATCTGGACATCGTGCTTGATGCCGGCTGGATCGAAAAAGAGACTCTCTGCGCGGGCGTCTCCGGCTTGGCCGTCTGTGAATAGGCTCTAGCAGCCAAACGCAACGACCGGGCCCTGTCCGGTCGTTGCACCACTTTTTAGGGCGGTGCCTTGAGGAGGGCGCCCCGAAGGGAGGGCACCATACATGGCGGATATTTCGGAAGCAGCAAGCGCGTCCGGCACGAAACGGGGGGTCCTTGCGACGCTGGAGCTTGACGCGAGGCTTCTTGGAATGCTGGTCGCATTCCTTGCGATCGTTCTGATCTTCACGGTTTGGACCGGCGGGACATTCATCCAGCCTCGAAACGTATTCAACATCTCAGTCCAGACGGTTCCGGTCGCAATCATGGCCTGCGGGATGGTCTTCGTGATCGTGACCCGCCATATCGATCTTTCCGTAGGCTCGATGCTGGCCATGTGCTCCGCGGTCATGGCAATGTCGCAGGCCTACTGGCTGCCGTCACTCTTCGGCCTCGAATACGGCAATCCCATGGTCCTCGTGCTGACGATCCTGATCGGGTTCACGTCCGGCATCCTGATGGGCGCAGCGACCGGCTGGCTTGTGGGCTATCAGCAGATCCCGTCGTTCATCGTGACACTTGGCGGCCTGTTCATCTGGCGCAACGTCAACTGGTTCACGACCAACGGGCAATCCGTTTCCCTGACCGACCCCAACTTGCTGATGTTCGGGGGAACCGAAGGCGTCCTTGGCGCACCGGCAAGCTATGCCGTCGGTATCGCGGCGTCCGTCGTCGCCGTTCTCACGATGATGGCCGCCCGCAAGAACAAGATCGGCCATGGTTTCGTGGTCAAGCCGATGTGGGCCGAAGGAACGATGATGGCCATCATCGTCGCCACGATCATGCTCTTTGTCCACTGGCTGTCTCTCTACGAGATCCCGGCCGGCAAGCTGCGCCGCATGTTCGAGGCCCGGGGCGAGACCGTGCCTGAAGGCTATACCGCGATGCATGGCCTGCCGATCTCGGTCCTGATCCTGATCCTGGTCGCCGTGGTGATGACCGTGGTTGCCCGCAAGACCCGGTTCGGCCGCTACATCTTTGCCGCGGGCGGCAACCCGGACGCGGCCGAGTTGTCGGGCGTCGACACCAAGTGGCTGACAGTAAAGGTCTTTGCCCTGATGGGGTTCCTGTGCGGCCTTGCGGCTCTGATCGCGCAGGCCCGGTTGCAGAGCCACGGAAATGACATCGGCATGCTCGAGGAGTTGCGCGTCATCGCCGCCGCTGTCATCGGCGGCACGGCACTGGCCGGTGGCGTCGGCACGATCTACGGCGCGGTCCTTGGGGCTCTGATCATGCAGTCGCTTCAGTCGGGGATGGCCATGGTCGGCGTCGACACGCCGTTCCAGAACATCATCGTCGGACTTGTGCTCATCGTCGCAGTGTGGGTCGACATCATCTATCGCAAGCGGATGGGGATCAGCAAATGAACCGGGACGGACAGACACCCCTCGTTGAACTTCGTGACATCTCGATTGCCTTCGGCGGGATCAAGGCTGTGGATCACGTGTCCATCGACCTTTATCCCGGCGAGGTGGTCGGCCTGCTGGGCCATAACGGCGCCGGAAAATCGACCCTGATCAAATGTCTCTCCGGAGCATATCACATGGACGCGGGCGAGATCCGCGTGAACGGTGAGAAAGCCCATATCGAGAACCCGCGCGACGCGCGCGCCTACAACATCGAGACGATCTACCAGACCCTGGCGTTGGCGGATAACCTCGATGCGGCGTCCAACCTGTTCCTTGGGCGCGAGATCATGCGCAACGGGCTGGTCGACGACGCCAAGATGGAGGCCGAGACGCGCAAGATCATGGGTCGGCTAAACCCCAACTTCAAGAAGTTCAATGACCCGGTCAGTGCCTTGTCGGGCGGTCAGCGGCAGTCTGTTGCAATCGCCCGAGCGGTCTACTTCAACGCCCGCATCCTGATCATGGACGAGCCGACCGCCGCGCTTGGTCCGCACGAGACCCAGATGGTCGCTGAGCTGATCCAGGAGCTCAAGGCGCAGGGCATCGGCATCTTTCTGATCGAGCATGATATCCACAACGTGATGAAGCTCTGCGACCGGGCGAGCGTCATGAAGAACGGTCAGCTGGTCGGGACCGTGAATGTCAATGAAGTCACGGACGACGATATCCTGGGCATGATCATCCTCGGTAAGAAGCCGGCGCACCTGGCGGCCTGAAAATAGATGGCCGCGTCTCGAGCTGTCCTTGCATTGCCGGTCTGTCTGCTGGCCGGCACCGCAGCGGCCGAGGTGGCTTTTTCAGACCGTTCGGATGCGTTGCCGGTCGCCCATGTCTACAGCGGCGGCTGGACACACTTCGTCGGCGGCGGTGTCGCGATCTTCGATTGCAATGACGACCGCCTGCCGGACCTCTTCGTTGCGGGGGGCGAAAGCCGTGCGGAGCTGTTCGTCAACGCCTCCGAGCCCGGTGGCGACATCGCGTTCGGGCTCGGCGAGATGGCCGAAGTCACCGCCGTGACCGGGGCCTATCCTGTCGATGTCGACAGCGACGGCCAACTTGATCTGGTTGTCTTGCGCAATGGGCCGAACCTGCTGTGGCGGGGGGTAGGGGACTGCGGTTTCGAACCTGCCCCCTCCGACTGGCGCTTCGACGGCGGCGACGAATGGACAACGTCATTCACTGCCGCATTCGAGCAGGGGAACGCGTGGCCGACACTGGTTTTCGGCAACTACGTCGACCAACGGGACCCCGATGGTCCGTTCGGGACCTGCGACACGAACTACATCTTCCGACCCGTCGGCCGCTCCTTCGGGAGCCCCATTCCGCTCGAGCCCGGCTTCTGCGCATTGTCTATGCTGATCTCGGATTGGAAGCGGACCGGAGCGCCGGATCTTCGGATCTCGAACGACCGGCAATACTATGTCCGGAATGGCCGGGAGCAGATGTGGCGGCTGGACCCGCTGTCCGAATACGGGGCCGAAGACGGTTGGCCCGAGATGAAACTGTGGGGAATGGGCATCGCCAGCCGAGACCTGACGGGCGATGGCCTGCCCGAGGTCATGCTGACGTCAATGGGCGATCAGCCGCTGCAACTGAACCGGGGCGGCGGTGTCATGGAGAACGCCCCCTTCGACATCGGCACCTATGCCACGACACCCTATGTCGGCGACGATGGCCGCCCTTCGACCGGGTGGCATGCCGAGTTCGATGACCTGAACAACGACGGCCTTGTCGACCTGTTCATCGCCAAGGGCAACGTCGATCAAATGCCGTCCAACGCCATCCATGACCCCAACAACCTGCTGATCCAGCAACCTGATCGAACCTTCGTCGAGCTGGGCGCCGTGACCGGGGTCGGCACGACAGAGCGGGCGCGCGGGGCGGGTCTTGTCGATCTGAACCTGGATGGAAAGCTTGATATCGTCGTGGTCAATCGTCGCGCGCCGATGGAAGTCTGGCAGAACACGACATCGGATGCCGGTAACTGGCTTTCGATCGAACTTGCGTCCTCGGGCGTGAATACCCGCAGCCTTGGCGCCTTCGCAGAAGTTCGCCTGCCTGACGACCGCGTCCTGACGCAGGAGGTCACGGCTGGCGGTGGCCATGTGTCCGGCGCCGCGGGGCCGATGCATTTCGGACTGGGTATTGCCGAAAGCGTCGAGGTCCGAGTGATCTGGCCGGGGGGCGAGACGTCGGACTGGACCCCCGTTGCCGCAAACCTTCGCCTCGAAGTCAGCCCGGGACCCGAGCGCGCCTTGATCCTGGAGGACCTGCAATGATCCGCCCATTGGCCGTCGCCCTCGCTCTTTGCGCAACCGGCCCTGCGGCCGAGCCGCTGCCCGCCCCCTTGACGGATGCCGATTTTCCGCCGGTCGACATGGCCGAGGTCGAACTGGGACGGCTGCTGTTCTGGGACGCCGAGCTGTCCGGCAATCGAAACATCTCTTGCGCGAGCTGCCATCACCCTCGCTTCGGGACTTCGGACGGGCTGTCGCTGGGGATTGGCGAAGGCGGTATTGGCCTTGGTCCGGACCGACGTCCCGATCCGGATAACTACCCAGAGCAGCGAATTCCTCGAAATGCACCAGCCCTCTGGAACGTTGGGGCCCTGGGCTTCACTGTCATGTTCGCGGACGGGCGGATCGAGGCGGATCCGGGCAGATCAACGGGTTTCCGGACGCCTTTGGAAGACGAGATGGTCACCGGGTTTGATTCGATCCTGTCGGCCCAAACCATGTTCCCGGTGCTGTCGCAGGACGAGATGGCGGGACATTACGCCGAGAACGAAATCTCAAGGCTGATCCGCTCGGGTCGTATTACCGGACCTGACGGCGCCTGGTCTGCCATCTCTGCACGCATTGCTGCGATCCCTGAATACGAGCAGATGTTCAAGGACGTCTATCCAGACATCGACGCTGGCCGTCATATCGCCTTTACCGATATCTCCAACGCCATTGCCGCCTACATGGCATTCGACTTCCGGTCGGACACATCACCGTTCGACGCCTATCTGAGAGGGGACGTGCAACTTGATCCCGACGCCATGGAGGGCCTTCGCCTGTTCTACGGCGATGCAGGATGCAGCACGTGCCATAGCGGACCGCTTCTGACGGACATGCAGTTCCACGCCATGGGCGATCAACAAATCGGCCCCGGCAAAGCCGAGCGTTTCGAAAGCCACCAAAGGGACACCGGGCGCCAACGTGTGACCGGACGGCCCGAGGACGCCTATGCGTTTCGAACACCATCGCTGCGAAATGTCACGCTGACCGCGCCGTATGGTCATGCGGGCGCATATTCTGACCTGAGGCGCTATCTGGTCGCCCACATGTCCCGTGGAGAACTACCGGAGCCATATGATCTTGGGGAAGCGATACTTCCAGACATGGAATTGACTGACGAAGACTGGCCAATGGATGGGAGCCTGTCGGATCGAGCGGGTATCGCGGACGCGTCAAGGACGGCACCGATCGATACCCCTGCACTTCAGGACGCTGAGATCAATTCCATTCTCGCCTTCCTGCAGGCTCTTGAAGATCCTCAGGCCGCAAATGGTGGGCGCATGGGAATTCCGGAAACCGTCCCGTCCGGGCTGGTCGTTGAGCGGTGACTTGACAGCTCGGCAGCGGTCACCGTTCCATGACTGATCAGAGTGTGGATGGAATGTGTCCTGCGATTTCAATGGCCGCCTGTCCTCCCATGGCTGCACCGTCTTGTTGGATGGATTGGGCTGGAACCCAGTAGGCTTGCGCTTTTCGCGCCGCACTTCCGCAACGGACTTGTCGGAAAGCTGATGATAACGCACCTGTTCCAGTCCGGGCTTCAGTCACTCTGCCAACGCCTCGAAAGCCCAGGCATCGCGCGGGTTGCAGAGTGCAGCGGCGTTGCCGAAAGCGCGGCCATTCAGAGAAACGCGGTAAACCTTGATCCGGGATTGCGAACCCGAGCGTCACCGGGCCGTTCGACGCCAAATTGGTCCACCGGACCAATTTGCAAGACGCGCCTTACCTAGTTCGGTGCGCATCTTGCCGTAGTTGATCAGATTCTGCCGGTCGAGGTGGCGATCTTCTCCTTGCCGAGAACTCGCTTGAGCGTCATGAGCGTGGCGGCCTTGCTGCCGCGAGGTGGTTTCACAACCGCGCACATGTCGTCTATATGCAGGTCTAGGAGGTCGCCAACCGTCGCAATGCGGGCGGCGGACGACTTGTTCGGTGAAAGGCCCTGATCGACACACGTCTCCGCCTGACGAGCCCATTTGTGGGTGTCGCTTGTGCGGTGAAGGGTCTCGCTGGCGTGAGCCACCCTTGCGTCTGATCTGCACGGAGGTCAGGCACCGGAGGGGAGCGCGGGTAGATGGAGGCCATTTTCGTCTTGCGGCTCATGTGTGCAATGAGTCGTCGTAGAAGGGCAAATTCGGGGATATTGGGGCGTTTTCCAGCGTAGCAGCATCCGCCGCCAACAGGTTGAAGATACACAAGAGATGAAAATAGATCAAAACGCTCGACTGTCTGTCGCCCCGATGATGGACTGGACCGACAGTCGGTGCCGGGTGTTTCACCGTGCGTTGTCGCGGCACGCGCTTCTGTATACCGAGATGGTGACGGCGCCCGCCGTTCTGAACGGGGACCGGCCGCGGCTTCTGGGGTTCGATCCGGTGGAGCATCCTGTTGCGCTGCAACTGGGCGGCTCGGATCCCGGGGAACTTGCGCAGGCTGCGCGGATCGGGGCGGACTGGGGCTATGACGAGGTCAATCTCAATTGCGGCTGTCCCTCGGACAGGGTCCAGTCGGGCACCTTCGGTGCGGTCCTGATGAAAAGCCCCGAACGGGTTGCCGATTGTGTGGCCGAGATGATCGCGGCCTGTCCGGTCGAGGTGACGGTCAAGTGCCGCATCGGCGTCGATGATCAGGAGCCGCGCGAGGCGCTGCCGGCCTTTCTCGAGGCGATCTCGGGGGCGGGCGTCCGCCGCGTCACGATCCATGCGCGCAAGGCCTGGCTCAAGGGCCTGTCGCCCAAGGAGAACCGCGATATCCCGCCCCTCGACTATCCTCTGGTAGCGGAGATGAAGGCCGCCTTTCCCGATCTGCACATCTCGATCAATGGCGGGGTGACGACGCTGGATCAGGCCGAGGAGCTGCTGGGGCAGGGGCTTGACGGCGTGATGATCGGGCGCGCGGCCTATCACGACCCCTGGACGATCCTCGGGCAGGCCGACAGCCGCATCTTCGGCTCCGATGACCCGCTTGACGCGCCGCATGACGCGCTCGACGCGATCCGGCCCGCGATCGAACGTCATCTGGCCGAGGGTGGCCGGCTGCACCATTTCACCCGCCATATGCTGGGGCTGTTCACCGGGCGGCCCGGCGCGCGCCACTGGCGGCGCATCCTGTCGGAGGACGCCAACCGCGACGGCGCAGGGACAGAGGTTCTCGACCGCGCGCTTGCGGGTCTGATGCAGCGCGCCGCCTGACGAGGTGGCCATCAGCCGGTCTGGGGGCGAGACTCCCGACGTTCCCGGCCAGACCCGACCCGCGCCGATCCGACCCTTGCCACCAGACGCGCCCGGGGGCATGACGACCGGGGAGCAGAGGAGCCAAAATGCCGGATCTTTCATTATTGCTGTTGCTGGGTGCGATGCTTCTGGCAATCGGAGCCTTTGCCGGCGTTCTGGCGGGGCTTCTGGGCGTGGGCGGGGGGATCGTTCTTGTCCCGGCCTTCTTCTATGCGTTCAGCGTGCTGGGCTATGACAGCCCGCAGCTGATGCAGCTATGCCTTGGCACGTCGCTGGCCACGATCATCGTGACCTCGATCCGCTCGGTCCTCAGCCATAACCGCAAGGGCGCCGTGGATTGGTCTATCCTTCGGGGGTGGGCGCCGGGGATCGTGCTGGGCGCGATCGTGGGCGTGTGGCTGGCCACGTCGCTGCGCTCGGGCGCGTTGCAGCTCATCTTTGGCGGGCTCGCCATGATCGTCGCGCTTTACATGACGCTGGGGCGGGCAAGCTGGCGTCTGGGGCCAGAGATGCCGCGCGGGCCGCTGCGCTGGATCCTGTCGCCGGTGATCGGCTTCCTGTCCGTGCTGATGGGCATCGGCGGGGGCAGTTTCGGGGTGCCGACGATGACGCTCTTTTCCGTGCCGATCCACCGGGCGGTGGCGACGGCTGCGGGATTTGGCGTGCTGATCGCGGTGCCGTCGGTGATCGGCTTCCTGACGGTCGCGCTGCCCGATGGCGGGCGTCCGCCGCTGACCATCGGCGCGGTCAATCTCGTGGCATTCGGGCTTGTGATCGCGATGACGCTGATCACGACACCCTATGGTGCGGCGCTGGCCCACAGAACGGATGCGGCGCGGCTGAAACGGATCTTCGGGCTGTTCCTGTTCCTTGTGGCGGCCAACATGCTGCGCAAGGCGGCGGGCTGGTGACAGCGGCCGAAAGGCTCGCGCGGGACGGCTATGCCGTGCTGCCGGCCGATCCGCGCGTCCTGCGCTGGGCTGACGCGGCCAGTCAGGCTGGCCGCCACCTGCTGGCCGGGGTCGAGACGCGGGCAGGTGCCCTTCGCCATGGCGGGACGTGGTTTGTGGGCGTCGATGCCCTGCCCAACGGCCCCGACGGTGCGATCGGGGGCGTGCCGCTGGCGGGGCCGTGGGAGGAGGTTCTGGATTGGCCCGGCCCTTGGCATCCCGCGCAGCTGAGCGCCGTCTTTCCTGGCTATCCGGGCCGCGATCCGGGTGAGAGCGAGGCCGCCCATGGCTACAGGCTCAGGCGGGATGCGGCCCACCTTGACGGGCTTCTGCCCGTCGGGCCGGAGCGCCGCCGCCACCTGTGCGAACCGCATGCGGTTCTTCTGGGGCTGCCGCTCAACCCCGCTTCGCCGGGGGCGAGCCCTCTCGTCGTCTGGGAGGGCAGCCACAGGATGATGGGCGAGGCCCTGACACGTCGTCTCGACGGGGTGCCGGCCGACCGTTTGGCGGATGAGGATGTGACAGAGGCCTATGGCGCGGCCCGGCGCGCGGTTTTCGGTGCGTGCCCGCGCCGTGAATTGCCTCTATTGCCGGGGCAATCGGTGGTCGTGCACAGGCATATGCTGCACGGCATCGCGCCCTGGCGGCGCGGCGCATGGGTCCGGGGACCTGCGCGGATGGCGGCCTATTTCAGGCCCGTCTTCGGGGATCCGGCCCGATGGCTGGCGTGATTGTCCCCCCGGGGGGCGGACCAAAATTAGCTAATTTTGGTCCCGGCCGCGCGCCAGGCGCGCGGCGCGGCCGCCGCGCCGGCCCTTTGGGGCCGGGTCGCGGTCGGGGAGGGCGGCCATGATCTCGCGGCGCATCTCGGGGCTCATCCGGCTCCAGGCCGCGATCTCGTCGATCGAACGGCTGCAGCCGGTGCAAAGCCGCGTCTCTGGATGGATCACGCAGATTTTCACACAGGGGCTGTCGATTTCCGCGCGCGCCCAGACGGCGTCGGATGGGTCGGGTTTGCTCACGCCTGTCTCCTGATATGCCCGAGCCGGTCGAGCAGTCCCTGCAATATATAGCTCGCCGCGACATGGTCGATGACCTCTGCGCGACGTTTTCGTGTCGTATCCGCCTCCAGAAGCGCGCGTTCGGCGGCCACCGTCGAAAGCCGTTCATCCCAGAAGGTGATGGGCAGGTCCGTCAGGCGCGACAGGTTGCGTGCGAAGGCGCGGGTCGATTGGGCGCGCGGGCCTTCACTGCCGTCCATGTTGCGCGGCAGGCCCAGCACGATTCCGCCCACCTCGCGCGCGGCGATCAGCGCCAGAAGCGCCTCGGCGTCGAGCGTGAACTTCCGCCGCTTGATCGTTTGGAGCGGCGTCGCCACCGACAGGAGCCTGTCGGATATCGCCACGCCGATCGTCTTTGTTCCGAGATCAAGCCCCGCAAGCGGCAGCCCCTGCGGCAGGAGCGCGGCGAAATCGCCCGGTTCCTCGACGATCATTCCCCCACGATCCCGGCCCCGATCGCCGCGTTGCGCAGCGTCTCGGCTGAGGCGGGGTCGGTGGCGAAGATGTCGCGGCCCTCAAGGAAGATCGCCTCGGCCCGCTCCCTCTCGCCCAGCACGCCGAGTGCCGTGATCAGCCGGGCCCATTCCTCGGCCGATCCGCCTTCGGTCGCAAGCCGGTCGGACAGGCTGTCGACCATGCCGCGGATCATCTGCTGCCGGTCTTCGGGCGACATGTCCTGCGCCGCGGCGATGTCTTCGGCGCTGGGGCCGGGCGCGTCGGGCAGCGAGTAGTCGATGCCTGCGCGGAAGGCCACGTCCTCGATCTGGCGACGAGCCAGTTCGCCATGAACATTGCCGGGGCCTGCCTGTTCGACGACCTGACGCCAAAGGCTGAAGGCCAGTTCGGGGCTATCGGTCTGGGCATAGAGCAGCCCTGTGTAATAGCGCGCAGCAAGATTGCCGCGATCCTGCTCGAGAATCTCGGCGATGATCCGGTCGACCTCGGGCGAGACAAAACCATCGGCGGCTGCGACCAGACGATCGACGAGCGCAACCTTGTCGGCGGCAGTCGCCGCATCGCCCTTCAGCGCGATCACGCGCTCCTGCGCGCGGGCCGCGGCGGCGAACCGGCCAAGCCGGGCTTCGTGCAGCGACAGAAGTTCCCAGCCCTGAAGGTCTTCGGGCCGGGTCGGGACGATCTCGCGCAATTCGGTGACCATGGTGACGTAATCTTGCGGCAGGCCCGGCGGGACCGGCGGATCGACCTCGCCGGTTTCGGCCAGTCGCCGGGCGGCGACACGAGCCTCGGCCTCGGTCTGGCTGATCCGGCTGTCGCGCATCTGTTCGCTGAACTCGACCCGCTGCGCCAGCGGGATATCGGGATAGCCCGGCGCCCCGAGCCTGTCATAGGCAAACAGGCCCCCGCCCACGAGCACGATGGCCGAGAGGCCCGCCAGGGCCCAGGTCGCGCCGCGGGGGGCCTCGTGCGCGGCCTGCCGGGCCGATTTGTCTGCGGTCAGGAGCCGTCGGGCAATCTCGGTGCGGGCGCGTTCGGCCTCTTCGGCATCCATGACGCCGCGCGCCACGTCGCGGTCCAGCTCGCTCAGCTGATCGCGGTAGATGCCCAGATCTCCATCGTCGGCATCGGCATCGGACTGCCGCCGGAAAAGCGGCAGCAGAAGCGTCACGGCTACGGCGCTGGCGGTCAGGCCGGCAATGATCCAGAACATCATGTCTTTCGGTCCCTCGTGGCGCGAAGTTCGCTTTACTTACTGGCTCCTCCGGCAATCCGAAAGGGGGCGCGGCCAAACGCCACCGATGGGGGCGGGGGGCTTGCCTTTTTCCCGTCTTCGGGGCCTCTTCAGCAAGGCGCGTCTGACCGTGTCGCATTCGTAGATCCGAGTGCCGCAGGCAGGCGGATTATTTATCGGCAACGGGTCCAATCAGGCTGTCAGACGAGGCCCGGCCGGACAGGGAGATTCGCCCGTGAAGAAACGCTATTCCGCTTTCGCCATCGCGCGCGAGGCCATGCGCAACCATCTGGGCTGGGAGCGGGCCTGGGCCTCCCCGATTCCCAAGGCGAAATACGACGCCATCATCATCGGCGCCGGCGGCCACGGGCTGGCCACGGCCTATTACCTCGGCAAGAACCACGGCATCCGCAACGTCGCCATTCTCGAAAAAGGCTGGCTGGGCGGCGGCAATACCGGCCGCAACACGACGATCATCCGCTCGAACTATCTGCAGGACCCGTCCGCCGCGATCTACGAGAAATCCCGCAGCCTGTATGAAACGCTGAGCCAGGACCTGAACTACAACATCATGTATTCGCCGCGTGGCGTGATGATGCTGGCCCAGACCCATCACGAAGTCCGCGGCTACCAGCGCACGGCCTATGCCAATGCGCTGCAGGGCGTGAAGACGGAATTCATCTCGCCCCGCCGGGTCAAGGAACTGTGCCCGATCATGAACATCGACGGGCCGCGCTATCCTGTTCTGGGCGCGCTCTGGCAGGATCGCGCGGGCACCGCGCGGCACGACGCGGTGGCCTGGGGCTATGCCCGGGCCTGTTCCGACATGGGCATGGATATCATCCAGCAATGCGAGGTCACCGCGATCCGGCGCGAGGGGGGGCGCGTCGTGGGCGTCGACACCACGAAGGGCGCCATCGACTGCAACAAGCTGGGCATCGTGGTGGCGGGCCATTCCGGCGTGCTGGCCGATATGGCCGGGTTCCGCCTGCCGATCGAAAGCGTCGCACTTCAGGCGCTGGTGTCCGAGCCGATCAAACCCTGCATGGACGTGGTTGTCATGGCCAACACCGTGCATGGCTACATGAGCCAGTCCGACAAGGGCGAGATGGTGATCGGCGGCGGTGCGGATGGTTATAACAACTACACCCAGCGAGGCAGCTTCCATCATATCGAGGAAACCGTGCGCGCGCTGGTCGAGACCTTCCCGATGATCGCCCGGCTCAAGATGCTGCGCCAATGGGGCGGTATCGTCGACATGACGGGCGACCGCTCGCCCATCCTGTCGAAGACGCCGGTCGAGAATGTCTTCATCAATTGCGGCTGGGGCACCGGCGGGTTCAAGGCGATCCCCGGTTCCGGCTGGGGCTTTGCCGAATTGATGGCCACCGGCCATTCACCGCTGACGGCCGAATTCGGGCTCGAACGGTTCCGCGAAGGCCGTTTCGTCGATGAAAGCGTGGCGGCGGGGGTGGCGCACTGACGTGCCGTCGGCGCCAATAGGCCAGATGGGGCCCGCTTTGATCTTGATCTTCCTCGCGGCAAGCATACTTCGCAGTGTCGAGTTAAGCGAGGTTTGCCGATGCTGAGAACGATGCGCACGATCACCGACCCCGAGTTCTATTCCCGTCATGGGGCGAAACTCGCAGGATTTGCCTTCGGCACCCTCGGGACGATCGTCCTGACGATGTTCCTTGTCGTGGCCATCACGGGCGAGGGCTACAACGATTTTTCCCGCGCCAGTGGCGAGGTCGTTTACCCCCAGCTCTGACCCGGCGGGCCGTGCCGTCCGGCTTGGATGTCGTGTCAGCGCCCATGCGTGTCGTTCCGGTTCCCGCGCCTTTGGCGGTTTCACGTCATGACGCCTGACGTGCCTACGGGCTTCGTCGGCACGTGTGACCGGCGCTTCGGGGTAAGGATTCCCCAGACTTGCAGATCAACCATAAGCTGCTAATTTTGACTCATTTGAGTTCAAAATAGAAAGGTTTGATTATGCGACATTTACTTGCAACCTTGGCATTTATCGTTGCCAGCTTCACGGCGGCGGCCCTTCCTGCCGGCACGGTGGTCCTCGACGATGCGGTCTTCGGAACCGACACCGTGCTTCGCGACACAGACAACAATGTGGAGTTCCTGCGGCTCGATCTCACCATGGGCTATGGCTATTCGGCCATGCTGGGCGAGTTCGGCGCAGGCGGTGATTTCGAAGGCTGGTCGGTCGCCACGACCGCCGTGATGAACGCGCTTGGCGCATCGGTGGGCATCACCCATGGCTCGACCGATGCCGGCCAGATCGCGCTTGCCGAATGGCTGCGGGACTGGTTCTGCCCGGTGGGGACCTGCGTCGACCTGTCCAGCACGCATGAATATGCGCGCGGCCTCGTGTCCGACAGCACTCAGCTGGCCGGGCGCGCCGATGCCTTTACCATCGGGCGGCGCTTCAACGTCACGCCCGAGCAAGTCGATTTCCGGGTGAGCGGCTATGATTTCGCCGGCACCTCCGAGCAGGTCTGGCTGATGCGGAGCGTGGCTCCGATCCCGCTGCCGGCCTCGGCGCTGCTACTTGTGCTGGGCCTCGGTGGTCTTGGCCTCGTTCGGCGGCGCAAGACAACCTGATCGTCTGCCAATAACAGAACTGCGCCCGCCCCCGCCTGACCGGTCGGGGCGGGCGTTTGTCTTGTCTTCCCGGGTAGCGGCGCCGGGGCGGGACAGCGCAGGCCTTGCGACATCTTGGACGCGGGCCGCTTTCTGACAAAAAGTGCCGCAAATCCACTCGCTTCCACCCCCTCAATCCGTATGAATGGCCCTCGAACCGGCGCGCGGTCATCTGCGCGCGCCTTGCATTCTGGACGCTGCCTCATGCTGACACTTCATTGCCCCTATTGCGGGATCGATGCCGACGAGACCGAGCTTGCCCCGGGCGGCGAAGCGCATCTGAGACGCTTTGGACCCGGCTCCTCGGATGACGATTTCGAGAGCTATCTCTTCGCTCGGGAAAACCCCAAGGGCGTGCATTTCGAACGGTGGCGCCACGCCTATGGCTGCGGCAAGTGGTTCCATGCCGCCCGGTGTACGGCCACGCTCGAAGTGTTCGGCACCTATCCCGCCCAGACGACAGAGCCGCCGCAGGACATCCGCGACGCGATCAGCGCCAAACGCCCCGGCTGGACCTGGAGGACCTTCGCATGAGCACCCGTCTTGCCACCGGCGGCCGCCTGATCGACCGGTCGAAAAGCGTCACCTTCCGCTTCAACGGCAAGCGGCTTCGCGGGTTTCAGGGCGACACGCTGGCCTCGGCGCTCTTGGCCAACGACCAGATGATGATGGGCCGGTCCTTCAAGTATCACCGCCCGCGCGGGCCCGTGGCCAGCGGCGCGGAAGAACCCAACGCGCTGGTCAACCTCGGTCGTGGCGCCCGGTTCGAGCCCAACCAGCGCGCCACCGTGACCGAGCTGTTCGACGGGCTTCAGGCCGAAAGCCAGAACCATTGGCCCAGCCTCGAATTCGACGTGGGCGCGATCAACGCGCGGCTGTCGAAATTCCTGCCAGCGGGTTTCTATTACAAGATGTTCATCCATCCCCGGTCGTTCTGGAAACATATCTATGAGCCGTTCATCCGGCAATCGGCGGGCCTGGGCCGCGCGCCCAAGGGGATGGATCCTGACAGCTACGAGCATTTCCACGCCCATGTGGATGTTCTGGTCGTGGGCGGCGGCATCGCAGGGCTGGCCGCCGCGCGGGCGGCAGGCGAGGCGGGGGCCTCTGTGCTGCTGATCGAACAGACCGCCCATTGGGGGGGACGCGCGGTGGTTGACGGGGCCGAGATCGATGGCAAGCCCGCCGCCGCGTGGGTGGAGGAGACCATCGCCGCGCTCGATGCCATGGAGACTGTCCGCCTGCGCACCCGCATGATGGGGGCAGGTGTCTATGACCACGGTGCGATCCTTGCCTATGAACGGCTGCGCGATCATTGCCCCGATGAGCCTGGACCGCGCCACAGGCTGTGGCAGGTGCGGGCGCGCAGGGTCATCACGGCCACCGGCGCGATCGAGCGGCCTTTGTCATTTGCAGGCAATGACATACCCGGCGTTCTTCTGGCGTCTGCCGTGCGGGATTACGCGCTGAATTACGGCACCTCGGTCGGTGACCGGACCGTCGTTGTCACCAACAACGACGATGCCTATCGCAGCGCGATCTGCCTCAAGGAGGCCGGTCTCGAGGTGCCTGCCGTGATCGACGCGCGGCCGGCACCCGACGGCGCGCTTGTCCGCCGCGCGCGCGAGCTGGGCATCCGGGTCGAGACCGGAAAGGGCATCGCCAAGGTCCTGGGGTCGCGTCGCGTGACGGGTGTCAAGATCTGCGTGCAGGCGGGCGAGGGCGCCCCCATCGAAGAGATCGCCTGCGATGCGGTGGCCATGTCGGGCGGCTGGTCTCCGGTCGTGCACCTGTGGTCCCATTGCGGCGGCAAGCTGATCTGGGACGAGGCGCTGGCGATGTTCCGTCCCGATCCCGAACGGGGCCCGACCGATCAGAAAGGCGAGGTCTTCGTCCTGCCTGCAGGCACGGCCAATGGCCTGTTGCGCAGCGATGCGGCACTGGCGGATGCCCATGCCGCCGGGGCGCGCGCGGCGGGCGCCCCGGATTCTGGCACCGCGCCTCGCGGCGCCGATGCCGACGAGGCGCCGATTGCGCCGGTCTGGATGATGCCGCAGGGCGCCGCGATCAGCCTGCGCGAAAAGATGTGGCTGGATTTCCAGAACGACGTGAAAGTCTCGGACGTTCAGCTTGCCGCCCGCGAGGGCTATGAAAGCGTCGAACATGCCAAGCGCTACACCACGCTCGGCATGGCGACGGATCAGGGTAAACTCAGCAATATCAACGGCCTCGCCATTCTTTCCGATGCCTTGGGCGCGCCGATCCCGGACGTGGGCACCACGACCTTCCGCCCGCCCTATACGCCGATATCTCTGGCCTCGATCGCGGGTGCCGCGAAGGGAGAGTTGTTCCAGCCGATCCGCAAGACGCCGATGCATGACTGGCACGATGCCCATGGCGCCGATTGGGAGCCCGTGGGCCATTGGCGCCGGCCCTATGCCTTCGTCCGGGACGGCGAAAAGGTCGCTGATGCGGTTCAGCGCGAGGTAAAGAACACACGCGAAGCCCTTGGTTTGCTTGACGCATCCACACTGGGAAAGATCGTCGTGAAAGGCCCGGATGCGGGCCGCTTCATGGACATGATGTATACCAACATGATGTCGACGCTGGCGCCCGGCAAATGCCGCTATGGCCTGATGTGTTCGGAAAACGGCTTCCTGATGGATGACGGCGTTGTGGCCCGGCTCGATGACGACACGTGGCTGTGCCACACCACGACGGGCGGGGCGGATCGTATCCATGCCCATATGGAGGAGTGGCTTCAGACCGAATGGTGGGACTGGAAGGTCTATGTCGCCAACGTGACCGAGCAATATGCGCAGGTGGGCATCGTCGGTCCGAACGCGCGTAAGGTTCTGGAAAAGCTGGGCAGTTCGATTGACCTGTCGAAAGAGGCGCTGCCTTTCATGCATTGGGCCGAGGGGGATATCGGCGGGGTCCGGGCGCGGGTCTTCCGGATCTCGTTCTCGGGCGAGCTGAGCTACGAGGTGGCTGTGCCCGCCTCCGATGGCCTTGCCTTCTGGGAGGCGCTGATCGAGGCCGGCGCGGAGTTCGGCGCGATGCCCTATGGCACCGAGGCGCTCCATATCATGCGGGCCGAAAAGGGCTTTATCATGATCGGGGACGAAACCGACGGGACCGTGATCCCGCAGGATCTGGGGCTGAACTGGGCAATCTCGAAGAAGAAGGACGACTTTATCGGGAAGCGGGGCCAGCAGCGCACCCATCTGACCGATCCCGACCGCTGGAAACTCGTGGGGCTCGAGACGCTCGACGGGTCGGTCCTGCCCGATGGCGCCTATGCGGTGGCGCCCGGCACGAATGCCAATGGCCAGAAGAACACGCAGGGCCGCGTCACCTCGACCTACATGTCGCCGACGCTTGGCAAGGGGGTCGCGATGGGGCTGGTCCACAAGGGGCCGGAGCGGATGGGCGAGGTCATCGAATTCCCGATGCTCGATGGCACCTCCGTCAAGGCCCGGATCGTCGATCAGGTCTTCTATGACAAGGATGGGGAAAAGCAGAATGTCTGATATGACAATGTCTTGTGATGCGATCCTCACCCGGCGTGACACGGTCGGAATGATCACGCTGCGGGGCAACCTTGGCGGCACGAAATTCAAATCCGCGGTCAAGGCCGCGGTCGGTGTGGTCGTACCCAAAACCAACCGCGTGGCGTTCGAGGGGGACCGCGGCGCCTGCTGGATGTCGCCCGATGAGGTCTTGCTTGTCCTGCCTCGAGACGATGTGCCAGAGGCGCTTGCCACGATCGGTGCGGCGCTTGAGGGGCAGCATCATCTTGCGGTCGACGTGTCGGATGCGCGGCATGTCTTTGCGCTGGACGGGCCCGATGCGCGGGAGGTGCTGGCCAAACTCTCTCCGGCCGATCTTGCGCCAAACGCCTTCGGGCCGGGCGATATCCGGCGCACGCGGCTTGGTCAGGTGGCGGCCGGCCTCTGGATGGCCGAGGACGATGTCGTCACGATCGTCTGCTTCCGGTCGTTCGGCGACTACCTCGACGCGCTTCTCCGGACTTCGATCGAGGCCGGACCTGTCGGGTTTCACTAGCTGGCAACGGCCTGCCGCGAGGTCAGCCTTCTGTAGAGTGCCATCGCGTTTGGCGGCACCACATCGTGCCGCAACACGATCTCAAGATCGCGCAGGGCGGCCTGTTCGGCGCCGCTTTGCGCGTGAAAGACCGCCCGGCCCAGACGACTCGCCGCGTCGCGGGGCGCGATCTGCACTGCAAGGTCATGGGCGCGGGCCTGCAGATCGGTATCGCCCGATTTGCGCCCGGCGGCACAAAGCTTCAGCGGCAGACGGGGCAGAGAGAAGCCCATCTCATGGATCGCGCGTTCAAGATCGGCCCGTTCTCCCTCGCGGTCCCCGGACTGGCCGCGCGTGATGCCGCGCCATGCGATGAAGGCCGGCGCATCGGGCGACAATTCCGCCGCACGTTCGGCCCCCAGAAGGGCCGTCTCGCGATCTTTCAGCTTGGCGGCCGCCACAGACAGGCGATGGTGGACCATCGGCTCGTCGGGCGCCGTTTCCGCGATTTCGCGCAAACGGTCGAGCGGGTCCGCCTCGGATTCGATCAGCGCATCATAGAGGGCCGCCAAGGACAGGGCGCCCGGCGTTTCCGTGGCCTCCAGCCGTTCCAGACCGGCCTCATGCTGGCGCCTGTGGGGATGCCGGCGCAATTGCTGGGCCGGGATCGGCCGGATCATCGGGAACCAGTCCCAGAGGATCGGATTGGTCGAGAACAGCTGCGGCGGGTCGCCCTCGGGCGTGGCGCCGATCACACGGCTGATGCCGGGCCTGTCCGACAGCCGCGAGGCGGGGTGCAGCCACAACTGGCGGGCCGCCTCATCGGTGGGGAAGAAATTTGCCTGATCCAGCACGCCGGCCGAGATCATGGCACTTACGATAGCCGAGACCTGGGGCAGGGAGCCTGCCTGCCAGAAGGCCCGCCGTGCCAGACGGGCCGCGTCTTCGGGGCGGCCAAGGTCGTGAGCGGCAAGGCTCGCGCAGGCATCGGCCAGTGCCACGTCAGAACTGTAGTGAACCTCGCGATCATCCACATGGGCATGCGCCGCAAGCGCGCCCTCGCTATCCCCGAGGTCAAGCCGAAGCATCACAAGTCGCGGATATAGATATGAGATATCGAGGCCTTCGCCGATCAGGCGTGAGAGGATCCCTTCGGCCTCGGTGAGCCTGTCGCGGGCGATCAGCCACGGCTCGGCATGGGCGAGCGATTGCGACAGGTGACCGGTTTCGACAAGGCTCGCGGGCGCGGCGCCCGACAGGCGTGTGACCATGTCTTCGTGCGCGGCCTCGATCTCTTCGGGGGTGAGGGCCTGCAAGACATCCTTGTGCCGGATCCCGCCCAGCGTCGCGGCGGTCGAGGAATATCCGCTGAGCGCGGGTGCCACGATTTCCGAACAGCAGGACATGGCGATCAGCTCGAGCAGATCGCGCTGGCCTTCCGTGAAAGAGGTGGGGTCATATAGTTCTGTCGCGGGCACGAGGTCGGGATAGCGTGCGCGATACCGGGTGACCGTATCGGGATCGTCCGAGAACAGGATCGGTCGGCGCCCCCCGGCGACCGCCGCGTCGAGATGTCGGAAATAGATCTCGTCAAAGACGTATTTCTGGGGCCATGGCCGGTTCATCACGCGATGCGAAGAAATCAGGTCGCCGCGCCGGACGTGATAGCCCAGGGCATCCTCTCCGACAGCTTCCCGGATCGCGGCTGCGGCGTCGCGGATCGCGGGGGCCAGCGGAAACCTGGCCCAAAGGTCGGCCGCACTCTGGCGGACGGTCTCGGCATCCTCGCCCACGAGACAATCATGCCCGAAGGAGCCGTCGATCAGAAGGATGCCGCCCCCGTCGATGAAGGCGCGCACGCCGTCGGGTGTCCGGTCGTCAAGCTCGCGCAGGCGGGTGGCATCGGCACGTTCTGCGCCCCAATCTTCGGCGGTGATGAAGTGATCGGCCACGAATTCCGGCTCGAAGAACAGCCCGGGGTCGTTGAACACTTGCGCGATGTCGTCGTTTTCATGCCAGCGCACGCGAAACGGCAGATCATGATCCTGTGCAATCCGCATCGTGTTGAGAAGCGATATCAGCCGCCCGCCCAATCGATCATTGCGAAACGTGACCAGATGGCCTGAAGTCTTGCTCATGTTGTGCCTGCCTGCTCTGCGCCGTCTTGTGCGGCGGTTGTGGGGATGATCGCCACAGCTGCCGGAAAAGTCAAACAGGGGAGGCGCGCTCCCCTTGAGTGAATACGTTCTTTGCCGCTAGGGTTGCGTAAACAACGCGCTGTTACAGGCACAATAGCGCAAAAAAACATGAGGCCCGAATGGCACGAGCATCAAATATCGAACGGCTTGGCGCAGCCGATGCAATGCTGCGCGCGCGTGGTAACGAGTTGCGGAGGTATCCATCGCCAGAGCGCGATGGCGACAGGCTGTATCCGCTCGCCTCGCCCACGGCGAACCCCTCTTTCACCATCGAGGAGGATGATACGATCTATGCGATCGGGTCGTGCTTCGCGCGCAATGTCGAAAAGGCGCTGGAAGAGGCGGGCAAGCGCGTCCTTAGCCGGGAATTCGAACTGGGTCAGGTCGGCGAAAGCCTCGGTGACGCGGCGAATTTCTTCAACAAATACTCGATCCATTCCGTCACCAACGAAATCCGCTGGGCGCTGGAACGCGAGACCTTCCCCGGCGAGGACATCATCTATCCCATGGGCAAGGGCCGCTATTGCGACCCGCAGTTGGGCATGGCGCGGCTGGATTTCACGATGGAGCAGATCCTCGAGTTCCGGCACCGCTACCTCGATGCCGTGGCCAGTGTGGCCGAGGCGGACGTGATCATCCTGACGCTCGGCTATGTCGAGACGTGGTATGATCGCAAGCTCGACCTCTATCTCAACGTCATTCCGCCGGCGCCCGTCATCCGGGCGGAGCCCGACCGTTTCGAATTCCGCGTCCTGAGCTATGGCGACGTGCTCGACGGGTTGAACGATCTCTATGCGCTCCTGAACCGGCACCGGACCAAGCCGTTGAAGATGCTGGTGACCGTCAGCCCGGTTCCGCTGCTGTCGACGTTCCGCGACATGGATATCCTTGTGGCCAACGCCTATTCCAAGTCGGTGCAGCGCGCGGCGCTGGATGAATTCCTGCTCGACAAACAGGGCGTCGATTACTTTCCCTCCTATGAATTCGTGACCCTGTCGAACCCGACCATCGCCTGGTCACGCAACGATTTCCGCCACGTCTCGTCCGATGTGGTCAAGCGGATCATGTCGAATGTCATCACCCGTTATATCGGTGGCGACGCCGCGGCACCGCTGACCGCGGAGAACGAGATCACGAAGGATGGGCTCGTGTCCTCGCTCAAGCTGTTGCACAAACTTGAAAAGTTCGATGACGTTCTGGTCATGGTCGAACAGCATCGCGATCTTGCCGACAGCAGCGAAGATGTCCTGATGCTCGAGGCGACGGCGGCGCGCAGGCTCGACGATCTCGACCATTCCTTTGCGGCGTTGCGCAAGGCAAGCGTCGTTGCGCCCAAGAAACCACAGGCCCTTGAACGGATGATCATGCTGTGCCGCCCGATGCGCCGCAAGGATGACGCGCGCGAATTGCTGGGGATGCATGAAAAGTCATTCCCGGGCCGCGCGGATTTCCGTGAAAAGGTGACATGGATCTGACGGGTATCGCGTCAGGCAGGGCCGCATTTCCGCGGCTTGCCTATTGACGTTGCAGGCCCGAGGGCTTTGTTAGGGGGTATCTGAAACACCCGAAGACAAAGAGGGGCTCTCATGGCTTTCGACCTTCCCGACCTTCCCTATGCCCACGACGCGCTGGCCTCCAAGGGCATGTCCCAGGAGACGCTCGAATACCATCACGACCTGCATCACAAGGCCTATGTCGACAACGGCAACAAGCTGATCGCGGGAACCGAGTGGGAGGGCAAGTCTCTCGAAGAGATCATCACCGGCACCTACGACGCCAATGCCGTCGCGCAGAACGGCATCTTCAACAACATCTCCCAGCTGTGGAACCACAACCAGTTCTGGGAAATGATGGGCCCCGGCGACAGCAAGATGCCGGGCGAACTGGAAGCCGCGCTGACCGAAAGCTTCGGCTCGGTCGATGAGTTCAAGTCGCAATTCTCCGCCGCGGGCGCCGGCCAGTTCGGCTCCGGCTGGGCATGGCTCGTCAAGGACAGCGACGGCGCGCTCAAGGTCACCAAGACCGAGAACGGCGTGAACCCGCTGTGCTTTGGCCAGACCGCGCTTCTGGGCTGCGACGTGTGGGAGCATTCCTACTATATCGACTTCCGCAACAAGCGTCCGGCCTACCTGACGAACTTCCTCGACAATCTCGTCAACTGGGAAGACGTCGCCTCGCGCATGTGATCCTCGCCCGCAACAGCGGGTCCGAATAACGGGGGCCGGGCAGAAACGCCCGGCCCTTTTCGTTCGTTAAGAGCCGGGAACCGGCAAGGCCGGGGCCCAAGGGCCGGTCACCCCGCCGGGTGCGGCCCCGCGATGCGCGTGATGGCGCGGTGTTCCATGTGTCCGGAGCCCTCGACGTCAGGACCAGGCGATTGCCGTGCCAACCAGTACGATGCCCATGCCAGCCAGTTCTCTTGGCGAATAGACCTCTTCGTAGACGAAGAGTGACAGCCCACCGAGGATGAGAACCTCGGCCCCGAGGATGCCGACATAGATCAGGCCGAGACGCTCCTGACGCAGGGCGAACACCTCGAAGGCGCCGGCCGTCAGGAGGGCGGCTCCGATCAGGAGAGCGACGCCAACGCTGGGAAAAGCGGCCCAAGATTTCATCGCGACCATGGCCACGCAATAGAACACCGCAGAAACCAATGCGAGTAGGACAACTGAATTTATCATTTTCGGAATCTTTGAAAAATATGTCTCATGTTACCGGGCGCGGTGCCACGCGGTCAAATGAATTGGCTTGCACCGCGGGTCAGGTTATCCAGACCACACGGCGCGCGCGGGATCGATCAGGCATGGCATCCGCCACCGCGCCGCGCTAAGCGGGGATCATGTCGGACGCGGTGAAAGGCCTGCTGGCGCTGGTGCTGGCCAATGTGATCTGGGGCCTGTCCTCGATCTTCTACAAGCATTTCGCGACCGTTCCGCCGCTGGAACTACTCAGTCACCGCACGATCTGGTCGTTCGCATTCTTCGCGCTTGTCCTGATGATACAGGGCCGGCTGCGCGAGGTGCCGCGCGCCTTTTCCAGCCTGCGCAAGGCCGCGGTGATCGTGCTGGCGATGGCGTTGATCTCGGTCAACTGGTTCCTGTTCATCCGGGCGATCCAGCTGGAGAGGGCGCTTGAGGCCAGTCTCGGCTATTACATCTTTCCGCTGGTCTCTGTCGTGATGGGCGTCATCGTCTTTGGCGAAGCGATCGGCCGCGCCAAGGTCGCGGCGTTCCTGCTGGCGGCGCTTGCGGTCGGGGTCCTGACCGTCGGGCTTGGGGCGGCGCCGATCATTTCGATCAGTCTGGCCCTGACCTTTGGCGCCTATGGCGTCATCAAGAAATTCTCGACGCTGGGCCCGGTCGTCTCGGTCACCGCGGAGGTGGCGGTTGTCGTGCCGCTGGCGCTGGTCTGGCTATGGGGCGTCCATGTGCTGGGCTGGACGGGGATCACGGGACAGAACCTTGCGCTCTTCGGATCGGCCCTGTCCGAAAGCCTTCTGCTGATGGCGTCGGGGCCGATCACGGCGGGTCCGCTGATCCTGTTCAGCTATGCCTCGCGCAGGCTGACGCTCGCCACGGTTGGTCTGACGCAATACCTCAACCCGACGTTGCAGCTGATGGTGGCGGCTCTGGTCTTCGCCGAACCGCTGACCCGCTGGCATGCCGTGGCGTTCCCGCTGATCTGGACCGCACTTGCGATCTATTCCTGGGGTGTGCTGCGTCAGGAAAGGGCGCGGCACAGGGCCGTTTCCAGCGCCGCGCTTTCAGAGACGACCGTGACGAACTCCAGCATGGAGCGGTCTGCGAACCCCTGATCGACCACGTGATCCAAAAGCGCCACCAGCGGCTGCCAATATCCCTTGGTGTCGAGCAGGAAGATCGGCTTGCCATGCAGGCCCAGCTGCGCCCATGTCAGGACTTCGAAGAATTCGTCCAGCGATCCCGCGCCGCCGGGCAGCACGATGATCGCGTCGGAATTCATGAACATCACCTTCTTGCGCTCGTGCATCGTCTCGGTGACGATGAAACTGTCCAGTTCGCGGCGGCCGACCTCGCGTTCGAACAGGTGGATCGGGATGACGCCAAAGGTGCGCCCGCCGCCCTCTTGTGCGGCCACCGCGACCCGGCCCATCAGCCCCACATCGCCCGCGCCATAGACCAGTTGATAGCCGTTGCGCGCCAGAAGAAGCCCCGTCTCGCGGGCGGCCTCGGCATAGGCCGGGTCGGTCCCGTCGCGCGAGCCGCAATAGACGCAGACAGAGCGGTTGATTGCGGCCATGGAATTCCTCCGGAGTTCTGCGTCACAAGGACTGACAAACGCTTTTGACCGCTCATAAAGCCATTGCTATTGTCCCTCAACCGCGCAGGCGGCAAAAGGGGCAGGCCCCGCGGTCTGGGGATGACGTCGGAGGTCGGATATTGGCGATATCGCAAGGGATGCGCTTGGCGCTTGGCGCCGGGGTCGCGGCTGTGGTCGTGATTTCGGGTGTGCTAGTCCTTCGGGACAGCGGCTCTGCGCCCGACCCGATCGAGGAGGTGTCGGCCACGCAGCCGGATCCCGCGCCCGATGCGGTGCCGCCGACAGATACCGCAGCTCCCCCGACGCCCGAGCCGGACCCCGATCCCGAAGAGACGGCACCGCCGCCGCAGGTCGCCGCGCCCTCGTTCGATGCCGTTCGGATCGAGCCTGATGGCACTGCCTTCGTCTCGGGCCGCGCGGGGGCAGGGGACACCGTTGCGATCCTCCTCGATGATACCCCGTTGGTCGAGGTCGTCGCCGATGCAGGTGGCGCCTTTGTCGAGATCCTGTCGCTGGGTCTCTCGACCGCGCCGCGGATGTTGTCGCTGCTGGCCGATCCGGGCGGGGCGGAGGTGATTTCGGAACAATCCGTGATCGTCGCACCCTCCATCGTTCCGCCCGCCGAGCCGGTCGAGATCGCCGAAGCTGCCGAAGCTGCCGGGGACGCGCCCCTGCCGGAGCCCGCCGGCTCTGAGCCGGACACGACCCTTGAGCCCGAGGCGCCGCCGGTCGAGGCCGCGCCGGATATCGAGATCGCCGAGGCGCCGCCGGTCGAGGCCGCGCCGGATATCGAGATCGCCGAGGCGCCGCCGGTCGAGGCCGCGCCGGATATCGCGATCGCCGAGGCCGCGCCCGATCAACCCGACGCGGAAACGACAGAGCCCACGGTCGACGACCTTGCCGACGCCGATCCCACCCCCGCCGCAGAGGATGAGGTGACAGCCCCGGGTGACCCTCAGACCGAGATGGCGGAGGCGCCGGACACCGGTGCAGATGAGGGAGAGGCGGTCGTCTCGGTCGTCGAAGAACCTGCCGAACCGGTCGAGGCCGCACCTGTCGAGGCCACTCCGCAGACCGAGATGGCAGAGGCAGCCGCCGCCGAACCAGTGGCCGAGCCTGAACCCGCGCCAGAGGCGGACACTATCGCCAGCGCGCCTGCAGAGGATACTCCGCTTGCCGAAGCACCGCGCGATGACGCCATGGCGGAGCCTGCCGCGCCCATGCCTGCGCCCGTCGCTGACGAAGCGCCGGCTGAACCGGCGGCCGAACCCCAGCCCGAGCCTGCCGCGCCCACCGAGCTTGCCGAGGTGACACCTGAACCTGATCCGGTGCCGGAACCGGAGCCCTTGTCGCAGCCCGACCCGGCGTCGGAGACGGAACCAACCCCAGCGACGGAATTGGCCGAGACTACGTCCGAGCCGCCGCAGCCCGAGGTGGTGGCCAGCCTCGATACCGCGTTGACGGCCACGCCAGAGGCTCCGGTCACGGCCGAGACCGGCGGCGCGGAAGAAGCGGCGACCCCGGCCCCGGCTGCCACCACCGCCGGGGCGCTGACGCCGGTGCCCGAGCCCGACACGGTTGATCCCGATCTCTCGACCCCGCCGGTAGTGGCCGATGGCGCGCCAAACATCGCTGGGCTCGACTCCGCGCCCGCAACTCCGCCGCCGCTCTTGATGGTGGATGATCAGGGCGTGCGCGTTCTTCAACCCGCGCCTGCCTCGGGGGCCGAGCCGGGGCGGATCGCCACGGTCGCGCTCGATACCATCACCTATGATGCCTTGGGCAATGTCTTTGCGGCCGGTCGCGCGCGGGCGGGGGTGGCCGTCAGGCTCTACCTCGACAACACGCCGGTGGGCGACGCTGCCGTCGGGCGCGATCGCACATGGTCGACTGAAATCACGAACATCGCGCCGGGCATCTATTCCCTGCGGGTGGATGAGCTGGATGCCGTGGGCGCGGTTCTTGGCCGGATCGAGACCCCGTTTCTGCGCGAGGAGCGCGAAACCATCGCCGCCGTCATGGCCGAGGATACCGAACGCGCCGATTTCAGCGTCGCGGTGCGCACGGTCCAGCCGGGCAACACGCTCTGGGCCATCGCGCGGGAACGTTATGGGCAGGGCATCCTCTATGTCGCGGTCTACGAGGCCAACAAGGACCTGATCCGTGACCCCGACCTGATCTATCCCGGGCAGGTATTCCGCCTGCCGGTGCTGGACACGCCCGAGCCCGCCACTGCGCAATAGCGCCTCGGCACTGGTCTTTCCCGGCTGGCCCGCCTACCTATGGAGGCCAGCCGGATTTGCCGGCCTGATCACCCGCCTGGAGGCCTGATGCGCCGACTTCCCAAGACATCTGCCAATCTCGACGGGGCAAAGGTCTCGGGCTGGCGCACGATCCGCAAGGTCGTGCCCTATCTCTGGCCGGAGGATGAGCCGGTCATGAAGGCGCGTGTCATTCTGGCCGTGGCGATGCTCGTTCTGGCCAAGCTGATCGCCGTCTCGACGCCGCTGTTCTTCAAATGGGCCGTGGATTCGCTTGGCGATCCGACGGAAGTCCCCGGCGGGATGCTGGCAATCGGGGCCGTGGGGATCACGATCGCCTATGGCGTGTTCCGGCTGATGAACGTGGGCTTCCAACAGTTGCGCGACGTCTTCTTTACCCCCGTCGGTCAACGGGCGCTGCGCAAGCTGGCCTCGGAAACCTTCATGCATATCCATCGTCTGTCGATGCGCTATCACATCACCCGCAAGACAGGCGGGCTGAGCCGCGTGATCGAACGGGGCGTGAAGGGTGTGGATTTCCTTCTGCGATTCATCCTGTTCTCGATCGGTCCCCTGATCCTCGAGTTGCTGCTGATCATGGGCGTGCTCTTCGTTCTGTTCGATGCGTGGTACCTTGCCGTCGTGATCGTGACGATCGGCGTCTACGTCTGGTTCACCTTCAAGGTGACCGAATGGCGGGTGAAGATCCGCAAGGTGATGAACGATCAGGACACGGACGCGAACCAAAAGGCGATCGACAGCCTGCTGAATTTCGAGACGGTCAAGTATTTCGGCGCCGAAAGCCGCGAAGCCGAACGCTATGACAGCGCGATGAAGGCCTATGCCGAGGCCGCGATGAAGACGAATTATTCGCTGGCCTTCCTGAACTTCGGGCAATCCTTCCTGATCACCTCGGGTCTGGTGATCGTCATGGTTCTGGCCGCGATCGGCGTGCAGAACGGCGCGCTGACCGTGGGCGATTTCGTGATGGTCAACGCCTACATGATCCAGATCACGATGCCGCTGAATTTCCTCGGCACCGTCTACCGCGAGATCCGGCAGGCGCTGATCGACATGGGAGACATGTTCGACCTTCTCGAACAGCCCGCCGAGGTCACCGACAAGCCCGGCGCCAAGTCGCTCGAGGTGCGCGGCGGTGAGGTGGTTCTGGATGACGTGGTCTTCGGCTATGAGGCCGCCCGGCCCATCCTCAAGGGCGTCAGCCTGCGCGTGGGTCCGGGCGAAACCGTGGCCATCGTGGGCTCCTCCGGCTCGGGGAAATCGACGATCGGGCGGCTCTTGTTCCGGTTCTATGACGTGGTGGACGGGTCCCTGCGGATCGACGGACAGGACGTGCGCGATGTCACGCAGGAAAGCCTGCACGCGCAGATCGGCGTTGTGCCGCAGGATACGGTCCTGTTCAACGACACGATCCTTTACAACATCGCCTATGGGCGCGCCGATGCCACGCGGGCCGAAATCGAACAGGTCGCCAAGGCCGCCAAGATCCACGATTTCATCCAGAGCCTGCCCAACGGCTATGACACGGCTGTGGGTGAACGCGGGCTCAAGCTGTCGGGCGGCGAGAAACAGCGCGTGGGCATTGCCCGCACGCTGCTGAAGAACCCGCCGATCCTGCTGCTCGACGAGGCGACATCGGCGCTCGACACCGATACGGAACGCGAGATCCAGTCCGAGCTGAAGGCGATGGGCAAGGGCCGGACGGTTCTGACCATCGCGCATCGCCTGTCGACCGTGGCCGATGCCACCCGCATCGTCGTGCTGGAAAACGGCGTCATCGTCGAAGAGGGGACGCATGACGCGCTTCTGGCCTCGGGCGGGCGTTATGCGCAGCTGTGGAACCGTCAGCAATCCGAGGATGAGGCGGCCTGAGTGCCCCATTGACACCGCGATTGCCGATCGATCCGTCCGGGTGTAGTGACTTGATCATCCTCTAGTTCCGGAGCCCTTCCCATGCCGTTTTTCCGCCTGGCCCTGACGCTTGGGCTCCTGTCCACCGTTGGCCCTTTCGCCATCGACATGTACCTGCCCGCCCTGCCGCGGATCGAGGCGGCGCTCGATGCGAGCGTTGCCGAAGTGCAGATGACGCTGACCGTCTATTTCGCGGTCTTCGGGATCAGCCAACTGTTCTGGGGGCCACTCTCTGACAGATACGGCCGCAAGGGGCCGATCTTCGTCGGGCTGGGTATATTCGCGCTGGCCTCGGTCGCCTGCGCCATGGCGCCGACGATCGGATGGCTCCTTGTTTTCCGGGGGCTTCAGGGGATCGGCGCGGCGGTGGTGATGGTGACCCCGCGCGCGATCATCCGTGACCTCTATACCGGGCCGCAGGCCACCCGGCTGATGGCGCTCGTGATGCTGGTGATCTCGGTCTCGCCGATGCTGGCACCGTTGGCGGGATCGGGCCTCATGGTCCTGGGCGACTGGCGGCTGATGTTCTGGGCGCTGGCGGTCGCGACCGTGCTGAGCATCTTGCTCACCGGCTTTGCCCTGCCAGAGACCCTGCCACCCGAACGCCGCGTCCCGATCCGGATCCGCACATTGATCAGTGGCGCGCGGATCCTCATGACCGACAGCACCTTCATGGGGCTGACCATGGTGGGCGCCTTCGGGTTTTCCAGCTTCTTCGTCTTTCTTGCCTCGGCCAGCTTTGTCTATACCGGCCAGTTCGGCCTCAGCCCGACGCAATTCTCGCTCGCCTTCGCGATCAACGCGATCGGCTTTTTCGGGATGAGCCAGATCGCTGGCCCCGTTACCGAGCGGTTCGGCCTCCTGCCGGTCATCCGTGTCGCGGTTCTGGGCTTTGCGGCGTTCAACCTGACGCTGCTGGCGATCGTGGTATCGGGGGGCGGCACGCTGCCGGTGATCGTCGGAATGCTCTTTCTGGGCAATGCCTGCCTCGGTCTGGTGATCCCCACGACGATGGTGGCCGCACTTGACCCCCACGGTCAGATGGCCGGTCTGGCGTCGTCGCTGGGCGGGACGCTCCAGATGGTGACGGGCGGGCTGATCGTCACTCTTGCCGGGCCGTTCTTCGACGGCACCGCGCTTCCCATGGTGGCTGCGATTGCCGTCTGTTCGGTCCTTGCTCTGACGCTGGTCGTGACGATCCTGCCGCGCATCGCACGCGCGGCCGTCTAGCCGCGGTCAGCCGGGCAGGGGCCTGCGCGCCTATTCGGCGGCGCGCAGGGGAGTGATCGGCAAGGCTGCGTCCGCGATCTCGTCCTCGTCGGCCCAGATCAGCTCGGGCGCCTTGATCCGCTTGGCCTCGCGGGCCAGAGCCCAGTCACGCGCCGCGCGACTCGACCGGCCCAGCGACAGCTTGGCCAGCAGTTGCGCAAGCCAGCGGGCATAGGTGGTGATCCAGACCCGCAGCGCCAGCATCGCGGGCGTGAAGATCAGCGTCAGGACTGTCGCGATGCCAAGGCCGAAGACAACGGCCGTGGCCAGCTGCTTCCACCACAGGGCTGTCGGCGAATCGATCGTGTAGCCGCCGTTGATGAAGTCGAGGCTCAGCCCGAACATCATCGGCGCGAGGCCCGCCATCGTGGTGATCGTGGTCAGAAGCACGGGGCGGATCCGCGCCTCGGCCGTGCGCACGATGGCCTCGGTCCGGGGCATGTAGAGCCGGTATTCCTGATAGGTGTCGATCAGAACGATGTTGTTGTTCACCACGATCCCGGCAAGCGCCACGATCCCCGTGCCCGTCATGATGATCGAGAAGGGCTGATCCATCACGACCATCCCGATCAGAACGCCCGTCGTGGACAGGACAACGGCCAGAAGGACGAGGATCGAGTTGTAGACCGAATTGAACTGGGCCAGCAGGATGATGAACATCAGCCCCAGAGCGCCCATGAAGGCGGTGGCCAGGAATTGCTGGCTTTCGGCCTGATCTTCCTGATCGCCCGTCCATTCCCAGGACACCGATCCCGCGAAGGGCGAGGTGTCGAGCCATTCGGTCAGGGTCGCGATCCGTTCGTTGGGATTGACAGGTTCCCGGGTCAGCGATCCGTCGGCCACGCCGTCCGTGATCGTGCTGTCACTGTCCGCGACCTCCGCGGTCACGATCCGGGTATCGCCGGTTTCGGTGTCGGTGATCTTGACGAGGTTCATCTCGACCGCGGCCTTCACGTCGAAATAGCGCTCCTGATCGATGCGGTCGATCTGGGCCAGTTTCTCGACCGGTTCGCGCGTGACGAAATTCGACAGGGGCACCAGGCCCGATGGCGTGCGCACCCGAAGCGTATCAAGGGTTGACAGCACGCGATCTTCTTCCGGCAGACGGACGCGGATCTCGATCTCTTCGTCAGAGCTGTCGACGCGCATGGTATCGAGCAGGAGCCCCCGCGTCACCAGCTGCACCATGCCGCCCACCGTGGCCACGTCCGCCCCATAGCGGCCGGCTTTTTCGACATCGACGTCGATCTGCCAGTCGATGCCCGGAAGGGGCAGGGTGTCTTCGATCAGGATCAGGCCTTCGGTCGCCTCGAACTGGGCAAGGGCTGTCTGGGTCGCCGCCTGAAGCTCTTCCCAATTGTCGCCCGTCAGCCGGAGGTGCACCGGCTTCGACGAGGCCGGTCCCATTGCAAGGTTCAGGATCTCGGTCTGGATCCCGGGGATCGTGTCCAGTTCGGCCTGAAGCTTCGAGATGATGACGTCGCCGTCCAACTCTTCCAGCGGAACCCCGGTCTCGCGGGAATAGGCGGGACGGTCATCCCATGGAACCAGCTCGATCTGCAGCTGGCCAATTGCATCGCCGGGGCCGCCGGCGCCGGCGGTGTTCGAGTTCAGGCCCCCGTCGCCCGCAAAGGCAAAGATGCTCTGGATGCCGGGCTGGGCCAGCGTGATCTCTTCGGCCTGGCGGACCAGTTCGTCCTTTTCCTCGAGGCTGAGGTTGCCACGCGCCTGAACATAGACGATCGCCTGTTCGGGCTCTGTCGTGACGAAGAATTCGACGCCGTTGTTGTTCTCGCCGAAGAAGCTGAAGACCGAGACGACGAAGAAGCCGACAGCCGCGATCGAGACGAGCGGCATGATCGGGTTGCCGGTGATCAGGGCGATGAGACGGCCGAAGATCGTGCGCCGGTAACCGGCGCGGATCCGCTTCTGCCGGCGTTCGATCCGGGCCGAGCTCATGGTGATCGAGGTCAGGATCGCACCGACGAGGAACAACACGATGCCGGGAACGGATGCGCGCAATCCGTCGGTCTGGACCGCGCCGCCAGACAGGTAGGCGGGGTTGAGTGTCAGCATCGCGCCCATGAAGACGACAGCCATCGCGACGGGAACCAGTGCCGCGCGGATCACCCAGGGCAGGTGGGCGCGCATCCAGTTGGCCGTGCGCTCGAACGAGCGGCTCATCCGGCCGGTCACACCGCCCAGAACCGGCAGATAGACCAGCGCCACGACCAGCGAGGCCGACAGCACGAAGATCAGCGTCACGGGCAACATGCCCATGAACTGCCCCGGGACGCCGGGCCAGAACAGCATCGGCAGGAAGGCGCAGAGCGTCGTCGCCGTGGACGACACGACGGGCCAGAACATGCGTTTGGCCGCCTCGACATAGGCGTGCATCGGGCCCGAGCCCTCGCTGATGCGCTTGTCGGCATATTCGACGACCACGATCGCCCCGTCGACGAGCATGCCGACGGCAAGGATCAGGCCGAACATCACGATGTTCGAGATCGTGATATCCATGACCGCCAGAAGGGCGAAGCACAGAAGGAACGATGTCGGAATCGCAAAGCCCACCAGAAGCGCGGGACGCGGCCCGAGGGCCGCCAGCACGACGATCATGACCAGCGCGATGGCCGTCAGAACCGAACCTTCAAGCTGGCTCACCATCGAGGCTACATTGCGGCTCTGGTCGTTGGACGTGCCCACATCGATCGCGGCGCGCAGTTCCTCGGGCCAGGTCGCGACTTCGGCGTCGACGGTCTCGCGAACGAGAGTGGCGGTGTCGATCAGGTTGAAGCCCTTGCGCTTGACCACCTGCAACGCGACCGTGGTCTCGCCGTTGTAGCGGGCTGTGGAGGTGCGGTCTTCGAAGGTGAGCGAAATGGTCGACAGATCGCCCAGCGTCACGACCCGGTCGCCTTGCGTCTTGACCGGAAGGTCGTAGACGTCGCGCGGCTCGTCAAAGCTTGACGGGATCTTGACGGAGAAACTGCCCTGCGCGGTTTCGATCTCGCCAGCTGCGATCAGCAGGTTGTTCTGCGTGACGACGTTGATCAGTTCGGCGGCCGTGACGTTATAGGCCTCGAGCCGCAGGGGATCGATCACGACCTCGAGCATCTCGTCGCGTTGCCCCGTCAGCGGCGCCTCGAGCACGGCATCAAGCGCCTCGATCCTGTCCTGCAGGGATTTGGCGACCTGAATCAGCGTGCGTTCGGGGACGTCACCTGTCAGGTTGACGATGATGATCGGGAATTCGGAAAAGTTCAGCTCGTTGATCGAGTAATTGTCCGCACCGTCGGGAAACTGCGATTCCGCGCGGGTCATCGCGTCGCGGATATCGGCCATGACCTTGGTCTTGTCCCACCCGAATTCGAATTCGAGAGCGACACCGGCATAACCCTCGGCAGCCGTCGCGGTCATCCGTTCGAGACCGTCGAGGTCGCCCAGCTGGGTTTCCATCGGACGCACCAGCAGCTTTTCGGAATCCTCGGCCGAGATGCCCGGGAAGGGGACAGAGACGAAGATTGCGGGGATCTCGATGTCGGGTTCCCCTTCCTTGGGGAGGCCCACATAGGCTGCCGCTCCCGCCGCAAGCGAGAGCACGACAAAGGCAAGCACCATCCGCGCCCGGGACGCGGCCCAATCGACAATGCCGGTCATCCGTTTTCTCCCCTGAAAGTAGGTTCTACCTTTACGCCGTCCGTCACATATTCCTGCCCAACGACGATGATATCGACCACGGGGTCCAGCCCCGAGACCCAGACACCGTCGACCGTGTCACGGATGATCGTCACCGGCGCGAACCGGGCGACATTTCCCTCGCCCACGGTGCGCACACCGATGTGACCTTCATCATCCAGCGTCAGTGCGGATTGCGGCAACAGGTGCGCCATCTGCCCTTCGGCCTCGACAAGAATGTCGGCGGTCTGTCCGTCACGGATCGTCAGATCGGCATTCGCGACCTCGATCTCGAGCCGGAAAGTGCGGGTCGTCTCGTCACCCGACCGCGACAGGAAGATCACCTCTCCCATCACCTCGCGGCCGGAGGCAAGGCGGGCGCCGGCGCGGGCGCCGACGGAAATCTTGTCCAGCTGCGCCTCCGGCACGAAGCCCACGACCTTGATCGGATCGAGCTGGATCACCTCGGCGCACAGGCCGCCGGGTTGCAACAGGCTGCCAAGTTCGGCCGTGTCGCTTTCCAGAAGGCCGTCGAATGGGGCGTGAATACTCAGCCGCTCGATCTCGCGTTCGGCGCTTGCGACGGCGGCTTCGGCCGACTGGATCTGGGCCCGCGCGCTTTCGACGGCCGCGATCGCCCCTTCGACACCCGCCTCGGCGCTGATGATCTGGCTTTCGATGCCCTGAAGCGAGGCCTCGGCAGAGGTCACGCCTGCCCGGGCGCTTTCAAAGGCGGCATCGGAATTGGCGACGCGGCTTTCGGAGGCAAAGCCCCCCTCGCTGAGCGACCGGGAGGCGTTGCGGTTGATCTCGGCTTCCTGCAGGCGGGCGCGCGCTTCCATCAGCCGGGCCTCGCCCTCGCCGACGCGGGCGCGCGCCTCAAGCAGCGCGGCCTCGGCGGCCGGAACGCGGCTTTGCGCCTCGGGCAGGCGGGCCAGCGCCTCGGTCAGGCGGGCCTGCGCCTCGTCGACCGCCGATTGGCGGGTGCCGGGGTCCAGCTCGCACATCAGATCACCCGCCTCGACGAAGGTGCCCCGGCGCAGCGGCTCGGAAATGACGAGGCCCGATGTCTCGGCCCTGACCTCGACGGAGCGTGTGGCCTCTGTCCGACCGCGCAGGACAACGGACGAATCGACTGTCTCGGCTTCGGAGGTCATCGCGACGACACGCACGATATGGGCATCATCTTCGGCATCGGCCTCGGCGGATGCCGCATTCTCCGCAGCGGAACCCTGCGCGAATGCGATGAGAGCCTCGCGCTCGAAAACGAACATGTACAGTCCCGCTGTCACGAGAAGGGCGGTCAATAGCGGGGTAATCTTCATGGCGAGGCCTTGGTTGACATACTGCGCGACGTCCTCGGGTCACGATAGGCCGAAGAACTCTTGCGCCTATATGATCCCTTTGTCAGAGATTTCTACGCTAAACTGATCGGTTCAGATTAGATTTTGGGAGTATTTTCCGCAACTGGGGCATTTTCCGGGCGTCGCGCGCGGGAATTCGTATGTTTTGAAGGCATCCGACGACCCGTCCTGCGGGTCTTGGCATTGCCCGGACAATCACGATAGAACATCCCGAACGCGCCGCGCAAAGCACAGGCGCCGGGCAGAGAGCGGATGGTATGAGCAACACCGACAGTTTTATCGAGGAAGTGACCGAAGAGGTCCGCCGTGACCGGCTTTTCGCGCTGCTCAGGCGGTGGGGCTGGGTCGCAGTTCTTCTTGTACTGCTGATCGTCGGTGGCGCAGGCTGGAACGAATGGCGCAAGGCGCAGGCCGAGGCCGGGGCGCAGGCTCTGGGCGACGCGCTCTACTCCGCGCTCGACGAGAACGAGGCCGAGGCGCGCGCGCAGGCGCTTTCGGCGATCGACACGACCGGCTCTGCCGGTGCGGTGGCCGCGCTGCTGCTGGCCGCCGAACAGGAGGCGGCAGGCGATGTGCCCGCCGCGATTGCGACGCTCGAGGGCGTCGTCACGGACGGCGAGGTGCCGCAGGATTACCGTGATCTGGCAGCGTTGAAATCGCTTATGCTCTCGGCCGGCACGATGGACGAGGCCACGCGCCGCGCGGCCCTTGAAAACCTGGCCCTTCCGGGCCAGACCTTCCGTCTCGTCGCGATGGAACAGGTGGCGCTGTCGCATGTGCGCGCGGGCGAGACCGAGGCCGCGCTGGACCAGCTTGCCGCGATCCTCGAAGATGCCGAAACCGGGGATGCCCTGCGGGATCGGGCGCAAAGCCTGACCATCGCGTTGGGAGGCGAGATCGACGCGCAGGACGGAGCCGGCAACTGACCCCCTGCACCGCAGGGACAAGACAGGCGATGGGGGAGTGCCCGTGACAATTCGTGCATGGATCGGAATGGGGCTGGCGCTGGCCATCCTCGCAGGCTGCGGCGAACAGGATGTGATCCTGCCCGGCGAGCGACTTGATATCCGCGACGGCCTGATCGGCGGCGAAGCAGAGGTGTCGTCCAACGTGGCGCGGCCGATCTCGCTTCCGTCGCAGCAGGTCAATGCCGACTACACCCATCGCGGCGGGTCGGCCGTTCACTACATCACGCATCCCGCCCTGTCGGCATCGCTGACACGCGCCTTTTCCGTCGATATCGGTGAGGGCAACAGCCGCCGCGCGCGGATTACCGCCGACCCGGTCATTGCTGACGGTCGGATCTTCACCCTCGATGCCCGGTCGCGGGTTTCGGCCTTCACGACCCGAGGCGACCCGCTGTGGACAACGGATCTGACACCGCCGACCGACAGCGCGGCGGATGCTTCGGGCGGTGGCCTCGCGGTGGGCGGCGGCACGCTCTATGTCACGACGGGCTTTGGCGAACTGGTCGCGCTCGACGTGGCCACTGGCGGCGAGCGCTGGGTGCAGGATCTCGATGCACCGGGCGGCTCTGCGCCGACGGTGCGGGGCGATCTGGTCTATGTGGTGGCCCGCGACAGCCGGGCCTGGGCGGTCGAGCGGTCGGACGGACGGGTGCGCTGGCAGATCAGCGGAACGCCTCCCGGTGCCAATTTCTCGGGCGGGGCCGGCGCGGCCGTGACCTCCGATATCGCGGTCTTCCCGTTCCCGTCGGGTGAAATCCTCGCGGCCTTCCCCGAAGGCGGCGTGCGCCGCTGGTCAAGCGTCATCGCGGGCGAGCGGCTGGGCCGCGCCGCCGCTGTCGCGGCCAACGACATCGCCGCCGATCCGGTTATCGTCGGTAACACGATCTATGTGGGCAACGTCTCGGGCCGGGTGGTGGCCATGCGTCTCGACACCGGCGATCGCGTCTGGACGGCGGCCGAGGGCGCGACGAGCCCGGTGCTTCCGGTCGGTGGTTCGGTCTTCTTCGTCAACGACCTGGGCGAACTGGTCCGGCTGGACGCCGGCAATGGCTCTGTCATCTGGCGGGTCGCACTTCCGGTCGAGGAAGAGGGCGAATTCTGGGAAGGCACGACGCGGTTCGTCCAATACGGGCCGATTCTTGCGGGCGGTCGGCTGATCGTCGCCTCCTCCGAGGGGTTGTTGCGCCAATTCGATCCGGTCTCGGGCGCGCTCGTGGGCTCGGTCGCGCTTCCGGGCGGGGCGGCGTCGCACCCGGTCGTCGCGGGAGGGATCCTCTATGTCGTGAGCGCGGACGGCCAATTGCAGGCTTTCCGTTAGGCTCTGAAACGTGTATCGCCCGTCTCTGACCTGACGGACCCGGACATCATGACCTTCACCCTTGCCATTGTCGGCCGCCCCAATGTGGGCAAATCGACGCTTTTCAATCGCCTCGTCGGCAAGAAACTCGCTCTTGTCGACAACCAGCCCGGCGTGACCCGCGATCTGCGCGAAGGTCAGGCGCGGCTGGGGGATCTGCGTTTTACCGTCATCGACAGCGCCGGGCTCGAAGAGGCGACCGACGACAGCCTCGAGGGGCGGATGCGGCGGCTGACCGAACGCGCGGTCGAAATGGCCGATGTCTGCCTGTTCCTGATCGATGCTCGCGTGGGTGTCACGCCGACCGACGAGGTTTTTGCAGATATCTTACGCCGCAAGAACGCGCATGTGATCGTCGCGGCCAACAAGGCCGAAGGCAACGCAGGCGAGGCCGGATATCTCGAGGCCTATGGTCTGGGCCTTGGGGAGCCCGTGCGGCTCTCTGGCGAACATGGCGAGGGGATCACGGACCTTCTGCAGGTCCTGATGCCGATTGCCGACGAACTGGCCGAGCAGCGCGTCGAGGAGACCATCGAGCCCGAGACAGATGTCGAGGTCGAGGATGGTGACGAGGATGCCGCCCCCGTTCCGACCCGCGCCAAACCGTTGCAGGTGGCGGTCGTGGGCCGGCCCAACGCCGGAAAATCCACGCTGATCAACGCGATCCTCGGCGAAGAGCGGCTTCTGACCGGCCCCGAGGCCGGGATCACCCGCGACGCGATCTCTCTCGCCGTAGAGTGGGAGGGCACGCCGGTCCGGATCTTCGACACGGCGGGGATGCGCAAGAAGGCCAAGATCGACGACAAGCTTGAAAAACTCAGCGTTTCCGACGGCTTGCGCGCGGTGAAATTCGCCGAGGTGGTGATCGTTCTTCTCGACGTGAACATCCCCTTCGAACAGCAGGATCTGCGGATCGCCGATCTGGCCGAACGTGAGGGCCGGGCCGTCGTTCTGGCGGTCAACAAGTGGGACCTCGAAGGCGAGAAACAGGCCAAGCTCAAGGCTTTGAAGACCGAGTTCGAGAACCTTCTGCCTCAACTGCGCGGTGCGCCGCTGGTCACTGTCTCGGCCAAGACGGGGCGCGGGCTCGACCGGCTGCATGACGCCGTCATGCGGGCCTATGAGGTCTGGAACCGGCGCGTAACGACGGCGCAGCTGAACCGCTGGCTGGCCGGCATGATGGAGGCGCATCCGCCGCCCGCACCCGGGGGACGCCGGATCAAGATGCGCTACGCGACGCAGGTCAAGACGCGGCCGCCGGCCTTTGTGGTGATGACCTCTTACCCCGATGCGGTCCCGGCGAGTTACTCGCGCTACCTCGTCAACGGGTTGCGCGAGGATTTCGACATGCCGGGCACGCCGATTCGCCTGACGCTGCGCGGGCAGGGCGACAAGAACCCCTACAAGAACCGCAAGAAGAAGCAGCCGTCCAAGCTGTCAAAGCACCTGAAATAGGGTCAGGCCCGCGCCGCGCGGGCCGCCCCTCCGCCCGCGACAAGGGCAAGGATCGCGATGCCCGCCACGGCGGTGCCGCTGATCCACACCTGATCGAGCCCGTTGGCCACCACGATGCCCACCAGCGCCCAGATCACCGTCAACCCGTATTCAGGTGCGCCGGGCATCCGCCTCTGGATCGCGAAGGCCACGAGGAACGCGCCCGTGATCCCGGCATAGGCCCAGCCGGTCTGATCCCAGATCAGGCCGTATCCGGCCGCCGTGCTGCCGATCGAGACGAAAGACGCCGCCGTCAGCCAGCCCGCATAGATCGCCACCGGCACCCGCAGCCACCATCTGTCTGCGGCCGGCGATCTCAGCAGCGCCGCGATGGCAAAGACCGCCATGGCGATGATGCCCACCGTGGCCCAGATCGCGCTGGCATTTGCGATGGCAAGCCATGGCGTGCCGATGGCAAGGCTCAGGATCAGGGGCTCGCGGGCATGATCCCATCCGGGCGCATCGGCGCGGCGCACCAGGCCGAACACCGCCGACACCACCAGCCAGCCATAGATCAGGCCCCAGATCGCAAAGGCATAGCCCGCCGGCTGCACGGGCGGGTCGATCTGCGGAATCGGAAGCTGGTCGGCCTCGAACCCGCTGAACGGATCGGTCAGCGCGGGGGAGATCACGAAGCTCAGCGTGAAAAGAAGCGTCAGAAGGGGAAGTGGTTTCATCATGCCCATGACATGTGCGGCTTTCTGTTGGGGTCAAGCGTCCGGCCGAAAAGGTCGGGTTTTCCGAACTTGACCGGAGGGCCCGGCCGGCCCGAGACTTGGCTCATGAAAAAACGGATCGCGATCTTTTGTGACGGAACATGGAACCGGGCCGAGGCGCCTGATCCCACCAACGTCGTGCGCCTTGCCCAGACAGTCAAGCACAGCGCCGCCGACGGGCGCAAACAGCATGTCATCTACCAGATGGGCGTGGGCACGGGGCGCGGCTCGAACGCGCTGGCCCGGCTGACGGACAAGGTGCTGGGCGGTGCGATGGGCTGGGGCCTGACCGAGAATATCGAGGATGTCTATCGCGCGCTTGTCTTCTGCTACGAGCCGGGGGACGAGCTTTACATCTTTGGCTTCTCGCGCGGCGCCTATACCGCGCGGTCGCTGGCCGGCCTGATCCGCTACTGCGGCATCCCCCCGCGGGAGAACGTGGGGCAGATCCCCAAGGCCATGGCCCGTTATCGCCGGCCCAAGAGCGCCAAGAACCACCCCGATCACGAAAGCAACATCCGGTGGAGGTCGGATTTCGCGCCCTTCACGGTGACAAGCAGGGATGAATTCGACTGGCGCCTTGCCAACAAGCCCGGTCTGGTCGAGCCGCTGACGATCAGCTTTCTCGGCGTCTGGGATACGGTCGGCTCGCTCGGTGTGCCGGGCTACTGGATGGCCGCACCGCTGCTCAACCGCGACCATCAGTTCCACGACAAGGAATTGTCGTCGATCATCGCCTCCGCCCGCCATGCGCTGGCCATCGACGAACGCCGCCGCGCCTTTGCGCCCACGCCGATGGAGCGGATCGACGAGTTGAACCGCCGCAGGCTGGGGCTGGAGGAGGGGGCGGATCTCTCGGGGATCGACCGCGACAGCCTGCCGCTGCGCGAGGAATGGTTTCCCGGCGATCACGGATCGGTCGGCGGTGGCGGGGTGCGCAAGGGCCTGTCGGCCTACAGCTTCGACTGGATCGCGCAGGGCGCGCAGCGCGCCGGTCTCGATATGCGGCCCGAATTGTGGGAGATGATCCGCGCCGAACGCGATATCGAAACGCCGGTCATCAACAAGATCCAGGCCGACGTGATGACGCAATACATGCGGGTCACCGGGCGCGACCGAGACGGGCCGGGCGATCCGGCTCTGGTCAGCGGGGCCGCGCGCGACAAGGTCGCGGCACAGCCCGATTACCGGCCCGGGACGCTGTCCCGCGTGATCGGCGCTCTGACGGGAACGACGGGACGGGGCGGGGGCGGCTGAGGGCCGCCCGCGCCGTCAGACCAGTTCGCCCGCGGCAGAAATCCGTGTCTTGCCACGCAGATAGGGGTGGAGCACCTCGGGCAGCGTGACGGAGCCGTCCTCCTCCTGCCCGTTTTCCAGCACCGCGATCAGCGCGCGCCCCACGGCAAGGCCCGATCCGTTCAGGGTATGGACGAACTCCGGCTTGCCGCCACCCGCGGGCTTGTAGCGCGCATTCATACGCCGCGCCTGGTAATCGCCCGCGACAGAGACGGAGCTGATCTCGCGATAGGTGTTCTGTCCGGGCAGCCAGACCTCGATATCATGGGTTTTCTTCATGCCCGCGCCCATGTCACCCGTGCACAGCACGACCGTGCGGTAGGGCAGGCCCAGCTTCTCGAGGATCGCCTCGGCGCAGCGCGTCATGCGCCCGTGTTCGTCGCCAGAGGTCTCGGGCGTGCAGATCGTCACCATCTCGACCTTCTCGAACTGGTGCTGGCGCAGCATGCCGGAGGTGTCGCGCCCGGCCGATCCCGCCTCGGAGCGGAAGCACAGCGTGTGGGCGGCCATCCGCATGGGCAGGGCGGCTTCCTCGACCGTCTGGCCGTGAACGAGGTTCGTCAGTGTCACCTCGGCCGTCGGGATCAGCCACCAGCCATTGGTGGTCTGGTAGCTGTCCTCGCCGAATTTCGGCAGTTGACCGGTGCCCACCATCATCTCTTCGCGGACAAGGACCGGGGTCTGCGTCTCGGTCAGGTCATGATCTTCGACATGGGTGTCGATCATGAACTGCGCGAGGGCGCGGTGCAGCCGCGCGGCGGCCCCCTTGATCACCACGAAGCGCGAGCCCGACAGCCGCGCGCCCGCCTCGAAATCGAGCTGATCGCGGACGGCCGGAATCTCATAATGTTCAACAGGTTGGAAGGCGAAGTTGCGAGGGCTGCCCACGCGCCGGATCTCGACGTTGTCATCCTCGTCCGCACCCTCGGGCACGTCGTCATAGGGGATGTTCGGGATCCCCAGCAGGAGGGTGTGAAGCTCCGCGTCCTTTTCCTTGGCCTCGTCCTGCAGCCGCGCGATGGCCGATTTCTTCTCGGCCACCTCGGCGCGCAGACGTTCGAACGTGGCCTCGTCACCCGCGGCCTTGGCCGCGCCGATCTCCTTGGCGGCCTTGTTGGCCTCGGCCTGCGCGGTCTCGGCCGCATGGATCAGGCCCCGCCGCGCCTCGTCGAGCGCAAGGATGGAGGACGACATCGCAGACAGGCCCCGGCGGGCCATGCCCTCGTCGAACGCGGTCGGGTTGTCACGGATGAACTTGATGTCGTGCATGTCCTTGTCCCTCTCGGACGGGTTTCAGGTGCGGCGACATATGCCGCAGAACGGGGAGGAGGGGAAGGCGGGAGTGTCAGGTTGGTTCAGGCAGTTCGGGAGGGGTGTAGGTGTCGGGGTTGGCGAGCCACTTCTGCCATTGGGAGCGGAAGTCCTTATTCGTGAGATCATGCCTCGGCCAATGGGCAGGCCATTGCGCGCTGTCGGGACCATGTCCCCCTGGCAAAACCACGGTCGCATCGCCGAACATGCCGTTCACCTGATCTTGATCCAGAGTTGACTTGGAAAGGTTTATGGATTTCAGGGCGGCAAACTGAACATCTGCCGCCGTGAAGTTAGTTTCAGAGTCGAGCCGCGCTACCCAGAAGTTCGCCCCCTGCATCCGTGCCTGCACGATGTGCGCCCCCTGCATCAGTGCTAGCCCGAGCCGCGCCCCCTGCATCCGCGCCTCCATGAGGTCCGCCCCCTGCATCCGCGCCTGCCAGAGGTTCGCCCCCTGCATCCGCGCAAAACTGAGGTCCGCCCCCTGCATCTGCGTCTCCACGAGGTCCGCCCCCTGCATCTGCGTCAATCTGAAGGCTGCCCCCTGCATCTGCGCCGAATGGAGGTTCACCCCCTGCATTCGCGCGCCCCTGAAGAGCGCCCCCTGCATCCGCGCCCCCAAAAGGACCGCCCCCTGCATCTGCGTCTCCACGAGGTCCGCTCCCTGCATCTGCGCCCCCACGAGGCCCGCGCCCTGCATCTGCGCCCCCACGAGGCGCGCGCCCTGCAACTGCGCCCCATCGAAACGGGCGTTCTCGAAGTCGCCATGTTCGAAATCGGCACCTTGCAGGTTTGTTTCGCGCAGATCGAGCCGGTAGCGCCGCCTTCGAACTAGCCACTCCCTGACGGCAGTCTTGAATTGATCCATGGCCTTGGCCCACGCCTCTGAAGCGGATACATCATCGGTCCATTCAGGCGCCTTCAAACCGCTGTCTTCAAAGGATGGGACGCCATCCCGCTCCACCGTCTTTTGAGCATTGGTGCGCCGTCCGATCACGGTGAGGGCCATTTGAACATCCGCACGAGGGCGCACCGCATCGCCATTCGCCCCCGAGTTTGCGAGGATTCGCCGGGTCTTCGCGGCATACGCATGCCGCCACCTCTCCCAGACGGCTTCCCGGACAACCCGGTCGTCATCATCTCGCAGATTCAGTTCCGGCACATCCACCGCGTCTGACGCGGGGGCGTTCTGGCGGATATAGGCTGTCAGGATTTCCATGATCTGGATGTGGACGTCGAGGTTCTTCTGGGCCAGCCGCTCCAAGGCAAGGATCGCGCCGATCCGGATTTCGATGTTGGGCGCGGTGTACTCAGTCATGAGCGGCTTGCTCTTGGCATCGAGAGCAGTCGATACCGGTTCCGTCATGTAAGAACCGTCGTTATGCCTTAGTTGAACTCTAACGACTTTCTCAGCCCCCAACCCCTCCACGGCCTTGTTGATCAGGTCGGTGATGTGGTTTTCCTGCGCGATGTCGACGGTGCGTTGGGCCACGAGGGTGCGCCAGATCAGGAACGGGGCGCCGAGGAGGCCGATAATCAGGGTGCCGGCACCGAGGCTGGGGCCGCTGTCGGAAAAGGCTTGCCAATAGGTAGAGATCAGAACCGCGAAGGCCGCGCCAAAGGCTGTCAGGACCATCAGGATCACAAGCATCCCGAATAATGCGCCCAAGGCTCGCGATTTCGCCCATTCTGGCACCGGGCGGACACTCAGCCATTCGAGAATTCCGGGATCATTCTCTTTCTCGTCGCTCAAGACACGCACCCCGCTCGCGCAACCCATACGCGACAAAGAGACCTGATTTTCGCGCCGATGTCGACGCCTGTCCCGTCCTGAACTGCACTCGTGATCTTGCGAACCCGACCTGCGGCCCTCAGCCGCAGGCGTTGCATCCCCGGTCCCGGTCCCCATATCGCGAAGACTGCCGTGTGCGGGGGTGTCGGGGGCCGTTGCCTTTCGCCCCCGCGCTCCCTACAAGGGCGGCGGAAAATCAATCGGGGCCGGATCGGCCCGTCCGACAGGTTAATGAAGAGGTCCGCCATGGAAGGGATTGCCTCCCTCGTCCCGCTTATCCTGATCTTCGCGATCATGTATTTCCTGCTGATCCGTCCCCAGCAGAAAAAGCTCAAGGAACACCAGGAAATGGTGAAGGCGCTGCGCCGGGGCGACCAGGTCGTCACGCAGGGCGGCGTCATCGGCAAGGTGACCAAGGTCAAGGACGAGGGCGAGATCGAGGTCGAGATCGCCTCCGGCGTAATCGTCCGGGTGGTGCGCAGCACGATCACGCAAGTGCTGAGCAAGACCGAACCGGCCAAGAGCTGAGCCGGAAATGCTTCAAATCTCGCTCTTTCGCCGGATCGTCATTTTCGCGATCCTGATCGGCGGTCTGGTTCTGGCCCTGCCCAACGCCTTCTACACGCGGGTGGAGCAGTCCAACGACGCCCGCGCGGTGATCGAGAGCGGGCTGAGCAATGACGATCTTTCGGCGGTGGCCGGGCAATGGCCCGATTTCCTGCCGTCGGGCCTCGTAAACCTCGGTCTCGACCTGCGGGGCGGGGCGCATCTGCTGGTCGAGGTTCAGGTCGAGGATGTCTATGCCGGGCGGCTCGACGCGCTCTGGCCCGAGGTCCGCGACGTTCTGGCGGCCGAGCGGGACACGGTGGGCTTCGTCACCCGAGAAGAAAGCGGGACGGACGAATTGCGCGTCCGCATCTCCGAGGCCGAGGGCGCGGCCCGCGCCCTGGAACTGGTGCGTGGACTGGCCCGCCCGGTCGTGACGGTGACGGGGGCAGGCGCCTCCGACATCGCCGTCAGTGCGGATGGCCCGGTGCTCACCGTCACGCTGAGCGAGGCGGAACGCGTCGCCACCGACAACCGGACCATGCAGCAGGCGCTGGAGATCATCCGCCGCCGGATCGACGAGGCCGGCACGCGTGAGCCGACCATTCAGCGGCAGGGCGCGGACCGCATCCTCGTGCAGGTGCCCGGCGTCGGATCGGCGCAGGAGGTCAAGGACCTGATCGGCACCACGGCGCAGCTGACCTTCAACCCCGTCATCACCCGCACGACGGACCCCGCGACCAATGTCGCACCGGACGAGATACTCGCCCCGTCGCTTGACGAGGAGGGGGTCTTCTTCGTTCTGGAACGCGCGCCCGTCGTATCGGGCGAGGAGTTGGTCGACGCGCAGCCGAGTTTCGACCAGAACGGCCGACCCGCCGTCAGTTTCCGGTTCAACCCGAGCGGCGCGCGCGCCTTCGGCGATTATACGGCCGAGAATATCGGCGCGCCCTTCGCGATCGTTCTGGACGGTGAGGTGATCTCGGCGCCCACGATCCAGTCGCATATCCCGGGCGGGTCGGGCATCATCACGGGCCGGTTCACGGCCGAGGAATCGACGAACCTTGCCGTTCTGTTGCGTGCGGGCGCCTTGCCCGCCGGTCTGACGTTCCTCGAAGAACGGACCATCGGTCCCGAACTGGGGCAGGACAGTATCGACAAGGGCAAGCTGGCCGCCGCCGTGGGCCTTGCCCTGGTCATCGTGTTCATGGGGCTGAGCTACGGTCTGTTCGGATGGTTCGCCAATCTCGCGCTGATCCTGAACCTGTGCATGATCTTCGGCGTCCTGTCGCTTCTGGGGGCGACGCTGACATTGCCGGGCATTGCAGGGATCGTTCTGACGGTGGGCATGGCTGTCGACGCCAACGTCCTTGTCTTCGAGCGGATCCGCGAGGAACTGAAAACCGCCAAAGGGCCTGCGCGCGCGATAGAGCTGGGCTATTCCCGGGCGCTTTCAGCGATCATCGACGCGAATATCACCACGCTGATCACGGCCTCGATTCTCTATGCCGTCGGGTCGGGCCCGGTGCGCGGCTTTGCGATCACGCTGGGATTGGGCATCGTCACGTCGGTCTTTACCGCGATCTTCGTCACGCGACTTTTCATCGTGCTGTGGTTCGAACGCCGCCGCCCGAGAACCATCGAGGTTTAGGAACATGCGACTGAGACTGGTTCCGTCCGAGACGAACATCAATTTCTTCCGCTTTGCCGGCTTGACCTTCGGGGCATCGGTCGTGGCGGTAATCGCCTCGATCATCCTGTTCCTGACCATGGGGCTGAATTTCGGGATCGATTTCCGGGGCGGCACCACGATCCGCACGGAATCGGTTCAATCGATCGATGTGGGCGCCTATCGCGAGGCCATCGACGCGCTCGATCTGGGCGATATCTCGATCACCGAGGTGTTCGATCCGACTTTCCGCGACGATCAGAACGTGGCGCAGATCCGGATCGAGGCGCAGCCCGGCGAAGAAAGTGCCAGCACCGAAACGATCCTTGCCGTCGAACAGGCGTTACAGCAGGTCGATCCCTCGATCACCTTTCCCGCCGTCGAAAGCGTGGGGCCCAAGGTCTCGGGCGAGTTGATCCAGGCCGCGATCCTTGCGGTGACGGGCGCGCTGGTCGCGATCGTGATCTATATCTGGCTGCGATTCGAGTGGCAGTTCTCGGTGGGCGCGGTGGCGGCCCTGATCCATGACGTGGCGATCACGATCGGCCTGTTCTCTCTTCTGCAGATCAAGTTCGACCTCGCGATCATCGCGGCTCTGCTGACGATCGTGGGATATTCGATCAACGACACGGTCGTGGTGTTTGACCGGACGCGGGAAAACCTGCGCAAGTACAAGACGATGCCTCTGGTGGAGGTTCTGAACCTCTCGGCCAACGAGACGCTCAGCCGGACCTTGATGACGTCGACGACCACGCTGCTTGCTCTTCTGGCGTTGTTGTTCCTTGGCGGTGACGTGATCCGCGGCTTTGTCTTTGCCATCACATGGGGCGTGGTCGTGGGCACCTATTCCTCGATCTACGTTGCCAAGAACGTCGTGCTGATGCTCGGCGTGAAGCGGGACTGGTCAGGCACGGACAAGCCCAAGGGCAACAAGTTCGCCGACATCGACGCCTGACCCGAACCGAAGCCGCAAGGGGCCGAGGATGCAACTGAACGAGATCAAGTACGAAGATGCCGCCCCGATCCAGGGCTATGGTCCGGGGTTCTTCCGGATTGCCAACGAGGTGCACGAGGGTCCGATCATCGTGGTGCCGGGCCGGGTGACCCCCTGGGGCGGCTATGACGACCGCGAGGCGCTCCTGTCGCTGGCGGGCGGCATCGACGTGCTCTTCGTGGGCACCGGCGCCGAGATCGCCCATCTCCCGGCCACGTTCCGCGAGCCGTTGGAAGATGCCGGGATCGGTGTCGAATGCATGGCCTCACCCGCAGCCTGCCGGACGTACAACGTGCTTCTGAGCGAGGGTCGGCGCGTGGGCCTTGCCCTTTTGCCGGTCTGATCCATGACGCTTCGGGTGCGCGATCTGAGTGTGGCCCGGGGCGGCTGGACCGTTCTCGAGGGGCTGTCCTTCGACGTGGCCCCCGGAACGGCGCTGATCCTTCGAGGCCCCAACGGGATCGGCAAGACCACGCTTCTGCGCACGCTTGCCGGGCTTCAGCCTCCCGTATCGGGCGAGATCGAGGGCGCGGGCGATGACGTGGCCTATGCCAGCCATTCCGACGGCATCAAGGATGCGCTGACCGTGGAGGAAAGCCTTGCCTTCTGGGCCCGGGTCTACGGACAAGACGTCCCCGCCGACATCTATGACGCTTTCGATCTGGGCGATCTGCGGCACCGCATGGCGGGCACGCTGTCGTCGGGCCAGAAGCGGCGCCTCGGGCTTGCGCGGCTGGGCGTCGTGGGGCGCCGGATCCTGCTGCTCGATGAGCCGACAATCTCGCTCGACCGGCAATCGGTGAACCTGTTCGCGGATTTTCTGCGTGACCGGCACCTCGGGCAGGGCGGCAGCGCGGTGATCGCCACCCATATCGAACTGGGCCTTGATGCCCCGGTTCTGGAACTGGCGCCCTTTGCGGCGCAGGCGGGGGCGGCGGGCGGAAGCGACGAGGCCTTTCTGTGATCGCGCTCATCGCGCGTGACCTGCGGTTGGCGATCCGGGCCGGGGGCGGCTTTGGACTGGGGCTGGCGTTCTTCCTGATCGTGATCGTTCTGGTGCCTTTCGGCGTCGGCCCCGAGGCGCTGCAATTGCGCGAGATCGCGCCGGGCATCCTGTGGGTCGCGGCGCTTTTGTCCGCGCTTCTGTCGCTCGACCGGATCTTTGCGCTGGATTACGAGGATGGCTCGCTGCAGCTTCTGGCGACCGCGCCCCTGCCATTGGAGAGCGTGTCGCTAGCCAAGGCGGTGTCGCACTGGATCACCGCGGGCCTGCCGCTGGTGATCGCGGGGCCTGCGCTGGGGTTTCTCCTGAACCTCGCCCCCGCGGCCTATCCATGGCTGATCCTGTCGCTGCTGATCGGCACGCCGGCGCTGTCGCTGATCGGGACGTTCGGCGCCGCGCTCACGGTGGGGCTGCGCCGGGGCGGGTTGTTGTTGTCGCTGCTTGTTCTGCCGCTCTACGTGCCGACACTGATCTTCGGAGCCGAGGTGGCCCGGCGCGGCGGCGAGGGGCTCGCGGTGCAGGGCCCGCTTCTGTTGTTGGCGGGTGTGACGATGGGCACGGTTGCGCTGATGCCCTTTGCCGCGGCAATGGTACTGAAGGTCAATCTGAGGTGAGGTCGCGTCACGGGCATTGAGCCCGGCGGCGCCCCGGTCTAGGAAACTGACATGTCGATCTGGGATTATGCAAACCCGAAGAAATTCATCGCCACCACCACACCGCTGGTGCCGTGGTTCTTTGGTCTGGCCGGTGTGTCGCTGGTCGTGGGGCTGATCTGGGGGTTCTTCTTCACGCCCGATGATTTCCGGCAGGGGTCGACCGTCAAGATCATCTACCTGCACGTGCCGTCGGCGCTCATGGCGATCAATGCCTGGCTGATGATGCTGGTGGCCTCGCTGATCTGGCTGATCCGGCGCCATCATGTCAGCGCACTTGCCGCCAAGGCTGCGGCCCCGGTGGGGATCGCCATGACGCTGATCGCGCTTTTCACGGGCGCCATCTGGGGAGAGCCCATGTGGGGCACCTGGTGGGCCTGGGACCCGCGGCTGACCTCGTTCCTTATTCTGTTCCTGTTCTACCTCGGCTACGTGGCGCTCTGGCAGGCAATCTCGGATCCCGACACGGCGGCGGACCTGACCTCGATCCTGTGCATGGTGGGGTCGGTCTTCGCGCTCCTGTCGCGCTATGCGGTGAATTTCTGGAACCAGGGCCTGCATCAGGGCGCCTCGCTCAGCCTCGACAAGGAAGAGAACGTGGCCGATGTCTTCTACCAGCCGCTGCTTTTGTGCATCGCGGGCTTTGTTTTGCTGTTCCTCGCGCTCGTGCTGCTGCGCACCCGGACCGAGATCGGGCGCCGGCGTATCCGCGCGCTCGAGATGCGGGCCCGTCGTCAGGAGGTGCGCGCATGATGCCCGATCTTGGTGATTACGCGGGCGCCGTTCTGAGCGCCTATGCAGTCAGCATCGTTCTTCTGGCCGCGATCGTGGTTCTGAGCGTTGTGCAGGCCCGGTCGGTGCGCCGCAGGCTCGATGATGTCGAGGATCGCGACAATGGCTAGGATCAAGCCCCTGATGCTTATCCCGCCGGTGGCTTTCGCCGCCCTTGCTGGGCTGTTTTTCGCGGGGATGCAGCGCGACAATCCCGACGAGCTGCCCTCGACTTTCGTGGGCCAGCAGGCGCCGCCGGTTCCCGATGCGGGGCTGTCCGGGACGCCGACGCTGACGGCCGAGGATCTGCGCTCGGGCGAAGTGACTGTCGTCAATTTCTGGGCGAGCTGGTGCCCGCCATGCCGGGTCGAGCATCCGACGCTGCATGCGATGAACGCGGACGGCATCCGTGTCGCCGGACTGAACTTCCGGGACGAGGAGGACAATGCATTGTCCTACCTCGCCGATGAGGGCAATCCGTTCTTCGCCACCGGCTATGACCCGACCAGCCGCCGTGCGATCGACTGGGGCGTGACCGCGCCGCCCGAGACCTTCATCGTGGGCGGCGATGGCACGGTGCTTTTCCGGTTCATCGGCCCCCTGGTTGGCGATGACTACCGGCAGCGGTTTCTGCCTGAACTCGAGAAGGCGCTCGCCGCCGACGGCTGAGGCCGCACGATTTCTTTCAAAGAAATCGGACCGGAAACTTTCAAAGTTTCCGGCCCCCTGGCCAGCGGTTGAATGAAAAAGCCCCGCTCAATGGCGGGGCTTTGTCGTCTTGTATCGCCCGTGATCAGGCGGCGGCGAGATTGCGCAGCACGTAATGCAGCACGCCGCCATGTTCAATGTATTCGATCTCGATCGCCGTATCGATCCGGCACTTGATCTGGATCGTCTTCTCGGTGCCATCGGCAAAGGTGATGGTGCAGGGCACCTCCTGCAGAGGCTCGATCGTGTCGAGACCCGAGATCGACACCGTTTCCTCACCCGTCAGACCGAGCGACTTGCGCGTGTCGCCCCCGGTGAATTCGAACGGGATCACGCCCATGCCCACGAGGTTGGAGCGGTGGATCCGCTCGAAGCTTTCGGCGATCACCGCCTTGACGCCCAGAAGCGCCGTGCCCTTGGCCGCCCAGTCCCGGCTGGAGCCTGCGCCATATTGCTCTCCCCCGAAGACGACGAGCGGCGTGCCCGCCTCCTGATGGGCCATGGCCGCGTCATAGATCGACATCTGCTGGCCATCGGGACCGACAGTGTAGCCGCCCTCGACGCCCTCCAGCATCTCGTTCTTGATGCGGATGTTGGCGAAGGTGCCGCGCATCATCACCTCGTGATTGCCGCGGCGCGAACCGTAGGAGTTGAACTCCCGCACCGGGACCTGCCGTTCGATCAGGTACTTGCCCGCAGGCGTCGTGTCCTTGAACGACCCGGCCGGGCTGATGTGGTCGGTGGTGATCATGTCGCCCAGGATCGCCAGAACCCTTGCGCCCTCGATATTCGAGATCGTGCCGGGTTCTTTCGACATGCCCTGGAAATAGGGCGGGTTCTGAACATAGGTCGAGGAGGCCGGCCAGTCATAGGTCTCGGCATCGGTGGTCTCGACGCCCTGCCATTTCTCGTCGCCCTTGAAAACATCGGCGTATTTCGACTGGAACGCTTCGCGCGTTACGGTCTTCTCGACGAGTTCTGCGACTTCCTGCTGTGACGGCCAGATGTCCTTGAGGTAGACCGGGTTGCCGTCCTTGTCGGTGCCGAGCGGCTCTTTCGCGATGTCGACATTCATGTCGCCCACCAGCGCGTAGGCCACCACAAGCGGCGGAGAGGCGAGGTAGTTCGCCCGCACGTCGGGGCTGATCCGGCCCTCGAAGTTGCGGTTGCCCGACAGGACCGAGGTCGCGATCAGGTCATTGTCGTTGATGCATTTGCTGATCTCTTCGGCCAAGGGTCCCGAATTGCCGATGCAGGTCGTGCAGCCATAGCCCACGAGGTTGAACCCGATCGCATCGAGATCCTCCTGAAGGCCCGCGGCCTCGAGGTAATGCGAGACGACCTGGCTGCCCGGCGCAAGCGATGTCTTGACCCAGGGCTTGCGCGTCAGGCCCAGTTCGCGCGCCTTGCGGGCGACGAGGCCCGCACCGATCATCACGTAGGGGTTCGAGGTGTTGGTGCAGGAGGTGATCGAGGCGATCACGACCGATCCGTCATGCAGCTGGTAATGACCGTCCTCGGTCTGGACGTAGCCGCGCTTGTGATGGCCCTCGTCGCCGGGGATCTCGGTGGGCTCCGGCGCGCCGCCTTCGCCTTCCCAGCGGATCTCCTCCTTGGGGGAGGCGTCCTTGCCCTCGCGCAGGCCCTTCACATACTGACCAAAGGACGTGGCGGCGAGATCGAGCGAGATGTAATCCTGCGGCCGCTTGGGCCCCGAGATCGCGGGCACGATGGTGCCCATGTCGAGTTCGAGCGTCTCGGTATAGATCGGATCGTAATCCGGGCCGCGCCAGAAGCCGTTTTCCTTGGCATAGGCCTCGACCAGAGCGACGCGCGCCTCTTCGCGGCCGGTGTTGCGCAGGTAGCGCAGCGTTTCGTCGTCGATCGGGAAGAACCCGCAGGTGGCGCCGTATTCGGGCGCCATGTTGGCGATGGTCGCCCGGTCGGCCAGCGGCAGCGTATCGAGGCCGGGGCCATAGAATTCGACGAATTTGCCGACGACGCCTTTTTCGCGCAGCATTTCCACGACCTTCAGAACGAGGTCCGTGCCGGTCGTGCCTTCGACCATGGCGCCGGTCAGCCTGAACCCCACGACCTCGGGGATCAGCATCGAGATGGGCTGGCCCAGCATAGCGGCTTCGGCCTCAATGCCGCCGACACCCCAGCCGAGGACAGCTGCGCCATTGACCATCGTGGTGTGGCTGTCGGTGCCGACGAGCGTGTCGGGATAGGCCACTTCGTCGCCGTTCTGGTCGACATCGGTCCAGACGGTCTGGGCAAGATACTCGAGGTTGACCTGGTGGCAGATGCCGGTTCCGGGCGGCACCACGCGGAAATTGTTGAACGCCTTCTGACCCCACTTGAGGAAGACATAGCGCTCCATGTTGCGTTCGTATTCGCGGTCCACGTTCATCTGGAAGGCGCGCGGATTGCCGAATTCATCGATCATGACCGAATGGTCGATGACAAGGTCAACGGGGTTGAGCGGGTTGATCTTTTGCGGATCGCCCCCCAGCGCCATGATCCCGTCGCGCATTGCGGCAAGGTCGACGACCGCCGGCACCCCGGTGAAGTCCTGCATCAGCACGCGGGCCGGGCGATAGGCGATTTCCTGCGGGTTGCGGCCGCCCTGCTTGCCCCAGTCGGAAAACGCCTTGATGTCGGCGGTGGTGACGGTCTTGCCGTCCTCGAACCTCAGCATGTTTTCCAGCACGACCTTGAGCGCGGCGGGCAGGTTGGAAAACGAGCCAAGTCCCGCAGCCTCGGCGGCGGGGATGGAGTAATACGACAGGCTCTTGTCGCCGACGGTCAGCGTCTTGCGGACCTTGGCGCTGTCGTGTCCGACTGTGATGGGCATGGGCAGGACCCTTTCTGTGGCTGGGTTGACGGTCTGGCGCGCGCGTTGTCCTGTTATCACAGGGAGAGTCGCGGCCTGTTTGTGTGCGGTATACTATTGCACACAATGTTTTCCAAGCCTTGTTTTCGGCGATTGTTGCGGGGTCTCTCGATTGATTGATTGGCATTTATGCCAACCGCCTTCTAGTCAGGGAAAACCACGAAACGGGAGAACCGGGATGCGAGCCTTTTGCGCCGCTCTACTGTCATCGATCTGCCTTGCGCTGCCTGCGACCGCCCAGGACAATCCCGTGGTGGTGGAGCTGTTCACCTCGCAGGGATGTTCCTCCTGCCCGCCGGCGGATGCGATGCTGCAAGAGCTGGCCTCCCGCGACGATGTGATCGCACTGGCACTGCATGTGGATTACTGGGATTACATCGGCTGGAAGGATATCTACGCCTCGCCCGAATTCACCGAACGCCAGCATGGCTATGCCCGCGCGGCGGGCGAACGCACCGTCTATACGCCGCAATTCATCATCGGCGGGCGCGATCATGTGATCGGCGCCAACGGCATGGCCGTGATGGACCTGATCCGCAGTCAGGAGCAGGAGCCCGATGCGGTCACGCTGAGCATCGTGGCCTCGGATGGTGGCTTCAGCCTCGAGGCGCGCAGCACCGCGCGTGGCGACATGGTGGTGCAGCTGGTCCGTTATATCCCCGACTCCCGGGTCGAGATCCTGCGCGGTGAAAACCGCGGCCGGACGCTGAGCCATTCGAATGTCGTGACTGACTGGGATGTGATCGCCCGGTGGGACGGCGCCGACACCCTGCGCCTTAGCGCCGAGCTGAGCGGGTCTCAGCCCTCGGTCGTGATCGTGCAGGAAGACGGAAACGGTCCGATCCTTGCCGCGGCCCGGATCGAATAGGGCGCTTTCAGCTCCGTTTCACCAGCTTCCGCGCAAAATCATGGATCGCGTGGTCCAGCGGGAACTGGTCCCGGTTTTCGTGACGCATGGATTGCAGGACTTGCGTCTGGCAGATCAGGTTTTCGGGCGGCTACGGAGGGCCAATGGCTTTCCCAGACTGCGTGGCGATCAGGGGTTTCAGGTGGCGCGGCTGGTTTCGACATGCGCCAGACCATTCCTCCTGTCAGTGGTTCCGGGCGCGGCGCGCGGGTCCGTGTCAAGTCGCGGGTTGATCCCCGCCTTTCCAACGGCGATGCACCCAGAACCATTGCCCCGGATCTCTGGCGATCCGTGCCTCGAGAGATCGGGTCATCGACAGGGTCATCTCGATCGGGTCGCCGGGGGGGATCGGAGCGTCCAGTTCGACCGAAAAGCTCAGCCCGTCGGGCAGCCGGACCCCGAAATAGGGGATCAGAACCGCGTCGTAGCGAAGCGCAAGCTCTGCCGCCGAGGTCGAGGTCCGCGCCGGTTGGCCCAGGAAGGGCAGGGGCACGCCGTCGCGGTCATGCACATCGAACAGGAGCGTGGCCATCCCCCCCGATTTCAGATGCCGGACGAAACCGCGCGTGCCTTTTGCCCCCTTGGGAAAGACGGGTCCTGACATCTGGGTCATGGTGCGGATGTAATGGGCGTTGAAAAAGGGGTTCTTCATCGGCTTGTAGAGCCCGCCGATCGTGTAGCCCAGCCGCGTCAGAACCTGCCGGGGCGCTTCGTGATTTCCGTAGTGGCCCGTGACGAACAGGACGGGCCGTCCCTCGGCGCTCGCGGCCTCGAGCGCGGCCAGTCCGGGGCCGGTCGGCGTGGTCGTGGCAAGGTCGCGGCCGAGGTCCGGCCAGCTGTAATTCTCGATAATGGTGCGACCGGCGTTATCAAGAACGGCCCGGGCGATCCGGCGCCGCTCTGCCGGGGTCATTTCGGGATGGATCCGTCCGAGGTTGGTGCGGGCTCTGGCCTCATAGCCCGCCACGGGCCCGACGAGGCGGGCCATCGCTGCGCCCATCAGGGCGCGCCGCCGGTTGAAGGGCAGGGTCATCGCCGCGCCGATCAACCCCCGGATCGCCCTGTCTTCGAGCCATTGCAGCGACGTTCCGGACGGCTCGGGCATGGTTCGCGGGTGCTTTTCGGTTGCGTATCGGGTCGGTCACAGGTGCCGGCAAGGAACGGCGCAGGCCTGTCGGGGCATCGGCTTTGGCAAGCCACCGGTCCGGACCGCCGCCCTTCTGTCAGGCCCGGTCTGCATAGCCCGACAAAGGGCGATTGGCTAGGCCATGCCGCAGGCGCGCGCGACGGTCAGGGATCAATCGTCTTCGTCCTCCTGTTCCACCTCGATCAACGTCAATTCGCCTGAATCGGCCGCCGCCCGGATCGCGCGGACGACGTCGCCCATGGCCTCTTCGCCGGCGGCCCGGCGGATGCGGCCCTTGTCGGCGATCTCTTCTCGCAGCGCGTCAGCCATCCGCTGAGAGATATTGGACAGGATGAATTCCGCGGCCTGCGCCAGATCACCGCCCGCCGCCAATGCCGCGGTCAGCGCAGTGACAAGGACCGCATCCTCGATGTCGCGCGTGATCTTGGGCACGTCGGGCGTGCTGATCCTTTCGGGAATATCCGCGAAGGTGAAGATCGATTTCCGAACCTCGTCGGCAAAGCCCGGATCGTCCGAGGACAGCCCTTCGAGGACGTGATCGCGTGTCGCGGCCACGCTGGAATTCAGGATCGCGCCCACACGTTTGGGCGGGGGGCTTTCGAAGACGGGGGCAGGCTTGGCACAATGGCTGCGCGCGATGGCGGCGCCGATCCTCTGGACCGCGTCCTGCCGGACGTCGCTTGTCTGTGACATCGCATAGGTGATCCGCCGGGCCATTTCGCCGGGCAGAAGGCCGAGGAGGGCTGCGGCCTTGCCGACGGGCAGTTTCGACATCACGACGGCGGCGACCTCGGTGCTTTCTTCCTCCATGACGGGGACAAGGTCCTGCGCGCTCAGCGCCACGATCTGGGACCAGGGATCCTGGTCGGACTCGGCCAGTTCGGAACGGATACGCGCGGCGGTCGTCGGGCTGATCTGATCGGCCAGCCGTTTCAGCGCGGCCTCGACCCCGCCCGGCACCGCGATGCCCACCCGTTCCAGATCGCGGGCGAATTCTCGGGCGACCTTCTGCATGGTTTCGCGATCGACGATGCGAAGATCGGCCAGTTCCCGGGTCAGGTTCAGCTGAACATCCTCGGGCAGCGATGACAGGGACAGTTTCTGTCCGTCCGCCAGCAGCATTTGGACGATGACGGCTGCCTTGCGGCGGCGCGACAGGCGTGGTGCAAGATTGGGATCGGGGGCGGCGGGGGAAGGTCGGGACGGGTCGGAGGGAGGCGAAGCGTTCTGCGTCGTCGTGACCTGCATCATCGATACTCGCGATTGAACCTGGGACTATCAGGTTCAATAGACGCAGTTTCATGAACCGTGAGTTAACACGGCTTGTGTCAATTCTCCGGGCTGGGGTGGGAGAACCCGATTGTCATCCCGCGCAGCGTCTCGCGCGTTGCGGGCGACAGGGGCGCAAGTCCGGTCGTGGCCTTGTGCAGCAATTCGACCAACCCTGTTATCGCGGTTTTCTCATCGTCGGAAAAGGTGCCCTCGCTGCGGGAGAAACTGGCGATTGAACGCGTTTCGCCGTCTTCAATCGCACAGGTGAAGCCTTCATTGATGCCGAACTCCCGCGCCATGGACATGATGCCGTCCGAATCATTGTCGCTGAGTTCCGACCAATCAATCACGCCGAGGTTGTCAAACCCCCAGATGACAGTCGGGTCACGCATAAGAAAACCTTTGCTCGAATAGATATCGATCCACGCCTTTGGATAGGTCTGAAACAGGTAGGTTGGCGTCGTAAACTTGATGTGTAGCGCGATCGCGTAGCCAGCCGGAGCAAGGACCTTAAGCTCGGCAAGTTTCCTGCCCATTTCTTGCTCATCAAGCATCACGTCTCTCCCGGCGTTCGCTTTCAGGTTGATCTTGGTAAGGCTGCTATCCTACTGTGTAGTCCGGCCTGTGGGTGATCAAGTGCATATATTTATGGGGTGATTGCCGGTGGCTCTTAGTCGAAAGGGATCGGGGCTTGGCGTCGAACGGAAGTAGAGGTCCTCTGCGTTGAGCGACGTGATTGAATATCAAGCAGATTTGGATGAGTTGGCTCCGGCGGGATATTACATAGCCCTGCGCGTCGGGTTTGCGTTTCCCCTTGAAGAACGAAATGCCCTGCCGCCCGACTGGGTGGATTTCTACACCCGGCAGCGGTTCATGATGCATGATCCCGTGATCCGCTGGATCTATGCCAATGTCGGCGCCATTCGATGGTCCGGGATCGACATCGAAGACCCGAAACATGTGATCGGGCTGGGCCGGGATTACGGTCTGAAATACGGGGCAGCGATCAGCTGTTTCGACGAGAATTCCGACGGGCAGCGCTCCTTCGGGACATTTGCCCGGGCCGATCGCGAATATACCGATGCCGAGATCGAGCGCCTGACGCAGCTGGTCACGATCCTGCATGAGGATCGCGCCCCGCCGACCAACCTGACGGAAGCCGAACTCGAGGCGCTGCGGCTGGTCAAGGACGGGATGCGGCTCAAGCAGATGGCATTCGAACTGGGCGTGTCCGAGGGGGCGATCAAGCAGCGGCTCAAGAACGCCAAGCTGAAGCTTCGCGCAACGACCGGCGCGCAGGCCGTGACCCGGGCGAGCGACTTCGGACTGATCTGAGACGGACCGCACGACGCGCGTGTTCGCGCTCTCTTTATCCACAGTCTTATCCACAGAATTGTCGTGGTCTCTCTCCACCTGAGGCTGTATTGACTGGTTAACAACCAAAAGAATAAATCGCACAATAGACTCTCCATAAAGGAGAGCAAACATGGAAAACATCACTTTCAACCTGTCTTCACTTCACCTTCACGGGGCTGCTTTTTATGATTTTCTTGGCCTTAGGAAGCGATTCTTCGTCGATCAGCTGAATTGGGATATTCCGCATGACGACAAAGTCGAAATGGATCAATACGACAACCCAAAGGCGTTTTACTCGCTTGTCCTGCGGGACGGCATGGTTATTGGCGGCGCCCGGGCCATGGCGACGACAGCGATCTGGGGTGAACACACCTATATGCTGCGCGATGCCGTGAACGGGAAGCTCGCCGATATCCCCGAAGACATCATGGGCCGCGAGGTCGCGAGCGATTCAATCTGGGAATGCACCCGGCTCGTGATGTCGGACGAGTTGACGACCCATGCCGAACGTTCGACCTGCCTGTCGCTGATCGTCAACGGACTGGTCGAGGTCGCGGGCGCGAACGGGGCGGAACGGCTGATCTCTCTGTCTCCGCTGGCGCTCATGCGGGCCTTGCGACAGCTGGGCTTCGGCGCGGAGCGGATCGGGGAGCCCTATCTCAACGATGACGGCCGCAAATACGCGGTGTTGTCGATGCCGGCGGCAACCGGCCGCAGCCGGGTGCCAAGCGTGACCCATGTGACAGGGCCCAAGCCGCTTCATGCGCCCGCGGTCGCGGCATGACAGCATCGGGATCGGCGATGGTCCGATATCGCGCGTGATGTCACGCCGGTCGGCCCAGGGGAGAAGTCCGGCGTTCGCTGCCGCTGGCCGTCTTCTTCCGACCTGAAACCTGCAACATCCGGCGACCGGGGCCGGATACCACCTACTCTGTGCCGAACACTCGGCCAAAGATGGTGTCGACATGCTTCAGATGATACCCGAGGTCGAATTTCTCTTCGATCTCAGCTTCCGACAGGGCCGCCGTGACCTCGGCGTCGGCCAGAAGCTCGGTTTTGAAATCCTTGCCCTCTTCCCAGACCTTCATCGCGTTGCGCTGAACCAGCCGGTAGGCATCTTCGCGGCTGACACCGGCCTGCGTCAGCGCAAGCAGAACCCGCTGCGACATGACCAGCCCGCGGAACTTGTTCATGTTGGCCAGCATCGTCTCGGGATAGACCACCAGTTTTTCCACCACACCGGCAAGCCGGTGCAGCGCGAAATCAAGCGTCACGGTCGCGTCCGGCCCAATCGCGCGTTCGACCGAGGAATGCGAGATGTCACGCTCGTGCCAGAGTGCCACGTTCTCGAGCGCGGGCACCACGGCGGAGCGCACCAGTCGGGCAAGTCCCGTGAGGTTCTCGGTCAGGACCGGGTTGCGCTTGTGCGGCATCGCCGACGAGCCTTTCTGGCCCGCGGAAAAGAATTCCTCGGCTTCCAGAACCTCGGTGCGCTGCATGTGGCGGATCTCGGTGGCGATGTTCTCGATCGAGGAGGCGATGACGCCCAGCGTGGCAAAGAACATCGCGTGCCGGTCTCGCGGGATGATCTGCGTGCTGATCGGCTCGGGGCGCAGTCCCAGCTTGTCACAGACATGTTCCTCGACCGAGGGGTCGATATTGGCGAAAGTGCCCACGGCGCCGGAGATCGCGCCGGTCGCGATCTCCCACCGGGCCTTTTCAAGGCGGTTCCGGTTGCGATCCATCTCGGCATAGAAGCGTGCGAAAGTCAGGCCCATGGTGGTGGGTTCGGCATGGATGCCGTGGCTGCGCCCGATGCGCACAGTGTCCTTGTGCTCCATCGCGCGGGTCTTGAGTGCGGCCAGAACCCGGTCGATGCCCGCCAGCAGCAGATCGGCCGCGCGGGTCAGCTGGATGTTCAAGGTGGTGTCCAGCACGTCCGATGAGGTCATCCCCTGATGGACGAACCGCGCCTCGTCGCTGCCCACGATCTCGGCCAGATGGGTCAGGAACGCGATCACGTCATGTTTCGTCACGGCCTCGATCTCGTCGATGCGGGCCACGTCGAATTCAACGTCCCTGGCTTTCCAGACGGCCTCGGCATTCTCGCGCGGGATAACGCCCAGATCGGCCATCGCGTCACAGGCGTGGGCCTCGATCTCGAACCAGATGCGGAACTTGGTCGCGGGCTCCCAGATGGCGGTCATTTCGGGGCGGGAATAGCGAGGGATCATGCGGGAAGGCCCTTTCGAGGATGTCATTGCCGGTCTGGGCGCGTCATACTCCCCCCCGCACGGGGTCACAAGAAGGGGGGCGAGATGAAAGCGGAGGCCTTTCTGGGCCGGTGGCGCATTACGCGCGAGATCGAGGATCGCCTTGGTCCGGACGCCCGCTTTGACGGTGAGGCCGTGATCTCCGAGACGGCGCCGGGCCGATGGCTCTATCACGAGACCGGGCGTCTGGGCTTTGGCACCGGTCCGCTATTCGAGGCCGAGCGCCGCTATGTCTGGGCGCCGGACGCGACCGGGATCGAGGTGTTCTTCGAGGATGGCCGTGCCTTTCACCGCATCCCCCTTGCCGGCGGCGCCGACCGCCATCACTGCGATCCCGACCTCTATGACGTGACCTACGATTTCACCGCTTGGCCGCAATGTTGGGCGATCTGGACGGTGTCCGGGCCGCGCAAGTCCTACGTAATGCGCAGCCGTTATCGCCAACAGGACTTGCAGTCAGGCGCGTCACGAGGCTAGGTGGAACAAACGCGACATGACTGGGAGTTCGCCATGAGCATTTTGAACGGGCAGCCTGTGCTGATCGACACTTTCGGAGCCCGCGACGGCGCGCGGCACCTTATCAAGCAGGCGGCGCTGGTGGCCCTTGGCGTTCTGGCCATCGCGATCGCGGCGCAAATCCGGGTGCCGATGTGGCCGGTTCCTGTCACCATGCAGACCTTTGCCGTTCTGACCGTGGGCGCGGCCTTCGGCGCGCGGCTGGGCCTCGTGACGCTGCTCGCCTATCTTGCGCTCGGCGCGATGGGGGCGGCGGTGTTCACCGGTGAGGGCGCAGGTCTGGCCTATATGATGGGGCCGACCGGCGGCTATCTGCTGGGCTTCGCGGTCGCGGCATGGGCCGTGGGCGCGCTTGCCCGCCGGGGCTGGTCGCAAAGCGTGACGGGCATGATCGGTGCACTGCTGATCGGCAACGCGATCATCTATGCCTTCGGCCTTCCGTGGATGGCCTACCTGTTTCTGGCCGAGCGCGGCGCCGAATGGGTTCTTCAGTGGGGCATGACGAATTTCCTTCTGGGTGACGCGATCAAGCTGATGCTGGCCGCACTTCTGATCCCGGGCCTGTGGACGCTGATGGGCAAGGCTCGCGGCTGATCCAGAGCGGCTGTTATTGAAATGAGAGGCGCGGACCGTGACCGGTCCGCGCCTCGTTCTTTTTCCGGGGACGCCTTGTGAGGTGAGCCAGATATGCGGGTGGTGTGGAAACTGGCCGCTGGCCCGAAGCCTCCGGCGGGAGTATTTGGGCCTCTGCGAAAGGATCAGTCCTGCGTGAGGCTGGTCTCGATCCGGGCCTCGGCCTCGAGCGTGCGGTGGACGGGGCATTTGTCCGCGATTTCAAGCAGTTTTTCGCGCTCGGCGGTGCTGAGTTTCCCGGTCAGGCGGATCTTTCGGGTGAAGACGTCCAGCTTGGTGCCGCCGGCCTCGGCGTCCTGGGCGTGGACCTTGTTATGGCTGACATCCACGCTGACATGATCGAGCGCGATCTTGCGGCGGCGCGCGTACATCCGGATCGTCATCGCGGTGCAGGCGCCAAGCCCAGAGGACAGGAACCCATAGGGCGACATGCCGAGATCGGAGCCGCCATAGGCCTGAGGCTCGTCGGCCTGAACGTGGTGGCGGGGGCCGGCCTGGATATCCTGCAAAAAGCCGTCGGGATCGGCTTCGGAGACGCGGACGATGCCTTCGGGCACGCCGGGCGGCGGGGCGGGCGCGCGCAGATCGAGGTAGCGCCCGGCCCAGGCCGCGATCACGTCCGCGGCATAATCGGCATCATCGGGGCACGACAGGAGGTGGTCGGCATCGTCGAGGGTGACGAAGCTCTTGGGGTGGCGCGCGGCCAGGAAGATATCTTGCGCATTGTCGATTCCGACGATGGCATCTCGCGGGCTGTGCAGCACGAGAAGCGCGGCGCTCAGCCGTTCGATCGCGGGGTTGAGATTGGCCGCGGCCACATCTTCGATGAAGGTGCGCCCGATGGTGAAAGCGCGTCCGGCCAGCGTCACTTCGGCCTGCCCGTATTCGTGGATCTCGTCGAGCGACGCGCCGAAATTCTGCGTCACATGCCCGGGATCGGACGGCGCGCCGATCGTGGCCACGGCGCGGACGGAGGCGATGTCGGAGGCCGCGCGCAGGACCGCCGCCCCGCCCAGCGAATGACCCACCAGCAGGCTGGGTGCCATGCCGCGCCCCTCCAGCGCCTTGGCGGCGGCGACCAGATCGTCCACGTTGGTTGTGAAGCTGGTATTGGCGAATTCGCCGCCCGAATGGCCAAGCCCGGTGAAATCGAAGCGCAGCACCGCGATCCCCATGGAGGCCAGTCGCGCCGAAATGCGCCGGGCCGCGGCAATATCCTTGCCGCAGGTAAAGCAATGGGCAAAGAGTGCCGTGGCAAGATGTGGACCATCCGGCATGTCGAGCCGGGCGGCGAGGGCCGCGCCGGAATGTCCGGGGAAGGTGAAACGGTCTGTCGGCATGGGAGGCTTTCTTTGCGGGATTTGTCAAAGAGTGGAGGGCGGGCGCGCCCCGATCAACCCGTGTTACGGCATTGTCGCGGCATGGTGAGGGGATGAGGGCGGCGCTGTCCGGGGCGCTGCGCTGGCTGGCGATCGTCTTGTCGGCCCTTGTCGTCGCGGGCTATGGCGGCGCGCTCCATCCGGCGGGGGATTCGCTGGCGGTGTTCCGGTGGGAGGCCAGCCTTGCCGTTCTTGCGCTTGCCGGCCTGTCGCTGATGGCGGCAGCGCGGCGTCAGGCCCTGATCCTTGGCGTGGTGGCCGCGGTGGCGGGCGGGCCGATCCTGTGGGCCATGCAGCCCCGAACGCCCGGAAGCGCGATCACGCTTTACCAGAAGAACATCTGGATCGGGAACGGACAGGGGGACGCGATCGCCGCCGACATCTATGCGTCGGGCGCCGATATCGTCACCCTGCAGGAGGTCGATCGCCGGCATGACCCGCTGGTCTCCTCCCTGCGGGAGAGGTATCGCGGCTGGCAGCGCTGCTTTGGCGGCATCCACGTCTTCAGCAGACTGCCCCTTGCCGCAGGGGGCGGGCGCTGCCTCGAGGATCGTGGCCTTGCGGTCGCGCTGTTGCAGGTCGAGGCCCCGATGGGGCCGGTCTGGATCGCGTCGGTGCATCTGAGCTGGCCATGGCCGCGCGGGCAGGCAGATCAGGCGCGCCGGATCGCCGAAGCCTTTGCCTCGCTTGACGGCCCGGTGATCGTGGCGGGCGATTTCAACATGGTCCCATGGGGCCGATCGGTCCGGCGGATCGGACGGTCGGTCGGGGCGGTGCCAGCGGGCCCGCTGAGCGCGACCCATCATATCCCCGGGCTTGGCCTGCCGCCGCTGCGGATCGACCATGTTCTGGTGCCGGACGGTTGGGCGGCATCGGTGGCGTTGCGCGACAGGCTGGGATCGGATCACGCGGGCCTTCTGGCCGGGATCGGGCCATGAGGCGCGGGCGCGCCGAAGATATCTGGACTTGCGCCCATTGTCGAAATGCCCGTTCATGGCGGCGTTGCCCAGTCGCGGTCGGGCCGAAACCGGAGGAACATGGGGCGCCCTGCTGGAAACAAACCCGTCGTGGGATTGGTTCGGGGAGAGAGAGCGATGGAAATCGACAGCGATCAGATTGCGCTGGCTCAGCGGCCGATCCCGGCGATGGCGCCTCAACCGCTGTCGGACTGGCTACGGGTCACTGCGCAATACGAAGCCCAGATGGAGGAGAAGGCCCGCCTGATCCGCACCCGGCACGAGACGGTTCTGATGCGCCGTCCGGGAAGCGAGGCTGCCGAAGCGGAATTTGCTGACGTCCTGATCGAGGCGCTCTCGAGGCGGGCGGATTTCACGGTGTCGGATGACCGCGTTACCCGGCCCGACGGGAGAACCGTTCCGATCGGGGCTCTGAGCGGGCTGGAACTTGCGGGTCGCCTGATACAGGAGGATGTCTGCCTGCTTGAGAAGCGCGGCGACGAGCATGTCCTGACAGCGGCACTTCTTGCCTTTCCGGCCAGCTGGATGCTGTCGGAAAAGATCGGCAGGCCGATGTCGGCGATCCATACGCCGGTCGCGGCCTATGATGCGGGGATTGCCGCGCGTGTGCAGCGGATGATGGACGGTCTGGCGCCGGGGCGCATCCTGACGCGCGCCAATCTGCTGCCCTATGCTGACCCGGCGCTTCATCAGCCGAGATCAGAGGCCGCGCGCCGGAACAAGTCTGCAGAGCCGATGTTTCTGCGCAGCGAACGGCAAAGCTTCAGAAAGCTGCCCCGGACTGGCGCGGTCGTTTTCACGATCCTGACAATCGTGGCGCCGGTCGCGCCGCAGGACTAGGCGCCTGCGCTCTGGCTCATGACGACGGCGCAACCGGTGCCGATCTGAAGTGTCAACCTGTGACGCTGAACGGGGCCCGCGCGGTCGGCCAGCGCATCCAGAACGGTCGCAAGGCGGTCCCGGCGCAGACGGGGCAGGGCAGGCAGATCATTGGCAGGCGGCGCCACGATGGCCTCGGACGCAACCCGGTGGGGGCGATGTCCGCTGGGGCTGGTCTTGCCAGCCAGCTTGACGAAAAAGTCGCCTTCGGCTACGTCCTGCGCGGCGAACCGGTCACGGGGGCGCGCAGACCAGACCGGCCGGCGCAAGAGGTCGATTGCACGACGGGCCAGCCGTCGCTCGCCGGCGCGGTCGACGGGTCCGGGCAAGAGATGCCAATGGGTCTCGTCGGCCTCGAGTTCAGCGATCAGCGGCTGCAGAATGCGGCTTTGCGCATCGAGCCTGTCGGCTTCGTCCCGGCCAATGGTGCTGTCCGGACAATCGGACAATGACAGCGTCAGAACCTCGAGCCGGGCGGTATCGGCGATCACATCATAAGACACCCGGAGCGTGCCGATCCCGGGCAGGGTGAATGCGCCGCCATTGGGCAGGACTTCCAGTCCGGCGCCGCAATGGTGAAATCGGACGCATCGGCCCAGCCTTCGCAGGTCGGGCGAATTCCGGGCGACAAACAGCAATTGCACCATGACATTGATCGGTGCGTCGCGTTCGAGACAATCCATCAGAAACAATCCTGTCTTCGGCTTCGAACCGTAAACTGCACATGGATTATGGTCGCCGTATGAGGCGAAGTGGGCGAAACAGTGAATTCTTTTTGTAGGGAATTGTCAGCATTTGAGGACAATTCCTCTGCTTCCATCCCTTGGAGGCTGACGGGCGCCAAAAGCTCCCACGATCCCGGTGATGAACGCCGGGGTCATGATTACCTGCGCCTTTGTCGTGAAGATCGGGGGCCGATGGCTCAGGGGCGTTGATGCGATATCCGAGAGAGGTGCAGCCTGTCGCAACGTGCTGGCCCGATCAGGCAGAGCTCGGAAAACAAAAAGGGCGCGCCGTGATGGCGCGCCCCGATCTTGTTGTTCTGTCCGCGAGATCAGCAGCTGTAATACAGCTTGAATTCGATCGGGTGCGGGGTGTGCTCGTAGGCGTAGACCTCTTCCCACTTGAGATCCATGTAGCCTTCGATCTGGCTCTTTGTGAACACGTCGCCCTGAAGCAGGAAGTCGTGATCGGCAGCCAACGATTCGAGCGCTTCACGCAGCGAGGCGCAGACCGTCGGGATTTCCGCCAGTTCTTCGGGCGGCAGATCGTAGAGGTCCTTGTCCGAGGACGGGCCCGGGTCGATCTTGTTCTTGATGCCGTCGAGGCCAGCCATCAGAAGCGCTGCGAAGCACAGGTAGGGGTTCGCCGAGGGGTCGGGGAAACGGGCTTCGACGCGCTTTGCCTTGGGGCTTTCCGACCACGGGATCCGGACACAGCCCGACCGGTTGCGGGCCGAATAGGCGCGCAGAACAGGGGCTTCGAAACCCGGGATCAGGCGCTTGTAGGAGTTGGTGGAGGGGTTGGTGAAGGCGTTCAGCGTCTTGGCATGCTTGAGGATGCCGCCGATGAAATACAGCGCTTCCTGGCTGAGATCGGCATATTTGTCGCCCGCGAACAGCGGCTTGCCGTCCTTCCAGATCGACATGTTGACGTGCATGCCGGTGCCGTTGTCGCCCGCGATGGGCTTGGGCATGAAGGTGGCCGACTTGCCATAGGCCTGAGCCACGTTGTGGATGACGTACTTGTACTTCTGAAGCTCGTCGGCCTGCTTGGTCAGGCTGTCGAAAATCAGGCCAAGCTCGTGCTGGCACGAGGCCACTTCGTGGTGGTGCTTGTCGACCTTCATGCCGAGGCGCTTCATCGTGGAGAGCATCTCGGAGCGGATGTCCTGACCGTCGTCGATCGGGTTGACCGGGAAATAGCCGCCCTTCACGCCGGGGCGGTGGCCGGTGTTGCCCATCTCGTACTCGGTATCCGTGTTCCAGGCGGCATCGAGCGCATCGACCTGATAGGAGACCTTGTTCATCGCGACAGAGAAGCGGACGTCGTCGAACAGGAAGAATTCTGCCTCGGGGCCGAAGAAGGCCGTGTCACCGATGCCGGAGGATTTCAGATAGGCCTCGGCGCGCTCGGCGGTGCCGCGCGGGTCACGGTCATAGCTTTCGCCGGTGTCGGGCTCGACCACGGTGCAATGCAGGCAGAGGGTCTTTTCGGCGTAGAAGGGGTCGATATAGCCGCTTTCGGTATCGGGCATGAGCTTCATGTCCGACTGGTCGATCGATTTCCAACCCGCGATCGAGGAGCCATCGAACATGAACCCTTCTTCGAGGAAATCTTCATCCACCTGGTCGGCCATGACCGTCACGTGCTGCAGCTTGCCGCGCGGATCGGTAAAGCGGATGTCGACATATTCGACGTCTTCATCCTTGATTGTCTTGAGAACCTTGTCTTTGCTCATGTGTTGCTCCCTCTTGAGCTCGGGTTATTCGAAAGTGACGTGAGTGATCAGAGCGCGTCTTCGCCGGTCTCGCCGGTGCGGATGCGGATCGCTTCCTCGACGGGCGAGACGAAGATCTTGCCGTCGCCGATCTTGTCGGTCTTGGCGGCGTCGATGATGGCGCTGATGGCGGCCTCGGCCTGATCGTCGGCCAGAACGACCTCGATTTTGACCTTGGGCAGGAAGTCCACGACGTATTCCGCGCCGCGATACAATTCAGTATGGCCTTTCTGCCGGCCGAAACCCTTGACCTCAATGACGCTCAGACCCTGCACGCCGATCTCCTGAAGCGCTTCTTTCACTTCGTCGAGTTTGAAGGGCTTGATGATCGCTTCGATCTTTTTCATGGCCGACTCCCTTGCCTATGCCTTGAGCGGCGTGAGACCATTTCCTCCCGGGAGCGACAATTCGAACCGGGAGGAGGCGCTGTCTGCACGCTTCGTTTCTGGATGCTTAGATCAAAAAACAGGCAACCTGCCCAAAATGCAAGCGAAATGGAAACACCGGAGGGGAACGTGACCGAATTGCTGACGACGGCCCAGATGCGGGCCGCCGAGGAGGCCGAGATCGGGTCCGGCGTGGTCTCGGGGCTGGAGTTGATGGAGCGCGCGGGGCAGGGCGTTGTCGCGGCGATCTTCGAACGATGGCCCGAACTGGCGCACACCTCGCATCGCGCCTTGGTGCTTTGCGGGCCGGGCAACAACGGCGGCGACGGATTCGTCATAGCCCGCCTTCTGAAAGAGGCCGGATGGCAGATCGACCTGCTCCTCTTCGGGGATGCCGCACGCCTGCCGCCCGATGCCCGCACGAACCACGACCGTTGGATCAAGCTGGGTCAGGTCAGGCCTCTGGAAGACCCCGGCGCCGTGCCGGACGATTCTGGCGCAGAGGCACCCGATCTGATCGTCGATGCGATTTTCGGCACGGGGCTGACCCGGGCCTTGCCCGAGGTCGTCACACGCACCCTGTCACGAATCTCGCAGGGGATGGCGGGCCGGGATCGTCAGGTGCCCTGCGTCGCGGTCGATATCCCCTCGGGGCTGTCTTCCGATACCGGGCGCGCGCTGGGATGCCCCATGTCGTTCGATCTGACGGTAACATTCCATTCAGCCAAGCTGGGCCATTACCTTGCCGATGGGCCAGCGCTTTGCGGCGCGTTGCGCATCGCTGATATCGGGCTGCGCCGTCAGGCCCTGCCTGAGCCGCCTGCCGCCGGGATCGTCCGGCTGACCCGCCCGCCTGAGGGCCTTGGCCGAAGCGGGGGGCACAAATACACCCATGGTCACGCAGTGATCCTTTCGGGCGGGGCAGGTCGGACAGGTGCCGCGCGGCTTGCCGCGCGCGGCGCGCTGAGGATCGGGGCGGGGCTCGTGACACTGGGCGTGCCGGGTGCAGCGCAACTCGAGGTGGCTTCTCAGGTGACGGCGATCATGCTGGCCCGTGTCGACGATGCCGCGGGCCTCTCTGACCTGCTCGAAGATGCGCGGTTGAACGCGCTGTGCATCGGGCCCGGGCTGGGGCTGAAAGATCATCAGGCGTCGCTGGTCGAGGCGGCTTTGAAAAGCGGTCGGCCGACGGTTCTTGATGCAGATGCGCTCTCGCTCCTCTCCGGGTCGGGCGCGCTATTCGCCGCTTTGCATGCGGGCTGCGTTCTGACCCCGCACGAGGGTGAATTCGCCCGACTGTTTCCCGATATCGCGCAAAGGCTCCGCGATGCATCTGTTGGCGGTGGCCCGGCATTTTCAAAGGTGGACGCGGCGCGAGAGGCGGCCCGGCGAGCAGACTGCGTCGTTCTGCTGAAAGGCCCGGACACGATCATTGCCGCCCCCGACGGCCGCTGTGCGATCAATGCCTCTGTCTATGACAGGGCTGCACCATGGCTTGCGACGGCGGGGTCGGGCGATGTGCTTGCGGGCCTGATCACGGGTTTGCTGGCGCGTGGCTTTGACACGATGCGCGCCGCGGAGGCGGGCGCGTGGTTGCACACGCAATGCGCAATCCGCTTTGGTCCGGGGTTGATTGCCGAGGATGTGCCGGAAGAGCTGCCCGCCGTGTTGCGCGCGCTCGGCCTCTAGCTGCTGCTGCGAGACCTGACCGATCAGGCCGTCGCGACCTCGAGCCCGTCGGCATAGACGATATGGGCGTGATCGAAGACAAGCGTGTAGAGCCGCATCCGGCGGGGTTCCGCTTCGGTCACGAATTCCCGGTCGATCAGTTTGCGTGCCGGCACGTCGGCGGTCTTGCTGCCGAACAGCGCCTCGGCCCGCCAGTCACGGATATGCACTTTGGTGTCCGGACCGATCAGCATGTCGCGATCGGGGCGGGTATGGCCAAGCGATCCGGCCTTGACGCGGACCGGTGCGACAAATGCCTCGGTCACAAGTATGTCCCTGAGAGGGGCCATGCCGCTGTCGCGGGTAATGACGCGATCACCGGGAGCGAGATGTTCGACGGGCAATTCGCCCTCGAGTGTCAGCACGATGGTGCCCGGAGCCAGGCCGGAGGTGTCGAGATCGGCGCGGACGGAATCCGTGCTCAGGGTGCCGTGTTCCAGGTGCATGGCGGTTTCCGCTCTTGCTGTGACTGCCTCAGTGTTTTGCCGCAGAATATGGCAAAAAAGCGTTACTGTCTTGCACATTCTATGCCTTTTGCCTCTCGCACAGGGAATTCCGCTCTGCTAGAAGCGCGCCGAATGCGGGTGTGGCGAAATTGGTAGACGCACCAGATTTAGGTTCTGGCGCCGCAAGGCGTGGGGGTTCAAGTCCCTCCACCCGCACCATGATGTGTATTCCGTCCAGTTCATACACAGTGATCGGTGCGCCACTTCGGCCGATTGGACCGCTCGTGAGCAGGGCCAGACCCCGGTATCCTTTAAGTTGAATTGCAGACAACTCGCGGATCAGTGGCGGGCGCATGAGCGGCGGACTCTGGCCAAGGCGTGGCAAGAAAGGCCAGTGGCAAGAAAGGCCAGTGGCAAGAAAGGCCAGTGGCACGAATGTCTCTGATCTGTCTTTTGGTGCGCGAAGATGACATCATCGGCCAAGGTCTGCACCAAAGGAACCCCCGATGATCCGTCATATCGTTCTGACCAGATTCGCACCCGACGTGTCTGAAGACGAGATCCGTGAGATCTACACAGGTCTTGCCGCCCTTGTTGAGCGCCTTCCCGGCGCGCGGGATTTCAAAGGCGGCCGCTCATCCAGCTCCGAACAGATCGAGCGCGGCTATCACCACGGCTTCGTCATCGATTTCGACGATTGGCCTGACCTTCAGACCTATGCCGAAAACCCCGAACACAAGGCGCTGGGCGCGCGGCTCGTCGAAAACGCCATCGGCGGGGTCGATGGCCTGCTGGTTCTCGACATCGAGGTCTAAGGCGGCTGTTTCCGGGCGTCGATGCGCCGGTCGCAATGGAATATGTCGGCCAGGCCACAAAAAACCGCACAACAGACCGGGCCGCCACATCTCGGAAACAGGGGGGATCATGGTGCTGCAGGGGAGGATTGAACTCCCGACCTCTCCCTTACCAAGGGAGTGCTCTACCACTGAGCTACTGCAGCGCGCGTGACGGGCCTTTTACTAGGCCGGCGGATGAAGGCAAGGGGGTTTTTCGGGTGAAAATGTCAAACCCCACCACTTGCCGGCGCGCGCCGGTGCTTTGATCTGCTGGACCATCCTCTTCGCCCGCTTTATCACGGCGTCATGACCGCATCGCGCAACGATCCCGCCCGAGAGGCACGGCTCAAGGCGGCGCTGAAGGCGAATATCGCCCGGCGCAAGAGCCAGGCACGGGCGCGTGCGCAGTCTGATGATGCGGATGAGGCGAGTGAACAGACGAACGGAGTCCGCGAAACCGGCGACAGCACCGGTGGGCCCGAGACGTCGAGCAGAGAGGACAGGGCCTAGATGGATTCGATATTGGTGCGCGGTGGAAAGCCGCTTTCGGGACAAATCCCCATCGCCGGCGCCAAGAATGCCTGCCTTGCGCTGATGCCCGCCACGCTTCTGAGCGATGAACCGCTGACGCTGACGAACGCGCCCCGGCTGAGCGACATCAAGACGATGAGCACGCTTCTGCAATCGCTGGGCGCCGAGGTGTCGTCGCTTCAGGGCGGCAAAGTGATCGCCATGTCCTCGCACAGCCTCAATGGCGACCGGGCCGATTACGACATCGTGCGCAAGATGCGGGCGTCGAACCTTGTTCTGGGCCCGCTTCTGGCGCGGCTGGGAGAGGCGGTCGTCTCGCTGCCGGGGGGCTGCGCGATCGGCGCTCGGCCGATGGACATCCATATCGACGCGCTGACCGCGCTGGGCGCGGAGATCGAGCTGAAAGACGGCTACCTTCACGCCAAGACATCGGGCGGTCTGAAGGGCGGGCGCGTGGCGCTCCGGTTCGCTTCGGTGGGTGCCACCGAGAACACGCTGATGGTCGCGACGCTGGCCAAGGGCACGACCGTGATCGAGAACGCGGCCCGCGAGCCGGAGATCGTCGATCTGGCCGAGTGCCTGACGAAGATGGGCGCCCGGATCGAAGGCGCGGGCGAAAGCCGGATCGAGATCGAGGGCGTTGACAGCCTGCACGGCGCCACGCATTCGGTCGTGACCGACCGGATCGAACTGGGGACCTTCATGCTGGCCCCCGTGATCGCGGGCGGCGAGGTGGAATGCCTCGGTGGCCGGCTCGGGCTGGTCTCGGCCTTCGCCGAGAAACTGGCCGAGGCCGGGGTCGAAATCACGGAAACCGCCGCGGGCCTCAAGGTGCGCCGCAACGGCGAGATCCCGCGCGCCGTTGACGTGGTCACGGAGGTCTATCCCGGCTTTCCGACCGATCTTCAGGCCCAGATGATGGCGATGCTCTGCACCGCCCGGGGCACCAGCGTCCTGGAAGAGCGGATCTTCGAGAACCGGTTCATGCATGCCCCGGAACTCGTTCGCATGGGCGCCGATATCGAGGTTCATGGCGGCACCGCCACCGTGCGCGGCGTCGACCGGCTGCGCGGGGCACCGGTGATGGCCACCGATCTGCGGGCCTCGGTTTCGCTGATCCTCGCGGGGCTGGCCGCCGAGGGGGAGACCCGCGTCAACCGGGTCTATCACCTTGATCGCGGCTACGAATTCATCGAACAGAAACTCGGCGCCGTCGGTGCCGATATCGAAAGGGTGCGCGAAGAGTGACCGAGGATGCCCGTTTCGAAGATGCCGGCGAATCGCCGCTGCGGCTCAGAGCGTTCGACGCCGACGATCTGGCCGTGATCTCGGCGCTCTTGCAGGATTCGGTCCTGCCGGGATCGGAAATCCGGTGGGAAAGAGGGGCACGTCGGCTTGCGCTTCTGGTGAACCGGTTTCGCTGGGAACGCCCTGCGCGTCCGCCGGAACGGGTGCAATCGCTTCTGGTCGTCGAAGGCGTCGAGGCCGTTCGCAGTCAGGGGATCGTGCCGGGGGACGGCGATACCGTTCTGTCGATCCTTGCCGCGGCGTTCGAGCCGGGCGACGCACCGGGGGGCGATGTCGTCCTGACATTCGCGGGCGACGGGGCCATTGCCGCACGGGTCGAGGCGCTCGAGGTCGTGTTGCGCGACGTGACACGCCCCTATGTCGCGCCTTCGGGCAAGACGCCGCATCACCCCGAATGATCCGATCCCGTGGCCCGGTGCCGCAGGACGCGTGCCGCCCGGTTGAGCCTTGGATGCGGGGCCGCTAAGGGTGCGGTCCATCAACGGAGAGAAAGTCCATGCCTCAACACCTGTCGACGATGGATCCCGATTTCGAGGCGCGGTTTGCCGAACTGCTGAATTCCAAGCGCGAGGACAGCGTCGATGTGGACGATGCTGTGGCCGCCATCATCGCCGATGTGCGCACCCGTGGTGACGCGGCGCTGATCGACTACACCCGCCGGTTCGACAGGCTCGATCTGCTCGGTCGTCCGATCCGGGTCTCCGAGGCCGAGATTGACGCGGCAATCGCCGATGTCCCCGCGGCGGAGCAGACCGCGCTGGAGCAGGCGGCCGACAGGATCGGCGCCTATCACGCGCGCCAGATGCCCGAGGATGCCCGCTGGACCGACGAGGCCGGCGCCGAACTGGGCTGGCGCTGGGGGCCGGTTTCGGCCGCGGGTCTCTATGTGCCGGGGGGGCTGGCCTCTTATCCGTCCTCCGTCCTGATGAACGCGGTTCCGGCCAAGGTGGCCGGTGTCCCGCGCCTTGCCATGTGCGTCCCGATGCCGGGCGGCGTGGTGAACCCGCTGGTTCTGGCCGCGGCCCGCATCGCGGGCGTGGACGAGGTCTACCGGGTCGGCGGCGCACAGGCGATTGCCGCGATGGCCTTTGGTACGGAAAGCATTGCGCCCGTTGACAAGATCACCGGCCCGGGCAACGCCTATGTCGCCGCGGCCAAGCGGCGGGTCTTCGGCAAGGTGGGGATCGACATGATCGCGGGGCCGTCGGAGATCCTCGTGATCGCGGACGGGGAGAACGATCCCGACTGGCTGGCGCTCGACCTGATGAGCCAGGCCGAACACGACGAAAGCGCCCAGTCCATCCTCATCACGGACGATGCCGATCTGGCGCGCCGGGTCGAAGCGGCCGTCAGCGCCCGGCTGGAAACGCTGGAGCGGCGGGCCATCGCGGGCGCAAGCTGGCGTGACTATGGTGCCATCATCCTGGTGCGTGACATCGACGAGGCGGCCGCATTGTCCGACAGGATCGCCCCTGAGCATCTGGAATTGTGTGTGGCCGACGCGGAGGCGCTTTTCGCAAAGATCACCCATGCAGGTGCGGTGTTCCTTGGCCAGTGGACGCCCGAGGCGATCGGCGACTACGTGGGCGGGCCGAACCATGTTCTGCCCACGGCGCGGTCGGCGCGGTTCTCGTCCGGACTGGGCGTTCTTGATTTCCTCAAGCGCACGACGGTCGCACGGATGACACCCGAAAGCCTGCGCGCCATCGGACCCGCCGCCGAGGTGCTGGCCGCCTCCGAAAGCCTCGAGGCGCATGGGTTGAGCGTCACGGCACGGCTGACGCGGCTCAATAGCTGAGACGCCATTTCTCGACCCGCCCGACAGACCATCAGTCTGATCCGGTGCCGGCCCGGGCATTGCACCCGGGGCCGCTGCGGGGTAGCCAAGGCCATTGCCAGCGCCGGACCGACCCATGACCCGCATCATCGATATCGAACTCGACGATTCCGATCTGCCCCCGCCCACGCCCGAGATCGAGCAGGAGCGGCGTGTCGCGATCTTCGATCTTCTCGAAGACAACAGCTTTGAGCTGCCCCCGCGGGAGGACAGACAGGTCCCTCCCGGGCCGTACAAGCTGGCGCTTGCGATCCGCGACCGCAGGCTCGTGGTTGAGGTCCTGACCGAGGCCGGCGACACCGCGGCCTCGTTCCACCTGTCGCTGGGGCCGTTCCGTCAGGTGGTGAAGGATTACTTCCAAATCTGCGAAAGCTATTTCGACGCGGTCAAGACATTGCCGCCCAGCCAGATCGAGACCATCGACATGGCCCGGCGCGGCATCCACAACGAGGGCGCGCGCGTCTTGCAGGAACGGCTGGAGGGCAAGGTCATCCTGGATGAGGATACCGCCCGGAGGTTGTTCACCCTCGTCTGTGTCCTCAATTTCGGGGTCTAGGGCGGTGCCGGCGGACGCATCTGTTCAGAACCTGCCGCAATCTGTTCTTTTCTGTTGCGATCATAATTCCGTCCGCTCGCCCATGGCGGAAGGGATCATGAAGAAATTCTACGGCACCGAATGCTATATCCAGTCGGTCGGCGTGCGCAGCGACATGGAGATCGACGGCTTTGCGATCACCGTCTGCGAAGAGATCGGGGTCGAACTGTCCCGCCACAGATCGCGCTCCTTCGACGAGATGGAGGAATGGGGCGACGACCTGTCGTCCTTCGATCTGGTGCTCGCGCTGTCACCGGCCTCGCAACGGCGGGCGCTGGATCTGACGCGGTTCTATCACCTCGATGTCGAATACTGGCCGATCCTCGATCCGACGGGGCTGGGCCGCACCCGCGAGGAAAAGCTCGATGCCTACCGCCAGACACGCGACATGATCATCGCCAAGCTGACCGAACGTTGGGGCGCGCCGCGGGGGCAAGGCGCGGGCGCCGCATGACGGCCCTGCGATACCAGGTCCTGCGCGGGGATGCTGTCGACGCCGCACTTGATGCGCTGGCCGCTCTCAGGATCGAGGTCTTTCGCGAATGGCCTTACCTTTACGACGGCGATCCCGACTACGAACGCCGATACATGGCCTCCTACCGCGACAGCCGCGATGCGATCCTCGTGGCGGCGCTTGACGGCGGCAGAATCGTGGGGGCCGCGACGGGCACCCCGATGGAAGATCACGCCGATGAATTCGGGGCCGCGATCCGTGCGCATGGCATGGAGATCGGGGATATCTTCTATTGCGCCGAAAGCGTGCTCTTGCCGCAATATCGCGGGCAGGGGGCGGGACACGCCTTTTTCGGCGCCCGCGAAGAACACGCCCGTGCGCTGGGCCGAAAGACCAGCCTGTTCTGCGCTGTCGTCCGACCGCAAGCGCATCCCGCGCGCGATCCGGCCTACCGGCCGCTCGATACGTTCTGGCGCAAGCGCGGGTATCGACCAGTCGACGGGCTGATGGCCGAATATTCCTGGCGCGATCTCGGTGAGATCGAGGAAACATCCAAGCCCATGCAATTCTGGGGGAAATCGCTATGACGCGCATCGCATCTCTTGCATGGCACTGCCAGAGGGTCTCGGGCTGGGCCGAGCAGGAAGCCCGGCTGATCGAGGCGATAGACCCGCTGAAGGCCGATCTTGTGCTTTTGCCGGAATATGCGGGCCTCGACGCGGCCCTTGTGGGCCGGACCCCGCCGCAGGACATCGCGTCGTGGATGGCGCTCGCCTCAGAGAGGTCGGGGGACTGGATGGGGCAGCTGTCGTCGGTCGCGAAACGCACCGGTGCGTGGGTCTGCGGCGCCTCGCTGCCGGTCGAAACACCGCGTGGCTATGTCAATCGCGGCTTCTTCGCCGCGCCCTGGGGCGAGGTCCATTGCCAGGACAAGCTGATCCCGACACCCTTTGAACGTGACGGGATGGGGATCGTGCCGGGGCAGGGGCTGAGCGTGATCGACACCGTGATGGGCCGCTTCGGAATGCTGATCTGCTATGACAGCGAATTCCCGATCCTTGCTCGCAAACTGGTCGAGGCGCAGTGCGACATGATCCTCGTGCCGTCCTGCACCGAATTCGAGGCGGGCCAGACCCGCGTGCGGCAATCCTGTCGCGCCCGCGCCATCGAAGGGCAATGCGTCGTGGTGCAGGCCCCGCTCGTGGGTGCGGTCGAGGGCTGCGATATCATCGACATGAGCCGTGGCCGGCCCGGCATCTTCGTGCCGCCCGATCACGGGATGCCGGCGGATGGCATCCTTGCCCAAGGCGCGGCCAATACGCCCGGCCACGCGTTGGCCGAGGTCGATTTCGCAGCCGTGGGCCGGGTCCGGCGCGAGGGGCAGGTGGGCAACGTCGCCCACTGGCCCGAGCAGGACCGCGTCGACACGAACATCAGGCTCCTGTCGCTCTGACGAGATTTGCCTTGAAAACCGGGCCGAAGCGGCCCATATGCTGCCCCTGTCCGCCCATCGTGGCGGTCAACCAAGCATGGAGAGAACATGGCCAAGGAAGAACTGCTCGAATTTCCCGGTGTCGTGAAGGAACTCCTGCCGAACGCGACATTCAGGGTCGAGCTGGAAAACGGCCATGAGATCATCGCGCATACGGCGGGCAAACTTCGCAAGAACCGTATCCGCGTGCTCGCGGGTGACAAGGTGCAGGTCGAGATGACCCCCTATGATCTGACCAAGGGTCGGATCAATTATCGCTTCCGGTAAGATTTCGTGACGGCCCTGCCAGTCGAGGCCGGGCTTTCGCTCGTGCTGGGATCGGCGAGCCCGCGCCGTCGCGAACTGCTGGGCCGCATCGGGCTGGTGCCCGATGACACCCGGCCCCCCGATATCGACGAAACCCCCCACAGGGACGAAACGCCCCGCGCCTATGTCGCGCGGATCGCGCGCCAAAAGGCAGGCGCGCTGGACCTGCGCGACGGTGAAGTCGCGCTTTGCGCCGATACGACGGTCGCGCTGGGCCGCCGGATCCTGGGCAAGCCCGAGGATGCCGACGAGGCCCGCGCCTTTCTGCGCGCGCTGTCGGGGCGGCGCCACCGGGTGATCACGTCGGTCGCGGTGCGACGGGGCGACCGGGTCTGGCAGAAACACAGCGAGACCAGCGTCAGCGTCAAGCGCCTCTCGCCGCGCGAGATCGAGGCCTATATCGCCACCGGTGACTGGCAGGGCAAGGCCGGCGGTTACGCGATCCAGGGGCCCGCGGGCGCATTCATTCCGGCGATCAGCGGCGATTACAGCGGTGTCATGGGCCTGCCGCTTTCCGTCACCGTGGGTCTTTTGCAGGCCGCGGGATATCCCGTCTATGGAGAGGCATCATGAAGGGCCGTCGCATCGTTCTGGATCACGTGAAGGGCGCCGAGGCGGCCGCCCTGATGGTCGATGGCAGGCTCGACGATCTTCTGGTCGATGACGTCTCTGCGCCCCGGCCCGGCGCGATCTACCGCGCGATCTGTGACCGGCCCCTCAAGGGGCAGGGCGGCATGATCGTCCGCCTGCCCGAAGGGGGCACGGGCTGGCTGCGCGGCGCCAGGGGGCTGGCCCCCGGTCAGGCCATTCTGGTTCAGGTCACCGGCGTGGCCGAGCCCGGCAAGGCCGTGCCGATGACCGACCGCGTCCTGTTCAAGAGCCGCTATGCCATCGTCACCCCCGGCGCGCCGGGGCTGAACATCAGCCGCCAGATACGCGACGACGACGAGCGGGACAGGCTCCACATCATCGCGCGCGCCGAGATGGAGGGCAGCGAGGCGGGCCTGATCCTGCGGTCGGCCGCCGAAGGCGCAGACGAGGACGAGATCGCCGAGGATATCGCGGCCATGCTGGCCCTGGCCGAAGCCGTCGCGGGCGACGCGTCGGGCGACAGCCCCGAGGCGCTTACCGAAGGGGACGGGCCGCATGCCCTGGCCTGGCGCGAATGGCGCGCGGGCGACGTGGTGACCGAGTCCGGCGGGTTCGAGCGGGAAGGCGTGCTTGACCGGATCGCCGCGCTGGCAAGCCCGGTGCACGAACTGAACCCCGGCACGATGGTGGTGGAGGCCACCCGCGCGCTGGTGGCCGTCGACGTCAACACCGGTGCCGATACCTCGCCGGCCGCCGCGCTCAAGACCAACCTCGCGGCGGCGCGCGAGTTGCCCCGCGCGCTCCGGCTGCGGGGGCTTGGCGGCCAGATCGTCGTGGATTTCGCCTCCATGCCCAAGGGGCAGCGCAAGCAGCTGGAACAGGGCCTGCGCGCGGCGTTCCGGGCCGATTCGATCGAGACCAGCCTTGTGGGCTGGACGGTGATGGGGCTCTATGAGTTGCAACGCAAACGCGAACGGCCCGCGCTGGCCCGGATCATCGAGGAGGTGTGATGTCCTGTCCGATCTGCAGCAAGGAGACCGATCCGAAATACCGCCCGTTCTGTTCGAAACGCTGTGCGGATGTGGATCTGGCCAAATGGCTGAGCGGGTCCTACGCGATCCCGGCGGAACCTGCCGATGAAGACGATCTCGGCTCTGACGACGACATCCCGCCCCGCACCCATTGAGACGGGTCAGGTCGCTCGCAATTCCTCGTAACTTGTCATGATCGCGTCGCGGTAGGCCGGTCGGTCCGCAAGGCGCGCGTAATAGGCCCGTATGGCGGGCGGCGGGTCGCGCGGGATGTCCATGTCGAAATACCGATAGAGTCCGGCGCCGACCGCGATATCGGCCATCGAGAAGGCGTCGCCGTTCAGCCAGTCGCGGTCCTCAAGCCCCGTGGCAAGGATCGTGAGGGCCTCTTCGAGGGACGCGATGTTGCGACGGATCTGGTCGGGTGCGCGCTGTGCAGGGGGCGTGCGCACGACCTGCCAGAAGACACCGATCAGCGCGGGATAGAAGGTGCTGACCCCCCAATCCATCCACTGGTCGCCGACGGGGCCGGGCGCAAGGCGCCCGGTCCGTGCGGCGAGGTGGCGCAGCACCGCATGGCTTTCCCAAAGGACAAGACCGTCGTCTTCCTGCCAGACCGGCACCCGAGCATTGGGGTTGAGGGCGCGAAATGCATCGGTGTCGGTCTGGCCATAGCGGCCACCCGCATCGATGCGCTCGTAATCGAGGCCCAGCTCGGCCAGCGCCCACATCACCTTCTGGACGTTGACCGAACTGGCACGGCCCCAAAGCCTGTCCGTCATTGTGCTGTCCCGTGCCAAGCGCGTCGATTTCCTTGAAGGAAATCGAACCGGAACCTTTGAAAGGTTCCGGTCCCGGTCACTTGATGGCCTGCGGGTTGATCGGCGAGCCTGCCGCGCCGGGGATATGAAGCGGGGGCGCGGAGAAGAAGAATTCGTAGACCCCGTCTTCTGCGCAATCCTCGGCCAGTTCCTTGACGTAGAAGATCTCGCCCATCGAGATGCCGATGGCCGGGATCACCACCCAGTGCCACGGCTGGTTCGCCTCGTCGGTTTCGTTCGGCCGCACCTCGCAGCCCCACGTGTCGGCGCAGATCGCGGCGATATCCTTTTCCTTGATCCAATAGGCCGTCTCGAAGGCAAGGCCCGGCGCGTCGCCGCCCGCATAGCCCGTCCAGTCCCCCTTGGCGAGGCAGCGTTCCTGGTGACCGGTGCGTACGATCACGAAGTCGCCCTTGCGGATTTCGACGCCCTGCGCCTCGGCGCAGCCGTCGAGGTCGGCATTGGTGATCGGATAGCCGTCATCGAGGCTGTCCACGCCCTTCCATCGCGCGATATCCAGCAGGACACCCCGGCCGACCATCTTGTCGCGCACATTCTCGATGCCGAGGTGCTTGGCGCCATTGACCGTCACATCGGTCGCGGGAAAGCCGTTGTACATCTCCTCGTCGAGGAAGATGTGGCACAGCGCGTCCCACTGGGTCGACCCCTGGCAGGGCAGGTTGATCGCGTCGTCGGCATAGCGCAGGTAGGCCTTGCCGTCGCCATCCTGTTCGCCGACCACGGCGTCGGTGCCTGTGGCCAGCATCTGGTGGATCATGTTCCACCGCCCCCCGAACAGGCCCGACTGGATCTTTTCTTTCAGATCGAGGCCGAGGGCGAATGTCTTGCCCTTGCGCACCAGCTTGGCCGCCGCGACGATATCTTCGGGTGAGATATTGTTCAGTGTGCCAATTTGATCATCTGCCCCCCAGCGCCCCTTGTTCGACAGCTTCTTTGCTGTTTCGTAGATATAATCCCTGCCGAATTTCGACATCGCGATTCCCTCCTTGTTGACCCGGCACATCACCGTTATTTATCGACTGAACAATTAGCTGACGCGGCTGTCAACGGGGGAGTGATGAGCGAGAGCAAAACCTTCGAGGTAATCTTCACCGGGACAGGCAAAGCCTCCGGCAAGATGCGCAACGATATCTCGGTTGAATGGCCGATGATGAAGGAGAGTTTCGAACTGGCCACGGACGAGGGGCCGTTCCATGGCGGCGATGGCACGGCACCGCCGCCGCTGGCGCTGTTCACCGCGGCACTGACCGGTTGCCTGATGACGCAGATCCGCGCCTTCTCGAAGCGGCTGAAGATCGAGATCGGCGCGGTCGAGGTTCAGGCCCGGCTGCACTGGAAGGGCGAGCAGGAGGGCAACGACCCCTACGTGACCCATCCCGTCGGTTTCGATCTCGATGTCGATCTCGACAGCCCGGCCTCCGAGGCGGATCAGCGCCGGCTTCTCGAAGCCGCCAAGAAAGGCTGCTTCATCGAGCAGACCCTGTCGCAGGGGCTTCAGGTGGGCCACAGGCTGCGTTTGGACGACAACTGGCACGAGGCCTGATTGCGCGACCAATGGCGCGACGATTGTTCTACGTTTTTTGACCTGATTTTGCAGCTCCCTCCACCTTAAGTCATTGTTTTCAATGAACGGGAGGGGGCTGTATTCCTGTTGAAAAAGGCGCATTGCTGCATATTGATTTTGGGCGTCTTCTTTGCCACGCTTCCCCCAGTATCTGACACAATCAGATCATTGTTCTGGGAGGAATATCATGAAAAATCTCACGAGCCTGTCCCTGCGGGGGGCAGTCTTTGCATCCGTGTCCGGCGTGGCGATGATGGCCGGCGGCACGGCGATGGCGGTCGAACTGGACCTGATGATCTCCGACGTGGATGGCAAGGCCAACATCGTCCAGGAGATGGCCGAGCGCTATCAGGAGGCGAACCCCGACGTCACGATCACGATGAACTCGGTGGGCTATGACGTCATCCGCGAGCAGCTGCCGATCCAGCTGGAGGCCGGCACTGGCCCCGATCTGGCCTTCGTCACCAACTTGGGCGGTCTGAACCCCTATTACGTCGACCTCACACCCTATGTCGATGCCGACGAGTGGGAGGCTCAGTATGGCGCCGTTCTGCCGTGGTATCGCGCGGGCGCACCCGACGGCATCTATGGCTTCCATACCGAGATGACGGTTACCGGTCCCTACGTGAACCTGACCATGTTCGAAGAGGCTGGCGTCGAGATTCCCGCACCGGGCGCGACATGGGAAGACTGGGCCGAAGCCACGCAGATGGTCATGGACGAGACCGGCGCTTATGCGGGCATGGTCATGGACCGCTCCGGCCACCGGATGGCGGGGCCTGCGATGTCCTATGGCGCGGCCTATTTCGACGATGCGGGCAACCTGATCATCGACGACGGCTTCAAGACCTTTGCCCAGCTGATGATCGACTGGCACAATTCGGGCCTGATGCCCGCCGACATCTGGCCGGCTGTTTCCGGCTCCAAGTACGCCAACGGCAACGAGATGTTCTTCAACCAGGATGTGCCGTTCTACATGTCCGGGTCGTGGAACACGGGCAACGTCCAGAACAACGTGGGCGACAATTTCGACTGGGCGGTCGTGCCCGTTCCCTGCGGCCCGGCGGGCTGTGGCGTGATGCCGGGCGGTGCGGGCCTCGTGGCCTTCAAGTCGGATGACGCCGAGAAGGAGGCCGCCGCAGCCGATTTCGTCGCCTGGATGGCCTCCGAAGAGATTGCGCGGGAATGGTATACCCGCACCTTCGCGATCCCGGCGCATGCCGGTCTTCAGGCCGAAGGTCTTGATTATGCAGGTGCCGGCGCTTCCGAAGGCGTGGCCAATGGTCTGAATGCCTTCACCTCGATGGCGGCGGCCGCCGCCGCGCAGACGCCGCAGGCCTATGACCTGCAGGGCAACCCGAACAACTTCGTGATCTTCAACGCCACGACGCAGTATCTGGCCGCCGCGATGAACGGCGAGCTGACGCTCGACGAGGCGATCGAGAAGATCGAGGAAGAGGTCAACACCAACGCCAACAACTAAGGCGTCCGACTGATCGGGGGCGGGGGCCCGCGCGGCCCCCGCCTGTCACGCGCGGCACGTGTCGCGCCTTTTCAAGGACAGGGCACAGATGTCTCTCGCCGGCATTCTGATGAGCCTCATCGGTCTTTTCTGGATCGGGGGCGGTACGATCTGGCTGTTCAGCAAACGCCGGTATCGTCTGAGGCAAATCCCGCAATTCCTCGGCGATCTCGTCGGGTTCCCGGTCGAGCTGGCCCAGAGCATCTGGGGCAGGGGCGGAGTGCCCTATGCGCTCCTGCTGCCCAACATGGCGATCTTCGGACTGTTTACCTTTGCCCCGATGATCCTGAATTTCTACGTCTCGATGACGGGCGGGTCATCGATCGCGCTCTTTGACCGGCCCTGGGTGGGCGGCGCGAATTATGCCGAGATCTTCGATTGCGACGTTTCGATCTTCGAGCCGAAATCCTGTTCCAACGCAGGCTATAATTTCTGGACGGGCATGTTCAACACGCTGTGGTTCGTGGTGATTCAGGTGCCGGTTCTGTGCGTCGCGGCCCTGCTGACGGCATTGGTCGTCAACCGCAACATCAAGGGACGTGGCTTCTGGCGGGCGATGTTCTTCTATCCGGTGATGCTGTCGCCGGTGGTGATCGCCAACATCTGGAACTGGGTGCTGCACCGCAAGGGCGCGCTCAACGAGGCTATCGGCACGACGAGCGAGGCGCTGTCGGCCATGGCGGGCGCCTCGGGGTTCGACATCGTGGTCAGCGTCATCATGGGGGTGATCCTTCTTCTGGTCAGCGAACGCGCCCTGCGCGCAAGCGGGGACGGGCCGTCGCTGGGGTGGACCGGGGTTTTCGGGCTCTTGCTGGCCTTGCTGGTGACATGGGCCAACCCGACCTCGATCGTGGGCCTGCCCGGCAGCTTCTGGCTTGGCTGTGCATTGGGGCTGGCTCTCTACTGGATCGTCGCCACGGGCCAGAGCTTCGCACGCGCCGCGATCATCGGGGCGGGGATCCTCTCGGTCGTGTTGCTCCTGACGATCCAGTTCGACGCGGTCTTCGATTTCGGCCGTTACCGCCCGGTGAACTGGCTTGTCACGCCCAACACCGGCTGGCCGTTCTTCTGGCTCGTCTTCGTCTTCTGCTGGAGCCACATGGGCTTTTACATGCTGATCCTTCTGGCCGGGCTTCAGGCGATCCCGAACGATCTTTACGAAGCCGCCAAGATGGATGCGACCAAGCCGTTCCGCGCCTTCTGGCGGATCACCCTGCCGCTGGTGATGCCGACGCTGACCGTCGTGATCGTGCTCAGCCTGATCCGCAGCTTCCAGATCTTCGACGAGGTCTACCTGCTGACAGGCGGTGGCCCGGGTCGGGAAACCTTCATGGTCGTGCAGAACATCTACGAGGTGGCCTTTACCAACAACAACCCGGCCTATGGGCAGGCCGCGGCGGGATCGGTGCTGATGGCGGTGGTGATCGCCGTCTTCACCTTCTTCCAGCTGTGGATCACCCGGCGCCAGTCGGAATTCTGAGGGAGGTTGAAAGATGTCACGCGTCGCCCGCTTCCTCACCCGCACCGCCGGCAATCCCGACAAGGCCGAACGCTTCGGCATCGGTGATTTCCTGGCCTATGGCTATCTGGTGCTGGGGGTTCTGATCATCCTCGTGCCGGTGTTCTGGACGTTCCTCAGTTCGATCAAGCCCGAACGCGCGGTCGACAGTTTCGACACGCGGCTGATGCCCTATTCCCAGATCACGGCCGAGGTCGAGGGCGAAGGGATCAAGACCGTCTGGCACTACATGGCCGAGGACGGCACCGTCACCGACGTGTTCAAGGCCGGCCCCACGCGCAGCATGACCGAGGTGGCCCCGCTCGATGATCCACAGGCTGTGATCGAGGTCGAACGCACCCGGCTGGAGCCCGCCGAGGAAATCCGGGTTGCCACCGAGAATTACCTCGACCCGCTTCTGAAACGGAACGGGCAGGAGAATTTCACCTTCGACATCTACCTGTTCAACTCCGTCTTCGTGACGGTGGTGGCAACCGCGATCACGCTGATCATCAACGCGATGGCGGCCTTCGCGCTGGCGAAATACCGGTTCATCGGGCGGCTGACCTTCACGATCCTGATCGTGGCGACGCTTCTGATCCCGTCGTCGATCATCCTCGTGTCGCTGTTCTTCGTGGTCTGGTCCTTCGGCATCTTCGGCTCGCTCTGGGGGGTGATCATTCCGGCGGCGGCCACGCCCACGGGCGTGTTCCTGCTGCGGCAATACATGCTGACGATCCCGGACGAACTGCTTGAAGCCGCGCGGATGGATGCGGCCTCCGAATGGCGGATCTTCTGGCGGATCGTGCTGCCCCTGTCGCTGCCTGCGCTGTCGGTGCTGGCGATCCTCAGCGTGATCTGGCGGTGGAACGATTTCCTCTGGCCGCTGATCGTGCTGATCTCGGATCCCACGAAACACACGATCCAGCTGGGGCTTACGCAATTCGCCGGCGAATTCGACACCAATTTCCACTATATCCTCGCCATGACGGTCGTGAGCCTGATCCCGATCACGCTTGTCTTTGTCTGGCTGCAACGCTTCATCACGACGGGTATCGCAACCACGGGGCTGAAATGAGCGGTGGCCGGAAAATGATCCATTTTCCGGACCGGTTTCCGTTCACGGAAACCGCCACCGTCCCGACCGAACGGAACACACAATGACACACGCGCTCGAACTTCGGCAGATCCGCAAATCCTTCGGCCCGGTCGATGTCATCCACGGGGTCGATCTTCAGATCGAGGACGGCGAATTCGTCGTCTTCGTGGGGCCCTCGGGCTGTGGCAAGTCCACGCTCCTGCGCCTGATCGCTGGTCTGGACGACCCGACCTCGGGCGACATCGTCCTGCGGGGCAACAGGGTCAACAGTGTTCCGGCCTCCGAGAGGGGGCTGTCGATGGTGTTCCAGTCCTACGCGCTCTACCCTCACATGTCTGTTCGTCAGAACCTCTCCTTCGGGCTCGAGAACCACCGCATGGAGCGGGCCGAGATCAACCGCCGCGTCGACGATGCCGCGCGCCTGCTTCAGATCGACAAGCTGCTCGACAGGCGCCCGGGCCAGCTGTCCGGCGGCCAGCGTCAGCGCGTGGCCATCGGCCGCGCCATCGTGCGCGAGCCGATCATCTTTCTCTTTGACGAACCGCTCTCGAACCTCGATGCCGAGCTGCGCCTTCAGATGCGGGTCGAGATCTCGAACCTGCATGCCCAGCTGGGCAATACCATGATCTATGTCACCCATGACCAGATCGAGGCCATGACCATGGCCAACCGCATCGTCGTGCTGCGCGGCGGTCGGATCGAACAGGTGGGCCGGCCGCTCGACCTCTACAACCATCCGGCCAACAAGTTCGTCGCGGGCTTTATCGGTGCGCCGCAGATGAATTTTCTCAGATCGACCCTCGAGGGCCGCACTGTCACGCTGGAAAGCGGCATCCGGCGCGACCTGCCGCTGGCCGACAGCCATGCCGCTCAGCCGGCGACGGTCGGTATCCGCCCCGAGACGATCGAAGTCTCTCTCGACGGGCACGGCGACCAGCAGATCGAGGTCGAGAATTTCGAGCAGCTGGGGTCCGTCACCTACATCTACGGCGCCTTTCCCAATGGCGAGAAACTGACCGTGCAGATCGGGCAGCAAATTCCGCTGAACCGTGGCCAGAAGGTCGGCGTGACCTTCCCGACCAAGGCCTTCCACGTCTTCGCGGGCGAGGGTGAGGTGACCCTGCCCATGACGCAATGATGCGGGCTGCCCTGATCGGCCTGGGCATGGTGTCGCGCACCTATGGCGACGCCATTCTCAACAGCCCGCAGGTCTCGCTTTCCCGCGTTCATGCGCGCTCTGCCGAAAGCCGGGCCGCATTTCTCGCCCGGTGGCCCGATCTCGGGGCCCGGGAGGCCGCGAGCGTGACCGAGATCGCCGCCGACCCCGAGGTCGATTTCGCGATCCTGACCACGCCGCCCAATGCCCGGTCCGGGATCGTCGCAGAGCTGGTGCGCGCGGGCAAACCAATCCTGATGGAAAAGCCGGTCGAGCGGACGCTCGCCGCCGCCGAGGAGCTGGTGATGACCTGCGAAGAGGCGGGCGTGCCTCTCGGGATCGTCCTGCAACATCGCGCCCGGCCCATCGTTGCCGACCTGCGCGCCCGAATGAGGGCGCTCGGCCCGCTGCGCATGGCCGAGGTCAACGTGCCGTGGTGGCGCGATCAGGCCTATTACGACGAGCCGGGTCGGGGCAGCTATGCCCGCGATGGTGGCGGCGTCCTGATCAGCCAGGCGATCCATACGCTTGATCTGATGCTGTCGCTGACCGGACCGGTGACCGAAGTTTCTGCGATGGCTGCCACCACCGGTTTCCACCGGATGGAGGCCGAGGATTTCGTCTGCGCGGGCCTGCGCTTTGCAGGCGGCGCGGTGGGTCAGCTTTTCGCGACGACGGCCAGCTTTCCCGGGCGCGGCGAAACGATCACGCTGCATTTCGCAAAGGGCTCCGCCCATCTCGAGGCCGGGGTGCTGCGGATCGACCGCCACGACGGCACCAGCGAAACCGTGGGGCGGGCGGCCAGTTCGGGCGCTGGCGCCGATCCGATGGCCTTCACCTCCGACTGGCACCGGGCCGTGATCGAGGACTTTGCCGACAGCCTGTCCCAGGGCCGGCCGCCTCTCGTGACGGGGCGCGACGCGCTTGGCGTTCACCGCCTGATTGACGCCCTTGAACGATCGGCGCAGGCAGGCGGCACCGTGACACTCTGATATCGCACACAGAATTCCGAAACACTTACTCTCCGGAGGCTTCCGACATGCCCTTCAAACTTGGCGTCCTCGGCATCGATCATGGCCATATCTTCGGCATGTTGTCGAACATGACGGCGCAGGGCTGCACCTGCATGCACTACTGGACCGATGGCCCGGCAGTGACGGAGGCAAAGTTCAACGACGTCTTTCAAGATGTTGAAAAGGTTCAGGATCGCAGGGTGATCCTCGAGGATCCGGATGTCAGGATGGTTCTGATTTCTGCCGTGCCTGCGGACCGTGCGGCCCTGGCCATCGAGGCGATGGAGGCCGGCAAGGACGTGATGGTCGACAAGCCCGGCTGCATCACGCTGGAGGAACTGGAAAAGATCAAGGAGGTTCAGGAGGCTACGGGCCGTATCTGGAGTGTGAACTTCTCTGAACGTTTCGAAGTGCCTGCCGTGACAAGGGCGGAAGAACTGGTCTTTGGCGGCGCCATCGGCCGGGTGATCCAGACCGTCGGCCTCGGTCCTCACAAACAGAACCTCAAGACCCGGCCCGAGTGGTTCTTCCGGCGGGAACGATTTGGCGGCATCCTGTGCGATATCGGATCGCATCAGATCGACCAGTTCCTGCATTTCACTGGCAGCAACGACGCGCAAGTCGTTCATGCGCTTGTGGAAAATACGACGATGCCGGACCATTCCGGCTTTCAGGATTTCGGTGAGATGGTGCTGAAATCCGATCACGGGCATGCCTATGTGCGGGTCGATTGGTTCACGCCCGATGGCCTGCCAACCTGGGGCGATGGGCGGTTGTTCATCCAGGGCACCGAAGGCCATATCGAGCTGCGCAAATACACCGACATCGGCCGGCCTCACAAGACGAACAGCCTGTTCCTCGTGAACGGCGAGGAGAACAGTCTCATCGATTGCGACGCGGCCGGGCTGCCCTATTTTCCGCGGCTTGCCGCGGATGTGCAGGACCGGACCGAAACCGCCGTCTCTCAGGCCCATACATTCAAGACGATGGAACTGGCGATCACGGCCCAGAAAAAGGCGGAAGGCCAATGACATACCGCGTATCCGTGATCGGCGCCGGGATCGGCGCGCAGCATATGGCGGGCTTTGCCGAGGTGCCCGAACATTTTCAGGTGGCATCGATCTGTGACCTGAACCTCGATCGCGCGCGCCCCCTGGCCGAAGAGCACGGCTGTGCCCTGACCGATGATTTCGCGGGTGTCCTGGCCGATCCCGACATCGACATCGTCGATATCTGCCTGCCGCCCCATCTGCATTTCGGAGCCTGCGTCGACGCGTTGCGGGCGGGCAAGAAAGTCATATGCGAGAAACCCTTGGTCACCTCTCTTGAGAAGGCGGATGAACTTGCAAAGGTCGTGAAAGAGACCGGCGGGTTCCTGTCGCCGGTCTTCCAGTACCGCTTTGGCATCGGCGCGGCCCAGCTTCACGCGCTGTTCGACGCGGGCCTTGCCGGCCGCTGCTATGCCGGCACGCTGGAAACCCATTGGGACAGGCCGGCCAGCTATTACGATATCGACTGGCGTGGCACATGGGCGGGCGAATCCGGTGGCGCGCTACTGGGCCATGCGATCCATATCCACGATCTTCTGCCCGCCTTCCTCGGGCCGGTGGCGCGGGTCTTTGCCGATGTGGCGACCCGCGTGAACGAGATCGAAGTCGAGGATTGCGCGGCCCTGTCGCTCAGGATGGACAGCGGCGCGCTGATCACCTCCTCCGTGACGCTGGGCTGCGCCGAGAATATCAGCCGGATGCGGCTCATGTTCGAGGGCTTCACGGTCGAAAGCGATCACGCGCCGTATTCGCTGGCGGCCGGGCCTTGGCGTTTCGTCGCCCGGGCGCCCACGACACAGGCGCAGATCGACGCCGTTCTGGCGGAGGTGGGCGTGGTGCGGACGGGTTATGCGGGCATGTTCACCGCATTGGCCGATGCGCTGGGGGGCCGAGGCGGATGTGAGGTGTCCCTGGAGGATGGGCGACGGTCGCTGGAATTCGTGACGGCCTGCTACCATTCTGCCCGGACGGGCCGGAGCGTCGATCTGCCGCTCGGCGCCGATCACCCGCTTTATGCCAGTTGGGTGCCGTGACGAACACGGCGTTCGGCCCGTGGCGAGGCCTGGCGCCGGTGCGGGCAGATCAGGGGCCGCAGGAGGTGTGCGACGCCTTTGCGCGACATCTCTACGGACCCGTGCCGCCTGCTCCTCGCGGGATATCGATCGAACGCGAGCCATGCGGGCCGGCGGAACGCCTGACGCTGGGCATAGGTGGCGCGACCTTCGATGCGCTGCTGTGGCTTCCGGATCGACGGCGCGGGCCGGTTCCGGTGATTGCGGCGCTCGATTTCCTCGGTCCGCTCGGTGTGCCGGGGGTGCCGTATCCGATCGATGAGGGCGCGATCATCTGCGCGCCGCAGGCCCTGGGCGGCGAGGGCCAGAGACTGGCCGAGCGGATGCGCGGGCGATCGCCCGGGCGCTGGCCCATCGAGGCGATCCACGAGGCGGGGTTCGGCTTGTTGCTCAGCTGCTATGGCTCCTGGGTGCCCGACGATCCGGATGCGTGGCAAAGCCGCGGTCTCGCGCCGCGTCTGGGCAGCGGTTACGCGGCGATATCGCTTTGGGCTTGGGCCCTGATGCGGCTGGTCGATGCGGCGGAAGGCCTTGAAGGCGTGGGGGATGTCGTACTTGCAGGGCATTCGCGGCTGGGCAAGGCGGCGCTTTGGGCGGGGGCGAATGATCCGCGCGTGGCCGGGGTCTTTGCCAATGCGTCGGGCTGTGCCGGCGCGGCGCCCGAGGCGCATCTGGTGGGCGAGACTTTGGCTGACCTGACCCGTCGCTATCCGCATTGGCTGCGCATGGGGGCGGGGTTGCCGGAGGGCCTGGATCAGCATCACCTCTTGGCGGCCATCGCGCCGCGGCTGCTGGTTGTGACGGGGGCGCGTGACGACATTTGGGCCGACCCGGTCGGAAGCTACCGCGCGCTTTGTGCCGCATCGGGGGTAAATGGATGGCCCGACCCGGCCCGGATGTGGTCCGAGGGTGGCGTGGTGCGGCGGGGGGCTATGTGCCACGCGTTGCGGGATGGAGAGCATGACCTGACACCGCAGGATTGGAGCGCGGCGCTTTCCGTTCTGGGCGGGGCGTTTTCTTGAAAAGAAAACGGGTCGAATTCCTTCAAGGAATTCGGTCCCGCTCAGGTGCGGCCGAGGCGCTTGTCTTCTGCGGCAAGGTTCGGGTTGCGGCCTGAGGGAGGGCCATAGCCGCCCCCGCCGGGCGTGCGCACCCGCACGCGGTCGCCGGGACCGAGGGGGATGTCCTGCTCCTTTGACAGGTGCTCCGGCACATGAGACGTGCCGCCCCGGATCACCTCGACCTCGTTTCGGGCGCCATCGGCCCCGCCGAGCGCACCCTGCGGGCCGAAGCGTCCGTGATCCATCACAAAGCTGGCCCGGGCGTTGCCGCGCCGCAGTTCCAACTCGTAGTCGAGGCCCAGGCCCCCGCGATGGGTGCCCGCGCCGCCCGATCCCTCGCGCAGCGCATACCGGTGATAGAGAACGGGAAAGTTCTGCTCCATGATCTCGACCGGGGGCGCCTTCGAGATGCCGATGGTCGAACAGCCGTTCGCGATCCCATCGCCCGAGGCGGACCCGCCGTAGCCGCCACCCGAAAGCTGATACATCACGTAATCGCGCCCCGTTTCGGGGTCGTGTCCGCCAAGGGCAAAGTTGCCCGACGTGCCGGCAGGCGCGGCAGTCACGCGGTCGGGCAGGGCCTCGACAAGAGCTGCGAAGACCGCCTCGGCGATGCGCTGGCTGACCTCGGCGGCGCAGCCCGAGACGGGCCGGGGGTAGTGTGCGTCAAGGAAGGTGCCTGTGGGCCGGATCACCTCCAGCGGGGCGAAGGCGCCCGCGCTGATCGGGACCTCGGGGAAGATGTGACGCATGGCGAGGTAGACCGACGACAGCGTCGTGGCGAGAACCGAATTCATCGGCCCCATGCAGGGCGGGCTCGATCCCGCGAAATCGAACCGCAGATGGCCGGGCGTCTTTTCGATCGTCAGGCGGATCGCGAGCGGTTCGTTGACGACCCCGTCGCTGTCGATCCAGGCGGTTGAGCCATAGATGCCGTCCGCGATCTCGTTGATCAGCGCGCGCATCTGCGCCTCGGCCCGCAGGCGCAACTCGGCGATTGCCGCGCGCACCACGTCATCGCCGTAGCGGTCGAGCAGGACATCAAGACGCGTGGCCCCCACCTCGAGTGCGGCGGCCTGTGCCTTGACGTCGCCGATGCGCTGGTCGGCCACGCGGATGTTGGAACAGATGATCGAATAGATCTCGTCGTCCATCACCCCTTGCTTGAAAAGCCGCACCGGTGGCAGGCGAAGCCCCTCCTGTTCCACAGAAGTGGCGGAGGCGGAAAAGCCGCCGGGCACAGCGCCGCCGGTGTCGGGCCAGTGCCCGGTATTCGACAACCAGCAGAAGATTTCGCCGTCCCGGTAGAACGGCCGGGCAAAGCGCACGTCCATCAGATGCGTGCCACCCAGATAGGGATCGTTGACGATATAGATATCACCGGGCCGCGGGGCCGGGGTCATCCCTTGGGCGATCCGCTCGATCAGGACGCGGGTGGAATATTGCATCGTCCCCACGAAGACGGGCAGTCCGCCCGCGCCCTGCGCGATCAGCGCGCCGTCGGTGGCCGAATATATCCCGTCGGAGCGGTCGTTCGCCTCGGCGATCACGGGAGAGAAGGCGGCGCGCGAAAAGCTCAGGTCCATCTCGTCACAGACCTGCTGCAGCCCGGCCTGGATGACCGACAGCGTGATCGGATCGATCGTCATGGTCCTGCGCCCCCGATGTGGATGAAAAGGTTGTCTTCGGTTGCCGTTTCGGCCCGGTCACCCGGCGGGATCAGGATCGTGGTGTCGAATTGTTCGATCACCGCCGGCCCGTCGATCCGGGCCACCTCTGGCAGGTGGTCGCGCAGATAGACCGGGGTGTCGTGGGCCACGCCGTCAAAGATCACGGGCCGCGTCCGGGCGGGCGTGAGCGATGCGCTTCGACCGGCCGGGTCGATCAGTTTGTCCAGATCGACGGCGCGGCTGATCCCGATGACAGAGCAGTTGAGGTTCACCACCCGCGCCCGGATCGTATCGAGCGCGACGCGGAACCGATCGAAATAGACCGCCTCGAACCGCGCTTGCAGCGTCTCGCGGTCAGGGCAGGGGTCGGTCAGCGGCACGCGGACGACATGGCTTTGGCCGATGAACTGCATATCAACGCTCAGATCGTGGCGGATCTCGGTCACCTCGACCGTTTCATGGCCGAGCGCGGCCTCGCCCGCGGCGATCTGATCGGCAAAGATGGCGTGCAGGTCGTCGATCTCGACCGTGTCGAGCGGCTGGTTCACCGTGCGCACGAAATCATGCCTGAGGTCGGCCACGACGCATCCCAGCGCATTGGTCAGGCCGGGCCGGGCCGGGATCAGGACCCGCGGTACGCCCAATTCGCGGGCAAGGGCGGCCGCGTGCAGCGGACCGGCGCCGCCGAAGGCGAAAAGCGCGAAGTCGCGCGGATCGGCCCCGAGCGACAGGGACACCATGCGGATCGCACCTGCCATCTTGGCATTGGCGACCCGGATCACGGCCTCTGCCGCGGCCTCGGCCGTCAGGCCAAGCGGCGCGCCAAGCGCGCGGGCAAATATCCCTGCCACGTCGGCCCGGCTGACGCCGCCCGCCACGCTGTTGAGCCGCCCCGGATCGAGCCGCCCCAGCAGCAGGTTGGCATCGGAAATCGTGGGCGCCGTGCCGCCCTGGCCATAGCAGATCGGCCCCGGGTCCGCGCCTGCGCTTTCTGGGCCGATCTCCAGAAGCCCCGAGGGCAGAACCTTCGCGATCGAGCCGCCGCCCGCGCCGACCGTGCGCACATCGACCATCGGCACATGGATCGGCATCGCGTATTCGACCTCGATCTCGTTCGACACAGGCGGCGTGCCGTCGCGGATCAGGGCGACATCGGTCGAGGTGCCGCCCATGTCATAGGTCAGAAGGTTGGGCTCTGCGGCGCGGCGGCCGGTATAGGCGGCGGCCATGACGCCAGAGGCCGGCCCTGACATCACGGTCTTCGCCGCCTCCCGCGCCACGAGCCGGGACGAGACCATGCCGCCATTGCCGTTCATCACCAGAACGTCGCCTTGATAGCCCCGGCCCGACAGCTCGTCGCGCAATCGCGCCACGTAGCGCTCGAGCAGGGGCTGGACCGAGGCGTTGACGGCGGCTGTCACCCCGCGTTCGAATTCGCGGCTTTCCGACAGAAGGTCATGGCCCAGCGTGATGTAATCATTGGGCCAGATGTCGCGCAGGATTTCGCCCGCGCGGCGTTCGTGCGCGGGGTTGGCATAAGCATGCAGGAAATGGACGACGACCGCTTCGCATCCCGCCTCGATCAGCGCGCGACCGGCGCGGGCCACCGCATCTTCGTCGAGCGGGGTGACGATCTCGCCCTGCGCATCCATCCGCTCGGGCACCTCGAGGCGCAGGTCGCGGGGGATCACCGGCACGAACCGGCCCGTCATGCCGTAGGCCTGCGGACGGGTCCGGCGGCCCAGTTCCAGCACGTCGCGGAACCCCATCGTGGTGATCAGACCGGTGCGCGACAGCTTGCGTTCAAGGACCGCGTTCGTCGTCGTTGTCGTGCCGTGAACGATCAGGCCCAGCGTCGACAGATCGACGCCCGCATCGTCAAGCGCGGACAGCACGCCAAAGGCCTGATTGTCGAGCGTGGTCGGCGTCTTGGCGATGCGGATCGCGCCGGTCGCGGGGTCGACCATCACCAGATCGGTGAAGGTTCCGCCCACATCGACGCCAACGATTCCGCCGCTTGCCACATCCGCCCCGCAGGATATTGTTTGTATACCAATAGGATCCTGTCGGCGGTGATCCTGTCAACCGACAATGGAGCGAGGGCGATCGGATGATCCGGCTGATGCTGAGCATGATGGCCCTGTCGCTGATCCCGGGCGCGGGCTGGGCCCATACCTCCGAGGGTGGCTTTGTCCTGCTGTTGCCGACCGAGGTCTATCGCGGGGCAGGGGTGGCGGTGGTGACACTGACGGTCCTCGCGGTCTTTGCCCTGCCGCACCGACTGGTGCGGGGCCTGTTCACATGGCGGCCCTTCGCGGGTCTGCGAGGCGAGAACCTTGCCGAGATCACGAGCCTCACGTCGCTGGCACTGATGATCTTTGCGATCTGGATCGGCTTTACCGGGTCGCGCGATCCGTTGTCGAACATCATGCCGCTGAGCTTTTACACGCTGGGCTGGATCGCGCTTGTCAGCCTGTCCGGTGTGCTGGGCAATGTCTGGGGCTGGCTGAACCCGTGGACCGGGCTTTACCGCGTGGCCGGGTCGCCGCGCCCGCTCCTGCGTCTGCCGGCTGATCTGGGGCTTTGGCCGGCGGTCGCGATGCTGGTCGGGTTCGGCGCCTATATCCTGGCCGGTGTCGCCCCCGAGGATCCCGACAGGCTCGCCATGATCGTGGCAATCTACTGGGCGGTGATCATGATGGGGCTGGTTCTGTTCGGACCCGCGTTCCTGCGCAGTTTCGAACTGGGCCATGCGATCATGGCCAGCTATGGCGCGCTGGCTGCGGTGCGGATCGGTGCGCCGGGCGGGATCGGTGGTCCGGGCTGGCGCATCCTCGAGGGGATGCCGCGGGCTGCGGGCCTCTTTGCGCTGACGCTGCTGGCCATGGGGAGTTTCGACGGGCTGAACGAAACATTCTGGTGGTTGGGCCGGATCGGGGTGAACCCGCTGGAGTTTCCCGGCCGATCCGCCGTGATCTTCGAGACGCTGTTCGGCCTCGCGGCCTCGGTTCTGGGGCTATGGGCGGTCTTCGCGGTGACCGTCTGGCTGGGTCTCGCGCTGGCAGGGCAGAGGGCGCATTTTGCACTCGCCTTCGACAGGCTGGCGCTGGGGGTTCTGCCGATCGCGCTGGTTTATCACGCGGCGCATTACCTGACGGCGTTTCTGGTCAATATCCAGTACACGATCGCCGCGATCAGCGACCCGTTCAACCGCGGCGCCGATCTTCTGGGAATCGACCCCTTTCGCGTCACCACCGGATTTTTCAACAATATCGACACGGTTCGCGTGATCTGGCTGACGCAGGCCGTGCTGATCGTGGGCGGGCATGTCTGGTCCATCGTTCTGTCTCACCGGATCGCGCTCGATCTTGCGCCCGGGGGGCGGAGGGCCGGGCTTCTCACCCTGCCGCTCTCGGTCTTCATGATCGCCTATACGTTCCTCGGATTGTGGCTTCTGGCGGCGCCGCGCGGCGCGTGATCGGAGATTTTGCTGGACAGATTGCTTGTACGCAACCGAAACTGGAGTGCACAAAGGCTCGCGCAGAGGCCGCCGCAACCGGGGAGACACAAGATGTCCAAGCTGATCCAGCCCAATCGCAGAACCGTTCTGAAAGGCGCGGCCGCTGGCGGCCTTCTGGCCGCAACCCCGCTGGCCGGGCGTTTCGCGCAGGCGCAGTCCTCCGCGCCGATCCGGATCGGCTTTCAGCAGCACATCACGGGCGTGGGTGCGGCCTATGGCCGGTGGTATGGCCGCACGACTGAGGCCGCCGTCAAGGCAATCAACGATGCGGGCGGGATCAACGGCCGCCCCTTAGAGATCATCGCCGAGGATGACGGGACCGATGCCCGCCGCGGGGCTGAGGTCGTCGAGAAATTCGTCAACCAGCACGATTGCGACGTGGCCTTCGGCACGCTGTTCTCGCATGTGGTGATCGGGTCAGCCCCGGCGGCAGGCGAGCTGAAGATGCCCTATTTCGTGGTTTCCGAAGGCCATCACGTGGCCTCGGGCATGCTGAACCGCTACACGCTTCAGCCCGGGATCACGGATGTCAAAAGCCAGGTTCAGGCCATGGCACCCTTCATCTCGGAGAACCTCGGCAAGAAGGTCACGATGATCTTCCCCGATTTCGCCTTCGGCCACGATCACCGCGATTACTTCACCTCCGCGATCGAGACGGCGGGTGGCGAGGTTCTGGAACATATCGCGATCCCGCCGACCGAGACCTCGTTCACCCGGTATTTCCCGGCGATCCCGCGTGACACCGAAGTGATCTACCACGTGATGGTGGGTCCCGCCGTTCTGACCTTCGTCAAGGAATTGGGCGAGTTCTTCGGCCCCTCCGCGCCGCCCATGTTCGGCTTTATCGACAGCCTCGAGGCCGTCGATCTGAACTCTCCGGGCCTCGAGTTCCTCGAAGGCAGCTATTTCTGGGAGGGCAACCCGCGCTATGCGCAGGCCGACCAGTCGCCCTATGACGCGAATTTCCGTGCCGCCGTCGGCGTCGACGAGAACGGCGCCTCGGTCAGCGATCCGTCGGACGTGTCGACCTATGCCCATATGTTCGGCTGCTGGGAGACGCTCTACATCATCAAGGACGCGATGGAGGCTTCGGGCTATCAGGGCCCCGGGGACCGCGCCGCCCTTGTCGAGGCGGTCGAGGCCATGACCGACATGCCGCATTCCAACGAACACCCGCAGGGGCCGAAGATCTTCAACGGCAGGACGCATCAGGCCTTTGGCGTGCAATACATCACGCAGGTGCAGGACGGGCGTCTGAACCTCGTCCACGAGACGAGCATCGAGGACACCTTCTATCCTGACGAGGTCGATTACACGACCCAGAGCCTGTGACGGTTCGTCGATGACGACGCCCGAAGACAGACTAGCGGCACTCGGGCTCGAGCTGCCGCCCCCGATGATGGCGCCGCCCGGCGTGCGTCTGCCCTTCGCCTTCATCAATGTCAGGGAGGGACGGGCGCTGATATCGGGCCATCCCGGCACGGGCCCGGATGGCAATATCAGCGGCCCCCACGGCGTCGTCGGTCAGGACATGTCGACCAGGGAGGCCATGGACGAGGCCCGGGGCGTCGGGCTGTCGATCCTGTCGAACTTCAAGGCGGAGATCGGGGACTTGTCCCGCGTGACCGGCTGGGTCCGCGTTTTCGGCATGGTGAATTCCGCGCCGGGCTATACCGAGCAGCATGTGGTCCTGAACGGGATGAGCGATCTGATCATCGATGTGTTCGGACCCGAGATCGGGCGTCATGCGCGCTCCGCCATCGGGGTGGCCGGGTTGCCGATGGGCTTGGCCATGGAAATCGAGGGAGAGGTCCTGATCGCGCCCTGACGGGCCGGTTGCGTCACAATCGAACATGGAATTCGGACCTCACCTGATCCTCGCTATCCTCGAAGGAGCGGTTGGCGCAGCGGTTCTGGCGCTGACCGCGCTGGGGCTGAGCCTCGTGTTCGGCATCATGCGGGTGGTCAACGTGGCGCATGGCGAGTTCTTCATGCTTGGGGCCATCGTGGCGTGGTGGGTCGCGACATCCATCGCGGGCCATCCGGCGCTGGGCTTCGTGGCGGCGGCGGTTGTCGCGCCGCTGGTCGCGGGGGGCGTGGCCGTGTTGGGCGACAGGCTGGTTCTCAAACGCGTGCACTATGATCCCGAGGCCACGATCGTAGCCACGATCGGCATCCTCTACATCATTCAGCAGCTTGCGCTGATGACCTATGGCCCCGAGGCGCGGCCGGTCGAGCCGCCGTTCAATTCCCGCATTGCGCTCCCGTGGTTCGAATTCGGCGAGACCGGGTTCGAGATCTATTACCCTTGGGGCTTTGGCACCACGACCTACAAGCTTTTCGTGATCGGGGCGGCCGCGGTGATCCTCGTGGGGTTCTGGCTGTTCCTGTCACGGTCGCGCATCGGGCTTGTCATGCGGGCGACCCAGCTTGACCGGGAAATGGCCACCGCCTTCGGCATCCCGGTCTCGCGGGTCTACAGCCTTGTCTTTGGCCTTGGTGCGGCGCTGGCGGCACTGGCGGCGGTGCTGATCGTGCCGATACAGCAGGCGCATTACCTGATGGGCGGCGATCCGCTTCTGCTCAGTTTCATCGTCGTGATCATCGGCGGGTTGGGCTCGATCCGCGGCACCATAGTGGCGGCCGTGCTGATCGGCCTGTCCGACGGGATCATCTCGGTCTTCTTCTCGCCCACGCTGGCCAAGATCATTGCGACGCTTCTGGTGGCGCTGGTTCTGGTGTTCCGCCCGCAGGGGCTGTTCGGAAAGAAACCGGCATGAAGGTGCTGGGCCTTCACCTTGGACTTCTGGCCCTCCTGGCGGTGCTGGGCATGATCCTGCCGGCCTATCACCAGGGGAACCTGTCGCGGATCATGGTGCTGGCGACCTATGCGGTCGGCTACAACGTCATGTTCGGCTATACCGGGCTTCTCAGCCTCGGGCATGCGATGTTCTTTGGGGCAGGGATGTATGGTCTGGGACTTGCGATGCAGCATGGCGGCGTGGGCGCGGTTCCGGCCTTCGGGATCGGACTTGTCTCTGCTGCAGTGCTATCGGCGGTGGTGGCCGTTCTTGCGCTGCGCACGATCGGGGTGGCCTTCATGATCGTCACGCTGATGTTCAGTCAGGCGGCGTTTCTCAGCGCGCTCTACTTCGGCGAATGGACCCGGGGCGACGAAGGCTTTGTTCTTGCCCAGCAGATCCGGCGGGTGGGCGAGGTGGACCTGTCGAACCCCGTCACCCGCTATTATGCGGCACTCCTGCTGTTTTCGGTCGCGCTTCTGCTGACGATGCGGATGACGCAGGTCCGGTTCGGCCATGTTCTTGTCGCCGTGCGCGAGAACGAGGAACGCACCCGGATGCTGGGCTATTCGGTCTGGTCGCACAAGTTCTGGGCGGTTGTGATCTCGGGCACGATCTCAGGCGCGGCGGGCGCGGCCTATGCGCTCTTGTTCGGCTATGTGGGGGCCAGCTTCGTTTCGGTTCCCTATTCGATCTTTCCGCTGCTTTGGGTTCTTCTGGGTGGGGCGGGCACGACGATAGGGCCCTTCGTGGGCACGCTCTTCATGTTCTACCTGATCGATTATCTCAGCGGGCTGACCACGGCCTACATGCTGGTGGTCGGCATCGTGCTGGTCCTGCTAACGCTGTTCGCGCGGGCCGGGCTGATGGGCGAGATCCGGAAACGGTGGGTGCCATGGCTGCCGTGACGATCCTCGAAACAAAGGGGCTGCACCGCGAATTCGGCGGTCTGACCGCCGTGGATCGCGTTGATTTCACCATGACGCAGGGCGAGGTTCATGCCCTGATCGGCCCCAATGGGGCGGGCAAAAGCACCTTTGTCGGCATGGTCTCGGGCCGGATTTGGGCAAGCGGCGGGCGCGTCATCTTCGACGGGCAGGACATCACGGCACGGCCCGCCCATGCGCGCATCCGGATGGGGATGGCCTATACGTTCCAGATCACCGCGATCTATGCCCGCCTCAGCCTGTTCGAGAATATCGCCCTCGCACTTGGCGAACGTTCGCGACCGCGGGTGCAGGAGGCGCTCGATCATGTGGGCCTGACCGAGCGGATGGACGAGATCGCGGGCGATCTGAGTTACGGGCATCAGCGCCTTCTGGAAATCGCGATGGGCGTGGCGCAGGCACCGCGGCTCCTGATCCTCGACGAGCCGACGCAGGGGCTGGCGGAATCCGAGATCGAGGGTTTCAACGCGCTTATCCGCAGGCTCGCCGGCGAGACCTCGATCCTGCTGATCGAGCACAACATGAATGTCGTCATGGCGCTGGCCGACCGGATCACCGTGCTTGATACGGGCCGCATCCTTGCCACCGGCGCCCCCGACGAGATCCACGCCGATCCCCATGTGCAGGAGGCCTATCTGGGAACCGGATGACGCTCAGGCTTGATGGCATATCGGCCGGTTACGGCCCGGTTCAGGTTCTGTTCGACCTGTCCCTCGAGGCGCGGCCGGGCGAGGTCCTGTGCCTTCTGGGCCGGAACGGCGCGGGCAAGACGACGACGCTCAAGGCGATCATGGGGCTTTTGCCGCTGATGTCGGGCCGGGTCTTGCTGGGGGCGGCGGAGCTGAGCGCGATGCCAGCCCACGAGGTGCCGAAACACGGGATCGGCTATATCCCTCAGGGACGGCGGCTGTTTACCGAACTGACCGTGGCCGAGAATATCGAGGTCGGGCTTCTGGCGCGCGGGCGCGGGGCGGAGACGCGCGAAAAGGTCCTGACGATGTTTCCGCGTCTGCGCGAACGGCTGTCCCAGCGGGCCGAGACATTGTCGGGCGGCGAACAGCAGATGCTGGCCACGGCCCGCGCGCTCTGCCTTGAGCCCGAGGTCCTTTTGCTGGACGAGCCGACCGAGGGGCTTCAGCCCTCGATGATCAGCCTGATCCGCGACACCGTCGACGTGATGCGCGATGCGGGCGTGGCGATCATCCTTGTCGAGCAGCGGATCGAAGCGGTCCTGAACCTTGCGGATCGCGTGGCCTTCATCGAGAACGGTCACGGCCGCGAGGTCGTCGATGTCGAGGTCTTGCGGCGCGACAAGGCGCTCTTGCAGAAATACGTCGGTATCTGATCAGACCAGCCGGGAGAGGAGCGCCTCGAAGATGGCGGCCTCTTCGGGGCTGAGCGGGGCAATGGTGTCCTGCCGCGCGGCCAGCGCACGGGGCAAGGCTGCGTCAAAGGCGCGGCGTCCCTCCGGGGTCAGTTCCACAAGTCGTTTGCGCTGATCCCCGGGGTCGGGCCTCAGCGCGACCAGACCGCGCGCGCCCAGCCGTTCGACCACACCCTTGATCGTGGCCGAATCCATCGCTGTCAGCCGGCCGAGCCGGTTCTGCGAAACCGCGCCATGTTCGTGCAGACGGGCCAGTGTGGCAAACTGGGTCGGCGTGAATTCCTGAACATGGGCCGCGAAGATCGCGACATGCCTCTGGTTGGCGCGGCGCAGGTTATAGCCGACCTGATCGGAAAGCTGATAATCGCGGTCATCATCGGGCGTCTCGGTCATAGCCTTCTCATTGACAGCTTGCGGGGCCTGCCGCAACATCCGCTTGTATACCAACAAGTCGAGGGATCATGTCGCAAGCAGCGCCCTATCTCAGGCCTGAACGGATCGACGAGGCGGTCGCGGCGCTGGCGGGCGACGGTTGGAGAATCGCGGCAGGATGCACCGATCTGTTTCCCGCGACCGAACGCAAGGTTCTGCCCGGCCCGATCCTCGATATCTCGGGGATCGCCGAAATGCGCGGCATCCGGCGCGATGCGGCGGGGCTCACGATCGGGGCGGCCACCAGGTGGCGCGACATCGTGCGCGCCGATCTGCCGCCTGCCATGCGATCGCTGCAGCTGGCCGGTCGCGAGGTCGGCGCCCAACAGATCCAGAACCGCGGCACGCTGGGCGGGAACCTGTGCAATGCCTCGCCCGCGGCGGATGGCGTGCCACCGCTCCTGACACTCGATGCCGAGGTCGAACTGGCCTCGATCCGGGGTCGCCGGCGGATGCTGTTGGCCGATTTCATCACCGGACCGCGGCAAATAACACGTGCGCCCGACGAATTGCTGACGGCGATCCATGTGCCCGACGCGGCGCTGTCGGGGCAGGGCGCCTTTCGCAAGCTGGGTGCGCGCTCATATCTGGTGATCTCGATCGCGATGGTGGCCGCGCGGATCACCGTGGCGGATGGCCGGGTGACGCAGGCCGCCATCGCGGTGGGCGCCTGCGGCCCCGTGGCCACGCGGCTGGCGGCGGTCGAGGCCGCGCTGATCGGCGCATCGCCCGATCCCGCGCGGATCACGGCCGCCGACATCGACCCGGCCCTTAGCCCGATCGATGACGTGCGCGCCGACCGCGCCTATCGGCGCGAGGCCGCATTGACGCTTGTGCGCCGGACCTTTGCCGATGCCACCCAACAGGTGCCGGCATGAAGGACGGCACGGCTCCTGTTACCCTGCGCGTTGCAGGGCGCGAGCACGCCATCACCTCCGCCCCCGGGCGGCGCCTGTCCGAAGTCCTGCGCGAGGAATTGGGCCTGCGCAGCGTCAAGATCGGCTGCGATGCGGGCGATTGCGGGGCCTGCACGATCCTTGTCGACGGGGTGCAGCATTGCGCCTGTCTGATGCCGGTGGCTCAGGCTGCCGGGGCCGAGATCGAAACGCTCGAGACGCTGGACGATCCGCTGGTGGCGCAGCTGAAGGCGAGTTTCCTCGATCACGGTGCCGCGCAATGCGGCATCTGCACGCCGGGTGTGATGATGGCGGCCGTCGAATTGCTGCGAGAGACGCCCGCACCGTCCGAGGCGCAGGTGCATGAGGCTCTGGGCGGCGTGTTGTGCCGCTGCACCGGCTACCGCAAGATCATCGAGGCGATCTGCGCGCTCGACACGCCAGCGGTCGAGACGCGCCCCGAGGCCGGTCAGGCCGTGGGCGCGCCCGTGCGCCGCGTCGATGGCCGGGCCAAGGTCGACGGAACCGAGGTCTACGGGGCCGACCACGTCCCCCTCGGCACGCTTTTGGTGCGGGCCGTCCGGTCGCCCCATTTCCATGCCGATTTCGAATTGGGCGACGTGTCGACATGGGGCGCGCGGCGCGATGTGATCGTGCTGACCGCGCGCGACGTGCCCGGCGAAAACCGGTTCGGCACGATTCCCGGGCTGGAAGATCAGCCCGCGATCGCCGAGGCGCGCGTTCGGTATCTGGGCGAGCCGGTCGCGCTCGTCGTGGGCGCGCCGGATGTGGTGGAGCCGCTGGACCTTGGCACCTTCCCCGTCGAATGGCACCCGCTGGGTCATTCCCTGACCGAGGCCGAGGGCGCTGCAGACGACGCGCCGCAGCTGCATGACCATCGCCCCGGCAACACCCTGATCCGGGGCCGCGTGATCAGCGGCAGACCGGAAGAGGCGCTTGCCGGGTCCCGCCACGTGGCGCGCGGCCGGTTCGAGACCTCTTACGTCGAACACGCCTATATCGAGCCCGAGGCCGGTATCGCCTGGCTCGACGATGACACGCTGGTGATTCAGGCCTGCACCCAGGCCCCGGTCCTCGACCGGGACGAGACCGCCAAGGTCCTTGGTCTGCCAAAGGATAAGGTCCGGATCATCCCCGCGGCCTCAGGCGGCGGCTTTGGCGCCAAGCTCGACCTGTCGGTGCAGCCGCTAATCGGGCTTGCCACGCTTGCGACGGGGCAGCCCTGCCGCATGGTCTGGTCGCGCAGCGAAAGCATGCTGGCCTCGACCAAGCGCCATCCCGGCACGATGGAGGCCGAGATCGGCTGCGGTGCCGATGGCCGGATTACCGGCATGACCTTTCACGGCGACTTCAACACCGGCGCCTATGCCAGCTGGGGGCCCACGGTGGCGATGCGGGTGCCGGTCCATGCCTCGGGGCCCTACCGGACGGCCAATTTTCGCGCCACGGCGCGGGCCGTGCACAGCAACGGGCCGTCGTCGGGCGCGTTCCGGGGCTTTGGCGTGCCGCAGGCCGCAATCGCGCAGGAATCGCTTTACGACGATCTCGCCCGCGCGGCGGGGATCGACCGGCTGGCATTCCGCCGGCTCAACGCGCTGCGCGACGGCGACCGGACGACATGCGGGCAGGAATTGCACGGCGTGGGGCTGGGGGCCTGCCTCGACGCGCTGGCCGAGCACTGGCATCGCGCGACGCACGAGGCCGCCGAATTCAACGCGGGCGCGACAGGCGCGTTGCGCCGGGGTATCGGCATCGCCTCGTGCTGGTATGGCTGCGGCAATACCGGTCTGCCCAACCCCTCGACCATCCGGATCGGGATCACGCCGGCGGGTCAGGTGATGCTGCACCAGGGCGCCACGGATATCGGGCAGGGGGCCAATACCGTGATCACCCAGATCGCGGCCGATGCCGCGGGCCTGCCGCTTGATGCGCTGACGCTTGTGGGCCCCGACACCGCGCTGACCCCCGATTGCGGCAAGACCTCCGCCTCGCGCCAAACCTATGTGACGGGTAAGGCGGCCGAGGCCGCGGGCCGCGCGCTCAGGGCCGAGATCATGCGCCGCACCAATCTGCCCGATTGCGATGCGATCGAACCGGTCGAGGGCGGGTTGCGGGTCAGGCATGGCGCGCAGGTGCAGGATGTGGCGCTTTCCGGGACACAGACCGACGAACTGGGCTATGCCATCCGCGTCGAAGAGACCTATGACCCACCGACCACCGCGCTCGACGCAGATGGTCAGGGCACGCCCTACGCCGTCTATGGCTATGGCGCGCAGATCGCGGAAGTTGAGGTCGATCTCGACCTCGGCACGACGCGGGTCCTGCACATGATCGCCGCCCATGACGTGGGCCGCGCGATCAACCCCCAGCTTTGCGTGGGCCAGATCGAGGGCGGGATCGCGCAAGGTCTGGGTCTTGCCCTGATGGAAGAATTCCTGCCCGGGCGGACCGAGAACCTGCACGATTACCTGATCCCCACGATCGGGGACATGCCCAAGGTCACCTCGATCCTGATCGAAACCCCCGATCCCGAAGGGCCGATGGGCGCCAAGGGGCTGGGAGAGCATGTTCTGATCCCGACGGCGCCTGCGATCCTCAACGCGATCCGCGATGCGACGGGGGTTGCGGCGCTGAACAAGGTGCCGGTCCTGCCACACAGGCTGCGCGCCGCGATCCGGGGCCATGCATGACGACCCGCGCCGCGCCCGAACCGCCAAAGCCGCAATCGCCCGACCGGCCCGACAAGATCCGCTGCGATGCCTGCCCGGTGATGTGCTATATCGCCGAAGGCCGCGTCGGGGCCTGCGACCGATACGCCAACGAGGGCGGCCGCATCATCCGATGCGATCCGCTGACGATCCTCGACCGCCGGATCACCAAGGGCGAGGCGGTCAAACCCTTCCTCGCCGCCGACTGGGACGGACGGGAGGCGTCGGGAGACGATGTCTTCGTCTCGGCCATCGGCGCCGGCACCACCTATCCCGACTACAAGCCCGCCCCCTTCATCGTCAGCCGCGACATAGCGGGCGTCGATTGCGTGACGGTCGTGACCGAGGCGATCTTTTCGTATTGCGGCGTCAAGGTGAAGATCGACACCGACCGCCATCTTGGCCCTGAGGCCGCGCCGGTGCGCGCGGACGGCGAGGTGGTGGGCCATGTGATGACGGCGGAATACGGATCGCAGATGCTGAGCCTCGGCGGCGTCGATCACCTGACCGGCGGTTCGAAAGCCGAGGGCCGCAAGACCTGCGATACGCTTTTGCGGTTGTGCAACCGCGGGCCGGTGGACCTGACGATCGACGGGGGATCGAGTGTCGTCGTGCAGGCAGGCGCCGCCCCGATCGTCGACGGCACCCCGGAAGAGAGGATGCGTGTCGGCTGCGGATCGGCAGCGATCGGCATGTTCGCAACTCAGTGGCAGGGGCTGGTCGACGAGGTCGTCGTGGTCGACGACCACATCACCGGCGTCGTGTCGGAACATCAGGCCGGCAAGGTCATCGACTGGCCCGATACCGGCATCCGGATCAAGGGCCACCGCTCGACCCCGGGGCGATACTTCAAGGTCGCAAAGCCCGGGCAGGGCTGGGGCGGCACCGATATCGAGGATCCGCTGTCGATCCTCGGGCCGTGGCGGCCGGAAAAGGGCGCGCGGCCGGGATTATCGGTCCTGATGGTGTCGACCACGGGGGAGCATTCGGCCTATTTCGTCCTGAACGACGCGCTCGAGCCCGAGCCGCACCCGATGCCCGAGGCGCTTCGGCTTTCGGTCGACCTGATCGCCCGCAATTGCGAGCCGGCGCTCTGCACCGTGCTGTTCATGGGCGGCGCGGGCGGCTCGCTCAGGTCGGGCGTGACGCGCGATCCGATCGGGCTGACCCGTTCGGTTCATGCGGAACGCACCCGGGTCACGGTGGGCGGCGCGCCGGTCTATGTCTGGCCCGGAGGCGGGATCACGGTAATGGTCGATGTGACACAGGTGCCTGAGGGCGCCTTCGGTTCGGTCCCGACGCCCGCGCTGGTCGCGCCGCTGGAATTCACCGTGCCGCGAGCGGAATACGAGGCCCTCGGCGGCCATGGCGGATCGATCCGCGATCTGGCCGATATCCTCGAGGCAGGCGGCGATTACGGGTCGGCTGCGCGCGTGATCGGGGGCCGGGAATGAGCGCGCGGGCACAGGCCGCGCTCCTGCCCGACGGGCGCAGGCTGCATCTTCATCACGGGCCCATCGATCTGATCATTGAGGTCGAAGGCCCCGACAGGACAGCGTGTTACCGGGCGGCCACCCGGAGGTTCGAGACGATCCTGGACGAGCTGGTCGCCGAACTGCCCGCCCTGCGCCGGCCCCTTGACGGGCATCGATTCCGGGGCGCGGTCGCCCGGCGGATGGCCCGGGCCGTGGCCCCCTTCGGCAATGTCTTCGTGACGCCGATGGCGGCTGTGGCCGGTGCTGTCGCCGATGAACTCCTCGCCGTGATCCGGGCCGCGGGCGATCCGGCCAAGGTTCACGTGAACAATGGCGGCGATATTGCCTTTCACCTTGGTCCGGGTCACAATCTGCGCGGCATCGGCGCCTGCGGCGCCTTCGAGATCGACGCCAGATCGGCAGTGCGCGGCATCGCGACGTCGGGCTGGCAGGGGCGCAGCCACTCGCTGGGTATCGCCGACGCCGTCACCGTGATGGCGCGCAACGCGGCGCGCGCGGATGTGGCGGCCACGTTGATTGCCAATGCCATCGACCTGCCGGGCCATCCGGCGATCCGGCGCGCCCCCGCGACCGAGCTGTCGCCCGACAGCGATCTCGGCACGCGGCCTGTGACCGTGGCGGTCGGCCCGCTTTTGCCGACCGAGATCGAGGCCGCGCTTTCGAACGGCGAACGGGCCGCCCGTCGCTGGTGTGCGGCCGGTCTTTTCCATGACGCGGCGCTGATGCTGCAGGGGCGTCAGCGCGCCCTGTCGGATCGCGCCAGACCCCAAGAAGGACACCTGACCCATGCCTGATTTTCCCGTCCGCAAGATGCAGCTTGTCATCGAGGAGGTGCGCCACGATGGCGGTCCCGCACCGGATGCGCCCCGGCGCCTTGGTGCGATCCTGGCCTGTGTCGCCAATCCCTTTGCCGGGCGCTACGAGCCCGATCTGCAACCCGCGATGGAGGACCTCAAGCCGCTGGGCCACGAGATGAGCGAACGGCTCATCGCGGCCCTTGGCGGCAAGGAGGGGATCGACGGCTATGGCAAGGGCGCGATCGTGGGCGAGGACGGAGAACTGGAACATGGCGCGCTGTGGCATGTGCCGGGGGGCTATGCGATGCGCGGGCTCCTGGGCGAATCGAACGCCATCGTGCCGTCGTGCATGAAGCGCGGCGGGGTGGGCAGCGCGCTCGATATCCCGCTGGGCCATATCAACGCGGCCTATGTGCGCAGCCATTTCGACGGGATCGAGGTGCGTCTGCCCGACGGGCCGCGCGCGGGCGAGATCGTCTTTGCGCTGGCCATGTCGCGCGGCGGGCGTGTGCACAGCCGGATGGGCGGGCTCGAGGCCTGGGACGTGACCGGCACCGATGGCCTGCGCTGACAAACAAACTTTGCAAAGTTTGTTCCGAGGCTCCAAATTTCGCGAAATTTGGACCGCGACCCTCTAACGTAAGGACACCACATGAATGTGATCACCGAACCCGCGCGCCAGACGCCGGTCATCCACCAAACTGACGTTCTGGTCGTAGGCTCGGGCCCCGGGGGCCTGTCGGCGGCACTGGCCGCCGCGCGCGCCGGGGCCGAGGTCTGCCTTGTCGAGCGGTTCGGCTGTTTCGGCGGCAATATCACCGTCGTCGGGGTCGAGGGCTTTGCCTGGTATCGCCACGAACAGACCGTCGAGGCCGGTGGCATCGGACGGGAATTCGAGGATCGCGCCCGCGAGGCGGGGGCGGCTGTCCCCGAAAGCCAGAGCCTGAGCTACGAAATCGACAGCGAGGGTTTCAAGCTGGTGGCCGACCGGCTGGTCGAGGAGGCGGGTCTTCACGCCATGCTGCACCGTCACTTCGTGGCTCCCGTCGTCGACGGCGACCGCGTGACCGGCATCATCGTCGAATCGAAAGCCGGGCGCGAGGCGATCCTCGCGCGTGTCGTCATCGACGCCACGGGCGACGCGGACGTGGCTCACCGCGCCGGCGCCCTCATGACACAGCCTCCGCGCGAAGAGATGATGGCCGCCAGCGTGATGTTCCACCTCGCCGGTGTCGACAAGCGCGCCTTCATGGACGAGGTCCGTGCCGATCCCCAGACCTACAAGGATTGGGGCGGTGGCGGCGAATGGAACATCGAGACCTCCGGCAAGGAGGATGACATGTTCTCCCCTTTCCTGAAGAAACCCTTCGCGAAGGCCATCGAAGACGGGCTGATCCCGCCGCATCTCAACACGATCGCGGGCACCTGGGGCGCGGTCCATGACACGGGCGAGCTGACCTACATGAACCTCGTTCATCTGGACGGGATCGACGGCACCGATCCCGACAGCCTGACAGCCGGTGAGATCGAGGGCCGCCGTCAGGCGATGCTCGCCATCGAGGCGCTGCGCCGCTACATGCCCGGCTGTTCGGGCGTCCGGCTGCGCAACTTCGGCATGTCGCTGGGCATTCGCGATACGCGCAAGCTGAACGCCGTCTACAACATGACAGAGGTCGATGTGCGCGAGGAGGGCCGGTTCGAGGATTCGATCGGGATCTATCCCGAATTCATCGACGGCTACGGCATCCTGATCCTGCCCACGACGGGGCGCTACATGCACATTCCCTACCGATCCATGCTGCCCCGGAACGTGAAGGGGCTTCTGGTCACGGGCCGGGCCACGGGTGGTGACCGGATCGCGCATGCGGCCACGCGCAACATGTCGTGCTGCGCCGTGGCGGGTCAGGGCGCGGGAATCGCGGCGGCGCAGGCCGCGCGCTCGAATCGTGACGTGGCCGAGGTGGACATGACGGCCGTGCAGGCCGAACTCGATCGGCAGGGCGTGCGCTGGCAGTAGCCTTCAGGTCCCGCAAAAGGTCGTGTAGGGGCCGAAGTCTTCGGGCGCGGGCAGGGCGAAGCGGTCCTTGCCCGGCTGCGCCTCGAAGGGCCGGGTGACGATCGAGAGCAGGTCTTCGAAGGGGGCGAAATCGGCATCGTTCGTCGCGGCCCCAAGCGCCTCTTCGACAAGGTGGTTGCGCGGAATGTAGAGCGGATTGACCCGGTCCATGGCATCGGCGGTCGCCCGCGCATCGCCCAGCCGGGCCATCCAGCGGGGCCGCCAGGCGTCAAGGGCCGTGCGGTCACTGAACAGGCTCGCGGTCAGATCGGTGCCGTTCCGCAGATCGGCCGCCAGAAACCGGAAGGTGCGGGTGAAATCCGCGCCCCCCGCCTCCATCGCCGCCAAGAGATCGGTGACAAGCGCCGCATCCTGCGCCGATGCCCCCTGAAGGCCGAGCTTGGCCGTGAAGACCTCCGAATAGGCGGCCTCGTAGGCCGGGCCATAGGCCTCGAGCTCGGGGGTGACCAGCGCGATGGCGTCATCGGGATCATCGGCCAGAAGCGGGAGCAGCGCCTCGGCCAGCCGGGCGAGGTTCCATTGCCCGATGCCGGGCTGGTTGCGATAGGCATAACGGCCCTGCCGGTCGATCGAACTGAAGACCGAAGCCGCGCGATAGGTGTCGATAAAAGCGCAGGGGCCGTAGTCGATCGTCTCGCCCGAAATCGTCATGTTGTCGGTGTTCATCACGCCGTGAACAAAGCCTAGCCCCATCCATTGCGCGATCAGCCGGGCCTGCCGGTCTCGAACGGCGCGAAACAGCGACAGGGCAGGCGTGTCGCCGTGGGCAAGGTCGGGATAGTGGCGTGCCAGCGCATAGCCGGTCAGCTGGGCCAGCTTGTCGGTTTCCCGCCGCGCGGCGAAATATTCGAAAGTGCCGACCCTCAGATGGCTGGACGCCACGCGCGCCAGAACGGCACCGGGCAACATCGTCTCGCGCATCACCATCTCGCCGGTCAGAACGGCCCCCAGCGCCCGGGTCGAGGGCACGCCAAGGGCATGCATCGCCTCGCCCACGAGGTATTCGCGCAAGACCGGGCCGACGGCGGCCTTGCCGTCGCCGCCGCGCGAAAAAGGCGTCCTGCCGGAGCCCTTGAGGTGGATGTCGCGCCGCTGGCCGTTCCGGTCCAGCACTTCGCCCAGAAGAAGCGCACGGCCATCGCCCAGTTGCGGGGAAAAGCCGCCGAACTGGTGGCCGGCATAGGCCTGCGCCAGCGGCGTGGCCCCATCTGGTGCCTTGGCCCCCGCGAGGATCGCCGCGCCGTCTTCGGTCGCGAGGGCGTCGGGGTCGAGGCCCAGCTCTTGCGCGAGCCCGGTATTGAGCCGCACGATCCGGGGCGCGGGCGCGGCGGCCCCCTCCCACGGGACGTAGAACCCGTCGAGTTCACGGGCATAGCTGTTGTCGAAACGGAATGCGGTCAGGGCTGTCATGCTGTCTCCGTCTGGGCGGCGGTCTGTGCAAGGCGGGCGAGGTCACAGACATCATAGAGGGGGAGAGGCAGGATCACATCTCCGATTTCTGAGACGGAGGGCGAGAGGTAGCGCAGGCCCGGCACGCGGGCCTCGAGGGCAGGGCCCACCGCGATGCCCGAGGGATGCGCCTCGAGCCACCCCCTCGCCACAAGGTCTGCAGCCAGCGGATCGAGGTCGCCCGGTGCGGCGCCAGTGGCATCGATGACAAGATCGGCGGCGATTGTCTTGCCCCCGGTCCAAACCTGCCAACCTTCGCCGGTCTCTTCCACTCGGTTAGGCGCCGGGCCAAGGCGCAGGCGGTTATCTTGCCTGAGCCGTTCGAACTCGACCATCGTTTCATGGCTGCCGACGCGCAGGATGCGGCCAAGGTCGGAAGGGAGCTTGCGGGCCTCCTCCTGATCTGGGACGAGCGTGGCGAGCGGATGGCGGTCAAAGAAGGCCCGGTAGCCGGATCTAAGCTCCGCCATGACAGCGCCCGCGGCGCGGAACCCGGTGATCTCGGCCTGAAGGGCGGTGAGGAACTCCTCCGCCGTCCCGAAGGGGCCGGCAATCCGCGGCGTGACAGGCGCGCGACGCGGGCGCTCCCAGACCAGAGGCTCGGGCAGCCGGCCCGAAAGGGTGAGAATCGTCAGGTCCACGTCATCGCGGCACAGCTTGCACCGGATCAGGCGGATCAGGTCGAGCATGGTCGCATTGGCGCCGATGCAGACGATCGGAGCGCCGGGGCGAAGACGGTCGAGGATCGCGTCCTCGTTGCCATGAAGCGCAAAGCCAAGCCGGCCGCCCTGCCTTGGTGCGCCCGTCGCAACGTCGACGCTGTCCGCCTCGATCTGCGCGCCGTCGGAGAGGGGAACGCGAAAGCCGGTTTCAGCCTGCTCGATCCCCGTTGCCCGTGTGCCGATCCGAGTCAGGATAACGCCACGCGCTTCCTGTCTCTCAAGGCCTGCCTCGGCCCGTTCCACGAGAAAATCGCCGAAGATGCTGCGGGGCAAGAACATGGCCGCGATATCCATCGCCTGAAGATGGCCCGTGTTCAACGCGACCCATCCCGGCACGGCGGATATCCGGGGGAAGATGCGGTCCCATCTTTCGCGGACCCAGGGAACGAAATCCGGCTCTACCGCTTCGGCGGGCGAATTCAGCAGATAGGCATCCCGCCAGAGGCAGCCGCGCCCGGGATCGGGATAGGCCAGTCCACGACCGAACTGCCCCGGCGCGGGGCCGGGGCCGATGATTGTGAGCCCGTCGCCGGGATCGAGCGGCACATGTGTCGCGAAGGCCGCCGCCGTTGCGCCATCTCCGATGATTGCATGGTGCCGGGGGCCGGCGCTGCGGGTCATTCCGCGGCGTTGCGGCGCGGCAGGACCCAGTTGGGGCGGACGAAATGGCAGGTATAGCCGTTGGGGATACGCTCCAGGTAATCCTGGTGCTCGGGTTCGGCCTCCCAGAAATCGCCGGCCATCTTGACCTCAGTCACGACCTTGCCGGGCCAGATGCCGGACGCCTCGACATCGGCGATGGTGTCGAGTGCCGTTTGCCGCTGCTCTTCGGTCAGCCAGTAGATGCCCGACCGATAGGACATGCCGCGGTCGTTGCCTTGGCGGTTGAGCGTGGTCGGATCGTGGATCTGGAAGAAGAACTCGAGCAGCTGCCGGTAACTCAGAAGATCGGGGTCGAAGATGATCTCGATCCCTTCGGCATGGGTGCCATGATTGCGATAGGTCGCATTGGGAACATCGCCGCCTGTATACCCGACACGGGTGGAGATGACGCCGGGCATCTTGCGGATCAGATCCTGCATCCCCCAGAAACATCCGCCGGCCAGGATTGCTTTTTCGGTCATGGCGTTCTCCTTCGATACGCGGTTGAACTTACCCTGTTATGTGGGGGCCAATCGGCCCGTGTCCACCCCGGGCCCTGCCTGCGTCACCATGTTACAGCCCGTGCACGCGAGAGTGACGGACAGGAGCCGTGACGCCGGGCAAAAACTTGCTTATGTCAAAACCATGCTGTCCACCGAGATCATATTCGACGCGACCTTGCTGCCCGCCATGGGCGTGGCCCTGATCGCGGGCCTTCTGTCGTTTCTCAGCCCCTGCGTTCTGCCGATCGTGCCGCCCTACCTTGCCTATATGGGCGGGGTGTCGGTCCGCGAGATGGAGGCCGCGGCCGAGGCACGCCGCCGGGTGATCGTCTCGGCGCTGTTCTTCGTGATGGGCCTGTCGACGGTCTTTCTGTTGCTGGGGATCGCGTTTTCGGCGCTGGGCCGGGCGTTGTTGCAGTATCAGGACTGGTTCCTGATCTTCGCGGGCATCACGATCATGATCTTCGGCGCGCATTTCGTGGGCGTGTTCCGGATCGGTTTCATGGATCGCGAGGCGCGGATCGATGCGGGCGAACAGGGCGGATCGGCCTTTGGCGCCTATCTGCTGGGCCTTGCCTTCGCATTCGGCTGGACACCCTGCCTCGGGCCCATTCTGGGCGCGATCCTCGGCCTTGCGGCCTCTGAGGCCGATGTGGGGCGGGGCACCGCGCTTCTGGCGACCTATGCGGTGGGGCTAGGTATCCCGTTCCTGCTGGTGGCTGCGTTCTTCCCGAGCCTGACCGGCGCCATGGCCTTCATGAAACGGAACATGGAACGGATCGAGCGGGTTTCGGGCCTTCTTCTGTGGACGGTGGGCCTGATGATGCTGACCGGCTCCTTCGCCGATTTCAGCTTCTGGCTGCTTGAGGCCTTCCCCTGGCTTGCTACCCTCGGTTGAGGGCTTATTTCCGCCAGAATTTCGGAGTATCGTTTCGAAAACCGCGGGCATAGTCCGCCCCGAGACCGAGCGAGGCGACCGAGTGTGATGAATGGCGAAACCGGCAATCCAGTCGCGCGCGGCACGCCGCGTGTTCGCAGGCGCAAGGTGTTCTACATCCCCGGCTACGATCCGATCCATCCACGTCGCTATCGTGAACTCTACCGCAAGGAGGGCGCCGCACAGGCCGAAATCTCGGGCTATGACATCGCGATCAGCCCCAAGGCCAAGGGCGGCGGCAAATACGGTTGGAAGGTGCGCGGCCAGATGGACGCGGCCGATGTCGAGGCCGATGTCGAGGTTCTCGTCTGGTCCGATATCGTGCGCGGCTCCATGAGCCATTCGATCCCCGCGACCTATATTCAGCTGGTCCGCACGGCGTGGATCTATATCGGGTCCGGCACGCTGCGTCGGCTCATGTGGCTGCGCAAGGGGCCGGTGATCGCGGCGCTCTACCCGGTCGGAATGCTTCTGCTGCAGCTTGTGCTGGCCCTTCTGGCCGGGCATCTGGCCGGGCGTCTCCTGTCCTGGCTGGTAAGCCTGATCCCCTTGGGGCAGGAGGGAACGGCCTTTGCCGCGCGGCTTATGGCGGAAAGCGTGGTCTATTGGGTGGCGCTTCTGGTCATCTCCACCCTGGGGCTGCGGTTCTTCAAGGTGCGCGACGGCAAGCTCTTTGCCTATTACCTGATGCATGACTACGCCTTTTCGGCGCGCTGGCGCGGCGCGAACCCGCCGGACCTCGAGGCGCGGATGGCCGAATTTGCCGAGATCATCGGACAGGCGCTGGCCCGTGACGAAGTGGACGAGGTGCTTGTCGTCGGCCATTCGTCGGGCGCGCATCTGGCGGTCTCGATCCTGGCTGATCTCGCGCGTCAGGGGCGCGTTCCGGCCAACGGCCCGGCGCTCGGTTTCCTGAGCCTCGGGCAGGTGGTGCCGATGGTGTCGTTCCTGCCCAAGGCGCGCCGATTGCGCGCCGATCTGGCGTTTCTCTCGGTGCAGGACGGGCTGACATGGGTCGATGTGACGGCCCCGGGCGACGGCTGCGCCTTCGCGCTATGCGATCCGGTCGCGGTGTCGGGCGTGGCCCCCGAGGGCAAACGCTGGCCCTTGGTCATCTCGGCCGCGTTCACCCAGACGCTGAGCCCCGAACGGTGGAAGGAACTGCGCTGGCGGTTCTTCCGGCTGCATTTCCAGTATCTTTGTGCCTTCGATCGGCCGGGAGATTACGATTACTTCAGGATCACGGCCGGCCCGCTGACGCTGGCCGAGCGATATGCGGATCGGGCGCCCTCGAAATCGCGGATCGATGTGGCGGCTTCGAAATATACCTCCATGGCGGCCTGATCCGCCGTGACCGAGACGCCCCCGAAACCGGCCGCGCGCCCCGACAAGGTCTCGCTCTGGCGGTATCTCAAGCTGTTTCGCGAAGACATCCTGTCGGCGCAACCCGCGCGGCTGTATCGGGCGTGGATGGCGGAGTTCAGGACGCCGTTCTTTCGCAGCTACATGGCCAATGACCCCACGATCATTACCAGCGTTCTCAAGGACAGGCCCGACGATTTCCCGAAATCCGATCGGGTGGGGGCGGGGCTTGCGCCGCTTCTGGGGCAATCGGTCTTCCTCACCAACGGCGATCTGTGGAAACGACAGCGGCGGATCATCGACCCGGCCTTCGAGGGTGGGCGCATCCGCGATACGTTTGACGCGATGTGGGGCGCGGCAGCGGCCACTGTCGCGCGGCTCGATGCCCGAACGGGTGAGGTCTTCGATATCGAGCCGGAAACCAGCCATGCCGCCGCCGACGTGATCTTTCGCACGCTGTTCTCGATCCCGATCGAGAATGAGCTGGCAGCCGAGGTCTTTGCCGAGTTTCAGGCCCATCAGCGCAGTCAGCCGATCCTGAACCTTGCGGCCTTTGTCCCCGGGCCGCGCTGGATGCCCCGGTTTTTCCGGTCCGAGACGCGCGCGACCGCCGAGCGAATACGCGGCCTGATCACGCGGCTGGTCGATGACAGGGCCGCGCTGATCGCGCGCGGCGCGGCGCCCGATGATCTGGCAACCAAGATCATGACGATGGCCGACCCCAAGACGGGCGAGACGTTCGACCCCGCCGAGATGGTCGATCAGGTCGCGATCTTCTTTCTTGCCGGCCACGAGACCAGCGCCTCGGCGCTTGCCTGGACGCTATACCTGCTGGCGACGCATCCCGAATGGCAAGAGAAAGTCGCGGAGGAGGCCGCCGATCTCGAGGCGGATTTCTCCCGGTTGTCGTCCCTCAGGGTCACCCGCGACGTCTTTCGCGAGGCGCTGAGGCTCTATCCCCCGGTGCCGATGATGGTGCGCGAGACCACCCGGCCCGAGACCTTTCGCAAACGCGCGATCCGCAAGGGCGCGCAGATCGTGCTGTCGCCCTGGCATCTGCACCGTCACGAACGGATGTGGGACAGGCCCGACGAGTTCGATCCGTCGCGCTGGCGGACAGAGGCGGGCAAGGCCTCGGCGCGCGAGGCCTATATGCCGTTTTCCACGGGGCCGCGGGTCTGCACGGGGGCGAGTTTCGCGATGGCCGAAGGAGTGATCCTGACCGCGCTGATCGTGCGGGCGTTCGGGATTTCCGCCTCACCCGAGCATGTGCCGGTCCCCGTGGCGCATCTGACGGTCCGATCGCGCGACGGGATTTTCCTGAAACTTGTCCGTCGCGCGCCCCGCTGAGGGCCGTTTTTCGACTCTGTCGTTTTCCGATCCGGGAACGGTTCGGAATAGTCCCACCAATTGTGTCGGAAAGGGCGACGCAACCAGGGCTGCGGATCGGGTGCGCAAGGGCTGGAAAAAGGGATATATTTTAGATGTTTAGGGATAATTAACGTTTCTCGTGTCAGACTTTTCGACATGAACTGGACAAATATTTGCCGTTCTTTCGACCGAATGCGGCTATATTGACACGTATGGGGCACAACGGAATTCGGGAGCGTTTGTTAATGTCGAAGAAGCAGTCATCGGGCATTTCGGGTCGTCTTGGCGGGACCTTGTCGCTGGCGATGTCGATCTTTCGCCCGACCCAGTCAGCCGATCATATGCGTGTGAAGCAGGGAGCGGCCTTTTCGAAGAACATGAACGGTGCGATGGCGCGCCCGGTCAGCGCGGCGCCGAAATGCCGTCCTCTGAATGCAGCCGAGATGAACGAGTTGGAGCGGCTGTCGTCGATGCGCGCGGCGCTTTATCCCAAGGATTGAGGCCCGCGTCATACGACGACGGATGGGCGCCCCCGGGGCGCCCTTTTTGTTTGGATGGGCACGAGGTCAGTTGCCTGTCCTGACCTGATCGAGGACCCAGACCCGGATCGCCGAGGCCAGCCCCACATCGCCACGCTCCGTGTCGATCCGGGCCGCGAGTTCGTTGATCGGGGTCCCTTCGCGGGCGGCAAGCCGTCTGAATTCTGTCCAGAACGCATCTTCGAGAGAGACGCTGGTGCGATGGCCGCGCAGCGTCAGTGACCGTTTGACCGGACGCCCGCTCATGCTTGGGGATCATCGTCGCGCTTGTGCGCATCAAGCCGGGCGCGCGCCTTTCGGGCCTCGGCCGCCTCAAGCGATTTCTGCGCCCCGGTCCGGCCAAAGCGAACGGCATTCTCATCGGCCGTCTTGCGGGTCGCCTCGCGGGCCTTTTGCTTGCGAAAGGTCTTGAGGTTGGTGACGCGGGCCATGGCGGTTACTTCGGGCCGATCATCGCTTCGGGACGGACGACGCGATCAAAGGTCTCCTCATCGACAAAACCCAGCTTCACCGCCTCTTCGCGCAAGGTGGTGCGGTTCTTGTGGGCCGTCTTCGCGACGGTCGTGGCATTGTCATAGCCGATTTCGGGGGCAAGCGCGGTGACCAGCATCAGGCTTTCGCGCATGAGCGCGTCGATCCGGTCGCGATCGGCGCGGATGCCTGCCACGCAATTGTCGGTGAAGGCCACGCAGGCATCGCCCAGAAGCTGCATGGATTGCAGCACGTTATAGGCCATCATCGGTTTCATCACGTTAAGCTCGAAATGGCCCTGGCTGCCCGCAAAGCCCACCGCCGCGTCATTGCCCATCACATGGGCGCAGACCTGCGTGATCGCCTCGACCTGGGTCGGGTTCACCTTGCCCGGCATGATCGACGAGCCGGGCTCGTTCTCGGGCAACATCAACTCGCCCAGCCCGCAGCGGGGCCCGGAGCCCAGCATCCGGATATCGCAGGCGATCTTGTAAAGGCTGGCCGCCGCCGTCTTGAGCGCGCCCGACATCTCGACCAGCGCGTCATGGGCGGCCAGCGCCTCGAATTTATTGGGCGCGGTCACGAAGGGCAGGCCGGTGATCCGCGCCATGTTCGCGGCGACCGTCTCGCCCCAGCCCTTGGGCGCATTCAGGCCGGTGCCGACGGCGGTGCCGCCCTGTGCCAGCTGATAGATCGCGGGCAGGGCGCTTTCGACCCGGCGGATCGCCTGCGCCACCTGATGCACATAGCCTGAAAATTCCTGCCCCAGCGTCAGGGGCGTGGCATCCATCGTATGGGTCCGGCCGATCTTGATGATCTCGGCAAACTCTTCGGATTTGGTCAGAAGCGCCGAATGCAGCTTGGCCAGCCCCGGCAGCGTCACGTCCCGCGCGGTCATCGCCACGGCGATATGCATCGCGGTGGGGAAGGTGTCGTTCGAGGATTGCCCCATGTTCACATGGTCATTGGGGTGGACGGGGTCTTTCGACCCGATCTCGCCGCCGAGCATCTCAATCGCGCGGTTCGAAATGACCTCGTTGGCGTTCATGTTCGATTGCGTGCCCGATCCGGTCTGCCAGACGACAAGCGGGAAATGATCGTCCAGCTTGCCCTCGACCACCTCGGCGGCGGCGGCGATCATCGCATCGGCCATCGTCTCGGGCAGGGCGCCACGGGCCTTGTTGGCCTCAGCGCAGGCCTGTTTGACGACGCCAAGCGCGCGCACGATGGCGACGGGCTGGCGTTCCCAGCCGATGGGAAAGTTGATCAGGCTGCGTTGCGTCTGCGCGCCCCAGTAGCGATCGGCGGGAACCTCGAGGGGGCCGAAACTGTCGGATTCCGTGCGTGTGCTGGCCATGGTCTGCCTCCTTGCTGCGGGGTCTGGGCCTCGGGCGGGGTGGCGCGCCGGAGGCTACTTGCGAAACGAGTCGAGGCTGACGACGTCGGCGTCCTTTTTCTCGGGCGCCTCGTCTTCGGGTTCGACAAGCTCCGACATCGGCGCCTCTTCGGCCTCGTCCTCATCCTGCGATTCGAACCGGAGCCCGAACTCGACCGAGGGATCGACGAAGGTCCGGATCGCGTCATAGGGAATATAGAGGGCCTCCGGCTGGTCACCGAAATTCAGCGTCACCGAAAAGCCTTCGTCGGTGACGATCAGGCGGTCGAACCAGTGCTGCAAAACGATCGTCATCTCGTCGGGATAGCGATCCGACAGCCAATCCGCGATTTCCACATCGGGATGCATGGTGTCGAAGGTGATGAAGAAATGGTGCTCCCCGGGAAGACCGTCCCGCGACACGTCACCCAGAACCTGCTGGATCAGGCCGCGCATCGCGCGGTGCATCAGGTTGCCATAATCGATCGTCGACGCCATCCCGACCTCTGCTTGACTGGATTCCGTGTCAGCATACGCCAAATGCGGCCAGTGAAAAGGGGCCGCTCTCAGAGGTTGCGAGACGCGAGATAAGCGGCCGATCCCGTCAGCGCGGCATAATCGTCTTCGATCACCGCAACACCGAAATTATGCATGAAGCCCGCGAAGCGCCCCTTGTCGCGAAACGCGTCGGAAAAGCCGTGATCCTTGAGGTAGGGGGCCACCGCGCGGGCCACGCCGCCGACAAGGTAGACGCCGCCGAAAGGCAGCGTGATCAGGGCAAGGTTTCCGGCAACCGCGCCCAGCATCCGCGAGAAGACCCGCACGGCCTCGTGCGCCGCCTCGTCATCACCCTTGGCGCAGGCGGCCATGATCTCGCTGGCCTTGGCCTCGCGCGGATGGCCCGAGCGTTCCCCGACCCAGCGATAGAGCCGCTCGATCCCGCGGCCCGACAGCACGTCCTCGACCGAGGGAAAACCATGCGCGGTCGAGACATAGCGGCTCAGCTCGATCTCTTCCTCGGTATGGGCGGGCAGGGTGGCATGGCCCGATTCCGCGGGCATCACCTCGCGCCCGGCGGCGAATTCATAGACCGGGGCCGAATTGAACCCGGTTCCCACGCCGATCACCAGTTTCGTGGCCGTGTCGGAAGCGTCGGGGAAGGGCAGGATCTCGGTGATCTGATCGGCCTCGATATGGCCGAGCGCATGGCCCTGCGCCTGAAGATCGTTGAGGATCGCCACGGTTTCGGCCCTGGTCGCGCGGGCAAGCGTGGTCTCGTCGATCGTCCAGTCGAGATTGGTCATGTCGGCCTTGCCATCGCGCACCGGCCCCGCAACGGCGACGCAGGCTGAGGCGGGATCGACGGCCTCTTCCTCGATATAGCGGCTCAGCACCGATTCGAGGCCTGCGAAATCGGCATTGCGATAGCGTCGGATGCTGTCCGTCAGGACCCGGCGCCCATCGGCCAGAGCGACGCGCGTATTCGTGCCGCCGATATCGGAGACGAGGGACAGGGTGTTGGGGGGATGGGCCATCGCAGGATCTCCGGATTGCTCGACGCTATGATGGACGCCTGATTGACCCGTTTCGATCAAAGCTTCAAGCGCTTCGCACCGCGAAGGGGACGGGCCCGGTCGATCGGCCGATCTTCAGTTCGGCCTCCAGCAGGCGTGTCTGTCGCGGCCCGCCGGGATTCGCGATCAGGTCGATAAGCATCTCAGCAAGCAGTCGGCCGGCCTCGCGGACCGAGGAATGCATGGCGGTAAAGATCGGCAGATCGGCCCCGTTGCGCAGGTAGGACAGATCGTCGTCAAAGGTCATGACCGATAGATCGGCGCCCAGTCTCAGGCCGTTTTCCTCGGCCGCGCGGCGCACGCCGATCGCCGAGATCATCGACGACACGAGAAACGCCGTCGGCGGCCGGGGCAGGGCCAGCAGCTGCATGGCCGACCGGTATCCGAAGAATTCGGTCATCTCGTCGGCCAGCATCAGTTGCGGATCGGGCGGCACGCGCCGCGCGCTGAGCGCATCGAGATATCCCATCCGGCGCCGGTAGGCGAAATCCATCTCTTCGCGCCCGTTGATCAGCGCGATGCGGCGGTGCCCCAGATCGAGCAGGAATTCCGTCGCTGTCCGAAACGCCGAGCGGTTGTTGACGTCAAGCCAGCAATAGGGCTCTGGCCGGTCAGAGACGCGGCCGTGAACGGCATAGGGCAGGCCCAGCTTTTCGATGAACGACAGGCGCTGATCATTCATCGCGGGCGCATGAACCAGAACCCCATCGACCGTCCCGCGCGCCTTGAGCTTGCGATAGACCTTTTCCTCGTCACCATCGAGCACGGTCGAAATCACCATCTCGTATCCGTGGCGGGCATAGGTCTGCGAGGCGCCGGCGGTGAAATCGGCGAAGATCGGGTTGACCATTTCATGGGTCGACGACGTCGGGACGACGTGGCCGATCGCCATGGATTGTCCAGTGGCAAGGCTCTTGGCCCGGCTGTTGGGGCTGTAATTATAGTGGCGCGCGGCATCGAGAACCCGCGCGCGCGTGGCTTCGCGGACCTCCGGGTAGCCGTTGAGCGCACGGCTTACAGTGGTCTGGCTCAACCCCAGTTTCTCGGACAGTTCCTTCAGGTTCATCGCGATCCATATCTTCAGGCGACGCTCTCAAAGCGCTTTCAAAATATTATCAGCAATTGACGTTGGGGGAAGGGCAAAGTTTCTCCATGTCCGTTTGCCGAAGGAAAGTGTATGGTGTTTTCGGGAGGAACACGTTTGGGCGTTGACACATGCTCTGACTTGATGGACGTTGAAAAATATCCAAAGCGCTTTGGGACGATTCTGATCTCATGGGGCGCTAAGGTGATCGAACCCCGCAGCAACAGGTTGCGGAAACGGGAGGATACACATGAACAAGACACTCTTTGGCGGCGTTGCCGCCATTGCGCTTTCTGCTGGCATGGCCCACGCGGACGCGCATCTTGCCTTCGGCATGGAAGGCGGGAACTTCAACTGGGACAGCTATGAGGAATTCGCCGCGAATGCGCCGGATCTGTCGGGCGAGACGCTGACCATCTTCGGCCCGTGGCTGTCGCCCGAGGCCGAGTATTTCTCGAACGTCTTGGCCTATTTCAACGAGGCCACCGGCGCCGAGGCCGTCTACACCGGCTCCGACGGGTTCGAGCAGCAGATCGTCATCGACGCCGAGGCCGGTTCGCCCCCGAACATCGCCGTGTTCCCGCAGCCCGGTCTGGCCGCGAACATGGCCGCACAGGGCCTTCTGTCGCCGCTCGAAGGCGGCATGGCTGACTGGGTCGCGGAAAACTACGCCGCTGGTCCGTCGTGGGTTGATCTGGGCACCTATGCCGACGGCAACGGTGACGACCAGATGTTCGGCTTCTTCTACAATGTGAACGTGAAGTCGCTGGTCTGGTACAGCCCCGAGAACTTCGAGGATGCGGGCTATGAAGTGCCCGAAACCATGGAAGATCTGATCGCGCTGTCCGAGCAGATGATCGCCGATGGCGAAACCCCGTGGTGCATCGGTCTGGCGTCCGGTCCCGCGACGGGCTGGCCGGCAACCGACTGGGTCGAAGACATCATGCTGCGCACGCAGCCGCCCGAAGTCTATGACCAGTGGGTCGCGAACGAGATCCCGTTCAACGATCCGCGCGTTCTTGAGGCGCTGGAAACCTTCGGCATGTTCGCCAAGAACGACGACATGGTCTCCGGCGGGGCCGGTGCGGTCGCCTCGACCGACTTCCGCGACAGCCCCACGGGCCTCTTCACCTCGCCGCCGCAGTGCTACATGCACCGCCAGGCGTCGTTCGCCACGGCCTTCTTCCCCGATGACGTGACGCCGGGCGAGGATGCGGATTTCTTCTACTTCCCGTCCTTCTCGGAAAAAGACCTGGGCAACCCGGTCCTGGGTGGCGGCACGCTGATGGCCGTGACCGATCAGAGCGCAGCCACGGATGCGTTCATGGAGTTCCTGAAGACGCCGATCGCGCATGAGCTGATGATGGCGCAGACGGGCTTCCTGACGCCGCATTCCGGCGTGAATCTCGACGCCTATCGCGACGAGATCCTGCGTGGTCAGGGCGAAATCCTGCTCAACGCCACCACCTTCCGGTTCGACGCGTCGGACCTGATGCCCGGTGAGATCGGCGCGGGCTCCTTCTGGACGGGCATGGTCGATTTTGTCGGCGGTGCATCGGCCGAAGAGGTTGCCGGCGCGATCCAGGACAGCTGGGACGCCATCAAGTAATCGGGTGATCCGATACGCCTGAGAAAAGACCGCTCTTCCGGCCCGTCCGGGCCGGGGGAGCATTCATAGAGCCGGCCAAGGGAGGGGCTGATGAATCCTGCATTGCTGGGACTGCTCACGATCGTCATCGGTGTCGGTGGATGCGTGGGATATTTCTACTTCTCTAACGTATTCCTCGATAAAGTCCTGTTCCCCGCCTCCGGGCCGAATGCATCCAGAAACATCAACCGGGCCAACAAGATACGGCCTTGGCTGTTTCTCGCTCCCGCGCTACTGGCGCTTGGGCTCTATCTTGCCTACCCGGTGTTCGAAACTCTCCGGCTGAGCTTTCTCGAAAGGCTCCCCGGTGGTCGGACCCAGTTTGTCGGCTTCGACAATTACACCCGCATGTTCGCCGAGCCGAAGTTCATGGAAGCTTTGCGCAACAACATGCTGTGGCTGATCGTGGTCCCTGCCGGATCGACGGCCTTCGGGCTTCTGGCGGCGCAGCTGACGGACCGGATCTCCTGGGGGTCGGTCGCCAAATCCCTGATCTTCATGCCGATGGCGATTTCCTTCGTCGGCGCCGCCGTCATCTTCAAGCTGGTCTACGAGACCCGCCCCGAGGATGCCCAGCAGATCGGCGTTCTCAACGCGCTCTGGCTGAGGTTCGATGGCGGGATCGGCTCCTTTATCTTTCTCAAGATCGTGCCGGCGATCCTGCTTCTGGGCTTCGCGGCCGCTCTGGCCTGGATTGTCTGGGTCACGATCCGGAAGATACGCGAACCGCGTCTTGCCTCGGGTCTCAAGATCGTCTTCGCGTTGCTCGCGCTTCTGATGGCCTATATCGCGGTCTCCTCGGTTCTGAACGCAGGCTCTGTGCTGACGGCCGAACTGGATTACGGCACGCCGATGACGTGGCTTACGATTCCGTTCTGGAACAACTTCTTCCTGATGATCGTGCTGGTCTGGATCCAGACCGGGTTCGCCATGGTGATCCTGTCGGCCGCCCTGCGCGGCATCCCGGAGGAAACGATCGAAGCCGCGATCATCGACGGGGCGAACCCGTTCCAGATCTTCTTTTCGATCAAGGTTCCGCAGATCATGTCGACCATTGTGGTGGTCTGGACGACGATCACGATCGCCACCCTGAAGGTGTTCGACATCGTGTTCGCGATGACCAACGGTCAGTGGGAGACACAGGTTCTGGCAAATTACATGTATGACAAGCTGTTCCGTGCCAACGATTGGGGCGTGGGCTCTGCCTCGGCGATGATCATCATGTTGCTGGTGACGCCGATCCTCGTCTGGAACGTCTACAACGCCCGCAAGGAGATGCGCTGATGGACAATATCGCAGGTACCAAATCCACCCTCACATGGGCGGTGCATATCTCGGTTCTGGCGCTTGTCCTGCTATGGCTGTTTCCGACCATGGGCCTGTTCGTCTCGTCCTTCCGGACGGGCGACCAGATCACCCAGTCGGGTTGGTGGAAAGCCATGTTCCCGGCCGAGCTGACCGAGCAATTCCGGGCGGCCGACCCCGATGAGAACCGGATCGAGACAGAGGCGGGCGTCTTTGTCGTGGAAGGCGATTTCCGGCAAGAGGGCCTCGGCGGCGAGATTTCGACCTGGGGCACCTCGTCGCGCGATCTGGCGGCCTATGCGCCGGGCGATACCGCCGATCTGGGCGAAGGCGAGACCTTTACCGTCAATGCCGACGGCACCTATGTCTGGCAGGGCAATGCCGACCAGATCGAGGGGCGCGGGCAACGCGTCTTCATCACGGCGCTCGAGCCGCCGGAATTCACGCTGGCGAACTACGATCAGGTTCTTCTCGATCCGCGCAATTCCGAAGGCATGGCCAAGGCGTTCTTCAACACGCTGACGGTCGTGATCCCGGCGACGATCATCCCGATCCTCGTTGCGGCCTTCGCGGCCTATGCGCTGGCGTGGATGGATTTTCCGGGCCGGGCGCTGTTGATCGCGGCGGTCGTCGGGCTTTTGGTCGTGCCGCTTCAGCTTGCGCTGATCCCGCTTTTGAAACTGCATAACGAGATCGGGATCGGGAAAGGGTATCTGGGTGTCTGGCTTGCCCATACCGGCTTCGGGATGCCTCTCGCCATCTATCTCTTACGCAATTACATGGTCGGCCTGCCGCGCGATATCATCGAAAACGCCAAGGTCGACGGGGCGACGGATTTCCAGATCTTTACCAAGATCATTCTGCCCCTGTCGTTCCCGGCGCTGGCCTCCTTTGCGATCTTCCAGTTCCTGTGGACATGGAATGACCTTCTGGTGGCCCTCGTCTTCCTGATCGACAGCTCCGGCGAGACGACCGTGATGACCAAGCAGATCGTGGAATTGCTCGGCACCCGGGGCGGTGACTGGGAAATCCTCGCAACCTCGGCCTTCGTGTCGATCGCGGTGCCGCTTGTCGTGTTCTTCGCGATGCAGCGGTTCCTGGTGCGCGGCCTGCTGGCCGGCTCCGTCAAGTAACATCGAACTTTGGATCGAACCCAGATGAACGCAGTGGTCAGGGACAGCGCCCTTCGGGCAACAAGTGTCGACAGGGATTGGTGGCGCGGGGCGGTGATCTATCAGATCTACCCCCGCAGCTTCCAGGACAGCAACGGCGACGGCATCGGCGATCTGGCCGGTATCGTCGACCGCCTCCCGCATATCGCCTCGCTGGGCGTCGATGCGGTCTGGATCTCGCCGTTCTTCACATCGCCGATGCTGGACTTCGGCTATGACGTGTCGGATTACTGCAATGTCGATCCGATGTTCGGCACGCTTGCGGATTTCGACCGTCTGGTCGGGCGCGCGCATGAGCTGGGCCTGAAGGTGATGATCGATCTGGTGCTGAGCCATACCTCGGATCAGCACCCCTGGTTCGTCGAAAGCCGCCAGAGCCGCGACAATCCGAAGGCCGACTGGTATGTCTGGGCCGATGCGAAACCCGATGGCAGCCCGCCCAACAACTGGCTGTCGATCTTTGGCGGATCGGCATGGCATTGGGACGGGCGCAGGATGCAATACTACCTGCACAACTTCCTGTCGTCGCAGCCCGACCTGAACTTCCACAATCCCGACGTGCAGGAGGCGCTTCTGGACGTGGAGCGGTTCTGGCTGAAACGCGGTGTCGATGGATTCCGGCTCGACACGATCAATTTCTACTTTGCCGACAAGGAGTTGCGCGACAATCCTGCCTTGCCGCCCGAGGCCCGCAACGATTCCATCGCACCGGCGGTCAATCCCTATAACTGGCAGGATCACATCCACTCGAAGAACCAGCCGGAAAACCTTGAATTCCTTCGCCGTTTCCGGGCCGAGCTTGAACCTTACGGCGCGGCCGCTGTAGGCGAGGTGGGCGATGCGCAACGCGGGCTCGAGATCATGGCCGAATACACGTCGGGCGGTGACAAGGTGCAGATGTGCTATCCGTTCGAGATGCTTCAGCCGGCCCGGCTGACGGCCGCGACGCTCAAGACGATCCAGGACCGGCTTATGTCGGCAGCACCCGATGCCTGGCCCTGCTGGTCCTATTCCAACCATGACGTGGTGCGCCACATCACCCGCTGGGATCTCAGCGATGCCGCCGCGCGCGCCTATGCGACGCTGATCCTGTGCCAGCGCGGATCCGTCTGCCTTTACCAGGGCGAGGAGCTGGGCCTGCCCGAGGCCGAAGTCGCCTTCGAGGATCTGCAGGACCCCTACGGCATCGAGTTCTGGCCCGAGTTCAAGGGCCGCGACGGCTGTCGCACGCCGATGGTCTGGGAACAATCGAACCTGCACGGCGGCTTTTCGGATGTGCGTCCGTGGCTTCCGGTGTCGGAGGCGCATGTCAACATGGCCGCCTCCGTACAGGACGCCGACCCGCGCTCCATGCTCAGCCATTATCGCGCGGCACTTGCGCTCAGAAAGGCGCATCCGGCGCTGGTGACGGGCGAGTTGTCGGATCTGACGACCGAGGGCGACGTGGTCCGCTTTGTCCGCCGCAAGGCCGGCGAAGAGGTGTTCTGCGCGTTCAACCTGTCAGCCGATGAGGCCGTCATCGCGCCCCCCGGGGGGGAGTGGGCGTCGATCGGCGCGACCGTGGGCGGTGCAGAGATTGAAACAGGACAAGACATTCGGCTCGGGGCCTGGCAATGCTGCCTCGCACGGCGGGCTGTTTAGGGGATAAAGAGGGAGGAACGCGTCATGGCTAATCTGAAGCTGACGAACGTGGCCAAGACATACGGGGGGACGGTTGATGTTCTCAAGAACATCGATCTTGATATCGAGCAGGGCGAGCTGATTGTCTTCGTGGGCCCCTCGGGTTGCGGGAAATCCACGCTTCTGCGGATGATCGCGGGCCTTGAAAGCATCACCGGCGGGACGCTGGAAATCGACGGGCAGGTCGTCAACGACGTGCCGCCGGCGCAGCGCGGCATCGCGATGGTGTTCCAGTCATACGCGCTTTATCCCCACATGACGGTGCGCGATAACATGTCCTTCGCGCTGAAACTCGCCAAAAAGTCGCCCGAGGAAATCGACGCCGCCGTCGCCAAGGCCTCCCGTATCCTTCAGCTTGAACCCTATCTCGATCGTCTGCCAAAGGCGCTTTCGGGCGGGCAGCGTCAGCGGGTGGCCATCGGCCGGTCGATCGTGCGCGAGCCCAAGGTCTTTCTCTTCGACGAACCCCTGTCGAACCTTGACGCGGCCCTTCGCGTCGCGACCCGGATCGAGATCGCCCAGCTCAAGGAATCGATGCCCGACCGGACGATGATCTACGTCACCCACGACCAGGTCGAGGCGATGACGCTGGCCACCCGGATCGTTGTGCTGGCCAACAAGGGCATCGCGCAGGTGGGCACGCCCCTCGAACTTTATGAGCGGCCCGAGAATGAATTCGTGGCGCAATTTATCGGCTCGCCCGCAATGAACCTTCTGCCCGGCGAGATCGTCGAGACCGGCGAAGAGACGGTGATCCGCCTCAATTCCGGGGGCATGGCACGGTCGGCCGTGCCGACACAGACGGCCGACAAGGGGCTGAAGGTGAATGTCGGCGTCCGGCCCGAGGATATGGTGGAGGCAACAGGTGACGCGCTGTTCGAAGGCGTCGTCGATTATACCGAGGCCCTCGGCGAAGTGACGATCCTCTATTTCGAGAAGACGGGCGACGCCGATCAGTTCCTCGCCAAGCTGCCCGGCATTCACAACGAGATGCGCGGCAGGACCGTCCGGATGACGGCGGACCCGTCCAAGGTTCAGGTCTTTGCCAACGGCAAGTCGCTCTACTATCGCTAGAGGCCTGACATTCCGACCTGTCCGAACGGGCCCTGCCAGAGATGGCGGGGCCCTTTCGCGTTCACCACGTTACCACTCGCCCGAGGCGCCGCCGCTTTTCGGTTTCTTGTCGTCGGACGACTTCTTGGCAGCCGGGGTCTTCTTCGAAATCGTGTAGGGCGAGGCAGCCACATGGCCGCAGGAGGGGCAGGTCAGCCGCGTCTCGCCCCGGCCTTCCGTCGTTTCTGTCGGTTCGCGCGTCACGACGTTTTCCTTCGTAAGCCCTGTCTTGCCGCAGGCGGCGCAGGGCGTGGCGGCAAGCTTGGCCTTGGCCCGTCTGCTGCTGACAACGCCCAGACCCACCAGCGCGGCGACGACCCCGCCGATCCAGATCAGGATGTTCGAGCCTCCGCCTTCGCCAGTCTCGGCGGCTGGTGCGTTGGTCGGGGTGGACGCCACTTCGGCCGTGAGAATACGGGTCGCGACCGCATCGATGCCCATGCTGATGCCCGCGCCGAAATCATCCTCGCGAAAGGCCGGTAGGATCGTGTCCTGCACGATTTCGGGGGCCACGGTCTCGATGTCGACGGGAAAATCCCCCGTTACCTCGAGCCGCAATTCCCGATCGTCGCGAAACACGAGGAGCATCACACTCCGCCCGCCCGTGGTATCGCCAAGGTTCCATTCCTCGATCAGGCCCTGCGCATAGACGTCGATATCGTCGCCCATGGTATAGAGCGCGGTCGAGGGCAGGGTCACGACCGCGATGTCGGTTCGGGTCTCCTGTTCAAGCGCGACCACCCGCTCGGCCAGCCGGGCCTCGTCGACCGGGTCGAGCACCTCTGCATCGTCGGTCACCGGGGTTTCGCTCTGGGTGGGATAGCTTTGTGAAAATGCGCAATTCCCTGCCAGCGCAAAGGCGCTGGCAAGGATCAAGGACTTGATCGTCATCTAACTGTTCCTTCGAAATATCTTGCGCCAGTCTAGCGGCCCGGCGGATTCTGCCAAGAGGGGAGCGTGATCGCGCGCCCCCTAGGCTGAGCGGTCAATCTGCGCCGGGCTCAGCGGATGCGGCGGGCCGCGAAGTCCAGAAGCCGCGACAGGGCGTCTTCGTAGACATCGTCGGCCACCGTCATCGCCACCCGCACATGGCCCGCCGAGGCGGGGCCAAAGCTTTCGCCGGGCATGATCGCGATGCCGGTTTCGTCCAGAAGCGCGTGGCCGAAGGCCTCGCCCGTCAGCCCGGTCGCGCGGATATCGAGAAGCGCATACATCGCGCCCTGAATGGGGGCCGCGTGAACGGCGTTCTGGCCCGCCAGCAGCCGTTCGGTGATCTCGCGCCTGCGGCGGAAGGGGGCGGCGATCTCTGCCTCGAATGCGGGCCCCAGCGACAGGGCATGATCGGCCGCCACCTGGACAAAGCCCGGAAGCCCGTAGGTCGTGTTGGTGGCAAGGTCCCCCATCGCGGCGATCGCGGCCTCGGGGCCACAGACCCAGCCGATCCGGCTTCCGGTCATGGCGTGGCTTTTCGACATGGAGCCGATGACGAGGGTGTGTTCGGTCATGCCGGGCAGGCTCCGGGGGGAGATATGCGCGCCTGACCAGACCTGCGTGTCATAGACCTCGTCCGAGATCAGCCACATGCCATGCTGGCGCACCACACCGGCAATGGCCTCGAGGGTTTCGCGAGAATAGACGGCGCCGGTCGGGTTGTTGGGGGTATTGATCAGCAGGGATCGCGCCTCGGGCCGCGTCTCGATGACTGCTTCGAGTGCGTGGGCACGCGGCTGAAACCCGTCCTCGGCCCGGGTCGGCACGGCAAAGGGCCGACCGCCGGCGGCGCGGATCGTGCCGGGGTAGGTCGCGTAATGCGGATCGAGGTAAAGCCCCGCATCGCCGGGATCGAGGGCCGCGTAATGGGCGTTGAACAGCCCGGCCTGACCGCCGGCCGTGACGATCACGTTCTCGGGCGTCGTGGGCACGCCGGTCCTCTCTGCAACGCGGTGCGCGATCCGGGCGCGCAATTCCGGCAGACCCTCGCCCGGCGTATAGCCGGTGTGCCCGGCGGCTGCGGCGTCGTGCATGGCGCGCAGGATGGTCGGGGACGTGGGGATATCATGCTCGCCGATGGTCAGCTCGATCACGGGCAGCCCGGCTTCGGCCATGGCCCGGGCCCGACGATAAAGCTCCCATCCGTCCGAGCCGCTGTCGTGAAGCGTTCTGATCCTCGAAGACAATGTCATGGGGGCGAACCCACATGGCCGGGCGGCCAATGTCAATCAGATGTCGGAGGCAGCATCGCCCATCAGGTAGCGCGGTCCCTTGCCGAGGGCCTGCGCGCGGTCGTCCGGATTGTAGAGCGCGCAGGTTTCCAGCGACAGGCAGCCGCAGCCGATGCATCCGTCGAGCTTGTCGCGCAGCTCGCCAAGCCGCCGGATACGGTTGTCGATTTCGTCGCGGAATTCGCCGGCCATCTCCGTCCAGTCGGCGCGGCTGGGCGCACGGTGGTCGGGCAGGGCGGCGAGGCGCGCGCCGATCTCCGACAGGGGAAACCCCAGCTGCTGCGCGATCATCGCAAAGGACAGGCGCCGGATATCGGCCCGGCCATAGCGCCTGTGCCCGCCCGCGTTGCGCACCGGCCGGACGATGCCGTGGGTTTCGTAGAACCGGATGGCAGAGACGGCGAGGCCGGTCCTGTCCGCCAGTTCCCCGATGGTGAGGCCTTGGCCAAGTCGTGTCATTTTTTCCCTTGATCTAAAGTTAACTTGAGGAATTAGGACAGAGTCGGTCAACGAAATCCAGAGGAGAACGACATATGATACGCAAAACGACACGCGCTTACTGCCTTGGGCCGAACGAGATTGCCGCGCTCAGGCGTGACGGGCTTGGCTGGGGTCATGACCTCGACTGCGGATGCCTTCGCGTCGTGACCGGGGAGGTGCCGGTCCGTCCGGGACTGTGGTCGCGGATCATCACGGGACGGGGGACGCGCTGATGGCACGGCTTGAACATGTGAACGTCACCGTGGCGAACCCGGAGCAGACCGCAGAGATGCTGATCGATCTGTTCGGCTGGCGCATCCGCTGGTCCGGAGGGGCGATCCACGGGGGCCGGACGCTCCACGTCGGAGGCGACGACGATTATGTCGCGGTCTATTCGGGCCCCGATGGCAGCCCGGTCGATCCCGCGGACAGCAGCTATGTCACGCGCGGCGGGCTGAACCATATCGGGGTGGTCGTCGATGACCTCGACGCTGTGGAGGCCAAGGTCAGGGGGCGGGGCTACGCGCCGCATTCCCACGCGGATTACGAGCCCGGGCGGCGGTTCTATTTCCACGAGGAAAACGGCGTCGAGATCGAGGTGATCAGCTACGCGTGATCCAGGGGGACCGGTTCAGAGCCGGTCCCGCCCGAACATTCTGAGGTCGTCCGGTTGGCGGGGTCCGGAGTGAGTATTTGGACCAACGCGAAAGGGCGGGTCGCAGCGCCCCGCTGGTCCTGGGGCGCGAAAGTGAAGACGATTTCCGGGGCAGGACCGCCGGCAGGATGGCGTGCCGGCATCCGGGTCGCGACGGCGGGCCTGCGCGCTGGCCGCCGAGATAGGGTGGCGCGATGTGTGCCCGGCGATTGCGAGCGTCACCCTGTTGGTCCGGGCCGAGGCGACCGAGGCAGCGCCTTGGGAGGCGGTCCCGCTCCTTGCTCCGCCGCGCGCGCGGATCGTGGCGGAGCGCATGACCCTTGTCCTGACGGGCAGTGATATGACGGCCCGCAATCTCAACATGATCCGCAAACTCTCGGATCGGGCGCAGCCCGGACTGGACTGGGACGGGCGCACCTGCTAAGGCGCGTTCATGAAAAGTCATCGCCGCATCATTATCTGCTGCATTATTCCCTGCTGACATACGTCGCGGGCCGCTTTTCACATCTTTCCATCCCAGGTGAAATCAGCCAAGCCCGCGGGTAAATACCCTCGAGCCGAAAGACGCCTGATGATCCGCCTCTACAACACCAAGACCCGCCGCAAGGAAGAGTTCGAGCCTCTCGATCCCGACAACGTGCGGATGTATGTCTGCGGCCCCACGGTCTATGACCGGGCGCATCTGGGCAATGCGCGGCCCGCGATCGTCTTTGACGTGCTGTTCCGGCTGTTGCGTCATGTCTATGGGCCCGATCACGTGACCTATGTGCGCAACTTCACCGACGTGGACGACAAGATCAACGCGCGCGCCGCCGAAACGGGCCGGCCGATCGGCGAGATCACGGCCGAGACGACGGGCTGGTATCTTGATGACATGGCCGCGATCGGCGTGATGGAGCCCACGCACATGCCGCGCGCCACCGCGTGGATCGGTCCGATGGTGGCGATGATCGAGGACCTGATCGCCAAGGGCCATGCCTACGAGGCGGAGGGCCATGTCCTGTTCCGGGTCCGCTCCTATTCCGACTACGGCGCTCTGTCGGGCCGGTCGGTCGATGACATGCGCGCGGGCGCCCGAGTCGAGGTTGCCCCCTACAAGGAAGACCCGATGGATTTCGTGCTGTGGAAGCCATCGACGCCCGACCTGCCCGGATGGGAGAGCCCCTGGGGCCGGGGGCGGCCCGGCTGGCATATCGAATGCTCGGCCATGGCCTATGAGTTGCTGGGCGAAAGCTTCGACATCCACGGCGGCGGCAACGACCTGCAATTCCCGCATCATGAGAACGAGATCGCCCAGTCGAAATGCGCCCACCCCGAGGGCGATTTCGCGCGGGTCTGGATGCATAACGAGATGCTGCAGGTCGAGGGCAAGAAGATGTCCAAGTCCTTGGGCAACTTCTTTACCGTGCGGGATTTGCTCGATCAGGGCGTGCCGGGCGAGGTGATCCGGTTTGTCATGCTGAGCACGCATTACCGCAAGCCGATGGACTGGACGGAGAAGAAGGCCGAGGAAGCGCAGGAGTTGCTTCATAACTGGCGATTGCTAACCGAGTTTGCTGAGCCCTCGCAGCCTTCGTCGAAGGTGATCGCTGCCCTCGCTGATGATCTGAATACGTGGGAAGCAATTGAAGAACTGAAGAAGTTAGCCGACCGAAAAGAAGCTGGTGCCCTCAAGGCATCAGGGAATTTGCTGGGGCTACTTTATGATCAACTCGGCGAGTGGAGCTGGAAAGAGCGCTCTGTCTCTGACTTGATGGAGGTTCCAGAATGGCATCCTGCGTCGCGGTGGTTGTCTGAGTCATTGGGTTTAGTTGTACAGAAGCTTAGTCAAATCAATGCCCCGCTATTTGAGCTTTCAAAGCAAGCAGTCAAGCAGATTGAAGTAGGAAGAGCGGTTGAAGGCAAAATTAGGATCTTTGCTCAGCAATATTCGAACATCGGCAAGCAGGCTGCAAAGGCGATATTGTCAAGTTCGGAGCCACCAATTGATGCTGCTCGAAGCCTCGCAAGTTTTTATGGTCGACTAAAGAGGGATTATGCAGCTGAAATCGATATGGTTGAAGGGACGATACCAATCTCAAAACTGACCATTGAGAACATGAACGCCATTAGAGCTGCCAATATTGTCGACAAGATCGAGAAACGTGCCGCCGCGAAGAAAGCAAAACAATTCCAAGAAGCCGATCAGATACGGTCCAATTTGGAAGATTTGGGGATCATTCTGCACGACACTCCAGATGGAACAAAATGGACACTTTCTGAGGCTTTCGATCCATCTAAACTGGAGGACTTGTCCGATGAGTGAGGCGGCGATCCAACGAAAGCCCTCCCGGGGGGGAGGTGTCGCCATTGTCGCTTGGACCAATGGCGCGAAACGGCGACCTTGGCGCATCCGCCCCCGTTTCGCGGGGCGATCGATCACGCGCCCTTGCTCGAAAGAAGAAACGGAAAGGGCAGGGCGATGACCGAACGCCTTTATCTCTATGACACCACCTTGCGTGACGGGCAGCAGACCCAAGGCGTGCAATTCTCGACCGAGGACAAGATACGCATCTCCAAGGCGCTCGATGATCTCGGCGTCGACTATATCGAAGGCGGCTGGCCCGGTGCGAACCCGACCGACAGCGCGTTCTTCGAGGCGGGGCTGAAGACGCGGGCCACCATGACGGCCTTTGGCATGACCAAGCGCGCGGGACGGTCGGCGGCCAATGACGATGTGCTGGCCGGCGTGATCAACGCGGGCACCCCGGCTGTCTGCCTTGTTGGGAAATCGCATGATTTCCATGTGACGACGGCTCTTGGCATCACGCTTGAGGAAAACGTCGAGAATGTCCGCGCCTCGTTCGAGCATATCGTGGGTTTGGGGCGCGAGACTCTGTTCGACGCCGAGCATTTCTTTGACGGCTACAAGTCGAACCCGGATTACGCGCTCGAGGTGTTGCGTGCGGCTCATGAGGCCGGCTGTCGCTGGCTGGTTCTGTGCGACACCAATGGCGGCACGCTGCCCCACGAGGTGCGCGAGATCGTGGGCGCGGTGATCGCAGCCGGCATCCCGGGCGAACGGCTTGGCATCCATACGCATGACGACACCGGCAATGCGGTCGCCAACACGCTGGCCGCCGTCGATGCCGGCGCGCGCCAGATACAGGGCACGCTCAATGGTCTGGGCGAGCGGTGCGGCAATGCCAACCTGACCACGCTGATCCCGACGCTTCTGCTGAAACAGCCCTATGCGGGCCGGTTCGAGACCGGGGTCAGTCATGCGGCGCTGCGCAATCTGCGCAAGGTGTCGGGCCTGCTGGACGAGATCCTGAACCGCGTGCCGTCGAAACAGGCGCCCTATGTGGGCACCTCGGCCTTCGCGCACAAGGCGGGACTGCATGCCAGCGCCATCGCCAAGGACCCGACGACCTATGAACATATCGACCCGGCAGTGGTCGGCAACAGCCGGATCGTGCCGATGTCGAATCAGGCGGGTCAGTCGAACCTGCGCCAGCGGCTGGTCGAAGCGGGGCTCGAGGTGGCGCCGGGTGATCCTGCGCTTGGCCGCATTCTCGATGCGATCAAGGAGCGCGAGGGCAAGGGCTATGCCTATGACACCGCGCAGGCGAGTTTCGAACTGCTGGCCCGGCGGGAGCTGGGCCTCTTGTCGAAATATTTCGATGTGGAACGCTACCGGGTGATCTCGGAACGCAGGCGCAACGCCAAGGGCGAACTGGTGGTCGAGTCGGAGGCCGTGGTTACAGTCACGCTGCCGGACGGGTCGAAACGGACGAGCTTCTACAAGAACGAGGGCGCGTCCGAGTGGCAGGATGCGGGTCCGGTCAATGCGCTCAGCCGGGCGCTGGCGCAGGATCTGGGCCCCTACCAGGGGATCATCGATGACCTGCGGCTGGTGGATTACAAGGTCCGCATCACAAATGGCGGGACCGAGGCGGTGACCCGCGTCATCATCGACAGCGAAGACAGCCAGGGCAGGCGCTGGTCGACGGTGGGGGTTTCGGCCAATATCGTCGAGGCCTCGTTCGAGGCACTGCTCGATGCGGTGATCTGGAAACTGGTGCGCGACGGGGCGCGGGCGTGAGCCTGCCCGATCTTCCGGCCGAGGAGATAAACGCCTGCGCTGAACTGGTGCGCCGGGGGGATCCCGACCGGTTCCTGATCGCCATGGCGGCGCCCCCGGCGCAGCGGGGGCCAATCCTGGTTCTTCTGGCAATGAACCTTGAAGTGGCGCGCGCGCCCTATCTGACGGCGGAGCCGATCATTGCGGAGATGCGTCTGCAATGGTGGCGCGATGCGGTGACCGAGGCCGTGGCGGGCAAGCCCGCCCGCGCCCACGAGGTCGCCGCCCCCCTGAGCCGCCTGATCACGCAGGCGGGACTGCCGGACGCGCTGTTCCACAAGCTGATCGATGCGCGGCGCTGGGATATCGAGGCCGCGCCCTTTGAGGATGAGGCGGAGTTCCTTGACCACATGGAGGCCACAGGCGGTGCGTTGATGACGCTGGCCACGCGCGCGGTCGGCGGTGCCTGCGAAGCGGCGGCAGGGGCGGCGGGCGTGGCGATGGGCATCGCCAACTGGATGATCGCGATCCCCGAACTCGAGGCTCGTGGAAAGCGCCCCTTGCCGGACGGGCGGCCCGAAGCGGTCGGACGGCTGGCGGGCCTTGGCCTCGAGCGGCTGGCCGCGGCAAGATCGGCCCGGCCCGATCCCGCTCTGGCACCTGTCTTTCGGCTCTCGACATTCGCGGGGCCTGTTCTGACCCGGGCCAAGCGCGATCCCGGCTCGGTTTCAGCAGGCGCGGTCGGGTTGTCCGAATTCGGGAAACGGGCGCGCCTTCTGAGATTGTCACTGCTGGGCGGCTGGTAGCGGTTCCTTTGCCGCAGGGTGCCGGAAACTTTGAAAGTTTCCGGATCGATTTCTTACAAAGAAATCGCGCCGCTTGGCGTACGTCCGGGCTCAGGCCCGACCGTGGCGCCCGGAGAACCACAGAAGCGATCCACCGGCCAGCATAAGGAAGGGGATCATCGCGATGTTGACCGCGCTCCAGCCTTCGACGGGGGTGCTCCCCGAACAATTCAGAAGCCCGCCCGAGGCAAGGCTTGCCAGTGTGACGCAGCCGAAGACGATCATGTCGTTCAGTCCCTGAACGCGCCCTCTCTCCTCGGGGCGGTGTGCGGAGGCGAGCATTGTCGTGGCCCCGATGAAGCCGAAGTTCCAGCCGATGCCGAGCAAGACCAGCGCGACGAAGAAGTTGCCCAGTTCCACGCCCGCAAGCGCCGTCATGCCGGCCAGGGCGAGGATCACCAGCCCCGTTGCGATGATCGCAGAGGAGCCGAAGCGGTTGATCAGGTGCCCGGTGAAGAAGGACGGCACGAACATCGCCAGCACATGGGCCGAGATCATGTCGTTGGCATTGTTGGTCGTGAATCCGCAGCCGACCGCCGCCAGTGGCGCGGAGGTCATCACGAGGTTCATCAGCGCATAGCTGACCATCCCGCAGATGATCGCGACCACGATCTTGGGGTCGGTCAGCAAATCCTTGCGGGACCGCGAGGTCGGGGCCGTGTGATCCACCGGCTGGCCACGCGTGCCGCCGGGCAGATCCAGTAGGAAGAACAGGAATACGCCCACCACGTTGATCGCGACGATCGCCACATAGGTGCCGAGAAACGGGATCACATAGGCATCCTGCACCAGCTTGTTGAGTTGCGGTCCGAAAATGGCGGACAAGAGGCCACCGGCCATCACGTATGAAATCGCTTTTGCCCGGTAGCTGTCCGATGCGGTATCGGTCGCCGCGAACCGGTAGAAGCCCTGCGCAGACATGTAGATGCCCGTGAGGTAGGACCCCAGCAGAAGAAGGATGAAGCTCCCGAAGAGAAGCCCGGAGGCCGAGATCGCCGCACCGATCCCGCCGGCAAGGGCCCCGATGAAGAAGCCGAACCGGCGCCCGCGCGATTGCATCAGAGGCGACAGCCAGGGCGCCGTGGTCATCGATCCGAAGACCATCATCGAGATGGGCAGCGTGGCGAGGCAGGCATTCCAGGCCAGCATGTTGCCGGCGAGGCTCCCCGACACGACGACCATCGACACTTGCGAGCCCAGCAGAGCCTGGGCGGCCACAAGCACCGCGACATTGCGTTTGGCGCGGCGGTCTTCGTCGTATTCGGGATTGGTGAGAGTGCTCATGCTTCACTCGTTAATCATGCAAATCCGTGAATGCAATGGGCCTCGGTCACCCCGCGCGATCAATCAGATGCGCGAAAGAGCCGCAGACATGCCCGGCGCGCAGGCCCATGGGCGCAAGCGCCGTTCCCTCGGCGTCGGTCACGGTGAAAAGGGGCTGGCCCTCGGCGCGCAGCGTGACGGCGTAATGAAATTCGTGGCCATGCCATGTGCCGGCCATCGGCCCTGCTTCGACCCTCAGGCTGCGGTAGCCCAGATGCAGCTTTCGGGCGGCAAATGATGTCTCGAGCGGCAATAGACCGGCCATCGGCCACCGCGTGCCTTCCGCATCTGTCAGGCCCTCGCCCAGGGTCATGTAGCCACCACATTCGCCATAGACGGGCACCCGGTCCGCGGCGCGGCGCAGGCTATCCAGAAACAGGGTTGCGTTGGACAGGGTTGCCCCGTGCAGTTCGGGATAGCCGCCGGGCAGAAAGACGAAATCCGCCTCCGGGACCGGCTCATCGGCCAGCGGTGAGAACGGCAGGATCTCGGCCCCCGCGTCGTGAAAATCGGCAAGCATATGGGGATAGGCAAAACTGAACGCCGCATCGCGTGCGATCGCGATCCTTTGGGCCGGGGGGGCAAGGCGCGGGGTTGTCCGGGCCGGGGGCAGATCCTCCGCGAGGGAAAGGAGCCTGTCCACGTCGACATGCCGCGCGACCAGATCGGCCGCGGTATCGAGAAAATCAGCGAGGTCCGCGCGTTCGCCCGCCTGAACAAGGCCGAGGTGGCGCGAGGGGTGATGCAATCCGGGCGTCCGGGGCAGGGCGCCCAGAACCGGCGGCCCGGCCACCAGCGCACGGCGCAGCATCGCCTCGTGCCGGGGGGAGCCCACGTTGTTCAGGATCACACCTGCCACCCTGACCGCACGGTCATGGGCCGCAAATCCCGCGACCAGCGGCGCGACGGAGCCGGACATCCGGGCCGCATCGACGATCAGGATCACGGGCAGGCCGAGGATACGCGCCAGATCTGCCGTCGCGCCGCGATTGTCGGGGGGCGCGCCGTCGAACAGGCCCATCGCGCCTTCGACGATCAGCGTGCCGTCAGCGGCGGCGATCGCCGTGATCCGGTCGGGCGTCATCGCCCAGGCGTCGAGATTGGGGCAGGGCGCGCCGGTCGCGGCCTCGTGGAAGCGCGGGTCGATATAGTCGGGGCCTGACTTGGCCGAGCGCACGGCAACGCCGTCGCGCCGAAGGTGGCGCAAGAGGCCGAGCGTCACCGTTGTCTTGCCCGCCCCCGAGGCAGGCGCCGCGAGGATGAGGCCCTGCATCTCAGGCGCTGGCCGCTGCGTCGCCCCGGCCCAGCGGATCAAGGTTGCGCGGCGTCTCGCCGCGCGCAAGGGCCTGCCAGTCCAGCACCTGCCGCATCAGGACCGACCGGCCCACGCAGATGATCGCGGGCGGCTCAAGCGCCGACCGGGCCACATCCTCGACCGCGGTGCCCAGCGTCGTCTCCAGAACCTGCTGAGAGGCCGTGGTTGCGGTCGTCACAACGGCCACGGGTTCGGAGGCGGGGCGGCCGGCATCCATCAGCGCGCCCGTGATCTGGGCGATATGCTTCATCCCCATGTAGATGACGATGACCTGGCTGCCCCGGGCGATGGCCTCCCAATCCAGCGATCCGGGCGTCTGGCCCGACTGGTCGTGCCCGGTGACGAAGGTCACCGACTGGTTCACATCACGATGGGTGACGGGGATGCCGGCGTAGGCCAGCCCGCCGATGCCGGCGCTGATACCGGGCACGATGCGCACCGGGATACCGTTCTGGATCAGCGTCTGCGCCTCTTCACCCCCGCGGCCGAACACGAACGGATCGCCCCCCTTGAGCCGCAGAACACGCTTGCCCTCCCGCGCGAGGGCAACCAGCCTGAGCGAGATGTCACGCTGCAGGGGCGAGGGCTTGCCGCCGCGCTTGCCGGCATAGATCCGTTCGGCCTGCGGGGCCCAGTCGAGGATCTCCTCCTGCACGAGGGCGTCATAAACGACCACATCCGCCTGACCCAGCGCGTTGAGCGCATGCAGCGTCAGAAGCCCGGGATCCCCCGGCCCCGCACCGCAGAGCCAGACCCATCCCTGTTCGAGCCGGGGCCAGTCCCCGTGCGGCAGAATATGTCGAGTCATGCTCCCCTTATGGCGCTGTTCGCGCCCGCAAGAAAGAGGACATGCGACACGGATATGCGCATTGGCGGCAGAACGGCCCGCCCCTATAGTCCGCCCCGTGACACGCAAGCCCGAAACAGAGCTGCGCCGCGGTTGGACGACCGGCGCCTGTGCGACCGCCGCCCTCAGGGCGGCGCTGGCGGGGCTGTGGGGCGGTACGGTCCCCGACAGGGTGACGATCACCTTGCCGAAGGGCGAGACGCCGGTCTTCGACATCGTGGACCCGCATCTGGGCGTAGGCTGGGCCGAGGCCGGCGTGATCAAGGATGCGGGCGACGACCCCGATGTCACCCATGGCGCCACGATCCGCGTGCGCGTGCGGCCCTCGGCCGGTGGTGTCGTCTTTCGGGCGGGCGAAGGTGTGGGCATGGTCACGAAACCGGGCCTGCCGATCCCGCCCGGAGAGCCCGCGATCAACCCCGTTCCCCGCGCCATGATGGACGAGGTCGTGGCCCAGATGGCGGGGGAATATGGCGTTGCCCCGGATGTGGAGATCACCATTTCCGTGCCGGGCGGGGCCGAGATCGCGAAAAAGACGTGGAATCCCCGGCTTGGCATCGAAGGAGGACTGTCGATCCTCGGCACGACCGGGATCGTACGGCCCTATTCCTGCGCGGCATGGATCGCCTCGATCCATCGCGGCATCGACGTGGCGCGCGCGGCGGGGCTGACCCATGTGGCGGGCTGCACGGGCGCGACTTCGGAGCGTGTGGTTCAGCAGCTGCACGGACTTCCCGATCACGCGATGCTCGATATGGGCGATTTCGCGGGTGGCATGATCAAGTATCTGCGCCGCCATCCGATCGAACGACTGACCATCGGCGGCGGCATCGGCAAGCTGACCAAGCTGGCGCAGGGCGCGTCTGACCTGCATTCGGGGCGGAGCCAGGTCGATTTCGGGATACTGGCCGACTGGATGGATGACCCGCGGCTGTGCAACATGAATACCGCGCTGCAAGCCTATGAAGTTGCGGGAAATCCCCTGGCGGATATGGTCGCGCAGAAGGCACTCGGTCGCACGCGCGCGATGTTCGAGGGCGGCACACCGCCGGCGCAGCTCGATATCGTGATCATCGACCGTGCGGGCAATATCATCGCAAGGGCCGAGGGATGACGCTACTGTTGCTGGCGGGAACTGGCGAGGCGCGCGAGGTCGCGGCGGGCCTCGCCGAGGCTGGGATCGACGCCGTGGCCTCGCTCGCCGGGGCGACGCGAGCCCCGGCTGCCTTGCCGATCTCCACCCGGATCGGCGGGTTCGGCGGCGAAGACGGCTTTCGGGCCTATCTGGAGGACGCCGGGATCACCGCGATCCTAGATGCGACCCATCCTTTCGCGGCGCGCATCACAGCGCGCAGCGCGCGGGTCGCGGCCGAACTGGGCTTGCCCTTTCTCTGCCTTGCCCGGCCGGAATGGCGCCCCGGCCCCGAAGATCGCTGGACCGTCATCGGCTCAGAGGCAGAGGCAGCGGGCTATCTGCCGCCGAGGGCCACGGTTTTTCTCGCCACCGGGCGACAAACGTTGGAGCGCTTTGCCAACCTCGGCGACAGGCGCGTCTATTGCCGTCAGATCGATCCGCCCGAGGGTGATTTCCCCCTCAAGAACGGACGCTATGTGATTGGTCGACCACCATTTTCCAAAGAGGCGGAGGTGGCCCTGTTTCGCGAACTGAAGATCGACGCCCTTGTCGTCAAGAACGCCGGCGGCGCGCAAAGCCGGTCCAAGCTGGATGCCGCGCGGGAACTGGGCTTGCCCGTCCTGATGATCGCGCGACCGGTCTTGCCGGACGTGCCGATCGTTCAGGACGTGGCCTCGGCGCTGGACTGGGCGCAGGCGCGATGCGGCTGATCACGGGGCCGGACTGTGTGGCCGAGGGGGCCGAGTGGCTCGGAGCCCGGGTGCCGGAATTCGCCCATGCGCTTGACCTGACAGGCCCCTTGCCCCTGAGGCTGAGGCCCGATGGCTTTGCTCAGCTTGCCTCGGCCATCGTGAGCCAGCAGGTCAGCACCGCGTCGGCCGCCGCGATCTGGGACAGGGTTCAGGCGGCGGGATACGTCACGCCCGACGCCATTCACGCGGCAAGCGATGCGGATCTGGCCACGGTGGGCCTCTCGCGGCCGAAAATCCGGTATTTCCGGGCACTTGCCGATGCCGGGATCGACTTTGACGCGCTGCGAGACGCGCCCAGTGACGCGGTGATCGACAGGCTCACCTCCGTCACCGGGATCGGGCGCTGGACGGCAGAGGTCTACGCCATGTTCAGCCTTGGCCATGCCGATGTATTCGCCGCCGGCGATCTGGCCTTGCAGGAATCGGCGCGGATGCTTTTTGCGCTCGAGGCCCGCCCGACGGAAAGGGCCCTCCGTGACATGGCGCAGGATTGGCGGCCCTGGCGGTCGGTCGCGGCGCGGATCCTCTGGGCCTATTACCGGGTCGACAAGGGCAGTGAGGGCATCCGCTGACCCGGCCTGCCTGACGGGCCTGTTGCCGCAAGTGCCGTGGCGGGATAGACCGCTGGGGAATTCTGACCCTGCGGAGCCCATCATGACCAGAGCCCTGACGACTGACCGCCGAGCCCCCCTGAGCGGAGATCTGCGATCGGCGGTAATCTTTCTTCACGGCTATGGCGCCAATGGGGCCGACCTGATGGGATTGGCCGACCCACTGGCTGAACACATGCCCGATACGATGTTCCTTGCCCCCGATGCGCCCGAGGCCTGCCCGGGCTCTCCCATGGGGTATCAATGGTTTCCGATCCCGTGGATCGACGGATCGTCGGAAGAGGAATCGCACCAGAGCATGTTGCGCGCCGCCGATGACCTGAATGCCTTTCTCGATGGGATCATGGTCGACGAGGATCTCTTGCCGGAACAGGTGATGCTGTTCGGGTTCAGCCAGGGCACGATGATGTCGCTGCATGTGGCCCCGCGTCGCGAAGATGCGGTGGCCGGGATCGCGGCCTTTTCGGGGCGGCTGATGGCGCCTGAATTGCTGGCAGACGAGGTTCAGTGCCGTCCGCCTGTCCTGCTTGTCCACGGGGACGAGGACGAGGTCGTTCCGGTGCAAAGCCTGCCTCAGGCGGCCGAGGCCCTGCAGGAGGCCGGCTGGAAGGAAGTCTATGCGCATGTCATGAAGGGCACCGGCCACGGCATCGCGCCCGACGGTCTTTCGGTCGCGTTGGCCTTCATGCGGGAGCGTCTGGGCTACTGACGCCCCACAGGCCGCTGCTAACCAAATCTTCATCCGATTGAAGCACTGTCCGGTTTGGTGTTCGGGCTGAAGGGCAGGGTTGGTGCAGGACAGGATCGCAAGCCTTGCGCCCCGAACCTTGCGATCGATGATCGCGGCGTTTGTCGGGATCGAGATCATGGTCGTGGTCATGGTCTATGTCGTCGTGCTTCTGCTGTTTCCCGACCCCTGGGCCGTGATGCACCTTTGTATCATCAGTGGTCTGGTCATCTCGGCCCCGGTCGTGGGGCTACTGCTGGCGATCCTGCGAAACCAGAGTGCCCTTCAGGACAAGCTGGCCGAGATCGCGACGACGGATATGCTGACCGGATTGCCGAACCGGCGCGCCTTTCTGTCGGCGGTTGCGCCTGACGGGCATTTCGCGCGGGCCGGGATTCTCGTTCTGGCGGATGCGGACCATTTCAAGCGTATCAACGATACCTATGGCCATGATGTCGGCGATGCCTGTCTGCGCGCCATCGCCGAGGCCCTGCGCAAGACGCTCTCCGATGTCGATATCGCGGCGCGATACGGCGGAGAGGAATTCGTCATGTTCTATGACGGGGCCGACGCGACCCGGCTGGATCAGCTGGCCCGGACGATCTGCGCCCCGATCAGGATTGCGGATGCGGGCCTGCCAGAGGGGCTCTCTCTGACATTGTCGGCGGGGGCGCTGATCACCGATGCCGGCCAGCCCACGATTTCCGCTTACCGTGATGCCGATCGGGCGCTCTATCGGGCCAAGTCCGAGGGACGCGCGCGAATGGTCGCCGCCTCGGCGTTGCAAGTCTGCGAGCCCGTTCCCGCGCAGGCCTGATGCGCCGCGATCTTAGCGCGCGGGCGGAGCTTCGCCCGGCTCTCGCTGTTCAGGTGGGCAAAAGCGCGTCATATGGGGACGCCATTTGTCACGAAACTGTCGTCTTGCCGGGGCAAACGGTCTTCGACATCTTGTGGGCATCTGCGCGCTTGCCAGAGGTGATCCACGAGATATAGTCACATAAAAGCGTTCGGGGCGGGTCCCCCCGCTCTGGCGCCAGTTGCGGCGGGCAGGCGAGGGTGGAGTCACTTATGGACGGCGATTTCAGGACAGAATTCACGAGGGCACCCAGTGGGTTGCGAACAAATCCCGCGCTTGTTCTGAATGCGGATTACAGGCCGCTGTCCTATTATCCGCTATCGCTCTGGCCCTGGCAGGAGGCGATCAAGGCGGTCTGGCTGGATCGGGTCAATATCGTCGCGGAATATGACGAATGCGTGCACAGTCCCAGCACCAGCATCCGCATCCCCTCGGTCGTTGTTCTCAAGGATTACGTCAAACCGCAGAAGCGCGTGGCCTTTACCCGGTTCAACCTGTTTCTGCGCGATGAATTCAGGTGTCAGTATTGCGGCGACAAGGGGGACCTGACCTTCGATCACGTGGTCCCGCGGGCGCGGGGCGGGGTGACGAGCTGGGAAAACGTCGTGGCGGCCTGTTCGCGCTGCAACCTCAAGAAAGGTAGCAAGTCGCTGCGTCAGTCGGGGATGGCCCTGCGCAAGCCGCCGCGTCAGCCCGGATCGGAGGAGCTGCGCAACATGGGCCGACGCTTCCCGCCGAATTACCTTCACGAGACGTGGTTCGACTTCCTCTATTGGGACAGTGAACTCGAGGCCTGAGGCGCTTTTAGGCCCGGTCCTTTGGCGCGCTGCCGGTCGCGAATGCCAGCCGATGGTATTGAGTCCCGGGGTTTTGCTGGAACAGCAGCGCCGTTCCGGTCTAGCGTCCGGGGATGACCACGCCCGACGACATCTTGCCCGATCATTTGCGCGACAGCGACCGGCATGCCGGCTTCGACCTCACGGCGGAATTCGAACCCTTCGACCAGATGAACGATATCTTCACCCGGGCGTTCTGGGACGAAAAGGTCCGGTCGAAAGAGACCGATGCCTTCTTCGCCTCCTACCGGATGGAGGCCGCCCCGCGCCGTGGCGACGGGTTCACCCAGCGCGATTTCGCCCTGCGCAATGCATCGTGGCTGATCTCTGACGTGATTTCGAACCGCGCGGCGCAAGACGGTGTCCGTGAGGGGTTCCAGGGGTGGATTCGCAACGACACGCCGGTCGCGCCGGATCGGGCCACGCTGCGATCTCCCGCCGAAGAGGCGCGCGGGATCAAGGAAATCGCCCGGTTCTTCGGTGCCGATCTGTGCGGTATCACCCATATCGACCCGCGCTGGCATTATGCGCGTATCCCCGACACGCGCACGATGACGCCGCGTGACAATGACCTGCCCGACGGGCTGACCCATGTGATCGTGATGGGCCACGAGATGGATGCGGGCCTTGTCGAGACCTATCCCAGCGCGCTGGCAGGGGCGGCGACGGGCCGCGAGTACAGCCATGAAGCGGCCATCGTGATGCAGCTTGCCGCCTATATTCGCAACCTTGGCTACAACGCGGTCGCGAGCATGAACGACACGGCGCTTGTGATCCCCTATGCGATCAAGGCGGGGCTTGGCGAATATGGACGGAACCAGATGGTCCTGACCCCGGAATTCGGGCCTCGGGTCCGGTTTTCCAAGGTCTTTACGGACATGCCTCTGGAGGTTGATGCGCCGCGTAAGCTTGGGCTTGCATGCTATTGTCAGAATTGCACGATTTGCGCACAGGCCTGCCCCGTCAAGGCGCTGCCCGAAGGGCCGCCCGATCTGGGCAGGGGCAGCCCGTCGACGATCCGGGGCGTGCGCAAATGGTCGGCCGATTGCGAGGCCTGCTTTGGCTATTGGGCCAAACTCAAGACGGATTGCGCAATCTGCATGCGGGTCTGTCCGTTCAACCGGTACCCCGACGGCACGCTCTGGCATCGGCTTGCCACCCATCCGCGCTGGCGCGGGCTGGCGAAATGGTGGCTGGAGCGTCGGCGCCCGCCCGCCCGGCTGAAACCCGCGGAGTGGTGGAAGATCGGGGGGACTTCGCGCTAGACTTCGGGTAGCGGAGGAGATACCCAGCCGCCGTTAGCGCTAACAAGCTGCGGCGCCTTCAACGAGGAGAATGGTATGGTCTCTCGCGTCATTCCGGTCGACACGTTCGACCTCGTGATTTTCGGCGGAACCGGCGATCTGGCCCGCAGGAAGATCCTGCCCGGCCTGTTTCGGCGCTTCATCGCGGGGCAGATGCCCGGCGACTCGCGAGTGATCGGCGCGGCCCGCTCCGATATGGGCGATGACGACTATCGCCAGTTGGTCCGCGAGGCGATCAGCGAATTCGGCGGGCAGGAAAAATCTGATACCGCCAATCTCGATGCCTTCCTCGGGCAGCTGCACTATGTGCAAGTCGATGCGACCGGGGACGGGGGCTGGTCGGACCTGTCCGACCTGATGCGCCCCGATGTGGTGCGCGCGTTCTATTTCTCGGTCGCCCCGTCGCTGTTCGGCGCGCTGGCCGAACGGCTTCATAATCACGGGATCGCCGACCGGCACAGCCGGATCGTGGTGGAAAAACCCTTGGGTCGTGATCTGGACGGGGCGCGGGCCCTGAACCAGACGCTGGCCGAGCATTTCCACGAAGGCCAGATCTACCGGATCGATCATTACCTCGGGAAAGAGACGGTTCAGAACCTGATGGCCGTCCGGTTCGGCAATGTCCTGTTCGAGCCGCTGTGGAACAACCACTACGTCGATCACATCCAGATCACCGTGGCCGAGACGGTGGGTGTCGGCGGGCGCGGGGCCTATTACGACAAGTCTGGCGCCATGCGGGACATGGTCCAGAATCACCTCATGCAGCTGGTCTGCCTGATCGCGATGGAGCCGCCCGGCCAGTTCGAGGCCGACGCGGTGCGTGACGAAAAGCTCAAGGTGATCCGCGCGCTGCAATCGGTGCCGGCCCATCACATCGTGCGTGGCCAGTACGAGGCGACCGAGACAGAGCCAAGCTATCGCGAGGATGCCGACAATCCGCGCAGCTTCACGGAAAGCTTCATCGCGATGCGGTGCGAAATCGCGAACTGGCGGTGGGCGGGGGTTCCGTTCTACCTGCGCACCGGCAAGAAGATGCGGGCCAGATCGTCCGAGATCGCCGTCGTGTTCAAGGATCTGGGGCATTCGATCTTCGAAGGCGACGTGGCGCGCCACCGCAACATCCTGTCGATCCGGCTTCAGCCGAACGAGGGGATCGATCTTCAGGTCACCATCAAGGAACCGGGGCCGGGCGGGATGCGGCTTGTCGACGTGCCGCTGGACCTGACCTTTGCCGAGGCGCTTGGCGAAGATGCCGAGGAGGTGCCCGACGCCTATGAGCGGCTGATCATGGACGTGATCCGGGGCAACCAGACGCTGTTCATGCGCGGCGACGAGGTCGAGGCCGCCTGGGCCTGGACCGATCCGATCATCAACGCGTGGGAAGAACGGTCCGACGTGCCAAAGCTCTATGAGCCGGGATCGACCGGGCCGGAGGATTCGCAGATGCTTCTTCATCGCGAAGGCCGTCGATGGCGTGATATCAAGGCCTGAGCCGCCAGAACTGCTGACCGGGGAAGAAAGGCCAATCCGATGAACCTGATCGAATATCCCGACATCGACATGTTGATGATCAACCTTGCCAACCGACTGGCGGGGGAACTGCGGCAGGCGCTGTCGCATGAAGACAGGGTCAGTCTCGCGGTGCCGGGTGGCACCACGCCGGGGCCGATGTTCGACGATCTGTGTGCCGCCGATCTGGACTGGTCCCGCGTCGATGTCATGCTGACCGACGAACGCTGGGTGCCCGAGACGTCCGATCGCTCGAACACCCGGCTGATCCGAGAACGGCTCCTGACCGACCGCGCATCCGCTGCCCGGTATCTGCCGCTCTACAACGGGGCCGAGACGCCGGAAGACGGGCTTGCCGGGATCGAGGCGGGCCTTGCGCCGTCGCTGCCGATCGATGTTCTGCTGCTGGGGATGGGCACGGACATGCACACCGCGTCGATCTTTCCGGGGGCGGATCGGTTGCACGACGCGCTTCACGGCGATGCGATCCTTGTCCCGATGCGGGCGCCGGGCGCGCCCGAGCCGCGGGTGACGCTGTCGGCCCGGGTGCTGCGCGACGCGATGTCGACGCATATCCTGATCACCGGGGCCGAAAAACGCGCCGCGATCGAACGGGCGCGCGATCTGAGCCCCGAAGAGGCGCCCGTGTCCGTCGTCTTGAGAAATGCCACGATTCACTGGGTAGAGGGTTGATCTGATGTGGAAAGACTTGAAATCGCACCACGCGCAGGTCGCCGACCGGCGCTTCGAGACGATCTGCGACGCCGCCCGGGCCGAGGCGTTCTCGGTGCGCATGGGCCACATGCTGTTCGATTATTCCAAGACCAATATCGACGAGACGGCCCGCGACATGCTGATCGGGCTTCTGGACAGCACGGGCGTCGCGGCAAAGCGCGAGGCGATGTTTTCGGGCGCGGCGATCAACGAGACCGAGGGCAGGGCGGTTCTGCACACCGCGCTGCGCAACCTCGATGGCGATCCGGTGCTGGTGGGCGGTCACGACGTGATGCCCGGCGTGCTCGGAACGCTGTCGCGGATGGAGGATTTTGCTGCCGACGTCCGGTCTGGCGCCTTCGCGGGGGCCGGCGGCCAGATCACCGATGTGGTCAATATCGGGATCGGGGGGTCGGATCTGGGCCCCGCGATGGCCGTTCGCGCGCTCAGCCCCTATCATGACGGGCCGCGCTGTCATTTCGTGTCGAACGTGGATCCGGCCGATATCGCCGACACGCTGGCCGGGCTCGATCCGGCGACGACGCTGGTGATCGTGGCCTCCAAGACCTTCACCACGATCGAGACGATGACCAACGCCCGAACCGCCAAGGCCTGGATGAGCGACAAGGTCGCCGATCCGGCGGCGCAATTCGCGGCGCTGTCCTCGGCGCTCGACAAGACCGAGGGTTTCGGGATCGCGGCGGATCGCGTCTTCGGGTTCGAGGATTGGGTCGGCGGGCGCTATTCCATGTGGGGCCCGATCGGGCTGAGCCTGATGATCGCCATCGGCCCCGAGGCCTTCCGCGCCTTCCTGCGCGGCGGGCAGGATATGGATCGCCATTTCCGCGTTGCCGACTGGTCCGAGAACATGCCGGCCCTGCTGGCGCTGGTGGGCCTGTGGCACAATCAGGTCTGCGGTTATGCGACCCGCGCGGTCCTGCCCTATGACAACCGGCTGGCCCGATTGCCCGCCTATCTTCAGCAGCTGGAGATGGAATCGAACGGCAAACGTGTCAGCATGGATGGCGCCGATCTGCCCTTCGACAGCGGCCCCGTCGTCTGGGGGGAGCCGGGGACGAATGGCCAGCATGCCTTCTACCAGCTGATCCATCAGGGCACGCGCGTGGTGCCTTGCGAATTCCTCGTGGCGGCCGAGGGGCAGGAGCCGGACCTGCACCATCAGCACCAGCTATTGGTCGCCAATTGCCTCGCGCAATCCGAGGCGCTGATGCGCGGACGCAGCCTTGACGAGGCGCGCGCGATCATGGCCGCGAAGGGGCTTGAGGGGGCCGAGCTGGACCGGCAGGCCCGCCATCGCGTGTTCCCCGGCAACCGCCCCTCCACGACGCTGGCCTATCCCAAGCTTGATCCCGCGACGCTTGGCCGGATCATCGCGCTTTACGAACACCGGGTGTTCGTCGAAGGCGTGGTGCTGGGGATCAACTCCTACGATCAATGGGGGGTCGAACTGGGCAAGGAACTGGCAACCGCCTTGCAGCCGGTCGTCGAAGGCACGGCCGGGGCAGAGGACAAGGACGGCTCGACGGCGCAGTTGGTGGGCTTCCTTCGGGCCCACGGTCTTTGATCCGGGCGGGGGGCGGCGGGTCACGTCCCGCCACCCAGCGCTATTCGGCCGGGATCGCGGCGGTTCCGCGCTCTTTCGGGAACGGCACCAGCCGTCCGGCCTCTTCGTCCCAGAGCTTGAGGCTGAAGCTGCGGATCGCCTCGGGCCATTCGATCGTCGGCAGATCGAAGACTTCGCGCGCATCGCGGTGACACCGGCGCAGACGATAGGACGGGATGCGCGGATTGTCGTGATGCAGGTCGTGGTACGCGATGTTGCCGGTCGCCAGATCGAACCACCAGCCCAGATCCAGCGCGGATGAGCCCTGTATCACGGCATCCTTGAGCCGGTGATCGGGCTTCCTGTCCCAGTAGGTGTCTTCGAAATTGTGCTGAAGATAGACGAGGAACACCCCCACGCAGGCCGCCACGACCACGGTCGCGCCATAGACCCAGAGCCCGACGGGGCCGGCCATCGCCCAGATCAGCCATATCCACACCGCCAGCGCCAGATTCTGCGCCATGACGCCCGCGACGCCCACGCGCAGAGTGCTTTTGGGCCAGCGATAGCGCAGCACATAGGTGAAGATGCCGCCCACCGGGATCAGGAACAGCGGGTTGCGATAGATCCGGTACCAGAGCCGCCGGTAAAAGCTCGCCTCCTCCCATTCGCGCAGCGTCATGGTGTGGATCTCGCCCGACCGGCGCTCGTCCAGATCGCCCACATGCTGATGGTGGACGTTGTGGTTGTATTGCATGGCGCGATAGGGCGTGAGCGTGAAGGTCGACAGGCCAAAACCCGCCAGATCGTTCATCCACCGCGCCGAGAACAGCGAATTGTGCCCGCAATCGTGCTGCAGCACGTAGAGCCTGACGCCGGACAGAGCGTTGACTACGATCAGCGGGGCGGCCAGCCACCACGTGTCAGCGACCGCGATGGCCGCCCAAAGCGTCGTGAAATAGAAAATGAACGTCCCGAAATAACTCAATGACGCGAGACGGTCGTCCTTGGTCGTGTAAGCGGATGTAAACTCCCGGATCGTCATGGTCGCCAGCCCTCGTTCCCAGTCGTTAACCCGATATTTGGCGCGTTTTCGACGGATCTCAAGTATCCGTGAACGCCGTATCGCGCGGTTTTCGGCCGAATTCTCGTGGAGAGTGGAGCGGGTAACGGGAATCGAACCCGTAACTTAAGCTTGGGAAGCTCGCGTGATACCTTTTCACCATACCCGCGCTCTGATCCGTCAGGTAGGCGATCCGCAGGGCGCGGTCAAGCGGACGCGGTGGGCGGAGGCTCACTCTGCCGCGGCGCCAGCCTGCGGACGGCTGTGGCGATCCCGCCTGCCCGGGTCGGATGGGGATCAGGCACGCCTGCGCCTGCGCCGCCCGCCTGCGGCATCCGACCCGCCTGAGGAGCCTGCGTTGAAGCTGACATCGGGCAGGGGCGTGTGGCTGAGCAGTTCGGGGAAGGGGTCGGTCGCATGGGGGATGGCGTTGGCGTTGACGAAATGCTCCTGGAACCGGGGCTCGATCGCGGTTTCGACCTTTGTGATCTCGCGCACGGTTTGTTCGATTTCGGCGCGCGCGGCGACCGAGCAGAGCGCGATACGCGCGCCGGTGCCGGCTGCATTGCCCGCCGATGTCACCTTGTCGAGCGGCGCGTCGGGGATCATGCCCAGAACCATCGCGTGTTTTGGCGAGATATGGGCTCCGAAGGCCCCGGCGAGCACGACGCGGTCGACCTTGTCGACGCCGCGTTCGTCCATCAGCAGGCGCGCCCCGGCATAAAGTGCGGATTTTGCAAGCTGGATCGCCCGGATGTCGCCTTGGGTGACGGTGATGCGCGGCCCCCCATCGGCTGTACCGTCGTGGATCAGGTAGGAATGGGTCCGGCCCTCGGCCACCATGCGCGGGGTGCCGGTCTGTTCGGCCGATCCCAGTAGGCCGCGGGCATCCATCAGGCCGGCGATGCGCAGCTCGGCCACCGCCTCGATGATGCCCGACCCGCAGATGCCGGTGATCCCGCTCGCGGCGGTGGCCGCGTCAAAGCCCGGATCGTCGGACCACAGGTCGCAGCCGATCACGCGGAAGCGGGGTTCCTTGCTCGTCGGATCGATCTCGATCTTCTCGATTGCGCCGGGCGCGGCGCGCTGACCGGAGGAGATCTGCGCGCCTTCGAAGGCGGGCCCGGTGGGGGAGGAGCAGGCCAGAACGCGGGAGCGGTCGCCCAGAAGGATCTCGGCATTTGTGCCCACATCCACCACGAGGACAAGATCGTCCGATTTCCCCGGCTGTTCCGACAGCGCGACGGCGGCGGCATCGGCGCCCACATGGCCCGCGATGCAGGGCAGCACGAAAACGCGGGCCCGGTCGTTCATGCCGTGCAGGCCCAGTTCGGTGGCATCCACGCTGACCGAGCGCGAGGTGGCCAGCGCAAAGGGCGCCTGACCCAGCTCGACCGGGTCGATCCCCAGCAAGAGGTGATGCATGACCGGATTGCAGACAAAGACCGCCTCGAGGATCTGCGCAGGCGAGATCCCGGCCTCCTGCGCCAGTTCGACGGTCAGCCCGTCGATGGCCTCGCGCACGGCGCGGGTCATCTCGAGGTCGCCGCCGGGGTTCATCATCGCATAGGACACACGCGACATCAGGTCTTCGCCAAAGCGGATCTGCGGGTTCATGACGCCGGCACTGGCCGCGACGGTTCCGTTGCGCAGATCGGTCAGATGGGCCGCGATGGTGGTGGAGCCCAGATCGATCGCCAGCCCGAAGATCCGATCTTCGTGAAAGCCGGGCCAGATCTCCATGATCCGTGCCGCGCTGTCGTCATGACCCCGGTGAACCGCGACTGTCACGGCCCATTCGCCCTTGCGCAGCGCCTTTTGCAGCTTTGACAGGATCGACAGGGGCGCCGTGACCTCCTCGATTTCCCACTGGGTGCGCAGGGCCGCGCGCAGGCGTTCGAAATCGCCCAGCGGCTCGTGCATGTCGGGTTCCGGGACGGTCACATAGTAAAGCTTTGTCGCCGGGTCCATGACGATCACCCGGTCGGACGCCGCCTTCCGGACGACCTGCCGGTGAACCTGGCTTTCGGCGGGCACGTCGATCACGATGTCGCTCTGGATCGTGGCCTGGCAGCCAAGGCGGCGGCCTTCCTTCAGGCCACGGACGCGGTCATAGCGGGCCTCGACCTCGTTCCATTCCGACAGGGCGTCGTCGGCCACGGTCACGCCATGCTTGGAGAACTCGCCATAAGACGGGCTGACCTGGCACTTGGAGCAGATGCCGCGCCCGCCGCAGACCGAATCGAGATCGACGCCCAGCTGGCGCGCGGCGGTCAGCACCGGGGTGCCGACCGGGAAATGACCGCGCTTGCCCGAGGGCGTGAAGATGACGAGGGGATCTGACATGCCTGTTCCTTGGTGCCGGTTTGGCGCGAACATAGGGCGGGGTCGCGGTAATGTAAGGTCCGTTCGCGTCATGATCTTTATGAAAGCGTCATGACTGCGGGGACGAAGGTCTTCGGCGGGGCGCGCGCGACATATTGCGTGATGGGGACAATCAGACGCCCTTTGTGGGTTTCACCTTCTCCGGTTCCATGCGATAGGGACCCGCCAAACGACGTAACTCCCGGAGATATGCCATGGAGATTCGTGAGGCTCTCACATTTGATGATGTTCTGCTGGTTCCGGGGGCGTCATCCGTCTTGCCGTCAGAGGCAGATGTCCGCACCCGGGTGACGAAATCGATCTCGATGAACATCCCGCTCTTGTCGAGCGCGATGGACACCGTCACCGAGGCGCGCATGGCGATCGCCATGGCGCAATCGGGCGGGATCGGCGTCGTGCACCGCAACCTCGATGTCGAGGAACAGGCCCGCCAGATCCGGCGGGTCAAGCGGTTCGTGTCGGGCATCGTCTATACGCCCATCACGCTGACCCCCGACCAGACACTGGCCGACGCCAAGGCCCTAATGGAGCGGTATCGCGTCACCGGGTTCCCCGTCGTGGGCGAGGATGGCCGCGTGATGGGGATCGTCACCAACCGCGACATGCGCTTTGCCGAGGATGATCGCACCCCCGTCCGGGTCATGATGACAAGCGAGAACCTCGCCATCCTGACCGAACCGGCCGACCTCGAAGAAGCGCGCAGCCTGATGAAGGCGCGCCGGATCGAGAAACTTCTGGTGACGGACAAGACCGGCAAGCTGACCGGGCTTCTGACTTTGAAGGACAGCGAACAGGCCGTGCTGAACCCCTCCGCCTGCAAGGACGAGCTGGGCCGGCTGCGCGTCGCTGCGGCCTCGACCGTGGGGGACGCGGGCTTCGAACGCTCCGAGGCACTGATCGACGCGGGCGTCGATATCGTCGTGATCGACACCGCACATGGCCATTCCGAAGGAGTGGGCAAGGCGGTCTCGCGGCTCAAGAACCTGTCAAACAACGTCCAGATCATCGCGGGCAACGTCGCCACAGCCGAGGCCACGCGCGCGCTGATCGACGCGGGCGCCGATGCGATCAAGGTCGGGATCGGCCCTGGCTCGATCTGCACCACTCGGATGGTCGCGGGCGTGGGTGTGCCGCAGCTGACCGCGATCATGGATTGCGCGAGCGCCGCCGGCGAGACGCCGGTCATCGCCGACGGCGGGATCAAGTTTTCGGGCGATTTCGCCAAGGCCATCGCGGCGGGCGCGTCCTGCGCCATGGTCGGCTCGATGATCGCCGGGACCGACGAATCCCCGGGCGAGGTCATCCTCTACCAGGGTCGCAGCTTCAAATCCTATCGCGGGATGGGCAGCCTTGGCGCGATGGCGCGTGGCTCGGCCGACCGGTATTTCCAGAAGGACGCGGCCTCCGACAAGCTGGTGCCCGAAGGGATCGAAGGCCAGGTTCCCTACAAGGGCAGCGCGGGCACCGTGATCCACCAGCTGGTGGGCGGGCTGCGTGCCGCCATGGGCTATACCGGCTGCGCCACGGTCGAAGAGATGCGGCGCTATCGCAACTTCGTCAAGATCACCGGCTCGGGCCTCAAGGAAAGCCATGTCCATGACGTTCAGATCACGCGGGAATCGCCGAATTATCGTGTGGGCTGACCGGTGACGCCCGGCGCGCGGGTTCAGGCCGCGATCGAGATCCTCGATGCGATCCTCGGCGGTGCCCCGGCGGAAAAGGCCCTGACAGGCTGGGCCCGGAAAAGCCGTTTTGCCGGGTCGAAGGATCGCGCCGCGGTCCGTGATCATGTGTATGACGCGCTGCGCAAGCGCCGGTCTGCGGCCGCCTGTGGCGGGGCGCTGACGGGGCGGGCGCTGATGCTCGGCCTGATGCGGCTTGACGGTGGCGATCCCGCGACACGTTTCGACGGGGCCGGGCATGCGCCCGAACCGCTTACACCGGGGGAAGGCGGCATCGCGCCCTCCGACCTCTCGCCCGGGGAGCTGGCCGATCTGCCCGATTGGGTTCAGGACAGGTTTCATACCGACCTGGGGCCAGAGGCCACGGCGGTGATGCTCACCCTGCGGGACCGGGCGCCGGTTTTCCTCAGGGTCAACCTGCTTCGGGGCGATCGTGACGCGGCCATCGCCGCGCTGGCCGATGACGGGATCGGGGCCGAGGCCCATCCTCATGTCGCAACGGCCTTGCGCGTCACCGATGGTGCCCGCCGGCTGCGCGCATCACACGCGTTCGAAACCGGTCTGGTCGAGCTGCAGGATGCAAGCTCCCAGGCTGCGGTGGCTGCACTGCCATCGGTAGACGGGGCCCGGGTGCTGGATTTCTGCGCGGGCGGCGGGGGCAAGGCCCTTGCCTTGGCGGCGGCCGGCGCGGCCGAGGTCGTGGCTCATGACATCGAGGCGCGGCGGATGTCTGATCTGCCCAACCGCGCCGCGCGGGCCGGGGCGCAGATCGAGGTCCGGACCGGCATCAGCCCCGAAACAGATGGCACCTTCGATCTGGTTCTGATCGATGCCCCTTGTTCGGGCAGCGGCACGTGGCGCCGTGATCCGGAGGGCAAATGGCGGCTGACGCCCGCGGCGCTGGATGATCTTGTCGCCCTTCAGTCCCGCATCCTGCGCGATGCCGCTGATTTCGTGGCGCCGGGCGGGACCCTGGCCTATGCGACCTGTTCCATATTCGAGGCCGAGAACCGGTCTGTGATCGAGGCCTGCGTCGCTGAAAGACGCGAGCTTGATCTTGTGTCGTTGCGCCGCTGGTTGCCCGATGAATGGGGAGATGGTTTTCATCTTGGGATAATGCGGCGTGCACTTTAATCTCCTTTTAGTTGAATTCTCTGCGCCTGGCGGCTAGCATCCAATCACGGTTTACGTCGCTTTAGGACTCCACTGGTCAACTCGAGCGAATAGAATCGTGGAGGGTTGCTGGTGTCTCAGGCCGAAATGGGTGCTCCGCCTCCTGCGGAGGTCGGCATGGATCGTGAGGTTGGCGGAGCTGCCGACCAATCCTTGCGGCTTTCGCTTGGTCTGTTTGTCTCAGCGACCATCTGCCTGACCGCGGGCCTGCTAAGCGCGATACCCGTTGTCGCGACGCTGCTCACGATCGCCGGGTCGATCCTCTTCCTGATCGCGTCCTGGCGGAGTTTCCTGTCGATCAGCCGGGGGCGGGCCGATCAGCAGTTGCTGGAAACCGCCGCCCAGATCATCGCGAACGAAACCTGGGCCAGCTTTCTGACCAATGGAAGCGGGCGTATTCTGCACCGAAATGGCGTAGCGCAAACGAGGTTCACCGGACGAACCACAGACACTCTGGACGAGGTGATGCGCGATATCGTCGCCGGTCCAGCGCCGATGCTCCAGCGGCTGGAACGAAAGGCCCGTGCCTACGGCCATTCCAGCGAGGATATCGCGACCCGCCGTGGCCATGTGCGGCTTTCGGCGCAGGAGATCGGGCGGGGCGCGATGATCTGGCGGCTTGAGCAGGGCGCCGAGAGGATGGGTGGCACCCGTGGCGCAGATTCGATGAGCCTTCCGATGCTGACCTCGGGTCCATCTGGCACGGTCCTGTTCATGAATGAGGCCTTCAAGCGGCTGACAGGCGGCCGGGCGCGGATGCTCGACAAGGTCTTTCATGATCTGCCCCTCAAATCCGGTGCCCTGCACATCGTCGAAGGGGTCGACGGTCCGGTCGAAAGCCTCGTGGCTCTCGTTCCGGCCAGTGGCGGGCGACAGGAAATCTATCTTCTCCCGGCCGGAGCCGCGGGCCGTGGCGAGCATGGCCCCGCGACCGATTGGGACGCGATCGAGGATCTGCCCGTCCCGCTCCTGAAGGTTGCGCCAAGCGGCGAGATACTGGCGTCGAACAAGGAGGCACGAACGCTCTTGCCGATGCCGTTGGGCGGGCAAACCCGCCTGTGGGAGCTTCTCGAAGGGTTGGGCCGTCCGATCGGCGACTGGCTGCGCGAAACGGCTGAAGGGCGCGGCGCGGCCGGGCCGCAGTTTCTGCGCGGCACAGGCCCCCATCGCGATACGTTCGTGCAGGTGTCGCTGAACACGACCGGCGATCGGGAAACGCCACATCTGATCGCTGTTCTCAACGATGTGACCGAACTCAAGAGCCTCGAGGCGCAATTCGTCCAGAGCCAGAAAATGCAGGCGATCGGGCAACTGGCGGGGGGGGTGGCGCATGATTTCAACAACCTGCTGACCGCGATTTCGGGCCATTGCGACCTGCTGTTGCTGCGCCATGACGAGGGTGATCCCGATTTCGGCGATCTGACGCAGATCCGTCAGAACGTGAACCGCGCAGCCAGCCTTGTTCGGCAACTGCTGGCCTTTTCGCGCAAGCAGAACCTGATGCCCGAGATCGTCGATCTTCGCGACACGCTGTCCGAACTGACCCACCTGTTGAACCGTCTGGTCGGCGAGAAGGTCACGCTGACAGTGGAACATGACCCGGATCTGTCCTGCATCCGGGCGGACAAGCGGCAGTTGGAACAGGTCTTCATGAACCTTGTCGTGAATTCCCGCGATGCCATGCCCGAAGGCGGGATGATCCGGATCGAAACCGATGACATCCTCCTGACGTCCCCGCTCGAGCGCGACCGGGCGACGGTGCCCGCGGGCCGATATGTGGTGGCACGGGTGCGCGATGAGGGGACGGGCATCCCGGTCGACAAATTGAACAAGATTTTCGAACCTTTCTACAGCACCAAGCGCCCGGGCGAAGGCACGGGTCTTGGCCTGTCAACGGCCTACGGCATCGTGAAGCAGACCGGCGGCTTCATCTTTGCGGACAGTGTCGTCGGGCAGGGCAGCGTCTTTACCCTGTATTTCCCCGCAGTGGCGCCCGGTGTGGAACCGTTGGCGCCGGAACCACCGCCACAGGAGAATAGCGAGCATGTCAGCAGTGATGCGGCGATCCTGCTGGTCGAGGACGAGGCACCGGTGCGGGCCTTTGCATCCCGGGCATTGCGGCTCAAGGGATATACCGTTCTCGAGGCGGACAGCGCCGAAGCCGCGTTGAAAATCCTCGACGATCCGGGCCTTGTGATCGACATTTTCGTGACGGATGTGATCATGCCCGGCCTCGATGGTCCGTCATGGGTGCGCGAGGCCCTGATTGCGCGACCCGAGACGCGCGTCGTTTTCGTATCGGGCTATGCGGAGGATGCGTTTTCGGAACACAAGGCCTTGATCCCGAACTCGGTCTTCCTGCCGAAGCCCTTCTCTCTGACCGAGCTTGCCGCCACGGTTCAGGCCCAGATCGAGGCCGGGGCGGCGCAGGCAGGTGACGAGGCGCCACGGCCTGAATGATGCTGGTACCGGATCAACGGATACCCGAGGACATGGTGGTCTGAGGGCGAAAGCGCATATCCATCGTCCGGCCGAGCCGTCCCGCGCAAAGGCAAGGACCGATCCAATCGTATGGCGCAGGCGCAGGACGCGGCTCGGGCGGCGGGGTCCGATGGGCGATCCGGATCACCCGACGACGCGGCTGACCTCGCGCAGGATCTTGATCCGGATCGCCCTCGGATAATCCCGGTGCCCGCGGGCGGTGATGACGAAACCGTCACGGGTCACCAGCGCGCGCCTGTAGAACCCCGAGATCGCCACGCCCATCGATTCGATCGCGATGCCGTTGATCGTGACACCCGCTCGCTCTGCCTCCTGGCTGGCGCCGCGCGTGTCGGAGCCGGAATTGGGCGTGCCGTCGCCCGAGACGTCGATGATATGACGGGCGCAATCCTCGACCTCGTCGAACTGACGCAGCGCAAAGCGGATCGCCTCCGCCGGCGCGGTATCGGACAGGACAAAGGCGCGCTCCAGCGCGCGGGCGTCCTGGGAAAAGCGGATGACATCCGCCTTGGTCAGCATCTGCCGCCATGGCAGCGACATCACCTGCCGCTCGACCCCCGACCATTGCATGACCGAAAGTGTGACCCGGCCTTCCGTCAACGCCAGCACGATCTCCGGATCGAGCAGCGCATCGGCCATCCCGTCGATCTGAAGCCGGTACTCTGCCTCGTCGACGGAATTCGACACATCGACCGCAAGGAGCAGGGCCGTGTCGCAGGCCCGGGCGGTGCCACCGGCGACGAACAGGGCGGCGGCGAACAGGGCGATCATGCGGCGAGGTACGATCATGGAGCGGATCTTGCGACAGCGTCGCGCAGCGCATCAACGTTTTTCATGCCCGACCGGCACACAGATCCGTGAAAAAGGGAGAAAATGCAGGTTTCTGTTGCCAGGTACCTGCGAACCCCGCCTCACGCTGCTAGGCGAGAGGGCTTAAGTTTCGGCAACTCGGACTGCTTAAGCAGCCAGAGCCATAGCCGGAGCACGGTTGTCGTTGGCAACTGTACATATCGGACCGATAACGGTGGTACCTCACCGGGACAAAGCATAACCCCTTTAGACGTTCGTCGATCCTGTTTCGGCCCCATCTGCCCCCAACGAGGGTGGTTTGGTGGAGCCGCCGGGTACCGCCCCCGGGTCCGATCCGCTTATTACGAGCGCGTTTATGTCCATAGTCCCGAAGGACAGGATGAACATAGGGGGGCGGGGGCGCCGTTGCAAGATGCGCAGGTCAGGAGGACCGGACTTGTCGGAGCCGCATCCGCGCGCCTAGTCTGGGCCACGGGCCCCGCAGGGGAGCGCCGGCAGATAATCGACAAACGGGAGGGTATCAGGATGATCACGCGCAACGGGTTCATTTTCACGGCAGCTGGATTGGGGTTCGCGGCCCTTGGCCAGGGAGCAGTGGCGCAGGAGGCCTGCAGCACGGCTCCGATGCAGGATTACCCCTTCGAATGTCTGTGCGCGGGCGGCGATACCGGCGGTGCGGTCTGGGGCAGCAATCCCTATACCTCCGACAGTGATTTCTGCACCGCCGCAACGCACGCAGGCGTCAACGGGGACATGGGGGGCATCGTGCGCATCGTGCCGATGGACGGGCAGGACAGCTATCCCGGCTCGACCGCAAACGGCGTGACGACCCGCGACTGGGGGTCCTATGGCAGTTCGTTCACCTTTGCGGGCACGATCGACAACGACATCGCGATGGGCGCGGAATGCGGACCCTATCCGGTGGGACAGGCGGAATATTCCTGCACCTGCCCGCCCTTTGACGGGACGGGTGCGGTCTGGGGCAGCGATCCTTATACCGCCGACAGCTCGATCTGCCTCGCCGCGATCCATGCGGGCGTGATCGGCGGCGATGGCGGCGATGTCTGGGTGCGCGAGGTCGAGGGTCAGGACAGTTATGACGGGACCTTCAACAACGGGGTCGAGACGCGCAGCTGGGGATCATATGGGGCGAGCTTTACCTTCCAGCCGGAATCGCCCTTTGTGCTTCAGGCCGACAACGCGGCGGCCGAGGGGGCCTGCTCCGTGTTTCCGTCGGGGGCCGCGATCTATAGCTGCACCTGCGGTCCAGGGCCCTATTCGGGCGTTGTCTGGGGCAATGGGCCGTACACATCCGACAGCGACCTGTGCACAGCCGCGCGTCATTCGGGTGTGATCGGCGATGGCGGCGGGCTGATCACCGTTCTCGGGATGACCGGGCTCGATCGCTATTCCGGGACCAGCTACAACGGAGTCACCACCCGCGACTGGGACAGCTATGTAGAAAGCATCATGTTCGACCGCAACTGACCGCACGGGATGTGTCCAGAAAAAAAGGGCGGCCCGCGACGGCCGCCCTTTCTCGGTCTTGAAGGAACCGATCAGAAACCGGATTTGATCAGTTCGAACGTTTCGGCCTGCATTTCGCGCTGCTCGATCGAGATCGGCAGCTGCGCCAGAACCGGGACGTCGATCGGCCCGAGGCCCGCGGCCTCCAGCGCTTCGGCTCCCATGTCGCTCATGCCGACGGTGTTGGCGTGGCCATAGCCGGCTTCAAGCAGGGGGGCGGTCGTGACCGGGTCGAGCATCGCGTTGATGAAATCGTAGGCCTTGTCTTCGGACCCGCCGCCATCGGCGAGGTTCACATAGCCGCAAAGCCACAGCGAAGAGCCTTCGACGGTCTCGCGCTGATAGGCGATCGGGCGGCCTTCATCGACCATGGTGGGCAGGGTTTCGTTCCACGCCCAGGAGATCAGGACCTCGCCCGTGGCCATCAGCTGGGTCAGTTCGGCGGGGTCGGCCCAATAGGTGCGGATGTTCGGGTGAACCTCGCGCAGCCAGTTCGAGGCGGCCTCGAACTCGGCATCGGTCACGTCCGACCAGTTGGTGACGCCGGTTGCCAGATAGGCCAGCGCATAGGCGTCATCGGTATTGTCGGGCATGGTGATGCGCCCGGCATATTTCGGGTTGGTGAATACGTCGAGCGAGGCCACGTCTTCGGCGGGGACTTCCTCGGGATTATAGGCGACCGCGGTGGCGCCGAAATTGTGCGGCAGGAAGTAGACGTCACCGATGCCTTCGGTCACGTCGCGCCCGGTCAGGTCGGCATCAAGATCGTCGTAGGCCGGGATGCGGGAGATATCCCAAGGCTCGATGATCCCGGATTCCACCCACTTGGTGACAGAGCCCGCGCAGATCTGGCTGATGTCGGCGTTGAAGCCGGCCACGACCTTCTGGAAGGCCTCTTCTTCATCCGAGAAGAAGGAATAAGCCGGACTGTCGCCATAGGTCTCGATATAGGCGGGGTGATACTCGGGCAGTTCGAAACCGGCATAGTCCAGCACGGTCAAGTCGTCATCCTGGGCCATGGCGAGCGAGGAGACGAGGCAGACCGAGACAGAGCCGAGGAGGGTCGAAAGTCTCATGGGCAGGTTCCCTTTTGAGTGGGTTGGGACAAGTCACGGTGGAAGAAACTAACAGAGCGCCGCGCGGCGGCAAGGAAGAGTTTCAGCTGCTTGATCAGACCGGGCCGAGGCGGCAGGATCATCCTTGTAAGCGCTGCCGGCGGACCCGGGGCGCTGGGCCGGAACAAGGAGTGAGCCGTGCACATAACGCCCGAATACTGCCGCATGATGGCACGCTACAACCGCTGGCAGAACACCGGTCTGCGCAAGATCACCGAGACGATGGAGCCCGAGGCTCTGGATCGCGATCACGGGGCGTTCTTCGGGTCGATCCGGGCGACGCTGAACCACCTTCTCTGGGCCGACCGGCTCTGGATGCACCGGATCGCGGGGATGACCGATCCGGGCCTTGGCATCGCGCAAAGCATCGAGAGCACCGGAAGTATCGCTGAATGGGCGACCGAGCGGTTCCGCCTTGATGGGCGGATTGTCGTCTGGGCCGACGACTTGCGCGCCGTCGATCTGGCGGGCGAGGTGCGGTTTACCTCGAGGAGCCTCGGCGGCGAGGTCAGCCGCCCGATCCAGCCGCTGATCGTGCATATCTTCAATCACCAGACCCATCACCGCGGGCAGGTCCATGCTATGCTGACGGCCGAAGGGATATCTCCGCCGCCGACCGACCTGCTCTATATGCCTGCGGGCGGCTGATAATCGGCCTTCGATGTCGAAAAACGACATTTGATGTCGCATCTGTTTTTCATCCGCCGGTCAGGATGATAGCCTCGGATTCGGGAACTCGCCTGAAGGGGGCGACACTTCTCCAATGAAACTGGCGAGGGCACCGGTCAGCCAGCCGGACATTTCGCGCCCTCGTCGTGACAGGAGGGACCGATGTTCAAGACTATCATGGTGCCCGTCGATCTCGCTCATGCCGATAAGCTGAGCGATGCAATCGGCGTTGCCCGGGACCTTGCGACGCAATACGGATCGAAGCTTGTCTTCGTTGCCGTGACGGCGTCGACACCCGGGCCGGTTGCGCACAACCCCGAGGAGTTCGGGCGCAAGCTCGAAGCCTTTGCCAAGGAGGCGGGCGGCGATGCTGCTGCGACCTCTCATGTGATCGTGAGCCACGATCCGACCGCCGACATGGATGACAAGCTTGTCGATGCGATCTCCGAGATCGGTGCCGATCTCGTCGTGATGGCGACCCATGTGCCCGGCATGGCCGACATGCTGGTGCCAAGCCATGGCGGGTCGCTTGCGCGGCATGCCGGCATTTCCGTGTTCCTCGTTCGCAGCGCCGGCTAGGCGCGCAACTCCCACAGACTTCAAGGAGGCCATATGGCTGACGAAACCGTGGATATCGGTATTCCCGAGCCCGAAGGCTCGGCGGATATCATCGAGACCGATTACCAGATCGGTCAGGACAATTTCGAAACCCAGGTCGGGCCGTTCCGGTTCGACTTCCACAATCCCGTTTTTGTAATTTCAGGCGTGCTGATCGTCATTTTCACGGCGATCGCCCTGATCTGGCCGGAAGGGTCTCGCGACCTGTTCCTGTCGATCCGCGACTATGTGAAGAGCAGCTTTGACTGGTTCTTCCTGATGTCGGCAAACCTGTTCGTCGTCTTTTCGCTTCTGCTGATCGTGTCGCCCTGGGGATCGGTCCGGCTGGGCGGGTCGGAGGCTACGCCCGATTACAGCTATCCGGCATGGTTCGCGATGCTGTTCGCGGCCGGGATGGGCATCGGCCTGATGTTCTTTGGCGTTCTCGAGCCGGTCTATTACTTTGGCACGCCATGGGGCGATCAGCCGTTGGGCGGCGAGATCGGGATCGTGGATGGTGTTGTCGCGAGCGAGGCGACAACGGCCGCCGCGCGCGAGATGGCGATGGCGGCGACGATCTTTCACTGGGGTCTTCACCCTTGGGCGATCTACGCGATCGTCGCGTTGGCGCTGGCCTTGTTCAGCTACAACAAGGGTCTGCCGCTGACGATCCGTTCGGCGTTCTACCCGATTCTGGGCGAACGGGTCTGGGGCGGATGGGGCAATGCGATCGACACGATCGCGGCCTTTGCCACGCTCTTTGGTCTGGCCACGTCGCTGGGCATCGGGGCGACGCAGGTGGCCTCGGGTCTGACCGAGGTCTTCGGGTCCGGGGCGGGCGCCGAAGGCACCCGGAATTTCATGGGCTTCCTGTGGGGCAATCCGGTTCCCGAAGGCCAGAGCGACCCGAACAGCTCGGTCCTGCTGGTGCTGATCATCGGCTTCATCACCGCGATTGCGCTGGTATCGGTGATGCGGGGCCTCGATGGCGGGGTGAAGGTCCTGTCCGAGATCAACATGGGGCTCGCCGCGCTTTTGCTGGCCTTCGTGTTCTTCGTGGGCCCGACCGCGGCGATCCTCGGTGATTTCTTCGGCGGGCTCTGGGCCTACGCCAAGAACATTGTGCCGCTGTCCAACCCCGTCGGGCGCGAGGATACCGGGTTCCTGCATGGCTGGACCACGTTCTACTGGGCGTGGTGGATTTCCTGGTCACCCTTTGTCGGCATGTTCATCGCGCGCGTGTCGCGGGGCCGCACGGTGCGGGAATTTATCACCTGTGTTCTGCTGATCCCGAGCCTTGTCTGCGTCTTCTGGATGGCGACCTTCGGCGGCACGGCGATCAGCCAGGTCATCGCGGGGGCCACGGAAAGCGGGGTGTTCCAGAACGTGATCGCCTCCTACCGGCCCGAAATCTCGCTGTTCTCGATGCTGGGCGAGCTTCCGCTGGCCTCGATCACCTCGACGCTTGCGGTGCTGCTGGTGATCATCTTCTTCGTCACCTCGTCCGACTCGGGCAGCCTCGTGATCGATACGATCACGGCCGGAGGCAAGGTCGATGCGCCGGTCATCCAGCGGGTGTTCTGGTGCATCTTCGAAGGGGCGGTGGCCGCCGTGCTTCTGGTGGGGGCTGCAGGGACCGCGGGTCTCGACAGTTTGCAGGCCATGGTGATCTCGACCGGGTTGCTGTTCACCGTCGTTCTGCTGGTGATGTGCTGGTCGATCCTGATGGGCCTGATCTCGGAGCGTCGGAACACCTGACGTTCCGACCCATGACACAGGACAAGGCCCCGGTGCGCGTCGCCGGGGCCTTTTTCGTGGTGGTTGACCATTCCGGGGCCCGGGGGCATGTCATGGCGCATGACACTCGATCTTGAATGGGTGCGGGCCCAGTTTCCCGCCTTCGCCGACCCCACGCTTGATGGCTGGTCACATTTCGAAGCGGCCGGCGGCAGCTTTGCCTGCCGCCAGGTGATCGACCGGCTGACCCGGTTCTATACCCAGCGCAAGGTGCAGCCCTATGCGGCCTATCCGGCCTCCGCGCTGGGCGGGATGGAGATGGACGAGGCGCGCTTGCGGCTGGCGGCGATGCTTGGGGTCGAGACGCACGAGCTGTCCTTCGGGCCCTCGACAACGCAGAACACCTATGTTCTGGCGCAGGCCGCGCGCGGCTGGATGAAGCGGGGCGAGGCGATCATCGTCACCAATCAGGACCACGAGGCGAATTCCGGCCCGTGGCGCCGGCTCGAGGAAGACGGGATCGAGATCCGCGAATGGCGGATCGACCCCGAGACGGGGCACCTTGATCCCGAGGGGCTGGTGGCGCTGCTCGATGCCAATGTCCGGCTCGTGTGTTTTCCCCATTGTTCGAACGTGGTGGGCGAGATCAACGACGTGGCAGCCATCACGAGGATCGCCCATGACGCGGGCGCACGGGTCTGTGTCGACGGGGTGTCCTATGCGCCGCATGGGTTCCCGGACGTCGGTGCGCTGGGCTGCGACGTCTATCTGTTCTCGGCCTACAAGACCTATGGCCCGCATCAGGGGATCATGGTCATCCGCGAGGAGTTCGGCTTTGACCTGCCGAACCAGGGGCATCATTTCAACGGCGACGTGCTCTACAAGAGGTTCACGCCCGCAGGCCCCGATCACGCGCAGGTCGCGGCAAGCGCGGGCATCGCCGATTATATGGAGGCCCTGTCGGCCCACCATGGCGGGCCGACGGATGCTGCTGGCGCCGCGCGCCATGCCCATTCGGTGATGCGCGACGCCGAAAAGGCGCGTCTGCAACCGCTTCTGGATTTCGTGGCGTCGAAGAATTCTGTCCGGCTGATCGGGCCCGCAGATGCCGACCGTCGTGCCCCGACCGTCGCCATGGCACTGGAGGAGCGGGGGGCCGATGTGGCCCAGCGGCTGATCCCGCATCGCATCATGGCCGACGGGGGCGATTTCTACGCCCAGCGGCCGCTGGCCGCGATGGGCGTCGATCTCGACAGGGGCGTGTTGCGGGCCTCGTTCACGCATTACACCTCCGCCGAGGATGTTGACCGGCTGATCGACGCGCTAGATCAGGCTCTGTGACCGGGGCCTTTGACCCCGGAACAAAGGGCAGGACATGAGCGACAAGACACCGATCCTTCTGTGGTTCCGGCGCGATCTGCGTCTGGGCGATCATCCCGCGCTGAACGAGGCCTCGGCCGCGGGGCGGCCGGTGATCCCGGTCTTCATCCATGACGAGGTGGTCGAGACCCATGGCGCCGCGCCGAAATTCCGGCTGGGCCTGTCGGTCGGGTCGCTGGCCCGCGATCTTGAGGCGAAGGGCAGCCGTCTGATCCTGCGGCGCGGCAAGGCGCTCGACTGCCTGCAGGCGCTGATTGCGGAAACGGGGGCAGGGGCCGTGTGGTGGACGCGCGCCTATGATCCCGATGCCCGCGCCCGTGACGAGGCCGTGAAGGCCACGCTCAAGGACGATGGGATCGACGCGCGCAGCTTTGGCGGTCACCTGCTGTTCGAACCCTGGACGGTGCAGACCCAGACGGGGGGCTTCTACAAGGTCTATTCGCCGATGTGGAAAGCGGTCCGGGACCGCGACGTCGAAGAGCCATTGCCCGAGCCGGGGCGTATCCCCGCGCCGGAAAGCTGGCCCGAGAGCGACAGGCTTGACCATTGGGCGATGGATGCCGCGATGAAACGAGGCCGCGATATCGTTCTTGGCCATGTCTGCGTGGGCGAGGCCGCGGCGCAGGACAGGCTCGGGAGGTTCATCGATGAGAAGGTCGCCAGCTACAAGGCCGACCGCGACCTGCCTGGCCTCGACGCCACGTCGAACCTGTCGGAAAACCTGACCTATGGGGAGATTTCGCCCCACAGGCTCTGGCATGCGGGCCAGCGCGCGATGGGAGAGGGCAAGGCAGGCGCCGAGCATTTCCTGAGGGAAGTGGTCTGGCGCGAATTCGCCTATCACCTTGTTCATCACACCCCGCATATCACCAGCGGCAACTGGCGCGAAGAATGGGATGCCTTCCCGTGGAACGAGGATGAGCGCCTGAAAGAGGTTCACGCCTGGAAACGGGGGCGCACGGGCATCCGGTTCGTCGATGCCGGCATGCGCGAGATGTATGTGACGGGCCGGATGCACAACCGGGCGCGGATGATCGTCGCGTCCTACCTGACGAAACACCTGATGACCCATTGGAAAGTGGGGCTGAACTGGTTCGAGGATTGCTTGATCGATTGGGATCCGGCCGCGAACTCCATGGGTTGGCAATGGGCGGCAGGGTCCGGCCCGGATGCCGCCCCCTATTTCCGGGTGTTCAACCCGGTGACCCAGCTGGACAAGTTCGATGCCGACCGCACCTATCAGCGCGCATGGATCGCTGAAGGTACTCCGAGGCCTACCGCAACGGCATTGAGCTATTTCGACGCGATCCCCGAAAGCTGGGGCCTGTCGGCCGGGGATCGCTATCCCGAGCCCGTCGTTGATGCAACCGAAGGTCGAAAACGTGCGCTCAGCGCCTATGAGGCGCGGGATTTTTGACGTTGGGTCAATCGCAAAAGCGGGGATTGTTCAATCGATACCGTGACTTCGCCATGACATCGCGCTATTTCAATCCCGATGCGCGGCTTGGACGTGTCGCGCGACAAATGGCCCAGCCCAATGAGGCCAGTGAAACAGGGGGATGCGGATGATCCTGACGACGACGAAAGGGCAGACGGGACTGCCACGTTATTTCGCGCCTGTATTCGCGAAAATCGAGAACATGAAGAGGGGTCGGCTCGATGTCGTGCTCCCCGACGGACGGCGGTTTCGGGCCGAAGGCTCCGAACCGGGATTCGTGGCCGAGATGGAGGTCAAGAACCCCGATCTCTTTGCCCGGCTGGTGCGCGAGGGCGATCTGGGGTTTTCGGAGGCCTATCTCGAGGGCTGGTGGACAACGCCGGACCTGATGGCGTTCATGGATCTGGTCCACGACCAGGCAGAGGATGTCTATGATGGCTTCCCGGGGCAATATTTTGTCCGGGCGCTGGAAAAGCTGCGGTTCTGGCTTCAGTCGAACACCAAGCGGCAGGCCCGGAAGAACATCTCCTACCATTATGATCTGGGCAACAAGTTCTACGGGCTGTGGCTCGACGACACGATGACCTATTCCTCTGCCAAGTTCGAGACGGATCAGGAAAGCCTCGAGAAGGCGCAAACCCAGAAATATGCCTCCATGATCGACGAGATGGGCGCGCAGCCGGGCGACCATGTCCTTGAAATCGGCTGCGGGTGGGGCGGCTTTGCCGAATATGCGGCCAAGGAACGCGGGCTGCGGGTGACCGGTCTCACGATCAGCCAGGAACAGTTTAACTACGCCGTAGAGCGGATTGAAAAAGCTGGACTTTCTGATCGCGTGACATTCAAGCTTCAGGATTATCGCGACGAGACCGGCACCTATGACGGCATCGCCAGCATCGAAATGTTCGAGGCCGTGGGCGAACAATACTGGCCGGTGTATTTCCAGACGCTTCGCGACCGGCTCAAGCCCGGCAAGAACGCGACGCTTCAGATCATCACGATCGCGGACAAGCGGTGGGAGGTCTACAAGCGCAGCGTCGATTTCATCCAGAAATACATCTTCCCCGGCGGGATGTTGCCAAGCCCTTCGATCCTGCGCTCCGAAGTCGAGAAGGCGGGCCTGTCCGTCAAACGCTCGATCGAATTCGGCCAGAGCTACAGCCAGACGCTGCGCCGTTGGCACGATACGTTCAATGACCGCTGGGACGAAGTGGCGACGCTGGGCTTCGATGACCGGTTCCGGCGGATGTGGAACTACTATCTTACCTCTTGCGCCGCATCGTTCCGTAGCGAAAACTGCGACGTGACACAGATCACCGTGACCCGGGGCGCCTGATTGCGTCGCCCTGAAGGGCCGATCGGAGCAGAGGGACCAGAGCGATGTGGACCGCCGCGAAACTCGTAGCCGGGCTCCTGCTTGCAGGTCTGTGCTGGTACACATCGGAACTGGTCAAGCCGTTCCTGCCCGAAGGGTTCGATCCCCGCCGGATGTCCGAGGTCAATGCGGCCGTCGGATTTCTCGTGGGATGGTCGTTCATGGGCGCCCGGGCGCGGGGCGGTTTGACCGCGGCCATCAGCTATGGCTTTACCGGATCGATCCTTGCGGCGCTCTGGTGCCTCGCGGTCGACAGCACTCTCGAGATGCTGAGGCTGAGTTTCCGGGGCCAGTATGACGGCCCGATCGATGCGATCATGGATATCTTCGACATGATGCTTCAATACGGCCAGCTGATGCTGACGCCGTCGATCCTCGTGGTGTTGCTGGGCGGCGGCGTTATCGTCGGGATCATCGCGGAATACACCTCGCGCAAGGCGAACTGACCTCGCATGACCAACCTTTTTCTTTACGGCACGTTGCGCCATGGACCCCTGCGCGCCGTGGTTGCGGGCGAAACTGCGCCAGAACCGGTCGACGCGCGTCTGGCCGATCACGCGGTCGCGCGGGAGCCCGAACTGCATCTGCCGTTCCTTGTCAGGCGCCCGGGCGTCGTGATCGACGGCCTTTTGCTGCGCGATGTCGGGCGCGAGGCGATGGCGCGGCTCGATGCCTACGAGGGCGACTACCGGCGCGCGCCCGTTGAGGTTCACACGGATCAAGGCCCCGTGCAGGCCGAGGCCTATTTCCCGCCCGACCATTTTGTAGAACATCCCGAGCCGTGGTCATTCGACAGATGGTGCGCCGAAAGTGGCGCGATGACGGTTTTGGCGGCAGAAGAGGTTTTCGCCCATGACCCGCCTTTGGCCGGCGGGGTGCTGAACGGGCAATGGCCGATGATCCTGATGCGGGCGGATGCGCGCCTTAGGGCCGCGTCGCACGAGGCGCCCGCCCGATTGCGCCATGCGCCATCGGCGGGGGATGTCCGCTGGCAAAGGCGCGCGCCCTTGGCGGGGGATTTCTTCAAGCTTGACCGGCTGGAAATCGACCATCTCCAGTTCAACGGCACCCGCTCGGGCCCGCTGCCCCGGGAGGTTCTGGTTGGGGCGGATGCGGCGCTTGTCCTGCCGTATGATCCTTTGCGTGACCGTGTCTTGCTGGTCGAACAGATGCGCGCCGGTCCCGCGCGGCGGGGCGATCCCAATCCCTGGAGCCTGGAGCCCGTCGCGGGCATCATCGACGCGGGTGAAACGCCGGAACAAAGCGCCCGGCGCGAAGGCATGGAAGAGGCGCATGTGACCTTTTCCGAGGTTCGGCACATGTTTTCGATCTATGCCTCGCCCGGCTCCACGACCGACCATTTCTTCTGCTTTGCGGGGCTGTGCGATCTGCCCGACGATCACGCGCGGCACGGCGGGCTCGACAGCGAAGGCGAAGACCTGCGCCTGCATCTTGTGCCCCTCGACGACGCCGTCGCGCTGATCGAGACGGGCGAAGTGAACGTCGGGCCGATTGTTGCGATGCTGCTTTGGCTGGCCCGGGCAAGGGATCGGCTTGAGTTCGCGCCGCGCGGCACCTAGACAGGGCGGGCATTGAACGAAAAGGCCTGATCATGACGATCCACAGCAACCTTGCCGATGCGATCGGCAATACCCCTCTCATCCGGTTGAATGCCGCGTCCGAGGCCACGGGATGCGAGATCCTTGGCAAGGCGGAATTCATGAACCCGGGTCAGTCCGTCAAGGATCGCGCCGCACTCTACATCATCCGCGACGCGATCGCCCGGGGCGAGCTGAAACCGGGCGGCACGATCGTCGAGGGCACGGCGGGAAATACCGGTATCGGGCTCGCGCTTGTGGGCGCGTCGATGGGGTTCAAGACCGTGATCGTGATGCCCGAGACGCAGAGCCAGGAAAAAAAGGACATGCTGCGCCTTGCGGGCGCCGAGCTGGTCCTTGTTCCCGCGGCTCCCTACAAGAACCCCAACAATTATGTGCGCTATTCGGGTCGTCTGGCCGAACGCCTTGCCAACGAAATGCCGGGCGGGGCTATCTGGGCGAACCAGTTCGACAACATCGCCAACCGGCAGGCCCATGTGGAAACCACCGGCCCCGAGATCTGGGATCAGACCGGCGGCAAGGTCGACGGGTTCATCTGCGCCGTGGGCTCGGGCGGGACGGCCGCAGGCGTGGCGCAGGCGCTTCAGCCGCGCGGTGTGAAATGCGGGATTGCCGATCCGATGGGGTCGGGCATCTACAGCCTGTTTACCGATGGCGAGGCCAAGCCCGAGGGCGGGTCGATCACTGAAGGCATCGGGCAGGGGCGGATCACCGCCAACCTCGAGGGATATACGCCCGACTACCTGTGCCAGGTCACCGATGAAGAGGCCCTGCCGATCGTCTTCGATCTTCTGGCGCACGAGGGATTGTGCATGGGCGGCTCGACCGGGATCAACATCGCGGGCGCGATCCGCATGGCCCGCGAGATGGGCCCCGGACATACCATCGTGACGATCCTGTGCGACTACGGGACGCGGTATCAGTCAAAGCTCTATAATCCCGTTTTTCTTAAGGAAAAGGGCCTTCCGGTTCCCGGCTGGCTCGATGAATCGGGGCCATCTTCGATCCCCGGAGTGTTTGAGGAGGCTTGATGACGGGTTGGATTGCCCGGCTTCTGCTGACTATCGCCGTCCTGTTCGCCTCGCCCCTGTCGTCTTGGGCACCGGCGCAGGCGCAGACGGCACAGGAGGCAGGCTCGCAGAGTATTGACTATGCGGCATGGGAGGCCGAGGCCTCCCGCGCGGAAAGCGTGGTGCAGGGTGGAATTGCCTCATCCGCATTTCTGCTGAACCTGAGGGAGAGCCTTGTTGACTGGCGTGCCCGGTTCCTGACGGCGCAGGATGCCAATGCCGAAAGGATCGCGACGATCCGCGCGCAGATCGACGCGCTCGGCCCCCTGCCGGAGGGCGACGGCGAAGAGCCCACGGAACTGACCGAACGACGGGCCGAGCTGAACCGCCAGCTGACCGATGCGCAGTTGCCCAGTGTCAACGCGAGCGAGGCCTTCACCCGAGCCAATGGCCTGATCGAAGAGATCGACACGATTCTTGCCGACCGTCAGGCGCGTGAATTGTTTGAAAACGACCCGATGCCCATTAACCCGCTGAACTGGGGGTCCGCGGTGATCGGTCTCGTCGAGATCGGCGAGACGCTGGACACGGAAATCGCGGACAGGCTTGCCGCCCATCGCGTCTCGCAGGACGGGTTGACGGGGCGTCTGCCGCTGAGTGTCATCCTGATCCTTGCGGGTCTCGCCCTTCTTTTGCGGAGCAGGTCCTATGTCGGCCGCTGGGCCGAAAGCATGCAAAAGGATGTCTCGACACGTCGGGGCATTGGCATCCTGTCGTTCCTGATTTCGCTGTTGCAGGTGCTCCTGCCGATCGCCGGTCTTGTCATGATCGGCTATGCCGTCGCCTATCTCGACGTGCTGGGCAATACCGGGCTGGCCTTTCTCGAAGCGGTGGTCAGCGCCATCGTGATGACGGTCATCGCACTGTGGCTTGCGGCGCGGCTGTTCCCGGTGAGCCGGGAACTGACCGCGGCCTTCGACGTCGATGTCGAGGCGCGGCCTGCCTTCCGGCGGACGATTGTGCTGATCGGGGTCTTCCTCGGTCTTGGCACCGTGGCCGAGGCCATCGCCACACAGAATGCCGTGCCACTGACGGCGCGCGGTGTCATCGTGCTGCCGGTCTATGTCGGGCTGTCGTTCGGGTTTCTGCGCCTGTCGCAGCTTCTGCGCCGGCACCGGCGCGAGGAATTGTCGGCCGCTGACGCCGGTGACAGTGAAAACAGCTTTGCCCAACGCACCCTGTCCATCGTCGCGCAGGCCATACGCGTGGTGGCGGTCATCGGGCCGATGCTGGCCGCCGTCGGCTATCTGAACCTTGCCGAGGCGATCATGACGCCGACGGCACAGTCGTTGGGGATCCTCGCGCTTCTGGTGGCATTGCAGTCGCCGATCCGGGACACCTATGCCCTGATCTCTCGCAAGACGCGGGAAGAGGCGTCGCAGGCGCTGATCCCGGTTCTGATGAACCTGCTTCTGGTTCTGGGAAGCCTGCCCATCCTGGCGCTGATCTGGGGGATGCGGCCGGAACGTATCTGGGACATCATAAGCCGGTTCAACGAGGGCTTTGCCCTTGGCGGCGCACGGGTGACGCCGGCGCTGGCGCTGGCGGTTCTGATTGTGTTCCTGATCGGGATGATCGCCACGCGTCTGTTGCAGGGCGCTTTGCGCAGCACGATCCTTCCGCGCACCAAGCTTGATCAGGGCGCGCGCAATGCCGTGACCTCGGGCGTGGGCTATGTGGGGATCGCGCTGGCGACCGTGATCGCAGTGACATCGGCCGGCCTCGACCTGACGGCCCTTGGTGTCGTGATCGGCGCGCTGTCGGTTGGGATCGGCCTTGGTCTTCAGGGGGTCGTGAACAACTTCGTTTCGGGCATCATCCTGCTGATCGAACGCCCGATCTCGGAGGGGGACTGGATCGAGGTCGGCCCCAACATGGGGATCGTGAAATCCATTTCCGTGCGATCGACCCGGATCGAGACATTCGACAAGACCGATGTCATCGTGCCGAACGCCGACCTGATCGCCGGAACCGTCACCAACTGGACGCGCGGCAACACCGTCGGTCGGGTGATCGTGACCGTTGGCGTGGCCTATGGTACCAATACACGCCGCGTGACGGAGATCCTTCGCGAGATCGCGGACGGCCATCCCGACGTGGCGAGCTATCCCGAACCCGGCGTCGATTTTCTGGGCTTTGGAGCCGACAGCCTCGATTTCCGGATCCGCATGATCCTGCGCGATATCAACAACCTCATGGACGTCAAGAACGAGGTCCACCACCAGATCGCCGAACGCTTTGCCGAAGAAGGGATCGAGATCCCCTTTGCGCAGCGCGACATCTGGTTGCGCAACCCCGAGGCCCTGCCGGGCGCAGGCGCGGCCCCGGACCGGGGCCTGCCGGACAGCCCCGAGGATCCGCCGCAGGGGCAGGGGGCCTGACGGCGGTCAAACCCGACTTGAGCCGCGCGGCCCTCGCCGCTAGGCTTTGGCCCATGTGATAGCGGGAGGCAGGGTCATGGGTCGGTTGTGTTTCAGAGGGCTTGCCCTTGCCGTTATTGTGTGCGCGCCGCAGGTCGCCACGGCCCAAAGCTTCGAAGACTGCGAGAAGCGCGAGATCGCGATCATCCGGACCGCCATCGAAGGTGCACATGATCTGGCGCTTCAGGCGGCGGTTTCGGTGGGCGATACGCCGGAATACAGGCGCTGGTTCGGCGATTACACGCGCCATGGGGCCGACGCTGTCCGGCGCGACCTCAAGACCGTCTACAAGGCCCTGGCAGAGCTGAACATCCACAATGTCTGCGTCAATACCGGGCTGGACGGCTGCAAGGGCGACACCTACGCCTACATCTATCGCAGCGAGGCCTGGACGATCCATTATTGCCGGCCCTTCTTTGGCCTGCCCTCAGTCCTCGGCATCTCGCCCAGTTCGTCGGATCTGGAATACGGCACGATCGAGGGCACGATCATCCACGAACTGAGCCATTTCGATCAGACCGCCGGCACCGAGGATTTCTGTTATTCGAGGACAGATTGCGCCCGCATGGCGCAGCGCGACCCCAACAGCGCGCGCCGCAACGCCGACAGCCTTCAGTATTACTCCGAGGATGTGCTGTTCTTCGGTGGCAGCGGCTAGACGTTACTCCGCAGCCTTCAGCTGTTCTTCCGGGACTTCGCCGCGTGTCTCGGGCTCCGGCAATCCCTCGCGCGACAGCAGGATCGCCACGGGCCGCACGGCCGGAATCTCTGAACACACGATCATCAGCGCGACCATGATCGGCACCGACAGGAACATGCCCGGAATGCCCCAGACCGCGCCCCAGAAGGCGAGGCTGATGATGATCCCGAAGGATGACAGCCGCAATGCGCGACCCATCAGCATCGGGTCGATGACATTGCCGTTGACGAACTGGATCGTGCCCACGACGAGAAAGATCGCCAGCGTCTGGCTCGCATCGGCCAGCTGCACATAGGTGACGAGCGCCACAAGGCCCGTGGCGATGATCGAGCCTATGTTGGGAATGTAGTTGAGGATGAAGGTGATGATCCCAAGCGGCGCTGCCAGCTCGAGCCCGAAAAGTTTGGCCACGAACCAGACCATCGCGCCGGTGACCACGCTGACCAGTGTCTTGACCAGCAGATAGCGGTTCACGCGCCGGATGATCGAGCCCACGATGCGCCCGATCCGGTCGGCCTGAACCTCGTCACCCACGAAATTCACCAGCTTCGTCGAGAACCACACCCTCTCGGCAAAGAGAAATCCCATGAAGAGGATGACAAGGACCGAGGCCTGCATCATCGATCCCGCCTGGCCTGCCAGCGTGCGCAGATAGCCCGACAGATCCACGGTCGAGACCGAGTTGAACACCGCCTGTTCGGCATCCTCGCCCAGCCAGGCGAAGAGCGCCGCCACCGCCTCGGGTGTCTGCTCGGTATAGCTGAGCGTTGTCAGAAGGACCGTGTTCACCTGGCTGAGGATCAGCGAGGTCAGCGTCAGCAGCGCCGCCGCGATGGCAAGGACCGCCACGATGCTGGCCAGCCAGTTGGGCACGTGCAGCGGCCCTATCCTCTGACGGGCGATAAAGCTGATCGCGTCGCTCGTGAGGCTGAACAGCACGATCGCCGTGACCAGCGAGATCAGCATGAACCGCGCCTGAACCAGCAGGAACAGCACCACCGCGAATGCGATGATGACAAGCGCCGCCGTCTGGATGCGCACGGGATCAGCCAGCGCAGCGCGGCGCTGGATTCGGTCGTTCATTTCTGGTCGTTCGGACATTCCTGGCTGCGCCCTGGTCTGGCCTGTTCGCGGCAACGCCCATCACTATGCGACACCACCGCAGAGGAAACAATGCGTTGCAGTCCTTTCCCGGTCACAACCAGTTCAATTTGCGGACTTTGCCTGAATTGCAGGCCTTGCATCCCCCCGCTGCGAAGTTCTATACCCCGCCTCGGACAGGTGGCCGAGTGGTCGAAGGCGCGCGCCTGGAAAGTGCGTAGGCGGGAAACCGTCTCGAGGGT
>NZ_RBVZ01000050.1 GCF_004000435.1 Alexandriicola marinus
TCCGCCGATCCCGCCCGCGTCATCGCCATCGCGCGGTCCTGGCTGGGCACACCATACCACGACCAGGCCAGCCTGCGTGGCGTCGGCTGCGATTGCCTCGGGCTTGCTCGGGGCGTCTGGCGCGAGGTTGTGGGCCCGGAACCGTTCCCGGTCCCGCCCTACAGTCGGGACTGGGGCGAGACCGGCCCGCGCGAGGTGCTGGCCGAGGGCGCGCGCGCCATGATGGTCGAGGTGGAACCCGCGGCAGCCGGTCCGGGCGCGCTAGTGCTCTTCCGAATGAAGCCCCGCGCCATCGCCAAGCATGTCGGGATCCTGACCGGGCCTGACACCTTTCTGCATGCCTACGAGCGGCTCGGCGTGATCGAGGAACCGCTCACCCACGCCTGGCTTCGGCGCATTGCCTTCGCTTTCCTCTTCCCGCAACGCTGAGATCCACACATGGCCACCCTCGTTCTCGGCGCGGCCGGCGCCGCCATTGGCGGCAGCATCGGCGGCGCGATCCTCGGCGTCAGCGCCGCGACGATCGGCGGTTTCATCGGCTCCAGCATCGGCTCGGTCGTCGACAGCTGGATCATCTCGTCGCTGGCGCCCACCCAGCGCATCGAGGGCGCGCGGCTCGACACCCTGCGCATCACCTCGGCCACCGAGGGCGCGGTGATCCCGCGGCTCTACGGCCGGATGCGCATGGGCGGCAACATCATCTGGGCGACCGATTTCCGCGAGGAGACCAAGACCACCACGCAGGGCGGCGGCAAGGGCGGCGGGGGCGGCAAGGTCAAGACGACCGAGTACCTCTACTATTCCAGCTTCGCCGTGGCGCTCTGCGAGGGACCGATCACCGGGATCGGGCGCATCTGGGCCGACGGCAAGCCGATGGACCTCTCCGGCGTCACCTGGCGCTGGTATCCTGGCGACGAGGCACAGTCCGCTGATCCGTTCATCGCCGCGAAGATGGGCGCGGCCAACACCCCCGCCTATCGCGGCACCGCCTATGTCGTCTTCGAGGAACTGGCGCTCTCGACCTACGGCAACCGCCTGCCGCAGCTGTCCTTCGAGGTGTTCCGCCCGCTCGCCGATCCCGACACCGCCGAGGGGCTGACCCGCGCCGTCACCATGATCCCGGCCTCGGGCGAGTTCACCTATGCCACGCAGGCGATCCGCAAGACCGATGGCGGCGCGACGGTGCCCGAGAACCTGAACGCGCTGGCTGACTCCACGGACATGGTGGAGGCACTCGACCGGCTGCAGGCGATGGCCCCGGTGGTCGAGAGCGTCAGCCTCGTGGTGGCGTGGTTCGGCGACGACCTGCGCGCGGGCTCCTGCAAGGTGCGGCCCGGTGTCGAGGTGTCCGCGAAGTTGACCACGCCCGCCAGCTGGTCGGTCAATGGCGTCGGCCGCGCCAGCGCCTTCCTCGTCAGCCGGGACGATCAGGATCGCCCTGTCTATGGCGGCACGCCGTCCGACTTCGCGGTGGTGCAGGCGATCCAGGAGATGAACGCGCGTGGGCTGCGCGTCACCTTCTACCCGTTCATCCTGATGGACGTCCCGCCGGGCAACAGCCTGCCGAACCCCTATTCCGACAACGCCGCCGAGATCGGCCAGCCCGCGTTCCCTTGGCGGGGGCGGATTACCTGTTCTCCCGCGGCAGGGTTCGCGGGGACGGTGGACAAGACCGCCACGGCCGCGACGCAGGTGTCCGCACTGTTTGGCACCGCAACGCCCGCAAGCTTCAGCGTTTCGGGTCAGTCGGTTTCGTGGACCGGCACGCCGGGCGACTGGGGTCTGCGGCGCATGGTGCTGCACTACGCCCATCTCTGCGCGGCGGCAGGCGGTGTCGACGCCTTCCTGATCGGCACCGAGA
>NZ_RBVZ01000051.1 GCF_004000435.1 Alexandriicola marinus
CCGCTACTACGTGTCCATGGACGTGATCCGAAACCGAGATACCGGCGACGAGACCGCGCCGACGCGGCTGGCGGCCGGGATGGTCGAGGACGCGGTGGTGACCGAAATCCGCCGGATCCTGCAAACGCCTGAAGTCGTCACGCAGGTATTGGCGGCGCTGAAAACCAAAACCGCCGACATCTCCGAAGCCGACGCCTTGGGGGCGCTCCACGAGTTCGGCACGCTCTGGGCCCAACTCTTCCCCGCCGAGCAAGCCCGGATCGTTCAGCTCCTTGTCCGGCGCATCACGGTGACGGCCGCCGGGCTCGAGGTGGATATCCGGCGAAAGGGCATCGCCGGGGTCATGCGTGAGATATTCGCGCCGCGCGAGATGGAGGCAGCCGAATGACCAGCTCTAATGACACCATCCGTATTCTGATCCCTCTTAAGGTGCGAAAGAAGAACGGGCGACCGAAGATCTTGCCGCCAGCCGACTATCGGCCCAGCGAAGACCAGACGCAGGATGCGCATGTTTTGCGCGCCATCGGCCGGGCATGGGGATGGCGGCGGCACATGGACGCGGGCGAGTTCGCCACAATCCAGGAACTGGCTGAAGCCGTCGGGTTGGCCGAGCGGCATGTCAGCCGCCAGTTGCGGCTGGCCTATCTGGCGCCGGAGGTTCTGAAGCGGCTGACCTGCGGACGGGAGGCCTCGGCGGTCAGTCTTTACGATCTTTGTTTTCTTGCTGGGGAGACATGGTACGAGCAGCCGACGCGAGTATTTGATTGAGACCAAAAAAGCTCGGTTCGTCGGTTCTCCCGTATCTGTTCTGCCAAGAAATCGACAGCCATCAAATGTTTGCGTCTTTCGACATCTTGATCCGGACAATCTTGCCGAGCCTGGCACAGATGAAATCAACGCGTAGTCCGGTAGCCGAGCTTTTGTCGAGATCCACCACAAAGGAAGGCGCATCGAAGAAATCGTCGAGCTTCAGACTTCCTTTTTTCATCGTCGCCTTTTTCAGAATACCGGTCCGTCGCTTGTTGGAGTCCTGGCGACGAAAGATGAACTTGTAGCGACCGTCCAAGTCCTCGAAGTCATCTAGATCATAGAGGGCGAGCTGAGCTCCGTCCCGCGCTCGGAAAGCCAAGATATTGCCCGTACGCTTTGGGAGCTTTGGTTTTCCTGTCGGACGTTTGTTGTCCGTACACGGGTGTTTTGGCCACGGCCAGCCAAGGTCATCGAAGAAGACTCTTCCACCGTTGGGCGACTGATAGAAAAAGACCGTCTCACCACAAACTGGGCAAGTCGCGTTTGGAACAACATACGAGCGCAGAGAGCGAAAAGGGGAACTATCCGACGATGTACGAGAGACCCGGAAACCCCGACACCAACCACCATTGGTGTGGATCGGCGTCGGGCGCCCATCAACGTACCTGAAAACAATCGGCTCTCCACAAACATCACAGGTCGGCATTCTGGACTTTATATCTTGTTCATCTGGTAATCATCGATCGTCGATGCCCGCTGGTCGGCTCCCCACCGAAGTTCGCTTCAGCGACGTTCTGTCTTCGCCCCTCGAATTCGACGCCCCCCTCGCGCCGATCGGTCAGAAGCACTCGCCGACGCTCGGTCGTGCAATAGCGGAGCTCAGCAATATCGTCGGTCAGCATCGCAAAGAAATCAGCGACTAACGGGTCGTTTTTTTCATCTGTCCTGGGCCCATTCGACATGCCACCAAGCTATGAGCGGAAAGCCTCTTTGTCATCAGTGACTTCTCGCGGTCTTTCGCATCAGCCCGCACAATCACGCCGCCTTCGGGTGTCTCTGTT
>NZ_RBVZ01000052.1 GCF_004000435.1 Alexandriicola marinus
CTGTCGAGCTGGCCCTGTCCGGCGCGAACGCCGGGCAAGGGACTGTGCAACACCCTTGGATCGTTCCCGTACGGTTGGTCAGACGAAACTCGGCCTGACCCCAAGATTTGGATTGAATTTTGTCCGAATCGCGTTATGACAACGTTGTCAAAACGTGACATACTTCGGGAGGAGAGGAAAATGAGCCGATTTGAACGGGATCGATGGACACCTGCTGTCCGGGCCGCGCTGCTGGGATCAGTCGCGGTAGTCGGCATGGGGTCCGGCGTTCTTGCGCAGGGAATCGTCTACGATACGGACGTCGTGAACAACGGCGAAGCAATCACGCTTGAATACTGGACGCCATATGGCTGGTCGTTCCAACAAGACTGGGTCGACGCGTATACGGCGCGCCATCCCAACGTCACCATCAACATTCAGAACCAGCCTTGGGGCGACTACTGGAATAAACTTCCCGTCGCGCTTCGCAATGACGACGGGCCCGATATCATCGGAATGCACAACGGCTGGGCTGCCGGCCTTGCCAATCTTCTCGAGCCCTGGCCGATCGACCCAGAGGCTCTGGCGACCGACTATGCCCTCGCCGGGTCGAACTTGATCGACGGAGATGTGCTGTTCATGAACATGTCCGTCGTGCACGGCGGGGTCTTCTACAACAAGGCGCACTGGGCCGAGGCGGGCTTGACCGAGAACGACATACCCTCGACCTGGGAAGAGCTTCGAACCGTGGCCGAGCGACTGACCCAGCGCAACGCAGACGGCCAGATGACCCGCGCAGGGTTCTGCTACCAAGGTGTGTTTCGTGATCTGATCGCTGATCTCAACTACCAGTCCGGGGCCTGGAACTTCTCAGAAGATGGCGTCAGCGCTGCGATGAACACACCGGCCGCGCAGGACAACCTGGCTTTCATGGCTGATCTCTACGGAGAAGACGGCGTATGTTCCCCATTGATCGCCGACGCGAACTGGGACGGCATGGCTCAGGGCAGGATCTCGATGGGTTATGCCTATAACTGGGTCGGTGGCTGGTTGAACGGCAACTCGGACGTCGATTGGGGATGGTTCCTGACCCCGGCCGCACCAGATGCCCCGGCGCTGGGGCGCAACAACGTCGAAAACAGCTTCGCCGTCAGTGCCGCCAGCCCCGACGACGAGAAGGCCGTCGCGCTGGACTTCGTGAAGTTCGTCATCGCGTCGGAAGACCTGGTGCTCCAGCACGTGTTGGAGACCGGTGGCGTACCGACCCGGCGAAGCCTGCTGGATGATCCCAAGGTCCAGGAAAACCCGGTCGTTGCGGCGGCAATTGCCGCAGACACACTGTCTCGCACGGTCTATCCCGGCCCCATCCCCGTTGCGTGGGAGGCAGGCTACGACTACGTCCGCGATATCGTGGCCGAGGGTGGCGACATCGACTTCGCTTCGGTTCTTGCCGAAGGCGAGGCGATCGCCAACCGGAGACTGGCCGGCAGCGGATTTGTCTCGATCGAGCGGGATTATCCCGGCGCAGGTGCCTTCGGAGAATGACTATGCGGCGCGTCACCGGGATTGATAGCCCGTCAGATGCGCCGGGAGAACCTATGGCCCCGGCTCTGATGAGCCGTGGCCGCCCCCATGCTTGGTGGAGCCGGCTCGCATCGCGGCGG
>NZ_RBVZ01000053.1 GCF_004000435.1 Alexandriicola marinus
TCTGGCCTTTTTCTTTGGCGAACGATCCTACGTTTTCGTCATAAAAACTATAACGTACTGGATTTTTGGTCAAGAGCGAATCGACCATTTCAGCAAAGTCCAGAGACAAGAGGAAAGGAAGGAGGTGAACAACATGGCAAAATCGAACAGCGAAGTAACGAGCGCGAAGGCTGCATCAGCAGCATCAAAAGTGCTCAGAAATCCAAAGTCCAGCCCGGCGGCAAAGACAGCGGCGGCTTCTGCGCTCACGCAGCGTCCGAACAAAAAATGACTCTGAAACATTGGGGTGCCGGATGATACCCGGCACCTCTCCAAACAGGGATGGCACAAGCCATACTGAACTTTTTATTATCAAGGAGTGCCTCGGATGGCCGACAGAAAAGTAACAGCATCAGGAAAAGACAAGGACAGCGACATCACCAAGCTTTGCAAATCGGGCGAGGCATGGTCCCCACGGCTGAAGGCTGACGCGATCCGCGATATCGAAAACGGCACGCATACCTACTACGTCCAGCAGGCTGGCACGTCCCGTGTCGACATCACCGTGGTGAACGGAACGACCGGCAAATACCTTCGCTCGACCGCCGATAAGTCGTCGAGCAACAACTTGGACAATCTCCCTGATTGCTAAGGCTATGACCCTACAACATCAGGGCTCGCAGATAGCATCTACCTCTGCGGGTCCGTTTCAACCTGGCATCCTAGAATGTCATGAAAAAAAGGATATCACGTCATGCCACAGGATCATCAGATCACCTGCATTATTCCAGACGGCGCGGACTCCGACCGGCGTATTGACAGCATCGGCGGTGCCACTGGTTCCAAGAGTGGTGGTCCCTGGTGCATCAAGCTCGATGTTGCCATCAAAGGTATCGAAGACGGCACTTGGCGCTTCTGGACCAGCGTCAATGGCAACTCGGTCTGGGTCATCATCGCTACGCGGAATGGAAAGAAATACCTGAAAACCGAAGCGGATGGTGCCGAACCGAATAACCTCCTTAGTCTGCCGCGCTGCAAATAGGCCCTGGGGTGCGCAACACCCAAGTGCCTAGCCTATCTCAACCCTAACCGGCTCAGGACACCACGCCTGCTTTCCTGGCCCTCCAAAAGCCGTTTCTCGAATTCGACATTCGACGGCAGGCTTACCAGGGTCAGACGCCACAACGTCTTGTCGTGCGGCCAGCTCGGCGGACGCCAGTCCTGACGTTCCACCCCGACTATCTCCATGCAGTCTGGAAAGTGCAGCCACGGAACCTGCTCGCCACTGGGAGAGTTGCCAACCTGCTCCTGTGGGGCATCGAGGAACGTGAACCCATCTGCCTCCGTCCCGTCCAAAAAGAGGAACCGTGCGGTTTCTTCCTCGCTCGGGCAAAGCCCGCTCACGGCAACCCAGTCGCCGCAGGTCGGGACCTTCGCGGCATCAAGAACAACGCGCCATTTCTTCATCTTGGCCACCTCTCTGCAAACGTCTTTCACCGTTCTCTGTCTCTGTCTTGATCGCGGCCCTGTCCACGCTCGG
>NZ_RBVZ01000054.1 GCF_004000435.1 Alexandriicola marinus
CGAGCAGGTCTGTCAGGTCGCCCCAGGCCTCATGCCGGTCGGGCCCGCCTTCGATCACGATGTGATCAACCAGCCAGCTTTCCAGCCCACGGCCCCAGGCCCAGACATCGACCTCGATCCGGTCTTTCTGGACGTCGGCGCCGGCGGTCAGGAACAGCCCGCCCGCCGGGACAATGCCCGGTTTCCAGCGTTCGCGCTGGTCATAGAGCCTCTGCCAGTCAGGGGCTTCGCCGGTCTCGACCCAGGTCTCGCCGAGGATCGTGTTGCGAAACGCCTTGACCGCCTCATCCGACCCTTGAGCCGCGTCCCAGGCCCGCACGATCCGCTCCCAGCTGAGCCAGCCGATTGGCGAATAGAGCGCCGAGAGGTGGTAGCCGACGGTATTGGGATCCGCAGCCGTAGCGGTCGCCCGCCATTCGCCTGCCTCAAGCATCGCCGTCTTGTGATGCTCCGCGATGGGCGTGTCGCAGCCCTCGCAGTGATATTCTGCCGTTTCCGGTTGTCCTTTCTGCCAGCGCAGACGTTCGAACTTCAGCCACTGCATCGCTCCGCAATGCGGACAAGGTACGAAGAACCGGCGTTGATCGCTGGCCTCATAGTCCCGTTCGATCCGGCTCATCCCCCGGATCGTCGGAGTCGAGACGAGGAACACCTTGCGCCGGTGCGCGAAGGTCAGCGAGCGCGCTTCCGCCAGCGTGACCGGGTCGCCTTCCTCGTCGGCCGAGGCTGGATAGGCGTCGACCTCATCGAGGAAGATGTACCGCGCCGGGGTCGAGCGGAGACCTACCGCCGAGTTCGCCCCGGTCATGATCAGGATGCCGCCCGCGAATTCCTTCGACAGCATCGTATTGCCCGCGTCCCGCGAGCGCGCCGGTTTGACCCTCTCCCGCAATTCCGGACTTTCGTCGATCAGCGGATCGATCCGCTGGCGTGAGTTTCGTTTCGCCAACTCCACCGTCGGCTGGACCGCGAGCATTGGCCCCGGTGCCTGGTGGATCGCGAAGCCAATCCAGTTGTTGCCTGCCTCGGTCGCGCCGACCTGCGCTGCCTTCATGAAGACGATCCGCTGCGTTGGATCGCCCGGCGACAGCCGGTCCATGATCTCGCCCATATAGGGCGTGCGGGCGGTGCGATACCGCCCCGGCTCGGCCGATGCCCGTCCTGAGAGCATTCGGTGCCGACCCGACAAACGAACCGGCCGACGACGACCCGGCGAGCGATCCGGCCGACGACACCGATACGGACCCGGCGCAGGCCGACCAAC
>NZ_RBVZ01000055.1 GCF_004000435.1 Alexandriicola marinus
CCGGATGTCCTTGCCGCCGCGCGCATAGGCGATCAGGCCGGGCTCGAACTGCTCGACCCGATTGCCATCGGCATCCACCACGGAGGGCGCAATGCCCTGCTGCGCCTCGTCGTCGCCAAAGACGATGGCAGTGACGCAGGCCTCGGTCTTCTTGCGGACAAGTTCAGCCACCTCGTAGTCGTCCAGATCCCGCAAGCTGCGGATCACCGGCGCACCCCAAGGCACGCCGCGCGCCTGTGTGCGCTGCTTTTCATACACATGAGCGATCTCGATCGCAGGAACCGGACGGCTCTGCAGGCCGTTCTGCAAGGCGCCGTAGGCGTCACCGGGATGCTCAGCATGCAGCCAGTAGGCTCGGCGCTTGCCAACAGGGTCGAACTCGATCCCCTGCACGAGGCGGCCCGCGCCAACGGCGCCGGATTTCGTGGTGTCGAGGAAGTCAGCCTCCAGTACCTGCAACTGCACCGGCACGGGAAGACCATCGCTGGCGCCCCGCCGGCGCCGGCGCACCAGCACCTCACCTGCCTCGACCATCTCGCGGCAGATCAACGTCTGCAGACCATAGAAGTCGAGCTGGCCGTCGGCATCGGCCCTGTCCGACCACCGCGCGAAGAGTGCATCGACCTTCCGGTCCAGCTTGTCATTGCCGCTGGCGGCGCGCGGCATGATGCCCGCGCCGACGATGTTGTTGACCAGCACCGCCACGGCCTTCGCCGCATGTGGATTGTTCCGCACCAGATCGCGCATCCGGTCGCGCAGCAGCGCCCCGGCGACGCCGATCTCGGTATCGGCGGAGGATCCCGGTGCCCGCCAGCCCTCCGTCCGTCGCCCTTTCGCGGCCCCGTCATAGCCCCGTGTGAGGGTCTCGAAGGCCTGACGGGCCAACACGCGCCTGGCGGCGGCCCCAGGGGCGACGGAGGCAATGGCCCTGTCGAACCAGTTTGCCGACATCACCGGTCCCCGCGCGAGAAGCCCGCGAGCCCGGCGACCGGCAATGGCCGTGTGGTCCCCGCAATAACGCGTTCGATGGTGCGGATGCGGGCGAGCAGATCCTCGGCGGAGCCGTAATCGACGGATTTTCCGTCATAGCTGACCCGCGTCGTGCCGCTGGCATAGGCCCGCCGCAGCGCAGACAGCTCGGCTTCCGTCCAATCTGTCATCAA
>NZ_RBVZ01000056.1 GCF_004000435.1 Alexandriicola marinus
GCCATGGCCCGATCCCGCACGCCCAAATTCGATGCCTCAGAGGTCATCACAAACGAAATCATCCGTATCATTGAGCGCGGCGTCCTGCCGTGGCGCAAGCCATGGACCGCAGGTGGCAGCTGTCGCCCCCTGCGCGTGGGCGGGGAACCCTACCAGGGAGTGAACAACTTCCTGCTGACGATGCGGACCGTGATGGCGGGCCACAGCTCTCCCTTCTGGATGACGCTGCCGCAGGCCAATGGGTTGGACGCAAAGGTTCGCAAGGGCGAAAAGTCCTCTGTCGTCGTCTATTACGGCCAAAGCCGGAAAGACGCGGGCGGCGAGGACGACCGCAGCGATGGCGATGATCGCTCCGAGGAAGCCCACATCTTCCGCTTCCAGAAATCCTACCGCGTGTTCAACGCCTGCCAGATCGAGGGCTTGCCCGACAGCTTCTACCCTGAGCCGGAGCCCGTGCCCGAGCATCCGCCGTCCGAGTCCATCCCGCACATGCAGGCGTTTTTCGATGCCATCGACATCACAACCGTCTTCACGGGCACGGAGGCGTACTATTTGCCCCCCGTGGACAAGGTCTACATGCCGTCCATCACGCGGTTCCAGGACCCGTGCAATTTTTACGGGGTCTGGGCCCATGAGCTGGCCCATGCCACGAAAGCCCCCCATCGACTGAACCGTGATTTCGGGTTCTCGAAGTTCGGCAACACGTCCTATGCGCGCGAGGAGATCGTCGCGGAATTGACCGCGGTGTTCCTGGGTCAGACGCTCGGCTTCACGGCGCATACGCTCGAGATGAATGCCGCCTACCTCCACAACTGGTTGCGCGTTCTTCGGTCGGACAAGGGTGCGATCTTCAAGCACGCCGCGGATGCGCAGCGCGCCTGCGACTACCTGATCGCCAGATCGGAGACGGGCAGGGCAGGGGGCCGCGCCGAGGCCGCCTGACCACACGGAAAACGGAGACTCGCATGTCACGCAAGGAACCCAAGAAGCTGCGGGTGGCCTGCTTCGCTGACGGCCGCCGCAAGATCATCACCTTCAAGCGCAGTGCCTA
>NZ_RBVZ01000057.1 GCF_004000435.1 Alexandriicola marinus
ACCACTCGATGGGGGCAGACCACCATCGCCGGGAAGTTCCCAAGACGACCCAATGCCAACAACAGGACATATACCGAACCTGGGTGTGTCTGCGATGCATACTCTGATATTCCAGTAGCAATCTCATATGAGCGTTTGCGCAGCTCAGGCCGTTCCGAACACGCGAGCGTCAGAGCGCTGGATGTTAAACGACTAAGCATTAAATTGCGCTCGCCATCTTCAGCAGCGGCGCCATCGAACCCAAACATATCTGAGAAAACAAGGTTCCTTAGATTACTCGTATCGTTGTGAAATTTTGGGTTGGACCAAATTCGTTCAGCTAGCTCTTCAATCATTGGGCCAACCTATTCTAATCTGAAATTTGTCTCGAAAACCTTGAGCCGAGGGGACAGGAACAAGAAAGAACTCAAACCGAATATCTCCCATTCCACGATCTTTAAGCTTCTTGGGTAGAGACTCTATAAAATCGCTGACGGCCTTGTTTATAGCTTTGGTAAATGCATACTCACTATCATCGGGTGGAAAATCAAAAACTAACAGACAAGCAAAGACGGTAATAGTTTGATTGTAGTCTTCGCTGTAGGGATCGAGATAGTTGATGAAGGCTTGTTTCGCCTCTTCGGTTGCAGTGTTGAAATCAGAGAAACTTGATACAACTTTAACTTCGAAATCTTGGCCGCCCTCATCAATGAACTCTTTGATCGATCTCATCGCGCTACTAAAGGCATTTCCTATAGAGTTATGCGCTTTGGACTCCCCCCAATAAAGAAGGAGCTTTTTCGTTTCATCGTCGAATTTTGCATGAATTCCGTCAGTTCCGTGCACCGGCATATTGTTGTTGGTCTTAAGGTACATTTTCGAAACGATCTGCGGTGCCCCAAGTAGCCACTCGACCAGAACGAAAAGTAGGATTTCTCCAGCCTCTCCTGACCTGTGACTACCTTTCTTTGCCTTTATAAAGAGGCTGCGAGCACGCTCGTGTAATTGCGTCGAAATCTGATTGACCAAAACTGTATCATTGTCATGGAGTAGCCCCCTGAAAGTGGTCC
>NZ_RBVZ01000058.1 GCF_004000435.1 Alexandriicola marinus
AAATCTGGCGCTGTCCCATGGGCGCCTCCTATGAGGGCGTTCGGCCATCAAGCAGTACAGACGGCATCTTCGAAGCGTTCTTCAAATCTAACAGTGCAAGACCGCGCCAATCCTTCGCTACACACGAAGTCGCCGGCCTTGATGAGCCAATATTGGCCGCTTGGCGAACGGCAGACGCAACTGAACACCTTGTTCCCTTCGACCAGACCCTCCGACTCGTTCAAGATCGAGCGGACATCGATATCAGCGGACCTGATTTCAACTTCGTACGATCCATTCGGGTCTTTGATGTCCGGCATGCGCAACAGCACGAATCTGGAAGCGACGACGACTGCAGACGTAGCGCCACCGTGGTCCTTGGCACCTACGGAACCCAAGGCGATTTCGCTTGGCACAGCTCTTCCGTAACTGCCCTGCCCGAAGCACATGTGGGACTTGAACGATGGGGTCAGAATTGCCCGACTATCTATCATCGATCCGTCTTCGTCGATTGGCGTGACTACGAGGGCAACTACGGCTTTGAGCAGGTGAACTACTGATCCGACGCCAATTGGCTCCGTCTGAAGACCGATGTCGCGAACATCTGCGATGGCGCCCTGCGCGCTTCGGTATCGAAGAGAAGCTTGGCACTTTGGCAAACGACGCGGGAATGCCCTGCTCAGCCGTTCTCGTCTCTTCCGATCCGGGTCAATATGTCGAAGTCGATTTCCTGTTTCTGTTCCGCAGTGAGATCCGGCCGGATTTCCGACACCGGCTGGGGCCCGTGGACGTCCCACATCACCGCGTGCCCGCCTGTACTCCAGCGATAAACCCAA
>NZ_RBVZ01000059.1 GCF_004000435.1 Alexandriicola marinus
AGGAGCCATCCCGATGACGGACAAACCCAAAGACCCGGCCGCAGAGGCCGAAGACCAGCCCAGCGACTCTGTCGCGACCGAGGACACCACCATGACTGAACCCAAGACGCCTGAAGCAGAGCCGAAGGTTGCTGCTGTTGAGAACCGCGCGCAGCCGAAGATGCAGAAACCCGAAGACGCCGCCGCACCCGATACAGAAGCCGTCGCGACCCGCGCCCGCGAAACCGAACGCGATCGCGTCTCCACGATCTACAATCTGGCAGGTCGCCTGAACCTCGAGCGCAGCTTTGCCGAGGATCTGGTGAAACGCGGCACCGACGTCGATGAGGCCCGTCGTCTGATCCTCGATCAGGTCGCCGCAAAATCCGAGGAAANCCGCCAGTATCGCGGCATGACGCTCATGGAACTGGCTCGGGAAAGCCTCGGCAATGCCGGGGTCAGCACGCGGGGCCTGTCGCGCGACGAGGTGGCCACGCGCGCGCTGCACTCGACCTCAGACTTCCCCGAGATCCTGTCCGCCGTCACCAACAAGACCCTCCGGCAGGCCTACGAGGCCTATCCCCGAACGTTCATGCTGTTCTGCCGCCAGGTGCTCGCCACGGACTTCAAGGCGATGCACCGAGTCCAGCTTGGCGAGGCACCGCAGCTGCTCGAGGTGAGCGAAAGCGGTGAGTTCAAGCGCGGCACGCTCGGCGAGAGCAAGGAGAGCTACAAGG
>NZ_RBVZ01000006.1 GCF_004000435.1 Alexandriicola marinus
TCATGGGCGTGGCCAAGGCCGCGCTTGAATCGGCGGTCCGCTATCTGGCGAACGATCTCGGTCCCGAGGGCATCCGCGTCAACGCGATCTCGCCCGGCCCGATGAAGACCCTCGCCGGGGCGGCAATCGGCGGCGCACGCAAGACGTTCAAATACACAGAAGCAAACGCACCTTTGGGCGGAAACGCGACGCTCGAGGCGATCGGCGGAACGGCCGTTTACCTCGCCTCAGAGGCCGGGGCCTGCACCACCGGCGAGATCATCCGCGTCGATGGCGGGTTCCACGTGCTCAGCATGCCTCAGCCGGGCAACCTCTGACACTAGACAACCGCCGCGTCGCACAAGGCGACACCCGGCGGGAATGCGGACACGATCCCGTTTTTCCTCCGTCAAGGGGAGGCTTTGCCCTTTATAGAGACCGGCAATCGGGGCAGGCTCCTGATCGCCGGCAACAATTCGAGTCGACTGATCCATGCCCAACCAGACCCAGCCATTTGTTTGCGTCTTCGACGCCTACGGGACGCTTTTCGACGTGAACGCGGCCGCCCGGCGCGCGGCCGAAGGGCCGGATGGCGCACGGCTGAAAGAGGTGTGGCCCGAGGTCGCGCGGGACTGGCGGATGAAGCAGCTGCAATACACGTGGCTGCGTGCCGTCGCGGGGCGGCATTGCGATTTCTGGAAGGTCACGCAGGACGGGCTCGACTGGGCGCTGGAGGCCGCGGGCCTCGATGATCCTGCGCTGCGGCAGCGTCTTCTCGATCTTTATCTCGAACTCGACACCTACCCTGGGGTGCCCGATGTGCTGTCGACGCTCAAGGCTGCGGGGCATAAGACGGCAATCCTGTCGAACGGATCGCCGGACATGCTGGCCGCGGCGGTGACGTCCGCGGGACTGACCGACAAGCTCGATTCCGTTCTTTCCGTCGAAGAGGCGGGCATCTTCAAACCGCATGACCGGGTCTATGATCTGGTGATCGACCAGTTCGGCGGACCCAAGCACAAGGTGTTGTTCGTCTCGTCGAACGGCTGGGATGCGGCGGGCGCGGCCGGCTATGGGTTCCGCACCGTCTGGGTCAATCGCGCGGGCGATCCCGTCGACAGGCTTTATGCCGAGCCTCATCACATTCTGCCCGACCTGACCTCCCTGCCGGAGGTTGTCTGATGCCGCATTTCACAACACCGGACGGGATTTCCCTGCATTTCACCGATGAGGGCGCCGGCACGCCGATCCTGTGCCTTGCGGGGCTGACGCGCAACGGTGCGGATTTCGATCACGTGGCTCCGCAACTGGCGGGGCACCGGACGATCCGGCTCGACAGCCGGGGGCGTGGCCTGTCCGACTGGGCCGATCCCGAAACCTATACCATCCCGCAGGAAAGCGCGGATGCGCTGGCGCTGCTGGATCATCTGGGGCTGGAACGGGCAGCGATCCTCGGCACATCACGCGGCGGTCTGATCGCGATGACGATCGCCATCCTTGCGAAAGACCGGCTGACAGGCGTCTGCCTCAACGATATCGGCCCTGTGATCGAGACAAAGGGGCTCGGTACGATCGAAACCTACATAGGCCGGACACCGCCGCAAAAGACCTATGAGGAAGCCGCGCGTTCGCGCGCGATCCTGTGGCGTGCCTTTCATGACGTCCCGCACGAGAGATGGCTCGCCGAGGTTCGCGCCCATTACGAGGAAACGTCCGAGGGGCTTGCCCTGCGCTATGATCCCGCCTTGGGCGATGTCTTCCGCGCGGGGGCCAGTTCCAAGGCGATCCCGGACATGTGGCCGCTTTTCGATGCGTTCGAGGGGCTGCCGCTTGCCCTGATCCGCGCCGATGGTTCGGATATCCTCTCAAAGGCGACCGCCGATGAAATGGCGCGCCGCCGCCCCGACATGATCCGCGCCGAAGTCTCGGGGCGCGGCCATGTTCCGTTTCTCGATGAACCCGAAGCGCGGGACGCGATTGCCCGCTGGCTGGACCTTCTCCCATGAACATAGACATGATCCGCGCGGCGGCCCAAAGACTGCAGGGCCACGTGATCGAGACGCCCCTGCTGTTTTCGCCGGGTATCGACGCCATCGCGGGCCGTCGCGTCCTTATCAAGGCCGAGGCCCTGCAGGTCACCGGATCGTTCAAGGCAAGGGGTGGGTGGTCCGCCCTGTCGGCATTGACGCCCGAGGCCCGCAAGGCCGGTATCATCGCCTTTTCATCAGGCAATCACGCCCAGGGCGTGGCCCGCGCTGCCGCGGCCTATGGCGCGCCTGCAGTCATCATCATGCCGTCGGATGCGCCTGCGGCCAAGATCGATGGCACCCGGGCCCTGGGGGCCGAAGTCGTCCTCTATGATCGCGGCTCCGAAAGCCGCGAACAGATCGGCGATGCGCTCGCCCGCGAACGCGGTCTGACCCTGATCAAACCCTATGACGAGCCCGAAGTGATCGCCGGTCAGGGGACAACCGGTCTGGAAATCGCTCGGCAGGCGGCCGCGTTGGGCATCACCGATGGCGAGGTGCTGGTCTGTTGCGGCGGCGGCGGGCTCACATCAGGGATCGCCCTCGCCCTTGAGGCCGAGGCCCCCGCGATGACGGTCCGGCCCGTTGAACCGGCCGGGTTCGACGATGTCGCCCGCTCCCTTGTCTCGGGCCGGATCGAACGGAACGACCAATCGACAGGATCGATCTGCGACGCCGTCCTGACACCGGCGCCCGGTGACCTGACATTTCCCATCATGCACCGGCTTTGCGGCCCCGGCCTGACGGTCACCGACGCCGAGGCGCGCCGGGCCGTCCGCGCGGCAGCACGGCACCTCAACCTTGTCGTCGAACCCGGAGGTGCGATCGCGCTGGCGGCAGCACTTTTCCACGGCGACGAGATCGAGGGGGATCATGTCATCGTCACCGCCTCTGGCGGCAACATCGACACCGACATGTTCGTCGATATTCTGAAGGAGGAGAAATGACCGGCAGGGCAAAGGTCGCGAGTTTCAACGTCAAGAACCTGATCGGTTCGGATCAGGAGTTTTACGAGTTCCAAAGCTACACGCCCGAGGAATACGCGTGGAAAAAGGCCTGGCTTGCCGATCAGGTCGTGCAGATGGATGCCGACATCATCGGCTTTCAGGAAATCTTCGAGGAAGACGCGCTGCGCGACGTGATCGCCGAGGCCGATGCGCGCGGCACCGCGCGCAACGCGGCCAGCATCCCGGACCGGTCAAAGCCCTATAGCGGGAAAGCGATCTTCAATCGTCTGGACTATACCGCCTATTCGGGCGCGGCGCTTGCCTTCGCGCCGAACAGCGCAGACCCGGGTTTGCCCGGCAAGCGCCGGCCCGGCGTGGCGATCCTGTCCCGGCTGGGGTTCGACGGCGCGCCGGTGATCATACAAGATCTTGATCAGCCGCTGACGATCCCGTTCGGGGCCCTGCGCGGGCTCGACGGCGACGCCGGAAGCTATACCGTGCGCCGCCTGTCCCGGCCGATCCTGAAAGCGCGCATCCCGATCGGCGGCGTGACGGTCACGGTCTTCAACTGTCACCTGAAATCGAAACTCGGGGAATACCTTTCGCCCGAGGGGGCCGATTTTCCGCCCGAGGCCGACCTCACGAATTACGATCCGGTGGGCCGCGCCCTTGGCTCGCTTCGCGCAGCGCTCAGACGGATGGCGGAAGCGTGGATCCTGCGGCGCGAGATCGTGGCCGAACTGCGCGCGGGCAACCCCGTCATCGCGATGGGCGATTTCAACGACGGCGAACATGCCGTCAGCTCCGAAATCATCGCCGGCGAGGTTCCGTTCAAGAACTATTCATGGATGCTGCGCCACGACGCCAAGACCTATGGCGACCGCTACAGCTACGAGGAAAACATCCAGATCACCGAGGACGTCGACCGCGTTCGCCTGCATTCGGCAGAGAAATTGTTCATCCGGAAATCCCTGCGCGACATGGTCTATACCTCCGCCTTTGGCGGGGTCTACGAAAGCATCGACCAGATCTACCTGTCGCGCCATTTTCATCCGGAATATGAACACCGACTTGGTGAGATGGAATATTTCAGTGTGCTCAACGATCATCTGACCGACGGCTCCCATGCCGAGGCGCCCTATAACAAGCTGGCCTCCGATCACGGGCAGATCATCGCCCATCTGCGGATGGGCCAACCCCGCTGACCGTTCGGGTCCGGGCCCGACCGACGCAAGAAAGGAACCAAAGATGCGCAGTCTTTCAGTGTCGCGCGACGACGCAGAGCTTTATTCCCGCGTCGACGGGGTCGACGATCCCGATGCGCCCACGATCGTGTTCGCGAATTCGCTGGGAACGGACCTGACGCTCTGGGATCCGATGCTGCCCCACCTGCCGGGCGGCCTGCGGCTGATCCGGTATGACAAGCGCGGCCATGGCCGCTCGTCCGTGCCGCCCGCGCCCTATTCGATGGGGGCGCTGGTGTCGGATGCCGAGGCGGTCTGCGATGCGTGGGAGGTGAAGGATTGCCTCTTCGTCGGGCTGAGCGTCGGGGGCCTGATCGCGCAGGGGTTGGCGGTCAAACGGCTCGATCTGGTGCGCGGGCTGGTGCTGTCAAACACCGCCGCGAAGATCGGCACGAAGGAGCGTTGGCAGGAACGGATCGATGCCGTCATGAGCAGCGGAATGGAGGCCGTGGCGGACGGTGTGCTCGAACGGTGGTTCGGCTCGGCCTTCCTTGCCTCGCCCGACCTCGCCCCCTGGCGCGCGCTTCTGCTGGCAACCCCTCCCGAAGGTTATGCCGGGGTCTGCGCTGCGATTGCAGGCACGGATTTCTTCAGCACCACGTCAGGCCTGCGCCTGCCGACGATGGGGATCGCCGGGTCCGAAGACCAGTCGACACCGCCCGACATGGTCAGGGAAACAACGGGCCTTGTGCCCGGGTCGCGGTTCGAACTGATCCGCAAGGCAGGTCACCTGCCCTGCGTCGAAAAGCCCGAGGAATACGCCGCGCTGCTTGTCGATTTCATGAAGGAGATTGGCCATGTCTGACCCCGAAAACCCACGCTTTGCCAAGGGCGACAAGACACGCCGCGCGATCCTTGGAGATCGCTTTGTCGATCGCGCCGAGGCCGCGCTGACACCGCTGGACACCACGTTCCGCGAACTGACGACCGAGGCGGTCTGGGGCACGGTCTGGGCCTCGGACGGGCTTGATCTGCGCGAAAAATCGCTGGTGACCGTCGCGTTGCTGGCCGGGGCGGGCCAGAACGAAGAACTGGGTCTGCACATCCATGTCGCGCGCAAGAATGGCGCGACCCGCGAAGACCTGATGGAGGTCTTCCTCCATGTCGCCGCCTATGCGGGTGTGCCGCGCGCAAATCAGGCGATCCGGGTTGCGAAATCCGTCTGGGCCGAAATGGACAAGGCCGAACAGGGCTAGTCCGGCCTCAGCCTTCGCCGGCCACCGCCTGAAGAAGCTCTTCGGGCGTCGCATTCGGATCGACGGCATCGAAATCCGGCGGCCTGTCGCGGGCCAGCGCCTCTTCGCCGTAAACCTCGTCGGGATCGAGGATGACGGGCGGCAACTCCACGCCGCGCCCGAAATACTCGGGATCGACGCGCAGGGATTCCTCTTCGGAGCGCACATGCACCGGCGTATCGAGCGGGACCCTGTCGTAAAGGTCGATGATGTCCTGGTTGAACATGCGGATGCATCCGGCCGAGCCGGAATTTCCGATGGAATTCAGATCATTGGTGCCGTGAATGCGATAGAACGTATCGCGCCCGTTGCGAAAGAGATAGAGCGCACGACTGCCCAGAGGGCTGCGCAGGCCACCGGGAATGCCCTGACGGAACGGCTCATAGACCTCGGGCTCGCGGCGGATCATGTTCTGGGTCGGGGTCCAGCCCGGCCATTGCCGCTTGAGCCGGATAATGCCGTTGCCCTGAAAGGCAAGGCCGGCGCGGCCGACGCCGACCGGATAGCGAATGGTGAATTCGACGCCTTCGTTCGGAATCCAGTAGAGGAATTTGGCATAGGGATCGACGTCGATCGTTCCGGGTTCCTGTTCACCGATATAGACCCCGGTCATCCGGCGGTTCACGCCTTGGGTATATTCGATCGGAACGGGTGGCAGCGTATAGCCGGCGTCAAAGACCGGACCGTAGTCGTCCAGATGCTCTACACCCGGAACCGTCAGGTTCCCGTCGCTTTCCTCTTCGATGGGAGCCGCGCAGGCGGCAAGAGAGCCCAGCATCAAGCTACCGAAACTGCGGCGGGACAGGGCGTTTGAGGGCATGAGCTGGAACCATCCGGATATTGTTTGAGGGATAGATATCAGCCTGTGCCGGAAGTGCAATTCAAGCACCCGTTAGTTGTTCCGCCAAAACCACGTTGTGCCCCGGGGACCACGACACCGTGGCACATGGTCTGCCGAAGAAACGGGCACGGGCCCCACGATCCGGTTATCGCGCGCCTCACGATCGTGACAAGGCAGGTATGACACGGCACAATGTCAACTTGGTCAGACGCTTGAGTTCACGAATCAGTTTCCGCCACCCCCGGGGCAGAACCGAACCGACGGCTTTTCTTCCGGGATCGCGGATTCGTTGCGGAGGATTGTCTTTTGATCGTGGTAATGCTCGACATCGATGGGGTTCTGATCGACGGCCGTCCCGAAGACGGAGCGGCTTGGCACACGGATCTTGAGGCAGATCTGGGCGTTTCGGTCCAGGCCCTTCAAGACACCTTCTTCGGCCCCTTCTGGCAGGACATCGTCATCGGCAAGACAGAGATGATGCCGCGGCTGGAGGCCGCGCTCGCGATGATAGACGCGCCTGTATCGGCATCGGCTTTGCGCGATTACTGGTATGAGAGCGACAGCCGCATCGTCCCCGAGGTCGCCGACTGGGCACGGGCCATAAGGGCAGAAGGCGTGCAGGTGTTCCTGTGCTCCAACCAGGAAGTCGGGCGCGCGTATTACCTGCTCAACCGCCTCGCACTCGGGGAATTCGTCTCGGGCATCGTCTATTCGGGCGCCATCGGTGCGGCCAAGCCTGACCCGGTATTCTTCAGGCGCGCCGCGCAAGGGTTTCCGGCGGCCACACCCCTGCTGATCGATGACGTTTCCGAGAATGTCGAAGGCGCAAGGCAGGCCGGCTGGCGGGCGATCCACTACCGCGATCCATCGGATTTGCCGGCAGCAGATGATCCGATCTGGGGGCCTATTCCCCGGTAATCGCCCGTGTCAGATCGCTTTCGGGATCGGCAAGCGGTGCGATGACATCGAAATGGTGCTTGTCCGGCGCAATGACCGCATCGGCGCACCAGAGCCTGCTCAGCATGCGCGCCTGATGCAGAAAGGCGGGGCGTTCCTCCTCTCCCACCCATACCGTGACGGGACAGTCGGGCGCCGGGCGCCGGGCCGGGCTTTCCAGAAGGGCCTCGACCGCGTCGATCCGCAGATCGCCGTTCATCGTCGTCTTCATCAGCGGACCAAGGTCGGAAATCGGGGAGATCGGAACGATCCGCGCCACCCGCTCGCGCGCGGCAAGCGCGACATCCTCGTTGCCCATCCTCGCTGCAAGATGGCCACCTGCCGAATGTCCGGTGATGACGATCGGACCCGACCGATCGGCCGCGATGGCGTCGATTGCGCCTGCGACCTGAACTGTGATTTCCTGGATGCGCTTGTTCGGGGCCAGATCATAGGCCGGCATCGCAACCGCCCAACCCCGCGCCAGCGGCCCGGCGGCGAGATGCGAAAAATAGCTCGGATCGAACCTGAGCCAGTAGCCGCCATGAATGAAGATCACCGTGCCCCGTGCCGCGCCATCCGGTTCGAACAGATCGTAGGTTTCCCGTTCCCCCGGGCCATAGCGCAGACCGATCCTGCCGCCGCTCTTTTCACGAAATTCGCGTGCGGCCTCGGCCCACCTGTCCGGATAGCTGTCGCCATCTGGAATGAACGGAGCGTTCGCGTAGGCGGTATCGTTTTCCATCATCTGACCGGGCTGTTGCTGGCGTGGGCCCCTGCACCGGCGTGGCGCAAATGCGTGGTCCCTTCCTTTCCAGCCTAGCCCAGAATCCCGCGAAAGACGATACCACGATTTCGCCCACAGCTGTCAGGCGACCGTATTCCGGGCGTCGAAGGCGTGTTGCGCTCGACCATCCAAGTGGCCCGATGGAGGGTTGGCTCCAGATGACCTATAGTGCTGCGAAACCCCGCCCGGCCATCGGGCGGAACCGGATATGGGAAAGGAGAATGATGCGCGGGTGGCTTCAGATGCCGATCCTGCTCCTCGGGCGGGCCTATCGATCGCTCTGGCTTCGGGTCGGGGCCTATGCGCTTGTCTCGGTCCTGCTGGCGGTGGGCGCCGCTGTCGTCGATGGATGGATACCGCTGGGCATTGCCTCGCTGGTGCAATCCGAAGACGTGATGCCGATCCTGTCGATCCTCGCCAGTTCGCTTCTTGCCGTATCGATCTTCTCGCTCAATGTCATGGTATCGGCGCACCGGGCAGCCGCCGACATCTCGACGCCGCGTATCCACAGGCTCCTGCTGGAGGATACGACGACACAATCCGTTCTGGCGATCTTCATCGGGGCCTTCGTCAACACGCTGACGATGCTGATCCTGTTCCGGATGGGCGCCTATTCCGAACGCTCCTCGATCCTCGTGATGGCCGTCGTCATTGTCCTCGTGGTCCTGATCATCGGCGCGCTTCTGCGGTGGATCGAACATCTCAGCAAACTGGGCAGCCTCGACGACAGCATGCGCCGGGTCGACCGGCCGGCGCGTCAGGGCCTGAAGCGGCTTGCGCGTCAGCCCGCGCTGGGAGGGATGCCACTCACGCCCGATATCGTGCTGCCCACGGTTCTTGATACCGTGTCGGCCCCCCGCTCGGGCCATGTGCAGCTTGTCGACATGGCCGGCCTTCAGGAATGCCTGCCGGGCGAGGCGCGGGCCTATATCCTGATCGCGCCCGGCGAACACGTGCTGGAGGGGGAACCCCTGGTGCAGGTTTCCGGCCCCTTGACCGAGAGCGCCATCCGACGCATCGCGGCGAGTTTCGTGATCGGCGATATCCGCACCTTCGAGCAGGACCCGGCCATCGGCCTCGTCGCCCTGTCAGAGATCGGTTCAAAGGCGCTGTCCCCCGGCATCAACGACACCGGCACCGCGCTCGAGGTCATCACCCGATCAGAGCGTCTCTTGTGGCATTACGCGCGCGAACGTGGCTCCGCCCTGCAAGGCACGCCGCCCCATGACCGGGTCTTTCTGCCCGTCCCCTCGGCGGGCGCGCTGGTCGAGGCGGCCTTTGCCACCATCGCACGGGACGGCGCCGGCCAGATCGAGGTCGCCCGACGCCTGCGCGCGGCGCTTCTGACCCTGTCGGACGGGCCCGACACCGAACTGGCCGAGGCAGCCCGCGCGATGGCAGAACGCGCTTTGCTATATGCCGACCGGGAACTGATCCTCGACGAGGAGAGGGAAACCCTGCGCGACACGGGCACCGACCGGTGAAAGATTTTGCCTGCATGACCAAGGATCGGCCATCGGGCATCGTCACACCATCGCAATGCGCATGTTGGTAACCGACGAAGATCTGGCCCGTGCCGCCGCGAACGGCGATGGTGATGCCTTCTCTCAACTGCTTGAACGGCAGTATGACAGGCTGTTTGCCTTGTGTTTTCGCCTGACCGGCACCCGCGCCGATGCCGAGGATCTGTGTCAGGACATCTGCGCGGCGCTGCCCGCCAAGCTGTCGCGGTTCGACGGACGCGCGCGAGTGACCACATGGCTTTACCGGGTCGCCGTGAATGCGGCCCATGACCGCCGACGCAAGATCGCGGTGCATGGCAAATATGCCGAAGGGTGGGGCGATTGGGAAACAGCGCGGCAGGCCAGCATTGCCGAAGAGGCCGACCGGCGCGACTGGCTGACCGGCGCGATGGCCCGGCTGGGAGATGATTTGCGCGATACGCTCGCCCTTGTGCTCGACGACCTGACCCATGCCGAGGCGGGCGACATTCTTGGCGTTTCCGAGGGAACGATCAGCTGGCGCCTGTCGGAGGCCCGCAAGAAGCTGCGGGCCATGCGCGAAGAGGAGCTTTCCGAATGACCGGCAAAGACGACGATTTCGCCGATATCCGGGCCGCTTTCGACGCAGCGTCCCCCCGGCCCGACCCCGACCGCAAGGCCGCGGACCTCGCTCTTGCGCGAAAGAATTTCGACGCGCTCCAAGGATCCCGCGATCAGGAACGTTCCAATCCCGCACGCCCCGCATCGGGGCTCTGGAGAGGAGCGAGAAAGATGCTGACAACGCTGAAGACCCGTGGCGCCCTGACCGCGACGACCGCGATCGCTGCCTGTGGGCTGTTCCTGCTGACACCGGCCGGGCAGGACATGCTGCGCCCGCTGGCGGATCCGGGCGCCCTGACCGAAGCCACAGCCGGCCGCACGGAAGAAGCCCAATCCTTTGACGCCCCGCAACCGCCGGCCCCCGTGATGATGGAACCCGCCCCCCTTGCAGCACCCGCCGAACGGTCGCGCGCAGTGGCGGACATGGAGGTGGCAAACGGGATCGCCCGCAGCATGCCGCAGGCCAACGAAGGGCTGGGCATCGTCCCGGCCTTTGACGACAGGGTGATGGTCCCCGAACCGAATACCGAGGCCTTCGCCAACGAGGCGCCTTCGGGGCTCCTGATCACGGCAGAGGCACCTGTCTCGACCTTCTCGATCGATGTCGACACAGCGTCCTATGCGCTGGTCCGGCAGATGATCAATGCAGGAAGCCTGCCGCCCCCGGATGCCGTCCGCATCGAGGAGATGATCAATTATTTCCCCTATGACCTGCCGGCCCCCGACGTCACGGATGCGCCCTTCCTGCCCAGTGTCTCGGTTTACGAGACGCCGTGGAACCCGGACACCCGGCTGGTGCATATCGGCATTCAGGGCACCCTGCCCGATCTGGCGGGTCGGCCCCCGCTGAACCTTGTCTTCCTGATCGACACCTCAGGTTCGATGAACGATCCGGCCAAGCTGCCGCTTCTCAAGCAATCCTTCCGGCTGATGCTTGATGAGCTGCGCCCCGAAGACGAGGTGGCGATCGTCGAATATGCGGGCTCTGCCGGGTTGGTCCTGCCCGCGACACGGGCCGCGGATCGCACGGCGATCCTTGCCGCAATCGACGGGCTTGGCGCCGGTGGCGCGACCAATGGGCAGGGCGGACTGGAACAGGCCTATGACGTCGCGGACGCGATGGCAGAGGCGGGCGAGGTTTCCCGCGTAATCCTCGCGACGGATGGCGATTTCAACGTGGGCCTTTCGGGAATCGCCGAACTTGAACGTTTCATCGCGGACAGGCGCGAAACCGGGACCTTCCTTTCGGTTCTGGGTTTCGGTCGCGGCAACCTTGACGATGCGACGATGCAGGCGCTTGCCCAGAACGGAAACGGCACCGCCGCCTATATCGACACACTGAGCGAGGCGCAGAAGGTCCTTGTCGATCAACTGACCGGAACACTGTTCACCATCGCCTCCGATGTGAAGGTGCAGGTCGAATTCAACCCGGCCGCCGTCGCGGAATACCGACTGATCGGCTATGAGACGCGGGCCCTGCGGCGCGAGGATTTCAACAATGACCGCGTGGATGCCGGCGATCTGGGCGCAGGCCATTCCGTGACGGCCCTCTACGAGATCACGCCGGTCGGATCGCCCGCCCGCCTGACCGATTCGCTGCGATATGGCCCGGACGAACAGGCGGTCGATGCTGCCGACGAGTTGGGCTTTCTCAGGCTGCGCTGGAAGGCGCCGGGCGAAGAGGCCAGCCAACTGATCGAGACGCTGATTCCGACCGAGACCGGTCTTGCGGGACAGGAGGCCCTGTTCGCAACGGCAATCGCGGGGTTCGGCCAGCTTCTGCGCGACCCGTCATGGCTGGGCGATTGGGGCTGGGACGACGCCATCGCGCTGGCGGCGGACAATCGGGGCGACGATCCCTTCGGATATCGCAACGAGGCGCTACGGCTGATGCGGATCGCGCAAAGCCTGTCTTCGCGATAGGCCCCGCGCGCCGGGGCGCGGATCAGACTGGTGGCCGGGTCAGCCGGGCCACCATCTTGCGCGCCAGAGGTGCCACGAACAGGATCGTCGGAAAGGCGATCATCCAGCTGAAAAACCAGGCGCTCATCCAGATTTCAAGGAAGTTGTCGGCAAGCCCGACGGCCCTCAGCGTCGCCACGCAGGTGATGATGAACGACATCAGGCAAGAGACGAAGAGGCCGAAGAGGAACGGTGCGAAGCGGGCAGGAAACATGGCAATGTCCGAATATCTTGGGTGCCCCTCCAATAGGCCAGAGTCGCGCAGGAGGCCAGACACTCAGACACGGGGGGCCGGCTGTGAGGCAAAGAAGTCCCGCAATGTCCGCCCTCGTTCTGGGTGAAAGCCGCCGTCGGGTTGGATTTCCGTGATCCGATCGATGCGGAACGCGCGGAAATCGTCGCGCAATTCGCACCAGCAGACAGCCGTCCAGACCTTGCCCCAGAACCAAAGTCCAAGCGGGCGCACCCGTCGCGCAGAGATCTCTCCCCCCTTGTCCGCATAGCGGATCGCAAGCGCCGTGCAATCCTGTGCCGCGCGTTCGACCATGTCGATCCGGGTCCGCGTCTCGTCATCCAGTTCCGACAATGCGAATGCATGGACGGGCACCGTTGCCACGCGGCGCCGGGCCTCGTCGGGCAGGACGGTTTCGATCTTCACGAGGGCCTCTTCGGCGGCCGCCGCCATGGCCGCCCCGCCCCAGGCACGCAGCATCCGCGCACCTGCGACAAGGGCCACGATCTCGTCGTTCGTGAACATCAGCGGCGGCAGGTCATAGCCCGCCCGCATGACGTAACCGACCCCGGCCTCGCCCTCGATGGGCACGCCCGATCCGATCAGGTCGGCCACGTCGCGATAGATCGTCCGCGGCGTGACCTCCAGTTTCTCGGCCAGCTGAGCCGCCGTCACCAACCGACCGCCGCGCAGATATTGCACGATCTGGAACAGACGGTCGGCGCGGCGCATCAGGCGGCCTTCGGTTCGAACAGGCCGATGGAATTGCCGTCGGGGTCCTTGGCATAGACGAACCGTCCGGCGGGGATCTCGACGGGCTGGCTCAGCACCTCTCCTCCGGCGGCCCTGAGACGATCAGCCCCGGCCTCGAGGCTGTCGGGAAGCGTGATGTGAACGGTATTGCCCCCATCCGCCGCAGGCTTGCCCGGATAAAGATGGGCGCCGCCGGCCGTCATGGCATTGCCTAGAACCGCCATAGGGATCGGGCCAGCCGTCGTGTCGATGGTCATCTCGTAGCCGAACACCGTGTTGTAGAAGGCAACGGCCCTGTCCATGTCTGTTACCGGGATTTCGCTCCAGGCAATGATCGTCTGATTGGTCATCTTGCATCTCCGTTTTCTGTCGATGCGCCCGTCATGACATACCCCTGCTGACAGGGTTCTGTCAGCATGTTGCAGGGGGCTATGCCGATCAAGGGATTTGCCCCCGGCCCCGGCGCCTGCTAACGCTCCGGCATGACAGATTTCCTGCTTGTTCACGGCTCGTGCCACGGTGCGTGGTGCTGGCGCGATACCCTCCCCGCAGTCGAGGCGCTTGGCCATAAGGCGCGGGCCATCGATCTTCCGTCACATGGTGCCGATCCCACGCCGGCGGCCGATGTGACGCTTGACCTCTATGCCCAGGCGATCGTGGACGCGATCGACGACCCGGTGATCCTCGTGGGGCATTCCATGGGCGGATACCCGATCACGCGTGCGGCGCAGTTGGCGCCCGACAAGATCGCCCGGCTCGTCTATCTCTGCGCCTATGTGCCCCGTCCCGGAAAATCCCTCTCCGACATGCGCAAGATGGCCCCGCGCCAGCCGCTGATCGAGGCGATCGACCGCGCGCCCGACGGGATCACCATGTCGTTCAACCCCGCCAAGGCGATTGAAAAGCTTTATCTCGACGTCCCTGCCGAGACGGCGAACTGGGCCGTGAGCATGTTGGGGCCGCAACCTCTCAGGCCGCAGGAAACAGCCTTCGATCCGGGCCCGGCGCTCAGCCATCCGCGCAGCTACATCATCTGCGAAAATGACAACGCCATCCCCGCCGAATGGCAGGAGGTGATGGCCTCGGACTTCGCGCCCGAAACCGTCTACCGGATGCCGACCTCGCATTCGCCGTTCCTGTCCGACCCGGCGGGCCTTGCCGGTCTTCTGGATACCATCGCAAAGGGGTCCTGAGATGGCCGCCTCGATCTATGACAGCGCGATGTTCCGCGATCTGGTTCAGGATCGCGAAACAGCCGCGCTGTTTTCCGATACCGCGGAGCTTCGGGCGATGCTGCTGGTCTGGGGCGCGCTTGCCAAGGCGCAGGCCGGGGTCGGACTGATCCCGTCCGACGCCGCCGACGCGATCCAGCGCGCGGCGCTGGAAATCCAGATCGACCCGGCGGCCCTTGCGGCAGAGACGGGCCGGAACGCGGTGGTCGTCCCGGGCCTCGCCTCGGCCTTCCGCAACGAGATGAAGGCCCCCGAACACGCCCAGCATCTGCATTACGGCGCGACCTCGCAGGATATCGCGGACACGGCCCTTGCGCTTCGGCTCAGGCAGGTGCTTGTTCTGGCCGAGACGCGGCTTGCCGGGCTGATCGGCATCCTGGGACGGATGGCCGCGGATCATGCCGAGACGCCGATGCTGGCCCGGACCTACGGTCAGGCCGCCGTGGTCACATCCTTCGGCGCGATCGCGGCAAGCTGGGGCGCCCCCCTGATCGACGCGCTGGAAGAGCTGCCCCGGATCCGCGACAGGGTCTTGCGGGTCAGCCTGTCCGGGGCGGCGGGCACCTTGTCTGCGATGGGGCCCGAGGGGCCTGCGGTGCGGGCCGCTTTCGCCCAAGGTCTTGGCCTGTCAGATCCGGGGCACAGCTGGCACAGCGACAGGACGGGTCTTGCGGCACTGTCGGCATGGGCCACGCGGCTGACCGGCAGCCTTGGCAAGATGGGCGCGGACCTGTGCCTTCTGACACGGACGGATCTGGGCGAAGTCATGCTGGGCTCGGGGGGTGGTTCCTCGACGATGCCGCAGAAATCGAACCCGGTCGGCCCCTCGGTCCTCGTGGCGATCGCGTCCCATGTGGCGGGGCTGAACGGCGTGATGCAGTCAAGCATCGTTCACCGCGAACAGCGTGACGGCGGCGCGTGGATCGCCGAATGGATGAGCCTGCCGCAAATCTGCCTCGGCCTTGGCCGCGCGCTTGCCCTTGCTTCGGAAGAGGCCGATGGCCTCGCCCCGATGCCGGACCGGATGCGGGCCTCGATCGACGCGACCCGGGGCGCCGTCTTTGCCGAGGCGCTGACATTCCGGCTGGCCCGCAGCCTGCCCCGCCCCGATGCGCAGACGCTGGTGAAGGGCCTCTGCGCCCGGCTGACCGACGAAGACACCACCCTGCCCGCCCTTGCCGGCCGGGAGATCGTGGGCCATGACCTTGACGGCGTCTTCGATCCGGCGGCCCAGATGGGCAGCGCGCCCGACGAGGCCCGTGCCTTCGCCGAGGCCGCTCTCCAGCTTGCAAAGTGAACGGTTCGGTCCAATAAGAGACCGTCTGCCCACGTTCACGGTTTCCCGATGTCCAACCGACTGCCGATCACCTTCATCTTCATCACCGTGGTGATCGACGCCATGGGGATCGGCCTGATCCTGCCGGTGATGCCCGACCTGATCCGCGAACTTGAAGGCGGAGATATCGGCGAGGCGGCGGTCTGGGGCGGTATCCTCGCCACGGCCTTCGCGGTGATGCAATTCCTGTTCGGGCCGCTTCTGGGCAACCTTTCCGACAGGTTCGGCCGGCGTCCCGTCCTGCTGACCGCGCTGGCGGTCATGGCGATCGACTACCTCGTGATGGCGGTGGCAGGCACCATCTGGCTCTTGTTTCTGGGCCGTATCATCGGAGGCATCACGGCGGCCAGCCAGTCGACGGCGATGGCCTATATGGCCGACATCTCGCGCCCCGAAGAAAAAAGCCAGAATTTCGGGTTGATCGGCGCGGCCTTTGGCGTGGGCTTCGTGCTGGGGCCGCTGATCGGCGGGCTTCTGGCCGAATACGGCACGCGCGCGCCGTTCTATGCCGCCGCCGCGCTGGCGGCCACGAATTTCGTCTTCGGCTTTTTCGTTCTGCCCGAGACGGTGACCGACGCGATCCGGCGACCGTTTTCGCTGGCCCGCGCCAACCCCTTGGGCGCGTTCCGCAACCTCGGGCGCCTGCCCGGCCTGCGCCCGCTTCTGGCGATGACGTTCTTTTACGGGATCGCCTTCTACGTCTATCCCGCGATCTGGGCCTATTTCGGACAGGAGCGGTTCGGCTGGGGCCCCGGGATGGTCGGCGTGTCGCTCGCGCTTTACGGGATATCCATCGCGGTGGTTCAGGGCATCCTGATCCGCCCGATCCTTGCCCGGATCGGAGACAGGAACGCGGTGATCCTTGGCCTCGGGCTAGAGATCGCGGCCTTTGTCTTTCTGGCCTTCGTCAAGGTGGGATGGATGGCACTGGCCTTCACCCTGATCGCGGCTCTGGGCGCGATTGCGGGGCCGGCGCTACAGGGCACCATGTCGCGCATGGCGAGCGACAACCAGCAGGGCGAATTGCAGGGCACGCTGACGGCGATCAACGCGGTGGCCGTGATCTTTGCGCCGGTCCTGATGACCCAGACCTTCTATGCCTTCACCCATGACACGGCAGGTATCTACCTGCCCGGCGCACCGTTCCTGCTGTCGGCGGTTCTGACATTTGTCTGCATCGCGCTGTTTCTGGTTTCCCGGCCCCAGCCGCGACCGCGCCCCGCCTGACACAGAGGGTGCACGCGCGGTTTTTCCGACTTGCGCCGCGCGCGGCAAAGCCGCAACCCTTCCGAACGAGACCACGCCCGAAGGAAACGCCATGTCCCGGATCAAAGCCGCCGTCTGCCACGCATTCGGCCACCCCCTGACGATCGAGGAGGTGGAGCTTCGCGCGCCCGCCGATCGCGAGGTCGAAGTGACGCTTGGCGCTGTTGCCATCTGCCATTCCGACATCTCCTACGCCGACGGCGCGTGGGGCGGGTCATTGCCCGCGGTCTATGGTCATGAGGCGGCGGGCCGGGTCAGTGCCGTCGGGCCGGGTGTAACCGGCCTGTCGGTCGGCGATTATGTCGTGGTGACCCTGATCCGGGCCTGTGGCGGCTGCCTGACCTGTTCGGACGGCAGACCCTACCTCTGCGAGACGCCCTATGACGGTGACCACGGGCCGCTGGCCACGGTCGATGGTGGGAAACTGCACCAGGCCATGGCCTGCGGCGCCTTTGCCGAAAAGGTCGTGGTCGACCACAGCCAGGTGGTGCGCCTGCCCGAGGACATCCCGGTCGACGCGGCAAGCCTGTTGGCATGCGGGGTGATCACAGGCGTCGGCGGCGTGGTCAACGCGGCGCAGCTGCGCGCGGGACAGGACGTGGTGGTGATCGGCGCGGGCGGCGTTGGGCTGAACGCGATCCAGGGCGCGCGCATCGCCGGTGCCCGGCGCATCGTGGCGGTCGACATGACGGAAGAAAAGCTTGCCATCGCACGGAACTTCGGCGCGACCGACGGTGTTCTCGCCACGCAAGAGGCCCCCTGGCGCGCGGCCAAGGCCGCGTTGGGGCGCGGCGCGGATGCTGTTCTGATCACGGTCGGCGCCATCCCGGCATTCAACAGCGCGCCCGCCTATCTGGCACGCGGCGGCAAGGCGATCATGATCGGGATGCCGCATACGGGCGCCGTTTCAAGCTATGAGCCCGCGATGGTCGCGGCCACGGGCCAGTCGCTTGTCGGTTCCAAGATGGGCGACACAAACATCAGGCGCGATATCCCGTGGCTTGCAGACCTTTATGGTCAGGGACGTTTGAAGCTCGATGAGCTGATCTCGGGCCGCTGGCGGCTCGACCAGATCAACGAGGCCATTGCCGATACGAAGACGGGCAGCGCCAAGCGCAACGTGATCATCTTCTGAAGGTAGGGCAGTTCTGATCCTACGCTGCTGGCGCAGAATCCAATGCGCGGGCGAGGGAGTTGAGGGCGGATGCCTCCGGCGGGAGTATTTTTTCCAACGCGAAGATGCGTGCAGTGTCGTGCAGGAGTTGGGTGGAAAAGATCTCAGTCCAGGTCGAAGGCCCCGTCCCATGCGAAACCGACGAAGGTTCGTTCATCGCCCTTCAGGCTTCGGTACAGAGCCAGCGCGGGGGCATTGTCAGGCTCGGTTCCCAGCCAGACACCGTCGAGATCGGCCGCGTCGGCATGATCGATGAGCATCCGGGTCACCCGGCTGGCGTGGCCCTTCCGCTGATGTTCGTCTCGTGTCCCGACCTCGTTGATGAACATCGCGGGCGGTTTGTCGGGATGCAGCAGGATCGTGGCCGAGGCGAAGGACAATATCAGATCGTCGTCCTGTGCCACCGCAATGACATGGAGCGCGCTTTCGAGGAAGGCGCGGGTCTGGTCCGGATCGACCGGCCTGTCGAAGAGCCCGGTAGGCTGCGCGCAAAGCAGTGCCGCGTCCTCGGGTGTCAGGAATCGGTAGAGCGTCATGAAAGGGACGCTCGCAGACCGGCCTTGTGATCGCAACTGGACGGGCCGTGCCAATCGGTGTTCGGTAGGCACCGCAGGCCAAAGCAGGAGACAGGGGCATGAAACTCGCCGATCTCGATATCATCGTCACCGCGCCCCCCGCGCCGGGCTGGGGCGGGCGGTACTGGATCCTCGTGAAGCTGACATCGGATACCGGCGTCGTGGGCTGGGGCGAATGCTATGGCGCCACGGTCGGACCCGATGCGATGAAAGCGGTTATCGCCGATGTATTCGAGCGGCATATGGCGGGCGAGACTCCCGAGAACATCGAACTGATGTTCCGCCGCGTCTATTCGTCGGGGTTCACCCAGCGGCCGGACCTAACGGTGATGGGCGCCTTTTCGGGGCTCGAGATCGCCTGTTGGGACATGCTGGGCAAGGATCGCGGGCGGCCGGTTCATGCGCTGATGGGCGGGATGATCACGGACAGGGTGCGTGCCTACACCTATCTGTATCCGTTGCCTCAACACCAACTGCCCGAGTTCTGGATCAGCCCCGAAATGGCCGCCGAATCCGCCGTCGACTGCGTGGAACGGGGATATACGGCCATCAAGTTCGACCCGGCGGGCCCCTACACGATCCGGTCGGGACATATGCCGTCGATGTCGGACATCACGCGGTCCGCGGCCTTTTGCGAAGCGATCCGGGGCGCCGTCGGCGACAGGGCGGATCTGCTGTTCGGCACCCATGGGCAGTTTTCGACCGCCGGCGCGATCCGGATCGGGCAGGCCATCGCGCCCTTCTCGCCGCTCTGGTTCGAGGAGCCGATGCCGCCCGATCAGCTGCCCGCCATCGCGCGGGTCGCGCGTGAGGTGCCGATCCCGGTCGCCACCGGGGAGCGGTTGACGACCCGCGCGGAATTCGTTGAGGCACTTCGCCACGGCGCGACGATCCTGCAACCCGCCCTTGGCCGAGCCGGCGGCCTGTGGGAAGGCCGCAAGATCGCGGCGCTTGCCGAAAGCTGGAACGCCCAGATTGCCCCGCATCTTTATGCCGGGCCCATCGAATGGGCCGCCAATATCCAGCTTTGCGCCACAATCCCGAACGGCCTGATGGCCGAGACGATCGAAACCCCGTTTCACGACGCTCTGGTCAAGGGGAGCCTGACTGTCGAGGATGGCCATGTCAGCGTGCCGACCACACCGGGCCTGGGCATCGAAGTCGACGAGGCGCTGGCCCGCGCCCATCCGTTCACGGGCGACGGGCTGCACCTGCAGATGTCGGAGGCGCCGGTCAGCTATCACGAAGCCAATGTCTTTGAAGGCGGGGCGCCGGTGAAGACTGTCTGAACGCGGACGGGCGGCCGCTTGGCCTTGGGCCCAGCCTGTCGTGATAGCCGGTCTCATTGCGCCGCAAGGGGACAAACGGCATCATGAGCGCCCCGGTCGCCTACCGTGGCCTTGTTGACCTGATGCAAACCGCGATTGTGGCAAAACCGTTGCTTCTGCCACGTGGTCTGACGCAAAGTCAGGTGGTGCGGCGCCTCGCGGCCCGGAGCGCGATGAGGTTCGATACCACCAGCGCCCCGATCACCACCACGCCCCCGAGGATCGCCCACGGACCGGGGTCCTCCCCCACCACGGCCCAGACCAGAAGCGGGGCCAGAACGGATTCGAGCAGGACAAGCAGGGCAACCTCGGCCGAGCTGATATAGCGCGGCCCTATGGTCAGAAGGCAGGTCGCCACGGCGATGACTGCACCGTGGCCGAGGAACAATGGCCAGTTCGCCTCGAGCGCCGGAAGAGGGTCGGTCAAGACGCCAAGGATGATCGCCGCCCCCAGAAAGGCGATCGGGATGGCCGGGATCATCGGCACGGCGCGCAACCGGCGCACAAGGGTCAATGCCAGCGCATAGGCCGCCGCGATATACAGCGCCCAGAGATCGCCTTTCCACGATGCGATTTCCGATGTCCCGGAGCCATAGGCGATGATCCCGAGCCCGAACAACACGACGAGCATCGTCAGAACCATCCGCAACCGGATCGGCTCGGCCATCAGCAACCGGCTGAACAGGCTGGCAAAGATCGGCATGCAGGCAAAGATGAACACGACATTGGCGACGCTGGTATAGGTCACCGCCATGACGAACGCCGGGGCGGTCGATCCGATCAGGAGGATATAGACCGCACCCACCCAGCCAGTGCCCAGCACTGCGCGGAACCCCTTCGCCCCCTGCCAGGCCAGCAGGATGATCAGGACGATCGTGCCCGCCGTCAGGGCGCGCCAGAACGCCGTCACCATCGGATCGGCCTCGATCAGCCGAACGAAGAGCGAATCCGGCACGACGAACAGAACGCCGATCGTCGTGATGAGTAATCCCTTTAGATGGTCAGTCATGGGCGGCGACCCTGAGACGGTTCCAACCCGTTGTAAAGAGAGCCGATGCGCCCGGCTGACGCCTCTTCCCAATCGGTCCCGCTTGGGCCAGTCTCTGAACATGTTAGCCAGCCTCTCACCCCGGCGCCTCGCGGCCCGCGCGACCGGACATGCCCTCACGTTGTTTGCCCGCTTCATTGCAGCGCCGCGGGCCGACTGGCAGGGGGTCGAACCCGAGGATCGGCAGCGCGTCTATTTCGCCAACCATGTGTCCAATGGCGATATGCCGATGATCTGGACGGTTCTGCCCGCCGCCCTGCGGCGCAAGACCCGGCCGGTGGCGGCCGCGGATTACTGGCTCAAGACGCCACTTCGCGCCTTCGTGGGACCGGAAGTGTTCAACTGCGTGCTCGTGGATCGGGAACGCAAGAACCCGGACGATGACCCGATGGCGCGGATCCTGGCGGCTCTCGACGAAGGGGCTTCGCTGATCATCTTTCCCGAGGGCAACCGCAACATGACGGAGGACCTGTTGCTGCCGTTCCGGGCGGGTCTGTACAACATGAGCAAGGCGCGGCCCGACGTCGATCTTGTTCCGACCTGGGTCGCCAATCTCAACGAGATCATGCCCAAGGGCGAGGTCATCCCCTTGCCGCTGATGTGCACGGTCACCTTCGGCGCGCCGATCCGGGTGGAAGAGGGCGAAAGCAAGGACGCGTTCCTGGCCCGCGCGCGCAATGCTCTGGGCAACCTCGCGCCGGAAGAGTTGCAGCGCGAAACGGGCTGGCAGCCGGCATGAACGCTGCTGCGAATGACATCGTGTTCCTGTTGTTCGGGGCCATCGCGATTCTGATCGTGCTGACACTTCTGGGTGACGCCATGGCGCTGCGGCGCCCCGGACCGATGGTCGAAACCTACAAGACCCGGGTCAACAGCTGGTGGGCGATGGTGATCCTGTTTGCCCTGTCGCTTCTGATCGGTCGGGCGGGCGTCACGCTTCTGTTCGCCTTTGCCGCCTTCGCCGCACTTCGGGAATTCCTGACCCTGTCGACCAAGCACAAGGCCGATCACCTCGCGCTTGTTCTGGGGTTCTATGTGGTTCTGCCGCTGCAATTCTTCTTTGTCTGGATGGGCTGGACCGGGCTTTATACCGTGTTCGTGCCTGTCTATGCCTTCCTGCTGCTGCCGATCGCCTCGGCCCTGCGCGGCGATCCAGAGCGGTTCCTTGTCCGGATCGCGGAAACGCAATGGGGCCTGATGATATGCGTGTTCTGCATAAGCCATGTTCCCGCGCTGATGATGATCGAGACGGCAGACAGCGCCGGACGGGGTATTCTTCTGATCGCCTTTCTGATCATGGTCGTTCAACTGGGCGATCTGCTTGATTTCTACTTCGGGCGCCGGTTCGGCCGTCGCCGGATCGCCCCGAAGCTCTCGCCCAAGACATGGGAGGGTTTGGCCGCGGGTGTTGCCTTTGCCGGGCTGATAGGGGTGGTGTTCTCGTCGCTCACGCCGTTTCACCCGCTTGCGGCGGGCGCTCTGGCGGCCGTGGCATCGCTTGCGGGGATGTTCGGCAACCTCGTGCTGACCGCGATCAAGCATGACCGTGGCGTCCGGGATTGGAGCCACCTGATCCCCGGTCAGGGCGGGTTTCTGGATCAGCTCGATTCGGTCATCTTCGCAGCTCCGATTTTCTATCACCTCGTTCATCTGACAATGACCTGACCGGGCCGAGCGCAACGCTTGACTCCGCCCCCACAAGGCGCGAAAAGCAGCGCCGATGGGGCCGTAGCTCAGTTGGGAGAGCGCGTCGTTCGCAATGACGAGGTCGTCGGTTCGATCCCGATCGGCTCCACCAATCACTCCAAAGCACCGGAACGGGCCCGCGCGGGGATTTGCGCGAAATCAAGTTGTGCGCTCAGCGGATCGGGTAGCCTCCGAAACCGAAGACGCCGGTTTCCAGACGTAAAGGCCCAGAACGATGAACATTCCCGTCCTCTTCGCCACGGTCGAAGGCCATACCGGCCGGCTCTCCCGCTTCATCACGTCGGAACTGGAGGCCGCGGGCCATGACACGACCGCGATCGACCTGTCGGACCAGATGGCTCCGGTATCGCTCGAGGGCGCCGACCGGGTGATCCTTGCAGGCTCCGTCCATGAACGCAGACATCCCCAGTCGCTCGAGGTTTTCGTCACCGCCCAGCGCGAGGACCTGTCGCAACGACCCTCGATGATGATCTCGGTCAGCCTGAGCGCGGCCTTTGACGAAGGTATGGACGAGGCGCGGGATTATCTTACCGAAATGGAGATGCGAACCGGGTTTCGTCCGCAACGGGAGCTTCTGGTCGCGGGTGCCGTCCGGACCTCGCGTTATGATTACTTCGCGCGGCAGGTGATCCGCCATGTCGTCCTGCGCGGCAAGGACATCGATCCCGACAAGGGCGAACATGACTTTACCGATTACGACGCCCTGCGCAGCGCCATTCTGGATTTCGCGGGCGGATAGGCCGCTCACTTTACCGTCACCGGGCGACGAGATGCTTGGCGCTTTGCGGGTGGAGGTTTATCGCTTCGACGACACTTGGAGTGCTGTTCCATGCTCGACGCCGCCGCCAGACGCCTGATCGACCCGCCCCTCAACCGGGCCGGGCGCATGATTGCCCGCACCGGAATATGCGCCGACACCGTGACGTTGATCGGCCTCGGACTTGGCCTTCTGGCCGCCTTCCTGATCGCGATCGGACATCCGGCATGGTCCATTGTGCCGTTGATCGGGTCGCGGTTGGCCGACGGGCTGGACGGGGCCATCGCGCGCGCCACCCAGAAGACCGACTTCGGCGGTTACCTCGATATCGCGGCGGATTTCCTGTTCTACGGGGCGATCCCTCTGGCGTTCGTCCTGAATGATCCGGCGAGCAACGGGGCAGCGGGGGCGTTTCTTCTGACCGCGTTCTATTTCAACGGCACCTCGTTTCTGGGCTACGCCATCCTCGCGGAAAAGCGCGGCCTTCAGACCCGGGCGCAGGGGATCAAGTCGCTCTATTTCTCGAATGGCCTGCTGGAAGGCACAGAGACCATCGCCTTCTTCGTCCTGTTGTGCCTGTTCTCGGGCAGTTTCGCCGTCATGGCGTGGATCTTCGGAACCCTGTGCTTTGTCGGGGGCATCTTGCGGATCTATGCGGCCTCGCGGGTGTTTCGGGACTGATCATGCTGGATTGTCAGGCCCGCTTGGGCTAGCTCGCTTCCTTGTGATCACTTCAAGGGGCCATGATGACGCTCAAGCATGACGTCCCGGCCAGGGGGCCTTTGATCCTTGGTGCAGGCGGCCGCATCGGCCGCGCATTCCGTGTGCTGGCCGAAGGGGGCCACTGGCCGGTGGCCGAACGGCCGCTTTGGCACGGCAGACGGGGCGCCGACTACAGCTGGGACATGCTGGCCGAACCGCCACCGCGCGATGACAGGCTGTCAGACGTGTCGGGAATGATCGTTCTGGCCGGGGGGCGATCGGGGGGGGATATCGCACCGCAGGAGGCCGCTGCTCTGGCCCGGGCCGCGCTCGACCTGGCCCTGCGCGAAGGGATAGGGCCGGTGCTTCTGTGTTCGTCGCAAGCCGTCTACGGACCCACAGCAGGTCCGCATTCCGAAGTTGGCCCGACCGCTGCGCATACCGCCTATGGCGAGGCAAAGCTGGCGATGGAGAACGCGGCAGGTGTCGATGCCTGTTGCCTGAGGATCGGCAATGTCGCCGGCTGCGACATGCTGCTGATGAACGCGGCCAAGGGCCGCGTGACACTCGACCGGTTTCCCGATGGGCAAAGCCCGCGCCGATGCTATATCGGGCCGGTCTCGCTGGCCCGGATCATGATCGGATTGCTCGACGGGGGGCGGAGCCTCCCGGCCGCGCTGAACCTCGCCGCACCCGGAACCGTTTCGATGTCCGACCTGCTGGAGGCAGCGTCGCTTGATTTCGACTGGCGCCCGGCGCCTGCGGGCGCGCTGCCCGACCTCAGGCTGGACCTGTCCCGGCTCGCGGGCCTTGTTCCGCTCGACCCCGATTGGGGCCAAGCCGAAACGCTCATCGCCGAGGCACGGCTTGCCGGATGGGCGCCCGCATCATGACCCCCGGCAAACGCGCCCTCGATCTTGTTCTGTGCATTCCGACGGCGATCCTCGGGCTTCCGCTGATTGCTCTCATCGCCCTGATCCTGCTGATCCGGGAGGGGCGACCGATCCTTTATGTCTCGGAACGGATGAAAACCCATGACACACCGTTCCAGCTCTACAAATTCAGGACGATGCGCCCGGCCCCGCCGGGGGCTGACAGCGGGGTTACGGGCGGCGACAAATCCGACCGGATGAGCGATTTCCACAGGGCCCTGCGGCGCAGCCGGCTCGATGAATTGCCGCAGTTGTGGAACGTCATTCGCGGCGACATGAGCCTTGTCGGTCCGCGTCCCCCGCTGAAAATCTATGTCGATGACTACCCTGAAACATACCGTGAGGTGCTGACCTGCCGACCCGGTGTGACGGGTCTTGCGTCGCTGGTCTTCCACGCGCACGAAGAAAACCTGTTGAAACAGTGCAAAACGGCGCAGGAAACCGACGAAGTCTATCGACGCCGCTGCATTCCGCGCAAGGCGGAACTCGATCTGATCTACAAGGCGAACCAGAGTGTCTGCGGCGACATCCTGCTAATCTGGCGCACCGCGCGCGGCGTCCTGCTCAGACGGCGGGGGTAAGCTTGCGGACAAGGGCAAAACGTCTATGATTTTGGCGGTTAACTGCTTGTTCCCGGGGTCCGACTCGTTGCCTGTCCGGCGCTTCTACTCGGCTTTTTTCTGGTTTGGCATTTGAACATCGCGATCATCCTGCGCTGGTGATCAGGGGGAAGAAAAGAGTGTCGCTGAACACCGTCCACGGATTACTTTTGCGCATCGTGTCGATGCTTCCCCGGAAGGCCAAGCAGACCTTTATCATCGCGCTTGATGTTATGATGGTTCCGGTGGCTCTCGTGCTGTCGCACGCATTGCTCCAGAATTCCCTGCCGACAACGGAATCCCTGTCTCAATCCTGGATGGCGGTGGCGATCCTGATGACGGTTGCCGGACTGCTGTGTTCGGCCATGGGCATCCACAAGGTTCAGCTCAAGGCCTATGAGACCCGCGCATTCGGGATGACGGTGGTGCATGCACTGGTCATCGGGGCCGTCGCGCTGCTTCTGGATCGGCTTGCAGGGTTCGACAGCCCGGCCTCGAATTCGATCGTCTTTGCGTTTGTCTATCTCGGGATCTGTGCGGGCTCGCGGTATGTGCTCCTTCAGGGGCTGCACTGGATCTATCGCTCGTCGAGTGACCGGGTCCGCGTGGTAATCTACGGCGCCGGGCGCACCGGCAAACAGCTGGCCGCCGCGCTGAATACGGATGAGACGATCGTCCCCATCGCCTTTGTCGATGACAATGCAGGCATGCAGTCGACGATCGTGCAGGGGCTTCGCGTCTATTCGCCGATCGCGATCTCGAGCCTCGTCAAGGAAAAACGGGTCGACCGGGTTCTCTTGGCCATGCCATCGCTGTCGCGCGCACGTCTTGCGCAGATTTCGGCGCGGCTCGAGGATATGGGCCTGAACGTCGAAAGCCTTCCCTCGTTTGCCCAGCTTGCCGGAAATGGCGCCCGGCTGGTCGAACAGCTGCGCCCCGTCTCGCCGGGCGATTTCCTCGGCCGCGAGCCGCTTGACCGGGAATTGACGAATGGCGCAGAGACCTATGCCGGCAAGTCGGTTCTCATCACCGGGGCGGGCGGCTCGATCGGGTCGGAACTGTGCCGGCAATTGATCACGACCAAGCCCCGCAGGCTCGTCCTGATGGAGCTGAGCGAGCTTGCCCTTTACAATATCGATCAGGAACTCGGGGCCCTTGGCCGCCGCCACGGGGTCGAGATCGTGCCCTGCCTGGGCTCGGTTCGCGACGCGCCGGTCGTGCGCAAGGTGATCGAGGATCACGCGGTCGAGATCGTCCTTCATGCGGCCGCCTACAAGCACGTGCCGATCGTCGAGCGCGATCCTGTCCCCGGCTTTGCCAACAACGTGCTTGGCACGCAGGTCGTGGCGCAGGCTGCACTGGATGCGGGCGTGGGCCAGTTCATCCTGATCTCGACCGACAAGGCCGTGCGCCCCAAGAACATGATGGGCGCGTCCAAACGGCTCGCCGAACTGGTGATCCAGGATCTGGCAAGCCGGTCCGATCCATCCCAGGGTGGAACGATCTTCTCGATGGTCCGGTTCGGCAATGTGATCGGATCTTCGGGATCGGTCATTCCTCTGTTTGAGGAACAGATCGCCCGCGGCGGCCCCGTGACGCTGACCCATCGCGACGTGACCCGCTATTTCATGACGATCCCCGAGGCCGCCCGCCTTGTCCTTGTGTCGGGAACCTTCGCCCATGGCGGCGATGTCTTCGTTCTCGACATGGGTGATCCGGTGTCGATCTACGATCTGGCCCGCCAGATGATTTCGGCGGCGAATTACACCGTTCGCGACGAGGACAATCCCAACGGCGATATCGAGATTGTTCTGACCGGTCTGCGCCCGGGTGAGAAATTGCAGGAAGAGTTGCTGATCGGAACCGGCCAGACCACAACCCCGCATCCGAAGATCCTTCAGGCGCAGGAAATCCGTCTGTCCGAGATCGAGGTCGCGGCCTGCCTGAAATCGCTTCGCGGCGCTATCGCCGAGGCGAACAACACCGCCATCCGCGCGATCGTCGGACGCTGGGTCGAAGGCAACCAGATCGAAGGTCTGCCCGAGCTGGTCGAACAACCGGAACAGACAGAACAGGCCTGATCACTCGGCGTCGCTGCCGCGGTAGCCGTGGGGATTGGCGGATTGCCAGTTCCAGACACTCTCCACCATGTCGTCGAGCCCCAGCCGGGCCTGCCAGCCCATCCGCTCCCGAGCGAGGCTGCAATCGGCGGACATCTCGGCCACGTCGCCGGCGCGGCGTGCCACGATCTCAATCGGCAGATCGCGCCCGACGACTCGGCTGAAGGCCGCGTGCATCTCGCGCACGGAATAGCCCTGACCTGTTCCGATGTTGTAGACCTCGGCGCCCGACGTTGCCGCCGCGCGATCAAGCGCGGCGACATGGGCCCGCGCCAGATCCACAACGTGGATGTAGTCCCGGATGCCGGTGCCGTCGCGGGTGTCGTAATCCTCGCCAAAGACGCGCAATCTGTCGCGTGCGCCGGTCGCGACCTGCGCCAGGAACGGCATCAGGTTGTTGGGCACGCCGTTTGGATCCTCTCCGATCCGGCCCGACGGATGCGCGCCCACCGGGTTGAAATACCGCAGGTTCAACGCGGCCCGCCCGTCAGATGCCGCGGCCCAGTCGTTCAGAACCTGCTCGACCATCACCTTGCTGTGCGCGTAGGGGCTGATCGGCCGTATCGGATGCGCCTCGTCATAGGGCAGGTACTCCGGCTCCCCGTAGACCGTCGCCGTCGAGGAAAAGATGATCCGGCCGCAATCCGACGCCTCCATCGCACGAAGGAGCGACAGGGACCCCGCGACATTCACATCGTAATACTCGACCGGCTTCTGGGTGCTTTCTCCGACAGCCTTGAGCCCGGCGAAATGGATCACTGCATCGGGGCGAAAGTCTTGCGCGATCCGCGTGATCCGGCCCGTATCCCGGACATCGGCCTCGTGCACTTCCATCGGGCCATTGGTCAGTTCGCGGACGCGATCCAGCGCCACAGGAGAGCCGTTGTCGAAATTGTCGATGATCGCGACCTCGTGGCCCTGACCCAGTAGCTCGACCACAGTATGGGTGCCGATATACCCCGCCCCCCCTGTCACCAGAACCCGCATGAACCTGCCCCTTCGCGCCGCGTGATTGATCGGCGCGGACAATAGGTGCGTCGCGCCAAAGTGGAAAGACCCGCTCACCCATCCGCAATGCGCGGCCGGCCCTGTACGGTGGCCCGAATGCGGGCCTCGATGAACAGAGGGCTGCCTTCGACCTCGACCTCCTTGATCTCGATCTCGGTATGCGAACTCATGTCCCCGATCCCCGCTGCGCGGGCCCGTCCGGCGGCCTCTGCCAGCAGCTGCGCTTCGGTCGCACGAATTGCGGCATCGCGGTCGGTGTATCGCATGGGCTCTGCCCGGGTATGGGACAGATAGACCCCCTGCCCTGCCGCGCTGACCGACCCTTCGGCATGAACGGTGATCTGGCCCACCACCGCGCCGATCGCATTCGCGACGCCGGCATGGGCAGGCAGGATCATCCGCACACCCAGCCGGGTGCCCACTGCGCCGTAGTAACTGGGCGCCGAGGCCCCCAGACCGACGACCGGAACACCCAGCCGCAGGTCAACCTCGATAACCCCGCGATGCCCGTCGAGGCCCGCGCGGGTCAGCGGATGCCGCGCAAGATCGGCGTGTCCCGCCCCCCAGTCGCGCCCATCATCGGCAAAGGCCGCCTCGAGAAGGCAGGTCACCGTCTGATCGGTCAGCTGATCGACGATCATCTGCGCCATCGCCGTCGCATCCGGCGCCAGCCGGTTGCCCGCACCCGTGCGTTTCATCGAAAAAAGGCGCAACGCCTTTTCAGCCGCAAGGCCATCCCAGTCGGACAACAGGCCCAGCACATGCCCAGCGTCGGACGGCGTGAGCCCGCTGAGGATCACTTCGCCCCGGCTGACCAGGCGAAGAAGGGCGGGTCCCTCGATCCGGTTGCGCACCGCCTGCTGGACCGGCAGCGGCCCGCCGGCAAGCCTCTCGGCCACGGCCGCTTCGCGCCGGTCGAGGCCCGCGGGCATCACCGACCACAGGGGCACGGCGAACCGGCCCGCTCCGTCCGCTGCCATGCCCTGCGACAGGGCCTCATCCAGCGCGCGATGAACAAGCCCCGGATGGGCCCGCGCCAGAAGGGATACCGGCATCAACCGCCGAGGGCCGAGGACCAGCCCGCCATCGAGGCCCTCTTTCAGATGGACCTCGCTGTCGCCGCCCAGACCGGTCGTCCGCATCGCCACGGCCTCGACCATGGTCCGGTAGCGACCAACACGCGCACCAGCCGGATCGATCGCGGGCCGACCGTCCCGCAAAAGGCAGACATCCGTCGTCGTGCCGCCGATGTCACTGACCAGAGCGTCGCGTTCGCCGGTCAGCCAGCTGGCGCCCGCAATGCTGGCGGCAGGGCCAGAAAGGATCGTCTCGATCGGGCGTTCGCGCGCCAGATCGGCGCTGACAAGCGCGCCGTCCCCGCGCACGACCATCAACTCTGCCCCGATGCCGCGCGCATCAAGCTCGGCCCGGCAGGCGGCGATCAAGCCGTCGATCAAGCCGATCAGACGGGCGTTCAGCACCGCCGTCAGTGCCCGCTTCGGCCCACCGAGGGCAGTCGCGAGTTCGTGCGAACAGGTCACAGGCAGGCCGGTTCTTTCACGGATCACCGCGCGCGCGGCCTGTTCATGGGCCGGGTTCCGGGTCGCGAATTGCGCGGCAACGGCAATGCCGGTGATTTCGGGGCCCAGCGCCGCCAACCCCTGTTCCAGCGCCGCGATATCCAGCGGTTCGCGCGCCTCGCCGGAATGGCCGTGACCGCCCGCGATCAGGATCACCGGATCACCGCCCAGCGCCTCTTCGAGCCCGTCGCGCGCGATCTCGCTCCGGTCGAAGCCGATAAAGACCAGCGCGACGCGCCCACCCTGCCCCTCGACCAGCGCATTCGTGGCCAGAGTGGTCGAGAGCGACACCATCGCGACATCCGAGGCCGCGATCCCGGTTTCGCTCAGGACCCCGTCGACGGCACCGGCAATACCCGGCGCAAGGTCGGGCCGGGTGGTCAGCGACTTGGCCGAACCGATCACCCGATCCGTCGTGTCGTCGATCAGGACGGCGTCGGTATAGGTTCCGCCCGTATCAACACCCAGCAAGATCGCCACGTTCCAACTCCTTCGCCGCTGATCCGCGACACTGTATGGCCGGGGCTTCGGCCGCAATCGCCCGATTGCGTCACCCCGGGTGCGGTAATCGCCCGCAGACCCTGTGGATGACAAAGCGCGCGGGGGACATCCCCGCGCGCCCTATTGGCATCAGTCTCGAAACGAGACGCGGATCAGTTCAGCGCCGCATCCGTGATGACGCTGGTCCATGCCCCAACCGGTTCGGACGTGATCACCGGATCAGAGCCGCCGGCCAGAAGCGTGGCGACGGTCCGGTCATAATCGGCGGGGTCAAGCGCGCCGTTGGACCCGGCGGTCAGCATGGCCACCTCACCCATCATGCGGATCTGGTGCTGTTCCGTCTGGGCGCCGGTCTCGTCATAATCGAGAACGATCATCGCCGCGTCTTCGGGGTTTTCCTCGGCCCATTTCCAGCCGCGCATCGATGCCGCGACGAACCGCTCCATCTTGTCGACGAAAGCCTCGTCCGACAGGTTCTCTTCGAGAACGTAGAGTCCGTCTTCCAGAGTGGCGACGCCCTGATCTTCGTATTTGAAGGTGATCAGCTCGTCTTCGGTGACGCCTGCATCGATGACCTGCCAGTATTCGTTGTAGGTCATGGTCGAGATGCAATCGGCCTGCCGCTGCAGAAGCGGATCGACGTTGAAGCCCTGCTTGAGAACGTCGACGCCGTTTTCATCGGCGCCATCGGTCTCGATGCCAAGCTGGCTCATCCAGCTCAGGAAGGGATATTCGTTGCCGAAGAACCAGACACCCAGCGTCCGGTTGGTCAGGCTCTCGGGGCCGTCGATGCCGACATCGTCCCAGCAGGTCAGCATCATGCCCGAAGACTTGAACGGCTGCGCGATGTTGACAAGCGGCAGGCCGTTCTCGCGCGCGGCAAGCGCCGCGGGCATCCATTCGACGACCACATCGGCCCCGCCACCGGCGATGACCTGCGTCGGCGCGATATCCGGGCCACCGGGCAGGATCGTCACATCCAGACCCACCTCGTCGTAATAGCCGTTCTCAAGCGCGACGTAGTAGCCCGCGAACTGGGCTTGCGTCACCCATTTGAGCTGAAGCGTCACTTCATCCTGGGCAAAGGCCGGAGTGGCGGCAGCCAGAGCCAGCGCCGCCGTGGCGGCGATCATTCTTGTCTTCACGTTCATTACCTCCTTGGTGGATCCCTGATTATTGTCCCTGAACGGTCAGCGACGGCGTTGTGACGGATGCCAGAACGTCGCCTCCCGCTCCAAAAGCGCCACGACCCCGTAAAACAAACTCCCCGAAAGGGCCGCGACGACGATGGATGCCCAAACCATATCAAGTGCCAGCTGTCCGACAGAGGTCGATATGCGAAAACCGAGACCCACTGTCGGTGAACCGAAGAATTCCGCCACGATTGCACCGATCAGCGCCAATGTCGTCGAAATCTTCAGCCCGTTGAAAACAAACGGCATGGCTGCCGGCAGCCGCAGCTTGATCAAAGTGTTCCAATAGCTTGCCCCGTAGGTGCGCATCAGGTCCCGCTGCATGGCGGATGTGTCCTGAAGGCCGGCCACGGTATTCACCAGCATCGGAAAGAAAACCATCAGAACAACGACGGCCGCCTTCGATTCCCATCCGAACCCGTACCACATCACGAGGATCGGGGCCGTGCCGACAATCGGCAGGGCGGCCATGAAATTACCCACCGGCAAAAGGCCCCGGCGCAGGAAATCGTAGCGGTCCACCAGGATCGCGGCCAGAAACGCCGCCCCGCATCCGATGGCATAGCCCGACAGCCCCCCCTTCAGGATCGTCTGGCGGAAATCGGCCCACAGGATCGGCAGGTTCTCGACGAAGGCCACGCCGATCGCACTGGGCGGCGGCAGGATCACGCGCGGCACGTCAAGCCCGCGCACGATCAGCTCCCACATCACCAGAAGCGTGATCCCGAAGATGGCGGGCACGGCCAGCCTGACCCAGCGCGCCTTGCGCACCGGGCCATTGGCAAGCCACCGGTTCAGCGACCAGCCCAGCGCCCAGACAACGACTGCCGCCAGAACCAGCGTCATGCCGACAGCCCCATCGCCCGTTGGGTGCGTCGTTCGATCCAGCCCACAGCCCGGACAAGGAACGCCGCCAGCAGCGCCGCGGCAAAGAGGGCCGCCCAGATCTGCGTGGTCTGGCCATAATAGCTGCCCGCAAGCATCCGCGCGCCGAGACCCCCCTTCTGCACCGGCAATTCACCGACGATCGCACCCACAAGACTGGCCGCGATACCAATCTTGAGAGAGGCGAACAGATAAGGAACCGAGGCCGGCAACCGCAGCTTGATCAGCACGTCGCGGGACGAGGCATTATAGGTATGCATCAGATCCAGCTGGCTTTGATCCGGGCTTCGCAGGCCCTTGACCATGCCCACCACGACCGGAAAGAACGACAGGTAGGCCGATATCACGGCCTTGGGCAGCATCCCCTGCACCCCCACCGAATACAGGACCACGATGATCATCGGCGCCAGCGCCACGATGGGGATCGTCTGGCTGACAATGGCCCATGGCATGACGCTCATGTCCATGGTTCGGGAATGGACGATCCCGATGGCAAGCAGGATGCCCATACCCGTGCCCATGGCAAAGCCCAGAACCGTGGCCCAAAGGGTGATGCCCGTGTGATGGATCAGGCCACGGTTGGAGAAAGTTCCGGACCGGATCAGTCCGCGCCGACCCTCGACCTCCTCGACGAATGTCGAGGCCCAGATCTCCTGCGCGACCTGATGCGGCGCGGGCAGTTTCGCCCTGTCCTGCGACCAAGACCCGCCCAGATGGTCGGTGTTGGCGAGAACCAGAGGGATCGCTCCCATGTCCCGCCGGACAGAGGCCTCGGGGGGCACGATCTCGGCGCCCGCCCGCTCGGCAGCGGTCAGAACCTCGCGCACGTTCATCGGCACACAGGCAACATACCAGATCGCCAAGATGTGGAGGACGACAACGAGGATGGGCCCGAGACTACGCAAGGGCGCGTCCCCGTTCGCCAGGCGCCGGGAGCTGCGCGATCAGGCATCCGTGTCGCAATAGGTGATCTGTCCGCATCTTCATGAAGTTGAAAGGAAACTGCCTTTTCCTGATGCCACGGTTCAGCCCTGTCAAAGGTTGGCCGTGAGCTGTGGAAGGACCCGCCTCCTTGTTTCCCAGGCGGGACGGTTCCGTCCGGGCAGAGGCGAAATTGCCCGGACGGGCCGTATGTCGGGTTGCCCTACTCGTCGACATGGCCTGCCCTCAGACCTTCGCGCACCCGGTGGGCGATCTCGATGAATTCGCGGCTGTCGCGGATATCGAGCGGCCGTTCCTTCGGTAGTGGGCTTTCGATCACATCGGTGATCCGCCCCGGCCGGGGCGACATCACGACGATGCGGGTCGACAGATACACCGCCTCGGGGATCGAATGGGTCACGAAACCGATGGTCTTGCCCGTCCTGTCCCAAAGCTTGAGAAGCTCTTCGTTGAGCCTGTCGCGCACGATCTCGTCGAGCGCGCCAAAGGGTTCGTCCATCAACAGAAGGTCGGCATCAAAGGCCAGCGCCCGCGCGATCGAGGCGCGTTGCTGCATGCCGCCTGAAAGCTGCCAGGGATATTTCTTCTCGAACCCGGCAAGATCGACAAGCTCCAGCGTCCGGCGCACCCGTTCGGCCTGTTCCGACTTGGAGAACCCCATGATTTCAAGGGGCAGGCGCACGTTGCCGCCGATGGTGCGCCACGGATAGAGGCTGGCCGCCTGAAAGACATAGCCATAGGCCCGCGCGCGGCGCGCCTCGTCCGGGGTCATGCCATTGACGCTGAGCGCGCCACCCGTCGGCGTCTCAAGCCCCGCGATGCAGCGCAGAAACGTGGTCTTACCGCAGCCGGACGGCCCGATGAACGACACGAAATCGCCCCGCGCCACATCGAGGTTCACGTCGCGCAGCGCATGGACAGGCCCGTCGTTCGTTTCGAATGTCAGGTTCAGGGACCGGGCGGCAATCACCGGTTTCGCGACTACGTCCGTTTCGGCTAGGCTCGCGCTATCCATCATTGACAGGAGGCCTCCGGATGGCCGATTGCGTTAAGCTCCGCCCCGGCGGCACCTATGCCGGCAAACAGGGGTTCGACTACTTCGAAGGGATCGCGAAAGAGAGTGTCGGCAGCCAAGGCGTCTGCATGCACATTCTGAAAGTGCCACCCGGCGGACGCGCCAAGGCGCACAAACATGCCACGCATGAAACCGCGATCTCCGTCATCTCGGGCAACGCGACCATGTACTGGGGCGATAAGCTCGAGAACGTGATGGAGATCGGACCGGGCGACATGATCTATATCCCCGCCGACTGCCCGCATCTTCCGTTCAATGCCGGCACCGAACCTGCGGTCGCCGTGATTGCGCGCACCGATCCGCACGAACAGGAAAGCGTGGTTCTCTTGCCGGACCTCGAAGCGCTCGTGCCCGGCTGAGCAAAGATGCCAGTGGGCTAGCACGGGCGCACCTCGAAACGAATGCCTTGGTACTCGTCAGGACCGATCAGGAACCCGTCTTCACCTGACAAGGGTTCCATGACGTATCGTTGCTCCCATGTCTCGCCCTCGCCGGTGCACTGCGTGATCAGGACGACCCTCGTGGCATCCGTCCGTTCCATCCCGATGATAGCGCAAGACGATTCCCATCGCTCGATCCGGTCGGGATACAGAACAAAGACCAAATCCGTGCCCTCTGGCTGACCCGCCGCACGCCGGCAGCCGCCTTCATCCCCATAGATCGTCTGCGCCGCGATGGGTGTCGCCGCGAGGCTGAGGCCGGTTGCGCCGGCAAGCAGCGATCGGATCATGCAGCGCCCCCTGCCACGGCCTGCACCTCCGCCCGCGCGGCGGCAATGATCTCGTCGGCCAGAAGGTCGATCTCGGCCCGGGTCATCGCATAGCCGATGATCGAACAGCGGATGATGGCCCGGCCCCGCCATTCGCCATGGCTGGGATAGACCCGGCCCCGCGCCTGCACCCGGTCCAGTACAGCACGGGTCAAAGCATCGCCCTCGGCCCCTGCGCCGATGGCAACCGCGACCTGGTTCGACGCGATCTCGTTGAGGATGCTGATACCCGGTTCCGCGGCAAGGCGGGTGGCAAGACGCTCGGCCAGGGCACAATGGCCCGCAATCATCGACCGCACGCCCGAGCGGCCAAGCGACCGGAGGATCGCATAGCTGGGAACACCGCGCGCCCGGCGCGACAATTCAAGCGTGGTATCGGTGGGCTCGATAGCATCTAGATTGGTGGGCAGATAGGCGCCCCGCGCGCTCATCGAATTGACCAGCGCGGCGGGGTCGCGCACGATGCAGAGCCCCGCGTCAAAGGGTGCATTGAGCCATTTGTGCAGATCGACGGCCCAGCTGTCGGCCCCGGCCACGCCAGCAAGGCGCGGCGCAAGTTCGGGAACAGCAGCCAGCCAAAGGCCAAAGGCCCCATCGACATGGACCCAGCCGCCCTTGGCATGCACCATCGGAACCAGCTCGTCGAACGGATCGAAGGCGCCGGTATTGATCTGGCCCGCCTGCAGGATGACAAGCGGCGGTGCCTCGAGCGCGTCCAGCTCGCGGGCCATCGCATCGGGCCGGACCCGTCCCTGATCGTCGGTTGCCACCCGGATCGCGCGCCCAGCGCCGAAACCCGCATAGCGCAGCCCTGCCAGCGGCGCGGAATGGGCATCCGCGCCCACCAGAACCGGGATCTCAGGTGCACCGAACAGGCCCTTGTCCTCAACGTCCCATCCCTGCCGGGTCAGGAGCGCATTGCGCGCGGCCATGATCCCTTGAGTATTGGCGACGGTGGCCCCGGTCACGATCCCGACGGCCGACTCCGCTGGCAGGCCAAGCATGTCGACGCACCACTTGCCCACGCTGCGTTCCATGACGAAGACGCCCGGCGTTTCCCAGGACGAGCCGACATTCTGGCCCCAGCCGGACACCAGCATATCCGCCGCGATCCCGACGGGCATAGAGCCGCCCAGGACATAGCCGAAGAACCGCGGTGACGAGAGGCCCCCCAGGCCGGGTGCCACCTCGGCCACCAAATCCGTGATCACCGCGTCCGGCGCGGCTCCCTCCTCGGACAGCGTCTCGGAGAGGGTGGCCGAAAACGCCTCGGGGCGCAGCTTCGGCGGCACGTCCGCCTCGGCCAGTGCTTCACGATAGGCAATGACCGCTCGGGCGGCGATCTCGACCGCCCGGCGTTCAGCAGGTGTCAGCGTGGACATCTCAGACTCCGCTCGCGGGAATGCCCGTCCGTTCCACGGGCCGCGGGTTCGTGATCTCTTTCCACTGGCTGAGCGCCCGGTTCACCGGCGTGTTGGCCTCGCGTGGGATGAACTTGCCATGGCCCTCGCGTGAGCGGACCTCACCGTCATGGACGGCGACATAGCCGCGGGTCAGGGTGAAGCGCGGCAGGCCCTTGACCTCCTTGCCCTCGAAGACGTTGTAATCGATGGCCGATTGCTGGGTCTTGGCCGTGATCGTCTTGGACTTTTCCGGATCCCAGACGACGATATCGGCGTCAGCCCCCACGGCGATCGCCCCCTTGCGGGGATAACAGTTCAGCACCTTGGCGATGTTCGTCGAGGTCACGGCCACGAATTCATTGGGCGTCAGCCGGCCGGTGGCGACCCCGTGCGTCCAGAGCATCGGCATCCGATCCTCGAGCCCGCCGGTGCCATTGGGGATCTTGGTGAAATCGCCCACGCCATAGCGTTTCTGCTCGGTGGTGAAGGCGCAGTGATCGGTCGCCACGACGGAAAGCGAACCCGCCTGCAAACCGGCCCAGAGGCTGTCCTGATGTTGCTTGTTCCGGAAGGGGGGCGACATCACGCGGCGTGCGGCGTGATCCCAGTCCTTGTTGAAATATTCGCTTTCATCAAGTGTCAGGTGCTGGATCAGCGGCTCGCCCCAGACGCGCTTGCCCTGCTGGCGGGCGCGGCGGATGGCCTCGTGCGCCTCTTCACAAGAGACATGCACGATATAGAGCGGTACGCCCGCCATGTCGGCGATCATGATCGCGCGGTTCGCGGCCTCGCCCTCGACTTGCGGCGGGCGAGAGTAGGCGTGGGCCTCGGGCCCGGTGTTGCCCTCGGCCAGCAGCCTGGCCGAAAGATCGGCCACAACGTCACCGTTTTCCGCATGGACCAGCGCGATGGCGCCAAGTTCGGCCAGACGCTGGAACGAGGCATACATCTCGTCGTCCTGCACCATCAGCGCGCCCTTGTAGGCCATGAAATGCTTGAACGTGTTGATGCCACGGTCTTCGACGACGGTCTTCATCTCGTTGAAGACCTGCTCGCCCCACCAGGTCACCGCCATGTGGTAGGAATAATCGCACGACGCGAGGCCCGACTTGTTGTCCCACATCTTGAGCGCGTCAAGCAGACCCTGCCCGGGTGACGGCAGCGCGAAGTCGACGACCATCGTCGTCCCGCCCGACAGGGCCGCGCGGGTGCCGCTTTCGAAATTGTCGCTGGAATAGGTGCCCATGAACGGCATCTCGAGATGGGTGTGCGGATCGATCCCGCCGGGCATGACATAGCAGCCCGTGGCATCAAGCTCCTCATCACCCTTCAGGCCCGGCCCGATCTCCGCGATGCGGCCATCCTCGATGAGCACGTCGGCCTCGTAGGTCAGGTCGTGGGTGACGATCGTGCCGTTCTTGATCACCGTGCTCATGTCATCTCTCCTGTTTGTTTCGACCGCGGCTCCGGACGCCCAGTCCGGTTTCCAGTCAGTAAACGGATCCGTAACAACTCAATGCCGGGCCGTGGACCGAGATATCCACTGGTCCGAAGACCGACGCGACGGCCAAAGAAAACACATCCCGGTCGGGCAGGTAGACCACGCTGTAGGGCCCGGTATCCCGGGTCACCATCCAGCAATCGAGGACAGCGCCGCCGGAAAAATTCACGCCGACCTTCTTTGGTTCCTGCAAATCGGCCAGGAAATCGCCCAGTGTCCGGGATTGCCAGCTGTCGGGGGCGGCACGGCGCGCGTCGGCGATTTCCGCATCCAGCCGGTCGCGGATCCGCTCGGTCATTGCCACGACGCCCCCGTCAACCATGCAGGTCTACTCCCATTCCCTGTCCATGCATTCGGCGATCAGGGCCTGCTCGTTCAGCCCCGCCGCCATGATGCCGTTGGGATCAACGATGGTGCATTCCCGTGCCGCATAATCCACCATCATGTCATAGAGGTGGATGAACCCGTCCTGATCCAGTAGACGCGCGCTTTCGACATAGGTGGCGGCGTTCAACCTCTCGGTCGAGACTATCAATTCGCCCCGGTTCTCGAACCCGTCGATGGAGAAGCCCCCGATAAAGCCCGAGGGTTCATAGAACCCGTCGGCATCAAGCTGCCATACCATGAAGGTATTGTTCACCATGCTCTCGGAAATCGGTATGAACAGATCCTCCGACCCATCGAGGTTGATGTCGCGCAGCCCCGGGGCAAGGGCCCAGACCCCGTCGATCTCGATCGGGTCCGACACCCGTCTTTCCCCACCTTCGGGCGTCGACTGGGTCAAGACAAGTTCGCCAATCCCGTCGGTCAGGTCGTAATCGAAGAACAGATTGATCGCCGCCGCCTCAAGCGCGCAATCGACGCCACCAGCCTCGCCCGGGTCTATCAGATCGCACCAGGGATCGCCTTCGGCATGGGCCTCTTGCGCGGTCGCGGGAGCCGCCGGAAGGCCAATTGCGGCGCAAAGGGCAAGTGCTGCGCCGGCACTCGACCAGGACAGGCGCAGATCGCCCATCAGCCGACAACCTCGGGAGGGGCATCGCCTGTGCAGATGCGGTTTCCGTTTGCGTCACGAACATAATAGCCGCTTGGCGGATCGGTGGCCTCGATCGAGAACAGGTAGCAGCCTGTCGAGTCGTCGACGAAGACGGATGTCGGCGGTGCGCCCGGTGGCATCACTGCGGCGACCTCGGGTGGAAGGGTCAGGACCTCGGGTTCCGGCGGCTCCGCTCCGGGAACCGGCGGCATCATCGAGGGATCACAGGCGGCCAGCAAGGCAAACGCGGCAATCGGCTGTATTCGAACCATCATTCTCTCCAGCAAGGTGCAATGCGGCCCTGACCCAACGGGTCAACCGCTGGGGATGTTGATGCCGGGCCGCAGGGCAAGCGGTCAAGCCCGCATTCCCCGGTCACTCGATGATCTCCGCGGTTTCGACCACCGCGTGGAACAACACGTCCGCCCCGCGAGAGGCCCATTCCGGGGTGATTTCCTCGGCCTCGTTATGGCTGAGGCCGTCGACACAGGGGCACATGATCATCGCCGTCGGTGCGACCTGATTGATCCAGCAGGCATCGTGGCCGGCGCCCGAGATGATGTTCATATGCGAATACCCCAACCTCTCGGCGGCGCTTCGCACGGCCGTGACACAGCCTTCGTCAAAGGCCACCGGATCAAAGCCGCCGACTTTTTCGAACGCCACCTCAAGGCCCATGTCGTCGCAAATCTTGCGCGCCGCTGCCTGCGTCCGGGCTTCCATATCCTGAATGACCGCCAGTTCCGGCGAGCGAAGATCGACGGTGAACACCGCCTTGCCCGGGATCACGTTGCGCGAATTGGGGAAGACCTCGATATGGCCCGCCGCACCGACAGCGTGGGGTTTGTGGCTCCACGCGATCTCGTCGACCTTTTCGAGGATCCGCGCCATGGCAAGGCCCGCATTGCGACGCATCGGCATGGGCGTTGATCCGGTATGGGCCTCCTTGCCGGTGACGGTGACCTGGGTCCAGCTCAACCCCTGTCCATGGGTGACAACGCCGATATCCTTGCCCTCTGCCTCGAGGATCGGGCCCTGCTCGATGTGCAACTCGAAGAAAGCATGCATCTTGCGGGCGCCGACCTTTTCCTCGCCCTTCCAGCCGATCCGCTCCAGTTCGTCGCCGAACCGTTTGCCGTCGGCGTCGACGCGGTCATAGGCCCAATCCTGATCGTGGATACCGGCAAAGACACCAGAGGCGAGCATCGCGGGCGCATAGCGCGTGCCCTCTTCGTTGGAGAAATTCGTGATGACGATCGGGTGCTTCGTCTTGATGCCCAGATCGTTGAGCGTGCGCACGATCTCGAGCCCGCCCAGCACACCCAGAACCCCGTCATACTTGCCGCCGGTGGGCTGGGTGTCGAGATGGCTGCCCACATAGACCGGAAGCGCATCCGGGTCGGCGCCTTCGCGCCGGGCGAACATGTTGCCCATCTGATCGAGGCCCATTGTGCACCCCGCCGCCTCGCACCACGACTGGAACAGGGCCCGCCCCTCGCCGTCGGCATCGGTCAGCGTCTGGCGGTTGTTGCCGCCCGCGACGCCGGGGCCGATCTTGGCCATTTCCATGATACTGCCCCACAAACGGGAGCCGTCGATCCTGAGATTATCCCCGGGCGCGGTGGAATCGCTGGACATCCTGACCCCTTCCCCTGAAATCCGGCCCACCGATGAAACGGCGGTCCCGGGTCGTCAGAATTGTTTGACCAATTGGTCAAAGCCACGCTACCACGAGCCGATGGTCAGTCAAGCGCGCTGAGGTTTCGGGCCGGGTGTGCTTGCGTGTGACATGTGCCGGACCGCATAATGTGATGAAAGCAATGGCGGAGGTGCTGCCTTGACCAGCGGAAACGGGACACAGGTACAGGGCCGCACCCGGATTCAGGCGCGCAATCGAGACGCGATCCTGACGGCTGGCCTCGACGTATTTTCCCAACACGGGTTTCGGGGATCGACACTTGATCAGATCGCCGCCGGTGCCGGGCTGTCCAAGCCCAACCTGCTCTATTATTTTCCGTCGAAGGAGGCGATCTACACCGCCCTGCTGGAAGGGCTTCTGGAAACATGGCTCGATCCTCTGCGCGATCTTGACCCCAAGGGCGACCCGCTGACGGAATTGCTGTCCTACATGCGGCGCAAACTGGCCATGAGCCGTGACTACCCGCGCGAAAGCCGGCTTTTCGCCGGCGAGATCCTCCGCGGTGCGCCCGAGATGCACGATGTCCTTAAGGGCGAATTGAAGACGCTGGTCGATGAGCGCGCAGCCGTCATTTCCGGTTGGGCGAAAGACGGGAAGATCGCCGCCGTCGATCCGCACCACCTGATCTTTTCGATCTGGGCGCTGACCCAGCACTACGCGGATTTCGACGTTCAGGTGCGGGCTGTTCTGGGCGGAACCGATCCGTTCCCAGGAGCCGAGGCACATCTGGAACAGATGCTCGAAAGTTTGCTCAGACCCTGATCCAGGCGCGATGACCCGGTTGCGGCACAACCGGCCCCGATCACGAGCGTCTGCGATTCCCGAACTTGAAAGGAGCGGCGCGGCCTCTGAAAGCCAAGCCTCGCCAGCGCTACGTGTGTGGCGCCAGCGAAGGATGTACCCGGGGATCAGGTTTCGGGCATCGGCTCGTTGTGGAAATCGATGTGCAGATGATTGCCGTCCGGATCCCAGATGTTGACCTGGATGATCGGGAATGTCGGCACCTGGACCAGTTCCATCTTCTCGCCGAGGTCGCGCAGTTTCGCGACGAATTCGGCAAGCCCCTTTGCCTGAAACGCGCCGTGTTCCAGCTTGAGGTCGTCAGGATCCGACCCCGGTTCGGCATCCACGCCCACCAGATGCACAAGCGCCTGCCCTCCGCCATAAATCCAGGCGCCGGGGAAGGGAAAATCGGGTCGCGGGCCAGGATGCATATCGAGCACGCGACCATACCACTCGACCATCACGTCGAGTTGGGATGTTCGGATATTGATGTGATCCAGTCTGTCGATCATGTCAGTGTTCTTTCGGTTTGGGTTTGCCCGGTTGTGCCGGCGGCCAGTGACGTTGGCCCGGGAACTCGTCTCACTTGCGAAGGGGATAGCGGTCCGGCTCGGCGAAGACATCCATCAGGCGGCTGCCCGCCTTGAGAATCGCGGAATGGCTGACGCCGGCCGGAATATCCCATGTGTCGCCTGGCACGCAGTGACGCGTTTCGCCGTCGACAGTCAGCTCGATCGTGCCGTGAAACAGCGCACCCCATTGCGGACCGTGGCTGTGTTCGGGGACCTCGACGTCCTTGTGAACGGTGAAATAGACGACAAGGCCCTGATCGCTGCGCACCACGCGGGTCGACATTTGATCCTCGCCATACGGCACATCAAGTGCCGGCAGATCCTGCATGAACTGCGGATACTCCATCAGCCTTCCTCCCTTCGCTGGCCTGTCGGTGCAGATTGACGCGACAGGCCTCCGCAGGTCTAGTCTGATCCGGCAAGGAGGACGGGGCAATGGCCATGATCACGGAAATCGAGGATTACTTCGCGCGCGGGTGCGGCCGCTGCGACCGGTTCGACACGTCCGATTGCTCGGCGCGGATCTGGCAACCCGGTCTGAGCCTGCTGCGGGCGATCTGCCGGGAGGCCGGGTTGTCCGAGCATGTGAAATGGGGCCATCCCTGCTATATGCATGCCGATCGAAACATCGCGATCATCGGTGCCTTTCGGGGGGATTTCCGACTGAACTTCTTCAATGCCGGCCTGATGAAGGATCCCGAAGGCGTGCTGGAACGGCAGGGCCCCAACACGCAGACACCGGGCATGATCAGCTTTTCCTCGAACGACGGGCCCGCAAGGCTGGCCGACACGATCAAGGCCTATCTGGAGGAAGCGAAATCCTATGCCGAGGCCGGGATCACCGCGCCGAAACCCAGCCAGAGCATCGAACTGCCCGAGGAATTGCTCGAGGCCCTCGACAGCGACCCCGAACTGGCCGAGGCGTTCCACGCCCTGACCCCGGGTCGGCAGAAAAGCTATGCCATCAACCTGAACGGTGCCAAGAAGACCCAAACCCGGATCGCCCGGATCGAGAAGTTCCGTCCGAAGATCCTGGCCGGCAAGGGCGCGACAGAGCTTTGAACGCCGATCGGCGCCGGGCTAGAGGAAGATAAAGTCGGTTTCGGTGATCCCCGCCACACCGTCCATAGTCAACGTTCCCCCGCCGAGTGTTGTCATGTCGATGACAAGGGTTTCGGTCGCACTGTGCCACGTGACGCCGATCTGGTCCGAAAGGGCGGAACCGAAACCAGAGAATACCACAACATCGAGGCCCACGTTGAAATCGGTGATGACATCGTCACCAAAGCTGCCCTTGAAGACGAAACGGTCCGCACCGAGCTGAACATCGACCGAATCGCCGAATCCACTGAGCTGATCCGCCGTGTAATCCCCCGTCATGACCTCGTCGGCGCTGCCCGACACAATGATGTCATCGCCGAACACGACGTCGACCGCCGCAAAGTAGGCCTGATCCGCGTCACCATAGAGCGCGGTCGTCATCTCGTTTCCCGTCAGCACATCGTCGCCGAATTCGACGCGGCCGATCACCTCGTTGGCCGGAAATGCATCGTGAAATGCACTGAAGACATCGCCGTAGATCACCATTCCACCAATAAGAACGTCATCGCCGAACGTCACTTGAGTGCTGCCCGCGCCCTCCGGGCCATTATCCGGGACGATCTCGAAATAGTAGGCATCACCGACAACCTCATGGGCCGCCATCGTCGAGATCACATCCTCGCCGGTCTGGACGATCGCGTGTCCGTCTCCGGACAGGATTGTCAGCCCGTAGAAATCTCCGAAAATGCTGCCGTCGCCCTCGAAGGAAACGATCGTGTCACGCCCCGCGACAAGGGTGCATGTTCCGGTGTCGACTGCGTTCACGATTACTGCTTCGGCGTCTCCGGACAGAAGCATTCCGGGCCCGGACCCGAAGAGAAAGTCGTCGCCCAATTCGACCTTTGCGGCCGCACCGTCTCCGGCCGTGATCATCAGCGCCAGAACATCGCCGACGACCTGGCTCTGCCAAGGACCATCGACAAAGGCGAACAAGAGATCGTCCCCATAGGAGATCGTCCCGTCTCCGGGGTCGTCGAAAAACTCGCTGTATGAGCCGAGATAATCCCCGGAAACGAGGACGTCCGATCCTGAATAGATGCCGATATCGTTGCCCGCGCCTCCTGCGGGGACAAGTGGCGACTGACCGGTTTCGACAGACTCGACAATGACGTCATCGCCATCGGTCGACGCTCGCAACGCAGCAGGGCCGAACTGGAATGCACTTTCAAATCTTTGATAAACCACCGTAATTTCTCCGCGGCACTTTGTTACTTCAACAATGGAAACGACGATACCCGATCAGATCGCGATGAAAACACAATCAAGGTTGCGCCGCTGAAAAACCGCGCACCCATGCCATGCCCTGGATTGCGCTGGCAAAAGGCTCGATCGGGTCAGGGCGTCGACAAGACAGACCCGTCCCGATCAAACCGATTTCGATACCGGGCCTACTCCGCCGCTTGCGCCGCTGGGTTGTTCGGATGGGTCGTCCAGTTGGCGTAGTCGGCCTCGACGGTCTTGCCGGTGCGGGGATCGACCTCGCCGGGCGTCATCGGCACCATCGTGATGCAATCCTCGACCGGACAGACATCGACACAGAGGTTGCACGCAACGCATTCGGCGTCGATTACTTCGAAGACACGGTCCGGCGACATCGAGATCGCCTGATGCGACGTGTCTTCACAGGCGGCATAGCAGCGCCCGCATTTGATGCAGGCATCCTGATCGATCTTGGCCTTTGCGACGTAGTTGAGGTTCAGATATTGCCAATCGGTCACGTTGGGCACGGCCCGGCCGATGAAATCGGCGGTGGAGGTATAGCCCTTCTCGTCCATCCACTGGCTCAACCCGCGCTTCATCTCTTCGACGATGCGGAAGCCATAGGTCATGGCGGCGGTGCAGACCTGCACATTGCCGGCGCCAAGGCTCATGTATTCGGCCGCGTCGCGCCATGTCGTGACCCCGCCGATCCCGCTGATCGGCAGGCCCGCCGTTTCCGGATCGCGCGCGATGTCGGCCACCATGTTGAGCGCGATGGGTTTGACCGCAGGACCGCAATATCCGCCATGGCTGCCCTTGCCGTCGATCGACGGCTCCGGGCTCATCGTGTCGAGGTTGACGGAGGTGATCGAAGAGACCGTGTTGATCAGGCTGACCGCATCCGCGCCGCCATTCTTCGCCGCCCGCGCCGGATAGCGGATGTCGGTGATATTCGGCGTCAGCTTCACGATGACAGGCTTGTCATAATTCTGCTTGCACCAGCGGGTCACCATCTCGATGTATTCGGGAACCTGGCCAACGGCCGCACCCATGCCCCGTTCGCTCATCCCGTGCGGGCAGCCGAAATTCAGCTCGATGCCGTCGACACCGGTTTCGGCCACCCGCGGGAGGATCCGTTTCCATGCCTCTTCCTCGCACGGCACCATGATCGAGGCGATCAGGGCCCGGTCCGGATAATCCGCCTTGACCCGCGCCATTTCCTCGAGGTTCACCTCGAGGGGGCGGTCGGTGATCAACTCGATGTTGTTGAGCCCCAGCACCCGCCGGTCCGCGCCATAGACCACGCCATAGCGGGGCCCGTTGACGTTGACGATGGGCGGGCCATCCTCGCCGATGGTCTTCCAGACCACGCCGCCCCAACCGGCCTCGAAGGCGCGGCGGACGTTGTATTCCTTGTCTGTCGGCGGTGCCGAGGCAAGCCAGAACGGGTTGGGCGAGGTGATCCCCAGAAACGTCGTCGTCAGGTCGGCCATGTCTTGATCCTCCTATGCTTGGCGGGGCCGCGATCTTTCAAAGATCGCGGACAAGAGTTTTTTGAAAAACTCTTTCGCCCTTACCCGATCAGGGCCCCGTGGATGTCTTCCGCCGCATCGCGCCCTTCGGCAACGGCGGTCACTGTCAGGTCGTCACCGCCACTGGCGCAATCGCCCCCGGCCCAGACGCCGTCGGCCGATGTCCGGCCCGCCCCGGTGACCGCGATCTTGCCGCAAGCCAGTTCAAGCCCGCCATCGGTGGTCAGAACCTGCCCGATTGCCTTGAACACCTGATCCGCCGGCAGGCGAAGGGTCTCGCCCGTCCCCGTCAGGGATCCGTTCCGTTCGGCGGTGTATTCCAGCTCGATCTCTGCGACGGACCCGTTTCCGTGAACGGCCACCGGCATCACGTTGAACATCAGGCGCACTCCCTTGGAGGCCGCCAGATCCTGCTCGTAGCGGCTGGCCGGCATGCGATCGCGTCCGCGACGATAGGCGATGGTCACCGTCTCGGCCCCCAGAAGACGTGACTGAAGCGCGGCGTCGATAGCCGTCATGCCGCCGCCGATCACGACGACGTTGCGGCCCACCGGCAGATCGCGCAGGTCACGGGCCTGCCTCAGATCGGCAATGAAGCCCACGGCGTCTTCGACCCCGTCGCGCGCCTCGCCTTCAACGCCCAGCGCGTTCACCCCGCCCAGACCCACGGCGAGGAAGACCGCGTCATGATCGGCACGCAACGCGTCGAGGCTCAGCCCCTCACCGAGGGCCTGCCCGGTCTCAATGGTGATGCCGCCGATGCCCATCAGCCAGTCGACTTCGCGTCCGGCGAAGTCGTCCACCGTCTTGTAGGCGGCGATCCCGTATTCGTTCAGACCACCCGGCTTGCCCTTGGCTTCGAAGATCGTGACGTCGTGGCCTTTCATGGCCAGCCTGTGCGCACAGGCAAGACCGGCCGGCCCGGCACCCACGACAGCGACCGTCTTGCCCGTCGGTTCCGCCCGGACGAAGGGATGCCCCTGCCGTGCCATCAATGTATCTGTGGCATATCGCTGGAGCCGTCCGATCTCGACCGGCTTGCCCTCGGCGGCCTCGCGCACGCAGGCCTCTTCGCACAGGGTTTCGGTCGGGCAGACCCGGGCGCACATGCCGCCGAGGATATTCTGCTCAAAGATCGTGACGGCCGCCGCCTCGGGCTGACCGACCTGGATCTGGCGAATGAACAACGGAATATCAATCGCTGTCGGACAGGCCGTCACGCAAGGTGCATCATAGCAGAAATAGCATCTATCGGCCGCGACGGCGGCCTCGTGGGACGCAAGCGGAGCATGAAGATCGTCGAAATTCCGGGCAATTTGCGTCGCGTCCAGACGGCCCGCCGCTATTCCCTGGGTCATCGGATCAGGCATGTCACACTCCCTGGTCGTCCTTTTCGATTTCAGCCTGCCACAGGTCAAAATTTTATCAAACGGTAAATTTTCAGCAGAATGAAAACTTTGGCGCCTGAAGGCTTGACCTTCCAGTCACTGGAATCTCTATCTGCAGTTTGAAAGTGAGGGATTTCCCCATGGCCGAAGCGGCAACACTCAACTTCGACATCGACGGCATGACCTGCGGCGGCTGCGCCGCACGGGCGGAACGCGCCATGAGCGCCGTCAGCGGCGTCGAAGAGGCATCGGCCAATTTCGCCAACGGCAAGGGCCGCATCCGGCTGGCTGCCAACAGCGACGCAGCGGTCGGGCCCGCCCTGTCTGGCGCCTTGTCGGCTGCCGGATACCCCGCGCTGACCCATCGTCACCGGATGGAAATCACGGGCATGACCTGCGGCTCCTGCGCCGCGCGGGTCGAGGCGGCGCTGTCACAGGTGCCCGGCGTCATCACGGCGCAGGTCAACCTGGCCGATCACATGGCGACGGTCACATCGCTCGAGGAGCGCAGCGCGCCTCTTGTCGAGGCTGTGGCGTCTACGGGCTATAGCGCCGCGCCGCTGGCCTCGGGGGCGCGGCCCGATCATGACGACGCAGCCGAAAGCACGGCGCTGCGGCGGCGCCTGATCATCGCGGCACTTCTTACGATCCCTGTCTTCGTGATGGAAATGGGTGGACACGTCTATCCGCCCCTTCATCACCTGATCGCGCGGACGATCGGAACCGAGACAAGCTGGCTGATCCAGTTCGCGCTGACCACCGCCGTCCTTGCTGGACCCGGGCGACCGTTCTACGCCACCGGATGGTCTGCGCTGATCCGGCGCGCGCCGGACATGAACTCCCTCGTCATGCTGGGGACCGGTGCCGCATGGAGTTTTTCGACCGTCGCTCTGTTCGCACCCGGCCTCCTGCCCGAGGGCACGCGCACCATCTATTTCGAGGCGGCCGCCGTGATCGTCACGCTGATCCTTCTGGGCCGATGGCTCGAATCCCGCTCTCGCGGGCGGACGGGCGCCGCGATCCGCCGGCTGATCGGGCTGAGGCCGGATACCGCGATCCTCCTGCGCGATGGCAAGCCGGTCGAAACCCCGCTCGACCGGATCCGCCGCGGCGATCTGATCCTTGTCAGGCCCGGCCAGCGCATCCCGCTTGACGGTGTCATCCGCGACGGGACAGCCGCCGTCGACGAGAGCATGATCACCGGCGAACCCATTGCCGTGGAAAAAACCAAGGGCGACGCGGTCACGGGCGGCACGGTCAATGGCACCGGCGCATTGACGATCCGCGTGACGGCGGTTGGCGAAGACACGACGCTCGCACGGATCATCGCCATGGTCGAAGAGGCGCAGGGCGCGCGCCTGCCGGTGCAGGACCTCGTAAACCGGATCACGCTGTGGTTCGTGCCCGCCGTGATGGCCATCGCGGCGCTGACGATCGCGGGCTGGCTGATCTTCGGGCCCGCCCCTGCCCTGCCCTTCGCGCTTGTGGCGGGCGTGGCCGTCCTGATCATCGCCTGCCCCTGCGCCATGGGCCTTGCCACGCCGACCTCGATCATGGTCGGAACCGGCCGCGCCGCCGAACTTGGCGTTCTGTTCCGGCGGGGCGATGCACTTCAGGCGCTGTCTGATATCGACATCGTCGCTTTCGACAAGACCGGCACGCTGACCGAGGGCCGCCCCGACCTCACGGATCTGCATGCGGTCGATGGCGATGAGGATCGGTTGCTGGCCCGGGTCGCCGCGGTCGAGACGCTGTCGGAACACCCGCTGGCCGCCGCCATCACCCGCGCAGCGCGTGACCGTGGGCTCGCCTTGCCCCGGGCCGCGAACCTGACCTCTGTCACCGGGCACGGCCTGATCGCCGAGGTCGAGGGCGCGCGCGTCGTCATCGGCAACGCAGCCCTTCTGAGGCGCGAAGGGATCGACGCGGGCAGGCTGGAGGCCGAGGCCGCATCGCTGGCCGCCGACGGCAAGACGCCGATCCTTGTGGCAATCGATGGCGAGGCCGCGGGCGTTCTGGCCCTCGCCGACCGGATCCGGCCCGGCGCGCGCGAGATGATCGACAGGCTCCATGACATGGGCCGGCGCACCGCGCTGATTTCCGGCGATATCGAGGCGGCGGCCAATGCCGTGGCCCGCCAGTTGGGGATCGACGATGTGCGCGCGGGCGTTCTGCCCGAGGGCAAGGTCGATGCGATCCGCGACTTGCAGGGGCACGGAAAGGTGGCTTTCGTGGGTGACGGGATCAATGATGCCCCGGCACTGGCAACCGCCGATATCGGACTGGCGATCGGCACGGGAACCGACATCGCCGTCGAAAGCGCCGAGGTTATCCTGATGTCGGGCGACCCGCGCGGGGTGGTGAACGCCATCGAACTCAGCCGGCGGACGATGACGAACATCAAGCAGAACCTCGGCTGGGCCTTTGGGTACAATATCCTGTTGATCCCGGTGGCGGCCGGGCTGCTATACCCGATGACCGGGCTTCTGCTGTCGCCGGTTCTGGCCGCGGGCGCGATGGCGTTGTCATCGGTTCTGGTGCTGACGAACGCGCTTCGGTTGCGCTATGTGCGGGCGGCTGCGGCCGAAGACAGGAGGGACGAGTCATGAACATTTCGCGCACATCGGAACGCACGGGGCTGCCGCCCAAGACGATCCGGTATTACGAGGATATCGGCCTCGTCCATCCGAACCGGTCGGACAACGGATACCGTGATTTTTCAGAAACCGACGTGCACAAGCTGGCGTTTCTGGGCCGGGCACGCGGGCTCGGCTTCTCGATCGAGCAGTGTCGCGACCTGCTTGCCCTTTGGGAGGATACCGATCGGGCCAGCGGCGATGTACGCCGGATCGCGCGCAACCACCTTCAGGAGATCGAGGCCAAGATCGAGGGGCTTTCGGAAATGCGCGATACGCTGTCGAACCTTGTCTCCTGTTGTTCCGGCGACGACCGGCCCGATTGTCCGATCCTGGAAAGTCTTGCCGGTGAGGGCCACAAGGCCCGGAACTGATGCGCCCACCCGAACCGGGAAAAGGCTGATCGAGGCACTGGTATGATCTCAGGTCGGGAACTGGCCCTATTGATCCGGTGAAAGCGGTCGCAATGATGACGTGATCCGGCGCACTCTTTTCAGGGATTCGCGCCCGCCCGCCATCCCATGAACGTGGAGACCGCCATGGATACCCTGCAGCAGAACGACCCGCGCGACGTCATCGAAGCTGACCGCGCGCATGTCTGGCACCACCTGATCCAGCACAAGCCCTTCGAGACGATCGATCCGCGGATCATCGTCGAAGGCAAGGGCATGAGGCTTTGGGATATCACCGGCAAAGAACATCTCGACGCGGTCTCGGGCGCGGTCTGGACGGTCAACGTTGGCTATGGCCGGACCCGCATCGCGAATGCGGTGCGCGACCAGCTGGAAAAGATGTGCTTTTTCGCAGGCGCCGCGGGAACGATCCCCGGCGCGCGATTTGCCGAGCGGCTGATCGAAAAGATGCCGGGTCTGAGCCGCGTCTACTACGCCAACTCGGGGTCGGAGGCCAACGAGAAGGCCTTCAAGATGGTGCGCCAGATCGCCCACAAGCATTACGGCGGCAAGAAGAACAAGATCCTCTATCGTGACCGGGATTACCACGGCTCGACCATCACGACGATCTCTGCCGGCGGACAGGACGAGCGCGGCATGCAATACGGCCCCTTCACACCGGGTTTCGTCCGCGTGCCGCATTGCCTCGAATATCGCGCGCAGGACGGGCTGGCCGGCCCGACCTATGGCGAAAAGGCCGCCGAAGAGATCGAGAAGGTCATCCTTGCCGAAGGGCCCGACACCGTGGGCGCCCTTTGCCTGGAGCCGATCACGGCGGGCGGGGGCATTATCGTGCCGCCCAAGGGGTATTGGGAAAAGGTGCAGGAGATCTGCCGCAAGTACGACGTTCTTCTGCATATCGACGAGGTGGTCTGCGGCCTTGGCCGGACGGGCAAGTGGTTTGGCTATCAGCAATTCGGCGTCGAACCCGATATCGTGACGATGGCCAAGGGCGTGGCCTCGGGCTATGCCGCGATCTCCTGCTGCGTGACGACGGAACGTGTCTTTGACATGTTCAAGGACGACACCGACAGGCTGGGCTATTTCCGCGATATCTCGACCTTCGGCGGCTGCACCGCGGGGCCGACGGCTGCGCTCGAGAACATGGCGATTATCGAGGAGGAGGAGCTTCTGGCCAATTCCGCCGCCATGGGCGAGCATTTCCACGACAGGCTCAACGAGCTGATGGAAAAGCACGAGATCATCGGCGATGTGCGCGGCATGGGCCTGTTCCAGGGTGCGGAACTCGTGACCGACCGCGCCACCAAGGAGCCCGCCGACGAGAAGCAGGTGATGGCCGTGGTGGCCGATTGCATGCAGCAGGGCGTGATCATCGGGGCCTGCAACCGGTCCATGCCGGGTTACAATAACACGCTTCTCTTTGCGCCGTCACTGATCGCCACCAAGGACGACATCGACCGGATCACCACCGCCGTCGACAGCGCGCTTGGCCGTGTCTTCGCCTGATACAATCGCCCGGTCGGCCCATGATCTGGCCGGGCGCTCGCCTTGGTTCCGAGAGGATTCCGCCGGCTAATCCCTCAGCCTCCGCCGTGTTCTGAATGGGCAGCGCTGGCCCGCGTCGCGACCCGCTGGCCTGGCTGACATCATGCCGGTGCCGGAGGTGTCTTTCCCATTTTCTGACGCAGCATCACCATCACGTATTGCGGCATCTTGCGGACGACGCGTTTCAGGATGGTGGGGTATTCCAGTTCGCCGCCCAGAAGTTCCATGTATTGGCGCTTGAGCGTGACGGAATGGGTGAACATGTATTCGAACGCCTTCTCGCCCGAGGGGCGGGACAGGATCGGGCGAATGATCCGCGCGATATTGAGCGAGCGGTGGATTTCGCGCAGCTTGCGGCGATAGATGTGGACGGGCTCCCCCGAGATGCCGGGCTGCATCGCCTCGAACGCGGCCTCGGCGGCGAACCGGCCCGATTGCATGGCAAAGGCAATCCCTTCGCCGGTGATCGGATCGACAAGCCCCGCCGCGTCACCGGCCAGCAGGATATTGCCCCGGCCCGGCCATTTGCGCACATCCCCGAAGGGCAGGAAATGGCCCTTGTATTTCTTGATATCCGGATCGACGCCCAGCGTCTTGAGGTAGCCCGCCATGGCGGTCTTCATGTTCGGGTTGGCCGCGTGGATGCCGCCCACGCCAACGGTCGTCGTCTTGGATTTCGGGAACCACCAGCCATAGCCCCACTTGGCCGCGGCAAAGTCGATCCGGACGGGATCGTCCGGGCAAAGATGGTTTCCGTCGAGTTCCACCTCCAGCGCGAACCCGATCCGTTCATGATCGAAGGCACGACCATAAAGCGTCCGGGCGACCATGGAATTCACGCCATCCGCACCGATCAGAATCTTGTAGCCGATCCGCCGCCCATCGCGCATCTCGACCGCGGACTCGTTCTCGTCGATCGCGGCGACCGCCTGCCCGGTCATGTCGACGGCACCGGCCTCGATCGCGTGTTTCAGGCAGATGTGATCGAGGTCCCAGCGCATGGTGACATAAAGCGGCGGCACATCGTCCATCGCGCTCAGCTTCTGGCCGTTCATCCAGAACTCGATCTCGGTCTTGGGGCCGAAGAATTCGGGATCGAGGTCGCGTTCGAAAATCTCGGTGTAATACTGCTTGGACCGGCCCGAAAACAGCGCGCCGCACAGCTTGTCACGCGGGAAGGATTGCTTGTCGATGATCGCGACGGACAGGCCCTTCTTGAGGGCGGTGTACGCAGCCGAAGACCCCGCGGGCCCTGCGCCAATGATGACGATATCGAAACTCTTCTGCGTCGCCGTGTCCGCCGTCATGATCGCGCCCCTTGAAATGCGTCTCACCATTGCCCCAGAGCACGCCCGAAAGTCCAGACCTGCCGGGTCGGACACTCCGGCAGGATCTTGCCGCGCCCCCGCCATCAGTCCAAACTAGGCCGGCGTTAGAGCCAGGCCAGCCATGATCCCGACGGAATCCTTTCTGCTTCAGCCGACAGAAGGCACGCTGCAATCCCGAATCCAGCAAATGGTTGCCGAAGGCATCTTGTCGGGCCGGTTTCGGCCCGGTGAACGTCTGCCGTCGTCACGCAGGCTTGCCGTCCATCTGGGTGTGAGCCGGATCACCGTGACGCTGGCCTATACCGAGCTGGTGGCCGACGATTACCTCGTCGCGCGCGGAAGGTCCGGGTATTTCGTCTCGGAAAACGCGCCCCAGCCACCGGATTTCAAACCCGCCCCGAAAGAGGTCTCCTCGGTCAATTGGGGCGACAGGTTGGGCCCGGCGGCGCCATCGCTTGGCCTGACCAAGCCGCGGGATTGGCAAAGCTACAGGTTCAATTTCATCTATGGTCAGCCCGACCCCGACCTATTCGATGCCGGCAACTGGCGGCTGTGCGCGCTGCGGGCCCTGGGGCGAAAGGATTTCAACTCTCTCTCCTCCGACCAGTTCGATCAGGACGACCCGCTGCTGATCGATTTCATTTCGCGCCAGACCTTGCCGCGCCGGGGCATCCTTGCGGGGCCGGATGAAATCCTGCTGACGCTGGGCGCGCAGAATGCCCTTTGGCTGACGGCGCAGCTTCTGCTCCGCGAAGGCCGCTCCGCCGTGATCGAAACGCCCTGCTATCCGTCGCTTCGCTCGATCGTGGCCTCGACCCGGGCGTCGCATCACGCCGTGCCGGTAGATCGTCATGGCCTGGACCCCGGCGCCATCCCGCAGGGAACAGATGTGGCCTTTGTCACGCCCGGGCACCACTGCCCGACCACCGCGACGATGCCGCATGATCGCCGCAGGCGGCTTCTCGATCTGGCCGAGGCGCAGGACATGCTTGTCGTCGAGGACGACTACGATTTCGAGATGTCCGTCGCAGGCGGCGCGGCCCCGGCGCTCAAGTCGCTGGATACTCGCGGGCGGGTGATCCACGTGGGTTCGTTCTCCAAGTCGATATTCCCGGGGCTGCGCCTTGGATATCTTGTCGGTCCGCCGGACTTCATCTCGGCCGCGCGGGCATTGCGCGCCACCGTTCTGCGCCACCCGCCGGGCCATGTTCAGCGCACGACGGCCTATTTCCTGTCGCTGGGTCATTACGACGCGCAGATCAGGCGGATGGGCCGCGCCTATGCCGAACGCCGCAGGATCATGACCGAGGCCCTGACGCGCGAGGGGCTCTGGATCGAGGGAAGCGATGCCCATGGCGGATCGAGCCTCTGGATGCGTGCCCCAGACGGGGTGAACACCACAGATCTGGCCGAGAGGCTCAAATCCGACGGCGTGCTGATCGAGCCCGGCCGCGCCTTTTTCGGACCCGGCGACGCCAACGACGCGTTCTACAGGCTGGGCTACAGTTCGATCCCGACCGGCCGGATCGCAGAGGGCATCGCCCGGATCAGGGCCGCGATGGGATGATCCAAGTCCTGGATATATCACAGGGGCAGTTTTGGCCCTATAGCGAGACCGCCGCCCCTCATTACAGAGAAGGAAAGCGCGGGTCGCCCGGGTGATCCGCGCGCATGCCTATTTCACGGGAGATCAGACCAGATGAAGATGACGACCGAAGAAGCCTTCGTCAAAGTGCTTCAGCGCCACGGAATCGAACACGCCTTCGGGATCATCGGTTCCGCCTTCATGCCGATTTCGGACCTTTTCCCCCAAGCCGGGATCAAGTTCTGGGATTGCGCGCATGAAGGTTCGGGCGGGTTCATGGCCGACGGCTTCACCCGTGCCAGCGGCAAGATGTCGATGATGATCGCCCAGAACGGCCCGGGCATCACCAATTTCGTGACCCCGGTCAAGACAGCCTACTGGAACCATACGCCCCTTCTGCTGGTCACGCCGCAGGCGGCGAACAAGACACTCGGACAGGGCGGGTTCCAGGAAGTCGAACAGATGAAGCTGTTCGAGGACATGGTCGCCTATCAGGAAGAAGTCCGTGATCCCTCGCGCATTGCAGAGGTGCTGAACCGCGTGATCCTGCAGGCCAAACGCGCCTCCGCGCCCGCGCAGATCAACGTGCCGCGTGATTACTGGACCCAGGTGATCGACATCGAGCTGCCCGCCATGGTCGAATTCGAGCGCCCCTCGGGCGGCGATACCGCCATCGCAGAGGCCGCGCGCCTGCTGAGCGAGGCGAAATTCCCGGTGATCCTGAATGGCGCGGGCGTCGTGCTTGCCGGGGCGATCCCGGCCTCTGCGGCACTGGCCGAGCGGCTCGATGCGCCCGTCTGCGTGGGCTACCAGCACAATGACGCCTTCCCCGGCTCGCACCCGCTTTTCGCGGGGCCGCTGGGCTATAACGGATCGAAGGCGGGGATGGAGCTGATCGCGCAGGCCGACGTGGTGCTGTGCCTCGGCACAAGGCTCAACCCGTTCTCGACCCTTCCCGGCTATGGGATCGACTATTGGCCGAAAGACGCACAGATCATCCAGGTCGACATCAACCCCGACCGGATCGGCCTGACCAAGAAGGTCAGCGTCGGCATCGTGGGCGATGCCCGCAAGGTCGCCGAAAGCATTCTCGGCCGTCTGTCCGGCACCGCCGGCGATGAGGGTCGCGAGGCCCGCAAGGCACTGATCGCCGGAACGAAATCCCGCTGGGCGCAGCAGCTGTCCTCGATGGATCACGAGGATGACGACCCGGGCACGACGTGGAACGAACGGGCTCGCAACGCCAAGCCCGACTGGATGAGCCCGCGCATGGCCTGGCGCGCGATTCAGGCCGCACTGCCGAAAGAGGCGATCATCTCGTCCGACATCGGCAACAATTGCGCGATCGGCAACGCCTATCCCTCGTTCGAAGAGGGCCGGAAATACCTGGCGCCGGGGCTCTTTGGGCCCTGCGGCTATGGCCTTCCCTCGATCGTGGGCGCCAAGATCGGCTGCCCCGATGTGCCGGTCGTGGGTTTTGCCGGCGACGGTGCCTTCGGCATCGCGGTGAACGAGCTGACCGCTATCGGCCGGGGCGACTGGCCGCCGGTCACGCAAGTGGTTTTCCGCAACTACCAATGGGGCGCGGAAAAGCGGAACACGACATTGTGGTATGACGACAATTTCGTCGGCACCGAGCTGGGCGAAGATGTGTCTTATGCCGGGATCGCAAAGGCCTGCGGGCTCGAGGGGATCGTGGCACGCACGATGGATGAACTGACCGAGGCGCTGCGCGTGGCCATCGACAACCAGATGAACCACGGCAAGACGACCCTGATCGAAGCGATGATCAACCAGGAACTGGGCGAGCCTTTCCGCCGCGACGCCATGAAGAAGCCGGTTGCCGTCGCCGGCATCGACCCGGCCGACATGACGCCGCAGTCGGCCGCCTGACGGGATGACGCGAGGCCGGACGCCAATTCCACTGACACCGGGCCGACGGGGGCACAGACCCCGGACGGCCCGGGCTCCGGCACCGCGATCCCATGCCTTTTGAACTGAGTATCCTGTCGCTGGGCTGGATCGCCCTGGTGACAACGCTGGCCGGCGTGATCCGGGGCTATTCCGGCTTCGGCTTTGCCGCGATCATCCTGCTGGGGTCCGGCCTTGTGACCAATCCCGTGAATTTCGTGCCTGTCGTCGTGATCGCCGACCTTTTTCTGACGACCGGACAGGCCCGCAGCATCCGCAAGGAGATCGACTGGCGCCGCATTCTGTGGCTGGCGCCCGGCGCGCTGCTCGCAATGCCGGTTGGTATCGCCGCCGTCGCGCAGATGGGCGACGATACCGCGCGGCTGACGATCTCGCTTCTGGTGCTGGCGGTGACTGCCCTTCTCTGGACGGGCTGGCGGACCAGCACCCCCCTTGGGGCACCGGCCCATGTGGCGACGGGCGTTGTCTCCGGTATTGCGCAGGGCGCGTCGCTGGGCGGCCTGCCCGTCGCGGCCTTCTTTGCTGCTCAGCCGTTCCCTGCCCAGACCTTTCGCGCCACGATCATCGCGTTTTTCTTCCTGATCGATCTGGTCGCGCTCCCGCTGATGACGCGGGCGGGCCTTGTTTCGCTTGATACGGTTGTGGCAACGGCGATCTTCCTGCCCTTCATGGCCCTGGGCGTCTGGTACGGCTCCCAAAGGTTCCGGGCCGCCGCGCCCGAGGATTTCCGCCGCTATGCGCTTCTGCTTCTGACGGTGCTTGCGCTGGCGGGCGTGGTGCGGAGCATCGCATGACCGGCCCCGTCGCATCCGTAATGGAGGGCGCGCCGTGATCCTCGTTCTCAACGCGGGCTCGTCCTCGATCAAATTCGCGCTGTTCACCACGACGCTCGAGTTGCGGCTGCAGGGCCTTGCCGCCGAAATCGGATCGGGCGGCTTTCTGGAGGTGAATGGCGCACGCACCCCGATGCCCCTCGTTGATCACAAGGCCGCTCTGTGCGCCGTTCTGCAGGCGCTGAACGCGGCGGGTGTCTCGCTCTCGCATCTCGATGCCGCGGCGCACCGCGTGGTCCACGGCGGCAGCCGCCTGACCGCCCCTGTCCGGATCACGCCGGATGTGCTGGCCGAGATCGCGGCCTGTTCGCCGTTGGCGCCGCTACACAATCCGCACAATCTGGCGGCCATCGAAACGCTTCACGAACTGGTGCCGGAGCTTCCCCAATATGCCAGTTTCGACACCTCGTTTCATGCAACCAATCCGAAGGTCGCGACCCGCTATGCGATCCCGAAGATGATGGAGACCAAGGGCATCCGCCGCTACGGGTTTCACGGGCTGAGCTATGCCTCGCTCGTGGCTGCGCTGCCCCGGATCTCGGGAGGCGCCGTGCCCGCGCGACTTCTGGCCTTTCACCTCGGCAACGGCGCCTCGCTTTGCGCGATCCTCGATGGCCGCTCTGTGGCGACCACGATGGGCTATTCCCCGCTCGACGGTCTGACCATGGGCACGCGCGCCGGCGGGATCGACGCGAATGCGGTGCTGAGGCTGGTGGAGGAAAACGGGCTCGAGAGGACAAAGGCGATCCTGAACCACGAAAGCGGGCTTCTGGGTCTGTCGGGCGGCAAATCCGACATGCGCAAGCTGATGCTGGATCCCTCCGCCGAAAGCGCCTTCGCGGTCGAGCATTTCTGCTACTGGTCCCTGCGCCATGCCGGATCGCTGATCGCGGCGATGGAGGGGCTGGACGCGATCGCCTTTACGGGCGGCATCGGAGAGAACGCCGTCGGCGTGCGGGCGCGCATCCTGCGAGGGCTCGAATGGCTGGGCGTGCAGATGGACCCGATGGCAAATCATCGGGGCGGCCCGCGGCTCCACACCGCAGCAAGCAAGGTCGCGATCTGGATCGTGCCCGCCGAAGAAGAGCGGATGATCGCGCGGGATGCGTTGTCACTGATGACAGGCGCGGCATGACCCACAGGTTCTGCCCTCTCCGCTGGCCCGACGGGCGCGGTCAGTCCGCGACCAATGCGGCGGTCAGGGCCGTCGCCGCGACGATGTCGTTGACCGTGGCTCCCCGGCTCAGATCGCAGACCGGCCGCCGAAATCCCTGCAGCATCGGCCCGATCGCCTGCGCGCCGGCCAGTTCCTGCGCCAGCTTGTACGCGATGTTGCCGGCATCGAGAGACGGAAAAACCAGCACGTTCGCATCACCGGCGCCAAGCCCCTTGGCCGCCGCGATCCGGGGATTCAGCGCCGCATCCGCCTGGACCGGGCCGGTGAAACCGGTGTCTTCCGCCGCGCGGCGGACATCATCGACACTTGGCCCCGCGCCGCTCGCCCCCGTCGAGAACGACAGAAGCGCGACCCGCGCCACACCCAGCAAGGCCTCGCCAGTCGCCGCAGAGGCCCGGGCGATATCGCCCAAGGCCGCCGCGTCCGGCGCCACGTTGACCGCGCAATCGGCAAAGATCATCTCCCGCCCATCGGGAAAGACCATCAGGAAATACGACGAGGGCACCGCAACCCCGTCGGCCAGCCCAATCGCCATCGAAGCGGCCTCGATGACCCGGCGTGTGGGGCTGTCAGCACCCGCGACCATGGCATCGGCTTCACCAGCCGCGACCATCGCGGCAGCCCGATACAGCGGCTTGGCCAGAAGCCTCCGGGCCAGCGCCTCTTTCATGCCGCGCGCGGAAACGAGCGCGCCGACCTGCGCTTCGGTCGTAGGTGCGATCCCGACCGGGCGGCAGATGGCCTCGTCTTCCAGGCGGCTCATCGCCGCCGCGACGCGCGGCTCGTCCGCCTCGGGAAACACGATCCGCGCCTGCCGCGCACGGGCCGTGGCAAATGCCTGTTCGAGGACCGTCATTCCATTCTCCACCTTTCCGCCAAGGAGCCAGCCATGACAGACAGCGTCAAGATCAACCGGGGCCTCAAGGGCGTGTATTTCGAACGGTCCGCCGTCAGCCATATCGACGGCGCAAAGGGAGAGCTGAGCTATCGTGGCTATTCGATCCACGACCTCGCGACCCATGCCAGCTTCGAAGAGGTCTGTTATCTGCTCATCCACGGCGAGTTGCCCGGTGCAGACGATCTTGCCCGGTTCGATGCGACTTTGCGGGCCAATCGTGCCGTCCCCGACGAGGTGATCGAGGTCATCCGAACCTGCGCCGCGGGCCACCCGATGGACGTGCTGCGGACCGCCGTCTCGGCCCTGGCCGCGCTCGACCCGGCAAGCGCGGATGCCAGCGAAGAGGGCTTTCTGGCCAACGGGCTCAGGCTGATTGCGCAGGTGCCCACGCTGATCGCGGCGCACGAGGCGATCCGGACCGGCCGCGATCCCGTCGCGCCGGACCCCGCGCTTGGCCATGCGGCCAACTGGCTCTGGATGCTCAAGGGCCAAAGGCCGTCGGATGACGCGGCCCGACTTGCGGATGTGGATTTCATCCTTCACGCCGAACATGGCGCGAACGCATCGTCCTTTGCCGCGCGGGTGACGGTGGGCACCGAGGCCAACCTGCACGGCGCCATCGTCACCGCCCTGTCGACGCTGGCGGGCCCAGCGCATGGCGGCGCGGCCGAAGACGTGATGAAGATGGTCCACGAGATCGGCACGCCCGAGAATGCCGCCGCCTACGTCAAGGCCAAGCGCGCCAATCGCGAAGCCGTCACCGGCTTTGGCCACCGGGTCTACCGTGCCGAGGATCCGCGCGCACGCCACATGCGCGAAGGCGTCCGCAAGCTGGGCGAGGAGATGGGCGCGCCCGAATGGTACGAGATCCTTCAGGCGGTGGTCGAGGCGATGAAGCCCTATGCAAGGCACGGGCTGAACGTGAATGTCGATTTCTATTCCGGCGTGATCTACCAGCTGCACGGAATCCCGATGGACCTTTACGTGCCGATCTTCGCCATCGGGCGGATGCCCGGCTGGGTGATCCAATGCCTCGAACAGCGGCGCGGCAACATCCTGATCCGCCCGCTCACACTCTATAACGGGCCGGAAATGCGGGACTGGATCCCGATGGATGCGCGCTGACGTTCCTTTGGATAAGTGATTTTCAAAACAATTGTTTGCGCTCGGGCGCGAAACCGGGAAACTCTTCCGGGCCGAGTCAGGGGAGGGACAGGACAATCATGGCGAACGGGCAACCCGATCTCGATCTTTCTCCAAAGATCTCGGACGAAATCCGCCAGACGACCTGCTACATGTGCGCCTGCCGCTGCGGCATCAACGTGCACATGAAGGCCGGCGCCGACGGCAAGAAGAAGGTCGCCTATATCGAGGGCAACCGCGACCACCCGGTGAACAAGGGCGTTCTTTGCGCCAAGGGATCGGCGGGGATCATGCAGGTCAACGCACCCTCACGTCTGCGGGCGCCCCTGAAACGGGTGGGACCCCGCGGATCGGGCGAGTTCGAGGAGATCTCGTGGGACGAGGCCCTGCAGATCGCCACCGACTGGCTCGCCCCCTTGCGGGCCGAGGCGCCCGAGAAGCTGGCATTCTTCACCGGCCGCGATCAGTCGCAAAGCTTCACCTCGCTTTGGGCGCAAAGCTTTGGCACACCGAACTACGCGGCGCATGGCGGATTCTGTTCCGTCAACATGGCCGCCGCGGGTATCTACACCATGGGCGGGGCGTTCTGGGAGTTCGGCCAGCCCGACTGGGACCGCACGAAACTGTTCCTGCTGTTCGGCGTGGCCGAAGATCACGACAGCAACCCGATCAAGATGGGGATCGGCAAGATCAAGGAACGCGGAGCCCGGATGATCGGGATCAACCCGATCCGGTCGGGCTATAACGCGGTCGCGGATGACTGGCTGGGGATCACGCCGGGCACGGATGGCCTGTTGATCCTGTCGCTGATCCATTGCCTGATGAAGGCCGGTCGGATCGACCTCGATTACCTTGCGCGGTTCACCAATGCCTCGTGCCTCGTGAACGAGGACCCGGATTCACCCCAGAACGGGCTTCTGCTGCGTGACGAAGAGGGTGAACCCCAGGTCATCGACCGCCGCACCGGAAAGCTGGCGCCCTGGAACGGTGCAGGCGTGGAGCCCGACCTGTCGGCCACCTGGCGCCACAAGGGCGTGACGCACCGGCCCGTCCTGCACCATATGGCCGACCGCTATCTGAGTGATGACTACGCCCCCGAAGCCGTCGCCGACCGCTGTGGCATTCCGGCCCGGCGCATCCGTGCGGTGGCAGGCGAAATCGCGCGTGTGGCCTTTGACGAGGCGATCACGCTCGACCGGGAATGGACGGATTTTCGCGGCGTGACTCACAAGACGATGGTGGGCCGCCCGGTCTCCATGCATGCGATGCGCGGCATCTCGGCCCATTCGAACGGGTTCCAGACCTGCCGGGCCCTGCATATGCTGCAGATCCTGATCGGCAGCGTCGAGACACCCGGCGGCATGCGGTTCAAGCCGCCCTATCCCAAACCCGCCACCGCGCATCCCAAGCCGCATTGCAAGGTCACGCCCGGCGCGCCCCTCGATGGGCCGCATCTGGGCTACCCGCATGGCCCCGACGATCTGTGTCTGACCGATGATGGCCGCCCGGCCCGGATCGACAAGGCGTTCTCGTGGGAAAACCCGATGTCGGCCCACGGGCTGATGCATATGGTGATCTCGAACGCGCATGCGGGCGATCCCTACAGGATCGACACGCTGTTCATGTACATGGCCAACATGTCGTGGAATTCGTCGATGAATACGTCGGGCACCATGAAGATGCTGACCGATACGGATGAAAACGGCGAATACGTCATTCCGCGCATCATCTATTCGGATGCCTATTCATCCGAGATGGTCGCCTATGCCGACCTGATCCTGCCCGATACCACCTACCTCGAACGGCACGATTGCATCAGCCTGCTCGACCGGCCTATCTGCGAGGCCGACGCCGTGGCCGATGCGATCCGCTGGCCCGTGGTCGAACCGGACCGCGACGTGCGGGGCTTTCAGTCGATGCTTTGCGATCTGGGGGCCCGGCTTGGGCTGCCCGGCTTCGTGAACGACGATGGCAGCCAGAAATACGCCGATTACGCCGATTACATCACCAACCACATTCGCCGCCCCGGTATCGGCCCGCTGGCCGGATGGCGCATGGGCGAGACCGGCCTTCAGGACGGTCGGGGCAATCCGAACGAGGGCCAGATCGACAGCTATATCGCCAATGGCGGTTTCTGGATGAGCCATGTCCCCGGCGAGGCCGCGTTCTACAAACCCTTCAACACCGCCTATCAGGACTGGGCGGTGAAGATGGGCTTCTACGACAGCCCCCAGCCCTACATCTTCCAGCTCTGGTCCGAACCGATGCGCAGGTTCCAGCTTGCCGCCGAAGGCGAGGGCGTGAGGCAACCGCCCGATCACCTGCGCGCCCGGATCGCAGCGACGATGGACCCCTTGCCCATCTGGTACGCGCCGATGAGCGAAGCGCTCGAAGATGACGGCGCCTATCCCGTTCATGCCCTGACCCAGCGCCCGATGGCGATGTATCATTCATGGGGCACCCAGAACGCATGGCTGCGTCAGATCCACGGGCACAATCCCCTATACCTTCCCACAAAGATCTGGGAGGCGAACGGCTTTGCCGAGGGCGACTGGGCGCGGGTCACCTCGCCCCATGGCAAGATCACGGTGCCCGTGGCGCATATGGCCGCGCTGAACGAAGACACCGTCTGGACATGGAACGCGATCGGTAAACGCAAGGGCGCATGGGCGCTGGATGACGACGCGCCCGAGGCCACGAAGGGCTTCTTGCTCAATCACCTGATCCACGAGCTTTTGCCGCCCAAGGGCGACGGGATGCGCTGGTCGAATTCCGATCCCATCACCGGCCAGGCGGCATGGTTCGACCTGCGGGTGAAGATCGAAAAGGCGCCCGCCCCGGCAGAGGCCAAGCCCGCCCTGCCCCCGATCAAGTCACCCGTGGGCCGCGGCCCCAGATCGCTTGCCTGGAAGGTCGGATCATGAAGACACGCCACCTGTTTCTGCTGATGGCCCTTCTCGTGGCGATCATGGTCGGCACCTTCATCTGGTTCGTCGCGACATGGTCGCCCGAGGACAACCCCTCGCTGACCGACCTCGCCCGGCCACCTGTTCATTCTGACCGCATCGACGGATTGACATGACCCAGCTCCCTCCCCCCTCCTCCGTCAAGCTTGGCCTTGTGATCGACCTCGACACCTGTGTCGGATGCCACGCCTGTGTCGTGTCGTGCAAAGGCTGGAACACCGAGAATTACGGCGCCCCTCTTGCCGACGAGGACCCTTACGGCGCCGATCCGGTGGGAACCTTCCTCAACCGGGTGCATTCCTACGAGATCCAGCCCGACGAGGGGGCCGCTCAGCTTGTCCATTTCCCGAAATCCTGCCTGCATTGCGAGGATGCGCCCTGCGTGACCGTCTGCCCGACAGGCGCCAGCTACAAACGGGCCGAGGACGGGATCGTTCTTGTCAACGAAAGCGATTGCATCGGCTGCGGGCTGTGCGCCTGGGCCTGCCCCTATGGCGCGCGCGAGATGGACGTGGCCGAAAAGGTGATGAAGAAATGCACGCTCTGCGTCGATCGCATCTATAACGAGAACCTGCCCGAGGAAGACAGGGTGCCCGCCTGCGTGCGCACCTGCCCCGCCGGCGCGCGGCATTTCGGCGATCTGGGCGACCCCGACAGCGATGTCAGCCAGCTTGTCGCGGAACGCGGCGGACTGGACCTGATGCCCGAGCAGGGGACAAAACCCGTCAACAAGTACCTGCCGCCCCGCCCGCGCGACAAAGCGCCGGAATACGACATCCTCGCCCCCTATCTGGAGCCGGTGACGGATACGCCCAAGGGCTTTGTCGGCTGGCTCGACCGGGCCTTGTCGGCCCTTCCGGGAGGAGAGTGACCATGCATCCCGCACCCTCCGTCATCATCTTCACCTCGCTCTCCGGTCTTGGCTTCGGGCTGTTGTTCTGGCTTGGTCTGGGGGTTCTGGCGCCCACGGGCTGGGTCGCCTTCGTCTTCTTCGTGATCGCCTATCTGCTGGCGGTGGGTGGGCTTCTGGCGTCGACCTTTCACCTCGGCCACCCGGAACGGGCGCTGAAGGCCTTTACCCAGTGGCGGAGCAGCTGGCTCAGCCGCGAGGCCTGGGCCTCGGTCGCCGCGCTGATCGTCATGGCGCTTTATGGCGCGGGGCTGGTGTTCTTCGGGACGCGGATCGCCCTCCTCGGCTGGATCGGCGCGCTTTTGTCGATCGGCACCGTGCTGACGACCTCGATGATCTACGCGCAGATCCGCGCCGTGCCGCGCTGGCACCACTGGAGCACGCCAGCCATGTTCCTGAGTTTCTCGCTGGCCGGGGGCGCGCTTCTGGCGGGCGAGATCATGATCGCCCTGCCCCTGCTTGCGATCGCGGGCACGATCCAGGTCTATACCTGGATCGACGGCGACAGCCGGCTTGCCCGGTCGGGCACCGATATCGCATCGGCCACGGGCCTTGGCACGACGGGCACCGTCCGCGCGTTCGAGCCGCCGCATACGGGCACCAACTACCTCTTGCGGGAATTCGTCCACGTGATCGGCCGCAAGCACAGTCGGAACCTGAGGGTGATCGCGCTGGCTTCGGGCTTTGGCGTGCCGATCCTCTTGATGCTCCTGCCGTTCAGCCACATGCTCGCGGCGCTGGCCGTGCTGTTTCACCTGGCGGGGCTCTTCGCGTCCCGCTGGCTGTTCTTCGCAGAGGCCGAGCATGTGGTGGGCCTTTACTACGGCAAACGCTGAAACGTCGCCTGACCTTTGATACCCGGACAGATTTCCGCGATCCTGATCTTGCATCCCGGACCACAGCGGTGGAACCTCCGCCCGGAGGAGGAGGTGTCGGATGTCAAAGGCTGCGCGCTTCGGCGATCTTGAGGGTGCGTCGGTGTTCATCACCGGCGGGGCCAGTGGCATCGGCGGGGCCCTGACCGAGGGCTTTGCCGCGCAGGGCGCACGCGTCGCGGCGGCCGATCTGCTGGACGGCTCTGATCTGGGCGCGCGCATCCGCGCCGAGCACGGGACCGAACCGATGTTCGTCCAATGTGACGTGACAGACACCCCGGCACTGACCGCCGCGATGGAGCAGGCCGCAGGCGCGCACGGGCCCATCTCGATCCTCGTCAATTGCGCCGCCAATGACATGCGGATGGAGGCCGACACCGTCACACCCGAGACATGGGAAGCGATGATCGCCGTCAACCTGACGCATTACTTCTTTGCCGCACAGACCGCAGCCCGGATGATGCGGGCGCAAGGCGGCGGGTCGATCATCAACTATTCGTCGATTACCTATGCGCTGGGCAGCGAACGGATGTCGCCTTACGTGACCTCGAACGCGGGGATCGTCGGCATGACACGGGCGCTGGCGCGGGAATGGGGCCGGGACGGGATCCGCGTCAATGCGATTGCGCCGGGTATGGTTCTGACCCAGAAACAACTCGACATGTGGGTGACCGAGGAATCGATCACCCGGTTCATGGAAAAGCAATGCCTCAAGCAGCGCATCGGCCCCGCCGACCTCGTCGGCCCGACGCTGTTTCTGGCTTCTGCCGCCAGCGCGATGATCACCGGTCAGGTGGTCGCCGTCGATGCCGGCGTGATCTCGACGGGGTAGACATGTCAGCAGACTGGATCGCATTGGACTGGGGCACGACGCATCTGCGCGGCTGGGCGATGTCGGGCTCGGGCAGCGTGCTGGATGAACGCACGTCCGATGCCGGAATGGGGCGGCTTACGCCCGAGGACTTTGAACCGGCCCTGCTGGACCTGGCCGGGGACTGGATCGACGGCCCCACGACGGCGATCGCCTGCGGCATGGTCGGCGCACGACAGGGCTGGACCGAAGCCGCATATACGCCGGTGCCAGCCGAACCGCTCGGCGCCCAGTTGACCCGCGCACCGACGACGACACCGGGACTGAAGGTCCTGATCGTGCCGGGCATGAGCCAGAAGACCCCGCCCGACGTGATGCGCGGAGAAGAGACCCAGATCGCGGGGTTCCTCGCGCTCAACCCCGGCTGGGACGGGATTCTCTGCCTGCCGGGCACCCATACCAAATGGGTCGAGGTCAGCGCGGGCGAAGTGGTCAGTTTCCAGACCGCCATGTCCGGCGACCTGTTTGCCGCGATTTCCGGCCACACGGTGCTGCGGCATTCGGTCGGCGGCGAAGAATGGTCGGATGATGCCTTCGACGCCGCACTCTCCGACGCGATTTCGCGGCCCGAGCGGCTGGCCTCGCGGCTTTTCGGCATTCGTGCGGCCGGGCTCCTGTCCGATCCGGCGCCGGGGGCGGGGCGTGCCACGCTTTCGGGGCTGCTTATCGGGGCAGAACTGGCGTCTGTCCGGCCCTACTGGCTTGGCCGCCAGATCGCCGTGATCGGGGCACGGCGGCTGTCGTCGCTTTATGTCCGGGCGCTTGGCAAACAGGGCGCGCCGGCGACCATTGTCGACGCGGACCGGATCACGCTTGCGGGGCTGACTTCCGCCTGGCGAAACTGGAAGGGAGGCGCCTGATGCGCAATATCATCGCGATCCTGCGGGGGATCACCCCCGCCGATGCACCATCGGCCTGCGCCACATTGATCGAGGCGGGGATCACCCGGATCGAAGTGCCCCTGAACTCGCCCGACCCTTATGACAGTATTGCGGCGATGGCCCGCGCCCATGGCGACGAGGCCCTGATCGGCGCGGGCACTGTTCTGGCCGTCGAAGAGGTGGGTCGCGTGGCACAAGCGGGCGGCAGGCTGGTCGTGTCCCCGAATTGCGATCAGCGCGTGATCGTCGCGACCAAGACCGAAGGCATGCAAAGCTGGCCCGGCGTCATGACGCCCAGCGAATGCTTTGCCGCGCTGAAGGCCGGGGCGGACGGGCTGAAGATCTTTCCCGCCTCCCTGATCGGGCCCGGCGGCATCAAGGCCATGCGGGCGGTCCTGCCGCCCGGCACACAGGTCTATGCCGTCGGTGGCGCGGGCCCTGCGAATTTCGCCGACTGGATCCGGGCCTCGGCCGACGGTTTCGGGATCGGCACGGCGCTCTACACACCCGGAATGCCGGTGGCGGACATCGCCACACGCGCGAAAGACATCGTATCCGCTTATGACGCGGCCATGGAGGAATGCAGCTCATGATCTATGACGATACCGCCTGTCTTCTGGGGGAAGGCCCCCTGTGGCATCCCACCCGTGGGGAATTCTTCTGGTTCGACATCCTCGGCCAGCGGCTTCACCGCAAAGGGCAGAACTGGAACTTCGGAGAATTCGTCTCGGCCGCGGGATGGGTCGATGACGACACGCTGCTTGTCGCCTCGGAAACCGCGCTGATCCGGTTTTCGCTGTCCAGCGGCGCGCGCGAGACCGTGGTCGCGCTCGAGGCCGACAATCCCGTGACCCGCTCGAATGACGGGCGCGCCGATCCGCAGGGCGGCTTCTGGATCGGAACGATGGGCAAGGAGGGCGAGGACGGCGCCGGCGCGATCTGGCGGTTCTACAAGGGCGAGTTGCGGCGGCTCTATGCCCCGATCAGCATACCGAACGCCATCTGTTTCGCCCCCGATGGCAATACGGCATATTTCGCCGACACACCGACCCAGCTGATCATGCGCGTCTCACTCGACGCCGATGGCTGGCCTGTGGGCGAACCCTCGGTTCACATCGACCTGCGGGAGGCGGGGCACAACCCCGATGGCGCCGTCGTCGATCAGGATGGCATCCTGTGGAACGCCCAATGGGGCAGCCACCGCGTCGCGGGATATGACCTATCGGGACAGGAGATCGGCGCATTCGAGTTTCCGGCCCCCCAGACCAGCTGCCCGGCTTTCGGCGGGCCTGACCTTACGACCATGTTCTGCACTTCCGCCGCTGTCGGGCTGTCGCAGCCGACGGTCGCTGCCTTCCCCCTCTCCGGGCAGACCTTCTCGGTCGACACACCGCATAAGGGACAGGCCGAGCACCGGGTGATCCTCTGACCCGCACCGGAAAGGGTGTCTCGTGAAGCCGACCCTTGGCGTTTGCTATTATCCCGAACACTGGCCCGAGGACGTCTGGGCCAGTGACGCGGCCCGCATGGTCGAGGCCGGGATCCTCTGGGTCCGGATCGGGGAATTCGCCTGGTCCCGGATGGAGCCGGAACCGGGCCGGTTCGACTGGGGCTGGCTGGATCGCGCGATCGAGACCCTGGGCGCGGCGGGGCTTCGCGTCGTTCTGGGCACACCCACCGCAACGCCGCCCCGCTGGATGCTGGATCGCCATCCGGACATGTTGGCCTTGGATGCGAAGGGCCGGCCCCGGGGGTTCGGTTCGCGGCGGCACTATTGCTTTTCCCATATGGGCTACCGCGAGGAAAGCCGCCGGATCACCCGGTTGCTGGCAGAGCGATATGGCCGCAACCCGCATATCGCGGCATGGCAGACCGACAATGAATACGGCTGCCATGACACGGTTCTGAGCTATTCCGACGCGGCCCGCGACGGGTTCCGCGACTGGCTTGCGCAACGCTATCAATCGACGGATGCGCTCAACCGGGCGTGGGGCAATGTCTTCTGGTCGATGGAGTATGACAGCTTCGATCAGGTGGGCCTGCCGAACCTGACGGTGACCGAACCGAACCATCCGCATCTTCTGGCCTTCCGGCGCTATTCCTCGGATCAGGTGGTGGCCTTCAACCGCATCCAGACCGAGGAAATCCGGAAATGCTCTGACGCGCCGATTGCCCACAACTACATGGGCCGGATTCTCGATTTCGATCATTTCGCCGTCGGGGCCGACCTCGATATTGCAAGCTGGGACAGCTATCCCATCGGGTTTCTGTCCGACCGCCTGGAAGAGACCGAGGCCTTCAAGCGCGCCTTTCTGCGACAGGGCCACCCGGACAATCAGGCGTTTCACCATGATCTTTACCGCGCCGTGGGGCGTGGCCGCTGGTGGGTGATGGAACAGCAGCCCGGCCCCGTGAACTGGGCCCCGTGGAACCCCGCGCCCCTGCCCGGCATGTGCAGGCTCTGGGCGTGGGAGGCCTTTGCCCATGGCGCGGAATGCGTGAGTTTCTTCCGCTGGCGGCAGGCGCCTTTCGGACAGGAACAGATGCATGCGGGGCTCTTGCGGCCCGATAGTGCCGCCGCGCCGGCCTTGGCCGAGGTGATGCAGGTCGCAGGCGAAATCGCCGATCTGGGCGAGATCGGGCAGGCGCAGGCACCCGTTGCGCTGATCTTCGACTATGACAGCGCCTGGGCCTGGGAGGCGCAGCCGCAGGGGGCCGATTTCGATTATTTCCGGCTCGTGTTTTCGGCCTACAAGGCGCTTCGCCGGGCGGGGCTGTCGGTGGATATCCTGCCGCCCGACACTGCCGACCTGTCGGGATATGCGCTTGTTCTGGCGCCGGGACTGCTGACGGTCGGGCAGCCGCTTGTACGCGCGATCTCGGCCACCGCTGCGCAAGTCCTGCTTGGCCCCAGAACCGATACCAAGACGCCGGACTTGTCGATCCCCGACCCGATGGGGCCGAATATCGAGGGCCTCGATATCACCGTCGCGCTGAGCGAGAGCCTGCCCCCCGGGATCGAGGTTCCCCTCGAGGGCGGAGGCCGGTTCATCCGCTGGTTCGAACATGTCGAGGGCACCGCCAAAACGCGCCGGCAGACCAAGACAGGCCATCCTGCGATCGCCTCTGCAGGGCCCCTGCATTACCTTGCCGGCTGGCCCGATGACGAGACGTTCCATGGCATCGTGTCAGACCTTGCCCGCGAGGCCGGGCTGAGCCCGCGCGACCTGCCCGACGGGCTACGCCTGCGTGACACCGCCGGGCGGCGCTTTGTCTTCAACTATTCCGCCGAGCCGCTGGACTGGGAAGGAAAGACGCTTCCCGCCGCAGGCATTCTCTGGGAGGAGATCTGATGCGACATTTCGGAACAACGAAGGACGGGCGCGAGGTCCATGCCATCGACATATCGAACGGCAGGCTTGGCGCGACGATCCTGACCTATGGCGGCATCCTGCAGGACCTCCGCCTTGACGGGGTTGATCACTGGGTCACGCTGGGGTCGGACAGGCTGGCCGACTACGAGGCCGGGATGGGGTATTTCGGGGCGATCGTTGCGCCAGTGGCCAACCGGTTGCGCAACGCACAGGCGCCCATTGCGGGGCGGGTTCACGAATTCGAGGCCAATCAGGACGGCAAGCATATCCTGCATTCGGCTTCCTGCGGGACGCATCTCAAGATCTGGACCGTGGCGCAACGCGACGCATCCTCCGTCACACTGACCTGCGATCTGCCGGACGGAGAAGGCGGGTTTCCCGGCAACCGCACGATCGAGGCGCGGTTCGAGGCGATGGCGCCCACCACGCTCAGGATGACGCTTCGGGCAACGACGGATGCGCCCACGCTGATGAACCCGGTCAATCACAGCTATTGGAACCTTGATGGCTCGGACGGCTGGGCCGGGCATCACCTGCGCGTCGCCGCCGAGGATTACCTGCCGGCTGACGATGCGATCCTGCCCACGGGCGAGATTGCGCCGGTGTCAGGCACGCAATTCGATTTTCGCGAGGGCCGGATCATCACGCCCGAGGACACGCAGCTTGATCACAACCTGTGTCTGACGGGTGGCAAGACGGCCCTGCGCGAGGTTCTGTGGCTGCGCGGCACCTCGGGTCTGGCGATGGCCATCGCAACGACCGAACCGGGCATTCAGATCTTTGACGGCCGCGCGCCCGGCAGGCCGGGCGATCCGGTCCATCAGGCGCTGGCGATCGAACCGCAGGGCTGGCCCGACGCGCCCAACAACCCGGCTTTCCCCGCCATCGACCTCGCCCCCGGCGACACCTACGAACAGGTGACGGAGTGGCGGTTCAGCCAGCCCTAGTGCTCGTCGATTGCCAAAGACACGCCACCCGGCACCCACCGGTTGAGCCCCGGACAATCATCTCGGCGCGGTCACAGCGCAGGAGCGCCTGTGCCGGTGTCCCGCCGATGTGGTGAAGGTCGTGATCGATCAGGTCCTGTCGCATAGCTCGGATCAGCATCCGCGGTACATCGAAAGCCGCCGGGACCGCACCAGCCCACAGGCAGAGCGGTATGTCCGGGCCGATCCAAAGCGCGACGGTGGCACGGCGAACATGGTCTTCCGGCCCGATCACAAGGGGGCGACAGATCGCGTTCCCCCATGGTCCGGATGGCCGATCTGCCCAATGCCGGATTCTTGGAGGCCTAGGCATGGCTGCCGGTCAAGGCCCCTCAAGCCGCCCAAGCCGTCGATGTTCCGGAGACCAGGAACGACGATGTCCAGCACAGCCACCGGGAAGCCCCGGCATTCCGGACAGCACGCGACGGATTGCGGTTCGAAGAGACGATCGCCCCCCTTTTCTCCGGCGCGGGCAGCGGCTAGCGTCCGGCCATGAGTGCAACTTCATCACCCCGTCACGGCAGCTACGACATCGTCATCATCGGCGGCGCGATCATGGGATCGAGCGTCGCGTGGTGGACGCTGCGCGACCCCGATTTCACGGGCCGCGTGCTCGTGATCGAGCCGGAACCGGGCTATGAGCGAGCGGCGACAAGCCTGACGAATTCCTGCATCCGGCAGCAGTTCGGAACCGAGGTGAACATCCGGGCCTCGCAATTCGGCGCGGAATTCGTCAATAACTTCCGAAACTTCATGGAAGACGAGGCTGCGCCGGACATTCCCGTCTGGTCGTTCGGTTACCTCTACCTCGCGCAAAGCGAGGCGATGGCACATGTGCTGCGGCAGAACCATGCGCTGCAATCGGGCCTTGGGGTCGCCACGCAACTCCTCTCGCCCGCTGAGATCGCCGAGAGATATCCGTTCTACGACCTGGATGGCGTGACCCTCGGCTCGCATAATGCAGTGGATGAGGGCTATTTCGATGGTGGCACCGTCTTTGACTGGTTCCGCAGAAAAAGCCGCGCGCTGGGGGCGGAGTGGGTCACCGCGCGCGTGACGGATCTTCGCCGGGATGGCAGAAGGATTTCCGCCGTCATGCTCGATACCGGCGACGAGGTGGCCTGCGGCGCGGTCGTGAATTGCGCGGGCACGCGGGGACCCGAGATTGCCGCGATGGCCGGCCTCGACCTGCCGGTCGAACCACGCAAACGCTTCAGCTTTGTTTTCGAGGCCGAGGATCCGCTGCCCGTGGCCCTGCCCCTGACCATCGACCCCTCGGGCCTGCATGTGCGCAGCGACGGGCCGCGCACCTATCTGGCGGGCTGCGCGCCCGCAGACGACGCGCCTGTCCAACCCGACGATTTCGAGATGGATTGGGATATCTGGGAAGACCGCGTCTGGCCCACGCTGGCCGCCCGGGTGCCCGCCTTCGAGAGGATCCGTCTGCGCACCGCATGGGCGGGACATTACGACTATAACACGCTCGATCAAAATGCCGTTCTGGGGCCCCATCCCGAGATCACGAATTTTCACTTCTGCAACGGGTTCTCGGGTCACGGTCTTCAGCATTCGCCCGCAATCGGGCGCGGCCTGTCCGAGATGCTGATCCACGGCGCGTGGCGCAGCCTCGACCTGTCGGACCTGTCCGTCACCCGGATCGCAGAGAACCGGCCCCTGATCGAACCCGCTGTCATCTGAAAGGGAGTTACCATGCTCAAGAAAATCGTCCTGACCGGTGCCTGCGGCGCCCTTGGCACCGTCCTGCGCGAGCCATTGTCCCGGATGGCGGAAACCCTTCTGTCGACGGATATCGCCGCCGCGCCCGAAACACTCCTGCCGAACGAGACTTTCGTTCAAGCCGACCTCGCCGAACGCGACCAGATCGAGCCGCTGATGGAGGGCGCCGAGATGGTCGTGCATTTCGGCTCCTATGTCGATGAGGGGCCGTTCGAGACGCTGCTTGGCCCGAATTTCATCGGTGCCTACAATATCTATGAAAGCGCCTACCACGCCGGCGTCAGGCGGGTGATCTTTTCCTCATCCGTGCATTCGGTCGGGATGTATCGCGCGAACGAAGGGATCGACCTCGATGCCCGACACCGGCCCGATACCTTCTATGGTCTGGCCAAGTGCTTCACCGAGGACATGGCCCGCATGTATTGGGAAAAGCGCGGGCTCGAGACGGTATCGCTTCGCATCTTTTCCTGCACGCCCGAGCCCGGCAACGCCCGGGCCCTGTCGACCTGGCTGAGCTACCCCGACCTTGTCCGGCTGGTCAGCCGGTCGATCGACAGCCCGACCGTGGGTTACACCGAGATTTTCGGCATCTCGAACAATGACCGCGCGCAGGTGTCGAATGCCAAGGCCTCGTTCCTTGGCTACCGGCCGAAGGACAACGCCGAGGATTACGCCGACAAGGTGCTCGGCAAGGGCCTGAAGCCCGATCCGCAGGACCCGCAACACATGTGCCTTGGCGGGCCCTTTGCGATCGTCCCGCTGGGCGAAAGCGGGGTCGCGATGATCCGCAAGATGAGCGAGGCTGCGGGCGACTAGGCGCCCCGGCCCTCAGGGTCAGGCGACGGATTGCCGGATCGCGCGGATGTTCTCGCCGTAAGGGGCCGGGTTGTCGACCGACCCGCCCCGGAACACCGCGGACCCGGCGACAAGGGCATCGGCGCCTGCCGCCACGACCTGAGGTGCGGTTGAGGGATCGACGCCGCCATCGACCTCGATATGGATCTCGCGATCCCCGATCATCGCGCGCAGCTCGGCGATCTTGCCGGTCATGTCGAGGAACTTCTGGCCGCCAAAGCCCGGGTTCACCGTCATCACGCAGACCAGATCGGCCAGATCGAGGCAATGGGCCACCGCAGAGGCAGGCGTGCCGGGATTGAGCGCGACACCGGCCTTCATCCCCGCGCCACGAATGGCCTGCAAGGTGCGGTGGATGTGGGGGCCGGCCTCGACATGGGCCGTCAGGATATCGGCGCCCGCGTCGGCAAAGGCGTCGATATAGGGATCGACCGGCGCGATCATCAGGTGAACGTCCATCACCGTCGTGATGTGCCGGCGGATCGCCTTGCACAGGGCCGGGCCGAAGGTCAGGTTGGGAACGAAATGCCCGTCCATCACGTCGACATGGATCCAGTCGGCGCCCTGTGCCTCGACGGCGGCGATCTCGCGGCCGAAATCGGCGAAATCGGCAGACAGGATCGAGGGTGCGATCTTCACGGAACGGTTGAATGGCATCGGCGAAGCATCCTTTTTGTGCAGACGCGCCTGCAATAGCGCGGTTCGGACCGGACGTCACGATGTGCCGCATGGTCTTGCCGCCGTGTGGACGATAAGGTCCCAGAGGTTTACGTTTGGATACGGTGATGACGGTTGTTACCCTCAGAATAGACGACATCTTGGCGCCCGGCGAAAGTGTGCGGCTGACACGATCGACGCTGTCGACCAAACGGCCACGCGCACTCCATAGTCAGGATTTCTTCGAGCTTATCTGGGTTCAGAACGGGCGGGTGCGGCATCACCTGCCCGGCGGACGGGAAGATCTGGGCGAAGGGTCGTTGCTTTTCGTGAGCCCCGGCCACAGTCACGCGCTTCAGGGACTTGGGGAGGCAGCGATCCTTGTCGCGGTCGTGTTCCGGCCCGAGTTGATCGTCGCAATGGGCGAAAGACACGAAGCCCTGCGAGGTGAATTGTTCTGGGCCGATGGCGATGCGCCGGTCCGGCTCCACAGGGAGCCGCGCCAGCTGGCCGAGATCAACCGCGCGGCGCTCCAACTTGAACGCGGGCGGACCGACGCTCTCGAGGCGGAGGCATTCCTGCTTCCGCTGATGTCCCGGCTTGTCGGGACGGGCCCGAGGATACCGGCCGACGCGCCCGACTGGCTTGTCGCCGCATGTGAGGCCGCGCGGGATCCTGACGTATTTCGCGAAGGGGCCGCCGGTTTTGTGCGCGTGGCCGGCAAGGCCCACCCCCATGTGAGCCGCACGGCCAAGGCGATCCTCGGGCAAAGCCCGACGGATTACATCAACGCCCAGCGCATGGCCTTCGCGTCGCGACGATTGCTTGGATCGGATGACAACCTCGCCGATATCGCGGCAGAGTGCGGCATCCCGAACCTGAGCCATTTTCACAAGCTGTTCCGCCAGACCTATGGCCAGACCCCGCTGAAATACCGTGCGGCCCGCCAGAGGGAACTCGTCCAGCCCGATTAAGGCAACGGCCCGGTCTGCCAGAGCTGAACCTTGAGCGCCCCGTGCGGCACGGGAACGCCAGGTTTCAGGCCGGGCAGCTTCGTTGCCTTGGCAAGAGACGGCTCGCTTGTCACTAGGCCCACGCGCCAGCCCGAGAACCTTTCGGAAAGGGTCCGGCCGAGCGCACCGTAAACGGCCTGCAAGCTGGACTTGGTCCCGATCCGGGCGCCGTAGGGCGGATTGACGATGACGAGACCCGGGGGGCCGTCCGGCCTGCGCAGATCCGACACCGATTGCACCGCAAAATCGGTGGCGCCGTCGACACCTGCGCGGACGGCATTGGCTTGGGCCATCTCGATCACGCCGCGATCCCGGTCATAGCCACGGAAATGGTGCGGCGTCTCGGCTTGGCCGGCGCGCCGCTGGGCCGCCAGTTCATCGGGATCGAAAAGGGCGAGCTTTTCAAAATCGAACGCGCGATCCCGACCCGGCTGAAGGCCGAGCGCGATCTCGGCCGCTTCGAGAACGAAGGTTCCGGAACCGCACATCGGGTCGATCACCGGCTCGTCTCCGCGGTAGCCACATTCCCGCAGGAAAAGGGCGGCAAGCGTCTCGCGGAGCGGCGCCTTGCCCACGGCCTCCTTGTGGCCGCGACGGTGAAGCGGCTCACCCGAGGTGTCGACGCTGATGGTCGCGCGGTTCTGCTCGATCCGCACCTTGATCGACAGGCCGTCCGCCCCGATCTGGACGCCGGTCTGACGCGCAATGGCATGGCCCACGCGTTCGGCAACGGCGCCCTGATGATAGATTTTCGACGCCTTGCAGGTTGCATCGACGCGGATCGGCACATCGGTGCGCAACAGGGCCGCCCAATCCACGGCCTCTGTCCGCTCATGCAGTTGCGGCAGGTTCATCACCTTGAACGAGGCCACCCGCGCCAGAACCCGGCCCGCGCCGCGCAGCTCGAGGTTTGCGCGCATCACATCGCGCCACCCGCCGGTCAGCGTCACGCCGCCCGGAACTGCACCACGCACGGCAAAGCCCGCCTCGCGGGCCTCGGCCTCGAGACCGGGCTCGAGCCCCGGCGTTCCCATGAGGAAGATTTCGAACTGACCCTTCATCCCCTCGCGATACAGCGAAACGCCCGTCTCTGCGAGGGCCTTCGCTTCATCTTGCGAATCCGTCCTTCGGCCCCTATGTTCTGCCTCGAGAGGTTGGCGCGGGCAGGCGCCTCGCCAACCCGGTCAGGTCCGGAAGGAAGCAGCCGTAACGAGCCCCGCTTGGGTCGTTGTCCAGCCTCTCACCTCGATCCCTTGCCAAGGAGGATATCATGGCCATTGTCGTCAGCCTCCGGGCAGGACGGGCGTAAGACCCGCCGGCCCGAAGATGCCCTGTCCGGAACGCCGGGAGCGAACCGGATCACGCTGTCTTCTTTCGGGATCATTCCTTTGAACACATCAGAACTCGCCGTCCTGGGATGGACGGATCATTTCGCGCGCCAGATCAACGATGAGACGGTCGGCGCGCCCGCGCGTGTCATCGAGGTATCACGCGACCACCTGACGGTGCTGACACCAGAGGGCCAGATCACACTCGTCACGCCCGACGAAACCGGACTTTACGCCGTGGGGGACTGGGTCCTTCACGACGGGAGCCGCGTGATCACCCGGCTCGACCGGATGACAGAGATCGTGCGCAAGGCCGCCGGACCACAGGCCGGACGCCAGCTGATCGCGGCCAATGTCGATACGCTTGCGGTCGTCACCTCCTGCAACGCCGATTTCAACGAGGCCCGGCTGGAACGATATCTGGCGATGACGGCGCAGGCAGGGTGCCTGCCGCTGATCGTCCTGACCAAGGCCGATCTGTCGGATGACGCCGATGAACTGGTCAAACGCGCGGCGCGCCTGTCGCCGCTGGTGACCGCCATCGCGATCAACGCCAAGGACCCGGAGGATGCCAATCGGCTGGCCCCGTGGTGCAGCAAGGGGCAGACCCTTGCACTGGTCGGATCGTCGGGGGTGGGCAAGACCACCTTGCAGAACCACCTCACCGGTCTGAGCGAACTGACGCAGGATATCCGGGAGGATGATGCCAAGGGGCGGCACACGACAACGGCGCGCGCCCTGCGTCCGACGCTGGCCGGCGGCTGGCTGATCGACACCCCCGGTATCCGCGAACTTGCCCTGACGGATGCGTCCGATGGGATCGACGCCGTCTTTGCCGAGATCACCGATCTGGCCGGGCAATGCCGGTTCAACGATTGCGCCCATGAAAGCGAGCCCGGCTGCGCCATCAAGGCCGCGATCGAGGCCGGCGATCTGGACCCCGACCGGCTTGAACGCTGGCGCAAGCTTCAGCGGGAGGACCGGTTCAATTCCGAATCCGTGGCCGAGGCCCGGGCCCGGTTCCGCAAGTTGGGCAAGATGTACCGCATCGGTAAGGATCGCGGCGAAACAAAGCGCCGCTAGGGCCGGGCCGAGGTGAGTTGGCCGCCGGTTGCCCAACTCATCTGGGCATCGGTTTCGACGGCACAGGGCCGGGCGCGGCGGAGGCTGACCAGCGCCGCGCCCGACTCCATCCCGCCATCGACGAGGATGCGCAGGGCGGCCATGCCCGACCTGCCGCACCCGCCGAAGCAATGGACAAGGACCCGCCCACCCGCCGCGAGCGTTTCGCGCACCTGATCCGAGATCGCGGCCCACGCCCCCGCGTCAGACGCCGGCACGCCGAAATCGGCCACCGGCACATGCAGCCATGTCCCGCCCTGGGCCGTCACATCCTCGCCCAGGCCCGCCGATCCCTTTCGCGCGAGTTCGGGCAATTCGCACATGCTCAGCACGATATCGGGCCGCCACGCCAGAAGCCTGTCGCGATCCGCCCCATAATGCCGGGTGCGGCCCGGCATCGGCGACAGGGCAAGCGTCCCGCCCAGTGCCTCCAGCGGGTAGATCGCGAAATCATCCATTGAGCTGATCCTTCTGAACGCACATCAGGCCACTCCCTCCACGACCTGTCCGGGATGCGCTTCTGCCCAGTCCGACAGGAAGGCCGCAACCTCCGGATCGCCGGCGAACTCGATCGCTTGCCGCGGCAGCGCGACCCCATGGTCAAGCACGAGGCGCAGGCATTCGATGTGGTCGCGATCGGGCCTTGCCAGCGCATTTTCCGATCCATGCAGGATCGTGGTCAAGAGCGTGCCACCATATCCGTTGATCCGTGTCAGATCCGGACGCAGCGAGATCAGCCAGCCCAATGTCGCGGGAAGACCCTCCCATCCGGCGATCTGGACCGGCGGCAGGCCCATCTCGTCCGGCCGGTCATATTCGACCCCCAGTGCGACCAGCGCCTTCATGTGATCGAGTCTTCCGGGCAGGGAGACGAGGTCGCGCAGTATATCGCGGTAGGCCGGCGCAAGCCGTTCCGGGTTGATGTACTCGCCTGCAGGAACGTCCCCGCGAGCGGCGCCGGCCAGAAGCGTTTCTTCCCGCGTCAGGTCAACCGTGCCCCCCGCCTCGGCAATCATGCGGGCGAGGTCTGCGTGGCCGAAAACCTGCGCATAGGCATGGGCCGAGGCACCCTGCCATTCGGCCCGTGGATTGGCCCCGGCCCCGAGGAGGCGTTCGCATAGCTCGGCCGAGGCGCCCCGCCGGGCAAGCTGATGCAACACGGGGATCACGAAGGGCGGCTCGCCCCCGATCACGCGTGCGTCGTATTCATTGGGATCAGCGCCCGCCTCAAGCAACAGCGAGACCGCCTGCACATCGTCGAAATCGATCGCACGCAGGAGGGCATTTGTTCCCGAGGGCCGGGCCCCGGCAGCCAGAAGCAGCCGCAGCCCCTCGTGATGGCCAAGCTCGGTCGCATGATAAAGCGACTCCCCGTCATCTGGCTCGGCCCCGTGATCCAGAAGCCATTTGCCCAGCGTCATGTTGTCGGCATGACCGATCGCCAGATACAGAACCGAGAGCCCATTGTCCGTGCCCTCTTGCGGCTGGGCATCGTTCACATCGGCGCCATGCGCCAGCAGCATCTCGGCAATGGCCATCATGTCTTCTGCCCGGTCGGGCCAGACATGGATCATGCGCGAACGGGCCAGATGAACGATGGGGCGGACAGGGCCCGCCAACCGGGTCGCCAGTCCGGGGTCGCGGTCAAGCGCGCGGGCCACCGCCTCCCGGTCATAGATGGCGACTTCCAGCCCGAAGACGCCCTTTGCCAGATCGGGCGTGTCGTCCAGCAGGGATTTGGCAACGCCGGTCTGCCCATGAGCAATCGCGATCTTGAGCCTTTGCAGGCGCGCCGCGCGATCAAGGCCAAGCGTCTCGATGCTCAGCTTGAGTTGCGGCCAACTCGGGTAGCCGGCCTCGCGGGCCACGACATGCAGACAATCGGCATGACGCAGCCTGTCCGGCCCGGGGGGCGGGTCCAGCTGCGCGGCGATTCGGTTCTGCGCGGCGGCATCGCCGTTCAGCGCCGAACGCCGCAGGTCTTTCGCCGAACGGCGAAGCTTGTCGAGGGAATGGGTCATCGTCTTCCTCATCCATCGCCCGCCGGTCCGCCAAACCGGGCATGAGAAAGACCGTGATGAAACGGCTTTCGGTCAGTGCTTGGGGTGCCGGAAACGGCTTTCCGCGGACCAGGATGCCTCCCCTTGGGCAGGACCAGCCTAGCCGCGCCGCGCCTGTCAGGCAAGCACAGCGCTTTACCCCCGCCTCCCCCGACCTTAGGTTGCCTCTGCCGCCCCAAGGAGCCCGCGACATGTCCGACGCCCCCGTCTACCAGGTGCTTGCCCGCAAATACCGGCCTGAAACCTTCGCCGACCTTGTCGGGCAGGACGCTATGGTGCGCACGCTGCGAAACGCCTTCGAGGCGGGCCGCATCGCGCAGGCCTTCATCATGACGGGCATCCGGGGAACGGGTAAGACGACGACGGCCCGGATCATCGCCAAGGGTATGAACTGCATCGGCCCGGACGGAACCGGCGGTCCAACCACCGATCCCTGCGGCAAATGCGAACATTGCGTGGCGATCATGGAAGGCCGCCATGTCGATGTGATGGAGATGGACGCGGCGTCTCGGACCGGCGTGGGAGATATCCGCGAGATCATCGACAGCGTGCATTACCGGGCGGCGTCCGCGCGCTACAAGATCTACATTATCGACGAGGTTCACATGCTCTCGACAAGCGCGTTCAACGCGCTTCTCAAGACGCTGGAGGAGCCGCCCGCGCATGTGAAATTCATCTTTGCCACCACCGAGATCCGCAAGGTGCCGGTCACCGTCCTGTCGCGGTGCCAGCGGTTCGATCTGCGCCGGATCGAACCCGAGGTGATGATCGCCATGCTGCGCCGGATCGCGGATGCCGAAGGCGCGCAGATCGCGGATGATGCGCTGGCGCTGATCACCCGGGCCGCCGAAGGCTCGGCCCGGGATGCGCAATCGCTTCTGGATCAGGCGATCAGTCATGGCGCGGGGGAAACGACCGCCGATCAGGTGCGCGCGATGCTGGGGCTGGCGGATCGCGGACGGGTCATGGACCTCTTCGATCACATCCTCAGGGGCGAGGCCGCAGCCGCGCTGACCGAACTCGGTGGCCAATATGCCGACGGCGCCGACCCGATGGCGATCCTGCGTGATCTGGCGGAGATCGCGCATTGGGTCAGCGTGATCAAGATCACGCCCGAGGCCGCGGATGATCCGACCGTCGGCCCGGACGAACGGGCACGTGGTCAATCGATGGCCGAAGCCCTGCCGATGCGTGTTCTGACGCGGATGTGGCAGATGCTTCTCAAGGCGCTGGACGAGGTCGGCACCGCGCCAAACGCGATGATGGCCGCCGAGATGGCCGTGATCCGGCTGACCCATGTGGCCGATCTGCCCAGCCCTGAAGAACTGGTGCGCAAGTTGCAGGACAGCCCTCCCCCGACAGGTGGCGGGGGCGGCGGGCAACCGCGCGCGCCGCAGGTGGCGCCCCCCGATCCCGGTGGCCGTCAGCCCGGCCCGACCCACAGCGCGCCGTCGGGCCCATCGGCCCGCCTTGCCGTTGCCGTTGATGCCGAAGAGGCGCTTGCCCGGTTCGGCCGGTTCGAGGACGTGGTCGCCCTGATCCGGCAACACCGCGACGTGAAGCTTCTGGTCGAGGTCGAAACGGGCCTGCGGCTTGTCCGGTATTCCCCGGGGCGGATCGAGTTTCAGCCGGCCGAGGGCGCGGTGGCCGATCTGGCGCAGCGGCTTGGCTCGCGCCTTCAGGCGTGGACAGGCAATCGCTGGGCGATCTCTGTCGTCAGCGAAGGTGGCGCCCCTACCATCGCCGAAACCCGCGACGCCGAAGAAGCCGCCCTGCGCGCCGAGGCCGAGGAACATCCCCTTGTGCAGGCAGTCTTTTCCGCCTTTCCGAAGGCCCGGATCAGCGCGATCAAGAGCAGCGAAGACATCGCGACCGAGGCCAGCGAAGATGCCCTGCCCGAGGTCGACGAGGAATGGGATCCCTTCGAGGAAGACTGAACCGGAACCCGGACGCCCCGCGAGGATGTTTCGCCTTGTAGAGCAGCCCCGGCAAACCTAGTTTGACTAAAGCGCACGAACGAGGAGACCGTCGATGTTCAAGGGATTGGGCCAGATGGGCGACATGGCCAAGATGATGAAGGCCGCCCAGGAAATGCAAAGCAAGATGGCCCAGGTCCAGGAAGACCTCGAGACGATGACCGTCGAGGGCGAAAGCGGGGCCGGGCTGGTCAAGGCCACGGCCACGGCCAAGGGCGAATTGACGGCGCTGAACATCGACCCATCGATCTTCGACGCCTCCGAAAAGGAAGTGGTCGAGGATCTGATCCTTGCCGCGATCAAGGATGCGCAGGTCAAGGCCAGCCAGAAGGCGCAGGACGAGATGCGCAAGATCACCGAAAGCATGGGCCTGCCCGCGGATATGAAGCTCCCGTTCTGAGGGGGCGCGAACCGGCGGAGCGCCCGGCATGACGGACGGTCCCAGCGAAGATATCGAGGCGCTGATTGATCTTATGGCGCGGCTGCCGGGGCTTGGCCCCCGCTCGGCCCGGCGTGCGGTTCTGCACCTGATCCAGAAACGTGGAAAGCTGATGTTGCCGCTTGCGCAGGCAATGCAGGCGGTGGGCAGCACGGCCCGCGAATGCCTGAATTGCGGAAATATCGGCACCTCTGACATCTGCGGCATCTGCGACAACCCCAAGCGCGCCTCGGGCCAGATCTGCGTCGTAGAGGATGTGGCCGATCTCTGGGCGATGGAGCGGGCCAATGTCTTTTCCGGGCGCTACCACGTTCTTGGGGGCACATTGTCTGCCCTCGATGCGATCGGCCCCGAAGATCTGCGCATACCCAAGTTGCTTGACCGGGTCATCACCGAGGAAATCACCGAGGTGATCCTTGCCCTTTCAGCCACGATCGACGGGCAGACGACGGCGCATTACATCGCCGATCAGCTGCCGGGTGTGTCGGTCACCAGCCTCGCGCAGGGCGTGCCGGTCGGGGGGGAACTGGACTACCTCGATGACGGCACGATCACCGCGGCATTGAAGGCCCGCCGGAGCCTTTGATCCGCCGGGCCGGTCGCCGATGTCAGGCCTTGGCCTTTGCCTTGCCCGACGTCCGTCGCGACAGCTCGAGCCCGAGACCCGCCTTTGCCATCAGCGTGTTGAAGGCATCCAGGCCGTCCTGCTGGGCCTCTATCTGCGAGACCAGTCCGACGATCAGGCTGTCATCGAGTTCAACCTGTTCGAGCGCCGGGCGGATCCGATCCAGATCGAACGCCCCGGGCTTGCCGATCAAGAAGGGCGATTGCGGCGGCACGTCAAGCGCGCCCGTGCCTGAGGCGAGCGGGATCGACGATTGGGTCTGATCACTGATCGCGCCATCGGTCGAGAGATAGGTCGCGCGATGCTGCGGCGTGAGCAAGACAGAGACCGGATCATCGCTCTGCTTCCGCTGCAGGAAGAAATCGCCGACCGGGCGAAAGACCGGTGGCAGCGTGATGTTCACATAGCCACGGCATTCGAAGTTGGGATCGGGAACCGGGTCACCCGGCATGACGAAGGGATCGGACGGTAGCAGCGCCACGAGTGCCGTGCCATGGGCCGGGATCGTCACCACCTTGTTCAGCTTGAACGACTTGGCGTCGCTGTTGCCGCTCAGGCTGTATTCACCCGGCATCTGGTTTTCACCCGCGATATCGACGAACACCAGCGTATTGCCAAAGAGCGTCCGGTCGGCATCGGTGATCGGAGACGTCACGAATTCCAGCTGAAAGGAATAGGCCACGTCCTCGAGGTTGCTGATCTTGAGGAAATATCCCTGAAGGACAGTATCGGCCGGCCCTTCCGGAGATTGCGGTTTGTAGACGAGTTCAAAGTGAGAGACATTCATTGCGAAAACCTCGCTGTCTGCAGATGAAATGATAGGCCGCGGCCCGTGAATACGGGGGGCCGCGTGAATCCGGAGCCTAACCGGGCCCAATACTCACCGAAATGCAGGATTCCATCCGTTGACCCGGAGAACCGGTGTCCTAGCCAGCAAGCGCGGAACAGGTCGCCTCGGACCATTCCGGCGTTGGCACCCAGCCAAGACCCTGCCCCTGCGGCGTCATGGAATAGAAACTCCAGCCATCGACATCGGCATGAGTTGCCAGCAGGTCGTCGCCGGGCCGGACAAAGCCGCTGGGCTGGGCATCCTCGCGGCGTGCAGCGCGCAACATCAGCATCCCGCCCTTCCATCCGAAACACGAACTCTCATACCCGGTCGGAACCGGCAAATCCTCGATGAAGGTCAGAACCTGCGTATCGAAGGGCGAAAGCTCGGTCTGCTGGGTATCGACGTCACATTCCCATTCCTCCTCGACCTCGCGGATCATCGCGACGAGGGCCTGCGCCTCGGGATCGAGGTCGGGTTCGGTGGTGGTGCAATCCGCCGGGAACTGGGCGAGACCCAGAGGCGAGGAAAAGCAGTATCCGGCGCGGTCGAAGACAAGGTTTCGGGTGAACCAGAGCGCGTCGCAGATCTCTTGCGCGGCGGCCGGTACGGGCGCCGAGAGCAGCGTGGCGGCGAATGCGGCGGATACGGAAATGCGTGAAAATGGAACAGACATGAAAAGGCCCTCGCGAATGACACCTGAGTGTCGCCCACGAAGGCCCTTTCGATCAAGTCACGGGCGTGGCCCGGATCAATCCTCGTCTTCGTCGTCGTCATCCCCGCCGGACGGCAGGTTGAACAGGCTATCGGCATCGATGACCCGCGGCATCGACTCGTCGTCATCGTCGTCCACAAGGTCGTTCCGGTCGTCGTCGTCATCAGTCAGCGAGAATGTCTCGAGACCGGCGATGGCTGTCGGCATCTTGGGCTCTGTCGACATGCTGAGGCTTTGTTCGGTCGAGACCAGCTTGCGACGCTCGTCATCAGACATCACCTCGCCTTCGCGGGCCTTCTTCGCGGCGGCCTTCTGGACGGCGGCGTCCAGCTCGGACTGCTTGCACAGGCCCAGCGCGACAGGATCGATCGGATCGATATTGGAGATGTTCCAGTGGGTCCGTTCGCGGATCGACTGGATCGTCGGCTTGGTCGTGCCGACCAGCTTGGAGATCTGGCCATCGGTCAGCTCGGGGTGGAACTTCACCAGCCACAGGATCGAGGCGGGCCGGTCCTGACGCTTGGACAGCGGGGTGTAGCGCGGGCCACGACGCTTTTCCTCGCCGACGGCGGCGGGGTTGAACTTGAGCTTGAGCCTGCGAGCGGGATCCTGCTCGGCCTTGTCGATCTCGTCCTGGGTGAGCTGATTGTTGGCGACCGGGTCAAATCCCTTCACACCAGCGGCGACATCGCCGTCGGCAATGCCCTGCACTTCCAGCTCATGCATCCCGCAGAATTCGCCGATCTGCTTGAACGTAAGCGTCGTGTTGTCCACCAGCCAGACGGCGGTGGCCTTCGCCATAATCGGTTTGTCAGCCATGTGCGGCACCTCTCGAATACACGTCTTTCCCCTGCCCCGGTCCGGGGCGAGCCGCGGAGGCTCGGGTTCTCTTTGTCGGGGAACTCGGAGCGTATATAGTGACGCGGCCCTTCGGAGGAAAGATGAAAATGCGTTACCTGTTGGCTGTTTTCCTGTGTCTTGCCGCGCCGCTTCGCGCCGAGGATACCGCCGGGGAGTTCGATTACTATGTCATGGCGCTGTCTTGGTCGCCCAATTGGTGCGAACGGGAGGGCGATGCGCGCGACAGCCCGCAATGCGATCCGGCGAAGGATTTCGGATGGGTGCTGCACGGGCTTTGGCCGCAATACGAACGCGGATGGCCGCAGGATTGCTTTTCCCCGCATCAGCCGCCCAGCCGGGCTATGACGCGCGACATGGCGGATATCATGGGCACATCCGGCCTTGCCTGGTACCAGTGGAACAAGCACGGCAGCTGTTCGGGGCTGTCGCCGGCCGAGTATTACGATCTGGCCCGCGCGGCCTATGACAGCGTCGTCCGGCCCGAAGTCTTTCGAAGGCTTCCCGATGCCGTGCGGCTCCCGGCCGCGCTGATCGAAGAGGCCTTCATCGCCGACAATCCCGAGATCACGCCCGACGGTCTGACCGTGACCTGTCGCGACGGATACATCCAGGAGGCCCGGATCTGCCTGACCCGGGACCTCGAGTTTCGTGAATGCGGGGCGGATGTGGTGCGGGACTGCACGCTCGACGACGCGCTTTTTTCACCCGTCAGATAAGATGAAGGGCAGGCCCGTGGGCCCGCCCCTCCGCTATTGTCAGCCGATCGCGGCAGCGCGCACATCGTCGTCGATGTGGTCGACATATTGTTCGAAGTTCTCGGCGAACATCTCGAGCAGACGCTTGGCCTGGGCATCATAGGCGGCCTTGTCTTCCCACGTCTCGCGCGGATCGAGCAGACCGTCATCGACGCCATCGACCGAAACCGGAACGTCGAAGCCGAAATTCGGATCCTTGCGGAACTGCGCCTCGGCGAGCGAACCGTCAAGCGCCGCGGCCAGAAGGGCCCGGGTTGCCTGGATCGGCATCCGGCTGCCTTCGCCATAGGCGCCGCCGGTCCAGCCGGTGTTGACGAGCCAGCAGGTCGCCCCATGCTGGGCGATCTTGTCCTGAAGCAGCTTGCCATAAACCTCGGGACGGCGCGGTGTGAACGGTGCACCGAAGCAGGTCGAGAAGGTGGGCTCGGGCTCGGTCACGCCACGCTCTGTGCCGGCGACCTTTGAGGTGAAGCCCGACAGGAAGTGATACATCGCCTGCGCCGGTGTAAGCCGAGCAATGGGGGGAAGAACTCCGAACGCATCACAGGTCAGCATGATGATGTTCTTGGGATGCCCGCCAAGACCCGTCTTCGACGCGTTCGAGATGAATTCCAGCGGATAGGCGCAGCGCATGTTGGCCGTCAGGCTGTCATCTTCATAATCAAGCTCCCCGGTTTCGGGGTCGGCGATCATGTTCTCGATCACGGTGCTGAACTTGGTGGTCGTGGCAAAGATTTCGGGCTCGGCGTCGGGAGAGAGCGAGATCGTCTTCGCGTAGCAGCCGCCTTCGAAGTTGTAGGTGCCACGTTCGGACCAGCCGTGTTCGTCATCGCCAATCAGCGTGCGCGACGGGTCGGCCGACAGCGTCGTCTTGCCGGTGCCCGAGAGGCCGAAGAAGATGGCAGTGTCGACCGGGTTGCCCGGCGCATGGTTGGCCGAGCAATGCATCGGCATGATGCCTTTTTCGGGCATCAGGTAATTCAGCAGGGTGAAAACCGATTTCTTGTTTTCGCCGGCATATTCGGAGCCGCCGATCAGGATCAGCTTCTTGTCGAAGTTGAGGGCGATCACTGTCTCGGTCCGGCAGCCGTGCCGTTCGGGATCGGCAAAGAAGGACGGGCAGTTGATGATCGTGAAATCGGGCGTGAAGGTGTCCAGCTCTTCGCGCTCCGGCACCCGCAGAAGGTGACGGATGAACAGGCCGTGCCACGCGTATTCGGTCACCAGCCGCACATCGAGACGATGGGAGGGGTCGGCACCGGCGAACAGATCCTGCACATAGTAATCCTTGCCCTTCATGTGCTCGAGCATGTCGGCATGGAGGATATCGAATTTCGACGGCTCCATCGGCGGGTTGTTTTCCCACCAGATCGTGTCTTCGACCGACGGTGTCCGCACGACGAATTTGTCCTTGGGCGACCGACCGGTATGCTTGCCGGTGGTGGCCAGAAGCGCGCCGCCGGGCAGAAGCCGGGCCTCGCCCCGGCAGACCGAGGCCTGCACCAGGTCGTGGTCAACAAGGTTATAATAGACCGAGCCCAGCCCCGCGATGCCTTGCTGTTCAAGGGTCATGTCGGAATTGACGCGTCCATGGGTCATTACAATTGCTCCTCGCTGTCCAAGGGCGATCATCGCCCGGATCGGAGTCGCATAACATGATGTTTTCCAAGGTGAACAGGCCCATGACGGCCCGTTAGCGCAACCATTCCCATGTTAACGCCAACAGCCTCACGGCACGGTTCACGGGTGAGGCATTTTAGCCATTCAGAAGGAGTTTTCGCGGCAAATATGACGCGCCTGCCTGTTCGAAACCCGTTTAGGGATTGATTCGCGGCCCGGTTTTGGGCTTCTAGTCAAAGAAAAACAGGCAATAACAACGATTGAGCAGCAGAAGGTTTCGTTCCCATGTCGAAAATCGCACTGGTGGACGACGACAGGAATATCCTGACGTCGGTATCCATGACCCTTGAGGCTGAAGGCTTCGAAGTAGAAACTTACAATGATGGCCAGTCGGCTCTGGATGCGTTCAACAAACGTATGCCCGACATGGCCGTTCTGGACATCAAGATGCCCCGCATGGACGGCATGGACCTGCTTCAGCGGCTCCGCCAGAAGACATCCATGCCCGTCATCTTTCTCACCTCCAAGGACGACGAGATCGACGAAGTCCTCGGCCTTCGGATGGGCGCGGACGATTATGTCAAGAAACCGTTCTCCCAGCGGCTTCTGGTGGAACGCATCCGCGCGCTTCTGCGCCGCCAGGATGTGATCGCAGGCGACATCGTGGAAACCGGCGAAGATGCCAAGGTCATGGTCCGCGGCCAGCTGACGATGGACCCGCTTCGCCATGCCGTGACATGGAAAGGTCGCGATGTTTCCCTAACGGTGACCGAATTCTTGCTTCTTCAGGCATTGGCGCAACGGCCCGGCTTCGTGAAGTCGCGCGATCAGCTGATGGATGTGGCCTATGATGATCAGGTCTACGTCGATGACCGGACGATCGACAGCCATATCAAGCGGCTGCGCAAGAAGATGCGCCAGACGGACGAGGAATTCTCGGCAATCGAGACGCTTTACGGTATCGGATACCGCTACAACGAAGAATAGGACATGACGGCTACGCCGCATATCGACGTTCGTGATCTCAACTCGGTGCGCCGCGCTGCAAAGCAGGCGGCGTCCGAGGAGGGCGAAGTCATTCTCGGGGACGACTGGCTCGACCCCGACAAGACAAGCAGTGAGATGGTCGAACGCCGGCGCCGCCGGTCTGTTCTTGCGCTTCACAAATCGCCGCTGGCGCGCAAGATCGTCACGTTCAACCTCGTGGCCCTGATGATCATCGTGGCAGGAATGTTCTTCCTGACACCGGCCCGCGACAACCTGACCTTCCAGCGCGCGAACGGCCTCGTCAACGAGGCCGAACTGATCGCCGACGTGTTCGAAGCACAGCTTCCCGGAACATCGCCCGTCAACCTTGTGACCGGCGATGGCATCGACATGCGCGAGACGCTGACCGGGCTGAGCCTGCGTGGCGGGCTTGAGCTCTACGTCTTCGACCCCACCGGCGCCCTGGTGGGCGAGGCGCTTGGCCCCGCGGTCGTGGCCGACGTCCCGGGCCTTCAGCGCGACGATTCCGGGATGTTCATCACCCGGACACTGAATTCCCTTTGGGAAGGTTTGGCGGGGCTTTTCTCACCGACATTGGGCCAGGATACAGCGTTCGATACGCGCGACACCGCACGACGGCTTGTCGAGACCGCAATGGCGCGCGGCACCATCGTCGAGACCGACCAGGATCCGCAGGGCAAGACGATCTTCGCGGTCGCGACCCCGATCATCCAGAACGGACAGCCCGTCGGCATCGTGGCAATCACCAGTGCGGCGGGCGAGGTCGATGCTCTGGCTGCGCAGGAACGTGAACAATTCTTCCAGATGCTTCTGATCGGTATTGTTCTGTCGATCGCTCTCAGCCTTGTTCTGGCATCGACCATCGCCAATCCGATCGCCGATCTGGCCGCCGCCGCAGAACTGGGCCGCGATCGCAACGCCCGCAAGATGCAGCCCGATCGCATCCGCATCCCCGATCTGACCGCCCGGCCGGACGAGATCGGCCGACTGTCGGGTGCCCTGCGCGGCATGGTGACCGCGCTCTATGACCGGATCGAGGCGAACGAACAATTCGCAGCCGATGTGAGTCACGAGATCAAGAATCCCCTCGCCTCTCTCAGATCGGCCGTCGGCACCATGCATGTGGCCAAGCGCGACGATCAGCGCGAACGCCTGCTTGAAGTGATCGAGCATGATATCCAGCGGCTTGACCGCCTTGTCACCGATATCTCGGCGGCATCGCGCCTCGACAGCGAACTTGTCCGCGAACAGGAAAAGCCGTTCGACATGCTCAAGATGCTGCGCAATCTGAACGAATTCCTTGCCAAGGAAGCCGAATCCAAGGGCGTGGATTACATCACGGACCTGCCGGCCCATTCGATCGAGATGCAGGGCCTCGAAGGACGACTGGCCCAAGTCTTTGTCAACCTGATCACCAACGCGATTTCCTTCTGCGGTGAGGGTGACGCGATCCGCGTCTGGGCCCGCAGGCGCGAGAACCGCGTTCTGATCGTGGTCGAGGATACCGGCCCCGGCATCCCCGACAACGCGCTGACAAAGGTGTTCCAGCGGTTCTATTCCGAACGGCCCGCAGACGATTTCGGCAACAACTCCGGGCTTGGTCTCGCGATTTCGAAACAGATCGTCGAGGCACATGGCGGTGTCATCTGGGCAGAGAACATCCGCCCGACCGATGCCGATATCACGTCAGAGCCGCTTGGCGCCCGCTTTGTCGTCGGTCTCCCGGTCTGAGCCATGTCCGCGGACATGTCGTCCGACGCCGAAACCCTGCATGCCTCCTGCGTTTCCCTGGATGGGCGCGCCGTCCTGATCACGGGGGCCTCGGGTTCCGGGAAATCCGCACTGGCGCTTGGACTGATTGCACGCGGCGCGGGGCTGATCGCGGATGACAGAACGATCCTCACGCGGCGCGGGCCGGACCTGATCGCAAGCTGCCCCGAACCGATCCAGGGCCTGATCGAGGCGCGCGGCGTCGGCCTTCTGAATGCAGCGCCCCATCCTCCGGCCCCGGTATGCCTCGTGGTCGATCTCGACATGTCGGAAACCGAAAGATTGCCACCCGCCCGGGAAGTGACAATTCTGTCGATATCCCTGCCCCTGATAAACAAGGTTGAGAGCAGCCATTTTATTGATGCGGTCCTGCTCTATCTTCGACAGGGACGGAGTCATTGATGAACGAGCCTGCCCCCTCCCCCGCGGCGCCGCACGCCGACGACAGCCGCCAGCACGTTGTGCTGGTTACGGGACCCTCCGGCGCGGGAAGGTCAACCGCGATCAACGCGCTTGAGGATCTGGGCTTCGAGGTGATCGACAATCTGCCACTGAGCCTCTTGCCGCGGCTGATCGACGGACCTCCCCTCGATCGACCGATCGCTCTGGGCATCGATGTGCGAAACCGGGATTTCGGAACCGAAGCCCTGATCCAGACAATCGACAATCTCGCGTCACGTCCCGGCATCCGGGAGACGGTCCTGTATATCGACTGCGATGTGGACCGGCTCGTCGAGCGGTATTCGGAAACCCGTCGCCGCCATCCGCTGTCACCGAACGAGGCCCCGTTGATTGGGATCCGCCGGGAACAGGAGCTTCTGATACCGATACGGGCCCGGGCCGATATCCTGATCGACACCTCGGGCAACAATCCCCACGATCTGAGGGCCGAGATCGACCGATGGTTCGCGGCACCCGGGGGACGCTCGCTTTCGGTCACGATCCAGTCCTTCTCCTACAAGCGGGGCCTGCCGCGGGGGATGGATATCGTCCACGATGTCAGGTTCCTGAGCAATCCGCATTGGCAGCCCGAGCTGCGCGCGCTTGACGGCCGCGACGCCGATGTTGCGGCCCACATCGAGGCCGACCCGAATTTCCGCCCGTTTCTGGACAGGGTTCTTGATCTGACGCGGTTCCTGCTGCCGGCCTATCGGGCCGAGGGAAAGACCTCTGTCACCATCGGTTTCGGATGCACCGGCGGCAAACACAGGTCGGTTGCGCTGGCCGAACAGGTCGCGAGCGCCCTTGCAGAAGATGGCTGGCCTGTGTCTAAACGTCACCGGGAATTGGAGCGTCTGGACGCGGCACTGGCCGACAACAGGGGGAACAGGGATTGATCGGTGTCGTGATCGTGGCACATGGCGGACTGGCCCGTGAATATCTCGCGGCGGTCGAGCATGTGGTCGGACGACAGGACGGAATCATCGCCATCACGATCCTGCCGGACGACGATCGCAACGCCAAACAGGCCGAGATCTGCGACGCGGCCGACAGTGTCGATACGGGTGACGGCGTGGTCATCGTGACCGACATGTTCGGCGGATCGCCGTCGAACCTTTCGCTCAGGGCCTGCAGCCCCTCGAACCGCCGTATCCTTTATGGCGCGAACCTGCCGATGCTGATCAAACTTGCCAAATGCCGGGCCCGACCTGTGCCCGAAGCGGTCGAAGCTGCGATGGCGGCTGGCCGGAAATACATCGATTTTCACGTCGGGACCGACGATGTCGGGGCCTCCCAGAAAGCAGGCTAGTGTATGGACATGAACGGTACGACGAGAGACCTCAAGATCGTCAACATCAAGGGATTGCACGCACGCGCCTCGGCCAAGCTGGTCGAAGTCGTCGAGGCCCACGAAGGTTCCGCAACGATCCGCCATAACGGCGCCGAGGCGTCAGGTGACAGCATCATGGGGCTTTTGATGTTGGCAGCTTCGAAGGGAAGCACTATTGAAGTGGAAACTTCCGGGCCCGATGCTGCGGCTCTGGCGGATGCCATTGAACGACTTGTGGCGGACCGGTTCGGAGAACCTGATTAACGCGCGCCGGCCATGCCCGGCCTGCCGGTAGAATGAGGCGCAGATTGACGGATCGCACGGACTATATCTCCGTCGACCCCAAATCGGACGGTCCCACCTATGACCGTCGGAACCTGACCTATTCAAACACATTCGACAGCACCATCAAGCGGAACACGATCCGGACGATCGAATGGCTGACCGGCAAGCTGGCGATCATCCGGATGCTGCGGACGTTCCAGAGAACGGGCCCACATGAGCGGCGGCGGATCTGGAGCGATGCGCTCGACGTGATGGGGATCGAACTTCTGACACCCCCCGAGCAGATCGCGAACATCCCCCCCAAGGGCCCGGTCATCTTCGTTGCAAATCATCCGCACGGGTTGGTGGATGGCATGGTCATCGCGGCCTTGGTCAGCAAGGTGCGGCCGGATTACAAGATACTCGTCCGCTCCATTCTGACGGGGATCGATGAAACAGCGGCCAGTTTCCTGATCCCTGTGCCCTTTCCACACGAAGACGATGCTCAGAAGAAGGGCATCGCCATGCGGGCCGAGGCAATGGCCATGCTCGAATCAGGGGGGGCAATCGCGCTGTTCCCGTCAGGGGTGGTTGCCGCATCGGAAACCATGTTCGGCCCGGCGGTCGAAGCAGAATGGAACGTCTTTACCGCGAAGATGATACGCCGGTCCGGTGCAACGGTCGTGCCGATCTTCTTTCCCGGATCAAATTCGCGGCTCTATCTGATGGCAGACAAGATCTCGGCGACGTTGCGTCAGGGTCTCTTGCTTAACGAGATCGTGGCCTCCTGCAAGAAGCCACAGGCTCCGGTGATCGGCGCCCCAATCCCTCAGGACGAGATCGACGCCCGCATCGGCGATCCGCGCGCATTCATGGCCTGGCTGCGCGATCACACCCTCGCCCTGGGCAAGTGACGCGTCACCGGGTCGGAACCGGCGTCTCCCCGCGATAATCGTAGAACCCGCGCCTTGTCTTGCGACCAAGCCAGCCAGCCTCGACATACTTTGTCAGCAGCGGGCAGGGGCGGTACTTCGTATCCGCCAAACCGTCGTGAAGAACGTTCATGATGGCAAGGCAGGTATCGAGCCCGATGAAATCGGCCAGCTCGAGCGGCCCCATCGGGTGGTTCGCCCCGAGTTTCAGCGAGGTATCGATCGATTCGACCGACCCTACGCCTTCATACAGCGTATAGATCGCCTCGTTGATCATCGGCATCAGGATGCGGTTGACGATGAAGGCCGGGAAATCCTCGGAGGTCGAGGCCTTCTTACCCAACCTCTCGACCACGCCAAGGCAGGTGTCGAAGGTTTCCTTGTCCGTCGCGATGCCCCGGATCAGCTCGACCAGTTGCATCACCGGCACCGGGTTCATGAAGTGAAATCCCATGAACTTTTCGGGCCGGTCCGTGCGCGCGGCAAGCCTTGTGATCGAGATCGAGGAGGTGTTGGAGGTCAGGATCGTATCCGGCTTCAGATGAGGTCCAAGATCCTCGAATATCGCGTGTTTGACCGTTTCCCGTTCGGTCGCGGCCTCGATGATCAGATCGGACGGCCCGAGATCGGTCAGCGACAATGTCGTGGAGATCCGCGCCATCGCGGCGGCACGTTCCTCTTCGGCGATGATACCGCGCGAGACCTGCCGTTCCATATTGCGCGATATGAGGGATCGGCCTGATTCCAAAGCCTCTTCGCTGATATCCGTGATCAGCACATCGTAGCCTGCCAAAGCAAAGACATGGGCGATTCCATTGCCCATCTGGCCGGCCCCGACAACACCCACTTTCTCAATCGTCATCGTCTATCCCCGGATCGCGCGATCGCCTGCACCATAGGCTTCGCCTGCGTGGGGCGGCAAGGCCGGGGGCGGCAAAATCGTCATGGCGGCAGGAAACTTAGCCAAATCGAAAGCCTTTTGAGCGAATCTCACGGGCGCCGATCATGAGAGGTGGCGGGTCGCATGAGACACGAGCAGATCGAAGGGGACACGATCGACTATCATCCCTGCCGATACGGAAATTCGAAGATCTTCTTTCGCGGGCCGCGGAGGTCGCTGAAAGATCGCTATGTGGCGTTCATCGGTGGGACGGAAACCTATGGCAAGGGGGTCGAATATCCGTTCCCGGCACTGGTGGAGGAGTCCACTGGCATCACCTGTGTGAATTTTGGCTGCGTGAATGCGTCGGTCGACGCGTTTTTGCCTGAATCGGCGATCCATGATGCCTGCCATTCGGCCATGCTCAACATCGTCCAGGTGATGGGCGCGCACAACATGTCGAACCGGTTCTATACCGTTCATCCACGCCGCAATGATCGCTTTGTCCGGGCCTCTTCGGTCCTCAGGGCAATCTATCCCGAAGTTGACTTCACGGATTTCTGTTTCACACGTCACATGCTGGCCTCGCTCTACGAGCTGTCGCCAGAGCGGTTCGAGATCATCCAGTCAGAGCTTCAGATGGCATGGCGCGCCCGGATGCGCAGCTTTATTCAGGAAATCGGGTCCCACACCTTGCTGTTGTGGTTTTCCGAGACGCTTCCATCCGATGCCCATCTGGGTGACCGGAGCGATCCGATCAACGGCGATCCGCTTTTCGTCACGCGCAGCATGATCGACGAATTGCGTCCCCATGTTCAGGGCGTGATCCTCGTCCAACCGCCGGCCCGCAAGGGCGGATCCGTCGACAAATCCCCTTTGCTCAGCCCCAAGGCCCATGAAACCGCCGCTGAAATCGTCTCCGACGCGCTGACCAAACGGCTCCGGACCTAACCGAAAAGGGGCCCCGAAGGGCCCCTTGAAACGACGCTGGCCGATGTAGCCGGGTCAGAGCTTTTCCGTCAGCTCCGGCACGGCGGAAAACAGATCGGCAACGAGGCCGTAATCGGCAACCTGGAAGATCGGGGCCTCTTCATCCTTGTTGATCGCAACGATGACCTTGCTGTCCTTCATCCCGGCCAGGTGCTGGATCGCGCCGGAAATTCCAACCGCGACATAAAGGTCAGGCGCCACCACCTTGCCGGTCTGGCCAACCTGCCAGTCATTCGGGGCAAAGCCCGAATCCACGGCAGCGCGCGACGCGCCGACAGCCGCGCCCAGCTTGTCAGCCAGCTTTTCGATCAGGGCAAAATCCTCTTCGGACCCGACGCCCCGGCCGCCCGAGACGACGACGCCCGCACTTGTCAGTTCGGGACGGTCGCTTTCGGCAACCTTGTCCTCGACCCAGGACGACAGGCCCGGATCGCCGGCGGCACCGATGTTTTCAACGGGCGCCGAATTGCCGGTGCCCGCCGCGTCGAACCCAGAGGCCCGGATCGTCAGAACCTTCTTGGCATCCGACGACTTGACCGTCTGGATCGCGTTGCCCGCATAGATCGGACGTTCGAACGTGTCGGCATCGACCACGCCGGACAGATCCGAAATCACCATCACGTCAAGCAGGGCCGCAACCCGGGGCATGACGTTCTTGGCGTCCGTCGTCGCCGGGGCGACGATGTGGTCATAATCGCCCGCAAGGCTCACGATCAGATCGGCGGTCGGCTCGGCCAGCCTATGTCCGAGGACGGCATCCTCGGCGCAAAGCACCTTTGCCACGCCGTCGATCGTGGCGGCCTCGGCCGCCGCCGCAGAGGCGGAGGCCCCGGCGCAAAGCACGGTCACATCGCCAAGGCCGGCGACCGCGGCCACGGATTTGGCGGTGGCATCCATCGCCAGCGCGCCGTCTGTCACTTCACCAATCAGAAGAACCGCCATCAGATCGCCCCCGCTTCCTTGAGTTTCGATACCAGCTCATCGACAGAGCCCACGATGATCCCCGCCTTGCGGGCCTCGGGTTCGGTCGTCGACACGATCTCGAGCCGCGGCGTCACATCGACCCCGTAATCCGACGGTGCCTTTTCATCGAGCGGTTTTTTCTTGGCCTTCATGATGTTGGGCAGCGAGGCGTATCGCGGCTCGTTCAGCCGCAGATCGACCGTGACGATCGCCGGCATCTTGACTTCGATCGTCTGCAGACCGCCATCAACCTCGCGGGTGACCTTGGCACTGTCGCCCTCGACCTCGAGCTTGGAGGCAAAGGTCGCTTGGCTCCAGCCCAAAAGCGCGGCGAGCATCTGGCCGGTCGCGTTCATGTCATTGTCGATCGCCTGCTTGCCGCACAGCACCAGACCCGGCTGTTCCTCGTCGACGATGCCCTTGAGGATCTTGGCCACCGAAAGCGGCTCGATATCCACATGCACATCATCCGCAGCGACAACGAGGATCGCACGGTCGGCCCCCATGGCCAATGCCGTGCGCAGCGTTTCCTGGCTTTGCTTGACGCCGATCGAAACGGCGACGACCTCGGTTGCGATCCCCGCCTCTTTCAGGCGGATCGCCTCTTCGACGGCGATCTCGTCGAAGGGGTTCATCGACATCTTTACATTGGCAAGATCAACACCGCTTCCATCCGCTTTCACGCGAACCTTCACGTTGTAATCAATCACCCGCTTTACAGGCACGAGGACCTTCATCGGCATTTCTCCCAAAGCGCAGCCTTCATTTTCGCAGACCCGTGTATCCAAAAGCCCAGGTCCGCAACAGTGCAAAATCGACGCGGGAGCACCCCGCAACGCCACGTCCCGTTCGCAGCGCCCTCAGCTGTCTGCGACAGTCAGGCTGATCTTGCCGATATGGGCCGAGCTTTCCATGCGGGCGTGGGCCTGTGCCGCCTGCCCCAGATCGAAGGCCTGATCCATGACGGGGGCGATACGCCCGGCCTCGAGCAGGGGCCAGACCTCCCGCGCCAGCGCATGGGCGATCCGCGCCTTGGCGACATCCGATTGCGGGCGCAGGGTCGATCCGGTCATCGTCAGCCGCCGCACCATCAGAGGCGCAAGGTTCAAGGTCACCTTGGGGCCCTGAAGAAAGGCGATCTGAACCAACCGGCCATCATCGGCCAATGCCTTGATGTTCCGGGGAATATAGTCGCCACCCACCATGTCGAGGATCAGGTCGGCCCGGCCTTCGGCTGCCATGACATCGACGAAATCCTCGGTTCGGTAATTGATCGCGCGGTCGGCGCCCAGCGCCTCGCAGGCGCGGCACTTCTCATCCGACCCGGCGGTCGTGAAGACGCGCGCGCCGAAATGGCGGGCAAGCTGGATCGCTGTTGTCCCGATACCGGAGGTGCCGCCATGAACCAGAAAGGTCTCACCGCCCCGCAATCCGCCCCGCATGAACACGTTCGACCAGACGGTGAAGAAGGTCTCGGGCAGGCAGGCCGCCTCGCGCAGACCCATGCCGCGCGGCACTTTCAGGCAATGTGCGGCGGGCGTCACGGCATAATCGGCATAGCCGCCGCCGGGCAGCAGGGCACAGACCGCGTCGCCCTCGGCAAGGCCGGTCACGCCATCGCCTATGGCCGCGACATGGCCCGACGCCTCAAGCCCCGGCAGATCACTGGCCCCGGGCGGCGGATTGTAGGCGCCAGCACGTTGAAGCGCATCGGGCCGGTTCACACCGGCGTGCGCGATCCGGATCAGCACCTGCCCGAAGCCGGGCGTCGGAACCGGGCGTTCTGTCAGCGCCAGAACATCCGGCCCGCCGGGGCTCCTGATTTCAACGGCGCGCATCGTGGTTGTCATGGTCATCCCTCTTGTCCCGGGCCAGATGGTCGACCCGGTCTATGACAAATCCCGAGAGAAAAGAGAATGGTCGCAGCAGATTTGCCCCGACGCGGGCTAGTCCTGCGGCGCCCAGCGGCCAGGCAGATCGTCGCGTCGTGCGGCCTTTGGCGCGCGGATCGGCGCCGTGGCGCGTGACAGGATCCCGGTCAACGGCTTGAACAGGGGATTGCCCGACACCTGGGCCTTTGCCTTTTCGAACCGCATGACGTCGGCGATCCGTCTGTCGATGAATTCATCGGTTGCGGTGTGCCCCTCGCTCATGTCGCCCAACCAATAGAGCACGACCGAACTCCAGACCGCCGAAAGCGTCATCCGTTTGGTGTACCAGTTCACGTCTTCCGACGTGTCGCCGATTGCGCGCCACATCGCATCGGCCGTTCCCCAGATCAGCCGCCCGCCCTCGGCCGCATGATGCGGCAGGGCGAAAAGGGCCGACCCTCGGCGCACGACCTCCTTGTCGGACACGACGTCGAGCCGGGTCCGGATCGCAAGGGCGATCTTGTCCTGAACGCGCATCGTATCCAGATCGGCCTCGGCAAGGGCAATCTCCATGGCGCGATCGCCCTGTTCGTGGAACATGACCGCAAGGTCCGTGGCGCCGCGCGGGCACAGGGCGCGCGCCTCCTGCACGGTCATCCCCGCGTCGCGCGTCGCGGCGGCAAAGGCCTCTGGTGACCAGCCGTCGAATGGCACATGCATCACGATCGCGTCGAGCAGTCGTTGTTTCGTCTCATCGGGGATGGTGCCTGCCATGGCGAATGGGCCTCCTTGGATATCACGGACTGGACAAATGGCCTCTCCCTTGTTATAGGCCCAATTCCTGCTTTTCCAGCAACTCAAACTTAGAAAGGTGGTGAAAACCACATGCAGGTCAGCGTTCGCGACAACAATGTCGATCAGGCTCTTCGGGCCCTGAAGAAGAAGCTGCAGCGTGAGGGTGTCTTTCGCGAGATGAAGCTTCGGCAACATTTCGAAAAGCCGTCCGAGAAAAAAGCACGCGAAAAGGCAGAAGCGATCCGGCGTCAGCGCAAGCTCGCACGCAAGAAAGCCCAGCGCGAAGGAATGATGTAAGTCATCGTTTTTCGCCAAGCCGAATTAGAGAAACCCCCGAGCATACCGCCCGGGGGTTTGTCTTTTTCCGGACCAGCGCCTTATCCCGGATCCGGAATCTGCCGCCCCCTCTGAACCGCAGGCCGATCCATGAACCGATCAAGGTAGGCCGGCACGTTTTTCAGATCATCCCATCCGACAAGCTCTTTCGCGCCATAGTATTCGAGGCCGCCCAACCAGGGAGCGAGGGCGATATCAGCGATGGTAAAGGGCCCGGCGATCCAGTCCCGGCCCTCAAGCGCGGTCTCGAGAACGGCAAGAAGTCGTCTGGCTTCGGAGACATACCGCTCCCTCGGGCGGGGATCTTCGATTTCCGAGCCGGCGAACTTCACGAAAAAGCCCAGCTGCCCGAACATCGGACCCACGCCGCCCATCTGGAACATCGTCCATTGAAGCGCGTGATAGCGGTCCTGTGCCGTGTCGCCCAGAAGCGCGCCGGATTTCTCGGCCAGATAGACAAGGATCGCACCGCTTTCGAACAGTCCGATCGGTGTGCCATCCGGCCCGTTCGGATCGATGATCGCAGGGATCTTGTTGTTCGGATTGAGCGACAGGAACGCATCGCTTTTCACATCTGCATCCGACAGCGTGACGAGATGAGGCTCGTAGGCCAGCCCGGTTTCTTCGAGAGCAATGGAGGCTTTGACCCCATTGGGCGTGGGGAAGGAATAGAGCTGGATCACCGTCGGATCCGCTGGTGGCCAACGTCGCGTGATCGGAAAGTCAGTCAAATCGAACATGGAGGGCTCCTTGGAATGCATTCCCTCTACATATGGGAAATGGCCCTCGAAAAACCCCCTACTCATGTGCGCAGAATGCTTTAAGAGTGTGCATCGTTGCGAAGGCAGGCATCAACGACCGGCCATATGCAAAGACAAACAGTGAGTGGGGACAGTCTCGTGCTTAACGAATTCAAGGATTTCATCGCCAAAGGCAATGTCATGGACATGGCCGTCGGCATCATCATCGGCGCCGCCTTCACGGCGATCGTCACGTCGCTCGTGGGCGACCTGATCAACCCGATCATCGCGCTCTTTACCGGCGGGATCGATTTCTCGGGCTGGTTCTATGTGCTGGGCGAGGGCGAATGCGCATCCGTCGCAGCATGCACCGAGGCCGGGGTATCCGTCTTTGCCGTCGGCAACTTCATCATGGCCGTCATCAACTTCCTGATCGTGGCCTTCGTGGTCTTCATGCTGGTCAAGATGGTCAACCGCATCAAGTCCGCAGCAGAGAAGCCCGCAGAGCCCGTCGCCGAAGAGCCCAAGGGCCCCACGGCCGAGGAACTGCTGGCCGAAATTCGCGACGCGTTGAAGGCTCAGGCCTGATCCTTCTCGACAATCGTCAGACGCAAGGGGCGCTGAGCAATCAGCGCCTCTTTTTCGATGTCTCTAGCCCTCTTTCAGGGCCAGGGACGGCGACAGAACGTCGATCCCGAGCGCCTTGCCCACTGCATAGTAGGTCAGTCGACCGGCATGCACGTTCAGACCGTTCAACAGGTTGGGGTCTTCCTCGCAGGCCTTGCGCCAGCCCTTGTCGGCCAGATCGAGCAGGAACGGCAGTGTCGCGTTGCCCAGCGCAATCGTCGAGGTGCGGGCCACCGCACCCGGCATGTTGGCCACGCAGTAATGCATGATGCCGTCGACGTCGTAGATCGGATCTTCGTGGGTCGTTGGACGGGATGTCTCGAAACACCCACCCTGATCGATGGCCACGTCGACAAGGGCCGCACCGGGCTTGAGATCTGACAACTGGTCTTTCGAGATCAGCTTGGGGGCCGCCGCGCCGGGGATCAGCACAGCCCCGATGATCATGTCGGCCTCGGCCGCCAGTTCGGCCGTGTTGCCCCGGCTGGCATAGCGCGTTCCGAACAGGGTTCCGAACGTATCATCAAGGTAGCGCAGCCGCTGGATCGACCGGTCGAGCACTGTCACATCCGCGCCCATGCCCGCTGCCACCCGTGCCGCGTGGGTTCCGACGACACCACCGCCGATCACGACCACACGCGCGGGGCCAACACCCGGAACGCCGCCCATCAGGACACCCCGCCCGCCGTTGGCCTTTTGCAGCGTCCAGGCTCCGACCTGCGGGGCAAGTCGCCCCGCCACTTCGGACATCGGCGCCAGAAGCGGCAGACCACCACGATCATCCGTCACCGTCTCGTAGGCGATGCAGGTCGCACCGGAGGCAATCAGGTCGCGGGTCTGATCGGGATCGGGCGCGAGATGCAGGTAGGTAAAGAGGATCTGCCCGTCCCGTAGCATCGCCCGTTCCACGGGCTGCGGTTCCTTGACCTTCACGATCAGGTCTGCGGTCGCGAAGATGGTCCCGGCATCCGGCGCGATCAGGGCGCCCGCCGCCTCGTAATCCGCATCCTCGAACCCCGCCCCCTGACCCGCGCCCGCCTCGACGGTCACCTTATGGCGATGCGACACGGCCTCCCGCGCGGCATTGGGCGTCAGGCCGACGCGAAACTCCTGCGGTTTGATCTCTTTCGGGCATCCGATATGCATGAGCGACTCCTCCTGTCTGATCTCAGCATGCGCGCCCCGCCCCGCAATTGCTTGGACATTCCTTGTGCCTTTTGGCACGGTCGCGGGAAATCGTTGCGCCAATTCATCCAAAGACGAAAGATCAACGCGCATGTCGCAGATTGACGATACGGACCGACGCCTGCTTGCCGCGCTTCAACGTGACGGCCGGCTGTCGAATGCACAGCTGTCCGAGCAGGTGAACCTGTCGCCCTCGGCCTGTCACAGGCGGGTTCAGCGCCTTGAGCAGGAGGGGTGGATTCGCGGCTACGTCGCGCTTGTCAATCCACGCAAGGTCGGCCGTCCCGCCACCGTCTTTGTCGAGATCACGCTCAGCGGTCAGGCGGACGAGGTTCTCGACGCATTCGAGAAGGCGGTCGCCCGGGTGCCCGAGGTTCTCGAATGCCATCTGATGGCGGGCACGGCCGACTACCTTCTCAAGGTGGTGGCGCGTGACACCGACGATTTCGCCCGGCTGCACCGGCGGCATTTGGCCTCCCTGCCCGGCGTCGCGCAGATCCAGTCGTCGTTCGCGCTCAGGACCGTTCGCCAGACGACGGCCCTGCCGCTCTGATCGGGCGCCCCGCATGTCAGACACCGATGTTGATCCCCACCATCCGCTGCGCGCCATGATCGGCCGGCTCGAGGCGCTGGGTGATGCCGAAACGGTCGATCTGCGGATGCTGCTTCGCGCCTTCGGCGAGGCCTCGTTCGTCCCGGCGCTGACGGTGCCCGCGATCCTCGTGGTCTCCCCCCTGTCGGGGATTCCGCTGTTCTCGACGATCTGCGGACTCAGCATCGCGCTGATCTCGATCCAGATCGTCCTGCGGCGCCGGCACCTCTGGCTGCCCGGGTTCATCCTTGACCGAAGGGTCAATGGGCCGCGCCTGAAACGGGCGCTGGCCCGGCTCCACCGGGTGGCAGATTGGATTGACGAGCGCACGACCGAAAGGCTTCGGATATTTCGTCACCGACCCTTGTCGTGGCTGGTGCCGGTGGCCTGCCTGATCTGCGGGCTGGCGATGCCGTTTCTGGAGCTGGTGCCCTTTTCGTCCTCAATTCTGGGGACGGCGGTGATCTTCTTTTCGATCAGTCTTCTGGCGCGGGACGGGCTTTTCGTCGTTCTGGGCCTGGTCATGATGGGGATCGCCTCGACGATCCCCCTCTTTGTGCTTGGTCAGATCACCGGTGCCTGACGCGCTCTAGGGCAGCGTGCCGTTCAGAACATAGCGCAGGATATCGACGACCTGCCCCGGCTCTTCGGCGACGGCCAGTGCCGCGGCATCCACCTCCTTGAGCGCGTGAGCATGCTCGGGCGGATGCAGGATGATGAGCGACTTTCCAAGCGCCGCGGCATAGCCCGCGTCGAAGGCGGCGTTCCACTGCTTGTACTGGGTGCCAAAGCGGACGACGACGATATCGGCATCCTCGATCCCCTTGCGGGTGCGGATCGCATTGACCATCGCGCCCTTGTGGTCGTGCCAGAACTTGTTCTCTTCGGCGCCAAGGATGGCGACACCGCAATCGTCACTGGCCGCATGATCGGTTACCGGCGCGCTGAACACGACATCGAGGCCCTTTGCCCCGCCCATGATCTGCTCGCGCCAGTCGGTGTGAATCTCACCGGACAGATAGACTTTCAGCATGTGCATTCTCCCTTCATGCCCATGATCGAGGCTTACCCGCGTAGCGTGCCGCCCGTGGCTTTCTCGACCTTTTCGACGATCTTCGCCGCCACCGCATCGATATCGGCATCCTTCAGCGTCGTGTCGGTCGGCTGAAGGCGGACGGTGATCGCCAGCGATTTCTTGTCATCGCCGAGGCTTCCGCCGACGAATTCGTCAAAGACCCGAACCTCGGCGATCAGCGCCTTGTCGGCCCCCTGTGCGGCGTTGACCAGCGTCAGCGCCTCGACCCCGCGATCGACGACAAAGGCAAAGTCGCGCTCCACGGGCTGCAGATCAGAGATGGCAAGCGCACCGCGCGCGGTCGATTTCGACCGGGAGGCCGGAATCTCGTCGGGCCAGATGCAGAAGGCCACGACAGGCCCCTTCACATCCAGTTCGCGCAGGATTTTCGGGTGCAATTCACCAAAGATCCCAAGCGTCTTTTTCGGGCCGAGGCAGATGCGGCCATGCCGGCCCGGATGCCACCACTCGTCTGCACCGCGCAGGATCTGAACCTTCTCGGGCGCGCCCAGCGCCGACAGGACGGCCTCGGCATCGGCCTTGGCGTCATAGACATCGAGCGCCCGCGATGTGCCATGCACATCCTTGGGGCCGGTCCGGCCCACGCGAATGCCCACGACCTGAAGGTGCTGTTCTCCGGGTTCGCCGCCGTGGAAGGCATCGCCGACCTCGAACAGCGCCATATCGCCGAAACCGCGCGCCTGATTGCGCGCCGCTGCCCGCAAGAGCCCGGGCAGGAGCGAGGGGCGCATATGGCTCATCTCGCTCGAGATCGGGTTTTCGAGCATCGTCGCGTCGTCACCGCCGCCGAACAGGGCCGCGACCTCCTGATCGATGAAGGAATAGGTGACGCATTCGTTCAGGCCCAACGAGGCACACATCCGCCGGGCCGCGCCGGATTTGCGCTGGGTCGGCGTCAGGATCGGGGCAGGCACGCCCGGCTCGACCCGCGACAGCGGCTTGCCCTCGAGCTTGGTCAGCGATACGATCCGCGCAACCTCTTCGACAAGGTCGGCCTCGCCCATCACGTCGGGGCGCCAGCTGGGCACTTGGGCCATGTCGCCATCCATGACAAAGCCCAGCGCCTCCAGAACGGCGCGCTGGGTGTCGGCCGGGATATCCATGCCCACGAGAGACGAACATCTGTCGGCATCGTGCCGATAGGCGCGCGAAGTGTCGGGCACGGCACCCGCGACGATCATCTCGGACGCTTCGCCGCCCGCATGATCGACGATCATGCGCACCGCCATATCAAGCCCTTGCGGCGTGAAAGCCGGATCGACACCCCTTTCGAACCTGTAACGGGCATCGGAATTGATCTTCAGCGAGCGGCCCGTATAGGCGATCTGGATCGGGTCCCAATAGGCGCTCTCGATGAAGACGTTCACGGTCTCGTCGGTGCAGCCGGTCTCTTCGCCGCCCATGATACCCGCGATGCTTTCGGGGCCATTGCCGTCCGAGATGATCATCTGACCCGCCTCGAAGGTATAGGTCTTGCCATCGAGCGCGAGGATCTGTTCCCCGCCCTTGGCACGGTGAACCCGGATATCGCCCGCGACCTTGTCCGCGTCGAAGACGTGCAGAGGTCGGTTGCGGTCATAGGTAAAGAAGTTCGTCACATCGACGAGGAAGTTGATCGGCCGCAGGCCGATGGCACGCAGCCTGTCCTGAAGCCATTCGGGCGATGGCCCGTTCTTCACGCCACGGATCAGCGTGCCGCAGAACAGCGGACAGCCATCGCGGGTATCCTCGTCGATCGTCACGGCGATCCCGGCCTCGAAGCTGGGCGCGACGGGCGTGAACGGACGCGCGATCAGCTGCCCCAGCCCACGGGCGGCCAGATCGCGGGCGATGCCCTCGACCCCCAGCGCATCGGGACGGTTGGGCGTGATCGCGATCTCGATAACCGGATCGACCTTAGCGGGATCATTCTCGGCCAGCCAGTCGATGAACCGGTCACCGACCTCGCCCGAAGGCAGTTCGATGATGCCGTCATGTTCGTCCGACAGCTTCATCTCGCGCTCGGAACACATCATGCCGTAGCTTTCGATGCCACGGATCTTGCCGACACCCAGCGTCACGTCGATGCCCGGCACATAGACACCGGGATGCGCGATGACGACGGTGATCCCCTCGCGCGCATTGGGCGCCCCGCAGATGATCTGCTTTTCGCCCTGATCGGTCGCAACCTGGCAGACCCTCAACCTGTCGGCATCCGGGTGTTCTTCAGCCTTGAGGACCTTGCCGATGGTGAAATCGGCCAGTCGTGCGGCGGGGTTCTCGATCCCCTCGACCTCGAGGCCCAGATCCGTCAGCGCCTCCGCGATCTCATCGACCGTCGCATCGGTGTCGAGGTGATCCTTGAGCCAGCTCAGGGTGAATTTCATCGCGCGTCATCCGTCGAAAAATATGTGTCAGCGGGGGTCTAGCCCAGATACGTGGCGGGATAAAGCCGCCCTCCGCCTAGTCACGCCGGCTGCGGCCTTGATGCTTGTGCGCCTTGAGCCAAAGCGACACGCCCAGCGCTGGCAGCAGGATCACGGCCCAGCCCAGCGCGTTCAGGACCGTCAGCCTGAGTTTGGCCCCGAACGGTGCATCGGACAGCCAAAGCGCGACATGCCCACCCACGATCAGGGCAAGCAAGGCGCCGATGGCAATTGGGGCAAGTGTGCGTCGCATACCCGGGGAGGTAAGCCCCCCTGCCGCGCTGTCCAGCCGGGCCTATTGCATCAGGTCGCCACGGATCGTGAAGGGATCGTCGTTGAAACAGGTGGTGAAGATCGCGCTCCAGCCGGTGGGAAAGGACGGCCTGTCGAAGACAAGCGTCACCCGGCCCCAATCCGTCGATATCTGGTCGTCGATCCCGACAAGCGCGGCCGGGCAATCCCCCGCGCCGGGCGCGATCCAGTATCCTTCGTGAATATCGCGATTGTCATAGTTCCCGGCCAGCCCTTCGAAATAGAGCGTGGCCTCGATCTCGCCCCACGGCAGGCGGTACATGGCAAAGCCTTCCATCTCTTCGGAGTAGTAGGCATCACCGCGCGGGGTGGACCAGACCTCGTCGGCCACGGCCGGCGCGGCGGAAATGAAGGCCGCGACACAGGTGGCGGCGGTGCGGATCATCACGATGGGTACCCTCCCTGAACAGACACCGAAAGCCTAGCCCGGAGCATCCGGCAAGGAAAGGTGACCTGGCCAGGGTGGGGAACAAACCTGCAAGGGACGGCGGGTGGGGCGATGCGCGGCACGCGCGAGCGTCATCCCGGCGTCACGCACCCCCGTGCAGCGTCGGCACGTCGAGCGCCGAAAAACCATAGTGGCGCAGCCAGCGCAGATCGCTGTCAAAGAACGCGCGCAGGTCGGGGATGCCGTATTTCAGCATGGCCAGCCGGTCGATCCCGATCCCGAAGGCAAAGCCCTGCCACTCGTCCGGATCGATGCCCGCGTTGCGCAGCACGTTGGGATGCACCATGCCCGAACCCAGAACCTCGAGCCAGTCATCGCCCTGCCCGACCTTGACCTGCCCGTCGACCCATTCGCATTGAACATCGACTTCGGCCGAAGGTTCGGTGAACGGGAAATGCGAAGCCCGGAACCGGGTCTTCACCTCTGTTCCGAAGAACGCGGTAAAGAATTCCTCAAGGACCCATTTCAGGTTCGCCATCGAGATGTCACGGTCGATCGCCAGACCCTCGACCTGATGGAACATCGGCGTATGGGTCTGGTCGTAATCGGCGCGATAGACGCGGCCCGGGCAGATGATCCGGATCGGCGCGCCGGTCTTTTCCATCGTGCGGATCTGGACGGGCGAGGTATGGGTGCGCAGCACATGCGGCGGGCGGTTATCGCCGTCGGCGCGGTGGGTATAGAACGTATCCATCTCGGCCCGCGCGGGGTGGTGGCCCGGGATGTTGAGCGCGTCGAAATTGTACCAGTCGCTTTCGATCTGCGGCCCTTCCGCGACGCTGAAACCCATGTCGGCAAAGATCGCCGTGATTTCCTCGGTCACCTGGCTGATCGGGTGGATCGTGCCCTGCGCCCGGGCGCGGGCGGGCAAGGTCACGTCCAGCCATTCCCCCTTGAGACGCTCTTCCAGGGCGGCATCGGCCAGTGCGGTCTTGCGGGCGGCAAGGGCGGCGTTGATCTCGTCCTTCAGGGCGTTGAGCGCGGGGCCGGCAACCTGACGCTCTTCGGGGGTCATCTTGCCCAGTTCGCGCATCTTGAGGCTGATTTCGCCCTTCTTGCCGACGGCCTGAACCCGCAACTCTTCGAGCGCAGCCTCGTCGGCGGCACCGGCAATCAGGTCGATGTATTTGTCGCGCAGGTCGTCCATGAACAATCCCCAAGAAACCGTCGCAGGACGGTTAGCGCCGGGGGCCGCGATTTGCAACCGCGCGCAGGGCTATTCAAGGCGGCGGATCTCGTCATGGGCATGACGCAGCCGCGCACCGAGGCTGCGCACGACATTCGACAGGATCGCGGGGATCAGGCCCGGCCGCTCCGCTGACAGGTCCCGCAACTCCGCCACCGGCAGCGCATAGCAGGTGGCCGCACCCTTGGCGTGGGCATCGGCGGCCGTGGCCGCGCCGTCGGCAAGCGCCGCTTCGCCAAAGCATTGGCCGGGCCCCACTGAGACAAGCCGCCGGGACCGCCCGTCAGCGCCGGGCAATGTCAGATCCACAACGCCGCTCGCGACCAGAAAGACCGCCTCGACCTGGGCGTCATGCGCGATGATCTGTTCCCCATCGCCGTAGCGGTAGACCCGCACGATGGATTCCAGCGCGCGGTAATCCTCGGACGACAGACCCGACAGAATGCCCATGTCGGGCAGGGCATAGCGGGCGGTATCCGACATTTCCTGATGCCCCATCAGCAGCCGCGTCTCGGCCTGTTCCAGCGCGGCGTCCAGATCGGGAAGAAACTCCACCGGGAGGCCCTCGGCCTCCGCCTCGACACGGACAAGCCCGCTTGATCCTGCGCCGGACACGCCAGACAGCGTTACCCGGTAACCAGTGTTGCAGAACGTCATCAGGGACTGGACCAGCATCCGCGCCGCAGGCCGTTCGACCGAGCCTGCCCGTGCCAGATCGATCACGATCTCGGAAAACGTGGCAGCGCCCTCGGTCAGGGTTCGGATCACCGTCTCCATCCCACCGAACCGCAGCGCCCCCTGAAGCTCGAGGACCAGCACCTTTCGTCCATGTTCGCGCAGATAGGCCCGCGCACCCGCCGAGCGCACCCGTTTCGAGCCTGCCTCCCCGAGGTGATAGCTGTGGCGGATCACCGTGCCCGGCTGGTTCGACTGGGCAAAGGCATGAAGCCCGAATGTCCGCGACACCTCGCGGCAGGTCTCCACGCCGCGCACGCTGTTGCCGAAGGTATCGAGCCGGGGCGACCAGACGGCGATGCCGCCCTGCCCTGGAAGAACGGCGATGATCCCGCCTGCGACCCCACTTTTTGCGGGAATCCCCACCTCATAGGCCCATTGCCCAGCATAATCGTACATGCCGCAGGTATTCATCAGGGTCAGCACATCCTGAACGGCATCGGCCGAAAAGATCCGATCCTCCGTCCCGGGAGCGACGCCCATATTGCCCAGAACCGCCGCCATCCGCGCCATGTCGGCACATGTCACCTCGATCGCGCATTGCTGGAAATAGAGGTCGAGCACCTCTTCGGGATCATTCTCGATCATGCCCGAATTCAGCATCAGATAGGCGATCGCCCGGTTTCGATGCCCCGTGGCCTTTTCCGAAACATAGACATCCTGATCGATCGCAAGGTCACGTCCGGCAAGGCGGCTGAACAGCTGCCGCATCTGATCGACATCGCCGGGCCCCGTCAGAAGCGACGCGACAGAGATCGCACCGGCGTTGACCATCGGATTGAACGGGCGGTTGTTCGTCTCATCGAGGATGATCGAATTGAACGCCTCGCCCGTCGGCTCGACCCCGACATGTCGCAGGACTTTTTCCCGACCGTGACGCATCAGCGCCGCGCCATAGGTGAATGGCTTGGACATGGACTGGATCGTGAAGGGAACATCTGCCTCGCCGATGGTGTAGCAGGTGCCATCCAGCGTCACGACGGCCATGCCGTAGGCTTCGGGATCGGCTTTGGCGAGTTCGGGAATATAGCTTGCCACCTCGCCGTCGCGGTTCTCAAGCATTCGGTCGCGAAGCCGGGCCATATAGCCCTGTATCGGGGAGGCCACCCGATTGTCGATTTCAGGTCCGGGATACACGTGACTGTCCTTCGTATTGCGAGACCGATCCTCAGCCAGCCCATCGGGATCGTCCACACCACGGCGCGCGAACCGCGCTCCACAGTCGCACAGGGAATTACAGCCGCCCGAAAAACAGTCAAAGCGCCCAATAATTGGCAAGGGGCGCAGGGCATCTGCCGAACCAACGCGCAGAGCGGACACCGAAAGCCGATCCGCCGTCACCACCGATGAGAAATCAAGCGACACATCATGCGGTATTGATTTTTTGCTGCGATCCTACACCTCGGGTGGTGACACCAATTGTCGCGGTTTGTTACACTCACCGCATATAGATTGAGCGATTCCTGGGTTCACCGACGGCTGCCAGAACCGGGCATCGCATTATTGGGTCATTTTTGGGGGACGAGTGACATGGCGGACGATTTCCAGTTGGGGCAAGGCCCCGCCATTGGCGACGCACATTCGAAATCCGGCACGGGAAAGAAGCTGCTCCTTGGCGCATTGATCGTCGCGGTATGCGGGGGCGGCGGCTTTGCGCTCGGAATGGCCTATCTCAGCGGTGCGATCACGTTCAATTCGCCGATCGAGATCGCTTCTTCGCCTGACCGCAGAACCGGAACCGACGACAGCGTCGTGGCGGAATCGGCAGTGCCGGGCGAAGCGTTTTCGGGCGCATCAGCCGATGACACCGCAACCCAGATCGCGCAGATCGTTGCGGGTCAACTACCCGCCATCGACGAACCGGATCCATCGTTGGCGGCCGCCGGAACAGGGCCGGGTCCGACGTCAGGTGAAGCGCTCGAAGACATCGTGAGCCGCGCGATCGGCGCACCGGCACAGGCCGCGATCGAGCAGCCGGCACGTGCCGCGGATGTCAGCCCGGCGCCTGTCTCGACATCCTTGTTCAACGCCTCGCCGTCGGCGATCTCCAACACTGCGCAATGCATCGAAGACCTCCGTGTCCTGAGCGCCGAAGCGCGCGTCTATTTTCCCAGCGGCGGCACGACCGGCGCCGAAGAGGGCATAGCACAGGCCCGGCTTCTTGGCCTCGTGGCGCAGGATTGCCCGGGCGTCGTGATCCAGGTCGAAGGCCATTCCGATCCCTCGGGCGATCCGGCCATCAACATGCAGCTTAGCGAACAACGCGCCCAGGCGGTCATCGACAGGGTCGCCGCGCAAGGGATCGATACTTCTGTCTTTCGGGCGGTCGGCTTTGGCGACCGGCAGCCCGCCGCGATCCGTGGCGATCAGCCGGTTGCCTTTTATGACCGGCGGGTCGAGTTCTCGGTGATCGAGACGTCGGCCCCGACGCCTGTTTCGACAAGCCCCGGCCTCGCGCCGCGGACACCGCCCGTCTGCGTCACCCGGCTTGAAGAAAGCGTGGGCCAGACCCGGATCTTCTATTCGCCCCGGTCCATCGCGGCCAGCCAATCGGAATTGTCGAATGCGATCCAGCTGGCCGCCGCGGCGGCCGCCTGCCCCGAGGCCAAGCTTCGTGTCGTGGGCCAATTCTCCGACGAACCCGGTTCGGGAGAGACGCCGGCCACCGCGCGGATGCGGGCCATCGCGATGATGAGCATGCTTGTCGCCGCCGGGTTCGAGGCCGAGGATATCATCATCGCGGCGCCGTCACGGCCCACGGCGATCCCCGGCGCGCCGGGCATCCGGAAAACCCGCGTCGATTTCGATATCATCGCCGAGTATGACTGAACCGGATCTGGCGCCTAGCCGCGATAGGCCCGCACGTCCGCCAGAAATGACGTGACATGCGGGTCATCCACCCCAAGCGCGACAAGCCCCCTTGCGAGCGCCTCGAGGTAGTCCCGGCTTGTGCCCAGAACACCTTCGCCAGTCGCACATAGCCGAACCTGTTCCTCGTGGGGCAGGTCCGCGACGATCGCGTCGGTGTCGTGATCGGCAAGGAAGGTCAGCGCCTCAATCGGGCCTTGCGCCGTTTCAACCGGAATGAAGACGGGCTGATAGGCGGCGCCCACTCTCTCGCGGTTCCACAAGCGGCGGGTTTCGGCTTCGAGCATGTCGCGCCGGATTCGGAACACGAGGCCATCACAGCCGTCGCCCAGATCAAGCGCGGCCATGACCCCCGGCCTGTCGGGCATGCCGCGCGCGCCGTTGATGTCCATCAGGATGAATCGACGTTCCACACCCGGAGCATGCGCACGGCGCAACTCCTCGAACAGAACAGCCGGATCCCACATCAGCGATCCATAGGCAAAGACCCAGAGATCCTGATCCCATCGACCCGCCATCGCGCGGGCGCGGCAGGCATCGCGCACCTCGTCAGGGATGACGAAATCGGGGTTCAGGTCGTTTTCGCGAACCTGCTCGCGCACCAATGCTGGCGTAATCTCGCGCAGGGCGGAATCCTCTGGCGGGGTGACGAGCGGAGCCAGCCCCGGATGATGACGAAACGGATCGTTGGTCATGTGCGGGCACCCCGGATCAATCCTGCAAGAATGGTCGGGATTGCGATGAAAGAACAGGGGCTGCGTGTTCGGAATGAAAAAAGCCGCGGACCAGACGGGCCGCGGCTTCGATCATTCTCGGGTGTCTCTGGCTCAGGCCAGGGCGGCCCGGGCCTTGTCGACGATCGCGCCGAACGCATCGGGCTCGTTCACGGCGAGATCGGCCAGAACCTTGCGGTCCACTTCGATCCCGGCCAGCGTCAGGCCATTGATGAAGCGGGAATAGGTCATGTCGGCGTCGAACGCACGGACACCGGCGTTGATCCGCTGGATCCAGAGCGAACGGAAATTCCGCTTGCGGACCTTGCGGTCGCGGGTCGCGTACTGGTTGGCCTTGTCGACGGCCTGACGGGCCACTTTGAACGTCGTTGACCGGCGATCATAATAACCTTTGGCCTGATCAAGAACCTTCTTGTGACGGCGATGGGTGACGGTTCCACCTTTGGTGCGGGGCATATCTCAGTCCTCCTTAGCGCGCGTACGGCATCATCGGCTTGATGATCTGTTCATCAGCCTTCGACAGCGTGGTTGTTCCGCGGGCATTGCGGAGGAACTTGTTCGTCCGCTTGATCATGCCGTGACGCTTGCCCGCCTGGGCCGCGACGACACGACCGGAGGCCGTGATCTTGAACCGCTTCTTGCAGCTCGACTTCGTCTTCATCTTGGGCATTTTCGTCTCCTTGGATCAGAGTGTACCGCGTGGGGAGGCATGCCACTGATGGCCATCCACGCGGGTGTTCGAGCGCGCCGTATACTGCCCGCCCGCCAAGCTTGCAAGGCCTTATGCGGCAATCAGTTGATGTAGCGGCCGACGACCCGGACGAATACGTCGGGAATGCTGGCGAAGGTGTAACCACTCGGCTCTGAATACAGGGCGAGCGCGATAAGCCCGCCACCGACCATCACGAGAATCGCCGCCGATCTGGGCGCGCGACCTTCGGAGAACGCGCTGATGACCGCCGGGAAGGTGAAGGCGACGAGTACGATACCCACCACCAGAGCCAGATCCCAATCCATAACCTACCCCGCAATTTTCATGACGGGAAAAATCTACTCCGGATCAGCACTGTAAATCAAACGTTCCTGACAGGGCGCGACACGCAGGATATTCGTGGAACCGGGCGTGTTGAACGGCACACCTGCCGTCACGACGATCATGTCGTCTTCGGTGGCCAGCCCTTCTGCGAGCGATGCGCGCACAGCGCTGACGACCGCGCCCTTGAACCGGTCGATGGGTCCGGTAATCACGTTGTTCGTGCCCCAGGACAGACAAAGCCGGCGCGCGGTCGAAGGTTCGGTCGTCAGCGCGATGATCGGCACGCGCGGCCGTTCCCGTGAAACGAGAAGCGCGGTTGTCCCGCTTTCGGAAAAGCAGCAGATCGCGGCGACCTTGGTCGCCTCGGCAATCTCGCGCGCGGCCGAGACGATCCCGTCGGCGACGCTCGTCCGTTCGATCTTGCGGGAGGCTTCGATGATCTCGGTATAGGTGGGATCGCTTTCCACCTCGGCTGCCACGTTGTCCATCGTGCGGACGGCCTCGATCGGGAACTGACCGGCGGCACTTTCGGCTGACAGCATGACGGCATCGGTGCCTTCGTAGATCGCGGCGGCCACGTCGGACACCTCGGCCCGCGTCGGCATCGGGCTGTCGATCATGGATTCGAGCATCTGTGTGGCAACGATCACGGGCTTGGCCACGGCCCGGCATTTGCGGATCAGGCGCTTCTGGATGGGCGGCACGTTCTGAACCGGAAGCTCGACGCCCAGATCACCCCGCGCGACCATGATCCCGTCTGACACTTCGAGAATGGCGTCGAAGGCGTTCACCGCCGCGGGCTTTTCGATCTTGGACAGGATGGCGGCGCGATCGCCGGCCAGACGGCGCGCCTCGATCACGTCGGCGGGTCGCTGGACGAAGCTCAGCGCCAGCCAGTCGACGCCCAGTTCGCAGACGAACTCCAGATCGTCGCGATCCTTTTCGGACAGGGCCGCCAGAGGCAGAACCACGTCGGGGACGTTCACGCCCTTGCGGTTCGAGATCGTGCCCCCCACGATCACCTCGCAATCGGCGAAATCCGCGCCGCAGTCCCGCACCCGCAACTTGATCTTGCCGTCATTGACCAGAAGATGTGACCCGGGTTCCAGCGCGTCGAAGATTTCCTTGTGCGGCAAGGTCACCCGCGTTGCGTCGCCGGGCTTGTCGGCAAGGTCGAGCCGGAAAGAGGCCCCCACTTCCAGTTCCTCGCCATCGGGATTTGCAAAGGTGCCGACGCGCAGCTTGGGGCCCTGCAGATCGGCAAGAATACCGATCGGCGTTCCAAGGTCCTTTTCGATCTGACGGATGATCGCATGACGTTCGCGTATCTCGTCGTGGGACCCGTGGCTCATGTTCAGACGAAACACATCTGCCCCGGCTTCCATCAGGGCGCGTATCATCTTGTAATCACTCGATGCCGGTCCAAGAGTTGCGACAATCTTTACGTTGCGATGACGTCTCATCGGGTTCCTCGATTCATTTCCTTGGCTGGCGTTACCGCTAACAGCTCTTTGTTTGCGCCCTTATTGCGCAATTCCTTTCCTCGAACAACTGGCCTAGAAGGTGCACCGGAAAGAAGTTGATCGAGCAGGTCCCTGATGCAGCACAATGCTTACGAAATCCTCGGTGAAGCAAATCCGGGCCGCTGGCTGATCACCTGCGATCACGCGACAAACCATGTTCCCGACTGGGTCGGAGGGGGCGATCTCGGTCTGCCGGCCGCAGACATGGAGCGTCACATCGCCTTTGATCCGGGTGCGGCGGGCGTGACCCGCGCGCTGGCCGAAGAACTTCGCAGCCCTGCGCTGTTGTCGAATTTCTCGCGACTTGTCATCGATCCCAATCGCGGAGAGGACGATCCCACGCTTCTGATGCGGCTTTATGACGGGACAGTGATACCCGCGAACCGCCATGCCGGCGCTGCCGAACGGGAACAGCGCCTCGACCGGCTTTACCGGCCCTATCACGAGGCCTATGCCGGGCTGGCCGGTCGCAGGAACGACACCGTGATCGCGGCAATCCACAGTTTCACGCCGAAACTTCGGGGCCGTCCGCCCCGGCCCTGGCAGATCGCCATCCTCTATTCGCACCGCGATGACAGGCTGGCCCGGCCGATGATCGACAGGCTGCGTGAAGAACCCGATCTGAGCGTTGGCGAAAACCAGCCCTATAGCGGCCATCTGCCGGGCGATTCCGTTGATCGGCATGCCCTCGCACATGGACGCCCGAACATCCTGATCGAATTGCGCAACGACGTCATCGCGACACCGGATGCCCAGCGTCACTGGGCGCGCCGTATCGCGCCTGTCATGGAGGCGGTTCTGGCCGCGTCTGGGCTGTGAGCCGGTTCGGAGCGGTCATCTTCGATCTGGACGGGACGCTTCTCGATACGGAAGCCCTGATGATCGAATCGGGCCTTGCCGCGCTGGTGGCGCTCGATCTGCCTCCGCGACGGGACGTGCTGCAATCGCTCGTCGGTATCGCCTCGGATCAGGGCGAAGGTATTCTGCGCGCGGCCTTTGGCGCGAGCTTTGATCTGCCCGCGATGGAAGTTCACTGGCAAACCGAGATGGACAGCCGGCTTGCCGCCGGCATCCCGCTGCGGCCCGGTGTCGACGCGCTCCTTGATCATCTGGACAGGCTTTCCTTGCCCCGGGCGGTCGCGACCAATTCCCAGACCTCGTGGGCCGTGACCAATCTCGACCGGGCCGGGATCGGTCACCGGTTCGAGAGGCATTTCCTCTTCGGGCGGGACAGGGTCGATGCGCCAAAGCCTGCGCCGGACCTGTTTCTTCATGCGGCACGCGCGCTGGGTCAACCGCCTGCGCGCTGCCTTGTGTTCGAGGACTCCGATACGGGCGTCGCCGCAGCCCTTGCCGCGGGCATGACCGTGGTGCAGGTTCCCGATCAAAGGCCCCCCGCGACCGAGGATGCCCACCTTGTCGCGGCCTCCCTGATCGAGGGTGCGCGGGGCATCGGCCTTATACCCTGAGAGGAGACACGAATGGATATCGACGAGGAAACCCGGATCCGCATCGAAGCCGCTGCCTTTCGGCGGCTGCGTCAGCACCTGATCGAAGATCGCCCGGATGTTCAGAACATCGACCTGATGAACCTTGGGGGCTTCTGCCGGAACTGCCTGAGCCGATGGTTTCAGGAAGCGGCCGCCGCCGAGGGAATCGAGATGACCAAGGACGAGGCGCGCGAGGATTACTACGGGATGCCCATGTCAGAGTGGAAAGCCAGACATCAGACCGAGGCAACCGAGGATCAGCAGGCCGCCTTCAAGGAGGCCTTTGCGCGCAATGTCGGCAAGGATGGCTGAAGCAGCCACTCTGCCCCGCTGTCCATGCAAAACGCCGCGCCCCGGGAACAGGGCGCGGCGTTTCGCTTTTCAATCGTGACAGATGTCAGAGCAGGAAATCGGACTCCGTCACCATATCCGTGGTGTGGATTTCGAACGCCATATCCGCGTTCGCATCCCCGTCAAGATCGACAAAGGCCAGATTGTAGGTCCAGCCTGCTTCCATCAGGACGCGAACCTCGCCGATCCCGGTTCCGCTGAAGTCCAGCCCGCCGATATACATCATCGACTGATTGCCATCGGTCGCTGCATCCCCATCCATGAAGGTGAGCATGATGCGGTCCAGTCCGACCTCGAAGTCCTGAATGATGTCCCGGTCACCCTCTACGGTGCCGCTTTCCTTGGTCCGCCGGAATTCGAACAGGTCGGCACCGGCGCCGCCGATCATGATGTCCGAGCCCACTCCGGACCACATCCAGTCCGCCCCGTCGCCGCCGTCGAGGATATCGTCCCCTTCGAAGCCGATCAGGTAATCGATTCCGCCATGGCCTGTCAGAACATTGTCGAATTCGTTCCCGATCAGGCCGTCGGTCTGCCCACTGCCGGTGGCATTCTCGATGACGACACCTGCCGCGATCGTATAGCCGCCCGCAATGGGATCGCGGTTGGAGTCGAAGGTGTTGCTGATATAGCCTCCGCCACCTTCCTCGTACTGGAGGGTCGCATCGAGCAGAAAGATGATCGACGAACTTCCGCTGGTGTTGACGATTTCATCGGTGCCGCCAGTATCCCAGATCCCGATGAACCCTTGTCCAGAGCCCTGCAGATCGGTCATCGCGTAGACGTTATCACCCGAATTGGTCGTCGTGTTTACGCCGTATTTTTCCTGGAGCATCGCGATATCAAAGGCCATCGGCCCCATCTCGTAGCCCCAGATGCTCTCCGGAGGCATCGGTGCATAGGCTTCCGCGCCCGAATTGTACGACATCATCGTATAGACGCCCTGGTTCAGGTCGAAATCGCCATAATCACCGAACGAACTCGACACACCGTCCATGACCGGTGAGCCGCCACCGGTATCATGCGGATGCGCCATGCCAAGCCCGTGACCAAGCTCGTGGATGATGGTCACGAAGCCCCAGCCGCCGGCCTCGAGGTCGCCACCGGGGTTTCGGTCCCAAAGACCCATGTTAAAGACGCCCACGCCCTCGTTCCGTTCACCGGGCGGGTTGAAATATCCATAGAAGCCCGAGGTTTCCTGTCCGTTGTCACCGACAAGGAACAAGTTGGCATCCGCACTGGACGTGACTATCTCGAACGTCACATCCGCGACCGCCGAAATCCTGTTGAACGCTTCGATGAACTGGCCCTGTTCGTAGGCGTTCAATCCTTCCGCAGTGATCCCGTCAAAGGTTTCGCCGGCAAGTGCGAAATAGACCTTGATGTTGTTGGTTCCACCCGTGTCGACGGATACGCCACCCCAATCAATGGCGTCCAGCGGGCTGGGCGGAACATATTCTCCGACCGCAAGGACGTAGTCACCGGTCCGGCTTCCGTTATTCTGGGACACCGAGATGTAATAGGTGCCGGACGCTGGCACATCGAGAACCAGTTCCGGATCTGACCCAAAGCCAGCGGTGGCCGAGTCGATCAGATTTCCGTCGCTGTCATAGACCTCGATCACGCCGCCGAAGAATGTCGCGTCAAGTGTGATGGCAACGGTCTGCCCACCGTCGAGGTCGATCGCGACCCAGTCATCGTCGCCTGCGGGGTTGATCGATCCTTCGAAGACGTCGCCGAATTCCATGACGGCATCGGTCGAAAGGTCACCGGCCGCATCGCCGTCTTCGATCACCGTCGCGGCATTAGCGCCGGGAGCCACAAAGGAAACGCCACCTGGAAAACTCAGGTCATCTGACGGCTCGCAACAGCCGCATCTCACAATGTCTTCTTCCATAATGAACCTCCACCTTAATAAAGGGGAGGCCCAACCAGAACACGTCCGCGAGGAGCAGCCTCCCTCCACTTGCGCCGATCATAGCGAATCGCGATTTCAAGACCAGACGATTCTTTCGCGACGCTACGGCGTCTGGTTCGGGGTTTCCGAATCAAGCGGGCCAAACCTTCCAGCACTGGATTGTTGCCGAAACATCAACCCTGAGACGAACGGCATGGGCATGCCATGCGGCCGAAACTAAAAGCGTCAGATCGCTGCCTTGAGGCTTTCATCGAGGTAAATTTCCCGCAGTCGTGCCGACACCGGGCCGGGCGTACCCGTCCCGACAGGCGCGCCGTCGATCTCGACCACGGGCATCACGAAGGTCGTGGCAGAGGTGATGAACGCCTCATCCGCCGATTGCGCCTCTTCGATGGAAAAGTTCCGCTCTTCGACGACCATCTGCGCCTCGGACGCGAAACGCAGGACAGCGGCCCGCGTGATGCCGTGCAGGATCTCGTTTGACAGGGCGCGTGTGACGATCGTGTTGCCCTTCACGATATAGGCGTTGTTCGATGTGCCTTCGGTCACGAAGCCATCCTCGACCATCCAGGCATCGTCGGCGCCGGCTTTCTTGGCCATCATCTTGCCCATCGAGGGATACAGAAGCTGAACCGTCTTGATGTCACGGCGGCCCCAGCGCTGATCCTCGATCGAGATCACGCGAATGCCCTTGCCAGCGGCGGGCCCATGCGCGAGCCCGGGCTTTGACTGGGTGAACAGAACGACAGTGGCCGGCGTCTCATCGGGGTCGGGGAAGACGAAATCCCGATCCCCGGGCGCGCCGCGCGTGACCTGAAGATAGACCAGCCCTTCTTCGATACCGTTCCGGGAGACAAGTTCGCGGTGGATCGTCAAAAGCTCGTCCCGGCTCATGGGCGGCGCCATGTCCAGCTCGTCAAGCGACCTCTCGAGCCGTATGGCATGGCCTTCGAAATCGATCAGCTTGCCATCCAGAACCGACGTCACTTCGTAGACGCCATCGGCCATGAGGAAGCCGCGGTCAAAGATCGAAATCCGCGCCTCTTCCTCGGGCAGATATTCTCCGTTCACATAGACAATCCGGCTCACGGCGCTCGCTCCCTTGAGGTTTGGCACGGGTTTGGCCGCAACAGGCGTCAGCGTCAAGACAGGGACGCCCTCCGGCATGGTGCGCCGCCGTCGCTGGCGTGTCGCAAGCCGGCTGCCGTCACCCCCAAAGTGCGGGTTCCGCGGGATGCGCCCCGGCCTCGTCGAAGAACAGCGGCGGATCGCGATCCTCGGCCAGCAACAACGGGCCGTCCAGATCGACGATGTCGGCACCCTGCGCCACCAGAACTGCCGGAGCCATGGCCAGCGATGTGCCCACCATGCAGCCGACCATGACGGCGTAGCCTTCCGATCGTGCGGCATCGCGGAGGGCCAACGCCTCCGTCAGCCCTCCGGTCTTGTCGAGCTTGATGTTCACCATGTCATACCTGCCCGCCAGTTCCGGCAGGGAGGCACGGTCATGGCAGCTTTCGTCGGCGCAGACGGGCAAGGGCCGGTCGATCTCGGCCAGCATGGCGTCGTCGCCCGCCGGGAGGGGCTGTTCGACCATCTCGACCCCAAGGCGGATCAGGTGCGGCGCAAGTTCGCCATAGACCTCGGCGCTCCAGCCTTCGTTGGCGTCGACGATGATCCGGGCCGCGGGCGCGCCGCGCCGCACGGCCTCCAGCCGGGGCATGTCATCTGGCGTGCCCAGCTTGATCTTGAGAAGGGGGCGATGCGCGTGCTTGCGGGCCTGCGCTTCCATCGCCTCGGGCGTATCAAGCGACAGGGTGTAGGCGGTCACCTCGGGGCGCGGCCGTTCGAGGCCCGCAAGTTGCCAGACAGGCCGGCCCTCGATCTTGGCCTCCAGATCCCAAAGTGCGCAATCCATGGCATTGCGCGCGGCACCCGGCGGCAGGGCCTCTTGCAGGTCTGCGCGGGTGATATCCTCGGGCAGCGCCGCGATCTGGTCAGACACGCTTTCAGGCGTTTCGCCATAGCGGGCATAGGGCACACATTCCCCCCAGCCGGTCACGCCGTCGCGCGACACGCGCACCGTCAGGACGCGCGCCTCGGTCCGGGAGCCCCGGCTGATGGTAAAGACCTGCGCGAGGCGAAACGCCTCCTGGGTGACCGAAATGCTCATGCCAAGTGTCTGTCAGATCGCGGCCAGCGCGTCCACCAGCCGCCCGGCCCCATGGCGAAACGGGTCCACCGTCGGCAGGCCCATCCGGTCTTCGATTTCGGCGCACAGGGCCAGTGCCTCGTCATCGCCCAGCGCCTTGGTGTTGACGGAAATGCCCGCAACGACGCAGTCAGGGTTGGCGATCCGCGCCAGCGCCAGCGCCTGATCGCGCAGCGCCTCGAGGCTGGGGAGCGCATGATCGGGCAGGCCACGCATATGGGTTCGTGTCGGTTCATGGGCCAGAATCAGGGCGTCGGGCTGACCGCCATGGATCAGCGCCATCGTCACCCCGGAATAGGAGACGTGCCACAGGCTCCCCTGCCCTTCGATGTGATCCCAATGGTCGGCGTCGTTGTCAGGTGTCAGCCATTCGACCGATCCGGCCATGAAATCGGCGATCACGGCATCAAGCGGGATGCCTTCGCCGGTGATGAGGATGCCGGTCTGCCCGGTGGGCCGGAACGAGGATTTCATGCCGCGGGCCTTCATCTCGGCATCCATCGCAAGGCCGGTATACATCTTGCCGACGGAGCAATCGGTGCCCACGGCAAGGCATCGCTTGCCAGAGCGCGGGGCGCCGTTGGCGATCGGGTAGGCCACGGTCGGGATGCGCACGTCGTGCAGCGTGCGACCCGTCCGTTCCGCGGCCTCGCGCAGCATGGGGGAGTTGCGCAGCAGGCTGTGCAGACCGCTCGCGATGTCGAAGCCGGTCTCCATCGCCTCGACCATGACATCGAGCCACGCGTCGGAAAAGACGCCGCCGCGGTTCGCCACACCGATGACAAGGGTCCGCGCCCCGGCGTCATAGGCCTCGGCAAGGGTCATGTCCTTGGCACCCACATCGGCCTTGCAGCCGGGCATGCGGAACTGGCCCACGACGTTGTCGGGGCGCCAATCCTGAATGCCCTGCGCGACCTTTGCGGCCAGCTGATCATGTGCGTCACCAAGGAACAGAAGATAGGGTGTACGAATCATCGGGGCAGACTCCTGAGGTTTCGTGGAGCCTCGCAGGACCAGCCCGACAATTCTTGCCGTTCTGGGGCACAGACAATCGAATTCCGCAAATTCATCCCGTCATTGTCCCGTGACGCACGAAAATTTCCCGTCTTGCTTGCCGATTGCGCGCGGGCCGTGCAGCGATCCAGACGCCATGCTGCGCCTGCGAGATAGCGCTTGAAGCTGTTTGCGCAATAATCTATCCGTCCAGCCGACCCTGACGACATTTCATTACCCGGAGAACCGCATGTCCTTCCGCCTTCAGCCCGCTCCGCCTGCCCGCCCCAACCGGTGCCAGCTGTTCGGACCGGGCTCTCGCCCGGCCATTTTCGAAAAGATGGCCGCCTCGGCAGCCGACGTGATCAATCTGGATCTGGAGGATTCCGTCGCTCCAACGGACAAGGACGCGGCGCGCGCCAACATCATTGCGGCCACACGCGATATCGACTGGGGCAACAAGACGCTCAGCGTTCGGATCAACGGGCTCGATACCCCGTTCTGGTATCGCGATGTGGTTGACCTGATGGAACAGGCGGGCGACAGGCTCGATCAGATCATGATCCCCAAGGTCGGCTGCGCTGCGGATGTCTATGCGGTCGATGCGCTGGTCTCTGCGATCGAGGCGGCAAAGGGCCGCGCAAAGCGGATCAGCTTCGAGGTCATCATCGAATCCGCCGCCGGCATCGCGCATGTCGAAGAAATCGCCGCGAGTTCGCCCCGGATGGCCGCCATGTCGCTGGGTGCGGCCGATTTCGCAGCCTCGATGGGGATGCAGACGACCGGGATCGGCGGCACTCAGGAAAACTACTACATGCTGCGCGACGGCGTGAAGCACTGGTCGGATCCGTGGCACTGGGCGCAGACGGCAATCGTCGCGGCCTGCCGGACCCATGGCGTCCTGCCGGTCGACGGCCCGTTCGGGGATTTCTCAGACGACGACGGGTTCCGCGCGCAGGCCCTGCGCTCCGCGACGCTGGGCATGGTCGGCAAATGGGCCATCCATCCCAAGCAGGTCGCCCTGGCCAACGAGGTCTTCACCCCGTCGGAGGAGGCCGTGGCCGAGGCGCGCGAGATCCTCGCCGCGATGGACGCGGCCAAGGCACGCGGCGAAGGCGCGACGGTCTACAAGGGACGGCTGGTCGATATCGCCTCGATCAAGCAGGCCGAGGTGATCGTGCGGCAATCGGAAATGATCGCCGAGGCTGGCTGAGCCGAGCCGGCAGGCGCCCGTCTGTCGGGCACCTGCCAAAGGCTGGTCAGGCCGCGGTCTTGGACCGGCGGGGACGACGCGACCGGTTGCCCGGGCGGGCACCGCCAGGTTTGCCACGGCCCTTGCCGCCACGCTTCGGCGCCGGGGCCTCGACCTCCCAGGGCCGGCCGGAGCCCACGGGCACGGACTGTTTCATCAGCTTTTCGATCCCGCGAAGATCGCCCATCTCGTCAGGGGCGCAGAGCGCGATCGCGGCGCCATCCGCCCCGGCACGCGCCGTCCGGCCGATGCGGTGGACATAGGTATCCGCGACATTGGGAAGCTCGTAGTTATAGACGTGCTTCACATCGGGGATATCGAGACCACGGGCCGCCACATCGGTCGCGACCAGCACCTTGATCGTGCCGGCCCGGAATTCCCGGATCGCACGATCCCGCTGCCCCTGGCTTTTCGCGCCATGGATAGAGGCGACGGAAAAGCCCTGCTTTTCAAGGCTCTTGGACAGCTTTTCCATGCCCCACTTCGTGCGACCGAAAACCAGCGCCCGTTCATCCGTATGCTTGGACAGCATCTCGGACAGCAGAGCGGGTTTTTCGGACTGGGCGACGAAATGGACGCTCTGGCGAATGCGGTCCACCGCCTGTCCCGGAGGATCGACCTCGACCCGTTCGGGTTTCGTGAGGAAAGCCGCCGCGATCTCGGCCATCTGCTTGGGCATGGTGGCGGAAAACAGCATCGTCTGCCGCTCTTCGGGCAGAAGACTGGCGATCCGGCGCAACGCGTGGATGAAGCCGAGGTCGAGCATCTGGTCGGCCTCGTCGAGGACGAGGAATCGGGTCGAGCTGAGTGATACGGCGCGCCGGTCGATCAGGTCGATCAGGCGTCCGGGCGTGGCCACCAGAAGGTGAACGCCACGCTCCATCTTGCGGATCTGGCCGGTGATGCCGGCACCCCCCACGACAAGCCCGGTGCGCAGGCCGGTATCCTTCGTATAGACCGAAAGCGCATCGACGATCTGGCGCGCCAGTTCGCGCGTCGGCGCAAGGACAAGCGCGACGGCAGAGCCATTGGGCGCCTTGGTCTGGTTCTTCAGCAGACTGTCGATCATCGGCAGACCAAATGCGGCGGTCTTGCCGGAACCGGTCTGGGCAAGGCCCATCACATCGCGGCCTTCCATCGCGGCCGGGATGGCGCGCTTCTGGATCGGGGTGGGTTCGGTCAGGCCGGCCTCCTTGAGCGAGGTCACGAGTCGGGGCGCGAGCCCCAGCATATCAAAATCCATTGCGGATCAATCCTTTCGGGCCGGGCCGCCACGATTGCGTGGCCGAACCGGCAAGATGAACCACGCCGCGCGGCCGCATCATGCGGCGCGCACCCGGCGCGGGCGTACAGGGTGGCGGCACACGCTGACCGTCGGGCGGAGTCCCGCCGGCCGTCATGCCGCGGCCCCTCGCGTGATGTTGGGAACCTCTTGGCGTCTTCGACCTGCGCCCCCGTGCGGACCCTTCAGGTCCGGGTCGGGGCGCGCTGCTCACGCGGCAGCGGTCAAAAACATTGAATGGCACATGGCGGCTCTGTCGCACAAAGTCAATGGCGCACCGATAAAGCGAACCAACGGTGACACCGGCTCTTTTCCTGCCCCGCGCCAGCCTTTACTGTCGGGCCAAAGACGGCGTCCAGAAGCGTCGCGACATCGCCGGAGGGCCGGGCAGTGGCACATATCATCGTCGTCGGAAACGAGAAGGGCGGGGCTGGAAAGTCGACCGTGTCCATGCATGTGGCGACCGCCCTTGCCCGGATGGGGCACAAGGTCGGCTGCGTCGACCTCGACCTGCGGCAGAAGTCGCTGGCCCGGTATTTCGGAAACCGGCGCAGATACATGGACGAACAGGGCGTCGACCTTCCAACGCCCAGCTATTCCGAACTGCCGGAGATCAGCGAAGGCGACCTGAAGCCCGGCGAGAACATCTATGATCACCGCCTTTCGGCCGCGGTGGCCGGACTTGACGGTGAAAGCGATTTCATCCTGATAGATTGCCCGGGATCGCATACCCGTCTCAGCCAGATCGCGCACAGTCTCGCCGATACGCTGATCACGCCGCTGAATGACAGCTTCATCGATTTCGACCTGCTGGCCCATATCGGAACCGATGGCGAAACCATCGAAGGACCAAGCGTCTATTCGGAAATGGTCTGGAATGCGCGCCAGTTGCGGGCGCAAGCCGGGCTCGACCCGATTGACTGGGTCGTGGTGCGGAACCGGCTTGGTGCCCAGAACATGGTCAACAAGCAGAAGATGGAAAAGGCGATCGCCAAGCTGTCACGCCGGATCGGATTTCGAACGGCACCCGGTTTCAATGAACGTGTGATTTTCAGGGAATTGTTCCCACGTGGCCTGACCCTTCTGGATCTGCGCGACGTGGGCGTCGAGAAGCTCAACATCTCGAATGTCGCAGCCCGACAGGAACTGCGCGATCTGATCCGTGAACTCAGGCTTCCGGGCGTGACGGTGGATTTCTGACCAGGTCAGGCCGTGCGGCGCAGAAAGTTTTCACGCAGGGATGAAAGCAGGGACCGGTCCGTCTGTTCCATATCCCGGTGCAGGCCATCAGCCGTCTCGGATTCATCGGAACGCTCGGACTTGCCGCTTTCATCGGTGCGCGCGCTGCCGTCGTCCTGAACGCCGACGAAGAGCGGAATAAGGCCAAAGAGCCCGACAAGACCACCGATCCGCGCAAAAAGACCAAAGATCGTGGAGCCGTCTGCCATCACCGGGTCTGCAGCACGAAGCTGCAGAAGGACACCAACCAGGAGGATCACAAGGCTCAATCCAAGATACGGAAGCGGTCCGATCCGGATCGTCTTGGCCAAGAGTGTCGCAACGGGTTTCATTTTCGATCTCCAACTAGGGACGAACCTGAACATGCTCCCGGATTGGGGCCATACCGTGACGATCAAAGGCGTCAATAGGGGCATTTCCACGCCGATCACAGTCAAATTGCGGCCACACGGCACCATCGAGGAACGATTGCCGAAGCCTTGTTTCGTGGATGTTTCTGGAGAGGAATAATGGCGGACTGGGAAGGATTCGAACCCTCGACCCCCTGATTCGTAGTCAGGTACTCTATCCAACTGAGCTACCAGTCCGCTGAGTTCCGTCGATCTATTACTGCTGCGATCCCAATGCAAGACCGAAATCCGGCCTGCGGATCATTCGGCGGCCGAGTCCATCGAGATACTGGATTTCGGAAGACGGATGACGAACTCCGTCCCGCCCTCGCCCGACGTCTTCAACTCGAGGCGGCCACCGTGGCCACGCACCAGCTCTGCCGAGATCGCGAGGCCGAGACCGGCGCCGCCGCGGGTCGCGCCGCCCTGAAACGGCTGGAACAGGTGATCGACGGCCTTCTTGGGCAGGCCCGGGCCACTGTCGGCGACACGTATCCACCAGGCGCCGTCATCCTCTTCTGCGCCGATCCGGATCCAACCGGGCTTGCGCGAGGCAACGATGGCCTGACGGGCATTGCGGACGAGGTTCGTCAACACGCGGTGGATCTGCTCGCCGTCGGCGCGGACTTCCAGCGACGGATCGATCTCTGCGCCAATCTCGATCTCGTAATCCCCGCTGGCCAGCTGTTCGCTTTCGGCCACGTCGGTTGCCAGCTCGGACAGGCGGACCCAGCCCAGACGGGGCGGCGGCTCTTCGGCACGACCGAAGGCAAGGGTCGATTCACACAGGTTGACGGCCCTCGTGATCGAGCCCACCAGCTTTGGCGCCATGCGGCGAACAAGCGGATCCTCGGAGGTTTCGATCCGATCCACGAACAGCTGGGCCGATGTCAGGATGTTGCGCAGGTCATGGCTGACCTTCGCCACCGCGCCGCCCAGCTGCGCCAGGCGCTCCTTCTGTTTCAGCGCGCCTGTGAGGTCGGTCTGAAGACTTGCAAGGGCGTCTTCGGCCTCGCGCAGTTCGGTCACGCGCGACGAGGGCTGGATGATCCGGCGGGCGTCTTCGGGCTCCTCGGCATATTCCTGCATCGTGGCTACGACACGTTTGATCGGCCGCACGAGCAGGCTTTGCACGGCAAGGAACAACAGCCCCGCCGTCACGATCGAGATCACGAATGACAGCACAAGAATCCGCAGGCCATAGTCGATCATCGCAGCGCGAAGAGGGGCGGTTTCCAGTGTGACCTCGATCAGCAGACCGCCTTCCTGAACCGGGTTGCCCATCACCCGGATGATCCTGTTTTCAGGATCCGCCAACCGCACCATCGCGTCCGCGATCAGCGTCAGGCTCGAGGCATCCCTGAGGTCATATGTTCCCGTGATCGGCGACGGAATCGGCGAGGACAGCGCAAGCTGGCGGATCTCGTCGCGACGAAGAACGACGTTAAGAACCTCTGCATTCTCAAGCAATTCCCGTTCAAGATCGGCATCCAGCATGTCGTCGGCCAGAAGCGCGAGCGAGGCGATCTGCGCCCGTTCAAGACGTGCCAGAAGGTAATCCTCGCGGAACCGCGCGACCGAGGGCACGAAGATCATGATCTCTGCAAGCATGACAAAGACCGTGGTCAGGATCAGGAACCGGCCCGAAAGGGAATTCAACATCGCCGCACCGGCCTCACGGTAGATACTTCTGCACGAATCGGACGACCCGCTTGACCGTATCGCTTTCGAACAGGCGGGGAGAGAAATAGGCGCTTGCCGCGCGTTTGTTCATCTCGCCGAGCGTCGGATAAGGCAACACGGTTCCGGCAATGGCCGACATCTTCATGTTGTTGGCGATGGCCATGGCCCATGTTCCGATCAGCTCCCCGGCCAATGGCCCCACAATAGAGGCACCCACCGGCCGGCCCTTCACGATCATAACCTTGACCAGACCCTTTGTCTTGCCTTCCGCGACGGCCCGGTCGTTATGGGCGAACTCCGCCCGAACGACCTCGAGTGCCTTGCCATGCTTCTTGCGGGCCTCGGCCTCGGTGAGGCCGACCTGCGCCAGCTCGGGGTCGGTATAGGTGGCCCAGGGGATATGCGACGTCTTGGCCTTGGCCGGAAGGCCGAACAGGATCGACCGGGCGATCACGCCGGCATGATATCCCGCGACATGGGTGAATTGCAGGCCGCCGGCCGCATCGCCGATGGCGTAGACGCGCTTGTTGGTGGTCGATCGCAGACCTGCGTCGACTCGCACGCCCCCACGATCATGGGCGACACGCGCCTGATCGAGATCGAGTTTGTCGACATTCACCTTGCGGCCCACGGCCATCAACAGGTGGGAGCCGGTGAAGTCGCCCTTGTCGGTGTGAACCGTCACGGCGCCATTCTTGTTGCCCGAAACCTTCTCGGCCATCGCGCCTTCGACGATCTCCACCCCCTCGGCACGAAGGTTGTCGAGCACGATCCGAGCCAGTTCGGGATCGTCCTTGCCCATGGCCTTCGCCCCTTCGAGGACGGTCACCCTGGAGCCAAGCCGGACATGGGCCTGCGCCATTTCCATTCCGATCGGCCCTCCGCCCACGATGATCAGGTGATCGGGCCGGTCGCGCAGATCAAAGATCGTCTCGTTGGTATGAACCGTCACGTCCTCGAGCCCGGGGATCGGCGGGACCAGCGGTCCGGAGCCGGTCGCGATGACGAAACGGCGCGCCTTGATCACGGTGTCGCCGGCCTGAACCTCGCGGTCCGAGATGAACCTTCCGAATTCGCGGATCACCGTGATGCCGAAGCCTTCGAATCGTTCCTGGCTGTCCATCGGTTCGATCGTCTCGATGACCCTGCGCACGTGGTCCTTGGCGGCGGCATAGTCGACCGACGGCGCGACAGGTGCCACGCCCAGCGCAGCGCCGCTTTCCATCGCGTGAGCCTGCTTGGCCGAGGCGATCAGCGCCTTTGACGGAACACAGCCGTAGTTCAGGCAATCGCCCCCCATCTTGTGACCTTCGAGCAGGACGACACGCGCACCCATCTGGGCCGCACCCGCCGCCACCGAAAGACCACCAGACCCGGCGCCGATGATGCAGATATCCGTTTCAATCCGGGGCATGGCTCACAGACCCTTTCTGCCGCGCACGGCCTTCATGATGATCGGCAGCACCGCAAGTGCACACAGACCGAGGATGGGCAACAGGATCTGCGGCTCGAAGATGATGCCCAGATTGGGCGTCTCGCCACGGGCGAAGACTTCGCCCAGACCGGCGCCCACGGAAGTATAGACGATGGCCCCCGGCATGATCCCGAAGAAGGTGGATACCGCAAAGCGATAGAGCGGCACCTCGAGGAACGACGGGATCAGGTTGGCCAGAAAGAACGGCACCGCGGGAACAAGCCGGATCAGGAACAGCATCGACCACTGGTTTTCGTCGATGCCGTCTTTGATCTTCCTGACCATCCCGTCAGCCCCCTCGAGCCGTTTTGCAAGCTGCTCTCCGAATCCCCAGCGCGCGGCCAGAAAGATGCCGATGGCACCCAGCGTGGCGCCGGTGATGTTGAACAGCGCCCCGGGGAATGTCGCGAACAGAAATCCGCCCGTCAGCGTCGCGATCGTTGCACCGGGCAGGGAAAAGGCCACGATCACCACGTAGGCGAGGATGAATGCCGTCACCGTCAGCAGGTAATTCGCATCCCGAAACGCGATCAGTGCCTCGCGATTGTCGCGCAACGTCTCGAACGTGAGGATATCCCGCAAGAAATACGCCCCCGTCAGGGCCACGATCACGATCACGATCAAAGGCAGGCGCCGTGCGATCGGTCCGGCGGAGGTCTGGGTCATTTCGGTCATATCCTCGTCCTCGCAACAAGTCGTGCTGCAACGCTAGATGGCCTGCGAAGGGGGGTGGAGGTAAGGGTGTTCACGCCGGGTTGATGGAAAACGACCGCTTTGCAGGCCCGCGGCACGAAGCTGTAACATTTCTCGTGAAGGTCGGATGCGGATTGTTGCAAGAAACCGCACCTGCCCGCGTTGACAGGTGATCTGCTCCCCCTTAAAGGACGGGCTTCGAACAATTATGGGCGACGAATCCGGTCAGAGCGACCGTGACCCGCCTCAACGAGTGGAGACAGCGCGATGAAACGCACGTTCCAACCCTCCAACCGGGTGCGCAAGGCGCGTCACGGCTTCCGCGCGCGCATGGCCACCAAGGCCGGCCGCAAGATCCTGAACGCCCGCCGCGTCCGCGGTCGGAAGAAGCTCAGCGCCTGAGGCCTCGCGCCTCAGCCTGACTGAGAGCGATGACACCGCCAGCAGCCCCTACGGACAGCGACAACGCCCTGTCCGAACGTGGGCAGCGGGCGGTTTTTTCGTGTCTTGAGATCCTGCGCAAGCGGTCGGATTTCATCAAGGCCTCCCATGCGCGCCGACAGGGCACAACGGGATTTCACCTTCAGGCCCGCCAACGCGGACAGGATGAGCCTGCGTCCGGCATCCGCATCGGCTACACCTGTTCCAAGAAGGTCGGCAATGCCGTCGCCCGCAACCGGGCCAAGCGGCGCCTTCGCGAAGTGGCCCGCAAGGTTCTGCCCCACCACGGTCGCCCCGGCTGGGATTACGTTCTGGTCGGCCGGCGTGACGTGACCGCGACCCACAATTTCGCCCAGATGTGCACGGATCTCGAGTCGGCCCTTGCACGGGTGCATGGCGCATGACCCCACTTGCCTACATCCTCTCCCTGCCGGTTCGGGGCTACCGGCTCCTGTTTTCGCCATGGGTCGGGCATGGCTGCCGCTATCACCCCACATGTTCGGCCTACGCTCTTGAGGCACTTCAGAAGCATGGCGGGATCAAGGGGGGCTGGCTTGCCGCCCGCCGGATCGCGCGTTGCCATCCATGGGGCGGATCGGGCATCGACAACGTGCCCGACTGACCGCAACACCCCTGTTGCAGGAAAACCGCCCTTCCCCGACGTCTGGAAATTACGTCTTGGTGGAATCACAGGCAGGCCCTAAAGGACTGCCATCGCAACGCCAGCACCGAAAGGAGGGCGCAATGAACATGTTGAACTGCTTCCTCTATCGTGGGCGAGCGAACCGGGTCCTCGGCAGCACTTACCTGTACTGAGCCCCACTTCTGACCTTCTGGTCAGAGCCTTCGACCACATTCTGACATCGCAAACCGCCCTTTCGGCAACGGTCTGATCCCGGGATCCGTCCGTCTTCCGGACGGGCCCCAATAAGGGACCGGCCAATTCGGCCGGAATCACATGTCCGATACAGCCACGATCGACCAGACCGACCTGATCGCCGCAGCGATCGCACGCCACGGGCCGCGCAAGGTCATCCTCGCGGCCCTGCGCACCCTGATGCGTCCGCGCACCGCGAATGCCGCCGGCATTGGCGTGCCCGCAAACGCCCATCTGAGACGGGATGTCGGGCTTGCGCCCGAACAGCCTCCCCCAACGTGGGAGTTGATGCGGTAACTTCTCCGGCGCGGCCTGAACCGTCGCGCCGGATCCTACAGCCGTTCGAAACTGATGATCACTTCGCCCACATCGACGCCCCAGCGCTGCATGTAGGCGCGGTTCAGCAGCCGATCGTCAGACTGAAGCCACATCCAGTCATCGAAGGTGACGCGCACCGTTTCGATCGTGCCATCGGCATTCGGAATCGGCAGGTCGATCTCGTATTGCCAGTTGAACCGGTTGCCATCCTCGATCCCGGTCGCGACACCGATCACGCCGGGTGCCGTGCCTTCCCACGTCTCGGGGCCGGTTTTCGTCAGCGTCCAGACACGCTGTTCCGTGGCGCCGTCTTCATAGACGAAATCCTCGACCAGACGCAGCCTTTCGCCGTTCCAGTCGCCGTGGATGTTGACAACGAAGCTGCGCCGCACGGTTCCGAAAATGTCCTGGAACTGGCCCTGGGCCACGAGGCGGCCGTCGAAGAACTCCTCCAGCTCCAGCTCCCGGTCCGTCAGAAGCGGATCGTCGAGCGAGGGTTTGCCAGTGCAGGCGGTCAGGGCGAGGGCGGAGGCAGCAGCCAGGATCAGGTGTTTCATGATCTTTCTACGTTTGTCAGCGGCGACCGGATGCAGTTTGACGTGGCGCGCCGTGTGATCGGCCGAAATGCATGCTCTTGCCGGGCGCGAGAGGGGGCTGTATCCCGGCGCCATGCTCGATGATGCCGAAGATATCCACCCGCTGTTTCACGGTGCCCCGAAGACAACCGAATTCCGCAAGCTTCGCAAGCGGATCATCCGGGAAGTCAGAGAGGCCGTGGATCAATATGGCATGGTCAAGCCCGGTGCCCGGTGGCTGGTGTGTCTGTCCGGGGGAAAAGACAGCTATACCCTTCTCGCCGCACTTCATGAGCTGAAATGGCGGGGGCTTCTGCCCATCGACATCCTTGCCTGCAATCTCGATCAGGGGCAGCCCGGCTTTCCCGCGACGGTGCTGCCGGAGTTTCTGGAAAAGATGGGCGTTCCGCACCGTATCGAATACCAGGACACCTATTCCATCGTCATGGACAAGGTCCCGCAAGGGCGCACCTATTGCGCGCTGTGCTCCCGGCTGCGGCGCGGGAACCTCTACCGGATCGCGCGCGAAGAGGGCTGTTCCGCCGTCGTTCTCGGTCATCACCGCGACGACATCCTCGAGACTTTCTTCATGAACCTGTTTCACGGTGGGCGGCTGGCCACGATGCCGCCCAAGCTGGTCAACGAAGAGGGCGACCTTTTCGTCTATCGTCCGCTGGCCCATGTGGCCGAGGACGATTGCGCCCGGTTTGCCGCCGCGATGAACTATCCCATCATTCCCTGCGATCTGTGCGGAAGCCAGGACGGCCTGCAACGCCAGCAGGTCAAACAGATCCTCGACGGCTGGGAGGCCAACAGTCCCGGCCGCCGTCAGGTCATGTTCCGGGCGTTGATGAATGCCCGGCCCTCGCATCTTCTTGATCCGAAGCTGTTCGACTTCGCCGGCCTCGCCATCACGCAAGGGGATAGCGAAAATTCTAGCTGAATTTCGCACCCGCTTAACCACCGCGTCATTGTTTCGCCATAGCGTCCATTTCGGTCGGACCGGAACAGGTTCGTTCCTGCGGAAGGCGATGCGAGGGCACATCCAATATGCAAAGAGGCTATCCTTCGTTCATTTCGGCGCCGAGGCCGCAGACGATCCGGCGTGTCTTGCGGTTCCTGCTGCTGATGTTCGTCCCGGTCGGGCTTTGGGCATCGAACTGGATCGACATGATGGACGGGGTCCTTCTGGGCGTCCTGTTCCTGACGCTGATCATCGCGATGAACCTTCCCGCAAGCGCGCCCACGCCGATCCTTTGGCGCGATTCCTCGACCGGGCTGCCGCTGCGGGACGAGTTGATCGACTATCTTGACGACGGTCTTGCCGATACCGGGCAGCCCGGATGCTCGACCTGCGTGATGGTGGTCGGGATCGACCGGTTCCGCATCGTCGAAGAGCGGTTTTCCCATGATGAGACGCGACAGATCCTCGCGATCGCGGCCCGTCGGATCGCCGGCTGCCTGCGGGAAACCGATATGACGGCCCGGCTCGACGGCCCCGTGTTCGGCGTCGGGATCAGGTCGGGCGAGACGCTTGAGCTGGATACGATGCTCAGGCTTGCCGGCCGCATTCAGCGAAAACTGTCGGAACGAATTCGCCTGGGCGAGATCACCGTCAACATATCCGCCTCTGTCGGGTTGTGCCTGCCGGACCGGGTCGAAGACCGGAACGCAAAGATCGTTCTGCAGGCGGCCAACGCGGCCCTGATCGAGGCGCAACGCCAGGGACCCGCCGCCATTCGGAGCTATTCCGACGCGATGCGCGAACGGGTCGTGCGGCGCAGTGGGTTGGCCCGCGAGGTCGTGCAGGCGCTCGAAGGTGGCGACCTGCTGGCCTATTTCCAGCCTCAGGTCTCGTCCGCGACGGGGCAGATCACCGGGGTCGAGACGCTGGCCCGATGGCATCACCCCGAACGGGGCCTTGTGCCGCCGGCCGAATTTCTTCCCGCGATCGAAAACGCCGGCATGATGGACAGGCTGTGCGAACTCATGGTCAGCGAGGGGTTGCGCGCGCTCAAGACATGGGACGAGCTTGATCTGGGCATCCCCCGGATCGGCATCAACTTCTCTCCCTGCGAGCTGGGCGATCCAAAGCTGGTCGACCATATTACAGGTGAACTCGACCGCTACGGTATCGCCGCCGACAGGCTGGTGATCGAAGTGCTGGAAAACGTGGTCGCCGACCGGACGGATGATATCATCATCCGCAACCTCGCCTCCCTGTCCAAGCTGGGATGCTGCCTTGATCTTGACGATTTCGGCACCGGCCACGCTTCGATCACCTCGATCCGTCGCTTTGCCGTTCAGAGGATCAAGATCGACAGAACTTTCATAACCGGCATCGACGAAGATCCCGAACAGCAGCGCATGGTCGGCGCGATTCTCACCATGGCGGGCGAGTTGAACGTGGATACGCTGGCCGAAGGCGTCGAAACCGAGGGCGAACTGACCGAACTCAAGCGGCTGGGCTGCGGACATATTCAAGGCTATGTGCTGGCGCGCCCGATGCCAATCGAGGAGACTGCGGGGTGGATCGCACGATACCGTTCGGGCGACGGCGCGATCATCCGGCAGCTTCGCGCAGTCTGAGTCGTGTCGCCAATCCGGTCGATCGGTCGCGGTGCTCGACACCTGGTCGCGGTGCGCGGCCAATGCCCGCACCAGCCGGCACTTCGCCCTTGAAATATGGCAAAACCGCTTGACCTTTGAGCCCGCCCCCTGTTGAACCGGCGTCACCTGAAACGCCGGTACCAAGGGGCCGCCGATGGACGATCAGAACAGAAATCTCATACTCGCGACCGCGCTGAGTTTCCTCGTCATCCTGACCTGGTTCATCCTCTTTCCACCCGAGGAACAGACACCGCTGCCCTCGGCGGAGGAAATTTCCACGACCGGAGCGACCCCGGTTGCCGATGCGCCCGAGGGCGTCGTCGAACAGGGCGCGGCCCCGCAAGTCGAGGCGGCCCCGGAGGCTGCACGACTTGATATCGCGACCTCTCACCTGACGGGCTCGATCTCGCTGCAGGGCGGACGGATCGACGACCTTCTGCTGGCGACCTACCGCGAGACGCTGGACCCGAATTCCGACCTTGTGCGCCTCCTGTCGCCCGTTGGAAGCAATCTGGCCTATTATGCGCTTTACGGCTGGGCCCCGACCGCAGGGATGGATCCCGACATGGTGCCGGGCCCCAACACGATCTGGTCCGTCGAAGCGGGTGAAACCCTTACAGCCGACAGCCCCGTTACCCTGGTTTGGGACAATGGGGAGGGCCTCGTTTTCCGCCGCACGATGTCGGTCGACGAGGATTACCTCTTCACGATCAGCCAATCCGTCGAGAACACGACCGGCGAGTCCGTGGCCATCGCTCCCTATGGCCTTATCGCCCGCCATGGACAGCCCGACAGCCGCCCCTTCTTCATCCTGCATGAGGGCGTGGTCCGCATGTCGGACGGCGAATTGCAGGAAATCACCTACAAGAACCTGCCCGACATGGACCCGGATCCCCGCGGCCTCGGCCAGTCGGACATCATCGAAGTATCGGAGAATGGCTGGATCGGCTTTACCGACAAATACTGGATGACGACGCTGGTTCCCGAGCCGGGCACGGCCTTCCGGTCGACGGTCCGCTACAACGCCACCAGCAACATCTTCCAATCCGAAACCGTGATGCCGACCCGGACCATTGGCCCGGGTGAAACCGTATCGGCCGAAAGCCAGCTGTTTGCCGGCGCCAAGGAATGGGAGATCATCCGCGAATATGAAACCGAGGGCGGCATCGAAGGCTTCCTCGATTCGATCGACTGGGGCTGGTTTTTCTTCCTGACCAAGCCGATCTTCGCCCTTCTGCACTGGCTCAACATCTATATCGGCAACATGGGCTGGTCGATCATCGTGCTGACGCTGATCATCAAGGCCGTCCTGCTGCCGCTGGCCTACAAATCCTACGTCTCGATGGCGAAGATGAAGGAACTTCAGCCCGAGATGGAAAAGCTGAAGGAACAGGCCGGCGACGACCGCCAGAAGATGCAGCAGGGCATGATGGAGCTCTACAAGAAGAACAAGGTAAACCCGGCCTCGGGCTGTCTGCCGATCCTGATGCAGATCCCGATCTTCTTTTCGCTCTACAAGGTGATCTTCGTCACGATCGAATTGCGGCATGCGCCGTGGATCGGCTGGATCAAGGACCTTTCGGCACCCGATCCCTCCTCGATCCTGAACCTGTTCGGACTGCTGCCCTGGGGCACGCCTGACCAGGGGTCGATCTTCTTCATTTTCTCTCTGGGCGTTCTGCCGATCTTCCTCGGCATCTCGATGTGGCTTCAGCAAAAACTGAACCCGGCGCCCACGGATGCGACGCAGAAGATGATTTTTGCCTGGATGCCCTGGGTGTTCATGTTCATGCTGGGCAGCTTTGCCAGCGGTCTTGTTCTCTACTGGATCGCGAACAACACGATCACCTTCACCCAGCAGTACCTGATCATGCGCAGCCACGGGCACAAACCGGACGTTTTCGGCAATATCCTGTCCGGCTTCAAACGCGACAAGAAGGCCGCGGCCAATTCCGCCGATGCGCCCAAGAAGGGCAAATGATGGCGTCAGCTGTCCTGACAGACACCCGGGCTGACAGGCGGCCCGGATGAATGCGCTGCCCTTCCCTGTCGTCGAGGACCCGGAGCCGGAGGCGATCGAGGCGGGCCGCAAGCTTTTTGCCGGGCCCGTCGATTTCGTCAAAGGCGTGGTCGCGATGGATGGCCTGCCGCCCGGCGACCGCCCCGAGATATGCTTTGCCGGGCGGTCGAATGTCGGCAAGTCGAGCCTGATCAACGCGGTCACCGGCCGCAAGGCGCTGGCCCGGGCGTCGAACACGCCGGGCCGGACACAGGAAATCAACTTCTTCACCATGGGTGAAAGCCGCTACCTCGTCGATTTGCCGGGCTATGGCTTTGCGAATGCGCCGGTCAAGGTCGTCGAGAAATGGCAGAGATTGCTCAAGGCCTATCTGTCGGGCCGGCAGACTCTGCGGCGGGCCTTCGTCCTGATCGACGCGCGGCACGGGGTGAAATCGGTCGATGACGAGATCATGGCCCTTCTGGACCGGGCCGCCGTCACGTTCCAATGCGTGTTGACCAAGACCGACAAGGTCAAGGGCGCCGATCTGGACCGCAGTCTTGCGCGCACCCGCGAAGCGCTTGCGAAACATCCCGCCGCCTTTCCCGAACTTGTTCTGACATCGTCGGAAAAGGGCGACGGCATCGCGACGCTTCGGGCGATCATCGCCGGGATCGACTAGAGACCGGAGATCGCCACGTGAGGAGGAGAGAGGACATGAACCGCGACTGGATCACCACCGCACGGACCCTCGCCGAAGCCCTGCCCTTCATGCAGCGCTATGCCGGGGCGGTCGTCGTCGTGAAATTCGGCGGCAATGCCATGGGAGATGCGGCAGCAATGGCGGATTTCGCCCGTGACATCGTCCTGATGCGGCAGGTGGGGGTGAACCCCGTCGTGGTCCATGGCGGCGGGCCGATGATCAACGACATGCTGGATCGGCTGGGCATCGAGTCGCGCTTTGTCCGGGGCAAGCGCGTCACCGACAAGGCCACGATCGAAGTGGTCGAGATGGTTCTGACCGGCCTTGTGAACAAGCGGATCGTTCAGGCGATCATGGATGAAGGCGGGCGGGCCGTCGGCCTGTCGGGCAAGGACGACGATCTTCTTGTGGCCGAGGCTGACGATCCGGAACTGGGGTTTGTCGGCCGCCCGGTCGAGATGAACGTCCAGGTGCTGCGTGACCTGTTTACCGCCGGCATCATTCCCGTCGTCGCACCCGTGGCCACCGGAATGGGCGACAACGAGACATTCAACGTCAATGGCGACACCGCAGCGGGCGCGATCGCGGGCGCGCTGCAGGCCGATCGCCTGCTTCTTCTGACGGATGTCCCGGGCGTCAAGGATGACAGCGGCGAGGTCGTCACCCAGCTGAGTGCGGCTCAGGTCCGCGAGATGATCGGCAACGGCACCATCGCCGGCGGCATGATCCCCAAGACGGAAACGGCGCTCGATGCGATCGAGGCTGGCGTGCGCGCGGTCGTGATCCTGGACGGTCGTCTGCCGAACGCGACATTGCTGGAGCTGTTCACCGAACATGGTGCAGGCTCGATCATCAGGGCCGATCTGAACGCGCCCACCCTAACCAAGAAGTGAACCGGCTCGACGACATCGAACGTCAGGCGGCCGAACAGGGCCTTCGGATTCTCGGGGTCGCGCCGGTGGCACCGGGCGATGATCTGCCCGACCGGATCAAGAGCCTGATCCTCCTGGGCCCGGATGAGCCGCGCTTCTGGCCGATGTTCAAGGCCTCGGACGAGGCCGGGGACGGTGAGCCCGACGCGCTCGACCGCTGGTCGCGCAGGGTGATCGGCCGGATCGCCTGCGATCTCAGCGGCAAGGCCTATTTCCCCTTCGGCGGCCCGCCATGGCGGCCGTTCCTCGATTGGGCACTGAGAACAGGTCGTTGCTGGTCGTCGCCGGTCGGGCTCCTGATCCACGAAGAGATGGGGTTGTTCGTCTCGTTCCGGGGCGCGATCGGTATCGAAGACGCCGTGACAACCGACACCGGCGCACGCCCCTGTGACACCTGTGTCGACAAACCCTGCCTTGAGGCCTGCCCCGCCGGTGCGATGGGGGCCGACGGATACGACGTGCCCGCCTGCAAGACATGGCTCGACAGCGCGCCCGGCGCGATCTGCATGACAGGTGGTTGCCTTGTGCGCCGATCCTGCCCCGTCGGCGCCGGACGACGCCTTGCCGAGCAATCGGCCTTTCACATGGAGGCATTCAGAGGCCCATGACACTCAGGCTCATCATCATCCGCCATGCGAAATCAAGCTGGGGCGACCCCACCGCCGACGACCACGACCGCGTTCTGAACGAACGTGGCCGTATCTCTGCGGATGCGCTTGGCGATTGGCTGGCCGCAAAAGGCTATGTGCCCGACGAGGCCCTCTGCTCCACCGCGTCGCGCACCGTCGAGACGCTCGACCGCATCTCGGCCCGCCTGCCCGCACGCCCCCCGATCAGCTATGAGCGGCGGCTCTACCATGCCGATCCGGGCACGATCCTCGATGTGGTGCGCGGGGGGAGCGGAGCGACGCTGGCCGTGATCGGCCACAATCCCGGGATTGGCGGTTTTGCCGATGCGATGACCGAGACACCACCAGACCATCCGGAGTTTCATCGCTATCCGACGGGGGCGACGACGATCCTCGAATTCGACGATGCCTCATGGCAAAACGTCCGGCCCAAGACGGGCCGGACGCTTGATTTCGTGGTGCCAAGAGACCTTGGCGCCTGAAGCCTAGTGGCCGAGGATCTGGCTCAGGAACAGCTTGGTCCGATCCGATTGCGGATTGTTGAAGAATTCCTCGGGCTCGTTCTGCTCCACGATCTGCCCCTGGTCCATGAAGATGACGCGGTTGGCGACCTGACGGGCAAAGCCCATCTCGTGCGTCACACAAAGCATCGTCATCCCCTCTTCGGCCAGCTCGATCATGGTATCGAGCACTTCCTTGATCATCTCGGGGTCAAGCGCTGATGTCGGCTCGTCGAACAGCATGATCCGCGGCTTCATGCAAAGCGACCGGGCGATGGCCACACGCTGCTGCTGACCGCCCGAAAGCTGCCCGGGATATTTCAGCGCCTGTTCCGGGATCTTCACCTTCTCGAGGAAATGCATCGCCGTTTCCTCGGCCTCTTTCTTGGGCGTCTTGCGCACCCAGATCGGGGCCAGCGTACAATTCTCGAGGATCGTCAGATGCGGAAAGAGGTTGAAGTGCTGAAAGCACATCCCGACCTCGGACCGGATCTTGTCGATATTCTTGAGATCGGAAGACAGCTCAGTCCCGTCGACGATGATCTGGCCCGCCTGATGTTCCTCAAGCCGGTTGATACAACGGATGAGCGTCGACTTCCCCGACCCGGACGGACCACAGATGACGATCCGTTCGCCCCTGTAAACCGTCAGGTTGATGTCGCGCAGGACGTGGAACGTCCCGTACCACTTGTTCATCTCGGTGATCTGGATGGCCACCTCGTCGGAAACCTTCATCTGGCTCCGGTCGATTTCGCGTTCTGTTGCGAGTTCGGACATGTTCAGGTCTCCTTAGCGGTGTTCACGCTGGAGTTTCTTCTCCAGGTAGAGTGAGTAACGGCCCATCGAGAAACAGAAGGCAAAGAACAACAGCCCGATGAAGGCGAAAAGTTCCCAATAGATACCGTTCCAGTCGGTCGAAGCGCGGATGGCGTTCGACAGGCCCACGGGATCGAGAAGGCCGATGAAGACCACGAGGGTGGTATCCTTGAACAGGCCGATGAAGGTGTTCACGATACCGGGGATCGAGATCTTGAGTGCCTGCGGAAGAACGATCAGCCGCATCGACTTCCAGTAATCGAGACCCAGCGCATCGGCGGCCTCGTACTGACCTTTGGGCAGGGCGGCAAGGCCACCCCGGATCACCTCGGCGATGTAGGCCGCGGCAAAGAGGGTCACCATGATGATCACGCGGACAACAAGGTCGAGGTTGCTGCCCGGCGGCAGGAAGTAGTTCAGAAGGATCGACGCCGTGAACAGCCACACGATCAGCGGCACGCCCCGGATCGTTTCGATAAAGGCCACGCAGGTCTTGTTGATGATGAACAGGTCAGACTGACGGCCAAGCGCCAGCAGAATGCCCAGCGGCATCGACAGGACGATCCCCGCCACACCGATGATCACCGCCAGCATGAAGCCACCGATTTCCCGGCTGTCGACGGGCTCGAGCCCGATCCGGCCAAGTTGCTGATAGGTCGTCCTGATGCCGTCTTCGATCGTGACGACGTTATTGACCGCCGTGCCGTAGGCATCGATCTGGTCAAGCACCTCGGGCGGTGTGCCCTCGGGGGCAAGGGCCGGATTGGTCATGTTCCTCAGACCGCGCGGCAAGGCCTCACGGAGGACGTCCACCTCGGCCCGGGCGTCTGGCAGTGATGCCTCCCGCTCTTCCAGTGTCGCGAGATTGCCCAGCAGGCTGCGGGCACCGGAAAGAACCTGCCCGACCCGGAAGTGTTCCTGCGAAAGGGACGACGCTTGGTCGCGCAACGCCGTCAGGCCCTGCATCGTGGTGTCAAGCTCTCCCCTCAGGGCCGAAATGTCCCCGCTGCCCTCTTCGATCCGGGCAAGGATGGCATCCTTTTCAGCGACAGCATCCGCGATCTCGGCGGCGACGGCCTCCTGCTGTTCCTCGATCTCGGCGATGACCTGCGGCAGGGTTTCCATTTGGTTGGTCATTTCCACCTGAGCGGAATCGAACCGGCTGTTGCCAACCATGCGATACAGCCCGTCGCTCACATTGGGCGTAACGACCATCCACCAGACGACCGTCGCGACGATCGCGGCGGTGACCGCTGCGATCTGCCCCGCGATCGGGGCGATCAGGCGAAAGGCCACATAGCCCACGATAAATCCGAGGAAGACAAGCGTCGGCGTCCAGAAGGCACCGCCCCAGATCAGCCAGGCGGCCAGGAACGGATAGATCGCGGTGAAGGCCAGAAACGGACGCGGAACCTGATCGCTGTAGAGAACCGGCGCGAGTGCGACGAACATCAACAGGAACGTCAGGATCGGGCGCCAGTAGAATTCGGGCGGATAAAACCCGAACAGAAGCTGAAGCCAGCGGTCCTCGACCACCGCCCAGCAGGCGCCGGAATGCGCGTCACCGCCATTGGCCGCAAGGACCTCGCGGCATTCGTTCAGCGATCCGGCGTTCCAGACTCCGCCGAACATCCATGGCAGGAAGCCCGACAGCACCAGAAAGATCACGTAAAGCGAGACCACGGTCAGGATGATATTCATCCAGCCCGAGAACAGGTTTTCGCGGATCCACTTTACTGCGCCCTTCTCGGCGAGGGGCGGCTCCTGTTCCGGGAGCATGCTTTCCCGGACATAGCGGACGGTTTGTGCGTGTGTATCGCTCATCTCACCGCTCCCTCAGCTTGACGCGATTGTTGAAGACGTTCATCGCCCCTGAAATCGCAAGGCTCAGCAACAGGTAGAACAGGCCGACAAGCAGCATGCCCTCCAGCTCCCGGCCGGTCTGGTTGATCGTGATCCCGCCCAGCGTGGACCGCACATCCATGTAGCCCACCGCAATCGCGAGAGAGCTGTTCTTGGTGAGGTTCAGGTACTGGGAAATCAGCGGCGGCACGATCACCCGAAGAGCCTGCGGCAGGATCACGAGGCTCATCGTGCGGTTCGGGCGCAGGCCCAGCGCAAAGGCGGCCTCGGTCTGACCCTTGGACACCGCAAGGATACCAGCGCGCACGATTTCGGCGATGAAGGCCCCGGTATAAAGCGACAGGGCAAGCCAGAGCGCGATCAGGGAGTTCCGCAGGTGTATCCCGCCCGAGAAGTTGAAGCCCCCGAGTTCGGGGTTTTCCAGCCCGATCGGGCGCCCCATGATGAAGAAGACCAGGATCGCCGGCACAAAGGCGATCACGATTGCCGGCCACACCATGGGAAGCAGACGGCCGGTATCGAACAAAAGCTTTTTCGCATAGCCGCGATAGGCAAAGGCGCCGATCACGGACAGGACAAAGACGATCACGACGATCAAGGAGCCGTCGCCCCAGACAGGGGCCGGCACATAGACGCCGCGGTTGGTAATGGCCACCGAATCGCCAAGGACCATCGACGCCGAACCACCCTCACGGAAATCGCGCGGTTGCGGCGTGCCCTCGGTCATCAGTGCAAATATCAGGAGGATCCACAGCAGCAGGGGGACGTTCCGGAACCCTTCGACATAGGCTGCCATCAGCTTGTTCACGATCCAGTTCTTCGACAGACGAAGAACACCCGCGATCACGCCGAGAACGGTCGCAAGCGCACATCCGAGGAACGCGACAAGGATCGTGTTGAGGATACCGACAAGCGCCGCTCGCCCATGGGTGGACTGGCTGTCATATTCAACAAGGCGCTGGTTGATGTCATAGCCGGCAGGCTGCCACAGGAATCCGAAGTCGAAATCCTTTCCCAGCGCCTGAAGGTTTTGAACCGTGTTGGAAACAAGCCAGCTGATCGACAGGACAAGCAGGATCATCGCGACGACCTGAATCGTCATCGAGCGATAGCGCGTGTCATAGATTAGCTGATTGAGCCGGAAGCCCTCTTTGGGCGGATCCGTTATTGTCGTCATCTGTGGTCTCCCCGGTCAGTTGACGTCCGCCTGTGAGCCGGTTTGCCCGGCTTTCGGTTTGCAGCGTAATGACTGCAACTCTGGCGGTCCGTTATTGGAAAAGGGCGCGGCGATGATCGCCGCGCCCTCTCCTTTGGGTCTTAGCGGAAAGGCGGCGAGTAGATCAGGCCACCTTCGGTCCACTGTGCGTTCAGACCGCGGGCAAGACCGATCGGCGTGTTTTCACCGATCGTCTGCTCGAACAATTCACCGTAGTTCCCCACCGCGGAGATGACCGCGACAGCCCAGTCGGCCTCGAGGCCGAGCATGGCGCCCAGTTCACCTTCGGTGCCCAGAAGACGATTGATCTCGGGGTTGTCGGTGGCAGCAGCGGCAAGCTCGCTGACGTTGGCCGAGGTCACGCCAAGCTCTTCGGCGGCGATCATCGCATTGAGGGTCCAGCGAACGATGTCGCCCCACTCATTGTCGCCGTGGCGAACGAGCGGGCCAAGCGGCTCTTTCGAGATGATTTCGGGCAGAATGACGTGATCGCCCGGGTTCTCGAAGGTTGCGCGCGTGGCAGCAAGGCCCGACGCGTCGGTGGTGTAGACGTCGCAGGCGCGCGCAAGGTACTGCTGCTGTGCTTCTGCGTTGGTTTCGATCGGAACCGGCTCGTAGCTGATGTTGTTCACGCGGAAAAAGTCAGCAAGGTTGAGTTCGGTCGTCGTGCCGGTCTGGATGCAGACAGTCGCGCCGTCCAGATCCTTGGCCGACGTCACGCCGATATCGCGCGGAACCATGAAGCCCTGGCCATCATAGTAGTTGATGCCGGTGAATTCCATTTTTAGGTCGACATCGCGCGAGAAAGTCCAGGTCGTGTTCCGGGCCAGCATGTCGACTTCGCCGGAGGCGAGCGCGGTAAAGCGGGTCTGCGTGGTCAGCGGCACGAAGTTCACGGCCTCGGGATCGCCAAGCGCCGCGGCGGCGACAGCACGGCACACACCGACGTCGAAACCTTCCCAAACACCATTCGCGTCGGGAGCAGCGAAGCCGACCAGACCGGTGGACACGCCGCAGTTCAGCGTCCCGCGGGCGGTCACATCGTCAAGCGTTGCTGCAGACGCAGCGCCTGCAGCAATACCGGCGACGGTCAGTGCGCCGAAAAAGACGGTTTTATTCATGTGTACCTCTTCCTGAGTTTATCTGGCCTTGCCCGACCAGAAATCTATTCTTGCGATCCGTTTCCGGATCCGGGCGATGACACCTCGCTCAGATCAAGCAAGACGTCAGTGGATAACTTGGGTTGATAGGTATGGCAGGTCAAGTCGCTTGGCCGACAAGACAAGTGCAAAAGCTGAAAAAACAGGCAAAGACCCCTGCTATCGCGTCGAATTCAACGTGATGCAAAACGCGCAGCCTGCATAAAGCTATGCGCATCTAGGAATGCCAAACGCTTTTGTGCTGCTGCGGCATCGGCCTCGTCGTCGCGTCCCCATTGCGAAAACTGCCATTCTTCATCGATTCGCGACAGTTCCCAGGCCCGCTCGGGGGGGAGAGTGTCGTGCACAACGGCCAGCCCGAGAACCAGCGATCCGGTCAGGCTCACGAGATCATGCATCGCGGTCAGACCGAATGCATCGAGCGCATCGACCTCGGCCCGCAGCCGGGCAAGAGCGGCGTTGTCCTGCGCCACCGGAATGATGCCGGTCGCCACGGACAGGCGCGCGTCGAACCTGTCCGAAACCCAGTCGAGCAGCGGATCCCACTCGCGGGCCTGCTGTTCGACCAGAAGCGTCGGCCCCTCGGCGCGGTAACACAGCAGATCGGTTTCGCCATAGGCCGCCACGACATCGACCACGCCGTCCCATTGCGGGCGGACCTTGTCGATGGCCGAGTTCGCCATGCGCGTCGCGGGCATGCGGTCGGGCCTGATCTCGGTGTCCTGCGCGTCCCATTCCGCGGCAACCATCCGGGCCAGTGCCTCTGTCGGAAGATGAAGCGCAGACTTGAACGGGGTCTTGATCGGGCGGCCGTCCAGCAAGACGCACCAGCCCTCATCGGCCCTGTCGACCGTTACATCTGTCCAGAATTTGCGGCTTTTCCACTCGGTCATGTGGCCTCCGTCGGGCTGTCGAAAAAGGGCGGCAGGAAGGCGCAGCACCCGGTCCCTCGGGCCGCGCCGGAGCGGCTGGACCGCCGATATACCGGGACCTGCCCGGTTGCGCCGATCTCGGTCTCATGGTCCGGCTGGGCAATCGGGATTTTGCGAAGTTCGTGCCGCATCACTCCTCCGGATCGAACGGATCCAGCGCGGCATCCGAGGCCGACCACCCGACGAAATCCCAGGTTCGCTGCATATGCTCGGGCAAGGGGGCGGTAACCGTAAGCATGGCACCGGTGACGGGATGTTCAAAGATCAACGTGCGCGCATGAAGGTGCAGTTTGCGGCTGATCTCGCCGCCCAGTGCAGCGCCCCAGCCATCACCAAGGTTTTCCTGACCCGATCCACCATATTTGCCATCCCCCACAATCGGATGACCGATCTCGGCCATATGGGCGCGAAGCTGATGCGTGCGGCCCGTGACTGGCACCATCGCAACCCAGGATGCCCGCCGGCCAAGCGCATCGATCACGGTGAAATCCGTGGCCGCCCGTTTTGCCCCCGGTGTCTGGGCGATCTCGTCCGGATGCAGGCAGCGCATCTTCTCGTTCTCGCCGCCGCGACCATGCCCGGGCGCCTTGACCAGTGCATATTTGATCGTGCCGGCTTTCGGGTCGGGCACGCCCGCGACAGCAGCCCAGTAAATCTTGCGCGTGGCCCTGTGGCGCAGCGCCTCTGTCAGGGATTTGGCGACCGTCCTGCTTCGCGCCAGAAGAAGCACACCCGACGTATCCCGATCGAGCCTGTGAACCAGACGCGGCTTGTCTTCGGCATCGCCCTGCAGAGCCTCGGCCAGCCCGTCCACGTGCCGGGTCACCCCGCTGCCGCCCTGCGTGGGCAGGCCCGGCGGTTTGTTGATCGCGATGATATGGCCATCCTGGTACAGGACCGCCCGGCGCATCATCTCTGCGTCGGCATCACTGATCCGGGTGCGGGTGTGGACCGGGGCCGGCCCATCGGGCAGTGGCGGGATGCGGACCTTCTGACCCGTCTCGACACGGGTCGAACTTTTGACCCGGCCGCCATCGACCCGGATCTCGCCCTTGCGGCAGAGCTTTTCGATACGCCCCTGCGCAAGCTGCGGAAAAAGGCGCCGCAGATAGCGGTCCAGCCTCTGGTCGCCCTCGTCGGGGCCGACGATCCGGGTCTGTACGCCGCTCATGACAGAAGGCTCCTTGCGAGGGCGAGGCCTGCGACCAACGCCAGAATGGATAGGGTGACCGAGCCTATGACATATAGGCCCGCGACGGCCGTCTGCCCCCGCTCCCACATTGTCACTGCATCAAGAGAGAAGGCCGAAAAGGTCGTGAACCCGCCCAGCACACCGGTCATCAGGAACGGGGCAAGGCGATTGCCGAACCTCTCGGCCAGGACGACGACCAGAACCCCCATGAGGAACGAGCCCACGACATTGACAACGGCCGTGCCCCAGGGAAAGCCGGGGCCGATCAGGCGCATTGCCCCGACATTCGTCAGATAGCGGACCGACGCGCCGATTGCCCCGCCAAGGGCCACCTGTATCAGGGTTGTGAACATGGCCCTCGGTTGCCCTGCCCGCGCGGGGAAGTCAATCGCGGGACCGTTTGGCCCTGAGCCCGGCGAAGTAATCGACCCGCTTTTTCAGCTCTCGTTCGAAGCCGCGATCAACCGGCGTGTAATAGACACCCCGCTTCATGCCGTCGGGAAAATAGTTCTGCCCCGAAAATCCATCTTCGGCATCGTGATCATAGGCATAGCCCGCGCCATATCCCTGCTCTTTCATCAAGGATGTTGGCGCGTTGAGGATATGTTTCGGCGGCGGTTCCGATCCGGTCTGCTTCGCAGCATTCATCGAGGCCTTGAACGCGGCATAGGCCGCATTCGATTTCGGTGCGAGGGCGAGGTAGGTCACGGCCTGCGCAAGCGCCAGTTCACCTTCGGGGCTGCCAAGCCGTTCATAGATTTCCCACGCGTGCAGGCAGATCGATTGCGCCTGTGGATCGGCAAGGCCGATATCCTCGACGGCCATGCGCGTGATCCGGCGCGCCAGATAGCGTGGATCCTCCCCGCCCATCAGCATGCGCGCCAGCCAGTAGAGTGCCGCATCCGGATCGGAGCCCCGCACCGATTTGTGCAGTGCCGAGATCAGGTTGTAATGCTCGTCACCCGATTTGTCGTATTTGGCGGCCCGCCGCATCAGCCGAAGGCTCAGCGCCTCGGTATCGAGCTTTGTCCCCAGGTTCCAGGCCAGGACCTGCTCGATCAGGTTCAGAAGCGCCCGGCCATCGCCATCGGCCATTTCAAGAAGGGCCTCGCGCGCGGGGCCATCAAGCGGAAGGGGCCGGTCCATCACCTGTTCGGCCCGCTGCGCCAGAAGTTCAAGATGGGCCAGCGTCAGCCGGTTGAGGACGATGACCTGCGATCGGCTCAGAAGCGCTGCATTCAACTCGAACGACGGGTTCTCGGTCGTGGCGCCCACGAGCACGATCGTGCCATCCTCCATATGGGGCAGAAAGCTGTCCTGCTGGGCCTTGTTGAAGCGGTGGATTTCATCGACGAACAAGAGCGTTCCGCGCCCCTGCTGACGCCGCAGGCGCGCCGCTTCGAACACCTTCCGAAGGTCGGGCACGCCGGTGAAGATCGCGGAAATCTGCACGAAATGCAGATCGGTTTCCTGGGCCAGAAGCCGCGCGATCGTTGTCTTTCCCACGCCCGGGGGCCCCCACAGGATCAGCGATCCAAGGCTGCCCGCCGCGAGCATCGCACCCAGTGGGCCGTCTGTGCCAAGAACCTGCTCCTGGCCGACGACCTCGGCCAGATTGGCAGGACGCAGCCTGTCGGCCAGAGGCGCGGGACGTGTCCGCCCCTCCGGTTGATCCGGATCCGTGCGTCCTGATGTGTCAAAGAGATCGGGCATTGCATGCAAAGACTAGAACCGCCGGGTTCCAAGGGAAAGGTGGAACGACATCGAAGATCTTGTGTCGCTTTACAGCTTGTGCCGAAATTTTTTAGTCTTTCAGCGTAAGAGTAGTGGGTCAGTGTTCATGTCAGCCGAAACTTTCGCTCGCGAAGACGAAGTGATCCTGAAGATGCTTCAGGAATGGCCTGATCTTCTGAAGATCATGGATATCGCCCCGAACGGCGATCACAAAGCCCCCCGGGAACGAGAGCCTTTCAGCGCAAAGCCGCGCCCATCCGACACCGGGTAGGACGGTGGCTGACGGCTGACATGCGAAGGGCCGCGTCTTGACGACACGGCCCCATCCGAATGTCCGGCAAATGCGAATCAATCTTCTGCGGTTTCGTCCATCTCTTCGAGACGGGCACGGTCCGCGGCACCCTTGGCGTCGACGTCACGATCAACGAATTCGATGATCGCCATCGGGGCCATGTCACCGTAGCGGAAGCCGGCCTTCAGGACACGGACATAGCCGCCCTGACGCTCTTTGTAGCGCGGGCCGAGAACTTCGAACAGCTTGGCGACATGTGCATCCTGCTTAAGCTGCGCGGCCGCCTGGCGACGGGCATGGAGATCGCCCCGCTTGCCCAGCGTAACGAGCTTTTCGATGACGCGGCGCAGGTCTTTCGCCTTGGGCAGCGTCGTCTTGATCTGTTCATGTTCGATAAGCGATCCGGCCATGTTGGCAAACATCGCCTTGCGATGTTCATGGGTCCGGTTGAGTTTGCGGTATCCGCTGGCGTGACGCATGGTTTGGTCTCCGTTTCGTATTAGGATGGGCCGCGTCCGCGTGTGACGCTGCTCCGTTATTGGGGCGGGATTGCCCGATGCGGTGACCCATTCCTCGAAGGAATGGGACCGGACCTTTTGAAAAGGTCCGGCGCCGCGCTCAGAACTGGTCTTCGAACTTCTTGGCGAGGTCCTCGATATTGTCCGGCGGCCAATCCTCGACATCCATGCCGAGGTGCAGCCCCATGCCCGACAGCACTTCCTTGATCTCGTTCAGAGACTTCCGGCCGAAGTTCGGCGTGCGCAGCATCTCGGCTTCGGTCTTCTGGATCAGGTCGCCGATATAGACGATGTTGTCGTTCTTCAGGCAGTTTGCAGACCGGACGGACAGCTCGAGCTCGTCGACCTTCTTCAGAAGAAGCGGGTTGAACTCCAGCCCGTCGTCTTCCGAGCCAGCCTGCGCTGCCTCGGGTTCGTCGAAGTTGACGAAGATCGACAACTGGTCCTGAAGGATGCGCGCTGCATACGCGACAGCATCCTCGGGCGTGACGGAGCCATCCGTCTCGAGCTTCATGGTCAGCTTGTCATAGTCCAGAACCTGGCCTTCACGGGTCGGCTGGACGTCGTAGGACACTTTCTTGACCGGCGAATAGATGGCGTCGATCGCCATCATGCCGATCGGCGCATCCTCGGGCTTGTTCTTGTCGGCCGCCACATAGCCCTTGCCGGTGTTGACCGTCAGTTCCATGTAAAGCGACGCGCCGTCATCGAGGTGGCAGATCACGTGATCCTTGTTGAGGATCTCGATCCCGGCGGTTTCGGAAATGTCCGCACCCGTCACGACGCCCGGGCCCTTGGCCTGAACCGTCAGACGCTTGGGTCCTTCGACTTCCATGCGGATCGCGATGCCTTTGAGGTTCAGCACGATGTCGGTGACATCTTCGCGGACACCCGGCACCGAGGAAAATTCGTGCAGGACGTTGTCGATCTGAACGCCGGTGATGGCGGCGCCCTGAAGCGACGACAGAAGAACGCGCCGCAGCGCGTTGCCGAGCGTCAGGCCAAAGCCACGCTCGAGAGGTTCGGCGACGACGGTCGCCTGACGGCTCGGGTCATTGCCCGGGCGCACGTCAAGCTGTGTCGGCTTGATCAGTTCGGCCCAATTCTTGTGGATCATGGTCCCTCCATTCCTGTTCGCCCGGCATGATCAACCATTGGCAAACGCTCGAGGTTTCTGAATCGATCTGGGGCCGCCCGAAAGCCGGCACGGCCCCGGAAATCTCCGGTTGTCAGACCCGACGACGCTTGGGCGGACGGCAACCGTTATGGGCGATCGGCGTCACATCACGGATCGAGGTGATGTTGAACCCGACGGCGGCCAGCGCACGCAGCGCGCTTTCCCGTCCCGAACCGGGGCCCTGAACCTCGACTTCGAGGGTCTTCACGCCATGTTCCTGCGCCTTTCGGCCCGCATCTTCGGCGGCCATCTGCGCGGCATAGGGCGTCGACTTCCGCGACCCCTTGAAGCCCATCGTGCCGGCGGACGACCATGCGATCGCATTGCCCTGCACGTCGGAAATCAGGATCTTGGTGTTGTTGAACGACGAATTCACATGCGCCACACCTGCGGCGATGTTCTTGGAGACCTTGCGCTTCGTGCGACGGGTATCACGTGCCATTGCTGCTGCCCTCCCTTATTTCTTCTTGCCGGCGATAGCTTTCGCCGGGCCTTTGCGCGTGCGCGCATTGGTGTGGGTCCGCTGGCCGCGGACGGGCAGATTGCGACGATGGCGGAGACCGCGATAGCAGCCCAGATCCATCAGACGCTTGACGTTCATCTGAACTTCGCGGCGCAGATCGCCCTCGACGGTCAGGTTCTGGTCGATATGCTCGCGGATGGAGAGCACTTCGGTGTCAGAGAGTTCGTTGACCCGGCGGCTGTGATCGATGCCCACGGCGTCGCAGATTTCACGCGCGGTGGAGTTGCCGATTCCGGTGATATAGGTGAGGGCGATGGGAACCCGCTTTGCAGTCGGGATGTTTACGCCGGCGATACGTGCCACGTTCGATGTCCTTTCGTTGCGAGCCCGTGATCCCAGGCCCTTTTTTCACAACGTAAGCCCGAGCTGTCCGGCCCGGGCTTCGCTCTTGATTCTCTCGCGAGATGGCGGTGAATATGACTTAACGCGACCCGGGTCAAGTGCCCGGAACGCGCTTTTGTCAAGCCATTTATTCGCGGCCAATCCGTGTTGATCACAATGTCGGACGATCAGGCCGCGTCTGGCTTGAATAGTCTATGCTGATCGGGTTCGGTTCCCCATCCGGTTTCTTTTGAAAGATGAGGAAATCACCTTGTTGCAGCAGGTCGATATTGCCCGGTGTGATGCCGGTGACGGCGGGGCTGTCCTGGATGATAAGCCTCTGCCGGAGCGACATGTCGGGGGTGTTCTCTGCAATGGCGGGGGCACTCGTAGCGCCCGCCTCATCGAAGCTGGCCCGATCGGACATGGCTCTGGCGTGGAGGGTCGAACGTGGCGTCTATCATCTGGCCACGGCAGGACAAAATCTGAATTTTTGGCGCCATGTTTTCGGCGGGGCCAGCGGTTATGCGCGATCAGGTATCGGCTTGATGACGAGTAGTTGCGCTATTCGCAGGCGAAAAATCGCGTCGCCTCGCCGGTCTGGTTCGAAGACGACCACATCAGGATCACGTCGGGCTCGGACTCGCTCATCCCGAAGACGAAAACCTCGGGATAGATGAATTCACCGGGCTCGGCGCAATAGCCGGGCCGGATCTGCGTCGTGGTCTCTGACCAGTCAAAGCGGATCTCTTCGTCCCACGAACAGCCGTATTCGATCGTCTCCGCCCCGGTCGCATAAAGCGCCATGACCCCGTCTTCATAGGCGGCCGAGATCGTGCCGCCACAATATTCGGGATCGGACAGATAGGGCTCTGCCAGGGCCGAGACCGGGATCAACGCGATCGCCATGACCGAAAGGCCGATCCGCGCCCTCTGCGCGAAACGCCCGGCCATCAGCGCGGTGCCTCGCAGACTTCGAAGGTCATCGGCTCGTCAACGCCCTGCTCCCAGACCTGAACCACTCCGGGCAACTCGGGAAACATCTGAAGCGCAAAGATCGTCGGTTGAACCCGATCGGCAACATAGCAGGCCGCCATCGTCATCTGCGTGGACGGCACGCTCCAGGAGAATTCGATCTCTGTCTCGAACCAGCAATCGAGTTCTTCCGACGCCGTGCCCCAAGCACCCAGTGTCGACCCGCCGGCCTGCACGACGTTCCAGACATGCAATTCGAGGTCGACATCAACCATCTGGTCGCAATGGATCACATCATCGACAAGGAACCCCGAGGCCAGTTGCTCGTGCATTTCTGCCGACAGGGCGCCGGGTGACAGGGCCAGAAGCAAGGCCGAACGTTTGATCATGCATACCTCCAGAAACGGATCAGCCCGAGCGTCGACGCTTGGGCTGTCAGGGTCAAGTCGTACCAGGTTAGGTCAGGCATCAAAGCGAAGCGCGCGATGAAGGGCCCTCAGCATATGTGGCTATCCGGTGCACAGTATCGCTTGGTGATTACTTGGTCCTACCGGTAGCTATCACCGCTTTCATGGCCCAAAAAATACCGAATAGCATCATGCCAAGAATTGGATATTGGACAATTTTCTCTAAATCCTCAGGAACCGCAAAAGTAATCGACAAAAGGAAGATCGCAACTGCTGAGAGCGCGCCACCCGTCAAGACACCCCCCGCGCCATTCGATTGTAGGACGGCCTTGGCAATTGTATCCGGCAGCTTAGGAGGAGGCGTTTCGTTCGACATTAATGCGATCGTACCACGCTGCGGAGAGAATGAATGAGGCGGCTAGTAGTAACGCGCCAGCCGCACCAACAAATGGCGTCTCTGTGACGTTCGCTACTACGCTGAAAACCACGCTGCCAACTAAACACCAGAGCGCGAGCCAAAAAAGGCGATGTGCCAACTCGCTAAACACAAGTAATTTATCAGTCCCAGTCACTTCTTTTTCGTCAACTTCGAGGACCATGCGCGCGTGTCTTCCAAGATCGCGAGAGATGTTGCTCCCAACCCAGGGAACCTGCCGTTCAGAACCAGCACGGATTGATGCATCAGTATACCCATTAATCCTTTCTCGTTCAGAAACGAGACGCGGCTTCTTGATCTCTGCCGGCTTAACATAGAGTTCAGCTGCCGTCACTTTTGACCTCCCCATCTTCGCCTTCAAACAACTCTGGATGTGCATCCTTGAACTGGCCGATCTTCTCATCCAGCCAATTTCGGAGAGCGATTGCGGTATTTATGTCGAAGTAAAGCGTCGCAGTGACATTCCTGACAATCCCATCTTTCGACTCTCGCGCTTCCTCCGTCCCCTCGCCGTCAAACTCGATAACACGCGGCAGGGGGGCTCTTTCTGAAAACACCGAAAGCGCCAACTGACCATTGCTCGTATTTATCCCCCCGTACCCGCCATGCACGGGCAACTCAACGAGTGACTGCGACTTAATATAGTGGACTTTCTCAACCATCAGATCACACGCCTTCCACCGGAAAGCAGTCCATGTGAACCGGGAAGCACACAGCCATAGAGTCACATAGATTCTTTGATTGCAACAACATCTAGCGTGAACCTCTCGAATTTGTATCTAACCGTTCAGAAGGTCAGAAATCTCGGCCGCGACGGCATCCATTTCGCCCATCCCGTCGACCGTCTCCAGATCACCCTTGGCATAATAATAGCCGATCAGGGGAGAGGTCTGCTTGTAATAGGCCAGGAGCCGGGTGCGGAGGCTTTCCTCGTTGTCATCGGAGCGGCGCTTGAATTCGGTGCCGCCGCAATTCGAGCATTTGCCATCCGCCGGGATCGGCTTGGTATGGTCGTTATACACCTCGCCACAGGAGCCGCAGGTCGAGCGTGCCGTGATCCGCTGAACAAGCGCTTCGTCATTGACCCGCATTTCGATCACCGCATCGAGCGGCTCGTTCAGATCACCAAGAAGGCTGCCAAGCGCGTCGGCCTGAGCCAGCGTCCGGGGAAACCCGTCGAAGATATAACCACCGCCGGAATTCCCGGCCTCGAGCTTTTCGCGGATCAGGCCGATCACGATCTCGTCGGTCACCAGATCGCCGCGCGCCATGACGTCGGCCACGATTTTGCCCATTTCGGTTCCGCTGTCTTTTGCTTCGCGCAGCATGTCACCAGTCGAAAGCTGGATCATCTTGCGCTCGTCGACGAGCTTTCGGGCCTGGGTGCCCTTGCCGGCCCCCGGGGGGCCCAAGAGTATTATATTCATCGACGCGCGGGTCCTTTGGAGCGCGGCTTGCTCCCGGATTTGCCCGAACGCTTGCCACGTAGTTGCGATTTCTCGATCAGCCCTTCGTATTGATGGGCCAACATGTGGGATTGAACCTGCTGGATGAAGTCCATCCCGACAGACACGATGATCAGGATCGATGTGCCGCCGAAGTAGAAGGTAATCGACAGTTCCGACCTGAGCATCTCGGGCAGCAGACACACCAGCGCCAGATAGCCCGACCCCAGAACGAGGATTCGCGTCACCACGTAGTCGAGGTATTCAGCCGTCCGTTTGCCCGGGCGGATGCCGGGAACAAAGCCGTTCTGGTTCTTCAGGTTGTCGGCCACATCCTCGGTCTTGAACGCCACTTCCTTGGTGTAGAAGTAGGTGAAAAAGACGATCATGCCGCCGAAGAACAGCAGGTAGAGCGGCTGGCCGGGGCCGAAATACGCCAGAAGCGTCGACATGACCGGCCCGGTTTCACCGCCCGAAAAGGTGGAGATCGTCGTCGGCAGAAGCAGCAGCGCCGAGGCAAAGATCGCCGGGATCACGCCGGCCGGGTTGACCTTGATCGGCAGGTGCGACGTGCCCCCGTCATAGACCTTCATCCCCACCTGTCGGCGCGGATACTGGATATGGATCTTCCGCAGACTGCGCTCCATGAAGACGACGAAGGTCAGGGTCCCCACGATCATCGCGATGACCAGAAGGATGGTCAGGACGTCGCCGGTTTGGCGAGTCGTCGTCAGGAATTGTGCAGTGGCCGCCGGTATCTCGGCGATGATCCCCACAAAGATGATCAGGCTGATGCCGTTGCCGATGCCGCGCGCGGTGATCTGTTCACCCAGCCACATCAGGAACATCGTGCCCCCAACCAGCGTGATGACACAGGCTGCCTGGAAATAGATGCCGGGGTTGGACGCCAGATCGCCGGCCTCGAGGGACCGGGCCAGACCATAGGCCTGGAAGGTGGCCAGGATCACGGTGAAATACCGCGTATACTGGTTGATCTTCTTGCGGCCCTGCTCACCCTCTTTCTTGAGCTGCTTGAGCGGCTCGTACATCGAGGAAAGAAGCTGGATGATGATCGAGGCCGAGATATAGGGCATGATGCCCAGAGCGAAGATGCCCATCCGGCCAAGTGCGCCCCCGGTGAACATCGAGAGGATCCCCCCGATGCCGGCGGCCGCATCCTCCATGAAGGAGCGAAGCGCGGCACCGTCGATCCCGGGAACCGGAATGAAAGTGCCCAACCGGTAAACGATCAGAAGACCTATGGTGAACAGGATGCGCTGGCGAAGCTCGGTCGCTTTGCCGAACGCGCCCCAGCTCATGTTCGAGGCCATTTGTTCTGCTGCTGATGCCATGGAGGACGGCTCTCTTTTCATGACAGCGCCGCCTGACCGGGTTTCCGGCAGGCGGCGCGAGGAAACTTGTAGATATGTAAGGGGCGATTGGCCCCGTCACAACCTGTTATTCGGGCGCAACCGCCGTGGCGACGGTCACGGAACCGCCAGCTTTCTCGACCGCCTCGATCGCGCCCTTGGACGCGCCGGTGACGTTGAAGCTTGCCTTGGTGGAGAAATCACCCTTGGCCAGAAGGCGGATACCGTCCTTCTTGCGACGCACGAGGCCGCTTGCGACCAGAACGTCTTCGGTGATTTCCGACTTGGCGTCGATCTTGCCCTCATCGATGAACTTGGCGATCAGGCCAAGGTTCACAACCGCGAAGGATTTGCGGTTCGGCTTGTTGAAGCCACGCTTCGGTAGACGCTGGTAGAGCGGCATCTGGCCGCCCTCATAGCCCTTGATGGCCACACCCGAACGGGATTTCTGACCCTTGATACCGCGACCGGCGGTCTTGCCCTTGCCGGAGCCGGGGCCACGGCCGACTCGCATCCGTTTCTTGGTCGCGCCTTCATTGTCGCGCAGTTCGTGCAGTTTCATGTCGCTTCTCCTTTGCCGGACGACCCTCCCGAAGCGATCATGGAGGGGACACGGCGTTGATTATCTGGGTGGCAGGTGGGGGCATGCCCCCACCTGGCCGAATGGTGTCAGCCGCGCTCTTCGATGATCTCGACCATGTGCGGGATCTTCGCGACCATGCCGCGGATCGAGGGGGTATCCTCAAGCTCGCGGGTGCGGTGCATCTTGTTCAGACCAAGACCCTTGAGGATCTCGCGCTGCTTGGCGGGGCGGCGGATCGGGGAGCCGATCTGCTTGACGACGATGGTCTTTGCCATGTGACTCAGGCCTCCTCGGCGACTTGGGCGGACGCGTCAGGCGCGTCTTCCCGCTTGGGAAGGATATCGGCCACCTTCTTGCCGCGCCGCTGTGCGACGTTGCGGGGCGATTGCTCCTTGCGGAGGCCGTCGATGGTGGCGCGGATCATGTTGTAGGGGTTCTGCGAACCGAGCGACTTGGCGACGACATCCTGGACGCCCAGCATCTCGAACACGGCGCGCATCGGACCACCGGCGATGATCCCGGTACCGGCCGTGGCAGTCCGCATCACGACGCGGCCCGCACCGTGGCGGCCTTCCATGTCGTGGTGCAGCGTGCGGCCTTCGCGGAGCGGCACACGGATCATCTGCCGTTTGGCCTGTTCGGTGGCCTTGCGGATGGCCTCGGGAACTTCCTTGGCCTTGCCCTTGCCGAAGCCGACACGGCCCTTCTGGTCACCGACGACGACGAGCGCCGCGAAACCAAAGCGCTTGCCGCCCTTGACTGTCTTGGAGACCCGGTTGATCGCGACCAGACGGTCGGCGAATTCGGGGGCCTCATCACGGTCGCGGCGATTGCCCCGACGATTGTCACGTTCTGCCATGTGTTGGCATCCTTCATGTCTTGGGCCCCTTGGCCCCTGGTCTCCGACCGAAGTGAGCGATCCCGCTCCCCGGTCATCGAGATGACCCGGTGGGGCCACCTGCACGTTTCAAGTCGCAAGGCGCGGTGAACCCCGCCCCACGCACAGACGGAAAAGGCGGGGACTACCCCGCCAGTCCCATCAGATTTTCAGACCGCCTTCGCGGGCTGCATCGGCGAGCGCCTTGACCTTGCCGTGGAAGAGGAACCCGCCACGATCGAAGAAGGCCTCGGTGATGCCGGCCTTCTGGGCCCGCTCGGCGATCGCTGCGCCGACCTTGGCCGCCGCTTCGACATTGTTCTTGCCGACGACGCCGAGGTCCTTCTCCATGGAGGAGGCCGCCGCGAGCGTCACGCCATTCGCATCGTCGATCAGCTGGACCGAGATGTTCTTGTTGGACCGGTGAACCGAAAGGCGCGGACGCCCGGCGTTCACCTTCTTGAGCTTGCTCCGAACGCGCATGCGGCGCTTCAGAAACAGATCTCTCTTGCTGTTTGCCATATGCCCGTTCCTTACTTCTTCTTGCCTTCCTTGCGGAAGATATACTCGTCCTTGTACTTGATCCCCTTGCCCTTGTAGGGCTCGGGAGCACGCCATTCGCGGATATTGGCCGCGACCTGGCCGACGAGCTGTTGATCGATGCCTTCGACGACGACTTCGGTCTGCTTGGGCGCCGTAACGGTCACGCCATCGGGCACTTCGAAGTTCACGTCGTGGCTGTAGCCAAGCGACAGTTTCAGGACGTTGCCCTGCATCTGGGCGCGGTAACCAACGCCCGAGATTTCAAGCTCTTTCTTGAAGCCGTCGGTCACACCGATGACGCAGTTCTGCACCTGGGTGCGGGACATGCCCCATTGCTGACGCGCCCGCTTGGACGAGCCACGCGGCGTGACGGTGACGCCATTTTCCTCGACGGTGATGGTCACATCATCCGTCGCGGTAAAGCTGCGGGTCCCTTTCGGGCCTTTGACTTCTACGGTCTGGCCGGAGACGGTCGCCGAAACGCCCGACGGCAGCTCGACCGGTCTTTTACCAATACGAGACATCTGCCAACCTCCTTAGAATACGGTGCAAAGCACTTCGCCGCCAACATTGGCCGCCCGTGCATTTGCATCCGACATCACGCCCTTCGGCGTGGAGACAATCGAAACACCGAGGCCCTGACGGACCGACGGCAGATCATTCACGCCCGAATAGACGCGGCGGCCGGGCTTGGAGACCCGCTTGACTTCGCGGATGACCGGAGTGCCCTCATAGTACTTCAGGCTGATCTCGAGGGCCGGGTGGCCGTCCTTGCCGGTCGTCTTCTCGTAACCGCGGATGTAGCCTTCGTCGGCCAGCACATCGAGAACCCAGGCACGGAGCTTGGAGGCCGGTGTTTCCACCGTGCTCTTGCCGCGCATCTGGGCGTTGCGGATGCGGGTCAGCATATCGCCGATAGGATCGTTCATTTCATACCCTCCTTACCAGCTCGACTTGACCATGCCGGGGATTTCGCCGTTGGAACCAAGGTCCCTCAGGGCGATCCGGCTGATCTTCAGCTTGCGGTAATAGGCGTGCGGACGCCCGGTCAGCTGGCACCGGTTGTGCAGCCGCGTGGGCGAGGAGTTGCGGGGAAGCTCGGCAAGCTTGAGGGACGCCTTGAAACGCTCCTCGACCGGCTTTTCCTTGTCGTTGATGATCGCTTTCAGGGCGGCACGCTTTTCAGCGTATTGAGCGACAAGGCGCTCCCGCTTCTTTTCGCGTTCGATCATGGATTTCTTGGCCATTAGACTGTTCTCCTCCCGCGCGTCACGAGTTGAAGGGCATGTTGAATTGCTTCAACAGCGCCTTGGCTTCCGCGTCGGTCTTCGCGGTGGTGCAGATAACGATGTCCATTCCCCAGACTTCGTCGACCTTGTCGAAGTTGATCTCGGGGAAAACGATATGTTCCTTGATGCCGGTGGCATAGTTGCCGCGGCCGTCGAAGCTCTTGCCCGAGACACCGCGGAAGTCGCGGATACGGGGCATGGCCACGTAGATCAGGCGCTCGAGGAATTCGTACATGCGGTCGCCGCGAAGGGTGACCTTCGCGCCCAGCGGCATGTCTTCACGGACCCGGAAGCCCGCGATCGAATTCTTGGCCTTGGTGATCACGGCGCGCTGACCGGCGATCTGGGACAGATCGTCCTGTGCCGATTTCGCCTTCTTGGAGTCGCGCACGGCTTCGGCTCCGCAGCCGATGTTCAGCACGATCTTGTCAAGGCGCGGGATCTGCATGTCGTTCTTGTAGGAGAATTCCTCCTTCAGAGCGGGGCGGACCTTGGAGTGATATTCGGCGCGCAGGCGCGGGGTGTAAGTCGCGGTATCGAGCATCAGATCGCCTCCCCGGTTGTCTTGGCGAAACGGACCTTCGCGCCGTCTTCCATGCGGAAGCCAACGCGGGTCGCCTTGCCGTTGCCATCGACGATCGCCAGGTTCGACAGGTCGATCGGCATCGCCTTGGGCGTGCGGCCGCCCTGGCTTGTCTGGCTTTGCTTCATGTGGCGGATGGCGATGTTGATGCCGGTCACCACGGCCTTGCCGGCCTTGGGATCGACGCTCTCGATCTCGCCTTCCTTGCCCTTGTCCTTGCCGGCAAGGACGACGACCTTGTCACCTTTGCGGAGTTTCGCAGCCATTACAGCACCTCCGGAGCAAGCGAGATGATCTTCATGAAGTTCTTCGAGCGAAGCTCGCGAACAACTGGCCCGAAGATACGGGTGCCGATCGGCTCGTTGTTGTTGTTGAGGATGACGGCGGCGTTGCGGTCGAACCGGATCGCGGTGCCATCTTCGCGGCGGACTTCCTTGGCAGTGCGGACGACGACGGCCTTGCGGACATCACCCTTCTTCACACGGCCACGCGGAATGGCTTCCTTGACGGAGACGACGATGATGTCGCCGACCGATGCGTAGCGGCGATGCGAGCCGCCAAGGACCTTGATGCACTGCACCCGGCGTGCGCCGGAATTGTCAGCGACATCCAGATTGGTCTGCATCTGGATCATGAGGTTTCTCCTGACCTTTGGGGTTACGACCCCAGGGTTTCATCGAAACGGGGATGTGACAGCCTCAGGAGGCAATCACCTCCCAGCGTTTTGTCTTGGACTTCGGGGCGCATTCCTGGATGCGGACGGCGTCGCCCACGTTGAATGCATTGTTCTCGTCGTGAGCCCGGTACTTCTTGGACTTACGGATCGTCTTTTTCAGAACCGGATGCGTGAAACGACGCTCGACGCTGACGGTCACGGTCTGTTCGTTCTGGTTGGAGGTGACAACACCCGAAAGGATACGCTTCGGCATGGATCAGCCCTCCTGGGCGGCCGCGGCCGCCTTCTGGTTCAGAATGGTATTCACGCGGGCCACGTCACGGCGGACCTGGCGCATACGTGCGGTATTTTCCAGCTGACCGGTGGCCTGCTGGAAGCGGAGGTTGAAGGCCTCCTTCTTGAGATTGACAAGGTCGTCGCGGAGCTGGTCCGGCGTCTTGTCACGCAGTTCATTGGCGTTCATGCGCCTTTTCCTTTCTCAACATCACCGGAGCGCCCGTGCCCATCAGGGAGGTCACGCTGATTCCGGTGGAGTGCGTGGATGAAGGGGCCGTATAGGCACGATGCGCTGTGTTGGCAAGAGATTAGTTGGCGTGCGCTGCCTCGGCGGGTTCCGCATCGCGCGAGACCACAATATAAGGTGCCCAGACGCCATCAGGAACGCTTGCGCCATGCCCCAGATCACGCCCCTTTTCGTCACGCCCCTCTATCGTGGCCGTCTGTCCGAGCATGAGCCCGCGATCGATACCGAGGAGCTCGAATCCTCCTGCTACGCGATCTATGAAGACGACGAGGCGGGCCAGAACTGGTGCGAAGAACATGGCTATCCTGGCTATACCTCCTATGCCTCGCTGACCGATCTGCCGTGGCGGTTCCCCATCTTCACCGATCTGGTGAAATCGCTGGATGCGCATGTCGCAGATTTTGCGACCAAGCTGCAACTCGATCTGGACGGGAGAGACCTGATCCTCGAGGACATCTGGATCAACATCCTGCCCGAGGGCGGGTTTCACTCCGCCCATATCCATCCGCATTCGGTGATTTCGGGCACGACCTATGTGGCGATGCCCGAAGGCGCCTCTGCCATCAAGTTCGAGGATCCCCGCCACGCCATGATGATGGCCGCCCCGCCCCGCCGGAAGGATGCCGATGAGGCCCTGCGCCAGTTCGTCTATGCAAGGCCGGTGGTCGGCGATGTCCTGCTCTGGGAAAGCTGGCTCCGGCACGAGGTGCCGATGAACGAGGCCGATGGAGAGAGGATTTCCGTCAGCTTCAACTACCGCTGGGAATGATCCCGCCCTGCCCCCGGTCCTGACGACACCGCGTGAAAAGGGCGCCTTCCGGCCGCCCCGAGCGGAAAACCGGATTGGCAAACCGCCCGTCAACCTTTGCCTGCGATACCACGGCCCGTCCCATGAGCCATGGAGTCGCCTTTGGACCACAGCATCAGACTGAGCTTTGCCCTGTTCCTCTGGGGATCGAACGTCGCGGCCGAAACCGGTTCACTCTACAGGCCAACGGCCCCCTCGGCACCGGTCGTTGTCCGCCGCGCGGGCGTCGTCGATGCCGTGGCCTCCCCCTCCCTGTTCGTGGGCGCCCGGACCGATGGGCTTTTTGCGCCGCTGCCCGATGCCGCGATCGACGCGCCACCGGGTCTGTCGGGCACAACGCAAACCGCACAGCTTCTGTCGCTGATCGCGCGGGCCGAGGCCGGATCCGCCGGATATGACGCCGTTCAATATGGAGCGCGGATTCGCCCGGCCAAACCCCCGACGCAGATGACCCTGGGCGAGATCTATCGCTGGATCGCCGACACGCCCGGGCAGCCGCATGCCATCGGCCGCTATCAGTTCATCCCCTCGACCCTGCGCGAGGTCGCAGCCACCGCGGGGATCGGCCCGGAGTACCGCTTTTCCCCCGCCGTGCAGGACAGGCTTGCCCATGTTCTGCTGGATCGTGCCGGGTTGAACGCGTTCGAGACGGGTCAGATGAGTCGTCGGACGTTCATGCGCAACCTCGCCCGCATCTGGGCCGGCCTGCCCCTGCCCTCGGGCAAATCCTATTACGAGGGCTATGCCGGCAACAGCGCCACCATGAGTTGGGCCGCCTTCGAAACCGGGATGGGGCATATCTGGCCCGCGACATCGGAACGGTCCGGTTCATAGAACGCGAAAGGCCCCCCACCTAACCGGCGAGGAGCCCTCCATTTCCATGCTGGCGGCCCGCGACGGGGCCGCAGCAGATCACCAGTCTTCGCGGACGATCGTGCGGGTCTTGATCGGCAGCTTCATCGCGGCAAGGCGCAGGGCCTCACGCGCGACAGCTTCGGTCACGCCGTCGATCTCGAACATCACGCGGCCGGGCTTGACCTTGGCGGTCCAGCGATCGACCGAACCCTTGCCTTTACCCATCCGAACTTCGATGGGCTTCGCGGTCACGGGCACGTCAGGGAAGATCCGGATCCAGACCCGGCCCTGACGCTTCATGTGGCGCGTCATGGCCCGGCGGGCGGCTTCGATCTGACGGGCGGTGATCCGCTCGGGCTCGACCGCTTTAAGGCCATAGGTTCCGAAGTTCAGGTCAGAGCCGCCTTTGGCTTCGCCCTTGATCCGGCCCTTGTGCATCTTGCGGAATTTTGTGCGCTTCGGTTGCAGCATCTGCGTTTCTCCTTAGCGATCGCGGCGGCCGCCACCGGCACCACGGGGGATTGCACCCTCCTGGAGTTCGGTGTGCTTGCGGTCACGTGCTTGGGGATCGTGCTCCATGATCTCGCCTTTGAAGATCCAGACCTTGATCCCGATGATGCCGTAGGGCGTTTCCGCCTCAGACAGCGCATAGTCGATATCGGCGCGAAGCGTGTGCAGCGGCACCCGACCCTCGCGATACCATTCCGTCCGGGCGATTTCTGCGCCGCCAAGACGACCCGCGACGTTGACGCGGATGCCGAGGGCACCCATGCGCATCGCGTTCTGAACGGCACGCTTCATCGCGCGACGGAACGAAACCCGGCGCTCGAGCTGCTGGGCAATGCTTTCACCCACCAGAGCCGCGTCAAGCTCGGGCTTGCGAACCTCGACGATGTTGAGGTGCAGTTCCGACGCCGTCAGCTGGCTGAGTTTCTTGCGCAGCGTTTCGATGTCCGCGCCCTTCTTGCCGATGATGACACCGGGGCGTGCGGCATGGATCGTAACGCGGCACTTGCGGTGCGGACGTTCAATGATCACGCGGGACACGCCGGACTGCTTGCATTCCTTCCGGATGAAGTCCTTGATCTTGAGGTCTTCGAGAAGGAGATCGCCATAGTCCTTGGTGTCGGCGTACCAGCGGCTGTCCCAGGTGCGGTTGACCTGAAGACGCATTCCGACGGGATTGACCTTGTTACCCATTAGGCTTGCTCCTCGACCTGGCGGACCTTGATGGTGAGTTCCGAAAACGGCTTCATGATCCGGCCGAACCGGCCACGGGCCCGGGGGCGACCGCGTTTCATGATCAGGTTCTTGCCGACATAGGCTTCGGCAACGACCAGCTCGTCAACATCCAGGTTGTGGTTGTTTTCGGCGTTCGCGATGGCGGACTGAAGGCATTTCTTCACATCCTGTGCGATCCGCTTCTTCGAGAAGGTGAGGTCCGTCAGGGCCTTGTCCACCTTCTTGCCACGGATCATCGCGGCGACGAGGTTCAGTTTCTGAGGCGACGTGCGCAGCATGCGCGTCTTGGCCATCGCCTCGTTGTCCGCCACGCGGCGGGGATTGCGATCCTTGCCCATGGCTTACTTCCTCTTCGCTTTCTTGTCCGCGGCGTGGCCGTAATAGGTCCGCGTCGGGGAGTATTCGCCGAACTTCTGGCCGATCATGTCCTCGGACACGTTGACCGGAATGTGCTTCTGGCCGTTGTAGACGCCAAACGTCAGGCCCACGAACTGGGGCAGGATCGTCGAGCGGCGCGACCAGATCTTGATGACTTCGTTGCGCCCGGATTCGCGCGTGGCTTCGGCCTTCTTGAGGACGTAAGCATCGACGAACGGGCCCTTCCAAACAGAGCGTGCCATGTTCTAGCGCCCCTTCTTCCTGGCGTGCCGCGAGCGGATGATCAGCTTCTGGCTTGCCTTGTTCTTGTTACGGGTGCGACGACCCTTCGTGTCCTTGCCCCACGGTGTAACCGGGGTCCGGCCACCGGAGGTCCGGCCTTCACCACCACCATGCGGGTGATCGATCGGGTTCATCGCGACACCACGAACCGAGGGGCGCTTGCCCTTGTGGCGGATGCGTCCGGCCTTGCCGAAATCCTGGTTCGAATTGTCGGGGTTCGACACGGCGCCGACTGTGGCCATGCATTCCTGACGAACCATGCGAAGTTCGCCCGAGCTGAGCCGGATCTGCGCGTAGCCGCCATCACGACCGACGAACTGGGCATAGGTGCCCGCGGCGCGTGCGATCTGGCCGCCCTTGCCTGCCTTCAGCTCGATGTTGTGAACGATCGTGCCGATCGGCATACCCGAGAACGGCATTGCGTTGCCCGGCTTGATGTCGGCCTTGGCGCTGGAGACGATCTTGTCGCCCACGGCAAGCCGCTGGGGCGCGAGGATGTAGGCTTGTTCGCCATCTTCATACTGGACGAGGGCGATGAATGCGGTCCGGTTGGGATCATATTCGATGCGGGCCACGACGGCCGACATGTCCATCTTGCGACGCTTGAAATCAACGATCCGGTAGAGGCGTTTGGCGCCACCCCCGCGACGACGCGAGGTAATCCGTCCGGTGTTGTTCCGGCCGCCCGACTTCGTCAAACCCTCTGTAAGAGGCTTGACAGGACGTCCTTTCCAAAGCTCCGAACGGTCGATCAGCACCAGCCCGCGCTGGCCCGGCGTCGTCGGCTTATACGACTTGAGTGCCATGCTTTCTGTCTTCCGTTTGCTTTGCAGGCCGATGACCTCTTGCGAGGGCTGGCCCGTCTCTTCTGGTATAGGCCCCCGCAGGTGCCCGGTTCTCGTGTTCTTGCGAACAAAACCAAAGCCCCGGACGAATCCGGGGCCTTGGCCGATGCCGCGTGATAGGGGAGCGCATTGAGCAGGTCAACCCAAATTGCAGGCGGCGCAAGTGGGGCACCCGCCGCGCCTCTGACGATAGTGTGACTGGCGAGATCGCATCGCAGGCTATTTCTTATAGTCAGTTCATTTTGATCTATATGGAGATACCATGCTTACCCTCTCTCGCCGTTCACTCCTTGCTTCCGCCGCCGCAGCGCCTCTCGCAGGTCTGGCCGGCGCTCCGGCTCTCGCAGATGTCGCGAAAGCGGGGCCAAGTTTCGCCCGCCACCGCAGGTTCAGCATCGGCGCATTCGAAGTCACCACCATTCTTGGGGGAACGACGCCCCGGGAAAACCCGCAAGGCATCTTCGGGACAAACGTGTCGTCAGAGGAATTCGCCGAGGTCAGCCGTGACAATTTCCTGTCGACGGAAATGTCGCAATTCTTCTTTACACCGACCGTCGTCAACACGGGATCAGAACTCGTACTGTTCGATACCGGCCTGAACGCGCAGGCAACGACTGCCGCTCTGGCCGAGGCGGGCTACAGCCCCGATCAGGTGACAATCGTTGTGCTCACCCATATGCATGGCGATCACATTGGTGGCCTGATGTCGGACGGCACCGCCACCTTCGCGAATGCACGCTATGTGACAGGCCAGGCAGAGTTCGATCACTGGGCAGCAGCGGGCAACGAGGGCTTCGACATGAATGTCCGCCCGCTGGCAGATCAGATGACCTTTCTGGGCGACGGGGAGGATGTGACAAGCGGCATCACGGGCATGGCGGCTTTCGGGCACACTCCGGGGCATATGGTCTATCGCCTCGACAGTGACGGCGCAGGCCTCGTCATCTTCGCCGATCTTGCGAACCACCCGGTGTGGTCTCTGGCCCGGCCCGACTGGGAGGTGCGCTTTGACGCCGACAAGGAAGCAGCGGCGGCCTCGCGCCGCAACATTCTCGGGATGATCGCGGCCGACCGCATCCCGGCCGTCGGCTATCACATGCCCTTCCCGGCCGTCGGCTACGTGGCCGAAGGAACCGGCGACGCGGCGTTCCGCTGGGTGCCCGAAGCCGGTCAGTTGATGAGCTAGACAACCAAGCCATCCCCCCGGCGCGACACCCGGGGGGCTTGGTTCATACCAAACGAAGACGCCCCGCCGAAGGATCGGCGGGGCGTTTTTTCTTTGTGTCAGGCAGGGCTCACCCCGCCGCAGATCAAAGGCCGGTCGACACGTCGATCGTGTTGCCCTCTTCGAGGGTGACATAGGCCTTCTTGACGTCCTTGCGGGTGCCGGGGCGACCGCGGAACCGCTTGGTCTTGCCCTTGGTGATGGTCGTGTTCACGGCCTTCACCTTCACGTCAAAGAGCGCCTCCACGGCCTCCTTGATCTGGGGCTTGTTCGCGTCGATCGACACTTCGAAGACCACGGCGCCGTTTTCGGATGCCATCGTCGTCTTTTCGGTGATGACCGGCTTGCGGATCACGTCGTAATGTTCTGGCTTCGCGCTCATTTCAGTCGGGCCTCCAGGGCTTCGACACCTGCCTTGGTCAGAACGAGAGTGTCGCTCTTGAGGATGTCGTAGACGTTGGCACCCATGGAGGGCAGAACGTCGATGTTTGCGATGTTGGACGCAGCCTTGGCGAAGTTTTCGTTCACCTGCGCCCCGTCGATCACCAGCGCCCGCTTCCAGCCGAGATTACCGACCGACTTGGCCAGAACCTTGGTCTTGGCTTCGGCCAGATCGGCATTTTCGATCACGACAAGCGCGCCTGCCTTGACCTTCGCCGAAAGCGCGTGCTTCAGACCCAGCTTGCGGAACTTCTTGGGCAGATCGTGCGCATGGCTGCGCGGCGTCGGCCCCTTGTAGATCCCGCCCTTGCGGAAGATCGGCGCATTCCGGTCACCGTGGCGTGCGCCGCCGGTGCCCTTTTGGCGATAGATCTTCTTGGTGGAATAGCTGGTTTCCGACCGCGTCTTGACCTTGTGCGTTCCGGCCTGGGCACGGGCACGCTGCCAGCGGACGACGCGATGCAGGATATCGGCGCGCGGCTCGAGACCGAAGATCTCGTCGTCGAGCTCGACCGAGCCGGCGGACTTTCCGTCCAGCTTGATGGCATCAGCCTTCATTGTTCTCGCCTCCTTCATCGGCGGACTTTTCAGCCTCGATCTGCGCCTCGGCCTCTTTCAGTGCAGCCTCCTCGGCGGCGGCCTCTTCGGCCAGACGCGCCTCTTCGGCGGCCTTTGCCTCGGCTTCGGCCTGCGCGGCGGCTTCATCGGCCAGACGCTGTGCTTCGCGGGCAGCGGATGCCAAGGCAGCAGGATAGATCACGTTCTCGGGCGTCGGCTTCTTGACCGCGTCCTTGATTGTAACCCAGCCACCCTTCGATCCGGGAACGGCACCCTTGACCATGATCAGGCCACGGTCGGGATCGGTCCTGACGACCTGAAGGTTCTGCGTCGTCACGCGGGCAGAGCCCATGTGACCAGCCATCTTCTTGCCCTTGAACACGCGGCCCGGGTCCTGACACTGACCGGTGGAGCCGTGCGAACGGTGCGAGATCGACACGCCGTGCGTGGCCCGAAGACCACCGAAGTTGTGCCGCTTCATCGCGCCGGCAAAACCCTTACCGATGGATGTGCCGGAGACGTCGACGAACTGACCTTCGAAGTAATGCGAGGCGATAACCTCTTCACCGACTTCGATCAGGTTCTCGGGAGCCACGCGAAACTCGACCATCTTCCGCTTGGGCTCGACCTTCGCGGCGGCGAAGTGGCCGCGCATCGGCTTGGAGACGCGCTTGACCTTGGCGGTTCCAGCCCCAAGCTGAACGGCCGAATAGCCATCCTTCTCGACGGTTTTCTGAGCGACGACCTGCAGGTTGTCGATGTGAAGAACGGTCACAGGAATCTGCTTGCCGTCTTCCATGAACAGCCGGGTCATCCCGACTTTCTTGGCGAGAATGCCTGTACGCAACATGGGCTTTCCCTCCTCAGACCTTGATCTCGACATCCACGCCGGCGGCGAGGTCGAGCTTCATCAGGGCATCAACGGTCTGCGGCGTCGGATCGACGATGTCGAGCAGGCGCTTGTGCGTGCGGATCTCGAACTGGTCGCGGGATTTCTTGTCCACGTGCGGGCCGCGCAGAACGGTGAATTTCTCGATCTTGTTGGGCAGCGGAATCGGGCCGCGAACGCTTGCGCCGGTGCGCTTGGCGGTCGACACGATCTCGGCGGTCGACGCGTCGAGAACGCGGTAGTCGAACGCCTTGAGCCGGATACGGATGTTTTGGCTTTGAACGGCCATGTCCTATTCCCTTGGTCAGGGTGAATGGTTGAGAGGAAGAGCGACGACCACCGCCGCCCCTCATCGAACCTGAATTACGGAGCAAGGCGGGTT
>NZ_RBVZ01000060.1 GCF_004000435.1 Alexandriicola marinus
CCCGCCTTGGAAAAATGAACCGGGGCAGTTTTCAGTATCTCTTCTGGATGTCCTTCAAGAAAGTAATGTCCAAGTTCATGCGCTACGGTGAAGCGCCGAAAGCCCTCACTGCGAATGTGCGTAGCGTATATAATGCCAACACCATCATCGTTAAAAACAATGCAGCCACTCATACCTTCACGGTCAGGCTTCTTTGCCTCAACTACGATGCTCTCATCTTCTGCTATCTTGAAAGGATCAATAGGAAGCGCCTCAAATCCAAACTGGCTTGCGACTTGTTCGCCTTTCAATCGAGACATCTTGAGTCTGAACTTACTCACTTCTCGCGATCCTCCCGCCGCCTTGCAAGTGTGTCGATCATCAGTTGAATGCTTTCACGATCAGCATGATTCAGGCTCTCTTCATTCCTGAATGCTGTCGTAGCCCCCTTGATGGTGTCTGCCCTGCCCAAGAGGTAATCGGATGACACCTCAAGTGCTTTGGCCAGCGCGCGAATGTTAGCAAAGGACGGCTTCCGGCGGTTCGCTTCAAAGTGACCAATAGCAGCAGGTTGCAGGCCAGTTAACTTCGCAAGTTCTGTCTGGTTAAGCTCCCGTTGCTCGCGCGCGTTACGCAATCGGACAGCAAAAATACCATCAGTTTCATCGGCAGTTGACACTACGCCTATA
>NZ_RBVZ01000061.1 GCF_004000435.1 Alexandriicola marinus
CCTGAATTACGGAGCAAGGCGGGTTTGTCCGCCTTGCTTTGGTCTGGTCTGGTTACTCGATGATCTTCGAGACGACGCCGGCGCCGACGGTGCGGCCGCCTTCGCGGATCGCGAAGCGGAGGCCGTTTTCCATCGCGATCGGGGCGATCAGTTCGACGTTGAACTTCAGGTTGTCGCCCGGCATCACCATCTCGGTCCCCGAGGGAAGCTCGACCGTGCCCGTCACGTCCGTCGTCCGGAAGTAGAACTGCGGACGATAGTTCGCGAAGAACGGCGTGTGACGGCCACCTTCGTCCTTCGTCAGGATATAGGCCTCGGCCTCGAACTTCGTGTGCGGCGTCACCGAACCCGGCTTGCACAGAACCTGGCCACGCTCGACGCCCTCACGGTCGACACCGCGCAGCAGCGCACCGATGTTGTCGCCCGCCTCGCCGCGATCCAGCAGCTTGCGGAACATCTCGACGCCCGTGCAGGTCGTCTTCTTGGTGTCGCGGATGCCGACGATCTCGATCTCGTCGCCCACGTTGATCACGCCACGCTCCACACGGCCGGTCACAACCGTGCCGCGGCCGGAGATCGAGAACACGTCCTCGATCGGCATCAGGAACGGCTGGTCGACGGCGCGCTCAGGCGTCGGGATCCAGCTGTCAACGGCTTCCATCAG
>NZ_RBVZ01000062.1 GCF_004000435.1 Alexandriicola marinus
CCCTGATCCCCGCCGTCACCCATCACGAGATGGCCGAGGTCACCGCCATCGAGGCGCTCCGCGCCCAGTGGAAGCCCGAGGCCACGGCCCGCGGCGTCAAGCTCACCGCACTCGCCTTCCACGTCGCAGCCCTCGCCCGAACGCTGCGCGCCTTCCCCCGCTTCAACGCCTCGCTCTCGGCCGATGGCGAGACCCTGATCCTCAAGGATTACGTCCATATCGGCATCGCCGTCGACACGCCCCACGGCCTCATGGTCCCCGTCATCCGCAACGCCGACCACATGGGCCTGTGGGACATCGCCCAGGCCATCACCGACCTCGCAACCCGCGCGCAGGCCCGCAAGATCGCCCCCGACGAGATGGGCGGCGCCTCCATGACCATCACCAACCTCGGCGGCATCGGAGGCACCGCCTTCACCCCCATCGTCAACCCCCCCGAACTCGCCATCCTCGGCATCACCAAAACACAAATCCTCACCGCATGGGACAACGACACACCCAGACCAATCCCCATGGCACCCATCGACCTCTCCTACGACCACAGAGCCATAAACGGCGCAGACGCCGCAAAATTCTGCAAACATTATGCAACGGTGAT
>NZ_RBVZ01000063.1 GCF_004000435.1 Alexandriicola marinus
TGGCTAAGTGATCGTCCCGCCGGGCCCTAGCGGTTCAGATGCCGCACAGCCTCGAGCAGTTCCTCGACCGCCTGCTCAGCCGCCGCGAGTTTGATGGCAACCATCAGATCCTCGCGCCCCGCCATGGCCAAGAACGTGGCGAGCACCTCGTCGGAGTGGCGAGCCAGCGCGATCAGGTGCGCCCCGCTCGGACCGTAAGTACCCGAGAACCAGTTCTTCACCGTCTTCTCGTTTGCACCCGTCCAGGCCGCCACGGTCTTCACGCCCGCCCGACTATCTCCCAGCGACCGTTTCAACGCCGCCGCGATTTCTTCGACGAAGCCGCCTTTCGCGGGCTGCTCCGCTTTTCCATTATATCCGTTTTCCCTTGGAAAGAACTTGCCCTTTTTCGGAAACGACATTCCACCCTCCTTCGCTTTACATGGACGCGAAGAATTCAGCCGTTGATTCCGACGGGAGCGATGGATTTGCCTGGAATAATGAGGAGATACGCATGTGAGCGGTCGTTGGGCGACCCATTCCGATAAGCACGAGGTGCAGCCTGAAAAGGATGTGCCAGCCGTCGCCTATGTGCGGATGTCGACTGATCACCAAA
>NZ_RBVZ01000064.1 GCF_004000435.1 Alexandriicola marinus
CTCGCCGATCTCGGGGTCACGGCCTTCCATCGCGGCAAGGGCCGAGCCCTTCACGATCGGAATGTCGTCGCCGGGATAGTCGTAGGACGACAGAAGCTCGCGGATTTCCATCTCGACAAGCTCGAGAAGCTCCTCGTCATCCACCTGGTCGACCTTGTTCATGTAGACGACCATCGTCGGGATCCCGACCTGGCGGCCCAGAAGAATGTGCTCGCGCGTCTGCGGCATCGGGCCGTCGGCCGCGTTCACCACGAGGATCGCGCCGTCCATCTGCGCCGCACCCGTGATCATGTTCTTCACGTAGTCGGCGTGGCCGGGGCAGTCGACATGCGCATAGTGACGCGCGTCGGTCTCGTATTCCACGTGCGCCGTCGAGATCGTGATCCCGCGCGCCTTCTCTTCCGGCGCACCGTCGATCTGGTCATACGCCTGGAAATCACCGAAATACTTCGTGATCGCCGCCGTCAGCGTCGTCTTGCCATGGTCAACGTGACCAATCGTGCCGATGTTCACATGCGGCTTGTTGCGTTCAAACTTTGCCTTCGCCAT
>NZ_RBVZ01000065.1 GCF_004000435.1 Alexandriicola marinus
TGAGGGCGGCAGAGCCGCGTCCCTGCGGGCCGCGGCGTGAAGCGGACACCAAGGCTGCCTGAGCCTGAATGCGACGTAAGTATATAATTGACAGCTTGGTATATTATCGTAAGGTGGGGTCAGCCTTGGTGGAAGGTGGCAGGAAATAGGGGGTCTTTCTTCCGCATGTCCCGAACAAAACGCCTGACAGAGATCGAGAAGATGCAGATCGTCCGCGAGGCCGCGGAGGGNCCGAACAAAACGCCTGACAGAGATCGAGAAGATGCAGATCGTCCGCGAGGCCGCGGAGGGTGTGTCGACGTCTGAGCTGGCTGCGCGGTTCGGTGTTACATCGCGCGCCGTGCGCTACGTCTTGAAGGCAGATGCCGAGCGCCAGGCAGATGCCTCGATCCCGGTCTCCGCTGTCAGCGTGAAGGTGACCACTGCAGAGCTCGCGGCACTCGATGCGGTGCTGGCCTCCGCCGGGATCGAAAGTCGAGCCGAGGGGCTGAGGCGGCTCATTCAGGCGGCAGGCGGGGTGTTCGTTCCGGACG
>NZ_RBVZ01000066.1 GCF_004000435.1 Alexandriicola marinus
CGGGCGCTATGGATATCGCATGGTCACTGGCCTGCTCAACAACGCGGGCTGGTGCGTGAACCACAAGCGGGTCGAACGTATCTGGCGGCGTGAAGGGCTGAAAGTGCCACCAAAGCAGAAGAAAAAGGGACGGCTCTGGCTGAACGACGGATCATGCGTGCGTCTGCGACCCGAGCGCCCCAACCATGTCTGGTCCTACGATTTCGTGCTGGATCGGACCGCTGACGGGCGGGTCTATCGAACACTGAACATCATGGACGAATACACTAGGGAAGCGCTCATGATCCGCGTCGATCGCAAGCTCAACTCAACCGATGTGCTGGATGCACTGACCGACCTGTTCATCCTGCGCGGCCCGCCGGAATATATCAGGTCCGACAATGGCCCGGAGTTCATCGCTCAGAAGGTGCGGGACTGGATCGCGGCGGTCGGCGCCAAGACGGCTTACATCGAGCCAGGGTCACCATGGGAAAACGGATACTGCGAAAGCTTCAA
>NZ_RBVZ01000067.1 GCF_004000435.1 Alexandriicola marinus
GACCATGCGATATCCATAGCGCCCGTATTGATCGGCCAGCTCAATGATATCGTCGGTCAGACGTTCCTCATCGGCGCGGCCCTGGGGCGCCTTGCGTTGCGTGGAGCGGTGCTGCCCGAGCGTGCGGCAGGCTCGGCGTTCCGATACGCCAAGTTCCCGCCGCACATGGTCGATACATTTCCGGCGACGCGAAGGGCTCAGAAGTTTCCCTTCGCCGCTTCCGTCAAGATCAGCTTGTCTAGCGTCAGGTCCGACACCGCCCGCCGCAGCCGCTGGTTTTCCTTCTCCAGTTCTTTCAGACGCGCGAGCTGAGATCGCTGCATCCCGCCATAAAGCTTCCGCCACCGATAGAACGTCTGCTGCGTCACACCGATCTGACGAACCGCCTCGGCAATCGTCGCTCCTTGCCCTTGCAGGACTTCAACCTGCCGAAGCTTCGATACAATCTCTTCGGGCTTCTCTCGCTTTCCAGCCATCGCTGATCCTCCAATTT
>NZ_RBVZ01000068.1 GCF_004000435.1 Alexandriicola marinus
CTCGCGAGACGTGGTCATTGATCTCGATCTTGCGACGCGCGCGGGAGAGGTGCTGCCGGTCCGCTTCATGCAGCGTGTGATCGCCAACCGCGAAGGTGTGGCCGGCCCCTCGCGTACCATCGTGCTCAACCGCAGCCATGGAACCGAGACAGCGGGTGAAGACCGCGGTTCGGAAGTCCGTTTCACGCGCTTCTTCAATTCGACCCCGATGGCGATTGCCGGTGTTGACAGCGACGGGCGCATCCTGCGCACCAATGCGCCANNNNTGCGCCATTCCTTTCGCTGTTCGCGAGCGTGGTCGACCAGCATGCCGTCGACCGCGGCGTGAAACTGGAAGGTGTCATTCACGAGCGCGACAGGGCGGCTTTCAACGCCGCGCTCGAGCGGGCGCGGCAGCGCCAGGCCAACATCGCGCCGATCGACACCGTGTTCCCCGACAATGACGAGCGCCATATGCGCTTTTACGTCAAC
>NZ_RBVZ01000069.1 GCF_004000435.1 Alexandriicola marinus
CCGTTTCAGCAGCTGGAAAAAGCTCTCGGCGACGGCGTTGTCGTGGCAGTTTCCACGCCGGCTCATGCTGGGCTCGAGGCCGTGCTGGCGGAGAAACGTCTGCCATTCACGGTTGGTGAACTGGGAGCCTTGGTCCGAATGCACCGTAACCTTTCCATCGGGTTTGCGTTGCCAGACCGCCATCAGCAGTGCCTGCAAGGCCAGGTCTGTCGTCATGCGGGACTGGGCTGACCAGCCGACGACACGACGGGAGAACAGGTCGATGACGACACAGAGGTATAGCCATCCTTGGTGCGTTCTCAGGTAGGTGATGTCTGTCACCCAGACCTGATCCGGCGCAGACGTCTCGAATTGCTGCTCCAGCCTGTTCTCAGCCACAATGGCGGGCTTACCACCATACCGGCCGGGACGCCGCCGATAGCCGACCTGAGCCGCGATCCCGGCAAGCGAGGCCA
>NZ_RBVZ01000007.1 GCF_004000435.1 Alexandriicola marinus
GCTGGCACGGATGAATCGGTCGATCTAGGTTTCACGCGCCTATTGCGGCAGCGGGCGATCAACCCCGGCTGCCGCGGTTCACGGCCCCGATCAAGAGTAAGCGCCCGCCCATCACCCCCTACCCTGCGGCGTCGCAGGAACTGGCGTTCGCTTTTCCTCAAAGCTGATTTTGCTTTTCAAGATCGGCCACCTTGGAGTCGTCCTCTCCATGGTGGCAATGGCACGCAATACCGACTTCAGGCAAGTGCGCGTGCCCGGCGCGGCTCCACGGCAGGCGCGACGATGCCCGCGAAGACGATGAGTCCGAAAACGACCAGAAAAGCCGATCGGAGCCCATAGACTTCGCCGAGCAAGCCAAGCAACGGGGGGCCGACAAGAAAGGCGACATAACCGCAGAACGTCACGACCCGAACGCGGCCGGTCGTGTCCCGACCGGATGCCCCGGCGGCAGATATGGCGATTGGAAACCCGAGAGATGTTCCCAGTCCCCAGAGCACGACCGAGACGGCCGCGATTTCAGGTATCGGTGCGAAGATGACCGCCGCCAGTCCGAGACCGCAGAGAACCGCACTGCCTCTCACGACGGCTGCCGGCCCGAAACGTCGCAGAAAAAAGCCGCCTGAAAACCGTCCGACCGTCATCGCTGTCGCAAAGCCCACAAAGACCAGCGACCCGATCGCGGGAGAGAGACCGTACTCGTCGACCATTAGAATTGGCAACCAGTCGTTTGCGGCCCCTTCGGCCAGCGCAACGGCAAGGACCACGACGCCGATCAGATAGACCTTGATGTCGCGCCAGTAGGGGTCATCGGGTAGGTCTTCACTCTCATGCTGTTCGGAAAGGCCTCGCTTCAGCCCTGTCCCCTCCGGTATCCACCGCATGCAAATCGCGATCGGAACAGCCGAAAATGCCGTGATGATCCCGAGGTGCCAGATGACTGGGACCTCGAGGGCTGCCATCCCGAAGCCGGCCAGCGCGCCACAGACGGTTCCGAAGCTGAAGCAGCCGTGCAGCGCATGCATCAGTGGCTGACCCGATATGTGTTCGACCTCGGCGCCGTCTATGTTGATTGCGATCTCGCAAGCGCCAACTCCGAAGCCGAAAATGGCCAGTCCAAGCGCAACAATCGGCGCGACACCAATCGCGACGCCAGCGGAAAGGACGAACATTCCAATGATTATCAACCACATTCCGAGAAACGTCAGCCTGCGGGTGCCCGAACGACCGACAACAGCCCCTGCGATAAGCAGCCCCGTCATCGCTCCGGCAGACAGCCCCAGAAGAACCAGCCCCATCTGGGCCAGGGACGCATCGATGCCATCTCGGATTGCTGGCGTGCGCGTGACCCAGGAGCTCAAGGTGACGCCCGGTATGAAGAAGAAGACGAACAGAGCGCGCCGCCATTTGCGAAGGTGGTCGGACATCGAGAAGGAACCCGTCAGGAGGAGCGTCAGGACTTTTCTACAGCTTATGTCGGGGACATCCAATCGCCGCATCCCAACAGGGCGATCTTGGTGGCACGGGTTCGGTCAGATGTCTGTCGCCGAATACCGCCAATGCCGCATTGAACGGATGAAGTTGAACCGCTCGCAGTGGCACTGCGCTCGATTTTCGTCAAGATCAGCATAAGACGGTATTGCCTGCGGCGCTCCGGTGAATATCGAGGTGAGGTTCTAGAGGGCTGAGTGACCAAGGCGCGGGATAAGAAGGCGGCGTTGAAAACCGCAGAAATACGCAGCCCCGCACGTCTCGGGCTTCTAGCTACTCAATCAGACTCTCAGCCTCCAGGGCAGAGATTATTTCAAGCGAAACCGGGTCGCCGCCCTAACACGACGGCGTCAATCCGGCGCGGTAGGGGGACAGATCGCGTGAGTTCTACTTGAACCACTTGCCGTCGATGAAATGGACCCGTCTGGACTTCACAATAATCCCTGCAGCCGACATCCCCGACCAGCTCCCTCTTGCAGCCCAAGACGCTTTTGGGCCGAATTGTCAGACGAACCCTTCTTCATGCCGGTCGAGCCTCAAAGTGAGGCAATCTTGCATTCCGATCTACGGACCGTAGTCTGCGGTCGTGTTTCTTCCTCGCACATCATTGCGATGGATGACGATGCTATCTCGGCACGAGATCATCGACACGCGGCAATTCCGACCGCTGCGATGTTCCGTCGACCCGCTCTTGATGCAACGACAGTTGCTCACGCGAACGGACGCATACGAAACTTCCAATCGAACCCATGTCCATTGCCCGATCATTACAGAGCTAATGGACAGGACAAAAGAACGTTACATTCTGGCGTTGAGGTTGACTTTGCCGCCTTGCGGAGAATCAAGAGCCGATCCAAAATTGTCGAATATCGGAGTGATGTCAGCAAATCCAACGGTAACAACGGCCAAGAGCACTCCAGCCAGCACAACAACATACTCGATCGCTGTCGCTCCAGTTTCGTCTCTCCACCATCGTTTGACATTCTTCCAAACGATCTTCTGAATTTTGCGGTCCGGGCCTGTTTTCATTGGTGACCTCATCTTTCAAACCTACTCTAAACTTTCGTAGATCAAAAAAGACTACGGTTCAATTGCAATCTGAAATTTCTCAACCCCGGAAATCCTCGGATTCTTCACTACTGTTGCGAAACTTGAGTTTGCTTCTGACTGACATGATCCGCCATCAACACCCACAGCCGACACTCGACCATGTCCTGCTCACACTATTTTCCTTATGAAGCTCGGTATATTCTATTGCAAGCAGGGTTGAGCTCCCTCCTAACCATCGTCGATGTCGCACAATCAACTTCCTTGAGTCACAGATGAACCAGATAAGGAAACTATGTCAAAGAAGAATTCGAAGTCCGTTGGCATGCTGAAGACAACGGCCCATCTTGGCACTTGGGTGCAAATCGATCGAAGCGCGGTGCATCCCAGAAAGAATCAGGCTGAGTCCTGATTTCTTGAGCCAGCCAGGGAAAACTGTCCCTGCCAACACTTTCGAGTCGTTAATATATCAAAAGATTACAAAGCACCCATTTCGAACCCTCGATAGCAGGATGTAAGAAGAAAGGAACGCGAGCTGATTTGCTGAAGGGCCCCTTCCTTCTCGTGGACGGTATTGACAACACGGCTGTAGCAAACCAAGCAGACCAGCAAAGCTTTTGGAGGCAAGACGATGGGTTCATTTGGCGCGCAGGACTTTCGAACGTCTTGGCCGACGATCAGAAATCTTGCCTTGATCACAGCGGCGGGATCATTGCTCTCTGGATGCGCTGAGCCCGCGAATTGCGACTTCTATATAGTCGTATGTGTTGACGCCGGCGAAGAGGCACCGACCTCCTCCGCTGTGAATGGAAGCGTCGACCAGATCGGCACCACAGGAGCAGACAGTATCGCCAATGAAGCGACCGGCTCTGAAACACCTCAGGACTCTTCCGCGGAAACGTCCGGAGCCGGACCCGAAGCAACCGATCCGATCGTCATCAATGCGACATCGATTACCCGGTATGAGGCGCAGACGGCCGATGGCAGCGGAGGATACCTTGCCGACGTATCCTACGACTCCGCGACTGATAGTTTTTCTGTCATTGGTTTGGCGTTTGACGGAACTGGGGTGTACACACGAAGCTCTGTTCTGCCGACATTGTCGACCCAGAATAGCCGGTCGGTCTATGCGGTTTACGAAAGCCCTGTGCTATACTCGAACCCGGATACCGGGCAGAATATCGATCAGCAGCAATACGTGGCGATCTATGCCGTAAGTGATAATCTGACCGTAGATCAAGATGGCAACACCGTCCCGACGACACGCTTTTCAATCGTTCGGAGTGGCTCATTCTCGGACTTGGGCTTTGGCGGATTTGTGTACGAACGAAATGGCGAGGTGGCGATTCCGGTGACCGGCCAAGTCGAGTATGCTGGAGAATATGCGGGAATTCGCGTATTCGATCAGGACACACGTCTGAGTTATGTCAACGGCTCCATGAACCTGGCGATCGACTTTGATGGATTCTCCGGTGACTCCGCGATCTCTGGCTCAATATCTGGTCGAACCTATTTCAATGAAGAGGGGGTACAGCTGAATACCCTCGACGATGTTGTCACATTCGACGTCGGCTCCGGAATATTGTACGACAACGGTGAATTCTCCGGGTCTTTGGAAAGCGCGAGTGAAGCCGGTACCTACTATGCTGTGATTGGTGGCGATGCCGCGGATGAGGTCGTCGGTGTCATTGTCTTGGAAACCTTGGACCCGGACCAACCTTTGGAGCAGGAAACTGGCGGCTTCATCCTTTATGCCGAGTAAGGGATGAGTTCATCGCGAGTCCATTGATCGTGTGACTTACCGCTCAGAAGAACAGTGAGATCTCGCTTCGACGGTACTGATCGACCAATTCGTCGATCACACCTGTTCAGTCTCACTTCCAGAGCGACGAACCCGACATTTCCTTGATTTTCATCACTGTAATCAGATCGAGAGCCTGTCGGCCGGGCTGACGGCGAGTTGCGATATGCGAAATCCGCCGTGCAGCCCTCCTGACAGGGCCATCGCATCGGGAGCATCGGCGTCCTCGTTGCGACGGAACCTGAGCCTAGCTCACTCCAAGAGTTCTATCTTGGCCAATTGCCAGATACTCAGGGAAAAGAATGTCTCGGTCTGAAGTTCTTTCACATTGTCGAACGGGAACATCAGCCAATATGGTCCCTTTTCCCGGATGCTCATCGTCTCGCCATTCTGCAAACGCGCAACAATCGGCCAGTCTTCGGTGATCCGGTCCGCGGTCAGCCGAACTTTATAGTCGTTCAAAGCGACCAACTCTATATCAGAACCAATTGCTTCAACTCGCTCCAGAACGGACCAAAGCGTCGGCCCCTCGTAGACCATAGGCATTTCCGTCCACGGCGTGCCGGTCGTAATGGAAAGCTGCGGCAATGCCATTAGTTCATCGTCCGTCAGAACAATCTCGGCAGTCGCATTTTCAGAGATTATCGTCAGCTGCGACTCTGCGAAGCTCACCGTCGGGGCGCTGATGCCAAATGAGAGCACGTAGGCAAAGGCGAGTAGGCTGTTTTTGAGTGTCATGGCGTTGATATTCCTTTCGCCGACATGAGTGTTCCTGGCCAAAAAGAGCCATACGCAACAACAAATATGGATGCTGCTTAGTCGAACTGCGACCATCACATATTTAATAGCTAGCATGTGTGAATATGGCGAAGGAAGGTCCGAAATTCTACGCGGACCACAAAGTCGAACCGAACCGCAGGTCGCGCGTCGCTTCCGGCGGATCGGAACATCAGCGGCCAACTGTCGTCGTCCAGGCTCGGATCGAGAAATATCAAAAGGTGATCAAGGGCTGGCTGTCAGCGTTGGTCTGGATGCAAAGTTGATTCGATCCATCGATTTAGATACTTACGTGATTTTTGATTAACCAAAGACATCTCAATTTTTATATGCGTGCGTTGCGCCACAGAACGAATTTGGCATAGTCGGAGATAAGAACTGATTTGTCCCGCTCTCGCCGTGAAATTCATCCTTCTCTCGACAGAATAGGAATTTTGGCTCAACACACGTATTAGGCGAACCGACGTTGAAGCATTTCCACGAGAGACTCGCGCCGCCAAAGGCGACCAGCCTACAGAAGATTTGGCGGAATTTTCCGGGCCTCATTATGGGGTTGTCCGCTTTCATCGTCGGGCTCTTGTTGGTCATAAGTTTCGCCACTCGAATCGGTTCCGTTCAGCGTGAAGTCGATGCCCTGGTCAGCGCGGATCGCGATCAGGGATTGTGGGCGGCGACACAAATTCAGGTCGAACTTCTCGAATTTCAGAGGTTGGTCCAGACAGCCAAATTCTTGCCCAAGGCCTTTGAAGACGACGTTCGCACCGATTTCGACATCGTCTATTCACGCATGAGCCAGGTCATGGATCCGAATCTCGCCTCGGTTTTTCGTGCAGAAGACGACGCATCTTCAATTCCCGACGATATGATCGCGCTGCGTGACGGCATGGCGGAGATAGTTGACACCAGCGACAGTCTTGAACTGAGGGAACTCAACGAACTCCTTAGTCTTGCTGCCGAGGCAAATGACCTGTGGAAACAATCGATCGGGCTCGTTCTGCAGGAAACACGCGAGTACAAGATTTCCGTGCGCCAACGCGCAGCGGAAACATTGAGATCAGTAAAACAGGTTCTTTGGGTTGCGATTGCAACCGCCGTGGCCTTGCCCGTGCTCGTGATCGTCATGCTTCTCTTTCGCGCGCAATACAGGAAGACGCGCCGCCATACTCTGATCGACACACTGACCGGATGTGCCTCTCGTCTGGGATTGCAGGAGGCACTTTCAGGAACTTTCAGAAGGCTCAACGGGGGGTTCAGCGTCGCGGTCGCCGACGTCAACAACCTAAAAGAGATCAACGATCAATACGGGCATCAGGCCGGTGATCTTGTGATTCAAAGCGTCGGCATCGCTCTTAGAAAGATAACTCGTGGAATTGACTGTCCGGCACGAATTGGAGGCGATGAGTTCATCATCCTTCTGGATGCGTCCCCCGAACAGTCGGAACTGATCCTAAGGCGTGCGCAAGAATTCCTGGAGCAGATGTCCGAGACGGAAGATTTCGGCATCCTACCAATGCAGATAAGTTTCGGTGTTGCACAATGCGATGATCCGGCCACCTTCGATGATGCCCTCTCTCTGGCCGATCAGCGGATGTATCGTCAAAAGACCGCAGAGAAAGCGAGACAAACGTCATTTTCCACAGCATCCATCAAGGGATGATCAAATCATGACAAAACTTCGGAGCGTCATCTATCGGAGCAAAGCGCTGGTCGAACCCCTCTCGAACGAGGAGCAGACGCTGATGGACTTTGTCCTGCTCGAGAATCGCAAACTTGGAATAACAGGATTCCTCGTTCGCAATGGCGATGAATATTTTCAGTATATCGAAGGCAAGGAACGCGTCATTCACGATGTTGTCGAACGCATCCGTCGCAATCCCCTTCATAGCGGCTTCACGATGATTGCCGAAGACAGCCCCGAGGAGCGCAACTTTCCGAGATGGTATATGGAGTATTGCTTTCTCGACGAAGAAGAAGCCAAGCAGCACTTCAAGACTGGCGGATCTGACGAAGACCTGGCCGCATCAGTTCTGCAACTGATGAAGAAAAAGGCCGCCAAACGTGGCGAAGTCGGCTTCAGATGTCTCAAGTAACAGTCGCGACGGCGGCATGCCGGCTGATGCGCGCCACGGGCAACGAAAGTAGATGCCGAACGATGCGCCCAGTTGCAGGCGCGCACAGTCGATAATGCCGCTATTCGGCCGACCGCCTCGATAGACGGGCGGCTTCGTCGGGAGCCTGTCGCGTCAGAACCTCTGGGTTGGACGGCGCCGTAGGACCGGTCTTGACACAATCTGCGACGGGACGCGGCAGTTATCGCGGCGGAGACACGAACCAATCGGGTAGTGAGCCGACGTCCGAATACGGCGTTGCCTTCGGTCGTCTGCAACCTGCAGACATTACTGCTATATCTATGAAAAAAATGGTGCGGATGAGAGGACTCGAACCTCCACGGGAGTTACCCCACAGCGACCTCAACGCTGCGCGTCTACCAGTTCCGCCACATCCGCATGTGTTGTCTGGTGGCGGGCTTCTAGCGAAGCTCCGGCGCCTTCACAAGAGAGAAAATGCGTAACCGTTTCCCGAGCAAAGCCGGCAGGACCAGAAGCGCGATTCAAGCGGTGGCCCGGGTGCGAGGGCGGGCGGCATCGTGACCCAACGACCCGATGGCCGGTCAGGGCGGATTGACCTGCCGATGTCGCTGCGCGTTCTCGTCAACATCGCGGGGACGGCCGAGATCATCGTCGCCAATTTCGTGTCGTTTCCCGACCGGCCGCCCGGTGTCTCCGGAAGCCTGTCCGTCGCTCTTGGTGCACAGTCCATCGCTAGGGTCGTGACGCGCCGCCGATCTTCCGGAACAGGAGACCGTCGCGACGACTGTGGGGGCCCTGCCCGATCCGCGGAACGTCAGACCTCTGCCAATGAAAAAGCGCGCCCTGCTTCTGGCGCTTTCGGTCGAGGATCATTACGTCCGGGTTCGCACAACAAAGGGTGACGAGCTGATTCTGATGCGCCTGACCGACGCCATCATCGAAACCGCTCCCGTTCCGGGCGTCAGGGCGCACGGGTCCCGCATGCCTGATCGGGCGGACGTGACGGGAGCATCCGACGATGGTTGACTGGATCATCTCCGAAGGGCTGACCGCGTACGAGACGGCGCTGGCCTTCATGGAAGACCGGGTTGCCGCGATCCGGTCGGGTGACGCGGATGAATGCATCTGGCTGATCGAACACCCCCCGCTCTATACGGCGGGCACGTCTGCGAAACGCGAAGACCTTGTCGATCCCGACCGGTTCCCCGTGTTCGAGGCGCGGCGCGGCGGGCAATATACCTATCACGGCCCGGGGCAGCGCGTGGCCTATGTCATGCTCGATGTCGACAAGCGCGGTCGCGACGTGCGCTGTTTCGTCCGAGACCTCGAGGCATGGGTCATTGCCTCGCTTGCCGAATTCAACATCACGGGCGAAATCCGCGACGGGCGCGTCGGCGTCTGGGTGTCCAGGCCCGACAAGCCCCCCCTGCCCGACGGAAGCCCGCGTGAGGACAAGATCGCGGCCATCGGCATCCGGTTGCGCAAATGGGTGAGCTTTCACGGCATCTCGATCAACGTGGAACCTGATCTGAGCCATTTCGACGGCATCGTGCCCTGTGGCATCACGGGCCATGGCGTCACCAGCCTCGTGGACCTCGGCCTGCCGGTGACGATGGACGATCTGGATATCGCCCTGCGCCGCAACTTCGCCAAGGTCTTCAGCTGATCCGACCCGACCTCAGCGCCCCCGCGTTGCCGAGGCGCCATCAGAACCATGCCGGTTTCGTCCCGCGTCTGGCCGCGGTCCTGCTTTTGTCGATCACTCATTAAGGACATTCGAGCCTGCTCGTCCTGAGCGCCCTCATGCTGGACGCGGCTATTCTGATATTTTGCCCGGACCGCGAGTATCCGCCCGATCGGGTCAAGAGGATCATCGACACCGACCTGGCCATCTTCGATCTGCCGCCACATGCGCACCGATTCGTGCTGGGCAAGAGGCTCGTGTGCGGGTTCACGCTCCATTACCTCGGCCTCTGGGCGCATCATGGCGGAACAGTCCTTGCCGGGCTTGTCCTGACCTCGGCGACCGCTGCCGTTCTGTGGTGGTTCGGACGTTCCTGACGCGCAGACAAACAAACCGGGGCAAGAACCGGCCTGCACACGCCACCGCGGCCTTCCGGGCCGTTGCGGCAGCCCTGTCGATTCCGGGACGCGGTCCGCGGCAGCAACTTGTCCTGACTGCGCCAATTTTACCCATCGGCAAGGCCGTTTAGATTATTGCGACCGGGACGGCTTGTCTCTAGAACCGGGATTAATCGGCGGCGGGACTCGGTTCCGACCGTCTGACGCTGTAGCCAATTCGAGGAGAGCCACATGGCAGACGCCGCCATTCATGGCCATGAACACGAAGACAATCGCGGGTTCTTTACCCGCTGGTTCATGTCCACCAACCACAAGGACATCGGGATCCTGTATCTCTTTGCCGCAGGTATCGCCGGTTTCATTTCCGTCGCCTTCACCGTCTATATGCGGATGGAGCTTATGGAGCCCGGCGTTCAGTACATGTGTCTCGAAGGGGCGCGCCTGACAGCCGCAGCCGTGGGCGAATGTACCCCGAACGGGCATCTTTGGAACGTCATGATCACTTATCATGGTGTTCTCATGATGTTTTTCGTTGTGATCCCCGCGCTGTTCGGCGGCTTTGGCAACTACCTGATGCCGCTTCAGATCGGTGCGCCGGACATGGCGTTCCCGCGGATGAACAACCTCAGCTTCTGGATGTTCGTGGCGGGCACCTTGCTTGGTGTGGCCTCCATGCTGGCGCCGGGCGGCAACGGGCAGCTCGGCTCGGGCGTCGGCTGGGTTCTCTATCCGCCGCTGTCCACCTCCGAGGGTGGCATGTCGATGGACCTCGCCATCTTTGCCGTGCACCTTTCGGGGGCTTCGTCGATCCTTGGCGCGATCAACATCATCACCACCTTCCTGAACATGCGTGCCCCGGGCATGACCATGTTCAAGGTGCCGCTCTTCGCATGGTCGATCTTCATCACAGCGTGGATGATCCTTCTCGCACTGCCGGTTCTGGCGGGCGCGATCACCATGCTGCTGACGGACCGTAACTTCGGGACGACCTTCTTCGATCCGGCAGGCGGTGGTGACCCGGTTCTCTACCAGCACATCCTGTGGTTCTTCGGTCACCCTGAGGTCTACATCATCATCATCCCGGCCTTCGGCATCATCAGCCACGTGATCGCGACCTTCTCGAAGAAGCCGATCTTCGGCTACGCACCGATGGTCTGGGCAATGATCGCGATCGGCGCACTCGGCTTCGTCGTCTGGGCGCACCACATGTACACCGTCGGCATGTCGCTGACCCAGCAGTCCTACTTCATGCTGGCCACGATGGTCATCGCGGTGCCCACGGGTGTGAAGATCTTCAGCTGGATCGCCACGATGTGGGGCGGCTCGGTCGAGTTCAAACCGCCGATGGTCTGGGCGTTCGGCTTCTTGTTCCTCTTCACCGTGGGCGGTGTTACGGGCATCGTGCTCAGCCAGGCCGGCGTCGACCGCGCCTATCACGACACCTACTATGTCGTGGCGCACTTCCACTACGTGATGAGCCTTGGCGCCGTGTTCGGCATCTTCGCGGGCATCTACTTCTACATGCCCAAGTTCTCGGGCCGGATGTTCCCCGACTGGGTCGGCCACGTGCATTTCTGGATGATGTTCATCGGTGCGAACCTGACCTTCTTCCCGCAGCACTTCCTGGGCCGTCAGGGCATGCCGCGCCGCTACATCGACTATCCGGAGGCCTTCGCCACCTGGAACTATGTCAGCTCTATCGGCGCCTTCCTTGCCTTTGCATCGTTCCTGTTCTTCATCGTCATGCTCTTCAAGCTCCTGCTGAGCCCGAAGAACTGCACCGAAGAGAACCCCTGGAACGAATGGGCCGATACGCTGGAATGGACCCTGCCCTCGCCGCCGCCCGAGCACACGTTCGAGCAGCTGCCGAAGCAGTCCGACTGGGACAAGGGACACGCGCATTAGCAGCGCTGACCTGACGACAACAACAAAGGCCCCGCCAGACCGGCGGGGCCTTTTTCATGCCGGCACTCGACCTGGCTCAGTTGTTGGCGGTCAGAGGGTCGATAAGCTCAGGCACCTCGGTGATGATCCCCACGGGAATGCCGCTCAGTTCGGAATGCTTTCGGATCGTATCCTCGCTGTCGGCAAGATAGACGCAGAAGGTCTTGTCGCCCGCGACGTAGGAATGCTGCCACTGGATATCCGATCCGATGCTGGCCAGGGCCTGGTTCGACGCGCGCGCCGCACCGCACAATTCAGTCTTTGAAAACTCGCCTATACCGGGAATGTCACGTTCGATCATGTAACGCTTGAGCATCGCTTGATCCTTTCTGAGGTTGATTGGTTTCAGACAGTCGGTGCCATGGCACCCTCAGCATGCGCCCTCCCGCCCCAGATCCGAAATTCAATTTTCTATCGATCCCGAAAGGTAACCTTTAGCCAAGCCGCTTGATTTTCTCCCCGATTCAGAAAAGCTTTATCAAATGAGCGCGGTGTCCCACCTCAAATCCCTGCAGGCCGTGGAAATGGCTGTCCGGACCGGCTCCCTCAAGGATGCGGCCCAAGAGCTTGGCATCACACCCGCCGCCGTCGGCCAGCGCATCCGGGCGATCGAGGATTACCTCGGAACCGATCTTCTGATGCGCGGGCGTTCGGGCCTGAAACCCACCGTCGAATTGCTCCATGCGCTGGATGATCTGCGCACGGCCTTTGCCGCGCTGGAACGCGCAAGCGATGCACTCGACTTTCAGCGCACTCTGGAAATACACATCGTGGCCGATCCGGACTGGGCCGAATTGTGGCTCTTGCGCCGGCTCGACCGCTTTCGCGAGGCGCATCCCAACATCCTGTTCTGCGTGAACGGAACCGGCGACGTGCCGCTGCGGCTCGGAAGCCCAGATATCCGTGTCCTGCGCGGCCCCGGCGAGGGCGAGCCTCTGTTCAACGAGGTGTTCCTTCCGGTGACCGGGCCCGACAACCCGCGACGGATCGCTGACTATGACAGTGTTCACGGGCTTGAGGGGCTGCCGCTGCTGCATATCAAGCCCCCGCCCGATGGCGCAGCCGCACCGGGCTGGCCGGACTGGTTCGCCACCTTCGGGCACCGCAAATCCGCGCCCGACCGCGGGTTTCACTACCAACATGCCCGCATCGCAATCGATGCCGCCCGCGAAAGCGTGGGTTTCCTGCTGGGCCCTCTCTCTCTTGTCCTTGATGGATTGCAGGATGGACAATTGCTTGCCCCCTTCCCTCTTGAGGAGCACCTCACGGCCGCAGATCCCTACCGGGTCGCGGTCCGCTCCGATGCGGCCAACCGACCACAGGTCCAGCGCTTCGTCGGGTGGTTGCAGGACGAAGCTGCACGCACACATTCGGCGATGGAGGCTTATCTGTCATGACAGGGAACATTCGCCGCATGGAATGCCCCATGCCCGCCTGCTAGGTCAGCCCTCATGCCATACCGCTGGATAGAACCCGACGACGCGACCGCCCCGGCCGAGCTCCATCTCTGGCCGCACCGGTCGTTGACGGCACGCGGCTTCGTGTGGTTCTTCGGCTCGACCTTCGTTCTGGTGTCCCTGCCGCTTCTGGCGGTAGTCGGCTCCCCGATCCTTTGGGGGCTTCTGCCGTTCTTCGTCATCTGCCTTGGCGGCATGTGGCTGGCGATCCGCCGCAATGACCGAGACCGATCTGTCTTTGAACGCCTCTGCCTCGATGCGCATGAACTGCTCATCGAACGCCATGACCCCGGCCGCGACATCCGCCGCTGGTCGACCAATCCCTATTGGGTGCGCGTGCTGCGTTATCCCAGCGAAGGCCCGGTCGAACATTACCTGACGCTCAAGGGCGACGGGCGCGAGATCGAAATCGGCCGCTTTCTGAGCCCCGAGGAGCGGCAGGCGCTTGAAGGAGAATTGCGCCGGGCTCTCGACAATGTCCGCTGATCTCACCGAGGCCTTCGCCCCTAGGCAAGAGCTTGTCCGAACGCTTCTTCCCCATATCGACGCGTCCGACAGCGCGCATGACGCGGGCCATCTTGTCCGCGTTTGGCGCAATGTCTGCCGGATTGCCGCACAGGAAGGCGGCGACATGGATATCCTCGCCGCCGCGACACTGCTGCATGACGCGGTGCATGTCGCCAAGAACGATCCGCGCCGGCCCTTGGCGTCGCAGCTGTCGGCCGATCGGGCGCGGGACGTGCTGGCGCGTTTGGGGTGGGACGACGCGCAGGTCATGCAGGTCGCCCATGCCATTGCCGCGCACAGCTATTCTGCAGAGATCGCGCCGAATAGCCTTGAGGCACAGATATTGCAGGACGCCGACAGGCTCGATGCGATCGGCGCCGTGGGCATCGCCCGCTGCTTTGCCGTCTCGGGCAGCCTCGGCCGGGCCATCGCCCATCCGACCGACCCCGGCGCCGCAAAGCGCCGGCCCGACGACCTGCGCCACGCGCTCGATCACTTCGAGATCAAGCTCTTGCGGCTTGCCGACGGCTTTCAGACCGCAACCGGCCGGGCGCTGGCCGCCGAACGTCACGACAGGCTGGTGGCCTTCCGCGCGCATTTCCTGGATGAGGCCGCACCCACGGTTTGATCGGGCGGCCTGTCGCGGATCAGCCCAGCCGATCCTTGACCATCGGGCCGACCTTGCCGAAATCCATCTGCCCCGTGTAGCGCGACTTCAGCGCACCCATCACCTTGCCCATGTCGCGAATGCTGTCGGCACCGACCTCGGCGATGGCGGCATCCACGGCCTTGCGGGCCTCCTCCTCGTCAAGCTGACGGGGCAGGAATTCCTCGATGATGCGAATTTCCGAGAGTTCCTTCTCGGCCAGTTCGAGCCGGCCGCCCTCTTCATAGGCGCGCGCGCTTTCCTGACGCTGCTTGACCATCTTGCCGAGGATCGACAGGACGACATCATCGCCGACACGACCGTCTTCGCCCTCACCCCGGGCGGCGATATCGCGATCCTTGATGGCGGCGTTGATCAATCTCAAGGTGGACAGACGCTCTGCCTCCTTGGCCTTCATCGCTTCCTTGAGGGCCGTAGCGACCCTGCTGCGCAAATCCATTCCCAATCGCCTCTCATGTGGCACGACAAGCCCGCCTTCTAGCGCCCGCCGATACCGCTGACAACCGCTCCCGACAGGCGGGCTGGCGCCGTGTGGCCCCCTTGACCCGGCACCCACACCACCGTAGGAACCAGTCGGTTCAGGCTCCGGGGGCGCTCCATCATGGCAAAATTCAAACCCGAAACCGCAACCGCCTGCCTTGCGCTGGCGGACGGGACGGTCTTCTACGGCAAGGGGTTCGGTGCAACCGGAACAACGACGGCAGAGCTGTGTTTCAACACCGCCATGACCGGTTACCAGGAAATCATGACAGACCCGTCCTATGCCGGGCAGGTCGTGACATTCACCTTCCCCCACATCGGCAACGTGGGCGTCAATCCCGATGACGATGAAACCGCCGATCCCGTCGCCGAAGGCATGGTCGTCAAATGGGATCCGACAGAGCCGTCGAACTGGCGCTCGGTCGAGGATCTGCGCGACTGGCTCACCCGGACGGGGCGCATCGCGATCGGCGGCGTCGATACCCGCCGCCTGACCCGCGCGATCCGCAAACAGGGCGCGCCGCATGTGGCGCTGGCCCATGACCCCGACGGCAATTTTGACGTCGAGGCGCTTGTCGCCGCGGCCCGGGGCTTTTCCGGACTCGAAGGGCTCGACCTCGCCGCCAAGGTGACCTGCACGCAATCCTACCGCTGGGACGAGATGCGTTGGGCCTGGCCCGACGGGTTCCGCCGGCAGACCGAGGCGCGCCACAAGGTCGTGGCCATCGACTATGGCGCAAAACGCAACATCCTGCGTTGCCTTGCATCTGCGGGTTGCGACGTGACTGTCCTGCCCGCCGGCACCACGACCGACGAAGTCCTCTCCCACAATCCTGACGGGCTTTTCCTGTCGAACGGCCCGGGCGATCCTGCTGCGACCGGCGATTACGCCGTGCCGATGATCCGGGGCGTGCTGGACCGGTCGGACATTCCGGTCTTCGGCATCTGCCTTGGCCACCAGATGCTGGCGCTGGCCCTGGGCGCGCGGACGATCAAGATGAACCACGGGCACCATGGCGCGAACCATCCGGTCAAGGATCTGGAAACCGGCAAGGTCGAGATCACCTCGATGAACCATGGCTTTACCGTTGACAGCCAGAGCCTGCCGAAGGGCGTTAAGGAAACTCACGTCAGCCTGTTCGACGGATCGAACTGCGGTATCCGCATGGCCGATCGCCCGGTGTTTTCGGTGCAATATCACCCCGAGGCAAGCCCGGGACCGCAGGACAGCTACTACCTGTTCGAACGGTTCGCCGCCGCCATGGATGCGGTGGCCTGACCGCTTCCTGCCGCCGGGCGACAGCGTGTTTTTTCTTACCTGATTAAGAGCCTGTTAACCTTGCGTGGGCCATCCCTTCCATGACAGCTCATGGAGCGATGGGATGAAACTGGCCCGGTTCAACGAGGCGACCGACGTCGTTCTGCGCAAGGTTGCCACTGGCGCACCGCGGGCACCTTATGTACCCGCGCCCGGCGCCAAGGTGATGGCGCCCCGTCACGTTGATCCGATCGTCTCGCCACCGGACCCGCGCCTGATTGCTCGTCTCGGGGCGCCACGCGCCGCGCGGCTTGGACTTCTGCCCTGGCGGCGATGTGGGTCGGATTGCGTGGTTCTGGCCGAGGAGCCTGCGGTTTTCCTGCGCCACAAGGAGGAATTGTCCCGCGCACTTGGCCCCATCCGGCTGGCCCTGTGCGACAGGAGCGAGATCCGCGCCGCACTGACCCGCATCGCGGGTGCAGATCTGGTGAATCGTGCCGAAACCCTTGTGCCCATTGGCGAAAGCTGTCGTGGCTGGCAGACCGGCTGGGCCCGCCTGTGGGTCGCGGGGCTGACCATTTGCCTCGCTCTCCTGATATCGGTCTCCGTTCTCGCGCCGGTCTTCGTGCTGCTGGGGCTGGCCATGGGAACGCTGCTTCTCAGCATGATGCTCAAGGCGGCGGCGTTGATCCTGTCGTTCCGCAAGGAACGTCACGTCCAGCCCTCCGTTGTGCCCGTGCGTTCTCCGGTCGTCTCCTTGCTGGTGCCGCTGTTCCGCGAGGCGCAGATCGCGGGGCATCTGCTCGACCGGCTCGGGCGGCTCGACTACCCCGAGGACCGGCTCGATATCTGCCTGATCCTCGAAACCGGCGACGAGGTGACCCGCGCCACCTTGGCGCGGACGGACTTGCCGTCGAACATTCAGGTGATCAACGTCCCTCAGGGATCACTTCAGACCAAGCCGAGGGCGCTGAACTACGCGCTCGATTTCGCGCGCGGGTCGATCATCGGCATCTATGATGCCGAAGACGCGCCCGCAGCCGACCAGATCGCCCGGGTCGTGCAGCGCTTTGCCGAACGCGGCCCGCAGGTGGCCTGCCTTCAGGGTGTGCTCGATTTCTACAATACGGAAACGAACTGGGTCGCCCGCTGCTTCACCCTCGATTATGCGACCTGGTTCCGGGTGATCCTGCCGGGCCTGCAACGCATGGGGCTTGTGGTTCCGCTGGGCGGCACGACGCTTTTCCTGCGGCGCGAAGCGATCGAAACGGTTGGCGGGTGGGATGCCCATAACGTGACCGAAGACGCCGATCTTGGCGTCCGTCTGGCCCGCCATGGCTACCGGACCGAATTGATCGAAAGCACCACGATGGAAGAGGCCAATGCCCGCCCGTGGCCCTGGATCCGGCAGCGATCACGCTGGCTCAAGGGCTATGCGATGACCTATGCCGTCCATATGAGCCGGCCGGCCCGTCTGTGGCGCGAACTGGGTCCGTGGCGGTTTGCCGGCGTCCAGATCCTGTTCCTCGGCACGCTCGTGCAACTCGCGACGGCGCCGGTCCTGTGGAGTTTCTGGCTCTATCCGCTGGGCCTGCCGCATCCCGTGGTAGAGGCGATGCCAGCCCTGCTTCTTGCGATCATGATCGGAGTGTTCGTTCTGTCCGAGGCACTTTCGCTGATCATCAGTTTCAGGGCATCGCGGCTTTCTGGGCGTCGCTGGCTCTGGCTCTGGGCACCGGCGCTTCTGATCTATTTCCCGCTGGCCACCATCGCGTTCTACAAGGCAGGCTGGGAACTGCTGACGCGGCCCTTCTTCTGGGACAAGACGGATCATGGCGCCTTCGGCGGCGCAGATGTCCCGGGGGTTATTGCGCGGCCTCGACCTTTGCCGCATCAAGCCTGAGTCGTGTCTCGAAGGCTTTCGAGATGTGATCACGCAGCGCCTTGTCGGCCCGATCCCCGTCACCCGAGGCGATTGCATCGACGATGGCCGCATGCTCCGCAAGCGTATCCTCCGACCGGCCCTCCGCCGCGATGGAAGTCGACGCCAGAAGCGCCATCGACCGGTGAACGAGGTCGAGTTGCTGCACCAGATACCTGTTGTGCGAGGCAAGGTGGATCTGCTTGTGAAACCGCCGGTTTGCCCGGCTCAGCGCCTCCGGATCCCCGATGAGCGCATGATCGGCTGCCAGCATGTCCTGCAGGACGCGGATTTCTTCGGGGGTCGCCTGCCGCGACGCAAGCCGGGCGGCCAGCCCTTCAAGCTCGCCCCGGACGACATACAATTCCGCCATCTGGTTGTGATCGAGCGAGGCCACGATCAGCGACCGGCCATCCCGCGTCAGGAGCGATTGCGTCTCGAGCCGTTGCAGCGCCTCGCGGATCGGGGTCCGGGACACGCCGAACCGTTCGGCCAGTTCGCTTTCGACCAGCCGGTCGCCGGGTTTGTACATGCCCGTGTCGATGGCTTCGAGGATCAGCCCGTAGGCATCTTTCTGCGGGCTTCTGAGATCGCTCATATCGTCTTTCCAGTTTGTCGTTGCACGAACCTATCCCCCAGCCGCACCGGCAATCAAGCGCGAAGCCCCGTCGCGCTTGCCCATATGCAGCGCAGGCACTATCCGTCACCTTCATGGTCAAAGATGCATTTTCACATGTCCGGGCGTGGGTGTTCGACCTCGACAACACGCTCTACCCGCCCGAAATTCGACTGTTCGACCAGATCGAACGGCTCATGACCGCCTATGTCAGCGAGACATTGGGCGTCAGCCATGCCGAGGCCGATCACCTGCGCGGCCATTACTGGAAAACCTATGGAACCACATTGGCCGGGCTGATGGCCGAACATGACCTCGACCCGGACCCCTATCTGGTGGCCGTCCACGATATCGACATGACTGTCCTGCCGCCCGATCCCGCCCTTGCAGCGGCCATCTCGGCCCTGGGCGGACGCAAGATCGTCTATACGAACGGCTCGGCCCCCTATGCTGAACGGGTCATCGCCGCGCGTGGATTGTCGGGCGTCTTCGACGCGGTCTATGGCGTCGAACATGCGGGCTACCGGCCCAAACCCGAAGAAGACGCCTTCCAGCGGGTCTTTGCCACCGACGGGATCAATCCGCGCGAAGGCGCGATGTTCGAGGATGACCCGCGCAACCTTGCCGCGCCCCATGCGATGGGGATGCGCACGGTCCACGTGGCCTCTGCCCGTGCGGAAGAGCCACATGTCGAATTCCACGCGGGCGACCTGTCGGCATTCTTGTCGCAGCTGGGCTGATTGCGCTTTCCCAAAGGGTCCGGGCGGCCTATCTCGAAAGGCATGGAGCGCACGAAAACCGATATCATCATCGCAGGCGGCGGCGTCGCCGGGTTGACGGCCGCGGCCGCCTTTGGGGCCGAAGGATTTCGCACGATCTGCGTCGACCCTGCCCCGCCCGTGACAGACGGCGCGGCGCCGGGCGCCGATTTGCGCACGACCGCCTTCCTGCAACCGGCCCGTGCCCTGCTCGAGGCCGCGGGCATCTGGGACAGGCTCAGCCCCGAGGCCATGCCTCTCGAGATCATGCGGATCATCGACGCGGGCGGCCGCGACGGAGAGGCCCGTGTCTCGCGCGATTTCGATTCCGCCGATCTGGGCGATGCGCCCTTTGGCTGGAACTTCCGCAACTGGGTCCTGCGGCGCGAAATCCTCGCCCGGCTTGACAGCCTGCCGACCGTCGATTTCCGGCCCGGCGTCGGCTTTGTGAACATGGTCCCGCGCGAGAATTCGGTGATCGTCACGCTCAGCGACGGGCAGGTGATCGAGGCGCGGATGCTGGTGGCCTGCGACGGCCGCGACAGTGCCGTCCGCGCAGCCTGCGGGATCGGGGCGCGCACGCTGCGCTATGGTCAAAAGGCGCTGAGCTTCGCGGTCACCCATCCGGTGCCGCATGACAATGTCTCGACCGAGATTCACCGACAGGGCGGGCCGTTCACTTTCGTGCCTCTGCCCGATCACGAGGGCCAACCCTGTTCAGCCGTCGTCTGGATGGAGCGCGGCCCCGAGGCGCAACGCCTTGCCGCCCTGCCCCGCGAGGCCTTCGAGGCCGAGGCGACCGAGCGGAGCACGGGCCTTCTTGGCGCGTTGCGCCTTGTCGCCGGGCCGCAGGTCTGGCCGATCATCTCGCGGATCGCGGACCGGATGGACGGGCCGCGCACCGCGCTGATGGCCGAAACGGCCCATGTCGTCCCCCCGATCGGTGCGCAGGGGCTGAACATGAGCCTGGCCGATCTGTCCTGCCTACTGGACCTCGCCCGCGCCGACCATGACGGGATCGGCAGCCGCAAGATGCTGGCCACCTATCACCGCAAACGTCATCCCGAGATCGCGATCCGGGTTGCGGGCGTCGACGCGCTCAACCGCGCGTCGATGGCCTCTTCTCCCCTGCTCCACGATCTTCGCGCCATGGGGATGCGCGCGCTTCACGACGTGGCGCCCGTCCGCAAGACACTGATGCGGCTGGGCCTCGGTCTAGGCCGGGGCGCCGAGCGCCCGATCAAGGGCGGCTGAGAACCGGGCCACCGTCCCGGGCACGTCCTTCAGCTTGTCGAGGCCGAAAAGGCCGACCCGGAAGGTCCGGAAATCGGCCGGCTCGTCGACCTGAAGCGGCACACCCGCGGCGACCTGCGTGCCCGACGCCGCAAAGACCTTGCCGGTCTGGACATCGGGATCGTCGGTATAGCTGACAACAACGCTTGGCGCCTCATAGCCGGGTGCCGCGATCGACTTGATCCCGCGCTCAGCCAGCAGGTCACGGATCGCGCGGCCCAGCGCCGTCTGCGCGGCCTTGGCCTCGGCAAAGCCGAAATCCCGGGTCTCGATCATCGTGTCGCGAAACTCCCGCAGACCGTCGGTGGGCATCGTTGCGTGATAGGCATGGCCGCCGTTCTCGTAGGCCTTCATGATCTGATGCCACTTCGCCAGATCGAGCGCGAAGGAATTGGCGGAGGTCGCGCCCATCCGTTCGGCCGCCCGCTCCGACATCATGACCAGCCCGGCACAGGGGGTGGAGGACCAGCCCTTCTGCGGTGCCGACAGAAGAACATCGACCCCGGTCGCGGCCATGTCGACCCAGATGCAACCCGAGGCGATGCAATCCAGAACCATCAGCGCGCCCACGTCATGGGCCGCCGTGGCCATCGCCGTGATGTAGTCGTCGGACAGGATGATCCCGGCCGAGGTTTCCACATGGGGCGCAAAGACGACATCGGGCTTCGCCTCGCGGATCGCGGCGGTCACCTCTTCGATCGGTGCCGGGGCAAAGGGCGCGCGGCTGTCATTGCCCGTCTGGCGGGCCTTGAACACGGTGGTTTCACGGGCAAATCCGCCCGCTTCGAAAATCTGCGTCCAGCGGTAGGAGAACCAGCCATTGCGCACAATCAGCGCATGGGCATCGCCGCCGAATTGGCGGGCGACCGCCTCCATCCCGAAGGTGCCGCCGCCCGGCACGATCGCCACCTCCGCCGCGCCGTACACCTCTTTCAGCATGCCCGAGATGTCGCGCATCACCTGCTGGAACGGCTGGCTCATGTGATTGAGCGACCGGTCCGTGAAGACGACCGAGAATTCCTCGAGCCCGCCAGGGTCGACGGTGTCGAGTGGGAAGTGCTGTGTCATGGATCGTCTCCTCCTTGCGATGGGCAGACGATAGGTTCCACAGCGGCCGGTGCAAGCCCCGACGAGGCCATTTGTGTCAAAGGGGCCCGGGCCGGCGCTCCTCGCTCAGAAGAACGTTGGCCTCGACGTCACCGACGCCCGGCAAGGTCATTATACGGCGGCGCAGGACACGCTCGAAATCGGCAAGGTCCCGGGCGATGACCCGCAGGCGGTAATCGTAAAGTCCCAGCACATGTTCGACCGTCTGAACCTCGGGGATCGCGGTGACGGCACGTTCGAAATCCTCGAGGCTGACGCGGCTCTTGGTCGACAGCTTCACCCCAAGGAACACCGTCACACCAAAGCCCAGCGCCGCGGCATCGAGGATCAGGGCCTCGCCCGCGATGATGCCCGCCTCTTTCAGCGCGCGGATCCGGCGCCATGTGGCGGGCTGGCTCAGTCCCAGCTTGCGGCCAAGCTGCGCCGTAGTCTGATCCGCATCCTTCGACAGGGCCAGAAGGATTGCCCGGTCGGTCTCGTCGAAGACGTTCACAGCGGGAGTGCCCGGCGGTCCTGAACCGTCGACACCGTCATCAGGCTTTCGATATCGTCGATATGCGGCAGGGCAAGGATCCGACGTCGATAGATCTGCTGGTAGTCGGCGAGGTTCCGGGCGATCACCGACAGGCGCACATCGACGCGACCGAGGAATGTCTGGATTTCCAGCACTTCGGGAATATCGCGCGCCGCCGTCAGGAAATCGTCAAAGGCGCGCGGGTTCGTCTTGTCGAGCCGGATACGAAGCGAGACATGAAGCGCGTATCCAAGCGCAACCCAGTCGATCAGGACCTTCCGGCCCTTGATATGCCCGTCCTCCCGCATCCTCTCGATCCGCCGGGTCACGGTCGAGGGGCTCAGCCGCAGCCGTTCAGCCAGATCCGGCGTGCCGATCGACGGATCGGCCTGTAGATGGCGCAGAATGGCGCGCGAGGTATCGTCAAGCATGATTTCATCATTAATCCGGCATATCACGAATAACAAGTTCGCCGATCCACGATTTTCCGCCACCATTCTTCTGGTCAGAGCGGTGTGGCCCGTGCATACAGCACCCCAGTCATTCTGGAGGAAAGGAAACGCCATGCGCGTCTATTACGATCGCGATTGCGATGTGAACCTGATCAAGGACAAGAAAGTCGCCATCCTGGGCTATGGCTCCCAGGGGCATGCCCATGCGCTGAACCTGCGCGACTCGGGCGCCAAGAACATCGTCGTTGCCCTGCGCGACGGCTCCCCCTCGGCGGCCAAGGCCGAAGGCGAAGGCCTTCAGGTCATGTCGATCTCGGAAGCGGCCGCATGGTGCGACCTGATGATGTTCACAATGCCCGACGAACTCCAGGCCGAAACCTGGAAGAACCACGTCAAGGATCACATCAAGCCGGGCTCGGCCATTGCCTTTGCCCACGGCCTGAACATCCACTTCGGCCTCATCGAGGCGCCCGCCGACATCGACGTCATCATGATGGCGCCCAAGGGCCCCGGCCACACCGTCCGCGGCGAATACGTCAAAGGCGGCGGCGTGCCCTGCCTCGTGGCCGTCAACAATGACGCCTCCGGCAAGGCGCTGGAAATCGGCCTGTCCTACTGCTCCGCCATCGGCGGCGGCCGCTCGGGCATCATCGAGACCGACTTCAAGGAAGAATGCGAAACCGACCTCTTCGGTGAGCAGGCCGTCCTGTGCGGCGGTCTCGTCGAGCTGATCCGCATGGGCTTCGAGACACTGGTCGAGGCGGGTTACGAGCCCGAGATGGCCTATTTCGAATGCCTGCACGAGGTGAAGCTGATCGTCGACCTGATCTATGAGGGCGGCATCGCCAACATGAACTACTCGATCTCGAACACGGCCGAGTACGGCGAATACGTCTCCGGGCCGCGCATCCTGCCCTATGACGAGACCAAGGCCCGGATGAAGGCGGTTCTCGAAGACATCCAGCAGGGCCGTTTCGTGCGCGACTGGATGGCCGAATGCGCCGTGGGCCAGCCCTCGTTCAAGGCGATCCGCCGCAACAACGACGCCCACCAGATCGAAGCCGTCGGCGAGACGCTGCGCGGCATGATGCCGTGGATTTCGGCCGGCAAGATGGTCGACAAGTCGAAGAACTGATCGAGACAGGAAATTCGCAGAATTTCAGTCGCTCCAACAAATTTCATCGAAATTTGTTCACGGCCCCGCAACGCGCTTGCGGGGCCGTTCGCGTTGGGGCAAGTCACGCCCGATGACACCCGCACCCACACCCCGAAACTGGTTGTCGATCATGACACTCGGCCTGATCTGGGGCGGGACGTTCATGGTCGTGGCCATTGCACTCGAAGGTCATGGCCCGATCACGGTGGCCACGGCCCGCACCACGCTTGGCGCGCTGTCACTGCTGATCCTTGTCCGGATCATGGGACGGCCCTGGCCCGGGCGCGGCACCGGCCCTTTCGTGATCGGTGGCGGACTTCTGAGCACCGCAATCCCGTTCAGCCTGCTTAGCTGGGGTCAGCAATACGTCCCATCGGCCTTTGCCGGCCTCTCGATGGCGATGCTGCCATTGTTCGTCCTGCCGCTGGCCCATGTCTTCACCGATGAAAAGATGTCGCTGCGCAAAACGATCGGCGTCGGTCTCGGGTTCGTGGGGGCCCTGATCCTCTTTGGCCCGGGGCTTTCGGGGGGGCTCGCCGGGCCGGGCTTCATGGGGCAGCTGGCCTGTATCGCCGCCGCACTCTGCTACGCGATCTCTTCGGTAGTCACGCGGCGCTGCCCGCCGGTCGATCCGTTCAGCTTTGCCGCCATGACGCTGATCGTGGGCGCGGTGCCGCTGATCCCCGCCATGCTCCTGATCGAGGGGGTGCCCCGCTTCGAAGGTCTGCGGCCGGGCCTCGCGATCCTGTTCCTGGGCCTGTTTCCAACCGCGCTTGCCGCGCTGATCCGTGTCTCGGTGATCCGCAGCGCGGGCACACTGTTTCTGACGCTGGTCAACTACATGGTGCCGCTGTGGTCGATCTTCTTCGGCTGGCTGATCCTGAGCGAAGACTTGCCCCTGCGCTTCTTCCTCGCGCTGGTGATGATCCTGTCAGGGGTCGTCGTGAGCCAGTGGAACAGCCTGAAACGCATCAGACTGCGCGCGCGCGCCTCAGGCGGCTGAGGCGGCCGCGGCTTCCACCTCCGCGACGATCCCGTCGACCACGGATGTCAGAAGACCTTCATCCTCGCATTCCGCCATCACCCGGACGAGCGGCTCCGTGCCAGACTTGCGGATCAAGAGCCGGCCCTGCCCCGAGAGGCGGTCTTCCGCGTCACTTACCGCCGCCTGCACCTGGCGGGCCGACAGCGGATCGGCACCCTGCGCATAGCGGACGTTCTTCAACAGCTGGGGAACCTTCTCGAACTGGCGGGCCAGCGCGCTGGCAGGTTGGCCGCTCTCGATCATCGAGGCCAGGAACTGAAGCCCGGCCAGAAGACCGTCGCCCGTCGTCGCGTAATCCGACATGACGATATGGCCTGATTGTTCGCCGCCAAGGTTCCAGCCGCCGCGGCGCATCGCCTCGACGACATAGCGATCTCCGACGGCCGTGCGCTCCAGCCTCAGGCCACGATCGCCGAGGAACCGTTCCAGCCCGAGGTTGGACATCACCGTGGCGACCAGCGTGCCGTCCTGCAGGCGGCCGGCCTCGGCCCAGCGGCGCGCGATCAGCGCCATCAGCTGATCGCCATCCGCGACCTCGCCGTTTTCGTCGATGATCATGACCCGGTCGGCATCGCCATCGAGGCAAATCCCCAGATCGGCGCCATGGGTCACGACGGTTTCCGCGGCGACGCGGACATTCGTCGATCCGCAACCGTCGTTGATGTTATAGCCGTTGGGCGACACACCCACCGGGATGACGGTCGCGCCCAATTCCCACAGAACCTCGGGGGCGGTCTTGTAGGCCGCACCGTTGGCACAGTCGATCACGACCTTCAGACCGTCGAGCGATTGCCCCGCCAGCGTGGATTTCAGCCGTTCGGCATAGCGGAACCGGCCATCGTCGATCCGCCTCGCCCGGCCGATATTGCTGGCCTGCGCAGGCATGATCTCGCCTTCGATCAGCGTCTCGATCTCCGCCTCGGCCTCGTCGGAGAGCTTGAAGCCATCGGGTCCGAAGAACTTGATCCCGTTGTCGTCATGCGGGTTGTGGCTGGCCGAAATCATGATGCCGAGGCCCGCCCGCATCGAGGTGGTCAACATGCCCACGGCGGGCGTCGGCACCGGCCCCAGCAACAGGACGTTCATCCCCGTCGAGGTCAGACCCGCAGTCAGCGCGTTTTCGAACATGTAGCCCGACAGCCGTGTATCCTTGCCGATCACGACCCGTTGCCCGTCCTGGCCGGGCTTGCGGAAATACCGGCCCGCCGCAGCCCCGATCTTGAGAGCCATCTCGGCCGTCATCGGGCTCTGGTTGGCCTTGCCACGGATCCCATCCGTTCCGAACAGCTTGCGCATGATCTACTCGCCCCTCTCATGCAGCGCCAGGTGCAGGCGCAGGGCCTGTCTGGTCTCGTATGTATCATGGACCCGCAGGATGTGCGCGCCCCGGTCCGCAGCATGCAACGCCACGGCCACGGATCCGCCCAGCCTGTGCTTGGCCACCGCGGCCTCGCCGATTTCACCGATGAATCGTTTGCGCGACGCGCCGACCAAAAGCGGAACTCCCAATCCATGATACAGGGAAAGATCGCGAAGCAAGCTCAAATTGTGTTGCAGCGTCTTTCCAAAACCGATGCCGGGATCGGCAATCAGCATCTCGGGCGCGATCCCTGCGCCCCGTGCCACGGCGATCCGCTCTGCCAGATGGTCAAAGACCTCGGCGACCACATCGCCATATTGCGCGCGGCTTTGCATGGTCTTGGGATCGGCGATGCTATGCATGAGGCAGATCGGCACCTCGCGCTCGGCCGCGACCGACAGGATCTCGGGGTCAAAGCGACCCGCCGCCACATCGTTGATCATGTCCGCCCCCGCATCGAGGGCGGCGACGGCCACCGCCGCCTTGCGGGTATCGATCGAGATGGGCGTGGTGAGGCCGGCATCCCGGATGCCCCGGATCACGGGAACGACACGGGCGATCTCGTCCCCGATCGTGACCTCATCGGCGCCGGGACGGGTACTCTCGCCACCTATGTCAAGAATATCAGAGGCTTGTGACATGATCTTCGCGCGGGAGACTGCATCAGCGACCGCCAGCAGATCGCCACCGTCGGAAAAACTGTCAGGCGTGATGTTGAGGATGCCCATGACACGGGGGCGCTCGAGCGTCATCCCGCACAGATCGGGCCGCAGCCCCGCAAGCGCATCTCGGTCCGCAGGGGCGAGGTCCCGGGCCGGCAGGACAGAACCTTCGGCCCTTTCGACCACCTCGAACCACGCATGGGCGCTGCCGGCAAGCGGCAGGCACTGGCGGGGATCGAACCCCTCCGCCCCTGTGCGCGCCATGGGCCTGAGACCGGGCGTCATACGTCTTCGAATTGGGCGACGTGCAGGTCGCTTGTCGTTTCGGGCGCGTCTGCACCCACAACCAGCAGTTCGGCCGCCCCGATATGTTCGGCAAACCACGCGACAAGCGAGACTGCGTCCCTTGGATCGACCGGGGCGCTATCGGCTGAATCGAGCACGATCTTCGACGGGGCCCAGACGCAGATCTGCCCGTGGCGCATCGCCCAGTCGAGTTCGGTCCGGGTGCCCACGACGATGCAGCGCTTGTCCCGACCGGCAAGAACCCAGGCATTCTGTTCGACCGCAAGAAGATCGATCCGCCTCTGCGCCAGCGGTGCGGCACTTTGCGGTGCGGGCAAATCGGCCGGACCCACACAAAGGATCAGGGGCATCGGACCGCCAGACAAGGCGTCGATCCGATCCGACAGATCAGGCGCGGCAATCGCCGCGTTCGAAAGATAGACGACCCGGGGATGCGGAACACTGGCCTGAACCGGCGCAGCATCGGCATCGAGTTGGTCGCGCACGCGCACAATCTCGACCCCGAGGGCACCGGGGCCACGATCAAGCTTTTCCACCCGGACAAAGACGCGCTGTGCCTGCGGTTCGGCAAGGATGCGCAGGGCGACCCGTTCGGCCAGCGTTTCCAGAAGATTCAGACGCTCGGCGCCAAGCTCCCACGCGATGGCCTCGGTCACTTTGTCATAGCTGAGGATACGGTCGACATCGTCGTCGACAGGGCCGGAGACCGGGATCACTTCAACGACGACGTTGAACCTCAGCCGCTGCTCCGCGCCGCGTTCCTGCTGGAAGGCGCCGATCTCGGCCGTGACGATATGGTCGCGCAGGGAGATCCTGTCGATCGGGGTTGTGCCGTCAGACGTGGCCTTGGCGCGTTCGCCCGGATGGGAGAAGGCCAGTCGGATTTCATCGGTCATTGCGACCCCGATAACTCAGATTCGCGCTACACTATCAAGCCCCGGGGCGCTTGAATGCGTTCCGGCGCGGCATCCGGCCACGCCATTGCGACACGCGTGGCCTAGTTCGACGCCGTGCGCGTGTTGGCCCGGTAGAACAGATGGACACCGTATTGGGCCGTCCGCTCGAACCGGCGGGCCCACGACGGGTTCACCGCGGTGGTGTGATAATAGGTGGCGCCTTCGGTCAGCGGCCGTTCTGCGCCATCCAGCATCAGGCGCGCCACTTTACCGACCCGGGTATAGGCGCGCGGCTCGTTGATGACTTCGGAATTGCCGTCGCAGGTATAGGTGAACTGGCAGGCATACATCCGCCCGGTTCCCTGATTGACGACACTGCAAACGCTGTCGGGAAACTCGCGGCTGTCGACCCGGTTCAGGATAACCTCGGCCACGGCGAAAAGCCCGCGGGCGGTTTCGCCGCGCGCCTCGAAGTAAAGCGCCTCGGCGAGGCATTCCCATTCCGGTCCCCCAGAGGCCCGCGGCAGCGAGGCGAGATAATTCTCGGAATATTCGACGGTGCCGGGGATCGTCGGGATGTCACGCAAGGCGGCACTCGGGGGCGATGTCAGCGACGACAGACGGGCGGAGGGCACAACCCGGAGGGCCTCTCGCTCCTGGCCCAGCAGGGCATCCAGCCTGCTTGCAAGAACTTCATCCGCGCTTGCCGGCACGGAGGCGAGCATCAAACCCGACACAAGCCCGAACGTTCCGATCGCACAGCGAACCGCGCGCACGACATTCTTCGCGACAATCATAAACCCACCCCAGGTTCCACGCGGCTCAGCCCCGCGCAGGCACGGAGTTCCTAGAGGCTGGGCGCCGGTGAGTCTACCCGACCCACGGGATGATCGGCCATTCTTGGCCGATCTGGGGCGAGGTTGCAAAAGTCACCATCAAGACATGGTGTTAGACGGCACTCTTGATACTATTTTTGCGATCCAAGCGCATCGCTCAGCGCAAGCTGAGCGGCGGAAAGTCGCGCAACCGGAACCCGGAACGGAGAGCACGACACATAGTCGAAGCCGTTCTTGCGGCAGAAATCTATGGCTGTCCGGCTGCCGCCATGTTCGCCGCACAAGCCGATCGTGATGTCTTCGCGCCCCAACCGACCCCGTTCGGCACCGATTCTCAGAAGCTCGCCCACCCCGTCGATATCAAGCGTCAGGAACGGATCCTCGGGGTAGACGCCGCGTTGCACATAGGCCGACATGAACCGCCCCGCATCGTCGCGCGACAGCCCATAGGTCATCTGCGTCAGGTCATTCGTCCCGAAAGACAGGAACGAGGCATGCTGTGCGATATCGGCGGCCCTGAGCGCCGCGCGTGGGGTCTCGACCATCACGCCCAGCCGGTAATCGAAATCCACACCCGTCTCGGACCTGACTGTCGCGGCGATCGAATCGACGCTGGCCTTGACCAGTTCGACCTCGCGCATGGCGCTGACAAGCGGGATCATGATCTCGGGCACGACCGGATCGCCCAACTCGGCCGAAAAGACCGCCGCCTGAAAGATCGCACGGGCCTGCATCTCGTAGATTTCCGGCACCGTCACACCCAGTCGCACACCGCGCAGGCCCAGCATGGGATTGTATTCGCCCAGCATTTCGACCCGGGCCGTCACTTCGGACAGGGGCTTGCCTAGTCGTTCGGCCAGTTCGCGGAGGCCTTCGCGATCAGAGGGAAGGAATTCATGCAGCGGCGGGTCGAACAGCCGGATGCAGACCGGCGATCCGCGCATGATTTCGAACAGGGCGGTGAAGTCCTTGCGCTGCATCGGCATCAGCCGTTCCAGCACGGCGCGCCTGTCCTGCGCGGTATCGGCAAAGATCATTTCGCGCATCAGGCCGATGCGCTCACCCTCGAAGAACATGTGCTCCGTCCGGCACAGGCCGATCCCCTCGGCCTCGAAATTCCGCGCGGTCTGGGCATCGGCGGGCGTATCGGCATTGGCCCGCACCCCGATGTCGCGAAACTTGTCGGCCCAGCCAAGAAGCGTCCGGAACGCATCATCGAGCGCAGCCTCGAGAAGCGGAGCCTCCCCCGCCAGCACGTCGCCCGAAGTGCCATCGACGGTGATGATGTCGCCTTCGGCGAAGACCCGGCCGCCGGGCGCCGTGAGTATCTTGCGGCGCCGGTCGATGCCCAGATCCGAGGCGCCCACGACGCATGGCAGACCAAGACCCCGGCCGATCACGGCGGCGTGGCTGGTGATCCCGCCCCGCACCGTCAGGACGGCCTCGGCGGCGTGCATCCCGCGAATATCTTCGGGCGTAGTCTCGCGCCGGACAAGGATGCAGGCCTCGTCACGCGCCGCCCCCGCCTGCGCGGCCTCGGCGCTGAAGACGATCCGCCCAGACGCGGCACCCGGGCTTGCGGCAATCCCGCTGACGATCCGGTCACGCCGGGCCGAGGGGTTCACCTGCCTGTGCAACAGCTCCGACAGGGCCTTGGGTTCGACCCGCATCACGGCCTCTTCGCGGGGGATGATCCCGTCTTCGGACAGGGCCACCGCGATCCGCACGGACGCCCGGGAGGATCGCTGCACGCGGACGCCATCGAGGATATGCAGATCGCCATTCTCGATCGTGAACTCGATCTGCATCTCTTCGCGTAGGCGCTGGCGCACGATTTCGCCATAGGCGATCAACTGGCGAAAGGCGTCGGGGCACAGCTCTTCGAGGGACGACCCCCTTGGATCGCGCGTCAGGTAGATCGCGCCCTGCGCTGCCGTGAGGGCATCCCGGCCCTGGCTCTGGCTCAGATACCGGCCCCGGACCTGGGCCTGGCCGGTATCGGGATCGACGAACTGGATCACGCCCGACCCGCTTTCGCCTTGGCCGACACCAAGGGCCAGCTCCTGCACCACAAGGCCGAGGCCGGCGTCGGCCGGCGCGCCCTTGGCCTGACGCAGAAGACGGGCCGAGGTGCCCTCCCACGCGCGCGCCATGGACCGCAGCACATGGGTCAGCTGCGTTTCCACGTCCTGCGGGAAAGCGGCCTCCATCTCGTCCTCATAGGTCGAGAGCGCGGCCCGGATCGCATGGGCATCCGGCGTTGCGGTGGGATCGAAGATATCCGCATCCAGATGCGCGACGTGCGTGGCGTAGGACTGGATGAACCGGAGGTAGAGAGCGGATGCGGCCTCTTCACCGACATCGCGGACCAGCTGGGAATAGCGGGCCTCGCACATCCCGAGGTTCAGGATCGCCCCCGGCCCGCCCCAATCGGGATCCTGGCTTGACGGGCGCACGGACAGAAGGGGCGCGTCCCCGAAATGCGACAGGATCTCGGACACGGCCGGCCCCGCGCCCCGGGCAATGGAATGCACCGCGTCAAACGACAGGGCCACCGTGCGCGGCACCGGCATATCAAGACGGATCAGTCTCTGAAGACACTTCGCCCGTCCGCCATGCACCGAAGCCGACATGGCGGCTGTCGGCGTTATCAGCGTAACTTGTTGGAATCGCGCATGTTGCTGCACTGCGGCATCCTTCGATATCGCCAGCAGCATAGGCCCGCAATCCGCCCTTGCCTAGCCTTCGATGCGCGTCAGATCCGCCACACCCGCACAGATGCCTCGGATCTGGCTCAGCATGTTGAGCCTGTTGCGCCGAAGGACCGAATTCTCGGCATTCACCTGCACCGCCTCGAAGAAAGCGTCAATTGGTGCGCGAAGATCGGCCATCACCGACATGGCCTTGCCGAAATCCTCGGCCTCCATCGCGGGGGCCAGTTGCTCTGACGCGCGGGCGAGCGCCGCAAAAAGCGCCTTTTCCTCGGCTTCCTCGGCGAACTTGACGTCGGCACCAAAGGAATACTCGACGCCGTCGGCCTCTTCGGCCTGGGTCAGGATGTTGTTGGCCCGTTTGAACCCCTGAAGCAGGTTCTCACCATCCTCTGTCCCGAGGAATTCCGACAAGGCCGTCGCACGCTTGACCAGAAGCGTCAGATCGTCCGAGCCGGGCATGGCGAGGCACGCATCGATCACATCATGGCGCACACCGTGATCGCGCAGGTGCACCTTGAGCCTGTCATGAAAGAACGACAGAAGATCGTCCGAGACATCGGGAACGCGCTTTCCGATATCGTCGACGACCTTGCCGTTCTTGCCCTTGCGCGCATCGACCACCGCACGGAATGCCGAACCGAAGACGCCGTATTTCCCGATCTCGGCCAGGATTTCCTCGAGCGTGTCTATGTCATCGTCGTTGGCCTCCTCCCGGTTCAACTCGATCTTGTGACGCAAAAGTTGCGCATCGATGAACCGGTCAAGAGAGAGTCGCAGATCGTTGGTCAGGATCAGCCGAATGATGCCAAGCGCCGCACGGCGCAGGGCGAACGGATCCTTCGACCCGGTTGGTTTTTCATCGATCGCCCAGAACCCGGCGAGCGTGTCGATCTTGTCAGCCAGCGCCACGGCGATCGAGACCGGAGCATCGGGCACGGTATCCGTTGGCCCGAGGGGGCGGTAATGCGCCTCGCAGGCCTCGGCGATAGCATCGTCCAGCCCCTCGGCCTTGGCGTAATAACGACCCATAAGACCCTGAAGATCGGGGAATTCCCCAACCATTTCGGATTGCAGATCGGCCTTGCAAATCTCGGCCGCCTTGCGCGCCTCGCCGGCATCCGCCCCGACCAGCGGCGCGATGTCACCGGCCAGCGCAGTGATCCGGGTGATCCTGTCGGCCTGACTGCCCAGCTTGTTGTGGAAAGTCACGTTGGCAAGGCCTGCGGCCATCGCGGCCAGCCCCCCTTCGGCGACGATCCGCAGATCGTTTTCCCAGAAGAACTTGGCATCCGACAGCCGTGCGGCCAGCACCTTGCCGTTTCCGGCAAGGATCGTCGCCCCCTGATCCCGCGTTTCGATATTCGCGACGGTCACGAAGCGTTCGATTCGGCCTGTCTTGGGGTTGCGAACGGAAAAGAACTTCTGGTGTTCCTTCATCGAGGTGCGCAGCACCTCGGGCGGGAGGTCGAGGAAATCCTGTCCGATCGCCCCGCTCAGCACGACAGGCCATTCCACGAGGCCCGCAACCTCAGTCAGAAGCCCGGGGTCTTCGACCACCTCGAGCCCGGCGGCAAAGGCCTGGTTGGTGGCGTCATGCCAGATGTGATCCGCGCGTTCATCGGGGCGCAGGATCACGAAGGCGGACTTCAGCTTTGCTTCGTAATCATCGAAATCCACGACGGAAAATGGCTCCGGCGCCATGAAGCGATGGCCTCGGGTCACATCGCCCGCGACGATCCCGTCGATCTCCAGCGGGACGGTTTCGGCGCCGCCTTCGTCCGAGAGGATGCACAGGATCGAATGCAGCGGCCGAACCCAGCGCAGGCTGCCCGCGCCCCAACGCATGGATTTCGGCCACGGAAACTCCCGGATCGTCCGGGCCAGAACCTCGGCCACGATCTCGGCGGCAGGGCGACCCGGCCGTTCGATCACCGCAAACAGCACCTCGCCTTTCTTGTCGGCGCGGGTTTCAAGCTGATCCCGCGTCAAGCCGGTGGAGCGCAGGAACCCTTCGATCGCCTTGTCCGGCGCATCGGCCTTGGGGCCCCGACGCTCCTCGCGGACGGGCTGGCTCGCTCCGCTCAGCCCCTCGATCGAAAGCGCGAGCCGGCGCGGCGTGGAGAAACCGGCCGCAGCGGCATAGGTCAGTCCGGCCTCGACGAGGCCGTCGGTCACCAGCCGCTTGAGATCGGCCGCGGCGCGCGCCTGCATCCGGGCGGGAATCTCTTCGGAGAACAATTCGATCAGAAGATCAGGCATTTACTGCAACCTTTCCGGCACGGGCGGGCAGCCCTCGGGCGCGGGATCGCCGTCGAAGACGACTTCGCCGCAGGCATTGATCTGGTGCCACGCGACGGCGCGGCCTCCGGGCATCACCGCGACGATACGGTCGATCCCATAGGTGATGTTTTCGGCAGACAGGAAGGCGATCGCCTCGCCGGATTCCAGAGCGGTGCCAATGGCCTCTGCGTCGAAACAGTCGAACCAGCCCGGCGCGACCAAAGGTTCTGCCCCGTCGTAGGTGACATAGGTTTCGGCCAGAGTGGCCGGATCATCGGCAATGTCGAAACAGGCACGAAACCGGATCGGGGCCGAGGTGCTGTCGATCGCCTTGAAGTTTTCGAATGCGATCGCCACTGGTTCCCCGGTTTCGCGGGTCACCAATTGCACTTCTCCAACTTCCTCGGCGCTCACCTCTTCGTAATAGGCATAGAGCTGCAGGTAGTACATCAGCACCCCCGCGATCAGGGCAACCCCCACGATCGCCAATATGGCAATGCGGCCCATCATGCCGAATAGCCGCCCGCTTCGGTCCGGACAAAGGCATCGGCGCAGGCCTTGGCCAACGCGCGCACGCGGCCGATATAGGCCTGCCGTTCGGTGACCGAGATCACGCCCCGCGCATCGAGAAGATTGAACAGGTGGCTGGCCTTGATGCATTGGTCATAGGCCGGATGGGCGGCGATGATCCGTTTGCCGCTGCGGGGATCGTCCTCCGGCGCGGCAAGGATGCGGGCGCATTCCGCCTCGGCATCCTCGAAGTGCCGGAACAGCTGATCTGTCGAGGCCAGATCGAAGTTATGCCGGGAGTATTCCTCTTCGGTCTGGCGGAACACGTCGCCATAGGTCAGCGGAATGGGCGATTTCGGATCGTTGAACGGCATGTCCATGACGTGATCGACGCCCAGCACATACATCGCCAGACGCTCCAGACCATAGGTCAGCTCGCCCGAAACGGGATGGCAATCGTGGCCGCCGACCTGCTGGAAATAGGTGAACTGGCTCACCTCCATCCCGTCGCACCAAACCTCCCAACCCAGGCCCCATGCGCCCAGCGTGGGGCTTTCCCAATCATCCTCGACGAACCGAACATCATGCACGGACGCATCGATCCCGATCGCGGCCAGCGACCCGAGATAGAGGTCCTGCAGATCGGGCGGCGACGGTTTGATGATGACCTGATACTGATAATAATGCTGAAGCCGGTTCGGGTTCTCGCCATACCGCCCGTCAGTCGGGCGCCGCGAGGGCTGCACATAGGCCGCGGCCCAGGCCTTGTCGCCCAGCGCGCGCAGCGTCGTGGCGGGGTGAAACGTCCCGGCTCCCACCTCCATGTCATAGGGCTGAAGCATGGCGCAGCCCTGGCCAGCCCAGTAGGACTGCAACCTCAGGATGATCTCCTGAAAGCTTTTGGGCTTTTCGGTCATGGTGGCTCCTCGGGAGATGGTGACGCGCCTGTTCCTATTGCGGCCCCGTGTCAGGGTCAACGACCATGGGCGGATTGGTCACGTCTGGGCAAAACACGGTAAACACCGCACTTTTCCTGCTGACGGCCCCGGCTGGAATGCTAAGGTCTTCGGCAAATTGATCAAAAGTGTCAGGGATTGGGTGTGAAGAAACTGGTATCAAGGGCGACGCTGACGGGTTTGGTTCTGTCGGCCGTCCTGACGGGGGCTGTCTGGGCTCAGGACGATGGTGTCTGGGTCCAGATCGAGGCATTGCCAACGCTGGCTCAGGCACAGGAAAGGGCCCGCGCCTACGCACGCGACCTCCCCGATGTGAACGGGTATTTCCTTGGCGGGCGCTGGTATGGCGTCGCATTGGGGCCCTACACAAGCGAAGATGCCGAACAGGTCTTGCGCCAGCTGCGCGCCCGGGGGGTGATCCCCTCCGACAGCTATCTCGTCGACGGCGACCGGTTTCAGACCCAGTTCTATCCCATAGGCACCGGCGCGCCCACCGAGCCGCAGGATCTGCCCGCTATCATCACGGCGCCCGACACGACAGAGGCCGCGGCCCCCGAACCCGCGCCCGAACCGCAGCCCATCCCGGATGAAACCGTGGCAGAGGCCCGCGCCTCAGAGGCGCTGCTGAGCCGGGAGGAAAAGGAATTCCTGCAGATCGCGCTGCAATGGGCGGGGTTCTACAATGCCGCCATCGACGGCGCCTATGGCCGCGGCACGCGCGCCGCCATGTCCGCCTGGCAGGAGGCCAACGGCCGCGAGGCGACCGGTGTGCTGACGACCCGCCAGCGCGCAGACCTGATCGCGCAATACAACGCCGTGCTTGCAGGGATGAACCTTCAGAACCTGCGCGACGATGCCACCGGGATCGAGATGCAAATTCCCACCGGCGTTGTCGAATTCGAGGCCTATTCCCCGCCGTTCGCCCGTTTTGCGCCGAAGACAGAGCTGGATGCGACGGTTCTTCTGATTTCGCAGCCCGGCGATCAGGATCGGCTGTTCGGGCTTTACGAGATCCTCCAGACGCTCGAGATCATCCCGCCCGACGGCCCGCGCGAACGCCGCAACGCCTCCTTCACGATCGAGGGCATCGGCGAGAGCCGGCACAGCTATGTAACGGCCAGCCTCGAGAACGGCGAGATCAAGGGCTTTGCCCTGATCTGGCCCGCCGATGACGAAGAACGGCGCAGCCGTGTTCTGGCCGAGATGGAGGCCTCGTTCTCGCGGATCGACGGCGTTCTCGATCCGGGCCTCGTTTCGCCGGGCGAAGAGCAATCGGTCGATCTGGTCTCGGGCCTTGCGATCCGCAAGCCTCTCAAGGATCGCTCGGGCTTCTATATCGACAATGTCGGCACGGTGCTGACCTCGACCGATGCGATCGAAGGCTGCGGAGAGATCGTCCTTGACGGGGCACATGTCGCTGAAGTCACCTATCGCGACGATGATCTGGGGATCGCGGTGCTGCGATCGGAGGATCGGATCGCCCCGCTCGATGTGGCGCGGTTTCAGACCGGAACCCCGCGCCTTCAGGCCGAGATTGCCGTGGCGGGCTACCCCTACGGCGGGCTTCTGGCCTCGCCTGCGGTGACCTTCGGGCGCCTTGCCGATATTCGCGGCCTGAACGGCGAGGAAGAGGTCAAGCGTCTGGATATCATGGCCCAGCCCGGCGATGTGGGCGGCCCGGTGCTCGACAATGGCGGCGCGGTTCTGGGAATGCTGCTTCCGAAATCGGCGCGGGGCGGGCAAGTTCTGCCTCCCGAGGTCAGCTATTCGGTCGACGCCGACCAGATCGTCGCCGCCCTCGATCAGGCACAGGTGTCCTATCGGATCACCGATTCGGTCGAGGCGATCACGCCCGAACTCCTGACACGCGAGGCAGGAGACATCACGGTTCTCGTCAGCTGCTGGGAATGAGGCCGCCCGTCACGACCGCCAGAATGCCGCGGTAAAGAGGACGAGCACGACCATCAGCTCGAGCCGGCCCATGAACATGGCGAAGGACAGGATCCATTTCGCCGTGTCATTGAGCCCGCCGAAATTTCCGGCGGGCCCGATCTCGTTGCCGAGGCCGGGGCCCACGTTGGCGATCGCCGTCGCGGCGCCCGAGACAGACGTGATGAAATCGAGACCCGTCATGCTCAGCAGGACAGAGATGATCCCGATCGACACGATGAAGACGACGAAGAACGAGATCACCGAATTCATGATGTCTTCGCTGACCACGCGGCCCTGATAGCGCGGCTGGAACACGCCGTGGGGGGCGTGGATCTGCCGGATCTGCGATCCGATCGAGGCAAAGAGGATCTGATAGCGGAACACCTTGACCGAACAGGCCGTCGACCCGGCGCAGCCCCCGATCAGGCCGATGAAGAAAAACGCCGTCACGCAGAACGGGCCCCATTGCATGTAATCGGCGCTGGCATAGCCGGTGCCCGACATGATCGAGACCACGTTGAACAGGGCCTCGCGAAACGCGATCTCGGCAAAGCCATGGGTGGAATAGGCAAGCGAGAGGGAGATGGCGATCACGCAGACGCCGATCGCGATCATGAAGCCGCGCACCTGCGGATCCAGCAGAAGCGGGCGGGCCGACCCGCCGACCAGCTGGATGTAACGGACAAAAGGCAACGCGGCGAGGAACATGAAGGCCGATCCGACGTAATGCGCCCCTGCCCCATACATCCCGAACGAGGCGTCGGTATTGGCAAAGCCCCCGGTGGACACGGTGGTCATGGCATGGATCGTCGCATCGAAGGGCGTCATCCCGGTCAAGGAATAGGCCAGCGCGCAGGAAAAGGTCAGACCCACGTAGACCACGGAGATCGAGCTGGCGATCTCGGCCGCGCGGGGCAGGATCTTGCCCATCGTATCAAAGGCCTCCGACCGGAAGACCTGCATCCCGCCCACCTTTAGCTCGGGCAGGAACACCATCGCGACCACGATGATCCCGATCCCGCCCAGCCATTGCAGGATGCCGCGCCACAACAGGATGCCCTCGGGCAGGGTCTGGATCCCCGTCAACACGGTCGAACCGGTGGTCGTGATCCCCGACATCGCCTCGAAGAAGGCGTCGGTCCAGCTTGATTGCGTCTCGCCCAGAACGAAGGGCAGCGCGCCGAATGCCGGCAGCGCGATCCAGACCAGAGATGTCAGAAGAAAGGTCTGCCGCAGGCTCAGCCCGCCCGACGTGACCCCGTTCGAACAGGCAACCGCCACCAGCGCCCCGGCCATGATGGTGATCACCGAGCTTTCCAGAAACACCGGCCAATGCCCGTTCCCGGCCGCCAGATCGGCGAGCAGTGGCCCGAGCATTGTCAGTCCAAGCGTCGCGACCAGAAGGCCGATTACGTATCCCACGGGCCGAATATCGATCATGCGGCAGAGCGTTGGCGTGCCCGGGCCGCGTAGTCAAGCGAAAGCAGGCGCCAAAAACTCTCCGCCGAACCGCCACAATCGCACCCGATTGTTCCGGTAGCGGAAACAGTAAAGAAGCCGGCTTTCGCCAAGGATGACAACAGCCCGATGCCACACCCCTATGCCGATCTCCCCGACACGGCCTTTTGGAAAAAGGGCGTCGACGAAGCCGACAGGGCCCGCTTTCCCGGCCTTTACCAACCGCGGCTGAAGCTGACGCCCGAGACTCGCGTGGCGACCGCCGGCAGTTGTTTCGCCCAGCATATCGGGACATGGCTGAAGGCGGCCGGGTGCAGTGTCCTTGACGCCGAACCCCCGCCGCGCGCCATGTCCGACGTCCTGGCACGGCGCTTTGGCTATGGCCTGTTCTCGGGGCGATACGGCAACATCTATACCGCGCGGCAAATGCGCCAGTTCCTCGAAGAGGTGGCAGATGGCGAGGCCGATCCCCGCCATGTCTGGAAGAACGGTCACGCGTTCCGCGATGCCTTCCGCCCCAATGTGGAGCCCGACGGGCTCGGCAGCGTGGCAGAGGTGCTGCTGCATCGGGATTACCACCTCGAACGGACATCGCGGATGCTGCGCAAGGCGCAGCTGTTCATCTTCACGCTTGGGCTGACCGAGGCCTGGGAGGATATCGAGACCGGCCGGGTCTATCCGCTGTGCCCCGGCGTGGCGGGTGGCACATTCGACCCCGAAAGACATCGGTTCCGGAACTTTCGCCACGGCGAAATTGTCGCGGACCTTCATGCCATCCGGGCGCTTCTGCACCGCTTCAACCCGGGCATGGCTGTCTTGCTGACGGTCAGTCCCGTGCCACTGACAGCCACCGCGTCGGGCAATCACGTGTTGTCGGCAACCAGTTGGTCAAAGTCGACCCTGCGCGCGGCGGCCGGGGATTTCGTCGCCGACACCGAAGGCACCGACTACTTCCCCTCGCTTGAGCTGGTGACGCAGCCGGCCTCGGGCGGGCCGTGGTTCGCGCCGAACATGCGCGAGGTATCCGAGGCGGGCGTCGCACGGGTGATGTCGGTCTTTTTCGAGGCTCATGGCATGACCGACCTGATCGGCACCGCGCGCGATACCCGCGACAACGAGGACGACAGCGATCGCGAATCCGAGCCCTATTGCGATGAAATCCTTCTTCAGGCCTTCGCCACATGACGCTGCGCATTTGTTTTCTCGGCAATTCCCACATCGCCTGCGTCCGTCAGGCCTGGCAGACCGAGGCAGGGCGATGGTCCGGCATCGCGCCGCTGTTCGTGGGCGCGCACCGGAACCTTCTGCTCGAAACGGCCGAAGTGGCCGGCAAACTCGTCCCGACAAGCGATGGCGCGGCGCGCGCATTTGCCGATCTTGCCGGCATCGACCATGTCGACCTGAACGCCTTCGACGCCTTCGTGGTGACCGGCTGCCTCGTTTCCCTGGGCTGTATCGCGAACCTTTATCGTGATGCGCGCTGGCTCGACCTGCCCTCGATCGCCGCGCATGAGGATCTGGCCTCCGAACCGGCCGTCCTGATGTCGGATGCCGCCGTGCAGATGACCGCCGAGGACATCCTGTCACGCAGGCTCGGTCTGCGTGTTGCCCGCCATTTGCGCGATATGACGACCCGACCGATTGTCGTGACCAGCCAGGCCCGTGTCAGCGCGGTGATCGAACAGGCCCACAGGCCGGGGGTGCGGGCCCATCACGCCGCGCTCAGGGCCGGTGACGCGGCCAACCTCTCCGCCCTGTTCGACAGCTGCGCCAGCCGCGCCTGCCGCGACGCCGGCGCCACCTTCCTGCCCCAGCCCCGGCACACGATCACGAAAGATATCCTGACCGCGCGCCCGTTCATGGACGGGGCGGTGCGGCTGACCGCGGACGGCAGCACCCCCCAGCCGCCCCGCGACATCACCCACGCCAACGCCCGCTACGGCGCGGCCGTGCTGGACCAGATCGCCGAGCATTTCGGCGTTCAGGCGGTATAGGGCAAACGCTGCCGGGCAATCCCGGCGAAAAGGCGCGCGCCGTGGATCAGGGCGGCATCGTTGAAATCATACTCCGGGCTATGAAGCGGGGCCGACGCCTCGCCGTTGCCGATAAACCCGAAGGCGCCCGGCACATGCTCCAGCAGACGGGCGAAATCCTCGGACGCCGCGATGGGCGGCGCGTCCCTGTCGACGTGGTCCGAGACGGCCTCGGCCGCCTTGGCGAGGGCTTCCGCGGCCGCCGGATCATTGACCAGCGGGACGAATTCCCGACTGTAGCTCACCTGCGCCTCGATCCCGTGCTGGCGGGCCAGACCATGGGCGATCCGGATCATTTCCGCCTCGATCCGGTCAGAGATGTCGCGCCGGTAGCTGCGCGCATCGCCCCGGATGACCGCCCGACCGGGCAGCGCGTTGCGCGTGCCATCGGTTTCGAATTCCGTGACGGACAGGACGGCGATTTCGGCGGGGTCGATCTTGCGGGCGATGATGGTCTGCAATTCCATGACCAGCGCGCAGGCGGGCACCATGACCTCGCGGGTGGCGTGGGGACGCGCCGCATGGCCACCCTGCCCGGTGAGCGTGATCTCGAAGATATCCTCGGCCGCCATCAGGGGGCCCGCACGCGTCGCCGTATGGCCCAGCGGCATGCCGGGCATGTTGTGAAGCCCATAGACCTCGTCGCAGGGGAACCGGGTCAGAAGCCCGTCATCAAGCATCGCCTGCGCGCCCCGACCCCATTCCTCGGCCGGCTGAAAGATCAGATGCAATGTCCCGTCAAAGCCGCCCTCGTTGGCCAGAAGGCGCGCCGCCCCCAGCAGCATGGCGGTATGTCCGTCATGGCCGCAGGCATGCATCGTGCCGGGCGTCTCTGACCTCCAGCCACGGCCCGCGACCTCTGTGATCCTGAGCGCGTCCATGTCGGCCCTGAGCCCGATCGCCCGGTTCGACCGGCCTCGTGTAAGGGTGCCGACAACGCCGGTGCCGCCGATGCCGACCGAGACCTCGGCCCCCATCTCGCGCAGCACATCCGCGACACGTCCGGCTGTCCGGTGTTCTTCAAACCCGAATTCGGGATGGCGATGCAGGTCGCGCCGCCATTCCGTCATGTCGGCCACAAGGGAATCGATGTCTGTCATGCGCCCATTAGCCCGAAAACGGGCCCAAAGCGCAAAGTCGGGATCAGCCCACGTGGAAGAGCGTCGCGAAAAGCCTCGGATCGAGGCTTTCGGAGGCGAAGGTCTTGCCCTCGGTCAGAAGGCTCACGGCGTCATGGCTGTGCAGGCTTTCCTGATGGCTTGCCAGAACGCGGAAATCACCAACCCTCGGGTCAAGCTGAAGCTGCTCACTGAACAGACGCGCCGCATCCTCGACAAAGATCGGGTTGGCGGCGTTCAGTTCGGCAAAGGCCTGTTCATCCTCGCGTTTGACCATCACCTGCGTCTCGGTGGGAACGGCCGCACGGGCCATGTCGATCACATCTTCGAACCACAGGCAGGGGCCGGGCTCGATCACCAGCGAAATCCGAGCGACCGAACGCTGCGAATGCGGGGTGGCCAGCTGGCCGCGCATCTGCCGCGCATGTTCGCTGAGTTCCAGAGAACAGGGGCAGGTCGAGGAATAGACATAGTCGAGATGAACGATCTTCTTGCGGATACCATCCTGTTCGACCAGCTCGAGCGCGATGTCGTAATACTGGTAGCCTGCCAGACCCGAGCGCAGCGATTGCACCTTCATCGGGAAGGAGAACCGCATCTGGATACGCGCATCGAAGCTTTCGAGATCGGTCTTGTAGGCGTCGAGCGCCTTTTCGATCACCTCGAAGGAGAAGGTTTCCTCGGCATGTTTGTAGAAAGTCCGCATGATCCGCGACATGTTGATGCCCTTCTTCTCGGCATCGAGGCTGACGGTGCCCGTCACGCTCGTCTCCAGCGTCAGGTCGCCATTGTCGCGGGTGTGAAAGCGGATCGGCAGACGGAAGTTCGAGATGCCGACATGCTGGATCGGGCGCTGCGCGCCACGGATCAGCGAGGACGGGCCGTTCTGAAGATCGGGCATCGTCGCGCGGTAATCTTCGTCAGCCTCGAAATCCTCGGGATAGGCCCGCGCAAGCGCAGGATAATTGGCCAGTTCGCGGCCAGGGATCAGGCGCGAGACCATCGGATCAAGCATCGCGGCCTCTTCTGGCGTGACATCCACAACCCAACGGCGCAGCAGATCCAGCGCCGCCTCGGCGTCTTCACGGCTGGGCTCGCGTTCGAGATCCCGGGAAAAATGGTTCATTTTGGCCCCCTGAGGCTGCGACAGAGCACCAGTATATGGGGCCTGCCTTTTCGATTTCCACAGAAATCCTGAAAACCCTAACGGCCGTTCATGAACGTTTCATTAAGCTCGACGACCCCCTCGCCCCGGAAAACGCCATTCTAGGCGTCGGCACAGGCCCCGCCGCGGTCAGATCGCGGCCAGTGCCCCGCGCAAATCCGCCACAATATCGGCCGTATCCTCGAGCCCGACAGACAGCCGGATCAGCCCCGGCGTGATACCGAGGATCGCCTTCTGCTCGTCCGACAGGCGCTGATGCGTCGTAGTCGCGGGATGCGTCGCGATCGATTTGGCGTCACCCAAATTGTTGGAGATCAGAACGATCTCCAGCGCATTGAGAGCCTTGAACGCCGCCTCCTGACTGCCGCAATCGAAGGCCAGCACCGTGCCGCCCTTGCCGCCCATCTGGGACAGGCACAGGTCATGCTGAGGATGGGTTTCAAGCGTGGGATAGATCACGCGTGACAGGCCCGCATCGCCGGCCAGCGCGTCCGCGATCGACCGCGCGCTTTCGGTCTGGGCCCGGACCCTGAGGTCCATCGTCTCGAGCCCCTTCAGCATCAGCCAGGCCGAAAACGGCGACAGCGCCGCGCCCGTATGCTTGAGATAGGGCTCCACGGTTTTGCGGATGAATTCCTTCGTTCCAAGGATCACGCCGCCCAGCGCACGGCCCTGCCCGTCCATGTGCTTGGTCGCCGAATAGACGATCACATCGGCGCCCAGCGCCACGGCATCCGACCAGATCGGTGTCGAGAACACGTTGTCGACGATCACGGTGGCACCAACCGCATGGGCGAGGTCGGACACGGCCCGGATGTCCACGATCTCGAGCGTCGGGTTCGACATGGATTCGAAAAAGACAGCCTTTGTGTCGGGGCGGATCGCTGCCTTCCACTGATCAAGATCGGTGCCGTCGACGAAGGTCACCTCGACACCGAAGCGCGTCAGAACGTCCTCGAGGATATAGAGACACGACCCGAAAAGCGCCCGCGACGACACCACATGATCTCCCGCCCGCAGCATCGAGGTGAGCGCGCCGTTGACGGCCGCCATGCCGGAGGCCGTTGCAAAGCCATCCTCGGTGCCTTCGATCGCCGCGATCCGCTCCTCGAACATGCGCACGGTCGGGTTGCCATAGCGGGCGTAGATGAATTCGTCGTCGCCGGCCTTAAGGAAGCGTGCCTCGGCGGCTTCGGCACTGTCATAGACGAACCCTTGGGTGAGAAAGATCGCCTCGCTCACTTCGTTGTACTGGCTCCGGCGGACACCGCCATGCACCGCCTTGGTGCGTTTTGAAATCGTCATCTCTCTTCTCCCGTTCTCGGGGCACAAAAAAGCCCCGACACCGGCAAAGGTATCGGGGCGGTATCCGCTCCTACCTCTTTAGCGGTTTGTTTTACGTGGCCCGCAATCCGGTAACAAATCGCCACGCTCGTGCAATAGACCCGGGGCGGGGATCGGTCAAGCCTCCTCCGGGTGGGGGCGGCACGACAGGTCTTGCCTTTCGGGGTGCCTGCGTGGTCTTCGTCCCGCATGCGAGTGCGACGCCCCGGCGAAGGGCGTCAGGGAGGACATGGTTTGCAGCCTGATATCGTGATTGTACTGGCCGGTCTGGCTTTCATCGTCGGTTACCTGATCATCAATCAGGTCATCCTTCGGCTGGTCCTGCTGCTGGGGACAGCGCTCTACATCCTGTATTACTTCATTGCAGGTGATGCGCCGCTTTGGGGTGCGATCTATGCCAGCATGCTGACCTTCACGGCGAACCTGATCGGTCTGGGGCTGTTGCTGGCGCGGCGGGCATGGTGGATGGTGCCGCCGAAATTCAGGGATATGCGCGACAGGTTCGCCTCGATCCCGCCGGGCGATCTGAGGTCGGTTTTGCGCCACGCCCACCGTTACCGGCTTGAGGATGACCTTGTCATGACCCGCGAAGGCAGACCGGTCGACACGCTCTATTTCGTGCTGTCGGGCCGGATATCGGCCGAAAAGCTGGGCGAGCGTTTCCTGATCCCGTCCGGGGTTTTCGTGGGAGAGGTCGCCTATCTGACGGGCCGGCCGAGTTCGGCCACGATCACGGTTGACAAGGGGGCCGAGGTGATCAGCTGGTCAATCGAGGCGCTGGCCCGGCAAACCCGGCGCAATCCCCGGGCGCGGCTGGCGCTCGAGGCGCTGATCTCGACGGATCTGGCCGCGAAGGTGGCCCTTGCAGTCGCCCCCAAGAACCTGCCTCCGGAATATTCCTAGTAGGGATCGTCGCAATCCGGCGTTGTCAGGAACAGCACGACCCAGAACGCCGCATGGTAGAGAAGCGGTCCAAGCGCCAGAACGACGACCCAGATGTGCAGCGGTGCGGTCAGGATCAGCGCTTCGTTCACGGCGATGGCGAACAGCCCCAGAACCGAGCGCACAAGCCCCACATGCCGGTGAAAGCGGGCCTCTGATTCTGTCTCGAAGCTGGTGGGCTCCTCGCGATAGGTCAGCGCCAGAACGGCGCCCACCATCAGCAGGACAGAGATGGTGCGCTGCGCAACAACCGCATCGCCGCTGATCAGGATCGCCCCGATCAGGCCAATGGCAAGCGCGACGGCTATCGTGCCGGACGGCCCGTCGGGCCGGCGCTGTTCCATCGCTTCGGGTATGCGTCTCCAGGCTTGCGTGCTCATGGCGAGAACGACCGAGGTCACGAGAGCGGCCTCCGGATCGAGGCCGGCAAAGCCCAGCGACGTCCAGACGGTGATGAGCGCAAGCGACGGCCAGAGAAAATCCAGTCCCAGCGGCGGGATCAGCGAGGCCATCGAGCCCATCTGTATGAATATGCGACGGATCATTCCTGAATTCTTGATTAGGATCGGGGTCAATCGCGTGGCCGAATTGAGGCTTTTGCGTGGTCGGGCCCTACTTTTCCGAGGCGCCCTCGTCGTCCTCTATCAGCAGGTAGCGCTGAAGCGAGACGATCTGCAGCCACAGGAACGCGAACAGCACGGCCGGAAAGGCAAAAGTCTCGAGTTTCACCCACAAATCCGTGCTCTGGGTGCGCCAGATGACTTCGTTCGCGATCGCAAGGCCTGCGAACATCGCCGTCAGCCTGCGCGTCAGGATCATCCAGCCCGCGTCTTCCATCGGAAGCATCTCGCCCATCACCCATTGCATGTAGCTGCGCCCCTGCAAGAGCCCGAGGCCGAGGATCGCGGCGAAGGCGCCGTAGACGATCGAGGTCTTCATCTTGAAGAATCTCTCGTCGTTGAACCACGCGGTCAGCCCGCCGAAAAAGACGACCATGAAGGCGGTGAACACCTGCATCCGGCTGAGTTTGCCGGTCATCGCCCAGAGGATCCCCATGGCCACCAGCAGAATCGGCACGAAGATCACGGTGGCCACGATAAAGCCGCTGTAATCCGTTCCGGCAATCTGGAAGGTCTCGTCCCGCAACCGAAGATAGATCAGGAAAAAGACAATTGTCGGCCCCAGTTCAAGGACCTGCTTCAGGACGGGATTGATCTGACGTTCGCTCATGAACCCCTCTTATCCGCCAAGTTCCACGATGACAGCCCCCAAAGCGATCAGGCACATCAGGATCAACCGCCTGGGGCCCACGTTGTCGCCCAGAATGAACCAACCGATCAGCGCGGCAAACACGGTCGATGTCTCGCGCAGGACGGCCGCCTCCCCCACCTTGTCGAGGAAGGTCGCCAGCATCACGCCGCCAAAGCTGAACCAGCCCAGCACCGCGCCGATCACCCCGCGCGCCATCAGGGGGCCGATCCGGGGCGGGTCGGCCATGCGTCGATAGCGCAGCCACGCGATGACCGGAAAATCGAGGCTGGTGAACAGAAAGAACCACGCGAGAAACGTGAACGGATCGGCCGACTGGCGAATGCCCCAGGCGTCATAGGTGGTGTAGACCGCAACCAGAACGCCGCAGAGCGTGGCCCAGGCAAGCGCCACCTTGATCGTGCGGGGATCGACCTTTTCCTCGCTGAGGTTGCGCAGCGCAAGCAGCAGGATCCCGCCAGACAGGCAGACCACGCCCACCCATTGCATCGCGGTGAAATGCTCACGGAAGATGATCGATGCAGCCGCCACGGTGACGATCGGGCCGGTTCCGCGCACGACCGGGTAGACGACCGTGTAAGCCGCCCGTTCATAGGCGCGCGCCATCGTCAGCTTGTAGAAGAAATGCACGACCACCGCGCCCGCGATGATCAGCGCCATCCTCGTATCGGGCCACGGCACGAGGAACAGCGCGATCGGCGCCGAGATCACCGCGAACGACAGATCAATCGATCCGCGCGATAGCCACGGGTCATGCGCGCCCTTCTGCAACGCTCCGAACACCGCGTGAAAGAAGGCCGACATCAGCGCCATCATCGTGGCGACCGACGCGCCTTGCGCCGTTCCCGCGATCGAGATCAGCCAGTCGCTCACCCGCGCCGACCCTGTCGCCCGATCATTGCGCGGGCGGTCTGGGGGTGTATTCGAAGCGGATGCGCACGCCGTCGAGCAAGGTCTCGGGATTGCGCACACCACCGGAATTCAGCCAGTTCGGCACAAGCCTGATCCAGCCGAAGGGCGGATCCGCCGTGACAGAGATGCGCAGGTCGCCGCGCGGCGACGGCAAATCCTCGAGGAAGGTGATCATCTCGGCCCTGGTCTCGGCGGTAAAGCTGCTGTCCGGCAGTGCCTCGATCTGGCGCGACAGATCGGCCACCAATCCGGGCATCGAGATCGCCGGATCCTCGTCCGGCGCCATGGCCGTCAGGACCAGCCGCTCCAGCAGATAGGTCTCGAACAGCCCGAACGTCGTCACATCGACCGTCATCGATGCAAGCACGGCGCTGCCGAGGCTGGTGCGCAGGGTGCTCATGCTCGACAAATCGACGCCGCCGGCCTGCGCCGACATGCGCAACCCATTCTCGCCGGGAAAATCAAGGTTCAGCGCATCGAGGAACAGCCGGTTCGTCAGCTGATCCCACCGCATCTCGAGCCGACCCGAGACCGCCTCGTTGAGGGCCTGGGCCCGCCGCACATAATCCGTGCGAAGATCGCCGGTCAGCCGGACCGTCCGCGCGCGTTCGACCGTCAGCATGAGCGAGCGGGGCGGTATCCCCTCTTCGGCGAAGCGGTCGAGCCCCTGCCCTTCCCACGTGATCCGGTCGATCAGGATCTGGGCAAAGCTTTCGTTGGCCTCGACGGTCCGGGCCACGCAAAGCGGGCCTTCGGCCGTGATCTCCGCCGAGACGGCGATGGGCATAGCGCGTGCCAGCATGTCCCAGCTGTCCTGACAGGTTGCGGGCGATTGCTGGGCCACGGCTGGACCGGCCACTGCGATCATCAGGGCCGCAACCAGCGCCCTCATTCGGCAATCCCCACGAGGGCCTCTGCGAATTCGCGCGGATCAAAGGGCGCGAGGTCGTCGATCTGTTCGCCCACGCCGATCGCATGGATCGGCAGGCCGAACTTGTCGGCCAGCGCCACCAGCACGCCACCTTTTGCCGTGCCGTCGAGTTTCGTCATCACGAGGCCCGACACATCCGCCACCTTGCGGAAGATATCGACCTGCAAAAGCGCGTTCTGGCCGGTCGTCGCATCAAGCACCAGCATGGTGTTGTGGGGCGCGTCGGGATCCTTCTTGCGGATCACGCGCACGATCTTGGCCAGCTCTTCCATCAGGTCGGCGCGATTCTGCAGGCGTCCGGCGGTGTCGATCATCAGAAGGTCGGCCCCTTCGGCCTGCGCCTTGGTCATCGCGTCGAACGCAAGGCTTGCCGGATCGGAGCCTTCGGGCGCGGTCAGAACGGGGACGCCCGCCCGGTCGCCCCAGATCTGGAGTTGTTCGACAGCGGCCGCGCGGAACGTGTCGCCGGCCGCGATCACGACGCTCTTGCCGGCTGCGCGAAACTGGCTGGCAAGCTTGCCGATCGTCGTCGTCTTGCCAGACCCGTTGACGCCCACCACCAGAACGACCTGCGGCTTCATGGGATAGATCGGCAGCGGTTTGGCGACGGGCTCCATGATGCGGGTGATCTCATCGGCCAGAAGGCCCTTGATCTCGGGCACCGAGAGCCTGCGCCCCATGCGCCCTTCGGCTAGGTTGGCGGCGACGCGCAGGGCGGTATCGACGCCCATATCGGCCCGGATCAGCAGCTCTTCCAGCTGTTCCAGCATCTCGTCATCGAGAACCCGGCGCGGGACGGCAACCTCTTCGCGGCCGAAGAGGCGGCCCATGAGGCCGCGTCGGGGCGCCTCGGCCACCAGCGCCTCCGCTGTCGGCGGATCGTATTGCGGGGCGGGCATCGGCTCTTCGGGCCAGGCCGGGCTTGGCTCTGGCGCAGGGATACCCACGGGTTCCGGTTCGGGTTCCGGCTCCCGCCTCGGCGGGACCGGCAAAGGCTCGGGCGTGGGTTCGGGATCATGGGCCGGCTCTGTCTCCGGGCCGGGAACGGGTTCCGGTTCGGGGGCAGGCTCCGGTTCGGGGGCGGGCCGGGGCACTTCTTCGGGCTCCGGCGGGGCCACCGGCTCGGGTTCAGGCGCCGGAACAGGCTCGGGTTCCGGCGCGGGCGCGGGCGACGGCTCGGGCGCGGGGACTTCGCGTGGGGGCGGCTCAGGGGCGGGGGCCTCTTCCTCGGGGGCGGCCCCCTCTTCCACAATCGCCTCGAGCCCCTCGTCCAGCTTTGACGAGGAAGTGAAAAGCTTGTCCTTCAATTTCTTGAAAAATGACATTGCGCCGCCTTTTTCGTGGTTCAAGACCAACTAACCACGCCAGCGGGAATTTGAAAGGCCCTGCCCTTGTCCGGGCCCTCCTGCCGGTCATAATCGTCGTTATCCCGTTCGCGCTTATCACGGAGCGTTCATGCCAGTCTTCGCCGCCGCGACACTGATCCCCGCCATGCTGATCGCGGCAGGCGCGGCATGGGGCGGCGTGTGGATCGCATCTGCGGTGGCCTTCATGACCCTGTTCATCGGCCTGACCGACGAGTTGGCCCGCCGCGCGGACAACGGACCCGGAGGATCGGAATTCCCGGCGGGCACCGCGCTGTCCGTGATCCTTGGCGGCGTGCATTTCGTGTTGCTGACCGTCGTCATCTGGCGCATCGCGGGCGACGACACGCTCGGGACCATGGAAAAAGCGGGGCTATTCATCGCCGCTGGTCTGTACTTCGGGCAAATCAGCAATCCCAACGCGCATGAGTTGATCCATTGCCGCCCCCGATGGCTGCGCAACCTCGGCAGCTGGATCTACATTTCCCTGCTGTATGGTCACCACAGCTCGGCCCACACCCTTGTACATCATATCCGCGTCGCAACGCCTGCCGACCCCGCGACGGCACGCCGGGGCGAAAGCCTCTACCGCTACATGCTCCGGGCCTGGGTCGGTGGCTTTCGCGAGGGGCTGCAGGCCGAGATCCGTCGCAGCCACGCCGCAGGCCGGCCTGCCTGGCGCAACCCTTACATCGTCTATGTGGGGGGCGCGCTTGGCCTCTTGGCACTCAGCTATCTGGTGGCGGGGCCCAAGGGCGTGCTGTTCCATCTCTGGCTTGCGGCCTTTGCGCAGACCCAGCTTCTGATGTCGGATTACGTGCAGCATTACGGGCTGATGCGGCGTATCACCGCCAATGGCCGCCCCGTTCCGGTGGGTGCCGAACACAGCTGGAACAGCCCGCACCGCGCCTCGGCCGCGATGATGCTCAACGCGCCGCGCCATTCCGATCATCATGTACGCCCGATGGTGCAATACCCCGCGCTCAGGCTCGACGGCGACATGCCGATGCTGCCGCGTAGCCTGCCCGCCATGTGCTGCATCGCCCTGTCGCCAAACCTGTGGCGCAGGGTCATGGACCCCCGCGTGGCGGAATGGCGCGCAGCCCACGACGATGTGACCCCGGCCGCCTAGCCCGCGATGTCGCGATCTGGCAGGGTTTGCGCCATGCGAATGATCGTGATCCTGTTTGCGCTGCTATTCCCCCGCCTCGTCGCGGCCGACACCCCGATGACGGCCGAGGAATTCGAGGCCTATGTCACCGGGCGCACCCTGTCCTACGGCGTGAATGGCGAGGTCTACGGGGCGGAAGAATACCACCCCGGACGGTTCGTGACGTGGTCATTCCTCGATGGCCAATGCGAAGAGGGCCGCTGGTATCCCCAGGACGATGCGATCTGTTTCGTCTATGATTTCGATCCCGACCCGCATTGCTGGCGCTTCTTCCGCGAAACCGGCGGCCTGCGCGCCGAATTTCTGGATGGCACCACCCTTGGCTCCCTCTACGAGGTAGGCGAGGCGGAGGACGGTCTTGGCTGTATCGGCCCCGACATCGGCGTCTGAGCGATCGGGGGCTGACGGCTAAAGCAGCGTGCCCTGTTCCGGGGGGGGCTCCTTGGGTTTCCTGCTCGCCTGTGGGCGCGCGCCGCCCGGTGCCACGTCAAGCCTGCCGTCCCGGAACTGAACCTCGAGCAGTGATGCGCCCTCCGCCTCGGCCTTGCCGGTGACGATGCGCCCCTCGGCCCGAACGACGGCAAAGCCGCGCGCCAGCGTCGCCTCATAGCCCAGCGTTTCGCGAAGACGATCAAGGCCCAGAACCCGGTCGCGCGCCCGGGCGATCCTGTCCTCGACCAGCACCGGCAAGAGCCGGGCCGACACGCGCCGTTCGGTGTCGCGGGCCTGTTCGAGCCGCCGCAACATGGCTGGTTCCAACCGCTCTACCGCCCGATCGACCCGCTGCCGCCCGTCGCGGGTTTGCCGCTCAAGCGCGGGGCCAAGGCGGGAGGCCCGATCCGCCAGCCTGTCCCTGTCGCGGGCCAGCGCCTGCCGGAGCGGGCCTGTCCTCAAGCCGAGGTCCGCAAGGCGCACCGCCTTTTTTGACACGGCCTGCCGCAGCGCGCCGTTCAGCCGTTCGGCCGCAAGATCAAAGCGTTGCCGCGCCGACGACAAGAGCGATTCGGGCCGTGGCAGCGCCCGCCCAAGGTCTGCCAGCCGCTGATTGCGGCCGCGCAGGCCCAGCTCCAGCCCCCGGCTCATCCGTGCGGTCAAACCATCAAGCCCGGCCAGCAGTTCGGAGCGGACAGGCACCGCCAGTTCGGCGGCCGCTGTGGGCGTCGGCGCCCGCCTGTCGGAGGCATAGTCGATCAGCGTCGTGTCCGTCTCGTGCCCGACGGCCGAGATCAGGGGGATCTGGCTTTCGGCGGCGGCGCGGACGACGATCTCCTCGTTGAAGCCCCACAAATCCTCGATCGAGCCGCCGCCGCGGGCCACGATGATCAGATCGGGGCGCGGCAGCACGCCGCCAGGTTGCAGCGCGTTGAATCCCCGGATCGCGCGGGCCACGTCGCCGGCGCAGGCCTGCCCCTGCACGGCGACCGGCCAGACCAGAACCTTGCGCGGGAACCGATCGCGCAGCCGGTGCAGGATGTCACGGATCACCGCGCCCGATGGCGAGGTCACGACGCCGATCACCTCGGGAAGATAGGGCAAGGGACGCTTGCGCTCATCGGCAAAGAGCCCCTCGGCGGCCAGCGCCTTGCGCCGCTTTTCCAGCATCGCCATCAGCGCGCCCGCGCCTGCGGGCTGCAGATCCTCGACGTTGAGCTGGTATTTCGATTGCGGGCCGAAGGTCGTCAGCTTGCCCGTCGCGATGACCTCCATCCCCTCTTCGGGCAGATGGGTCAGCCGCGCGGCCTGCCCCTTCCAGCTGACAGAGGCCAGAACGTTGCGGTCATCCTTGAGATCGAAATACAGGTGCCCGGTGCGCGCCTTGAAGACGCGGCCCACCTCGCCCCGCACGCGGACATGGGCAAACTCGCCCTCGATGGTGCGCTTGATCGCGCCCGAGATCTCCGAGACGCTGAATTCCGGCGAATTGCCGCGCGGCGTGTCGGGTTCGTCGTCGAAAAGCTCCATGCCCCATGTGTCCTTGTGCCTGACCTGAGCCGACCTTAGAACGCACCCGACGCAAGGCCAAGCGGGGGCTTCATGAACATACTCATCCTGGGCAGCGGCGGGCGGGAACATTCCCTGGCATGGGCCGCGCTGCAGAATCCGAAATGCGACAAGCTGATCGTGGCGCCCGGCAACGCAGGCATCGCACAGATCGCCGAATGCGCGGCCCTCGACATCCTTGATGGCGACAGCGTCGCGACCTTCGCCTCTGAAAATGCCATCGATATCGTGATCGTCGGTCCCGAAGCCCCGTTGGAGGCAGGCGTATCCGATCGGCTGCGCGACTCCGGGCTTGCAGTTTTCGGGCCTTCGATGGCTGCAGCACAGCTTGAGACCTCAAAATCCTTCACAAAAACGATCTGCGACGCGGCAGGGGCGCCCACCGCGGCCTGGGCCCGGTTCGACAACGAGGCCGAGGCGCTGGCGCATCTGGACCAGACCGGCGCGCCCATCGTGATCAAGGCCGATGGTCTGGCCGCCGGCAAAGGCGTTGTCGTGGCGATGACCCTCGACGAGGCGCGCGCCGCCGTGACCGACATGTTCGGCGGCCAGTTCGGCGAGGCCGGCGCCTCGGTCGTGATCGAGGAATTCATGGACGGGGAAGAAGCCTCTTTCTTCGTTCTGGTCGACGGCACGACACTTCTGCCGATGGGCACGGCGCAGGATCACAAGCGCGCCTTCGACGGCGACGAGGGCCCGAACACCGGCGGCATGGGTGCCTATTCCCCGGCCCCCTGCATGACGCCCGAGATCACCGAAGCCGCGCTGGAACGGATCGTGCGTCCCACGATGGAAGAAATGGCCCGTCGCGGCACACCCTATTCCGGGGTGCTGTTCGTGGGGCTGATGATCGTCGACGGCGCGCCCAAACTGGTCGAATACAATTGCCGGTTCGGCGATCCGGAATGCCAGGCCCTGATGATGCGGCTGGGCGCCCAGGCGTTCGACCTGATTCAGGCCTGCGCCGATGGCCGGCTTCACGAGGCCAGCCCCAACTGGGCCGATGACCACGCGATCAGCGTCGTCCTGGCCACGCACGGTTACCCGGGCGACTATGAAAAAGGCACCGAGATCAGGGGCTTGTCCGGCCTCCCCGAGACTGCGGGCGAGATCGTCTTTCATGCCGGAACGACGGAGAGGGACGGAAAGATCCTCGCGACCGGCGGCCGGGTCCTGAACGTCACCGCGCGTGGCGACACGCTCGAACAGGCGCGGGATCGTGCCTATTCCATGATCGACCGGATCGACTGGCCCGAGGGATTCTGCCGCCGCGACATCGGCTGGCGCGCCCTGGGATAGGACGTCCCGGCCGGATCAGGCCGCAAGACCGAGACGGAAAAAGCCGCGCCCGAACGGGCGCGGCTTTCTCGTTCAGTGCGGGCGTTCGGCTCAGGCGGCAGCGCGGCTGACCAGAACAGAATCGATTTCCTTGGCAGCAGCCGTCTCATCGTTGCCGGCAACAGCCGCGATCTCGCGGGTCAGGCGCTCCAGCGCGGCCTCGTAAAGCTGACGCTCGGAATAGCTCTGCTCGCGCTGATCGTCGGCGCGGTGCAGGTCGCGCACCACTTCGGCAATCGCGATCAGGTCACCGGAATTGATCTTCTGCTCATATTCCTGTGCCCGGCGCGACCACATGGCCTTTTTGACCTTGGCCTTGCCGCGCAGCGTCTTCATCGCATGCGCCACCACGTCGGGCGACGACAAGGACCGCATTCCGACCTCGGTTGCCTTATGGGTCGGCACACGCAGCGTCATCTTGTCCTTCTCAAAGGAAATCACGAACAGTTCCAATGACATGCCCGCAATTTCCTGAACTTCGATGGACACGATCTGTCCTACTCCGTGCGCAGGGTAGACAACGAAGTCATTCGGGCGGAATTCAGGTTTCTTCGACTTGCTCATGGCGTCCTTTCTTGGCTCTGGCGCAACCCATTCCCGGCTATCGGCGACACCTAACCCGGCGGACACGTTCAGGTCCGTCGGGCAGCAGGGCCGCATCGAGAATTTCAGAGGTCACGCACAGACATCTTGAGAACCATACCACAAAAAACCGCCCCGCAAAAGCGGTCAGACGGAAACAGAATGTTTGGCCCCGCCGCGGCAGGGGAACTCAGGTCTTGGGCCCCCGACATCAGGGGCCGCCGCACACCTTCAGCCGCCCTCGCCGGGCGCCTCCGAGAACAATTCCATCTTTCCTTCCTTGCCGTCCATCTCGTCAGCATTGGGAAGCGGATCCTTCTTGGTGATGATCACCGGCCAGATCTCGGAATACTTGCGGTTGAATTCGACCCATTTCTCCATGTCAGGCTCGGTGTCCGGACGGATCGCGTCCGCCGGGCATTCGGGCTCGCACACGCCGCAATCGATACATTCGTCAGGATGGATCACCAGCATGTTCTCCCCCTCGTAGAAACAATCGACGGGGCAGACTTCGACACAGTCGGTGTATTTGCAGGCGATGCAGTTATCATTGACGATATAGGTCATGGAGCGCTCGATACGGATCAGATGTCAGGACTAGCTATCGCGGCCAAGGGGATCATTCAAGCGGCGATCGGCCGCGTCAAGGCGTCGCCGATCCCGCCCGGTGGGCCGGCCCTTGCGGTCGTTGACGGGGGCTGCCGGATCAGGCTTTGGCGGCGGATCGCTCAGGTCATCGTAGAGCAGGCGCGCCTCGGGGGCCGGGCCGCGCCGATCACCGCAGGCCACGATTCGCACGACCCGGACCCAGCGCCCCTGCGCAAAGGTCAGGACATCCCCTTCGCCGACGTTTCGTGACGGCTTGCTGACGGGTTGGGAATTCACCCGCACCTTGCCTGAACTCACCCGTTCCGCCGCGATCCCGCGCGATTTGAAGAATCGCGCCTGCCAGAGCCATTTGTCCAGCCGGATCGTCTCGCGGACCGCCTCCGTCACTTGGTCTTGAAGCCTGACAGGGCGGCGGCAAAGGGATTGTCGGGGTCGATCGCCTTTTCCTTGCGCGGCCGCGCCTCGAAGGACTGGGGCTTGTTGCCTTGCGGCTTGCCCCCCTTCTTGCCGCGTGGCTTGCCCTGGGCGGGCTTGCCGCCACCGGCAGGCTTGCGGTTGCGCCGCTCTCCGTCCTGGCGTTGCGGGCGGCGGCCCCAGGTGAAAGTGTAGAACACTTCCATCTCCGCGCTGTCGTCACTCTGCGCCTCGGCCGGGGCTTCAGCCGCGACGTCGGGCGCGGGCGCTTCGGCCTCGGCAGGCGCGTCGGGCTCGGATGCGGCAGGCGCCTCTGCCTCGGGCGGGGAGGTCTCTGTCTCGGGCGACGGAGTCTCGGCCGCCGGCTCGGGCGCGGTCTCCGTCGTGCCGGCAACCTCTGGGGCGGGCGCCTTGATCTTCTGACGCTCCCCCTTCTCGGCGTTGTAGCCAAGGCCTTCCATCAGGCCCGCGAATTGCTCGAGCGTGGTGCCGGTGATCGAGAGCATGTCGGGATTGGCCTCGAACCCGCCCCGGCTGTCCCTGTCCCGCAACAGATCGGCCAGCCGCTCCAGCATGTCGATCCGGATCGCCCGATCGCCCGCGGCCCGGTATCCCGCCATCGCGAAATAGCCGGGCACGGCATCTTTCGGCGCGGGCACGGTCACCACGCCGGGCGGCGGGCTTTCGGGGAATTCATCCAGCCCCTTGGCCACCGACCACAGGACAAGCCGCAGACGGGTGGGTGCCGGTTTCAGCAGAAGCTGCTGGAAAATGGTGAATTGACCGAAGCGGATCCCGTGCTTGCGCAGCGCGCCCCGGGCATCCTGATCCAGTGCCTTGACCTCCTGCGCCACGTCGCCGCGCGGGATGATCCCGAAATTCTCGACCATGCGGAAGGCAAAACCCCGCGCCAGCCCCTCAAGCGCCGCATCATCGCGCAGGGCGATCAGCGGCTCCATCGCGGCGGCGATCTTGCGGTCGATGAAATGCTGCAAGCGGCGGGTCACCTTTTCGGCGATCTCGGTGCCGGCGGTCTCATCCACGAAGGCCTGAACACCGGGCTTGAGCGGATCGGGGCCCGCGACGATCTTGCCCACCGCGCTGTCGCCCCACATCAGGCCGCCCTGCTCGGTGAAATCAAGTTCGGTGTCGGGCGCGTTGTAGAACCTGTCGGCGCGCAGATGGAAATGCGGCGCGAGCGCCTGCATCGCAGCCTGCCTCAGGGTTTTCGCCTCATCGCTGGTCTCGGCCTTGTCCACCCGGAAGCGGAATCCTTCCAGTCGGCCGACGAATTCACCCTCGACGGTCACTTCACCCTGATCGTTCACTTCAGCCACGAGGGCCTCCTTCTGCTTGAGCCGCCGGGCAAGCACGCTTGTCCGCCGGTCCACAAATCTCTGCGTCAGCGCATCATGCAGCGCATCCGACAGGCGGTCTTCTACAGCGCGCGTCTCGTCGCGCCAATGACTTTCATCATCCGTCCAGCCCTTGCGCTGCGCGATATACGTCCATGTGCGAATATACGCCAATCGCTTGCTGAGTGCATCGATATTGCCATCGACCCTGTCGATTGCCGCGATCTGGTCGGCCAGATACACGTTCGGGACCCGTCCGAATTCGTGCAGATAGCCAAAAATCTTCGATATCAGCACGGCATGTTCGGTGCGGCTGATGCCTCGGAAATCGGGCACCCGACACACATCCCACAACAGCCGGACCGAGGGGCCATTGGTCGCGCGCGCGATGATTTCGTCGTCCTGGGACAATGTCTTGAGGGCCGAAAGATCGTCGGATTCGCGGACCCGCGTCAGCCAGTCGTTGTCCGTCCGATGCTCGAGCGTCTGGATCAGCCGCCGGACAGAACCGAATTGCAGATCGCTGTTTCGCCATTGCAGCTTGGTCACCGGGCGGAACTGGTGGTTCTCGATCGCCTGAACCTCGCGATCGTCAAGCTCGCCGGCCTCGCCGGTGACGCCGAAGGTTCCGGCAGACGTATGCCGCCCGGCCCGGCCCGCGATCTGGGCCAGCTCGTCCTCGGCCAGATGGCGCATCCGCGCGCCGTCGAACTTGCGCAGGCCGGAAAACGCAACGTGGCTGATGTCGAGGTTCAGCCCCATGCCGATCGCGTCGGTGGCCACGAGGTAATCCACGTCGCCGTTCTGATACATCTCGACCTGCGCATTGCGCGTCCGCGGGCTGAGCGCGCCCATGACGACGGCCGCGCCGCCCTTCATCCGGCGCAGCAATTCGGCGATCGCATAGACGTTTTCGACCGAGAACCCGACGATGGCCGATCGATGCGGCATACGGCTGATCTTTTTTGACCCGGTATAGGTGAGGGTCGAAAACCTGTCGCGGCTGAGGAATTCGACCCCCGGAACGAGCGCGCCGATGGCATTGCGCATCGTGGCCGAGCCGAGGAAGAGCGTCTCATGCTGCCCCCGCGCCCGCAGGAGCCGGTCGGTAAAGACGTGGCCCCGTTCGGGATCGGCACAAAGCTGGATCTCGTCGACGGCGAGGAAATCACAGCCCATCCCCTCGGGCATCGCCTCGACGGTGCAGACCCAATATTGGGTCCGTGGCGGCACGATCCGTTCCTCGCCGGTGACCAGCGCCACCACCGAGGGGCCGCGCAGCGCCACGATCCGATCATAGACCTCGCGCGCCAGAAGCCGCAGCGGAAGACCGATCACACCGGTGCGATACGCAAGCATCCGCTCGATCGCGTAATGAGTCTTTCCGGTATTCGTCGGCCCCAAGACGGCCGTTATCCGGGAACGAGATGACATTGTCTGCCCCCGTGGGCTGCGGCGACGCTAGATCGCCTCGCCCTGCGTTTCGGCCTGAATACGTTCGACAGCCTGCAAAGCGTTTTCCTCGTTGGGATGCAAGGCCAATACCGCCTGGTAGGCCGCGAGCGCCTCGTCGTAGCGGCCGACCTCTTCGAGGATCACGCCCAGCCCGCGCAGGGCGACGAAGTTTTCGGGGTTCAGTACCAGCACATGCTGCAGGTCGTCGAGCGCGGGCCCGATATAGCCCAGACGGTAATAGGCATTGGCCCGCCCGCTATAGCCCGAGGCATAGGACGGGTCGTGGTCGATGGCAGCCGTGAAATGCTCGACCGCGATGTCAAAGGCGCCTTCTGCCATCGCATCCTGACCGCGCCGGAACAGCAGATCGATCGTCGCTGACCCGCTCTTCGACCATTCGGTCCGGATGGCCTCTTCGATCCGGGCGCTCTGCCCCGGCTCCGCCTCGCGCAATTGCCGCAGAAGATCATCGACGAGCGTTTCCTGCGACAGCACAGGTCCGGAAAACCAGACTGACGCCAAAAGTGCCGCGACGATATGTTTGTTGAGATGTGTAATCCGAAGCATAGTTGACAGTGTAGCGTATCGCGCCGCGCTGACCATAGCCGCGGCATCACATCATGGAAAGGAAGACGCATGAGCGACGTAGTGGCTGAAGCCGTGAACGCCCTGAACGCCAAGATGGGCGGACGAGGTTTCGACGGATCGGCGAAATTCGTGATCGAAGGCGAAGGCGCGCTGGTCATCGATGCCGGCGGATGCCGTGCAGGCGACGATCAGGCCGATGTCACGCTGACGGCGGATGCAGATACCTTCAAGTCCATTCTGGACGGCGACCTCAATCCGACCGCGGCCTTCATGACCGGACGGCTGAGCGTCGATGGTGACATGGGACAGGCCATGAAACTGGCCGGAGTCCTCGGCTGAGAACAAGGAACGAAACGCTTGACTGACCCTGCTCCCTATTTTTCGGATCTGGCCAACGGGCCGGAGGACGCCACGACATTTTGGCTGACCACATCCGACGAGATCCGCATCCGTATGGGCGTGTGGAATCGCGATGCGGAGCGGGGCACAGTCATTATCTTCCCCGGCCGGTCGGAATATGTCGAGAAATATGGCCGCGCCGCCCATGACATGGCAATTCGGGGTTTTGCCTCCGTGGCCATCGACTGGCGCGGTCAGGGTCTGGGTCAGCGGCTCAATCCAAACCCGGCGCTCGGCCATGTCGAGCAATTCCTTGACTACCAGCGCGACGTCGCAGCGGTTCTCGCGCAGATGGGCGCCATGGGTCTGCCGGAGCCTTATTACCTGCTGGGCCATTCGATGGGCGGTTGCATCGGGCTGCGGGCGCTGCACGAGGGTCTGCCTGTCGAGGCTGCGGCCTTTACCGCGCCGATGTGGGGCATCCAGATATCGCCCGCGCTCCGGCCCGTGGCCTGGACCTTGTCATCGGTCTCGCGGCCCTTGCGGTTCAGCCATGTCTTTGCGCCCGGCCAGGTGCCCGCGCCATACGTCATGCGCGTCACCTACGAGGAAAACCACCTCACCGGCGACGAAGAGATGTTCGAATGGCTGCGGTCGCATCTTCTTGCGAAACACGAACTGGGGCTTGGCGGCCCGTCTCTGCACTGGTTGAACGAGGCCTTGTTCGAAACCCGCAGGCTCGCCCGGATGCCATCCCCCGACGTGCCGTGCCTGACCTACCTCGGCTCCCGCGAGGCCATCGTGGAGGCCGACCGCATCCACGAGCGGATGGCCAGCTGGCCTACCGGACGGCTCGAGATCGTCGAGGGCTCGCAGCACGAAATCATGATGGAAGGCCCCGCGATCCGCAGGCGGCTCTTCGATGATCTGGCGACGCATTTCGTGCCCGGGACGCCCCGGTCTGTCGCGATCTAGTCCGGCTGCCGGATCGTCGCGGCCGTGGCCTTGGCGCCGCTGCGGATCCAGGACTGGTCGGACCCCACGACAAAGGTCGTGATCCCGTGCTTCGCCCACTCTGCGGCAAGGCCCGCATCGGGGATCCAGCTGACATAGGCCTTTCCGTGGCGCCGGGTCGCCTGTCCGATCGCCTCTAGGGCGGCGGTCAGCCGATCCGAGCCGACCTTGCGTTCCCCGTAACTCACCGACAGGTCGGCTGGTCCGGCAAACAGACCGTCGATGCCCGGCGTGGCGGCGATGGCGTCGACGGCATCGACACCTTCGGGCTCTTCGATCTGGGCGATCACGATGGTGCCCGCGTCCTGATCCAGAACCTGATCCATCGGACGCGTGGTCATCCCGGCCCAGCGCGTCGATCCGGCGTAGCCGCGCCCGCCCTTGCCGAAATGTGCAGCCTTTGCAACGGCTTGCGCCTTTTCGGCGCTGTCGACATGGGGCACGACCACGCCAAGCGCACCATCGTCGAGGGCCGAAAGGATCTCGTCCTGTCCCGGTACACGCACCAGCGCCGGCAGGTCCAGCGCCATGGCCATTGCAAGGCAGCGATCCCGCTCGGCCCGGCCAAAGGGGCCATGTTCGGCGTCGAGAACCACGAAATCCAGATCGGTCTGGGCAATCACCTCCAGAAGCGAGATGTCGGGCATCCTGATGAACGTGCCGGCCAGTCGTTCCCCTGCCAGCATGCGTGATTTGAATTGCTCACGGCGCATCGCCATTTCTCCGCCTCCCCTGATTTGGGACAAGCGATCACAGCTTGCGAGCCGAGACAAGCGGCAAGGCGGTTTCCTTGGCCCCGCGATGCGCTACTCTGGCCCTCATGGCACGCGATCCCGTCCTGACCTTCACCGAAGAGGGCATCTATTGCCCCGCGGGTGACTTCCACATCGATCCGTGGCGGCCCGTTCCGCGCGCGTTGATCACGCATGGCCATTCCGATCACGCAAGGCCGGGCATGGGCAGATACCTTGCCACCCGCGCGGCCGCCCCCGTGATCCGGCACAGGCTTGGCGATGTGGCGCTTAAGACCATCGAGTATGGCGAGACGCGCCGGATCGGCGGGGCGACAGTCTCCTACCATCCGGCCGGCCATGTTCCGGGCTCCGCGCAAATCCGGGTCGAGGTGGGCGGCGAGGTCTGGGTCGTCTCGGGCGATTACAAGACGGTGGATGACGGGCTGTCGGAGCCGTTCGAACCGGTGCCCTGCCATGCCTTCATCACAGAATGCACCTTCGGTTTGCCGGTCTTCAAATGGACGGCGCCCGATATCCTTGCCGCACAGATCAATGACTGGTGGGCCGCGAATGCCGCGCAGGGGCGCATCTCGATCCTTGGGGCCTATGCACTGGGCAAGGCCCAGCGTCTGTTGCGCCTGCTGGAGACGGGGATCGGCCCCGTCTTCACCCACGGTGCGATCGAGAACACGAACGAGGTTCTGCGCGCGCAGGGGATCACGCTGCCCGACACGACCCGCGTCACCGCCGATTTCGACCGCAAGGCCCATCCCGGCGCGCTGATCCTTGCCACGCCGTCGGGTTTGTCGGGGCCGTGGGCCGCGAAATTCGGCCCCGACAGGTCCACGGCCTTTGCCTCGGGCTGGATGGCGCTGCGCGGTGTGCGGCGCAGGCGCGCGGCGGATCGCGGGTTCATCGTCTCGGATCACGCCGATTGGGAAGGGCTGAACAGCGCGATCCGCGCAACCGGGGCCGAGCGGGTCTTTGTCACCCACGGCTACACCTCGGTCTTTCGGCGATGGCTCGAGGAACAGGGGCTCGAGGCGCATATCGTCTCGACCGAATACGAAGGCGAAAGCCTTGAGACCGCCGAGGATGCAGCATGACAGCCCTTCCCACCGATCACTGGCGTGACAGGGCCACCGCCCACGGCGCACGGCTTTTCGTGAAGCCGTCGCTCGCGCTGCCCCTGCCGTGGGTGTGGCACCGTGCGATGTTCGGGCTGGCCGGGCGATTCCGGCCGATGGCGCCGGGCATCACACGCAAATCCGTGACACTGGGCGGACGTCCGGGGCTGATGTTTGCGCCCCGCGCGCCGGACCGCCGGCTCATGTGGGTGCATGGCGGCGGGTTCTGCGTAGGAAGCCCGCGCACCTATGCGGGGCTTCTGTCGCATCTGGCCCGAAAGGCCAATGCCGTGGTTCTGGCCCCGTCCTACCGGCTGGCGCCGGAACATCGGTTCCCGGCCGCCTGCGATGACGTGGACGCGGCCCTCATCGACGCCGAGGCGCATCGCCCGGACCTCGGCCCGCTCTTCCTAGGCGGGGACAGCGCCGGCGGCTGCCTGGTTCTGGGGGCGATGGCCGACGGACTTGCGCGAGGTCAGCGCTATGGCGCGCTTCTTCTGGCAAGCCCGGCAGGGATGATCGACGTGACGCGACCCGTCCCCCCTGCCAATGATTACCTGTTCCCGGTCTCGATCCTGCGCCGGATCGCGCGGGATTATGCGGCAGGACATGACCCGGCGAACCCGCGCCTGTCACCGGTTCACGCCGATTTCACCGGCGCGCCGCCTGCCCTGATCCATTGCGCGCGCGGCGAATTGCTCGAGGAAGACAGCGATACGATCGCCGACAGCCTGCGCGCCGCCGGCGGAGACGTCACCGTCGAGAAGGCCCGACGCATGGTTCATGCCTGGCATTTCCTAGCGGGCAGCCTGCCCGTGGCCGATATCGCCGTCGCCCGGATGGCGGATTTCCTGCGTGCCCATTCGTGAAGGATTTCGCCGAACTCTTTACCCGGGTCGACCAGACGACCCGGACAAGCCGCAAGGTCGCGGCCCTGACCGCTTTTTTCCAGTCCGCGTCGGACGCCGACAAGCTGTGGTGCATCGCGCTGTTTTCCGGGCGAAGGCCCCGGAGAGTCATCACAGCGACCGTCCTGCGCGAATGGGCCGCCGAACAGGCAGGTATTCCCCTGTGGCTTTTCGAGGAGGCCTATCCGGTCGTGGGCGATCTGGCCGAGACGATCTCGCTTGTTCTGCCGCCTCCCTCGCGGGAAGAGGATCGCCCCCTCAGCGACTGGATCGCCCATCTCAGGACGCTCTCGGCGCAGGATGACGCGGCCCGCAAGGTGGGGATCCTCGCCGCATGGGATGTGCTTCCCGATATCGAGAGGTTCCTGTTTACCAAGTTGCTGACAGGCGGGTTCCGCGTGGGCGTCAGCCAGAAGCTGATGACCCGGGCGCTGGCTCAGGCCACGGGCATCGACGAGGCGGAACTGACCCATAGGCTGATGGGCGACTGGACGCCCGACACCGTGACATGGACCAGCCTGATCGAGGCGCCCGATCCCACCGCGGCCCTGTCGCGGCCCTATCCGTTCTACCTCGCCTACCAACTTGAAAAGACGGAAGAGATCGAACCCGTCTCGGACTGGTTTGCAGAGCGGAAATGGGATGGCATCCGGGGTCAGCTGATCGTGAGGGAGGGCGAACACCACCTGTGGTCGCGCGGCGAAGAGCTGATGACGGATCGCTTTCCCGAATTCGCCACGCTGAAGGATTTTCTGCCCGACGGCACGGTGATCGACGGCGAGGTTCTGGCCTTTGCTGATGACGCCCCCCTGCCCTTCGCAGCGCTTCAGAAACGGATCGGGCGCAAGACGGTGCCCAGAAAACTCCTGTCCGAAGCGCCCGCGATCCTCATGGCCTATGACCTCCTGGAACAGGACGGGACGGACATTCGCGCGCAGCCCTTTGACGTGCGGCGCGCGGCGCTGGCGCGGATCATCGGCTCCCTGCCCGACGGCCTGCCCCTGCGCCTGTCACCGGAGGTGGTTGCACGCGATCTTGAGGGGCTCACGGCGGAACGCGCCCTCTCTCGCGATCTGGGGGCCGAAGGGCTGATGCTCAAACGTCGCTCGGCGCCCTATCTCGCGGGCCGCAAGAAGGGCGATTGGTGGAAATGGAAGGTCGATCCCCTGACCATCGACGCCGTGATGATCTATGCGCAGGCGGGCCACGGGCGGCGCGCGAACCTGTTCACAGATTTCACCTTTGCGGTGCGCGACGGAGACGATCTCGTGCCCTTCACCAAGGCCTATTCCGGCCTGACGGATGCAGAGTTCCGGCAGATCACAGCCTGGGTGCGCAAGAATACGCTGCAACGCTTTGGCCCGGTGCGGCAGGTAAGGCCCGAGCACGTCTTCGAGATTGCGTTCGAAGGCATCCAGTCCAGCACGCGCCACAAATCCGGCGTTGCCTTGAGATTCCCGCGCATGGCCCGCTGGCGGCAGGACAAACCGGTGGCAGAGGCCAACACTTTGCGCGATCTGCATGAAATGCTCACGCAATACGGGAGCTAGGGTTCTCCCCACTTTCAACCACCCGATCCCGGGCCTATGTAGATCCCGACACCCGGTTCCAGGAGAGAGCGAAACATGAAGACCCCCGTATTCGACGCGCATGCCACCGGCGGCAAGAACCTGGGCGATCTGCCCGAATGGGACCTGACCGATCTGTATCCCGATCCCGACGCAGCCGAATTCAAGCGCGACCTTGACTGGCTGGAGACCGCCTGCGCCGATTTCGCCCATGATTACGAGGGCAAGCTTGCCGATCTGGATGCAGCCGGGATGCTCGATGCCGTTCTGCGCTATGAAAAGATCGACATCATCGCGGGGCGCATCATGTCGTTCGCGGGCCTGCGCTATTACCAGCAGACCACCGATGCCGACCGGGCCAAGTTCATGGCCGATTGCCAGGACCGGATCACCGCCTACACCACACCGCTCGTGTTCTGGAGCCTCGAGTTCAACCGGCTCGACGACGATCACCTGGCCTCGCTTCTGGCGGCCAATGCCGATCTGGCCCGCTACAAGCCCGTGTTCGACCGGCTGCGCGCGATGAAGCCTTACCAGCTGTCGGATGAGCTGGAGAAATTCCTGCACGATCAGTCAACCGTCGGCGCGGCCGCCTGGAACCGGCTGTTCGACGAAACGATCGCGGGGCTGACCTTCAACGTCGACGGCGAAGAGCTGAACATCGAAGGCACGCTCGATCTGCTGACCGATCATGACCGCGACCGGCGCGAGGCCGGCGCCCGCGCCTTGGCCGACGTGTTTTCCGAGAACATCCGCATCTTCTCGCGGGTGCACAACACGCTCGCCAAGGAAAAGGAAATCGAGGATCGCTGGCGCGGCATGCCCACGCCGCAGACCGGCCGGCATCTGGCGAACCACGTTGAACCCGAGGTCGTCGAGGCGCTGCGGAACGCGGTGGTGAAGGCCTATCCCCGCCTGTCGCACCGCTATTACCAGCTCAAGGCGAAATGGCTGGGGCTTGACCGGATGCAGGTCTGGGATCGCAATGCCCCCCTGCCCATCGAGGACAACCGCACCGTCGGCTGGGACGAGGCCCGGCAGACCGTGCTGGACGCCTATTCCGCCTTCGATCCGCGCATGGCCGATCTGGCGCAGCCGTTCTTTACCAAGGGCTGGATCGATGCGGCGGTGAAACCGGGCAAGGCGCCGGGCGCCTTCGCGCACCCGACCGTGACCGAGGTGCACCCCTATGTCATGCTGAATTACCTCGGCAAACCGCGCGACGTGATGACCCTCGCCCACGAGCTGGGCCACGGCGTGCACCAGGTTCTGGCCGCCGGTCAGGGCGAACTTCTCAGCTCCACGCCCCTGACCCTCGCCGAAACGGCCTCGGTCTTCGGCGAGATGCTGACCTTCCGCCAGATGCTGGCCTCCGCCCCCGATCAGAATGCGCGCAAGGTGCTTCTGGCGGGCAAGGTCGAGGACATGATCAACACCGTCGTGCGACAGATCGCGTTCTATGATTTCGAATGCAAACTTCACGACGCACGGTCGCGCGGGGAACTTACCCCCGACGACATCAACGCGCTTTGGATGAGCGTTCAGGCCGAAAGCCTCGGGCCCGTCTTCGACTTCATGAACGGCTACGAGACCTTCTGGGCCTATATCCCGCATTTCGTCCATTCGCCCTTCTACGTCTATGCCTATGCGTTCGGCGACGGGCTCGTGAATGCGCTTTACGCCGTCTACGAAGAAAGCGGCGAAGGCTTCAAGGACAAGTATTTCGACATGCTCAAGGCCGGCGGTTCCAAACACCACAAGGAGCTGCTGGCCCCCTTCGGCCTCGACGCCTCGGACCCGGCCTTTTGGGACAAGGGCCTGTCGATGATCGAAGGCATGATCGACGAGCTGGAGTCGATGGAAGACTAGACCGAGGCGGTCGGTCAGATCGAAGCGCCGGGCTTATCCAGGGTCGGATTCCGTGTGGAATGCGCCCTGGATCGTCATCCCGTTCGAGACGCCGTCATCATCGAGATCGGCCTCGATACCCGAGGCTGAAAACGTGCCTGCGATCACGCCTCCGTCGGCCTCATAGAATTGCCCCGATGCAACGCCATCGCCGTTCAGGGTTTCGAAGCCGAGGTCACCGTCCTCGATGACAACATTCATCTCGAAACCATTGCCGACGATTTCGGCGCTTTCGAACACGATTGTCGCGGGATCGACCTGGGGGCGGCCTTCTGTGCCGAAGCTGCCGAAATTATCGATGATATCCACGTGCCCTTCGACCGAGTTCCTCCGGAAATCCGCAACAAAGACCGCATCCCCGAAGGCCCAGCGCCCGTTGCCGGTCGAATCCGTGATCGCGATGCTCGCATTGCCCAGATACTCGACCCGTCCCGCCAGCGCGGCGACCGTCTCGGCGCTCGCATTCAGGCCTGTGGCCCAGTAGCCATAATCATAGCGACCATCAAAGCCTTCGTCGGGGGTGACCGACAGATAGCCGAAGCTGGATTGCCCGGATGCGCTGGTCTTGAAAACAAGGACCTCGTAGGCTTGCCCGTCAAGTTCCCCGTAGAAACCGTCGAGCGCCTCGTCGAGGGTCAAGGTAAGCGTGGTGCCATCAATCAGGATCGTGAACTCCGTATCCGACACCTGGGTCAGCGCATACTCGGCGCTCCGCAGGTTCAGCACGCCGTTGCTCTCATCATCGAGGTCCAGACCGGCAAGCTGCATGGTATCTGTCAGGGTCACGCCGAATGTCTCCTGCCCCGGCTCCGCATAGCCGGTTGACGCTGTCGGATCGCGCCCCGGATCAAGCGGCCCTTCCGGCGCCCCGCTGCTGACACACCCGCCAAGCGCAATGCCAAGCATCGCGATGTGCGACTTGCCGAACACTGTCATCGGAACCTCCTGAACTGGCCTGACGGGAGGCTTGCACAGGCCTGCGCATCGCGCAACTGCTCTCCTCCCGGCGCTTCAGCTGCCCGCGGCAAGGCTTGGGAAACGTCGCACCAGTGGCGTCACTTGCCGGGCCCGATCCGATCACCTAGAGACGATCTGCTGTGCGAAAAGTGAACGCTTGATGAAAAGTCCGGAGCCATGTCGATCAGCTACCCAATCCCGGAAATCGAGATCGCTCCGCTGCCCAAATCCGACCGGGCGGCGGTGCTGCATATCACCTTGCCGCCAGACCAGAAGATCTTTGGCGGCGATATCGCCGTGGAATCCGCCGACGACGATCCCGAGACGGATTTCCATGTCCTGCGTCACGCGGGCCGGATTGCGGGATTCTTCAAGATCGAACGCGCCTATGGGGCGCGGTACGACTTCGCCCCCGAAGGAGCCCTTGGTCTTCGGATGCTTCAGATCGAAGCCTCGGCGCAGGGCAAGGGTCTGGGCAAGGCGCTTTTCGCCGAGTTGCCCGACTACCTCTCGGCGACCTATCCCCGGGCCGCGGAATGCTGGCTGACCGTCAATTGCCGCAACCCGCGCGCGCGCCACGTCTATCTGACAGGCGGGTGGGAAGATACGGGCGAGCTCTACCTCGATGGCGGTGCGGGGCCTCAGCATATCATGCGGCTGATCCTGCCGCGCCGGGCCTGATCGCGCCGTACAATCCCCCTCGGAAAGGCCTTGGCTCAGCCCCCTAAAACGATTACGCAAGTCGGACAAAGCTGCGGAGCCACGATATGACCTTCTCGTTCACCCGATCCGATTTTCCCGAAAACTTCCTCTTCGGCGTGGCAACGGCCGCCTACCAGATCGAAGGAAGCCAGTTCGGGGGCGCCGGGCCGTCGCATTGGGATACCTTCGCGGCAACACCGGGAAACGTGGCAAATGCCGAGACCGGCGCCGTGGCCTGCGATCATTACCACCGGTGGCCCGAAGACCTCGATCTGATCAAGGCGGGCAATTTCGACGCCTACAGGTTTTCCACCTCGTGGTCACGGGTCATGCCCGATGGCCGGACGATCAATCCCGAAGGGCTCGATTTCTATGACCGTCTGGTCGACGGCATGGCCGAACGCGGGATCACGCCATTCCTGACGCTCTATCACTGGGATCTGCCCGCACCGCTGGCCGATATCGGTGGCTGGACGAACCGCGACGTGGCGCCGATGTTCGCCGATTTCGCACAGGCCGTGATCGGCCGGATCGGCGACCGGATCGACCGGACGATGACGATCAACGAGCCGTGGTGCGTGTCGTTCCTGTCGCATTTCCTGGGCCACCACGCGCCGGGTCTGCGCGACATCCGGGCCGCGGCCCGGTCGATGCATTTCGTGCTTCTGGCCCATGCGGAGGCGCTCGAGGCGATGCGCGCCATGGGTCAGCCCAATCTGGGGATCGCGCCCAATTTCGAATTCACCCAGGCCGCCAGCGACAGCGCCGAAGACAGGGCCGCCGCGGCGCGCTGGGACGCGATCTTCAATCGCTGGTTCGTTCAGGCGCTGACCAAGGGCACCTATCCCGAAGAGGCGCTCGAAGGGCTGGGCCCGCATTTGCCCGAGGGCTGGGAAGACGACATGGCCAGGATCAGCGCGCCGATCGACTGGATGGGAGTGAATTACTACACCCGCTCGATCATGGCGGCCGATCCCGACATTGCATGGCCCGCGCTCAAGCCCGTGACAGGGCCGCTGGAGAAAACGGATATGGGTTGGGAGGTCTACCCCGACGGGTTTCGCCATGTGCTGACGCGCCTTGCCCGAGACTATACCGGCGACACGCCGCTGATCGTGACCGAAAACGGCATGGCCGGCCCCGGCGAAGATACGCCCGGCCCCGTGACCGACAGCCAGCGGATCGCCTATTACGACGCACATCTGGCCGCCCTGCGTCAGGCCATCGCCGAAGGCGCCCCGGTCGAGGGATATTGCTCGTGGTCGCTTCTGGACAATTACGAATGGGCCTTTGGCTATGGCAAACGGTTCGGCCTCGTTCAGGTCGATTACGAGACCCAGACCCGGACCCCCAAGGCCAGCTTCGACGCCTTCAAGAAGGCGCTTTCAACAAACCGCTAGGTCCCGGAATAGGCGGCCTCGAGGGTGGCGATATCGATCTTGCGCATCGACATCATCGCCTTCATCGCGCGGTCGGCCCCGGCGCGATCGGCGCCGGACATGACACGCGGCAGTGCCGTCGGGATGACCTGCCAGCTGACGCCGAACCGGTCGACGCACCAGCCGCACATGCTCTCTGCGCCGCCATCCGCGGTCAGGGCGGCCCACAGCGTGTCGGTCTCGTCCTGATCGTCGGTCGAGACCATGATCGAGGCCGCCGGCGTCGGCGCATACCTGTCCCCACCGTTGAGCGCGGTATAGGGCACGCCGGCAAGGTGGAACTGCACGATCATCGGCTCCGCCCCGTCCTCAAGCCTGCCCTCGATCGCCGAGCCGGGGATGAGCGAGGTATAGAACCGCGCAGCCTCGGCCCCGTTTCCGTTGAACCACAGGCAGGTGCGGACCGGCCCCATCAGTCGAGCTCTGTCCAGGGCCAGGGCTTCACCTCACTGGCACCGGTCTGGAACCGGGCGGCCTTGGCGATCCAGATGCCCAGCGACGTGCCGAATTCGGCAAGGTTTTCGTTGGGCTTGCGCTGATTGATGAGCATGATGATGAACTGGATGACCGTCGCAACCGTCAGAACCGTCTGGGCAAGCGAGATCATGATCGCGATCAGAATCATGTAGATCAGGCGCATCCCGATATTGTCAGGGGTCTCGGGTTCGTGCTGTTCGCCGGTCATCCGACCCATCGCCTTGTCGTCATCCTGCATTGTGCATCTCCCTCACGGGCGCCCGCCCGCATCGAACACCATGTCCATCATCGCCTGCGTGCCGCGGCTGAATTCAAGCGGGCACGGATAGGCCGCACCTTCGCGGATCGAGCGTCCGAAATTCTCGACCTGAAGGACGTATTGATTGACCCCCGGGAACCGCTCTGTCGTCACCGTCGTGCTGCCATCGTCAAGGACGAGGCGCGCGATATCGTGGACATCGGTGTTGAACGGACAGGTGATCCGCAGCAGGCCGGTATCGCCGTGAAAGCTGATCTCCTGACGGGCCGACATCCGGGTCGAGACGACCGCGGTGTAGGTGAACCCCGGAAACTGCGCCGAGACGGAGGCAAAGACATCGACGCCGTTTTCATAGTCGATCCGGGCATGATCGATCCGTTCGGGCTCCTGCCCCGTCACGAACCGGGCCGAGCCGAAGGTATAGACCCCGATATCGGGAAGCCCGCCGCCGCCCGCATCCTTCTGGTTGCGGATATTACCCAAGTCGTCGTTGAAATAGGTAAAGACCGTATCGACATGGCGCAGCGTTCCGATGCCGCCCGATTGCACGATTTCCCGCGCCCGGATGAATTGCGGGTGATGCACGATCATATAGGCCTCGGCCGCCAGCAGACCGGTCCTGTCGCGCGCGGCGATGACCCGGTCGAATTCCGGCGCGGCCAGCGTCAGCGGCTTTTCGCACAGGACATGCTTTCCGGCCTCGAGCGCGCGGATCGTCCAATCTACATGCAGGTGGTTCGGCAGCGGGATATAGACCGCGTCGATCGCGGGATCGGCCAGAAGCGCGTCATAGCTGTCATGCACCCGGATGCTGGGCGCGAAAGCGCGAAAGCCCTCGGCCTTGTCGGCGCTGGACGTGGCAAGGGCCGCCAGTTCGGCACCCTTGGCCATGTGAATGGCGGGGCCCATCTGGGTCTTGGCGAAATTCGCCGCTCCGAGAATTCCCCAACGCACGGTCTCTGACATGACGCCTCCTTCTGCTGGCCACCTCAGGTTAGCGACTTGGCCCCGGCTTGAAAACGTCAATCCCGACGGGGGCGACCATGAAAAAGGGCGCCCCGCCTGGGGACGCCCTTGTCGTGGATCAGGCTGCGCGGTCGGCTCAGGCCGAGGCCAGCATTCCGCGTTCCTTGGCCAGTTCCTGCATCCGCTCCTGCAGTTTCTCGAAGGCGCGGACCTCGATCTGGCGGATACGTTCGCGGCTGACGTCGTATTGGCCGGACAGTTCCTCCAGCGTGACGGGTTTGTCGGACAGGCGCCGCTGGGTCAGGATGTCCTGCTCGCGGTCGTTGAGAACCGACATCGCCTCGACCAGAAGTTCGCGCCGCGCCTCAAGCTCATCGCGCTCGGCATAATCGGTGGCCTGATCGGCATCTTCGTCTTCGAGCCAATCCTGCCATTGGGTGGCGCTTTCGCCATCGCTTCCGACCATCGCGTTGAGAGAGGCATCTCCCCCCGACATGCGCCGGTTCATCGAGATGACCTCGTCCTCGGTCACGCCCAGATCGGTTGCGATCTGCTTGACGTTCTCGGGGCGCAGATCGCCGTCTTCAAGCGCGCCGATCCGGGCCTTCGCCTTGCGCAGGTTGAAGAACAGCTTTTTCTGGGCGCTGGTCGTGCCGAGTTTCACGAGGCTCCATGACCGCAGGATATATTCCTGGATCGAGGCGCGGATCCACCACATCGCGTAGGTCGCAAGGCGGAACCCCTTCTCTGGATCGAAACGCTTGACCGCCTGCATCAGACCGACATTCGCCTCCGAGACGACCTCGGCCTGCGGCAGGCCATAGCCGCGATAGCCCATCGCGATCTTGGCGGCGAGTCGCAGGTGGCTTGTCACCATCCGGTGTGCCGCTTCGGTGTCCTCGTGGTCGACCCAGCGCTTGGCCAGCATGTATTCCTCTTCCGGCTCCAGAAGGGGAAACTTCCGGATTTCCTGAAGGTAACGGTTCAGTCCCTGTTCCGGCGACGGGGCCGGTAGGTTTGCATAATTAGACATCTGTCCCCTCCCACTATGTATAAGGGCTTAACATGCATATGTGATCGCTAACGGGCCGCTTCAAGGGCCTCTATGCGAAAAAGCTTGATCATATTTTAAGGCACAAATTGGCCGTTTGAACCGATGTTACGGTGCGCTCACGCACATGGGTATGATCGTTTCAACCCTACCCGCCAAGGATGGACAGAAGCCCCGCCATGTCATCGGGCAAAGGCGCCTCGAAAAGCAGGTCTTCCCCGCTTACCGGGTGGACGAAACCGAGGCTTGCCGCATGAAGCGCCTGCCGCCCGAAGCCCGTCACGGCGGCCACCGCCTCGGCGCCCACCGCTTTTTCCGACATCTTGCGCCGCCCGCCATAGACCGGATCCCCGATCAGCCCGTGGCCCACATGGGCCATGTGCACCCGGATCTGGTGGGTGCGCCCGGTCTCGAGCCGGCATTCGACAAGGGCGGCAACCGGCGGATTGCCCAACCGGTCGATCACGCGGACGCGGGTCACAGCGTGGCGGCCGCCCTCGAAGGTCACCGCCTGCCGCTGCCGGTCAGTTCGATGGCGGGCCAGACCCGTCTGGATCTTCAGCACGCCTCCCGCCTCGAAACTGGTGCCGCGCACACCGCGCAGGCGCGGATCGTTCGCCTCGGGCACCCCGTGGCAAATGGCAAGGTAGCGCCGCTCTGCCGTATGCGCCTCGAATTGCGCGGCAAGCCCGTGATGCGCGCGGTCCGACTTCGCGACCACGAGAAGCCCGGAGGTATCCTTGTCGATCCGGTGCACGATGCCCGGCCGTTTCGACCCGCCCACGCCCGACAGGCTGTCTCCGCAATGGTGGATCAGCGCGTTGACAAGAGTGCCCGACGGCGTTCCGGGTGCCGGATGCACGACCATGCCCGCAGGCTTGTTCACGACGACCAGATCGGCATCCTCCCACACGACATCGAGGGGGATCGCCTCGGCCTCCATGTGGCTGTCCTGCGCGACCTCGACCGTGATCTCGACCTGTGCTCCCTCGGCGATGCGGGCCTTGGCATCCTGCACAACATCTCCGTCGACACGCACGGCCCCCGCGTCGATCAGCCGGGCGATGCGCGACCGAGACAGCGCGGCCTCCTCTGGCACATCGCGGGCAAGCGCCTTATCAAGACGCGGCGGCGGGTCGCCGGCGATGATGAAACTGACGAGGGATGCGCTCATGTCACTGGGCCCTGATCCGGATGGTGAGGATCCCGGCCTTCCGCCGGAACTGAGATACCTCAAGAGGCTCGTCTCCGGGCTGACCTGGATCATGATCCTCGGCTTCGTAGTCCTGATCGCGGCGCTTGTCATCCGCCTGAATGCCGATCCGGTGCCCCTGCCCGACCGAATCACCTTGCCGGACGGGGTCTCGGCCCACGCCTTTACCCAGGGTGAGGACTGGTTCGCCGTCGTCACATCGCAAGACGAGATCCTGATCTATGACCGGGCAAGCGGCGCGCTCCGCCAGACGATCAAGGTGGATCTGACCGCCCCGCAAGACTAGCACACGTCAACGCCCGACCTTATCCGAAGTCGTATAAGGCTCCGGCCGTGCCACCGAAGACCTGCGGTTTCATCTCCTCCGGCACGATCTCCTCATGTGCGGCCAGCAGGGTGGCATAATCCGAATAAAGGCTGTCGACCGGGAAGTTCGATCCGAACATGCAGCGATCGGGCCCGAAAAGATCAAGGCAGGTCTCGACAATCGGACGGATCGTTTCGGTCGTCCAGTCATGGTCGAACATGCCAAGCCCCGAAAGCTTGCACGTCACCTGCGGCAGATCGGCAAGCCGCCTCAGATCGCGCGCCCAGGCGGCGATGCCTGCGGCTGTCCGGTCATGGGGCGATCCCGCGTGGCAAAGCGCGACCTTGGTGTCGGGTGCGGCCTCAAGAACGCGGGCCATGTCGGCATAGAGTTCGGGGATCAGTTGCAGATCGAAACTGAGCCCCCGAACACCCGCCTCCCTCAGCCCCGCGACAAATCGCGGATCGGCCAGAAGCGCGTTTGTCCCCGTCACCGCGTCTTCCCCCGGAGCGCGGCCCACGATCTGGCGCACGCCCCGCAGGCTGGGCAGGGCCTGAAGCGCATCGAGCCGGGTCCCAAGATCATCGCCGGTCAGGTCACAGAAGGCGACCTGAACCATGGGCCAGTCCGGATTGGCATCTGCGACAGACTGGATCCAGCGGGCCTCTGCCAGACCATCCTCGGCGCCCACCTGGATATGAACGGAGCCGTCGAACCCCGCCGCATCGCGCCGGAATTCAGGTAAAAGGTAGTCGCGCTGAATCGGGGTCGGATCGCCGAAGAACCGCGTCACCCCGCGCGCCATCAGCCACGGATAATGCACCGCCGAGAGGTCCCACAGGTGGTGATGTGCGTCGATCCTCATGACATGGTCTCCGTCGCGGGGGCAAGAATGTCGACGTCCTGCATGTTCCGGAAACGCAGGATGTCGACGCAAAGCCAGATTGCGGCCAGCTTTTCACCCTCGCAGCGTTTCATGTCAACGATCCGCATCCGGGCAGCAGGTGGCCCGGGACAAAGGTGATCCGCCTCATCGCGAGACAGATCAACGCCGCCAGAGCGATGGCAGATCCAACCGTCCCGAGATCGAGCATATTGTCGCCCTTGCGGTCGTTTACATGGACCATCGGATGATGGCACGGATCGCCGGAGACCGGTCAGGCTCACATAATCAGATTTGCAAACGCATTCATTTCAACTCTCGATCCCTTCTTCGATGCAGGAAGAGCCTGTCATCCAAACACCACCCCATGAACAAAGATCGCCAAAGAAAATTTATGTTTCTTGGCAATGGGGCCGATACTTGCCAAACAACTAGGACTGCATATAGAGTTGCATGCGAATGCAATATGAGATGTGTGGTGGGCCGGGATGCGTTCAACAGCTTCTCAACACGAGGGGGCAGTCTTGCCTGGGTCATGGCCTTCAACATCACAATTTTCGGCAAGGAATTCCGTGCAGCACTCGGGCAGGAGGTCGCGGCCTGCGACCTGCCGGGCATCTGCGGCCTCTTTAATGTTCAGACCGGCGAAAAGTCCGGCCGACCTGTGCCCTGCATGACCACATATGATTTTACCGGGATCGGCGCCGGATCGGCAGAATGCGCAATCCGCTCGCCCGAGATCCTGCTGCGCTCTGGCATCGGCCTGTCCGTGGCGGCATTTGCCGATCCGACCTGCAACACCGGGCCCCGGATGGCCGACGGCAATCGGGCGGCATGGGTCGCAGATGTGGAGGGCACCCATGCCGGACCCGTCATGGAAAACGCCCCCAGCGGCAAACAGATCGTCTTTCCGTCTCGCGAATTCTGTAGCATCGATAACGGAAGGATTGCCGAGGGCCGCGTGAACGTGGATATCCCTTCTGTGCTCCATCAACCCGGCCGTGATGACTATGCGGGCCGGGGATGGGAACGGATGGGCAAGGAATAGGAGGAGACCACCATGGCGATCGAGCATCTCAAGCGGAGCAAACCCGAGGCGGAAAAGGCCGAGGATGATGCCAAGGTCCGCGCCGTCGTTGAAACGACGCTTTCAGATATCGAACAGCGGGGGGACGAAGCGGTCCGTGATTTGTCGAAGAAATTCGACAATTACGACCCGAAGGCGTTTCTGCTGAGCGACAGCGAGATCGAGGCCGCAATGCAGAAGGTCTCAACCCGCGACATGGACGACATCAAGTTCGCCCAGACCCAGATCCGCCGTTTCGCCGAGGCGCAACGCGCCTCGATGACCGACATCGAGGTCGAGACGCTGCCGGGCGTGATCCTCGGCCATCGCAACATCCCGGTGCAGTCGGTGGGCTGCTACGTTCCGGGTGGCAAATTCCCGATGGTGGCCTCCGCGCATATGTCGGTTCTGACGGCGTCGGTCGCGGGCGTGCCTCGTATCGTGGCCTCGGCCCCGCCGGTCGACGGCGCGCCCCACCCTGCCATCGTCGCCGCGATGAAGATGGGCGGCGCGCATGAAATCCTGTGCCTCGGCGGCATCCAGGCCGTAGGCGCCATGGCAATCGGCACCGAAAGCCTTGATCCTGTCCACATGCTTGTCGGGCCGGGCAACGCATTTGTCGCCGAGGCGAAACGCCAGCTGTTCGGCCGCGTGGGCATCGACCTTTTCGCTGGCCCGACCGAGACGATGGTGATCGCCGATGACACCGTCGACGCGGAGCTCTGCGCCACCGATCTTCTGGGTCAGGCGGAGCATGGCTACAACAGCCCCGCCTGCCTGATCACCAACAGCCGCAAGCTGGCCACCGACACGATGGCCGAAATCGACCGGTTGCTCACGATCCTGCCCACGGCAGAGACCGCGTCCACCTCGTGGCGCGACTACGGCGATGTCATCGTCTGCGACACCTATGACGAGATGCTGAGCGTCGCCGACGAGATGGCCTATGAACATGTGCAAGTCATGACCGATCGCGACGACTGGTTCCTTGAAAACATGACCTGCTATGGCGCGCTGTTCCTCGGGCCGCGCACCAACGTGGCCAACGGCGACAAGGTGATCGGCACGAACCACACGCTGCCGACCAAGAAGGCGGGCCGCTATACCGGTGGGCTCTGGGTCGGCAAGTTCCTGAAAACCCACAGCTACCAGCGCATCGTGACGGACGAGGCCGCCGCCATGGTGGGCGAATACGGATCGCGGCTCTGCATGCTCGAAGGTTTCGTCGGCCATGCCGAGCAATGCAACATCCGCGTGCGCCGTTATGGCGGCCGCAACGTGCCCTATGGGGCCGCCGCCGAATGATCGACCGCCACGAGGCACACAAGGCGCTCCTGTCCCCGCTGTTCGCGGCGCAATACGATTGGGACAGGGACGCCATTCGTGCAGCCCTCGACCGGCTGGCCGCGACTGACGCGGTGTTCCACCTCGCCCACCCGTTCGGCGACATGGCCGGGCCCGCGGCGTTTCACGATCAGGCCCTCGCGCCCCTGCAGGCGGCCTGGCCCGACGTGGAGCGGCGCGACTGGATCGTGATGGCGGGCGAGGATGAACACGGGGCCGACTGGGTCGGCTGCGCCGGGCACTTCATGGGCACCTTCGCAAGCCCCTTCCTCGACATCCCGCCCACGGGCCACCTTGCCCACATGCGGTTTCACGAATTCTACCGCATCGCGGATGGCAAGATCGTCGAATATCAGGCGCTTTGGGATATCTCCGAGGTAATGATGCAGGCGCATGCCTGGCCCATGGCGCCGTCACTGGGGCGGGAATTCTGCGTCCCCGGCCCGGCCTCCGGCGACGGCCTGCGCCGCGCGCCAAGAGACCCCGATCAAAGCCGGACAAGCCGGCAGCTGATCATCGAGATGCTCGACCACATGACGCGTCACCCCGCGCAGGGCGGCCCCGAGGTGATGGAGATGCCGCGTTTCTGGTCGGAGCGGATGAACTGGTATGGGCCCGCGGGCATCGGCACCGGGCGCGGGATCGAAGGCTTCCGCCACTGGCACCAGGTGCCGTTCCTGCGCGCGATGCCCGATCGCGGCCAGGATACGGACGCGATCACCTGTCATTTCTTCGGCGACAACAACTACGCCGCCGTCACCGGCTGGCCCAATATGGTCCAGACCATCACCCACGACGGCTGGCTGGGCATCGCGCCTGCAGGCAGGAAGGTCACGATCAAGAGCCTCGATTTCTGGCGGATCGAAAACGGCCTGATCCGGGAAAACTGGGTGATGGTCGATATACTCGACGTGCTATCGCAGCTTGGCGTCGATGTCTTCGCCCGGCTGCGCGAATTCAACAAGGCCCGGGTTCCGGGCTCCGTTCCCTATCCGATCGGAGGCAAAGGATCATGACACTTCCCCGCACCCCATCCTTCCGGCTTGACGGACGCCGCGCACTTGTCGCGGGCGCATCGTCCGGTATCGGCGAGGCCTGCGCCGTGGCCCTCGCCGAAGCCGGGGCGGATGTGACCCTTGTCGCACGCTCGGCCGACAAGCTCGATGCCCTTGCGGGCGAAATGCAGGCCGCGGGCATGAGGGCCACCGCCCTGCCCCTCGACATCACCGACATCGAGGCGGCAGAGGCGGCGGTGGCCGAGCACGGGCCCTTCGACATTCTCGTCAATTCGGCAGGGCTCGCGCGGCACACCCCATCGATCGAGACGACGCCGGACGATTACGATGCCGCCACAAACCTCAACGTGCGCGCGGCCTATTTCCTGACGCGGGCGGTGGCGAAAGGCCTGATCGAGGCCGGCAAACCGGGCAGCCTGATGAATATCTCATCCCAGATGGGCCATGTGGGCGGGCCGGACCGGGCCGTCTATTGCGCGACGAAACATGCGATCGAAGGCATGACCAAGGCGATGGCTCTGGAATGGGGGCCGCACCAGGTCCGGGTCAACACGATCTGCCCGACCTTCATCCGCACGCCCTTGGGCGAACAGACGCTGAGCATACCCGAACGCAAGGCGTGGATCCTGTCCAAGATCAAGCTGGGCCGGGTGGGCGAGGTCGAAGACATCATGGGCGCGGTGACATTCCTTGCCTCGGACGCGGCAGGCCTGATCACCGGCACATCCCTCCTGATCGACGGAGGCTGGACGGCCGAATAATGGGCGAGAAGATCACCTCTCTCGACGTGGCGCGCCTTGCAGGCGTGAGCCAGTCCGCGGTCAGCCGGGTCTTTACGCCCGGGGCCTCGGCGTCGAAGAAGACGATCGAAAAGGTGCGCCGGGCCGCCGCCGAACTGGGCTACCGGCCCAATGTTCTGGCACGCGCCATGGTGTCGGGAAAGAGCCGGATGATCGGGCTCGTGGTCGCCTATCTCGAGAACTACTTCTACCCCGAGGTGGTCGAGAAACTGTCGAAGGCGCTTCAGGAACAGGGCTATCACGTCCTGATCTTCATGGCTTCGCAGACCGCCGAAAACATCGACGACGTGGTCGAGGAAATTCTCGACTACCAGGTCGACGGGATCGTCGCGGCCTCTGTCGCCATGGGCTCGGAACTCAGCGCCCGATGCCGTGCGGCCGGTGTGCCGGTCGTCCTGTTGAACCGGACACAGGACGATGAGCGTCTGTCGGCCGTAACATCGGACAACGTGGCGGGCGGGCGCAAGGTCGCCGAATACCTCGTGGCCGGCGGGCATGAACGGATCGGCTACATCGCCGGGTGGGAGGGCGCCTCGACGCAGCGAGACCGCGAATTCGGGCTTCGGGTCGGGCTCGAGATGGCGGGAAAGTCGCTTTATGCCCGCGAGGTCGGCGATTTCCGCGAAGCCCGGGCGCAGGAGGCTGCACGGCGCATGTTCGCGGGGCGCGACAGGCCGGATGCGGTCTTTGCCGCCAATGATCACATGGCTTTCGTCGTCATGGATGTCTTGCGGTATGAACTGGGATTGTCCGTCCCCGGCGACGTGTCCGTCATCGGCTATGACGACGTGCCGATCGCCGCATGGCCCGCCTATGACCTGACGACCGTCAGGCAAAGTGCCACCCGCATGGTCGCGGAAACCGTCTCGATCCTGATGGATCTTATCGAAAACCCCTCGGCCGATCCCCGCCGGATCGCCATCGACGCCCCGTTCAAGGAACGCGGATCGGCCAGAAAACCCGGAAGGCAGGGACAGTGAAGAACTTCTCGAACAAGTGGAAAGACTTTCCCGACTACATCCTCGGCGTGACCCGGGAGATCTGGGAAGATCGCGGCGTGGCCACGCTCAACCACTATTACTCCGACGATATTCCCGTCCGCTCACCGATGGGCCTTCAGCGCGGTAACAAGGCCGTCATCGCCGCGACCATGGCCACGATCAACGAATTCCCCGACCGGCAGCTTTATGGTGAGGATGTGATCTGGTCGAACGATCCGGATTACGGGCTTTTGTCCTCGCACCGCCTGATCACGACGGCGACCCATACCCGCGACGGCCAGTTCGGCCCGGCGACCGGCAAACGCTGGACGGTGCGCGTCATCGCCGATTGCGCGGCGAAGGATGACACGATCTACGACGAATGGCTGATCCGCGACTATGGCGGGATCGTCCGGCAGATGGGCCATGACCCCCGCGAATTCACCGCCGCCCTGATCGAGCGCGAGGGCGGGCCCGAAAAGGCCACCCCCGTCTTCCTGCCCGAAAACGACGTCGATGGCGGCTATCGCAGCCGGGGCAACGACAACGAATGGGGCGCAAGGTATTCGGCCCTGCTGAACGCCATCATGGAGACCGATTTCAACGCGGTCTTCCGTGAGTATGACCGCGCGGTCATCGGAGAATATGCCGGAGGGCGCCAGACACTTGGCCGGGATGAGGCACTTGAATTCTGGGTCGGCCTGCGATCCTCCTTCCCCTCCGCCCGGTTCGAGATCCACCACCAGATCGGGATGGATGCCGGCATGCTGTCGCCGCGCGCCTCGGTGCGCTGGTCGCTGGACGGCACGCATGACGGTTGGGGCAGTTTCGGGAGGCCGACCGGCAAGCGGGTTCACGTGATGGGCCTGTGCCACGCCGAATTCGGACCCTGGGGCCTGCGGCGGGAATTCGCGCTCTATGACGAAATCGCGATCTGGAAACAGATACTCGGTTAGACCCAAAATTCCAGAATTTTGGGCCGGGCCACCAAATTTCGAGAAATTTGGTGGCCCTCGAAAGACCACCTTCATCGGCGCCCGGGGGCCGAGAGCTCTGATCAGAACGACAATCTCCCGAACACCGACGGGGATATCTGTGAACGCCCCGATCGGCAGGCCGACATCACCCCGCCCCAAGAGGCGATCGTGGTCTCGGAGTTTACCCCGCGTCTCGACTGCTGCAACCTCGCGCCATCACGGCACATGCTCCTTTCCGATCTGACAAACACGGAATTCATGCAGGCACCCCAACGCCTCGTCGCGGCCCTCAACCCGCAGCTCGTGATCCACGGACCTTTGTCCCGCATGCCACAGCTCAGGATCAGGGAACATCGCGCCAGTATATGACGAACCAACCCGGGCCCGCGCCCTGCGGACCGCGCACGCGGCCCCGGGGCGATCACGATCGGACGTCGACTTGCCAGAAAACATGCTGGATGCCGCTCAACAAGAGGCGATCTCAGACCACCTGCGCACAGAAATCTATTTGCCTCCATAGCCAACGAAAGATCTCTGGCTTCGAAGCCGTCATGAAACTCTTAAGGCGAGGCGTAAAGGGGATAACCATGCTTCGCCGACCCGTCATCATGATGCCGTCTGCCACTTCGTTCCTATCGGAACCACAAGTTACATGCGCCCCGGAAAGCATCGAGATCAGCGGGTATCAATGCGCAGCAACGCCCGAAGACCTGCCCTCCAACTAATGCCGAAGAACTTCCTCCCCAAGAAGGACGCTTCGCCAAACAAAGTCCCATGGCGCCTCAGCGAGATCAATGGATCAGTAGATGTCAAGTAATCTGGAGCGGAGCATTCTAAACCGGGTCTTGCTGATCATGTCATTGGGCGGCGTGCTGATCTTTGGCTTGTCTACCATGCGGATCGTCACCGAAGGTTTTCAACCCAAATTTGGCCTCATGTGGCTAGTAGCCGCGAGCATTATTTCCCTCAGGCTTTTCAGGAACAAGCTGCAGGCGAAAGCGATAGGCTTTCTGCTTTTTGCATTGTTCACTATCATGGGCCTCGTCGCGCTCCTGAACGATGGGCTCGCCTCGATCGGCTCCATATTTCTGTTCCTCGGCCTTTCAACAAGCGCGGTTGTCGTCGGCACAAAGACCTTCTTCTTGTTGATCGGGCTGCAATTCACTGCATTCAGCGCAATCACGGCGCTGACCGTCATGGATGTTCTGGCGCCAGTCCCGGACGACACGGTTGAATATCTGACCTCGGGAAAGACGTGGCTTTTCCATGGAATCGTCATCTCGATTGGGGCTGCCATTTCCTTCTATGGGTCCAACCTCTTGGGTCAATGGTACAGAAATAACCTGACAGAAACCAAGGACACCTTCTATAACGCGATCTCCATTCTGTCACTGGCGCGCGATACCGAAACTGGTGAACACATTGCGCGCGTGTCGAAATATTCCGAAATTCTCTATGATGCGCTGACACATAATCAGAAGGAACAACTGCACTTCACGAGAGACGAACTGAAGAAATCAGTCCGCCTACATGACGTCGGAAAGATATCGATCTCAGATGCGCTCCTCAAGAAACCCAGCAAACTGTCGGAAGATGAATTCGAGGAAATGAAACTTCATACCACGGTAGGTGCTGACATCATCGGATCGATCCTGAACCATCATCAGAGAGAAGATCGCGTCTTGAGCCTGGGCCAGAGCGTTGCCTTGAACCATCATGAGAACTGGGACGGTTCGGGATATCCCAATGGATTGGAGTCGACCAAAATCCCGATCGAAGCGCGCATCATGGCAATTGCTGATGTCTATGACGCATTGCGTTCCAAGCGGCCCTACAAGACCGCCTATTCACATGCGGAAACGATCCGGAGAATGACTTCGATGTCTGGAAGCAAGTTTGATCCGGACCTGTTTGAAACTTTTCTAAGCGTGGCAGACCAATTTGACCGGGCATACGCAACAAGCCCGGTCTCGAAGGAAGACGACATCGATGGATAAGCAACTCGATCGCTTTGCAGCAACGCGAAAGAAAGCGAACGCGGCCATCTCCATCGCATCTGCACTGATTGCGGTTGTCGTCATCATCGGAACTCTGCTCCGGCTCGGGATGGAAGGATTTCACCTCGTCTTTCCAATCATGTGGGTCGGATCAGCACTGTCGATCCTCCCTCTGATTCTCATCAACAAGATATCGTATCAAGCCAAGTCATTCAGCCTTTGGCTATCATGGACGCTAATGTCGTTTGGCGCGTTCCTGATGTTCGGAATCGGCTCTGCCGGAATGATCTTCTTTCTGGTCGCCTCTACATTTGCGGCGCTCAATTTTCCGTTCAGGCGCGTTGTCGTTCTTATCGCAATCAAGACGGCTATCCTGTTGGCAGGAATATTCTATTTTTCAATGTTCAAGAGCCTCCCGGTCCCGCCGCAAGGCATAGCGTTCTTCCAGCAGCCGCATATCTGGGTCGTACATACCTTCCTTATTTCAATCGCGGCCGTTGCGATCGTTTATGTGACGACTGTCTGGAGCCAATTGAACCAATATCTCGCGGAAGAAACCGAGAAGAGCTTCTACAACGGGATCGGGTTGCTATCCCTTGCACATGACACCGAAACAGGAAGCCACCTTGCTCGTGTATCCGCCTATTGTGAAATTATCGCGACAGAATACAAGAAGCGCCACCCGGACAAGAGTGGCGGCTTGAATGTCGAAGACCTGGCTGTAGGGGCGCAGCTGCACGACATAGGGAAAATCTCGATTCCGGCATCCGTTCTGCAAAAACCCGGAAAACTTGATCCGACTGAAATCGCACTGATCAAAATGCACACCACGGCCGGTGCAGAGCTGATCAGCCAGATCATCGACAAATCACCTGGCCTGCCAACAAGGCGGCTGCGGATCGCCAAAGAAATCGCCTTGTCGCATCACGAGAATTGGAATGGGAGCGGCTATCCCAATGGCCTGTCCGGATATTCCATTCCCCTAAGCGGCAGGCTGGTAACCGTTTGCGATGTATATGACGCGTTGAGATCGAAGAGGCCCTACAAGCCAGCCTTCAGCCATGCGCAGGCGATCGAGATAATGAAGCAGGAGACGCACAAGTTCGACCCCGATGTATTTGCGATATTTGAAGAAGAGAATCTCAAATTCGCAGACGTATTCGAAGGTATTTCCGACTGATCCTCGCAACCCTGTCAGGAGCGATGAGACATCCCATGCAAGAATTCCAAACATCAATTCTCTCCGAACGCCTGAGATCAGACGGCATCGTCAGGTTCATGCTCCTGGCAACCTTGCTTGGATTGGGTTTCAGTGGGTTGTTCCTGCTCGTTGGTGCGATGAACTCGCTCTATGGGGCTCTGGCTTTTTCGGCCTCGGTCTTGGTTGGCTGGGCCTTCATCGCGCGCTCAAAGTTCACCTGTGCTGCGGTATTCGTCAATCTCAGCATGTTGCTGGCGGTGTTTTGGATGATCATTTTTTCCAGTGGGTTCCATTCGCCCTTCTTGATCTGGCTTGCTTGTCCGCCATTGATCATCGGGCTTTTGGTCAGCTGGAAGTGGTCGATTTTATGCGGTATTCTGATATTCCTGTTTTCCATTGGATTGAAGATTGCAGATCATACTCTGGTTGAAATGACAGAATTCCAGGCCACTCATACGGATGGCATGCCTCATACCGTGGCGCTTCTGTCGGTCATCACTGCGGTCATCACCGTCATCTTTTTCTCCTATCAGAATTACCGCGAACTGGTGGCGATCATCCTTGACGCGCAGGAGAAAGAACGCACAGACGGTCTGACGGGTATCTTGAATCGCGCAGGATTCAACCAGGTCGTTTCCAAGTTGTCGGAACACGGATCAGAAGATACGGGCGCGCTCATTCTCTTCGATGTCGATAAGTTCAAGACCATCAATGATACATATGGCCATATATTCGGGGACTACGTTCTTGAAACAATCGCCCTGAAGATTAGCGGAATTGTCCGGGAGATAGATGCTTTGGCGCGTATCGGCGGGGATGAATTCGCTCTGATACTTCCGGGTGTTCCTCACAAATTTGCGGTTCTGGTCGGGCAGCGAGTCAAGGATCAGATAGATGCAACGCCGTTCCATGCCCCCTGTGGAAGCGTGGTCAGTGTCGCCGTCTCGGTTGGCGTGGCCACTTGTGAAGACGGTGATTTGTGCAAGACAGAGCCGATGATGCACCTCGCGGATACCGCGCTTTACGAGGCCAAGACCATTTCACACGGCGTCGTCGTCAAGAGGCTTGAGGAATTCGAGCAGACGGCCCCCTTTGCAGAAACCCAGCGCGCAGCAACCGACGACCTGCAGCGACGCGCCTGATTGCGGGACGCGGCCGATCCAATGGAGCCGACCTGACCTGATTTGTTAGTCGAACGAGTCATCAGGGCCAATGATTTAGTAGTCGCGAACATCATCTGCCGGCTTGAACGGGCTGGACGACACGCCTGCCTGCAAAGACCTTTGCGGTCCGAGCGGTCAGTGTTCTGGAGCGGGTAGCGGGAATCGAACCCGCACCAAGAGCTTGGAAGGCTCGTGTGATACCATTTCACCATACCCGCCCGATATTTGTGTGTGCTAGATCAGCCAAATCGTCGCGTCAAGTGCGGACGCTCGGCGCGTGACCGGACGCCCTGCCATGGGCATGGGTGGTGTGACTCTGCATCGAGTGCATCCGATCCAAGTTCTGGCCAACACCCGTCGCGCACCCTACTGCGGCGCTGCTTCAGTCAACGCAAGCCAGGTCTCATCGCCCTGCCGAAGGAGATGACCTTCGGCAAAGACCGGCGCAGAAAGGTGCCTGCCCCCCCAACCGACACGGGCAGATGTCAGCGATGCGGCGTGGGCAGGTTCCGGTCAGCGCGCTGGAAATCAGGTTTGATTTCTCTGGGCTCTTGAGGCGATGATGAGCGATATGGGTCGATGGCCCGGACGGTTGCAGAAAAGCTGGAACAACAAGGCCATGCCCGGATGATCGTAACACCTGAGCTTGCGCCGTTGGCCGAGCATTTCGCGCGCACAGTCGAGAGCGGGGCGGATCGTGGCGCGCTTTGCGTGATGCGCAACGGCGCTGTTCTGCTGGATATCCAGGGTGGGGCGGCGAGACCCGGCGCGCCATGGGCGCCCGACACGCTCGCCTGCTGCTTTTCCGTCACGAAAGGTGTGATCTCGCTTCTTGCGCATCACATGGTGGCCAGCGACGACATCGCGCTGGACACGCCGGTTGCCTCGGTCTGGCCCGAGTTCGCGGCCGGAGGCAAAGACGCGATCACATTGCTGGACGTTCTGACCCATCGGGCCGGGCTCGCGGTCGTGTCCGGGGCTGTTGCGGAAGGGGACCTCTACGACTGGGGCACGATGGTGCGCCATCTTGAACGCTCCACGCCCGAGGCTTCGCTGTTCGGGACGCCGGCCTATCACAACATGACCTACGGACATCTGCTGGGCGAGACGTTGCGCCGCGCGGCAGGGGCACGATCGCTGCCCGAACTGCTCATGGAACGGCTGTTCGAGCCGCTTGGCGCGGATTTCCGCATCGGCCTGAGCGAGAGCGAACAGGCGCGCAGCGCGCGATTGACACAGGCCGACCCCAAGGCCTTGTTCGAGGCGCTCGATGACGCACCCGAAAGCCTGTTCGCCCGTTCGATGGCCTTCTTTGATCGGCACGAGGATTTCAATTCACCGCGGTGGCGGGGCGCCGTGATCGGATCGGGCAGCGGTCACGCAACGGCAAGGGCACTGGCGACAGTGTATGGCCAGTTCATCTGGGACAACGCCATCATTCCCCCCGATAGGCAGCGGGACTTGTCGAAACTGCACGGGGCCACCCCGAAGGACCCGATCCTCGGGATACCGATCAGCTTTGGTCAGGGGATCGAATTGAACGGCCCGCCGGACCTCGATTTTGGGCCCAACCGGAAGGCCATCGGGCATTGGGGCGCAGGTGGCGCACAGGCGTTCTGCGATCCCGATCTCGGCCTGTCGTTTGGCTATGTCACCGGACATATGTCGGACAGGATGGGGAGTTCGTCGCGCGCAAGACGGCTGGTTCACATCCTATACGAATGCCTCGACCGGGCGTGACGCCACGATTCAAATGACAACACACACCAGTCGCCTTGCGACGGCGGCAAGAGGACGGGCCGGTGGGTCCCCCCTTTGCCCGAACTGACGCGCAGAAATCGCCTTCGATCAGCCAGACAGGATATCCTTTAGCTCTCATCCTGTTTGGGCGTGTCGCGCAAGTCGAGCGCGACCACGATATCGACGAGGTGCCCCGTCATCAGGCCTTCGGCGGCATCACCGTCGCGGCGACGGAACGCCTCGACCAGCGCGTGATGGGCATGTTTCTCGCACAGCGCGCTTTGGCGGCGCCAATACAACGCGGTGATCAGCGACGACCGCGCCACGAGCCGCTCGATGAAACCGGCGATCGTGGTCTGGTCGGCGAAATGCGAAATCTCGATATGAAACTGGCCGGAGAGGCGCAACGCCTTGCCCGGCTCATTCTGCTCGAGCGCCTCGCGGATCGTGAGCTTGGCGACAAAGGCCCCGCGGTTGCGGCGCAATTCCACCAGTTCCACGCTCGACAGCGCCTGCAGCGCGGACCGCACGACGCTTCGCGACACGCTGTAGATGTCGCTCAGCTCGTCTTCGCCAAGCTTGGTTCCGGGCAACAGCCGGTGTTCATGGATCGCCTGAGACAACGACGTCCGAGATGCGCCGTCGGTCCTGAAACCGTCGGTTGGATAAAGGCGGTCTTCTCGGAGATTCGGTTCATGCGCTGCTCCTGCACCATCCTCGGTGCCGGCTCCCACCGGGCACGAGACACGAGCAGTTTGAACACAACAAGATATTGGATTGCATACAATACTGCGCACAATGATTGAAAGCGTCGTATCTTTTTTTCGTCTCGACTTTGTGCACGGAATGAAAACGGGGACCCGCGGGCCGCTGATCCAATGCTGGGGCAAGAACCGGGAACCCTCGATGACGAATTCCGCCCACCTTGAACTCGTGTCCCTGACCAAGCGATATGGACAGTCCGTCGCGGTCGGCATCGCGGACATGGCGATGGTCTGCGAAGCCATGGGCAAGATCACCTATGGCGACAAGGGGAACATGACGCGCGAAGAGATCGAAAAGACGATCGCGATCTTCACCGAGGCCAAGCAGAACGGCCAGTTCCGCGCCTTCTGGAAGACCTTCGACGAAAGCGTCAACCTGATGGCCTTGGGCAAGGTCGTGATCCAGTCGATGTGGTCGCCCGCGATCACAGCCGTGCGCTCGCGCGGGACCCCATGCGTCTATCAACCCCTGAAAAAGGGCTATCGCTCATGGGGCGGCGGCATCGGCCTGTCGGCCTCGCTCTCGGGCATGGAGCTGGATGCGGCCCATGAATACATCAACTGGTATCTCAGCGGTTGAGGTGGCGGCTTCCTCATGCGGCAGAGATATTATTCGGCCGTTCCGGAAACCTCCAAGGAATTCATGTCAGAAAACGAGTGGAGCTGCCGGTTCGAGGGCAAGGTGGCGACCGACGTGATCACCTCACCTTTCGGCGATCCGCTGTCACAGGCCGGCGACGTTCGCGACGGCGGCGACTTCTATTCCCGCATGGGCGCGGTCGCCTGCTGGAGCTCCGTCACGGACGAGACGGGGAACGGGCGCTCCCCGCCTTGCTTGATCTGGTCAAGAAGGCATCGGCGGACGGCGCTCAGGCAATCATCATCGTCTGCCATGAGGACACCGGGTTGGAAGAGGCGCGCCGGATGGCCGCCTACCCCGTGATCGGGATCGGGCACTCAAGCTTCGTCATGGCAAGCCTGATCGCCGAAAGCGCCGTCGTAATCACAACGCTCGAGGCGGCCGTGCCTGTGATCACGGCCAATATCGAACGGCATGGCCTCACGTCCAGGATCGCAAAGGTCGTTGCGGCGCAGGTCCCGGTGCTTGATCTCGAAGCCGCGCCCGACCGAGCCGCGGCGGAATTCATTGAGGCGGCCCGCGCCCTGTCGCCCGAGCCCCCCCTGATCATCCTCGGCTGCGCTGGTGGGGTCTCGATCCGGCGCCATGTGGCCGGCGTCATGCGCCGCCCGGTGATCGAAGGGGTCACCTCGGCGGCCCGGCGGTGCCGCGCGCTCGCCGGCTGAGGTCTGCAGCCGACCACGCGGATCGATCCGTCCATCCCGTTGATCAAAGTCGATATCAAACACCGACGGAGCGGCATCAGCCAATGCAGGATCAGCAGAGATAGGGCGACGGAGAGGTCTCCCGCGGCACGCTCCGCAGGGCCAGCCGCTCGGCAAGCCATTTGCGACACGATGTCCCGAGATCGGCCAGACTGACCGCGCCATCAAACCCTGCGGAGCGACCGCCACGGGCCCAAAAGTCTTCGAAAGACTTTTCCCGATTTCTTTTCAAGAAATCGCTCGCCCTCCCCTCGGGCAGAATCGACCGCGTGCGACACGCTCCTGCGGGAATGGTCTGGGCTTCGGGGTGCGTTGGCCTGTAGCGTTGACCACGATACGGAGGCAGGCGGGCCGGATGAACGAACCTTCAAAGCGCATACTCGTCATCGGCGAGGTTCTGGTCGAGATCATGGCCGATACGCCGGGGCCGGATTTCCTCATGCCTCAAGCGTTGACCGGTCCCTATCCCTCTGGCGCGCCAGCCATTTTCGCGGCACAAGCCGCCAGGCAGGGACAGCCCGTGACGCTTGTCTCCAACCTGGGCGACGATGATTTCGGCCACCTTTGCCGCAACCGGCTTTCAAGGGAAGGGGTCGATATCTCGGCGCTCGGCACAGACCCGGATCGTCCGACCGGAACGGCCTTCGTAAGATATGACCACTCGGGCGGCCGGCACTTCGTCTTCAACATCCGGCACAGCGCCGCAGGTCGGCTGGACATGACAGCCGCCATCCGGGCGGCCTTCGACCGGGCCGATCACCTGCATGTCATGGGCTCGTCCCTCTCGAGCGCGGCGATCGCGACTGCCAATCTCGATGCAGCCGACGCGATCCGTTCGCGCGGCGGCACCGTATCGTTCGATCCGAACCTGCGGCCCGAGATCCTTTCGGACGGGCGCACGGCGAATGCGCTGCAGGACGTGCTCGCGCTGACCGACCTTTATCTGCCCAGCGGAGCGGAGCTGACCCTTCTGACCCGCGCAGACGGCGAGGCCGGTGCCCTGCGCGAACTTCTCGATCGGGGCATCACGGCCATCGTTCACAAGCTGGGTGCCGCAGGCGCACGCTATCATGACGGAACCGGCACGATCTTCGCACCCGGCCTTGCCGCGACCGAGGTCGACCCGACCGGCGCAGGCGATTGCTTTGGCGCGACCTTTACCTCGCTCTGGCTTCGCGGCACACCTGCGCAAGAGGCGCTGCGCCGCGCTACGGCCAGCGGCGCACTCGCGGTGACACGGCGCGGCCCTATGGAAGGGCTGTCCTCGTCGGCCGATATCGACGCGGCCCTCGCGGGCCTGGAAAGGACAGAGCGATGAGCCATCCACTTCTTGCCATACCGCGCGCCTTTCACGGCGGCACGCATCTGGGCATCACCTCGGTCTGTTCGGCCCATCCGATCGTGATCGAGGCCACGCTCAACGACGCCCGCGACGCCGACGGCCCCGTCCTGATCGAGGCCACCTGCAACCAGGTCAACCAGGAGGGGGGCTATACGGGCATGACGCCCGCGGCCTTTCGCGATTTCGTCGAAGGAATCGCCCGCAAGGTAGGCTTCGACCCGGCCCGCATCGTTCTGGGTGGCGATCATCTGGGCCCCAACCCTTGGAAGGACCTCCCAGCCGAGGAGGCGATGACCCGCGCCGAAGCGATGATCGCGGCCTATGCGGCGGCAGGATTCACCAAGCTGCACCTCGACACGTCGATGGGCTGCGCAGGAGAACCTGCCGCGCTTGATGATACCACGACGGCCCACAGGGCCGCGCGGCTGGCCCGGATCTCCGAGGCTCAGGCCGGCGCGATCCAGCCTGTCTATGTCATCGGCACCGAAGTGCCGGTGCCCGGTGGGGCGACCCATGCGATCGATCACCTCGAACCAACGGCGCCCGAGGCCGTCGCCCGCACCCATGACGTGCACCGCGACGCGTTCGCGGCGCTGGGTCTCGGCGATGCATTTGGCCGGGTGATCGGTCTCGTGGTTCAGCCCGGGGTCGAGTTTGGCCATACCGATATCATCCATTTCGATCCCGACCGCGCCCGCGGCTTGTCGCGCTGCCTGACGGACATGGACGGCCTCGTATTCGAGGCGCATTCGACGGATTATCAACGCCCCGAGGCGCTCCGCGCGCTGGTCTCGGGGGGCTTTGCGATCCTCAAGGTCGGCCCGTGGCTGACCTTCGCGCTGCGCGAGGCGCTTTATGGCCTCGACGCGGTGGCCGATGTGATGGACGCCCACCCACCGACGGGCCGCTTGATGGCCAGGATGGACGCGGTGATGACAGCCGCGCCCGGACATTGGGCGAAATACTATGGCGGCACCGAGCAGGAGGTCTGGCTTCAGCGGCACTTCAGCTATTCGGATCGCATCCGGTATTACTGGCCCGACCCGGCGGCATCGGAAGCGGTGGATCAGCTGATGTCACGGCTCGAGGGTCGGGACATCCCGCCCCCGGTGCTCGAGCAATACCTGCCGGGCGCCACGGGCGCGACAGCCCATGAGATCCTTCTCGATGCGGTCAGCCGTGTGCTGCGGATCTATCGGGCGGCCTGCTCCTCCTGATCGCCCTCCAGAGTAATGAACCGCAAAGCGGTATCGAGTGGGATACGCGCGACGTTCACGAGATCTGGGATCGGCACGAATTCATCGGGTTGGCGGCAGACCCGGAAATCGCCCGCGCCGAAATTGACCGTGGGGATCGCGACCAGTTGCGACGTCAGATCGATCAGCGCCTCTCCGGTCAGCGTGGCGGTCAGGCTGGCCCTGTCCATTGGCGATACTTTCATTCCCGCCCCGCAGGTCGAACCGGTCCGCGCGAGATGCCCGTCCCTGCCGCTGTCGTCTCAGGCCGGTTCGGGCACGGCATCGAAGCTGTCGGCACTCGCCCGTTGCCAACGCATGGAATAGCCGAAATCGTCGCCCTGCCCATCAATCAGGAAGCCTTCGGGCAGATAGGGATAGACCTCCGCCCCGGTGACCATCTCGCGATCCTTTTCGCGCATCATCAGGTGATGCGGAAGGAAATCGCCGGGATGCGACAGGCCCGCGGCGCCGGTCATCTCGGCCAGCGCCTTGAGCGTGTTCTGATGGAACCGGAACACACGTTCGGCCTTGTCGGGCACATCGATGGCGCGTTGGCGCAGTTTGTCCTGCGTGGCCACGCCCACGGGGCATTCGTTGGTGTGGCAGGCCTGCGCCTGAATGCAGCCGACCGAGAACATGAAGCCACGGGCCGAATTGGCCCAGTCGGCCCCAAGGACAAGAACCTTGGCCAGATCGAAGGCCGTAACGACCTTGCCCGAGGCGCCGATCCTGATCCGGTCGCGCAGGCCCGCACCGCGCAGAGTGTTGTGGGCGAAGGTCAGCCCTTCGACCAGAGGCATCCCGATATGGTTCGCGAATTCCAGCGGCGCGGCCCCGGTGCCGCCCTCCTTCCCGTCGATCACCATGAAATCGGGCGTGATCCCGGTCTCGAGCATCGCCTTGACGATGCACATGAATTCGCGCCGGTGCCCGATGCAAAGCTTGAATCCCACCGGCTTGCCACCCGACAATTCCCGAAGTCGGGCGATGAAATCGAGAAGTTCGCGTGGCGTGGAAAACTCAGGGTGCGAGGCCGGTGAAATGCAATCCTGCCCCATCGGCACGCCGCGCGCCTCGGCGATCTCGGGCGAGATCTTCGAGGCCGGCAACATGCCCCCGTGGCCCGGCTTTGCGCCCTGGCTGAGTTTCAGCTCGATCAGTTTGACCTGCGGATCGGCGGCCTGTTCGCCAAACTTTTCGGGATCGAACCGGCCCTCCGGCGTGCGGCAGCCGAAATAGCCCGACCCGATCTGATAGATCAGGTCCCCCCCGCCCTCGCGGTGATAGCGGCTGATCCCGCCCTCGCCGGTATCATGGGCAAACCCGCCCATCTTGGCGCCCTTGTTCATCGCGAGGATCGCATTGCCCGACAGCGCGCCGAAACTCATCGCGGAGATGTTGTAGAGCGAGGCGTTATAGGGAAGAAGGCAATCCGGCCCGCCGATCGTCACCCGGAAATCGTGATCCGCGATATGTTTGGGCACGATCGAATGGGTGATCCACTGATAGCCCGCGTCATAGACCCGGGCCCGCGTGCCGAAGGGGCGCTTGTCCTCCACCCCCTTGGCGCGCTGATAGATCAGCGAGCGTTCATCGCGGGAGAACGGCTCCTCGTCCTGATCGCTTTCGATCAGGTATTGCCGAATCTCGGGGCGGATCCCTTCGAAGATGAACCGCATATGCCCGATCACAGGGTAATTGCGCAGGATCGCGTGGCCCCGTTGCGTGACGTCATAAACGCCCACCGCCGTCAGCCCGGCAAAGGCCGCAAGCGGGATCAGGAACCAGGCGGACCAGACCAGACCGATCAGTGACGCAACGGCAAGAGCGATCACCGCTCCGAAGGTAGAATATCTTTCCATGACAGGAGCCTAGCCGCAGTCATGCGGGTTGCTCAAGTCACGCAGCCCGACTCATTCGGGATCGGCGTCGAAATCGGGCAGGCTTTCGAGCGCGGATTTCAGTGCGTCGCCCCAACCGGTGCTGATCGACATGAAACGGGGATCGTCCAGCTCGATCCGGCCCGAGGGGCCAAGGCAGAGACTGTCCTTGCGGTAGAAATGATAGTCGAACGGCGCGCCCACGGTCAGGTTCGCCTTGAGCGTGGAATCGAAGCTGACCAGCATCAGCCGCATCGCCTTTTCGAAGGTCATCGCCGGATCATAGGCCCGAACGAGGATCGGGCGGCCGTATTTCATCTCGCCGATCTGGAAGAACGGCGTGTCGTCGCAGGCCTCGATGAAATTGCCCTCGGGATAGATCAGGAACAACCGCTGCGGGCCGCCCTTGATCTGGCCACCGACGATCAGCGTCGCGTTGAAGCTGGCACTTGCGGTCTGCCCCGCGTCATTGTGATTGGCGATGACGTTGCGCAGCGTGTCCGCAATCAGCCGGGCGGCCTGGAACATCGAGGGCACGCCCATCAGCGACGGCTCCCTCTCGTCATGGGCCTTGGTGCGTTCATCGAGCACACTGACCACGGCCTGCGTCGTGGCGAGGTTTCCCGCGCTCATCAGGGTGATGACGCGATCGCCCTTCGCCTCCCAGTGGCGCATCTTCCGAAAGGTGGAGATGTTGTCGAGACCGGCGTTCGTCCGCGTGTCCGACATGAACAGCGTTCCGCCGTCGATCATCATTCCGACGCAATAGGTCATTGGGGCCCTTACTGCTGCGCGACCTCGATTTCGACCGCGAGTCGTTCGCCTGCGCCCCCGGTCCGGGTTCCAGTTACAGGGGCCGCGTCCGAATAGTCCAGACCGGTTGCAACCCGGACGTAGCGTGTGTCGGGTGAAATCCCGTTCGAGGGATCGAAGCCCACCCAGCCCAGCCCGTCGACATAGGCCTCGGCCCAGGCGTGCATGGCATCCTGTTCGATCCGGTCGTTCAGCATGAGATAGCCCGAGACATAGCGCCCGGGCAGGCCAAGCTGCCGGACGGCAGCCAGAAACACATGGGCATGATCCTGGCACACGCCCTGCCCCGCCGTCAGCGCATCCTCGGCCGACCATTCCGGCTCGGACGATCCGACTTCGTAGGCCACGGCCTCGTAAACGCCGGTCAGGAGCGCATGGAGCCGTTCGAGAGTTTCGCCAGATGGCAGGGATTGCACCAGCTTCGCGACCCCCTGCCCCGCCTTTGTGCGGGGCGTCGGCTTGCTGTAAAGCCAGAGCGGCGCCGGCCCGATATGGGGGCCGACGATGCCGTGACCATCGGCGATTTCCACCTCTCCCTCGCTGGTGACCGCCAGCGAAGTGGCACCCCTCTCGATGCTCAGAAGTTCGACCACGTTGTTGTGATGGTCGTCGAAGGCCAGTTCCTTCTTGCCGCCGACGATGCCTGTCCGCCAGCTCATGACGGTCTGGTTGTGCGAAGATTTCGGCGTCTTGCGCAATTGTTGCAGACCGCTCGAGATCGGCTGTTCAAAGCTGTACTGGGTGGTGTGACGGATTCTCAGGCGCATGGGATCACTCATAGAATCTGTAATCTATTTCAACCTGGTGCCCCAGATCGCTCAGCAGGGTGAGCTGTTTGCGGATGAATTCATGCAGGCCATAGCTGAAGATCGCGTCAATGTCGTAGGACAGGAATGCCCGTTCGATATGGTCGGCCATGCGCCATGACGGCGGCCTGTCGCCATAACCCGAAACGAGATAGCCGAGGTTGTCGCGGATCTTCCGGACACAGAACCTCAGGCTGCGCGGCATCCGCTGATCGAGGATCAGGAACCGGGCGATATCCTTGGGATCGAAATTGTTGTCATAGACCATGCGGAATCCGCCATGCGCCGAGACCGACCGCAGGATCGTTTCCCATTGCACATTGTCGATGGAGGAGCCCACCGCCGTGACCGAGGGCAGAAGCACATAGTATTTCACGTCAAGGATGCGCGCGGTGTTATCGGCGCGTTCAAGAAACGTGCCGATCCGCGCGAAGTCATAGATGTCGTTGCGCAGCATCGTGCCGTGGGTCGCCCCGCGCACGAGCGCCGCGCGCTGCCGGATCTGGCCCATCACCTCGGGCAGATCGCGTTCCGACACGCGACGCGCCAGAAGCGTGGTCGCATCCATATAGGCCGCGTTCACCGCCTCCCAGACCTCGTGGGTCAGGGCGGTGCGGACCAGCCGGGCATTCTGCCGCGCCCCCGTCAGCGAGGACAGGACCGAGGACGGGTTGTCGCGCGACCTGAGCATCCAGTCGATCGCGGCCTCTTTGGTCACCGCGTCGTGATACATGTCAAAGCCGTCGCAGACGCCGGCGGTCTGCAGCACCGACCGCCATTCGGAATCAGACGCCCCCATCCGGGTCAGCGCGATCCGCTGGCCCGTCTCGACAAGACGCGACGTATTCTCCGCCCTCTCGAGGTAGCGGTACATCCAGAACAGCCCGTTCGCAGTCTTGCCGAGCATCAATCCTCCAGGACCCAGGTGTCTTTGGTGCCGCCACCTTGCGACGAGTTCACGACCAGAGACCCTTTCTTGAGCGCGACCCGGGTCAGACCGCCGGGCGTGATCCGGATGCCGCCGGGGCTCATCAGAACAAACGGCCGCAGGTCCACATGCCGCGGTGTCAGCCCGGCCCGGTTGAAGATCGGAACGGTCGACAGCGACAGCGTCGGCTGCGCGATGTAATTCGACGGCCGTGCCTTCAGCTTGCGCCGGAAGGCCGCCAGATCCTTCTTGGTGGCCGTCGGACCGATCAGCATGCCATAGCCGCCCGAGCCGTGAACTTCCTTGACGACGAGGTCCTCGAGATTGTCGAGAACATAGGCAAGCGCATCCGGCTCCGCACAGCGCCACGTCGGCACGTTTTCCAGCAGTGCGCGTTCGCCGGTATAGAATTCGACGATTTCGGGCATGTAGCTGTAGATTGCCTTGTCGTCGGCGATGCCGGTGCCCGGCGCATTGGCGATGGTGATCCGCCCTGCGCGATAGACATCCATGATCCCCGGCACGCCAAGCTGGCTTTCGGGGTTGAAATTCAGCGGATCGAGGAAATCGTCATCCACCCGGCGATAAAGCACGTCGATCCGGCGGTAGCCCATCGTCGTGCGCATCGCGACATGGCCGTCCACGATCGCCAGATCGTGACCTTCGACCAGCTCGACCCCCATCTGATCGGCAAGGAAGGCATGTTCGAAATAGGCCGAGTTGAAAATCCCCGGCGTCAGAACCGCGACTGTCGGACGTTCCGCCGATCCCGCCGGCGCGCAGGCCGCCAGCGATTGGCGCAGATGCGCGGGATAGTTCTGAACCGGCTGGACCCGGTTCTGCGAGAACAACTCCGGAAACATCTGCAACATGGTTTCGCGGTTCTCGAGCATGTAGCTCACGCCCGACGGCGTGCGGGCGTTGTCCTCGAGCACATAGAACTGATCGTCATCGGTGCGCACCAGATCGATGCCCACGATATGGGTGTAGATACCGCCGGGCGGCCGGACCCCGATCATATGGGGCAGGAACGCCGCGTTGCGGGAGATCATCTCTTGCGGGATGCGGCCCGCTTTGACGATTTCCTGCTCGTGATAGATGTCATGGAGGAACGCGTTGATCGCGCGGACGCGTTGTTCGATGCCGCGGCGCAGTTTCTGCCATTCCTGACCCGAGATGATGCGCGGCACGATGTCGAAGGGGATCAGCCGTTCCTCGGCCTCCGACCGTCCGTAGACATTGAAGGTGATGCCCGTCAGCCGGAACAGGCGCTCTGCCTCGCGTTGCTTGGCACGGAGCCGCTTGGGGTCTTCGCCCTCAAGCCATGCGCTGTAGCTGCGGTAGGGCGCCCTGAGCCCGTCTTCCCGCCCCCACATCTCATCGAACGTGTTGTCTTGTCCCATGAGGCGAGGTTAGGCCCGCTCCAGACGGAAGTCTCTACTCCGAAGTTGTTTTCGGCGCCTGCATTCGCGTCATTGCTCAAAATTTAGGCGAAGCACCGGACGCAAGGGGGACGTTCCCGTCATAGGTGTCGTCCGGGCGGGCGCAGCGGGGATTGACACCACCCCACGTCACGCCCGTTATTCGACCCAAACGGAGGAGATCGCCATGGATATGGGCCTGAAGGATATGCGCGTTCTGGTCACGGCAGGCGCGTCCGGCATCGGGGCTGCGGTGGCGCGTGCCTTCCATGCCGAGGGCGCGCGCGTGCATGTCTGCGATGTCGATGCCGAGGCCCTCGCAGCCATCGGGCGCGATGTGCCCGGGCTCAGCACCAGCATCTGCGACGTCTCCGACCGGACCGCCGTGGCAGCCCTGATCGACGAAACGGTCGCCCGTCTGGGTGGGCTGGATTGTCTGGTGAACAACGCGGGCATCGCGGGGCCGACCGCCCCCGTCCACGAGATGGACCCCGACGGCTGGGAAGAATGCATCGCGGTCTGCCTCAACAGCCAGTTCTATACGACGCGCCTTGCCGTGGCGCATCTGCGCGCCTCTAGCAATCCCTCGATCATCAACCTGTCGTCGGCTGCCGGGAAATACGGCTTCCCCAACCGGTCCGCCTATGCGGCGGCGAAATGGGGGGTGATCGGCTTTACCAAGACGATCTCGCGCGAGCTGGGCGGTTTCGGCATCCGCTGCAACGCGATCCTGCCCGGCGTCGTGGCCGGCGACCGGATCAACCGCGTCATCGCGGCCAAGGCCGAGACGATGGGCAGGACCTTCGAAGACGTGGAGGCCGGGATGCTCGATCAGGGCTCGATCCGCGAGATGATCGCCCCCGAGCAGCTGGCCGAAATGATGCTGTTCCTTGCCTCTCCGCGCGGGCGCACGATCTCCGGTCAGGCGATCAGCGTCGATGCGGACCTTCAGGCCCTTGTCTGAGCGGCCTGTTCCCCGCCGCCCACTCGGGTTAGGGTGAGCGGAACCCGCAACCCGAAAGCGCAGCGCGATGAAAGACAGCCAGACAAGGCCCGCCATGGCCGTTGCCGCCCGGGGGCTTTCGAAATCCTTCGGCCATCTCAAGGCCGTCGACGGGATCGACCTCGACGTGCCGGAGGGTGAGATTTTCGCGATCCTCGGCCCCAACGGCGCGGGCAAGACGACCCTGATGCGGATGCTCGCCACACTGATCGTGCCTGACGGAGGAACCGCCACGATCCTCGGCCGCGATCTGGCGCAGGATCCGGCGGGCGTCCGCAGTCAGATCGCGTTGACCGGCCAGTTCGCCTCGCTCGACGAAGACCTGACAGGGCGCGAGAACCTGATCCTGCTGGCCCGCCTGTGGGGGTTTTCCCGCGCCGGATCAAAGGCCCGCGCGGCCGAATTGCTCGACGCCTTCGATCTGGCCGATGCCGCCACGCGACAGGTCAAGGATTACTCGGGCGGCATGCGGCGCAGGCTCGATATCGCGGCCTCGCTGATCGTGACACCGGGGGTTCTGTTCCTTGACGAGCCGACGACCGGGCTCGACCCGACCGCGCGGCAAAAGGTCTGGCGTCTGATCCGGCAACTGGCGGAATCGGGCGTGACGATCCTTCTGACGACGCAATACCTCGAAGAGGCCGATCAGCTGGCCCGCCGCATCGCCGTGATCGATCATGGCCGCAAGATCGCCGAAGGCACGAGCCGCGAATTGAAGGCCGAGGTCGGCGCGGGTTTCCTGTCGGTGGCGCTGGCCGATCCGTCACGGCTTGATGCTGCCGCCGCGCTTCTGGCCGACAGTCTTGGCCACGAGGTCAATCGCAACGCCGAAGACACGCACCTGTCGGTGATGGTCGACACCCCCGCCGCCGCCAATGCAGCACTTTCGGCCCTGATCGAAGCGGGCTTCGAGGTGACGGATTTCGAGATGGGGGCCCCCTCGCTGGAAGAGGTGTTCTTTGCCCTCACCGGACGACCAGCCGACGACACCGAAGGAGACGCGCCGTGACCAAATCCTTCACCCGGGTCGAGCGCCCCACCCCTCCGGGGCCCCTGTCCAACGCGCTGACCTTCGGCTGGCGCGCGGTTCTGAAATTCAAGCACGTGCCGGAACAGCTGTTCGATCTGGTAATGACGCCGATCATGTTCACGCTTCTGTTCACCTTCGTCTTTGGTGGGGCGCTGGCGGGATCGACGGGCAATTACCTGCAATACCTGTTGCCGGGCATCCTTGTTCAGACGGTCCTGTTCAACGCGGTCTATTCCGGGATGGGCCTGTCGACGGACCTGTCGAAGGGCCTTTTCGACAGGTTCCGGTCGCTGCCGATCTGGTCGCTTGCACCCTTTGCCGGACTGATCGTGGGCGATTTCCTGCGTCATCTGATCGCGGGAGGGATCATCCTCGGCATCGGGCTGGCACTTGGCTACCGCGCGGATTCCGGGCTGATCGGCGTGGTCGGGGCGTTCCTTGTCCTTCTGGCCGTGGGCTTTGGCTTTGGCTGGTGCTTCATCGTTCTGGGCCTGCTGGTGCGCACGCCGACCACGGTGATGACGCTGGGCTTTACCGTGTTGTTCCCCCTCGTCTTTGCCTCGAACGTGATGGTCGATCCCGCGACGATGCCGGGCTGGCTCGAAGCCTTCGTCCGGGCCAATCCGGTCACATGGATCGTGACGGCGGTCCGGGGGCTGATGGACGGGACCGTCACGGCAGGCGCCGTCGGTCTGGCGCTTCTGGCGCCGGCCGTTCTGGCGCTGATCCTCATGCCACTGTCTCTCAGGCTCTACCGGCGGTCCTGAGGCGCGGCCCCCGGCTAGAGGATCCCGTGCCGCTCGAAGACCTCGGCGAGGCTGTGGCCTGCGCGAAGCTCCTCCCGCACCGTGTTTTCGGAACGCACCTTGGACAGCGCGCCTTCCATGACCTCGTCGATCCTCTCCGCCGGAACAAAGACGATCCCGTCGATATCGGCCACGACAAGATCGCCGGAATTGACCGTCACACCGCCGATGACGCAGGGCACGTCAAGCCACATCATCTTGCCCCGGTACTTGGTATCGACGGGGTTGGTACCGCCCGAAAAGACGGGATAGCCCATCTCGCGGATCTGCCTCACGTCGCGGACGCAGCCATCGGTGATGCAGCCCGGGCTTTGCAGGTACTGCGCGCGCGTCGACAGCAATTCGCCCCAGGGCGCGATGCCAAGGTTGCCGTTGCACGAGATGACGGGCACCTCCCCGGGCTGAAGGCTGTCGACAAGCGTGATCTCGTGCTCGTAGACATTCACGGTCTCGTCGTCGTGATAGATCGGCATGTAGATCCCGACGCGGGCGAACCCCGCGATCGACATGCCCTCGCCCACCGCGCGAAGCCCGGGATCGAGCGCCTGCCGCCGCAGTCCCATGCTGTCGAGCGTGTCGCAGATCACGGCGGAATACAGCTCTTCGGCGCAGGTTTTCAGGGTCTCGAGGCGATCTTTCATGTCGTGTCCTTCCGGTTGGCAGCTGTCATCATCTGGCGGTTGGCCCATCGGATGACATGCGAAGACTGGGCGGCATCGCCCCCCTGTTCAAGCCCTAAACTCCCGTGCCCTGACCTTCGCGAACGGCCGCATCGGCAAGCCCCCGAAGATAGCCGAGTGCGAAGATATGTCCGCTCATCGCATAGCCGTCGTTGGCGCCGTCATCGCAGGCCAGAAGCGGCGCGTGATCACTGCGGATCGGGCCGTCATAGCCCGTCTCGACAAGGGCCCGGAACACCGCGAACAGATCCGTCTGCCCGTCATCGGGAAAGGTCTCGATGAAATCGTCCCAGCTGCCGCGGATGTCGCGCACATGGACGAAACCGATCCGTCCCTGCCAGCGGCGCACCAGTGCCGGGATGTCGTGGCCGGCCTCCGCGAAACAGCCCATGCAAAAGGTCATGGCATTGGCCGGGCTCGACGATATCCCGAGGATGCGGTCGAAATCCTCGACGCTCCCGGCAATCCGCTGAAGCCCGCACATTTCCGGCAGGGGCGGATCATCGGGATGCAGCGCCAGCCGGACATCGGCGGCTTCGGCGGCGGGGACCACGTCGTGCAGGAACCGTTCGAGATTGTCCCACATCCTGTCGCGCGGGATCGGCTCTTCGTCGTGGTGCAGGTCGAGCGCCGCAAGGTCAGCCATGCGAAAACCGCTGGTCAGCGCCCCGCCCCGGGTCTGACGGTCCATCGCGGTGCGCACGACCATCGCATCGTCAAAGACCTGCGGCATGAAGTTGTAGGCCACCACCTCGACCCCAAGCCGGCCCAGATGACCCAAGGTGCGCTTGTAGCGTTCGGTCTGGTCCTGCCAGCCATCCTTGCCCATGACGATCCGGTCGATGGGCGGGCCCGATTCCGCGATTGTCCATTTCAGGCCGATATCCCGATATCGGGCCGCGATCGCGTCAAGTGCTGCGCCATCCTCGGGCAGGCCTGTCATGTCGTAATGCACGGCCTCCTCCACGCCCAGCTGGCGCAGCACCCGAAGGTTCGTGTCATCGGGCGGGTTCGCCACGAGGGTCAGGCGCATCGGGACCTCCTAGATCGGATCAAGGGGTGACAGCGGCCGTGTCACCCGGCGATAGGGCAATTGCCCGATATCGGCCCGCGTCGGCCCCGGCGTGTCGGCCAGAAGGATACGCGCGGCAAGCGGGCCGAAACTCTCCCGGAAATGCGAGGGCGACTTGACGAAGACCAGGCTGGCCGCCGCCGGATCGAGCCCCTGCGACAGATACATCGCGCGGTCCCACTCCATTGAGGGGCGACTGCGGACAAGAACGCGGACCTGCCCGATCCCCAGAACCGCCGTGGGCCCCATGTCCATGGCAAGCCCCTGTGCTCCGGCATCAGACATCACGTAGCGCCCGTCAGAAACCGATATGACCTTGGCCGTCACGATCAGGGGCGCACCATCGAGGACAGAGAAGCGGTGGCCCAGCGCGACCTCGATCTCCCGGTCGACCCCCGCCTGATGGGCAAGGCCCGCCGCCTGCGGGTCGCACAACGTCAGAAGGGTAAGGCCCGGTTTGCGGTCGGCGCCAGTCTCCAGCACCGCGCGCAGGACCGCCACGTTATCGGCCGCGGCCCCGCCGGTGGGCGCGTCGCCCGTGTCGGCGGCAAGGGTCATGCCGTCGCTCGAATGGGCAATGCGGATCACCTCCGCAAGTGGCGTGAGGCCGAGCGGGAATTCATCGCGAACATCCATGACCATCTGCGCCAGCGTGTCGGCGGCGGCCTGTGCGGCCCCCTGATCGCCGTCGGCGCAGACAAGCGCCGCAAATCCCAGATCGGGGACGTCGATCCAAGGCTGAACCGGAAAGATCGAGGCATGGCGGACAAGCCCATCGGCCTCCATCCGGCGCGCGGCCCGGGCGACCTCCGACAGCGGGCCATCGGTCGTGCGTCCGCAGACAGGCGGCACGATCACCGGACATTTGGCCAGCGCCATGACCGGGCGGCACCGACCCTCGAGCGTGTCGATCATCAGCCGGGCCACCCGTTCGCCCGTCTCGAACATGTCGGTATGCGGATAGCATTGATAGCCCACGTGGAACGTCTCGGGCTGAAGCATCAGGGGCGTGATATGCCCGTGCAGATCCAGCGAGACGCCGATCGGCACCCCCTCTGGCAGGCGCGCCCGCATCCGGGCGATGATCTCGCCATCGCCGTCCGGCTGATCCTCGATCACGAGCGCCCCGTGCAGCACGAGGATCAACCCGTCGACCCGACCCGCCGCGTCGAGCCGGGTTTCGATCTCCGAGACGAGACGTTCGAAATCTGGCCGCTGCATGGGCCCCGCGGCCGCGGCATAGGCCGCGATCAGGGGCACAGCCTCGACACCCGCCGCATCGAGCGTGGCGAGAACGGCCGGCACCTCGACCCGGGCCGCTCCAAAGCCCTCGCGCATCTCTGAGCCCCGGTGGATGTAGTAGCTCTCAAAGAGCGCGACCGTCGTGGGGATCGGCGAGAAGGTGTTCGTCTCCTGCATGATCGAGGCCACGGCCACGCGACGGCCCTGCGCACCGGAACCGGTCATGTTTGCGCTTTCGGATCAGATGGGGAATGTGGTTCCATCAGGTCATGTTGAACCCGGGTGGCAGATCGCGCAAGCGCCTGCGCGCGCCCCAGAAACGTGAGGTCACCGAAATGACCAATCCAGGCCTGCGTGAGACGCGCCTTACAACGGCGCTTCCCGACCATCCCTTGCGCATCTTTACCCTGAAGGGCGCGCGTGCGGGGCCGGTTCTGGCGCTGATCGGCGCGGTTCATGGTGACGAGCTGGAAGGGCCGCTGACGCTGTCGGCGCTGATGCAGTCCCTCGACCCTGCCGAGATGGCGGGGACGTTGATACTCTGCCCCGCCGCCAATCCCGAGGCGCTTGCCGCCTCGACCCGGTGTTCGCCCTCCGACGGGCGCAACCTCGCGCGCTGTTTTCCCGGTGACCCCGGGGGCAGCCCGACCGAGGTTCTGGCCGCGCTGATCGCGCGGCATGTGATCCGTCCGGCCGATGTGCTGATCGATCTGCACAGCGGAGGCGGGCCGGTGCATTGCCCGCTTTTCGCGGGCTATGGCGATGCCGCCGCGACGGGGGGCGCTGCCCGGGCCATGGCCCGGGCCTTCGGCGCGCCCGTGGTGTGGCGCCACCCCGCCCCCCTGCCGCCCGGCCGCACCCTGTCGGAGGCGCAAGATGCGGGCATTCCCGCGATCTATATCGAGGCCGGTGGGGGGATCGTCCCGCCGCCGGAGATCGTGTCGCGATACGAGGCCGGCGTGCGCGGGATCATGGCGCATCTGGGGATGCTCGACCAGCGCCCCGACCCCGGCCCAGCCCCGCGCCAGGTGGCGGGCAGCGGCGATCTGGATCATGCGATCATGGCGCCGGTCTCGGGCCTTTGCCATTGCCGGGTCGACCTGCTGGCGCCTCTGAGCAAGGGCGACATCTGTTTCGACATCACCGATCTGGACGGGCGCGTTCTGGCCTCCGTCCCAGCCGAGGCCGATGGCATCGCCATGTTCCTGCGCCGCAGCCGCTGGGTATCACAGGGCGATCTGCTGATGGCCAGCGCCCATCCCGACGATTAGCGCAACCGCACCCGGTCGGGCGCCATGCCCGCAACGCCCACATCCGCCGCAAAGAGCCGTCCCGCATAGGGATCGTCTTCATCCTCGGATGCAGTGGTGATGAAGAGCGTCCGATACGCCGGCCCGCCGAAGGCGCAGCTGGTCACCAATGGCGTGGGCAGGCTTACACGGCCCAGTTCGCGCCCCTCGGGCGACAGATGCAGCACGCAGGCGCCCCCCCAGACGGCCAGCCAGATCCCGCCTTCGGCATCGACGCATAGCCCGTCGGGCAGCTGATCGCCCGGCAAGCTGCAGATCGCGCGACGGTCCGAGATCGCGCCCGTCTCGGGGTCATGGGCAAAGGCATCGAGCCTTTGCGTCACGGAATCCACATAATACATTCGTCGGCGATCCGGGCTCCAGCCGATGCCGTTCGACATCGAGATGCCCGGCAGCCGCTGCGAGAATCCCGCCCCCGGGTCATGGCACCACAGGGCGCAATCGAACTGCCCCTCGGCCGTCGCCGTCCCGACCCAGAACCGCCCCGCGGCGTCGGGCTTGCCATCGTTGAAGCGCCCCGGCATCCCCGGCGGCAAGGCCGCAACCGAGCGCAGGTCGCCATTCGCGGACATAACCAACAGCCCCTGCCCGATCGCCAGAAGAATCGCGCCGTCATCCGTCAGCGCGGCGCAACCGGGCGATCCGGTCAGGTCGCGGAATGTCGTCTCGCCGGTCGCGATATCGGTGGCATAAAGTCGGCAGAGCCGGATATCTATCCAGCGCAAGAGCCCTGCTGCGTCGTCCCAGACCGGGCCTTCGCCAAGGCCCGCCCGAAGGCTGCCCACAGGCGCCGCCGTCACTTGCGTCATGTCATGTGCCCTTCCAGTCCATCATTGGAAAAGACTGGCCCATTTCAGCCCCGCGGCCAAGCCGCCCGGCTTGAGTTCCGCCCCCCACGCCCCTAGGCTTGGCCCGTATCAACCGGGAGAGCCATGATGGCGCGTGACGGCCTATATCTGCGCCATGCGGATTTCCTGCCCGTTCCGGGGCTGGACCGCGCCATTGATCTGGGTCAGGGCTTCACGCCGCTGGTGCGGAGCCGGTCCATCGGCCCCAAGGCCGGCATCCCCGATCTGCGCTTCAAGATGGAGCAGCTGAACCCGACCGGGTCCTACAAGGACAGGTTCGCGGGACTGGCGATCGGAGAAGCGCTTTGCGGCGGCGCGACGTCCTGCATCGCCACCTCGTCTGGCAACACAGGCGCCGCACTTGCGGCCTTTGCCGCCTCGGCCGGGATGGATTGCGCGCTCTATGTCTCGGAAAATGCGCCCGAGGGCAAACTGGCCCAGATGCTGGCCTACGGGGCACGGGTCTACCGGGTCGACCGGTTCACGATCGACCCCGAGGAAAGCCGCGCAATCTCTGAGATGCTGGAGCGGGAGGCCGAGGCCCGCGGCCTGACCCTCTTCATTACCGCCTATGCGATCTGCCCCGGCCCGATGGAGGGGATCAAGACCATCGCCTACGAGCTACACGCGGATGCGCCCGACGCAGCCGATGTCTTCGTTCCGGTGGGCGGCGGCGGCCTGCATGTGGCGATCGCGCGTGGATATGACGATCTGCGCGGCGCGGGCCTGACAGGGGCAAGCCCACGGATCCATGCCGTCCAGCCCGAGGGAAACGATACCGTGGCCACGCCCCTGCGCGAGGGCGCGACAGAGGCCCGCCCCGTCGCGACCTCGACCACGATCAGCGGGCTTGGCGTGGGGTTCATTCTGGACGGACACGAGGTGATCCGCCACGCGCGCGCCACCGGCGGCACCGGCCATGTGATCGACGAGGACGAGATCCGCGCCGTGCAACGCAGGCTGGCTCAGGAGGAAGGCATCCTTGTCGAGCCGGCGGGTGCCGTCGGCGTCGCGGGCGCGTTGGCCGCGGCGCGGGAGGGGCAATTGACGGGCGACCGCCCCGCGATCTGCATCCTGACAGGCCACGGCTTCAAGGATCCCGGCACGATGCAATCCATGGGTGGCGACGCGATCCGGATCGGGCGATCCGACCTGCCCGGCACATTCCAGCCCACCCCGGAGGCAGCATCATGACGGCGAAACAGGTTGTCCTCATCACCGGGGCCGGCACGGGCATCGGCGCCGCGACCTGCCGCCGCTTTGCCCGGGATGGCGCGACGATCGTCCTGTGCGGGATCGATGCCGCGCCATTGAACAAGGTGGCCGATGAGCTGACCGCATCGGGCGTCACCGCCCTGTCCGTGCCCATGGACGTGACCGACGCCGCGGCCCGGGACGCGCTGTTCGACACGATCGAGGCACGGTTCGGACGGCTGGATCTGCTGGTCAACAACGCGGCCATCATCGGGCAGGCCGCGCTCGCGCCGGCCGCGACGCAAAGCCTCGATCATTTCGAACGGATCGTCAGTGTCAATCTCACCGCGGCCTTCGCAATGGCGCAGAAGGCCTATTCGCTGCTGCGCGACAGCGGCGGGTCGATCGTCAATGTCTCGTCCGTCGGAGGCAGTGCGGCACAGTTCAACGGGGCCGCTTATTGCGCCACCAAGGCCGGGATCGACGCGCTGACGCGCAGCCTGGCGCTGGAATGGGCAGAGGCGGGGATACGGGTCAACGCCATCGCACCCGGCGACATCCGGACCGAGACGACCGACGCGCTGAAATCGGGATGGCAAAGCGGCGATACGCCCACATCGCCCTTCGTCCGGACGACCCCCTTGGGCCGCCCCGGCACGCCCGAGGAAATGGCCGAGGTCATCGCCTTTCTCGCCAGTCCGGCGGCAAGTTTCGTCACCGGCGAGGTTCTGCGCGCCGATGGCGGCTTTCTGCTCTACTAGGCGTCGCCACCTGCACCAAGGGTCCCCGCTCCGGCAGTTTCCCCGGCGTCACGGGGGGCGGACGGCGCCTCTCGAAGCGGCTATGCGGCCGGAGCGGCCTTTCGTTCCTTTCAATCAACTACCCCCGCCAGCGCATTTGATAGTAACGTGCAATCGAACCGAATTTGGAGCAAGAGATGCGGCTGATATTTTTTCTACTGGTTTCACTCGCCGTATGTTTAACCACGTCTGTGGGGGAGTTGAACGCCGCCGAAATCGAAGTTGTACCGGGCCTTGACCCCAACCAAAAAGCGATTCTGGTTAGAGGTCCTATCGAAGAAGGCGACGACAGTCGTTTTTTTGAGATAGCCGAGGAAACCCCTCGCGCAACAGTGGTTTTGGAGTCACCAGGAGGGATAGTCTCGACCGGCATTTCCATTGCCGCAGAAATCGCGATCCGTGAATACACTACTTTGGTACTCGATGGGTCCGGCTGCCACTCGATCTGTGCTATAATGTGGGTTGCAGGAGGGCGCCGCTATATGTCTCCTGATGCGGATATCAGCGTGCATGCTGCTTATCGTATGAGAAACTCTACGGACGGAAGCGTCGAAACATCTGAATCTGGCATGGCAAATGCTCAAATTGGAGCGTTTTTGAATGAAATCGGTCTCAGCGCCGATGCAATCCGCTATTTTACTTTTGCGGGCCCCAACGAGGAGCTCTTGGATATCACGCCAGAAATTGCACAGGCCCTGAGTATCGATGTCTATATTCAGAGTTCGAATGGTACCATTTCGCCAAGTGAGCGTCCAACACCGCGTCGTATCACCCGCCAAGTTTCCGAATACATTGCCTTGGCAGAAAATTGTACAACGCTTTTCTCGGTAAATGGTGAATTTTGGCAAGACCAAGCAAAAGAGGTCTTAGATCGTGGGCATCGAATCTTCGGTGGGGCAATTTTTGCGCACTTACTGGGAGAGTATGTCGCGGTCACCAAGGCAGACATCAGACAACAAGGATTTGTACGTTGGTGCCTTTCGACTGAGCAAAGTCTGCGCAGAGATGGGCTGCAAACTGGAATTCTAGGTCCGAGCTATGACTGCTCGAGATCATCAACGCGCACAGAGTTCGCAGTTTGCGACACGCCTGATCTGTGGGCAATGGACAGAGCGATGGCCAACTTGTACTTCTACTATCGCGAAAATCTTGCTGCATCTCGCTCCCAAGAATTCTTGCCGTCTCAAAGGGCATGGCTTTCCAGACGAGATCAGTGCGCAGACGACATAGCCTGTCTTTACGCGCGATACTCTTCAAGACTGTTTGACTTCGGAATTTAGGCTGAGAACCACTTCCGCTCCGGGCTCCTTGCGGTCATCTGACGTTGTCACTCGGGAAGAGGCCTGTGTCCGATATCCGCCTTCCGACGGGAACCTTACGTCAGGAGGAATTCGCCCGACCTTCCATCAGGTCGGACAGCAGGTCTTGCGCGCTTGCGCGGATCGCCTCGACCATCCCGGGCGTCGCGCCTGAATAGGGCCAGAGCAGGTCGGGCCCGACCGGGGCCCAGCCGCCCGCCGCGGCCATCGCCTTGTCGAGGGCGGCGTCCGACAGGCCGTGATCGCGAGCCAGCGGGATCATGGTTTCGTGCAAGAACCGGCGGAAGCGATCCTCGACATCGCGGGCGGCCTCGGGGTCGGTCTCGGCCATGTCCCAGTGACGCATCGCCCCGGCAGGCGACAGGCAGGCCACGTTGGAATAGGCGCCGTCGGCCCCGAGGGGCCGCCCGAAGGCCACGGTGTGACCGGCGACAAAGACAGACATGTCACCCAGCATCTCGCGCCGCTGTGCATACCAAGCCGCATCGCCCCCCGCGACCTTGACGCCCACGAGCGATGCGCTGCGCGCGCGCAGCCGGGCGATGCCGGGCACGTCGAGCCGAACCTTGGCGGTGGGTGGATTATACAGGATCAGCGGCAATCCGTCCGATGCCTCGCTCATGCCGTCGATGAACCGGGCCTGTTCGGTCTCGGACGGGGGCCACCAATCGGGCAGCGTGATCTGCGCGGCGACCGCGTCACTTTCCGCGATCCGGCGCAGCCTTTCGCGGGCTACGCGCGGGTTGGAATTGCTGACACCGATCTGGACCGGAACCCCTGCCCGGCCCGCGACGCCAAGCGCAAGATCGGTGATCGCGTCGAACTCCGCCTCGGTCTGGTTGAAGAACTCGGCCGCCGTGCCATTGGTATAGATGCCCGCCACGCCCGAGGCGCAAAGGATATCGACCAGCTCTGCCAGAGCGCCCATGTCGATCTGATCCCCACCCTGAACCGGCAGAAGAACAGCACCCCAGATGCCCCGGGGTCGAAATCCCGACATCTCAGATCTTCCCTTCGGCGCGCAACTCGGCCTCGAGCCGCGCCTTGTAGGCAGCCTTCGACGCCTCGTCGATCCGCGCGCTCTCGCCGAAATACACAAAGCCCAGCGCCCGGCGCGACCGGTCGGGCGAGACGTTCGGCCCGGCCCAGTGGATGATATGCGCGTCATGCATGAGGAACGTGCCCGCATCGCCGGGAAAGGCCACGGTGTTGGCCTTGTCGTCCTCGGTGCCGAAATCCGTCAGGCCCTGCGAAAAGCCCAGCACGTTCGACCGGCCATGAGGCCGGAAGCCGCCCGCCTTGTGTGAGCCCCGGACATAGTGGATGCAGCCGTTTTCCTCGTCCACCGGTTCCAGAGCGAGCCAGCCCGTCACCGCCTTGCAGGGCGACAGGTGAAAGTAATACCCATCCTGATGCGGCGGGGTGGGCTGGCCGATGCCGGCCGGCTTGTTGAAATATTGCAGGTTCTGCGGGACCGCCGCCTCGCCCATTGCAGCCGAGGCCAGATCACGGATGACGCTGTTTTCCATCAACTCGCGGAAATAGGCGTCATAGACCGACAGCTTCTGCATCTGCTTGAGCGTGGAGCGATCGTCCCGGTTCTCGAAATAGACCTCCTCGACCGGCATGGTGGGCATCACGTCAGCGATGTAACGGTCAAGCTCTGCGTTGATTTCGGCCATCTTGTCCGCATCGAACAGCGGTTGCAGCGCCATGTATCCATCGCGCGCAAACCCGGCCGCGAGGTCATTCATCTCAAGATCGGACATCTGTCATCTCTCTCCCCTGTTGCGGGATATCGAAGCACGAAGACCGCGGAACCGCGCAGCCAGAGATCCGACGCCAGACTAGGAATATCGACAAATCCGGGGCAATATCGGCCCCATGACCAAGGATCGGGACATCACGGCCCTTTTGCGCCATGCCTATGGCCGCTTTGACCGGCGCCTTCCGATCGGCCCGGTCACATGGCCGTTCCACGATCTGCTGTGGATTCATCAAGGCCGCGCGCGCATCAGGTTCGAGGACGGAGACCACGTCGACCTGTCGGCCCCTGACGGGATCCTGATCCTGCCGGGAACCCCGTTTTCCGGCGAGGCGGTGGGCGGTGCCGCGACCGCCTCGGTCTGCCATTTCCGGATGAGCGGGGCCGAGGGGGCGGGCCATCGGCGTGCGCCGGTGCCCGAGCGGATCGATCTGCAGGCGCTTGTCCGCCTCGCGCTCAGGCTGGCCAAGGACAGCCCCGAAGCGACAGAGCGGCGGACGCGGCTCCTGCGCGCGATCCTCGACGGTTTTGACGCAGGCACCGGCGCGCCCGAACGCGACCGCCGGGCGCAGCGGCTGGCGCAGGCCTGGGATCAGGCCGCCGCGAACCTCGGGGGGATGCGCAGCCTCGTGGATGTGGCCGCCCTGATCGGATTGCGCGAAAGCGCGCTGCGCACGCTCCACCGCGAGGTTCATGGCACTCCCGCCGGGGCGCACCTTCGCGAATTGCGGCTGACACGGGCAGAGGCGCTTCTGGCAACGACGGGCCTGACGCTGGCCGAGATCGCCCGGCAGGTCGGCTATGGCCATGCCGAAACGCTGAGCGCGGCGTTCCAGCAATCGCGCGGAATGACCCCGGGCGGCTTTCGCCGCCATGCGCGACCCTTCGCCTGAACGCTCAGGCGAGCCTCGAAAAGCCCGAATGACACACCGGCCCGTCAAGCAGCGCCTCCGGATCGCGCCCGTCCTCGCACTCGGCAATCAGGGCGAAGACCGGATCCAGCGCCTCGAAATAGCGATCCACCACGTCGGGCCGGTGTTCCGTGCAGACATAGACACTGGTGCCCGCAAGGTATCCGGCCTTGAGCATTTCCTGCGTGATCAGCGTCTTGTAGATCGGCCCACGCGCGCCCGGAATGTCAAAGCCGGTCAGAGCCGGCAGGCCCCGTGTGCGGATCGTCAGACCATGCGAGGCGGCAAGGTCCTGCCAGCGGCGGGTGATCTCGCGCCCGGTTTCGGTGATGACCTCCCATGAGCGGCAGTCTTCCATCGCATCGAGCGTGGCAAGCGCCGCGACGGGGCCGATCCTCTCGGTCCAGAAGGTGGAACTGATGAAGGTCGATTGCGCCGCATCCATGACCGCGCGCCGCCCGATCACGGCGGTAATCGCATAGCCATTGCCCAGCGCCTTGCCAAAGACGGCCATATCGGGATCGACGCCGTAAATCTTGTGCAACCCGCCAAAGGCCTGCCGGAAACCCGAGGTGCATTCGTCAAAGATCAGGACGATGCCATGCGCATCCGCGATGTCGCGGACGGCCTGAAGAAAACCGGGGGCGGGATCGGCGCTGCGTGACACCTCCATCTTGATGACGCCGATCTTCTGGTCCGTGACCAGCGATTTCAGCGCTTCCAGATCGTTGTAGGCAAACGGAAAGACCGAGCCCGCCAGATCACGCGGAACACCCGCCGGATCAAGGCCGGGCAGCAGATGCCCGTCCAGGCCGGCCGCATCGCCAAGATTGGCGGCCAGATACCAGTCATGCCAGCCGTGATAGCCGCAGATCGCCACGCCGTCGCGCCCGCTGGCCGCGCGGGCGATGCGGATCGCAATGGCATTGGCCTCCCCGCCCGAACGGGCGAAACGGGCCATTTCGGCCCATGGATGCAGCGCCACCAGACGTTCGGCCAGCGCCACCTCTTCGGGGGCGTTGAGGGTCGACATGTTGCCCGCGTCGATCACGCCGCGCACCGCGGCATCGACCGACGGATGGCCATAGCCCAGCGTATTGGTACCCACGCTCATCAGCGACATGTCGGTGAATGCCCGATCCTCCAGATCCCAGACCGTCACCCCCGCCGCGCGCGAGAAATAGGCGGGCCAGATATCGGGCAAATGCATCTCGGGCCGCTTGGACAGCAGCATGTTGCCGCCGGGGATGACCGATTTCGCCCGATCCCAGAGCGCTTGCCCCTTGTTCATCGCATCCTCCCTGCGTCAGTGTTATCATGTTATGATGTTAACATGATCCATCACAAGGCACGAAGATGAGCGATCCGCATTGGGCCCCTTGCGCACTCGACACCCGGATATGGGAGGAGGAGCTGAACGACTTCGTTCCCGCACAGGTCTTCGATGTCCATACGCATCTGCATGACTGGACCCATTACACCGATCACGCCAAGGCCACCGGCCCCTATGCGCCGAGCATCGGCACCTATTTCCCGAGTGCCACACGGACGATTGCCGATGCCGTCGATGCGGCCCTGATGCCGGGGCGCGAGGTCGACCGGCTGTCCTTTCCGTTCCCCTATCCACGCCCGATCGATACCGAGGCCGCCAATGCGCTTATCGCGGCCGAGGTCTCGGGCGCCCCGCGATCGGCGGGGCTGATGCTCGTCCAACCGGAGATGACGGTCGAGCACATCCGCACGACGCTAGCGCGGACCGGTCTGATCGGGCTGAAACCCTATCTTGTCTACGCCCGCGGCGCGCCGCCTGCGGAGGCCCGGATCACGGACTTCCTGCCCGAACCGCAGATCGCGCTGGCCGATGAGCTGGGTCTCATCATCATGATGCACCTGTCCAAACGCGACGCCATCGCGGACCCGGACAACATCCGCGACCTGCGCGATCTGACCGAGCGCTATCCGGGCGCCAAATGGTGCCTTGCCCATTGCGCGCGCAGCTATTCCGCCTGGGCAATCGAAGCGGCGGCAGCTTCCCTGCGTGGCATCCCGAACATCTGGTACGATACCTCCACCGTCTGCGAGGCCGATGCGCTCGATGCGCTCTATACCGGGGTCGGCGTCGACCGGGTGATGTACGGCAGCGACGACCTGATCGGCCCGATGCGCGGCAAATACATCGCCTTCGGCCGGGCATGGAGCCTGCTGCACCCCGGCAATCACAGCCTGACACTGGGCCATTGTCTGCCCGACATGACCTTCATCCGCTACGAGCAACTCCGCGCCATGAAGCGCGGCGCCCGCCAGATCGGCCTGACCTGGGCGCAGCGGAAGGCCCTCTTCCACGACACCGCCCGCGCGCTGGTCGATTCCGTGCCGAGGCATTAGGGCTCTTGGTCTGACGCGAGGAGCCCCGGCGGTCATAGACTGTCAGACATCCGGCCGGTTTTCTGAGCGACATCGTCAGATGACCGCTTTGGAGAAACTACCCTTTCACCTACTCGGTACGTCCCAATCCGAAGGGGGCATGTCGCGCCGTTGCAAGTGCATCGCCAGACCAACCGCGACGCCCACGCCGATGGCGACCGTCAGATCGGCCACCACCGTCAGGACAAGTGTCAGGACGAGTAGAAATTGGTCGGAGCGCCGCTCTTTCAGGTAACCCGCCCATCTGTGCGGTTCGCTCATGTTCCAAGCTGTCAGGATGAGCAAGCCCGCCAGTGCTGGCATCGCGAGATAGCCTGCAAGGGGTGCGGCGATCAGCATGACGACAAGGATCGTCAAGGCGTGAACGAGACCTGCGACGGGGGTCTTGCCGCCCGCGCGCACATTCGTCGCCGTTCGGGCAATCGCGCCGGTCGCGGGCAGACCGCCAAACAGCGATGACCCGATATTCGCGGCTCCTTGTGCGAGCAGCTCGGCGTTTGGCCGGTGGTGCCCCTGTATCATCCTGTCCGCCACCATTGCCGACAGAAGGGACTCGATCCCGGCGAGGAAGGCGATGACGAAAGCGCTTGGCAACAACTCTGTCACCCGTGCCAAACTGACCTCCGGCAAGGACGGGAGCGGAAGGTTGCTTGGCAGATCGCCGAACCGGGAATGGATCGTGTCCACGGGCAGCGCCATCACAGCGACAACGGCAGAAGTCGCGGCGATCGCGACAATCAGACCGGGTAGTCTTGGTGCCAGCCTTCGAAAGGTGACAATCAGGATCATCGAAGCGATCCCGATACAAAGTGCCGCGACGTTGGTGCTGTCGCGTGCACTCCAGAGGGCGTCCACCTTACCGAAGAACTCTGCTGGAACGGTGCCAATGGACAGACCGAAAAGATCGTTGAGCTGGCTGGTGGCAATTATGACCGCGATACCGATGGTGAAGCCGTTGATGACGGGTTCCGGGACAAGGCGCATCAGCCGACCTGCCCGCAGGCACCCCCCGACTAGCAGGATCACCCCGGCCATGAATGTTGCCAATACCAGCCCATCATACCCATGATCGGCAATCACGCCGTAGACAACGACGATGAATGCACCGGTTGGCCCCCCAATCTGCACCCGGCTTCCTCCCAGAAGCGAGATCAGGAAACCCGCGACGATGGCTGTGACCAGACCTTGCGCAGGGGATGCGCCCGACGCGATTGCGATGGCCAGGCTGAGCGGGAGCGCAACCATGGCCACAGTAACCCCAGCCAAAACATCCGCCCGGAATGTCGGGCCATCGTAGGTTTGAAGTGTCGTCAGGATTTTCGGCTTCATTTCAAAAGCATAACTAAGCCGGAGACAGGGATGTAGCGGAAGTTTCGTTGGATGACAGAGAAGCCGACAATCGCCGAACCACAAGAACCGGGAGGTATGGGCTCTAGACAGTCATTCGCGACAGAGCAATCAAGGGACGGATTTGGGCCGGTCACGACTGCCAGCCGGTCTTCGGCCTTCATGGTTGTTTTTTCAGTTTCATACGAAGCAACGCCGTTCGCTGCAGCCTAGGCGACATCGGCCCAATGGTCTAGATTCCCTGAATTGGCCCACCCGCGAAGGGTGGAGAAGGAACCTCTTTTCGGTTGCGGCCCTCTAAAGGTCCGGCAGAAACCCGATTTCGGCGAGGCCATGCGCGTCGCGGAAGGCGCGGTAGGCGTCCTTGAGCGCGGCTTCCGCCTCGGGCGTTTCGTAATTGTCGAACGGCTTGCGGCAATAGCCGGCATCGGCGCCCTGCCACGCCATGATCCGCTTGACCGCCGACATCGGATATTGCTTGAGCGTGAAGAAGATGATGGCGTTGGCCTTGTCCTGCAACGCCTTGGCATCCGCGATCCGGTCTTCGGCCATGGCCGCGACGATATCGGCATAAAGCTCGGGGATGATGTTGTAGAACGACCCGATCAAGCCATCGGCCCCGAAGGCCAGCCCCGACATCGCCATTTCGTCGGCGCCGGAAAAGACCCGGAAATCGGGGCCGATCTCGGTCTTGATGCGGCCGATCTCGAAATGGGTGGGGGCGGTGTATTTGACCCCTTCGATCCCCGGCATGGCGGCCAGCCGGGCCAGAAGCTCGAACCCGATCTCGCCCGCGAGCGCGATCTTGTAGACGACCATCGGCAATGACGTGGAGGCCGTCACGTCGGCATAGTAATTTGCGACCTGATCGGGCGTGAAGGGCCAGTAGATCGGCGGCACCGACGAGATCGCATCGGCGCCCGCAGCCTCGGCCTGACGGGCGAGCGCGACGGTCTGGTAGGTGCTGATCGCGCCCACATGGACCATGACGGGAATGCGGCCCGCGACCTCCGCGCAGACGGTTTCGACCGCGCGCATCCGTTCCTCGGGGCTCATCATGAAGCCTTCGCCGGTCGAGCCGGTCAGGTAAAGACCATCGACGCCGCGCGCCACCAGCGACGCGGTGATGCCCCGCAGCAGCCCTTCGTTCAGGCTGCCATCAAGGTCGAACGGCGTGACAAGGGCGGGGATCACGCCCTTGAAATCGTGGATCGCAAATTTCGCCATATCTATGGGCTTTCGGTTCTGGGCGGTTACTCCGCCAGTGGTTGATCGATCAGGTGGCAGGCCGCCATGTGTTCGCCCTTGGCCGACTTGAAGCGGCGCAACTCTGGCACCTCGGTCTTGCAGCGATCCACGGCATAGCGGCAGCGCGGATGGAACGGGCAGCCCGACGGCGGGTTCACCGGGCTTGGCACATCGCCCTGAAGCACGATCCGGCGTGACTTCTTGTCGAGATCGGCCACGGGAATGGCCGAGAGGAGCGCTTCGGAATAGGGGTGCAGCGTGTTGGCATAAAGATCCTCGGCGTCGCACAGCTCCACGATCTTGCCCAGATACATCACCGCGATCCGGTCGCAGAGATATTCGGTCACGCTCAGATCGTGGGTGATGAACACATAGGTCAGGTTCTTTTCGCGTTTCAGCTCCATCAGAAGCTGAAGCACCTGCGCCTGGATCGACACGTCGAGCGCGCTCACGGCCTCGTCGCAGACGATGAGTTCGGGCTCAATGCTGAGCGCGCGGGCAATGCCGATCCGCTGCCTCTGTCCGCCCGAAAACTCGTGCGGATAGCGATCCATCGACTCGCGGCGCATGTTCACCGCCTCGAGCAGATCGCCCACGATCTTGCGGCGTTCCTCCCGGGTCTTGACCCCGTAGTGGCGAAGCGGATCCTCGAGCGAGCCAAAGATGGTGAATGCCGGGTTCAGCGAGGAATGGGGATCCTGAAACACGATCTGAAGCCGTTTGCGGAAGCGAAACAGCCCTGCGTCATCGAGCGAGGTAAGCTCGGTCTCGCCGTCCTCGCCCGAATAGGTGACGGTGCCCTGCGTCGCCCGGACGAGTTGCAGGATCGCCTTGCCGAGCGTCGTCTTGCCGCAACCGCTTTCACCGACAAGGCCCAGAACCTCACCGCGCCGCACATCGAGGTCGACGCCGTCGACCGCGCGGACATGGCCCGTCACCCGTTTGAAGACACCCGTCTTCACCGGGAAATGCACCTGCACGTCGCGCAGCTTCAGGATCGGGTCATTCGGCTGCATCGGCCGCAAACTCCTCGTAGCGCCAGCACATCACGCGATGATCGGGGGCGACCTGCGTCTCGTCCGGCATCTGGTCGCAGGCCCCGATCCGATAGGCGCAGCGGTCGGCGAACTGGCAGCCCTCGGGCCGGTTGTAGGGATCGGGGGTCTGGCCCGGGATGGCCTTGATCTCCTGATCCTTACCCCGGCCCAGAACCGGGATCGAATCCAGTAGCGCGCGGGTATAGGGATGCACCGGGTTGCGCAGGACCTTGCCCACCGGACCGGCCTCGACGATGTTGCCCATGTACATGACGGCCACGTCATCGGCCAGTTCGGCCACCACGCCCATGTCATGGGTGATCAGCATGATCGCGGTGCCGTGGTCGCGCTTGAGCGTATCCATCAACTCGAAGATCTGGGCCTGAATCGTCACGTCGAGCGCAGTCGTCGGCTCGTCCGCGATCAGGATGCGGGGGTTGCACGACATGGCGATGGCAATCATCGCCCGCTGCCGCATGCCGCCCGAATAGAGATGCGGATATTCGTTGACCCGTTTTTCGGGCAGCGGAATGCCCATCGACCGCAGAAGATCGATGGCCTTGGAATGCCTGTCCGACCGGCCAAGGCCGGTGTGGTATTTCAGCATTTCCTTGATCTGGAACCCGATCGAATAGACGGGGTTGAGCGCCGTCATCGGATCCTGAAAGATCATCGCGATTTCCTTGCCCCGGATGGCGCGCATCTTTGCACCATCGCGCGGCAACTGGTCGATCCGGACAGGCCCGTCCGGGCCGTGATAGGTGATCTCTCCCTCCTCGATCCGGCTCAGCGTCGGCAAAAGCTGCATGATCGAGGCGGCCGTCACGCTTTTGCCGCAGCCGCTTTCGCCCACGATGCACAGGGTCTTGCCCTGCCGGATCTCGAACGACACACCGTCAAGCGCGCGGTTGCAGCGGTTGTTGGTGTAGATGTAGGTCTTGAGCCCCTTGACGGTGAGGGCGACGTCGTTTGCCATCGCCCCTACCCCTGCTGGGACGGGTCGGTCGCATCGCGCAGCCCGTCTCCGATGAAATTCACGCTCAGCACGAACAGCGAAATCGTGGCCCCCACAGGAAGCCAGATCCACCAGTTCTGCTCGAGCACGCGCAGATCCTGCGCCGCGTTCAGGATGTTGCCCCAGGTCGGGATCGACAGCGGGACGCCAAGGCCCAGAAAGCTCAGCCCCGCCTCCTGAAGGATGAAGGCCGCCGTCGACAGGGTGATGTTGACCATGATCGGCCCAAGCGCATTGGGCAGCATGTGTTTATAGGCGATCCGCGCGGGCCCGAGGCCAAAGCTGCGCAGTGCCTGCACGTATTCCTCTTCGCGGATCGACAGCATCCGCGCGCGCGCCATCCGGTAGATGCCGCCCCAGCCCGTCAGCGTGAAGATCACGATCAGGTTCAGCAGGGATTGCCCGAGGATCGCCACCAGCAGCAAGACGAGAATGATCTGCGGAAACGACATGAAGATTTCCGAGATCCGCATCGCGATCCAGTCGAGCCAGCCACCGACATAGCCGGAATAGACACCGATGATCACGCCGATGATGGCCGACAGAAGGGCACTTCCCAGCCCCACGAGGATCGAGACCCGCCCCCCGTAAAGGACCCGGGCAAAGACGTCGCGGCCCGTCTTGTCGGTGCCGAACCAATGCTCGGCCGAAGGCGGCTTGGCGATGGCGCGCAGGTTGGGCGACATCGGGTCATGCTGCGCGATCAGCGGCGCGAAAAGGCTCATCAGGCAGATCACGGCGAAGATCACGAAGCCCACGACCGCCAGACGGTTGTTGAGAAACTTCGACATGAACCGGCCGGTGCGCTGCCTGGTTCCGGCCAGCGCCGCCTCGCGGTCGCGGATCTTGTCGAACTGGGCATCGCGCCGCGTTCTGGGGCGTGTGGCATTGGCATCCGTCATGGCGCTATTCGCCCAGCCGAACGCGCGGATCGATGATCGCGGTCAGAAGATCGACGATGAGGCTCGCGATCAGAACGGCCAGAACCGAGAAGAGCGCAACCATCATGACCAGCGGATAATCCTGACTGCGCACCGCCGAGACGAATTCCTTGCCGATGCCGGGCCACTGGAACACCTGTTCGATGATCACCGATCCGCCGATCAGAACCGGAAGCCGGAACCCGATCAGCACGATCACCGGCGTCAGCGCCACGCGGAACCCGTGCAGGATATTGACCCGCCATTCCGGCATGCCCTTGGACCGGGCGGTGCGGATGAAATCGCGGCTCAGCGCATCAAGCATCGAGGAGCGGGCATAACGCATGACGCCCGCCGTCATCATGATCGACAGCAC
>NZ_RBVZ01000070.1 GCF_004000435.1 Alexandriicola marinus
GTTGCGCTTCTTCTCTACCCTGCCGCTGGAAAAGATCGAGCTGAAGTATCTCTATGGTGCAGAACGCAGCCTTGAAGGCGTCCGCCAGGAACGGAACCGCGAGCTGCGCCAGGTCGTGAAGAGCGGCGACATTTACGCCGCGATCAAGTTCTGCGTCGAGAACAAAATGAACATGGTGGTTTCCGGCGGAACGTCCACTGGGAAAACCGTCGCGGCCAGGAAGATCCTCTCCTATGTCGGGGAAGATGAGCGCATCGTGACTATCGAGGAAGCGGCCGAGCTACTGCCGAACCAGCCGAATGTCGTAACGCTGATCGCGAACCGCGATGTGGAGACGCAATCCGCTGACACTCTTCTTACCTCCACGCTGCGGATGCGGCCTGATCGCATTGTCTTGGGTGAGGTTCGGGGGCGCGAGGCGATGACCTTCCTAGAGGCCATCAACAC
>NZ_RBVZ01000071.1 GCF_004000435.1 Alexandriicola marinus
GCCTTTGCCTTCAAACCCTCGAACGGGTTCCTGATCGTGCTGAAGGCCCCCGACAGCAGGGTTTGGGCGCCGGGCCTGTGGTGGCGCTTCGGGCGGCGCGTGGGCGTCGGCGGTGTCACTCCGCAACAGGCCTCGCGCTTCATGGCCGAGCAGATGGCGCTTCAGGTCGGGGCGATGCGAGTGTCGGACGAGACCGCGCGCTAGCAGATTGCCGTTGCGGCGGTCGGGTTCGAGTTGTTGGTATTAAAGCAGACCTGCGCGGAGAATCTGGGACGCGTCACGACGAAATCGTCGAATGTCACAGGCTCGATCAGGCCGCTCAAGACCGGCTCGAATTCAACGGAGGTCTGGACGATGATCGCCCGACCGGCATCGGCCATGATCGGAATGCTGTCGCGCATGTTCTCGATGTCATCGTCGTCGATCGTGCCGCCGCCGCC
>NZ_RBVZ01000072.1 GCF_004000435.1 Alexandriicola marinus
GTTACCGAAGAAGAGCTTCGCGCGTTCGATGCCGTCTTGAGCAAGAACGGGATCAACAGCAGATCGGATGGTTTGCGCCGCCTGATCCAGTGTGCGAATGGCGTTTTCATCCCCGATGAACACCTGTCTTCTGAGCTGAGCAGCTTCCGTGCAGCCCTGAATCGTGTGGGTAACAACGTCTCCCAGATCGCCAAGCGCATGAACGAGGCGAACAAGAAGGGCCTTCGACCGCCCTTCGGGCCGGGCAGTCTATCGCAGATGCGGAGCCTCGCCGGGTTCGTTCTGGACTTTGCCGATCAGGTTCATTCGCTAGCAGAGCGCCGCCGCAGTCACCTGACATTGACGGTCAATGCCGCCTTGAAGGAGCTGGCAGATGGCGAAGAATAATGCGGTTGCCGCCGTCACTGGTGAGCTTTTCCAAGATGGGTGGAGCAAGG
>NZ_RBVZ01000073.1 GCF_004000435.1 Alexandriicola marinus
ATCGCCACGATCGAACCGATGTTGCCGCAGCCGATCACACCCAGTGTCTTGCCCGTGATCTCCACGCCCATGAAGCGGTTCTTCTCCCACTTGCCGGCATGCGTCGAGCTGTTGGCCTCGGGAATTTGACGCGCCACCGAAAACAGCATCGCAACGGCATGTTCGGCGGTCGTGATCGAGTTTCCGAATGGCGTGTTCATCACGATGATGCCGCGCCGNGGTCGTGATCGAGTTTCCGAATGGCGTGTTCATCACGATGATGCCGCGCCGGCTGGCCGCCGGGATATCGACATTGTCGACGCCGATGCCGGCGCGGCCGACAACCTTGAGATTGGTCGCGGCGTTGATCAGCTTTTCGGTGACCTTCGTGGCCGACCTGATCGCCAGACCGTCATATTGGGGAATGGCTTCGAGCAGCTTGTCCTTGTCCT
>NZ_RBVZ01000074.1 GCF_004000435.1 Alexandriicola marinus
ATAGCAAAACAGGAGTGAGACAGGAATCCCGAACCCGCCACCGAGACCGATTTATCCCGCCTTGAGAGGCGTCCAGCTTCGTTGTGGCAGACGCCAGTCGATCCCTTCCAGCAGCATCGCCAGCTGCGCTGGCGTCAGCGCGATCTTGCCCTCCTTCACCGACGGCCACACGAACCGGCCCTTCTCCAGACGCTTGCTGAACAGGCATGCACCCTGGCCATCCCACCAGATGATCTTGATCAGATCACCGCGTCGACCGCGGAAGACGAACATGTGCCCGGCGAACGGGTCCTGCTTCAGCACCGTCTCCGCCTGGGCCGCGAGCGTGGTGAACCCGCGCCGCATGTCCGTCACGCCTGCCGCCAGCCAGACCTTCGTGTTCGTCGGAACCGGGATCATCCGGATAGACC
>NZ_RBVZ01000075.1 GCF_004000435.1 Alexandriicola marinus
TCCGCAACACCCGCAACGGGGATGGATCGGAGTTCTTCAGCCTCAAGCTCGACTTCCCGGTCGCGGTCTCGGAGCTGGTGATGTTCCCACCGAGCGCGAAAGATCCCCAGGACTAAATCCTCTGACGAGGATGGGCCGCCCCAGGACGAACTTGGGGCGGCCCGATCCCTGTTCCAGGGATGCCGTGTCCGGCGGTCAGATCGCCCGAGGCGACTTCACGAAGCCGCCGGCCGCAGCGCGTTCAACGGACGCACTCCGCCCGGAATGACCAGGCCGCGACAGACCGGCCCGTCAGCCTCAAGGGGGCCATCCACAAAAACCGATCGCTCAAGGCCTCCCGGTTTTTGCGGCAGAGATTTGGTTGCCCAAATCTGGCCCTCCTTGACCCTGCCTGTCCGCC
>NZ_RBVZ01000076.1 GCF_004000435.1 Alexandriicola marinus
GGCACCGCGATCGTGATGGGCAAGAAGGGCCGGCGCGTGTGGACCGATGGCGGCGATGCCGATGCGCTGGGCCGCGGCGTGCTCGACGCCTACGAGAAGAAGAACCTGCGTTATTCGCAGCTGGCGCCGCTGGCGATGTTTGAGGAAAAGAACACGAAGAACAACCTGCCGGCGCAGATCGACATCTACGAGGAAGGCGAAGACGCCTACAAATTCCTCTTTGTCGCCAAGGGCGGCGGCTCGGCCAACAAGACGTTCCTTTATCAGGGCACGCCGTCACTGCTGACGCATGACCGCATGATCGAGTTCCTGAGGGAGAAAATCCTCACGCTCGGCACCGCAGCCTGCCCGCCCTATCACCTGGCGATCGTGATCGGCGGCACTTCCGCCG
>NZ_RBVZ01000077.1 GCF_004000435.1 Alexandriicola marinus
ACTGCGGAGCGAGAACCTTCGAGTTGCCGTAGCCGTTTCGCTGCGTCGGCAAGAGCGGAATCTCCATGCCCTGCAAGGCTCGAACGAAACGCTCACCTTCGACGGAGCGCCAAATCTGCCGGGCGTGGCGAGGATCGAGCGCATAGAGTTCCGCGACGCCCCAAACGGCTGCACGCTGCAACCGGGCTTTGATGCCGTGCGAAATCCCCGGCAGATCGTCAAGCGACAGATGCGCGATACGGTCGGGCATGTTTTCCGGGGCAAGCCATTGCAACCCGTCCGGTTTTTCGAGCTTGCCCGCGATCTTCGCAAGCAGGTGGTTCGGCCCGATGCCCACGGAACAGCGCAGCTCCGATCCGACCTGTTCGCGAATTGCGGCCTTCAAC
>NZ_RBVZ01000078.1 GCF_004000435.1 Alexandriicola marinus
TGTTGTCCTTGCCGTAACCCATGCGCTTGCCGACCATCATGGAGCCGACGAGAGCCGCGATACCGGCATTGATGTGGACGACCGTGCCGCCGGCGAAATCAAGTGCGCCGAGGTTGAACAGGTAGCCCGCCCCGTCCCAGACCATGTGTGCGATCGGGAAATAGACGAAAGTGACCCAGAGCACGGTGAACAGCATCACAGCGCTGAATTTGATGCGCTCGGCAAACGCGCCGACGATCAGGGCAGGCGTGATGACGGCAAAGGTCATCTGGAAGCAGATGAACACATATTCCGGGATCACGACGCCGTCTGTGAAGGTCGCGGCCTCGCTGTCTGGCCCTACGCCGGCAAGGAATAGCTTGC
>NZ_RBVZ01000079.1 GCF_004000435.1 Alexandriicola marinus
CCCTCTCCTTGATCCGTGACATCGCCGCCTCGGCGCGGCCCCATAGCTGATCCAGCCGCTCGCGCGCGGTGGCAATGAAGGCGCGCCCGCGCTCCATCAGCTCAAGACGCAATTCCAACTGCCGCCAGCCCAACTCTTGGCGCTGTGCATTGCGCGCCTGAGCCGCGCGGAAAGCCTCACCGCGCTCCGTGACGATCCCGCGTTTCTCCTGGGCATTGGCCGATGGGCCGATTTTCGGCTCAGGTTCCCGGCTGAGCTCGACCACTTTTTTCTCGTGCTCAAGCGCCAGCTCTTCCTGCCCGCCCCCGCGCGCCCGCTCGACCTGTTGCTCGGCTTCGGCGCGCTGAACATCAAGGGACCGG
>NZ_RBVZ01000008.1 GCF_004000435.1 Alexandriicola marinus
TCTTTGCCAGTGCCCAGCCCGACGCGATTTGGCTCTGCATGGAGCATGTGGGCGCCAGCTGGTCGGATATCGAACATCAGATCCGCGCGGCCCGCATCCACGACGTGGACACTGTCCTGCGCGTCGCGCGCGGCAGCTACAGCGATTATATCCGCGGGTTGGAACTCGATGCGACGGGGCTGATCGTGCCCCATGTGATGAGTGTGGCCGACGCCATGACGGTGCGCGATTACACGAAATTCGCGCCGCTCGGCCGTCGCGCGGTGGATGGCGGCAACGCCGATGCTGGCTTCACCCGGGTGGGCCTGCTGGACTACATGGCGCAGGCCAATGCCGAGCGTTTCGTCTGCCACCAGATCGAGGACCCGGAGGCGCTGGATGACCTCGAAGCCATCGCCGAGATCGACGGCGTCGATTGCCTGTTCTTCGGGCCGGGGGATTACTCGGTCGCACTGGGCATTCCGGGGCAGATCGACCATCCCGACGTGCAGGCCGTTCGCGAACGGGTCGCCACCATCGCGCGCAAGAACGGCAAGATCGCGGCCACAGTCTGTTCGCAGGCCAATATCCAGAGCTATGCGGATATGGGCTACAACTTCCTCAACGTGGGTGCCGACGTGATCGCGCTGGTCAATTACGCCGACGCCGCAATGGCCGCTTTCGGGGATCTCTAGTGGATATCGCAGCGCTGTCAGACACGATCCTTGACGGACGGACCAAGGGCATTCCGGCCAATGCAGCGCCGTTCCGGCTTGGCGATATCGCGGCGCAGGGCTGGAATGTCATGGCCGAGGACATGCCCCTGCCTCTGATGCTGCTCCGCCGGTCGAACCTCGATCACAATGCCCGCGTCTTCGCAGAGTATCTTGCGGCCAACGACCTGTCGCTTGCGCCGCATGGCAAGACGACGATGTCACCGCAGATCTTCGACGAACAGCTCAAGTCCGGCGCATGGGGGATCACGGCGGCCACGGTGCAGCAGGCGCGCGTCATGCAGCATCACGGCGTGGACCGCATCATCATGGCCAACCAGCTGATCGGACGCGCGGCCGTGGCGGGCGTCGTGGCGATGCTGCGCGATGCACCGGCGCTCGACTTCTATTGCTTTGTCGATTCGATCGCACAGCTGGACATCGTGGCCCGGCACCTTGCCGCCGACCCGCCCCCCCGGCCGATCCGCGTCCTGCTGGAGGTGGGCGTCGCGGGTGGCCGGACGGGTGTTCGCACACGGGCCGAAGCGCAGGCGCTGGCCCATGCGATCGCCGCCGCCGACATGCGCCACATCCGCTTTGGCGGTGTCGCCGCCTTCGAAGGCGTCGTGCCCGGTATCGCCGACAGTGACGCGCCGGTCCGGGACTATGCGCAGATGGTCACCGATATCGCGCAGGCCCTGCCCGGCTCATTGCTCGAAGGGCTGGAGGAATTCGTCCTGACGGGCGGCGGATCGGGCCATTTCGACATCATGGCAGACACTTTCGCCACCCTGAAACTTCCGATCCCGGTCCGGATCGTCCTGCGAAGCGGATGCTATGTCACCAACGATTCCGGCGCCTATTTCACCGCGCAGGAGGCCGCGCGGAAAGACCCCGCCCGAGGCTGGAAATCACAGCTGAAACCCGCGCTGGAAATCTGGGCCTATGTGCAGTCGCGCCCCGAACCGGGCCTTGCCCTTCTGACGATGGGCAAGCGCGACGCCCCCTATGATGCGGGCCTGCCCGTCCCCTTTGCGCGCCATGTCCCCGGCACCGGCCCGGCCCCTGTCGGAGAGGCCGAGATCTTTGCCATGAACGACCAGCACGCATTCGTCAGGCTGCCCGAGGGCAGCGACTGGGCGGTAGGCGACATGATCGGGTCGGGCATCTCGCATCCCTGCACCGCCTTTGACAAATGGCGGTTCCTGCCGGTGGTAAGCGACGACTACGACGTGACGGGCGGCGTGCTGACCGAATTCTAGCTGCGGGCCGCGTCCTGCCTGCGGGTCGGGGCATAGGCCACGCAATCCAGCTCGTATTTCAGCATGGTGCCCAGCACGCCGGTGATGGTCGTGCGGGTGGGGCGCGGTTCGGAGAAATACTCGGCATAGATGCGGTTGTGTTCGGCCACGTCATCGGGGCTGCCAAGATAGCACCGCACGTTGATCACGTGGTCGAGGCTCAGCCCTTCGGCCTGAAGGATAACTTCCATGTTCTCGATCGAGCGGCGCATCTCTTCTTCGAAGGTGCCGTTGATGATGTGGCCGTCCTCGCGATCGACCGACGCCTGACCCGAGACAAAGACGAGGTCGCCCGCCACGATGGCCGGGCTGAACGGCAGATTGGAGCGTGCCCCCTTGTCGACGATCTTCAGCATGTGATGGACCCTTTCCTGATCATGTTCCGGCCGGCACGAACCGTACCTTGAAATCGTGAATGGCACCCCGGGCCTTCCGGTCCGCGAGGTTGCTGTAGATGATGGGCAGAACGGATTGCATCCATTCCGTCGAACTGACGACGAAGCCCGGCCCCGTCGCATCGAGGCCATAGGGATAGACCTGCGTCTCGGGGCGCACGGCAGTCCGGATCGCGGCCAGCCAGCCGGAATTGGCATAGCCCACGACAAGGTCCGGATCATGCGCGCGCATCGCATCAAGCACGGGCGCAAGGCCGCCCTCCACGTCTTCCTGGTTCACCTTGGCAAAGCTGGGCACGCAGTCGGGCCCGAATTCGGCCGCCGCCTGAGTAAAGGCATCACGCCTGAGCCTCTGTTCGTTCGAGGAAATCGCGCTGTCGAGATACAGGACCCGCAGCGGCGCGCCGTTCAGGCTCTTGAACATGTCCTGAAAGGCCCGCGTGAAATCGAGCCGGTAGCTGTGCACCTTGGGATGGATCAGCGTCTGGTCGATCACGCTGATCTGGCTGGCCGTCTGATCGAGGAAATCCAGCTGCGTATCCCCGGTGATCGAGGTCAGCACGATCACGTCGAGCGCGTCCCAGACGGCCATCGGCATCTTCGTGTTCGTGAAACTGCCCAGGATGAACTCGTGACCGTCCGACACCACCGACCGTTCCAGCCCGACCACAAGGCGGGTGTAGAAATCGTTGTCGAAGATGCCGCCGCCCACCACGTCGCGGTTATAGAAGAACCCGACCCTGTGATGCGCCTCGGCCCAGGGCGTGCGTTCCAGAAACGACCCCCGGCCGACTTGCCGGCGGATGATACCCTCGGCCTCGAGGTCCTTGAGCGTCTTGATCACGGTGATCAGGGAAAAGTCGCAGAAGCGCGAAATCTCGTTCTGGGATTCGATGCGATCACCGGTGCGTAGACCATTGGCCTTCCAGCGGTGAAACAGCATCTCCCTGAGTTGCAGGTGGCGTGGAACGAGTTCGGTCTTCACGTCGCGGGATCCCATGACATCTGCTGGGCCAGAATTCCGCCGTCCACATAAAGCATCTGGCCGGTAATGTAAGCGGCCTGCGGCGAGGCAAGGAAAACCGCGGCACCCGCGATATCCTCGGGCCGCCCGATCCGGCCCAGCGGGATTTGCGTGATGACCTTTTCGCGGACGCCGGGAACGGCCAGCCCCCCGGCCGTCAGCGGCGTGTCGACAAGGCCGGGGCCGATCCCGTTGACCCGGATGCCGCGCCCGGCCAGCGTGACCGCCAGCGAGCGGATCATCATCAGAACCGCCCCTTTCGAGGTGTCATAGGCGACACTGTCCTTTTCGGCTGCGCGGGAATTCGTCGAACCGGTGCAGACGATCGACGGGTTGTCATGCGCCTCCGTCACCTGCGCGGCAAAGGCCTGTGCGGTAAGCATCGCGCCCCGGACATTGAGGTTATAGGTCCGGTCGATCCGGTCGGCGGTCAGATCGGCAAAGGCGGTGTCATAGAAACTGCCTGCGTTGCAGATCAGCGTATCGATCCCGCCCAGCGCATCCATGGCTCCCGCCACGAGCGCCGCCGGCCCGTCCAACGTCGACAGATCGGCCTGCACATAATGGCATTCTGCCCCCTCAGGCATCCGGGCCAAAGCCCCGCCGTCCTGCGGCTCGTGGCTGTTGAGCGCAACACGCGCCCCATCCGCAGCAAAGGCCCGGGCGATGGCAAGCCCGATGCCCTGCGTCGCGCCCGTCACGCAAACACGCCTCGGGACGCGAAGAGAGAAGTCTTGTTCCATCAGATTAACCTGTTAATATAATAACATGGTAATATGGATTTTGCGATGAGTGTCAATCAACGCTGGTCGAATGTCTCGGTCGTAACGCCGGGCGGCATCCTGTCCAAAGACGTCATGATCGAAGGCGACCGCTTCGCGGGCTTTGCCGATCGGGGCGAGCCCGGCAGCGCGGACTGGCGGATGATCGACGGGGACGGCGCGGTCCTTTATCCCGGGATCATCGACCTGCTTCAGCACGGGATGTTCCGCCACCTTTACGGCGATGCCGAACCCGGCGCGGTCGACGAGGCCTCGCAATTCCTGCTGTCGTGCGGGGCCACGGCCTTTCTGCCTTCCTTCGGCTGCACCAAATCGCCGCGCATGATGGAGGTTCTGGCCGAACTGGCGGCCCAGTGCCAGGGCGCGACCGGCGCGCGCGCTCTGGGTGTTCACAGCGAGGGGCCCTGCTTCGCCGATCCCGGCGCACACAACCCCGAGAATATCGTGGACCCGTCGATCCCGCTGGCCGAGGCAATGCTCGAGGCGGCGGACGGTATGCTTCTGGGCGTGACGCTTGCCCCCGAACGCCCGGGCGCCGAGGATTTCATCCGAAGGCTCAAGGCGCATGGCGTCTCGATCCATCTGGGCCATTCCTTCGCCGAGCCTCATGACGTGCCGCGCTATGTGTCATGGGGGATCGACGCGGCGACGCATATCTTCAACGCCATGCCGCCGAAACCCTATGGCGGGATGGGCATCCATCCCTATTCCCTGCCCGATGCGCTGCTGGCAGAGCGCGATGTCGCGGTAGGGCTTATTTGTGATGGCATTCACACCGATCCGGGCTTCATCCGGCTTTTGGCGCAATTGCCCGACACCCGTGTCTTCCTCGAAACCGACGCGATGAAATATGCGGGCGCCGAGGATATGGAGTTCGAATTCTATCCCGGCTACCGCGTCCGCAGCGTCAAGGGAAATGCCGTCCATGACGAGAACGGCGGCCTGTGCGGATCGTCGCTGACACCCGACGAGGCGATGGGGAATTTCATGACCCTTGGCGGGGCCGATCTGGTCCGCACCAGCCATGCCACCAGCCTTGTCCCCGCCCGCGTCATCGGGCGCGAGGCGGATATGGGCAGCATCGCGCCCGGCAAGCTCGCCGATTTCGTGGTTCTCGATCCGATCACCCACGCGGTGCGCGCCACCTATATCGGCGGGGTCGAGCGGTTCCGCGCAGGCCCCGCGTGATCATCGCCGCGCGCGGCGTCCTGTCCCACGCCGAGGCGGGGACCGACCGCGCGATGCTGACCTTCCCATCCGTGACCGCGCTGGCCTCCGGCAGTCTGATCGCCACGCTGCGCGCGGGCGCGTCCAAGGACGATGCCGGCGAACGGATCGAGATCCATCGCGCGGCGTCCCGAGGGGACGCATGGTCAGGCCCGGTGGCCGTCCTGCCCGCACCTCAGATCGACGGCAAGGCCGGCAGCCTCAAGCTTTGCTACCTGACCGAAACGACGCCCGGATCGCTTCTGGCCGCGGCGATGTGGGTCGACCGCCAAAGCCATCCCGACGCGCCCCTGTTCAATGCCGAGACGGATGGCTGCCTGCCCATGGCGATCCTGCTGGCCCGCAGCGATGATGATGGCCAGAGCTGGGGCCCGTGGCAAAGAGTGCCCCTGCCCGCCCGGCTTGGCCCGCCAAGCCTGACCGCCCCGATCCTTGTGCTGCCCGATGGCGGCCTTGTCATGAGCATCGAGACGAACAAGACCTATGCCAATGCCGGACCATGGGACCAGCGGGCCGTGTTCCTGCGTTCCGGCGATGGCGGGGCCACATGGTCGGAGCCACGAACGGTGGCGCGTGATCCCTCGGGGCGGCTGTTCAACTGGGATATGCGTTGTGCCGTGCGGCCTGATGGCCGGATCGAGACCTTTGCCTGGACCTATGACACGAGTGCGGGGGCCTATCTGGATATACACCGCAGAACCACGACCGCGGACGCAAGCGATGTCACGGAACCCGTCCCGCTTGGCTTCGCGGATCAGCCGGGGAGACCGGCGATCCTGCCCGATGGCCGGCTGGTGCTGCCTTACGTCGACCGGTTCGGCGCGGGGCAAATCTGTGCGCGCGTCGCCCATCGGCCGGACGGGGACTTCGGCGCCCCCATCGTTCTGCACCGGCAGAAGGCCCAAACGGATGCCGCGTCCGCCGGGGAGGAAACCCTGAGCCAGATGTCGCAATGGAGCTATGGCCTGCCTTGGGCCGAGGTCCTGCCGGGCGGCGCGGTGCTGATCCTGTGGTATGCCGGCACGCCCGAGCGGATGGACATTCACTGGGCCCGGCTCAGCGACCCAGAACCCTCAGAGCGATAACGCCAAGCGCCACGACAAGGGCGGGATGCGGATCGCGAAGATCACCGACCTGCCGCAGGACCCGGGCCGCAGCCTGCGCATCCGGCCGCGCCAAGGCATCGAGATCGGGGGCAAGCCGGGTCAGGACCCTGAGCGCGGCGCCCGTCTTATCAGGATCATATTCGGCGGCCAGCGCGCGCAACTCCCGCGATGCGCTAGTGGGCAGGCGGCCCAGCTGAAGCAGGAGCCCCGGCACCGCAAGCCCCGGCTGCGCCTCTTCGCGCCGCCATTGATGGGCGAAGTCCTCTTCACAGCGCAGGATCTTGGTGATCGCCAGCAGGACCACCTTGCCGCGCGGCTCGGCCACCGGGGTCTCGATGTCGGCGGCCTGCGACAGGTAGAGCGCGACCAGACCCGTCAGGCTTTCGCGATCCTTCAGCTTGCCCAGCGCCGAGGCGGCGGCAAGCCTGCAATCCAGTTCGTCGTCACCGGCCAGCATCTCGCGGATGCGGGGCAGGCTTTGCGCGTGGCCCATTTCACCCAGCGCCCGTGCCGCGCTGGCGCGAAGCATGGGGTGTGCGTCGTCCAGCAGGGCGGCCACGCGCGGCGCGCTGCCGATTGCCCTCAGACGGCCCAGCGACCGAAGCGCCTCGTAGCGCAGCTCGACCAGGCCCTGATACTCCAGCACCTCTTCCAGCGCGCGCACGACCGCCGGATGCCGCCCGATATGGCCAAGCGCGCTGATCGCCTCCTGCCGGACATCGAAACTGGGATCGCGCAGCGCCGCGATCAGCTCTTCCTTGGCCAGCGGGCTTCCGAGGCCGGAGAACCGGAACGCCAGATCGCGCCGCCTGTCTTCGGAGGTGCGGCTGGCATAGCGGTTGATCCCCCACAGCGCCTTCATCGGATTGCCGGTGGTGAAGTGGCCCACGAATTCGCGCACCGACAGGGCGCCCTCTTCCTGCAGCCTGCTGAAGGCGAGGATGGAGATCGCGGTCACGCAGGCGGCCAGCACGAACAAGACCTCGAAATTGCCGAGGCCCAGCCCGAAGAGAACCGTCTCGCCAGGGCCGAGCCAGACCAGAAGATACCCCGCCGCAACCGTAGCAAGCCCCGCTGTCATCCCGTCGATGCTGTAGTGAAGCGCGGTATAGGCCTCTTTCGAGGCGGGCGGGATGACGTTGAGCATATAGACATGCGCAACCGCGATCCCCGCCTGAAACAGGAACCCGAAAAAGAAGAAGGCCGCCGGCACCAGCCACGCCAGTCCCGAGACCTGCAGTCCCAGAAACGGCAGCGCCAGCAGCAGAAGGATCTGCCCCACCTGCAGCGCCGTCCGGATCGCGCGGGTGCCATAGCGATCGACGAACCAGCCGGCCGCCACGTTGCCGGCAGCCGAGCCCACCGGGATCAGCGCGACCTGAAGGACAAGCGCGCCCGAACTCAGCCCCAGCCGTTCGCGAAAGAACAGGATCAGGAACAGCCCGATGGCGGTTGCCACCAGCGCCTGCAAGGCCGAGGCGAACAGGAATAGGGCGAAGTTCCGGTCCCGCAGCGGCTCTGTCAGGCGGCCGCGCGGCGCTTGGCCTGCCTCGCCCGGATGGCCGCCGCGCAGACCAAGGAGCATCAGCGCCCCCACAAGCCCCACGACGATGCCCACCACGAAGACCGGCATGAACCGATCGAGCCCGGTCTGCGCATCCAGCCACGACTGGATCGCCCACGACACGCCCAGCGCCACCGGCACATAGATCAGCGCCATGCGGCCCGTGATCCGACCCCGGACGAACCGGGGCATGAATTCCTGGCTCCAGGGGACAAGGGCCGCCTCGGCAAGGCTGCGGCAGATCGCAAAGCCCAGCATCGCGGCAAGCAGGATCGCAAAGACGGCGTCGGGACTGGCGGCATAGGCCGGCGCCACGAGAAACAGGATCAGGAACAGATACCGCATCGACAGGGCCGTCGCGGCGACCCGGCGGCTTCCGAATTTCAGGATCAGCGGCAGAGCCAGAACACCAAGCGCCTGAAAGAACGGCATGATCCCGGACAGAAGGCCGATGCGGTCCTCCCCCAGCCCCAGTTCGGCGGCGAAAAGGGTCAGCGGCGCGGTGACGGTGCACAGGACGGCCATCGCCGTCATCACCGTGGAGCCATAGAGCCATGGCAACCGGCGCAGCTTGTCGTAATCGCTCTGCCCCCGGGATGCCGCCTGCCCTGTCACCCCTCTGGCCCGATCCGCAGATGGTAGCCCTTGATCACATGCTGGCAGTCTTCGACCTTCCAGCAGGTGGCAAGCACCCGATCGGCGTCGAGCCGCAAGAGCGCGGGTTGCCCGAACCGCAGGCTGGCGAATTGATTGACGATGCCGTCAGTCGCACTGCCCTGATCCTGCGCGCCGAAGATCGCGGCTTCCGCCTCGACGGCGATCCCGTCGCCGGTCAGGCGCAACACCCGCACGGTCAGGCTGACGGGCGCGTCGCGGTGGCAATGGATGCTCAGCAGCCGGTCATGATCCAGCGCCATGATGTTGGAGGCCTGCCCCATGATCCCGGTCGGCAGAACCTGATCAAAGCTCTCGCCGCCATCGTTCGAGATCGCGATATGATTGTCGAGATTGACCTGCCCGGCCAGATCATAGGCCCAGAAGATCACTGCGACGCGGCCATCGCCCCTATGGCACAGGCGGCATTCCCACGGCGCGATCTGCCCGCCGTCGGAACGGTAGAAGACCGACAGCTTGCGCCATGACCCGCCGTTATCATCGCTGGCGATGATCCAGCCCTCATGCCCCGAGGGCCGCAGGTGAAACGGGGCCGCGGCTGCCAGAATGCGCCCCGATGGCAGGACGATCGCGGGGCCCGACAACTCCAGCGGCGCGCCTTCGACCGAGAAATCGGCCGGCATCGACCAGCTTTGCCCCCGATCCGCCGAAACCGACAGCCTGTTGCGCAGGGGAAGCGTTTCCATGGTTCCGCCATCGACGATGGGGGTCTCCATGTCGGGCCTGAGGAAGACATAGCCCGTGGCAAGCACCCGACCGTCGGGCAGCACCACCGGCTTGAAGCTTTCGGAGGCAAGTTCGGTGCCCTCGTGCAGCGCCTGTGGCGGCGACCATGTCTGTCCGCCGTCAGTGCTGCGCGAGACAACGGCCCGCATATCGGCGGCATCGAAGGCCTGCCCGATGGAGAACATCGCCAGCAACTCGCCCCCGGGCAATTGCACCACGCCCGGGAACACCGCCTGCCGGCTCAGAAGCAGGGGCGCCGGATTGGCATAGATCGTGACCTCGCCGTCAGGAATGATGCGCATCTGCCTGTTCCGCCCGTGTTCCATCAAGCGCGATCTGTTTGCCGCGCAGTTTCCTGTAAGGCAGCCGGGTCAGGTTGCTGGTGCACAGGCCCGCACTGTCGACGTTGAACGAGGCGCGCGCGATGGGATCATAGGCCGCCTTGTGCGACACCGCCGCCTTGACGATCACCAGATCGGCCTCTTCTGGCCGGATGCCCTGCGAATGCAGGTGACCAAGGTCCATCGGCGCGGTCTTGTGGGTGGTCAGCAGGATCTCGGCCTGCTGCGTGACGATCACCGCCGAGGGCCCCATGTCGATCCGGGTGCCGCGCATGGAGGCAAGGTGGGATTTCGGGTTCTCAAGATCGAAGACACCGTCGGACAGGTGCCGCACGCGGCCCGTGACCTGAACCGGCGCTCCGTGATGATTATCGGTCTTGCCGCCGATGCTCAGCGTCACTTCGGCACCGAGGCCCGCATCCTTGCAGGCGTTCACCGCCTCGGGGTCGTTGATCGCGGCGACGATCCCGGTTCTGCCGGTCTGCAGCAGGGGCCCGAGGATATCGGTCGCGTCGCCGGGCGAGCCACCCCCGATATTGTCTGCGGCCTCGACCAGCAGGACCGGCCCCTTCCCGGGCGGGAGCGCGTCGATCCGGGCCAGAACATCGTCGAGCCTTGCTTCCGACGGATAGCCATCGGCCAGATGCGCTTCAAGCAGAGTCGCGAGTTCCTCGAGATAGGCGCGCGCGCGCGACGGATCGCCCGTGGTCGCGGCGTTCAGGCTGAACCCGCAATCGGGGATATCGGCATAGGAATAGCCCGCCATGACGTTGATGCCGATGACGTCAGGATCCTCGGCCTCGATCGCGCGGGCCCGGTCAAGAACCGCCCGCATCGGGTTTGCCGCCGACCCGACGCCGGTCGGTGGCAGAACGTAAGGTGTCGGCAAATGCAGCTGATGCACCGCGCGTGGTGTCACCAGAAGATCATCCAACAGCCGCGCCGCGCGGACCGCTGTCTCGCGCGCGTCGCTGTGCGGGTTCTCGCGATAGGCGACGAGCAGCGTGGAATTGTCGATCATCGCCTGCGAGACATTGGCATGCAGATCGAGAACCCCCACGACCGGTATCTCTCGCCCGGCGGCGCGCAGCGTCCGGGCGATCCGCTCCAGCAGATGGCCTTCGACATCGTCGCAGCCCTCGCTGACCATGGCCCCGTGCAGGATCAGAAAAATGGCATCGAGCTGCCCCAGATTGGCCTCGAGATCGGCAAGGAACCGCGCCTCGAACCGGTCGACCGCCTCGGCCGTCACCATGCCGCCCGGCATGGCCGACATCTGGACCGAAGGCACGACCTGCCAGCCCCGATCATCGGCCACCTCGAGCGCCCCATCCATCGGAGAGCCGTTGCCGCGGGCCTGCGCCAACATCTCGGCCCCTTCGGCAAAGACACCCGCCCGGAAATCCGCAAGCGTCGTTGTTTGCGCTAGAAAGGTATGGGTTTCGTGGAACAGGCCCGCCATCAAGACAGTCGACGTCATGTCAGCTCCCGATTGAATGCGGGTCGGTCAGGTCACAACCCGTCGCAACTTATTACATTATCATGCCAACATGATCTTTGGTCAATGCTCCGCCCGCGCCTGCGCGGCGGCAAGCGCCGCGATCCCGATGACCCCGGCATCGCCACCAAGTGCCGCGGGTTCGATCACCGGGCGCCGGATCGGATCAAGCGGTGCGAGGATCGCGCGCAGCCGCGACAGGTATCCGGGCGCCAGCCCGATCCCGCCGCCGATCACGATGACTTCGGGCGCAAGAAGGAATTGCAGGTTCCGGCACAGCCGCGCAACGCGCTGAGCCGACGTCTCGATCGCCTCGGCACAAGCCGGATCATCAGCCCCGGCAAAGACGGCGCGCGCATCGGAGCGATCGGCCTTCCGGGCGATCCAGCGGCCCGAAGCCATGTCTTCGAACGGGGCATCGTCCCCGTCGGGCAGGGCGATCATCTGTCCCGCATGGCCCGCGAGCCCGAACCGCCCCTCGACCAGCTGGCCGTTCAGGACAATGCCCGCTCCGATCCCGGTCGAGACGGTCAGAAAGACCATATCGCGCCCCTGCCCCGCACCGTGAAGATATTCCCCCCAAGCCGCGGCCTGCGCGTCATTGCGGATGACCGCCGGCCCGCCAAGGGCGGCCTCGGCCTCGCGGGCAAGGGGAAACCCCTCCACCGGCAAGGGCAGCGTCTCGGAATTGAGAGGCCGCCACAGCCCCTGGGCGACCAGCCCCGTCACCGTGAGGCCGATCCCGTCATGCCGCCTGCGCCAGTCATGCGCCAGATTGGCCATGCCCGCGACCCATGCCGCAGGACCGGTGTTCCGATCCGTGGCAACCTCGCGCCGCGCGACGATATCGGCCCCGTCCACGAGGGCGGCAAGCGTCTTTGTCCCGCCCAGATCAATGGCGAGGACAGGCATCAGCCCCGGGCCTTGCGCATCGCCCCGGCGAACCAGCCGGTCACATGTTCGGGCCGGGTGATAGCCGAACCGACGACGACCGCATCCGCGCCGGCCCGCAAGGCGTCCGCCGCCTGTTCGGGCCTGTGATAGCGCCCCTCCGCGATGACGAACCCGCCAAGGCCGGCCATGCCGCGCACGAGATCGAGATCGGGGGCATCGGGGATCGGTCCTCCGGTATATCCTGACATGGTGCTGCCGGTGACCTGCGCGCCCGCATCGCGGGCCGCGACCGCATCCTCCAGCGTTGCGCAATCGGCCATGGCGATCCGGCCCGCCGAGAGGATCGCGGCGATCAGATCGGCCACAGGCACGGGCCGGGTCAGGTCGGTGGCGTCGACAGCCACGATATCGGCCCCTTCGGCGATCAGCCCGTCGACATCTTCAAGCGTGGGGGTGATGCGCGGGGCATAGCCCTCCATGTCGCGCTTGATCAGTCCGATGATCGGGGCCTCGGTCACGGCCCGTACTGCGCGCAGGTTCGCCAGCCCCTCGATCCGCAGGCCCGCGGCGCCGCCGTCAAGTGCGGCCAATGCCAGAGCCGCCACGATATCTGGCCGGTCCAGCGGGCCATCCACGACCGGCTGGCAGGACACGATCAAACCGCTCCGGATCTGCCCGAGCGGGCCACCGGCTATGCTGTGATCCGGGCCGGGGTTTCCATGCATGTCAATTGACCTTCATCTGGCACGTCGCGCGAGGCGACACCTGCCGTTCCCACGGCAATGGTCATGTAACCACCGCAACGGCCGCGATGAAAGGCCGATATGGCGATCCACGAGATCGCGCCCGCAAGTCGGGGATGCACGGCGATGCTGGGGAAGGGTCCGGTGGTACCGCCTGCCCGGTTCGAACGGGCGACCTCTTGATCCACAATCAAGCGCTCTAACCAACTGAGCTAAGGCGGCACTGGCGCCGAACTAAACGCGACCGCGTTCGAATGCAAGCCCCCGAAAGGGGCGACATGCACGGCTTTGGCGTGCCCCGCTTGCCAAGTCGTGCCGCCCTGCGTTATGCGATGCGCTCTGCCCCGGTCGGCCTGATGGCGCCCCCGGCGGTCAGCATATTGGAGAGATCGGCATGGGCATCAATTCGGAAAGCGACATCGAGGCGAACCTTCAGATCGGCCCGACAGAGCTTGGCATGGTTCGCATTTTCGTCGAAGGCGGCGGGGTCGAACTGCCGATGGATTTCGAGCCGGACGAGGCGGACGAGATCGCCGAGGAAATCCGCGCCGCGGCGCGGACCGCACGGGCCGCTACCAAGAAGAAAGGCTGACGCCCGGATCGCGCGCGCTGTGCCACCGCAAGGCGGCGTGGCGTGCGAATTTCCGGATCATGACCTTGCGCCGCGCGGCCGGCAGCTTTGTCTCGGGCGGCATTCTCAGGATTTCGGCATCATAGCCATCGGCGATCAGCAAGCCCGTCTCTTCGGGCAGCAGATCGGTTGGAAAATCTTCATCCACCGCCCAGAAAAACCGGTCGCACCATTCCAGGTATCCCTGCCACTTGCTGTCGGACTGGAAATCGGCGCGACTGGACTTGCACTCGACGACCCAGATCTCGTCCTTCGGCCCCAGCGCCATGACATCGACACGCAGACCGCGCGTGGGCGTGAGTTCCTCGACGGTGACGAAATCATGGCTCAGCAGATGGCGACAGACACCGCGGGCCAGAATCTGGCCCGGCTGCAACGTCGGGGGAAGGATGGTATCGGGCATGTCACGAGCATGAACAATTCATGAACATCCGTCAACTCCGGCCGAGAATGCGGCGCCGACGCGCCGACGATCATGGAAAATCACATTCGCGACAAATTCTGAACACGACCTTGCGGCAGTGTCGGACACACCACGCAATTCGTGCCGTAAGGAGCACCGCAATGTCGTCGCTTATCCAGCTTGCCAGCAACGTCACCTTCTTTGAAGTCGGCATGGGTCTGATTGTCTTCGGCGTGGCCGAACGGCTCTTGTATTCGCTGCCCTCCGATATCGTCGGGCCGGGCGGCTGGCTGCTTGATACCGGCAGTACCGACTAGGCGCGACAAACCGTTTCTCCCCTTGCACGACCCGCATGCCGGCCCTACGTCTGAGAGCGGCGGGCTTCTGCGCTTCTCGTGATACGTGCGTGCAATTCCAGTGGCCTTAAGCAAATCCGAGGGAGCTGGCTCTGTCCTGGCCCTGGCCTGGTTACCTGGCGCCCACCTGTACTCACAGGTCCTCGGGAATATATCGCCCACGGATGCCGTGGTTCCCGCCACTTTCCGCGCTCCTGACGGGGCGGATCACTCGTCTTTTTCGGCCATTCCCATGATGGCGATGCCGAACTGAACACCCGCGAAGACGATCCCGTTGAGAACCCACAGAACAAGCAGGGCAAGCAGTCCCTTGTCGGAATTCGCGACCAGCGATCCGATTCGCGCGATGTCGTAGTAAACAAGCAGCCCGACGAAGATGGCCGCGACCGCAAAGCCCGTCAGACAGGACCGGATATAAAGCTTGATCAGTGCCGGCATGGCTGCCTCCTTTGCCCGCTCCGGGGCAAACATGGCCGTGCTGTCGGAATCTGCCAGATCAGAACGCCTCGGGGCACGCCTCGCGGGCCATGTGATCAAGCACGGCGTTGACGAATTTCGGCTCTTTCCCCTCGGGGAAGAACGCCTTTGCAATATCCACGAATTCGGTGATCACGACACGCGGCGGAGTGTCGCCCTCGATCATTTCACCGCCCGCGGCACGGAACAGCGCCCGCAGGGTCGGATCGATCCGGGCGATCGGCCATTTCGCCACGAGCCCCCGATCCGTCATCTGGTCGATCCGGGCCTGGTGGTTGACGGCAGTTTCCATCAATTCGCGGAACAGGTCGACATCACCCTCGACCATCTCGTCGCCATCATAGACCGCGCCGAAACGATGATCCTCGAATTCCCGGATCACGCGTTCGACCGTCTGGCCCGAACTTTCCATCTGGAACAGCGCCTGCACGGCATAGAACCGCGCGGCGGAGCGCATCTTGCGCTTCTGATTGCCCGAAAGCGTCATACCGTATCGCCGCCCTTCGCCAGCAGAATGTCGCGGGTGAATCCCACGCCTTTTTCCTTGCGACCCCATTTGCGCGACAGGGCGATCAGATGCAATGCCGCCTGCGCCGCGCCGCCGCCCTTGTTCTGGCCCTTGGGATCGGCGCGCACGGCGGCCTGTTCGTGGTTCTCGACGGTCAAGATGCCATTGCCGATGCACAGGCCCTGAAGGCCCAGAAGCTGCAGCGCGCGGCTGGAATCGTTGCAGACCGTGTCATAATGCGTCGTCTCGCCCCGGATCACGCACCCCAGCGCGACATAGCCGTCGAAATTGCTCATCCGTTCGGCGATGCCGATTGCCGTCGGCACCTCGAGCGCGCCGGGCACTTCGACGATATCATGGGTGGCACCCGCCTCTTCGGCGGCGGCAATGGCGCCTGCGATCAGATCGTCGGCGATGTCCTTGTAATAGGGCGCCACGACGATCAGCAGCTTGACCGGTTCATCGAACTCCGGCAGCGGCGGTGTGTAATGCGAGGCTCCGGCCATTACCCGATCTCCGAAATTTTGCGTGTTCCAACGATTTCGAGGCCATAGGCCTCAAGCCCCACGACCTTGGGCATGGGCGAATTGGTCAGAAGAACGATCTGCGACAGGCCCAGCGACGACAGGATCTGCGCGCCCAGCCCGTATTGGCGCAGCTTCTGCGGGGTCGTTTCTTCGGAAGGGTCGAGCTTCATGTGCAGGTCGCGCAAGAGAACAAGCGCGCCACGCCCTTCGGCGGCGATCAGCTCCATCGCGTCCCCGAATTCGTTGCGCCGCCCTCGCGGCCCGGTGCCCACGACATCAAGCAGCGGGTCGAGCGCGTGCATCCGGATCAGAACGGGCTCCGGCCCCGACAGATCGCCCTTGATCAGCGCGATATGCTCCGCGCCCTGTGTCTCGTCGGTATAGACCCGCATCTTCCAGTCGCCGCCGAATTCGGAGGTGACCATCGATTCCTCGCGGACCCTGACCAGATTGTCATGGCGGCGGCGATAGGCGATCAGGTCGCTGATCGTCCCGATCTTGAGCCCGTGCAGCTGCGCGAAGGCCACCAGATCAGGCAGCCGCGCCATGGAGCCGTCTTCCTTCATGATCTCGCAGATCACGCCCGACGGGTTCAGACCGGCCAGTCGGGCGATGTCGACGGCGGCCTCGGTGTGGCCCGCGCGGACAAGCACGCCGCCATCGCGGGCGCGCAGAGGAAAGACATGGCCCGGCGTCGCGATGTCGGCCGCACCCTTTGCGTTGTCGATCGCAACCGCAACGGTCCGGGCCCGGTCATGCGCCGAGATCCCCGTCGAGACGCCTTCGCGCGCCTCGATCGAGGTGGTGAAGGCGGTCTCGTGCCGCGAGGAATTCTGCGACGACATCAGCGGCAGGCCCAGCGCGTCGATCCTTTCGCCCGGAAGCGACAGGCAGATCAGGCCGCGCCCGTGGGTCGCCATGAAGTTGATCGCCTCGGGCGTGGCCATCTGTGCCGGGATGACGAGATCGCCCTCATTCTCGCGGTCTTCGTGGTCGACCAGAACGAACATGCGGCCATTGCGGGCATCCTCGATGATCTCCTCGACGGTCGAGATCGCGTCGGACCAGTCCTGCTCGACAGGGCCGGGTTGTTCGAAATTCTGAGCCATCAGATCGTTCCCTTCGGTTCCACCCGCGGCAGATAGCCGAGCGGCGCGGAATTGCAAAGGGGCGGCATCGACTTGGCGGGCAACGAGCGTGGCAGAGCGTCCGGGCCGGTCATCCCCAGTCCCGAAGGCGCGCGACGTATCGCGCCATCGTATCGACCTCGAGGTTGATCGGATCGCCCACCGCGACATCACCCCATGTGGTGACGGCCTTGGTGTGCGGGATGATGTTCACGCCGAAGGTGCTGCCCTCGACCTCGTTGACGGTGAGCGACGTGCCGTTCAGAGCCACGGAGCCCTTGGGCGCGATGAACTTTGCAAGCGCGTCGGGCGCACGGAAGGTCATCCTCGTGCTGTCGCCTTCGTCCCGAAGATCGGTCAGCTCGGCGACGCCATCGACATGGCCCGACACGATGTGCCCGCCCAGCTCATCCCCGACCTTGAGCGCGCGCTCGAGGTTGATCCGCCGGCCCGGCGCCCAGTTGTTGCGCCCGATATTCGTCAGCCCGACGCTTTCGGCCGAGATCTGCACATCGAACCAGCCCCGGGGCTTGCTGCCGGTGGCGATCACCGTCAGGCAAACGCCGTCGCAGGCGATCGAGGCGCCGATGTCGATCCCCCCGATGTCGTAAGACGTGCCAATCCGCGCGCGCAGGTCGCCCTGCTGCTCGACCTCGAGGATTTCGCCGATATCGGTGATGATGCCCGTGAACATGTGCCGCTCTCCTTCGCCCCAGACCTAGCTTTGGAGGCTCGGGGCGGCAAGGTGGCTTGTCTCTGTTTCCCCCTCCGCCATATTGATGCCGCATCGATAGTGTATCCGGTGGAAAGGTGTTCCTGTTTAAATGGCGCGTATCGTGACCGACCCCAAAGACCGTCAGTTCCTGTTCCTGCAGGGTCCGCACGGGCCTTTCTTCCATCAGCTTGCCAAGATGATGCGCAAGGCGGGGGCCGAGGTCTGGCGCGTGGGGTTCAATGCCGGCGATCGCGCGTTCTGGTTCGGGGCACCGGGCTATATCTCCTATCGCGGCACGCCCGAGGACTGGCCCCACACGATCCGGACGCTGATCGACGAACACGGGATTACCGATCTTGTTCTCTACGGCGACACCCGTCCCATCCATGCGCAGGCGATCGAGGCGGCCCGGGCGGCGGGCCTGACGATCCATGTCTTCGAAGAGGGCTATATGCGCCCCTATTGGGTGACCTACGAGCGAGGCGGCTCGAACGGGAATTCCCGGCTGATGGAGATGACCGTTCCGGAGATGAAGACTGCGCTCGAGATGTCGGATCTCGACGTGCCCGAACCGCCCGCGCGCTGGGGCGACATGAAAAGCCATGTCTTCTATGGCGCGCTGTATCATTGGTTCGTGATGTTCCGGAACGGCGAATACCGCAACTTCCGGCCCCATCGCGATCTGCCCGTCTCGACCGAAACGATGCTCTATACCCGCAGGCTCCTTCTGATGCCGTTCACGGCGCTGGGACGGATGATCGCCACCGCGCGGATCAAGTATGGCGGTTTTCCCTATCATCTGGTCCTGCTGCAGCTGGAACATGATTCAAGCTTTCAGACGCACTCGCCCTTTGCCCGGATGGAAGAATTCCTCGAGGTCGTGATCGAGGGGTTCGCCGCAGGCGCCCCGCGTCACCATCACCTCGTGCTGAAGGCGCATCCACTGGAAAACGGCCGGTCGCCGGTGCGCCGCATCCTGAAAGGCCTTGCCCGCAAGCACGGGATCGAAGGCCGGCTGCATTATGTCCGCGGCGGCAAGCTCGCCCGCCTTCTCGATCATGCGCGCACGGCCGTCACGGTGAATTCGACCGCCGCCCAGCAGGTCCTGTGGCGCGGCATCCCACTCAAGGTGTTCGGGCGCGCGGTCTATGCCAAGCCGGAATTCGTGGCGACGCAGCCGCTTGCCGAATTCTTCTCCCAGCCGCTGCGCCCCGACAGCCGCGCCTATCGCGACTATCGGCGCTATCTTCTGGAAACGAGCCAGATCCCCGGCGGGTTCTATTCCAGCCAGGGCCGCCGTCAGTTGATGCGGCAGGTCGTCGACATGATGCTCGACGAGGATGATCCCTATGACGCGCTCCGCTCCGGCAAAGCCGCGCCGCGCCAGCCGCTCAGGATCGTTCAGTAGCGCGCGCGGGCGTTCACGAACACTTATGCAAACGTGATTGGCGAGAGGCGCGCTTTGCCCCGAAGCTTGCGGCGTCCGTCACGCATCCGTATCGGGAACCGCCATGTCCAGTCTCTGTCGTCCAATCCTGATCGCGGTGATTGCCGCCCTGTCGATCCTGCGGTCGGGCGATCTTGCCGCGCAGGAGCCGTTGCCCGATTACGTCATCGAAGCCTTCGGCCAGCCGCCCGACGTGCCCGAGGGGCCGATTTCGACAGAGCTTGAAGACGCGCTGCGCGTCGTGTTCGTCGACAGCCTTGAGTTTTCGCTCTGGGGCCCGCCACAGGTGGCCGCGCTCGAGCGGATCGCGCAATCGGGTGATCCCCGGCTGGTCTGGCCGATCACCGACATGATGCGGTTCACTTGGCGGCAGGAATTCGATCAGGCGCTGGGAGATGCCGCAGAGGCGCTTCTGGAGCTCGAGTTTCGCGGCCCCGACCGCTGGGGCCGGCTCACCAATCACATGATCGCATGGGACATCCCCGCCTACCCCAGGTATCTTGATACCAAGCGCGCGATCTTTACCCATTTCGTCCCCGGCTGGGACCGCCTGTTCGTCGAGGGGGATATCGACTGGCGGCTGGTGTCATGGGGTGGGGTGCTGATCGATGACCGGCCTTTCGACCAGACGGACCTATCCTGCAACTGCATCCCCGCCGCCGACAACCCGCCCGCCACCTCCGCCGAGGAGGCCACCTGGCTGGATGACGACGCCATCGTCTTCGGGATCGAGATCAACGGCGAGGCCCGCGCCTATCCCCGCCAGATCATGGAAGTCCGCGAGATGGTCAATGACACGCTGGGCGGGCGTGATCTGGGCATCCCCTATTGCACGCTTTGCGGCGCGGCGCAGGCCTATTTCACCGACGCCCTGCCGCCCGGAGTGGCGCGACCCGTCCTGCGCACCAGCGGGCTTTTGTCGAGATCGAACAAGGTGATGTACGACATCACCACCTATTCCGTCTTCGATACGTTCCTCGGGCAGGCGGTCACCGGACCTTTGGGCGAGATCGGCCTTCAACTGGAAAAGGCCACCGTCATCACGACCGACTGGGGGACATGGAAGGCCGAGTATCCGCATACGACCGTCTTGGAAGAACGGCTGGCGCTGGGACGCAACTTCGATTTCCGCAACGGCCGCGATGCGTTCGGGCCGATCTTCCCCGTGGGCGATGTCGATCCGCGCCTGCCGGTTCAGGAGGATGTGATCGGCGTGATCACCGCCTCGGGCACGCCGGTCGCCTTCCCGCGGGCAGCGTCTTTGCTGGCGCTTCGCGATGGGGCCGAGATCCGCTTTGAAAACATCCGCCTGGAACTCGACGCAGGCGGCATTCGCGCCGTCGGCATCGACGGAGAAGACCTTGGCAGCCACGAGGCGTTCTGGTTCGCCTGGTCTCAATTTCATCCCGGCACGGCACTCTGGACACCCTGAGAAGCCTGCGCACCGGGGGGCCGCAGTTACCGACATTCCACCCCCTGACCCTGCACGAATGCCCTGTCCGGACAGGGCAAAATCCTTGTGCGCCGCGCGCTCCGCACTACCAGACCTAGGGGCTTTGTTTCGCAGCACGTCTTGATCGCGGCATGGGCGCAACACCTTGCTCGGCTCACTTTCGGCCGATGGCGCGAGAGTGGCGAAACGCCGCGGAGTCCAGTAACCTGACAAAAAAGTCGAGGCAGACAAAGAACAAGGTCGAGGAGACCGAGCAGTGAGTATCATGAAAACGCGCTTTTCCCGCGGCGTGGTTGCCGTTGCGGCGATGGCAATTGTCGGATCGTGTGCGGTTCCGAGACCCGGCCCCAACAAGAACGAGATCTTCTCCGGTTCCGTTCTGGAACAGGGGGACGCTTTCGTTCTTGTGGTCGATGACCGGGTCAATCTGATCGCAGGCGTGACGCCCGCGCTCGGGTTTGCGGAAGGCTTCCAGAATGCCGGTGTCGTGGGATCCGACACGATCGCCCCCGGCGACGTGCTGGGCCTCACGATCTGGGAAAATGTCGATGACGGTCTTCTGGTCCCGGTGGGGCAGAACGCGACGGTTCTCGAGGAAGTGCAGGTCGATGGTGCCGGCTACATCTTCGTGCCCTACGCGGGGCGCATCCGCGCGGCCGGCAATTCGCCCGAAACCGTCCGCCGGATCATTACCGAGAAACTCGAAGAACAGACCCCCGATCCGCAGGTCCAGGTCCGCAGGCTGGCCGGTGACGGCTCGACCGTGACGGTTCTGGGCGGCGTGGGTGCGCAGGGTGTCTATCCGATCGAACGCCCGACCCGGACGCTGGCCGCCATGCTGGCCCGGGCCGGCGGGGTCGCCATCGAACCCGAGATCGCGCAGGTCACTGTCGTGCGCGGAAATCACAAGGGCACGGTCTGGCTCGAGGATCTCTATGATCACCCCGCCCACGACATCGCGCTCAGATCGGGCGACGAGATCATCGTGGAAGAAGACACCCGCACCTTCACCGCGCTTGGCGCCACCGGCACACAGGCGCAGGTGGAATTCCGCAGTCAGTCGATCTCGGCGATCGAGGCCATTGCTCAGGTGGGCGGTCTGGCCTCGGCCGTGGCCGACCCCACCGGTGTCTTCATCCTGCGCAACGAGCCCGAGCCGATCGCCGAACAGCTTGTCGGTCAGGACCTCGTGGGCACCCAGCGGATGATCTACGTGCTCGACCTGACGGTGCCGAACGGCATGTTCTATGCGCGCGACTTCGCGATCCGCGATGGTGACACGGTCTATGTGACCGAGGCGCCCTTCGTGCAGTTCGACAGGATCATCTCCGCACTGACCGGGACGCTGGCCTCGATCGAATCGGCCAACTCGGTCGCGCAGAGCTTCTGAGCCTTGGCCGATACCGGCCCCAAGGCCGCCGCGGAGGAAACCCCGCGGCGGCTTTATGTCTATAACGGCGGGTTTCTGACGCAGAAACGGGTGCGCCGCATTCTCGAGCTTTCGGGCTATGACATCCGGCTGGGCAAGCCCGGCCCGGACGACCTGATCGGCATCTGGGGGCAAAGCCCGACCTCCCCCAGAGGCGAGGCCGTCGCGGCCCGGACCGAGGCCGCGATCCTGCGGGTCGAGGATGCGTTCCTGCGGTCCGTCCTGCCCGGCCGGAACGGCGAACCGCCTCTCGGCCTGCACCTCGACCGCTCCGGCGTGCATTTCGACCCGGCGACGGTCTCCGACCTCGAGGACCTGCTGGCCAACGCCCCTCTGGATGACACCGCGCTTCTGGATCGGGCACGCGAGGGCATCGAACGGCTTCGCGCGGGCCATCTGTCGAAATACACCGGCTTCGATCCCGCCCTGCCCGCCCCCGACCCGGGATTTGTCCTCGTGATCGACCAGACCAGGGGCGACGCGAGCGTCAAGGCCAGCCGGGCCGACCGCAACACCTTCCTCGAGATGTTGTTCCTGGCCCGCGAGGCGCATCCCGGCGCGCGGATACTGGTCAAATCCCACCCCGAAACCCGCCTCGGCCACAGGCCGGGCTATCTCGGCCAGGACGACCTGTCCGACGGGATGGAACTGCTCACCGATGCGGTGTCGCCCTGGGTTCTGCTGGAGGGCGCGATCGCGGTCTATACCGTGTCGTCGCAGCTGGGCTTCGAGGCGATCCTTGCGGGCCACAAGCCCGTGGTTCTGGGCCAGCCCTTCTACATGGGCTGGGGGCTGACCGACGACCGCACACCGCTTGACCGGCGGCAAAGGCGGCTGACCCGCGCGCAGCTGTTCGCCGCCGCGATGATCCTTTACCCGACGTGGTACGATCCCTACCGCGACCGGCTTTGCAGCTTCGAAGACGCGCTTGCCACGCTGGAGGCCGAAACCCGCGCCTGGCGCGACGATCACGCGGGCTGGGTCGGTGCGGGCATGCGTCTTTGGAAACGCGCGCCGCTGAGCCGGGTCTTCGGACAGCACCGCAAGATGCGCTTCGCCGACGGTTCCCCCGCGATCGAACTCGCAACACGCGAGGACCGCCGGCTCATGGTCTGGGCCGGCAAGACCACCGAGGCGCTCGATGCCGCCGGGGCGCTGAAGGTCGAGGACGGGTTCCTGCGCTCGCGCGGGCTTGGCGCCGATCTGATCCCGCCGCTCAGCCTCGTTCTCGACGATCTCGGGATCTATTATGACCCGTCGCGCGAAAGCCGCCTCGAATGGCTGATCAACCGGTCCGATCGGCTGCGCCCCGCCGAGATCGATCGCGCCCGCGCGCTGATCGCCCGTATTCTCCGCCTCGGCCTGAGCAAGTACAATCTGCCCGGCAGCGCCCTGCCCGAGGACCTGCCGACGGGTCGCCGCATTCTCGTTCCCGGACAGGTTGAAGACGATGCCTCGATCCGACTCGGCGCCTTGGAGGTCCGGACGAACCGCGCCCTGCTGGAGGCCGCACGGGCGGCCAACCCGGCGGCGATCCTGCTCTACAAACCCCATCCCGATGTGGAGGCGGGCCTGCGACAGGGCGCGGTGCCCGATGCCGACCGGATCGCTGACGTGATCCTCGACCGGACCGATCCCGCCGCGGCCCTCGGGGCCGTCGACGAGGTCTGGACGATGACCTCGGCGCTGGGGTTCGAGGCGCTCCTGCGCGGGCGGCGCGTCACCTGTCTGGGCCAGCCCTTCTATGCCGGCTGGGGCCTGACAGACGATCGCGCCATGCCGATCCCGCGCCGCGTGGCCCGACCCTCGCTCGAGGCGCTGGTTCATGCCACGCTCATCGCCTACCCGCGATATCATGATCCGCTGACCGGGCGGCCCTGCCCCGTCGAGATCGCGGTCGACAGGCTGGCCTCTGGCACGATCCCGAAACCGGGCCGCGCCAACCGGGCGTTGGCCAAGTTGCAGGGCGCCTTCGCCAGCTACGCCCACCTCTGGCGCTGAATCGCGTGACGCGGGATGGCCCATCAGGGCCGGGGGCGGCAGCCCCCTCCGCCAAATTTCGCGAAATTTGGCCCGCGCCCGGGGTCAGCCCGTGCGCCGCCAGACCGACAGGGTGTCGCCCCCGACGCACCGCGTCTCGGCCAGTTGGAACCGCTCGGCATCCGCCAGACGTTCCAGCCCCATGACCGAGACGGCAGGCGTGCCTTCCGCCCCGATCACGAGGCCTGCGTGAAAGGTCACCAGTTCGTCAACGCAGCCGCTGGCCAGCAAAGAGGCCGCGAGCGCCCCGCCGCCCTCGCAGAAGACACGGGTCAGACCGGCCGTCCCAAGGGCCGTCAGCGCCTCGGGAATGGATATCTGCGCGCCCGCGACCGCGCAGGGCAGGCACCGCGCGCCCAAGGCCTCGAACGGAGCGGTCTGATCGGGCCGTGCCGCGGCGTCATGCACGATCCAGAGCGGAACCTCGGTCGCCGATTGCGCAAGCTTTCCCCCGATCGGCAGGTCCAGCCAGCGCGAGACGACGATGCGCACCGGTTGCCGTGCGACGCCCAATCCCCGGATCGTCAGCATCGGATCATCGGCGCGCGCCGTGCCGCCGCCGATCATCACCGCGTCGTGGCGCGCGCGCATCGCGTGCACCAGATGGCGCGCGTGCGGCCCGGTGATCCAGCGGCTCTCGCCCGAGGCCGTCGCGATCCGCCCGTCCAGCGTCGTCGCCAGCTTGAGCGTCACGAAGGGCCGGCCCGTTGCCTGAACGCTGAGAAAGCCCGCATGATCACGCCGCGCCTCGGCCTCGCGGACGCCGGTGACGACCTCAATGCCCGCTGCGCGCAGACGCGCGGCGCCGCCGGCCGCCGTCTCGTTCGGATCGGACAACGCGATCACGACGCGCGCCACACCTGCCGCGATCAGCGCGTCGGCGCAGGGCGGCGTGTTGCCGTGATGGGCGCAAGGCTCCAGCGTGACATAGGCCGTGGCCCCTCGCGCCGCCGCGCCGGCGCGGTCGAGCGCGACACGTTCGGCATGGCGTCGGGTCGCCGCTTCCGTCGTGCCGCGCGCGACAACCCTGCCGTCCCGGACCAGAACGCAGCCCACCGACGGCCAGCTATAGGGTTGCTGCTGGCCGAGGCCCCGGCGCCCCATGGCAAGGGCCAGGGCCATGTATCGCTGATCCTCGGCGCCGGGCATCGCGGCCTAGCCTTCGACCCCGTCCTCGGTCTTCTTCTCGGGACGCAGGTCTTCCATGAACTTGTCGAAATCATCGACGGCCTGGAAGTTCTTGTAAACGCTCGCGAAACGCACGTAGGCCACGGTGTCGATCCGGGCGAGGCTTTCCATCACGATCTCGCCGATCTGGCTGGAATGGATATCCGTCTCGCCCATGCTTTCCAGACGGCGCACGATGCCGGAGATCATCTGGTCCATCCGCTCTGGCTCGACCGGGCGCTTCTGCAACGCGATCCGGATCGACCGTTCAAGCTTGTCGCGATCGAAATCTTCGCGCCGCCCGTTGGATTTGATCACGACGAGGTCGCGCAGCTGGACCCGTTCATAGGTGGTGAACCTGCCGGCGCAGGCCGGGCAGAACCGCCGCCTGCGGATAGCAACATGGTCTTCCGCCGGTCGCGAATCCTTCACTTGTGTATCGACGTTTCCGCAAAACGGGCAACGCATGGTCAATCCCTCGTCTCTGCCTCTTGGGGTGCACCCCTTATGTTATACGATGTTTATAAGTGCGCCGCGACGGGTTGGGTAGGGCGCAAATTCACACCCCACATCTCGATAGGAAGCTGAGTCCTCAGGGATACACTGCGTCGGACTTCCGGTGCGTATCAGACGCCGTCGAGCACCGCTGGACGCTCCGCCGTGCCCGCCTGAAGGAGCGCCTCGCGCTCTTTCATCCATTCCTCGATGCGCGCGATGCCCGGGTCATTCCGCTCGATCCATTCCAGGCACCATTCCATCTCCTGACGCAGAACCTCGGGCGGCACCCCGTCAAGCGACCGCTCCGGATCATCCCAGCGCGGCCCGCCCAGATAGACCGCCGCGAACATCGCCTTGGCCTTGGCCGGCGGGGTGTCAGACGCGATCAGCGCCTCATAGAACATGCGGTGAACCTCGGTCCACGGGCGTGTCTGATAGGTCTCGAGCGCCTCGTTGCCGACCCCGCAATAGGCGTCGTGCAGGGCAGCGGCCAAAAGGAATTCCCGTCTTTGCCTGTCACCCACGATCATTTCGAATATCGTGGGGATCGAGGCGCCGTCGGTCAGCGTCCGGCGCGGCGCCGTCCAGCGGATTCCGCGCGCGTCGACGAATTCAAGAACGTTGTCGGTGGCCAGAAAGGCATGTTCGAACTTTTCGACAAAAACCGCCTCGCCCGCCATGCGAAGGGGCGCGCCCACGAAGACGCAGCGATCCCTGTCGCCTGTCAGCTCTTCACAGGTGTCGGCCTCGGCCTGCGTTTGGCGGGTGATCAGGTCAGGGACGACCCACCCGAAAACCCCCGCCAGAGCGACAATGACGAAAAGCCAGACAATACGACGGCGCATAGGGATTTTCTCACCAATGGAATCATTTTGACGGAATCACTGGTTGGAGCCTAACGCGGACGCGCAACCACTCAAAGCGCGCGTCTCAGGCCAGATGGGCGACGACCTCGCGACTGTGAGAACGGTCACGATGTTCGAAAAGGTAGATCCCCTGCCAGGTTCCAAGCGCCAGATGTCCATTCAGAACAGGAATTGACAAGTGTGTCGGCAGTAGGGCCGCCTTGATATGAGCCGGCATATCGTCCGGACCTTCGTAGGTATGCGTCAGATATAACATCGAAGGGTCGGTGGTGGGCGGAACGAGGCGGCTGAAAAAGGCCGCAAGATCGTCCTGAACCTCGGGGTCGTGGTTCTCCTGGATGAGTAGCGAGCAGGACGTGTGGCGCACGAACAGCGTCAACAGACCATCGCCATCGACCCAACGCGCAACATCGCGGGTGAATTCGTACAGGCCCTGCCCCTGCGTCTGGATTCGGAAGACCGTTTGCACGGGCAATCAGTCGAAAATCCGGTCGCCCTGTTCGTCGATCATCTGGCGCGCCTTGGAAGACGAGGCCGCGGCCGCGTCATCCTTGCTGTTGAGCGTGTCGGCACGGATCAGCTGATGGACCTTGCCATCCTTCTCGATCCGCGCGGCGACACGGTAGACGCCGCCTTCCTTGATCGGCTCGGGCGTAATGGTAAAGCCATTGTACTCTTCGGCCGGACCCGCAGAGGACCCGCCTTCACTGGCCGTTCCCTTGCTTCCGAACAATCTCGACAAGATCGACATGGTCCGCGCCTATTGATCCAGGAACGAGCGGAGTTTGCGGCTCCGGCTCGGATGTTTCAGTTTACGCAGGGCCTTTGCCTCGATCTGGCGGATCCGTTCGCGGGTGACGCTGAACTGCTGGCCGACCTCTTCAAGCGTATGGTCGGTATTCATGCCGATGCCGAACCGCATCCGCAGAACCCGCTCCTCCCGGGGGGTCAGCGACGCCAGAACCCGGGTCGTGGTTTCCTTGAGGTTCTCCTGGATCGCACTGTCGAGAGGCAGGACCGCGTTCTTGTCCTCGATGAAATCGCCCAGCTGGCTGTCTTCCTCGTCGCCGATCGGCGTCTCGAGAGAGATCGGCTCCTTGGCGATCTTCATCACCTTGCGGACCTTCTCCAGCGGCATCTGCAGCTTTTCGGCCAGTTCCTCGGGCGTCGGCTCGCGGCCGATCTCGTGGAGCATCTGGCGGCCGGTGCGCACCAGCTTGTTGATCGTCTCGATCATGTGGACGGGGATACGGATCGTGCGCGCCTGATCGGCGATCGAGCGGGTGATCGCCTGCCGGATCCACCACGTCGCATAGGTCGAGAACTTGTAGCCGCGACGATATTCGAACTTGTCGACGGCCTTCATCAGGCCGATGTTGCCTTCCTGAATGAGATCAAGGAATTGCAGGCCGCGGTTCGTGTATTTCTTGGCGATGGAAATCACGAGCCGGAGGTTTGCCTCGACCATTTCCTTCTTGGCCTGACGGGCCTCTTTCTCGCCCTTCTGGACCTGGCTCACGATGCGCCGGAATTCCTGGATGTCGACACCGACATATTGCCCGACCTGGGCCATGTCGTTGCGCAACTCCTCGACCTTCGACGTCGACCGTTCGATCAGCATCTGCCAGCCGCGGCCCGATTTCTGGCCCATGTCTTCAAGCCAGCTGGGATCAAGTTCGCGGCCGCGATATTCGTCGATGAATTCGCGACGGTTGATCCGGGCCTGGTCTGCCAGCTTCACCATTGCGCTGTCGATCGACATGATCCGCCGGTTGATCCCGTAAAGCTGGTCGATCAGCGCCTCGATCCGGTTGTTGTGCAGGTGTAGCGAATTCACCAACTCAACGATTTCTGATCGCAGCGACTGATAGGTCGTTTCGTCCCGGTCGGAGAAGCTGTCGTCCTCGTTCAGCGTGGCCGAAATCCGCGCGTCCTGCATTTCCGACAGGCGCGAAAAGTCGTGGGCGATCCGCTCCAGCGTCTCGAGGACCCGGGGCTTCAGCGCGGCTTCCATCGCGGCCAGTGACATGTTGGCCTGTTCGTCGTCATCCTCGTCGTCATCGCGCGCGATCGGATTTCCATCGGCGTCGAGTTCCGGCTCATCAGATTTCGGCCCGGATTCGGCGCCACTTGCGACAGAGGTGTCGACGACAGGCTCATCGCCGTCTTCGCCAAGCTGGTTGCCGAACGTCGTCTCGAGGTCGATGACGTCGCGCAGAAGAATGTCTTCGCTCAGAAGTTCGTCGCGCCAGATCGTAATCGCCTGAAACGTCAGGGGGCTTTCACAAAGCCCGAGGATCATCGTGTTCCGGCCAGCCTCGATCCGTTTGGCGATCGCGATCTCGCCTTCGCGGGAAAGCAGTTCGACGGACCCCATTTCCCGCAGATACATCCGCACCGGGTCGTCGGTGCGATCAAGCTTCTCGGTCTCGCCCGAGGAAATCGCCACATCGCGGTTGCCACCGACGGTCGCCACCTCGCGGGATTTGCCGTCATCTTCGACTTCTTCGCTCTCTTCTTCCTCGGTGACCTGGATGCCCATTTCCGACAGCATCGACATCACGTCCTCGATCTGATCGGACGACACCTGGTCGGGGGGAAGAACGCTGTTGAGCTGATCATAGGTGATGTAGCCGCGCTCGCGCGCATCGGCGATCATCTTCTTGACCGCGGCCTGGCTCATGTCGAGGCTGATATCGCCGTCCTGAACGTCTGCCTTGTTCTGGTCGTCGGTGTCTTTCGCGGCCATGCACGACTCCTGAAAATTTTAGCGGGCCAGAGGGATGATTCGCCCGAATCGGTTCAAATACCGAATCAACCTTGTGGAAAAGTGATTCGCAACCAGAGGCGCGCGAATTCATTGCCGAGTGTTGCCGTCCTCTCCGACCTCTTCCCCCTCTAGATAGGTCAGCTTCCGCGCTTTGCAAAGTTGATCGACCCCAAAAGGTTATCAAGCGCGTTTCGTTCGTCCCGTCTCATCCGGGCGCCATTGTCGCCGGTATCGTATTCGGCGCGGTCCTCGTTGTCTCCGCGCCCTGCACGGTCGACCGATTCGGCGGCCTTGCGCAATCGCCATGTCAGACCTTCGTCCACGACGCCCGCCACATCTTCGATCGCGTCCTCGATCTCGCGGGCATGGCCGCGCCGCGCGCTCAGCTTGGCAAGCTCCTCGGCAAGGCAGAGGCGCGCGTTCGACGCATCGCCCGTCCGGCGCACCGCGGGCACGACGGCGATGTGCGGCTGGGCGAAAAGGCGGGCCACCATCTCGGCGCCCAGTTCATCCTCGACGGCGGCCTCCAGCTCTCCGGCTCCCGAGCGCCGAAGGATCGCGCTGCGCAGGGTGGCATGATCCGGGTCGTGGCAATCCATCCTCTCGATCTCGGCCTCGAATTCGTCGATCAGCCCCGGATTGCGCAGCAGAACCGCCAATATCACCCCTTCGCGAAGCCGGTCCTCCGCGGCACCGCCAACGGCAAGGGCCGAGGCCCGGGTGCCGGCAGTGGGATGCGGCGGCGGATCGCGGCGCCAGTCGCCACGCCCGCCACGGCGCAGGGTAGATCGGCCCTTGCCGAACAATTCCCAGCGCAGGTCCTTCAGCTCCTGGCCGTAATGGCTCTTGAGCGAGGGGTCGGGGATGACCCGGATCGCGTCGCGCAGCGCCTTGTCGAGCGCCGCCTTGCGCTCCGGGCTGTCGAAGACCTTTCCCTCGGTCTCGCGCCGCCACAACAGCTGAACCAGCGGAACCGCGCCCTCGATGATGCGCCGCATGGCACCGGCGCCCTGCGCGCGCAGCACGTCGTCGGGATCGAGGCCCGCCGGCATGATGGCAAAGCGCAGCGACCGTCCCGCCTCGAGCAGCGGAAGCGCCAGATCGATCAGCCGCATCGCCGCCCTGAGCCCGGCCGTATCGCCATCGAGCGCGATCACGGGTTCGGGCGACATGCGCCACATCAGCTGCAACTGTTCGGCGGTAATCGCGGTGCCCAAAGGCGCCACGGTGGCGGCAAACCCCGCCTCCACGAGGGCGATCGTATCCATGTAGCCCTCGGCCACGACCAGCGGCCCGTTCTTCCCCGAAGCCTCCCGGGCGGGGCCGTGGTTGTAAAGGCTCCGTCCCTTGTCGAACAGCGGGGTTTCAGGCGAATTCAGATACTTGGCCCGGGCATTCGCATCCATCGCCCGCCCGCCCAGCGCGATGGCGCGGCCACGTGAATCCCGGATCGGAAAGATGATCCGACCGCGGAACCTGTCATAGGCCGGGCCGCCGTCATCTGGCCGGGCCGCAAGACCCGCCTCGACGATCAGCGCCTCGTCGATCCCCTTGGCCTTGAGCGCCGAAAGCACGCCCTGCCTCTGGTCTGGCGCAAAGCCGATCTCCCACCGTTCCAGCGCGGCGGCATCAAGGCCCCGGCCGTCAAGGTAGTCACGCGCGGACCCGGCCTGCGCCGTCCTGAGTTGCAGGCGGTAATGCTGAACGGCCTGCTCCATCACGTCGCTCAGCCGGGTGCGGCGGTCGGCCTTCTGCTGCGCCTCGGGGTCGCGGCGGGGCACCGGCATGCCGGCTTCGCGGGCGAGGATCTCGACCGCCTCCATGAAGCTGACATTCTCGGTTTCCTGCACGAAGTTGAAGGCATCGCCCTTCGCATGGCAGCCGAAGCAATAATAGAATCCCTTCCGGTCATCGACGTGGAAGGAGGCTGTCTTTTCCTGGTGGAACGGACATGGCGCCCAGAGGTCGCCCTTGCCCTGATTGGATTTCCGGTTGTCCCACATGACCTTGCGGCCCACGACCTGGCCAAGGCTCAGGCGGCCACGAAGCTCGTCGATGAAACCGGGGGGCAGACTCATGGGCAGAGTATCGTGAGCGGGTGCGCCACAATCAAGGCTGCCTCGCTCATCTTTCTGTGGATTGGCGCTTTTGTCCTGTCCGGCCGGGACGACGGCCCCCGTCCCCCGTGCCACGGTCGTGCCAAAATTATCTAATTTTGGCTGCCCCGCCGCGTGGCGAAGAACGCGCGCAGGAGGGTCGCGCACTGTTCTTCTGCAATCCCGTCATAGATTTCGGGGACATGGTGGCATTGCGGATGCGCAAAGACGCGCGCGCCGTGCGTCACGCCGCCCGATTTCGGATCGGCGGCCCCGAAATAGAGCCGCGACAGACGGGCATGGGAAATCGCGGCCGCACACATCGCGCAGGGCTCGAGCGTCACGTGGATATCAGCACCGGTCAGCCGCTCCTGGCCGAGCCGGGTGCAGGCCGCGCGGATGGCCAGAATCTCGGCATGGGCGGTCGGATCGGCAAGCTCGCGGGTCCGGTTGCCGGCCTGCGCCAGCACCTCACCATCCCGCACGATGACCGCGCCCACGGGCACCTCGCCCCGCGCGGCGGCGGCGCGGGCCTCGTCCAGCGCGATCTCCATGTAGCTGCGAAACACCATGCCCCCATCTGCCCGGCTCCCGGGGCCTCTGGCAAGAGCCGCCGCGATAGCTTAGAGCCGGGACATGTCCAGAGAACCCTCCTCCCCGCAAGCAGGCGACCGGATCGCCAAGGTCCTCAGCCGCGCGGGCGTCGCCTCCCGGCGCGATGCCGAACGTATGATCGAGGCCGGACGCGTCTCGGTCAACGGCAAGAAGATCACGAGCCCCGCTCTCAACGTCGCGGCCAGCGACAAGATCGCCGTCGATGGCAAACCGGTCGGCCCGCCCGAACCGCCGCGCCTGTGGCTGTATCACAAGCCGACGGGCCTTGTGACAACGAGCCGGGATGAACTGGGCCGGCCCACCATCTTTGACCGGCTGCCCGACGACATGCCGCGCGTGATGCCGGTCGGGCGTCTCGACCTGACCTCGGAGGGTCTTCTGATTCTGACCAATGACGGCGAGGTCAAACGGCGGCTGGAACTGCCCTCGACCGGCTGGCTCCGCCGGTACCGGGTGCGGATCAAGGGCGCGCTGTCGGAAGCCGCGCTCGACACCTTGCGCCGGGGGATCACCGTCGAAGGGATCACCTACCAGCCGATGGAGGTGACCTTCGATCGCCAGCAGGGCGCCAACGCCTGGCTGACCGTATCGCTGCGCGAGGGCAAGAACCGCGAGATCCGCCGCGCGATGGAGGCCCTTGGGGTGACGGTCAACCGGCTGATCCGGCTGAGCTATGGTCCGTTCCAGCTTGGCAACCTCGCCGCGGGCGACGTGCAGGAGGTGCGCGCCAAGGTGGTCCGCGATCAGCTTGGGATCGATGCGCCGACGCAGGCGGGCAAGCCCGTGCGGCCGGGCGGCAAGCCCCCGCGTCCCGGCACCAAGGTCCAGCGCCGCAGAAAGGGGCCCGCCGGGACAGCGGACCCCTCCACCCCCAAAGGGATGTCGCGGCGGACCTGAACCAACACGAAGGCATGAATATCATACCACCTTCTCAAGATTCGCCGCCTGCCGGACGGGGTATCAAGGGATTTGCTCCCCACCCGGGACGCCCCCACCCAGGACAAGCCCGCTGGTGACGCAACGGCACCATGATCCTGCACCCTATGACGAAACAGGGGGAAAAGGCCGCTGTTTTTCCCGAAATGAAATCGTAAAATCGCTTGTTTCCAGAGCGTTACTCCGTCAATCGGCGGGTCTTGGTGACAGTTGGAGCAATCGCCCTCTCGCAATCGCGGCGATGTTCCACATATGTTAACCTCATGGGCGGGTATTTCGCCCGCAGCCAGAGCACGATCAAGTTTCACAATGACCCGATTGATCTTCATCCTGCTGTCTGTCGCCGTGATCGCCGTCACGGTCTCGTTCGTTATGTCGCTCGTCCGGTCTTTGGGCGGGGGGGAGCCCCGCCCGGTTTCGGGCCCTCAGATGGAGTTTTCGATGCCCGGAGCCATCCAGACCATCGCTTACGTTCTTCTAGTCATTCTGATGTTCGGTGTCGCGACCGGGCTGATCGGGGGCCTGTGATGGCACGCAGATTCGGCGGTGAACACAGTCCCGGACAGACCCAGGGCGGCAAGACAGACAGCCTGCGCCAGGCGCGCCGCGAAGACGCCCGTGTCGATGCGGCCGGCGCCAGGGCAAACATCCTGTTCCTGCCGCCGGTGCTCCTTGTCTTTCTGTCACTGAATGAAGGGGCCGCGGCCCTGACCGTTGCCGTTCTGTCTGGCGCGATCCTCGTTCTGGCGGCCTGGCTCCTGCGCGAGGGCCTGCGGGCCGAGGCCGCCTACAATGCCCGCCCGATCGCGCGGCGCCCCGCGCTGCCGCGCAAGATGCTGTCCTCGGTCCTGACCGGGATCGGGATCGGCCTTGCCGCCACCACGGGGGACGGGTCTATCCTTGCCGCTGGCCTTTACGGGCTGGTCGGGATCGGCCTGCATGTGACCGCCTTTGGCATCGACCCGCTGAAAGACAAGCGCATGGAAGGCATCGACACGTTCCAGCAGGATCGCGTGGCCCGTGTCGTGGACGAGGCCGAAAGCCTGCTCGAGGCGATGCGCGGTCAGATCGCGAGCCTCAAGGATCGCAAGCTCGATCTGGCTGTCGCGCGGTTTCAGGCCACGGCCCGCCAGATGATCCGCACCGTCGAAGAGGATCCGAGGGATCTGACGGCAGCCCGCAAATACCTCGGCGTCTACCTGATGGGCGCGCGCGACGCCTCGGCCAAGTTCGCCGATCTTTACCGCAAGCACGGAGACGAGGACGCCCGCGCCGAATACGAGGCACTACTGGTCGATCTGGAACAGAATTTCGCGGCCCGGACAGAGAAACTTCTGGAGGGGGACCGCACGGACATGGATATTGAAATCAAGGTGCTGCGCGACCGTTTGCAGCGTGAAGGGGTCGCTCCGCCGGAGTAAGGCCCGAAACAGGGAGTTTTGGTATGTCAGAAGATGTTCGTAACCGCGCCAACGCCGCGCTTGCAGAGGTGGAGAAAGTCACCGCCGTCGTCCTGCCCGAACCGAAGGGAGAGATCGTGTCGCTTGCAGCCGCCCCGGCGCCACAGGCCGAAGAAATCACCCGGCGCATGTCGGAACTCGACATGTCCGACACGAATTCGATCGTGTCGTTCGGATCGTCCGCACAGGCGGAATTGCAGCAGATCTCCCAATCCATGCTGCAGGGCGTCCGCAACAAGGACGTGGGCCCCGCAGGCGACAGCCTGCGCACCATCGTGACCACGATCCGCGGCTTCAATGTCTCGGAACTCGATGTGCGGCGCGAGCGCACCTTCTGGGAAAAGCTTCTGGGCCGCGCGGCGCCGATGGCGAAATTCGCCGCCCGCTTCGAAGAGGTTCAGGGCCAGATCGACAGCATCACCGATGATCTGCTGAAACATGAACATGTTCTGCTGAAGGATATCGAAAGCCTCGATGTCCTTTATGACAAGACCCTCGCCTTCTATGACGAACTGGCGCTGTATATCGCGGCCGGCGAGGCCAAGATCGAGGAACTCGACACCACGACGATCCCCGCCAAGGAGGCCGAGGTGCAGGCCGCCCCCGAAGATGAGGGCGTGATGAAGGCGCAGGAATTGCGCGATCTGCGCTCGGCCCGGGACGATCTGGAACGCCGGGTCCACGACCTCAAGCTGACACGGCAGGTCACGATGCAGTCGCTGCCCTCGATCCGGCTGGTTCAGGAAAACGACAAGAGCCTTGTCACCAAGATCAACTCCACCCTCGTCAACACGGTGCCGCTTTGGGAAACCCAGCTGGCGCAGGCCGTGACGATCCAGCGCTCGGCCGAGGCCGCAAAGGCGGTCCGCGAGGCGAACGATCTCACGAACGAGCTTCTGACCGCAAATGCCGAAAACCTTCGCTCTGCCAACAAGGCGATCCGCACCGAGATGGAGCGGGGCGTTTTCGACATCGAGGCCGTCAAGTCGGCCAACGCCAACCTGATCGCGACGATCGAGGAAAGCCTTCAGATCGCCGACGAGGGCAAGCGTAAACGGGCCGAGGCCGAAGCGGATCTTCAAGAGATGGAAGCCGAATTGAAAGACACGCTTGCCTCCGCCAAGGCGCGCGGCAGCGGCACCGGCGCCCAGGTTGGCGAAGCCGTCGATCCGGCGACCTGATCGCCCATGAAACCCGGGAACCGGTCCGGTCTGCTTTGCACGGCGGTCCTTGCGCTGGGGCTTCTGTCGGCCTGCGAGGACCCCTCGACGCCGGGCGGGCCAGACCCGGATGGGGGCCTCGCGCCGGACATGGGGGCGGGCCTCGACCTGCCCCCCCCGTCCGAGAACAGCGCGGCCCTTGCCGTCTATTACCGCCGACTGCAGAACGATCTTCTGGTTCAGGGTCTCCTGAGGGGCGATGGCGGCGGGCCGGACACGCCCTTCACCGACGAGATGCTGGCGCGCAACTTCATCCGCATTGCGCTGTTTGATGAATACCGGGCCGATGGCGACATCCTGCGCGCCGAGGCGACGATCAGCCGTCTGCGCCGCTGGGAACAACCGATCCGGATGGCCGTCGAATTCGGCGAGTCGATCCCTGTGGATCAGCGCGCGCGCGATGTGAATTCGATTGGCGCCTATGCCGCGCGTTTGTCGCGCCTGACGAATGTTCCGATCACCCAGACGTCGAACGACGCGAATTTCCATGTCTTCATCCTGAACGAGGATGACCGGGTCGGCTATGAGGACAGGTTGCGCCAGATCGTGCCCGGCATCGGCGAAAGCTCAGTCCGAGCCTTCATGGCGCCGGGCCGCGAAACTCTGTGCCTCGTCATCGCGTTTTCCGAGGCCGGCGCCCCCACCTACAGCCGCGCCGTGGCGCTGATCCGGGGCGAACATCCCGATCTTCTGCGCCTTGCCTGCATTCATGAGGAACTGGCGCAGGGCATGGGACTTGCCAATGACAGCCCGCAGGCCCGCCCCTCGATCTTCAACGATGACGAGGAATTCGGGCTTCTGACCCGGCATGACGAGCTGCTCTTGCGCATGCTCTACGATGACCGCCTTCGCCCCGGCATGACCGCCGCCGAAGCCGCCCCCATCGCGCGGCAGATCGCAGCCGAGTTGATCGGAGGCGAAAGTTGACTTTCTCGAGCCTTCGGGCACACCGTTCTTACAGATAGCTAAGGGAGCCTTGCCCATGGGCATTCTCGATTTTCTTTCCGGCCAGTTCATTGACGTCATCCACTGGACCGACAACACCAACGACACCATGGTCTGGCGGTTCGAGCGCGAGGGCCACGAGATCAAGTACGGCGCCAAGCTGACGGTGCGCGAAGGGCAATCCGCCGTCTTCGTGCACGAGGGCGTTCTGGCGGATGTGTTCTCACCTGGGCTCTACATGCTCGAGACGAACAACATGCCGATCATGACCTCGCTTCAGCACTGGGATCACGGGTTCCGGTCGCCCTTCAAGTCCGAGGTCTATTTCGTCAACACCACCCGCTTTACCGACAACAAGTGGGGCACCAAGAACCCGATCATGGTGCGTGATCCGGAATTCGGGCCAACCCGCCTGCGCGCCTTCGGCACCTATACGATGCGCGTGGCCGAGCCTGCCAAGTTCATGACCGAGATCGTCGGCACCGACGGTGAATTCACGTCCGACGAGATCACGATGCAGATCCGCAATATCGTCGTGCAGGAAGTCTCTCGGGTGCTGGCCTCTTCGGGCATCGCCGTGCTCGACATGGCGGCCAACACGGCTGACATGGGCAAGCTGGTGACGCAGGCCATCGCGCCCACAATCGCGCAATACGGCCTCGCGATCCCGGAATTCTACATCGAGAACATTTCGCTGCCCTCCGAAGTCGAGAAGGTCCTCGACAAGCGGACTTCGATGGGGATCGTGGGTGATCTCAACCGCTATTCCCAGTTTGCCGCCGCCGAAGCGATGGGCATGGCCGCCGAGAACCAGGGCGGCGCGGGCGCCGGCATGGGCGCGGGGCTTGGCATGGGCATGGGCATGGCCATGGGCGGGATGACCGGCCCATGGGGCGCGGCTCCGCAACCTCAGGCACCCGCGGCTGCGCCGCCGCCACCGCCTCCGCCGGTCGAGCATGTCTGGCATATCGCCAAGGATGGCCAGACCCATGGTCCGTTTTCAAAGGCGACGATGGGCCAGAAGGCCGCGGCGGGTGATCTGACACGAGAGTCGATGGTCTGGACCCCCGGACAGGACGGCTGGATGCGGGCCGAGGATGTGCCGGAACTGGCACAGCTCTTCACCGTTCTGCCCCCGCCCCCGCCACCGGGCATCTGACGGGTCATATTCCTTCACAAAGGACAGCACACATGTCGACGACAACAGGCTATTCGCGCAGCCAGATTGCGCTTCATTGGCTGACGGCAATCGGCGTCGTGATCGCCTTTCTGAGCCATGAAGGGATGGAAGACGCGTTCGAGACGCTGCGCGACACGGGCGGCTCGCCCCACCCCACGATCCACAGCGTCGCGGGGATCACCGTGTTCTGGCTGGTCTTGATCCGGCTCTGGCTCCGGCGGCGCAACGCGCCCGAGCCGGAGGGAGAGGGACTGGCCCAGACCGCCGCGATCTGGGGGCATCGGCTGCTTTACCTTCTGCTTCTGGCCGTGCCTCTGGGCGGGTTCCTGACATGGATCGTCGGGATCCACGCTCTCGACGATCTGCATGGCAGCGCCGGACAGGCCCTGATGGTCGTGGCGCTTGGCCATGCGCTGATGGCATTCTATCATCACTACGTGAAAAAGGACGGCACCCTGCGCCGGATGATCAAGCCGCAATGAGACTGCCCGCGCGACGCACGATGCTCAAGACCATCCATTGGTCGATGGTGCCGCTCGCGCTGTGGTTCACGCTGGTTCAGCCCCGCGACGTGGCCGCGATCGGCCCCTGGGCGGTCGAGCTGCATTCGATCCTCGGACTGGTCTTCGTGTCGGGCGCGCTGATCTGGTGGGCCGATTACCTGCGCCGCGGGCTGGCCTCGCGGCCCGGCCCGAAACTGCCGCCCTGGGCGCGGCGGGTCCATGCGATCCTGCACCGCGTGATGATCTGGGGCCTGTTCGGCGTCGCCCTGACAGGCCTCGGCCTCGGGCTGACGGCCAGCCGTCAGCTTTGGGCCGGGGGGATCGTGCCGATCGGTGTTCCGCTTGGCCTGCCGCAAGCCAATGACGTGATCGGCCTGATCCATACGATCGAGTTCTACCTGCTGGCGGCGATCATCGCCTTTCACGCAGGTTTTCACATCTGGCGCCACGTCGCCCTGCGCGACAATGCACTGCGCATCATGGCGCCGCGCGCGCTCTACAAGTATCTCTGAGGCCCCGACATGACCGATCAGGACGACGCACCCGCGATCCCGGAGGAGAAGCACCATTTCCCCTGCGGTCAATGCGGCGGCGATCTGGAATACCAACCCGGAGAGACGCATCTGGTCTGCCCGCATTGCGGCCACGAGGAAACGATCGATCAGAGCGCCGACCGCACCGAGGCCCTGCGTGAGCGCGACTTCGACGCGGCCCTGCGCAACCAGATCGACACCGCCGATATCGAGGAAACGCGCGTCGTCAAATGCCCCAATTGCGGCGCCCAGACGGAATTCGACGAGGCCGATCAGGCCGGCCGCTGCCCGTTCTGCGACACCCCCGTCGTCACCGATACCGGCACGCATCGGCATATCAAGCCCGCCGCCGTCCTGCCCTTCAGGATCGAGGAGGGCGTGGCCCGCGCCTCGATGACGAAATGGCTGGGCCGGCTCTGGTTCGCGCCCAACGGATTGCAGGAATATGCCCGCAAGGGCCGCACCATGAGCGGCATCTACGTCCCCTACTGGACCTATGACACCAAGACCCGCAGCCGCTATCGCGGCGCGCGGGGAGAACATTACTGGGTCACCCGAACCGTGCGGCGCAACGGAAAGACCGAACAGGTTCGCGAACGCAAGACGCGCTGGTATCCGGCTTCGGGGACGGTGGCGCGGAATTTCGACGATCTGCTGGTACTGGCCTCGCGGTCACTGCCCAAGGATTATACCGACGCGCTGGAACCCTGGGATCTGGGCGATCTGGAGCCGTATCAGCCTGAATACCTCGCCGGGTTCCGGGCCGAGGGGTATCAGGTCGAACTGGTCGACGGCTATTCCGAGGCGCGCGACCGGATGGATCAGGTCATCCGGCAGGACGTGCGCCGCGATATCGGCGGCGACGCACAGCGGATCAACCATGTCGACAGCGATTACTGGGACATCACGTTCAAGCATGTCCTGCTGCCGGTCTGGCTCGCCGCCTACAAGTATCGCGGCAAGACCTACCGTTTTGTCGTCAACGGCCAGACTGGCAAGGTCAAGGGCGAGAGGCCCTGGTCGGCCTGGAAGATCGCCATCGCCGTCGTCCTTGGCCTGATCGTCGCGGGCGCAATCGGCTATGTCGCCTATCTGAACCAGTAGCCCGGACTGGGCCCCGCGTCGCGGGGTGCGCGGGGCCTGTCCGGCGCCGGATCAGCCAGTCCTGACCTCGATCTTGCGCGACGAACGTTCGGGCTCGGCCCGTTTCGGAACCGTCACCACGAGGACCCCGTCCTTCAGGTCAGCCGAGACCTTTTCGTGATCGGCATCGCCGGGCAGACGGAACGACCGGCGAAACGCGCCGTACTGTCGCTCGCTGAAATACCAGGTGTCGCCCTTGTCCTCGCGTTCAAACTTCTTCTCGCCGGTGACTGTCACCACGCCTTCGTCGACCGTCAGTTCGATGTCATCGCGGTCCACGCCGGGCAATTCCATCGAGATGCGGTAGCTCTGATCATCGGTGGAGGCATCAGACGCGGGCGAGACGAGGTTCGCCAGCCGGGTGCCGAAATTCCGGAAGGGCTCGTAGAGAGATGGCCACAATCCGCTTGTCTGGTTCGTTTCAACCATGATCGCTCCTCCTTTCATTGCGACTCGATCAACGTCATTCTGAAATCACGAAATCCGCACCGCCGCCTTGACCAGAGTCAAAAACAGCGGTCTAGACGGAGATGTTGGCGCTAACACAAGACCGGAGATCCCCATGATCCTTTCCTGCGGCGAAGCCCTGATCGACATGCTGCCCCGTGAAACCGAGGCGGGGGAAGCCGCCTTTGCGCCCTATGCGGGCGGCGCGGTGTTTAACACGGCCATTGCTTTGGGGCGGCTTGGTGCGCCGTCGGCCTTCTTTTCGGGCCTGTCCTCGGATCTGTTCGGCGACATCCTGCGCGCCTCCCTCGCCGATTCAAAGGTCGATGCGAGCCCGGCCCATATCTCCGACCGGCCCACGACTCTCGCCTTCGTCACGCTCAAGAACGGTCAGGCCAGCTATGCGTTCTATGACGAGAACACCGCCGGGCGCATGCTGTCAGAGGAAAACCTGCCCGACATCGCGCCCGAAGCCGCGTTCTTTGGCGGGATCAGCCTCGTGGTCGAACCCTGCGGCACGGCCTATGAAACCCTTCAGGCATGGCAGGCCGAACGCACCGTGACGATGATCGACCCGAACATCCGGACAAGCTTCATCAGCGAAGAAACCTCCTACCGGCAGCGGATCGAGCGGATGATGGCGCGGGCCGACATCGTAAAGCTGTCGGACGAGGATCTGCACTGGCTGTGCGGCGAAGGCAGCATCGACACGCTGGCAAAATCGGTTCTCGAGACGGGGCCGAGCCTTGTTCTGATCACCCGCGGTGCCGAAGGCGCGACGGGCTACACCGCCACCGACGAGATCAAGGTCGCCGCCAACCCTGTCGAGGTGGGCGACACCGTCGGCGCGGGCGATACGTTCAACGCGGGCGTGCTGGCCTCGCTGCATGCGGCGGGCGTTCTGCGCAAGGACATCCTGCCCACGCTGGGGGTCGACGTGATCGGCGAGGCGATCTCTCTTGGTGTGCGGGCCGCAGCCATCACCGTGTCGCGCGCCGGGGCCAATCCACCCTGGGCAGACGAGCTGTGAGGGCGCTGGTTCAGCGCGTCAGCGAGGCCTCTGTCACGGTTGACGGCACCATCATCGGCCAGATCGGGCCGGGGCTTCTGATCCTCGTCTGCGCGATGCAGGGCGACACGGCCGACAAGCCCGCGGCGCTTGCCGCCAAGATCGCGAAACTGCGCATCTTCCGCGACGAGGCCGAGCGCATGAACAGATCGCTGCTGGATGTGGGCGGCGCGGCCCTTGTCGTCAGCCAGTTCACGCTGGCGGCCGATACATCGCGCGGCAACCGGCCGGGGTTTTCCGCGGCGGCCCCGCCGGCCGACGGCGAACAGCTCTACGAGGCTTTCGCCGAGGCGCTGGCCGGACTTGGGCCGCAGGTCGAGCGGGGCCGGTTCGGCGCGGACATGAAGGTGGCGCTGGTCAATGATGGGCCCGTCACGATCTGGCTCGACGTCTAGGACCCTGACCCGCCGCGCGCCTGCCGACGGATTATTGCAAGCGTGATCGGCGGGCCCATGATCTCGAAGACAACGGTGCTGGCAATCGTCAGCGCCATGATCGAAGCGGCCCATTGGGGAAAGGTATCCCCGGCCACAAGCGCCATGCCCACCGCGACCCCCGCCTGCGGCAGGAGCGCGGGGCCGAACAGGACCTTGTCCCGCCCGTCGACCCCCCCGATCCATGACCCCACGATGCCACCGATCCATCGCGCGACGATGCGCAACACCATGTAGATCACCCCGGTCCAGCCCAGCAGGAACAGCGCCTCCACCTCAAGCGATGCCCCGGCCAGCAGGAAGAACAGGATCATGAACGGCCATTGCAGGTTCTCGATCTCGTGAAAGGCGCGTTCGTGATGCCGGGCAAGGTTGGTCACCACCGCGCCGACGGTCATGCCCGTCACGAGGAACGACACTTCGAACCACAGGGCCAGACCGGCCGACAGGAAGACGACACCGATCGCCTCGGCCTGTAGCGGCTCTCCGGGGGACAGGCGGCCGGTCAGCTGGGCCGCGGGAATGCCCAGAACGATCCCGAGAACGACCGCGCCACCCAAATCCCGGGCCGCACCGACCGCCACGTCGCCCCAGCTGGCCGCCTGCCCCGCAAGGACAAGCGCGATGCTGAAGACCAGAAGCCCCCAGACATCGTCGATCGCGACGATACCCTTGAGCGTGTCGGTAAAGGGATTGCTGATGCCCGACTGCCGGATGACATCGGCCATGGCCGCGGGGGCGGTCGCGGTCGCGATGGCTCCGAGGATCAGGGCCAGCCCCGGCGGAACTCCGACGAGGATCAACCCGGCCGAGACCATCACCAGTGTTGCCAGCACGATTGCCACCGAGATCGCGAGGATCGCCCGGCCATGGCTGAGCAGGTTATCGCGCGACAGGGCGCCGCCCAGCAGAAAGGCCACCATCGTCAGCGCCACGATGGAGATGGCATCGAACCATAAGGTCACGTCTTCGGGGATGAGGTCGAACCCCGCCTGCCCGGCCCCGAGACCAAGCAGAAGAAGCATCGTGACACGGGGCAGCCGGGTCATGCTGCCGAACTGGTCGGCGACCAGACCGGCCAGAAACAGCACACCCAGCGTTGTCAGAACAACAGCGTTTTCCATGGGGCATCATCCGGACCGGGCGGCGGCAAGTCGTTGATCCCGATCAATGTCACCCGCTGATCCTCCTCTTGGGCGCGTTCCCCGGGCAATCGTTCAGCATTGGCGGGCGTAAAGCATGACCCACATCGGCCCTTGCGGACCATTCGCGATGCCGATGCCGTAATGTGTCGCGCGATCCAGAAGGATATTGCGGCGATGGCCCGGGGAATTCATCCAGCCGGCCACGATCTGTTCTGCACGAGGAAAGCCGAACGCCAAGTTTTCGGCGGTGAGGCAGGTGTCGAACCCGGCCCGTTGCGCCCGCTGGGCCGAATTGCTGCCGTCGCTGCCCTGATGGGTCATCTGGCCATCGCGCGCGATGTCGCAGGCATGGCGCTGTGCCGCCAGCATGAGGTCGGCATCCCCGCGCAGGGCCCGAAGCCCCTGCCCCTGCCGCGCCGCGTTGATCCCCTGACCAAGACCATCGGCCAGCGCCTGAACATTGGCCGGTGTGGTGCAACTACCCTGCGCGAGCCCGACATTGGCGAAAAAGACGATGACCAGCGAAAGAATACTTCGAAACATGAGCGGCACTCCGGAAGGGCGGGACGTTACAGAACCGCGAAAAGACTAACGCCCGGTTGCGAGGTGAGAAAGCAGATAGATCCCCGCCGCGACGCAAACGATGCTCGGCCCCACCGGCGTGTCGAGCCAGACCGCCATCCACAGGCCCGCGACGGCCGCGATGCCCGCGATCGTCATCGACAGGATCGCCATGGCCTCGGGCGTGCGCGACAGGCCCCGCGCCGCGGCGGCCGGCATGATCAGAAGGGCCGCGATCAGAAGCGCGCCCACGACCTTGATCGCGACCGCGACCACGCAGGCAATCGCCAGGGTTAAAAGCCGCTGATCCCGGCGCGGATCAAAGCCCGCCGCATGCGCCAGATCCGGCGTCAGGGTCGACGCCAGAAGCCGCGACCAGAACCACCACAAGAGCCCGATGACAACCGCCGCGCCGCCCCAGATCACCGCGATGTCGCCCCATCCGACGGTCAACACATCCCCAAAGAGATAAAGATCGAGGTTCACCTGCCGCCCCGGCAAAAGCGCAACCGCGACAAGCCCCAGCGCCAGCGCCGAATGCGCCAGCACACCCAGCGCCGTGTTCACCTCGTGGCCGCGACTGTCCAGCCGGTCGAGCGCGAGCCCCATGACAAGCGCCATGACCAGAACACCCGCAAAGATCGGCAGGTTCGTCACCAGCGACAGGGCCACGCCCAAGATCGCGGCGTGGGCCGTCGCATCGCCGAAATAGGCCATCCGCCGCCAGACGACGAAACAACCCAGCAGGCCCGCGGCAAGGCCCGTGCCGAGCCCGGCAAGGGCCGCACGCAACAGGAAGGCATCGAACATCACTGTCCGGTGCTTTCGAGCGTCGCGTCGGAATGGGCGTGGCCCTGCGCATGATCATGGCCGTGATGGTGATCGTGGTCATGATCGTGGTCGTGGTCGTGATCATGGCGGTAGAGCGCCAGCGCGCCTTGTGTGCCTGTGCCGAACAGCTCGCGCCACGCCGGTGCCGCCCGGACGACCTCCGGGGTTCCCTCGCAACAGATATGCCCGTTGAGGCAGATCACCCTGTCCGAGGCGCTCATCACCACGTGCAACTCGTGGCTGACCATAAGGACGGCACAGCCAAGTTCATCGCGCAGCGCCTCGATCTGCTTGTAGAATGCGGCCTGCGCCGGCTGATCAAGGCCTTGGGTCGGCTCGTCAAGCATCAGGATGTCAGGCTTGCCGATGATCGCACGGGCCAGAAGCACGCGTTGAAATTGACCGCCCGAAAGCTCGGCCAGCTGCTTTTGCGCGACGTGGGCCACTCCGGCCTCGTCAAGCGCGGCCTCGGCCAGCGCATCGCTGACCCGCATCGGCAGGTCCAGAAACCGACGCACCGTCAACGGCAGGGTCGTGTCGATCTTGAGGCTTTGCGGCACATAGCCGATCTTCAGGCCCCGCGACCGGACAACACGCCCTGCCTCGGGGCGGACAGCGCCGATCAGCGCGCGCAACAGCGTCGATTTGCCCGATCCATTGGGCCCGACGATCGTGACGATCTCGCCCGGTTCGATGGTGAGGTTCACATCCCGCAACACGATCTGGCCGCCCTGCCGGACGCGCAGCCCCTCGGCCGATATCAACGTCATGCTTGCGCTCCGGTCTGGCAGGACGGGCAAAGGCCCTCGGCCTCGACGACCGCCTGTTCGATGACAAAGCCCGCCGCCTGTGCCGACCGCGCAAGCGGCCCGCCCCGGGCCTGCCCGGCTTCGGCCACGGTGCCGCAGGAGCGGCAGATCATGAAGGCCGGATCGTGGTCCGCGCCGGGCCGCGCGCAGGCGACAAAGGCGTTGAGCCGTTCGATCCGGTGGGCAAAGCCCTGCTCCGTCAGAAACCCCAGCGCGCGGTAGGCCACGGGTGGCTTGGACCCCAGCCCCTCCTCCGACAGGCGAGCCAGCACATCATAGGCCCCCATCGCCACATGATTCTCGAGAAGGATCTCGAGAACCCGGCGCCGGACCGGCGTCAGCTGAACTCCACGCTCCGCACAGGCGGCTTCTGCAGCGGCAAGCGCCGTCTTCACACAGGCGGAATGGTCATGTCGGTCGAAACCGTCGGTCATTGCGGACTTTCTGGTTGTTATGTTATAACATACTAATTATACGAGACCCGTAACAGACACTCAAGGACCCGATGAAACCTATTGCCGCCGCCCTGTCACTTCTTCCCCTGCCCGCACTTGCGGAAGCTCCGGTCGTCATAGCAGATACACCGATCATGCACAGCCTCGCGACCCGGATCGCCCAAGGCACGGCAGTTGAACCCGCATTACTGCTCTCACGCGATTACTCGGCCCATCACGGCGCCCTTCGCCCGTCGCAGGCCCGGGCGATCGCCTCGGCAAACCTCATGTTCTGGACGGGGGAGGACCTGACGCCCTGGCTTGCCCCTGCGCTGGCCTCCCTGTCTCCGCAGGCGCGCGATGTGGAATTGCTGGCGACCGACGGCTGGGAGCCACTGGCCGGAGTGGCGCACAGCCACGGCGACGAGCATGACGAACATCACGACGACCACGATGATCACGATGATCACGCGGACGCAGACCATGAGCATGAGCATGAGCATGAGGACGAACACAATCATGACCATGACGAGCAGCACACGGACGACCACGCCGGTGACGTGGTCGACCCCCATGCCTGGCTTGACCCAAACGTCGCCTTGGCATGGGCCGGGACAATCTCGGCAGAACTCTCGCGCCTCGCCCCCGATGAGGCCGCCGCATTCGCGGCAAACCTCGAAGCATTCGCCACCGAGATCGCAGCGCTGAAGAGCGAGATCAACGATATCCTGGCCCCTCATCGGGGTGGGGCCTTCGTCGTGGGGCATGATGCCTACGGGTATTTTTCCCGCGCTTTCGACATGGCGCCAAGCGGTGCGATTCTGCCGCCCGGGGCGCATGATGTGGGCCCCCGCGGATTGGCTGAGGTTCGCGAATTGATGGCGGACGAGGGCGTCGCATGTGTTCTGTCGGATATCGAGACACCGTCAGAGACCGTGGACCTCGTGGCCAGCGTCACTGGGGCCCGCATCGTCCTCGCCGATCCCGAGGGTCGCGATCCAGAACCGGGGCCGGACCTGTATATCGCGACACTCCGGGCTTTGGCCGATGATCTGGCCGACTGCCTCGCAGAGAGCTAGGGCCAGCGCAGGTTCGTGGACTGGCAGCGCCCGGGCCCGCGGCTAGCGGGGCGCTGCCTTTTCCCCAGTCAGCGGGGTCGGGCGCGGCTCGCGCCTCTCTGCCATAATCGGCTGATCTTGAACGCCGCAACGGCACCCGCCGCCACACTGCGAGATCGACAATGGACCCGGAAAGCTGACGCCCGGATGGCCCGATCCCGATCACAAGGATGGGGGCGGTCCAAAATTCCAGAATTTTGGAGGGCTGCCAAAATTTCGAAATTTTGGCCGCGCGTCAGAAATCCGTGGGCGCGCCGCCCTCGGCCTTGCGCCTGTCGACGAATGCGGCCAACTCGTCCCGGATCGCCGCATCCATGGGCGGTGGCTCGAATTCCGCAAGGATGGACTTGTAGACACCATGGGCCCGGTCCGGCGTCCAGACCCCGCCCGCCAGATCCCAAGCCTCGTAGTTCCGCCAATCCGATACGAACGGCTGGTAGAATGCCTCTTCATAGCGCGCCTGGGTGTGCTCGATCCCGAAGAAATGCCCGCGTGGGCCGACCTCCCGGATCGCTTCGACGGCGATCTCTTCGGGTCCGGTCGCGCAGATCGACGGCTCCAGATAGCGCTGGATCATCTGCAGGATCTCGCAATCCATGACGAATTTCTCGGGGCTGGCGATCAGCCCGCCCTCAAGCCAGCCCGCGGCGTGATAGACCATGTTGGCGCCCGACTGAACGGCAGACCACAGCGAATTCGACGTCTCCCACATGGCCTGCCCGTCGGGGACATTGGCGGCGCAGACCCCGCTTGCCCGCATCGGCAGCCCGTAGAATCGCGCCATCTGCCCGGTCATCTGGGTGGCCCGCATGTATTCCGGGGTGCCGAAGGCGGGGGCACCGGATTTCATGTCGACATTCGAGGTGAACGTCCCGATCCCGCAGGCGCAGCCCGGCGCCACGTATTGGAACAATGCGATCGCCGAGAGGGCCTCTGCGATCGACAAGGTCACTGCACCCGCCATCGTCACCGGCGCCATCGCCCCCGCGAGGGTGAAGGGCGTCACCACCACCGCCTGCCCCCGCCGGATCAGCCGAAGGCAGCCATCGATCATCGGCACATCATGCTTGAGCGGCGAGGTCGAATTGATGTTGGTGTACATCCGCGGCGTCGCCTCGAATTCCTCGTGGCTCAGGCCACCGGCGATCCGGACCATCTCCATCACGTCCTCGACCCGCTCGGGCCCGAGAGAATAGGCGTGCATGACCTTGTCCGTCAGGGTCAGCTTGTCGAAGAGCACGTCGAGGTGCCGGACGGAGGCATGGATATCGACCGGCTCGACCGGATATCCACCTGCGAAATGAATGCAGTTGAAGAACTGGGTAAGCCGCAGCAGGTTGGCGCAATGGGCGCGCGTCCCCGGCACCTTGCGGCCAAGCTCGAGGTCCCAGTAATTGGGCGGAGAAGAGACGTTGCCGAACAGGATATGCCCACCGCCGAGCGTGATCCTGTGCGCCGGGTTGCGCGGGGTGATGTCGAATTGCGCGGGCGCGCGGCCCACCATCTCCATCACCCAATCGCGGCCCATCCGGACATTCGTGCCATCGACTGTCATCCCTGCCTTGCGAAACAGGCTCAGCGCCTCTTCATTGAGGAACTCGATCCCGATCTCTTCAAGGACCCGCATCGCGCCATTATGGATCGCAGCAACCCCTTCGGCCGGAAGCGGCTCGGTCGGCCTGTCGGTATTAAGAGGGAGCCGCCAGGCGCTCTGTTCGATCCCCGAACTGCCGCGCCGCGCGGCATTGCCCGCGCGTCCGCCCGATCGTCTGCGCCGGTTCAAGACCTGATCCATATCCGAAACTCCGCTGCACTCGGAACAGATCGTCGCAGGTCAGACGGTGCGGCATCGGCCAGAATGCGACGGGGATCGTCGCTTTTGGGCAAAATGATCGTGACGTGACGGATTGGCGGGCGACCGGCCTCGCATGACAAGGCGACGGCACACCGGGCGCCTCTAGTCCCAGCCGTCCTGTCCCGGACCTGCCAACACCTTTCGTGCCATCATCGGCTGGGCGTAATCAAGCGTTTGTGCATCACAGAACCCCATGACCCAGGCATCATCCATCGTCAGGAATTCGAGAACCGACAATAGGAACACCGGATCCGAGGCCCTTTGGCGCAGCTCCTCGGGGGCGGCCCCGGTGGCACCAAGAAACACGGCCCCGAGGTCTTCATGCCCGGCGATCCAGACCAGCGCCTGCACCGCGATATCTTCGGCTCGATCCGGTGTCATGGCGGGCTCCCCTGTCGCAGAAACGCATTCTTAACCATTCCCACCGAATGTAGTGGTTGAAAAGGGGCAGAAGCCCGAAAGGGAAACCGGATGAATTGTCTCGTCCTTCTTGTCGATCCGGTCTTTACGAACAGGATCACGCTGCGAAGCGCTCTCGAATCCGCGAACTACAGGGTCCTGTGCGCCGATGGTCCGGCGGATGCGATGGCCCGACTGGGCGAGGCACAGCCCGACCTGATCCTTCTTGGTCTTGATGAGGGCTTACCGGCGGTTCTGGAATTCTGCCGCCGGATGACTCGAAGCGGCGTCATCGAATCGCTCAAGTCCACGTTCGGCCTGAACCACGACGCCCCCGCGAGGCCAATCCCGATCATCGGCCTGGCGAGCACCGATCGCCCTGCCGCGCGCCTTGCCGCGCTCAAGGCCGGTGCGACAGAGGTGCTCGACAGGCCGGTTTGCGAGGGGCTGCTTCTGGCGCGTATCCGGTCGATCCTGCGCAATCGCGATGCCCTGGATGATTTCGCGTCGGTCGAGGAATATTCCGCCGGCTTTGCCGACGCCGACGAGGAGTTTCACGGTCCGAGGCGCATCGTTGTCCTGTCCGCGCGGGAAAGTGTACTCAAACCCGCAATCGAGGCCGCGACCGTCGCGATGAACGACCGGGTCGAATTCCTGACACCGGGCGAAGACCTGTCAGAGGATGCCCCACCGGAGCCCGACCTGTTCCTGATCGATGGTGTCGGTGCCCATCTGTCTCCCGGCGATCTGTTGCGCCTGCTTTCCGATCTTCGCAGCAGGCCATCGGGGCGTCACGCGGCACAGATCGCCATCCTGCCTGCAGAGGCACCCGATCTGGCCGCCACGGCGCTGGACCTCGGCGCCAATGATGTGGTCAGCCACATGGTCAGCACAGCCGAACTGGCGATCCGCATCCGCAATGTCCTGCGCCAGAAGGGCCAGGCCGACCGGATGCGCGACAAGGTCCGAAACGGTCTGCGCGCGGCGATCACCGATCCCCTGACCGGCCTCTACAACCGCCGCTATGCCATGGCGCAGCTTGCCCGTTTGGCGGAGCAGGCGGCCATCTCGGGGCGCCGATTTGCGGCAATGGTCCTCGATATCGACCATTTCAAATCGGTGAACGACCAGTTTGGCCACAGCGCAGGGGACAAGGTCCTGCGCGGCGTCGCCCAGATCCTGCGCGAGCAGGTCGAACCGCGCGGGATCGTCGGCCGGATCGGGGGCGAGGAATTCCTGATCGCCCTGCCTGACACGACCGAGGCCGAGGCCCAGAGCCTGGCCGACAGCCTGCGGCAGAGAGTGGCCGAGCAGCCGATCTCTGTCACCCGGACCGCGCCTTTCGGTGACTCCGACCGGGCAGAGGCGATCCTGCGCGCCAATGTGACAGTGACCCTGTCTGTCGGCGTGGCGCTCGGCGGGGCGGAAGCCTGCTCCGAGGCCGGGATCACGGGCCTTTATGCCCGCGCCGACGCAGCGCTTTACGCGGCCAAGACGGCGGGCCGGAACACCGTCACGCTCTGCCCCTCGGCCGCCTGACAGGTGGCGGCGCCGGGGCCCGCAATTCTAGCCGTCGGTCCGGTCCGTCCGGTCATCCTCGCGCGACCCTCTGCGGCTTTGCTCTTCGAGACGGTCGGCGAGGGCGCGCCGGTCCTCGGGCGACATCTCGGAGATCCGCGCGATGATCGCCGCCTGCCCGTCCTCCTGAAATGAAAGCGCCATGTCGCGAATGCGGTCGAGCGTTTCGGCGAAGGCGCCCGCGTCAAAATCATCGGCGCGCAGCAGGATCAGCAGATCCTCGCTTCGGCCGCGGATTTCGCGGAACCCGGGCCGCTGACCCTCCCCTCGCGCGCGCATCTCTTCGATGACGGCACGGCGATCCTCCGGGGTAAGCGCGCGGCTCAGAGGGCCAGGCGTCAGGTCCACCGACCGGGGCGGCCCGCCATCCGTCCGCCATTTGTAGGCGGACCCGATGGCAAGGCCCGCCACCGCGAGGTTCACGCCCAGCGACACGACCAGCACGATCCTAAGCCAGCGCGGCGTGCCGCCCGGGGCTTGCTTGGCATCGGCCATCTATCCCTCCATCCCGAGGCTGTCGCCAAGGCCCGTCAGATCAACCGCGACCGTGCCGCCCAGCAGCCCGGCCACCGCGTCATCGACCAGATCGGGCGGGGCGAGGCCGATCCACAGCCCGACGACACCGGCCGCGACCAAACCTCCCATGGCGGGCCATCCCCCCATCAGATCGAGCACGCCGCGCCAGCCCGTCGCGGCAATGGCGCCCGCCACCGGCTCGGGTCGGGGGACAAGCCTGTCGGCATCCTCGACCAGACGCGCCATCAACACCGCATCGATCGGCGCGACAGGATGCTGCGCCACATCCTCGAGAAGGGCGTCAATCAGGCTCTGGTCGGTTTCATCAGTCATCTTCATATCCCAGTTCCGCCTTCCGGTGAGCGAGGAGCGCCGCAAGGGCCCGTTTCCCGCGGGCCGTCAGACTTTCGACCGCCTCGACAGTGATGTCCATGATCTCGGCGATCTCCGGATTGCCCAACCCCTCGAGATGCCGCAGCGCCACGGCCTGCGCCTGTCGCTCCGGCAATTCGGCCAGCGCCGCAGCCAGAGCCGTCATCCGGGCCGACCCCATCATCGTGTCGGATACGCCGGGCCGGTCGTCCTCGGGTTCGGCCACGGTGTCGATCGGCACGGCCCTTGCTCTGCGGCGCAGGCGATCCGTGCACAGATTGGCGGTCACCCGATAAAGCCACGTCGTGACACGCGCCTCACCCTGCCGCCAGTCGGGCGCGAGTTTCCACAACCGGATCAACGCCTCCTGCGTGACATCCTCCGCCTCGGCGCGATCGCCCAGCATCCGGACCGCCTGTGCCAGAATCCGTGGCGCAAGCCGCAGGGTCAGGTCACGCCCCGCATCGGGATCGCCATTGGCATAGGCGACAAGAAGGGCTCCCTCCTCGTCGCCTTGTGCCGTTTCTGCGGCGTCGTGTTGGGCAGGCATCGTCATGGCCTGCCTTCCTAGCCGCGGGGCCCTGCCCCGTCCATCGGCAAGGGCGGACCAGCGGTCCGCCCAGCCCCTGCCATCAGCCGCGGTCGCGAGGGCCATGCCGATCCCCGTTCTTGCCACCGCCGTGACGACGGCCACCGTGATCCGAGCGCGCGGTGTCGAATTCCTCCGCGCTGACCGACCCGTCGCCATCGGCATCGAACCGCGCCATGAACCGGCCCGCATCCGGGCCACGATCGGCCATCTCGGCGGGTTGGATCAGACCGTCGCCATTTTCGTCGAACCGTTCGATCATCCCGGTGATCCGGTCTGCCAGGCTGGCCGCCATCCGGGCCTCGGCTTGTGCAGTCAGTTCATCTGCCGACAGCGCGCCGTCGCCGTCCAGATCGGCCTCGGCGAACCGGGCCTCCGCGGCACCGGCAAGTTCGGCCTCGGTGACTATCCCGTCGCCGTCAAGATCGAGCGTCTCGAACGCCATCATCCCGCCGCGGCCCTGTGTGCCATCCGGGCCGTTGCCCTGCGCCGCGACACCGGTAACGGCAAAGCCCACCGCAATCGCCGCGACCAGCGCGCCCGTCTTGATCATGCCATGTGACATCGTGTTCTCCACTTTCTTCAGCCTCGTTTTCCCCGGCCTTATCGCCGAAATCCCGAGTGATACGCCGGGCCCGGAGCGTTCCGTCGCGCGCGGGCAAAAATTATCCGGCCCGCGTCATGGCGCCGCAAAGAACAGGATCGGGGTTTTCTTTTCACGGAACGAGGCAGAGAAAGGCGCCGAAAGAGGTTTCCATGTCCGAACAATCGCTCGAATCCCCCCTCGCTTCCGATACCGGCACCGACGAGGACGACCGTCCGACCAAACCCGCGATCCTGCGTGGGTTTCGCCGGCGCTGCCCGAATTGCGGACGGGGACATATCTTCGACGGCTATCTCAAGGTGCGCGATCAATGCCCGTCCTGCCGCGAAGATCTCTCGCATCATCGGGCCGATGACGGCCCGGCCTACCTCACGATCCTCGTGGTGGGGCACCTGATGGCACCGCTGATCCACATCGCGTTCACCCGGTTCCGGCCTGAACCGCTGGTTCTGGCCACGATCTTTACCATTGGCTGCGTGGCGTTGTCGCTTTACCTTCTGCCCAGGCTGAAAGGCGTGGTCGTGGCGTTCCAATGGGCGCGGCGGATGCACGGTTTCGGCCAGACAGGCTGATAACCGGGCGGGAGCCCAGCGCCCCATGACAGACAAGAGCCAGTTGCGCGACGCCGCCACCATCGTGCTGATGCGCGATGAGGACACGCGGCCACGCATCCTGATGGGTCAGCGCGGCGCGGGTGCTGCGTTTTTGCCCAACAAGTTCGTCTTTCCCGGCGGCGCGGTCGATGCGGTGGACGGAACGATCCCGCTGGCCAGACCGCTGAGGCCAGACACCCATGCCGCGCTTGGCCGTGAAAGCGGTTGCACGCCCGAGGCCCTTGCCGCCGCGGCCCTGCGCGAATTGTGGGAAGAGACCGGCCTGATCCTTGGCGATCCGCACGGCTGGGCGGAGCCGCCGCCCCGCGGCTGGCGCGGATTCGCGGCGGCGGGCTTTGCGCCCAGCGGGGCCGAACTGACCTATATCTTTCGCGCCGTGACGCCGTTGGGCCGGCCGCGCCGGTTCGACGCGCGGTTCTTTCTCGCCCGCGCTGAAGCGCTGGCCACCGATCCCGACGATTTCTCGCGGGCCGAGGACGAGTTGAACCATTTGCAGTGGATACCCCTCGATACGGCGCGCGACTTTGATCTGCCCTTCATCACCGAGGTGGTCCTGGCCGAATTGTCGGGTCGCATCGCGGGCACGACGCCGCCTGATGACGTGCCGTTCTTTCGCAACGATGACGAGGCGCACCTGGTCACGCGGCTTGGCGGGCGCAGGCCGCTCGACTAGGTCACGAGAACGAGGCCCAGAACGCTTGCCGACAGCAGGACGAGTCCCTGCCCTTCGCGCCATGTCATCCGCTCGCGGAAGAACAGGATCGAAACAGCCATCGACAGGATCAACTCGACCTGCCCCAGCGCATTGACATAGGCCACCGTCTGAAGCGTGAAGGCCGTGAACCAGCAGACCGATCCGATCATGCTTGTGATCCCGACAAGGCCCGCGACGCGCCATGCCGCGAACACGCGGCCGATTTCGCCACGCTCGCGCCAGAGCAACCAGGCCCCCAGCGCCAGTGTCTGGAACAGGGTGACACAGGCCAGCGTGACCACCGCCCGCAAGAGCGTATCGCCCGAGGCCAGCGAGAGGGATGCACCCCGATAGCCCACCCCCGACATCGCGAACAACAGGCCCGAGGCCAGGCCAAGACCTGCCGCCCGGTTGAAGATGCGCCGCGACCAGCGGCCCGAGCCACCCGGCGGATCCGACAGCAGCAGAACACCGGCAAAGCCCACGAGGATGGCGATCAGCGCAGCGAGGGACACGCCCTCGCCCAACACGATCAGCCCGACCAGCACGCTCATCAGGACCTCGGTCTTCTTGAAGGTCATGCCGACGGCGAAATTGCGGTGCGAAAACAGGGCGACGACGCACATCGTGGCAAGGATCTGCGTGGTTCCGCCGACAAGGGCGTAGGCCCAGAACGCAGGCGGGACCGACGGCAGCGCCTGTCCGCTTGTCCACGCATGACCCGCGAGCAGGATCAGAACAAGCGGCGCGGAATAGACAAAGCGGGCGAATGTCGCCCCGCCGGTGGACAGGCCCGTCACCTTCAGCCGCTTTTGCAGCGCAAAGCGGGCAGTCTGCGCCACGACGGCGCCTAGGGTGACGTAGATCCAGGCATCCATGCGATCTCATCGCAGGAGCCGGGCGGAGTTTCCAGCCCGCTCAGTCCGGCCGAGCTGGCCAGAGCGGATGGGCGACCGGATCCTTCGCGCGGAGCAGATAGCGCGCAAAGACATCCCGGTAGGAACGAAACAGGTATCCGCCGTTGCGCGATAGATAGGTCTCGCGCCGCGCAGAATAGAGCGCGGGAAGCTCGTACCATGGCACGGTCGGATGCATGTGGTGCACGAAATGCAGATTGTTGTTCAGAAACAAAAGCGAAAGCGGCCCCCGATCCTCCACCACGGCCGTCCGCCCCGGAACCAGCGCATGCGCCTGATGTTCCAGAAACGTGCGTATCTTGATCAGCCCGAGCCCAAGCCACAGCGCCGCCAGATAGGCCCAACCCGAGATCGGCGCCACCCCGACCAGCCACACGACCGCAAGAGCCGAGGGCAAATGGGGGAGCCAGCCGCGCAAGACCCGGCTGTCGCCCGCCCGGATCGCCCTCAGGTCCGAGGTCAGAAAGGCGACCGTTCCCAGAACCGGGCCAAGAACGATACGCCCCAGAAGCGTGTTGTTGAGGCGCAGGATCACCCGCGCCCCCCCAGGCAGCCGAGCCCAGACCGAAGGGTCGAGGTAATTGGATTCCGGATCGTCATAGGGATCGGTCAGCCGCGCATCATAGTGATGATCGAGATGGGTGTCGCGAAACCGGCCAAAGGGAACGATCACCGTCAGCGCCGGCCAGACCAGAGCCTCGTTCAGCCACCGCCACCGGGTCGGATGGCCATGGATCACCTCGTGGGTCAGCGAGGAATGGAGCGCGATCGACACCGCGGCAAGCCCGATCCGCACGATCACGGGCACAGGCGCAAACAGCGCGGCAAGCCAGATCAGATAGCACAGGCCGATCATCGCCAGCGTCGGCCATTCGACCTGACGCACAGGATTAGGCATCCCATCCCCTTGACGTTGTTGAATTTTATGAATTGACCTCAGCATAGGTCCAACCTGCAGGCAGAGCCATTCCGAGACTTATTAACAACTCCAAACAATGGTGATAATTTCCATCAGATGATGATAAATATCGACAAACGTGACCGGGCCCGCATATTTCGGGAGCGCCTCGTTCAGGCGATGGAGAGCAGCGGCACCAACCGAAGCGCGCTGGCCCGCGCCGCCGGGGTCGATCGCTCCACGATCAGCCAGCTTCTGGGCGACGACGGTGCCCGGCTGCCGAACGCGCAGCTTGTCGCCGCCTTTGCCGCCACGCTGGGCGTATCGGCAGACTGGCTTCTCGGGCTGACCGACAGGCCGGAACAGGCCGCCCAGCTGGTGGCCGATGCGCTCACCATGACCGAGGCGCCCCGCGCGCTTGTCGATGAGCAGATCTTCGACTGGTATCAGGAGGCCGCCGGATACAAGATCCGGCATGTCCCCGCCCTGCTGCCGGACATGGTCAAGACCGAGGAGGTTCTGCGCTGGGAATACGAGCCATCCCTCGGCAAGACCATCGACCAGGCGATCGGAGCCAGTCAGGACAGGCTCGCGCTGATGCGGGCCGCCCGCTCAGACCACGAGATCGCCCTGCCGCTATACGAATTGGCCTCCTGCGCGGCTGGCACGGGGTATTATGCGGGCCTGTCGCGTGACGCGCGGCTGCGGCAGATCGATTTCATGGCCGATCTGCATGACCAGCTTTATCCCACCCTGCGGATATACCTCTTCGACGCACGAAGGCTGTTTTCGGCGCCGGTGACGGTCTTCGGCCCGCTGCTGGCCGTGATCTATCTGGGCAGCTCCTATCTTGCCTTCCGCGACGTGGAGCGGGTGCAGGCGATCAGCCAGCATTTCGACCGGTTGGTGCGCGAGGCCTATGTGCCGGCCCACGAATTGCCGGCCCACCTCGCGGACCTGCGCCGCGCGATCTAGCGCCGGCCGATTGCTGCCCCGGCACCGTCAGGGGTGGGCAGCGCCCCATGCGCCTCGGCCACGCGACCGAGCCGTTCGGCCACAACCGGCCCCGGCACGCTCGATTTGCGGGTCTTCAGGCTCACATGGATCAGCATATGCTCTCCGGTGGCGATAAGCCGCTCGCCCTCCCACATCCGGTGGAACAGGTGCATCCGCTTGCCCGCACCATCCAGACACTGGGTCTCCACCCGGATACGCTGGCCGGCCAGCGCCTCGTCCAGATGCCGGATATGGGTTTCGGCGGTAAAGTAGCTGCTGCCCGAGGCAATATAGCTTTCGTCGCAACCGACAATCGCCATGAACCGGTCGGTCGCGTCGCCAAAGACCTGAAGGTAACGCGCCTCGTTCATGTGCCCGTTGTAATCCGTCCAGTCGAGAGGCACCGCCCGCGCCACCGTCAGGACCGGAACGATGATATCCTCGATCTCCTCGATCCGTCGTGGTGGGCCGGGCATCCGGCGTTCCTGCGCATTCAGGATCGCGCCCGCCCCCCAATCCCGGGCCTTCAGCCCCCGCATCATGGTCACGAGGTTAGCGTCGCGGATCCGTTCAAGCTCGCGGATCGAATGCGCACCCGATTGTGCATCCGATTGATCGGCAATGGCGTCGATCAGGTCCTCGGTCAGCTCGGGAACGTCCATTAGCTTGGTCCAGGGCCAGGCAAGGCAGGGGCCGAACTGGGCGATGAAATGGCGCATTCCCGCCTCGCCGCCCGCGATGCGATAGGTCTCGAACAGGCCCATCTGGGCCCAGCGCAGGCCGAAACCATACCGGATCGCGTCGTCGATCTCCTCGGTCGTGGCGATGCCATCCTTGATCAGCCACAGCGCCTCGCGCCAGACGGCCTCGAGGAACCTGTCGGCGATATGGGCGTCGATTTCCTTGCGCAGATGCAACGGATGACAGCCGATCCCGGACAGGATCTCTTTCGCCCGTGCGATCGTGGCCGTGCTGTTTGCCTCGGTCGTGACCAGCTCGATCAGCGGCAGAAGGTAGACCGGGTTGAACGGATGGGTCACGACGATCTGGCCGGGCGCGCTTGCGCAGCCCTGAAGCTCGGACGGTTTGAACCCCGAGGTGGAGGAGCCGAGGATCGCATCCTGCCCCATGTGGGCCTGCGCGGTCTGATAGACCTTGCGCTTCAGTTCGAGCCGTTCGGGCACGCTTTCCTGCACCCAGGCTGCGCCCTCGACCGCCTCGGAGATCGTCGCGTGAAAACTCAGCCGTCCCTCTTGGGGCATCGGGCCATCGGTCAGACCGGGAAGGCTGGCGCGGGCGTTGGCGATCACCTCGCCCACTTTGCGTTCTGCCTCCGGGTCAGGGTCGAAGACGCGCACGTCCCACCCCATCAGAAGAAACCTGGCCGCCCAGCCGCCGCCGATCACGCCGCCGCCAAGGATGGCCGCTCGCATGGCGGCGCCGGTCACTGGCCCACCGGAAGGTTGACGTCCTGCGGCACCATTTCCAGCTGGTTCAGATCATAGCCGTTGAAATCCAGAACCTCGCGCGCGGCGGCAAGCCTGTCGGCGCTGATCGTCGGATCGCGGTTCAGGATCCAGCCCGACCGCCCATTGGGGGCACCCACCACGGCGGTACGATAGCCGTCATCGACCCACAGGACCCAATAATCGCCACGCACGAAGGGCACGTTGGCAAAGCTGACCTCGAGCCGCCCCGGCCCGACGATCTCGGCCTGTCCCTCGATCGCGGTGCGCACCGACCCGTCCGGGGTGCGGCAGGTGTTCAGCACCGAGATCAGCCCCGGCTCGATCAGGTCGTATTCGGCGGTGACGCCCACGCAGCCCGCCTCGAACGGGACCGGGAACCGCGCGATTTCATACCACAGGCCAAGGTAGCGCTCGGTATCCAGATCGGCCTTCGATCCGATCGGAACGCTGGTGTCGCGATAGGATTGGAGAAAGCTGATCGTGGGAGTGCCCTCGGGTGTCTGACCACAGGCGGTCAGCGCCAGAAGACCTGCAAGAATGACGGGGCGCATGATATGTCCTTTCATGACGGGTCAGCTGACCGGCGGGCGTTTGACAAGGCCAAGCGTCTCGCGCACCTCTGCGGGGCCGATGACGCGGGCACCCATGGCCTCGATGATCGTCCTTGCGCGGGCGACAAGCTGTTCGTTCGTGGCAAGCTGGCCCTTGCCCAGCCAGAGGTTGTCTTCCAGTCCGACGCGCACATTGCCGCCCGCCAGAACCGCGGCAGCCACATAGGCCATCTGGTTGCGGCCCAGCGAAAAGGCCGAGAATGTCCAGTCGTCCGGCACGTTGTTGACCATCGCCATGAAGGTGTTCAGGTCATCCGGCGCGCCCCAGGGCACACCCATGCACAGCTGAACCAGCGCGGGCGCATCGAGAACGCCCTCCTTCACCAGTTCTTTCGCAAACCACAGATGACCTGTGTCAAAGGCCTCGATCTCGGGCTTCACGCCCATCTCGGTCATCATGGCGCCCATGGCGCGCAGCATGCCCGGCGTATTGGTCATGACATAATCGGCCTCGGCGAAATTCATCGTTCCGCAATCGAGGGTGCAAATCTCGGGCCGGCATTCGGCGACATGCGCCACGCGTTCCGTCGCCCCGGCCATGTCGGTGCCCTTGGTGGTCGGCAAGGGCTGCTCGACATCGCCGAAGACCATGTCGCCGCCCATCCCCGCCGTCAGGTTCAGAACCACGTCGATATCGGCGTCGCGGATCCGGTCCGTCACCTCGCGAAACATTGCCCGGTCGCGCGAGGGCGCGCCGGTTTCGGGGTCGCGGACATGGCAATGCACGATCGCTGCCCCCGCCCGGGCCGCGGCAATCGCGCTGTCGGCAATCTCCTTGGGTGAACGCGGCACATGGGGCGATCGGTCCTGCGTCCCGCCGGAGCCGGTCACGGCACAGGTGATGAACACATCCCGGTTCATTGTCAGCGGCATGTCGGGCTCCCTCTTGTTCCCGGGCGACGTTGCGGCGAAGCGCAGGGCACATCAACCCGGAAATTGGCGAAACGACTGATGGAACTGCCGAGGGCGGACTGTCAGATTGACGATAACCCACGGCCAAGGCGCATAGGCTGGGCGCCTTTACCCGCCGCGCATGGACTGCGGTTTCCCGGAACTTTCGATCATCGAACCTTTCCCCTGGACACCTGCCAGACTGCCCGCGCTATCACGAGCCATGTCGCGTGCGCGGCGCCGCTCGTTTGTCCCGGAACCTCGGTGTCGACGGCCCCCGGGGGCAGAAGACGCTTGCCGCGTCTCGGGCTAAAGCCCGAAATCGGCCCGCGACATGTCGAGCGCGCCATAGACGACGATCTCCAAGTCGGACAGCCCATCGCCATTGACGTCGAAGTTCACGATGGACAGGACGCCGCCCACGTTCGTCGTCCGCAATTCCGCGCCACCCGACCCGGTGAAGGCACCCGTGCCCAGGAATGCGATGCTGGTCTCGATGGAATAGAGGTCGATGATGTCCTCGCCCTGTTCGAAATCGAGGATACTGTCAGCCTCGCCCGCCGCGCTATCGCTGATCGCGGTGAACAGGAACACGTCAGCCCCCTCCTCTCCCAGAAGGAAGTCGATATCGTCGCCGCCGGTGATCACGTCGGCCCCGCCGCCGCCAAGAAGGATATCGATCCCCGAGCCACCGTTGACCTGGTCAGTGAATTGACCGCCCTGGACATAGTCGGCGCCGCCTTTCGTCGACACAGCGCCTGTAATCAGACCTTCCCCGGTGGTCACCACGATGTCCTGTCCGTCGCCGAGAGCCATGGCCCCCGATATCTGACCGGTGTTGACGATCAGAGTGGCGAACGTCGACCCTGCAGCGATAGCGATCGCATCTAATCCCCTTGCAGAGACGATCTCGCCCGAATTGGTCAGTTGGAAACTGTTCCCGGCAAGATCCTCAAGGAAGATCCCCGAGAAAGATGCAGAAATCAGGCCGGAATTCTGCACGATCAGGTTTGCCCCTGCTGAAACGATCCCAAAACCAGAGACGGACACGATCTCACCCGAGTTCTGCACGCTGTCAGACCTGTTGGAAGAAAGTAGTTCCAACGCGGCGTAGGATCCAGAACCTGACATCGAAATCCGACCTGAATTGACAAGGTCCAGATCGCCCAGCGAATGAAAAAGCGTACTATCGGATATCGATAGCAGATCACCGCTGTTATCGAGGGAGAGGTCTCCCGAAATATGATGTATTGCGCTCTCCCAACCCTCGATAAGACCGGAATTGGAAATATCGAATTGAGCATTTTCATCATCGCCACTGATCTGGATCCCGAAATACCCCGAGGCTATCATCCCGGTATTCGTGATCTGTGCCTGACCAATAGTAACGAGCGACACCCCGCGGGAGATCGAGGCGGAAGATAAATCATAATCCGAATTGGCCACAATCGTGCCAGTGTTGCGCAAGACGAATTCATCGCCGTCGATGCTGAGCCCGGAACTCGTCCCCTCGATCAGGCCTTCATTCGTAACGGAGGACCGCTCCCCTTGCAGCCAGATGCCCTGATCACCGGAACTGACGATCCCCGAGGCAGAAACGACGACCTCGCTTTCACTCGATGCGCCATTACCGAAGACGCCAGAGGAAAAGGCCTGGCTCGCGACGATGCCCGCGACGATGAGAGTGCTGTTGTCGAACCCATCGAAATCGAAGGCGTTGCCGCCGGAATTGGTGACGGCCGTGTTGATCTCGACCACAGAAAGCGAGTCATCCGAAGGCGCAGCCGCCCCCGTTGTCGTGTCGGTCAGAATGACTGAAGTCATGAAATGCAAACTCGCGAGCAATACGTGATGACGACAAACGTGTCCCGATGATCCGGTCTTTGTCAAGGAGGCCCTGCCCGGACCCTAATGCATGCCAGACAACGGCAAACCTTCCTCCGGAGAGGTCATGGAATGCCGCCTCTTCACCCCGGTTATCCCCACGGGGCGCAGACAGCCTTGTGGTCGTTTCATTGCGCGCGCGGACCGGAACCGTTGATCGGTCAGGCGCTTGTGATCCTCACGCCCTCCCCCTGACGGGACGGCGGGCGGGGCGTCGGCGCAAGCCGCGCGTCGCCCGGCCGGCCTCAATAGGGCATCGGGTGGGCCTTGTGGGTCTCCACGATGTCGGACAGCACCTCGTCGGACAGGGTTACATCCTTGCCCTCGAGGATATGTTCCAGCTGCGTGACGTTCGTCGCCCCGAAGATCGGGCAGACCGGAAACGGCCGCGTCGTCTGCCATGCCATCGCCATGTGAACCGGCGACAGGCCGTGCCTTTCGGCAAGATCGACATAGGCCCGTGCCGTCCCCTCCGACCGCGCCGTGACCCGCCCGCCCATTTCCGGAACCAGCGACCGGCGCGATCCCTCGGGCACCGTGCCGTCCAGATACTTGCCGGTCAGGATCCCGGCCGCCAGCGGCGAGAACGACAGCAACAGGACATCCTCGTTCACCGCCATTTCGGCCATGTCGGTGTCATAAAGCCGGCACATCAGCGAATATTCATTCTGCACACTGACGAGCCTTGGCCCGCCCGTGGCCTCGGCCCGGTCGATCCAGCGTGTCGTGCCCCAGCAGGTTTCATTCGACATTCCGAAGGCGCGAATCTTGCCCTCTGCCACCAGATCCTTGAGCACGCCCAGAATCGAGTCCATGTGATCGAGCGTCTCCTGACGGCTCTGGCCGGCGGGATCGTAGGTCCAGTTCTGGCGGAACATGTAGCTGCCGCGCACCGGCCAGTGCAGCTGGTAGAGGTCGATCACGTCGCGCCGCAGGCGCCGCAGCGAATCCTCGACCGCGCCGCGCAGGTTCTCGGTCGTGTATCCCTTGCCATTCTCGCGCAGACCCATGCCGTTTGGGCCAACAGCCTTTGTCGCCACCTTGATCTCCGCGCCGCGGCCTGTCTTTTCGATCCAGTTGCCGATCACCGTTTCCGAGTTGCCGGCCGTCTCGGGCCGGACGGGATTGACCGGATACATCTCGGCTGTGTCGAGAAAATCGATCCCGGCATCGAGAGACATCTCGATCTGGCGGTGGGCATCGGCCTCTGGCGTCTGTCCCGCAAATGTCATCGTGCCGAGGCACCATTCGGACACGGTAAACCCGGCCCGTCCGAGGGGGATCTGTTTCATGCTGACCTCTTTTCGCTTGTTCGGCGCGAGGTTAGCGAGTGTCAGGCCAAGGGCAAGACGTCAAAGCCCGAAATCGGCCAGCGTCATGTCGACCACGCCATAGACCAGGATTTCCAGTTCGGCTGTCCCGTCTCCGTTCACGTCGAGTTGGGCGAGCGTGACCGCGCCGCCGATGTCCTTCGTGGCGATCTCGGCGCCACCGGTTGCCGAGAACCCGGCCTCACCGACAAAGGCGATGCCGCTTGCGATGGCGTAGAAATCGATGATGTCGGCACCCTGTTCGAAATCCAGGATGGACGTGATCTCTCCCCCCGGCGGACTCACACTGGAATCGAGGAAATAGAACGTATCCGCGCCCGCCTGTCCCAGAAGAAACTTCGTTCCGCCGCGATTGACAGTGATCTCGTCGTCCCCGGCACCGCCAAGTATGATGTCGATACCGCCGCCCGTGGTGAGCGCGTCATCGCCATTTCCGCCAGTGATGTAGTCATTGTCGGCCCCGCCATCGATCGTCTCTGAGGATGTGCCGCCGAGGATCGTATCGTTTCCGTTCCCGCCCTCGACCACACCGGCAATCACGCCCTGCCCCGCATTCACGACGACATCGTCCCCGCTGCCAAGAACGACGTCACCGAGAATATCGCCGGTGTTGGTAAGCCCGACGCTCGTTGCCTCGTCGGCACCGATGGCAATTCCGCTGCCCGAACTGATCGTGCCGCTGTTTGCGATGGACATCTCGCCCGAGGTAATCGTCGTGATCGCGGCATTGGATGTGGCGGAAATGGTCCCGGCATTGACCACCAGCAGGTCCGCATTGTCGGACGCCACAGCGTGTGTGCCCCCGGAAATCGTTCCGGTATTGTCCACGCTCATGTCTCCGGATGTCACGATGGCAAGCGCGACAGCATCGCTCGAAATCACCCCATCCGCCAGATTCTGCACCAGAAAGGACCCGCTGAAGAGAGAGACAGCCGCGTTCAGCCCCGAAATCGATCCGGAATTCACCAAGCTGCCACTGACAGTTGCCCTCACACCAACGGAAAATGCCGAAATCTGGCCCGTGTTCTCGAGGTACAAAGAGCTTTGTGCATTGATCCCATCCCCGCCGGAAATGATCCCCGAATTACGGATGAACAGATCGACGCCCGATGACTGCACAGCCACATTGTCGGCATGGATCTCGCCGGCATTCTGCAGCAGCGTGCCGTTGGAATCGATCTGAAGACCGTTCTGCGTGCTGATGATGCGCCCGCTGTCCGAGATGATCATGCCAATTCCCGATGAGGCCGCATCGACCTCCATCGCCGGATCGAACCCGGACCCGGACATCAGCGCCGTGCCGTCGATCACGATCGTCGAGTTATCGTTGTCGACGAAGGTATATAACGTCGATGTGGCCGAAAACTGACTTCCTTCGGTGAGCTGGATCACGTCGTTGTCAAGATCGATCTGGCTCGTGGTCGTCGGATTGCCCAATGTGACCAACGCCATGGCGTCCTCCCCATCAAAAAAATCACTTGAAGTCGTGCTCCGCCGTGGCCCAATGGCCCGAAGGATCAAAAATAGATCTGTCTTATGCCCCTATAGTCCGAAATCTCCACGATCCATGTCAAGCGCGCCGTAGACGATGATCTGCATGTCGGCGACGCCGTTCCCGTTCACGTCGAAATCGACGATCGACAGGACCCCGCCCACATTCGTCGTGCGCAATTCCGCACCGCCGGACCCGGTGAACGCGCCGGTGCCGAGGAATGCGATGCTGGTCTCGATGGAATAGAGGTCGATGATGTCCGCGCCCTGTTCGAAATCGAGGATGCTGTCTGCCTCGCCCGCCGCGCTGTCGGAGATTGCCGTGAAGAGAAACACATCCGCGCCCTCTTCGCCCAAAAGGAAGTCGAACCCCTCGCCCCCGGTGATCGTGTCGGCGCCGGTGCCACCGAGGACGATGTCGATCCCGTCACCGCCCGCAAGATCGTCAACACCGCCGCCACCTGTGATGAAATCGTCATCTACCCCGCCGTCGATCACGTCGGCGCCCGCTCCTCCGGTGATGACGTCGTTGCCGGCACCTGTTTCGACCGGGCCGGAGATGACCCCGGACCCGACGGTCAGGACGGTATCGTTGCCCGCACCCGTGGTCACCTCTCCGAGGATCTGGCCCGAATTGATCAGCAGGTTGTCCCCGGAATTCAGAGTCACATCGCCCACGATACTTCCGGAATTGTCGACCCGATCCGCCTCGTCTCCACCAATCACCGCACCGAAATCCTGCCCGGTTATCTGGTCCGAGTTGGCAAGATTGAGCGTGGTATCGCTATCCACTTCGACACCCGAATTCCCGCCGGAGATCACGCCGGTATTGCTCACATCCAGAGTGCCCGAAACGGCATAGACGGCGCGATCCAGCGCCAGGATCTCCCCGGAATTCACCAGTGTCAGTTCCGTTTCGGAGCTGGACCCGTTGCCAAAGTACACACCGCGAATATCCCCCTGGATCAACCCGGAATTCACCAGCTCTCCGATGCCGACATTGAATGACACACCCTGGTTCGCGGCCAGGATTTCGCCGGTATTGTAGACCTCGGCGAGGACCCCTTGAATGTCCATCCCGTAGTTGGTCGCCGATAGGACGCCGCTGTTGTTGATCCGGGTATCATCCCCATCCACCCGGATCGCTACAGATCCGGAAATCTCCCCCGAATTCGTCAGTTCAACGTTGTTGCTGTCGATATCGACCGCAAATGACGTGGCACCAAAGGCGGTCAGGACACCGTAATTCTCGACCCGAGCATTCACGCCAGTCACCGAGATCGCCTCACCCAGCGACGAGATCGTGCCGTTGTTGACAACCGAACCATCCGCGCTGCCCAAGGTGATCCCGAATGTCGCGCCATAGATCGTTCCTGACGCGGAAATGATCGTCTGGTTGCGCGCGGCGTTCATGTCGACCCCGATGCCCGTATCAGAGGCCAAGGTGCCCTCGACGAGCAAGACGACATCTTCGAATGCGTTCAATTCGACCGCGTCGCCCGTATTTCCGACGACGACGTTGGACTCGACGATGTAGATCGTGTCGGCAGAGGTCGCTGAAAAGCCAGAGACCGTTTCGGAAACAAGCGTGACCATCTCAATTCCTCAACATAATGGAGCGGGGCATCGCCCGGAAAAAATATGGAGAAGAGTTCGGGAGATCGCAGGGACATGTCAAGGCAGGTTATCCGGCAAGGCCAAGAGGTGATGACCCTGCCTCTGGCCCTTTGCGCGGCGGGCGGCTAAGCAGGCGACGAATGCAACCCGACACGGTCTGGACGCCATGGCACGCCATCTCATCACCTCCGCGATACCCTATATCAACGGGATCAAGCATCTCGGAAATCTTGTCGGCTCTCAGTTGCCGGCCGACCTCTATGCCCGCTACCTGCGGACACGGGGTCACGAGGTGCTGTTCCTGTGCGCCACCGACGAGCATGGCACACCGGCCGAGATCGCGGCCAAGAAGGCCGGCAAACCGGTGGCTGAATATTGCGCCGAAATGCATGAGGTTCAGGCAAAGCTGGCCGAGGGGTTCCGACTGTCCTTCGATCATTTCGGAAGGTCCTCTTCACCGCAGAACCACGCGCTGACCCAGCATTTCGCGGCGCGGCTGGACGACGAGGGGTTGATCCGCGAAGTGTCGGAAACGCAGATGTATTCGCCCACCGACGGCCGGTTTCTGCCCGACCGCTATATCGAGGGCACCTGCCCCAATTGCGGCTTTGACAGCGCGCGCGGCGATCAATGCGACAATTGCACCAAGCAGCTCGACCCCGCCGACCTGATCAACCCGCATTCGACGATTTCGGGCGCCACCGATCTGGAGATGCGCGAGACGAAACACCTCTACCTGCGCCAGTCCGCGATGAAGGATCGGCTGGAGGAATGGATCGACACCCGCGAAGGCTGGCCCGTGCTGACGACCTCGATCGCCAAGAAATGGCTGGGTGACGGCGACGGACTGCAAGACCGGGGCATCACCCGCGATCTGGATTGGGGTGTGCCCGTGATGAAGGACGGCGCGCCCTGGCCCGGCATGGAGGGCAAGGTCTTCTATGTCTGGTTCGACGCGCCCATCGAATACATCGCCTGCGGTGCGGAATGGGTCGAGGCCGGCAAGGGCGACGACTGGGAACGCTGGTGGCGGACAGACAAGGGTGCCGACGACGTCACCTATACCCAGTTCATGGGCAAGGATAACGTGCCCTTCCATACACTGAGCTTCCCGGCCACGATCCTCGGCTCGAACGAGCCGTGGAAGCTGGTGGATTACATCAAGTCGTTCAACTACCTGAACTATGACGGCGGCCAGTTCTCGACCTCGCGCGGACGCGGCGTATTCATGGATCAGGCGCTGGAAATCCTGCCCGCCGATTACTGGCGGTGGTGGCTTCTGTCCCGCGCGCCCGAGACATCGGACAGCGAATTCACATGGGAAGCGTTCCAGACCGACGTGAACAAGGACCTCGCCGATGTGCTGGGCAATTTCGTCAGCCGCATCACGAAGTTCTGCCGCTCGAAATTCGGCGAGGCGGTGCCCGAGGGCGGCGCGCCCGGCGATCGGGAAGCGGCCCTGGTCGAGGAGATCACCCGTCGCACCGCGGCCTATGCCGGCCACATGGACCGGATCGAGATCCGCCGTGCCGCCGCGGAGTTGCGGGCGATCTGGGCTGCGGGCAACGAATATCTTCAGGCAGCAGCGCCCTGGACCACGTTCAAGACCGATCCGGAGAGCGCAGCCGCGCAGGTCCGGCTGGGCCTCAACCTGATCGCGCTTTACGCGCGTCTCTCCGCGCCCTTCATACCCGATGCGGCCGCAGCGATGCTGGCCGCCATGAACGCGCCCGATACGGATTGGCCGGACGATGTGCCCGCGGCCCTTGCCGCATTGCCAGCCGGCCATGCCTTCACGGTTCCGGACAACCTCTTCACCAAGATCACCGACGACCAGCGCGCCGAATGGGCCGAACGGTTCGCCGGGGTTCGGGACTGATCCTCTGGCAGGTCGGCCCTTGCGTCTATTTGCGCTGTCATCCGCCCGGCTGACGGCGCCATCGAGGCGTCGATCCAGCACCAAGGGACATCTACCGTTCGTCAGGATTTGCCTGTAGAGTCGCGCGCAACGGAGGCAGAGCAGGCCCCAACAGGCATGACAGCACTGAAGGAATACGCGCGGCTGGAAAGCACCGGCCTCTGGCGGCCGGGGCCGGAAGATCAGCGCCGTGAGGTCGCCCTGTCGTTCGGCGAGGCGACGCTTGTGATCTCGGATATGGCGGGTCGACCGATCACCCATTGGTCCCTGCCCGCGATCCGCCGGCTCAACGGCGTCAACCTTCCCGCGCTCTATTCCCCCGACCCCGACGGCGAAGAAACCATCGAATTGTCCGACGACCTGATGATCGAGGCGATCGACACCATCAGGCAGGCGGTGGAACAGTCGAAACCGCGCCCGGGCCGTCTGCGGCAGATCACGCTTTGGGCGGGCTTTGCGGCCTGCATCGGCCTTGGTATTTTCTGGCTGCCTGGCGCGTTGACGCGCCAGACGCTGAGTGTCGTCCCCCCCGCCAAGCGGGCCGAGATCGGCGCGACGCTTCTGGGCCATATCCAGCGCGAAACCGGCGCCTCCTGCCGCGATCCACTGGGAACAAGCGCGCTTGGCCGCCTCAAGACACGCGTCCTGGGCCGTGACGCGCCGGGGCAGATCCTTGTTCTGCCGGGAGAGCTTGCCGGGCCGGTCTATTTGCCGGGCGGCATCATCCTCCTGTCACGCGAAATGGTCGAACGGCCTGACGATCCGGCCTCTGTCGCGGGCCATGTGCTGGCTTCCGCACTCAGCCGCAGCGAGGCCGACCCGTTGGAGCCAATGCTGACGGAGGCGGGCTTTGCCACGACCTTCCGGCTCATGACGACCGGCAGCATACCGACCGAAGTGTTTCAGGCCCATGCCGCCCGGCTTCTGACGACGGCCGGCCCGCTGGCCGCGATGCCGGAGCTTCGATCCGGTTTCGAACAGGCCCGCATTCCGCCGGCCCCATGGCTGGCCGAGATGGGCAACCCCGAGGCCCTGAACGAGCTGGCGGCGGTTGACGTGGGGACAGTGCCGGAGATCCTGAACGACGGTGACTGGGTCAGCCTTCAGAACATCTGCCGTCGCTGATGCCCTCTATCGCCGGGTGAAGGCGTCTCCGTAGCCCGCCGAGCGCGCCGCATTCAGCGCCGCACCCAAGGCCGATGCATCGGCGAACGGCCCGGCGGCCACGACCCGAAGCGCCTGCCCGTTCCGGGTGATATTGGCAAAGCCCACCGGCAGTCCCAGCGCCCGAAGACGTGCGGCCGCGCGGTCGGCGTTGGCGGGGTCGCCATAGGTGCCCACCTGAACATAGCGATGCGCAGTTGCCTGCGGCGCGTTGCGGGTCGAGACGCGAGGCTCCGGGGCGGCGACCTGCGGGGCGGCCGTTGCCGTCAGGCCCCGCTGCGGGTTGACGCGCCCGTCGTCCCAGCTGCGCTGGTATCCTTCGACCGGACGCGCGGGCGTCGCCGCTCTGACCGGGTTCGAGGCCGGGATCTGCCCAGAGACCGCCGGACCGGCTGGTGCACGGGCCACCGAATGCGAAGGCGCGATAACGGCAGAGCTATAGCCCGAAGGCGATTGCGCCTGCGGGCCACACCGCACGTCCGGCCGGGACGCACCCGCGAGGATCGGGTTCGAACAGGGCCGGCTGCCTGCCGATGCAACCACCGGAGCCGCAGCGACCGGTGCGGCAATCGTCGGTGCGATGATGCCCGGCGGGACAGGCGCCCCGGGAAGAGCGGGACCGGACGGCAGGGCAGGCCCCGCGATCACCGTCGGCGCGGAGGGGCAGGAAATTGGCTCGCCGGTTGACGCATCCACAAATCGGGTGCCGTCAGCCGAACTGCGCGCACAGATCTGCGACAGGGTCAGGCGCAGCACGCCGTCATCCGCGGACGGACGGGGGATCGAAATCGGCGCAGGTGCAGAGGCAATCACCGGCGGCTCCGCCGGCCCGCAATCGATGGGTGCCCCGGTCCGCGCGTTGATGAACCGCGGCTGAAGTCCGGTGCGACCATCGCAGGCCTCGGCCAGCGTGATGGTTTGCACCTCCGGCTCTTCGGCCCGGGGCGCTGCCGCGGGTGCCGATACCGGCGCAGGCGCAGCGGCAGCTCCACCAAGGTTTGGCGGCGTTACGATGGAGGCCACCGTCTCGATCGGGCCACCGAAGATCGGATTGCGCGGCGCGGCCGGGCGCGGGGCCTGAACCGGAGCCGGCGCCTCGGCCACCTGGGGCCGGGCGGCTGGCGCGGCGACCGGTTCCGGAACCGGTTCGGCAGCCGCCGATTCCACATCGGCCATCATCGGCTCGGGGTCGGGCTGGGGGGCGGCGAATGTCGGCTGGAAGCCGCAAAGCGGCACGCGCGCCCGCGACATGCGGGGCACCCAGTTGGTCACACCGGAAATGCCTGCCCGGATGAAGGCACAGCCGTTGCTGTCGACGAACTGGTTTCCGGTGTAGTCGGCGGGCGGAAAATCCGCCGGAATTGCGCCGGATTGTGCCGCCGCAAAGCCCGGCGCGAATGTTGCAAGGCTCAGAACAACTGCACCTACGAATCGTGACATGACTACTATCCCCCGCAAGATATTGCGGTTGATTGTCTCCAAATGCGCAGGATTGTAAAGTTATCCTTGCCCAATCCCGGCGGATTGGCCTTATTTTTTCCTTATTTCGTTCCGTACATTCTGTCGCCCGCATCCCCCAGCCCCGGCACGATGTAGCCATGGTCGTTCAGGTGGCTGTCGAGGGCGGCGGTGACGATCGGCACGTCGGGATGGGCCTCCTTCATGCGTGCGACGCCCTCGGGCGCGGCCAGCAGACACATGAAGCGGATATTGGTCGCGCCCGCCTGTTTGATCAGGTCGATCGCGGCGACCGAGGAATTGCCGGTGGCCAGCATTGGATCCACGACGATGGTCAGCCGGCTCGACAATTCGGACGGCACCTTGAAGTAATATTGCACCGGCTGAAGCGTCTCGGGATCACGGTAGAGCCCCACGAAGCCCACGCGCGCCGCCGGGATCAGTTCGAGGATCCCGTCCAGAAGGCCGTTCCCCGCCCTCAGGATCGACACGAGCGCCAGTTTCTTGCCCTCGATCATCGGCGCATCCATCGGCTCGATCGGGGTTTCGATGCGGGTCGTCGTCATCGGCATTTCGCGGGTGATCTCATAGGCCAGAAGCAGGCTGATCTCGCGCAGAAGCTGGCGGAACGACTTGGTGGAGGTGTCCTTGTCCCGCATCAGGGTCAGCTTGTGCTGCACGAGGGGATGTTGGACGACGGTCAGATGCTCAGTCATGTGGCCTCCAGTAACTTGGCGATCTTGTCCTTGGTCGCATCGTCGCAGAAGGCCGCGTCGAGCGCTGTGCGGTTGAGCTCCGCGAAATCGTCTTCGGTCCAGTCGAAGGCACGGGCGAGGCCCTCGAATTCGCGGGTCATCGTCGTTCCGAAATAGGGCGGGTCGTCGGTCGAGACGGTCACCTTCACGCCGCGTTCGCGCAGCATGCGAATGGGGTGTTCCGGCCAATCCCCGGTCGCCCCCAGAAACACGTTCGAGCCCGGGCACACCTCGAGCACGATCCCATCCTCCGCGATCCGGTCGACCAGGGCGAGGTCGTGGATCGCGTTGACGCCGTGGCCGATCCGTTCCGGCGCCAGATCGCGAAGCGTGTCGGCCACCATGTCAGGCCCGCCCCATTCGCCGGCGTGGCAGGTCAGGCGCAGCCCCGCCTCGCGCGCCATGTCGAAGGCATAGGAATAATCGCCCGGCCGGCCCACCATCTCGGCGCCGGCCATGCCAAAGCCGGTGATGAAATCGCCCATCGTCTCGGCGGCGCAAAGCGCGATCGGCTTGGCCTTTTCGGGGCCGAAATGGCGGATGCAGGTGATGATCCCGCGCAGGGTGACGCCCATCTTGCGTTCGGCCTCGTCGGCGGCCTCCTGCATCGCATGGAGGTATTCGCGCCACGCCGACAGGTCACCGCCACCGCAGAAATCCGGCGACAGGAAGGTTTCGGAATAGACGACGCCGTTCTCGGCGCTCTGCTCCATCACGGCGAGAACGAGACGACGAAAATCCTCGGGCGTCTGCAGCACCGAACAGGCGGCCTCGTAGACCGTCAGGAAATGATCGAAATCGCGATACTCATAGCTGCCGTCCTCGCGGAAGATGCGCGACAGGTCGGTCTTCTTTTCGTGGGCCAGCTGCCGGATGAAGGCCGGCGGCGCTCCACCCTCGAGATGAAGGTGCAATTCCACCTTCGGGTATTCCTTGTAGCTCAAAAGACGTTCCTTCCCCGGCCCGTGCCCTCGATCCCGAGGTGATGGGCAATGCTTGCCGCGACATCGACAAAGGCCATCTGGCCCAGCGCGCGCGCGCCGACACCGGCTGCCAGAACCGGCACCCGCTCGCGGGTGTGGTCGGTTCCGTGCCAGGTCGGGTCATTGCCGTGATCGGCGGTCAGGATCAACAGGTCATCCTCGCGCAGATGCGGCAGGACACGGCCGATCCCCGCGTCGAACCATTCAAGGTGCCGGGCATAGCCCGACACGTCGCGGCGGTGGCCGAACTCGGTGTCGAATTCAACGAAATTCGCGAATGTCAGCGAACCAGGCGCGGCGTCGGCGACGCGGTCCGCGAGATGCTCCATCAACGCGGCATCGCGGCCCTTGGCGGTATCGGTAATCCCGCGCATCGAGAAGATGTCGCCGATCTTGCCGATGGCGTGGACGTCGCGCCCGGCCGCCGCGACCTTGTCGCACAAGGTGGGCTCCGGCGGCTCGATCGCGAAATCCTTGCGCGCGGCGGTGCGTTTGAACCCGGTCTCTGGCGAGCCGACAAAGGGCCGGGCGATGACGCGGCCCACCTTCATCGCGTGCAACACAGGCGCCAGATCGGCGCAGAGCCGCAAGAGCCTGTCGCGCCCGAACGCCTCTTCGTGGGCGGCAATCTGAAAGACGCTGTCGACGGATGTATAGCAGATTGGCCAGCCCGTCCGCATATGCTCGGGCCCCTCTTCGTCGATGATGACGGTGCCCGAGGCATGGCGGTTGCCGAGGATGCCATCCGTCCCCGCCAGTTCGCAGACACGGGCGACCAGATCATCGGGAAAAGCCGGTTCGGTCTTCGGGAAATACGTCCAGTCCCACGGGACGGGAAGGCCCGCCAGCTCCCAATGGCCGGAGGGCGTATCCTTGCCGCGGGAGACCTCGGTCGCGGCGCCCCATGCGCCTGTAGGCGCGCCGCCGCCCCGCAGATCGAGACCAGAGGCCAGGTGGATCGCGTCGTAAAGGCCAAGCCCTGCCATGACAGGCACGGTCAAAGGCCCGCTGCGGCCGTCCTCGGCCCGGCCCGCAGCACAGGCCTGGGCAATGTGGCCGATGGTGTTGGCGCCCGTATCGGGCTGTCCGTCGTTAAAATACTGGTCCGCATCCGGGGCCCCGCCGATGCCCGCGGAATCCATGACGATCAGAAAGGCCCGGCCCGTCACGGATCGACCCTTTCCAGAACGAGGGGCGCAGGGTCGGGCCTGTCCCCTATATGCACGGCGGCGAGCACGGCGCGGGCCGCGGCTTCGGCGCTGTCTTCGTCACGGGCGTGGATCATGGCCAGAGCATCTCCCCGTTCGACGCGGGTGCCAATCTGCCGCATGTCGCTGAGCCCCACGGCGGGATCGATCCGGTCGCTTTCGACCTGCCGCCCGCCGCCCATGGCCACGACCGCAAGGCCCAGCGCCTCCCCGTCGATGGCCGAGATGTAACCCGCCTCGGGCGCGACGATATCTCCGACGACCGGCGCCGCGGGCAGATGGGTGCGCCAATCCTCGGCCATGTCGGGCGGACCGCCCAGCGCCTGGACCATCGCGGCGAAATGCGTCATGGCGCGGCCCTCGGCGATGGCCGCCGAGATCATTTCTTCGGCCTCTCCTTCTCCGTGACCGGCGAGCGCCATCAGCCGCCCGCCAAGTGCCACGGTCAGGTCATGCAGGCGCGGCGCGGCAAGCCGGTTGCCCGACAGCACCTCCATCGAGACGGCCACTTCGACCGCGTTGCCCAGCGCGGGCGCCAGAGGTTCGGCCATGTCGGTGATCAGCGCGGCCGTCGGACAGCCTGCGCCATTCGCCGTCTCGACCAGTGCGCGGGCCAGTTCGCGTGCCTCGTCCGGTGTCTTCATGAAGGCGCCCGAGCCGCATTTGACATCGAGAACCAGGCCCTCGAGCCCCGCTGCCAGCTTCTTCGACAGGATCGAGGCGGTGATCAGATCGACGCTTTCGACCGTGCCGGTCACGTCCCGCACCGCATAGAGCCGTTTGTCGGCCGGCGCGACCTGCCCCGTTGCCCCCACGATCGCGCAGCCCGTCTGTCGCACGATCCTGCGGAGCCGCGCCTCGTCGACGGCGGTGACGACGCCGGGGATCGCCTCCATCTTGTCGAGGGTGCCGCCGGTGTGACCCAGCCCCCGGCCGGAAATCATCGGAACGAAGATGCCGCAGGCCGCCAGCGCGGGCGCGAGAACCAGGCTCACGCAATCGCCGATCCCCCCGGTCGAATGCTTGTCGAGCACCGGCCCCGGCAGATCCCAACGCAGCACGTCGCCCGAATCGCGCATCGCTTCGGTCAGGGCGACGCGGCCCGCATCGCCCAGCCCCCGAAGACAGACGGCCATGGCAAAGGCACCCGCCTGCGCGTCGCTGACATCGCCATTCGCAAGCCCCCGGGCAAACCACGCCAGCGCCTCGGGCCCGGGCCTTTCGCCGCGCCGCAGACCGGCAATGATGGCGCGGGCATCCATAGTCAGCTGCGCTCCATGTATTCCTGCGTGAACGCGCCGGGTAACAACTCACCCAGTGTCGTGTGCAACGTCTTTCCATCCGTCGTGGCCAGCGTGACAGGCACGTCGCCCGCCCCGAATTCGGCCAGCTTCTGCCGACAGCCGCCACAGGGGCTGACTGGGATCGGGCTGTCGGCGATGACGGCCACTTCGGCAATCTCTGTCTCGCCCGCGGCCACCATCGCGGCGACGGCCCCGGCCTCGGCGCAGGTGCCCTCGGGATAGGCGACATTCTCGACATTCACGCCGGCATAGACCTGACCCGAGGCCCCGCGGATCGCCGCGCCCACCTTGAAATTCGAATAGGGCACATAGGCGTTTTCGCGCACGCGGCGCGCCTCTTCCACCAGCGACATGGGGCTTCCTCCCTCGCAGACGCGCATTGCAGACGACGTGACTTTGGGCGCGGGACCGTGAGGATGCAAGGGGCCGCGACCCCGCGATCTAGCCGCCGGTCGTGGCAAAGGCCCCGGGCAGCGCGACTTCGAGCAGTTCGAAATCCTCGCTCGGATCACGCCAATGGGTCGTCATGCCCGGCGGGATGACAAAGGCGTCGCCCGCGACAAGGGCCGCGGGCTCACGCCCCTCCCCTTCCAGCGTCAGGGAGCCTTCCATCACGAAGCCGAACAGGATGTCGGCGTCGTGCACCGAGGGCCGCGTTTCTCCCTCGCCCCGCCGAACGACCTGCACGCCTGCCACATCGCGGGTATTCGCCGCGATCGTCGTGTCGCGGCAGATAAAGCCCGGCTGGCGGAACGGTTCCCAATCCGCCTCAAGCCCCACGTTATGGACGAATTTCTGGCCCTGCCATTCGCGATCGGGCCGGTGATGCGGCGTGGGCAGCGTCATGTCGTGATCGATCTCGGTCACATGTTCGGCGGGCACGCCGATCTCGATCACCTCGATCCCGTCGCTGGCCTCCAGCACCCGGTGCCGGATCTCGGGCGGCTGGATAAAGCAATCGCCCGCGTAGAGCCGGATCGGGTCGCCCTGATCCTCGTAGACCACGTCGACCCACCCCCTGTAACAGAAGATCAGCTGGAACCCGACTCTGTGGAAATGCACCATGTCGGGCACCGGGCCGCCATCGGGGATACGGATGTGGCTTGCGATGATCGAGCCGCCCAGCCGGTCGGGCACGAGGTCGCGATATTGCATCCCGGCCCTCCCGATCACCCATGGCGCCCCATCGCGCAGCCGGCGCACGACAAAGCTGTGCTGTGTCGGCGGGATCTGCAGATCGGGGATCAGAGGCTCCACGCTGATCTGGGTCCCGCCCGGAGCGGTCGTCTCGTGGACGCCCCCCGCGAAATCGGGATCGTCGGTCCGGATCAGGATCCGGGCGGCGGGTGAGCCAAGCGTCTGGTCGAGCCGGATGCGCAGACCGTGGCCCGACATCACGGCGACGGTCGGATTGTCGGCCGGCCATATCTGGTCGAGCCGGAACCCGAGATCCCGGCCGAAGAATGCCAGATCCGCGCTCAGATCGGTGGTCGAGATGCACAGTTCGGCTGTCGTGGTATCGGTCATTGCGTGATCCCCGTCTGATCCGGCGCGCAGGCTGCGCCGGGGCGGCAGGCGATGCAACCTCGAATTGGTGGAATGCAGGCGGATCGCGGCCGCGCCGCAGGTGGACAATGGGCAGGGCCAGGTGATAGTTCAACATTAAACAATATCGGAGCAGGCCCCGTGACCGACGAATCCCGCATGACCCCCAAGGAAACCCAGCGGCAGGCCGCCCTCGACTATCACCGCCTGCCCCGCCCCGGAAAGCTCGAGATCCGCGCCACGAAGCCGCTGGCCAACGGGCGCGACCTGTCGCGCGCCTACAGCCCCGGCGTGGCCGAGGCCTGCCTCGAGATCAAGGCCGACCCGGCGGCGGCCCGCGATTACACCGCCCGAGGGAACCTTGTGGCCGTCGTGTCCAACGGATCGGCGGTTCTGGGCCTGGGCGACATCGGCGGCCTTGCCTCGAAACCGGTGATGGAAGGCAAGGCGGTCCTGTTCAAGAAATTCGCCAATATCGACTGTTTCGATATCGAGGTGAACGAATCCGATCCTGTCAAACTGGCCGAGATCGTCTGCGCGCTCGAACCCACCTTCGGTGCGATCAACCTCGAGGACATCAAGGCGCCCGACTGCTTCATCGTCGAGGATATCTGCCGCGAACGGATGAACATTCCCGTCTTCCACGATGACCAGCACGGCACGGCAATCGTCGTGGGGGCCGCAGCCGTGAACGCGCTCCACGTGGCGGGCAAACGGTTCGAAGACATCAAGGTCGTCTCGACCGGCGGGGGCGCGGCCGGCATCGCATGCCTGAACATGTTGCTGAAACTGGGCCTGAAACGGGAAAATGTCTGGCTGTGCGATCTTCACGGTCTCGTCCACGAGGGACGGGAAGAAGACATGACCCCGCAAAAGGCCGCTTATGCGCAGGCATCGGATCTGCGCAGCCTCGATCAGGTGATCGAAGGGGCCGATCTGTTTCTCGGTCTGTCCGGCCCCGGTGTCCTGACGCCCGACATGGTGCGCAAGATGTCGAGCAAGCCGATCATCTTCGCGCTGGCCAACCCCACTCCCGAAATCCTACCCGACGACGCCCGCGCAGCGGCCCCCGATGCGATCATCGCGACAGGCCGGTCGGATTATCCCAACCAGGTCAACAACGTCCTGTGTTTTCCGTTCATCTTTCGCGGCGCGCTGGATGTCGGCGCCTCCGAGATCAACGACGAGATGAAGGTGGCCTGCGTTCAGGGCATCGCGGAACTGGCCCGCCGGACGACTTCGGCCGAGGCAGCCGCCGCGTACCGCGGAGAGCAGCTGACCTTTGGCCCCGACTACCTGATCCCCAAGCCCTTTGACCCGCGCCTGATGGGCGTGGTCGCCTCCGCCGTGGCCGGTGCCGCCATGGAGACCGGGGCCGCGACACGCCCGATCGCGGATATGGGCGCCTACAAGATCGCGCTGGACGGTTCGGTCTTCAAATCGGCGCTGATCATGCGGCCGATCTTCGACGCCGCGCGCAGCGCCGCCCGACGGATCGTCTATGCCGAGGGGGAGGACGAACGGGTGCTCAGGGCCTCGCAGGCCGTGATCGAGGAAACGACGGAAACCCCGATCCTGATCGGTCGACCCGACGTGATCGAGACCCGCTGCGAACGCGCGGGCCTGACCATCCGGCCGGGCCGGGATTTCGAGGTCGTGAACCCCGAAAACGATCCGCGCTACCGCGATTACTGGGGCACCTATCACGAATTGATGGCCCGGCGCGGCGTGACGCCGGACCTTGCCAAAGCGGTTATGCGCACGAATACCACCGCGATCGGCGCGGTCATGGTGCATCGCGGCGAGGCCGACAGCCTGATCTGCGGCACCTTCGGGCAATTCCTGTGGCATCTGAACTATGTCACGCAGGTTCTTGGCACGGGCGGTCTGCATCCGGTGGGGGCGCTGTCGCTGATGATCCTCGAGGACGGGCCGCTGTTCATCGCCGATACGCAGGTCCATCCGGACCCGACGCCGGAACAGGTGGCCGAAACCGTGATCGCCTGCGCGCGCCATGTGCGCCGGTTCGGTATGACACCCCGGATTGCCCTGTGTTCGCATTCGCAATTCGGCAACCTCGATTGCGTCACGGGCGTCCGGATGCGGGCCGCGCTGGAAATCCTCGATTCGCAACCGCGCGACTTCGCCTATGAGGGCGAGATGACGCTGGATGCCGCGCTCGACACCGAATTGCGCGAACGGATTTTCCCGGGCGGACGGCTCGACGGCCCCGCCAATACGCTGGTCTTCGCCAATACCGACGCCGCATCGGGCGTGCGCAACATCCTCAAGATGAAGGGGGGCGGGCTCGAGGTCGGGCCGATTCTGATGGGCATGGGGAACCGGGCCCATATCGTGACACCCTCGATCACGGCGCGCGGCCTTCTGAACATGTCGGCCTTGGCCGGCACGCCGGTGGCGCATTACGGCTGAAGATCAGCCGACCACCGGCGGTTCGAAAAAGCCGGACAGAAACCTGTAGTCGGGTGCGGTGATCTCGAGGATCCGACGCTGCGCACCGGGCGGGACATCGGTGAAACGCAGTTTCGGGCCGCCGGTCTGCAACCTCTCGAAGCGGACCTGCCGCCCGGACCATTCCGACAGGTCGGCGGCAAGCTGTTCCGTCTCGGCCAGCCGGTAGACAGCGTCGAACCATCCGAGGTCTCCGCCCAGATAGGCCCGCTGAAGCCGGAAGTGCCGGCGCAGTTTGTCGTTCGTCAGGGTGTAGAGGCGGAACCTTTCGCAGAATTCCTCGATATCGGGTTGTGGCGACAGGCCAAGCATGCGGGCCACGGCGCCGTCGATCGCGTTTGCCGCAATGTCGTTGTGGTGAAAGATGCGGTTGGCGTATCCCGACAGGAAACGTTCCACGGGGTCACGGACAACGACAAAGGTGCGGCAGCCCCGCGCCCGAAACCGCACATAGGCCGACATCGGCCGGTCATAGGTGGTCACCAGATCACCCGGCCCCCGGGCAAGGGACCGGAAGGCTTTCCGAATGCTCGTCGTGCCGACTTTCCGGATCGGGACATAGGCGAGCGAGAGAGAGCGGACGATTTCAACCATGGGGGCCCGATAAGCGGCGTCGTGACATCCTGTTCCCTTGCAGAATTTCAAGACCCTCGCAATCCCGCAGCCGGGCAACCGCACCATATGATTTGACAGGCCTGAAAATTGGGTGCGCTAACAGAGAGTCAAAGGATGTAAAGAAATTCACAGCTCTCCATCCGACCGGATCGTGGGACTTGCGCCACCCTGCTGGGCAGGCGCATAAAATCTCCAACGAGGAGCGAGGGAGACAACCCGATGGGGTATCGTGACGTATACGAGGCCTGGAAAGCCGATCCGGAAGCTTTCTGGATGGCGCAGGCAGAACAGATTGACTGGGATCGCGAACCGACCCGCGCGCTCAATGACACCAACGCTCCTCTTTACGAATGGTACACCGACGGCATGGTCAACACCTGCTGGAACGCGGTTGACCGCCATGTCGCGGGCGGGCGCGCAGATCAGGTCGCCATTATCCACGACAGCCCGGTCACCGGAACCGTCACCCGCATTACCTATGCCGAACTGAAGGATCGCGTCGCGTCACTCGCCGGCGCGCTTGCGGCAAAGGGTGTCACCAAGGGCGATCGCGTCGTGATCTACATGCCGATGGTCCCCGAAGCACTGGTCGCGATGCTGGCCTGCACCCGGATCGGAGCGATCCACTCGGTCGTCTTCGGCGGGTTCGCGGCGAACGAACTGGCGGTGCGGATCGACGATGCCACGCCCAAGGCCGTGATCGCCGGCTCCTGCGGGATCGAAGGATCGCGGATCATCGAATACAAACCTCTGCTCGACGCCGCGATCGAACAGGCGACCCACAAGCCCGACTTCACCATCGTCTTTCAGCGCGATCAGGCCCGCGCGAGCATGATCGAAGGCCGCGACTTCGACTGGGCAGAGGTGACGCGCGACGCGACACCTGCCGATTGCGTGCCGGTCGAGGGCAATCATCCGGCCTATATCCTCTATACCTCGGGCACGACGGGCGCGCCCAAGGGCGTGGTCCGGCCCACCGCCGGGCATCTGGTTGCCCTGAACTGGACGATGAAGGCCATCTACAACGTCGAACCCGGCGATGTCTTCTGGGCAGCCTCGGATGTCGGCTGGGTCGTGGGGCACAGCTATATCTGCTATGCGCCGCTGGTTCACGGCAACACGACGATCGTCTTCGAAGGCAAGCCCGTGGGCACCCCCGATGCCGGGACCTTCTGGCGCGTGATTGCCGATCACAAGGTCAAGAGCTTCTTCACCGCGCCCACCGCCTTCCGCGCGATCAAGCGCGAAGATCCGAAGGGCGAGTTGATCGCGAATTACGACATCTCCTCGCTTCAGGCGCTCTACCTCGCGGGCGAACGCGCCGACCCGGACACCATCGAATGGGCGCAGCGGGTCCTGAACGTGCCTGTCTATGACCATTGGTGGCAGACCGAGACCGGCTACACCATCGCGGGCAACCCCGCAGGGATCGAGGCGCTGCCGGTCAAGATCGGCTCCCCCACGGTGGCGATGCCGGGCTATGACGTGCAGATCCTCGACGAGGCGGGCCACCCGGTCAAACCCGGCGAATTGGGCGCGATCGCGGTGAAACTGCCCCTGCCTCCGGGCACGCTTCCGACCCTGTGGAACGCGGAGGATCGATTCCGCAAAAGTTATCTCAACACCTTCCCCGGCTATTACGAGACGGGCGACGCGGGCATGATGGACGAGGACGGTTACCTCTGGATCATGGCGCGCACCGATGACGTGATCAACGTCGCGGGCCACCGCCTGTCGACCGGCGGCATGGAAGAGGTTCTGGCAGGCCACCCCGATGTGGCCGAATGCGCCGTGATCGGGGTCAAGGACGAGTTGAAAGGCCAGTTGCCGATGGGCTTCCTGTGCCTGAATGCCGGCTGTGACCGCCCCGTCGAAGAGATCGTGGCCGAAGAGATCAAACGTGTCCGCGACCAGATCGGCCCGGTGGCCGCGTTCAAGCTGGCCGTCGTGGTGGACCGGTTGCCCAAGACCCGCTCTGGCAAGATCCTGCGCGGGATCATGGCCCGCATCGCCGATGGCGAGGCCTACAAGATGCCCGCCACGATCGACGATCCGGCCATCCTCGACGAGATCCGCGACGCGGTCACAACGCTGGGCTACGCCAAGGGGTAAGACACGCCGCCTAACGGCTGAGTTCGGTCATCGGCAGGGGCGGCACGCAGTAGAGCGGCTTGCCGTTCCTGACGTGTTGGTCGACCAGGCGGCGCCCCCGGCGACCGTCGGAAAAGGGCAGGACGGCGCGCGCCTCGTGATCGATCCCGAACAGGTCGGGAAAGATCGCGGGAAGCTTGCCACGCGCCGCCACCGCGATCGTATTGAGAGCTCTGGGTGCCGGCTGCCCCATTGGCATAGGCCACTTCGTGCTGGTCGAAGAGCAGGTGGAGATGAGTGACCCCGTCGCGCGCCGCGTCGACGCTGATCCCCTCAAGCCCCGGGAGACGCCTGGCCGGGAGAAGCACCTCCACGGCATCGAACATGCGCCGGGCGATCGCTGAGCGGACAAGGATGCGGTACGGCGGCGAAACACGCAGGTCCGCACTCGGCCGATCCGCCCCCAGCGCCCCTCCGCCAGATACGCGCGGGACTCAGCCGGGGCGCCCGATCCAGCGCATGTGACCGAGAAGGCTCAGTCGTCGTGCGCGCTGTTACTGCGGTCGGATCGAGACGCGGGATCGGCGGAAGCCGGGAGAGATTTGTGTCGTTTTCGTATAATTCGACCCAACGAACGGCAGGCCCATGAGTCATTCGGAGCCGGATTGCACAGGACAGCTGAGCACCTGCCCCTTGCCAAGCGTCACCACGAGAGAGGCCGCGGCCACCTGACCGGGACCGAGCCGGACATGGCCCAACCCTTCCGCCATCCCCGGCGCCGCGACAAAGGCTCCGCCCTGCCGGATGTTAGCGATGCTGCCGCCAGCGCCGGTCGCGATAACGGTGAGGTCGAAAGTGCCGTCGATCGGCTCGTCGCTCTTGAGAAATCCGCGGATCTCGGTGCCGCTGGCGGCGGTCTCCGAGACGATGTGGCACGCCGCCGTGGCGGCCTTGCCGAACTGCGTCTCGGCCGTGGCGGACTGGCAACCGGCGAGTGCGCCTGCACAGACCAGAAGGGTTGCAGTCAGATGAAGCTGGGGCATCGGAGTCTCCGTCGATGGGGCTGGGTCGGAGCGGCCCCGGCCCTTGGGCGCGGGGCCGACGGTGACGCGGGATCAGTGCTGGACGACGACGATCACGTTGTTGCCGCCGATCTGCGTGGTCTCGCTGGAGTTGCCATTGCCCACCTGAATGACACCGAGCGCATTGCAGCCGCCCGACTGTGTCGCCGCCGCGCTATTGCCATGCCCGCTTTGCGACACGCCCAGAACGTTGCAATTGCCGGTCTGGGTGCTGGTCGTGTCATTGCCATGGCCGTTCTGCGTGATGACAGTGTGGTTACGATTGCCGTCGACGACGGAGATCGAGGAATTCCCGCGCCCCTCCTGCAAGACGGTCAACTGGTTGCGGCGCCCCACGAGGCTGGCTCCGACGCCGTTGTCACGGCCCCACTGGGTAACGGAGACGCGGTTGCCATCGGCAGAGACAGGGCTTGCGGGCAGCGCGATCCCAAGGGCGAGAGCGATGGTGAGGCTGCGGGTAAGTGTCTGGAATGTCATGTATCTGGTCCTTTGTCATGATGCTGTTGGACCGGGGTGCATCACGTTGCGCGACCCCGGTTGGCACCATGGGGACGCCCTTCGACCGGCAAGCCAATATCGCCCGCGGGCTAGCCGATAACAGCCGCGTTGCCATCCGATATCAGGGTTTGAAAATGGCAGGGCGTCAGGCGAATTGTTCGCGGATCAGACGCTCTTCCAGACCGTGGCCCGGATCAAAGAGAATGCGATGTTCGACCGTCGGGTCGCTCTCGATTTCGACCGAGGCTACATTCATCACCGACCGGCTGTCGGCATCTGCCATGACGGGGCGCCGTTCGGCATCCACCACATCGAACCGCACCCGTGCCGATTTCGGCAAGAGCGCCCCACGCCAGCGGCGGGGGCGATAGGCCGCCATCGCCGTCAGCGCCAGAACACCCGATCCGATCGGCAGGATCGGCCCGTGGGCGGAATAATTGTAGGCCGTCGATCCGGCGGGCGTGGCCACAAGCGCGCCGTCGCAGACCAGCTCTTCCAGACGGACGCGATCATCGACGGAGATTCGCAGCTTGGCGGCCTGCGGGCCCGCGCGCAGCAGGCTTACCTCGTTGATGGCCAGCGCCTCCTGCACCTCGCCATCGACCTGTGTCGCCCGCATCCTCAGCGGGTTGATGATCGCCTGTTCCGCCTCCGCCAACCGTCGGGGCAGCTGATCTGCCGAAAACTCGTTCATCAGAAAGCCGACCGTGCCCCGGTTCATGCCATAGACCGGCAGGTCCAGCCCTTGGGTCGCATGAAGCGTCTGGAGCATGAAGCCGTCGCCCCCCAGCGCCACCATCACGTCGGCCTCGTCCGGCCCCCATTCCCCGTAAAGATCGATCAGGTCGTCAAGCGCCTGCTGCGCAAGCGGAGCGTCGCTCGCGGCAAAAGCGATGCGCGTTGTGGTGCCGAACCCGTCCATTCATCTTTTCTCTGCCACGACTATCGGAAAGGCAAGGCGAACATCCGAAACCTGCGCACCGCCGCAGGGCGTGCGCGGGTCGTTTTGCCGCTTTGTGTCTTTCCTCGGCTCCTGTAATAGGACGCGATAACGCCACAGCTCGCACAATCCCTGACAGGAGTTGCCCCATGAACGCCCCTTCCCGCACCGCCCCGGACCAGAACTCGGCCTTCTTCACCGAACCCCTGTCGAGCCGCGACCCGGAGATCTTCGGCGCGATCACGAAAGAGCTGAATCGGCAGCGCAAGGAAATCGAGCTGATCGCGAGCGAGAACATCGTCAGCCATGCCGTGATGGAAGCGCAGGGCTCGGTGATGACGAACAAATATGCCGAAGGCTATCCGGGCCGGCGCTATTATGGCGGCTGCGAGTACGTCGACATCGCCGAGAACCTTGCCATCGACCGGGCAAAGGAATTGTTCGGCTGTGGCTTTGCGAATGTGCAGCCCAATTCCGGCAGCCAGGCGAACCAGGGTGTGTTTCAGGCGCTCCTCCAGCCCGGCGACACGATCCTCGGGATGAGCCTCGATGCAGGCGGTCACCTGACCCACGGCGCGAAACCCAACCAGTCGGGCAAATGGTTCAACGCGATCCAATACGGCGTGCGGCGTCAGGACAGCCAGATCGACTATGACCAGATCCAGGCCCTGGCCACCGAACATCAGCCCAAGATGCTGATCGCAGGCGGATCGGCCATCCCGCGAATCATCGATTTCGCGAAGATGCGCGAGATCGCCGACAGCGTGGGCGCCTGGCTTCTGGTCGACATGGCCCATTTCGCGGGTCTGGTCGCCGCGGGCATCTATCCTTCGCCCTTCCCGCATGCGCATGTGGCCACGACCACGACGCACAAGACGCTGCGCGGGCCGCGCGGCGGCATGATCCTCACCAATGACGAGGCGCTGGCCAAGAAGTTCAATTCCGCGATTTTCCCCGGCATTCAGGGCGGGCCGCTGATGCATGTGATCGCCGGCAAGGCCGTCGCCTTCGGCGAGGCGCTTCGCCCCGAATTCCGCGCCTACCAGGAACAGGTGGTCAAAAACGCGATCGCGCTGGCCGATGAACTGGTCAAGGGCGGGCTTGATATCGTCACCGGCGGCACCGACAGCCACGTGATGCTCGTCGATCTTCGGCCCAAGGGCGTGAAGGGCAACGAGACCGAAAAGGCGCTGGGTCGCGCCCATATCACCTGCAACAAGAACGGGATCCCGTTCGATCCGGAAAAACCGATGGTGACCTCCGGCGTCCGTCTGGGCACGCCTGCCGGCACGACGCGCGGTTTCGGCGAGGAGGAATTCCGCCAGGTCGCGCGCTGGATCGTCGAAGTGACCGACGGTCTTGCGCAGAACGGTGCCGAGGGCAATGCCGAGGTCGAGGCCAAGGTGAAGGCCGAGGTCGAGGCGCTGTGCGACCGGTTCCCCATCTATCCGACGCTGTGACACCGATCCCGCGGTGATGCGTCCCGTCACGATCATATCGCACCAGGCAGTGAAGGGCCTAGTCCACGAGATCGCACGCGGTCTCGTGACCGGCCTGCTGATCGCGATGCTGGTCGTCACGGGACAGCTGGTCGCGCAGGCCAAGGGCAATGCGCCGCCCGACATGGCAGGCTCTCTGTGCCTGTCGGGCAGCATCGTGACCTTCACCATCGGCGAGGACGGGACACCCGAGGGGCCTGCGCATATCTGCCCCGACGCCCTTGTGGTCGCGGTCGCGGGCAGCACGCCCCCGGTGCCCGCCGCGCTCTGGCGCCTGAGCCTTCACGCGCCCCATGTGGTGGCGGATGCGCAGCGCGTCTCCGGCCCGTCCCCCGAGGATCCCCCACCTGCCCGCGCGCCCCCGTCGCTGGTCTGAGCCCAAGAACCTCAACTCAGACCGAACGGATTACACAATGAAACTGACTCAGCTGATGGCGGCTCTTGCCGTCCCCCTTTGCCTTGGCAGCGCGGCCCTCGCGCAGACGATCGAGATCGAAGGCGCCTATGCGCGAACCTCGTTCAGCGGGGCGCCAGCCGGCGCCGCGTTCATGACGATCACAAATACCGGCACGACCGATGACCGGCTTGTCGCGGCACGGTCCGACGCCGCGGCCCGGGTCGAACTGCACACACATATCGATGCCGGCGACGGCGTCATGCAGATGCGCGAGGTCGAGGATGGATTTCCTCTGCCCGCGGGGGGCGCGGCCGTTCTTGAGCGTGGTGGCGATCACGTCATGTTCATGGGGATCGGCGCCCCGTGGGAAGAGGACGGCACCGTCAACGTCACCCTGATCTTCGAAAGCGGTGAAGAGATCACGCTCGATCTGCCGATCCGCATCGGCAACAACTGATCCGGCCAGGTCGGCCTGCCCTAGCCGCAGGCCGACCGTGTCGCTCCGATGAAATCGAGATATCTGTCCCAGAAAGCATCCGCGAAGGCGGTGTCGGAAGCGCGGATTTCCTGCGCCCTTTCCGGATCTTCAAAGAAAGTGGCGACGCGTCTCTGATCGGAGTTGCTGAGGGTCGCATCGGCAACGGACTGGATACAGGCGCACAGTTGCGGGTTCGCCGCGTCACGATCACTTTCGACGCAGGCGGCCCCGACGGGGCCACTTACACCGCCACCACCGCCGCCACAGGCGGCGACTGAAACCAGACAGACAAGTCCAACGATCGGACGTTTCACCGCGCGGTCCTTTCCTAGTGAATATCGGGGCGGGTCCTGCCTCATCTTCTGCCCGCGTTGCATGAAGAATGCCTTACCTGCGAGAAACAGGCAATCAATCCATCGGAATCGCCTGAACGGAAACCACCAAAAGTCGGCCATATTTACGCCCTATTCACACTTTTAGGTTGGAAGTGTTGATAAGGAGGTCGCCATGTCTGCTCTGATCGTCATCTTCGGAAGTGTTCTTGGACTAGTCGGGGGGGTCTATGCCTTCGCCGTACTCGATATGAACCTTCTGGTTGCGCTTGGTATCTGGTCGATCTCCGGCCCCTTGTGTATCGCTCTGATCGCGGTTCTTCATGCGTTTCGTGCCCCGGTCGCCGAACATGGCAACCCGCATACCGCCTGAATCCGATCTCCGCTTTTATCGAGAACCCTTGCAAAATTGACCAAAATCCGCCATATTTGGCCTGCGACGTTACCTCTTCGACACTGACTCCTTTCACGGCCCAGTCATCGATCAGCACTGACGAGCCGGCCTGCTGCATGCTGCGAGCGGGAAAACAAAGGAGAAATCACGATGGCCACAGGCACCGTGAAATGGTTCAATACAACCAAAGGCTACGGCTTCATTGCGCCCGACGGCGGATCCAAGGACGTGTTCGTCCACATTTCCGCGGTTGAGCGGTCCGGCCTGACCGGACTTCAGGACAACCAGAAGGTCACCTTCGACATCGAAGCTGGCCGTGACGGGCGCGAAGCCGCCATCAATCTGGCACTCGCCTGATCTGAACATCGCCCCGTCCGGCCGATCCGGGCGGGGCACCCCGGCACTGGCCGCCGGAACATCGGGCCAGCCTTTTCCCCAAATCATACCCGACCCGCAGGCAGCCTCTGTCAGTCCGATGCCGCGCGTGCAAGTTCGGCGACGGCGGGCCCGATCGCCTCGACGATCACGGACACGCCGCGGGCGTTGGGGTGCAACCCGTCGGATTGCATGAACGCGCCCAGATCCCCGCCATCGGCGGCCGCCTGCAGCCCGTCGAAGAAATCCGGAACCAGCGCGGCGCCGAACTCCCGCGCGAGATCGGGATACATGCTGTCGAAGGCCTGTTTGAACTCCGGTCCGTAATTCGGCCCCGATTCGAGCCCCACGATCAGAACCTCGACCTCGGCCGCCTCGGCCGCCTCGAGGATCCCGCGCAGATTGGCGCGGCTATTGGCCGGATCGATGCCGCGCAGGAAATCGTTCCCGCCAAGCGCAACGATCATCGCATCGACATCCTCGGTCAGGGTCCAGCCGACACGGGCCAGCCCGCCCGCCGTCGTGTCGCCCGAGACACCCGCATTGATGAGCTCGGTCTCGAGACCGGCCTCGTCAAGCCAGCCCTGCAGCTGAGGAACGAACCCCTCCTGCTGAGGAAGGCCGTAGCCCTGGGTCAGGCTGTCTCCGAGGGCGGCGATCGTTACCGGCTCGGCCTGTGCCGCTCCTGCCGCGACGGCCAGAACAAGTGCCGCACCGGCGACCGTGTGCTTGCTCATTGCGCGAAGAACCCCATATCCCTGAACAAAGCAAAGAGGACCCGAGCACCAGATGCCAGACCCCGCACTCCTCCTGACCGATGCGTCCCTGTCGCTGATGGGCAATGCCGGCCGTGTCGATATCCTGCATGACATATCGTTGTCCGTCGAAACGGGCGAAACGCTGGGGCTGGTTGGGCCAAGTGGGTCGGGCAAGTCGTCGCTCCTGATGCTCATGGGCGGTTTGGAACAGGCCTCGTCTGGCCGGATCACGGCGCTGGGGCAGGATCTGACCTCGATGTCCGAGGACGGTCTGGCCCGGTTCCGCAGGGATAATATGGGGATCGTCTTCCAGTCCTTCCACCTGATTCCGACGATGACGGCACTGGAAAACGTGGCAACCCCGCTGGAACTCGCCGGCGTGAAGGATGCATTCGACCGCGCCGCAGCCGAATTGGCCTCGGTCGGTCTGGCCGACCGGGCCGATCATTACCCCTCGCAGATGTCTGGGGGCGAACAGCAGCGCGTCGCCCTTGCCCGGGCGTCTGCGCCCCGGCCCCGGATCCTGCTGGCGGATGAGCCGACAGGCAATCTCGACACGACCACGGGGCAGACGATCATCGACCTGCTCTTCGCGCTGCGCGACAAACACGGCGCGACGCTGGTTCTCGTGACCCATTCCAACGCGCTGGCCGACAGATGCGACCGGGTCATCCGGCTTCAGGACGGGCGGATCGCCGACAAGCCGGCGGCACGGGCCGCCGAATGAGCCTTTCCCTTGCCGCACGTTTCGCCCGACGCGAGTTGCGCGGAGGCCTGCGCGGCTTTCGCATCTTTCTGGCCTGTCTCGCGCTTGGTGTCGCTGCCATCGCGGCGGTCGGAACCGTCCGCTCGGCCATTCAGGCGGGCCTTGCCGAACAGGGCGCCGCGATCCTCGGCGGCGACGCAGAGGTGGAATTCACCTATCGCTTCGCCCGCGATGACGAACGCGCCTATCTCGACGAGATAGCCGACGCCGTGTCGGAGACGGTCGATTTCCGGTCCATGGCCGTGGTCCGCCGCGGCGACGAGGCCGAACGCGGCCTGACCCAGATCCGCGCAGTCGATGACCTTTATCCGCTAATCGGCGAGGTCGAGCTTTCGCCCGACATTCCGCTGCCCGAGGCGCTCGGCGGTGACGGATCGCGCCCCGGTGCGGTGATCGAGCGGCTTCTGGCGGACAGGCTGGGTCTTGCGCCGGGTGACACCTTCGCGCTGGGAACGCAGGACTTTGTTCTGTCGGCCCTGATCGAAAGCTATCCTGACAACGGCTCTGCCGGGTTCGGCCTGGGGCCACGCACGATCGTTCTGACTCGCGATCTGGAGGCGTCCGGGCTTCTGGCCGAGGGGACATTGTTCTCGACCCAGTACCGGCTCGACCTGTCGCCCGATGCGGATTTCGAGGCGTTGCAGATCCGCACCGAAGAGCAGTTTCGCAATACCGGGCTGCGCTGGACGGATGCCCGGCGCGGTGCCGACGGGATGCAGGAATTCGTCGATCAGCTGGGGGCCTTCCTGATCCTGATCGGCTTGTCGGGCCTTGCGGTGGGCGGCGTCGGCGTTTCGGCGGCGGTCCGGGCCTATCTTCAGGGCAAGACCGGCGTGATCGCGACCTTGAAATCGCTGGGCGCGACGCGGCAGACGATCTTTCTGACCTATTTCCTTCAGATCGGCGTGCTGACGCTGGCGGGCATCGCGATCGGCCTCGTGATCGGCGCAGGCCTGCCGCTTGTGCTGTCACCCGTGATATCGGATGCGTTGCCCCTGCCGGCCAATTTCGGCATCTACCCGGGTCCTCTGGTCGAGGCCGCGATCTATGGCGCGCTGGCCGCGCTGATCTTTACGCTCTGGCCTCTGGCCCGGACAGAAGAGATCAAGGCCGCCACCCTGTTTCGCGATGCCTTCGCAGGCGGCAAGGCGCTGCCGCGCTGGCCCTGGCTGATCTGGATGGCGCTGCTCCTCGCGGCGCTTCTGGGGGCGGCCGTGCTGTTCTCGGGCAATGCCTTCCTGACCCTGTGGACGGCGGGCGGGATCGCGGGGGCGCTGGCAATTCTCGTGGTGGCCGCCCTTGCCGCGCGCTTCCTTGCACGGCGCGGCACCTTTCTCGCACGGGGCCGCCCCGCGCTGAGGCTGGCGCTGGGGTCGGTCGGTGCGCGCGGGGGAGAGACGACCTCGGTCGTCCTGTCGCTGGGCCTTGGCCTTGCGGTTCTGTCGGCGGTGGGCCAGATCGACGGCAACCTGCGCCGCGCCATCGCGCAGGATCTGCCCGACATCGCGCCGTCGTATTTCTTTGTCGATATCCAGCCCGACCAGATCGAGGGCTATCTCGAGAGGCTGAATTCCGATCCGGCCGTCTCCAAGGTGGAGACTGCGCCGATGCTGCGCGGCATCATCACGCAGGTAAACGGCACCCCCGCGCTCGAGTTGTCGGATCACTGGGTCTTCCAGAGCGATCGCGGTATCACCTATTCGGCCGAGTTGCCCGACGACACGACGCTGACGGGCGGCGAATGGTGGCCTGCCGATTACAGCGGCCCGCCGCTGGTCAGCTTTTCGCAGGAAGAGGCCGAGGAGATTGGCCTGCATCTGGGTGACGAGCTGGTGGTCAACATCCTTGGCCGCGATATCACGGCCACGATCGCGAGCTTTCGCGAGGTGAACTTCGAAAACGCCGGGATCGGGTTTGTCATGTCGATGAACCCCTCGGCCCTTGCCGGTGCCCCGCACAGCTGGATTTCGACCGTCTATGCCGAAGAGGAGGCCGAGGCCCAGATCCTGCGCGATCTGGCCAATGCCTATCCGAACATCACCGCGATCCGCATCCGCGACGCGATCGACCGTGTGACCGAGGTCGTCGAGGGGATTGCCGCAGCCGTCCGCTACGGGGCGGCCGCCACGCTGTTCACCGGGTTTCTTGTCCTGATCGGGGCCGCTGCCGCCGGAGAGAGGGCGCGCACCTTCGAAGCCGCCGTTCTCAAGACGATCGGGGCCACGCGCGGGCGCATCCTGTCGAGCTTTGCGCTCCGCACCGCCTTTCTCGGGCTTGCCGCCGGGGGCGTGGCCCTGCTGGCCGGCATCCTCGGGGGGTGGGCTGTCAGCACCTTCGTGATGGAGACCGAATTCTCGATCGTCTGGGGCTCGGCCCTGTGGATCGTGGCGGGCGGCACGCTGGCCACCCTTCTGGCCGGGCTGGCCTTTGCCCTGCGCCCGCTGGCCGCGCGCCCCGCCCGCGTGCTGAGGGCACGGGAATGAGCGATCCACTGTTTTTCGGCTATGGCAGCCTCGTGAACCTCGCAACCCACGATTACGCCGATCCGCATCCCGCGCGGCTGACAGGGTGGCGCCGGGTCTGGCGCCGAACAACGCTGCGCGATGCGGCGTTCCTGTCGGTCGAACGCTGCGACACGACCGAGATCGCGGGCATCGTGGCACGGGTGCCCGGCGCGGACTGGGCCGCACTCGATGCCCGTGAAGCCGCCTATGCCCGACGCGACGTGACCCAGACGGTGCTCCATCCCGGCCAGCCCGGACCGGTCGCGGTCTACGAGGTCGAGGACATCCATCTGTCGGACCGCGACGATCACCCGATCCTTCAAAGCTATCTCGATGTGGTGGTGCAAGGTTATCTGCGCGTCTTCGGCGAGACGGAGGCCCATTCCTTTTTCGAGACGACCCATGGCTGGGACACGCCGATCCTGAACGATCGCGATGATCCGATCTATCCGCGCGCGCAGGCGCTGTCAGCCGAAGAAACCGATTTCGTCGATCAGGCCCTGACCCGGTTCGGCGGAACCGGGATGATCAGTCGCGCAAAGCGGGCCTGACCTGCATCAGCGGCATCACGTCGGCCATCTCGGGCCCGCGGTCCAGCCCGGTCACAGCCCGGCGAAGCGGCATGAAGAGCCCCCTGCCCTTGCGGCCCGTGGCGTCCTTCACAGCAGTCGTCCACTGACCCCAGGTTTCGGCCGTGTAGGGCGGCGCCCCCAGCAGGGCCAGCGCCTCCTCCACGAAGGCCCGATCCTCGTCCTCGGCCCGGCCGCCGGCCTCGCCGGTGAAGACCGACCACCAGCCGGGAAGGTCCTGCAAGGTCGTGATGTTTTCGCGCACGACGGCCCAGAAGGCCGGTGCGACGTCATCGGGCACGCCAATGGCGCGGATCTGATCGGACACATCCTCGTAGGGTCGGGTCCCGAGGATACGGGCGGTCAGGGGAAAAAGGTCGGCCGCATCGAATTTCGTCGGCGCTGAGCCGAATTTCGACAGGTCGAACCCGCCGACGATGCTCGCCACATCCTCGCGCAATTCCACCGGGTCCGAAGAGCCCAGCCGCGCCATCAGGCTCAGGATCGCCATCGGCTCCACGCCCTGAGCGCGCAGATCGCGCAAGGACAGAGTGCCCAGACGTTTCGACAGCGCTTCGCCCTGCGGGCCGGTCAGAAGCGAGTGGTGCGCGAAGCGCGGCACCGTGCCGCCCAACGCCTCGATGATCTGGATCTGGGTCGCGGTATTCGTCACGTGATCCGAACCGCGCACCACGTCGGTGATCGCCATCTCGGTGTCGTCGACGACAGAGGCGAGCGTATAGAGGATCTGGCCCGTCTCCTTGATCAGGACGGGATCGGACACGCTGGCCGCGTCGATGGAGATGTCGCCCAGGATGCCGTCGGTCCATTCGATCCGTTCGTGATCGAGCTTGAAGCGCCAATGCGACCCGCGTTCGGCGCGCAGCTTGTCCTTCTCGGCGTCGGACAGGGCAAGGGCCGAGCGGTCATAGACCGGCGGCTTGCCCATATTCAGCTGTTTCTTGCGCTTGAGATCAAGTTCGGTCGGGGTCTCGAAACATTCGTAAAGGCGGCCCGCCTCGATCAGCTGCGCCTTGGCGGCGGCATAGCGATCGAGCCTGTGGGATTGATGTTCGACCCGGTCCCAGTCAAGGCCCAGCCAGTCGAGATCGGCCTTGATCCCGTCAATGTATTCCTGGCGCGATCGTTCGGCGTCAGTGTCATCGATCCGAAGGATGAATGTCCCCCCGGCAGCGCGCGCGATCGCATAGTTGAACAGAGCGGCGCGCAGGTTTCCGATGTGAAGCCAACCGGTCGGCGACGGGGCAAAGCGGGTGGTGGTCATGATGGGTCTCCTTGACGTCAGCCCCTCTTTCACAGCGCACCGGTTTTGTCCATATGAGCGGGATGGATATCAATGCCCCAAGCCGCGACGACATCGAATCAATGGCCCGCGACGCCGTCGCGGCCTTGCCCGAGCCGTTTCGCGGACCCGCCGCCGCGATCGCGATCGTGGTGGAGGATTTTGCCCCGGTCGACATGCTGGCCGATCTCGACATGGATGCCTTTGAACTGACGGGGCTTTATGACGGGATCCCGATGACCGAGAAATCGGTCATGGATCAGCCGACGGGCCCCGATACGGTCTGGCTGTTCCGGCGCCCGATCATCGACGAATGGGCGGATCGGGGCAACGTGACGATGCGCGAACTGGTGGCCCATGTGACGATCCACGAACTGGCGCATCACTTCGGCTGGTCCGACGCGGATATCGCCCGGATCGACAAGTGGTGGGAATAGTCTCCGAAGTATGATTGCGCTAACAGTCGCAAGGAGGCATGGTCCAATTCACCTTTTCGAGAAGCACGGCCGGTGTGATGCGCGATATCCTGACAGTGACCCTGAACCCTTCGCTTGACCTTGCCGCCGATGTGGCGAGCGTGGAGCCCAACCAGAAGCTCCGCTGCGAGATGCCCCATACCGATCCGGGCGGCGGCGGCACCAATGTCAGCCGGGCAATCCGGCTGCTGGGCGGCATGTCGCGGACCTTCGTGGCACTTGGCGGCGCCACGGGTGACCGGGTGGAAGAACTGCTGATCGAGGCCGGTCTCGACGTCATCCGGCACGAGGCCCCCGACGAGACGCGGCAATCGCTGGTCGTGACGTCCAAGACCACGGGCGATCAGTATCGCTTCATGCTGCCGGGGCCGAAATGGTTCCCGCTCGACAGCACGGCGGCCGAGGCCGCGATCGTCGAGGCCGCCAAGCCCGACAGCCTTGTTGTCCTGTCAGGCAGCCTGCCGCCGGGAATGCCGCCGCAGGTCATGCCCGATCTTTGCGAACGGCTGGCCGAAAAGGGCGCGCAGGTCGTGGCCGACACCTCCGGTCCTGCCCTGCACCTGTTCGCCAGCGGCGAAGGCCCCCGGCCTCATGTCCTGCGGATGAATCATTTCGAAGGCTCCGAGATTGTGGGCCATCCGCTGGGCGATCTGAAGGAGACGGCCGATCTGGCCTCGGAACTGATCGAACGGGGGGCAGCCGATATCGTCATCGTGGCCCGGGGGCCCGAGGGTTCGGTTCTCGCGACCAAGGATCAGCGGCTCCATTCCCACGCGGCCGAGGTTCCGGTGCGTTCCAAGGTCGGGGCGGGAGATACCTTCGTCGGCAGTTTTACCCTCTCGCTTGCGCAGGGGCGTCCTCTGGACGAAGCGTTGAGCCATGCCGTCGCCGCGGCGAGCGCGGCGGTCATGACCGAAGGCACGCTTTTGTGCCGGCCCGAGGACGCAGCCCGGCTGATCGCACATTGCCCGGCCCGACCGATCTAGCGCGGCCCCCGCTCCGGGCGCGGCAGGCGCCAGACCAAAAAAGCCTCGCAGATGAAACCGGCCACACCGGGAATGATCGCCAATTGCATGGCCGTGGAATAGACGGCCACCGGTTCCTCGGCCCCCGGCAGGTTCCGCCCGAGATGCGAGAAGAACACCTCTCCCATCACGGCGAGCCCGAGGGCGCCACCGACCTGCTGAAAGGCCTGCAGCGCGCCTGACGCGGCACCCGCATCGCCGTCTTCGACATTCGACAGGATCGTCTGGAACAGCGGCGAAATGGCTGTGCCCAGCCCCAGACCCGAGATGATCAGCGGAAGAAACAGGGCCGCGCGGACAAGGGCCTCGCCGCCCATCGGCAGAACGGTCCGCAACAGGACCATGCCCCCGGCAAGCAAGAGACAGCCCGCCATGATCCGCTTGCGCGGCCAGCGCAGGCCCATCACTCCCGACGCGACCGAGGCCAGCAGGACACCGACCGAGAACGGCAAGGTCGTGAGCCCCGATTCCAGCGGCGTCAGCCCGTTGCCGACCTGAAGCATGAAGGCCAGCACAAGGAAGAACCCCGGAATTCCGCCAAAGATCAACATCGTGATGGCAAGGCCGATCACGTAGCTGCGATACCGGAACAGGGCGACCGGCAAAAGCTGCGCGGCGCCGATCCGCGCACGATACCGCTGCCAGAGCGCGAAGGCCAACACCACGGGAACGGCCGCCGCGATCAGCGCGAAACACCACCAGGGCCAACCGAACTGGCGCCCCTCGATCAGCGGAAACAGGATCAGGAGAAGCGCAAGACCGGCAAGCGCGATCCCCACGAAATCGAGCCGGAGCGACCTGTCGCCCGGCACCGACGGCACAAAGCGCAGCGCGGCAAAGATCGTCAGAAGCCCCACCGGCACATTGACAAGGAAGATCGGCCGCCAGCCCAGCCCCCACAGATCAAGCGAGATCAGCCAGCCGCCCAGAACCGGCCCGGTCACCGAGGCCAGACCCGCCGACAGGCCGAACAGGGCAAAGGCCAAGCCCCGTTCCCGAGGCGGAAACAGAACGGGCACGAGCGCCAGCGTCTGCGGCCCGATCATCGCACCCCCGATCCCTTGCAGGACCCGCGCGGCCACCAGCGCGCCGATCGACGGCGCCATCCCGCACAGGAGCGATCCCAGCCCGAACACCGCGACACCGGCCACGAACATGCGCCGGCGCCCGACCACGTCGCCCAGCCGCCCCGCAGGAATGAGGCATAGCGCAAAAGCCATGATATAGGCAGCGACGACCCATTCGATCTGGCTGTCGGTCGCGTCGAAGGCATCCTGAAGGCTCGGGATCGCGACATTCACGATGGTGATGTCGATCAGGTTCATGAACCCCGCCAGCAAAAGCGAGGCCATCGCGATCCACCGACCCGGGCTTGGCGCCTCGGGTTCGGCGTGAGAAACAGACGGCGCGGTCACGAAGGTCGGACCGGCCAGCGTTTGCCGAGATCGTCAAGGCCCGCGCGGATCAGTTCGCTCAGGACGCTCGTGTCGATATCGGCCAGCTTGTTGATATATAGGCAGGACTTGCCCTTCTTATGCTTGCCGATCCTGTCGAGCATGTCCTGAAAATCGGCATATCCCGGCATGATATAGACCGACAGGTTGGCCTTGCGGGGGCTGAAACCGGTTGCAAGGAATTCCCCCTCCCGACCCGTCTCGTATCTATAGTGATAGCGTCCGTAGCCGACGATCGACGGCCCCCACATCCGCGGCTCGAACCCCGTCGCCTCGCGAAAGACGCGGTCGAGTTCCATGGCATCCAGACGTTTTCTCTCGGGTTCGACCATTGCGAGGAACTCTGCAACGCTTTGTGTCGTCTCGACCGTCTTGTTTCCCGCCATGGGCTACCTCGTTTCGCTACGCAACAAGCCTAGCAAGGTTTGCCCGGGCCGCAAACCGTCACGGCCCGGGTTTCGCATGTTGACGATCAGCCGGCGATCCGGCCGGTGATGTCAACCAGCCGTCTTGCCTGGAAGGCCACGGATTTCCGACCGGTCTCGTCGAAGGCGCCGGCCGTGGTCGAATAGCCGTAAGGGTTTCCGCCGTCTTCGAATTTCACCCCGTCCGCATAGCCGGGTGCGACAAGGATCGCGCCCCAATGCATGGCCGAGGTGTAGATGTTCATCAGCGTGGCCTCGACCCCGCCGTTGGGATTCTGCGCCGATGTCGTGGCGGTGATCGTCTTGCCGGCAAGCGCCCCTTTGGCCCAAAGCGGCCCCAGCGTGTCGACAAAGGCGCGATACTGGCTGGCGGCCCCACCGAAACGCGTGGGCACCGAGACGAAATATCCATCGGCCCATTCCATGTCATCGAGCGTGACCTCGGGGATCGAGGAGGCTTTTTCGACCTGTGCCTTCCACGCGTCCTGACCGGCCACGATGTCATCTGGGGCGGTTTCGGGAACGCGCAGCAGACGGACCTCTGCGCCGGCCTCTTTCGCGGCCTCGGCGGCGGCTTCGGCCACCTGATGGTTCGTGCCGTAGGTGGAATAGAAGATGACGGCGATCTTGGGCGTGCTCATGAGAACTCCTGTTCATTGCTCTGCTGAACAGGCAGATAATCCTTTCTCGTGACGCACGAATTGGGAAGTCTCGATCAGACTCCGTGCGTAAAAGCGCAGAAGTTTATTCCGGCCCGGACCGGTCGCGCCACCGGTTCACGATCGGATATCGCCGGTCGAGCCAGAACGCACCGGTTGTCAGCCGGGTGCCGGGTGCGGACTGAAACCGCTTGTATTCGCTGATGAAAATCAGCTTCTCGACCCGTCGCACCGTATCGACATCAAACCCGGCGGCCACGCAATCTGCGACCGAAGCACGCCCTTCGACCAGCATCTCGAGGATACCATCGAGCACGTCATAGGGCGGAAGGCTGTCGCTGTCCTTCTGATCGGGGCGCAGCTCGGCCGAGGGGGGCTTGTCGATGATGGATTGGGGGATGACCTCGCCGGCGGGCGCCTTCATCCACGGACGATGGTTGGCGTTGCGCCAACGGCAGGCATCAAACACCCGCGTCTTGTAGAGATCCTTGATCGGATTATAGCCGCCCGCCATATCGCCATAGATCGTGGCATAGCCAACGGCGACCTCCGACTTGTTGCCCGTGGTCAGAAGCATTTCGCCGAACTTGTTCGACTGCGCCATCAGCAAGAGCCCACGCAGGCGGGACTGGATGTTCTCTTCGGTCAGACCTTCTTCCAGCCCTTCGAACAGCGGCGCCAGCGCCTCCGTCACCGCGCGGCGCGGCCCGGCGATCGAGACCTCGTCCAGCCGGCAGCCCAGCGCCCGCGCGACGCCCGCGGCATCATCGAGCGAGGCCTGACTGGTGTATTCCGAGGGCAGCATCACGCAGCGCACGTTTTCAGGGCCGAGCGCATCAGCGGCGATCGTGGCCACGATGGCGGAATCGATCCCGCCCGACAGGCCCAGCAGCACCTTGGAGAAGCCCGTCTTGCGCATGTAATCCGACAGCGTCATCACCATCGCGCGATAATCAAGCTCCACATCCGATGGATGAGAGACCTTTTCACCCGGCTCTGCTCGCCAGCCGTCCTCGGTCTGCACGAAATCCACATGCACGATCGCCTCTTCGAAACGCGGCATCTGAAGCGCGAGTTCCCCGCCCGGGTTCAACACGAAGCTGCCGCCGTCAAAGGCCTGATCGTCCTGCCCGCCCACGAGGTTGAGATAGACAAGCGGCAATCCCGTCTCGATCACGCGCGGCACCATCGAGGCCATGCGCACGTCGAACTTGCCCCGGCGATAGGGTGAGCCGTTCGGCACCAGCAGCACCTCGGTCCCGGATTCGGCCATCGCCTCGCAGACATCCTCGTACCAGGCATCCTCGCAGATCGGCGTGCCGATCCGCAGCGGGCCGGCGTCGAATGGGCCTTGCAGGGGGCCGGGTTCAAACAGGCGCTTTTCGTCGAAGACGTTGTAATTGGGCAGAAAATGCTTGAGCGTCCGGGAAATGACCCGCCCGCCGCGGCAGATGTGATAGGCGTTATGGAGCTTCCCGCCCTCGACCCATGGAGCGCCGATCGCCAGCATCGGCCCGTCGGCACAGGCCACAGCCAGCGCCTCGACCTCTTCGATGGCCTGACTGTGAAAGGCGGGCCGCATGATCAGGTCCTGCGGCTGGTAGCCGGTGATGAACAGCTCGGGCAAGGCCACGAGATCGGCACCGGCGGCCTTTCCGGCCTCCCATGCGGCACGGGTCTTGGCGGCATTGCCCGACAGGTCACCGAGCGTGGGATCGAGTTGCGCGAGCGTGATACGGAAACGGTTTGTCATCTCGAAGTCCCGATTAGCCGACGCCCTTCACGCGCCCAAGTCCCGGATCTAGCAGAACGGGCGGCGAGGGAAAGCCGCGAGTGATCATCGCAAGAGCGTGCCGTGCCGCGCCCTGCCCATTGTCAGCACTGCCCCGCGCCGCTAGGTTTCCACGAAACCCGAAAGACACGACAGAGGCGACGAGTCACATGCTCACAGGTCGATACCTTAATGGACGTTGCGTGACCCGGATCAGCCGGCTGGCCCTTGTTGCGGCCCTTGGTCTTGGCCTTGGCGCGGGGCAGGTCATCGCCCAGACCACGGCGACCAAGCAATACGAGGATGGCGGTGTCTATGAAGGGAGCTTCCTGAACGGGCGCCAGCACGGACAGGGCACCTATCGGCTCCCCAACGGATACGAATATTCCGGCGAATGGTTCGAGGGCGAGATCCGGGGACAGGGCACCGCGCGCTACCCCGACGGTTCGGTCTACGAAGGCAACTTCGCCCTCGGCAAGCCCGAGGGCTTTGGCCGGATCACTTTTGCTGATGGCGGCACCTACGAGGGCGAATGGGTCGACGGCAAGATCACCGGCGAAGGCGTCGCGGTCTATGCCAATGGGGTGCGCTACGAGGGCGATTTCCGCAACGCGATGCACCATGGCATCGGCACCATGACGAGCCCGGATGGCTATGAATATACCGGCCCCTGGATCAATGGCGTCAAGGAAGGTCAGGGACGGATCACCTTTGCCGATGGTTCGGTCTACGAAGGAACGCTCGTGAATGGCCAGCGCGAGGGTATGGGCACGCTGACCATGCCCAGCGGCCTGATCTATGTGGGCCAGTGGCAGGACGATCAGATTCAGGGCACCGGGACCCTGACCCAGCCCAACGGCGATATCTACGAAGGCCAGCTGGTCGCCGGGCGCCGTCAGGGCGAAGGCCGGATCACCTACGCCAATGGCGATACCTATCAGGGCGGTTTCGTCGACGACCGCCGCCACGGGCAAGGCACCTTTACCGGGATGGACGGATATCGTTACGCCGGGTCCTGGGTCGCCGGTCAGATCGAGGGCGAGGGCGAGGTGACCTACCCCGACGGATCGGTCTACGTGGGGCAATTCCGCGGCGACCTTGCCGATGGTCAGGGCAAGATCACCTATCCGGATGGCTCGACCTACGAAGGCGAATGGAGCGCCGGTGTCATCGAAGGCACGGGCATCGCGACCTATGCCAACGGGCTTGTCTACGAAGGCGAATTCCTCAACGCCCGCAATCACGGGCAAGGCAAGATGACCTACGCCGACGGCTATGTATACGAGGGCGCGTGGGAGAACGGTCAGCGGCACGGCTTCGGCATCGCCACCTATGCCGACGGCACCGTCTATGAGGGCCAGTTCCTTGATGGGCAACGGCACGGATCGGGCAAGATCGCGATGCCGGATGGCTTTACCTACGAAGGCCAGTGGGAAAACGGCGAGATCAGCGGAATGGGTGTCGCCACCTATTCCAACGGGGACATCTACGAAGGCCAATTCCGCAACGGCCGGCGTCAGGGCGAAGGCACGATGCGCTATTCGACGGGCGAAACGGCGACCGGCGAATGGGCCGACGGCGCCCTGACCGAAGGCACGACAACGGCGGCCGACGACGAATAGGCACCGGCCCTCAGGGCCGGGCCGACCAGACCCCGATCGCGCGGGTCAGATCATGCAACAACGTCTCACCCATCGAGCGCATCACAGCGATTTCGATCGTGTCTTCGGCGGTGCGCGTGACTGATCCGGTCATATGGCCGATCAACGTGCGCCGCGTCGCACCCACCGGAAAAACCGGAAGCCTCAGATCAACCGGAACCAGCCGGGCCAGAACCTCGTCGATCGCGGGGCCTGACAGCGCGACCATGGCGAATGCCCCGGTCTGATCGACCAGCGCTGCCCTGGCCTCAAGGCCCTCGGGTGGTCGCACCCCCATCAGAAGCGCCATCGACCGGCCGGCCCAGACGATCCGCGCCGCGCCGTCGGCCTGCGTCTGCCCCGGTTCGGGCCAGCCCAGCCCCAACACGCTCAGCGCCGCGCCGGCGGCGGCCTCCTGCCCGCGGTAGGGCGCGACCGAGGTGACAGGGTCGGGCGCGACCTCGGTGATCGTGATCCCGGCGATCTCGACCGGAAGCTGCCGCGCAAACGGCGATTTCGCGATGAGCCTAACCACGCAGCCGCCCTCCGTCCGGATCGAAGAAGACCGGTTCACAAATCTCGCACAGGAAATCCGTGCCCCGCAGATGATCGACGAAGCGCACGACCTCTCCGTGACGGTCCGGGCCGCGCTTGAGGAACCCAAGCCCGATCCAGTGCCCAAGCGTGGGTGACGGACCGACCGAGGTGACATAGCCCTGCGCATTGCTGCGGACGGGCTCTGCGTCGCGGTCGAAAAGGAAGGCCCCGGCCGACAGGGCATCCCCGGGTCGGACAGGTTTCAGCCCGACCAGCCGTTCGCGCCCCGGATCGGTCAGCCCCGGCCGTGCGGCGGCGGCCTGACCCACACAGACCTTCTTGCGGCTGACCAACCTGTCCATCCCGACGTCGAACGCGGTCACCCGGCCATGGATCTCGGCATGGGTGATGAACCCCTTTTCAAGGCGCATGACGTTGAGCGCCTCCATCCCGTAGGTGCAGCCGCCCATCACCTCGGCCTGCGATGACAAGAGCCGGAACAGGCTTTCGCCATAGTCGACCGGCACGGCGATTTCATAGGCCATCTCGCCCGAGAACGAGATTCGGAAGAGCCGCCCCTCGACGCCACCGACCCGGACCGCACCGCAGCCCATATAGGGCATGGTCGCGTCATCCGTCGGATCATCGAGGAGCGTATTCAGCAATTCGCGTGCCCGCGGCCCCGCCACGGAAAACTGCGCCCAGGCATCGGTGACCGAGGCGATGCGCACGTCGAGATCGGGCCGCCAGACCTGCAACGCCAACTCGAGATGGCGCATCACCTGCCCCGCCGCTGCCGTCGTCGTCGTCATGACATAATGATGCTCGCCCAGTCGCGCCGTGGTGCCATCGTCCATGACATGGCCATCCTCGCGCAGCATGATGCCATAGCGGACCCGGCCGACCTTGAGGGTCGAGAAGGTGTTGGCATAGACGAAATCCAGCAATTCCGCCGCATCGGGCCCCTGTATGTCGATCTTGCCCAGGGTCGAGACATCGACCACGCCCACCGCCTCGCGCACCTGTCGGACTTCGCGGTCGCAGGCCTCCTGCCATGTGGTCTCGTCTGCCTTGGGCACATAGGACGGGCGATACCAAAGCCCCACCTCAATCATCGGCGCGCCCATTGCGCGCAGGGCCCCGTCCGATGGCGTCAGCCTGCGAGGGGCAAAGCCCATGCCCTCGGCCCCGGCGCCCATCGCGGCGATCGCCACGGGCGAATAAGGCGGGCGAAAGGTGGTGGTCCCCGTCTCGGGGATGGCGCGGCCCGTGGCATCGGCCAGCACGGCGAGCGCGGCTACGTTCGAGCTCTTGCCCTGATCGGTGGCCATGCCCTGCGTGGTGTAGCGTTTCATATGCTCAACCGAGCGGAAGTTTTCCTGCGCGGCGAGCCGGATATCCTTTACATGCACGTCGTTCTGAAAATCGAGCCATTTGCGGCCCTTGCCTTCGACCAGCCAGAAGGGCCGGATCGCATAGTCGCGCCCCTCGGCCTCCGGCACGGGAATGTCGGGGGCCTTCTGCTCCAACGCCGACAGCGCAGCACCCGCCGCGCGCAGACCGTCCCGCAGGCAGGCATCGGTCGAGAAATGGCCCGCGGCGGCGCCCGCCACCTCCATCCCCGGAATCGCCCCGGGCGCCGGCACGAACGAGGCGATGTCATCGTTCCAGACCGGGCGGCCGTTCATATGGCAGGTCAGGTGCACCGTCGGGTTCCAGCCCCCCGACATCGCAAGGCAATCGGTGCGGATGTTGCGTGTGCTGCCCTGATAGCGGATCGTGATGTGTTCGAGCGCGTGGCGTCCGGTCGTGCCCACGACCTCAGCCCCGGCAAAGACCGGGAAATCGCCACCGGGCGCCGCATCCTCACGCACATCGATAACGCCCGCGACGGTGACGCCGGCCGCGGCCAGATCGCGCGCGGTGCGGTGGGCATCGTCATTATTGGCAAAGACGGTGACACGCCGCCCGGGCGCCACGCCCCACCGGTTGAGATAGGCACGCACGGCACCGGCCATCATGACCCCGGGCCGGTCGTTGTCCGGAAATGCGATCGGCCGCTCGAGCGCGCCCGCCGCAAGGATCGAGGCCCGTGCCGAAATCCTCCAGAAGCATTCCCGAGGCGCGTCGCCGCCCGGCGGCAGGTGCCGCGCCACCCGTTCCAGCGCGCCGAAGGTGCCCTGATCATAGGCACCGGTCACGGTGGTGCGCGTCATCAGGCGAACATTCGGCAGTCCGCGAAGTTCGGTCAGAACCTCCTCCGCCCAGTCATGCGCCTCGACCCCGTCGATATCCTCGACCTCGGCCAGAAGACGCCCGCCCATCCGGTCGTTCTCGTCGGCGAGGATCACATCCGCCCCGGCCCGCCCCGCGGCCAGTGCGGCCATCAGACCGGCGGGCCCCGCGCCGATCACGAGAAGGTCGCAATGGGCAAACGCCTTCTCATTCACCTCGTGATCATAATCCGAGGCGAGCGATCCAAGACCGGCGGCATGGCGGATCACCGGTTCGTATAGCTTTTCCCAGAACCCGCGCGGCCACATGAACGTCTTGTAGTAGAAGCCCGCGCCAAGGAACGGAGCCATCAGGTCGTTGACCGCCATCAGGTCGTGTTTCAGCGTCGGAAACCGGTTCTGGCTTCGCGCGACAAGCCCGTCATACAGTTCCTGCACCGTGGCGCGGGTGTTCGGGATCGCGCTTGCCCCCTGCCCTACGCTGACCAGCGCGTTGGGCTCTTCCGATCCGGCGGTCAGGATACCGCGCGGGCGGTGATACTTGAACGACCGCCCCACCAGGGCAGCGCCGTTGGCCAGAAGCGCCGAGGCCAGCGTGTCGCCCTCGCGCCCCTCGTAGCGTTTGCCATCGAAGGTAAAGCCCAGGGGCGCGGTGCCGATCCGGCCATGTCCGTCGATCCTCACGCCTGATCCCCCGGCAGCGCCGCGCCGATGACATGATGGGTCGCCGTGTCGCGGGTGATGACGGCAATCGTGCTGCAGGGATCATGGCACCACAGGTCGCGTGTGGGGCCCGCCGGATTGTCGCGCAGGNTGGCACCACAGGTCGCGTGTGGGGCCCGCCGGATTGTCGCGCAGGTGAATGTAGTCGTGCCACGCCTCCGACCATGCGCCCCCGTCGGGCCGGTCGAGCGCCACGCCGTGATATGTGAATTCCCGGCGGTCACGTTCCCCGCAGATCGGACAAGGCAGGCGCATCGCGGCGGCCCTTTCTCAGCAACGGTTGACCGTGCGGGTGTGCAATGCACTGCCCGACGCATCCTCGATGATCACGTTGGCCACGCCGCCGCCCCGGATAAAGGCATTCACCGGCGGCTGCTGGCACAGGCCCGCGCCCAGCACCTCGGCAAATTGCGCCGGGAATCCGCCGTCGATGCGCGCGCCGCGCGTGGCATCGAAGCGGAACAGGTAGTTGAACTGATCGCCGTCAAGCGAGACACCCGCAATACTCGCGCCCGGTGCGATCTCGGTCCCGATCTGGGCCTGTGCCTCGCGAACGAGCGCCACCAACTCCGCCGATTGGGCCGATCCGAGCGTCGGGAACGTGATGGCCAGAACAATGCCGATAAGACTGCGTTTCATGTTACCTGTCTCTTTCTTCGTACACGCCGGCATCCTTATGGCCGGCAATTTCGGGTTCGGCCGCGCCCGAAGCCGGGCGGAGCTGTTAGTGCAGGTTGTGCTGGGCACCGGTGCCTTCCTCATCCATCAGGCCGCGCCCCGTATTGAACCTCTCGAGCCGGAAGCCCGCGGCCGGTTCGTGATGCCGGCCCGTGGCGATCAGGTGGGCATAGGAAAAGCCCGACCCCGGCACCGCCTTGAAGCCGCCGTAACACCAGCCGCAATTCAGGAACAACCCCTCGACGGGGGTCGTGTCGATGATCGGCGAGCCGTCGGGCGACATGTCCATGATCCCGCCCCAGCTGCGCAGGACGCGCGCCTTGCCGATCACCGGCATCAGCGTCATCGCGGCCTCCATCACATGTTCCTTCATGGGAAGGTTCCCGCGCTGCGCGTAGGAGCTGTAGAAATCCAGATCACCGCCAAAGACCAGCCCGCCCTTGTCGGACTGGCTGATATAGAAATGCCCCATGCCAAAGCTGACCACGTGATCGATCACGGGTTTGAGCCCCTCGGTCACGAAGGCCTGCAGGATATGGCTTTCGATCGGCAGTTTCAGCCCCGCCATCTGCGCCACCTGGCTTGACCGGCCGGCGGCGGCCAGGGCGATCTTGCGGGCGCGGATCGGGCCACGGCTGGTCTGGACACCGCGCACGCGGCCGCCCTCGATATCGATGCCGGTGACCTCGCAGTTCTGGATCAGGTCGACACCGCGCGTGTCGGCGCCGCGGGCATAGCCCCAGGCAACCGCATCATGACGCGCCGTGCCGCCGCGCGGATGATAGAGGCCGCCATAGACCGGAAAGCGCGGGTTCGAGAAATCGATATAGGGCAGCATCTCGCGGATGCGGTCGGGGCCCAGCAACTCCGCATCGTCACCCTGATTGATCATCGCATTGCCGCGCCGGACAAAGGCATCGCGCTGCCCGTCGGAATGGAACAGGTTGATGATCCCGCGCTGCGAATGCATCACGTTGTAGTTCAGGTCGGCCTCGAGCCCTTCCCACAACTTCAGGGAATGGCTGTAGAATTCGGAATTGCCGGGCAGGAAGTAGTTCGCCCGCACGATCGTCGTGTTCCGGCCCACATTGCCACCACCCAGATAGCCGCGCTCGAGCACGGCGACATTGGTGATGCCATGTTCCTTGGCAAGGTAATAGGCGGTCGACAGGCCATGGCCGCCGCCGCCCACGATCACCACATCGTATTCGTCCCTGGGATCGGGATCACGCCAGACAGGTTTCCAGCCGGACTGGCCGCGAAACCCCTCGAGCAAGACTCTGAAACCGGAATACCCCATCGGGCAACTCCCCCTGCGTTTGCGCCAACTCTAGCAGCGCCTGATGCAGGGGCAACGGGGCAGACCCGACAAGATATGACGGGTCTGAAACATCCCCGGCACGGTGCAGCGCCGGGGCAATGCGCCTAGCCGGCCATCCGGTAGTAGGGCACGTTGAAATTGTCTTCCATGCCGCCGTTGCACAGCCCCATGTTCATCAGCGACGCCCCCTGGATGTAGTCGCCCGCGACCATTGAAACACCCTCGACCCCATCGGCTCGCGCCGAGAAGCTTATGTTCCCGGCGGCAACGAATTGCCCGCCATAGGCCTGAAGATCGCTGGCGAACGACATGCTCCCGAGGGTCAGGAGCTGCGCTCCGCCCCCCTCAGCACAACCGTCATCGCGGCCGACGATCACACCGGACGGGCCGACGAACGCGAGCGGACTGGTCGACGAACTTGCGATGACCGCGTCTTCGAAGCCCACGCCCTGTCCGAACTTGACCTTGCACGGCACATTGATCACCACATCGCGGAAGACAGATGCGCTACTGCTGCTCTTGAACTGAATGCTCTGGCCGCCGGCGCACAGGATCCGGTGGATCGCCCCGGGTGTGAAATCCTCGGGCGTAAACTGATTGCCGGACAATTCGATGATCGAGCCAGAGGTGATGTAGTCGGGCATGTGATCCGAACCAGGCTCGTCCATCGCATCGATGATATCGGGCAATTGGGCGATCAATGTCGGCTCGTAATAGGCGTCGCGCAGGGCCTCCATGAGGCCCTCATTGGACTCGAACCCGCTTGCCGGAAGCCCGATATCGTTTCGATCAGGCATCGAGACAACCGTCCCCTCTTCGAAAAAGTTGGATATCTGGAGATCGACGTAATTGTTCGAATGCACGCAGAACCCGTTGTAGAAACTGTTGTTCGAACTGATGTCGACATAGTTGTCGGCGAACAGGCCCTCATTCAAGCAACCCGGCTGATAGCTTTGAAAGATCGAGTTGGACCTGACGGACCATGCGTCGATGCCGATCCATCTGGTCAGATAGGCGTGGATCGCATTCCCGCGTTCTGCCGCGCGCGCGGTCTGCACCATGGCGGCCTCCTTCGACTCCGGGTCCAACACGAATTCGCCGTCCACCATTTTTCCGAACACCACGTAGTCCGGTGTGATCAGGCGACCTTCGTGATCGGGTGGCAAGGAATGGTGCACCAGATCGACCGCCCGGGCGATCGCAACGTCCGGCTCCATTGTCTGGCGATTGAAGATCGCCGCATGGGCCGCCATGTCTGCCGCGTTCTGCAATTCGATCCGCTTGTTATAGACCCGCGTCACATCCGCCGCGATCCCGCCGACCGCGCAAATGGTGATCAGCGTGAACAGGCCCATGGCCGTGCCAGCGCCTTCCTCGGACCGAGCAAACCGCATGGCTGCGTCTTTCAGCGCCGGGCGCATCATTGCATGTACTCCACGAAGAACTGCGACGCGACGTTGACGTGATAGCCCGAGAACATGTTGAGCGTGCCGATATGGGCGAGGTCCTCGACGGGCAGCTGCGCCGTGGTGTAGATCACGCCGTGATGCACGACCGTCTCGACGATCGGCTCGGCGGTCAGCGGAGCAAGACGTTCGACGATGAACGCCTGAACGTCGGCTTCGGTCGCCAGCCGGCCGGTGGAAAAGGCCCTGTTGGCATCCTGCACGACGCGCATCGCCTGACTTTGACCATAGAAGACCAGCGACGTGTTGGTGATGACGAGGATCAGGCCCATGAAGATTGGAAGCCAGAGCGCCGCTTCGACGGAGACCGATCCGTCCTGCCCACGCATCCATCGAGGGGGGCGCAGGGCAATGCGCTTTTGTGTTGCTGTTGTCTTCAAGCTCATGACTGTCTCCGGATCGACCGAACAGTTGATGATGAACCACGAGGACTCGCCTGAACACTTGGGCATGTTTCGCACCTCGACGGCGCTTTTTTGGGGCGGCAATGAGCCAAAACCATGGCTTTCCACATCCCACATCCGAGGGGCTGAAAACGGAAATCGCGCAACCCCGAAGGGTCGCGCGATGTCATTGATCAGAAAAAAGAATGTAGGGTCTGAACGACCTCAGATCGCCAAGCGGTAATAGTCGACCTCGAAGTTGTCTTCCATGCCCGAGCCACAGAAGCCCATGTTCATGTTCGACGTGCCATCGATCATTCCGCCCGCAACCATCGAGGCCCCCTGAATGCCGTTGGCATTGGCGGCGAATTCGATGTCCTTCAATGCGATCAACTGGCCGCCGTACATATGCAGGCCGGAGGCAAAATTCATGCCGCCGTAGGTCAGGAGCTGAGCCCCGCCGCCTTCGGCGCAATCGTCATCAAGGCCGACTTTCAGCCCGGAGGAAGAGTTGAACGACGTCGCCGAGGTGCTGGTCGTGGCGACCACGACGTTTTGCAGTTCCAGTCCGTTTTCGAACTTGATCTCGCAATCCGAGACGATGACGACGTTGCGCAGAGCATTGGTACTCCCGGCCTGGATCGTGGCTTTCGTTCCCGGGCAGGAGTGGAGCGTGATGTGCCCCTCGACGAAATCATCGGTCGTCGGACGACGGTCATAGAGTGACAGCACTTCATAGGAGGTGATGTAATCAGGCGTGTATTCAGAGCCGTAGGTCCGAAGCCCGTCGAAGATTTCGTCGATATCGTTCAGGATCCGCAGGCGATAGGCACCGCTGCGCAAGGCTTCTTCGAGGCCTTCATTCGTATCAAAACCCGAATTCGGCATATCGAGATCGGCGGTATCGGGCATCGACACGATGGTTCCGGGCTCGAAGGTATTGTTCGAATTCAGCGACACGTATTCGTTCGAATGCAGGCAGAACCCGTTGAAATAGGCGTTGTTCGACTGGATGTCGACCACGCCCTCGGCGACAAAGCCTTCGCGGAAACACATCGGCCGGTAGGTCACGAAGGTCGAGTTCGCCCGAACATCCCAGGCATCCTGCCCGATCCATTGCGCGAGGAAACTGTAGACCGGGTTGCCCAGATCGGCGGTCCGCGATGTCTGAACCATGACGGCAGAGTTGGCATCCTCGTCATAGACGAATTCGCCGTCTTCCCAGCGTCCGAAGCCGATGGTGTCGGCCGTCAGGAGGTGACCCGCATGTTCGGGAGGCAGCGAATGCCGCACAAGGGCAAGAGCCTCTGCCTTGGCATCGTCAGCCGTCATGCCCTCGCGATTGTAGAGCGCGGCATGCGCGGCCATGTCTGCGGCGATCTGAAGCTCGATCCGCTTGTTATAGACATGCGACACGTCGATAGCGAGAGCGCTGACACCAGCGAGCGTAATGAACGAAAAGAGCGACATCACAGTCGTCGATCCGGTGGTGTCTTTCGTGAACCGGCGGGCAGCTCGGCCGATGTTTCCCAGGTGGCAGGCAATGGTCATTGTTCAGAACTCCACAAACATCTGCGACGCCACCGAGACGGTATATTCGGAAAACATGTTGAGATTTCCGATATGTGCCAGATCCTCTACCGGGATTTGCACGGTGGTATAGACGATGCCTTGATTCATTATTGTTTCGACGATCGGACTATCGGAGAGATGGGCAAGCCGTTCGGCAATGAAGGCCTCTGTCTCGTCTTCACTTGTCAAACGTCCGACGGACAGCGCGCGATTGCCGTCCTGGACAACGCGCATCGCCTGACTTTGACCATAGAACACGAGAGAGGTGTTCGCGATCACGAGGATAAGGCCCATGTAGATGGGCATCCAGATCGCCGCTTCGATGGAAGATGAGCCGCTCTCGGAACGCGCGAAACGCCTTGTCCAGCGGTTCAACAGACCGAAACCACCTACGAGAACCCAAGTCATAACCAACTCCATGACGCATTTTGCGTTCTGTCGTTAACCTGATGGGCAATTGTGGTCCCAAAGAGACGAATTCTGCGCGAAACTGGCCCTTTTCAAGTCAGCATCGCGGACAGGATTCGGCTTTTTCTTCAAGAAATCGATCCGGACCGACACATTTTCGTCCTGTTTCGCGCCGAGGCCAGACCGGCCAATTGTGCCGGAGATCGGCGCCACACGGGCCGGATGGAATGTGACGACGCAGTCCCATCTCCGCCCCGCGTTTCCGGGAGCCCGCCCCTTGTCCGGGGCAGGCCCCTGATCCTCACAGACCTTTCGCGCGATAGCTTGCCGCCACGCGTTCGATCGCCACGAGATAGGCCGCGGTTCTGAGATCCCTGACGTCATCACGCTCGCGCCAGACCTTGTGCATCGCCTGATAGGCCGTGCGCATCGTGTCATCGAGCCCGGACCGCACCAGCTCCAGCTCGCCCGCGCCGCGCAGGTAGCGTTCCTTGAAATCCGGCGACAATGTCCAGCCGATGCCCGAATCCGCCGAAAGCCGCTCCAGTTCATCGACGATCAGCTGGTGGCGGCCCTCTTCCTGGCGGCGCTGCATCCGGCCGAACCGGATGTGGCTGAGGTTCTTGACCCATTCGAAGTAGGAAACGGTGACCCCTCCGGCATTGGCATACATGTCCGGAATGATGACCGTTCCCTTCGACGACAGGACTTCGTCCGCCCCTGCGGTGATCGGACCATTGGCCGCCTCGATGATCAGCGGCGCCTTGATCCGGTCGGCATTGCCCAGATGGATCACACCCTCCAGCGCGGCGGGAATGAGGATATCGCAATCCTGTTCCAGCAGGGCCGCGCCATCGGCCTGATGACTGGCATCCGGATAGCCGGTGATGCCATCGTGCTTGATGATCCATGACCTCACCGCCTCGACATCGAGACCGTCGGGGCTGAACAGCGCGCCATCGCGTTCGATAATGCCGGTAATCACGCAGCCATCCTCGTCCTGCAGGAACTTTGCCGCATGGAAGCCCACATTGCCGAGGCCCTGCACGATCACGTGCTTGCCCCTGAGTGACCCGCTCAGCCCGGCGGCCGCGACGCCGTCGGGGTGGCGAAAGAACTCGCGCAGGGCATATTGCACACCCCGTCCCGTGGCCTCGACCCGGCCCGCAATCCCGCCGGCATTGGGCGGCTTGCCCGTGACGCAGGCATTGCCGTTGATGTCGGTCGTGTTCATGCGCTTGTACTGATCGGCGATCCACGCCATCTCGCGTTCGCCGGTGCCCATGTCAGGGGCGGGCACGTTCTGGGCCGGGTTGATCATGTCACGCTTGATCAGTTCATAGGCGAACCGCCGGGTGATCAGCTCCATCTCCTGATCGTCCCATTCACGCGGGTCGATGCACAGGCCGCCCTTCGACCCGCCATAGGGCACTTCGACCAGGGCGCATTTATAGGTCATCAGCGCGGCAAGCGCCTCGACCTCGTTCTGGTTGACGCTCAGGGCGTAGCGGATTCCCCCCTTCACGGGTTCCATATGTTCGGAGTGGACGGATCGGTAGCCGGTGAAGGTCTGGATGCCACCCCGGACACGCACGCCGAACCGCACGGTATAGGTCGCATTGCAGACGCGGATCTTTTCCTCGAGGCCGGGGGCCATGTTCATCAGCGCCACGGCGCGGTTGAACATGATATCGACACTTTCCCTGAAACTCGGCTCCTGAATTCGAACGTCTTCATCGCTCATGGATTGGGTCCTTCCGGTTTGGGCCGCATGTGGCGGCTCCGTATTTCGGGGCGGCGCAAAGCCGCGCTGCCCTCTGCGCACCTTAGACCTGATTCGGTATACACCCCATGATGTTTCCAGATCAGTCATCGAGCCGGCCGGATCGCCGGAAACCAAAGGTATGCGCATCGTTCCGAGACGGCGTTCAATGGCCTGACAACGGCCGGCATTGTCCCCCGAACACGGCCGATTTGTAGGGGAACCGACAGGTTCGTGCCCCATTTCCGCCTCAAAAATCTGAATAATGTGAACGAGCAAGACTGTCCGGCATGGCTGCCGGTGGGTTCGACCTCAAAAGGGTCAATGTGATGTGGAACGGGTTTAGAATGCGCAGCCTGAATGGGACCCTCGGAAATCGATTCCGACGCTACAGTCGTGACGAAGACGGCTCGATGGTCGTGTTCACTTTGTTCATTCTGGCCATGATGCTGATGGTCGGCGGCATGGCCGTCGATATGATGCGGTTCGAGAACTATCGCGCCCGGCTTCAGGCGACGCTCGACCGCGCCGTGCTGGCCGCCGCAGACCTCGACATCTGCCTCGATCCCAGCACCTCCCCTGCCGACGTCGTGAACGACTATGTCACCAAGGCCGGTTTCGACAGCCAGGTCGATGCGGTCGTCGTGAACAGTGGCTCCGGGTCGTGCACGGTGACGGTTCAGGCGTCGATCGATGTCAATACGATCTTCATGCAGGCTGTCGGCGTCGATCAATTGTCGACCCCGACTGTCGCTGTCGCGACGGAGCGGTCTCCGAATATCGAAATCAGCCTCGTTCTCGACACCTCGGGCTCGATGGGCCGCGAAGGGCGGATCGAAGCCCTGCGGCCCGCCGCCGCCTTTGTCGATGCGATCTTTGCCGGTTCACAGCCGGGGACGGTCTCGATGTCGATGGTGCCGTATTCCTCGAACGTCAACATCGGCCCCGACCTAATTGCCCAGTTCGACCGCGACTGGGCGCATGATTACAGCTACTGCCTCGAGATGGAGAACCAGTTCTGGTCAGGCTTCGGCCTCGATCCTGACCGGACCTTCGAACAGACGGCCCATGCCGACCCCTATACCTATTCCTACGGCTTTCCGCTGATCGAGGCCGATCGTTTCCTGTGCGACACGCGGGCCGAGAACATCGTGATCCCCTGGGCCGACAGCGCCGCGGACCTGACCGGCGCGATCGCCAACCTTCAGCCGCACGAGAACACCTCGATCGATTTCGGCGCGAAATGGGGCACCGCCCTTCTGTCGCCCGAATTCCGCAGCGTGGCCGACAACCTGATCGCGAACGGAACTGTCGATGCCGTTCTTTCCGGCCGACCGAGTGAGATGTCGGATGTCGATACGAGGAAGGTCTTGGTGCTCATGACAGACGGGATGAACACCTATTACCACGACTTCAACCCGACCTTCCCGCGCGGCCTGTCAGACATCTACTACGATGCCGCGACCGACACCTATTACCTCGAAGAGCGCGAGATCGCCGACTGGGACGGGGACGGAACCAATAACGAGGAATTCTTCGTCGCGGACGCGATGACCTATATCGACAGTATCGATTTCGACGGAGACGGCGCCCCCGATTTCCCTCAGCTGACCTGGAACGAAGTGTTCGACACCATGTCGTTCGACGATCACGCGTGGTTCTTCAGGGGCAAACAGCAGAACAACACGGCCTACCAGAACTGGTCGACAGACATGTTCGTCTGGGGGACGACCGCCGACAAGAATGGCAATCTGGACAGTACCTGCACACAGGCCAAGAACGAGGGGGTCATCATCTACACCATCGCGATGATGGCTCCGGACAGCAGCATCCCGATCATGCAGAACTGCGCGTCGTCGCCCTCGCATTTCTACAATGTCGAGGATCTGGACGTGGCCGCCGCCTTCGAGAACATCGCACAATCCCTTACAGAATTGCAGCTGGTCCAATGATCCGTTCATCGTTTCCCCGCAGCGGGGCCAGGCGGTTCGGCCGGTCCCAGGACGGCAGCAGCACGATCGAATTCGCGCTTTTCGTGCCGTTTTTCCTGATGCTGTTCCTGTCCGCCTTCGAACTTGGCATGCTGATGGCGCGCAACGTGATGCTCGACCGCGGCGTGGATATCGCTGTACGGGAACTGAGGCTTGGCACCATTGATCCGCTCAACGAGGTGACGCTCAAGGCGGCGATCTGCGACGCGGCGGTGATCATCCCCGATTGCGAAAACCAGATCCGGCTCGAGATGCGGCAACTCGACCCGCGGAACTGGGCTCAAATCCCCAATGACGCCGACTGCATCGATCGCGGCGACCCGGGGCAGCCGGCACGCGATTTCGCACCGACGAACAACAGCAACGAACTTGTCATCCTGAGGGCCTGCTCGCTCCTGGACCCGTTTGCGCCTTTTGCGGCCCTGGGATCCGTTCTCAGCGAGAATGGCACCAACCCCTATGAGCTGGTCGCAACGACAGCCTATGTTGTGGAGCCCTGAGATCATGGAATTCCGGTCAGGCAAGAAAGCGCACCGCCTGTCATCGGTGCTCCGCAAGGAAGACGGGAGCATCTCGGTCGAGGCGATGCTCATGCTACCATTGCTGATCTGGTGCTTCCTCGGGGCCTATGTCTTCTACGACGCCTACCGGGCGCAATTCGTCAACGCCAAGGCCAGCTATACGATCGGTGATATCCTGAGCCGAGAGACGAATTTCATAACCCCCGATTACATGGACAGTATCTTCGATCTGCACCAGTTCCTCGTGGCGCGCACGACGCCTGTCCGGCTGCGGGTTTCCGTTATCACCTATGATGCGGCCGACGACACGTATTCCGTCGTCTGGTCGGAGAACCGCGGCGGCGGCGGCACGATCGACGACGCGGCCCTCACTGCCCTTGTCCCTGCCATTCCCGAGATGCCCGATCAGGGACGTGCGATCCTCGTGCAGACCTCGATGGTCTACAATCCGATCTACGCAGCCGGGATCGCCGACATGCAATTCGACGACATCGTCGTCTCCCGGCCGCGGTTCGCCGGTCAGCTGTGCTGGAACGCATCCAGCGACAATCCGACACATCAGACCGCGATCTGCTGAGAACGGGAGGCAGGCGGCTTTTGCCTCAATTGATGGTCGCTGCCGCGTCAATACCTCGAAAATGGAGACTTCTTGACAGTCTTCTGCCACACCCCTGCCCAATCTCTGCACCAAGACGATAATTGCAACATTTCATCCGATCGGCTTTTGCCCGATCCAACCATTGTCTGGTGCAGGTATGCTAAGAGTACGCAGAATTCTGTCGGAAACATCGACCGATCTCGTCAAGCGACAGGATGGATCGATGACGGTCTTCGCCCTGATGCTACTGTCGATGATGCTGCTGGTGGGGGGCATTGCCGTCGACATCATGCGCTTCGAAACGTACCGGGCCCGTCTTCAGGCGACGCTCGATCGCGCGGTTCTTGCCGCGGCCGACCTCAGCGTCTGCCTTGATCCGACCCAGGACACCAAGGCGATCGTCGAGGATTACATCACCAAGGCCGGGTTCGAGGATGAGCTGCAACAGATCACTGTCGTGCAGGAATTCAATTCCTGCGCCGTCAGCGCCGTCGCAGAACTGGGCGTGAACACGATCTTTCTCAGCAATGTCGGTGTCGACCGGTTGCTTACAGGCGCCGCAAGCACCGCGACAGAAGCCATGAACGAGGCCGAGATCAGCCTCGTGGTCGATATTTCGGGCTCGATGGGCAGCGGCGGCCGGATCGAGGCGCTGCGCCCTGCCGCCGTTTCATTCGTGAACACGGTGTTCGGTTCGTTCAACAACGGCTCCGTTTCGATGTCGCTGGTTCCCTATTCGACCCAGGTCTCGATCGGCGAAGACGTCATCGACAGCTTTTCGAACATTCACCACGACCACAGCTACAGCCACTGCATCGAATTCGACCACTCGGCCTACCAACAGCCGGGGCTGAATATGAACCAGCAGTATCGTCAGGCTGCCCATATCGATGCCGACAGCTTCAGCTACAATCGCAGCTACTGGGGCGCGAGCCGCTTTGTCTGCGACCCCGACCCCAATTCCGAAGCGATCCTGCATGCCGATGTGCCCGGCCCAATCACGGCGCGGCTCAACGCGATGCAGCCCTATGAATGGACCTCGATCGAGATGGGCGCGAAATGGGGCGTGGCGCTTCTGGACCCGTCGACGCAGGACATCACTGCCCACCTGAGCAGCCTCGGCCAGGTCAGCGCTTCTGTCGCCGACCGCCCCCTGCCCTATGGCCAGAACAACTCGCTCAAAATCATGGTCCTGATGACGGACGGTGAAAACACGCAAAGCTACGAACTCGACAACGCCTACAGGTTCGGGCCGTCGGACGTGTATCTCGATGACAATACGGGCCAGTTCTATGTCGACGATCGGGAAAACGGCAAGCGTGACGGCGACAACATCACGAACGAAAAGTACTACAGGCCCAGCTACGACGACTGGACCAACAATCTGCCCAGCTCGGCCCGCCAACTGGACTGGACCGAATTGTTTGCCCGCATCAACCTTGACGGTCACGCGTGGTACTTCCGTCACGAACAGGGCAGCAACAACAACGCCTATAACTTCTGGTACAACAACTTCTTCACGACGACCAATCAGTCGCAGAAGAACGATCGCCTGATCTCGATCTGCAACGAAGCGAAGAGTGAAGGGATCATCATCTTCACGATCGGGTTCCAGGTGCCGTCAGGGTCCCAGACGATCATGGAGCAATGTGCCTCTTCTCCCAGCTACTACTACGACGTCGACGATCTCGATATCGACGAAGCCTTTTCCTCGATCGCCACGCAGATTTCTGCCCTGAGGTTGATCCAATGATCCGGCTTGTTTCACGAGTATTCGCCAGATCGCGATTTGTCCGGAGTGAGGCAGGGAATGCGACGATCGAATTCGCGCTGCTCTTGCCGCTCATGATCGCGATCTTCCTGTCGAGTTTCGAACTTGGCATGCTCCTTGCGCGCAATGCCATGCTCGACCGCGGGCTCGATGTCGCGGTGCGCGAGGTGCGGCTTGGAATGATCAACCCGCTGACCGAGGATAGCCTGCGGGAACGGATTTGCGACGCGGCCGTGATCGTGCCCGATTGCGAGAACCAGCTGCGCCTCGAGATGCGGCCCATCGATCCGCGCAACTTCTCGACGATCCCGGCAGCCGCCGATTGCATCGACCGGGGCAACCCGGACGCGGCTTTGCGGGAATTCGTACCCGGGACCAACAATCAACTTGTGGTCCTGCGGGCCTGTGTCCTGATCGATCCGATCAGCCCGATGACCGGCCTTGGCAAGATGCTGAGCGAAGCGCGGAGCGACGGCGCCTATGCGCTGACGTCCACCTCCGCCTATGTCGTGGAGCCCTGATCCCATGAAACCGCTAGTCACACCCTTTCTGAACCGCCTGCGCAGGCTTGCCCGTCGCGAAGAGGGCAGCATGTCGATCGAGGCGATGATCATCATCCCCGTCCTGATCTGGAGCATGTTGGGAAGCTGGGTCTTCTTCGACGCCTTTCGCGCCCAGTTCAGCAACGCCAAGGCAAGCTATACGCTGGGCGACATCATCAGCCGCGAAAGCGGTTACATCACCGATGAATACATCGATTCCCTCTACACGCTTCAGCGGTTCCTTGCAGCCCGTCCCGAAGACATCCGACTTCGCGTCAGCGTCATCAAGTATGACGAGGACGACGATACACATTATGTAGTCTGGTCCGAAAACCGCGGCGGCGGCGGCACGATCG
>NZ_RBVZ01000080.1 GCF_004000435.1 Alexandriicola marinus
TCTGGGGCATCATCACCGCCAACCCGGCAATGGCGGATGGCAACGCGCTCTTCCACAACAGCCACAAGAACCTCGCCGGCACCGGCGCGGCGCTCGACGTAAGCAGCGTCGGCGCGGCACGGGCGGCGATGGCCAAGCAGACGGGGCTCGACAAGAAGACGGTGCTGAACGTCCGCCCCGCCTTCCTGATCGTGCCTGCCTCGTTGGAACTGAAGGCCGAGCAGCTGGTCGCCCAGAACCTGGTGCCCGCCGCGACGTCGAGCGTGGTGCCGCAGTCGATCCGGACGCTCGCGCCGATCAGTGAACCCCGGCTCGACGCTGCCAGCGAGACCGCCTGGTATCTGGCCG
>NZ_RBVZ01000081.1 GCF_004000435.1 Alexandriicola marinus
TTCCCTGAGTTTTTCGGGCATGGACTTCATGCTCTTTGCCGACAGAGGGTCGAAAGTCAGCACTTCGTTTTCAAAGGTTTTCATTGCTCTGGTCCTCACTTTCGTTGCCCGGCAGGTAGAACTCCGTTATACCCCGGTCGCCGTTGTGCCGCCCGGCCTGGATAATCACGTCTATCGAACTTTCGATATACTGTATCATGTCGGCATAGGTCATCGGCACATCCGTCTTCAGGGCGGCGATGGCGAGGCGCTGAACCGCCAATTGCGGCGTTTCCGCGTGGAGCGTCGTCATCGAGCCGCCGTGCCCGGTGTTGATGGCCTCTAGGAAGGTCA
>NZ_RBVZ01000082.1 GCF_004000435.1 Alexandriicola marinus
ACCACTCGATGGGGGCAGACCACCAAGGTGCTACGGGACGGAGTTCATTGCCCGGAAAGTCCGGGACTGGATTACTGCTGTCGGCGCGAAGACGGCATACATCGAGCCGGGATCGCGGTGGGAGAACGGATACTGCGAAAGCTTCAATGTCAGGTTCCGCGATGAGCTGCTCAACGGCGAAGTCTTCTACACCCTGAGAGAAGCCCAAATCCTGATCGAGCAATGGCGTATTCACTTACAATACGATCAGGCCACACAGCGCTCTGCGCTATCGACCGCCCGCACCGGGAAGCATCGTCCCAATGGACCAGAGGCCGACCATGCACTAAC
>NZ_RBVZ01000083.1 GCF_004000435.1 Alexandriicola marinus
TGCGCTTCCTTCTTGCCCTTGCCTTTCGACCAGACATGCAGCGTCAGCAGCTGCTCGGTGCCGCTCTCGGTGCCCGTGCTCCAATCGTAGATGCTGGTCCGGCCGAAGGTGATGTAGGGAAACGGAACGTTCGGCGGCGCGTGGTCGTAGACGCGAGCGCTGCCAAGCAGCGCAAGCACGCCGGCATCTCCGGACAATGCCGTGTGGATGGCCTTCTGGACTTCAGCGGCTGGCGCGGTCATCGCGGCGTGCCTTCAGTCGGGGTGTTGTCGGTGCTTCGGTCGAGACCTTTGTATCTCGCCTGGCTTTCGCGGCGCTTTCGATCTCCT
>NZ_RBVZ01000084.1 GCF_004000435.1 Alexandriicola marinus
CAAGTGGCGGAGGTGATGGGCCTGACGTCCAACCTTCTCCACCTCAAGCATCTGATAAATAGTCACATTTCACTGGCGCCGTTGTGACTTCACCGACCGAACACGAGGCGTCACGTCCCGAGACGGGCATACGTGATCCGTCGCAGGAGCCACTCGAAGGGGCCCAGTTTGAAGTAGGCCCGCCAGATCAGCAGGCTTGCAATTAAACCGCCCGTCGCGCCGAGCGCGAACAGAATGGCTGTCAGCCGGTCCACGGCGCTCCACAGCCCGAGCCCGTAGCCCGAGAAGATCGTCGACAGGATGATCGACTGGCCGAGGTATATGCTC
>NZ_RBVZ01000085.1 GCF_004000435.1 Alexandriicola marinus
TCCTGCAGCGAGCGGAAGAAAGCTCCCTTGGCCTCCAGACGCTCGATCACCTCCAGTAAGTGCGACAGAGACCGCGCAAGCCGGTCGATCCGCACGACGACCAGCGTATCGCCGCTCTGGACCCGTTCGAGCACCCGCGCGAGCACAGGACGCGCGCGATTGCCGCCTGAGGCGTGCTCTTCAAAGATCTCGGCACAGCCCGCCGATTGCAGCGTCTCGGACTGGGGCAGGGGGGTCTGATCCTCTGTGGAAACGCGGGCATAGCCTATCAGGGACATGAAAACGGGCCGTTTGCAATTTTATGTATCACCAATAAACGACCG
>NZ_RBVZ01000086.1 GCF_004000435.1 Alexandriicola marinus
GCCCTAGACATTCGGCCCGAAATCGAAAATCGACCCTCAGGTGATACAGGGTCGACTCTCTACCAGACGAACTTGAGTGGAAGAGCTGAGATGGGTCTCGCCGGATCGGAGGATTTCGCGGTCAAGGTCTCGTACGGAACGGAATGGTGCGACGCGCTGAGGATCGATCAGCTGCATCGCGTCACGACGGCGGCGCAGGAGCAGATCAATCTCGTCAGCAGAATCCAGGATGAACCGCGCCAGTCCGCGCATCTGGGCAAGGCGCAATTCGGTGAACTCGGCACTCGTGCCGCCCCCGGCCCCTGCCGGTTGGCCCGCGTCAT
>NZ_RBVZ01000087.1 GCF_004000435.1 Alexandriicola marinus
AGGCGCTCTCAACCTCGATATTGGCGCGGTAGAGGCTCAGCCAGTCCGTGACGGAAAGCTCCGCGCGCCTTAGGCCGGGGTGGCTGGCATAACGCAGGGCCGTGGTCTCTATGGCGTTTAGGACATCGGCGCGGGGCAGGGGTGCCGGACCGACACGGGCTGCAAAGCGCATCGCTTCTCTCTTTGGCACAGTTTCATCGCTGCCGACAATCGCAAGTTCGTCGGCTGCCGAACCCTGACCAACGCCGTCATTGTAGTTCCTGGCAAAACCGCTCTGAGACCGCGACGGGGTCAGAGAGCCGTCGCTCTCCATGACCAGGA
>NZ_RBVZ01000088.1 GCF_004000435.1 Alexandriicola marinus
TGGGCAACCAGAACACCGTTTCCGCCATTGTGACGCTGGCCTATGACTGCCGCCGTCCCGACTTCTTCACCCCGCATGCCATCGCTGCGCTGAAGCTGGTGGATGCAGGCGTAATCTCCTCGAAGTCGGTCGGCGCCGCGCATGGCGAGATTGGCCACACGCAGTTCCTTCCCGGCAACGTCCTGAAATACGGCGTCGGTGGCAGAAACCTCCGCGACAAGGCCACCGCGCTGATGTCGACGGCCAACTTCCTGCGCGGCCACGGATATCGCGGCGGCCCCGCCAGCGCCAACCGCGGCGCGATTGCGGGCTGGAACGCG
>NZ_RBVZ01000089.1 GCF_004000435.1 Alexandriicola marinus
CGGTGAACCTGGTAGCCGATGGAGACCGCGCGGATGTGGCCCGCCTGGATGTCGCGCCAGATCGGTTCGACATCCGCGCGCTCAGAAATCCGGACCTGCGCAACGCCACGACCGTTTTCGATCCGGGCAGACCCAGGGACGACGGAGCCGATCACGGCATCCAGCGTGTCGACCTCGTGCACCTTCAGAAATGGCGCGCCGGCGTTCAAACGGTCGAGGCGGACATGGGCGGGTTCGAGGCTGAGCTCTTCGTCATAGGGTTCTCCGAACAGGGTCGACCGGCGAACGCGCGCCCCCGCCGACCAGATCACCTCGACGG
>NZ_RBVZ01000009.1 GCF_004000435.1 Alexandriicola marinus
GACCACTCGATGGGGGCAGACCAGATCGTCGCATCCACCTTGGGCAGGAAGGCCATCGCATCATCCCCCGCCAGCATGGGCGGCAGATCGAACAGCGTGATCGTGGGCCGGAACTTCGTGTCGATCGCATCGAGAACATCGCTGGCCTGTTGGCTTTGCAACAGCTCTGACGGGTTGCGGGCCGGGCCGGAATTGGTGGTCAGGATCAGGTTCGGGCCGATCCGGCAGCAATTGTCCTCGAAGGCCTCGCCCCCGCCAAGCACGGCCGCGAAATTGTAGCCCTGCTTCAGGCCCAGCGTCCGGGCCAGGGAGGGGCGGCGCAGATCGACTTCGGCGAGGATCGTGTGCTGTTCCGGCTGCCGGGCGAGGCTGAAGGCCAGGTTCAGGGCAAGGGTGCTCTTGCCGCTGCCCGGCTCGGGCGAGGTAATCGCGATGCGGCGCCATCCGTTGGCCTTCTGCGCCTGCAGGATCCGGGTCCGGATCATGTCGAAATCGGCGCTGTCCTTGCCACCCTGACCGGTCAGGATCCGGTTCCGGCGCAGACGCCGGGGCGGGACGCTGACTTCGGGGATCGCGGCCCAGACCCGATCCCGGCCGGGCATCTCGGCGGGTGCGGGCTCCGGCGTCACACTGGGCGGAGCTCCGGTCTGCCGCGTGTCCGGAACCGGAGAGGCAGGGGACTGCGCGGGGATGGGTGGTACTGGTGCCACGGTTTGCGGGGCTGCGGGTGCATCGCCCCCCGCCTCGCGCTGCTGGGCCTCGCGCATTTCGCGGGCCTTTGCGATGGCTTGCTGAATCTTTTCCATTCACTTTGCCTCTGCGGTCGGGATCAGGGGGGCGCCATTCATATCGGCAACCGGCTCAGGATCTGGTTGATCAGGGCATCGAGCGGCGTGATCCGGGTATGCACATACCACAGCGCCCAGGGTACGACCCCCAGCGCGATGACGAAGCCGGCAAGAATGATCAGCCGGCGGCGGATGACCTCGCCCCGGGTGCGGATCATCGGGATCGTGCCCAGCGGCATGATGCCCAGGCCATTGGTCAGATCCACCGGCCGGCGGATCGAGGAATTCAGAAGCTCGATCAACACGACCACGGCCAGCCCGACGACGATGCCCGCGCCGACACCCCCCGCGGCCAGAAGCGGCCGGTTCGGGCTTTCGGGTTCGCGCGGCGCGATGGCCTGTTCGATCACCGTGATGCGCTGCCCCTTGGCCAGCGCCTCGATCGTGTCGCCGGTTTCGGCACGGGCGCGGTTGGCCACCGCCTGATCGTACTGGGCGCGGATATTGGCATAGTCGCGTTCCAGCGTGTCGAGGATGATCGCATTGCCGGGCGTGGCCTCGATCGAGGTCTGCAGCGCATCCATCGTGCGCTGGATCTGATCCTTCTGGCTCTGGATGAAATCCAGCTGCCCGTCGATATCGGCAAGCTGGATCTCGTAAAGCGACAGCTCCTCGGCCTGAAGATTGGCCTCCTCGGTGCCGTCGGACTGGCCGGCCAACCGTTCCTCGAGGGCCTCGATCTGGGCGCTCAGCACCCGGACCCGCGGGTTGGTGGGCGACAGGACAGCGCTGATCTGGGCCAGTTCGTCCTGCAACCCCTGCAATTGCCGTTCCTCGGGGCTGAGCGGGGTCGCGGGCTGGTTTGAGGACAGGACCTGACCCGTCGTCTCATAAAGATCGACCAGCCGTGCGCGGCGATCGATGAGAACCGATTCCTCGCGTTCAAGCGCCACAAGCCGTTCCTGCGCTGCGGCTTGCTGGCTGCGGCGGAAATCAAGGCTGTCGGGCAACGCGTCGAGATTTTCCTCCTGGAAGGCGAGGATTTCGGCCCCGCGCTCGGCCAGTTCCTGATCGAGCCGGGCAACCTCCTCGGTGAAGAAGTCCAGCGTCTGGGCCGCGACATTGGTGCGGATCTCGACATTCTCCTGCAGGATCATCGTCACGATCTCGTTGGTGACGGCGGCCGAAAGCGGCGCGGTCTCGGCGTTGAACCCGACCCGGACGATCGTGGCCTGGGCCTCGCCGCGGGTCGAGCCGCCGGTGGTGACGATGGTGATGCGGTCGCGCAGATCCTCGACGATCTCGTCCGCGGTCAGGCGGGTCGCGGCGCTGGCCTGCTGACGGTCATAGATGTCGAGGCGATTTGCCATCTCCAGAAGCCGGTCACGGGTCAGGATGCGCTGCTGGATGATCTGAAGCTGTTCGGTCGCCTCGACCCGCACCGTCGTATCGGCAAGATCGGACGGGATCTGCTGGCTTTCCACGATCAACACCGCCTCGGCCCGATAGACCGGTGGCAGCATGATCGCGAGCGCGACCCCGGCGGCGGCGAAGATCGACAGCGGGATCAGGAAATAATGCAGCCGCCGGAGGAAAAGAGAGAAATAGAAACGGAAATCTATCGTCATGTTTCTGTCCACTTGCTGCCCGGGCGCGGATGCGGTGGCGCGGCCCCCGTCGCCATCCCCCCGGCGAAAAAGACACCGTCAGCCAGAACCTGCTCAACAACATCGAGGGTGACATCCTTGCGGTCGAGGGTGAAGGCATAGACCATCGACAGGTCGCAAAGCTGGTTGATCAGCCGTGGCACACCGCGGCTGGCCTCGGCAACCCGGGTCGAGGCCGCCTCGTCGAAGATCGGCTCCTGCGCGCCGGCAACCTCGAGCCGGTGCCGGATGTAATCGGCCACCATCTGGGGTGTCAGGGCCTCGATATGATAACTGGCCGCGACCCGCTGGGCGAACTGGCTCAGCTCGGGGCGCTGTACATTGCCGCGCAACTCGGGCTGACCGACCAGGATCAGTTGCAGAAGTTCATCCTTGTTGGAGTTGATATTGGTGAACATCCGCAGCTCTTCGAGGGTCTCGAGCGTCAGGTTCTGGGCTTCATCGAAGATCAGGATCACCCGCTGTCCCTGCCCATATTGCGCGATCAGGTAATCCTGGAACTGGGAGAAAAGATCGACATAGCCGGCCTCGGGGGCCGCCCTTTGATCAAGCGCCATCAGGACCCAGCGCAACAGCTCGCCCCGGTCGCCATGGGCATTCGAGATCAGCCCGATCTGCACGTCGCTCTCTATCGTGTTGAGCAGATGGTGCAGAAGCGTCGTCTTGCCCGCACCCACCTCGCCGGTGATCAGGGTGATCGGCGCATGGGTGAGGATGCCGTATTCCAGCATCGTATAGGCTCGTTCATGCCGCGGCGACCAGAACAGGAAACCGGGATCGGGCACCAGGGAGAAGGGGCGCTCGGTCAATCCGAAAAATTGCGTATAAATATCGAGGGTCCTGCTCATATCCATTGCCTTGAGGCCAGAAACCGGCCCGAACATTACCGCATTGGGTCCCGGGGCCCGAAATTGGGCTGAACCGGTGATATCCGAAACCGGTGACGATTACAGGGCCGAAAAAGGCCCTTTCGAAGAGAGCCTGTCTGACCCGGCCTGCCTCCGGAACGGGCAGCCCCGGAGCCTTGTTCTGCGCATGGTTGACAATCCTTGCCCCATCCGGGGAATTGTCCCCCCACAAGGTATGCCTGCCCCTACTTTGCCGTAATTTCGCCTAAAATCCTTTGCTTAGCGCGGGCCGCGCAGGTAATTTCCAATCGTGGGGAATCGGATGTCTGCTTCCGGCTGTTTTCAGGCCGTTCTCAGCAGGCTTGGTGTGACGGAGACGGAGTTCGCTCCGGGTCCCTCGGGTATTACAGGACGTTTTTCATGACACTGAATTCAAATGCTCATGCCGAGGGCAGCCTCGTTCGCAAAGGCGATTTGGCCTATACGGCATTCTCCGCACAGGGCGGCAGTTTCTACCGCGTCATTGCCAAGCGTGTGCTTGATGTCGTGCTTGTTCTGGCCGCCTCGCTGCCGATCCTGCTGGTGATCGGCGGGCTTGCGCTGGCCGTCTTGATCCAGGGCGGCCGGCCCTTTTATGTGCAGGAGCGGGTTGGTCGCGGCGGCCGGATCTACAAGATGTGGAAGCTGCGCACGATGGTGCCGGGCGCCGATGAGGTGCTCGAGGCGCATCTGGCAACCAACCCCGCGGCCCGGGCGGAATGGGACCTGTCGCAAAAGCTGAAGGACGATCCCCGGATCACCCGGTTCGGACGCTTCCTGCGCAAATCCTCGCTCGATGAGCTGCCGCAGCTGTGGAACGTTCTGACCGGCGACATGAGCCTTGTCGGCCCGCGCCCGATGATGCCCGAACAGAAGATACTCTATCCCGGCCAGGCCTATTACCGGCTGCGCCCGGGAATCACCGGCCCCTGGCAGGTCTCCGACCGGCATCAGAGTGCCTTTTCAGACCGCGCCCGGTTCGATACCCAGTATGAACGTGACCTGTCGTTCGGGCATGACCTCGGCCTTCTGATGGCCACTGTCCGGGTCGTTCTGCGCGGCACGGGCTGCTGATCCCGGCGTGGGCGATGTCCTCCCCGGGGGATGCCGCCGCAGCCGACCGGTCGGACGGGCCGTTCATCACAGGTTCGATCCGGACCCGAACGGGCCGGACCTATCGACATCACATCGCGGAGTGACCATGACCCGTATCCGTCTCCTTGCCCTCGTGATCCTGAGCGCCGTGTTCCTTGCGGCCTGCGAAAGCGACGAGGAAAAAGCCGAACGCTACTACCAGTCCGGTCTCGCCCTTCTCGAGGAAGGCGAGGTGGAGCGCGCGCTGATCGAGTTTCGCAACGTCTTCAATCATGATGGCTTCCACAAGGAAGCCCGCAAGATCTATGCCGATACGGTTCTCGAACAGGGGGACCGTCAGGAGGCCTATGGCCAGTATCTCCGGCTGATCGAACAATATCCCGACACAGTCGAGGTTCGGCAGATCCTCGGCGAACTGGCGCTTGAGACCGGCAATTGGGAAGAGGTCGAGCGCCATGGCGGCGCAGCGATCGAGCTTGCCCCCGACGATCCGCGCAGCCGCGCGCTGGCCGCGACGCTGGCCTATCGCGCGGCGGCGCTGGACGAGGACACCGAGGCCGAGGCCCTGGCCCTGGCCGAGGCCCGCGCGGTTCTGGAGGACGCGCCCGAGTCCATCGTCGCCCTCCGGATCGTCATCGATGCGCTGGCACGGGGCCGGACACCGACCGCGGCGCTGCCCGATCTGGACCGCGCCCTCGAGATCGATCCGGAAAGCCTCGAATTCCGCGTCATCAAGTTCCGCGTCCTGACCCAGGCGGAGCGGGAGGACGAGGCCGAAGCGGTGCTCGAGGAGATGTATGCGCTCGAACCCGACAATACCGAGGTTCGCGACGCGCTGGTGCAATGGTATCTTGCCCGGCAGGATTTCGACGCCGCCGAAGAGGTGCTGCGCAATCTGGCCGGCCCGCGCGACGGAGAGACCGGCGGTCATGTGGCCCTGATTCAGTTCCTGCGGGCCGCCCGCGGCTCAGACGTGGCGCGCACCGAGCTCGAGGCCCTGATCACGGCCAACGAGGGGCAGGAGGCGGCCGATCTCTATCGCTCGATCCTCGCGTCGCTCGATTTCGAGGAAGGCCGCCGCGAAGAGGCGATCCTGACCCTTCAGAATATCGTCGACGGCGCCGAAGCCACCGATCAGACCCGCCGGATCAAGACGGCGCTTGCGCGGATGATGATCCAGATCGACAACCCGGTCGGCGGGCGGGCGCTGGTCGAAGAGGTGCTGGCCGAGGATTCCGGCAATGTCGAAGCCCTCAAGATACGGGCCGAGTTCCTGATCAACGAGGATCGCCCCGACGATGCCATCAACGATCTGCGCACCGCACAGCGGCAGGCGCCGCGCGATCCGCAGATCATGACATTGATGGCCACTGCCTTTGAACGGTCCGGCAGCCGCGAACTGGCCGGTGAACGGCTGGCGCTGGCGGTCGACATCTCTGGTGCGGCGCCTGAGGAATCGATCCGCTATGCCGCCTTCCTGCGCCAGGACGATCGTATCCAGGCCGCGGAATCGGTTCTGCTCGATGCGCGCCGCGCCAACCCCGGCAACGTTCAGGTGGTGCAGGCGCTGGCCGACCTGTGGCTGAGCGCCCAGGACTGGACCAATCTCCAGGGTCTTCTGGCGGCCCTCGAGGGTGCCAATACCGAACTTGCGCTGGAACTGGCGACCCGGATCCGGACGGCGATGCTGGTGCGCCAGAATCGCTCCGACGACCTTCTGGACTTGCTCCAGAACCAGGCCGTCGAGGGTGAAGAGGTGTTGCGCAACACCGTCACCATCATTCTGACGCAGGTGCGCGCCGGAAAGGTGGACGAGGCCCGCGCCTCGCTCGATGCGGCGCTGGCCGAGACCCCCGAGGCCTTCGAATTGCGGCTGGTGGATGCGGCGCTGCGACAGCTGACCGGCGATATCGATGGCTCCGAGGCGGGACTGCGCGACATGATCGCCGATTTCCCCGACCGCGAGCAGCCGGTCCGCATGCTCTACAGCCTGCTGGTGACCGCCGAGCGCCGCGCCGATGCCGAAGAGGTGCTGGACGCCGCGCTGACCGTGCAGCCCGACAATCTGGTTCTGAAATGGATCAAGGCCGGCAATCTGGAACAGGCGGGCGATATCGACGGGGCGATCGGCATCTACGAAGAGATGTATGCCCTCAATTCCGCGAACATGATCGTGGCCAACAACCTTGCAAGCCTTCTGGCCACCCACCGGGCCGACGCGGAAAGCCTCGACCGGGCCTGGGCCGTGGCCCGCCGTCTGCGCGGTCAGGAGGTGCCCGCCTTCCAGGATACCTATGGCTGGATCGCGACGCGCCGGGGCGACCCCGAAGAGGCCCTGCCCTATCTGGAGGCCGCAGCCGACGGCCTGCCCGAGGATCCGCTGGTCCAGTATCACCTGGGGATGACCTACCTCGCGCTCGACCGCACCGAGCAGGCCCGCGCCACCCTGACCCGCGCGCTGGAGATCGCAGGCGACAGCGATCTGCCGCAATTCGATCGCGCCCGCGAGGCGCTGGCCGGGCTCGATGAGGCGCCTGCCACCGGGGAGACGTCCGAGGAGACGACGGAAACGCAGGATCAATAGGGTCTACCCTGTGGCCGGCCGGGCACGTCGGGCCGTTTTCCTGCCCTCCGGGCCGGGCTTGAGATTTCTTTTCTCCGGCTTCGGGGATTAGACAGGAACCGGGGCGTGTTCACTATGCGGGAACAGGCCATTTGCTTTATGTATGGGCTCGTTTTCCCCGATTATTCGTACGGGAGCCACGAACAATGACGATTTCTTCTCCGGGACGCCTCTTTGGACTCCTGCTGGCCTGCCTCGGTCTGATGGCCGGCAGTGCCGTGGCGCAGGATCTGTACCGCGTTCAGGCCGGCGATACGCTCAGGATCGAGGTGATCGAAGACCCGTCCCTCAACCGCTCCGTTCTGGTGGCGCCGGACGGGCGGATCAACATCCCGCTTGCGGGCTTCATCGTGGCCGAGGGCCGGCCGGTGGGCGCGATCCAGAATGATCTGGCCCTGCGGCTGGAAGAGAACTTTGCCGTGACGCCCAACGTCTTCGTCGCCGTCGAGCGGGTCTTCGAGCCGCGGATCGAACCGCCCGCACAGCCCGCCGCACCACGGACGATCGATGTCTATGTGCTGGGTGAAGTGGGCGCACCGGGCCTCAAGACCGTGGCACCGGGCACCACCGTTCTGCAATTCTTCGCCCAGATGGGCGGGTTCACACGGTTCGCGGCCACCAAGCGCGTGCAGCTGCGCCGCACCGATGCCAGCGGGACCGAGACGATCTACCCGCTCAACTACGATGCGATCGAAGCCGGGACGAGCCCGAACGGTGCAGCCGTTCTGGTCGATGGCGATGTGATCATGGTACCGCAGCGAAGATTGTTTGAGTAACCAGGTGTGCCCGGGCGACCTGCCGGGCATGCCAAGGGCCGTAACCTGGGGGCTGGCGTGACTCCAATGACCAAGACCCGAGCCTGCATGCTGATCATGGCAGGGGCGTTGATCGCCCCGGGTGTCGCCACGGCGCAAGACGGCGGGGTGTCCGCCTCGCTTGTCCTGTCGGAGCGGCTGGAGGCGGCACGCAATCAGGCCCTGACCCCCGACGGCGAGGATGTCACGCTCCAGTCGATCACGACGCTGGGCTATTCTTTCCTGTCCGAGACGCGCACCCAGAGCCTGGCATTCGATCTGGGCCTGGGGCTCAATGGCAGCCTGATATCGGACGGCGATCCGACCTTTTCGCTGGGCGAGCGGAGCCTGTCGCTCGATTACGGGCTTCAGGGGGCGACCTCGTCGCTGGACGTATCGTTCGGGGCGACCCAGTCGGATGTCGCCTTCCTGCGGCCGCTGAGCGATTTCATCGAGGATGGCGGGCTGGTCCTGCCCGAGGATTTCGACGATCTGACAGGCTCCGGCACCCGGACCGATCTTGATTTCGGCGCCCGGATGACGCTGCGCGACGATGCGCCCTTCGGGATCACGCTCAGCGCCGATGCCAGTGACGTGCGTTACCGCGACACGACCGATCCCGAACTGGTCGACAGCACCCGGCTGGGCTTCGGCCTGTCGGGGCGGTTCGATATCGGGCCCGCGATAGTTGCCACCGCCGGACTGCGCTATTCCACCTCCGAAGAGGGCGGCGGCGCGCAAAGCGACAGCATTACCTATCGCGCCGACGTCACGCTGGCCGAACCGCGGGGTGATCTGGGCTTTGGCCTGTCGCTCACGCCATCCGGGAACGGCACCCAGATCGGGGTCGACCTGTCGCGCAGCTTCGATCTGCCGGGCGGGTCGCTCGGCGGGCAGATCGGCGTGACCCTGACCTCCGACGAGGCCCAGATCCTGACCGGGGGCCTCGACTACGCGCTGGACCTGCCGCTGGGTGAGATCGCAGCGAGCCTTGACCATTCGGTCGCCACGGATGCGGGTCAGACCGGCGACGTGACGACGTCGCTGTCGCTTCTGGCACGCACCGCGCTCACCCCCGACATCAACGCCTCGCTGAATGCGGGCTATGCCCGCTACGAGGAGGCGGGGACGGATGTCGTCACCTCCATCGCCGATCTCGGCGCGACTGTCAGCTATGCCTTCGCCCCCGACTGGTCCCTCTCTGCCGGCGCCAGCTACATCCTGCGCGACCCCTCCGACACCGAGGCCGCCGCCGCGCAATCCCTGTCCCTGACACTGACCCGCAGCTTCGACATGCGGCGGTGAGGACGTGTCCCGGCCGGGGACACATCTTCGTAAACACCTTGTTTCCAAAGGCGATGGTCGTGGATTTCGGGGGGACGGGCTGGTATAAGATACCGATTGCCGGGGTCTTGGAGATCCCGAAAGGAATTTGTTTATGCGCTCGGGTGGCGGATGTCGGACCTGACATATCGAAAATCTCCGGCTCTGCCCGGTATCGGCGCGGTCAATCCGCAGGGTCTTGTGCTGTTCGTGCTCCTAGTGGGCACGGCGCTGCCGGTGTTCTGGCTGGGCTTCGTCTCGCTGGGGCAGGCCTGGATGACGCCGGAATACAGCCATGGGCCGCTCATTCCGCTGATTTCCATGTATCTCTACCTGCGCGAGTTGCGCCAGGCGCCGCTGCCCGACCCCGATGCGCCGGTCAACCGCACGCCCGGAATCCTGGTCATCGCCTTCGCGCTTCTGATCGGCATCTTCGGCAACCTTGTCCGGATCCCCGATATCGTGACCTATGGCTTCATCGTCTGGGTGGGCGGTGTGGTCCTGACGGTGATGGGCTGGGATCGCGGGCGGCGGCATCAGCTGCCCGTGCTGCACCTGATCTTCATGCTGCCGCTGCCGCAATTCCTCTACTGGCAGATGACGATCTTCCTGCAGCTTGTCTCGTCGGAGGTCGGCGTCTGGTTCATCAAGCTGGCCGGCATCCCCGTCTTCCTCGAAGGCAACGTGATCGATCTGGGCGTCTACAAGCTCCAGGTGGCCGAGGCCTGTTCGGGCCTGCGCTACCTGTTCCCGATCCTGTCGTTCTCCTATCTCTTCGCGATCCTCTATCGCGGGCCGTTCTGGCACAAGGCGGTGATGTTCGCGATGGCCGCGCCGATCACGGTTCTGATGAATTCCTTCCGGATCGGCATGATCGGCGTGCTGGTGAATGCCTATGGCATCGGACAGGCCGAAGGGTTCCTGCATTTCTTCGAAGGCTGGGTGATCTTCGGCGCCTGCATCGGCATCCTGTTCCTGACCGCCGTGGCGCTGCAACGGCTGACGCCGAATCCGCTGTCCCTGCGCGACACGATCGACCTGGATTTCGACGGGCTCGGGCAGCAGGCCTCCCGGGTGCTGCGGCTGGTTCCGGGGCCGGGCGTGGTGGTGGCCACGGCGCTGACGGCGGCGGTAAGTGCGGCCTTCCTTCTGGCGCCCAGCCCCGACCGGCCCGAGATTGCGCGCGACACGTTCCTCGTCTTCCCGCGACAGATCGCCGACTGGAACGGGATCGTCCTCCCGCTCGAGCCCGAGGTCGAGGAGGTTCTGGGCGCCACGGATTACATCCATGCGACCTATGCCGCACCCGGCGAGGCGGCCTCGGTGAATTTCTTCTCCGCTTGGTATGAGAAACAGACAGAAGGATCGGGTATCCATAGCCCCGAGGTCTGCCTGCCGGTCGGCGGCTGGGAGGTCTTTTCCCTCGATCCCGCCACGATCACGATCCCGGACACGGTCTATGGAACATTCCCCGTCAACCGGGCGGTGATCCAGAAGGGGCTGAACCGGCAGCTTGTCTATTACTGGTTCGAACAGCGCGGCAAGCGGATGACGAACGATTATGCCGCCAAGGCCAGCGTCGTCTATGACAGCCTGACCATGGGCCGGACCGACGGCGCGCTGGTGCGGTTCGTCACGCCGATCCTCGAGGGCGAGGAAGAGGCCGATGCCGATGCCCGGATGCAACGCTTCATGGCGGACCTGCTTCCGAGATTGCCCCAGTATATTCCCGAGTGACGGGCCCGGGTGCCGCAAGACGGCGCCGGACGTAGACATGCCGGACCCAAGTGCCTAGTCTTGAACCTGTTCCTGTCGGAACCGGGGGAGACATGGACATCATCTTGTTCCTGCTTTGGACGGTCTACTGCATGATCACCGCAGTCGCGATGGCGATGACGCTGCGCGAATATCGCAGGTCCGGACGGCAGGAATTTCACTGGGCGCTCGTCGGGGTTCTGGCCTGCCTGATCTGGCCGGTCATGCTGGTCGTGGCTGTGCTGTCGGCGCGGCGCCACGAGAACAGACCGCTGGAAACCGAACGCTCCTAGCTCCGCCTCTTGCCCGGGTTTCCTCAACACGACCCCCGATCGGTGCTTTGGCGTCTTGCCGCCCCCGCGGGAAGGCGAAAGACTGCCCCGCATGAACAGCCATCCCCCACCTTCACCCCACCGCAGCCGGTGGGGCCTGACCATCGTCTGGGGGATCATCGTGGTCAGCTGCCTGCCCGAGGTGGTGTTGCAGCTGTCGGATCGGGGTGTTCTGGGTCAGCCGCTCTGGCGGGTTCTGGCCTATCAGAACGGGGCCTTCTGGCCCGGCCTTCTGGATAGCTGGCGCCCCAATTACCCGGCACAGCACGTCACGATGTTCCTGTCCTATTCGGGGCTGCATGTGAGCCTTTCTCATCTTCTGGGCAACATGCTGGCCCTGCTGTTCCTGGCGCATCTCCTGGCCCCGGCGACGATGGGCGGCGGGCTGCGCTTTGCCATCGTCTATCTGGGATCGGCTCTCGGGGCGGCGGTGGCATTTGCCCTGCTCTACACGGGATCGGGATCGATGGTCGGCGCCTCGGGGGCGATCTTCGGCATGGCGGGTGCGGCGATCGTCTGGCACTGGCGGCGGCAGCGGCAGTCCGAACCGCGCAGGGCCAATCTGGAGGCGGGCGGATACGCACTGGGCCTTGTGGTCCTGAACGCCGCCTCGCACCTGTTGCAGGACGAGCCCGTCGCCTGGGAGGCGCATATGGGCGGCGCGATCACGGGCGCCCTGCTCGCCCTTCTTGTCACCGCGCCGGATGGCGGGCCGGACACGAAACAAGGCCGGCCCTCTGAGGAGGCCGGCCCGGGCTGACATCGGACTTTCGGGAGATCAGGCCTGGCGGCGCCGGGCGACACCCAGAAGCCCCAGGGCCACCAGCAGCATCAGACCCGCCGCGGGCAGCGGGATCGGGGCAAAGCTGGCCGCGTATTTTGTGGCATTGGCATTGTCGAGCCCCTTGATCTGAAGCATCGCGAAGGGCGTGCCGGGCAGACTCTGGAACAGGTCGGCGATGCTGGCCCCGAGGATCGTGAAGGTGGAGCTTTCACCGATATTGAGCTGGGTCAGAGGGTCGGTCTCGTCCCAGCGGATGCGCAGATCGAAGGGGAACCCCGCATTCAGGAAACTGCCATCCTGGAAACTCGTCGTGGCCACCCCGGCCTCATTGCTCAGCGAAAGGCCCGAGGTGACGCCCTGATAGGTCATGAGAAGTTGCGAGACATAGGCATTCATCCCGCCGATCACTGCGGTATTGGTCAGCGTCATTTGCACCCCGCCCGCCACGTCATCGGCCTCAAGTGTCGCAATCGTGGTGGCGCCGTAATCCGCACCGTTCACATATTGATCGAAGGTAAGCGTCACGGCCTGGGCAGCACCGGACCAGATCATCAGGAACACGGCCGGAAGAACCCGCAACCAGATCGACGCAGCCCTGCGCAAAGTTCTGTTCGGCGTCATTCCTGTACCCTCCCGCCGCATATCGCGACAACTGATCCGACACGGTCAGGTTAGCACAACCCAAAAACAGGGCCAAACCCTTCAGAACCGAAAGACGCGCTCATCCCGCCTGATATCGATGACAATCACGCGCGTGATGCAGGATTGTCCCAGCTTCAGAAACGACAAATGCCGGCCCATGGGCCGGCACTCACCTGAATCGCCTGTGTCGTGTCAGGCCCTGCGCCGGCGGGCCACACCCAGAAGCCCCAGCGCAGCCAGCAGCATCAGACCCGCCGCGGGCAGGGGAACTGGAGCAAAGCTAGCAACGTATTTCGCCGATCCGCCTCCGCTAAGTCCGCGAACATGGATCATCGCAGGTGCGGCACTCTGGAACAATTCGTCAAGCGAAGCACCAAGAATGGTAAAGGTTGAACTACCACCAATATTCAAGCGGTCTTTGAACGCGGCTTGATTGCTCAATGGCCAAAGCACCTCGAGCTGATAGTTATGGCCCGCATTATAGAGGTTACCGACTGAAAACCCCGTCGAAGTAACGCCCGAATCCTGACTGAAGCTCAGACCGCTCAATGCCCCAGCATAGCTCATCAGAAGCTGAGAAACATGGGCCTTAAAGCCTCCGACGACTGCTGTGTTGGTGAGCGTCATCTGAACGCCCTCCGCAACTTCAACCGCTTCAAGCGTAGCAACAGTAACACTGCCCAAGTTGTTACCTTGCACATGCTGATCGAAATTCAGCGTCACCGCCTGCGCCGTGCAGGCCCACAGTGCGAAAACCGCTGCGAGAAAGACCTGAAATCCGCGCAAAGACATCATCGAGTTCGAGAGAGTACGCGTCATCATCTACACCGTTTCATATTGGCCGGTCGTTTCGGCTTTTGGCCCCTCAACACTCCCGGAAAAGTGTGGCGGAACATTAATTCCTCATAGCACGACCGGGTGTCTGGCCACCAGATATATCGCCATGTTTGCGCCACATTTCGGCTTGTTCCAAGGATGACCCGACGGCAACCCGGACTTTGTTGCACAGGGCGAAACAATAGGGCCGGCAGGGGGCAGATCTCAGCCGTGCTTGGCGAAGATCCGGTCATAGGCGGCCAGCAGATTCTCGGCCGAATGCTCCCAGGACAGCGTCTCCTGAACCCGCTGCAGACCTTCTTGTCCAAGCCTCTTGCGCAGAGCCTCATCGTTGATCAGCACTGCGATCCGGTCGGCAAAGGCCTCCGCGTCATTGGCGGGTGCATAAAGTGCCGCATCGCCCGCCGAAACCCGGCCCTCGGTCAGGTCGAACTGCACCATGGGCTTTTCCAGCGCCATGTATTCCATGATCTTGTTCATGGTCGAGATGTCGTTCATCGGGTTCTTCGGATCGGGCGCAAGCCCGATATCGATCGCATTGAGTGCGTGCACCAGATCGTCGCCGTAAAGCGCGCCCGTGAAGGTAAAATACGCCGTGAGCCCACGGGCGGCCACATCGGCCTTCACCGCGTCAAGATGCGAGCCGAAGCCCACGATCAGCACATGCAGATCCCCATGGCACAGATCGCGCACCAGACGGTCGACGGCCGCCACCAGAAGGTCCATCCCCTCCTGCTGGCCGATCACGCCCACATAGCCCAGCACGATGCCGGCCCCCTGCCTCAGCGCCGGATCGCCGGGGCCGGGCCGAAACGCCTCGATCCGGGGCGCGGAGCGCACGACAAAGACATCGTCGGGATCCATATGACCGCGGCGGACAGCGATCTGCTTGAAGGAACCGTTCGTGGCGATGGAGACCGAGGCCGTGGCAAAGGTCATCCTCTCCCAGACCAGCATGATCCGGTAAAGAAGCCCGCGCTTGCCGAACTTGGCCTCGAACAACTCGGGGCAGACATCGTGATGATCGAAGAGGTAGCGCACCCCCCAAAGCCGGTACCAGAGCGCCAGCACGAAGACGAGGTCTGGCGGGTTGCAGCCCTGGATCACGTCGAAGCCACCCCTCTCGCGCCAGACCCGTCGCGCCAGCCGGAACCAGTGCCACATGGAGCCCAGGTATTCGCGCGCATAGGCCATGGCTCCGGCATGGGCCTCGGGCGGGGCCGGGTAGCGATAGATGTGCACGCCTTCGCGCTCTTCGAAGAACTCGGTCCAGCCGCGGCTGTTGGGGCAGATGACCGACACCTCGTAACCCACCTCGACCAGCGTCGTCGCCTCGAGCCAGACCCGCCGGTCAAGCGGAACAGGCAGGTTCTCTACAACGATGAGCACCCGTCGAAGGGAAGTGGACGGCATAGAGATCTCTTCCGCATAATGCTTTCGTCATGAAATCAGCACTAGAAAAAACACGTGCCGGACCCGGCCGACACCGCCTAGACCTAAACGCCCGCCAATATCGGATCAACCATTGAGGCAGCCTCTCACGTCTCTTTTCGTCGCGCAAAAGCTTCCTTCCATTACAACGAAAGGATCACACCATCAAATTGTGGGATCAAACACCTAGCAAGGGCCAAGTGCACAATGCGACTCGACCTTCTACCGCAACAAAATTCTTAGAATACGCCGTGACGGCAGTTCGACCGCATGATGCAACAGGACAGAGGAGATGAAGATGACAGATAAGGTGACAACATGTATCAAACCTGCCGGGAACGCTTGCTTGATCGGCAAACTGTCTACCACGACTATAACAAAGATATGTACCATATACGTCGCGTATGAGATCTCGCCCAGATAGACGAGGGCGGGATGCCGAAGCACCCCGGAATCGGGCGATCTCGACAGGCAGGCAATCAGGAATATCAGTCCACCAAGTGCAATAACTATCTGCCATTCTGGAACTTGGGCGATAGCGCCAGCGGCAATGAGCAAAACTATCAAGACGCTCCCCCATCGCGCCACCAAAACTGGCAGTTCAATTTTCAGGAAACAGAGATAGAGTGCCACTCCAATGCAGAATTCAGGGAGAATACGGAGAATCCCAAACTGGTACATCATCTTGGTAAGTGTTAGGCCATTTACCGCAACAACTGCGACAAGCACAAGAAACAGACATAGCGCCAAGATCAGAGCTGTCGCGGGGCGGCGCGATCCGAAAAGGAAAAGTACCAAAGGAAATATCAGGTAGGCGAATACCTCCGCGCTAACAGACCAAGAGGGGAAATTCCAGGAATGCTGGTTTGTCAAACCCCAAGCGTGCAGCAGAAGCAGGTGCCATGGCAGATCACCCCAAACCTCCCCCGTACGTCCACTCTCTATCCCAAGTAACGCGGCTGTTCGGTACGCCACGATGAACAAGATGATCATGAAAAGGTGAAGTGGGTATATCCGGGCAAACCGGTTGATCAGAAATACTCTGTAGGAAAACCGGCTATTGTGCCATTGTGAGAGATAGACATGGGCAAGAATGAAACCACTGAGCATGAAAAACAAATCAACGCCCAGATGACCATCGGATATCAATCTCTGCCAAGCAGTCTGCATGGATGCTTCTTCGAAAAACATGTGAAATAGAACGACAACCAAAGCTGCAAAAAAGCGCAAGCTAGTCAGCTCCTTGAGGTGCTCCGCATCACGATTGGTATGTGCGTCTCGAGACAGTTCGTTCATGATGAACCTATTTACGCTGCAATGCCTTCAGGCTGCGCCGCAGCATCTCGAATTTCCGGTGTGGTGCGGCTCTCGGATGCCCGTTAGGTTTCAGAAGGGGAGCCCCAAGAGCATATGGCCGGGTTCGACCAGATCGGATAGCAGCGACAAGAGCCGCTTCAAAAGCAGACTTATCGGTCGGCGGGACATCTATCTCTGCGTGGTGGCTCAGTGGATATGCATGGCGCAGCTTGTGAAGGTCTTGGCCTACAGTTGCCGGCAAGCCGGTCCGGTGGATCAGTTCAAATGCTTCGGCGCCCCAAACAAGCCCATCCGATTTACGGTTCCACAGCTCGATCCCGTGCAGATAGGGCACCCATGCATCTTCAAAAGCGGCAAATGCGCTGCGCCGGACCGGATGGGCGAATATGGAGACACCACCAGCGGATTGCACATCACGCAAAGTGTCGATTACATTGCGATGTTCCCCCAGAAAGCGATCCAGCCCCCAGGTGAGAATGTGGATATCATTATCGGGGCAGGAGTATTCGATGCCGGGGATTAATCGGCACTGAACTGTAGAGGCCGCCACGCAGGCCTCTCGATACGCACCAAAGGCCTGTGGATCGAAACCGGTATCGTGTTCGGTCAACATGACCGCGCGAACACCGAATGCGCCATAAAAGCGGGCGATCCGGTCAAGCGTCCAGTGCCCGTCATAGGACCAAAGTGAATGGGCATGCAGGACAATACGGATCGAAGTCATCTACGCCGCCTTATAAAAGTCCAGATAGTAGACAGTGCATCCCACAAGAAGAAACCTGGTGCCGCAGGGTCATAGTTGTAGAACCGCCGCGCAGGTGCTGGACGCAGAACCGCAACCAGGCTTGTCCAGAAACTTGGCCAGTGACGGCGGTGGAGTGCTGTTCTCGGTCCCTTAAGCACAAATAGAAGATGCAGCAGATCCCTCCCGAGATGGCGCATGATCAAGGCTTCCGGTCCAGGCGATGGGGAGACTGGCGGTTGGAACTCAGTGTCGGCGGCTAGGGCCACAGCCCAAGCCGGATATTCATATCCCTGACGTCGCGCCAAGGCGAGCGAGCCCCACATCCGGCCATTTAGCTCCATAAACCAGGCTGTGCCCTCGTGATCGCGCAACAGCTCCACCATGAACGGTCCCCGCCATCCGATAGCGTCAAGAAATCGTGCAACGCTGGCGCGCAGTTCCTCATCCGGAGGCCATGTCGCGCAAGCCGATGAGCCGGAGCCGTGCGGGTTCATCATCCGCAGCCGTCTATGGCCTGACCAGGCAACCACACCGTCCGGGGTTGCAAAGCCAAAGACACCCTGTCCCTGTCCCGCGATAAGGGGTTGGATCAGAAGCGGTCCTGAGGCTTTGGTAAAAGCCCCACGCAAGCTGTCGACATCCGATTTGGAGAGTAGATAGCGGGCTTCACCCTTTGTAAGCCCAGCCCCTTCCAAGCGTATGGCATCGCTCGGCTTCGCAATCGCTGGTAGATGCAGGGGAGCGTCTAGATCTGCCGCACTACATACCAATCTGGTCTCGGGAACAGTAAGGCCGGCCGCTCTTGCCGCTGTGATCTGGCGCGCCTTATCCAAGGCAATCTCTACCTGCTTTCCCGTTGCACCTACAATACGCCGGTCCAGACCAAGTGCTGCATTGGTCAACCAAAGACCACCATCGTCAAGTGGCATAACGAGATCGGGAGCATCAGCTGCCGCCATAAGTCGTGCCAGGCCTGCTACAGCTCCTTCAGCATCCTTGGCCGGGTCGGGGAGAACATGGACAGCTTTGGGTGAAAGCCGCGTCAACACGCCTATGGGAGCGCGGGAAAAGAGCGATACCGTATGACCCGCCCTTCGTAAACTGAACAGGACTTCCGGGGCCGGCAGAGCATCGGCGAAACCGATAAGAATGTGCACCATGCTACATCCTGGCCCGCATCGCTCGGGATACGTACCGGCGCAACTTGCGGCGAATAGGCTCCCTACCTAGCAGGATGGCCTCGATATCCTGCATGTCCATATCACTCCGGGGTGATGTGCGCGGTATAGGATACTGGCCCGGACGCCAAGCTCCACCATCAGAGGAATATACCAGTTGATATCCTGCTAGACGCAGTGCTTTGAGAACCCTTCTGTTATAGCGACCGAAGGGAATGGCAGCAGCCCGAACCGGCACACCAGCCGACGCGGAGATCCTGTCGCGAGTCTCTGGGCCAACTTCGTTCTGAAGGCTCTCGAGTGAGCAAGCGGACCAATCGACATGGCCTGCCCCGTGGCTACCGATCTCGTGACCCCGGGCGACCAGTTCGCGCAACGCTTGGGTCGAAAGGGATCCCGGCGCATCTATTCGGTTGGCGAGCACGAAGAAATGAGCTTTCTTGCGAAATCGCGACAGGATCGGGGCAGCAAGCTCAAGATCTGAGTCATTACCATCGTCGAACGTAAGATCCAAAGTGACATGATCCGACAACCGCTCGGCCAGCGCAAGCGTCTCACCCAACAGCTCAGGCGCAACCCAGTACTCGGCCTCTCCCGGCTCTAACGGCCGACCTGGAGTCCCAATTCCATGGAAATTCAAAATGACCCGCCGCATCCACCATCCGCTGTCCGTATGAAGTGCGATCCGTAGGAGCGCACGTGTCCAGCCTTTTCTTCCTCACCGATACTGACCGAAGAAATACCTAACTTCACGGTCATTCTTTGGTGCGAATGAGGAATTGTTGCAGTAGGAAGATTACCGCTCGTCTCTTTACGACTTGGATTATCATGCCCGACATGCCTGTAGACGTCTCTACTGATCAGCTTGCCAGACGCCTTGCGGCCAAAAATCGGGAAGCTCCAGAACTCTCGGTGATCATCGTCAGCTTCAATACAAGCGAAATGACCCTCGCATGTATTGAATCGGTCTATGCCCAAACAACGGTCCCTTTTGAGGTGATTGTTGTGGACAATGCCTCGACCGACGGCTCCGCAAGAGCGATCGGAGAGGCTTTCCCCCAAGTCCATTTGATCGCCGAGCAAACAAACCACGGGTTCGCGCGGGCCCATGATGTCGCCGTTCCACATGCCAGCGCTCCCTGGCTCCTGCTACTCAACCCCGACACAGTGGTTCTGGATAGCGCTTTGGACAATCTTCTTGCCTTCGCAAAAACAACTCCAGCGGCCGGTATCTGGGGAGGTCGGACTTTGTACCCCGATGGCACCCTAAATCCCTATTCCTGCTGGGGGCGCATGACACTCTGGTCCGTGCTGAGCCGCACATTGGGAATGAGCGGGATCTTTGCGCGATCCGAAGTGTTCAATTCAGAAGTAATGGGCGGCTGGAAGCGGGATACTGAGCGAGAAGTAGATATCGTTACAGGTTGCCTGTTCCTGATACGGCGCGACATGTGGGATCGACTGGGAGGCTTCGATCCAGATTTCACGATGTATGGCGAGGAGGCTGACCTCTGTTTGCGGGGCAAGGCTATAGGTCTGCGTCCGAGGATCACGCCCCACGCGACGATCATCCACTATGGCGGTGCATCCGAGCGGGTCCGTGCCGACAAGATGGTCCGCCTTTTGCGCGCCAAGGTAGAATTGATCAAACGACATTTCGCGCCCGGAACCCGAACTGTCGGGTATCATATCTTCCGTATCTGGCCATTGTCTCGGCGGATCATCTACACCTTGGCTTACAAGCTGCGAGGCCGTCCGAGCGACAAGCAGAAGGCAAGAGATTGGGGCGAAATCTGGACCCGCCGCAACGAATGGCAGTCAGGCTTTCCAGCCAGATAGCTCTCAACCTCTTGCAAAGATCGGGTAGATCAAGCCTGTTGCCGACGCGTCCATGGTTGCCCGCCAGCTTGACCCAGAACCACCACGGACGCCCTCGTTCGGGCTGTCAGCTGCGGGCGTAGATATCCTCGTAGCGGATGATGTCGTCTTCGCCCAAATAGCTGCCGGTCTGGACCTCGATCAGGACCATGTCGACCTTGCCGGGGTTTTCCATGCGGTGCACGGCACCAAGCGGGATGTAGACGGACTGGTTCTCGGTGATGAGTTTCACATCCTCGTCCACCGTGACCTTGGCGGTGCCCTCCACCACAATCCAGTGTTCGGAGCGGTGGTGATGGCTTTGCAGGGAAAGCTGCGCGCCGGGATGGACCACGATGCGTTTCACCTGGAACCTTCCGCCCACGATCAGGCTTTCGTACCAGCCCCAGGGCCGGTAATCGCGCGGCAGCTGGACAGCCTGGGGCGCGCCCTTTTCCTTCAGGGCGGCCACGGCTTCCTTGACGCGCTGCGCCTCGGATTTGTGGGCGACGAGCACTGCGTCCGACATCGCGACCACGATCATATCCTCGAGCCCGATGCCCACCACCTCCTGGCCCGGCGTTTCCGACCGCAAGAGCGTGTCGGCGCAATCGATGGCCGTGGCGTGATCGGAGGTGACGTTGCCTTCCGCATCGGGGCCCATTTCCTGCCAGACGGCGTCCCAGCCTCCCAGATCCGACCAGGCGCCGGAATAGGGCATCACGGCAAGGTTCGGCGCCTTTTCCATGATCGCGTAATCGATGGAGATATCCTCGAGCCCGGACCAGGGCTCCGGGGCAAGCCGGGTAAAGCCCAGATCGGTTTCCGCCGCCTCGACGGCCGCCTCGACCCCGACCAGAAGGGCGGGCGCATGGGTGCCGAAGGCCTCCACGATGGCGCGGGCGGTGAACAGGAAGATGCCGGCATTCCACAGATAGGTGCCCGCGGCCAGCATCTCGGCGGCCCGTTCGGCATCGGGTTTTTCGACGAAGCGGGCGAGTTTCTGCGGCGTGGCCGCCGTCGCCTCGGCACCCGGGGCCAGCTCGAGATAGCCATAGCCCGTCTCGGCCCGATCGGGCGTGATCCCGAAGGTCACCAGATCACCCTCGAGCGCGCGCGGCAGCGCCGCGGCCACGGCGGCGCGGAAGCCCTCCGCATCGGGGATCACGTGATCGGAGGGGGCGACAAGCATCACCGCGTCGGGATCGCGCGCCTGAAGCCAGAGCGCCGCGGCCAGGATGGCGGGGGCGGTGTTGCGCCCCTCGGGCTCGATCAGCAGACCGAGGGCGGCGCGTTCGACCGCGGCAAGCTGTTCGGTGACGATGAAGCGGAAGCTGTCCCCCGTCAGAACGAGCGGTGCGCCGAACTGCGCTTCGGGTCCGGTCAGCCGGCAGGCAGAGGCCTGAAACAGGCTTTCCTCGCCCATGAGCTTTGCAAATTGCTTGGGGTAACTCTTGCGCGACAGGGGCCACAGGCGGGTGCCGGAACCCCCGGCAAGAAGAACCGGAGTAATCGTGGGAGCTGCCATTGGAAAAACCTTAAACAGGGGCCGGGAACATGTGAATGGCATTCAACTAGAACGCCCCGCTCCAAGGTGCAAGCAAACCCGCGCGCATTTGCGAACGGGACGGTTTCATGCTCCTGTCCGGCCCATGACCCAGCCCGGAGGCCCGATGACAGAGCCAAGCCCGCCTTCACTGATCCGCGATCCCGCCGCACCGGCGCACAGCGGCGACGCCGTGCCGCCGCAAGCTGGAGCGCCCCCGGGGCAGATCGCCCGGATGGCGGCGGATATCCGGACCCGCGATGCCGAGCTGGTCGCCTTGCGGCGTGCCCTGCGTCAGTCCGAGGCCGATCTGGACGCCCTGCGCCACTCCACCTCGTGGCGGATCACCGCGCCGCTCAGGGCCCTTGTCCGGGCGCTGCGCGGCGGGCGCTGAGCGCGGGGCTCACCCGGCCCGGTTGCCGGGGTGATCAAGAAGTTCGGGCATGAAGATCTCGGTCACCAGAAGCACTTCGCCGAACAATTCGAACAGCGTGCGCCGCGCCCAGTAGGGCCCGGCGTCGCTGTCGTGGCGCTGCCGGATCAGGGGCCAGAGCGGCGCGCCTTCCCCCACGGTGGCATATTCGCGCGCCGAATAGGGCGGCGGGCCATCGGCGAAAAGCAGCGATCCCAGCGCGTGATTGCCCAGCCGGACGATCGTGGGATGTTCCTCGAGCCTGCGCGAGGTAAAGACCGTGCGCGCCACGAGAAGCGGCTGCTCCCCGGATTTCAGGCAAACCTCGCGCACCACGCCCTCGGTGGCGGGCGGGTCGAAAAAACCGCGCTCGTCGGCATGAAGCGGCCCGCGGGCCTGTTGCAGCACATCGACATCGATCGCAGTGCCCGCCACGACGCCGATCCGGGCGGTCATCGACGTCTCGAGCGTGATCCAGTCACGCACACAGGACGCAAGCCGGGGAGTATCCGCGGCTGTCAGGCGTTTCCAATGATCGGACATGAGATGTGATCCGTCTGTTATTGCATGGCCCCGAAGGCCAGTTCCGTGAAATGCTTGTGTCAAAATATCCTGCCGGGAGACCCCGGTCCCCATCTATGTTCTTCATGCCTATCGAGCGCGGACAGCCCCGGCAAGTGGGGCATACCGGACCATCGGGCAGCCCCGGAACTATTCCCGACAAGACGGGCAAAATGAAGGCAACATGCGCGTTCAGTGATATCCCTGCGCTTCGGCCCGGCTGCGGACCTGTGCACTGAGACCCGTACCGTCGGTACGCCAGGGCACGGGCCCGTCAAGCGATCCGGCCGGGCCGGCGGCCGCGAAATCACGCGCAAGATGGGAAAAGCTCTGGATATTGCCCGCGATGGGCGCACCCAGCGGGCCCGGACCGGCAAAGACCGATGCCTCGGGGTCGAGCATGGCTTTCAGCGCGCTGGCATCCCCCGGCATGCCAAGCGTCTCGGCCAGCGCAGCCAGGGCCACGCGCGGATCGCTGGCCAGCTGTGCCGCATCCTGTGTCACAAGCCGGTCGGCGGGCACGCGGGCCACCACCTCGTCGAGCGCGGTCTGCGCCATGAGCCAGAGCTTCTGCGGATCGGGTTCGGCCGGTTCGACCGTCTCGTCGAGCGCCCCGGTGATCGTCAGCATCACCTCGCCAAGCTCCATCCCCGCGAGAAGCCTGCCATAGGTCAGCGGATGGACGGTCAGCTGCACATAGACCGCCTCGGGAAAGATCGTCAGAAGCTGCTTGAGGTTCAGCCGGTCGAACAGGGCGGCCGTCACGGGCGCGATCATGCGGCGCGGAGCGATATGCGCCGCGATCTCGTGGGCCACGCGGGCCGTGGGCAGATGCGCGCGCGCATTGAGCCACCGGCGCGCCATTTCCACCGCGATCCCCGATTGCTCGCCGCCATAAAGCTGCGCGACGGCTCGCATCAGGCCAAGGATCTGCATGCCGCGGAACCCGACCAGATCGCGTTGCAGCTGATCGGTGCTGGCCGCCTGTTCCAGATTGAGCTCGGGCACATCGTAGCCCACCGGGTTGCGCCCCAGCGCCGCGGCCAGCGTCTGCCCCGGAAGGCCCGGCGGCGTCAGGATCAGAACCGGGGGTGGAAAGGAGGGCTCTGACATCGGGATCCGATCGAAAGGGGTGGGTCCGGGCTGTCCGGCAGGGTCGGTGCCACCATAGGCCGGGTCGCGGGCCGGGAACAAGGGACGCGCTCCGAAGCGCAGTGGGGGCGGGGCAGTCGGGACGCCACGGCCGCCCCGTCCATGACCGAAAGATCAGTTTCCCCCCTTGCGCCCCCTTTACCCGAAGGGGACAAAGGGCGGGATAAAGATCCGAGCCATTTGTTGAAAAGTTCCCGCCATGCGTAGCCCCCTCTTCGTCATTGCGCCGCCCCGCTCCTATACCTCCGTCATCGGGGGGATGCTCGGGCAGCATCCCGAGACCTATGGCCTGCCCGAGGTCAATCTCAGCCACGGCGACACGCTGGGCGACATGTGGGATTCGATCCCGGTGGGGATCAACTTCGCCACGTCGGGGCTGCTCAGGCTTCTGGCGCAGCTGCACGAGGGGGAACAGACCGAAGAGGCGGTGATCCGCGCGCGGCAATGGATCCTGCGGCGCGGGCACTGGACCGGGGCCAAGGTCTTTGCCCATATCCAGGAGGCCGTGGGGCTCGACCGGATGCTGGTTGAGAAAAGCCCGCGCAACATCATGGCGCTGGAAAATCTGCAACGCCTGCACACGATGTTTCCGCAAGCCAGCTTTCTGCACCTGACACGCCATCCGATCACGCAGGGCCGGTCGATGATCGACCTGATGGACAGCTATGGCGAAGATGTCGAACAGATGGATCCCGAACGCAACTGGCTGCGCGCACAGACCAATATTCTGGCCTTCGCCCACGAACTCGACCCGGGCCAATACATGCGCATCAAGGGCGAGACGCTGCTGAAGGATCCGAAATTCTACCTCGCCCAGATCTGCGAATGGCTGGATATCGACCGCAGCCCCGAGGCGATCGAGGCGATGCTGCATCCCGAAACCTCGGTCTATGCAGGCATCGGGCCGGATTCCGCGCCCTTCGGGAACGATCCGAATTTCCTTCTTGAACCGACACTCGATTTCGACCGGCTCGCCCGGATCAAGGAACCCCCACTTGATGCCGAGATCCCCTGGAAACCCGAGGCCGAGCTCATGGCCCCCGTGCGGCGCATGGCGCGTCAGTTCGGCTATGCGTAACAGGCTGGGCGAGACATCATGACCGACAAGAAAAAGACACCCGCCCGCAGCAAGGCGAAAGCCACGAAGGCTGACCCGAAGGCGAAACGCGACGCGGCGGACAAGGCCGATCCCACGGACAAGGCCACAGACAAGACCCCGCACACGGGTCAGACCGCGGACAAGACCCCGCCAAAGGCCCGCAAGCCGATCCCGAAACCACCAGCCGAGCCGGCGGCTCCTCCTGAGCCCCCGGCCCGGACACGCGGCCTGCCCCTCGAGGCAGGGGCCTTCCGCGCAACCCCGCGCGCCGGGCTGGGCGCACCGGGCGACAGGCTCTTTTCCGGGCTCGCGTGGTTCAACGGGGCGCTCTATCTCGCAAGCTCCGCCAAGGCGCCCGAAGGCGTGGCGCGGATCCATCGCCGCCTGGCATCGGGGGATTGGGCGATGGTCTATGAAAGCCCGCCCCAGCCGCTGGGCGACGGCACGCGGATGTCGCGCGACTATGCGATCACCGCGCTTGCCGTGCTGCAGGCGCCGGGCGATGCGGCCCCGTGCCTTTATGCCGGCACGGCCTCGATCCTGGGCGGGCAGATCCTGCGCTCCGAGGATGGCGAGACCTTTTCGCGGGTCAGCCCGCATGGGCTCGATGACGACACGAGGCTTTCGGTGACGCAGCTGACGCAGTTCGACGGCAGGGTCTTCGCCGTTCCGCGCGGCACGATCACCGACGAGGTTCACGAACCCCGCTGGAGCCCCGAACCCGTGATCCACGTGGCGCAGCCAGCCGAAGACGGGGCAGAGCCCGGCTGGGTGCCAGCCTGCCTGCCCGGTTTCGGCGATCTGACCAATCTCGAGATCGCGACCCTGACGGTGGCGCACGGATATCTCTATGCCACCACGATCAATCCCAGCCACGGGTTTCAACTGTGGCGCACGAAGGCCGAAGGCGCGCCTCCCTATGTCTGGGAACAGGTTCTGACCCGGGGTGCCTGGCGCTATGCGCTCAACATGGAGGTGACGGCGGCGGCGGCCTTTGGCGATGCGCTGTGGCTGGGCACCGGCCTGCCCGGGCGCGGCCATGACGCGACGCATGATGTGGGGCCGGGTGCGGCCGAGCTGATCCGGGTCGGGGCCGACGGATCATGGGACATCGTGGCGGGCGAGATGCGCTTCACGCCCGATGGGCTCAAGGTGCCGCAAACGGCGATGAGCGCCGGTTTTCACAACGATTTCAACACGGCGATCTCCGCGCTTTGCGTGCATGACGGCGTGCTCTATGCGGGCACCGCCAACTGGGAGCCGCGCCATGTCACCGAACTGCCTGTCGAAGAGGGCGAGGCCCCGCCCGCCCTGACCGGCGGGGCCGAACTGTGGCACAGCACCGACGGGGCGCACTGGTCCCGGATCACCGAGGGACCGGCGGCGGATCCGGCAGGGGTCCGCATTCGCCACCTTGCCGCCGCCCCCGATGGGGCAGGCCTCGCGTTTACGCTCGATCTCAGCGGGCAGGCCGTGGCCCGCAAGGCCAATCTGTGGGTCACCGGAATGGGGATGCTGGATGTGCCCCCCGACGACGAGGCGGAGGTGATCCTGGGCGGTGTCGCGCCCGAGGCGCCACCCGCGCCGCTTTCGCTGGATCCCGATCCACCGGAGTCGCCGCAAACCGATTAGCGCCGCACCTGCCGCAGAGCGCCGGAAACTTCGAAAGTTTCCGGATCGATGTCTTTGAAAGACATCGGCGCCCTTGGCGGCCACGCAACAAAAAGGGGCCCGTGAAGGGCCCCTTGTCCTCGGATCGATGTCCCGGGATCGATGGGAATCGATCTCAGCTCTTCTTGCCCGGACCCGGCTGATCTTCGACGATGGTCGCATCCTCGACACCGGTGTCGAGTTCGGCCAGCTTGGCCTGAAGCTTTTCGAGCCGCTCCTGCAGGAAAGCCCGCTGGGCGGCCGGATCTCCCCCGCCATCGATACCGGCCCCACCGTCCTGCGCAGCACCAAGGCCGCCGCCTCCCAGACCGCCACGCAAGCCACCGCCGCCACCGCCGCGAAGACCGCCACCGAGGCCGCCACCGCGCAAACCGCCGCCCTGGCCGCCGCGCAAGCCACCGCCGCCGCCACCGCGCAGGCCCCCGAGACCACCACCCCGAAGGCCACCGCCTCCAAGGCCGCCGCCCTGACCATCCTGACCACCGCCAAGACCGCCACCGAGACCGCCGCCCAAGCCCCCGCCGCGAAGACCACCTCCGCCGCGCAAACCACCGCCGCCCCGAAGGCCGCCGCCCTGACCACCGCCAAGACCGCCACCGCGACCGCCGCCCCCGCCCCCGCCCCCGCCCCCGCCCCCGCCCCCGCCCCCGCCCCCGCCCCCGCCCCCGCCCCCGCCCCCGCCCCCGCCCCCGCCCCCGCCCCCGCCCCCGCCACCGCCGCCGCCACCGCGCAGGCCGCCGCCCTGCCCATCCTGACCACCGCCAAGACCGCCACCACGCAGGCCACCTCCACCGCGCAAGCCGCCGCCGCCGCGAAGACCGCCGCCACCGCCACCACGAAGGCCACCACCGCCGAGACCGCCACCGCGCAGGCCGCCGCCGAGCGCCTGAGGTCCACCACCGCCGCCGCCATCACCCAGCGGGTCATCGCCTTCGACGTCGGGATTGCGCCGGCCTTGTGGTTTGGCCGGTGTGCCAAGCGCTTCACGTGCCTTTTTCAGCCGTTCCCGGCGATCATCCTGGTTCGAATCAGACATTCAAATCTTCCCCATCCATAATATTTTCAGGCCACGGCCCCTTCGCGGGGACCGCGGCCAGATCGAAATCAACCCGCGCTACGCTGACGACGGGACAGGAGCTGCTCTCGCAGCATCTGAGGATTGGCCCGGACCCTGTCGCTTGCCGCGCCGACATGCCTGGTCAGGCCGTCCTGCAAAGCCCTGGCAAATTCCTCGGGCTTGGACTCGTCGCCTTCCTGGGCAAGCTTGGCCAGTTCGGGCGCGGTCTCGGACAGCTTGGGCGAGTTGAGGATCATCGCGCGGAACGCGTCGACTGCGTCCTGGTACCGACCCGCGGCAAAATAGACATCGCCAAGCGCCTTCTGAATGGGCGGGAAACGCGCACCCATGCGGCCGACACCACGCAGAAGCTCGAGCGCTTCGTTGTGCCGGCCCGCGGCCGAGCGCGACATGGCCGCGCCCACGATGGCCCGCGGGTTGCGCGGATCAAGCTCGAGCGCCTGATCATAGATCTCGATGGCCTTGTCGTGATCGCCCATGCCCGCATGAGCCGCGGCCAGCGCCTGCTGGACGGGGGGCTTGTCGGGCGCGATCTTGGCGGCCTTTTCCAGCGCGTCGCGCGCCGGGCCGAACTTGTTCTGGCGCAGGAAGGTCGTGCCAAGGGTGAAATGCGAATACCAATTGTCGGGCTGCATCTCGGTGGCGCGCTCGAATTCCTGCATCGAGCCTTCCACGTCGCCCGAGCGTGACAGCGCATTGGCATAGGCCGTCCTGAGCTTGCCGTCCTGCGGGCAGCGCATCACTGCTTCCTTGAGCACATCCTTGACCTCGTCCATCCGGCCATGGCGCTCCAGAAGCTGGACCTTGCGCAGGTAGTTGAAGCTGACCGTGGGATCGAGCGCGATGGCCGCATCGAAGCTTTCGACGGCGCCGTCGATGTTTCCAAGCTGTTCCTGCGCTTCGGCGCTGAGCAGGTGGACGGGGCCGAGATCGGGCTGGAGCGCCGCGGCTTCCTGGAAATGCTCCAGCGCCCGCTGCGCATCACCTTCGGCCGCGAAGGACCGGCCAAGGCCCAGATGCGCCGAGGACAGGGTCGGGTCCTCTTCCAGCAGCGTGATGAAAATCTCGCGGGCGCCTTCGATATCGCCCTGCTGCAACGTCGCGAATCCGGCCTGCACCTCCTCGCGCTTTTCCGGGGGCAACTGCTGTTGCTGCCCGCGCCGGGGGGTGCGCATCACTGGGGGGGTTTCGTTTTCAGCTGACATGGAGTGTCTCCGGTCTCGGGAATGATAAGGGTCTGAAATCTGTAGGCCTATGGCGGGCATCCTATCGTCCGGCAGACCCTCGCACCAGACTCGATCAGTCGTATCATGCGTCCGCGGCGGCAATGGGGCAACCTGGATCGCCATTTGGGCAAAGTTCCCGCCCCCACCGGGGGGCTCTGCGTCCAATCACGCGGCACAAGGCCGGTCATGCAAGGCGGCACAGCCGAAATCATCCGCTCATGCCTCCACCGAAAGCGCCATGACCGTGGCGCCGTCGCGGGCAAGCGCCACGTCGATCCGGCGGCCATCGGGGCGCTGTATCGTGGCGCTATCGGCCCCGATGCGCTCAAGCACAAAGGTCTTGGGCCGGCCATTGAGCCCCTCTCCGCCCATCTTGGCCGCAGCCTCCTTGGCGCACCACCCCGCAAGCAGCCGGGCCGGATCCGGAGCCTCGCCCAGAAGGGCGATTTCCGTCTCGGAAAAGCCGCCTTCGGCGAGCAGGGCGGCATCGACGCCCTCGACCGGCTCCATGTCGATCCCCGCGGGCCGGCCCGGCGGGGCCGCCACGGCGATCGCGCCGCCCGCGGCATGAGCGAGCGAGATCTCGGGCGCGCGGCCGATCCCCAGCGCGGCCAGCGGACCGGGATCGAGATGCGGTTTGCCGCCCTCGGCCACGATGATGACCATGTCGGCAGGCAGGCACAGCACCCCGTGCTGCGCCGCGATCCAGGCCCGCGCGGCCTCCTTGAGGGCGATCCGGCCCATCAGCCAGTCGCGCCGGCGCCGGGCGGGGCCGGTCATCGCGGCCCATTGGGCGCGTTCGGGCGCCGAGAGCATCGTGTTGACCAGAAGCCGGGTCCACAGACCGCCGGCATCCTCGAGAAAGCCATGCGGGAAGGCGGGCACCCGCCAGATCGTCACGTCGGGGCCGGCATCGAACAGGTCGGCGGCATGGCCCAGGAAGGCCTCCCTGGGACGGAAGCGCGCCTGGTAGAACGCGTGCGGCACCCGGAAGAACCGGTCCCGCCAGGTGCTGGCCCGCATCAGGAGCGTGCCGTCGGGCAGGTGCGCCTCGAGATCGGCCTGCATGAAGCGCGCCTCGGCCACAGAGCCCACGGGCCGGTCCTCGGGATCGCGCAGGCCCACCCGGCAAGAGATGGTGGCGCCTGACAGCGCCTCTTCGCGAATGCCGGGGCCAAGGTCGATCCGGTCGATCGAGGAGGGAAAGGCCGAGAAATCGGTGCCGGAGCCCTGCGCGATCCAGAAGGCCGTCACATGGCCCATCTGGTCGAGCAGCGCGGGATTGAGCAGGAGCCCGGACGGGTCTTCACCATGGCCGAAGAACTCGCCGAGCGGCAGATCGGCCAGTTCGGCATCGATCCCGGTCTCGTCCCAGGCGATCAGCCGGGCAACGCCCTGAAAGAGGGGGCCATGGAACATGCCGGTGGTGTAAAGTTCGTGTTCGGCCCAGATCGGGGCGCGCGGCGCCGCGAGCGGCGGGAGCGGGGCGAGCTCCGCGCCCTCCCCGATCACCGCATCGGCCTCGAAGAGCGGGCTGCCATCGGGGCGGGTGAGCCGGACGGAGACGCGGATCTCGCCGGAAGCCCCGTCATCGGGAATCACCCGGGCCTCGGTCACGATCGTGCCGGGGCCGTCGTCGAAGGCGACCCAGTCGCGGGCACGCACGTTTTCCAGCCGGGTCGTCATCTGCCCGGTGAGAACGGCCGCGGCCTCTACCACCATCTCCATCGAACAGGCCAGTGGCAGGACGGGCAGGGATTGCAGGTCGGGATCGGTGTCGGAGACATCGTCGGCATAAAGCGTGTGATGGGCGATGAAGGGATCGGTGAGCGGGTCGAAATCGCTCTCGGCGAGAAGCCGGCCGTCGTCCTGTTCGAGGATGCGGTGGAACATCGGCGGCTGCCAGTCGCCGGTGGCGCTCGCCGTGCCGGGCGAGACACCGAGGGCCGCCTCCATCACATTGCCCTGCATGTCGAGGAATTGCTGCATCACGCCGAAGAAGCCGCCCATGTCACCCGCCGGTTCGGCCGGGGGGGTGCCCAAATTTCCAGAAATTTGGGGGGCCTCCAAAATTCGCGAATTTTGGACCGCCTCCGGGACGGGCTGCGCGCCCTGCCCGAGGGAGGCGGCAATCTCGTCGCGGATCCCGGCGGCGACCTCTTCGGGCAGACGCAGGTAATCGAGCGTGTTGTTGATTCGGCGCAGGCGCGATTTCGGCGGATCGGCAGCAAGATCGCACTCTCCGACACCACGGCCTGCGAAAAGCGCGCTCGCATCGACATCATGCCCCAGCGCCCAAAGCCGCCCGAGACTGGCCAGGAAATGCTGCAGCCCCCCCCGCCTGCGGCTGTCGAGCGGCAGGGCCACGGCATCGCGGCCCTTGAGCGCATCGTCGATGAAGCCCGTCAGATTGGCCGAGGGCCCGACTTCGAGGAAGGTCGTCACACCGTCATCGTGCAGCGCCTCGACGGTTTCGTGAAACCGCACCCGCGAGGCCCATTGATAGGCCACGAGCGCGCGGATCTCGACCGGGTCAGCGGGCATCGGCTGCACGGTCGCGCAGGACCAGATCGGAACCTGGGGCGCGTTGAACGCCATGTCCTTGTAGACACGGGCCACCTGCTCGGCGACATCGGCGAAAAGCGGCGTGTGATAGGGTCTGTCGAAGGGCAGGAAAGAACACATGCCCCCTTCGGGGCGCAGTGCCTCGACCACCTCCTCCATCTTGGCGCGGCTGCCGTAAAGCACCGCCTGATGGTGGCAATTGTCGAGCGCGAGATGCAGCCCCGGATCGGCCTCGACCATCTCGAGGATGCGGGTCCGGTCGACGCCGCCCACGGTCAGCAGCGCGCCGCCCTCGATCCCGCCCGAGGCCTCGATCTTTTCGTAAAGCGCATTGAGGGCCCGGATCCGGCCCGCGAAATCGGTGCGATCGGCCCCGTCGCCAAAGACGCCCGCCGCCGCCAGCGCGGAATGTTCGCCCGAGGAATGGCCCACCACCACGTCGGGCGCGATGCCCAATTGCCGCAGCACCGCCATCAGCGCCTGGGCCGAGATGAACATCGCCTCCGATCCCAGCTCCAGCCCGAAAAGCCTACCCGCCAGCGCCCTGGACAGGTCGTCCTCCAACGTCGTGGTCGGCGGAAAGACGGACACCGACGGCGGGATCGCACGGTCGGGGAAAAGCCCGTCCCAGAAGTCGAACCAGCCGCGCGCCACGGGGAAATGGGTCAGGATCTCGCCCAGCATGCCCTGGTATTGCGCCCCTTCGCCCGGGAAGACGAAGGCAAGCTTGCCGGGGGTCGCGCCGTCGGTCGCCACAACGCCCGAACGCAGGCGGAACGCGGATTTGCCGCCCTCCAGCCGCTCGGCCGCCTTGGCGAGCTTCTCGGCCAGATCATCATGGCTTTCGGCCGTCAGCGCGAGCCGGTTGGGCCCGGAGCCCGCATCGGCCACGATACGGGCCGCGATATCGCACAGGGGGGCCGCCGCATGGCGCTCCACCGCCGCGATCAGGTCACGGCAGCGCGCGGCAAGCGCAGGCGCATTCTCCGCCGACAGAAGGACCAGCTCATGCGGCCAGTGGCGCGGCGGCGCACCCGCCTCGCCGTCGGGCAGGGGCGCCTGTTCAAGCACGGCATGGGCATTGATGCCACCGAAGCCGAAGGCATTCACCCCGGCCCGGCGCAGATGGCCCTCCGGCGCGATCCAGGGCCGGGTTTCGGTGTTCAGATAGGCCCGGCTTTCATGGATCGGCAGACCCGCGCGGATGCCACCCTCGGCGAGGGTCGGCGGCAAGGTCCGGTGATGCAGCGAGAGGGCTGCCTTGATGATGCCTGCGGCACCGGCGGCGGGGATCGTGTGTCCGATCATCGATTTCACCGATCCGATGGCGATCGGCGGCACCGCGCCCTCGGCCCGCTTGCCGAAGACATTGGTGATCGCGCTGATCTCGGTCCGGTCACCCAGCGGAATGCCGGTGCCGTGGCATTCGATCAGCCCCGGAATATCGGGCGCCTCCGGGTCTTGCCCCGCATCGACAAGCGCGCGCTGGATCGCCAGCATCTCGCCCTCGAGCCGGGGGGCGAGGATGCCCGACCCCTTGCCATCCGAGGATTGCCCGATGCCCTTGAGCACGGCGTAGACGCGATCGCCCTCGGCAAAGGCATCCTCGGCCCGTTTCAGCGCGAGAATGCCCAGGCCCTCGCCCATCAGCGTGCCGTCGCCGCCTTCGGCGAAGGGGCGCACATGGCCCGATTGCGCCAGCGCGCCCAGCTGGTTGAAGAGCATGTAGACCTCGGCCGGGATCGTGGCGTTCACGCCGCCGGCAAGCATCAGGTCCGACCGGCCCGCGCGCAATTCCTGCATCGCGGCCTGAATCGCCAGATGCGCTGCAGAACAGGCCGCGTCCACAAGGAAGTTCGGCCCGTTGAGATCGAGCCGGTTGGCGATGCGGCCCGTCATCACGTTGGGCACCAGCCCGGGCGAGATGTCGGAGGTGAATTTCGGCAATTGGTCGGCCAGCGCCGCGCGCACCCGGTCAAGCGTCTCCGGCGGGACGCCGGGCAGAAGCTGGCCTAGGATCTCGCGCGTCTGGTCGAGCACGATCCCGTGCTGGATCAGAACGCCGTGGCCCCGGTGCAGATAGGTGGAATGACCGAGGATCACGCCGGTGCGGGCGCGGTCGATCTCGTGGCCGTCGCGCGTTGCATCGCGCAACGCCTCCTGCGCGATCCGGAGCGCGAGGAAATGGTCGGGCTCCGACCCGTCGACCGAGGCCGGCATGACGCCCAGATCGACAATATCGGCGGAATAGGCCTCGCCCAGGTAGCCGCCGCGCACGGTGGGGATCCGGTTCGCGCCGATGCCGCCGAGGTAGCGGTCTTGCTCCCATTCGGGCATGGGATCGCGGATGAATTCCAGCTTGCGGCAGATATTGGCGAAATAGCGCTGCGGATTGTCGGCGCCTGGAAAGAGGCAGGCCATGCCGACGATCGCGATATCGCCCGAGAGCCCGTCGCCGATGCGCCGTTGCAGATAGGGTGCGTTCATTCTGCCGCCTGTGTGGACCGGGGCTTGCTGGTGACGTCGTCGCGGATCTCGCCCTCCCAGCCGCTGAACCGCTTGAGCCCGGTGTCAGACGTGCATTCAAGCCCCTCGATCAGCAGAAGCGGCGTGCCTTCCTCATCGGCCAGCGCCACGTCCGACAGGACCTGCGGGGCGGTGACGCCCTCGCGCAGGCGCATGACCATGTAGCGCGGCACGCCCTCGCCCAGACGAACGAGGCGGTCGAAGGAATTGGGGATCGCGGGGCCGCCGCGGGTTTCGGCGGACCAGACAAGCGCGAGCTGGGCCGCCACGTCCAGAAGACCGGGATCGAAGACCCAGGCGCTGTCGGCCGGGCCGAAATCGCCGGGCCGTGACGGGGCCACCTCGGCCAGGACACCGCGCCCGTCGAGACCCGCCAGCGACTTGATCAGCTGGAAGGACGGGCCGTGGAACAGGATCTCGCGATAGACCTCGCGCGCGCCGGCGGGCGCGGGGGCCGTGTGCAGGCCCAGAACCTCCTGCGCGAGCGCAAGATCGGCCTCGGCCGGCTCTGGCAGCGCGCCTTTCGGCACCATCACGGCGGAGGCGCGGTAATGGGCGCGGGCGATGCGGCCCGTGGCCGCGCGCAGCTCCACCCGGGCCGAAAAGCCGGTCGCATCGGCATGTTCGGCGCCAAAGCCCACAAGCTCCACCTCGCGAGGCGCATCCCCCTCGAGCCGGAGACCCGACAGAAGCCGCAGATCGGTCAGGCCCGCGACCTGCCAGTCGGGCCAGATCTCGGCGGCGGCCTCGGCGATCACCTCGGCCGTCACGCCCAGAGGCAGGACGGCGGCATCGCCGATACGGTGATCATCGAGCCAGGGATCGGTCACGAGGCTGAAGGTGCGGCGGATCGCGGTGCCGCCGCGATCGGTGGGCGCCTGCGTGGCATCGGGCAGCAGGGCAAAGCGGCCCGCGACGGCCTCGGGCGGCGCGGGGGCCGTGTCGACCTCCGGGGTCTCTTCGCCTGACGGAGCCTCGGCAGACGGGATCTCGGCGGGGGCCATGCCCTCGGGATCACCGGCGCGTTCGGCCTCGCGGGCCTCCCACGGGCCGGCGCCGAAGATCACCTCGGCGGGCGCATCGGCATCGCCGCGCATGATCTCGTCGAAGAGCACCTCGGCACCGCCCTGCGCGGGCACGAGCCAGACGCCCTGCGCCTCGAATTTCGCGCGCACGCCATCCGACACCATGCCTGCCCCATGGGTCGTGGCATCCCACGGCCCCCAATTGGCGGCGAAGGCGCGGGTCTCGGGCCAGCGCGCATCAAGCTGGGCGGCCAGCCGGTTGAGCACCTCGTTGGCGGTGGCGTAATCGGTCTGGCCGGAATTGCCATAGCGGCCGGCCACCGAGGCAAAGAGGCAGAAGAAGGCGGGCGGTGCCGCATCGAGCGCGGCGGCCAGCGCCAGCGTGCCGATCAGCTTGGGCTCGATCACACGGTCCCAGCTGTCGGGGGTCTTGTCGGTGAACTTGCGATCCTCGATCACGCCCGCGCCGTGGATCACGCCGAAGACGGGCCCCTGTTCCGCGGTGATCCGGGCGAGTGTTTCGGCCACCTGATCCGCATCACCCATATCGGTGCGGTAATAGGCGATCGTGGCGCCCAAAGCCTCGAGATCGGCGAGGTTGGCGCGAATCTCGCGGTCGCGGATCACCGCACCCATGCGCCGTTCGATCAGGGCGGGCGTCACCTGTTCGCCGGCCTCCTTCGCCTCGTCCATCAGGCTCTTGCGCAGCGCGGCGCCTTCGAGGCCCGCGAGCCGGCGGGGCTCGTCCCCCGGCAGGGCCGACCGGCCCAGCAGCACAAGCGTCGCGCCATGGGCGGCAAAGGGGCGCAGGCATTCGGAGGTGATGCCGCGCGCGCCACCCGTGGCCAGGATCACCGCGCCTTTCGGCAAATCGCGGGGCGCGGCGTCGAGCGCGGCCTCGGAGGTCACGAAGACCGTGCGCGTGCCGCCGGGATAGCCCGCCTCGATCCGGCCATGCGGCGTGGCGAGTTCCGCCAGCAGCGCATCGGCCATGGCCTGCGGCGTCTCGTCAGGATCGAGGTCGATCGCCTTGGCGCACGTTTCGGGCCATTCCTCGCGCAGGGATTTGGCAAGGCCGGTGCCCCCGCCGGCCAGCATAAGACCCTCGGCGGACCCGGCGTTGCGGGCAAATGTCCCGCCAAAGCCGCTGGCCAGAAGGATCCGGCCTGTCTGGAGCGTCTCCGCATGGGCCTGCACGGCAAGATAGGTCGCCTTTTCCACCTGCGCGATGGCGGCGCGCCAGCCCTCGGCCCCGGCCTCGAGCGTGACGGGATCGAGCGCCAGCGCCTCGAGCATCACGAGCCCCGCGACGGGCCCTTCGGCCTGCGGCGCTTCGTCGGCGGTGACCTGAACGGGCGTGCCGCCCGCGGCCTCGATCTTCTTGGCCATGACCTTGGCAAGCTTCTTCGGCCCGCCCACGATCAGGTAACGGCCCCCGGGCAGCGTCTCGGAGGGCTGCGCCAGGGGCTGTTCGAGGGCTTGCATGACGAACCGGGGCGGTCGGCTGGAACCGGTGGCACGTTCGGCCACGGGTTCCGCCGCATTCTCCGCCCCGGCGGGATCAAAAGGGCCTGCGCCCTCCAGATGGGTATTCAGCGTCTCGACGATGGCGCCGAGGGTCTTCTGTTCGTTGAGCGTCTCGCCCAGCGGCGTGGCGGCCTCGGATTGCTTGCCCGGCAGGGCCTTGATCAGCGCGCCCACGATCTCGAGCCGCTTGATCGAGTCGATGCCCAGATCGGCCTCGATGCCCTGATCGAGCCCGAGCATGTCTGCAGGGTATCCGGTGCGATCCTCGACGATCGACAAGAGTAGCGCCTCGATCCCCGCACGGTCGAGCGCATCGCCCCCCGCGGGGGCGGCAGCCACCTCGGCGGCAGGCGCGGGCGCGGGTTCAGGCGCCGGGGCAGGAGCCACTGCAGCAGCAGGCGCCGGCGCTGGGGCGGGTGCCGGGGCAGGGGCCGGGGTTGGCGCAGGCGCAGGCGCTGCCATCACCGGCGTTGCGACGGGGCGCGCGGCGGCAACGGGCCGGGCCAGTGCCGGTCGCGGCGCGGCCGCGCGGGCCGCGGGCGCGCCCAGCGAGGCAAGCATCACGCGTTCCTGCGTTTCGAGGAAGCGGGCCATGGTCGCCTGGAAATCGGCGAGCATGGCTTCGGTCGGGGTGGCATAGGCTTGCGGCGGGCCAGAGATATCCTGGCCGTCGTAAGCCCCGGTCGGATCCACCCCCGGGAAGTCCGGGTGCGTGGTCATGCGGGTCTCCTTGCGGTTGGAAGCGGGGCGGGATGCGGTGGCTGGCTGTGCTGCGGGTGCAGCTGCCGGTGTGGCAGGGGCCGCGGGGGCGGCGGTTTTCCGGGCCTCGATCTCCTCGATGGTGAGAACGGGCAGGGGCGGGCTGCCGACAGGGCGCGCGCCGGAACCATTGAGCAGCCACAGATGCTTGGGCAGCTGGGCTTCGGGTTCGACCGGGCCCTTGAGCGGCACCGTCTTGCAGTCGCGGCCCGAAAAGAGCTGGGCCAGATCAAGCGATGCGCCTTCGGCAAGGACGGCGCCGATTGCGCCCAGAAGCCCCTTGATCCCGCCCTGATCATCGTCGCTGGCGATGGCGCGGTGATCGCGGCCGTCGAGGATCTGGCGCACCATGCCGGCATGGCTGCCCTTGGGGCCGAGGCTGAGAAAGACACGCGCGCCGTCGGCGTGCATCGCCTCGATCTGGGAGACGAATTCCACGGGTGCGGCCAGCTGCTTGGCCAGCACCTCGGCCACCGGCGCGTCATAGGGTTTCGCGGTCAGGTTGGCATAGACCGGGAAGGCCATCTGCCCCAGGTCCATCTGTTCGATGAAAGCGCCGAGCTTTTCGCCCGCGGGCGCCACGATGGGCGAATGAAAGGCCGCGCCGACCTGAAGCGGCTGAACCTTGATGCCCGCAGCCTCGCAGGCGCGGGCCGCGGCCTCGATCCCGGCGCGGGTGCCCGACAGGATCGCCTGTTCGGGCGCATTGTGATTGGCCACGAGCACACCCTCGATGCCTTCGATCGCCTTTTCCAGCGTCGCGCGGTCGGCGCGCGCGGCGGCCATGGTGCCCAGATCCGCGCCGTCGCCGGCCTCGACCATGAAGCGGCCCCGCGCCTCGCTGACGGAAATCAGCGCAGCCCGGTCGAAGACACCCGCGGCATGAAGGGCCGCGAATTCGCCATAGCTGTGGCCCGCGGCCATGTCGGGCGACAGCCCCATGTCCCGCAGGATCGCCCAGAGACCGGCCTCCACCACGCCAAGCGCGGGCTGGGCGTTGGAGGTCACCGTCAGCTCGGCCGCGACCGCGGCCTGCGCATCGGCCTCGTAGGCGCCCGCTGGCAGGATCAGCCGCGACAGCGACCGGCCCAGAACCGTGTCGGCATCCGACAGGCTTTGGGCCATCTGCGGGAAGGCGGCGGCCACATCGGCGAACATCTCGGGATATTGGCTGCCCTGTCCGGGGAAGATCAGCGCAAGCTTGCCGCCTTGCGCAATCAGCGGCGCGGCAGAGAAGGATGCGCCCGGTGGAAGGGGCTTCGATGTGTCCTCAAGATGCGAAAGAAGCATCTTGATACGGTCTTTGATGTTCTCGTTTGACCCGACCACGATCGTGGCCGTCACGCCCGAGGGGCCGGCGGCTTTCGCAAGGCTGTAGGCCAGATCGCGCAATTCCGGGCTCCAGCCCGCCTCGAGCCGGTCGACAAGCGCAGTGATCTGTTTCGCGATCATGCCCGCATTCGGCGCGCGCCAGACCAGAAGCTCATGGCCCCAGCGTTTCCGCGCGGCGGGCTTGAGTGCGGGGATGCTGCGCTTGCCCGAATATTCCTCGATCGTGACGTGGAAATTCGTCCCGCCGAACCCGAAGGCCGACACGCCCGCACGCCGCGGCGTATCGGGAGAGGGCAGCCAGGGGCGTGGGCGATCCACGAGGTAGAGGGGGATGTTCTCCTCCTCCAGCTTGGGATTGACCGGACCCTGCCGTCCGTGGGGCGGCAAAACCTCGTGATGGAGCGCCAGCGTCGCCTTGATCAGGCCGGCAAGGCCGGCCGAGGCCTTGGTGTGGCCGATCTGGGTCTTGACCGATCCGATGGCCGATTGCCGCGGCGCGGCCCCGGCCTCTTCCATCAGGCGGGTGACGGTGGCCATCTCGGCGGTGTCGCCCACCACGGTGCCGGTGCCATGCGCCTCGAAGAGGCTGACGGTGTTGGGGCTGTAGCCCGCCATCTCGTAGGCGCGGTTCAGTGCGCGGATCTGGCCGTCGGGATGCGGCGCGGTCATCGAGCGGGCCTTGCCGTCGGACGAGCCACCCACACCCTTGATCACGCCATAGATCTTGTCACCGTCCCGTTCGGCATCGGCGAGCCGCTTGAGCGCGACCATGGCAAGCCCTTCGGAAATCACGATCCCGTCGGCACCCGCCTCGAAGGACGAACACCGCCCACGCGGGGAAAGCGCGCGGGTCTTGGAAAAGCACAGGTATCCGAACGGGCCCTGCACGGTGTCGATGCCACCGGCAAGCACCATGTCCGAGCGGCCCGTCTCAAGCTCGAGCACCGCCTGGTAGACCGCCGTCAGCGACGAGGCGCAGGCCGCGTCCACGGTGTAGTTCACACCCCCGAAATCGAGCCTGTTGGCCGAGCGGCCGGCCGCCACGTTGATCAGGATACCGGCAAAGCTGTCTTCGGTCCATTCGGGCAGATAGGGCAGCGCCGCAGGATCGATCCGGCCCGAGGACCGGGGGCTTTCCGAGCGGACCGCGTATTGCGCGCCCACATCGCCCACCCCGCCCGAGGCGCCGAGGATGATCGAGGTCCTGAGCCTGCGCCCGCCATTGGCCGGGCTCTCAGCCGCGTCGCGATCGTCATAGCCCGCATCCTCGAGACAGCGCCGCGCCAGTTCCAGCGTCATCAGCTGCACCGGATCAATGGCCTTGATCGACCGCGGCGGCATGCCGAAGCGCATCGGGTCGAAGGGCATGTCTTCAAGGAAGCCGCCCCACTTGGAATAGATCTTGTCCTCGGCATCGCGGTCGGGATCGAAATAGATCCGGTAATCCCAGCGATGGGCCGGGATCTCGGTTACCGCGTTCTTGGCGTCGAGCAGGTTTTCCCAATATTCCGAGACGTTCTCCGCCCCGGGCAGGTAGGTCGATATCCCCACGATCGCCACATCCGCAGGGCGCGGCTCTGCGGCTTTGGCCGGCGCGCGGTCGGGCATCGTGTCGAGGCCGGCAAGATAGTCGACAGCCCCTTCCCCGATCTCGCGATGAAGCGCGTCGATCGTCGTGGTGGCCGAGCGCAGCTGCGCGGCCTGACCGATCATGTACATGCCCTCTTCGCGGCGGCGGGCCTCCTCGACCTCGAGAAGGTCATCGCCCTTGCGCTCGGTGGCCTTGGAGGCGATGCGCAGCCGACCCAGCGTCAGGCTTTCCAGCTCTTCGCGCATCTCTTCGGCGCCCGTGCCCCTGGCCTCGAGCTCGCGCCGTTTGGCGGCGAATTCGGTGGCAAAGGGCGACATGGCCGCGCGGCTGGCATGGCCTGCGCCGGTCTCAAGCGTCACGGTTTCGGAACACTCCAGCAGGACATCCTGGAAATCCTTGACGATGCCACCGCCCGCGACGCTTTCCTCGGTGAAAAGATAGGCCGTGCCCATCAGCACGCCCGTCTTGATGCCCCGTTCAGCCAGAGGTGCCGCAAAGGCCGCGACCATCGCGGCCGAGCGCGCATCATGGATGCCGCCCGCGAACAGCACGCAGATCTCTTCGGCCGCCTTGGGGTCGGTGACCTCCTCCAGCAGGGTGCGCACCATGTTGTCCCACAGAACGAAACTCGACATCGGGCCCACGTGGCCGCCGCATTCGCGGCCTTCGAAGACGAAGCGCTTCGCGCCCTGTTCGAGGAACATCTTCAGCAGGGTCGGTGAGGGCACATGCAGATAGGAGGGGATGCCATCGGCCTCGAGGGCCACGGCCTGATCGGGCCGGCCGCCCGCGATCAGCGCGAAGGAGGGGCCATGTTTCAGCGCGACCTCGACCTGATCCTTGATCAGCTGGGAGGGTGCAAAGCCCAGAAGACCCACGCCCCAGGGCTTGCCCCTGAGCCGTTCGGCCGCCTCTTCGAGGAGTTTGTCGGCCTGTTTGGGCCGCATCAGCGCAAGCGCGATCATCGGCAAGGCACCGCCCTCGCCGACCGACTGGGCGAAGGCCGCGGTATCGGACACGCGGGTCATCGGGCCCTGAACGATGGGCCATTTCGTGCCATGGGCCTCGGCCACGCCCTGCCCTTCGCCAAGGGCGGGATTGCGCACGGCGCGGACCACGGCCTCGGCCGATTGCGTGGCCATCGCCGAGATCAGGCGCCCGAGGCTCTGGTAGCGGGCGGACAGATCGGGGGCAAAGGCCGCGGCCTGCCCCATCGGGGCGATCTGACCCGCACCCATGTTCCAGCCGAAGGCGGGGCGCGCGATGGCGGCCTGACCTTCGGTCGTGTCTTCACCGGCAAGTGCGGTGCGCAGAGCGGCGGCGGCTTTCAGCCCCGGTTTCTCCACGCCGCGCCAATGCACGCCGCCCGGCCCCTCGATCAGGGCGGTTTCGGCCCCGGTCATCCGGGCCAGAACCGGTGTCACGGTCTCGGTGAGGGTGGATTCGCGCAAGGTGAGCAGCTGGTCATCAAGAACGACGCCCGCCGCACCGCCGGCGCGCGCCGCACCCACCGAATGCATCCCGATGCCGCCGCGCACATAGACATCCTCCGCCCCGCCCGAAAGCGCCTGCTGAAGCAGGATGAAGGAGGTGGCCTCGCCGACGCGGCCGCCCGCCTCGTGGCCCTTCACGATCAGGCCTTCGGCCGCGACAGGCCCGGTCAGGCGCGGATCCCAGCGGATCGCCTCCGGCACGACCGAGACGCCGGCCGCCCGGATCGCCTCCACGGCCTCCATGTCGTCCAGCGCGGCCTCGGCCGGCAGAACCACGACACGCAGGCCCCGCGCGCCGTAGCGGCCCACAAGGGTCGCGGCCTGTTGCGGATCGGTGAGCGCAAGGCCGAAACCTTGCGTCTGTTCGCCGGCAAGTGCCTCGAGGGCCGCCTCGAGCACGCCATCGGCCAGCGGCAGTTCGGCGTTGAACAGACCCACATGCCCCGCCCGACCAGCCGCGACGGCAAGGCCCGGATCACCGCTCCCTGCCGGGGTCATCACGAGGAATCTGAATGCGTCGGCCATGATGATCACCCTACCTCAGTCCCTGCCTGCAACCGGGCAGAGATCAGCTGTCCTTTCCGGTCTCGTCGTGGCCGGCATCGGCCTGCATTGCCTCTTCGGCATCAAGCTGTGCGAGACGTTCCTTGATCTTCTCGATCCGCTCGGTGAGGAATTTGCGCGTGGCTTCCGGATCCTCGGGATTGGGACCCATGGGCACCTCGCCGTCAGCGCCCAAGCCACGGCTCTGAAGACGCTGCCGCAGGCCCGCGCCGCCACCCTGGCCATTACCTTCGCCGCCACCAAGACCACCGCCGAGGCCGCCACCAAGACCACCGCCGCGCAAGCCGCCGCCGCCCTGACCGCGCAGACCCCTCAGGCCACCGCCGCCGGGGCCACCCTGACCGCCACCAAGACCACCGCCGCGCAAGCCGCCGCCGCCCTGACCGCGCAGGCCCCGCAGACCGCCGCCGCCGGGGCCACCCTGACCCCCGCCCAAACCGCCACCCAGGCCACCACCGCCCTGGCCGCGCAGGCCGCCACCCAGACCGCCGCCACCCTGGCCCAGACGGCCGCGGAAGCCGCCGCCAAGACCTGCTCCGGCACCGGCGCCACCGGCTCCGGGCCCGGGTCCGCGGCGCGGACCGCTACCCTGACCGCGCTGTGCGCGCAGACGTTCGAGCGGGCTTTGATTTTCGTTGTTGTCGGTGTTGTCATCAGCCATCTTATTCGCTCCGTTGAAATCCATTCCCGCGGTCCGGGCACCATCGTCCCCGTCCCTTCGTAACATATTTTGTCAGATCAGCCGTGCTTTCCTGCGCGGCCGGGGCCCCTCGACGAAGGGCACCTGGAATACCTTTTCATGCATGACCGGGCCATGCCCGAAATATCCGCCTTCTCCGAAGGCTTCGCCGTGATCGCCCATCACCATGAACCAGGTATCGGACGGGGCCTTGTCCATCAGCGCGCCCAGCAACTCGTCGAGATATTCGACGCAAGCGATCTGCTGCTGGTGCAGGCCCTTCATCACCTCGTCGGCGAAGAATTCCTCGATGTCCATCTCGCCCTCCTTCTGCTGGTGGCCGATGGCACCGCCCGCATCGCCGCCCTTCGACAGCGTCTTGGCCACGCCATGCAGCCCCGAGATATGGGGCAGCGAGGGATCATCGAGCATATAGGGGTAATGGGTTTCCCCGAGATTGAAGAAATGAAAGCTGGGCTGATCGCGGCTGAAACTTGCCTCTGCGACCATCCCTTTGAAATCGTTGTGATTATCCATCAGCTTGTAATCATCGAACGCGTTGTTGATGACCGTGTATGGATTGAGCACCGGCATCGAGACCCGGCCCACGGTGCGGTAGCCGTATTGCTTGAGCATGCCCGGCAGGCTCAGCTGCGGCAGGAAGGTCTCGAATTTCAGTTCGGGAATGTCGAGCCGCTCGCCCCATTTGTGGAAATCCTCCTTGTAGACCTCGGAGGCATAGACATGGGTCGGCGAGACATGCGGCACCAGTCCCATCATGAAGGTGTAATGCGACGGTGCCGTCCAGGAGGCATAGGAATACCGCGCCTCGATCTGCCCCAGCCGGGCGAGATTCGGTGCCTTGGCGGCAAGCGCGCTGTCGAGCCGGCAGCTGTCATATGTGATGAGGATTAGGTTACGAGGCATTGACCGGTACGTCCTTGAAATACTGTATGTTCCGGGCGTTACACCCGGGCGCTGCCCGTCTGTGACCGGCAGCGCGGCTCAGGCATGTTTGCCGCGTCGCGGCATCATATCACCTGTATTCATCATCCAATAGCTCCTCAAATGGCTCGACGCGACATCTGGCGGCTAGAATTGCCCGCTCCGCGCATGGTGACCAGAGAAAATGCCCGGTTTTAAGGCACGGATTTCAATACCTGATCCGTCGGCCACCGCTATGGCGTTATAATCCTGCGCGTTTCGGGCTGTCCAGCCCGCCCGGGCGCAGCCGATAGCACCGCAATGTGTCGTCATGACGGCAGAAAGACGGGCAGGCAACGCGAAGACGGGCAGGCAACGCACGGTGGGGTGGCACGATGTAAGCTTTCACACTTCCAGACTGCGCCGCGATTGCAACCGTCCCGCCACCTAGCGGGCCCTCGTGCGGAAAGTCTGTCGCCCCATGTCCGAACTCTCGCCCAATTTCGCCCTGCCCTACATGCAATCCAGCCAGGCGCAGAAACACGTCACCCACAACGAGGCGCTGGAACGGCTCGACGTGCTGGCACAGCTGGCACTCGAGGGGTTTGCCACGCTCACGCCGCCCGCCGCGCCGACCGAAGGCGAGGCGCACGGGATCGGGGCGGGGGCCACCGGGGTCTGGGCCGGGCAGGACGGACGGATTGCCGCCTGGCTGGGCGGGACCTGGGTTTTCATCGATCCGGGCCATGGCTGGCGCGCCTGGGGCCGGGCCGAGGCCGAGCTGCGCGCCTGGGACGGGGCGGCCTGGACGCCCGTGACGGGTGACATGACCAATCTTGACGGTGTCGGCATCGGCGCAGCCTGGGACAGTGTGAACCGGTTGGCCGTTGCCTCGGATGCGGCGCTGTTCACCCATGCGGGCGGTGGGCACCAGCTCAAGATCAACAAGGCCTCTTCAGGTGATACAGGGTCGATTCTCTACCAGACGAACTGGAGTGGAAGAGCCGAGATGGGCCTTGCCGCATCGGACGATTTCGCGGTCAAGGTTTCGGATGGGACGGACTGGTTCGAGGCGCTGAGGATCGATCATGCGACCGGTGGCGTGGCATTGCCCTCGGGCCGCTCGGACATGCCCGTCTTTTCCTGCGGGGTGGATGACCCGAACAAGGATTTTTTCAACGGAGATCTGCTGACGATCGTGCCCACGACGGATACGCATTCGGGCCAGGTTGATGCATCGAAATATCAGGTGCCCGTTACGGGCACCTATTTCCTGTCGATCACCTCCCTGATCCGGTCTGTCTCGGGGAGCCCGACCAACATCAAGATGAACCTGCGGGCAAACAATCTGAAGATCCAGGAATTGACGGTCGAGGAATTCGTCCTTGAATCACGCTCCATGCCGGTGGTGGTGTCACTTGCGGCCGGGGATATTGTCGATCTCGCGCTCGTCGTGCAGAACGGCTCCGCCCCCAGTGTCAGGTTCTGGAACGCGACCGGATGGATGCTCTACCGGATCGGCGCCTGACACCCCCGGACAGCATCACTCCTCGTCGTCGGTGCCCATGTTCTCGTTGTGCTGCGCGATGGCGTCCTCGATATCCTCGTAATAGGTCATGTGACCGTTCTCGAGCACGGCACCCGCCTGGCAATATTGCCTCAGCTGAGCGGGTGAATGGGTGACGACGATGGCACCGGCGCGTTGCATCCGGTCCTGAAAGACCAGCCGGCTTTTCTGCCGGAAGGACGCATCGCCCACCGAAGTGACCTCGTCCACGAGATAGGTCTGGAACGGGATGCCGAGCGAGAGGCCGAAGGCCAGCCGGGATTTCATGCCCGAGGAATAGCTGCGCACCGGCATGTGGAAATGCGAGCCCAGTTCGGCGAAATCCTTCACGAATTCCATCAGCTCCTCGGTATCCACGCCATAGACGCGGGCGATGAACCGGGTGTTCTGGGCGCCTGTCATATCCTTGTGGAACGATCCCGCGAAGCCCACCGGCCAGGAAATCGTGCCGGTGGAAACGATCCGGCCCGCATCGGGTTTCATCGTGCCGCCGATCATGTCCATCAGGGTGGATTTGCCCGCCCCGTTGCGCCCCAGAAGACCCACCGAGACACCGGTGGGAAAGGTGAAATTGATGCCATCGGCCACCACCTTGGGACCACCGGGTGTCCAGAAGGCTTTCGTCAGGTTCTCGAGCCGGATCATCGTCTGTGCCTATCCGCCGCTCAGGGCCGGTCCCTCAGGGAATAATAGATCAGGCTCAGGATCGACCAGAGCAGGAAGGCAAAGCCCGCCACCAGCGCCACGATAAGGCTGCGCTGGGGAAATTCCGCGCGCTCGGCCAGGGTGGGCGCGATATAGCTCGCCAGGTACCGGCTTTGCCGGTTGGCCTCGGCACGCGCGCCGTCATAGGCCGAAAGCGCCGCGACATAGGCCTGTTCGGCGAATTCGCGATCCACGCTGAGACGCTCGAACTCCGCCACGGTGGTGGCATAGCTTTCCCCGCTCGGCCCGGCGCCACCGGCGCCGAATTTCTGACGTTCCTCGTCGATCCGGGCCTCGATCACTTCGATCCGGCGCTCGGCCTGTTCGACACGCGGGTCGCTGTCGCGGGCCGTATTCTGCAACAGATCATATTCGATCAGCGCCTCGGCCAGCTGCGCCTGCAACGTGTTGAGAAGCCCCATCTGACCCTGGATATCGGCCGTGACATCGACGATCTGGTTCTCGATCCGGAAGGCCGTCAGCGCCTCGCGCGCCTCCTTCAGCCGCTCGACCGAGAGGTCGAGATCCTCGCGCGCATAGGATGTGGCATCCTCCCGCGCGATGGCCGACAGATCGTTGATCATCCGCGTGCTCTCGTCATAGATCGCCTCGGCCACCGCCTTGGCCTCCTCGGGCGTGAAGGCAAGAACGCGCAGCTCCATCAGGCCCGAATTGGCATCATAGGAGATGCGCACGATGCGGCGCCAATAGGAAGTCAGATCCTCGATCGTGCCGCTCGGCTCGAAGCCGAAGACCGGATCGGTCCGGTAGTGGCGACTGTAGAGCTCACGCAGGTTCAGGCGGGCATCGACCGCCGCCACCAGTTCCTGGCTGCGGATGAATTCGTAAAGGATATCGGTATCCGAGGATCCGCCGCCCCCGCCCCCAAGAGCGGTGCCCAGACCGCCCAGGATATCGACCGCCGAGGAAATATCCTCGGAGCGCACGGTAAAGGCCACGGTGGAGGCATATTGATCGGCGGCCCGTTCATGCAGATACCACGACGCCGCGAGAACCGGGACGATCACCATCAGGATGAACCCGAACACAAGCCCCCAGTGACGCCGCTTGACCCGCGCGGGCGAGGCGACGGGACGCACGACCGGCGTCCGCCGCGCGGCCGGGCCGCGTCCACCGCCCTTGCCGGCCGCCTTCTTTCCGCCGAGCCCGCCCGAGGCCCCTGTTCTGGCACGGCCGGACTGCGCCGGGGCCGCCTTTTCCGATTGCCTGTTCTGGCCCGGACCCGACTGTCCCGGCCCGGATTTCCTGCCCCCCGGGCCCGGACGCTTGCCGGGCTGTTTCGGCCCACCGGGAGAGGGCCGGGAGGGGCCGGATTTCTTCTCGGGCGATTGTGCCGGCGCCACTTCGGGCGTCAGCTCCTCGGATGTCCGGGTTGTCTCGGGCGCGTTATCGGCAACCACGCGGACCGGCCCGCTCTGCTCTGACATTCATGCCCCTTTCACAAGGTCGACCCCAAATTAACGCGGAACAGGACCCAGAGGCCAGTGGGATACATCGGTCTGCCGCGACACGACAGACGTCCTGCACCCTAGCTCAAACCTTCCGGCTTCTTTCCGCCGACCCGGCCCGTCAGCCCGTCCCGCACCGCCCGGGCCAGAAGCCTGAGATAGATGCCCTTGTGGGCACCCTGCCGCGTGGTCTTCCACAGCCATTTCGGCAGGACGACGAACAGGGCGGGCCAGAACCACAACCCGGCCGCGCGGCGATACAGCATCAAGAGGTTGCGATGATAATAATAGGCCTTCCAGGGCGGCGAGAATTGCCCCGGCGGGCCGGAAAACGTCGTGCAATCGTGTTCGAAGCGTATGCCCGGGAAAAACCCGATCCGGCCCCCCGCCTCCGAAAGCGTCAGCGAATAGAGCCCGTCCTCGGCATAGATGAACAGCCGGCCATCGGGATAACCCGCAAGCGCAACCGCCCGGCGCGACAGGAACAGCCCCACGAAGGAGCCCCCGTCGACAGGCATCGGCGCGGTCCGGGCGTAATCGGCCTCGGCCAGGTGGAACGCCGCGCGCCCGCCGCCCGAAATCACCCGCAAGAAGATCTTCGGATGCCAGAACGGGTTCAGCACGGGGCGGTTCATCTCGCAGATGCGCCCGTCGGGATAGCGCACGGCGGCGGCCACCGCGTCCCAATCCGCGAGGTCGGTGGCGCGGAACGCGGCCAGCGCGCCGGGCTCGGGCCGGCCATCGTCATCCATCACCACGACCCAGTCGGGATCATGGCTTTCCACGATGTGGCGCAGCCCCGCCTCGAACCCGCCCGCGCCGCCGATATTCTCGGCACTCTCGATCAGGTCGAGCCGGGGGTCATCCAGCCCGCGCAGGAACTCGCGGCTGCCATCGGTCGAGCCGTTGTCGACCACGACCAGAACGTCGAGCGGCTCGGCCAGAAGCCGGGCGACGGTCGCCTCGATCTGGACCAGCCGGTTATAGGTGACGACGACGGCGCCGAGTTTCATCGGCCACTCATCACAGCGGATCGCGGGCGAAGACCGGGGCGGGCTGTCCCGCCTGTCGCGCCTCGAGCCAGATGGCGGCCGTATCCATCGCCTCGCGGATGGTCACATCCATGTCGAGATAGCGATAGGTGCCAAGCCGGCCCACGAAGGTCACGTTGCGCTGATCCTTCGCGCGGGCCACGTAATCGCCCAGCATCGCCTTTTCCGCCACCAGGCGGATCGGGTAATAGGGGATGTCGTCGGGGCCGCATTCGCGGCTGAATTCACGGTAGAGCACCGACCCCTCGTGGCTTTCCCAGGGGGAGAAATGCTTGTGCTCGGTGATCCGGGTGTAAGGAATATCGCGGTCGCCGTAATTCATCACCGCGCAGCCCTGCCAGTCGCCAGTGCTGCGGAATTCCTCGAAATCGAGCGTCCGGTAACCAAGCCGGCCCAGTTCGTAACCGAAGAACCCGTCCAAGGGTCCCGACCAGAAGACATGATCCCAATCGCCCGCATCCGCGGGATCGAAAGCCGTCTCGAGATGCACGTCGATCCCCGGGTGATCGAGGATCCGTTCGACCATCGCCGTGTAGCCGCCCTCGGGCATGCCCTGGAACCGGTGGAAGAAGTAATTGTCGTCGTAATTGAACCGCACCGGCAGCCGCTTGAGGATGCTCGCGGGCAATTCGGTCGGGCTGCAGCCCCATTGCTTTTCGGTATAGCCCTTGAAGAAGGCCTCGTAGAGATCGGGGCCCACGAAGCGCAGGGCCTGATCCTCGAAGGTCTGGGGGTCGGTGATCGAGGTATCGGCCTGGGTCTCGATGAAGGCGCGCGCCTCTTCGGGGCGGAAGGTGCGCCCGTAGAACTGGTTGATCGTGTGCAGGTTGATGGGCAGCGAATAGACCGCGCCCTGGGACGTGGTCTTCACCCGGTTCTTGAAGGGCAGGAAGGTCTCGAACGTGTTGACATATTCCCAGACCTCCGCGTCGTCGGTATGGAAGATATGGGGGCCATAGACATGGACGAGCACGCCGGTTTGCGGATCGCGCCGCGTATGGCAATTGCCGGCCACGTGATCGCGCGCATCCATCACCGTGACGCTGTGACCAGCCTCGGCCAGGCGCCGCCCGATCACCGCGCCCGAAAGGCCCGCACCCACCATCAAGACCTTGTCTGTCATGCCATTCCCCTCGGTCATCCCGCCCGGACGAGCGTGTCTCTAGCGCATATGTTCCGGGCAGAACAGGGGCGGCGGCGGACTGAACGGGGACCGGCAATCATTTCCCCCGGCGGACAGGGGCCGGCAAGAGCTTTCAGGAAAAAACGCGGGCGCGCGGCGGGCACTGGCGACGGAACAGGCCTGCGCATCTGATCCGCACGCCTGCATGATCGCGGCGCAGACCTCTGTGGCCATGCGGTCTCGTTCATCAGCAGCTGTCCCGGGTGCAACAGGTCGCCAGACTGGCCGAAGACACCCAGGTCCGGGTCAGCGGCACTCCGTGAAGGCCAACACGTCCGCACCGGTGGATTGAGCGTGGCCCGGGACGAGTTGCCGCCCCACATCCATGCCGAGCTTGAAGAGCTGCAGACACAGCTTGAAGCAGGGTCCCTCGACGATGACGCGGGCAAGGCCTTTCTGAATGGCACACTCGTGGCGTGACCCAGGCGTCCCGCCCCGTCACCTGTCGGGACACGCGCCCCTTGCCGCCCTAGACATTCGGCCCGAAATCGGGAAAACCGCCACACACTTGAGTTCATGCTCCGGACGGAGCGCACGTGTTTCACGGGGGCGTCATTGACCAAGACAGCGTTGATCACCGGTATCACTGGCCAGGATGGATCCTACCTGGCCGAATTCCTTCTCGAAAAGGGATACGAGGTTCACGGGATCAAGCGGCGGGCCTCGCTGTTCAACACCGCGCGGGTCGATCACATCTACGAAGACCCTCATACCGACAACCAGCGCTTCCAGCTGCATTACGGCGACCTGACCGACAGCTCGAACCTGACGCGGATCATCAGCGAAGTGCAGCCCGACGAGGTCTATAACCTCGGCGCCCAGTCCCACGTCGCCGTCAGCTTCGAGGCGCCCGAATATACCGCCGACGTGGATGCCATGGGCACCCTGCGCCTTCTGGAGGCGATCCGCTTTCTGGGGCTGGAGAAGAAGACCCGCTTCTACCAGGCCTCCACCTCCGAACTCTATGGCCTAGTTCAGGAAATCCCGCAGAAGGAAACCACGCCCTTCCACCCGCGCAGCCCTTACGCGGTGGCCAAGATGTATGCCTATTGGATCTGCGTGAACTACCGCGAAGCCTATGACATCTATGCCTGCAACGGCATCCTGTTCAATCACGAGAGCCCGCGCCGGGGCGAAACCTTCGTGACCCGCAAGATCACCCGGGGGCTGGCCAATATCGCGCTCGGGCTCGAGCCCTGCCTCTACATGGGCAATATCGACAGCTTGCGCGACTGGGGCCACGCCAAGGATTACGTGCGCATGCAGTGGATGATGCTGCAGCAGGACACGCCCGAGGATTTCGTGATCGCCACCGGCGTGCAATATTCCGTGCGCGAGTTCATCACCTGGACGGCGCGCGAGCTGGGCATCGAGCTGGAGTTTTCGGGAGAGGGTGTCGACGAGATCGCCACGGTCACCTCCGTCAACGGCAACATGGCCCCCGCGGTCCGCGAAGGCGACGTGGTGATGCGCATCGACCCGCGCTATTTCCGCCCCGCCGAGGTCGAGACGCTTCTGGGCGATCCCTCGAAAGCCCGCGAGAAACTCGGCTGGGTGCCCGAGATCACCGCGCAGGAGATGTGCGCCGAGATGGTGGCCGAGGATCACAAATCCGCCCGCCGCATCGCGCTGCTGAAGGAACACGGGCTCGACCTGCCGGTCAGCCTCGAAGGGTAGGTGCGCGTGGCGGCCCCGTCCGAAGCGGTTGTCTACACCTTCGGCAAGGTCGGTTCCACGGCGGTGGCCGCAGCGCTGAACCGGGCCGGTGTCCTGACCCATGACATCCATTCGCTGGATCCGTCCGTCCTGAAACGGCAGGCGCGGGCGGCCCTGGCCCGCGACGCCTTTCCGCCGCACCATGTGAGCCTGTCGATGGTCCTGCGCGAGAGGCTGCGGCGGCGGGCCGGATCTTCGGGTGCGAGGTGACGATCGCGCGGCGCAATGTCGGGGCAGAGAAACCCTATGCCGCCGCCTATGCCCGCGCCCGCGATGCGATCCGCTTTCCCGGCCAGAGGCTGGACCCGGTCTATGGGTCCGCCCATATCCGCCAGTTCTGGACCGATCCGGAGATCGACGGGATGCGCGCAGCCTGGACGGCGCCGGCATGATCCGGGACGCCTGCGTTCCTTGTTGCGAGACAAGGCAGAGGCCGAGATGAGACTAAGGCTGGTATCGATTGGTGGCTGGTGTCGCCCGGCCCATCAAATCAGGGTCTGGGCAGAGGGTCGGTCGGAGTTCGAGGCGCCCGCCTCGCCCTTCGACTGGACGATCACCCCGTTTTCGGCCTTGCAGACATGTCTGGCACCCGATTTCGATCCGCGGAAGATACTGGCTTCAGATCAGTGCGTTGTCAGTTTCGCGGGGAGCGGAATGTGTCAGAGATCTGAGCTGGTGTTTCACCATGACATTCCACCTGCCGCCCTCGAGCCGATCGATGGTCTCGATCACGGCGATGTGCTGCCCGACACCGACCAGATGTCGGAGCTGCGGCACAAGGCCAGATATCGTTTCGCGCATACCATGGACCGCTTGAAGGACGACGCCGCCACCAGCGATGGCCTGATCTTCATAAGATGGCAACGCGGTGGGCATCCCGATCGCCAGTTTCCCGCGGCCTTCGAAGGAGAAAGCAGCCATGCGCTTGCCGCACTCATCGAACGCTTTCTTGGGCATCAGAGGTTCGGCCTGCTTGTCGTGACATCGGAGACGGTCTCCCCGGAGAACGCGGACATTCCGGATCCAATCAGGGGATTCCGGCAATCCGGCCGGATCATCGAAAGCACGATCCTAGAGCGGAAAGGCTGGAATGGCGACATGACCAACGATTTCAGGGGCGATGAAATCAGCTGGTCTGTCTTGTTGGACCGGGCAGTCAGCACCTGGTGGCAACATGGTGATCTTGGCATCAAGAACAGGGCGCACAGGCTGACAGGAGAGGATAGGCCATGAAATACTACGTTGCAGGCCATCGCGGCATGGTGGGGGGCGCGATCCTGCGCCGGCTTCAGGCGCGCGGCGAGGCGGAGATCGTCACCCGGACCTCGGCCGAGCTCGACCTGACCGATCAGGCCGCCGTGCGGGCCTTCATGGAGGCCGAACGGCCCGATGTGGTGATCCTGGCCGCGGCCAAGGTGGGGGGCATCCATGCCAACAACACCTACCCGGCCCAGTTCATCTATGAGAACCTGATGATCGAGTGCAACGTGATCCACCAGGCCCATGCGGCCGGTGTCCAGCGTCTGCTGCAACTGGGATCGTCCTGCATCTACCCGCGCGAGGCCGCCCAGCCGATGCGCGAAGACGCGCTTCTGACAGGCGTGCTGGAGCCCACGAACGAGCCCTATGCCGTGGCCAAGATCGCGGGCATCAAGCTGTGCGAAAGCTACAACCGGCAATATGGCCGGGATTACCGGTCCGTCATGCCCACGAACCTTTACGGGCCGGGTGACAATTTCCATCCCGAGAATTCCCACGTCCTGCCCGCGCTGATCCGCCGGTTCCACGAGGCCGCACAAGCCGGCGCCGAGGAGGTCGTGCTGTGGGGCACCGGCAAACCGATGCGCGAGTTCCTGCATGTGGACGACATGGCCGAAGCCTCGCTTTTCGTGCTCGACCTCGATGCCGAAACCTATGCCGCCAATACCGAGCCGATGCTGAGCCACATCAACGTGGGCACCGGCACGGATGTGACGATCCGGGAGCTTGCCGACATGGTGGCCGAGATCACCGGGTTCGGTGGCCGCATCGTACAGGACATCTCGAAACCCGATGGCACGATGAAGAAGCTGATGGATGTCAGCCGGCTTGCCGAGATGGGCTGGCGCGCCCGGATCGACCTGCGCGACGGCATCGAAAGCACCTATGCGTGGTTCCTCGACGGGCTGAAGACGGGCACGATCCGGGCAAAGTGACGCCCGGCGCGCGCACCGGATCATTTGTCCGGGCCTGCCACCGGCGCGCCTTTGTTGCGCCATGAAAACGCCTGCCTCGTCCTCACCATGTCCGGTTCAAGGCCAAACCGATTCCGACATGGCATAAAGAGGCAAAGTGATGACGAACGCGCTCCTTCTAGGCGGCTTCAAGGCAAAACTTCAGGCGCCGGGCGCCTCTGTGATCGGCGCGGAACCAGCCGGAGGGGCGGACGAGGCACAGACAGCACGCCACCCTCTTTCCGAGATCGACGGCGGCGCGGATAACTTCGTGTTCCGTTTCGATGGACCCGAGACGCTGGATGCCCCGGCATCCGCAGGGACCGCGGGCGGCGATGCCGAAAGCGGCCGCTGGATCGACGGAGAGAGCAGCTGGACCGCCGGCAGCTGGAGCGGCAGCGACGGCAGCGGCTGGACCGGCGGCGGCGGCGGTGGTGGCTGGACCGGCGGCAGTGGCGGCGGCTGGACCGGGGGCGGCGGCGGCGGCGGTGGCTGGACCGGCGGCAGTGGCGGCGGCTGGACCGGGGGCGGCGGCGGCGGCGGTGGCTGGACCGGCGGCAGTGGCGGCGGCTGGACCGGGGGCGGCGGCGGCGGCGGTGGCTGGACCGGCGGCAGTGGCGGCGGCTGGACCGGTGGTGGCGGCGGCGGCTGGACCGGCGGTGGTGGCACAGACGGCGGCACCGGAGACGGCGGGGGCGGCATCGATCTGGACTGGCTCCTGCCCGTCGAGGTGACGATCATGGTGGACGGGGTCGAACGCTCCTTCGGCATCATCATGCCAAAGGATTTCGATGCCTCCGCGACCTATTCGGGCATCATGACCTTCCACGGCGGTGGCTCGATGGGCACCGATCCGACGGCGATGGCCGGCCTTGCCGACTGGTCGAGCTATGAGAACCCGCCGCAATTCATCGAGATCTTCCCCATGGCCACCGAGCAGGGCTGGGCCTGGGACGCCGATGACACCTGGACCGATGACGTGGCCTATGTCGAGGCGCTGGTCGACGAATTGGTGGCGAACTGGAACCTGGATGCCAGCGCGCTGTTCGCGGCGGGCATCTCGGCGGGCGGCAGCATGGTGCAGAAGCTTGCACTCGAAGTGCCGGAGCTTTTTGCCGGGTATGGCGTCGTGGTCTCGAGCCTGAAGGCCACCATGGAGGCCAGCGCGGTCGCAAGCGCCACGGACGAGCCGATGATCTTCTTCCATGGCACCGCGGATACCTCTGTCCCCTATGACGGATATTACGACTGGTGGGGCAATCCGATCCTTTACAGCGCCGAAGAGACGGTGGAATTCTTCGCCTCGCTCAATGAGACCGAGATGGGCGAATTCATCCTGCTGCCCGACGTGGCCGATGACGGGATGACGGCACTGATGCGGGTCTCCGATGATGGCAGCATCCAGCATTATGTCATCGAGGGCGGCGACCACAGCTGGCCCGGATCTCTCGATGACTCGCCCCAGGATATCGATGCCTCGCAGCTGATGATCGATTTCTTCAGCGAGTACGGCCTGTTCTGACCGACAGGGCCCGGGGGGCCACCCCCGGGCGTTGCCCCGGCACGACACACGGGGCCCGAAGCGGAGGCAAACCCCGGCAAAGGCCCCGTGGATGATTGACCCGGCGACACCGGCCCGTATGGTTCGGGCAACGCTTCGCCCGCTGGCTCTGCCACAACCCGACGGGCGCTAACCAGCCTCGGGGGGCAGTATGGGTTCATTTCTTCGCGGTGTCTGGGTGCTGTTTGTCTGCACCGGTCTGGCCGCCTGTTCCCTGCCACGCGGGGCCGGTCTGCAATCCGAAGTGATCGCGGCCCAGACCGACGAGAACGGCACCGATATCTCGGATTTCGCCGTGTTTTCCGTCACCCGCAACAGCGTGGGCTATCTCAACGACTGGCCGGTGATCGGCGCGCGCGGATACAGCTGGATCAACCGGGCCGATCAGCCCGGCTCCCTGATCATCGCGCCGGGTGACCTTGTCTCGGTCACGGTATGGGATGCCGATGAAAACTCGCTTCTGGCAGGGCCCGGGCAGCGCGTCGCCCAGTTGGAGCCGATGCGGGTGTCTTCCTCGGGATCGATTTTCCTGCCCTTCGTGGGCGATCTGCGGATCGCGGGCATGTCGCCGCAGGGCGCCCGCGCCCGGATCGAGGAACGCTATATCGAAACCACGCCCTCGGCGCAGGTCCAGATCAACGTGGAACCGGGCCGCTCCAACACGGCCAATCTGGTCTCGGGCGTGGCCAGCCCCGGCGTCTATCCGCTCGAGGGGCGTGACGTCACGGTGCTGGAGCTGATCTCCATGGGTGGCGGGGTCCGGGACGGGCTGATCAACCCGCAGATCCGGCTGATCCGGGGCGACGACATCTATGGCACCTCGATCGCCCGGCTCTATGACAATCCGCGGCTCGATTCCGTGCTGCGCGGCGGGGATCGGGTGATCGTCGAGGAGGAGGAGCGCTATTTCCTTTCGCTGGGCGCAGCGGGGCAGGAATCGCGCCACATCTTCCCGGCCGATCATGTGACGGCCCTCGATGCGCTGGCCGAAATCGGCGGCGTCACCGACAGCCGCGCCGATCCGCAGGGCATCCTGATCCTGCGCGACTATCCCCGCTCGGCCGTGGGCACCGCCCCCGGCGCGCCCCCCAAGGACAGGATGGTCTTCGTCATCGATCTGACCTCGGCCGACGGGCTGTTCAGCGCAGGCGAATTCCACATCATGTCGGGCGATCTGGTCTATGCCACCGAAAGCCCGCTGATCGTGGGCCAGACGGTTCTGGGCGTTCTGAGCACATTGCTGAACATCGCCAATTGAGCCCGGTGGCCCCCGCATCCCGGCCGGCCCGGTTCACCTATTGGAGCGGGTCGAGCCAAAGCGCCATCGCCCCCATGGCCGCAGAATGGCAGGCCGCTTTCCCGGATTTCACGATCATCGGGGATGACGAGGTCCTGCCTCTTCTGGAGGATCGTCACCCCCGGCTGGCCGGACTGTATCGCAGGCTGCGGATCCCCGCCGCGCGGAGCGATATCGCCCGGCTGGCCTGGCTCGAGGCCCATGGCGGGTTCTATGTCGACGCCCATGCCGGGCTGCGCGACGCGGCCGGGCTGCGCGAGTTGCTCGACACGCTGCCCGAGGGGGGCGTGGCCCTGATCGACAAGAACCCCAGAGTGCGCGGGGAAGGTCTCTGGCCGCGCAATGGCGCCATATTCGCCCGGCCCGAAGCGCCCTTCCTGACAACCGCGCTTGCGGCGGCCACCGACAGGCTCTCTGCCCATGACCGCGCCCCCGGCACCCCCACTAGCATCTGGGAAATCAGTGGCCCGGGGCTGTTCATCAGGCTTCTGCGCGACCCCGACGCGCCGACGCAAATCGTCCCTCACTGGCAGGCATCGGTCCAGGTCCTCGACAGGGATAGCGCGCCTGTCCGGTTCTATGTCCACAAGGCTTACAGGGACAAGGCGCGGCACTGGAGCGCGCTTGAACAGGAACAGAGCCTTCTCGATCCTGCGAAGGCCGGATAGGGCGCCGGCCGTCTAGCGGACGTGGCCCGCCAGTATCTCGAGACCCCGGGCCAGAAATTCACGCGCGGCCTGCGGGCTTTCGGCCTCGGCATAGAACCGCAGCTCGGGCGCATTGCCCGAGGGGCGCAGATGCACGATGCGGCCCGTATCGAGACTGATGCGCAGACCGTCGGTCGTATCCATGCCCGTCGCCGCACCGCCGAATTCGGCCAGGAAATCGGCGCGCGCCACCGCATCACCGACCAGCTGCGCGACAAGCGCCTGCGACCGCTCGGTCGGCACATCCTGAAGCCGGTCGGCGGCGGTAAAACGGGCGGGCTGGCGCGCCACCAGATCGGCAAGCGACAGGCCCGTCGCCCGCGCCTCGGCCAGCGGCGCCACGATGGGCAGCACGCTGTCGCGGGTCATCAGCCGCGGCAGGGGCCCGGCGGGGCCATCGGCGTCAAAGCCCAGAAGGAACCCGCCATTGGCCTCGTAGCCCACGACGCGGGCGGGACCCACCTCTTCCATCGCGGCGATCACGAAGGGAGAGCCGATCTTGGTGCGGATCACGCGCGCAAAGGCGCCCCCCGCCTCGGCCCCGGTGTTGGAAGACACGGGCGTCACCGCCACCTCTGCACCGAGGGCCGCCCCGGTGATCTGGCCCAGCACGTCGCCGGGGATCACCTCGCCCGCGGCATCGGTGACCAGCGGGCGGTCCCCGTCGCCGTCGGTCGAGACGATCGCATCGAGCCCCGCACCCGCCGCCCATGAGGCCAGCTGGGCGCGGGTATCGGCATCGACGGCCTCGGTATCGACGGGGATGAAATGGCCCGAGCGGCCAAGTTCGGCCACATCGGCGCCAAGCGCCTCGAGCGTGGCGATCATCAGATCGCGGCCCACCGCGGAATGGGAATAGACGCCGATCCGCTGACCCGCCAGCGCATCGGGCCCGAAGGCCGTGACATAGCGCATGACAAAAGCCGCCCCCGCAGTCTCGTCGGTCACCGGATCCGGGCCGGCCTGTCCCGACGGCGCCCGACCCAGCGCACCCTGGATGGCGGCTTCGCCTGCCTTGGTCAGTTCACCGCCGGGGGTGTAGAATTTCAGCCCGTTGCGATCGGCGGGAATATGGCTTCCGGTGATCATCACCGAGGCCGCGCCCGCCGCGAAAGCCGCACCCGCAAGCGCGGGCGTCGGCACCGCGCCGCAATCGGTCACCGCGATACCCTCGGCGCGCGCCACATCCGCCACCACCGCGGCGATATCCGGCGACGAGGGGCGAAGATCACGGCCGATGAAAAGCCCGGTGCCCACCTCGCAGGAGCCGAGAAAGGCCCGGATGTAGTCGGCGACCAGATCGGGGGTCAGTTCCGTGACAAGGCCGCGCAGGCCGCTGGTTCCGAACTTGGGGGGCATAACGATACTCCGGACAAGAAGCTTCGTGGTCCTTCTAGGCCGCGCCAGCCCGGCACCGCAACCGAATGATGAGGACCTGCAGGCCCCGGGATCCTCCGCGTTTGAATCAAGTGCCGGGCAACATCCTCCTCCCTGCCCCAATCGCGCCCCCACGGCATCCGTGGTCGCGCGCAATTCTTTCGGGAACGAGCCGATTGTTTCCGCGGGGCGCACAGGCAAATGCCGGAAATCGAATTTGTCACCCATGTCGCGGCACAGGCGGATCCGGTCACGTCGCTGATCGGGGATCTGGTGATCCTCGATCTGGGGGGCGAGGCAGGGCCGATCCTTGTCTCGACCACGCTCTACGATGGCGGGATCGAGGTCTGGGACCTGTCCGGCCCGGCCCCCGCGGCCATCGACGGCGTGGCCTATTCGGGGCAGGCAGGCCTTGGCGGGGTGCCGGTTCTGGCGGTGATCGATACCGTCAGCGGTCCCGCCCTTCTGGCGGCCAGCGGGGCGGGCGGGGCGTTGATGCTTTACCCCGTGGAGGAGGACGGCACGCTTGGTGCGCCGGACAACCTCGGCCAGACCATCTATGGCGCGGATCTGACCATCGCGATCACCGTGGCCCTGCCCGGCGGCAGCCAGGTCGTCTATGCGGGGCTGGCCGGGCAACCGGGCATCGCGCGGACCACCTTCGATGCCGAAGGCCGGCTTGTCAGCGAGAGTTTCACCTCCGACACCGCCGCAAGTGCCGCCGCCGATATCGCGGGGCTTGCCCATATCCGCGCGGGCGGAACGGACTGGCTGATCTCGGCCTGCGGGACCGAAAACGCCGTCACCCTGTGGGCGATCGAAGGCAACGGCGGGCTTTCGGTGACACAGACGCTGAGCGGAGAAGACGGGTTGTGGGTCTCGGCGCCATCGGCGCTGATCGCGGCTGACGCCCATGGCGCGGCCTATGCGATCCTGGCCTCGGCGGGGACGGATTCTCTCACCGTGATGCGCCTCGACGACGATGGCAGCCTGCGCATCACCGACCACCTGATCGACGATCGGAGCACACGGTTCGGCGGGGTGGCCGCGCTCGAAGTGGTGGAGATGGGCGGCCGGGTCTATGTGATCGCAGGCGGCGCCGATGACGGGATCAGCCTCTACGAGCTGATGCCCAATGGCAGGCTGCTGTCGCGGGCCCATATCGAGGACACGACCGCGATGGGGCTTGCCAATGTCAGCGCCATCGCGGCCACCGCGATCGACGGGCGGATCGACATCTTCGTCTCTTCGGGTGTCGAACAGGGGCTCACACAGCTGAGCTATGCTCCGCCGCCTGCGGGCGAGACGCTGTTCGCCACCGCGCAGGGCGGAGCCCTCACCGGCGGGGCCCTTGCCGATATCCTGACCGGCGCACAGGGGGCGGACAGCCTGTCGGGCGGTGGCGGAGAGGACGTGATCCTCGATGGCGGCGGGCAGGATGTGCTAACCGGCGGGGCCGGGGCGGATGTGTTCATCCTGTCGATGGACGGGTCCGAGGACCGGATCACCGATTTCGAACAGGGGGTGGACCGGATCGATCTGTCGGGCTGGTCGATGCTGCGCGACATCAGCCAGCTGCGCATCACCCAGTCCGGAACCAGCCTCCAGATCGCCTATCTCGACGAGGTGCTGATCGTCGACAGCGCGGGCGGTACGATCGATATCGCGGCCCTCGGCACGGCCGACCTGATCGACGGCTACCGCATCCTGCCCGATTACACCGATGCCTTCACCATCGCGCCCGACGCCCCGCCGCCGGAGCCCGAACCGGAACCGGACCCCGAACCGCCCGTGGCGATCCCCGGGGAACCGCCCCCGCCCCCCCTGCCCGAAGCAGGCGATCCGGTGGGCACGGCCAGCGCAGATACGCTGACGGCCGGACCCGGCGATAGCGGGGTCTTCGGCCGGGCCGGAAACGACACGCTGACCGGCAGCGACGGTGATGACGCGCTATATGGCGAGGGGGGGGACGATCTGCTTTACGGCATGGGCGGAAATGACCTGCTCGATGGTGGCCCGGGCCGCGACCAGATGGAGGGCGGCGCCGGCCACGATACCTATCACGTCGAGAACGATCTGGATTTCGTCCTGAACGAGACCGGCTCGGGCGGGACGGACACGATCCTGGCCTGGATCAGCTATACCCTGCCCGGGAATGTCGAGTTCCTGCGCCTTCAGGGCAGCGAGGATATCCACGCCACGGGAACAGGCGGAGCCGACAACCTCGTGGGCCAGTCGGGCGACAATATCCTGACGGGCCTTGCCGGGTTCGACATCCTGACCGCCAAGGCCGGGGCCGACCGGCTGGTGGGCGGTCCGGGGCGCGACTGGCTGGTGGGTGGCGAAGGCCCGGATGTCTTCGTCTATGGGACAGCCGATGACAGCCGCCCCGGCCAGGCGAACCGGGATTTCATCAACGGCTTCGAGAACGGGGTGGACCTGATCGACCTGTCGAGCCTCGACGGCAATGGGCGGCAATCGGGCAACCAGGCTTTTGTCTGGATCGGGACAGAGCCGTTCAGCGCCTCCGGTCAATTGCGCTGGCACACATGGGGCGACAACACTTACGGGATCGTGGAGGCCGATCAGGATGGCGACGGCGAGGCGGAGTTCCAGATCTTCATCAACCTGACGGATTACATGACCGCAGATGATTTCATTTTGTGAAATTAGAACATTTTTTATGATTTCAGGAAATCAAGATATCAATTTCGCGCAGGACAGCACGGCCCAACCGGCCCCGCTCCACCTCGATCTCGGCACTGTCGGAAAATCGTGCGGCAAGACCTGACTGGGCCGCGGCATAGGCGGCAAACGTCTCCTCGTTGGGCTGCCAGTCGTCGACCCGGGCCCGCGCCTCTTCCTCGCCCAGACCCCACAGGTTGATCCAGGCCGCCCCGGGCAGGCCCAGCCGGTGCACCGAATGGCCGGGGCTGGCCAGGTAAAGCGGCACCGCCCCGCAGGCGAAGGCATCGAAGAATTTCTCCGACAGGTAGGCGGGCTGATGGGTGTTCTCCAGCCCCGAGAGGATCTGCACATGATCCGCCATCCGGGTCAGCTTGTCGTCGTGCCAATCGTCGATCTCGAACCGTGTGGGCCCGCCCTCCCAGCTGGCCCCCAGCCGCAGGACGGGCCCTTGCGTCACGGCAAGGGCCAGCCGCGTGCGCCAGGCGCACAGGCCCAGCAGATCGGCCCGGGGCAGATCGATATCGTGGAAATGCTCGGGCCGCCGCTCGGCCATGAAGGCCAGCCGTGCGGGGCGGGTGGCGAAGGCAGCCTGCCAATCGGCTGGCGACAGCCCGGCATTGCGATGAAACCTCTCGGCCAGACGCGGGATCATGCCCTTCTGGCTCAGGAGGTAATAGGGCAGGTGCTGCCAGTCGAAGACGGGCGAGGTATGGTGATTGACCTGCGCCATCCGGATCTCGCCCAGCTGCCCCGCGGGCAGCGTCACATGCGGTGCGCAGGGATCGGGGGAAAACAGGCTGTCCCAGAACGGCTCTTCTGAGAACAGCATAGCCCGGGCGCCGTCCCGCAGCGCGCGGGCGGTGTCAGCATCGAGCGTCAGGGGGTCGTCGGGATGCGCAAAGACCACCAGATCGGCGCCGTCGGGATGATCCTGCACCGCGATGCGCCCCTCCCAGAGGGGGGCGAGCACATCATAGGCAAAGGGGGTGCGATGGGCATGACGTCCGGCACGATAGAGCCGGACCGGGGCCGCACCTGTCCGCGCGGGTGCGGGCAAAGGCGGGGCGGGCAACGGGACGGTTTCGGGAAGGCCCGGGCAGGCCCTGCGCAGCCGGGGCCAGGCGATGATCCAGGCACTGCGCGCCGCGCGCCCCGTGGCGGTGATCCAGCGCGGAATCCGGCGCGCGGCCCAGTCGGTCGCGTCCGGTTCCGCGTCCAGCAGATCGGCAAGGTCGGCCGCGAAGCGCGGACCCGGGGCAGGCTCCCGCCCCAGCGCGCCCAGAGGCTCCTCGTGATCGGCGGGGCGCTGTGCACGGGCCTCCATCTCCCACAGGAGGCGGGGCACCCCATCGGCAGAGGGTCGCAGCCGGCCGAGGAGATCGCGGTGAACGAGCCGGGAGAAAAGGCTGTCCTCTGCCTCGTGATCGGTCCAGCGCAGGCGCAGCAGATCCCTGTCCTCTTCGCCCATGCGGTCCCGGGCCCGGAGAAGGGCGGCGGTGTCGGGCCGGAGGCCGTGCGCGGCGAACAGGATCAGTTCGGGCGGATCCGGGTCTGAAAACAGGTTCTGAAGCGCGATATCGGCGGCCTCTTCCCATGCGCCGCCACGGCCCAGGACCCGCGTCACCTGCACGCCATCCGCAAAGCCCGCCAGCGCAAAGAACCGCGCCTGACGCGCGGCGGTGTCATCGCCCGCCTCAAGATCGACAAGCACCGCGTGATCGCCCGGACGCAGCAGGCCCGCAAAGGCGTGGGCGGCCGGATCGAAATCCGGCCCCGCGCCATGGGTCAGCCAGCACAGGCCCAGCCGCGCGCTCATCCCATCCTCGCGCGCAGGCGGGCGGCCAGCCCCGGATCCGCCGCCGCGATCCGGTCCATCCAGGGGCCAACCCGGGCTGTCAGCCAATGGGCCTCAGCCGTGCGCAGTTCGCCCTCCAGCTCGGGCGCGATCTTCCACGCGCCCCAATCGATGAGCCCGAGGGTGAAATCCGCAAAAGCCACCTCCCAGTCAGGACGTGCGGCACGGGCGATGCGGGCGGCCACCGGATCGAGCGCGTCGAAGACCTCCATCCTCTCGCGGCCCGACCGGTTGGTCAGCCGCCCACCCCTTTCGCGCACCTCGTGCCAGGCGCAGACCCTGTCCGAGACAAGAACGCGGCGCGCCTCGAGATAGCTCATCCAGTGCAGCGGAATGTCCTGATGCACGGCCGTCGTGGCGCAGCCGATCCCGTGGCGACGCAGGAAGGCAGTGTCATAGACCTTGTTCCAGGGATAGTTCGCGGTCTGCGCCAGAACCGGCCACAGGTCATCGGGCAGGGCGCGCAACGCGCCCACCACATGATCCGCCCCTTCCCAGAACCTTTCGTCCCAGTCGGGATGGCCCCACAGCCCCTCTTCGGCGACGCGGCTGTCGGCATAGCGGAACTGGCAGATGTCGAATGGCCCGGCCTGCGCCAGATCGGCCAGAAGGGCCCGGATCTCGGGCAGGACCAGATCATCGGCATCGGCAAAGATCACCTGATCCGCCGTCACCTCAATCAGGCCGCGATTGCGCGCGATGCCGCCGCCCCGGGGGGCGTCGTGGCGCAGAATGGTGAGATCCGGGGCGGGCGGGATCACCTCTTCGACCGGCTCTGCAGAGCCGTCATCGACCACGATGATGCGGGCAAAACACTCCAGCCGTCGCACGCGGGCCAGAAGCCGCACCAGCCCCGGCGCATCGTTGTGGCACGGAATGACAAGATCGGGGCGCAGCCCCGGCGGCACCGGATCGAGACGGGCCAGAGGCTCCGGCGCGGGCGGCGGGTCCCGCTCGGGCGGTGCTTCGGGATCCGGCTCCGGCCCGACGGATACGGGCGCGTCCTGCGGTGAAACAGTCTCTGGTTCGTGCGCGCGCCCCAACAGGCGGCGCCACAGCCCCGCCCGCCTCACAGCGCGAAGATCCTCAGCGCATGCAACGCCAGCGACAGGCTTTCGCCCGAGGGCAGGAACAGGATCAACTCCCGCCATGGCGCGGTGGCCGGCAGATCGGGATGACGGTCGGGGGCAAGGACCCCGTGATGGTCGGTCTCGGCGGTGCGGGCAAGCGCATGCCGGTCGAAAAACGTATCGACAAAGCCCTCGTCCGTGCCCGAGCGCAGACAGGGGCGCAGCGCCAGGGGCCGGGCTGCGTGAACGCGAAGCGCGATCCCCAGCCAGGTCACGGCATCGGCCTCGAAGGGCGGCAGCGCCACGTGCAGGCCCAGCCAGCGACCCGGCGCATCAACCGTGATGTCGATTTCGCAAAGCCGTCCGCGCGGGCTGGACCATTGGCCCGAGATCCCGGCCTCGGGATCGGTATGGAGCCAGACGCCCGGGGCCATCTCTGTGCCCGGCAGATCCAGCGGGCGCAGCTCCGAGACGGCGCCGTCGCGCAGCGGGACGAGCATCCCGTCCAGCGCGATCACCCCATGCTCACTCATGGTAGAGCCCGTTCAGCATCTCCGCCCCCCCGGGTCTCCTCAGCCCGTCCCCGATCATCTGGCCCCAGAGCGCGGCGAGCCGCAAGGCGTCCTCGCTTAAGTGATCGGCAGGATCGAAAGATTGCGGCAGCTCCGGCGCCTCCTGCGCAAGACGGTCGAGCGCATCGGCCATCGGCGTGGCGGGAGCGAAGAATTCGGCATCAAGCGCACGGGCATCCGCGCCGAACCGGTCGGCGATACGGGCCGCCAGCGCCCGGTCGGCCACCAGCGGGATATCGGGCCGCGGCAGCGCGGCGATCAATCGGCCCAGATGACGGCCCAACGTCCAGCGCGCGGGACGCGCCTCTTCGGGCAGGTCGCCGATCGCGTGGTGAAAGGCGCGCGCGAGGGCCAGATCCGCCAGCCCCGGGGTCGGGTTGCCCTGGGGCACCTGCATCTCGCCCGGATCGGTGCCGGTCACGCGGGACAGAAAATCGCGCACGACCGAGCCCCCTGGAAAGGCGCTCCGGTCATAGAGCGCGAGGGTGAAGCGGTCACCAAAGGCCGCGCGCCAACGACCGAACCGCGCCGCGTAGGAAAGCCGCCAGCGGGTCTGCGGCCAGTCGAGATAGGCCTCAGGCGTCCCGTCGAAATTGCCGATCTTGACCGATTCCGCGAAGCGCGCCAGAAGCGCCGGCCCGTGGGGCCGGACATAGGCCACGAGCCGGACGGAAACCTCCGGCAGACAGGTCTCGAGCGCGCGGGCAAGATGGTCGGGATCGGCAAATTCGAAATGCTCGGCCGAGATCACTGTGCGCGGCTGCCCGGCCATCGCGCGGGCCAGCGCCCGCCAATGATGATCGCGCGCCCCGGCATCGGCCAGCGACTGGGCCAGCACCACATGGTTCGCCCCGTCGGGCCAGAACAGGCCGAACTCCTCCGCCCGCCCGCGCAGCACGGACTGGATCGCGGTGGAGCCGGTTCGGAAATCACCCAGGTGACAGATCAGTTCGGTCGTCATTCCGCGGCAGGGGCCTCCCTGGCCGTGCCATCAAGAAAGCGCTCTTCCCAGAAGGCGCGGGCGGCCATCTCGGGATAGGCGTCGCGATAGGATTTCGCGAGCGTCGGATAGACCCTGATCCAGCGGAACAGAAGCCCTGCGGCCCGTATCATGATCTGCGCAAAGCGCGCCTTGGAATGGCGCACGACATAGGTTTTCTGCCGCGCCGGATCGACGAACCGCGCCTGCGACAGCCCCCAGAGCGGCCAGATCAGCCCCCGCTGCGGCATCGGCACCGTGCGGTGCCGGGCCAGCACTTTCCAGAACGGCACCAGATGGCCGTTCAGCGTCCATTTCAGAAGCTTTGCCTGACGCAGGCTCGGGACATCATCGGCTGAGATATCGGGCAGATCGGTCGGTTCCCGGGGATCGGCATCCTGCCAGGCCTCGGTCCGGGCAAGGGCCGTCACCAGGGGGCGGACCTGCGCCATGTCGACATTCTCGGCAAAAAAGTCCGGCCCCTTCATCACGTCGTCCCAGGCCATGAGCTGGGCCTCGGCGCTGTCGTAATGCATCCGGATGACGGAGCGGGCGAGGAACCGCACGACCATCCGCGCGGTGCCAAGCGCGCCGCGACGCAGACCATCCTGCACCATGTGGTGATGCAGGTGGTTGCGCAGATCGAGATACAGGGTGAGCGGGCTTTCCTTGACCGAGAAATCCTCCTGGAAGGAAACCACGCCGGACAGGGTGACCGTGTCGAAATCATTGGCCAGCGAAAACGAGATGTCGTCGCCCCGCACGAAGAACGGGAAAGGATAGTGCCGCACCTCCGCGACCGGGAAGGCGAAATACCACCAGCCGGCATAGAAACCCTCCGGCCGGGGAGCGGCCGCGGCGAGTTCCATGAGGGTGACCGCGACAGGATCGCGAAGGTCGACCCCGACATGTTCAGGACGGCAGGCGCCATTGAAGACGGCGCCGCGTTCCCACATCGCCCAGCGGCGCGCCTCGGAGATCATCGCGCCCGACACGGCGGCCTTCGGGCTGCGGGCCAGCCGCAGGAAGGCCAGCGTCCGCACAAGGCTCTCCATCATGAAGGACGCATCGTCATCCATGAACAGGCAATGGGTGAAGCCACCATCCTCGGCCGCGGCCAGACCCCGCGCAAAGCCTCCTGCCCCGCCGAGATTGGCATTGGGGATGAGGGTCAGCCGGGGATGCGCCGGCAGGTCCACGCTTTGGCCGTTATCCACGACAAAAAGATGCGCCTCGCCCCCCAGCGCCGCGAGATAGGGCGCCCCCTCCCCGTCGAGGAAGCCGGTGATGCGGGCCGCGGTCGCCGCGACATCCTCCTCCCGGCGGAACGTGGTGATGGAAATCGCGAGCCGAAGCGGATCGGCCCCGGCAAGGTCGGGAGCGGTCGTCAGCCAGGCACCCTCGCGCAGCACCGCCGGGGCCATCGCCTGGAGCCGGAAGTAGAGGACCCCAAGCCGGGGCTGATCCAAGGCTGCGGACAGATCAACTGCCACACCGTCCGCCGACAGGTCGATCACATCCTCGAAGAGAGTGTGCTCTGTGAAATCCACGCCCGTGACATGCCAGATCTTCAGGCCCACGCGGCCCTCTCCGGCCAGCCGGAGCCAGAGACCGTCCAGCATGGCGGCCTGCCCCCAGAGCCGCAGGTTGAACAGGTTGCCATAGGTCGTGAACCAGGCCATGCCGCCTTCGGCAAAAGCGATCGCGCGGTGTTCTTCGGCCAGATGCGCGGCATCTTGAAGATGCACGAAAAGCCCGGTTTCGGTGGTCACCGCGAAATCGGGCAGGACAATACGCTGAAGAACAAGTTGCGCCGCACCGGCTGGCGCGGTCTGGAAAGCGGTCGGATTCATATACTCTTCCTGAAAAAGGCAACAGGGGCGGGTCTACCCGCCGCCCCGCCATGGCACAACCGCCCCGTCAGTTCTCGAGGACCTTCTTGTAATAGGTCCGCATCAGCAACAGACCAAGAGCCGTGAAAATCAGGCCGAAACCAAAGCAATAGGGCAGGGAAACATAGGCTGCGTCATAGGTGGGATAGAAGCCGGACCTCGCAAGCCCGGTTCCGTGGAACAGGGGGTTCCACCACAAAATGTCCTGGGCTACGGGCGGCAGGTCCTCGTAGATGAAGAACAGCCCCGAGGCGAGGAAGAGCGGACGGCTCGTAATGGTCCATATCTGCTTCCAGACCGGGAAGAGACCTCTGAGCACCCCGTTCACCAGGCCCACTCCGAACCCCAGGAGCGTCATGAACGCCAGGGCCGTCGCGATCGGCCCCACGTCGATGATCGTGCGGCTGTCGGTCAGAATGAGGATCCCCGTGATGACGATGAAAAAGACTATCATCATGGTCAGGAGATTGAGGATCACCCGGGCCAGGACCGCATCGAGCCAGGTCACCCTGGGATACGCGAGAAGCGACTTGGAATAGGTCAGCGCGCCACTCACCTTGCCTTCCAGCTTCTGGTAGAGCTGAAAGGGCAGGAAGCCTGTGGCATAGAACAGCAGAAAGCTCGTGCCCAGCGACGGCGACCTGAGGAGCAGCGAAAACGCAAGCGACAGCAGAATGATCGCCCCGATCGGCTCCAGCAGTGCCCAGAGATAGCCTCCGGGCGAGCGGCCATAGGTCGAGCCCATCTCCCGCAGGATCAGGGCGCTGATGGTCCGGCCGCTGCGGGTGATGGCCGAATCGCTTTTCAACGTATCGGGACTGGAGGTCGGGAACTGCTGCATATGGCTTGCAAAGCACGGGGCATGGCGGATTGGCAAGTGGCGAGCTGAAGCCGTTCGGCATGGTATCGCCCAGTTTTTCAGCACGTCGGGGTTGAACTGCGGGACCGAAAAGTGGCTAAAGGCTTTGTTCGACCCGTGTTCGGGGCTTGGTCCGATCCGGAGCCCCGGGGGTCCGTGGAAAACGACTTTCGGTTTCGGGGACCTGTCCGGTTCGTGATACTGGGTTTATGCCGTCAAAGAGTGGCTCGTATAGATGACATCCCTTCAACCTGAAAAACCCGCCTATCAGGGATCGACGGTGCGGAACACGCCGCCGCTGGCACTGACCCTCGTGACACTGCCGTCACTGGCCGGCCATCCCGGACGGGAAACCGCGCGCGGCAGCCTGGCCCGCAGCGCCCTGAAGGACTGCCTCGACGCGTGGTCGGGGCCATTGAGCTTCGAGCATGCCGTCACCGGCCTGAAGAAGGACATGGAGGGCTCGGCCATCCTCGTGGTGGCCCCCAAACCGGTGGAGCTCGTGGCCCAGGCGCTCGAGGACGGGCTGGATCTGGGAACCGCGCTGGAGGCGTGGCGGACCCTGTCGAAAGACCTGACAGCCTTTCTCGACCGCAGGCGCAACACGATCCTGCTGGCCTGGGATGCGGTGGTGGTACGTGACCCGGCCACCGTCGCGGAGGAAGTCGCCGCCCGGCTGGGACTGGATGTCACGATACCGGCTCCGCCGGTTACGGCCCAGGAGGCTCCCGCCACGCCCGGGCCGCGCCATCTGTTGCAGGCCAGGCTGGGCCTGGCCCAGCTCGAGGCGGGCCCTGCGGCACCGCCCCTTCTCGACCGGTACTGGCTGGAGCTTCCCGATCACGCGGAAGGGCCGCTGCGTTACAGGCTTGAAACGGACGGGCTCCTGCAGCGGATCGCAGAAGAGGAGCGCACCGCCGGACAGACCGAGATCCGCGCCATCCTGCGTGATGCCGAGGATGCCTGGCTGGAACGGGAAACACGGCGGATCGAAGCGCATGCCGAGGAACTGGCCGAGGAGCGCGCGTCGCAAAAGGCCGAGACCGACCGGCACCTGGCTGAAATTCTGCGCCTGTCACAGGAAGCGGAATATTATCGCGGCCTGTCCGAGAAACTTCAGTCGGTGGACGCCGCAGCGCCGGACCGTTCGCAACTCGAGGCGCTGGAGAAAGCCCTGGCGGACAAGGACAAGGCCGAAAAGCAGGCAAGGGCTGATATCGCCAAACTGACCACAAAGCTGGAAACTGCCCAGGAAAACGCGAAAAAGGCCCGTGCGGAAAAGGCTGGTCTCGAAAAGAGAGCCCGGACCAATATCGACCAACTTGCCGCAAATCTGGAGATCGCCCAGGAAAACGCGAAGAAGGCACGCGTGGAACAGGAGAGCAAGGCCCGTGTCGCGCAGCTTACGAAACAGTTCGAAACGGCGCGGGACAATGTGAAAAAGGCCAACGCCGACATCCGCCGGCTGACATCCGAACTCGAGACCATGCGCGCGGTGGTCACCCGGGACCGGGAGCGCGCCAAGGAGCACGACGCCGAGACCCGGCGGCTCAGGCAGATGGTCGATGCCAGCAATGTCCGCCGCAAGGCCGCGGAAGACCGCGCCGCCCTTCAGAAACGCGACCTCGACGGGCTCAGCTCCGAACTCGAGGCTGCGCGGGCCGAGCTTGCGGCCGCCCGCGAGGAGAGTGAGGCGTTGCGCCGGTCGACCTCCTGGCGCGTGACACGGCCCTTGCGCGGGGTCGGATCGCTTCTGCGGCGGCGCGCCGCCTCGGACCCCCCACCTCAGGATCCCCCGGGCTGATCCGTCAGGACTTGCGGCCCAGGCGCCAGGTGCGCTCATAGGCAAGCAGCTGGTCGTAGCCGGCCGCGCGCAGCATGCCCGGCGGCGGCGCATAGGTTCGGCGCAGATAGCCCCGCAGATTGCGCTCCAGCACCTCCCGCACGGGATGAACACCGTCGTAGCGTTCGAACAGAAGCGCTGCACGTTCGTGGAACCGGGCCATGAAATCCGAAGAGGCCCCGGTGGCGAAGGGTTTGCGCACCACCGGTATCTCTTCATGGAGCGCGGTGGCGCCCCGTTCGCGAAGCCGCTGGAAGAAATCGAGATCCCCCACGATCCGCCAGCGGGTATCGAACGCCAGCTCCTGTGCGAGGCTGCGGCGCACGAAACTGGCCTGGTGGTCATTGACCGACCCGGCCCAGAACATCTCGGGCGGCAGGTAGTCGTGTACCGAGCCGTCCTCCGCCCGGATCGCCTGACCGACGAACAGATCGATCCGCGTCAGGAGCCTCTCGGAGACGCGGGAGAGGACATCCCTGTCGACAAGAACGTCACCGGCGTTGAGAAACAGCACCCACTCCCCCCGCGCGCGCGCCAGCGCCCGGTTCATCGCGTCGTATATCCCGTCATCCGGCGCGGTTTCGAGATCGTCGATCCAGGTCCCGAAACAGGCCAGCGCCTCGGTTGTCCCATCGGTCGAGGCGCCATCCTGCACGATCACCTCGTAATTGCTCATGGCCTGCCCGAAGACGCTCGACAGGGTCGCGATGACGCCGGTGACATCATCCTTGACCACGGTGATGATGGAGATGAGGGGCACCGGGCGGGTCATGTATCCTCCGCGGCATGGATCCCGCCCAGCACAAGACGGGGCCGGTCCGGATCCGGCGCCGTGACGGGCGGGTCGGGAAGCGTGATGTGCACGATCGACGGACCCGATCCAAGCGGCAGCGGTATCTCTACCGGGACGAGCCGGCCGGGGCCCGCGGCCACGACCTGCTGTTCATGGCTCTGCCCGTCGACACGAACATTCAGACGCAAGGGCGACTCGCCCGGATAGATCCGGAGACAGAACCCCGAGACCGGCACCGACAGGCCGATGGCGCAGGTTCCGCTGTCGTTCTTGAGCGCCACCTGCGGGGGGCTCTCCTCCGCCCCGGCCCAGCTGTGCCAGCCATCCCGGGGTTTCCAGTTCAGGATGGGGCGATTGCGCGGCCGGGCCGCGGGTGGCGTGCGTGGCGGAGCAGCCCCGGTCACGGCGAGTTCGGCGAAAAGTCTGCGGAACGCATCACCCGAGAGACTGCGCAGCCAGCGGGCCCTGCCGAAATCAGCGACCGCGACGGGATCGAAGCGGTCCTCCTCGATCAGCCGCAGAAGCCAGCGCCGGACGGCGCGGGTCATCGGACGGCGGGCGACCCGCCTGAGCGCATTGTCAAAGGCCGGCAGGACCCGGTCTACGGGAAGAAGAGCGGGCCGCTGCGCACGCAGAAAGACCGTGACCAGGGCACGGGCCTGACGGTCGAGATCGGCATGCGACAGACCCGGCGCGGAGCGGTTGTAGACCGTTCCGGCAAATCCCCCGGACCGGACCCAGCGATGCCCGGGCAAAGCGGCGAGGCGCAGCTTGAACTCCCAGTCCTCATAGAGGCTCCCCGTCAGATCATAGCCTCCCACCGCGAAATAGCTGTCGCGCGCAAAGGTCAGGTCGCGCGGGATCATGCCCTCGCGGGACAACAGACGGCCATAGAGTACCTCCGGTGTGCCGGAGCCGTAGAAGAGGGCCGTGTCCTCCAGCAGGTGGCGCGTGGGGCTTTCGGCCAGAAGGACATCGCTGAAGGCCACGCGGGTCGGATCCCCGTCCAGCACCCGGGCCTCGCCCTCGAGCTTGGTGGGCCAGTAGAGATCATCACCGTCGAGCTGGGTGATGAAATCGGTGCCGGCCCGCGTGAAGCCGATATGACGCGCCGCGGCAGGGCCGAGATTGGTATCGAGCCGGACAAGGGTAACCTGGGCGAAGCGCAGCTCCAGCTCGGCCAGCAAGGCGGCGCTGTCATCGGTGGAGCAATCGTCGACCACCACGATCTCGTCGAAGGGAACGGTCTGCTGCAGGCAGGACAGGACCGCGTCGACGGCCAGCAGGCCGCTGTTGTAGGAGGTGACGACGACGCCGAAGCTGCGCCCGGCCTTCAGGGCGGCGGCCTCCGGGTGAGGCCGGAAAGACGGCCGCCCAGACCAGGTCGCGGCACCCGGGCTGTCACAGATATCGTCGATGAGCGCGGCCAGATCGGTGGGATGGGGCGGGCGCTGCATGATCTTCACGAAGGGCGTGACCTGCTCCATGAGCATCATTTCATGCAATGCCGTCCCCATGAGACCGGCATCCGCGCCGGCGATCGGCAGACGGTAGGACCCAGAGCCATAGCGGTCAGGCAGCGCCGCGGCGAGGTGTTGCGTGGGCGCGGACCCGAGAGCCGGTTCGAGAACATCGCGGCAATAGCGCGCGAAGAAGGGCTGCAGGTGGTCCATGTCGGCCACGGTCAGGTTGACCGCCCCCGCTTTCGGGCCCGCGGCGATCTTGGCGCCGAGATGGATCTCGGGGGTGCCCGGCCGGCCAAGGAAAGCCGCGATCGCCTCGAGGGCCGCGACAGGATCGGCGGTCAGCGCCTCATGGCAGACCAGGTGCACGCGGGACGGATAATCGCGCGCCACGGCGCACATCTCGGCGGTGAAGGCCGCGACCCAGGCGGCGGACCACGCGATCGAGCGCCGCCCGTCGGGCAGCGCGGCCGCATCGATCCCCGGCACCGGTGGGCGGGTCAGCAACTCGGCCTTGAACCGGGGCCGGTCATCGCTGTGGAATTCCTCGCCGAAGAAGGAAAACATCCCCAGCCCCGAATTGATCGTGTCGACCGGGTTGCGCAGGCAGGCGATGACCTGCAGATCCGCGAACCGTTCGAGACCGGCCCTCAGGCGCCCCGCACCCCGGATCACCTTGGCGAGGCTGGCATCGGGCCGCCGGTCCCGATCGCCATCGAAGGGTGCATCGAACAGGCTGTCGAGAAAGGCATCGTGGCGGGGATCGCCGGGACCGTCGAGAAAGAGCGGCGTGTTGAGATGCGTGTCGAGCCCGGCATGGGACAGATCGCCCGGACCGAAGCTCTGCCCTTTCATGCGCGGGGCGCGGATATCCCACAGGTAGGGTTCGTAGCGGAAATTGACCGCCTGCCCCCCGGTCAGGAGAAGCTGACCGACCTGGCGGTAGATCAGCGTTGTGGCCGACCGGCCGACGCCACTGACAAGGATCCGCTGCAAGGGTGCTCTCCGAACTGACATCCGCCCGCCGGGCGCGGGATCGGCACAAGGCCGGTTCTATCGCAGGCTTCGGGGCGCTGTCCATCGCGGGGCGCGCAGGTCCGCCATGCGCGCGTCCGGGATCAGCCGTCCCGCGCGATCCGACCCGCCACCCAGGCGAGATAGGCCCGTTCCGGAGAGGACAGGCGCGGCCGGCCGGTGGCGGCCCAGAAGCCGCGCCACTCGGCCTCGAGCGCATGCACATCCCAGCCGGGCGCGAGGGCGCGGACCTTGTCGGCGGTCTCCGGCCCGAAGAGCGGCCCCTGCCCCACGGCCCTGTCGGTCTCGACCAGGCGGCGGCGGGTGACGCGGATGATGTCGCCCTCGTCCTCGGACAGCGCGTAATCGGGCAGCGGATCGGCGGCGATCATCTTGCGGATGGCCGCGCGGAACACGCGCACCGGCGCATCCGATCCCGCCTTGGCATGCAGAAGCGGCAGCGAGATGCGCCATTCTCTCTGGGCGCCGCAATGCTTGCGGGCCAGTTCGTAGATCCGCCTTTCGAGCGGTTTGCGCAGGGTGAAGTAATCCCGGCTGAGGGTGAGGACGGATTTCGACAGCACCGCCCGGTAGAGCCATTCGCTCAGCGTGACGGTGACCGAGACCATCCGCCCCTCGCGGGATTTGGTCGACCGGGTGCGGCGCACGATCTCCCAGCTTTCGATCAGGCCGAAGCCGGTTGTCGTCTCCTGCCCGCCCTGGGCGAGATTGGTGGTGATCCGGGTTCCAGCCAACCGTTCGAAGGCCTCGCGCAGGCGCACATAGCTGTCGCCCCCGGTATCGCGGCGGGTGGCGACCAGCAGGTCATGGGCGGTCAGCCTGAGCGTGCGGCTGACCTCGCGACCCGCATTGAGCGCGGCCATCAGCTGGCTGATGCAATAGATCAGGATATCCTTGTCGTGGATCGTGGCGCGCCCCCGCACGGAGGGCGTGACGGTCACCTCGACCCCGTTGTGTTCGTAGCGCCTGATCCGCCGGTCGGGCCGGGTGGAGAGCGAGAAGAGAGGATGCTCCATCGAGGCCAGGTCATCCTTGGGACTGGCATCGAAGATGTCGCAGACAAAGAAGTCGCGCATCGCAGAAGGTGTCTGCGCCGTGGTCATGACCCGCGGCAATCCGCAAAGGAAATCTGCATCACCTGCCCGTACATACCGATCTGCCTCTCGCGGGATCTGTGCGCCCCGCTTGTTCTCCCCGATAGCGGTGCCGCGATGAGGCGACCCGGTTCGGGGTTTCAGTGACACTCAGCCTAGAGTTATCCACAGATTCGGTCCAGCCCGGGCGGCCGGGAAATCGTCGTATCGGAATCGGCTGGTCGGAGGTTCGGAATCGCGCAATCGGGGTATCAGAGTCGGTGCCCCAAGATGAAACAGAAAAACGGCCTTTTCTATCAACGTGTTATGGTAAATAGGAAAAACCCGTAACATATCTTCTAACACATCTATAACATTCGCCTCGAGAAGATGATGTGAAGTTCACCTGTTGAGCATGATCTGCAAGGTATTGAATTTGCATAGAAAAGAACGTCTCCTTGGCAGAAGGTGCAATCTTTTCTTTCATGTATCGCCTTTTTTGGTACTCTGACAAAAACATGATACATGAGGCAGCCATGGCGCAGGCATCAGACCCTCCCTATTTCGGTATTTCCCCCGATGAGGCAGAGGCAGAACTGGATATTCCGACGAGCACCGACGGTTTTGCGGAGATCGCCCGGGCCTGTGCCGCGGGCCGGGATGATTTGGCCTCGCGCGGGCTGGAGGAGAACGGGCAGCGACAATTGCGGCTGTTTTCCACCTGGGAGATCACCCGGTACCTGATCCCGGTGGCACCTGCGCATTTCCGCCGGGTGCTGAAGGGAAACCCGGAGCTGCCGCAGGGCCGCTCGGAAACCGATGGCGGGGCGAAATGGTTCACGCTGGACGAGGTGCTGCGGCTTCGGGCGCATTTCGCGGCGGAAGGGTCGAAGGCCAAGAACTACCTGCCCTACCGGCCCAAGGGGCTGCCGGCCAAGACGGTGGCCGTGGCAAATTTCAAGGGCGGCGTGGGCAAGACATCGACGGCGGCGCAATTGGCGATGTCGGCGGCACTCGACGGCTACAGGGTGCTGGTGATCGATCTCGACAGCCAGGGTTCGATGACCTCGATCTTCGGCGGCAAGGTCGCGGATGAATGGCAGACCGTCTTTCCCCTGCTGGCCCGCCATTACGCGGGGCATCTTCAGGCCGAGAACCGCAGGCGGATGGAACGCGGCGAGGGGCCGATCACGCTGGATGACACGCTGACCGAGGCGCTGAGGCTGCGGTCCAAGGACCTGATCCAGGGCACGCACTGGCCCAATATCGACCTGATCGGCGCGCAGCTGAACCTGTATTGGGCCGAGTTCCAGGTGCCGGTCTGGCGGATGCAGGGGCGGGGCTGGAAGCTGTGGGATGCGCTGACCGATATCCTGAGCGAAGACGGGATACTCGATGCCTATGACCTGGTGATCCTCGATACGCCGCCCGCACTGGGATATCTCACGATCAACGGGCTGGCGGCGGCGGATATCCTTCTGGTGCCCACCGGCGCCTCGTTCCTGGAATTCGATTCAACGGGTCGGTTCTTCGACATGCTGCACACCACCTTCCGGTCGATCGAGGAGGGCGAAAACCTGGCCGCCCGCGCGCTCGGCCGGCCTGAAATGGCGTTCCAGTGGGATGCGGTGCGCGCGGTCGTCACCCGGTATGACGGCAGCCAGCAGGCTGAACTGGCAGGCCTGATGCAGGCCTATCTGGGCCGGACCCTGTCGCCGCACCGGCAGGATTTCACTGCGCTGATCGGCCAGGCCGGAGAGCAGGTCCAGGGCATCTACGAGGCCGATTACCGGGATTTCAACCGCGAGACCTATGCCCGCGGGCGCGAAACCTTTGACGCGACCTATGCGGCCTTCAAGCGGCTGCTGTACGGGGCCTGGCGCCGGGATGAGCGGCTGGCCCGTGAGGCTGCGGAATGATGGCCCGGACGGGTCACGGCCAAACGGAGGGCTGATCATGGCGAAACGCAAACGTCTGGGACCCCCGCGGCTTGATGCCGGGGGTGACCCTGCCGGGGACCGGCCCGGGCTTGGCATGTTCCCCGATGCGGGCCCCGCGCATCGGGCGCCCATTGCCGATGTAGCCGGGGATGCGGCGTCACAGGCGGCGTTGTCGGAGTTGAGCGAAACGCTGCGCTCGGCCCGGGCCGAGGGGCGGATGATCCTTCGCCTGCCGCTGGACCAGATCGACGAGAGCTATCTTGTGCGTGACAGGGTCGTCCTTGACGACGAGGAGATGCAGACCCTGACCGAGAGCCTCGAGCGGCGGGGTCAGCAGACGCCTGTCGAGGTGGCGGAGCTGGGCGAGGGACGGTGGGGCCTGATCTCGGGCTGGCGGCGTCTCACCGCGCTGCGTCAGCTGGCGGAGACGGGCCGGACCGGCCCCGATGGCGCCGTGTTCGACACTGTTCTGGCGATCGTGAGGCATCCCGAGGACGCGGGGGATGCCTATCTCTCGATGGTCGAGGAAAACGAGATCCGCGTTGGTCTGAGCTATTACGAGCGGGCGCGGATCGTGGTCAGGGCTGCGGATCGCGGGGTGTTCCCCTCAGATCGCGTCGCGCTGGCCGAGTTGTTCCACGCGGCCTCGCGCCCCCGCCGATCGAAGATCGGCAGCTTCGTTCGGATCGTTCGTGCGCTGGATGACGATCTGCGGTTCCCGGCCCAGATGACGGAACGGGCGGGGCTGGCGCTGGCCTCGGTGCTGCAGACCGATCCATCGCGCGCGGTTGTGCTGGCCGAACGGCTGCGCGAGAGGCCGCCCCGGACGGCGGAGGACGAGGCCCGGATCGTGGCCGAGGTGGTGAAATACGGCATGACGGGACGGCCCGAGGGGGAGAAGGCCGGGGAGGCGCCTGCCCCGTCGTCGCGCCGCAATCCGCCCGTCGAATCCTTTGCCATAGGCTCTATTTCAGTGACGACATTTGCGGATGGCCGGATCACGTTGTCCGGCCCCGGGACGCAGGACGGAACCTTTCGCGACAGGCTCTTTTCCTGGCTTGACTGGGACAATCGCGAATAGGCAAAACTTAACATAATTTGTTTCGCGCGCGAAACGCCGTGTTCCATGTCTGGTTGTGGCTTCGAGCCGGGGCGTTATGGTTTGCACAAGACCGGGCGCGCATGGATGGGGCGGATGCAAACAGAGCTTTTCATTACGACGCCGTGCCTGAATGCGGTCCGGACGATCGACCAGACGATCCAGAGTGTCGTGAGCCAGGCCGGGCCTGTTCGTCTGCGCTATCACGTCCAGGATGGCGGTTCTTCCGACGGAACCTGGGAACGTATCCTGTGGTGGCAGGACATGCTGGCGGGTGGAGGCTGGCCCCTCGCCTGTTCCGATCTTCAGTTCACTTGTCACCAGGCGCCGGATGGCGGGCTTTACGATGCAATCGTGTCGGGTTTTGCCGCGCTTGAGCCGGGCGAGAACGCGTTTCTGGCCTGGATCAATGCCGATGACATCTATCTGCCCGGCAGTTTCGCCTTCATTGCCGCCGCGGATCGCCAATTTCCGCCCGAGGCGATGGCCTGGATCGGGGGGAGCGTCTCTGTCATCAGGGAGGATGTAGTCGTTGCCTCCCATGACAGGGAACTTCCGACCGCCGTGATCCGGGCTGGATTATGCGATCATGCGCATTGGCATTTCGTGCAGCAGGAAGGCTCGTTCTTCCGGGGCTGGCTCTGGGACAGGGTCGTGCCCCACGAGACGATCCGCCCGATGAAACTTGCAGGAGACTGGAACCTCTGGCGGCTCATGGCGGGATATGCGGAGCTTGTTCAGGCGGGACGGCCGCTTGCCTCCTTTCGGGTCCGTCCGGATCAATTGTCCGCCACCCAGGCAGAGGCCTACAGGGCCGAGATCAACGCGATCCTGCCCGAGGCCTTGCGCCGACAGGCCTTCGAAGAGATCGCCTCCGGCCCCGCGCCCACGCGGCTGCGTCTGGAAAGCCGCTTCGCGGCGAGGGCTCTCACCCTCGTGGAAGAGGCCGTGGACGGGCGGCACTATACCCGTTTTCCCGAGGCCTACGACGCGACCGATTTCAAACCCATGCGCCGCATCCGCATGAAGGGCAAACCCGATGCGCCGGCACCGGACGCGCAAATCCAAGGCGGCGGCCTTTCACAGGCTGCGAAGGATCGGCTGCGCCATGTTCGGCGCAACGGCTGGCTTCAGGCGCTCGATGACGGGTGGCAATACCCCGCGATCACGGAGGAACATGCCTTCCGACGCCTCGAAGCGATGGGCGGATTGCCCGATGGCGTGGTCTACGTGGCCTATCCCTGGGCTACGCTGATCGATCACCTTCAGGCCAGGGGCGTCGATGCACAGGCGCAGCAGGAAGTGTTCGAGGCATTTTGTGCGGGGCTGCCGCAGGACGGTATCCGGGTCACTGTCTGTCAGCACATCCTCTTGCCGCGCTATCTGAATCTGTTCCGGCAGGCCGGGATCGACCACATCTTCTGGCCCCATGCGACCGAGGCGGACCTTGGGGCAGAGGCGCCGCGCCTCCATCCGTTTCCGCTCTATCCCGTCCAGGTGCCCGACCAGGTCGCCTGCCGGCCGGAAGAGGATCGGCCCCACCTGTATTCCTTCATCGGAGCGCGGGCCAATCCGCATTACCTGACCGAGGTCAGAAGCTGGATTCTAGATCATCTTGGTGACCGGCCCGAAGGGCTCGTTCGAGGGCGGGAGGACTGGCATTACGCCAAGGTCGTCTATCATCATCAGATATGGCAGGTGACCGAGGGCGGAGCCGAGGCGCTTGTCGACGATGCCGCGTCCCGAGAGTTCCAGGAGGCGCTGTCGCGGTCGGTCTTCGCGCTCTGTCCGTCGGGATCCGGGCCGAACTCGATCCGTCTGTGGGAGGCGCTCGGGGCCGGGGCGATCCCTGTCATCCTGTCGGATAAACTGGCCCTTCCGGGGGATCCCCGCCTCTGGGCAGAGGGCGCCGTCTTCTGTGCAGAGACGCCCGATGCCGTTGCGGGCCTGCCGGACCGCCTTGCATCGCTGGCCGGAGATACCGCCCGTCTTGCCGCCATGCGCAGGGCGGGTCAGCAAATCTGGGATCTCTATGGTCCGGACGGTTTTGTCACCGATGTGCTGGAACTGGGTACAGAGATCTCCGATGCGGCAGAAGGGCAGGTGGCCTCGTCCTCCGTTCTGCGTCTTGCGCGGCGCGTGCTTGCGTCCACCCGGCCCGATCCGATGGAAGCAGAACTGCTGCTGAATCTCGCGTCCCCGGAAGTGCCCGATACCCTTGCCGCAACACGGGATCGTTTCGCGGCGAACATACCAATCAGGGCAGCACTCGCCCGGGCCTCCGCACGGCTGGGGTCCCATTATCCTGCCCTGTGCGATGCTCGCTTGGCATCGGGCGGCGAGACCCCCGATGGCGGTGCAGATCTGGTCGCTGAATCAGAGTCTGTTCTGCCTGATCAGAGCCTGTTTCCCGGAGCTCTCGCCTCTGCGGCAAGGCAATTGCGGATCGATATCGGCTCGGACCTGTCCGAGGCGGAAATCGCGCGTCTCCACGCCCGGCGCAAGGCTGCGATCGCCGCGTCGGATCTACCCGAGGCTGCGCTCCTGTCGGATCACCATGCGGCGCTTTACAGGCTCTATCTTAACCGTGACGTCGGGATGCAGATCTCCGATTGTCTGACCCGCTGGCGCACCTGCCCGATCGAGGAGGATCGTCTCGCGGAGGAGGACGGGCGCTTGCCCGATCCGCTCCTTGCGCGGTTCTCTCGTCTTTACGGCCGCACCGGTATCTTGTGGTCTGCCGCTCCGCAGACCGCGACGGCGGTCGAGGCCGTGGTGCTGGGCGCGGTGCCGGCCTGTCCCCGTGTGCCGGGCCTCGACAGGCTTATCCCGGAGGAGGCCAGGATCGATCTCTCGGGTCTCGATCCTGAAGAGGGGCGCCGGGGCGTCGCATCCTTCGTTACCGATGCCCGTTTCGCTTCAGACTGGCTGGCCGCCCGTGCCGTCCTGCGCACTCGCCTGTCCGATCCCGACCGTCTGCGCGCAGCACGTCATGCAATCATAGTGTCGATGGTTGCGCCTGATTAGTCTCTGTTTCGGTGCGAACAGGCTCTAGGGCAGGCGGAGCCTGAGCCATCTGAGCGGGGCGGTCAAACGCCATGAGGTGGAGGCGTGCAGCTCCGCGATTTCGTGCCGAAGCAGGGCATTCTCTGCTTCGACCCCGGAAAGGCGGGTCTCGGTCTCTGCGACCCAGCTTTCAAGTGCGGCCCGGCGAAGCGCGTGGCTGACCTCGGCCTCCTTCGCCTCATCATGCAGCCGCAACGCCAGTGTCTCCAGCCTGCCTATCTGGGCCCGCAGGCAGGCGATCTCGCGGGTGTCGCTGCGCGGGCTGACATCGGGTGTCGTGTCGGCGATATGATCGGTCATGAGATCGCGACCTTGTCCAGTGCTGCACTGGCTCATGAGACAGGGTTTTCCGGTCAAGGCCAAGGCCCCCGTCGTCAGGATTTGTCGAGAAGGTCCGTCGCCGGATTGTCGGTGATCTCGACGTCTCCGTAATAGGCCTGTGCCTGAGCCGCGGATTTATGCAGCGACAGCCGCATCGCGGCCTGAAGCGGCGCGCCGTCAAGGGCGGCCTGGGTCAGAAAGCCCGATCTTAGACCATGGGCCGATGCGAAATCGGCGCCGCGCCCGCTTTGCTCGAGACAGCGCTTCACGATCTGGCCGATCCCTGCCGGACTCAACGCCCGGGTCCCGGGCCTGCCCGTTGTTCCGATCTTGCGAAACAGGGCGCCGTCCCGAATTTCCGCGGCGTCGATCCATGCCGTGACGGCGCGCGCCGCGCGGCCCTTCAGGACAAGTTTCGGTGTCTGCTCCTGCCGGGTGGTCTTGGTGTCACGCAGACGCAGCCAGACGATCCCGTCACTGTCGAAATCGCCCAGATCGACATCTTCCCGCCTGAGGGTCGCAATCTCGGACCGGCGCCTCCCGCCAGAAGCCCAGCCAAGCAGCAGGATCGCCCGATCCCGTATGCCGCGCAGCCCGGGACCCGCGGCCGCGCACATTTCGTCCACGATTTCGCGTGTGATCGGATTGGCTGATTTCGGGGCAGCCGGCCTGCCGGCCGCGCGGCGGGCCTTGGAACGGGCCTGACGGATCAGGGGTGCATCGAACGGGGAGGGCAGGTTCCGCATCCGGTGAAAACTGCGCCACGAGGCGATGCGCCGGTCCAACGTGCTGGGGGCGGGACATTCCAGCGAACGGCGCAGACCCTGCGAGATCAGGCTTTGTGCCACGCGGGCCGCGTCTCCGCTGATGTCTTGCAGGTCGCGACTGTGATCGAGAACAAACCGCATGGCGACCGCTTCTTCCTCGGGCCAGGCCAGATCGGTGCCGAACGCCGCCATTTTCCACGCGGTGATATAGGCAAGGTCGCGTTCGTAGGCCCGGATCGTATTCGCAGGGGTTCCGCGCACGAAAAGATCAGACAGAGCCTCCAGCGCCTCGTCATCGAGGTTCGTTTCCCGCGGCGTGACAAGGTTTGGCATGGCGTTTGGGGCTTGACCTTCATAAGATACGATAACTGAACATTATCGTATCTAACATAGATCACACAAGAAGCATTAAGTGGTATTCAAACATGATAAAAAAAGATTATTAAAAGTAAATTAATCCTATAAATATTGGCCATGACGGCTCCAAGCTCATCTCCTGAATTGCCCCGTTCCGTCTGGTTCATGGCCGGTCTCTCTGAAGACGGGCCGTCCGAGTCGCATCCCGGGCGGGAATTGTTCGACCCGGGACCGTGGTTACGCGCCCAGTCGGATCACGTGGTCGAACTTGCAGGGTTATGTGCCGATCTCGGGCGGCTTGACGAGCGCTTGCACAGGGGCCCCGCAGGCTGGAGGCAGAGGCTCGCCCTGGCCGAGGCCGTGGGGCTGAGCTGGTGGGCCGGGGACAGGATCGGCGCGGAGCAGCTCTCTCTGTGGCAAGCTGCCCGCCTGTCGGGGCCGGACGAGGATGCCCTCGGGCTGGCCCGGGCGGGATGGGCCTTGCGCCGCTTGTCCTCGGGGCCGGAGCCGGCCGCGGATCCCGGTCTCTTTCTCGAACGTGCCGGTGCGGGTGACCCGGGGACAAGCGATCCCATCGCCGATGACCTGGCAGAGGTTCTGGAAGGAACGGAGGGCCTGCATCCCGTGGTCGCGGCGGCACGGCTTTTTCACTTGTGGAAGCGGCGCGGACCTGTCGGGCCCGCCGCGATGATCGAGGCGGCGGTGCTTGCCATGCGGGTGGCGCGTCCTCGCCCCATCGGGGTGGAACAGGGTCTGATTTTCCTGCCGCTTGCGCGGCGCTCAACCCTTGCGCTGACGTCCTCCGGCCCGCCGTCCAATCGCCTTGCGGCCTGGTTGCAGCAGGCCCATCAGGCGGTTCGGTCCGCCCTGTCCGAGACCGACAGGCTCCTGTCCTGGGAGGAGATCGTGCGGCAGCGTGTCGAGCCCCGGCCCGGCGGATCGCTCGATGCCGTGATCCACCTCCTGCGGGACTGGCCGCTTGTCTCCGCCCCGATGGCGGAGGCGCAAACCGGCTCGAGCCGGGCCACGGTGCAGCGGCATCTCGCCCTGCTCGAGGCGCAGGGCCTCACGCGCGAGGCCAGCGGTCAGGACCGCTACCGCATCTGGTCAGCGGCGTTCATCGACTGATCGGAAAACAGGTCGCCGGCCCGAGGCTCTGTCTGGTGTCGCGGACATGACACGCTGCATCAGCTTGTGATTGAGTAGGGTTAGTTAATCTGATAGCCGAAATCAACGCCAGAAGGGGAAAGTTGTCTTGCGGGTAGTCTTCCATATCGGTTTGAACAAGACTGGGACCTCCAGTCTTCAGAAGTTTCTCAGTCTCAATCCCGACAATCTTGCCGATCAGGGCTGGCTCTATCCGCAGGCTGGCAGCGACGGCGTCGCGCATCACGAGCTGTTTCACGCGGCCCATCGCGGGATCGGCCCCCTCAAAGAGCTGCGCGACGCGATCGAAGCCGAGGCCGAGGCCGCCGGAGGCAAGAACGTTCTGCTCTCGACAGAGGCGCTGCACGACACGCCGCATGTGGGCCGCATCGCCGAGGCCTTCGAGGGCTGCGAGGTGCAGATCATCATCTTCCTGCGCGATTACATCGACTATCTCAGCAGCTGGTATCGCGAGGACGTGCAATCGAGCGCGCTGTGCAGCGACTTCGAGAATTACGCCGTGCTCAAGCGCAAGCCCTTTGTCCCGATCCTCAAACGGTGGGAAAAGTTCTTTGGCCGCGACGCGCTCCATATCCGCGACTACAACCGGCAGGTCCTGCGCAACGGATCCAGCATCGACGAGATACTCTGCGGCATCCTCCGCATCGAGAGCATCGAAGGCTGGAACACCCCCGGATACGAGAACAATCCGAGCGTCTCGGGCAACCTTCTGTTCTTCAAGCGTCTGATGAACAACTTCATCCCGCGCGACGAGGCCTCGACCTATGGCTCGGAGATCATGGATCTGGCCAAGACGGACCCGACCTTCCGTCAGCCCATGCAGATTTCGGCTGATTTCTGCAGCTACCTGATCGGCAGCCAATATGCCGCCGATCTTAACCAGCTCGAAGGGGATTACGGCTTCAGCCTGAGCCTGAAACCCCCGGGCCGCGAAGGATCGCTGATCCCGGATCTCGACCGGCTGAAATCCGACTACGAACTGATCCAGGAGACCTGCCGCGAACAGGACTTCCGCTTTGGCGACCGGCTGGCGCAATTCGCGCCAGCCTTGTGTCTCTAGCAACCACGGCGGTTATCGCCGTAGGCAAGCCTCAGTTCTTCTTGATCAGTTCATAACCTTGACTGTCCATCCTTCTCAGGATGCGGCGGGCCTGCGTGTGGAAGGTCGCACTCTCCTCTTCCCAAGAGGAGTGGCGACCCTCGTCGCCCATTTCTGCCCAGCTGTCAGCATACTTGTTCGCATGAAGGGCATGCGCCAGATCAATGACCGTTTCGAGTGGAAATTCTTCGGAGGATGAAGTCGTTTTTGTTGTCTTGAGAGCCATTATAGTCCCTTTCTCAGTTTTCAGATTGAAGTAAGATTTTTTTTTATGGCGTCTGAAAGATCCTTAGCGAGTTGCGCCGGTGTTCTGGGCAGGATGTTTTCAATTCCCACCTCGTTGTAGAGTCGGTAGGAGCGATCGCAGAGCGTTTCAAAATCGATGATTTCTCCGGGCTGCTCGGTGCCCCTCCCACATACGAACAATTCGCTTGCACGATAGGGCAATTGAAAAGCCTGACGAACCGATGGCGTCGGAGGGATGACGGTGTCATTTGTCAGGTTATGAGGGAGGGTGGAGGTATCGATCCAGCTGGCGTTTCCCCCAAGGGCAGTATTCACAAGTCGTTCCGCCATCAGGCTCAGGGTTCTCAAGCTGGGATGATTGATCGTCAGCATCCCGACTTCCTGTCGGTTGATCGTGTCGAATATGTCGCCGACCTTTACGTCCAACCCCGCCTCACGCGAGCGGATCTCGTCGTAGCTGTCGACCCAGACCTGTTCCACGTCATAGACTGGCGTGACGATTTCGTTGCGCCAGATCGCGGCCACCTCTCTGACCGATAGGCCGTTCACATAGCCATAGATCGCGAGGGAACTGTGATAATCTCCGATAGGGGACTTCAGGCGGGCATTCTTGGCATTGTCCACATAGACGATATCGGGATGCAGTCCCGAGAAGAATGGCACGGCGTAGCTTATGATCTTGTCTTTGAAGCTGTTCTTTAGATTGGTGAGGGCGAAGTCCCCCCAGTTCGCGTTATGTGGCACCGTGAAGATGATGTCGAAGCTATTGAGCCGGGAAAAAAGGTCCTCTTTTTTCTCGGGGGTCAGCGCATAGAGCGCCACCGCTTCCACTTCTGTGAAATGCCCACTGTGTCGCAGAAGTTGCCCGGTCGTGTGCGAGGTGCAATTGGCGATTACGAGGGCCTTCATGCGGCCGCTCCGGTCATCCCTGGCCTCAGAAACTGCGCGATCTGCGTCGGGCTCCGGTCGCGCAGGATGTTGCGGATCACCGCTTCGCGGGGACGGCTGAAGGCGGTCAGGAGATCCTGTTGTCGCCTGAGCGGGATGGAGGTGAAGATCAGGTCGGTCCGCGACCCGAAATATCCACGGATTGTCGATGGCAAATCACGCATTGGAGGGAAACCTGTACTTCCAGAGCATGTTCATCCGATCGACGAACTGCAATAATTTGAAATCCATATTGATGGAATAATCCATGATCTTTTCCATATCTCTCTCAAGCCGATCATAGTCGGGGCAGAGAGATCCTTTGATCGGCTTGTCGATTGCCCTGATATTGAAATTATAAAGACTATTCAGATCTCGCCGATCATTTCGATATTGAAATTTAATGCGGTCAATTTGATTCTGCTGAACAGCTATTCTGCCTCCGAATGTTGGATCCAGATCGACCATATCGGAGAACTCATTTGCTATCGAAAGGGATTCTTCTTTTGAAAGAAACACGTTCAGGACACGCTTGAAGAACAGGAGGTTCCCAGAGACGCTGGGGTTGGATGCAATCTTCACTTTTGCCAGATGTCGGGAAATCTCGGGATCAAGAAATTGAAGGAAGTCGGCGACGATGTCCCGTTCTTTCAGCGCGTCCCGCTCGTAATGCCTGACGATCACATTTTCCTGACCATAGGCCTCGACCCACCCATTGATCATTGTCATGTGGTTGGCAGGGTGGTGGTCTATGAACTCGTCCAGTGTCATCGAAGTATTCCGTGACTGGATCGCCTGTTGATACCACGAGGTCAGGTAGACGGCGTGTTCCCGAATGTAGACGATGACCTTCGTCCGGCCGCGAGGACATAGCGGCAGGACGTTGGAGGGGTGTTGGATCGTGTGGAAGTTCTCACTGGAGAGCAGACAAATGTCATGACCTTGGCATTCTGCATGCAGTTGCTCGATCCAGTTTTCCGACATGCCCAGTTCGTCCAGCTGCACGCCCTTCAAGGCACGGGACACATTGTGGTGCGCTGCGGTTTCTATGCCGACCGTTGGATAGGCGATACCATATTCGGACAGCAGAGCACGGTTGTCGAAGAAGATGCGCTGGAGGCTGGATGTGCCTGTCTTGTTCGTTCCGATGTGAAGAAGGTATTGCATGAGTGACTTCTATCCTGCCGCTTGCCGAAATAGCAGCTCGATCATCTTCGGGGTCCTCTGGCGCAGGATGTCGCGGATCGCGGCCTCTCGTGGTTTGTTGAAACCCGGCATCAGATCCTGTTGTCGCCTGAGCAGGATGGAGGTGAAGATCGGATCAACGAGGCAGTCGTACAGCGCCTGCAGATTGTCCAGCGACCGGGCCTCGCCGAAGATCGGGCCGGACACTTCCCACGGATTGAGGTCGCCGCAATCGCTGCGGATATCGAAGCTCAGATCCGCGGCCAGTCGGCCCGAGGCCACGGTATCCGCGACCCGGTAATCGTGTCTGTCAAAGGGCTTGTCGCCCAGATGCAGCCGGATGGAGCAGGGCAGATCGAGACCCTCGAACATCGCAAGCCCGGGCAGGGCCGCGATGCCCGCCTTGCCCAGGGGATGCGCCACGACGCCGCCTGCTTCCGAGCAATGGACGATCTCGAACTTATGAGCGCGGCCGGTCTCTGAACCGGTCGTGACCGGGCCCGCGGGCAGTTCGGCCAGCACCGGCACTTGATCCGATTTCAGACCTATCCGGGCCTGAAGCGACCGGGAGGTGACGATCACCCTTTCGGCCTGCATGGCCAGCACCGCGTCATGGGCCGGATCGACCGTGCCGATGAACAGCAGCGCGGACCGCGTGTCCAGAAAACGCTCCGGATCGTTGGTCAGAAGAATGGTCGTGCCGGGATCATGGCTCTCGGACAGGCCGAAATCCAATTCCCCCGTGCGGTGGAGCCGGGTTACCAACTCCGACATGATCCGGGCAAAGTGCCCGTCCCGGGGATCGACGTGATAGCGAAATTCCAAGGTTGGCCTCACATTCAGAACGTAGGGAAGGGCGGTCAGGCGATCGCGAAGTCCGACAGCTTCAGGCACAGCATCCGCCCGTGCGGATGTTCCTGTGACCCGGTCGGGGTGAAGAAGGGTTGCCCGCCCTTCAGCTCGACAAAGGCCACCCGGCTTCCCTGGGGGGTCGCAGGGTCGACCGTGATTTCGACATCCGTCTTCGACGTCATCTGCACGCGGACCCCCTGGCTCATCGCCGAAACCTTGGCGACGCCGCGCTTGGCTTCGATCGAGAAGGACAGGGTGGCCGTTTCATTGGGCCGGCGTATCCCGATCACCGCGGATGGCATGCGGGTCCATACGAGGGTGTTTTCCGGGGCATGACAGCCAAGCAGCAACAAGGTGTCGAGGATCGGATGTGACTGGTCGATCTCGTCGAGCCTGAGGTTGTGCACCCCGCGCAGGAACAGGTGTGTCTGCATGGCATCGCGAACCTGTCCGATCTTGTCGGACAGGCCCGAAAGTTCGGCCCCGAGCGACTGGCCCTTGTCCCGCTCGCCGGAGAACCGTTCGCGTTCGTGGGCCATCAGGGCGCCGACCAGGTTCTCGTAATCCCGGGCCTGCCGGCCGATCAGCGTCTGGCCCACCCGTTCGTAATAATCCTGCAGCATGTCGTCATTGTCGAGGAAGACGATCGATCTGCGCACGATCGGCGGAATGGAGGCCAGATCGATCGTGCCGTTGGCCGGGCGCTTTTCAAGGAAATGCCGGATCAGAAGCAGTGTCTGTTCGATCGCGGAAGGCGGAACCAGTTTTGAAAAGGCCGTCAGTATCTCTTCCACGTCCGGGCGGCGGCTGCCCGGCATGAGAGCCATGCACTCCAGGCTGAGCGCCTGGATCTGCTTGGCGGGCTCGGGAGTACGCATGATATCGATCCCGCTCATCCTGCGGGCCTTTTTCCGCACCACCCCGTCGAGGGTCGCGCGGTAGCGGGCCGCTCCGGCATCGTCGGCGCGGGGGCGCGCGGGTTTGCACGATGCAATCAGCGTTTCGAAATAGCGCTGCGCCGTGTGATCGGCGGCATAGGCGCGGGCCCCGTCCGACAATTCCGTGAATCGTGCCGGCTCAAGCGCATCTGCGATCGAAGAGGCGATGGCCGTCGAAGAGAGCGTATGGACCTTCTGAACGACCGTGTCCGGCAGATCATCATAGCACCCCGAGGCAAAAACGACCACGGGGACGCCCACGGCCACCTGTTCGGCAAGGGACCCGCTGGCCGTTTCTGTATTGGGGTGACGGATATTGACGAACATGTGCGAGCTGGCCTTCAGCGCGCGCAATTCCGTTTCCGAGACATTCGGCGCCACGGTGCAGGTGAAGGTTTCGTGGGACGCCTGCTCGGCCAGCCGGAGGATCCTGTCGTAATAGGTCGTATGTCCCGGTCGACCCGCGATCCTGTAGCGGATCGGCCGGTTCAGTTCGCGGGCGACACTGGCGATGGCCGGGATCAGAAGGTCATAGTTCTTCGGAGGTGAGATATCGCCGAAAGACGAGATCCTGATCTCTTCAACCGGTGGTGCGGGCTGCTCGGGGACCGGCTTCTTGTCGGTGGGCAGGAACAGGCGGATGAAATCGAATTTTCCCAGCTTCGAAAGCTCGCGCTCAGCAAAGGCCGAGTGGACGACCACCTGGGTCGCATTCGAAAGAAAGGGCTCGATCAGCGGAAAATCGATGCAGGCCGGTGTATCCCATGGGGCGTACCGGGCGCGTCCGGGCGCGATCGTGATCCGCGACTTCTCGAGAACCTGAGCGCCCTCTTCGCCATAGTAATCGAGAAGCATGCCCGCATAGAGCGCCGGGTTGGCGTTCTGTTCGAATATCACGTTGGCCCAATAATGCTGCATCATGATGTCGTGCACGATCACGATCCCGGAATGCGACAGGCACAGCCGGTTGATCGCGCTGTGATTGGTCACGTTGTTGCCGATATTGAAGATCGTCAGATCATAATTGGCCGCGAAGAAATCGGCGTCGTGCCACGGCTGCAGGATCGTCGCGGGAACCGGGGGCACGAGGTAGTGACTGCTGGGTTCGATGAACAGATCGACAGTCAGATCGGAGGTCTTGCCTATCGTGTCCGCACCGGCTCGCAGGATCGAGTGGGAATGGTGCGAGATATCCGAAAATCTGGATAATGGGCTTAACCAAGCGATACGCATCAGGCAACTTTGAACTTAGAAAAAGGTATGAATCCTGAAAACACAGATGCCATATGCTGTCCAGACCGCGTCATTGGAAAAGGGTGTGTCCTGTCTGGCGCACCATAGTGTGCGGGAACAGGTTTGCAGATTTTCCGGCATGGGGTGGACCGGGCTTCCCTTCGCCATGCACGATTTTTCATCGCCTCGGAGACGGTTTGAACGCCTGTCAGGCGACAACGGATCTGTCCCAACGCGGCGTCATCGGCCGCGATCAGACGTCGGGGTGCGTTTGCAGGATGTGGATAGCGTCGAAGACGAAAGCCTTTCCCCGTGGCCCGGCCAGGATCACGTGGTAATCATGCGCCGGCTCGGCGATCTCGACCGATGCGAGAATTGACAGGCCATCGCATGGGGCGACATCCGGCAGCGACAGGAGCTCGTCGGTCCCGGCCTCTTTCGAGACGAACCTGATGGACAGGGCCGACACGTCTTCCACCTCCGAAAGTTCGATGGCGAGCCGATATCTGCCGGGGGTCAGATAGACGCCCGGACCATAGAGAATGGCGCCCCGGTCCTCTGGCAGGACGCGCAGCCTGCCATTGCGCAGATAGCCGCCCACCACCCCGCCGCGATCCGTGAAATAGGCCAGTTCGTAGGAACGGTTCCTTCGGTAGCCATAGATGCCCCGCGTCTTCCAGATCACGCCATAGACATTACCCTTGGCCAGCCCCTTTCCATCGAGACCAGGCCCTGTCTTGCGCCGATGGGCCACAAGACGGGAGGGGCAGCCGGGGTGGTCGAAAAGCAGCGTGGGCAGCGGATCGGTGGGGTTGAGAAGAAGCCCCGTGCCCGGGTTCAGCTCTTCCGGTGCGCAGGTCATCGCCAGGCAGCGCCCGAACAGGACAGGCCCTGTCGGGGCCATGTGGTTCGGCCCGTAATACTCGGAGTGCACGTTCGCGATACAGGTCTCGATTGTCTTTTGCAGCGCGGGATGGCCGGGCGGGCTATAGATCAGCCCGTTCAGGCAATCCGAGGGTGCGGCCGACATGATGTCGCGGAAGACCGTCAGCCTGCCGTCCTCGACGGGGAGGGGGGCCTGGAAATTGATCGAGATGTCGAAATAGATCCCGCCCTGCAGGTAGAGGATGCAATACCGCGCCAGATCGGCCTTGTAGGCATAGGGCACCAGCGTGCGATAGGCCTGCAGCACCTCGGGCGGGAATCCGTCATGCAGGCGCGCCTCGATCTCGTCGTTGAACAGGACATGGTGCGATATGTCGGGATGCTGCCGGGTGAAGCTTTCGACATTCTCGGTCAGCTGATCGGGAAGTCCGGAGGCATCGTCATCGCGATCCTGTATGATGATGCTGAAGGCGTCCAAGTCTCTCTCCCTTTTCTGGGTTCCGGCCCTCTCGCTGGCGGGCCGCTGGCGGCGATATCCGCGCCATGCTTGCGCGTCGTTTCTTCGAGAGACGCGAGCCGTCCGGACGGCTGTGACAGGGCAGGCGGAGGATAGATGTGCTGGTCGAGATTGGCAAAGGCGTGTATTTCTCACACCGGTTTCGGAGCAACGGCTTTCATCATCAGAGTGGTCTCGAGGGGCCATTCGGAATAATGTGTCCTCGTCAGGGCAAGAGGCCGGGCGAAACCGTCAGACCGTGTCCCACAACCATGTTCAAGGAAACCATCCATGTCCGACGTCCCGGCCAACAAGCCCATCGTTCTTGCCATCGGCCGCAACCTGAACCGCATCGATCTGAAGCTGGCCAATCCCGAGGCTTCGCCCGAAGAGGTCAAGGCCGCGTGGCAGGAAAACCGCGCTGATTACATGAAGAAGGGGCGCCGCCTGCTGACGGCTCTCGAAAAGCAGGGCTTCACCATCACGGCGCCCGGGAACGTCTCGGGCGAGGGCTGACGCGCCTTCCGCGATAACCGGTCATTCCGCCCCGATGCGGACGGGCTGATCTTCCGCCAGGGCCTCGGCCACGATCTCCTTTGCTGTCTCCTCCAGGCTGGTCAGCCGGCTGGGCGGCAGACCGAGGTCGATGGGGGCATAGTGGCGCCCGCTGAGATCGGCGAAGGCCACGGGCAGGCGCAGCGCGGCAAGCCCGGCCTCGGTTTCCAGACGGGACAGGCGGTCGGTTTCCAGCCCGTCGAGATCGATGATCAGATCCGCATGGGCCTCGGCCTGGGCACGCGCGGCATACCACAGCGTGGCGTGGATCAGGAAATGCTGGTCGAGGCTGTAGTCATGATAGCATTCACCAAGATGCCCGTGGAAATAGAACTGGAACGCCTCGTCCCGGACCGGCACATGCCGGGCGAGGGCCCGCATCAGGGACCGTTGCGCGTTGAAATAGAGATACGCGAGGTTGTTGCGCAGGAAGCCGTGCACCCCCTTGACCTGAAAGCTCAGATACGAGCCCCAGACATCGCGCAGGTTCCGGTTCAGATAGACATGGGTCGCCTCTGGGAAAAGCCGGCACATCTGATCCTGCCTCAGGGCGCTCCGGTTGAACTGCAGGAACAGGTTCTCTGTCCGCGCGGCCCCGATCAGCCCCCCCACATAGGTCGCGACAGCCGTGTCGTAGCCGTCGAAATCGAGCATGTAGCTCATCCGCCGGTCATAGCCGCGCACGCCGCGTTCACCGGGGGTCAGCAGCCCCTCGTATTCCGCGAAGAGCCAGTCTGATCCCGGCCCGGATCCGGTGTCCGCACCGGCATGGCGGAAGGACCGGCCGGAATGGCGTTCGCGGAACTCCTCGAGCTTTTCGGGCCTGAAGAGCGCGAGGTCCTCGTGGAACGGTTCGTAATAGGCCGTCCAGTCCCGGGCCTTGCGCACCTTCTGGAAGATATAGGTGGAGCCTGAGCGGAACAGGCTGTGCATCATCACCAGGTTGCTGCCGTCCGAGCCGGGCTTGTGGGGCCCGTGGATCTGACCCGGAGAGACCTGCAGCACGCGCTTGAACCGCTCGAGCCGGGCGGCATCGGCAAAGCCGCCGGGATCGGCCCTGAGGGCCCTCGCCACGGCGGCGCCCTGTTTGAGGTTATGCCGGATATAGGGCAGGCTTTGGCGGCTTTTCGACGGCACGTCGTCGCCGATATGGAAGGTCAGGTTCTGCGCCGGGAAATAGCCGATCTTCCGGGCCCGGGCGATCAGGTTCCAGAACACCACCCGCCCGATCAGATGCACCCCCACGAGCGTTTCGGCGAACTGGCAGGCCTCGAGGATCTCGCGCGAGACGACGAAACAGTCGAAGCCCGGATGATCTGTCCCCATCTCGGCGTAAAGCTCGGTCAGTTCGGCGGGGCTGGTGAATGTCTTGGGCAGGGTTCGGCGATTGATGACAAGCGCGTCGTGCCCCTCGGCGATCCGGTCTGCCACGAAATCGTAGAAATGCGGCAGAAGACCGATATCGCTGTTGGTATAGACCACATGCGTGATCTCGTCGGGCAGGTCGGCCAGAGAGAACACATCCGCCAGAAGCGGCAGCTTGCGCGCGTCCTCGACGATCCCCAGATCGCGGGCCGAGCGATACAGTGGCAGTTCGAGATCGAAGGCCGCGGCCTGGTAGCCTGCATCCTCGGCAAAGCGGCGAGCCACCAGCGTGACCTTGGCATCCCGGGTTGCGTCCTGCGCACGCACCATCGAACGGTAGACGATGGGCTGCGCGATATAGAGATCCGAGGTCCTTGGCATGCGCACCGGGTTGACCACATGGGCGATGCGCGGCCGCCCGGTCCGCACCGGCACATCGCGCAGATCCCCCAGCCGCAGGAAGCCCGGGTTCTCCGCTTGCCGGTTGCCGATGAAGCGCGGATTGGCCCCGGCCCAGTCGGCCAGCTCGTCGCGGGGCGCCTCGAACAGCCGGGCGAGATTGACCTCGAGGTTCATCTCGTATTCCGCAAAGCTCGCGCGCGAGAAATTGGCGAGCTTCGTGAGCGTGTCGAAGCCCTCCTGTTCGACCCGGGCGATCGTGTCCATCAGGCCGGCGATGTCGGGGGCGTCATGAAATCCCTCGAGCGCGGGCAGCCCGTCCCAGCCGGTCGCCGTCGAGATCACCGGCACACCGTGGCTCAGTGCCTCGACGCTCTTGATCTTGAGCCCCGTGCCGATGAGCGTCGGGTTCACGTAGAGATCGATCTCTTCCATGAAGGCGCCGATGTCGTGGACATAGCCCTCGAACCGCACGCAGTCGTCGTCCAGTTCGGGCCGATCCTGCAACGTCTTGATGATATTGCCCCCGATATGGAGCGAGAGCCGCGAGCCGGTGGTCCGGACATGGGCGATGAAGGCCGGGATCAGCGCCTCGAGGGAATGGATGTTGAACTTGTTCGACGCGCCGATATAGCCCAGCCGCTCGACCCGGGTATAACGCTTCTCGACGAAGGCGTTGGGCGTGGAATGGCCCACCACGACGACGGGCCGCCCGGCGCGCTGGAAATAATCCACCTCGTTGTCCTGGATCGACAGGACCACATCGGCCCGGGCCAGGCCGCGCAGCTCCTCGGCCTCGGTGGTGTGATAGAAGCCGGGCGCGACCCCGAGCGCCTCGAACAGGTGCCGCCGCGACAGCTTGTCATGGGTGTCGAGGATCTTGGCCACGCCCTCGGGCAGCGCGTCGAGATAGGCGGACTGGAAGACATAATTCGTCAGGCAATGGGTCACGCCATAGCGCCGCGCGAGCGCAGGCAGGACATCACGCAGATGCGGGTTGATCCAGTCATCGAGCGCGAAATCCGCGCCAAGCGTCTTCTCGAACCGGTGCCCGGAGGGAAAGACATCGACACTGTCCCAATCCGCCTCCATCAGCATCTTCATCCGAGTCAGATCGACCTTCTCGCAGGCCGTGTAGACGAAATGGATCCGATGCCCCCGCGCCTTGAGCAGGCTCAGAAGCGAATGGATCCGCCGCCGCGCGCCATTCTGCGGCGGGTGGGACGAGACAGGCGAGATGACAAGGATACTGGACACGGGGAGAGCTATTCAGTCCTAGGCTAAACTACGAACTCAGCAGGAAGTAACAGACACCCTCGTATCGGCCAAGCTACCTCCGTCACGCGCCTTGAATGCCCCATGTTTTGTGTGCTTTGCATAGAGCATTTGCGATAGTGACGAGCTTGCGCGCGACCGCAGTGATGATGACCTTGTGCGGTTTTTCGGCATCGCGCAGTCTCTGCGCGAAGGCTTTCAGTATGGGTTGTGATGTGCGGCGACGAGAGCGGCCTGGAACAGTACATGCCGCAGAGCGCGCCGTCCCGGCGATCGTGCGTTTGCCCCGCAATCCGGCCTTGGTGCGGTCAATCCGACGCCCGCGCCTCCCTTTTTGGCGCCCAGACTGGACGCCGTGCGGTGTGCCTTCAGGTAGGTCGCGTCGACCATGACCGTCTTCTTCTCGCCGTGATCCGCCGCCAAGCTGGCCATCATCTGAGCGAAGATGCCTTTGTCACTCCACCGCTTCCAACGGTTGTAGAGTGTCTTATGTGGGCCGTATTCCCTGGGTGCATCCCGCCACCGCAAGCCATTGCGATTGATGAAAACAATCCCGCTCAAAACCTACCGGTCATCGACGCGAGGCTTGCCATGGGGCTTTGGAAAGTAGGGCTCCAGACGCGCCATTTGCGCTTGCGACCGGGCCTCTTGCCCCCGTGCCGGGCGATCCCCATCGCAACAAGGAGTAACCCAAATGACCAACCACTACGTCGCTACCGTCCCCGTCAAGTTCACCGACACCGATGGTCAGGAGCGCACCCGCTTCCAACGCGTGGGCGCCATGTTCCGCAACACCCGCAACGGGGATGGCTCGGAGTTCTTCAGCCTCAAGGGAGCCATCCACAAAAACCTATCGGCCTTGGCCTCCCGGTTTTTGCGGCAGAGTTTTGGGGACCCAAATCTGTCCCTCCTTGACCCTGCCTGTCCGCC
>NZ_RBVZ01000090.1 GCF_004000435.1 Alexandriicola marinus
GGCGCTGATCTATCTGTGGCGGCCGCTGCTTGCCGGCACGGTGAGCGAAGAAGTCGCCGAGGCCGAAGGGCTGTCGCCGCGGGTGTCGCAATTCGCATTCATGCTGCTGATGGCGGCGGTCATCGCGATCGCAATGCGCATCGTCGGCGTATTGCTGATCACTTCGCTGCTGATCATCCCCGCTGCAACAGCGCGGCGTTTTGCGGCGACGCCGGAGCAGATGGCGGTGATGGCAGCGTTCGTCGGAATTCTGGCGGCCGTCGGCGGTCTGTTCGGCTCGCTGAATTACGATACGCCATC
>NZ_RBVZ01000091.1 GCF_004000435.1 Alexandriicola marinus
ATCACATCGAGAAACTGATTGGCCGCTTCGAGCCCGGTCGATAGCCACAGGCGCGCCGAGCGTCCGGCCCAGGCCCGTGTTTCGCTGCGCGAACGGACCTTGCGGAAATCCGGAAAGCGCGCCGATAGACGGCGCCGGAAGGCGAAAGCGTGAATTGCCAGTCCGACCGCCGATCCGCCAGCCAGCAGATACAGGACCGTGGAAACGTCCGCCGCCGAATGTGTCGCAAGATCGTATGCCAGGTAACCGATCGCAGGCAGCACCGGCAGCAGATTGCCGTAGCCGTCGCCGACACCGA
>NZ_RBVZ01000092.1 GCF_004000435.1 Alexandriicola marinus
GGCGACGCCGCCGCGACGGGGCATTTCTCCATCGGCTCGGGAACGCGGCTTGCATTCGACAGCGCGATCGCGCTGGCGGATTATCTGCACAGCGAACCCACGCTCGAAAAGGCGTTCGAACGTTACCAGGAAGAGCGGCGCCTCGAGGTTCTGCGGCTGCAATCGGCCGCGCGCAACTCGCTGGAGTGGTTCGAGGAGGTGGAGCGGTATCTCGACCTCGACCCGGTTCAGTTCAACTACTCGCTTCTCACTCGCTCGCAGCGCATAAGCCACGAGAACCTGCGCCTGCGCGACCGCG
>NZ_RBVZ01000093.1 GCF_004000435.1 Alexandriicola marinus
GAGCAACTCCAGGGCCTGTCTCGCTCCGTCGTCCGGCAGGCAGAGGATCGCAAGGTCGGCCTCATGCAGTCTTTCGGCCCGCATGGTGTTGTTGCGCCGTTCCGCTTCGGGAAGGGAGAGAATGTCGAGGTCGGTCCGGCCGGCAAGCCGCGTCCTGATCTGCAGGCCTGTCGTGCCATGTTCGCCGTCAATGAAAATCTTCGGTTTCATCGGTCTGTCTTTCGTTTTGAAATCAAGGAGTTGAAATGCATGCCGGACTCAATCCGGCAAGCCATTGAATCGAAATATCAACTGCC
>NZ_RBVZ01000094.1 GCF_004000435.1 Alexandriicola marinus
CTATGGCAACGCGTCGGGCTATGAGGATGTCAACGTCGCGCCGGTTCCGCTCGATCATGCGAATTGCCCCGACCAGAGGCTTGTCGAGCTGGCGCGTGCCAGCTGGGACGAGGCGCTGGAACTGGGCGAAAAGCACGGCTACCGCAACGCGCAGGCCACCGTCATCGCGCCGACCGGGACGATCGGCCTGGTCATGGATTGCGACACCACCGGCATCGAGCCCGACTTCGCGCTGGTGAAGTTCAAGAAGCTCGCCGGCGGCGGCTACTTCAAGATCATCAACCGCGCCGT
>NZ_RBVZ01000095.1 GCF_004000435.1 Alexandriicola marinus
CGCCATGAACCGTTCCCTGCTTAACACAGCTTGCGCCAGCCTTGTTCTGGCATGCACCTCGACCCATGTGTCCGCCGCTTCGAGCGAATGGGTCGGCGCCGAAGGCGGTGCTGTTCGCATGGTTGCCGAGCCCGCAAGCCACAACGGCAAGCTGCGGGCCGCCCTTGAGATCCGGCTTGAACCGGGCTGGAAAACCTATTGGCGCGATCCCGGCGAGTCGGGGATCCCCCCGATGATCGACGTCGCCACTGCCGAAGGGCCCGCGAGTGTGGAAATCGGCTACC
>NZ_RBVZ01000096.1 GCF_004000435.1 Alexandriicola marinus
CGGCGAGACCGTGCTCGTCGCCGCGCATGGCAATTCGCTGCGCTCGCTGGTGATGGCGCTGGACAGGCTTTCCGGCGACGAGATCGTGAAGGTGGAGATCGGCACCGGCGTTCCGATCGTTTACCGGCTCAATGCCGATTCCACCGTGGCATCGAAGGAAATTCTCGAAGGCTGACCCGTTCGGGGCCGCGGTACCATGCCGGCCTCGATGACCGTGCGCGGTGGCGGACGCTATGATTCGCCCGCAAGTCGGCGCAATCCGGCAGATTGGCGTTGACAGG
>NZ_RBVZ01000097.1 GCF_004000435.1 Alexandriicola marinus
ACGACGATAGCCAATCTGGCGCTGCGGCTGTTCGATGTCGAAAGCGGCCGGGTATTGCTCGACGGAAACGATATCCGCACGCTGACCCAGGGATCGCTGCGCCAGCAGTTCGGAGTCGTGAGCCAGGACCCGATGCTGATGCACCGCTCGATCCGCGACAACATCGCCTATGGCAAACCGGGATCGAGCGAAGACGAGATCATCGAGGCGGCGAAACGCGCCTCTGCGCATGAGTTCATCATGGGTGTGGCCGACCAGCGCGGCCGCAAA
>NZ_RBVZ01000098.1 GCF_004000435.1 Alexandriicola marinus
TGAGGAAGAGATCGTAGGCCTGGGCAGTTATGGCTATACGTTGACAGTCCTATCGAGTGACTTGCTTGCCGGTGATCCAGATGAATTTGAGGATGAGGAAGAAAAGCTTGTAGCAAGCTGGACGCCTAGATTTGCGTATGGCCGGTAGTTTTGATTTTCGCCGAATAAATCAGCTGCATTTTTCAGAAATAAAGTAGCTATAGAAATCCGGTGATCCCGGCGATGCGCCGGTCTCGCTTTGAGCGATAGACATGCCAGGGGATCG
>NZ_RBVZ01000099.1 GCF_004000435.1 Alexandriicola marinus
CGCATATATGGCCAATACGCTGCTGATGCCCAAGGCGACCGCTGTATGGCTGGTCGACAATACGGCGCTTTCGTTCGAGCAGATCGCACAGTTCTGCAAGCTGCATCCGCTTGAGGTGGGCGCCATCGCCGATGGCGATTCCGCGCAGGGCATCAAGGGTATGGACCCGATCATGACCGGCCAGCTCAGCCGCGACGAAATCGAAAAAGGCGAAGCCGATCCCGACTACCGTCTCAAGCTTTCGGAGC